>NZ_JBEUNO010000002.1:0-2959806 GCF_040543975.1 Paraburkholderia sp. OAS925
GAAACCCCACCTTTGCGGGGTGGGGTTTCTGACACTGCTGGGGAGCCTGACGATTACCTACTTTCACACGGGTAATCCGCACTATCATCGGCGTGGAGTCGTTTCACGGTCCTGTTCGGGATGGGAAGGGGTGGGACCGACTCGCTATGGTCATCAGGCATGACTTGTTGTCGTGCTGGGTTTTGGGCCAACACAACCAATCTGGAAGAAGTAGTTTCTGGTGATGCTCACCAGGGTAAAGCTGTTTGGGCTGTGTTGTTCGAGGCACAACATCGATCACTCAACCGTGTGTGGTCTGCATAAGACCCTGCGCGTGGCGCAGGGTGGGGCATCCATAAGTGCTGAAGCACTAACGGCTGCCGACACACACCTGTTATAGGATCAAGCCTTACGGGCAATTAGTATCAGTTAGCTGAACGCATTACTGCGCTTACACACCTGACCTATCAACGTCCTGGTCTTGAACGACCCTTCAAGGGGCTCGAAGCCCCGGGGATATCTCATCTTAAGGCGAGTTTCCCGCTTAGATGCTTTCAGCGGTTATCTCTTCCGAACATAGCTACCCGGCGATGCCACTGGCGTGACAACCGGTACACCAGAGGTTCGTCCACTCCGGTCCTCTCGTACTAGGAGCAGCCCCCTTCAAATATCCAGCGCCCACGGCAGATAGGGACCAAACTGTCTCACGACGTTTTAAACCCAGCTCACGTACCTCTTTAAATGGCGAACAGCCATACCCTTGGGACCGGCTACAGCCCCAGGATGAGATGAGCCGACATCGAGGTGCCAAACACCGCCGTCGATATGAACTCTTGGGCGGTATCAGCCTGTTATCCCCAGAGTACCTTTTATCCGTTGAGCGATGGCCCTTCCATACAGAACCACCGGATCACTATGACCTGCTTTCGCACCTGCTCGACTTGTCGGTCTCGCAGTTAAGCACGCTTATGCCATTGCACTATCAGCACGATTTCCGACCGTACCTAGCGTACCTTCGTACTCCTCCGTTACACTTTGGGAGGAGACCGCCCCAGTCAAACTGCCTACCATGCACTGTCCCCGATCCGGATTCACGGACCAGGGTTAGAACCTCAAACAGATCAGGGTGGTATTTCAAGGATGGCTCCACGCAAACTGGCGTTCACGCTTCACAGCCTCCCACCTATCCTACACAGACCGGTTCAAAGTCCAATGCAAAGCTACAGTAAAGGTTCATGGGGTCTTTCCGTCTAGCCGCGGGGAGATTGCATCATCACAAACACTTCAACTTCGCTGAGTCTCGGGAGGAGACAGTGTGGCCATCGTTACGCCATTCGTGCAGGTCGGAACTTACCCGACAAGGAATTTCGCTACCTTAGGACCGTTATAGTTACGGCCGCCGTTTACCGGGACTTCAATCAGGAGCTTGCACCCCATCATTTAATCTTCCGGCACCGGGCAGGCGTCACACCCTATACGTCCACTTTCGTGTTTGCAGAGTGCTGTGTTTTTATTAAACAGTCGCAGCCACCAGTTTATTGCAACCCCTTCACCCTTCTGGCGCAGGCCAGTCAGGCTACAGGGGCGTACCTTATCCCGAAGTTACGGTACCAATTTGCCGAGTTCCTTCTCCCGAGTTCTCTCAAGCGCCTTAGAATACTCATCTCGCCCACCTGTGTCGGTTTGCGGTACGGTCACTGTTGAACTGAAGCTTAGAGGCTTTTCCTGGAACCACTTCCGATTGCTTCGTCGCCTAAACGACTGGCCTCGCACCCTTGAATTCCGCGCCCGGATTTGCCAAAGCGCCTTCTCCAATGCAAGGACCGGGACTTCCAACACCCGGACAACCTTCCGCGATCCGTCCCCCCATCGCATTCAACACTGGTGCAGGAATATTAACCTGCTTCCCATCAGCTACGCATTTCTGCCTCGCCTTAGGGGCCGACTCACCCTACGCCGATGAACGTTGCGTAGGAAACCTTGGGCTTACGGCGAGGGGGCCTTTCACCCCCTTTATCGCTACTCATGTCAGCATTCGCACTTCCGATACCTCCAGCACACTTTCCAGTGCACCTTCGCAGGCTTACGGAACGCTCTCCTACCATGCACATAAATGTGCATCCGCAGCTTCGGTATATGGCTTAGCCCCGTTACATCTTCCGCGCAGGACGACTCGATCAGTGAGCTATTACGCTTTCTTTAAAGGATGGCTGCTTCTAAGCCAACCTCCTGACTGTTTTAGCCTTCCCACTTCGTTTCCCACTTAGCCATATTTGGGGACCTTAGCTGGCGGTCTGGGTTGTTTCCCTCTTGACACCGGACGTTAGCACCCGATGTCTGTCTCCCGTGATTGCACTCTTCGGTATTCGGAGTTTGCTATGGCGTAGTAATCCGCAATGGACCCCACAACCATGACAGTGCTCTACCCCCGAAGGTGATACACGAGGCACTACCTAAATAGTTTTCGGAGAGAACCAGCTATTTCCAGGTTTGTTTAGCCTTTCACCCCTATCCACAGCTCATCCCCTAACTTTTCAACGTTAGTGGGTTCGGACCTCCAGTACGTGTTACCGCACCTTCATCCTGGCCATGGATAGATCACCTGGTTTCGGGTCTACACCCAGCGACTGAACGCCCTGTTCGGACTCGCTTTCGCTACGCCTGCCCTAATCGGTTAAGCTTGCCACTGAATGTAAGTCGCTGACCCATTATACAAAAGGTACGCCGTCACCCTCTTGCGAAGGCTCCGACTGTTTGTATGCATGCGGTTTCAGGATCTGTTTCACTCCCCTCCCGGGGTTCTTTTCGCCTTTCCCTCACGGTACTGGTTCACTATCGGTCGATCACGAGTATTTAGCCTTGGAGGATGGTCCCCCCATCTTCAGACAGGATTTCACGTGTCCCGCCCTACTTGTCGTACACCTAGTTCTTCCTCGCTGTTTTCGTCTACAGGGCTATCACCTGCTATGGCGGCACTTTCCAGAGCCTTCGACTAACAATGAAGATAAAGAGTACAGGCTGGTCCCATTTCGCTCGCCACTACTCTGGGAATCTCGGTTGATTTCTTTTCCTGCGGTTACTTAGATGTTTCAGTTCACCGCGTTCGCTTCACATGGCCTATGTATTCAGCCACGGATACCTCAAAAGAGGTGGGTTTCCCCATTCGGACATCTACGGATCAAAGCTCGTTTGCCAGCTCCCCGTAGCTTTTCGCAGGCTACCGCGTCCTTCATCGCCTGTGATCGCCAAGGCATCCACCACATGCACTTGTTCGCTTGACCCTATAACGGGTGTGTCTTCTCGGCCAGTGTTAGTGCTTTAGCACTTACTCTGGCCCGATCCCCGAAGGGGACCAGCGATCCGATCACTCGCTACAGGTTGAGTATTCGTGTTGCGCCGTATTCCAAGAGCAATCTTTCGATTACCTTTAAAATACATCGATACAATCACAACCCTGATTCACCTACTCGCACACCCATCTCTAAGCATGCTTTCGTGAATCTCTTTACTACTTCTTCCTGATTGTTAAAGAACGACAGCCGATACAAAGCTCTGCTTCATACCACTTGCTGACTGGCTCAATCGCCAATGCACAACGCTCTGCCTGTTTCACAGAACGCTACGCATTGAGGATTGGTGGAGGATGACGGGATCGAACCGACGACCCCCTGCTTGCAAAGCAGGTGCTCTCCCAGCTGAGCTAATCCCCCAAGTCACTGCACAGCAGCACCAGAGGTTTCAGTCCATCAGCTCACCAGACATGACATGGTGGGTCTGGATGGATTCGAACCATCGACCCCCGCCTTATCAAGACGGTGCTCTAACCGACTGAGCTACAGACCCCTGAGTCTGTCTGCGTTTCTTCACTACAGCCGATAAGCGTGAGCGCTCAACGTTTGACACGTTCAGCTCTGGAAAGGAGGTGATCCAGCCGCACCTTCCGATACGGCTACCTTGTTACGACTTCACCCCAGTCATGAATCCTACCGTGGTGACCGTCCTCCTTGCGGTTAGACTAGCCACTTCTGGTAAAACCCACTCCCATGGTGTGACGGGCGGTGTGTACAAGACCCGGGAACGTATTCACCGCGGCATGCTGATCCGCGATTACTAGCGATTCCAGCTTCACGCACTCGAGTTGCAGAGTGCGATCCGGACTACGATCGGTTTTCTGGGATTGGCTCCACCTCGCGGCTTGGCGACCCTCTGTTCCGACCATTGTATGACGTGTGAAGCCCTACCCATAAGGGCCATGAGGACTTGACGTCATCCCCACCTTCCTCCGGTTTGTCACCGGCAGTCTCCCTGGAGTGCTCTTGCGTAGCAACTAGGGACAAGGGTTGCGCTCGTTGCGGGACTTAACCCAACATCTCACGACACGAGCTGACGACAGCCATGCAGCACCTGTGTTACGGCTCCCTTTCGGGCACATCCACCTCTCAGCGGACTTCCGTACATGTCAAGGGTAGGTAAGGTTTTTCGCGTTGCATCGAATTAATCCACATCATCCACCGCTTGTGCGGGTCCCCGTCAATTCCTTTGAGTTTTAATCTTGCGACCGTACTCCCCAGGCGGTCAACTTCACGCGTTAGCTACGTTACCAAGCCAATGAAGGCCCGACAACCAGTTGACATCGTTTAGGGCGTGGACTACCAGGGTATCTAATCCTGTTTGCTCCCCACGCTTTCGTGCATGAGCGTCAGTATTGGCCCAGGGGGCTGCCTTCGCCATCGGTATTCCTCCACATCTCTACGCATTTCACTGCTACACGTGGAATTCTACCCCCCTCTGCCATACTCTAGCCCGCCAGTCACAAATGCAGTTCCCAGGTTAAGCCCGGGGATTTCACATCTGTCTTAGCGAACCGCCTGCGCACGCTTTACGCCCAGTAATTCCGATTAACGCTTGCACCCTACGTATTACCGCGGCTGCTGGCACGTAGTTAGCCGGTGCTTATTCTTCCGGTACCGTCATCCCGCCCGGATATTAGCCAGGCGGTTTTCTTTCCGGACAAAAGTGCTTTACAACCCGAAGGCCTTCTTCACACACGCGGCATTGCTGGATCAGGCTTGCGCCCATTGTCCAAAATTCCCCACTGCTGCCTCCCGTAGGAGTCTGGGCCGTGTCTCAGTCCCAGTGTGGCTGGTCGTCCTCTCAGACCAGCTACAGATCGTCGCCTTGGTAGGCCTTTACCCCACCAACTAGCTAATCTGCCATCGGCCGCCCCTGTAGCGCGAGGTCCCGAAGGATCCCCCGCTTTCCTCCGCAGAGCGTATGCGGTATTAATCCGGCTTTCGCCGGGCTATCCCCCACTACAGGACACGTTCCGATGTATTACTCACCCGTTCGCCACTCGCCACCAGGATTGCTCCCGTGCTGCCGTTCGACTTGCATGTGTAAGGCATGCCGCCAGCGTTCAATCTGAGCCAGGATCAAACTCTTCAGTTCAAACCTGTTACTGTTTTCGGGCTCTTTCGAACCCGGTCGCTCACTCAACGTACTGACGAAGTGTCTAACCATCTCTCGATGACCAAACCTTCCTTTCATTACTGTGTGAGACTTGATACTTTCGCTTCTCGCCCGGCTCCGGAGCTAAACCCCGCAACCCGGCGCGCGTCGCGCATCAAGCGCCCACACTTATCGGCTGTTAGTTTTTAAAGATCGGTTCGCACACTTCACAGCGCCCATTTCAACCACCCCGGCACTGCTTCGTCCTGCGTCGCTGCATCAGCAGCAGAGAAGCGAGATTATGAAGAACTTCCGTCGCGCCGTCAACAGGTTTTTGCTACTGACTCACCCTGCCGCCACCGCTGGAAGCCTTGCCGCTATTGGCTCTCCCGCTTCCCGTGCCCCGGCGTCCGGAGCACGAAAGAGCGAGATTCTAGCGAGCCGGCCGGCGCCTTGCAAGCGTTATTTCCACATAAGGAAATTGCTCGAGAACGGTCGTCACGAGCTATGAAAACCGGACCGTTCAAACTCCCGAAATCGCGCGCTTATGCATGACGCGCTCAACCACTGCGAGGTAGTGATCGATACCCGGCGTCGCGCGATTTTCTTCTTTTGCGCGGTCGTCCCATTTACGCAGACGCAGCGCGTCCTGTGCGTATGGCTTCTCGAGAAACGCTTCGGCTTCGTCGCGGCTGAAGATCCCGCCTTGCAACTGCAGACTTCGCACCGAATCGGCGGAAAGCTGGTCGAAATACGCGTCGTCGATGGCGCAAAGGCAGCGCTTTGCGTCCACATGCAGACGAATCGGCTCCAGTACCGCGTCCGGCAGCACGGCGCGCAGAAACGGCAACGCGAAGTACTGGTGCAGATCGTCGATGCCCCGCTCCGTCGGCGTCGCGCCTTGCAGATTGAGCAAATGCCCGAGGTCGTGCAAAAACGCGGCGGCGACGAGTTCGTCGTTCGCGCCAGCCTCTTCCGCTAACACGCCGCTTTGCAATGCATGCTGGAGTTGCGTGACCGGTTCGCCGCTATAAGCGATGCCGCCATATTGCTCGAATAGCGAACGGATGTCGCTCACACTCAGTGCCACGCCGTCACTCCCACGGTAATGAAAAGATTTTCAGATTGGTAAAGCTCTTCATCGCTTCCTGAACGCCTTCCTTATAGCCGAGCCCCGAATCCTTGATTCCGCCGAACGGCGTCAACTCGATCCGATAGCCCGGCACTTCCCACACGTTGACCGTGCCCACCCGCAACTCGTTGATGAAACGCGTGATCGCGTCCTGTCGGTTCGTGCACACGCCCGACGACAAACCGAATCGCGTGCCGTTGCTGATACGGATAGCGTCGTCGAGCGTGTCGAACGTGATGATCGGCGACACCGGCCCGAAGGTTTCCTCGCGCACCACGCTCATTTCGGGCTCAACTCTGTCGAGCACCGTCGGCGAATACAGCGCGCCATTGCGCCGATTGCCGACAAGCAAACGCGCGCCGCCCGCAATCGCCTCGTTCACGCGCGATTCGAAAAGCTGCGCCGCCGCGACGTCGATGACCGTGCCCATCTGATTGGCCGCATCGAATGGATCGCCGAAGCGCCAAGCCCGCGTCTTCTCGACGACCAGCTCGGCGAAATCCGCCGCGACGCGTTGTTGCACGAGCATCCGCTTGACCGCCGTGCAGCGTTGACCGGAGTTCTTGTACGAGCCCTGCACGGCGAGCGTCGCCGCGCGCTCGAGATCGGCGTCGTCGAGCACGATCAGCGGATCGTTGCCGCCCAACTCCAGCACGACACGCCGATACGCCGCCTTCGCCGCGATGTATTTGCCGATCGCCACGCCGCCCGTGAACGTGACGAGTTCAGCCAGCGGATGCGTGATGAGTTCATCGGCGATTTCGCGCGGGTCGCCGGTCAGCACTTGCAACATCGGCGCGGGCAAACCGGCCTCATACAGAATGTCGGCGAGATAAAGCGCCGACAACGGCACCTTCTCCGACGGCTTCACCACGACGCGATTATTCGTCGCGATTGCCGGCGCGATCTTATGCGCGACCTGGTTCATCGGATGGTTAAACGGCGTGATGGCGACGATCACGCCGGCGAGCGGCTCGCGCTGCGAAAACACGCGCCGCCGCTTGCCGTGCGGCGTCAGATCGCACGCGAAACTCTGCCCGTCGTCGCGCAATGCTTCCATCGCGGCGAACTTGAACACGTCGGCGACGCGGCCAATTTCATATCGCGAGTCCTGCTTCGACAGACCCGATTCCAGCGAGATCAGATCCGACGCCTCTTCGGTTCTCTCGCGCAACAAAGCGGCCGCGCGCTCGAGAATCTGCGAGCGTTCATAGCGCGTGAGCTTCGGCTGATAAGCCGCGGCGTAGTTGAACGCGGCGCGCACATCGTCGACGCTTGCAAGCGCCGCCGTGCCCACGCGCGTACCCGTGTACGGATCGAACACGTCGAACGAGCGAGGACGCGCCGCGCGTTCGCCTTCGAGCCGCAGCGTTTCCGCCCGGAAGGCCGGATGGTCCCGCAGCGTCGTGTTCATGATGCCGACACGCGGTTCAATGCGACGTCGAAGATATCGAAGTTGCGCAGCCGCCGGCCACTGTCCGCGGTCGGCAATCCCTCTACGCGCCGATTGAAAAGCAGCGGCACTTCCTGTTCCGACAAGCCGCCATGCGAGCGCAACGGCACGGTCAATCCGGAAAGATCGTGCTCGTCGCGGCGCGTGCCGAGCACGACATGCTTCGTGCCGATCACAACAATGTCGCCGACGCGGTCGTTGGGCAACTCGAAGCGTTCGCACGCGGCGCGGTTATCGAGCACGAGTTCGACTCCCGCAAGGCCGCGAATACGCTCGATCACCTGCGCGGCGCTCACATCGCGTGGCAAATAGATTGTCGCGAACGAACCGAGCGCGCCGTGATGCACCACGTACGGGTCCGTGATCGGCAGAATCACGCGCGCCTTGCGAGCGCCGAGCCATTCGTCCAGCACGTCCTGCAGATAGATCACATTCGGCTCGCCGCTTTGCGGATCGTGCTTCGCGTTCATGCCGTGATCGGCGGTCAGTCCGATCACCCAGCCGAGCGCGTCGAGTTGCGCGAGATAGCCGTCCATCATCGCGTAGAACGCGTTCGCGCCTTCGGTGCCCGGCGCGAATTTGTGCTGGATGTAATCGGTCGTGGACAGATACATCAGGTCGAGCGTGCGCGTTTGCGCGAGCCGCACGCCCGCCGCGAACACGAACTCCGACAGCGCCGCGCTGTACACGTCGGGCAGCGGCAAGCCGACCAGACCGAGCACTTCGTCGATGCCGTTTTCCTCGCGCGTCACCGTGTCCGCTTTTTCCGCCGAAAAGCAGATGCCGTTCAACTGCCAGCCCAGCAAGCGGCGCAACTTGTCTTTCGCGGTGACGACGGCGACCGCCGCACCGGCTTCGCTCGCGGCAGCCAGCAACGTGCCGGCGCGCAGATAGGCCGGATCGTTCATCATCACTTCGGCGCCCGCACCATCGTTCGCGTCCGGGTCCAAGAAGTAATTGCCGCAGATGCCATGCACCGAAGGCGGCACGCCGCACACGATCGACAGATTGTTCGGGTTGGTGAACGACGGGATCACGCAATCGCCCTTGAACGCCGCGCCGCCCTTCAGCATCTTGCCGATGAACGGCGCAACGCCGGCCGCGACCGCCGCCTCGAGATAATCGAACTCACAGCCGTCGACGCACACCACGACCGTCGGCCGCGACGGCAGCCTGTAGCGGCGGCCGTTGACTTCAATCATCCGCCCAACCGTTTCTTCGTTCGTGCTTGCCATTGTTCCCGTCCCTGCGTGCCGCGCACGCGTGCTCGAGCCAATCGGTTAAACCCACCTCATCGCTTCACTCGTCCGACGCCGGCGTAAATCGCGCCGCATCCAACTGGCCTGCCGCCGCGCCGCTTTCCTCGCACGCCGCATGCGCGCGCTGCAAGCCGCCGTGCACATGAGCCTGCATCAGCGCCGCAGCACGCGCGGCGTCGCGTGAAGCCAGCGCGGTCAGAATCGCGCGATGCTCGGCCAGCGAGCGCTCCATCGCGTCGGCATGCACGACCAGCGCCGCGCGGCGAAAGAGACTCAGCTCGCTCACCAGCCTTCGATACGTCTCATACAGCTTCACATTGCCGGCCGCCGCCACGATCGCATCGTGAAACGCGACGTTGGCACGCGCATACGCGTCGGCGTCCTGCGTGTCGAGCGCGGTGCGCATCGCGTCGAGCCAGTCGCGCAGCACCGCCAGTTGTTGCGCGTCGATGCTCGCGGCCAGCATGCGGCACGCTGCCTCCTCGAGCACGGCGCGCACCGCGTAAATTTCGTCCGCCTCGGCGAGCGACACCGTCCGCACGAACACGCCGCGGTTCTTCTCAGTGCGCACGAGCCCCGCCTGCTCGAGCGCCCGAAACGCCTCGCGCACCGGCCCGCGCGACACTCGCAGACGCGCGGCCCACTCCGCTTCGTTGAGCTTGTCGCCCGGCGCAAGCTCGCCCTCGACGATGTGCCTTTCGATTTCGTCGCGGACCAGCGCCGTCAGCGAATGCCTGCGCACAACCTCAATCGGATCGACGGAAGCATCTTGCATATATTCGGTCATTTTGACAAATTTCGCCACATCAAAAAGGACGTTTGCGCGACGGCGTCTCGTGAGCCAGACGCGCAACGCAAGCAGGGAAATCGTGAATGCGGGCTCAGTCGATCCGGCGACGCGGCACGCGCGCGGCAATGACGAGCAGCGCGGCAAGCGAAACGAGCAGCAAGATCAGCGACAGCGCCGACGCCGGCAAGTAATAACCACGCTCCACCTGACCGACGACCACGATCGGCACCGTCGCGAAGCCCGGCGGATAAACCGTGAGCGTCGCGCCCAGTTCGCCGAGCGACAACGCGAAGCCGAGCGCGAGACTCGCGCGGATCGCCGGCACGAGTTGCGGCAGCACGACGCGGCGCAGCACCATCGACGGAGGCGCGCCGAGGCTCGCGGCCGCTTCGCGCAGAACCGTCAATTCGGGGCGCAGCGCGGCGGCCGCGCATCGGTAGCAGAACGGCAGGACCAGCGCGAGTTGCACGAACACGACGATCGCCGCCGAGCTCGACAAATCCACCGGCCGCTTGTGATATGCGATCAGCACCGCGAGCCCGAGCACGACGCTCGGCACGCCGTTGGGCATCATCGCGATGGTGTCGACGAAGGCGCCGAGGCCGCGCCGGTCGCGTCCTTCGAGCGCAAGCGCGAGCCAGAGCCCGAGAATCGTGCCGAGCACGGCGACGCCCATGCCGATTTCGAGGCTCGTCGTCAGCGCGTCGAAATCGCTCGACGAGAGCCGCTCGAACCAGCGCGTGCTGAAGCCGTCGGGCAGGATCGTGCCCGACCAGTGAGCCGCCACGCTCGAAAGCGCGACCACGATCACCGGCAACACGAAAAGCCAGAAGCACAACAGCGCCGCAAAGCCGAGGAACAATCCGCCGAGCATTCTGACGACGAGACTGCGGCGCACCGGCCGCGCCTTCATGTGCATGACCGGCAGCACGGTCGGATCGAGTTCATCGGCCATGACCCGCTCCTTTCACCTTGCGGCGATTGACCTGGCGGTACAACGCGTACAGCGACAAAGACATGACGAGCATCACGACCGCGCCGGCGGCGGCCGTCGGCAGATCGAGATCGACGGTGGCCGAACTGTAGATCGCGACCGGCAACGTGATCAGATGCGCGCTGCCGAGCACGAGCAGAATGCCGAACTCGTTGAGCGTGAGCAGAAAGCACAGGATCGTGCCGGCCGCGATGCCCGGCCACGCGAGCGGCACGATCACCTTGAACGCGACCATCCAGCCGCTCGCGCCGAGGCTGCGGGCGGCTTCGATCAGACGCATGTCGAGCGTGGCGAACGAGGCCAGCGTCGGGCGAACGACGAACGGCGCGTAGAACACGACTTCCGCGAGAATCACGCCGCCCACGCCGAACAGAAAATCGAGCGGCGGCGCTTGCAGATGAAAGAGCCGTTGCAAGCCGATGCTCACGGAGCCCTGCGAGCCGTACAAAAAGATCAGCGTGAAGGCGACGAGGAACGACGGGAACGCGACGAACAGTTCGAGAAAACGCGTGACGAGGCGCGCGCCGGGAAACGGCTTGAAGAACAGCAGCGAGGCAAGCGCGACGCCGAGCAGCGACGCGAGTCCGGCGCTCGCGAACAGAATCCACAGCGTCGTGCCGATCACGCCGCGCGTTTCCGGATTGCCGAAGAATGCCGCGTACGCTTGCAGACCGAAGCCATGCGGCCCGCTCAAACTCAGCGCCACCAGCCGCACGAGCGGATAGATGACGAGCGGTCCGAGCACGACCACCGCGATGAACAGCAGATGCCATTGCGCCGCGCGCTGGCGACGCTTCACCGCGGCGCGATGCGAAGCGGCGCTCGCGCTGCGGCGAGCGTCGGCGGCTGCGGAAGCGGACGCCGACGCCGATGCCGACGCCGATGCCGACGCGGTCAGCGAAGCCGGCGCCTCAGGGCTTGATAAGGACGACATCGTCAGCCTCATAACGCAGGGAAACACGCGCGCCTTTCTCCGGCATCATGCCGTGGCCGCGCTGCATCGTGACGAGCACCGGTTCGTTCGGCATTGCATCCAGCATGACGGAAACCGACAACACCGCGCCATACCATTCCACCGACGCGATCGCGCCATGCAAGTGCCCTTCGCCGAGCGGCACGATGCGCAGCGCCTCGGGCCGCAGACAAGCGACGCGCTCACGCTCGTTATAGCGCGCGTCGTCCATGCTGAAAGCGACTTGCGGCGGCAGCAGATTGGCCGCGCCGAGATAGCGCGCGACGAACGCGTCGGCCGGCGCGTCGTATAACTGTTGCGGCGTGCCGAGCTGCGCGATGCGTCCGTCGCGCATCAGCAGCGTGCGGTCGGACAGCACGAGCGCGTCGTCCTGATCGTGCGTCACGCAGACAATCGTCAGATGCGGCAGGCGCTCGTGCAGTGCCTTGAGTTCGGAGCGCACCGACGCGCGCAGGTTGGCGTCGAGTGCGGACAGCGGCTCGTCGAGCAGCAGCACGTCCGGCTCGATCACCAGCGCGCGGGCGAGTGCCACGCGCTGCTGCATGCCGCCAGAAAGCTGCGCGGGCATCACATGCCCGGCGTCGCCGAGTTGCACGAGCTTCAACGCATCGGCGACGCGACGCGTGATGTCTTTCGCCGATATGCGCCGCGCGCGCAAGCCGAACGCGACGTTCTCGAACACCGACAGATGCGGAAACAGCGCATAGCTCTGGAACAGCAGACCGAGATTGCGCTTATGCGGCGATACGTGCGTGAGATCGTGACCGGCAACGGTCAGCGTGCCCGACAACCCGTCCGCCTCGATGAAACCGGCGATGAAGCGCAGCAGCGTGGTCTTGCCGCAGCCGCTGCGGCCGAGCACGGTCAGCAACTCGCCGCGCTGGATCGTCAGCGACAGATCGTCGAGCACGGTGCGCGAGCCGAAGCGCACCGTCAGATGGTCGATCTGCACGCCGCCGGGCGCGTCCGAACGCGCCGCGCCGAGGGCGTCCGGCGACGCGCCGAGCGCGCCTGGATCAGCAAGACTGGCGGTATTCACCGGGTTCATCCTCCAACAAGATTGATGCGCGTGCAGCGCCGTGGCGGCTCAAAAAGATCGCGCAGGCGCTGCATGTTCCAGATTTACTGCGTATTGCGAAGTTACTTCGGCTTGACGACTTCGATCTGCTTGCCCGACGAACCGACCACGTCGTTCTTCCAGCGCGCGGTCCAATCGGCTTTCTTCGCCATGACCTGATTCCAGTCCACCGGAATCAGCTTCACGCCCGCGATGGCCTGCTTGACCGTTTCGCCGTTCTTGCCGGCGAGCGGCACGTCGGTGCGGCCAGGAATGCCGAAGATGTCCGGCACTTTCGCTTGCACTTCCGTCGACATCAGATAGTCGATCAGCTTCTTGCCTTGCGCCTGGTTCGGACCGTTCTTGATCAGACCGATCGCGTAAGGCAACTGGAACGTGGTCGGCTGGCCGCCCGGCGCCGCCGCGAGAAACACCGGCTTGAGCGACAAGCCGCCGTTGGCCGCGTCGTCGAGATCCATTTGCAGATCGCCGTTCGCGAACGCGATTTCGTTACGCGAGAGCAGCACGTCCAGATAGCCCGTGCCCTTGGTGTGGAACTTGGCGCTTTGCTCGAGCTTCTTCAGATACTCGAACGCCTTGTCCTCGCCCATCAGCGACGACGTCAGGATGATCACGGCCATGCCGTCGCCGGCCGTCGCCGGATTCGAGTACGCGATCTTGCCGCTGTAGTCGGGATGCAGCAGATCGGCGAAAGTCTTCGGCGCGTTTTTCGTGACTTCAGGATTGATCGCGAACGAGAAGTAGTTGTTCACGAAGGTCGCCCACGCGCCATTGGATGCCTTCGCGATCGCCGGGACGTTCTTGTAGTTCGCGCTCTGATAAGCCTGCAGCAGACCGTTCTGGTCCGCTTGCTGGATGAACGGCGGCAAGGTCACGAGCACGTCGGCCTTCGGCTGATCTTTCTCGATCGTCGCGCGGTTCACCACTTCCCCGCTGCCCGCAGTGACGATGTTCACCTTCACGCCTTCCTTCTTTTCGAAGGCCGGCAGTACGTCCTTGTAGAGATTTTCGAGGCCGTCGGCGGTGTAGAGCACGACGGCGTCGGCCGCGTGCGCCTGTATCGCCGCGCCGCCGAACAACGTGGCGGCCAGCAGCGCCGGCAACAGCTTGCGTGCGAGGCCCGTGGCTTGAGAGGAATTGGTCTTTGTCATGTCGCTTCTCCGAAAGGCTTAAAACCAGACGGCCGGGAAAACCCGATACCTGTTGTGATTGAACGGCGCGTGGGCCGCGCCGTTTGCGCTTTTATCTGTTGCCTGCGTGCTGCTTGCATGTCCGCTGCGTGCTGCTCGCTTGCTGGTTGCGTGCTGCTTGCTGTTTGCGTAACCGTTGCGTGCGTGTTGACTGCTCGTTTGCCTGCATGTTGCCCGGCGGCGGCGCCGCTGTCCCGTGTGGATTGCAGATTGCCGACAACCCGAACGCGTGATGTTTGCCCCGGCATACAGCTGCTTACGACCTTCGCGCTGCCTGCCGCGCCTGCATGGGCACGGCAAGGATCACAGGTTTCGATGACAACGCCATGACCATTCTGTCGAATTCCAAAAAACGACACAATTCGCCAATAATAGCCAAGCTGCAACGAAGTGCCAGGAGAACATGCCGGGGAATTCCGACGTTGCCGCCGGATGCGTGGCGGGTATCAGCGAACGAATTGCGCGGACGCGTGACCGGGCGGTTGTGTGGGCGTGTTGCATGCGCCTTTTTGCAACCGCCGCGCGTCGTACGGCGCGGCGGCCTGGGCATCTGCCTGCTTGCGCGCGTCGCTCAGGCAATCACGATTTCCGGACCATGATCGGTGATCGCCTTGCCGAGCGAGCGCTCGGGCGCCAGCTCGGTCACGAGATAGCGCGCCGATTCGATACCGTTGATGCGCACAGGCGTCACGCGGCCGAACTTCGAATGATCGGCGACGACGACCACGGTGTCGGCGGCGGCGATCATGCGGCTGCGCACCTCGGCGGCCATGCGGCTGTAGTCGGTCAGATAGCCGTCGGGCGAGATGCCGCCCGCGCCGATGAAGGCGAAGTCCGCGTGATATTGCGTGAGCTGGTGCACGGTATCGAGCCCGAACGTCGCGTCTTCGATGTCGGAAAGCTCGCCACCGAGCAGCGTGACGCGGTTGTCATTGCGCCGGCCGAGCAAGAGCGCGATGCGCCAGTCATTGGTATAGACCGACAGGCGGTGGCGGTCGAGCAAGGCTCGCGCGACGGCCTGCGTGGTGCTGCCGGAGTCCACGATCAGCGACGCGCCGTCCGGAACGAACTGCGCGGCGCGCTCGCCGATCGCACGCTTCGCGCCCGCATTCGCGGCTTCGCGGGTGTCGAGATCGGGTTCGCGCCGGTCGCTCGATAGCGCGCCGCCATGCGTGGTGACGAGCAGGCCGCGCCCGGCCAGCGCGTTAAGGTCGCGGCGGATCGTCTCGCGCGACACGTTCAATTCGCGCACCAGTTCGGCGACCGAAAGCGCGCCGGTTTTGGCGACTTGCGCCAGGATGTATTGATGACGTTGTTCTGCCAGCATTCAGGACGGTTCCTTCGTCTTCCCGCGAGAGGCGTATCGCGCGGGGTGCTTCTTTGTCAAATGCCCTTGAAATAAGGGCTTTTCGTATCAGTAGTCGGTCGTCTGCAGGTTGCTGAGTTCAAGACGTTAGCGTAGCTTTTTTCACTCGCCAGCCGAAAACCTGCGCCGACCATGAGGTTCGATGCCAAGGCCGCGAAACAGCTAGAACGACGGCCGGACGCGTCGGCAAAAGCTGGGCGAGTGGCAAGACGTTCGCACGCGCCACGACGCTGGCGACGCCCCCGTTCCTGCTCGCAAGGCACCAAATCAGCCTGTGATAGCTTCGCCGCCGGAATCATACACGGAGCGGAAACTGTGCGAGGACTTCGTCACGGGCCACATCGCCCGCAGGGCCCTTGCTCCTCGCGCTGCCGACATGACCAGCCCAAGCAGATCCCATTGCGATAAAACCTGTATGGATGTACAGTATCCCACACGGAACCGCCGCTATTGCGCAGGCTGCCACGGCTGATGCATGCATCAGCCGATGGCTTGCAAAAAGTGGCAGCAATGACAGGCAGGCAGGGGGAATCGTGAGAAAACTTGGACTTGCGTTACTGACGGCGGCGTTCGCGCCGATGGCTTTCGGGGCCGGCACCTATTCGGAGGTGTGGAATCCGCCTGAGGCGCGCGCGACTGCCCCGCACCGGGTGGCTACCGCACACAGGCTCGCAGTACGACGCCATGTGGCCTTGCACGCGAAAAAGCTGCGTTCGCCGCGCGCGCTGGCAACTGCTCCACGGCTCGTGGCGAAGCAAGGTATTGCGCAAAAGACCTTGCGCAACGAAGAACCAGACATGTCCGAGATTCCGCGGCAAACCACGCCGGAAGGCAACGTGCTTCGCGTGAAAGGCCACGCGGCATCCGCTCACGTCGTGCGCTAATGCAATCGCAGAAGTAACGCGGCCATGACGTATGGAGTCACGCCATCGTTGAGCAAAACAACGGCGACCTCGGGTTCCCTGCGGAATTTGTTGCTGCGCGGCTTGGCCCATACAGACAACCAGCCGTCACTGCTCAATCCCGAGCGACTCCAGTACCTCGAACCGCCGCTTCGCGGGGCGTGGCAGCGAGCGGCGCGTTCTCGAGATCGGCCGTCTCCACCACGACGCGCTGAAGCGCCCTGAACGGCGCAAGACACGCCTCGTCCGCGACACTCGACGTAATAAGCCGCCAGTCGCGCTCGAGGGGAGTCCAATGCTGCTGCCGCGAGCGGCCGAGCTTATCGGCGTCCGCGAGCACGATGACCTGCGCCGCGCGCCGGATGATGCAGTCCTTCAGATACGCCTGCTGCGCGCTGGCCTCGCAAAGCCCGAAACCGGCAACCACGCCGTCGGCGCCCAGGAACGCCTTGTCCACGCTCAAACGGCTCAGCGAAAGTTCGGCGAGCGGCCCGACCGTGCTCATGCTCGAGTTGCGCAGATCGCCGCCGATCAGCGTCAGATGCACGCCCGGTGCATTGGCAAGCGTCATGACGGCAAGCAGGTTGTTGGTAACCACATGAAGATCAGCACGCGAGCCAAGATGCCGCGCGAGCGCTGCACAGGTGGTGCCGCCGTCAAGCAATACCGTATCGCCGTCGTGCACGTGCGCGGCAGCCGCACGCGCAATGGCTTCCTTCTGATCGCGCTGCGTCGCCTTGCGCTCCTCGAGCGACGCCTCCGGTTCATGCGAGCCGATAAGCGCGGTCGCGCCGCCATAGGTGCGTACTAGCCGCCGCTGATTGGCGAGCGTCGTCAGGTCACGCCGGACGGTTGCCTCGGACACGCCGAGCGCGGCGCTCAGTTGCTCTACGTTGGCGTCGCCGGTCAGGACGAGTTCGAGAATCGCGCGATGGCGCTCGGACGCTTTCATGGGTGTGATTCTGCTGTAACAAGGCTGCCGATGTTACACCACGGTTCGCACGCCATCTTCGGCGTTAATTGCGCGGGTTCAGCCGCGCCGCGTCGCGAGTTCCGCGCCCTGGCGCAGTGCTTCGAGCAGGCTGCGCTCGTCGGCAATGCCCTTGCCCGCGATGTCGAATGCGGTGCCATGATCGACCGACGTACGGATGACTTCGAGACCCACCGTCACGTTCACGCCGGCTTCGAGACCCAGCACCTTCACCGGGCCATGTCCCTGGTCGTGATACATCGCGACGACGAGATCGAAGTCGCCCCGGCCCGCGCGGAAGAACAGCGTATCCGCGGGTAGCGGGCCGGTCACGTCCAGGCCGCGCTCCTGCAACACTTTCACTGCCGGAACGATCTTCTCTTCTTCCTCGCCGTAACCGAACAGGCCGTTTTCGCCCGCGTGTGGATTGATGCCGCACACGCCGATACGCGGCTTCGCAATGCCGGCCTTGACCAGTGTCGCGTTGCCGCGCTCGATCGTGCGTTGCACGAGGCCCGGCTCGATCTTGCGGATCGCGTCGATGATGCCGATGTGCGTCGTCACGTGGATCACGCGCAGTTGCGGCGCTACCAGCATCATCGACACTTCATCGACGCCCGTCAGGTACGCAAGCATTTCAGTGTGGCCGGGAAACTTGTGGCCGCCCGCGTGCAGCGCTTCCTTGTTTAACGGCGCGGTGCAGATCGCGTCGATCTGCTTCGCCTCCGCGAGTTCGACCGCGCGCGCGATGAACCGGTACGCGGCGTCACCCGCGACTGCCGACAACTGGCCGAACGGCAGATCGTCGGGAATCAGATCGAGGTCGATGCAGTCAATCGTGCCCGGCTCATAGCGCGCTTCGGCCGCCTCCTTGATACGGCGGATTTTCGCCGTGCCGCCAACGATCTGAGTCGCGCGTTCGAGCCGGCGCGCATCGCCGATCACGAGCGGACGGCATTGCTTGTAAACGATGTCGTGCGCAAGGCTCTTGACGACGATCTCCGGGCCGACGCCCGCTGCGTCGCCCATCGTGATGCCGATTACGGGAAGGTAGTTGCTCATGGTGTTTTGCCTGGTCCTTGATGTCTGTGCAGTCCTGCCAGTCCTGCCTGCCTGATTACGCCAACGCGGCGATCAGGCCGAGTCGTGTAATCCGGTTCCGGCGGCTGCCGGTGCTGCGGATGCTGCCGGTTCTGCCGGCGCTTCGTGCAGATAGCGCCAGGCGGCGAACAGCGCATGATCGGTGCCGAAGGCGCCCGCCTTCGTGACGATACGCAAATGCGGCCGCAAAGCGCACGTTGCGACGGGCTTGCCGACTGCCACACCCGCTTCGATCTCCGCGATCAGTTCGATACTGCCGATGCCGGCCGCGCTCAGCATCGCTCGCGCCGTCTCGCCGCCCGTGGCGATCAGGCCGCCGAGCGCCGCAAAGTGCGGCTTGACGAGCGCAGCAAGGGCCGCGGACAGCAACGCGCCTTCCGCAGGATCGAACGCATCGTCGCGGCCTATGCGCAGCAGGAGATCGGCGCGCGTACCGAGCGCCTCGCCAATGCGCGTCTGCCATGCCGCCCAGTCCGCGTGACGTTCGCCGTCACGCAGCACGCCTGGCGGCACCGTCAGTTCCGCCATGCCGGCGCGATCGCGCAGCATCGCGCACTGCCGCTCCGATACCGCCGACAGGCTGCCTACCAGCACCAGCACCGGCGAATGGTCTTGCTGTTTCTGCTGCTTCTCTTGTTTCTCTCGCTGCCGTTCGGAAGCGCTTGTCGTCTCTTCTGCCGCTCGCGCGCCGAACAAGCCTTCAAGGCTCGCGATCTCGCGAGCAAGGCCACCCGAGCCGACCCAGAACAACGCCTGATCCATTTGGGTGGTGGCCTGCGCGAGCGTCAGCAGGTCTTCGCTGGTCTCTGCGTCGACGATCAGCGCCTGCGTGCCGCTCGCCGCCACCGCCGCGATCCGCGCCGTGAGCGCCTGACCGCCTTCGCGCAACGCATCCACGTTCAGTTGCGCCGTCGACAGACCGACCTCCGCCAGCATCGCATGCAGGTCAGCGGCGCGGCCGGCGTTTTCAAGCTTCCAGGTATCCGTAGTTTCGAGCGGCTTGCCGTGCACCAACACACGACCGCCGCGCAATGTCCGGCCGGTCGCCGGGAATGCCGGCGCAACGATCGCCAGACCCGCGAGCGATTGCAGCGCGGCGACTTCCGCGGCCCAATTGCCGCGCAGCGTCGAGTCGATCTTCTTGTACAGACGCCGGCCCGGTACGCGCAACGCCTGCCAGGCCGCCGCAGTGCGCCGCGCGGCCTCGGCGGCCGTCAGCCGGCGCGTGTCGGTATCGGCGGCGATCACGTCGGCCGCATGGGCGTCGAGCGCTTGCGCCGACGCCTCGAGCGCGACGACCGTGCGATAGCCCGCGCTCGCGAAACCGATCGCGCAATCCGCCGCGCCGGACAGATCGTCGGCGATGATCAGCATGCTCATCGCGCCAGCTCCCTCGATTCGCGCCGTACCTGCACGCGTTTTGCGACGGCGGCGGTCAGGATCGGCGACAGGATCGCGGTCACCACCACGCAGGCGGCCACCAGCAGCGTCGCGCTTTTCGCTGCTTCCGCGTAGACCGGGTTGGCGGCGGCGATCAGCGCGGGCACGGCGGCCGCATTGCCCGCCGTATTCGCCGCGGCCGTGCCCGCGACTCCGGTGCCGCCCGTCAGACGGTCGGCGAGATAGAGCGGAATGCCGGTAACGATCACGACGGCGATGCCAAGACCAATGCCGAGGACGCCGGCCTGCCAAACCTTATGCAGGTCCAGACTGGCCCCGAGCGCCAGCGCGAAAAAAGGAATCATGACCGGGACGGCTTTGCCGAGAAACGCCCGCATTTCGCGGTCGAGATTGCCGAGCAGCATGCCGAAAACAAGCGGCAATATGCTGCCGACGAGCGTGGGCCACGGAAACGCGGACAGGCCGGCGACGCCCAGCGTGACCATCGTCAGGAACGGTCCGGATTCGAGCGACATGATGGTGTACGCGCCGACATCTTCAGAACGGCCGTACTGGCCCATCAACGCCATGTAGAGCCCGCCGTTGGTGTCGTTCATCGCCGCGACCACGGCAAGAGTCGACAGGCCGGCGAACAGCCCGGACGAAATCGGCTGTTCACCGAGGAAATGTCCCATCACGACGCCCACGACGATTGCCGCGCCGACCTTGGTGACGAACAGCGCCCCGCCCTTTTTGAGCAGATAGGGTGTCGCTTTGACATCGATGCTCGCGCCCATGCAGACGTAGAACACCGCGAGAATCGGCAGCGCGCCAGTGAAAAGCGCATTCGTGAACGAGCCGAAAAACTTCGGCATGCCCGGCAGAAAGGTCGCGACGAGCGCGCCTAACAGCAGGGGGACGATCATCATGCCGCCGGGTACGCGTTCGATGCCGCGCTTGATGTTTATTTGGGCCATGCCAGTCTCCGCTCTGATTGGGTTTTGATCGGATCGGTCGCTTTTTTGATTGAAACGATCATGTCCAAGTGTACTGCGGTCGGCAGACTTGCGCAAATCGCTCATTTTTATGATCGAAGTGATCAAAACGGCAGATTGGGAATTAGGGAGTCTGGGCGGCGGCGTGTCGCTAATCATGCGCGGCACGCATTCGAACGCGAGCAAGCCGCCAGCAAAGCGCAGGCGCGCATGCTCCGCGTAGGGTCGACACGCGGGAGGCAGCGTGGACTAGCTATGGACGTGCGGGCGCATGAGCTTCGGTTACCAGGGAGGGCGATAACCTGCGGACGCGGCGACAGCCGACACCTATCGCCGCGTCCGCGAACGCTTTCTCCGGCGCGGGCAGCGCGGCTGCGAACCCGCCCGCACCGTCAATGAACGTGCTCTCTGTCGCCCTAGGCGGCAAACGCCGTGCGCAGCGCCTCCAGAAAGCGCACGTAAGCGGTCGCACCGGGGTCCGCATGGCCGATGCTCCGTTCCTGCACCCAGGCGGCACGGCCTTTTCGCGACTGCATCGAGGCCGTGGCGGCGACTTGCGCCTGCGCCGTCGCGATCATCGCGTCGAGCAGTTCGACGGCGCTGCCTTCCGATGCCTCCAGGGTGTCGAGGCTCGGAACAAGCGCATCGAGCACGGTCTTGTCGCCGACCTGACTCTTGCCGCGCTCGACGATGCGAGCCGCCACCGCGCGCCCGATCGTCAGCGCGTCGGCGCGCCCGGCGCTCTGTACCCCGGCCGTCGCCTTGGCAGCAGCAAGCAGGCCGCCGCCCACGAGCGCCGCGAACGTTGACGGGTTGGCGGTCGAGAACGCCTTGCCGGCAGCCAGCAGCACATCCGCAACCGATGCTTCGTCGGGCAGTGCGGAAAGCGCCTTCACCACCGCTGCCGATCCTGCGCGTACCGTGATGCCGAGATCGCCGTCGCCCAATGCCGCGTCGAGTTCGCGCAGTTCGTCGGCGTGGGCCGGCAGCGCATTCAGTGCGCGCGTCAAAACCTCACGCATTTCCTTGCTGGATACAGTCATTGCCGGACCTCTTCAGGATGCCGTGCCGTCGCGGAAGAACGGCGAATTCGCCGGCGCTTCGAGCAGCGCCTGAAGCTCGTCGTCGAGCAGCATCACCGTAATGGATGCGCCCGCCATCTCGAGACTCGTCACGTATTCGCCGACATAGGAGCGCGCCACCTTCAGGCCGCGATCCGCGATCAGGCGCGCCGAACGTCGATAGAGCAGATACAGCTCTTCTAGTGGCGTCGCGCCGAGGCCGTTGACGAGCAATGCCACGCGTGAGCCTTTCTCCGCGTCGAGGTCGTCGAGAATTTCGCGCGTGATGCGCTCCGCAATGGCATCCGCGGATTCGAGCTTGCCGCGGTGCGTGCCGGGCTCGCCATGAATACCGATACCGATCTCCATCTCGCCTTCAGGCAGCGTGAAGGTCGGCTTGCCGGCAGCGGGCAGGATCGTCGGCGACAGGCCGACGCCCATGGTGCGGCAACTGGCGTTCGCCTTGCCGCAGATGCGCGCCACGTCGTCGAGCGAATCGCCGCGCTCCGCTGCCGCTCCCGCGCATTTGAACGCGAACAGCATGCCCGCCACGCCGCGGCGGTCCGCGGCGCGCTCTTTCGGTGCGGAAGCGACGTCGTCGGTCAGCACCACTGTCTGAATTTCGATGCCCTCCGGCTCGGCGAGATCGGCGGCGAGATCGAAGTTCAGCACGTCGCCGCCGTAGTTTCCATAGACGTAGAGCACGCCGGCGCCGCCGTTCACGGCCTTGGTCGCCTCCAGAATCTGCTCGGCGGACGGCGACGAAAAGACGTTTCCCACCGCGACGCCGCTGCACAAACCCTCGCCCACGTAGCCGAGAAAGCCGGGCAGATGACCCGAACCGCCGCCCGTCACGATGCCCACGCGCCCCTCTTTGGGCGCGTCCTTGCGGACCAGCGCCCGCTTGTCGGCCGTTGCGCTTTTGATCCACGCCGGATGGGCGGCAAGCAGCCCTTCGATAATCTCGTCGACGAAGACATCCGGTTCATTGATGATTTTCTTCACGTGCTGCTCCTCCGGTTTTGGGGTGCTTTCACAGATGCAATAAGGCGCTTACTGCTTGCGCCGCTGACTGAGCGCATCCAGCAGGACCGCCGCGAAGATGACGCCGCCCTGTATGAACTGCGTCCAGAACGGATTGACGCCGAGCAGCGACAATCCCACATTGATCACGCCGATCAGCACGACGCCGATAAACGTTCCGACAATCGACCCGCGCCCGCCGGCAAGCGACGTCCCGCCAATCACGACCGCCGCGATGACCTGCAACTCCAGCCCGTTGGCCGCGGAAGGCAGGGCGGAATTGAGCCGCCCCGCCAGCACGATCCCGGCAATCGCCGCCGTCACGCCGGCCAGCATGTAAGTGAGGAACACGACGCGATGCACGGGGATGCCCGCAAGACGCGCGGCTTCCTGATTGCCGCCCACTGCGAACACCTGATGGCCGAACGTCGTCTTGCGCAACAACACATGGCCGATGGCGAAGATCACCAGCATGACGATCATCGGCATGGGCAGGCCCGCGACCGTCTTCGCGCCGAACGCGGTGAAGGCATTCGGGAAATCGAACTTGGTGCGGCCGTCCGAAATGGCGAGCGTGAGGCCGCGCGCCATCGCCATCATCGCGAGCGTGACGATGAAGGGCACGAGCCGCAGCCACGCCACCGCGAGGCCGTTCAACGCTCCCGCGGCTGCGCCGACCGCGAGCGCCACGCATAGCCCCGCAATGCCGAGGCCGACCGCGCCCGGCGTGGACCCCGCCATCACAGTCGCGGCGACCATGCCGGTCAACGCGACGAGCGAGCCGACCGAAAGGTCGATCCCCGACGTGATGATCACGAAGGTCCCGCCCACCGCCGCTATGCCGACCACCGACACCTGCACCATGATGTTGGTCAGCGTGCTGGTCGTCAGAAACTCGGGCGATGCAATCGACAACGCGATGCAGATCAGCACGAGCGCCGCGAACAGTGGCCCGATTCCGCTCCTCAGTTGGCGAATCACGCGGCGCGACAGCGCCTCCGTATCCGCGCGGTTGGCTGCCGTGGAGGTCATGCGCCTGCTCCTGTTGTAGCCCATTGAATGACAGCTTCGGAATGCGCGTTGTCGCGCGCAATTTCCGTCACGATGCTGCCGCGATACATCACGAGCACGCGATCCGACATGCCGAGCAGTTCCGGCAATTCGGAACTCACCATGACGACCGCAGCGCCCGCGCGCGCCATCGACACCATATGCGCGTAGATTTCCGTCTTCGCCCCTACGTCGATGCCCCGCGTCGGCTCGTCGAGCATGATCACAACGGGTTGTGTTGCGGTAGCGCGCCCGAGAATCACCTTCTGCTGGTTGCCCCCGGACAGCGTGCCCGTGACCTGCAGGACCGACGACGAACGCACGTTAAAGCGCGTGCTGGCGTCGCGTGCCAGTTTCCCGCTTTCTGGCGCGGCTGACGAATCCGCCCGTGGCCAGCGCCTTCAGACTGGACAGTGCGATGTTTTCTTCGATGCTGGCATCGAGCACGAGCCCCTCCAGCTTGCGATCCTCGGACGTATAGACGAGGCCATGACGCACGCCTTCGGTCGGCGAATGATTCGAGATCTTCCTGCCCTTGACGCGTATCTCGCCGGCCGTCGCAGGCAGCGCGCCGAAGATCGTTTTCAGCAGTTCGGTGCGCCCCGCGCCCGCGATTCCCGCTATGCCGACAATCTCGCCCGCGCGCACCTTGAAGCTCGCATTGCGCAGCAGCGGCGCACTGGCGAGATCACGCACCTCGAGCACGACATCGCCGTAATCGCGCGGCTCCCACGGATAGAACGACTCGAGATTGCGCGCGACCATCGCCTGCACGAGTTCGGCTTCGGTCCATTGCGACATGGGACGCGCGCCGACGGTCGCGCCGTCGCGCATCACGACCGCCGAATCGGCCAGCTCGAACACCTCTTCCAGATGATGCGAAATGAAGATGATGCCCATGCCCGCCGCCCGCAGCCTGCGCACTACAGCGTACAGATTGACGATGTCCTGGCTTTGCAGCGCGGCGGTCGGCTCGTCCATCACGAGAATGCGCGCATCGCGCGTAATGGCTTTCGCAACTTCGACCAGTTGGCGCTTGTTGAGCGGTAAATCGCCGAGGCGCATCCACGGCGGCACATCGTCGAGGCCCACGCGCGCGAGCGCCGCCCGCGCGAGCCGATTGGCTTCGCGCTGCATGAGGAAACCTTTGCGCGCCGGCATGCGGCCGAGAAACAGGTTTTCCGCCACCGTCATGTCGTTGATCAGCGAGAGTTCCTGATAGATCACGGCGACGCCTGCGTCGATGGCCGCATGGGTGCCGCGCGCCAGCGGCACGCCGTCTATTTCGATCGTGCCTTCGTCGGGCTCATACGCGCCCGACAGCGTTTTGACGAGTGACGACTTGCCCGCGCCGTGTTTCGCCGACGATCGCCATCACATGCCCGGCCTGCAATTCGAGACTCACGCCGCGTAACGCCTTCACGCCCGGAAAACTTTTGACGATGCCCTGCATGCGCAGCAGCGGCACAGGTGTCTCGACGGGCACGCGCTCCCGTTCTTCGGCTTGCACTGTCATGTCGCCTCATTCCGTTTGCGGGCTGCGCGCACCGTCCGCTGCAACGCAGCCCGCGACCCGTCTTACTGTTTGACTTCCTCGGACCACAGCCCATATTTCTTCGTCGCATCCGAATCGATATTGGACTTGTCGATCAGCAGGGTCGGCCACGCATAGTTCGCCGGCACGTCCTTTTTCGCGGTGTAATCCGCGACGAATTGCAGCGACTTGGCGGCCATCTGAATCGGGTTCTGCGAAATGGTCGCGTCCTGCTTGCCCGCGCGAATCGCCGACAGTGCCTGCGCCGTGCCGTCTGCGCCGATCACCAGAATGTGCTGCTTGTCGTCGAGCGGCTTGTAGCGGCCCGCATTGTCGATGGCCTTTTCCGCGCCGACCGTGTTGTCGTCGTTAGCACCGAACACCGCGTCGATCTGAGGATACTTCTGCAGGATATTGGTCATCGCGTTGAGCGACTTCTCCTGATCGAATGCGCCTTCCTGACGCGCGACCACCTTGATGTCGGGATACTTGGCGATCTCGTCGCTAAAGCCCTTCTCGCGATCGGTGGCGGCCGTCGTGCCGACGAGCCCGATCAGGTCGACCACGTTGCCTTTCGCCGAGCCGTAACGCTTCGTCAACTGGTCGGCGATCCATTTGGCGGCCGTCTGCCCTAGCGCAACGTTATCGGATGCAACAAAAGACGTGACCTTGCCGCCATCCGAACCACGATCCAGCGTGAACACCGGAATGTTCATCGCATTGGCTTTTTCGACAGCGGGAATGATGGCCTTCGAATCGATCGGATTGAGTACCAGTGCTGTCACGCCCTGGCTCAGAAGATTGATGGCGTCGTTGACCTGCTGCTGCGCGTCGCCGTTCGCATTGGTCTGCACGAGATCGAAGCCCTGCTCCTTGGCGCCCTTCTCCACGCCCGCCTTGAGGCCGACAAAGAACGCATTGTTGAGCGTAGAGACCGAGAAGCCGATCTTCGTCTTGCCGCCCGCTGCGTTCGCCACGGGCGCGCTCGCCGGCGCGCTCGCGGCTTCACTCGCGCTGCCGGTCGAGCTGCTGCCGGTCGAACTGTTGTCGCTTTTCGAACACCCGGCAAGCGCGGCTGCCGCACACAGCAACACCGCGCAGGTCGATTTACCCAATACGTCCCATCCGTCGAATCTTGCTGAACTCCAGGCCATAGCTGTCTCCGTTGTAGGATTTCTTCACTGCGATGCGAACGACCACTTCCTTCAAGCAAGCGTGCTAACGCTCGGCTTCCTTGCGCCTGCCATACGTCTTGAACTTTTCGAGCACCTCGTCCATCTGCTCACCCGACAGAAGCGGCGGCGCTCCCAGTTGACAGGCGAGCAGATACTGCCTTGCCAGCACTTCCACTTCGTGCGCGAGCCAGACGGCGCGCGCCAGATCGACACCCAGCGCGACCACGCCATGATGCGCAAGCAGACACGCGCGGCGGTTCTGCAACGCCGTGAGCGCATGGTCCGAAAGCAACTGTGTGCCGAACAGCGCGTACGGCGCGCAGCGAATCGAATCGCCGCCTGCTGCCGCCACCATGTAATGCAGCGCCGGAATGTCGCGTCCATGAATTGCCATCGCCGTGGCCGCGATCGAATGCGTATGCACGACCGCATGCATCTCCTGCCGCGCGCGAAGAATGTCGCGATGAATGCGCCATTCGGACGACGGACGCTTTTCGCGCAGCACGTCCGCGTCGTCGGCCACGTCGAGCGATAGCCACACGATGCTGTCTTCGCGCAGCTCGCGCGCCGGCACGCCGCTCGGTGTGATCAGAAAACCATCGCCGAGGCGCGCGCTCACGTTGCCCGAAGTGCCCTGGTTGATGCCGAGCCGCTCCATCTCGAGCGAGGTCTCGACAATGTCCCGGCGCAACGCGCGCTCCGTTGCCGCACTCATGCCGCGTTCCCTGCCGCCGGAAAGAGACTGCCGAGCGATCGTTCGAACGGCGCCCTCACGATGCCGCGTTCAGTAATGAAACCCGTGACGAGTTCTTGCGGCGTGACATCGAATGCGGGATTGCGGACCTTGATGCCCGGCGCCGCCGTGCGTTGTCCCGCGATATGCGTGACTTCTTCGTCGCAGCGCTCCTCGATTTCGATTTGCGCGCCGCTCGGCGTGCGAAAGTCCAGCGTCGACGACGGGCACGCCACGTAGAACGGTATGCCGTAATGCTTCGCTGCAATGGCAACCCCGAGCGTGCCGATCTTGTTGGCAAAGTCGCCGTTGGCCGCCACGCGGTCGGTGCCGACGATCACCAGGTCCACGAGTCCCTGCGACATGATCGAAGCGGCCGCGCTGTCCATGATCAGTGTCACGTCGACGCCCGCCTGCTGCAATTCGAACGCGGTGAGACGCGCGCCTTGCAGCAGCGGCCGCGTTTCGTCCGCGAATACCTTGAAGGTCACGCCTTCGCGATGCGCTGCGTAAATCGGCGCGGTTGCAGTGCCTAGGCCAGTCGTGGCAAGCGCCCCCGCGTTGCAATGCGTGAGCACGCCGCTGCCCTGTCCGATAAGCGGCATGCCATGACGGCCGATGCCTTCGCACAGCGCCTGGTCTTCCGCATGGATCTGCTGCGCCTCGTCGACGAGCGCAGCGTAAAGCGCAGCGGTATCGCTTGCGCCGCACGTGAGCGCACGTTGCAGCATGCGTCTGAGGCTCCAGCTCAGATTGACGGCAGTGGGACGCGCGGTGTCGAGCCAGCGTGCGCGCCGTTCGAGTTCCGCCCGAAACTGCGCGAGCGGCAATGCGCGGGCATCCTGAACAGCGACGCACAGTCCATACGCCGCCGCGACGCCGATGGCCGGCGCGCCGCGCACCCGCAATTCGTGAATGGCTCGCCACACTGCGGCTGCATCGGCGACATGCTCCACGACGATCTCATGCGGCAGGCGAGTCTGATCGAGCAGCAGAAGATCGCCGTCGCGCCATTCGATCGTAGGGGCCAGCGCGGGGAACAGGGACTGCGCAACCATGAAAGCTCCGTGTGCGTTAAACGTGTACAGGCGTCTCGCGGCGAATCTCGCGCGCGAGCATGGCGACCTGCTCGATGTCGGTGAGCGTCTCGCGTTCGACGAGCAAGGCTTCGGCGCAGCGCAGACAACGCACTTCGATTCGCGCCCGCGCCTGCGCATCCGGTATGCGCGTGATGTCGGCGACCTTCGCCATGCCGACGATGCGGCGGATCATCTTGCAGCCGGCAAAACCGAGCGTATCGGCAAGCAGGCGGCGCATGAAATGCGCGCAATAGCCTTCGAGCGCGCGTGTCTGCCCCTGTCCGCCGATGAAGCGGCGCTCGCTGCGGCTTTCGTGATCGCGCCACAGCGCAACGAACTGCTCGCTAAAGCCGTTCCATATGCCGATCACCTGAGCCAGCAGCCATTCCTCGTAAGCCGCCGGGTCGCCTCCGTCAGCACGGCCATGCCAGTCGCGCGAGAAATAGGCCAGAAGGAGATTGGCCAGCACCGCGCCGATGTCGAAACCCATCGGCCCGTAGAAAGCGAACTCCGGATCGATCACGAACGTCTCGTCCTCGTTGACCATGATCGAGCCGGTATGCAGATCGCCGTGCAGCAAGGTCTCCGCGCGGTTCATGAATGCCCACTTCATGTCGCCCGCGGCAATGCGCAACGCTTCGTTCGTTCTCAAACGTTCAAGCGCGGATAGCGGCAAGGCCGGGCTATAAATATTCGACGGATGATCTTCGAAAGGAAACGTGAACACCAGATCTTCAGTGATCCTGCACAGTTCGACATTGACGGCTGCGCTCACCGCCTGCTTTTTGATGTCGGGCGCAAGGAACAGATCCGAGCCATGAAAGAGCGTGTGCGCGAGATAGGTGGACAGATGCGCCGCGAGCTTCGGATAGGTCATGCCGCTCATCAGCCCTTGCCGCAAAATGCAATGCGACGCGAGCCGTTGCATGACCATCAGAAAACGCTGGCTGTCGGCGTGATACACCTTGGGCACATGCTGCGGGCAAAGCGCGCCGAAGCGGCGCAGGGCCGCGACTTCGTGCTCCATGCGCTGACACGACAGCGGCCACGTCTTGCCGACCAGCCGCAAAAAGGGCGGAGCCTGCTTGACCACGACGCTGCGCTGCGGCGCCTTCGCATTCGTCACGAAGTACACATAATTCAGATTGCCGTCGCCGACTTCGGCGACGTCCAGATCGTCCGGCTCGCCGAGCAGCGCGCGCACCTTGGGAATGGCGCCGAGATACGCTGCGAGCTCGCTTGCGGTAAAGGCTTCAAACTCCATCGGTGCCTCCTCCGATGTTGCTTCCGGCGCTCATCGACCAAAGACGTCTTTAGCGACGCTTGCGCACCAGGTCGAACTTGAAGATGCTCGTGTTGTAGTAGTCGTTGCTATAGCAAAGCGGCTCGCCGCTCTGATCGAAATCCACTTCGTCCAGCAGCAGAAACATGCCGAAACCATCGCCCAACTCGGGCAGATCGCGCGGCGTGAGAATGGTGGGCTGTATCGACGTGTGCGTATGCGACAAACGCCGGCCAGTCCGCGCGAACATGCCGAATAGCGATTCGCCCAATTCACCCTGCGCCTCGTCGAAAAGCGTTTTCGGAATCGTGTCGATGCAATAAGCGGCAATTGCATCGTCGGCGCGGCGCACCCGTTCGATGCGGATGCAACTGTCGCCGGGCGCGATTCCAAGCTTCTCGGCAAGACTCTCCGATGCGGCAATGCTGTCCATCTGAATACGGCTCGTGGAAGGTACGGCGCCCACGCTCCTGATCATGTCAGTTACAGACATCAGATCATCGAGGCCACCTTGCAGCTTCAACGAAATTTGTCTGATGAAGGTGCCGCGCCCACTGAATCCGTGAAAGCAGTCCATGCGAGATCATTTGCGCCACTGCTTCGCGCAAACTCGAACGGCCGACGCCAAGCAGTTCGCAGAGCTCCAGCTCAGTAGGAATCTGGTCACCCGGCTTGAGCTTGCGCTCACGAATCATGGTCAGCAGCGACTCCTGAATCTTGTCGCTCATCGATCGCTCTACGCTCAGGCGCATGTTGTCTCTCGCTCGTCACTGCGCCCAATATACATCAGACATCTGATGTTTTTGTAGGGAGTTTCCCTTGGTTTTTTCTCGCGTCTGCCGCCCTTCACGAGCCGCGAATTGTGTCGCACGCGCAGCAAGTCCGGACGCTCATCCTTGTCGATGCACGCTTCTCGCCGCGCTGCGTTGCGCAAAATCCGGCTTGCGCGGCGACGCCTTGCAAAGTGCTGAACGCGCTGTGCCGAGCGCGTTTTTATGGTCGGTGTGTAGAATGAATCGCACAACGCCGCGCTATTACAAACGCCTGAATGGGCGCTGCATTCGCAAGGCAAATTTAAGGAGACGACAATGTGGTTTGTCGGCAAGAGCGAACTGCTCTCTTTGATCGAATGTCATTGCCTCGACGAGGTCATGCCTGCCTTTAGCGACCATCGCACGCTGCGTAAGAACGCCGTCATCTATCGGCCGGACGAATCGAGCGAGCACGTGTACCTGCTCAAGAGCGGCAGCGTAAGGCTCTACCGTCTGACCGAGGACGGCCAGGAAATCACGCTTGCGTTCGTGAAGGCGGGCATGATTTTCGGCGACGGCGACGTGCTCAACGAAGAGAACTATTCCCATCACGCGCAGGCGCTGACGCCGAGCATGGTCTGCTATATCCGCAAGGCCGATTTCAAGGAACTGCTCGCGCGTTACGACGTCATCAATCAGTTCGTGCTGCGCAATCACTATCTGCGCTGGCAGGAAGCACAGCAGTTGATCGAGAATCTCTCGCTGCACGATGTCAGAAAGCGGCTCGTCAACATCCTCGTCATGTTCGCCGGCCAGGTCGGTGCGGCCCACGAGCACCCGGAGCACGGCGATACCATCCTGATCGACTTGCCGATCGCACAGGACAAGCTGGCGGAATTCATCGGCACGTCGCGCGAATCCGTCAACCGGCACTTCAGCGACCTGAAGGCGGAAGGCTTCGTCGACATGCACGAGCGCAAGATCGTGCTGACGCCTGCGTTCGTCACGCGCTACATCACAAGAGCGCCCAGCTTTACGGCCGTACCGGCAAGCGCAAGCCAGGCGCCGCGCGAGTTCAGAGCGCCGCTAATGCGCGCTTGACCGACGCCACGCCGCTCTGCGGACTGGACAGCACAGGCACCGGCAGCGAGCCGAGCGACGGCACGAGGCGCGCCATCGAGACTTGCGCGAGCACGATCACATCCACCTGTCCAGCAAGCTCGATAATCGCGCGTTTGAGGATGTCGTCGTGCTTCGCGGCGTCGCCCGCAAGCAGCGCTTCGAATGCGCCTTGCGCGATGCATTCCGTCACCTCGATCTCAACGCCGCGCTCGACAGCCTTCCTGCGAATGAGGCGCACCGTGGGCTCCAGCGTCGTGGACACGGTAGCGACCGCGCCGATTCGCGGTCCGAGCGCGCAGGCCTCGTCAGCCATCGCTTCGTCCACCTTGACGATTGGCGTGCGGATCATGCCGCGCAGCAAATCGGTCGCCTCGCCCACCGACGAGCACGCGTTGAGAATGATGTCCGCGCCGAGCGCTTCCGCGTTCGCCATATAGCTATAAAGGCGGCGCGTTACTTCGGGCGTCAGGTGCCCCGCCGAACGCACATCGGCGAGCAGGCTGTCGTCGACGATATTGACGACCCGCGCATCGGCGAGTTGCGCGGCGAATTGCGCCTTGAGCGGGTCGACCGTGACTGGGCCGGTATGTATAACGACGATCGTGGTCATGTTCGTGTCCGTTACTTCGTTGAATGATTTTCAGGCGGTGGCGAGTGCCATCACCTTTTCCTGCGATGCTTCCGCCCTGCTCAATTCGCCGCTAATGCGGCCTTCCCGCACCGTCAGAATCCGGTCGCTCACGGCAAGTACTTCGAGAAGATCGGAAGAGATGACGATCACGCCAATGCCCTCGGCCGCGAGCCTCGCAATCAGCGCGTGCACCTCCGCCTTGGCTCCCACGTCGATCCCGCGCGTGGGCTCGTCGACGATCAGCACTTTCGGGCTGCGCGCGACCCACTTGGCGATCACGATCTTCTGCTGATTACCGCCGCTCAGGTTGACGACCTTCTGCTCCACGCCCGGCGTCTTGATGCCCAGCATGCGCACGAAATGCTGGCAGCTCTCGCGTTCTCGCGCAGGCTGGACGAACTGGAACGGCGAATAGCGCTCGAGATGCGTGAGGCTGAAATTCTCGCGCACGCTCATGCCGAGCACGAGCCCCTGGGCCTTGCGGTCTTCGGTAACGAAGCCCATGCCGGCTCTGATTGCATCGTGCGGATTGCGGATCTCCACCGGCTTGCCGTCGATCCTGATCGATCCCGTGCATGCCCGCATGCCGAAGATCATTTCCATTATTTCGGTGCGCCCGGAACCGACGAGGCCGGCAATGCCAAGCACTTCGCCGCGATGCAACGTGAAGCTCACGTCGCGAATGCGGGGCGCCGCCCCTCTGACCGGTTTGAGCGACAGCGCCTGCACTTCGAGCACGGCCTCCCCGCTCGCATGAGAATCCGGCTCGCCGTAGAGTTCGCTCAACTCGCGCGCCACCATCATGCGCACGAGCGTCTCGCGGGTCATCTCGGCAATCGGCGCCGTGCCGACCGTGCGTCCGTCGCGCAGCACGGTCACGCGATCCGCGAGTTCGAAGATTTCCTCCAGACGATGCGAGATATACACCACAGCGATGTTCCGTTCCCGCAAGCGCTTGACGATTCGCAGCAGTATGCCCGTTTCGTGATGACTGAGCGACGCTGTCGGCTCGTCCATGATGATGGCCCTGGACTGCGCACACAAAGCCTTGGCGATCTCGATCATCTGCTGCTGTCCGACACTCAGTTCGCTCACGCGCGTGGCGGGATCGATATTCATGTCGATGGTGGCCAGCACCTCGCGCGCCTCGCGATACATGCGCGGACGGTCGATCAGCCCGAGCCGCGTGCGCGGTTCCCTCGCGAGAAAGATGTTCTCGCCGACGGTGAGATTGCCGACGACCGCCAGTTCCTGGTAAATGATGTTCACGCCGAGCGCGCGAGCGTGATGGCTGTCGGCCAGCGTGACTTCCTGCCCTTCGATGAGAATCGTGCCGCCTGCGTCGGGCGCATAGATACCGGTGAGTATCTTCATCAACGTGCTTTTGCCGGCGCCGTTCTCGCCGGCAAGCGCGAGCACTTCGCCCGCGCGGATCTCGAGATTCACGCGATCGAGCGCCTTGACGCCGGGGAAGGTTCTGGAGATGTTGCGCATCTCCAGAAACGGAACGCCTGTCACGGGGCTCATCACTTCGTATAGCTGGTCATGTTGTCCTTCGTGACCACGGTCACGCCCGTGTCGATGTCCTTCGGCTGCCCTTCCTGGCCCTGGATCTGCGCGACGAGATGGTCGACCGCGAGCGAGCCCATCGTCACCGGGCGCTGGACCATGATGCCCTGAATGTAGCCGTCCTTGAGACCTTTGAGCGTGTCAGGAAGATCGTCGAAGGCGAGCGCTTCGAGCTTGCCCTTCATCGCGCCGAATTCCCGCGTGTTGAGCACTTTCGCGACCGCCGGCCCGCCGACCTGGCTCACGCCGAAAATGCCCTTGAGGTTCGGATGCGCGCGCAGCGTGGTTTCGACGACCGACACGCCGCGCGCCAGGTCGTCGTCGGTGCCTTGCGTCTCGACCACCTTGATGCCCGGATACTTCGCCAGGCCCTTCTTGATGCCGGCAATGCGTTCGTTCAGATTGACCGCGCCGAGCTGCCCCGTGATGATCGCGACTTCACCCTGACCATTGAGCGCCTTGCCCATTGTCTCGGCCATGGGTGGCGCCCGCCTGTTCGTTGTTCGTGCCGATATACATGGACCGGCCGCTTTTCGGCGAATCCGAGTCGTACGTCAGCACCTTGATGCCGCTTTGCTCCGCGCGCTTCATCACGCTCTCGACCGACTTCGGCTCATTGACAGAAATCGCAATGCCATCCACGTGCCTTGAAATCAGATCTTCGATGATCTGTACCTGCGTGGAGCCCTGGGTGTTTTGCGGCACCACCCATTGGTATTTCACGCCGGCTTTGTCGGCCGCCGTTTTCGCACCCTTGTTGCAGTCGTCGAAGAACGGCACGGCGACTTTGGGAATGACGGCCACCGAAATATCTTTTGCGTCCTTCGCGTGAGCCGTTGTGCCGACCGACGCGGCCAGCGCGACCAACGCGCCCGCGGTAATACGTTGCGTGAGTTTCATGCATGTCTCCTGATGTTGTGTTCGCGGCACTCGGTATGACTCGTGTTTCTAGTGTTTCTAGCGTTCCTTGCGGCGCACGCGCCAGATGTCGATGCTGACGGCAATGAGAATCACGCAGCCGGTGATGGCCTGCTGCGCATAGGTATCGATATTGAGCAGCACCACGCCGTTCGTGATGATTCCCGCGAGCGCCGCGCCGATGATCGCGCCTTCCACGCTGCCCGCGCCGCCCGACAGGCTCGCGCCGCCGATGGCGGCCGCCGCGATCACGTCGAGTTCGGCGCCGAAACCGGAGGCCGGCTCCGCCGATACGAAGCGCGAGAACGCGATGACGCCCGCCATCGACGCGATCAGTCCGGACAGCACATAGACCGAGAACTTGACGCGGGCCGTGCGCACGCCGGACAGGCGCGCGGCCACTTCGTTGCCGCCCGTCGCATAGACATGACGGCCGAAGCGCGTCTGCCGCATGACGATGGAAAAGACGGCTGTCATCGCCAGAAGAATGACGACCGGGAAGGGCACGAAACCGATATAGCCCTGACCGACGAAGGTGAAACTGTCGGGCACGTCGGGCGTGACGGGCACGCCTTTGGTGACGATGTACATGAGGCCGCGGCCGATCGACAGCGTGCCCAGCGTCGCGATGAAAGGCGGCAGTTGTATCCACGTAATCATGAAGCCGTTGAACGCGCCGACGGCAAGTCCCACGCCGAGCCCCGCGCCGATCGCCACCGGCGCGCTGTAACCGTGCTGGAAGGCAAGCGCGGTGACGAGCGACGATAAGCCCATGACCGAGCCCACCGACAGGTCGATGCCGCCTGTAATGATCACGAGCATCATGCCGATCGACATCAGCGCGATCAGCGAAAACGAGCGGAACACGCCCATCAGGTTGTTGGTCGTGAGGAAGTACGGCGAGAAGACGCTGATCAGCAAGCCGACCAGCAGCAGCACCGACAGCACGTTCAGCTCGCGTATCCGCAGACACGCCTTGATCCGTTCCGCGGCACGCGACGGCGCAGGCTGGGGTTCCTTCTTCGACGATATTGCGGTCACCGATCGCTCCTCTTTACAAGCCCGGAACAGATCATAGAAGCGCCGGCCCGCGGAAATCTGTGACGCCCGTCATAGATCCGTATCGGGATTCACCCGTAGATTGCCTGCGGATAGCGCGATGAAAGGCTCCGTGCCTATGACGCGCGTCACAGCATTCGCGCGAGGCGCGGCGTTAGGATGCGAGTCGTGTGATCAACGGCGCGGCACAACCGGACGGCTTTATGAACTGTAAAGGAGACAAGGCATGACCAAGCGAGTGATAGTGACGGGCGGCAGCGGACTTGCCGGCAAATGGGTCGTCGAGGATCTGGTGGCGCACGGCTATGAAGTGCTCAATGTGGACCGCGTACCGATGGCCAAAGGCACGGCGCGAACCCTGATCACCGACATCACCGATGCGGGACAGGTATTCAATGCGTTCGCATCCACTACAACGGCGAAGGAATTCGACGACGACATCGAGCCCAAGCCGATTGACGCGGTCGTGCATTTCGCGGCGATTCCGCGCATTCTCGTCACGACCGACAACGAGGTGTTCCGCATCAACGTGATGGGCACTTACAACGTGCTGGACGCGGCGGCGAAGCTCGGCATCAGGAAGGTTATCGTGGCTTCCAGCGAGACGACATACGGCGTGGTGTTCGCGCATCGCCATCGCGACCCGGCGTATTTTCCGCTCGACGAGGAGTACCCGGTGGACCCGATGGACAGCTACGCCACGTCGAAGGTCATTAATGAAGTGACGGCCAAGGCGTTTCATGCGCGCACGGGCTCGGACATTTACTGCTTCCGTATCGGCAACGTACTCGATCCCGAGGACTACCGGAAATTCCCCGTCTGGCTGAAGGACCCTGCGTTGAGAAAGCGCATCGCATGGAGTTATATCGACGGCCGCGATCTCGCGGCGGCCTGCCGTCTCGGCATTGAAAAAGACGGGCTGGGCTACACGGTGATGAATGTCGCCGCCGACGACGTCTCTTCGGACCGCCCGGTTGCCGAACTGCTGAAGACCTACTACCCGAATGTGCCGGTCAAAAAGCCGCTCGGCGAGTTCGAGACCTTGCTGAGTAACGAGAAGCTCAAGCGTTTGCTTGGATGGCAGCAGGCGTATCGGTGGCGCGAGCAGGTGTCGTCACAGTCGTAAGTCGTAGGTCGTAAGCGCCGCACGCTGAGGCAAGGCCGCACCGCACCGGCATCGCTATGCGGCGCCGATGCGAAACACCGCGACTTGCCGGCTCAACTGCCGGGACTGCTCGTCGAGCAACTGGGCGCATGCGCTCGCCTGCTCGACGAGCGCCGCGTTCTGCTGCGTGATCGAATCCATCATGGTCAACGCGGCATCGACCTGCTCGATGCCGACGCGCTGCTCCTCGGCCGCGGCAGTCATCTCGCTCATTACTTCGCGAAAGCGTCCGGCTGCGTCGAGCACGGCCCGGATCGCGCCTTCCGCATGTGTTACGAGCGTCGAGCCATCCGCCGCCGCGCCGACGGAATCCACCACCAGCACGCCAATGTCCTTCGCAGCCGTCGACGCATGCTGCGCGAGAGAGCGCACCTCGGCGGCGACGACGGCAAAGCCCCGTCCATGCACGCCGGCCCGCGCCGCTTCCACGGCGGCGTTCAAGGCGAGAATATTGGTCTGGAACGCGATGCCCTTGATGATTCCCGTGATGTCCGCGATCTTCCTCGAACTGGCGTCGATGCGCGCCATGGTCTTGCTCACTTCTTCGACGGCATGATTGCCCTGGTTCGCGGCCGAGGCCGCCTCCTGCGCGACGCCATATGCTTGCTGCGCCCGCGTCGCATTGCGGCGCACCGTCTCCGTCAGACCGCTCATGCTCGCGGCGGTCTGCTCGAGCGACGCCGCCTGCTCTTCCGTCCGGGCGGACAGATCCAGCGTGCCGGCAGCAATCTCGCCAACGGCCGTACCAATCGATTCGCAACTGTCGCGCACCGCCGTTACCGTTTGCGCGAGCCGCGCCTGCATCTGATGCAGTCCGTCGAGCAGTTGTCCCATTTCATCGGCGCGGTGACGGGCAACCGTGCGGCTCAGATCTCCGGCCGCGATCGCGTCGAAGTGCGCAAGCGCGTCGCGAAGCGGCGCAACGATCGCACGGCGCAGCGCAAGCCAGCTAAACGCCGCCGCGGCGACGCCGAACGCAAGCATCGCCGTCGATCCCGCAAAGAAAAGCTTGAAGTAGTGTTCCGCGTCGTCGTAGCTGCGTTTCGCATTGGCATACAGCGAGCGTTTGAGCGTATCGTTCGCCGCGCTCATGTCGTTGAACAGCGTGCTCAACTGCGATACGCCGATCCGCTGCGCAGTCGACCGGTCACCTGACTGCAGCGCGTCGAGGAACGCTCGCATCGCGACACGCATTGCGTCGCGGCGCTGCCCCGCGGCGTCGATAAGAGACGCTTCGCCCGCTTCGTGCGGCTCGTTCACGAAACTGCGCCACTGTTCGTCCGATTGCTTGAGGAAGTCGGCGGCATGGCGAATCTGCTCGCCCGCGCGCGCGGTGTCCGTCGCGGCCATTGCACCGCCGAGCACGAGGCGGGTACGCGCCATCAACAGTTCGGCGTTACCGATGTGAACTGCAGCCGTCAGCTTGTTCTCATAGGTATCGCGCGTCGCCTGGTTCGCACGCCATGCGCCCGCCAGTCCGAGCACGCCGATGGCGATCATCAGCGCGGCGAGCAAGGCCATCGTCAGCGCAATGCGCTGCTGCAACGAAATCGCCTTGCGCAGCCCGGCAGGTGCCGCCGCACGATCTGTCGCGCCGAACGCATCGGCGTTGCTAACCGGGTCCGGTTCGGAGAACGGTGTGGCCATGTCGGCGGTGGAGGCGGTGGAGGCGTTGGAAGCGTTGGAAGCGTTGGAAGCGTTGGAAGCGTTGGAAGCGTTGGAAGCGTTGGAGGCGTTGGAAGCGTTGGAAAGGGACAGCATGATGCGAACCTCTGCTCTTGAAATCGGATAAATGCCGTGGACGCTATGACGCGTCGACTCGCGCACGGCCTTGCCCGTATATGCCGCGCCTGGTTGCGGCAAGCGGCGTTGAGTTACGCGATCGACTGGCTCGCTGCGCGGCGCCGGTTCCAGCCCAGCCAGACGGACAACAGCGCAATGAAGATGAAAACGCCCGACACGTTCATGAAAAGATCGGCAACCGGCCAATGCATCGCCAGCAAGACGCCTCCGAGCACCGAGCCGATTACCGAGCCGAGCTTGCCGATGCCGATAGCCGAGCCGACTCCGGCCGAGCGCAACATCGTCGGATACAGCATGCCGGCCACCGCATAGAGCGCAAACTGACTGCCGATCACGCATACCCCGCTCATGAACGACGCGCCGTAGAGCCAAAGAGCGGGCATCGGCATGCCGAGCGAGATGCAAACCGGAAGCCCGACCAAAGCGAGCAACAGAATCACCGCTATGCCGTAACGGTCCACGCATCGGCACAGCGCGAGCGCACCGACCGTCCCGCCGACCGGAAACATCATCGCGGCTTTCGCTGCCTGCGCCGCCGGCAGCGCGCTCATGCTGAACAGAATCGGCAGCCAGTTCTGCAGAAAATGCAGTGCGAGCGAATTCAGGACAAAGAGCGCCCACAGCAAAGGCGTCACACGGACAAGACCGTTGCCGAACAACGCGAGCGGTGTCGCGCGAATACGCTTTTCGTCCTGAACGATATAGCGCGCAGCCTGGTTTTCCGCGTCGTTGAAAACGCTGTCCGAACCGAGACGGCGAGCGATGCGGGCGACTTCGCGCGGCGCCCGCCCCCTGAGGATCAGGAAACGGACGGACTCGGGCAGCACGGCGAAAGACACGAGGGCGACCGCAATGGCCGCGACGCCGCCCACCTCGAAGAGAACCGGCCAGCCGAAGCGCGGCAGCATCCACGAAGCGATCGCGCCACCGCCGCCGGCTCCGATCGAAAAGCCCGAGAACATTAGCGTGATCCATGTCGCGCGGCGTGCCTTCGGCGCATATTCCGACACCAGCGCGACCGTATTGGGCACCACGCCGCCCATGCCGATTCCCGCAACAAAACGCAGCACGGTCAATTGATCGAGCGATGCCGCCCGGCTGCACGCAAGTGTCAGGATGCCGAACCACAACACGCCGTAAATGATCGTGAGACGCCGTCCAATGCGATCGCCGAGAAAGCCCAGCAGCAACGAACCGACGAGCACGCCGACGAGGCCGTAACCGAACACATGACCGAACTCGGTAGCCTTCACGTGCCATGCGCGGACGAGCGTGGGCGCGGCATAGGCAGCGGCGACCTGATCGTAGCCATCGATGAGCACGATCACGAAGCACCATGCAATCAGGCCCAGCGAAAAGCCGCGCAACTTCTGCCGCTCGATGAGCGCGGTGATGTCAACGGCCGGGGCAACAGCGCTGGCGCTTTCGGGAAGCACAGTCATCGCGTGTATCTCCCATCGGCGCGGCGCATGGCGCGCGCCGGCGCGCATCCACAAGCACGTTCGAAGTACGGGCTCATCGGGTCTCCGTGGCTGCGGCCGTTCGCCTGTTTGCGGCGCCGGCCGGCTGATTGTATGAACGCTTCTGTCTGGTCCGGATCAGGAGTCGCCCAGCGCGGAACGCATCTCCTTGATGCGGGCGTCGTCCTGTTTATGCTGTTCGCCGAATCGCGCCTTGTACAACACTGCCAGCACGGTCGAGAAGATGGCGGCGACGAGAAAGAGTCCGGACGCCGCGTAAAACATCTGCGAGATCGGCAGATGCATGGACAGCAGAATTCCGCCGATCACAGGCCCCGATACCGAGCCGATCTTGCCGACGGAGATTGCACTGCCCACGCCCGCCGAGCGGAACGAGGTCGGGTAAATCATCCCCGCCACCGCGTACAGCCCGTACTGCGCGCCGACCACGCAGAAACCCGTCGCGAACACGGCGAACATGAGCCACGCCTCCGACATGCCATGCCCGAGGAAAGCGACCACGGGGCAGCCGACCGCCGGCAACGAGATGATCGCAAGCACGCCGTGACGGTCGACAAAGCGGCACAGGATCAGTCCGCCGAGCACGCCGCCCACCGAGAACATCGTTGTGATGACACCGGCGCTCTGCGGATTGATGCCGACACCTTCCATCAGAATGGGCAGCCAGTTCTGCAGGAAGTACAGCGCCATTGAATTGACGATGAATACGATCCACAGCAACGGCGTGATTGCGCGCAGGCCGTCGGAGAAAATCAGCTTGAGCACAAAGCGCTTCTTTTCCTGCACTTCGCCGGGCACGAACTGCGCGTCGGCGGGAAGCGCCAGTTCGGGGCGCAGACGCGCAACGAGCTTGCGCACCGTTTCGACACTGCGCTGACGCACTACCAGCAGCTTCGCGGATTCCGGCAGCGTCACGATCAGCAGGCACGCGACCGCGAGCGAGCCGATACCGCCCACGACGAACATCACCGGCCAGCCATAGCGATGAATGAGCGCCGACGAAACCAGCCCGCCGGACCCCGCGCCGATGGAAAAGCCCGAGAACATCAGCGTCACCCATGTGGCGCGCAACCGTTTGGGCGCGTATTCGGCGACGAGCGCAACCGAATTCGGCACTACGCCGCCCATGCCGAGACCGGCGATAAAACGCAGCAGCATGAGTTCGTGCAGCGAAGTTGCCCACACCGACAGAAGCGTCAGCAGACCGAAAAACAGACTGCCCGACACGATCGCACGCTTGCGGCCAAAGCGGTCGCCGAAGTAGCCGAAGATGAACGAGCCGATCAACGTGCCGAACAGACCCGCGCCGAAGACCGGTCCAAAGCCGCCGCGTGCGACGTGCCACTCCTTGATGATGGCGGGCGCCGCGAACGACACGGCCGTCTGGTCGTAACCGTCCATCAGCATGATGAGGAAGCACCAGAACAGCAAGCCGACCGCGAAACGTCCTGTCTTCTGCTCTTCGATGAGTGTCGATATGTTGAATGTGCGCTCTGCTTGCATGTGCGTCCCAATATGCCGATCAGGCGGTGGGCGCAGTTGCCGCGCACGCCGCTTCGTTCTGTTTCCCGTTGGCGCCTGCGCCGGGAACCTCAATATACGGCCCGGCAGCGGGCGACAGAATCAAAAAATCCCGATGATGAAATCGAAATTAGTGAACAAAGCCCGCCGCGTTACCCGGCACACGGCATCCGCGTCACGTCAAAACATCTGGTTGATACCGATACGTCCAACCGTCTGCGCACTCGAACTCGACGGCTGATAGCCGAACTGCTCCGCCTTCGCATTCGTGCCCGAGGCCCGTTGCAGGCCGACGCCTGCATAGATCTGCGTGCTCTTGGACAGATAGTGCGTGATGAACAGGTTGTACTGGTTGTACGTCAGCCCCTCGAACATGGAGCGGTTGTACGAAATCCCCATCACATAGAAGCGCTTGCCGCCGCTCAGGTCGATGTTGACGCCCACCTGATAGTTGCGCTCCGTCACCGAGCCCTGCGGATCTTCGAGCTTCACGTCCGTAAAGGTGGCGTGCGGAATGAAGTCGCCCACGACCACCGAGCCGCCGACCGCTATCGTGCTGTAACGGTCGGCGTTGAACAGGGTGCCCTGCTTGAGCCGCTGACCGAGTACCGAGGTCACGCCGAAGATACCGAACAGGTCGGCCGTGCGGTTGTGCGACATCGAATACGCCGCGCCCAGTTTGACTCTGCCGTTCTGGTAGCGCGCACCCACGCTGTACTGACGCCCTTCGCTGAAGTTCGTCTGGTTGCCGAAGGCGTTCATCGCACCGGCCTGGAAGCCGCGGTAGTCGATCGATTCGTACTTCACCGAGTTGTCGAGCGCGCGCGTGTTCGCGAGGCCGTCCAGGTTGCCCACGGTGTAATACGACGAGATACCCGGCACCGAATTGTTCAACGCGCCCACGTACTCGTACACATAGTCGGGGATATGGCCGAGACTCAGCGAGCCGAAGCGGCTGTTCGTGATGCCCACGTACGCGTCCCGGTTGAAGAAGCTGGCCGGATTGATCTGCGTGCCCGTGTTGGTGAGAAAACCCGACTCCAGCCGCGCGAAAACCGCGTTGCCGCCGCCAATGTCTTCCTTGATGAGAAAGCCGAAACGGTCCGGCGTGCGCTTGCCGGCCGACTCCTGATACAGATGCCCGCCGCGCGAGTTCGTCACGAAATCGACACCCACGTCGACGCTCCCGTAGAGCGTCACCGATGACTGTGCGAACGCGGGGCACCCCAGCACCAACGCGCACGCACCTGAGAACAGACTCGTCGTTTTCAACCCATGTCTCCAATGTCTTTTTTGTCGCCGGCCGCATGTCTGCTGACCGATCCCCATGTGGGTAACAGGCGCCGGTCTGCTGCGCGGTTCGCTGCCGTCTTCCAGATGTTGCCGGGAGTGTAGCGAATGGATTTAGGCTTTTGAATCGTGAATTATTTATCAACTCATCGAACAAAACGAATAAAGCTTTTAATGGTCGGTGAAAATACCAGGCAAGCACGATTAATTGGCGCCCACGCTTCTATTAGCCAGAACCCGGTGCTACCATCCGCCGCGTCGGCATTAAGAACCTGCGTCTGGAGACTCGTATGGATATAAGAGGCATGCTGCCGCGGCGCATGGTGGTTGGAATCAGCGGCGCGTCGGGCGTCATATACGGCGTGCGGCTCCTGCAACTGCTGCGCAAGCTCGAAATCGAAACGCACCTGGTGATGAGCCGCTCGGCGCAGGTGACGCTCGCTCACGAATCGGACTTCAGCGTCGCCGACATCCGCGCGATGGCGAGCGTCTGCCATTCCAACACCGATATCGGCGCGTCGATCTCGAGCGGATCGTTCCCGGTGATGGGCATGATCGTCGCGCCCTGCTCGATCAAGACGCTGTCGGAAATCGCCACGGGCATGACCAGCGGCCTGCTTTCGCGCGCCGCGGACGTCACGTTGAAGGAGCGCCGCCGCCTCGTGCTGATGGTGCGCGAGACACCGCTGCACCTCGGCCATCTGCGCAGCATGACGGCGGTAACGGAGTCCGGCGCCATCGTCTATCCGCCCGTGCCCGCGTTCTACGCGAACCCCGAATCGCTGACCGACATGGTCGATCACACGCTCGGCCGCGTGCTCGACCTGTTCGGGCTGGACGCCGCCACGGTGCAGCGCTGGGGCATGTAGGCGTGCCGCCGTCTCTCCCGTTCAGGGCCACCGCGCCCTTGTCACAGCGCCTGTTCCGATTATCAAATTTCAGTGATGATCCATTCGGATTAATTTGCTTCTTTCGCGCGATTCGCTGAATTAAAGTGATTCCCGATTTCACCGCGTTGGCTACTTATAAAGATTATCGATCGATTCATAACGAAGATCGATAAAAGCGCTCATTACGAAAAAGGTCGAATCGTCGAATGAAGATAGTTATTGCAGGCGCCGGTATCGGCGGATTGACGGCCGCAGCCGCATTATTGAAAAAAGGTTTCGATGTCACGGTGTTCGAGCAGGCGCAGGCGCTCAAGGAGATCGGCGCCGGCGTGCAACTGAGCCCGAACGCCACCGCGCGTGCTGTTCCAGCTCGGCGCGGGCGATGCGCTCGAGGGCCTTGCGTGCGAACCGCTCGGCAAGCGCGTGCGTCTATGGAACACCGGCCAGACATGGCGCCTGTTCGATCTCGGCGCGCAATCGCGCGAGACCTACGGCTATCCCTACTTCACACTGCATCGCGCCGACCTGCATCAGAAACTCGCCGACGTGGTGCGCTCCATGAAACCCGACGCCATTCGCCTGAACCATAAGGTGGAGAGCTTCTCGCAACAGAACGGCAAGGTGCTGGTGCAGGCCGTCAATGGCGAAACCTGCGAAGGCGATCTGCTGATCGGTGCGGACGGCGTGCATTCGCGTGTGCGGCACGCGCTCTTCGGCCCTGACGAGCCCGTGTTTTCGGGCGTGATGGCATGGCGCGGCGTGATCGACGCGAGCAAGCTGCCGGAGCACTTGCGTTCGCCTTACGGCGCGAACTGGGTCGGCCCCGGCGCGCACGTCATTCACTATCCGCTGCGCGGCAACGGTCTGGTGAACTTCGTCGGCGCGATCGAGAAGTCGGGCTGGCAAGTCGAATCATGGTCCGAACGCGGCACGCTCGACGAATGTCTCGCCGACTTCGAAGGCTGGCACGAAGATGTGCGCACGCTGATTTGCGCGATCGACATTCCGTATAAATGGGCATTGATGGTGCGCGAGCCGATGGCCCGCTGGAGCCAGGGCCACGCGACGCTGCTCGGCGATGCCTGTCATCCGACGTTGCCGTTTCTCGCGCAAGGCGCCGGCATGGCGATCGAAGACGGCTATCTGCTCGCGCGCTGTCTCGAACGCTATACGCACGACGTGCCGCAGGCACTGCAACGCTATGAGGCGCTGCGGCTCGAACGCACCGCGAAAGTCGTGCGCGGTTCGGCGGCCAACGCGACGCGCTTTCACAATCCGCAGCTTGCCCATGCGGAAGGCGCAGCCGCCTATGTGGACCGCGAGTGGAGCGAGGAGCGCGTGAAGGAGCGCTACAACTGGCTGTTCGAATACAACGTCGACGCGATCGAAGTCTGACCCGCACCGGGTTTTCGCGCGACGCTGCCCCGTACGATCCAGCAATACCAGGAGACACTGTGTCCATCCATCTCGATCCTCCAGCGCCGGTGCTCGGCCTGCATCATTTTGCGTGGCGCTGCCGCGACGCAGAGGAAACGCGTCACTTCTACGAAGACATTCTCGGTCTGCCGCTCGTGCACGTCATCCGCCTGGACCGCGTGCCGAGCACCGGCGAATATTGTCCCTACGTGCATCTGTTCTTCGAAATGGCGGACGGCTCGAACATCGCCTTCTTCGATCTCGGCGATGGAACCGCCGCGCTTGCCTCGCCGAATACGCCCGCGTGGGTCAATCACATCGCGCTGCGCCTGGCAACGCTCGGACAGTTGGAAACGATGAAAGCGCGGCTGACCCACAATGGCGTCGAGGTGCTCGGCGTCACCGATCATCACTTCGTCCGCTCGATCTATTTTTTCGACCCGAACGGCTTGCGTGTCGAACTAACGGTGCCCGTCGCGCCCGCCGAAGAACTCGTGGGTTATAGAATGCGGGCTCGGCCGGTGCTCGACGCCTGGACCGCTGAAAAGAACAAGGCAGTATCGGAGACACGCCCCGCATGAGCGCGCTCAATTCCACGCACGATCCGGCGCGGCGCAGCTGGATCGAATCGGCGAACGCCGGCAACGCGGATTTCCCCATTCAAAACCTGCCGTTCGGCGCATTCGTGCGCGGCGGCGAATTGCGCATCGGCGTCGCAATCGGCAATCGCATCGTCGATTTGCGCGCGCTGCACGACATGGCGCTGCTGGAAGGCGACGCGGCGCTCGCCTGCGCGTCGGTTCGCGACGGCACGCTAAACGCGCTAATGGCGCTCGACGCCCGCCATGTGAGCGCGTTGCGCGGCGCACTGTCGGCGCTGCTCGCGCAGAACGCGCCCGCACGCTCGCGGCTCGAATCGTCGATCGACGCCGTGCTGCCGCACATGAACGATGTGCAACTGACACTGCCGTGCACGATCGGCGACTACACCGACTTTCTGACGTCGCTTCATCACACCGAGCGCCACGGCCGCTACAAGGGCCTCGCCGATCCGCTGCCGGCCGCGTTCAAATCGCTGCCGATCGCGTATCACGGCCGGGCTTCGTCGCTTCGCGTGAGTGGCGGCGAAGTGCGGCGCCCGTACGGCCAGTATCGCGACGCGGAAGGCCGCGTGTGTTTCGGGCCCGCGCCGATGCTCGACTTCGAACTGGAGCTGGCTGCCGTGATCGGCCGCGGCAACCCGCTGACGCAAGCCATTCCGATTGACGACGCCCGCGCGCACATCTTCGGTTACTGTCTGCTCAACGACTGGTCGGCGAAGAGCATTCAATGGTTCGAGCAGGTACTGGGGCCGTTCCTTGGAAAGAGCTTTCATTCGAGCATCTCGCCCTGGATCGTCACCGACGAAGCGCTCGCCCCGTTTCGCAAGGCGGCGCCCGCACGCGCCGCCGGCGATCCGGCGATCCTGCCGCATCTTCGCGGCGTGCAGGACCAGCAAAGCGGCGGTCTGGACCTGCAGTTGTTCGCACAACTGTCCACGGCTGCGATGCGGCGCGACCACATCGAGCCCGTGCGAATCACGCACACGCATCTGGACAATCTCTACTGGACGTTTGCGCAGATGGTCGCGCATCACACGAGCAACGGCTGCAACCTGCGCACGGGCGACCTGCTCGGCAGCGGCACGATCTCCGGTGCGAGCGATGAATCGCGCGCCTGTCTGACCGAACTGACCGACGCGGGCAAGAAGCCGCTTGCGCTGCCCAGCGGCGAATCGCGCATCGCGCTCGAAGACGGCGACGAGATCGTGCTGAGTGCGCGTGCGAGCGCGCCCGGTGCAGTGTCGATCGGCTTCGGCGAGTGCCGCGCGCGCATCGCGCCGGCGTTGCCGTATCCGCACGCACCGTATCCGCACGCGCCAAACGCACTGCCGCACGGAGAACACTGAACCATGACGACGCTCAACGGCTTCGCGCAGTTCGGCGGCGGCCCGCATAAAGTCATCGCGCTGAACGGCTGGTTCGGCAGTTCGGCCGACTGGAACGCGCTCACGCCCGCACTCGATCCCGAGCGCTTCAGCTACGCGTTCTTCGACTATCGCGGCTACGGGCTTTCGCGCGACAAAGACGGCGAATTCACCTTCGACGAAGTGGCAAGCGACGTACTTGCGCTCGCGGACCATCTTGGCTGGCAGCGCTTCAGCCTGATCGGCCACTCGATGGGCGGCATGGCGATGCAGCGGGCGATGCTGGCGGCGCCCAGGCGCATCGTGAAGATGGCGGGGGTGTCGGCCGTTCCCGCGTGCGGCTCGCGCATGGACGACACGCGTCTCGCGATGTTTGCCGCTGCAATCGGCGACGTGACGAGGCGCGCGGGCATCATCCACTTTTCGACGGGCAGCCGGCTCGCCGCACGATGGAGCGCGCACCTCGCCCAGCAATCGGCGCGCGAATCGCGCCGCGAGGCTTTCGCGGCCTATCTGCCGCATTGGGCCACCGGCGACTTTGCCGCACAGGTGGAAGGCAATCCCACGCCGGTGAAACTCTTCGTGGGCGAACACGACCCGGCCATCACGGCGGAGCTGACGGCGCGCACGTGGCTGACGTGGTATCCGAACGCCGCCGTCGAAACCTTGACCAATGCAGGGCATTACGCAATGAACGAAGTGCCGGTGGCGCTGGCGACCGCACTCGAAAACTGGCTCTCGGAGCCTTAACGGACCGCGCTAAGCAGTCAGGCACGCGCGCCAACACAATGCGCGCGATGCAGGAGACACCATGTACGAGACCACCTATCTGCGCGCCGCATCGCTTGACGAAGCCGTCGGCTGGCTGCGCGAGCATGAAGAAGCGCGGCCGCTGTCGGGCGGCATGACGCTGATTCCCACCCTCAAGCAGCGCCTCGCCGCGCCCTCGCATCTGATCGATCTCACGCGCATCGACGCGCTGCGTGGCATCGAAGTGCGCGGCAGCGTTTTACGCATTGGCGCGCTGAGCAAACACGCCGAGGTTGCGGCGTCGAGCGTCGTGCGCGGCGCGATTCCGGCGCTTGCCAGCCTGGCTGGCGTGATCGCCGATCCGCAGGTGCGCAACCGCGGCACGCTGGGCGGCTCGGTCGCCAACAACGATCCCGCCGCCGACTACCCCGCCGCCGTGCTCGGTCTGAATGCGCACGTCGTCACGTCGTCGCAACGGCGCATTCCCGCCGACGAATTCTTCGTGGATACCTTCGAGACCGCGCTGCACGCTGACGAACTCGTGACCGCAATCGAATTTGCGATTCCGCTGCGCGCGGCCTACGCCAAGTACCGGCATCCCGCGTCCGGCTACGCGGTGGCCGGCGTCTTCATCGCCCAGTACGACGATACGATCCGCGTCGCCGTGACGGGCGCGGGCGCGTCGGTGTTCCGCTGGTTCGATGCGGAAAACGCCTTGCAGCAGGACCTTTCGCACGCGGCGCTCGCGTCGCTTTGCATCGACCGCAATACGCTCCCCGACGACGACAACGCGTCCGCGCCGTATCGCGCTCATCTGATCGAAACCTATACCCGCCGCGCACTGCAGGCGCTGCTTGCGTCGTAACTGCGTCGTCACAGCGGACGCTCATCGAGGAGACAAGAATGGAATTTACTGGATCGCAAACCATCGCGGCATCGCGCGAACAGGTCTGGCAAGGACTCAACGACGCAGCCGTGCTGCAGGAATGCATACCTGGTTGCGAATCGTTCGAGGCCGAAAGCGAAGACCGCTACAAGGCGGTGGTGGTGGCGTCGGTCGGGCCCGTCAAGGCGCGCTTCAAGGGCACCCTCGAACTGTCGGATCGCGATGCGCCGAGCGGCTACCGGATCGTAGGCCAGGGCGAAGGCGGTATCGCGGGCTTCGGCAAGATGACCGCGACCGTGACGCTCGCCGATGCCGAAGACGGCACGCTGCTCACCTACGTGGCCGACGCGCAGGTCGGCGGCAAGCTCGCGCAGATCGGCTCGCGGCTTGTTACGTCCGTGGCGAACAAGCTCGCCGCCGAATTCTTCAAACGCTTCAACGCGACGCTGAGCGCAGCGAGCCAGGCCGCGCAATGAGCGCAAGAACCGGAAACACAGGTGAATCATGGTTGATGTCCAATTGCAGGTGAACGGCGCGGACGTCGCGCGCGACGTGCCCGACAACACGCTGCTGGTCGAATTCCTGCGCGAGCAATTGCGCCTCACGGGCACGCACGTGGGTTGCGATACGAGCCAGTGCGGCGCGTGCACCGTGCTTCTCGACGGTCAGGCCGTCAAGTCGTGCACCGTGCTGGCCGCGCAGGCGAGCGGCGGCCAGGTCGTCACGGTCGAAGGTCTCAACGCAACGTGCGGCGGCAAGCTGCACCCGGTGCAGGCTGCTTTCGTTCAGTGCCACGGTCTGCAATGCGGGTTCTGCACGCCGGGCATGATCATGGCAAGCGCCTTCTATCTGCGCCAAGAGCCGGCGCTCGACCAGGCGAGCATCGCTCATGCGCTGGAGGGCAACATCTGCCGCTGCACGGGCTATGTGAACATCATCGAGGCCGTTCGCCACGCGGCTCGCGAAATGTATCCGGATGCGCCGTTCGCCAGGACGGAGGCTCACTCGTCATGATCGGCAAACCGATACCTCGCGTCGAAGACCAGCGCTTCGTCACCGGCAACGGCCAGTACACAGACGACATTCACGTCGACGCACAGTTGCATGCGGCGTTTCTGCGCTCGCCCCATGCGCACGCCGTGCTGCGTTCGATCGACATCGCCGCCGCCCGCGAAGCGCCCGGCGTGATCGCGGTACTGGTGGGCCAGGATTATCTCGACGACGGCTTCCAGGGCGTCGACCATGTGCCGAATCCCGTCGATGCCATCGACGCGGCGAAGAAGGCTTTCCTCACCTCGCTGACCGGCTCGATCTTCAATCAGCCCCATCTCCCGCTGCCGGTCGACCGGGTGCGCCATGTGGGCGAAGCGATCGCGATGGTGATCGCGCAGACGCCGCTGCAGGCGCGCAACGCGACCGAGCTGATCGACGTGGACTACGACGTGCTCGACGCTGTGATCAACGGCAACGACGCGATGCAGGACGGTGCGCCGCAACTCTGGGATGGCGCGCCGGGCAATCTGTGCTTCCAGACCCAGATCGGCGATCGTGACGCCGCGCGCGCGATCATCGCCAAAGCGGATCATGTCGTGCGCCGCGAGTTTCATCACAGCCGGCTCGTCAATTGCCAGATGGAGCCGCGCAGCGCGATCGGCGCGTACGACGCGGCAACCGGCGTCTACACGCTGATCTCCGGCAGTCAGGGCGCGGTGCGCCAGCAGCTTTGCCTCGCCGCGGCGCTGAAAGTGCCGCCGGCGAACGTGCGCGTGGTATGCCCGGATACCGGTGGCGGCTTCGGGCCGCGCTCGTTCATCTATGTCGAACAGCTTGCCGTCGTATGGGCCGCGCGCCGCATCGGACGCCCGGTCAAATGGACGAGCGATCGCAGCGAAGCGTTTCTGTCGGACTACCAGGGGCGCGACGCGATCATCCGCTCGACAATCGGTTTCTCGAAAGACGGCCGCATGCTCGCCATCGACAACGAGTGGATCGGCAACGTCGGCGCCCACACGGTCTCGTATGTGCCGATGTCGAACGGCACGCGCATCATGACGACCGTCTACGACGTACCGGTGGCCGCCGTGCATGTGAGCGCGGTCCTGACCAACACCGTGCCCACGGCGCCGTATCGCGGCGCGGGCCGCCCCGAAGCGACGCATGTGATCGAACGTATGCTCGATCTTGCGGCCGCCGGCTTAGGTATCGATCGCGCGGAGATTCGCCGGCGCAATCTGGTGCCGCGAGACAGGCTTCCGTATCGCAGCCCGATGGGTCTCACATACGACAGCGGCGATTTTGCGCGCAACATGGCGCGCGCGCTGACGCTCGCGCAATGGGACAGCTTCGCGAAGCGCCGCGAGCAGTCGCGCGCACAGGGACGGCTGCGCGGCATCGGCCTTGCGAACTACATCGAATCGCCGGTGGGCGCGCCGCGTGAGCGCATCGAATTGACGGTGCGCGCCGACGGCGGCATCGATATCGTGTCGGGCACGCAGTCGACCGGCCAGGGACACGAAACCACGTTCGCGCAGGTGGTCGCGCATCATCTCGGCGTGCCGATGGAAGCCGTCAAGCTGCGCACGGGCGATACCGCGTTCGTGAGCGTCGGCGGCGGCAGTCACTCGGACCGCACGATGCGGCTCGGCGGCATGCTGCTCGTGGATACCGCGCAACAGATCATTGCCGCCGGCAAGCGCGTCGCCGCGGTCTTGCTCGATGTGGACGCAGCGAGCGTCGAATTCGCCGACGCGCAATTCACCGCGCCCGCGAGCGGCCGTCGAGTGAGCCTTGCCGGGATCGCGCAGCATGTGGCGAAAGACGGCCTGCCAGGCGACCCATCGGCGAAAAAGCTGCACGCCCACGCGGAAGTCAGCACGCGCGTGCCCGCCCATCCGACCGGCGCGGCCGTCTGCGAACTCGAAGTGGACCCCGACACCGGCGCGGTCGAGCTGGTGAACTACACGTCGGTGGACGACGTGGGGCAGCCGATCAATCCGCTGATCGTCGAAGGCCAGGTGCATGGCGGCCTCGCGCAGGGAATCGGCCAGGCGCTCTCGGAAGGCTTCTACATGGATCGCCAAACCGGCCAGGTGCTGACCGGCTCCTACATGGACTACGGCGTGCCGCGCGCCGGCGTGATTCCGCCGCTCAACGTGGAGCTGACGGAAGATCCGACGCAGGGCAATCCGCTGCGAGTGAAAGGCGGTGGAGAAAGCGGCATCACGCCGGCTACGGCCACCATTTTCAACGCGCTGGCCGACGCGCTGCGCGACTACGGCAGCGACGAACTCGCGATGCCGGCCACGCCCAGGGTGATCTGGGAATACATACACCGCGCGCAAGGAGGCGCTCATGTCGACTGAATCCGTGACTATCCGCCGTGAGGGCGCGTTGCTCGAAGTCGTGCTCGACCGTCCTGAGAACGGCAACCTGATCGACCAGGCGATGAGCGATGCGATCATCGCCGCCCTGACCACGATCGACGACGACACCAAGCTCGTGCGCATTGTCACGAGCGGCAAGGACTTCTGCAAAGGACGCCAGTCGCCGATGCCGCCGGCAGGCGCGAAGCCGTCGGCGGAAACGCTGCGCCGCGTCGTCGCCGCGCCGCCGCTCGCGCTCTACGATGCGCTGAAGGCGGTGCGTGTGCCGGTGCTGTCGGTCGTGCGCGGCGAGGCGATCGGCGTGGGCTGCGCGCTCGCGGGCGTTTGCGATGTCGCGCTTGCCGCCGAGGACGCCGTGTTTCAGATCCCCGAGATGGAGCGCGACATTCCGCCGACGCTCGTCATGTCGGCGCTGATCGGACGCGTTCCCGTCAAGACAGTTGCACACATGGTGCTGAGCCGCGCGCGGCTCTCCGCGCACGAAGCGCTGGCGGCGGGGCTCGTGAGCCGCGTCGTTGCATCCGCCTCGCTCGACGCCGAAGCCGGGGCGCTCACCGAAACGCTGCTCGGCTGCAGCGCCGTCACGCTGCGCGCCGTCAAGCAGTTCCTGCATCTCGCTCCGGAGATGCCCGCCGCGGCTTCGAGCGGCTTTGCCGCCCATCTTGCAGCCACTGCGCTGTCAGCCCGCTTCTGAGGGCCGCGCGCCGCCCCTCGCACAAGGACACGACATTGAGACCGAAGACCACCATCGCTTCCACCGCGCAAGGCGCGGAACTGCCCGACCTGGAGCGCTTCCGGCTGCGCCGCTTTCTCGACTCGCTCGACGAAACCGAACTCGATAGACGCAGCGAGCCCGTCGATCTGGCCGATATCGCCGCGATCATGGAAGGCAATCCGCGCGCCGTCTGGTTCGCGCAACCGGCGGGCGGCAGCGTGCCGCTCGCGGGCAGCGTGGGCGGCGAGCCGCTCGCGCCTTGCCAAAGCGTTCGACACGACACCCGGCCAGTTGCTCGAAGTCGTGCGCGACCGTTTGCGCACGAAGGGCAAGCTCGTCGAAGTGAGCCGCGCACAGGCACCCGTTCAGCAAGTGGTCCTGACCGGCGACGATTGCGATTTCACGGCGCTGCCCGTTCATCTGCAACACGATCTGGACGGCGCGCCGTATATCTCGGCGTCGATCGACTTCGCGGTCGACCCCGACACGGGCTGGACCAACGTCGGCATTCGCCGGCTGATGCTGCGCGGGCGCCGCACCGCCGGAATCGATCTCGTGGCGCCGTCCGATCTGCGCGCGATCTCGCTCGCACATTCGAAGCGCGGCGAGCGGCTGCCGATCGCTTTCGCCGTCGGCACGCACCCCATCGATCACGTTGGTGCAACGATGCGCATTCCCGCCGACGAACTCGAGCTGGTTGCCGCGTTGCGCGGCGCGCCGATGGGCGTCGTCAAATGCGTCACCAGCGATCTGCTGGTGCCGGCCGACGCGGAGTTCATTCTCGAAGGCTATCTCGACGAGCGCGGCCACGCGGAGCCTGAAGGACCCTATGGCGAATTCCTCGGCTATTACGGCGGCATCAAGACCAACCCGGTGTTTCATCTGACTGCGATCACGCATCGCAAAGACGCTGTGTTCCAGACCTGCACGATCGGCGGCCGCACGATGGCGCGCACCGATACCGCGCAACTGGCCGCGCTGCGCACCGAAGTCACCGTATGGCGCGCGCTGGAAACGGCCGTGCGCGAGATCAGGGCGGTGTACGCGAGTCCCGCGACGGGCGGCATGTTCAACGTGCGGGTCGCGATGCAACAGCGTGTGCCTGGCGAAGCGCGCAACGCGATCGCGGCCGTGTTCGCGTCGCTTGCCAACGTCAAGCATGTTTTCGTGGTCGACCCCGACATCGATATCTTCTCGGACGAGCAGATGGACTGGGCGCTCGCCACGCGCTTCCAGGCGGACCGCGATATGGTGATGCATGGCGGCATGCGCGCGATGCCGCTGGACCCGTCGCTCGCCGGCGCAACGGTCACCGCCAAACTCGGCTTCGACCTGACGCTGCCGCTCTTGCGCCCCGGCGAACAGCGCGATCTCGAACATCGCGTTCCCACGCCGCCGGTTCTGACGGGCGCGCGTTTCCATTCGCTGCAAGCCGCACTCGAGCACGGTCCGAAGCGTTTCACCGAACTCATGTCCGCGACAGGAACGCGCGATGGCCGCGAGATCGTGCGCTGGCTCGAAGACACGGCGGCAACCCGCGCCATCGTCCGCGACGAGGAGGGGCGATACGCGTTTGCATGACAGGTGCGGCGCAACGGCGCCGTCGCATCGTCATGGACATGTAAGGGGCGATCGGGTGTTGTCCCGGTCGCGGATACCCGAGCGCGGCGATAGAATCCCGGCAGCCCTCTCGTGCCCTTCCCACAGGACCGCCGCATGAATCTGTCCCTGAAACAACTGAAGGTCTTTCTCGGCGTGGCGAACGCGTCGAGCTTCACGAAGACCGCGCAGAGCTTGCATCTGAGTCAGGCGGCGCTGAGCGCGATCATCCGCGAGCTCGAGACCCAGCTCGATTGCCGGCTGTTCGAACGCACCACGCGCACGGTTGCGCTCACGGAGGCGGGTCACCTGTTCTATCCAACGGCGATGAAGATCGTCGACACGCTTGAAAAATCCGTCGTCGAACTCAACGAACTCGGCCGGCAGAAGCAGGCGTCGCTGCTGCTCGGCTGCACGCCGATGATCGCCGCGAGTCTGATGCCGCAAGTGCTTGCGCGTTTCGCCGAGACGAGTCCGCAAGCGCAGATCGAACTCGTCGACCGTCCTCCCGGCGAGCTTCTGAAGATGGTCGAGGACGGCGATCTCGATGCGGCGTACGGCATCTTCTTCTCGCAGTTGTCCGGGATAGACCGCGTGCCTATCTTTCCGACGCGGCTCGTCGTGGTCTCGTCGCCCGTGGAAGGAGCGCATGGCATCGGCAAGGTGCCGCGCGACGGAGTGCAATGGCGCGCGCTCGAAGGGTTGCCGCTCATTACCCTGCCGAAGGAGAACCCGTTGCAGCGTCTGATCGAAGCGTCGTTGTCGAAAGAAGAAGTGACGGCGGGCCGGCGTACGGTTGTCGGCCATTTGCAGACCGCGGTCGCGATGGCTCACGAAGGACTGGGCGTTGCGATCATGCCGTCGTTCTGCGAACACATCTGCCGGCACTATCAGGTGCGCATCGACGTGATCCGGCCAGAGGTGGAATTTTCGTTCTACCGGATCACGCGCAGCGGACGCGACACGCTGCCCGCGCTGGATCAATTCACGCGGATGTTCGCCGCGGCGGCTCAACTCAGCCCGTTCGTGCCTGGATGAATGGCCGCGTGCCACGCCCGTGCCGCGACGATGCGTCGAGCCCGGAGAACATATCGTCGACATTGCCGTTCGATATCTGCCGGGCGATGGCCGGCAAATCGGCGGAGTCGGCGGAATCGGGCTTGCCGATCAGCGCATAGGACAGTTCGTTCTGCCGCCACGAAACGACGTTCATACCGTCCATCTCGCGCTGGGCGATGGACTCGTCAGGGCGCGAATCCTTCATCACGCACAGCGCCACCGGCATGCCATGCTCGGGGAGATACACCATCTGGACGAGCGGCTTGCCGTTATAGCGCAACCGCTCCACCGCCTTGAACGATAGCCCCGCCGCCTGCAGATCGGGCATACGCAAGCGGATGCCGTCGACCTTGCGAATCGCATCGACAGTGCGGGCGGCAGCGGCGCCATCGGGAACGATACTGGCGACCGTCTCGCGCGTGTACATGCGCTGATAGTCGACCGCGACGCTGATCCACGAGCGCGTCTGGACGGCCGCCGTGGAGACTCCGCGATTGCCGGACGCGCCGGGCCATCCGCCAAGATGCTGCACGAGGCCCGCGCAAAAAGCGCCCGCAATGAAAGCGGCGGCAAGCCACACGCGGCGCTGCGAACGCTGTGCTTGCGGCGCGGGAGTGCTCGATGCCTGCGGCCCCGCGGCCTGCGCCATCGACTCGATCCGGCGCCGGAGTTCGTCAGGCAGCGGCGGCAATTTCTGCGCCGCGAACGCTTCGCGATAAGGAAGCCGCGACGCTCGCAGCAACGCCACGCTCTCTCTCAGATCGGCGGATTGCGCGAGCGCGCTCTCGACCGATGCCACTTCGCGAGCACTGAGTTCGCCGTCGGCATACGCGATCAGTTGGCTGTCGTCGGGCTTCATTGGACGATAGGCTAAGGAGAGAAAGGGCTGTGTGAATGAGTGAGTGGCGTCACGGCGGGCACGAACGCCCGTGCTGCCGAAGGCTTCCATGATAACCGTACTGGCGGTGCGTTCCCACCCGAGGCAGTGCGCGCGTCAATGTGCGCGGGCCCGCGCCGCCGCTTCTTCACTCGTGCGGCGCTGCAGGGACACGGCATAGGCGGCGGATCGTGCGGCAAGCAGCGGATCGGCGGAAGGCGCAATGCCGTCCGGCAAAACCGTTGGATCGAAAGCAAGATCGCGGCACGCACCGTCGATCTGCGTTTGCGCGCGATCTATCACGAGCGTGCCTGCGTCGATTCTCGGCCGGCGCGGCGAACTCACCCATTGCCGCGTGGAGTCGTCGGTCGTGTCGCCGGGCATGGCGACGTTCATAAACAGATGCCAGCGCAACGGCCCCTTGCGCAGACTTTTCGACAGATCGTAGAACAGAAAATCCGGATCGCGCAGATCGCCGGCATCGACGGCACGATAAGGCTTGTCCGGCACCACTTCCCACCGAACGAAGCGACGAATACCGTGCGCGTCGATAGTCTGGAACGCGCTGATGCCGTAGTACGTGGCATTGTCGTAGCCCGACGACGGCGGATGCTGCTCGATAAAACGCCTGAAAGCGCGGGCCTCGGGATGACTGTCGAGGAACACCTGCATCTTCGCCGGATCGGGGCGGCCCGTGCGCGGATCGCGCGCATCCGCTTGCAACTGCTCGAGCAACGCCTGAGGCGTGCGCACCGGGAACACAGGCGTGGAGTTCATCGCAAGACGCCACTCCTCGCCGCGCGGCAGCGTCATGCGCAGCGCGAGGCTGCGCACCGTGGCGGCGGCGTCGTCCTCACCGGGATCGCCGCCGGGTATCGACAAGCGTCCGACAACCGCATAACGCCCCTTCGCAAACACGCTGGCACGTGAGAGCAGCGCGCCGTCTCCGTTGCTGTCGAAGTGGCCGGTCACGCAAATTCCTTTCGCGTGATTGCGCCTGAAACCGGGGTGCGGCGTGGTCGTCGCCTCGAATGCATTGACGATGCGCCGCGCGTTCAGCCGTGGAGAAAGCCAGCCCACGCAAGAAAGGAACACAGCGGCGAGCGCCGCGGGTATCGCGCATACGGCGAACGAGCGCAACGCGCGCAATGTGCGACGCGATGATCGCGGCCGCGCCGGCTGATCGCGCAAGTAGCCGAACCTCATGCGTTATGCGGCCGGCGGCGCGTGCGCTTCAACGCGGCGTGCCCGAGCGGCGCGTGACCAGCGAATGCGGCGCGACTCGTCACGCACATCGAACCGCTAAGGTTGCGCTCAACTCTGCTGGACATCGGTGCCGGTGCGGTTGTCGCCGACGGTCGCGGATACCCGGCCATCGTAAAGCTGCCTGCCGAGCGCATCGAGATCGACTGTACCTGGCGTGCCGATCAGCGCATAGCCCACCTCGCCGCGCCGCCACGCGACCACCTTCATGCCTTCGGCTTTCGCGTTCGACGGCGCTGCATCCGCCTTCGGTTCTTTCAGCACGCACAGCGCGACCGGGTCGCCCTTCTCCGGCAAATAGACGATCTGCACCAGTGGCTTGCCATGAAAGCGCAGCCGCTGGACGCGCTTGAAAGTCAGCCCCTGGCTGCGCAAATCGGGAATCCGTACGGGCAGCTCATCCACCTGCTGGATGTCTGCAACGGTCGTCGCCGTGGTGCTCATGTCGGGTTGCAGCAGAGCGACCGTGTCCCGTGTGTACAGCTTCTGATAACCGGCCGCCGCCTTGATCCACGGCGTCATGCCCGAGTCGTCAGAGGCCGTGGTGAGCGCGCCGCCGCCACCGGCCAGTTGCGGCACGAGCCGCAGCGCGAGGCCGCAGCAGAACGCGCCCGCGACGAACGCCACCGCGAGCTTCGGCCACGTGGGCCACTGCGGCAGCGACAGCCATTGCCGCGACTTCGTCCGAGGCCTTAGCGGCCGCACATTGTCGCCAGGCTGTTCTTCGGTGCCGCGCGAGTTATCCGCTTCTGCCGCTTCTGCCGCTTCTGCCGCGTCAGCGCTCGCGCTCCGCTCGGCGCTCTCGCGCTCCACATGCTGACGGATCAACGCGTCGACGCTACGGCCCAGCGATTCCGGCATGGGCGGCAACGCCTGCTGTTCGAACGCATGCCGATAAGGCAGTTGCGAGGCGCGCAGCATCGACACGCGGGACGCGAGGTCTTCCGATTCGCGGATCGCCTTTTCCACCTGTTCGCGCTCGGGGCCCGACAACTCACCGTCGACATAAGCCAACAGGCTGGCATCATCGATCTTCATTGCGCCGCTCGCTGGTTTTTCGACGATCGTGCCGAAGACGTATCATGGTCGCTGAATTGCGCACCGATTGTCTGGCGCGCGCGGGAGAGCCGGCTCATGATCGTGCCGATCGGCACGCCGAGCACCTCGGCCGCCTCCGCATAGCTGAACCCTTCGACCGCCACGAGCAGCATCACGGTGCGCTGCGCGTCGGGAAGACGCTCCACCGCCGCGATGATCTCGCTCACGCTGTCGGCAGGATTGCGCGCCCCTGGGTCGGGCACGGTTTCGAGAAAGTTGTCGTCCCACTCCATGCTCGAGCGGCTGCGCACGTTGCGCGCACGTAGTTCGTTGAGCCAGGTGGAATGGACGATGGAGAACATCCAGCTCAGAGGCGAGGTACCGGGCTGCAATTGATGAGCACGTTCGAGCCCCCGCACGCACGCGCGCTGGAGCAGGTCCTCGGCGTCGTGCTGGTTCCCGCACAGGCGCAGAGAGAATGCCCAGAGCCGCGGCAGCATGCCCGGTAGAAGACTGGGCAGATTCTCGACATCTGCTGTTGACATGATTGACTGGCTCGAAGCAGGGTTACCGTCCGGCGCGCCGGCTGCTGACTGACCGTTCCTGCGGGTGAAGGAGTTCGCGGATTGTACAGCGTGCGTCAAACGTTTGCTTCGGGGCAGCCACGCCTGTTTGCCGCCTCAGGTGGAATAACCGCTCGCCGTCAGTTGTTCTGTCATGGACCGGAAACACCGAACGAAATCACGCGAGCGCGTCCGCCGTTTTCGCTTGCGCTTGCACATGCTCTCATCTTCCAGTCCGACATGACCGACTCCTCCACGACGAATGCCCTGCTTTCCCCTATCGACGATGCGGCGCCGGCCGGGCTCAACCTGGAATACGATCCCGCCTTCACCGAACTCGAACTGCTGGCGACACCGACGCCCGAGCGCGCCATGGGCGACAGTCTGAAAGCGGCTCAGGAACCCGACTGGGACAAAGTCGCAAGCGCCGCCGGCGCGCTGCTCGCGCGCACGAAAGATCTGCGCGTCGCGGTTCACCTGTGTTCTGCTCGAACCCGTAGAGAAGGTCTGTCCGGATGGGCCGCGGGCCTCGGCCTCGTGCGCGGGCTGCTCGAACGCTACTGGGACCATGTGCATCCACAACTGGACGCAGACGATAACAACGACCCCACCGCCCGCGCCAATGCGCTGATGCCGCTTGGCGATCCGCAAAGCGCGCTCGGCATGTTCAGGCTTGCTCCGTTTGTGCAGTCGCCGCGTCTCGGCCGCTTTTCGCTGCGCGATCTGCGCGTCGCGACGGGCGCGATCAACGCGTCGCCGTCGCAGGACGGCGCGCCGGCTCCGACGCTCGTCGATCTCGAAGCATGTTGCATGGACTGCCCGGAGGATCAGTTGCCGCAATCGGCCGCAACGCTCGCAGAAGCACAGGAACATGCGCAAGCCATCGTTGCGCTGGCGCGGGAAAAACTCGGCACGGCGAGCCCCGACCTGGCGCTGTTGTGCGGCGATATCGCGGATCTGAAAAAATTCGTCGATGCGCAAGTGCAGCGCCGGTTTCCTGGACGACCGGAAGCGGGCGTCGGCGCGTCGCCGGCCTCGCTGTCGGGCTCGCTTCTGGACTTGTCTTCGTCTTCGCCTGTGTCGCCGCACGAGGGCGCTACGCATGAGCCGGCCAACGCGAGAATCTCCGGCCAGGCCGATGTGATCCGGCGGCTCGACGAGATTTGCGACTACTACGAGCGCGTCGAACCTTCGAGCCCGCTACCGATTCTGCTCAAACGCGCGCGGCGCCTCGTCGGCAAGAGTTTCGCCGAGGTGCTCAGGGACATCGCGCCAGGCGGGCTGTCGGAGCTTCAGACATTGTCGGGTTCCGAGAGCGAATAAGCGCGGCCGGCGAGGCGCGGCCGGCCAGGCGTGGCCGGCGAAGTGCGGCCGCGGAGGCGCGTTCAGCAGACCGCATCGCGGCCGTCATGACGCCAGCATCAACCAGCCGGCGGCAAGCGCGCCGGCCACCGCGACCAACAGCAGCATCAGCAGCATCCATAGCGCGGACGAGCGGCCTCGCTTCACAGGCATCTGCGCGCTGCCGGCATCGCGCCGCCGAATCGGCACGGGCTGGCGCCGTGCGGCACCCGCAGGGACGCTTCGACGCACCGTATCGCGCCCATCGGAGGGCGCTTCGCCGACGAGCGAATCAAGCAAGCGTCGCCGCCGCTGCCGATATGCATCGCGTTCGATGCGGCCAAGCCGATGCATTTCATCGAGCACCCGCAACGCGTCGTTGACCTGCTGCTCGCGCATGCCCGGCTCCTCCTGTGTCGTCGCTGCAAGCTCCGCCTGAGTGCCGCGCCGCGCCGCCCGTCTGCGCTGTCCGGCCCGCCGCATTTCGCTGCCCGTCATGCGTTCGCCTGGCTGTGCCGGTCGCTGCGCGCGGGCAGCGTCATTGAAACCGACGCCGCCGCGCTCGCCGCATCGCCGCTTTCGACCCGCGCCTTGATCTGCTCCAGCAGCGCGCTCAAGCCGCCTGGCGGCAACGCGATGCTCGCGCCGATGTCGCGCTCCATCTGCTTCATGGCTTCCGGGTCGGCTGCCTGCGCGGTATCGAAGCGTGCCTGCAGCGCCTGCAGATCCGGGTCGGCCATCGGCTGATCGCGCGCGGCCAGGATTGCCGCCGCGAGCAGATAGCGTTGCGCCGCGTCGCCGAGTTTCTGATCGCCGGAAAGCGCGTCGGCACCCTGCGAGGCGACGCGAGCGGCGTCTTGCAGATGGCCCGCGCGGCCAAGCGCGCGAGCATTGCCGAGATACGCGTTGGCAACGAGCTGCGGCGCGCCGCTCGTGAGGAACGCGTTGCCGGGTTCCAACGCGCGCATCCGGTTGAGTGCCGCGAGAGCACGCGCTCCGTCGTTGGCGGCAGCGGCGAGCCGCAGCGCGTCCATTTGCGCAGCCGCGTCGCCGCTCGCCGTCAACTGGTCGATGCGTTGCTGCTGCAACAACTGCAGCATCCGGTCACGCTGAGCGGAAAGACCCGGCGAATGCGGCGCATAACGCAAGCCGACCTCGATGACGTCCAGCGTCCGATGCGCCAGCAGCGGATCGGTCACGCGAGACGCCGCGGCGACGATGCCGTCGGCGAGCGCGTCTATTGCGGTGCCGGTTTCCGACGAAGCGTCGTTTTGCAGCGCGCTCATCGCCCGGCTCACGCCGTCGAGCCACGATGCACTGGCTGACGGATTAGCCGCCAGTTCCACGAGCGAGCGGCGCGCATCGGGCACGCTCATCGCGGCGGCAGGCGTCCCATGATTTTGTGTCGCCGATGCCGCTGCGGCCGCCAGTTGTCCGCGCCGCCGCTGCAAGCGCGAGGAGTCCGGAAACAGTTGCAGGGCCAGCGCGATCCGCGCCCGCGCTTCGTCGAACCTGGCCGAGTCGAGCGATTGCCCGATCGCGGCGTCGTAGCGCGATTCGATCTGCGGACTCTTCAGCAACGCGCTGCCCGGGTCGAGCATGCGAATCCGCTGCAGGATGTCCGCCGCGCTGCCCGGCTGGTCGTCGAACAACGCGTCGCGATCGAGCGCTTCGTCGAGGCTGCTCGCGAGCTTCGCGAGCATGTCGGCGCGCTCATCGTCGATCTGCTTGCGCCGCACGTCGAATTCCGGCGAAAACAGCTTCAACTGGTCGCGGATCTGAAACACGTGCTGGGCGGCCGCATAATCGATCCGCCCGAGCGGCGGGCTCCAGTACGCGTCGAGCCGGCTTGCGAGAAAGCGCTGGATCAGATCGTTCTGGTTCAGCACGAGGCGTTCGCGCTCGTCCACGCCAAGCAAGGCGAGCGCCGCGACGGCCTGGTCTTCGTTCGCGTAGTGCCGTGAATCGCTATCGGCAAAGCGCGCGATGGTCGCCTCCAGTTGCCGATGGCGATGCTGGCTATGCCATGCGGAAGCGCCTGCGGCGAGCACCGCCACGGCGAGAGCGCCCGCGCAATATGGCAACAGGCGCTCGCGCATTTTCCTCGGCCGCAGCGCTTCGACGAGCGCGCCCACCGTCTGCAACCGCTCGCCGCCGCGAAAAGCCACCGCCTGGCACAGCGCCCGGTATTGACGCCGCCCGAGACCCGGCACTGGCGGCGGCACTGCACTCTCGCGCAACGCGACGTCGGCGCTGTGCCGGTCGAACGGATGGCGGCCGGTTAGCAATTCGAAAACCACACAGCCGAGCGCGTACACGTCGTCGCGCACCGACGGCGCCGCGCCCTCGATCATGTCGAGGCTCGCATAGGCCGGTGTCATCGCGCCGAGCGTGCCGGCATCGAACACGGTCTGCTCACCGGCCGCGCCCGCGGCAGCGAGCCCCGCGCGCGCGATGCCGAAGTCGAACACCTTCGGCACGCCGTCGCGCGTCACCATGACGTTGCCCGGCTTGAAGTCCGAGTGCACGATGCCGCTCGCATGCGCCCGCTGCAACGCGCGCGCCATCGCGTCGATCAGCGGCCACGCCTCGCGAAACGGCATTCCCGAAGGACGCTCGCGAATCAGCGTGCGCAGATCCGTGCCGTCGATGTACTCCATCGTCATGAAAACGATCGTGCCGTCCTTGTCGAAATCGTAGACGTGCACGATGTTGTCGTGAGCAAGCCGTTGCGCGCGGCGCGCTTCGCGTTGCAAGGCAATCAGCGAATCCGGGTGGCGGCGGAACTCGTCGTTGAGCACCTTCACGGCCACGTAGGGATCGCGGTCGCGGGCCTCGACCTTGCGCTCGTCGCGCGCCAGATAGACGACGCCCATGCCGCCGCGCCCCAGTTCGCGCTCGAGCAGAAAACGTCCTTTGAGCAGCTTGCCCACCGATGCATGATCGCCGCTTCGCGCCTGGGCTACGCGCTGCCAGGTATCGCGATTCAGGCTGCTGTCGCTGGACTTGCTATCGCTGGCGCTGCTGCCGTTCACATCGCTGTCGTTCACATCGCTGTTGTTCGCATCGTTGCTTCGGACTTCTTCCGATCCCGCGTGGCTGACGGAACGGCTCGCGGGTTTGACGACGGTCGCGTCGTCCCACGATGCGCGCGATGAAACCCCCACTGCGGGTTGCACGACAGTGAGGCCGTCGTCGGCGTCAGCGGGCCTCGCATCGAGCGCCACTTGCTCGCGGCGGTACACGGAAGAAGACGAAACCGGCGCGGCGCGCCGCGCGAACAACCGCCGTGCGCGAGCCTCGATCAGAAGGAACAGTTGCCGTGCGCGCGCGCCGCCGGCGCCGAGGCGTGAGTAGATGTCGTTCATCGAAGGTCTATCAGGCTGCTTCAAGCCGTACGATCACGGCGGAAAGGTTGTCGCGGGCGCGGCGCGCAAGCGACAGCGCGAACAGGCGGTCCACAAGCTGCTGCGGGGTGTGCGGATCGCGGCATGCGTCGGCCAGTTCGCCGTCGCTGAGTTCCTTGTTGATCCCGTCCGAACACAGCAGGAACAGCATGCCTGGGCGGCTGCCCGCCACCGCCCAGTCGACGAACAGCGTGTCCTCGACGCCGATTGCGCGTGTCAGCACCCCCGCCCCCGCTGCCGGCGCGCGCGTGCCGAACTGTGTGATGTCGGCTGGCTGACCGTGCACGTGATCGCGCGTGAGCTGAACCAGCGCGCCGTTTTCGTGCACATAGACGCGGCTGTCGCCAACCCAGCCGCACAGCACGAATGCCGGGGCGTGGACCAGCAGCGCGAGCGTCGAGCCGATCACGTCGACCTGCCGCGCCGCGGCTGCCGCGCGCAGCTCGGCGTTGACCTGCTGCAACGTATCTTCGATGGCCGCAATGAAGTCGTTCACGTCGGCGTCGCGAGTCAGCGCACCCAGCCGCTCGACGATCAGCGTGCTGGCGTAGTCGCCGGCCGCGTGGCCGCCGAGTCCATCGGCGACGACCCACAGTCCGAGGTCGTCGCGCACGAGGATCGCGTCCTCGTTACGGCGGCGCACGTTACCCGTTTCCGTGTGGCCGGCTGAGCGGCAGACCGTCGTCATGCGTCTATCTCCACGACCGCGAGCGGCCATTCCGCGGACGGCGCACGAAGCCCGGCCGCATTCGCCAGATAGGCGCGCACGTCGTCGCAGGTCGGCAGCGCCAGCGCCGTGGAGAGACAGTCGCGCGAAAGCCGCGTGAGTTGGCGTGTGGCGAGCAGAAGCAGACGGTCGCCGCGTTCGAGCGAAAGCGCCGCTTCCTCGCAGTTCGGATCGCCGTGGGCGCCGATGCCGGGCATGTCGAGCCATGCGTCGCCGAACAGCAGATCGTCCAGCTCGCCGCCCGCGCCGGCCGCGCGCTCGACGAACGGCGCGAGCAACTGGCCGGAGCGCCAGTGCCACAGCGCCGCGGCGCCGACGCGCATCACGCGGGCGGACGCGCCCTCGAAACACACGACGACAGCCGCGCCGTTTTCGGCAGCCGCCCCGCTTGCTTCACGGCTTGCTTCACGGCTTGCTTCACTGTTTGAATCACGCAGCCGCGCATGGAGCGACATCAGCCCGGCCCTGAGCATCCGGGCGTCGGGCGCGTTCAGCAGCACCGTCTCGCGGATGCCGCGCGCGGCCACGCAGCGTGGATCAGACGGACCGTCGTCGGCGCTCACGAGCAAAGTGCGGCCGTTGTCCAGCCACATCGTCGTGCTGCCGATCGGGGCGGTGCGAGGGACGAGGTCGGGACTGCTTGAGGTCGCGATCAAAGGCTCGCTTGCGGAGGCGGAGGCTGCCGTTGCCGACGCGGCGTCGCCTGCATCGATATCCGACGAGCTAAAAGTATCGTCAGCGCGCAAGGGTTGCTCGTGCGATTGATACTGTCGATACGCTCCATGCGGTCCGTGCAGTTCCTCCAGTTCGTGCAGCCCATATACGTCCTGAGCCGGCAGGCATGAAGGCGCAAGCAGCGCCGCATAACTGCGCGGCAACCCGCGCGTCGCCAGCAATCGCGCCGCGCCCGCGGTCCACCACAGGCACCACGGCCCCGGCCTCATGCAAAGCTGGCGCCATGCCTCGCTCAGAATCAGGCCGGCGCACGTGCTGTCCGCTATGCCGAGTCCCCATTGCCCGCTGTCCCACGGCAACTCGCGCCAAAGCGCCGACAAATCGCGCGCGTCGCTGAAAGGCCGGGGCAGCGTCACGACACGCGCGTCGAACGTCTCGACGCTGACTGCCTCGCCTTGAGCGCTGCGGTACACCCGCTCGAGCGCGTCGAACCAGCCGGGATTGCCAAACAGCTCCGCGACTTCGCCGGAACAGCGCGCCGCCAGCACGGTCGGGAATGCACGGCCGACACGGTCCACGGCCGGACCGGCGAGACCGCACCACGAGCCGTTGCCGCATACCTGTGACGGAAGCACGAACCGCCATGCCGGGGCGTGCTGCCAGGCGGACGCCCATCGCTCGCCGGTCTCGCGCCGCCCGATCTCGACCGCGCGCTGGAAGTGGCGATCCCATGCATCGACGAAGTCCGGCGGCAGCCGGCGCCGCACAAAGTCGCCTGCGCCGGGCAGCTTGCCGTAGAAGCCGACGGCGCCGCTCATCGCGGGCACCTGAAGCGCCGCACTTCATTGCTGTCGAACGGATTGCGCAGGCTCGCCGGCTGGATCGGCAGCTTCAGAGCATGGCCGTCGAAATCAAACGTCGCCAGATAGCGAAGGTCGCCCTGCTTTTGCAGGCGAGCGGCGTCGAGCGCATGGAAGAACGCCCATTCGCCGTCGAAGCGCAACGGCGTGCCGAGCGGACGGCCGGCCACATCGAAAGCGCTGACCGACACATGGCCCGGCTGCGGGCCCGGCCATGCCATTGCCACGCTCGACGCCCCGTTAGCCGAATAGTCGTACTTCTGCCCGTCGATCTCGATCACGGCCCGCGCGATGGGCGCCTCGAACTGCGGCGCGAGCAGCGTGAAGCCGACCTGCACCTGAGCGCCGCTGCGAAAGAACATCTGACGGATGTCGTCGGCGGCCTGCGCGCCGGCCAGTACGGATTGCGGTCCCGGCGGCGCGCCCGGTTTCCAGCGCCATGCACGGCCGCCCGTATCGACTCTCTGCGCAAGCGTCGATTTGAAAAAACTGTCGAATCTGCCGCCGTTGCCAAACAGTTCGGCGAAATTCTGCAACGGGATATCCGAGCCGCCGCTTGCCGCAAACGGATAGCGTCCATCGACGAAGTTTGCGCAGTCGCTGCCCGCCGCCGCGCGAAACTGATCGGCAAGCGCCGCGCTCCCGCCGCTCGCAACCAGATCGGCGCTCTTGCCGGTGAGACCCTGAATCAGCCCGGCCACCTGCGGCGGCAGTTGCCCCGCTTCCTGGCGCGCGGCAAGCAGCGCCGGACTGTTCTGCGCGGCAGGGTCGCTCAGGTCGTTCATGGTCAGCAGGGTTTTGCCAAGCTGATCGAGCACGGCCAACGTATGGTCGAGCGGCGTCGCGCCGCTCGTGCCCGCGCCCGTGCCCAGTTGATCGATCTGCGCGAAATGTTCTTCGATGGCCGCGCCCGGCTGCCGCGAGCCGGCCGGGTTCGCATCGCCCGCCTTGAGCGTGACGCCGACGGGCAGCGGCGCGCCTGCGTTGCGCAGTTCGCCCGCGAGGCGCGTGTTCAGCGCGCGCTTCGCCGCGATGTTTTCACCCGCAAGCCGCGCCTGCGAGGCCAGCGAATCGGCGCCCGCCGCGGCGCCGCTTGCCGGCGCGCGCAACATGTCGCTCGTATTGTCGCGAACCAGGTTGAGCAGCGCCTTTAGCGGCGAACTCGGTCCGGACAGTTTCGCGGCCATCGCGCTCGCGTCCTGAATGCTCGTGACCGGCTGCAATTGCAGATCGGCGAGCAAGGCATCCCAGTTCCGGATGTAGTCCTGCTCATAGAGCGTCAGCACCTGTTGTTCATAGCGCGAGCGGGCTAGCGGATCGACGCGCCCGCTGTCGAACACCCAGTAGTCCTTCACGAAACGATCGACGGACTGGTCTAGCCCGCCGCTCACCTCGGACTGGAAATACGGCCGCGTGAAAAGAACCGGCAAAGGCTCGGACAGCGGCGCCCCGCTCTTGCGGCGGAACACGTTGCCCAGCAACCCGAGCGACTGGTCGAGCCGCACCGGCGACGCACCGGAGCGGCCCGCGTCCAGTTGCACGCTGCCGTAGATCATCGTGGCGACGTCCGCTGTCTTCAGCGTCGAGCGCGCCTGAGCGATCAGTGCGTTGTCGAGCGGCAGTGCGCGCGGCTTCTGCGCGTCGCCGAGCCGGGCGGAGAAGTGCTTGTCGAGCGCAGTGCGAATCGCCGGGTCCTGCGGGAACAGCCGCTGCCACTCGACGCGCGCAAGCGCGGCCAGTTCGTCCGCGTCGAGATGCTGCGGCTCGCCGAGCATCAGGTAGCCCTTCAGATCGTCGTAGAGCGCTTGCGGATTGCTGGCGTTCTCGACGAGACCTTCGCGAAACCGCAGGTCGACGCCCGGCAGCAAGGTGCCGTCAAGCTCGCGCAGATATGCGCTGTGCGCCTGCGCGAAGAGCGCGTTGCCCTGATACAGCCCGAAGCGCATCGACCACGGCACGTGCGCGCGGTACTGACCCGCGGCATCCTGCGTCGCGGAGATCACCTCGAGCCGCGCGAGCGCCCGCGCGAAATACGACTTGAGGTCAGGCGCGCCGGCAAGCGTAGTGGCATCGGGCAGATCCTTCAGCGCGCCCTGAACTTCCGCGACGAACGCGCGGTTGCGCGCATAGCTGGTCGCGAATCCCGCGACCAGCACGAGGGTCACGACGGCGAGGCCCGCATAGGCGGCGGCCTGCATGAAGAGCTTTTGCCGCTCGAAGCGCGGATTCGTGCCCGCGAGACCCGACTCGCGAAACAGCACATCCTTCAGCAGGCGCTCGACGAAGTAGGTGTGCCGCTGCCCGGCGCCGGCCTGCACTCGCGCGGCGTCGACGCCGAAGGTACGCGCGACCGCTCCCAGTATCCGGTCGATCGGCGCGCCCTCCTGGGTGCCCGAACTCAGGTAAGCGCCACGCAGCATCGGTGGCGTGCCGTACTGGTGACGCCCGAACGCGGCCTCGACGAACTGCCGGGCGATCTCGCGAAACGCGCCCAGTTGCTGCGGAAAGCTCAGCACCGACGCACGCCGGCCGCGGTCGCGCTCGCCGTGCAGGCGCTCGATCAGGCGCGTGTTGAGGCGGTTGAGCAGCAGATCGTATTCATCGGCGAAACGGCTGGACGCACTGCCGTCGAGGCTCGCGCCCAGCGGGAACGTGACGCCCCACACCTGGCTGCGCAACTGAGCGCCCAGGTCGTCGAAGAACTCGCCGAAGCCCGCCACCAGGTCGCATTTGGTGAACACGAGATACACGGGCACGGCGACTTTCAGATGCTGCGCGAGTTCGTCCAGACGACGGCGCACGGCGCGCGCATGCTGTTCGCGCGCGGCGTCGTCGAAGCCGAGCAGATCGGACACGCTCATCGTCACGATGACGCCGTTCAGCGGCCGGCGCCTGCGATAGCGGCGCAGCAGCGCGAGAAACGACTGCCATGCGCTTGCATCGGCTTGCGCGTCGGAATCCTGCGTCGTGTAGCGGCCCGCGGTGTCGAGAAACACGGCCTCGTCGGTGAACCACCAGTCGCAGTTGCGTGTGCCGCCGATACCGCGCAACGCGTCCTTGCCGAAGCGCTCGGACAACGGAAAGTCGAGACCGGAGTTTTGCAGCAGCGTGCTCTTGCCCGAGCCGGGCGGCCCGATCACGACATACCACGGCAGCGCGTACAGGTTGTTGCCGTTGCGGCGTGTCTTGCGCAGCGTGTGGATTGCTTCGCGAAAGCGCTGCAGCAGTTGCGCGCGCTCCTCGCTGCCGGGCTCCGCGGCGGCGAGCTGCGTCTCCTGGCCCGCGAGGTCGCCGGAAAGCCGTGCAGTCTTGCGCTGCGCTCTCCATTGCAGGACCTGCAAGGCAATCACCCATGCGAGCACCACGGCGAGAATCAATGCGACCCGCGCCGCCGCGCTCGCGAGCGGTTCGCGCTCGCCGATGCCCACGTAAGGGCCGCCGAGCCAGATCAGTGCCGCGATCAGCAGCAGGCCGAGCGCGTGCGTGAACCACCGGGACTTGACCCAGGTTTTCAGCGTGTTCATGGGTTCAGTTCTCCGGGATAAACAGAATTTCCACGCGACGGTTGCGCGCCCGGTTCGCCGGCAGATCGGCCGGCGTCGCGATCGGCTGCGACGAACCGGCGCCGTTTGCCTCCAGCCGGCGCGGATCGTCGAGTCCTTGTGCGAGGACCGCCAGCGTGTTCTGCGCGCGCGCCGTCGACAGCGCGAAGTTGTCCTTGAATCTGAGCGAGTGCACCGGTTGATCGTCGGTATGGCCCACCACGATCACGCGCCCGCGCACCTGGTTCAGCGCCGAGGCCACGCGGCGCAGCAGCGGAATCTCGTCGGGTAAAAGATCCGCTCCGCCCGAAGGAAACAGCGCGCCTGCCGCAAGGCGTATCGTGTCGCGGCCGTCGGCCTGCTCGTCCACGGCGAGCGCGCCCGATTGCTCGAGCGGCGCAAGCAGCGCCTTCAGGCTGGGGCGAGCGGGCCTGGGCGCAGCGGCCCCGGCGGGCGGCGGCGCGCTGCCTGTGCCGATCGCGGCAAGCTGCGCGCCGACGGGTTCGGCGAGCGCATTCAGCCGCGTGAAGAAGTACAGGAACGCACCGATCACAATGACCGCCGACGCGGCAGCGGCGATCCACAGCGGCACATGACGCATGACCGGATTGCGGCGGTCATCGACGCCGCGCCAGTGCGGCGCCAGTTCGGCAGCGGGCGCTTCGCGCAAGCCGCGAATCCGGCGGTACAGATCGTCCTGAATGTCGGCCAGACGCCCGAGGCCGCCCGGCTCCACCAGATAGCGTCCGCCGAAACCGAGCGCGAGGCAGATGTACATCATCTCGATCAGATCCAGATGACGCGAGAAGTCCACGCTCAGCCGGTCGAGAATCTGGAAGAACTTGGCGCCGCCGTAGGTCTCGCCGTGAAACGTCACGAGCAGCGTCTTTTGCGCCCATCCGCTGAGGTCGCCCCACGGCGCATTGTTCACGGCTTCGTCGAGCATGGTGCACAGCACGTAGCGCGCGGCCATCACGGTTTGCGTGTTGACACCGGCATCCTGCGCGTGACGCTCGAAGCTGTGCACGTGTGCGACGGCCTGTTCGCGCAGCCGCGCGACATCGGCGGGCGCCGCCACGCTGTGCCGCAACTGCACGCTGAGGAGCAGCAGCGGATTGGCGGCGCGCACGAGCGGATTGACGACGCCGCTCATCAATTCGCGCAGTTCGATACGCGGCGCGGCAGAAGCGGCCTGCTCGTGGCCGCGCGAAGGCGCATGCCGCGGCATGATGCGGGTTGCGTCGTCGGCGCCGGCTTGCGGCTGCGGACGGATCACGGTGGCGTCGAAGCGCCCGCCCGGCTGATCGTTGCGATTGGCGGTGTTCATGCGCGAACCGCCCACAGTTGAAGATCGAGGCCGGCAAAGCCGCTGCCGAAATGCATCGCGATGCCACCGGATGTCTTCAACATTCGCCACATCGCCGAACCGCGGTCGCACTCGAAATACACGAAGCCGGACGTATAAGGCAACTGGCGCGGCGCGACCGCCATCGACGACACGCCGATGCCCGGCAGTTGCAGATTCACGAGGTCGCGGATTTTCTCCACGGGCCCGATTTTCGATTGCGTGGGCAACTGCCGGCGCATGTCCTCGGCTTTCATATCGGCTCGCGCGGCGAGCACGAAGGTTGCCGTGTCGAGGAGCGTCGAATCCGGCACGACGCCGACCCACACGCCGTACTTGCGTTGCTGCAGCGGGATCGGCACCGCGCTCTGTTCGAGCACGGCGCTCAGCGCGATCCGCAATGCGGCGATCACCGGCTCGAAGCTCTCCCGCAGCAGTTCGTGCCGGTACGCCGGAAAGCTCTGCGCGCGCTTGGCCGGCGCGGTGAAGGTGGCCAGTTCGCCGGCCAGTTCGAGCAGCAGCCGGTACAGCGCTTCGGGATGCAGCAGCGGCGCTTCGGCCAGATGCGCAACGAGCGGCTGGTAACGGTTGATGACCTGCAGCATCAGGAAGTCGGCGATCTCCGCAGCGCCGCCCCGATCCGTTTGCGTGACGCGGCTCGCGAGCGCTTCGCCGCGCTGGTGAAGCAGGCCGAGCAGTTCCGACAGAAACGTCACCAGACGCTCGGCGGCCTGAGTCTGCAACGCGCTCGGCATGAAGCCGTCGTCGAGCGTCACGCGCCGGTCGGCCCGGCACTCGATCACGCGGGCGAGCGGAATCTGCATCAGTCCCTCGGCGGGCTGCGACTCCGGCATGAGCCGCGTGCTCATGCCCGCGACTTCGAGCACGGTAAGCCCTTCCATGCTGCCGGACGCGTCGTGCACTTCCGTCTCGCGAACCCGATAGCGCAATAGCTGGTCGGCGGCGCCCGCGCCGGTCCATCCGCTGTCTGCCCGCGTGGACGAGCGCAGCGGCAAGCTCAGGTGAACGACCTGATCGCGCCAGTTCGAATCGATGTCGAGCGGCGCCGGCAGTGGATCGTCGCCCGGCATCGAAAAGGGCGTGCCGTCGGGAAACACGCCCCGCGCGCGCTTGATGCCGAGCTTGCCTATCGCGAGCAGGTCGGGTTCGAGTTCGAGCTCCTGGAAGCCCCACGCATGCGGGCGCAGCCCGCCCGCGCGCAGTTCCACGTAGCGCTCGAAATAGCGTTCCTGCTGCTGCATGTGCTGCGGCCTCAGAAACAGGCCTTCGCTCCATATGACTTTGTTGCGGTGGGTCATGTCGTCGGTTCGATCAAGAGTTCTGTGTGCGCCGCCCGGCTGCGGGCAGTGCGCTGACGCGGTGGCTGGGGTCACTATTGCGGGTCGTCGGCCGCGCGGGCTTTGAGGTGCGCGAGCTGCTGCTCGTAGGCCCGCGCGAATTCGTCGCCGAACAGGCGCCGAAAGCATTCGTCGGGGTCTCGGGTTAGCGCGTCGAACTGCTCCTTGTAGCGCTCCCAGTGGCGCGGCCGGCCGCCGAGCGGCAAGCGTCGCGCGCGGCCTTCGGACTCCTCGATGCGCGCGGGATCGAACTGGGCCAGCATCGACTGGAATGCCGAGCGCACGCCGGCAAGCATGGCCATCTGGTGATTGCGGATGTCGGCGGCGGCATCGTTGAGCGCCGCGTTGCCGGACAGGAAGCCGCCGTCCGGCGGCGCGAACAGCCGCCTGACCGCTTCCTGCGCGGTCGGCGCGAACTTGAGCGGATTGTTCTCCGAACGCTGGATCAGCGTTGCAGGCAGCCGGAAGCGGTTCTTCAGCTCGGCGCGGGCGCGCAGCACGTCCATCATCGCGTCGACGGCGATGTGGAGCATGTCGGTCAATTGTTGCGCTTGCGGCTCGGCATCGGCATCGGCATCGGCATCGGCGGATGCTGGCGGGGACGCGCTGGTTATGACGGGGGTTGGGTCGGGGGTCGTGGGTGGTGCTGGTGGGGTGGGCCGAGTTGATGTCGATGGCGACGTTGCCGGCGTGGGTGACGAATCCGTAAGCGGAGCCGCTGCCGCCGGATCGACTGACGGAACCGCTGCGCCCGTCGGAATCGATGAGACCGGCGCGGCGGCCGGAGCCGGAGCCGGAGCCGGAGCCGAAGCGGGAGAATCGACGATAGCCGGCGACGCATGCTGCCAATCCGCCGACCGCCGTGAGTCCGTCGCCTGCGCTACATCCGCCGACGTCCCGGCGACGGGCTCGACATCGACCGGCTCCCGTTGCGGCCCGGAACGCGGTTCGACCCGGCTTCCGGTTGCGTCCCAGTCGTCCGGCAGCAGCGGGCCGCTGGTTCGCGGCAGTTCGACTTGCGGCGGGCGGAAGCGGTCCGCGACCGCCGGCATGTGGTTCCAGTCCGGCGCAGGCGGACCTGCGGGCGCAGCCTCGTCGGAATAAGAAGGCGGCGCGTCGAATAGCGCGAGCGGATCGAGACTCGCGCCCGCCGCTGCGGCATCGGCTGCACCGGGAATCAGCCCTTCCGCAAACCCTGCGCCGCCAGATGCGCCGGCACGCGCGGACGGCAGCAGCAGACCCAGATCGAGCGGCTCGGCGTTCCGCGCGCGAGCCGCTCCCACGTCGGAGGCGGGCAACGGCGACGGTCCTGCCGACGCTGGCGGCAACGGCGCGGGCGCCGCCGCTTTGCGGGCATCTGTTGAAACGTCGCGCGAAACGTCGCGCGAGGTATCGTCCTGCCCGGCCGTCGCGCCGGAAAGACGCACCGTGATTTCGAATGTATCGATCTGCAGCCGGTCGCCGTTTTTCAGCGCCGCGGGATCGCCCCTTTGCAGCGCGGCGCCATTGAGCAGCATGCCGTTGGTACTGCGGTCCTCGACGAAATAGAGGCCGTTCAGATAGCGCACCAGAGCGTGCAGCCGCGACACACCCTCGGTGCCGAGCACCCAGTCGCAGTCTTCCGAGCGGCCGATGCTGCCGTCGCGACAGTCGAACACGTACTCGCGCCGGCCGCCCAGACGCTCGGCCCGTTCGCCCTGCACCGAGAGAATCAGATTGTGCGCGGTGCTCATTGCGTCGCTCCGTCCATATCGTTAGGGATGCCGAGCAGGCTCAGCGCGTCGCGCACGAACGCGGTGCGGCGCGCGTCGATCTGCGCCGGGACCAGCGCGGCCATGTAGCTGACGGCCGCCGTGGCGGCAATCGCGCTCAGGTGCTCGGGCGGCGGCGTCGGCTGCCCGTATCGTGGATTCAGGTTGCCGCCGGTCCAGCCGGCGGAGGCACAGGCCCATGCGCCGATCGTCCGGTAGCGGTGCTCGTTGGCAAACGACGCCGCGGCGGCGCGCTGCGCTTCGCCCGGATCGCGCACCCACGCTTCGGCAAGCGCGACACCTTCGCGGTCGTGCGCGCCGAGGGGCTGGCGGCTCGCGCACTGACATACCCACGCGACCGTGTAGCGACGCGGCAAGAGGCGCGCGAGCAGGCTCAGCGCGTCGGCGGCCAGTCCGTCGTCGAGCAGCGTCTGTACGGCGGCGCGCGGCGTCATCCCTGGTTCCAGGCGGGCGTTCGCCGGCGCGGATAGCCGCATCTGCCGGGCAGCGTCGAAGAGCGTAGTCATAGCGGCAGGATCATCGGCGCCGCGCCGCCGAGTATCGCGGTGGCCGTGCCGATCAGTTGCAGGTTGGTGGACTGCACGAGGCAGTCGGCCTCGGACAGAATCTCCATCGCGGCAATCGAACTGATGTTCAGATTCGCCTTGGAATTGAGTTCCATCGCGAGCCCCGACGTCATCGCCACGTTCAGTTCGCCATTCACCGTAACGTTGGTGCCCTCGATCGCGATCTCACCCGTGCTGTTCAACGTGATGCTCGCGAGTCCGGTCACCAGCCTGATCTGCTTGCCGGCCGTCAGCGTGTAATTGCGCGCCACCTGCACGTCGTGGTCATGCTCCGATTCCTCGCGCAAATTCTTCTGCGCATGAATCAGCACCTCTTCGCTGCCCTTTTTGTCCTCGAAGCGGATTTCGTTGTAGTCCTCGGTGGAGCCGGTGTGGCTGCGGCTTTTGACGCCGCTCTGCGTGCGGTTTTCGGGCAGGCTGTACGGCGGCATGTTGTCCGCGTTATAGACGCTGCCGATAATCAGCGGCCGGTCCGGATTGCCGTCGAGAAAGCTGACTACCACCTCCTGTCCGACGCGCGGAATAAACTGCGCGCCCCAGCGCTTGCCCGCCCACATCTGCGCGACGCGCACCGGGCAAGAACTCTGCGCGTTTGGTTTGGCCGGGCGGTTCCAGAAGAACGTGACCTGCACACGGCCGTATTTGTCGACTGCGATGTCCTCCGGCGTGTTGCCTTCGACCACCGCGGTCTGCAGGCCGGCAATCACCGGGCGCGGCGTGAGCGGCATCGTGCGAAACGGCTGACGGCTGCGAATCGCCCTGAACGCGCAGCGAAACGGTTCCTCGCCTTCGTCCGCGCCGCCGCCCGTCACGTAGTCCGGCTCGACGAGCCGCATCTCGGTTTCGATCACGAGATATTCCTGGTTGGCGTCCGCAAGCGGAAAGTCCTTCAGCCTGAACAACGCGCCTGTGGTGACGCCGCATGCGTCGGTGTGCCCGGCGCTCGTCAGCATCGGCACGTTGAGCGCATCGGCGCGCACCTGCGCGTAGCGCTGACCGTCCTGCAGACGCTGGTCGTGGCCGACGTAGTCGTACGCGTAGTCGTAGATGTCGAGACCGCTCACGCTGTGGGCATCGTCCTTATCGGTGACATCCTCGGTGGCGAGCAGCGACGCTTTCGGTTTCAGATAGTCGTAGTCGTCCAGTTGCACACGCGTTGCATTCATCGCGCGCGCAGTGGTCCAGTCGCTGATCGACGCCTTCATGCGTTTGCCGCGCCCGGTCGGCGGCGCATAGGGAATCTGCTCGAAACCGGACACAGGCGAATGCGCGCCGAGCGCGTCGGCAAGCACCATCGTGTGGACACCGTCCGCATGCGTGAAGAAGTAGTAGATGCCCTCCTGCTCCATCAGGCGGCTGATGAAATCGAAGCTGCTCTCGCGGTATTGCACGCAGTAATCGCGCGGCGCGTAAGTGCCGCTCAAACTCAGTTTTACGTCCGCATAGCCGGCATCGGCGAGCACCGATTTGACGATCTGCGGCACGCTCATGCTTCGATAGATGCGACAGTCGCGCCGGCGCGTCGCCAACCACGCCTTCGGCACGACTCCGAAGGTGTAGACGGCGTAACGCACGTTGTCGATATTCACGAAGCCGCCCTGCTCGCACTCGTTGACCATGCCGTTGAAGTACCGCGTATAGCCCTGCGGGGTGACGAGCTTGACGGTCATCGGCGTGCCGAGCAGTGCGCGCAGATCGACCTGCGGGTTCTTGCTGATCGCCTCGATCCGGTATGAAAACAGACGGCCGAGCGATTCTGTCGCGGTCATGTTCGAGAACAGCAGACTGGTGCCGAGGTTCGAGGCGAGCGTGATTGCGTGAGCCATGTGATTGACGAAAGCGGGTTGTGTGCGGAACTGGTCAGTGCGGCGCGCGAAGCTGTGCGATGGTGCGTGCGTCCATGCGTGCTAGAGGACGACGTCCACGCTGAACCTCGGCAGGTTCGCCGCGGACTTCACGTTTTTCTCGACCTGTGTTTCGAGCGACGTTCTGAAGTTCTCGCGAATCTCGCTTTTGAAACGCGACACGGAGACCCAGCCGTCAAGCATCTCTTTGAGTGCTTCCTTTGTGATCAAGGTTTCTTTTGCGGGCAGCGCCGAATCCTCTATCAGCTTTTTGCGCAGCGTTTCCAGGTTGTCGCTACGCTTGTCCCAGCCGCCGTCACTCGCACCGCCGATGTGGATCGACTCGGGTCCGACATCGACCGTCACGCCGCTGTCCTCGATGGTGTCCTGCACACGCTTGCGCCGCACCGTCAGATGAAACTTGCTGACATTGATCTTGAGCGGCGAGGTCTTTTTGAGCTGACCGATTTTCAGCGTGGCGTTGACATGCGCGGACAGAAACAGAACGTCCTGCGCACCGTCTTCTTCGCTCACTGTCCACGGAATCACGACGGCGTTCGAAATCAGGTTCACGGACTTCGACTTGTTGTCCTTCGCGTCGTCGGCCAGCACGTTCCTGTATGTGAAGCGGGGATTCGATCCGTGCTCGAAGTTCTGGATCAGCCTCGTCACGAACTGCACGACATTCTTGTCGCTCAGTGTCGACAGTTCCGCGAATCCATCGTTGCTCTTTGCTGCTGGCATCGCCTTATCTCCCGACGCGGTTGGTTCGTCTCTCGAAGAACACAACAGCCGGGTCTCGCGATCTATTCCTTCCTCGTGAAGTAAAAAAATCGGCGCGCGCGGCGGGGGACGCTGGTTGTATGTGGGCGACTTGCAACTCGAGCGTCAAAGCCAGTCGTGGAAGTAGCTGTCTCTGACCTTGTACATGGGGAAATACCAGTTGTCGCGCATGAAGATCTTGTTCTCCAGACTCTGCTCTGGAAGCTGCGAGCGGGCCTGGTCCTCAAACATCCGGTCGCGCAGTTTCGTGAAGCCCGAACTCTCGGCCGCGGCCGTGGGGCCGGTCATCCTGATCGTGCTGCGGCGCACGTCCTCCATGTACTCGGTGCGCAGCTCGTCGTTGGTTTTCATCGAACGAAACCTGCTGTGTATCAGCGCTTTATACGACTTCAGGCCATTGCTGCCGGCGTGGCTTGCAATGATCGAGTTGCTGATGGGAGGCGGTTGATCTCCGCGAATATTCGCTTGCCACCAGTCCGCGCTGGTCCAGTCGTTTTCGCTTACGCCGTTGTGCCACACGGGATTCACGGCGGAAAACCGCGGATAAGACTGATGGCAGACGATGTCGCCGAGCGGACTCACGCAACTGACGTCCGTATCCGCATAAATGCCGCCGTACTGAAGAAGAATCTCGATGCGCAGAATGTCGCTGGCCGAACCGAAGTTGGCGCCGCGATTGACGAGTTCCCTGCGATAAATCGCTGCGTTCTTGCCCATTTTCAGGTCGCGCTGCACTTCGCGAAGCTTGATCCTGTTCTCCTCGCAAAAGTTGATGATCGAGTTGACCTGCGTCGCGCGCATGCCTCGGAGGGTCTCGCCGCGCTGATTCAGATACTCTTCCAGATAGCGGATCGTGGCTGCATCGCCTCCTTTTTTTCCCAGCACCTGTGCGACTTCCTGCCATTGCGCCGCGGAAACGCGCCCAAGGCCTTGCGCTCCGTTCTGGTCGCTGATCTGCCGGCGGCGTTCGCCGGTCAGCAACTGGTTGGCGTCGATCCAGAGATTGACTTCCCAGTCGGGATTCATCCTTGGAAACGTGACGATGCAATCGCGATTCCGTTGCGGGATATCGCCGCCGATCCAGATGATATGAATGACCTTTGGAATGGCTCTCAACTTTCAAACCTCCTCATGGAGACCAGGTTGATCGAGGCACGCAGCGGAGTCGAACGAATACGCAAAATCGCCCTGCTCCACGCTCACGCGAACCTGCCGCACCTCGCCGCCGTCGATCAAGCGCGCAAGGAACTCGCGGCTGATTGCGGGCAGCATCGTGTTGGTGAGAATTGCGTCGATCATCCGGCCGCCGGATTCGCTCTCGGTACAGCGTCCGACGATCAGGCGAACGACCGCGTCGTCATAGTCGAACGGCACGCGGTAGCGCTCCTCCACGCGCCGCTTGATGCGGTTCAACTGCAGCGTGACGATTCGCGCCAGCATGTCCGCGCTGAGCGGGAAGTACGGAATGGCCACGAGCCGGCCGAGCAGCGCGGGGGGAAATACGTCGAGTAACGGCTCGCGCAGCGCCTTCGCGAGCCCGTCGGCATCCGGCATGGCGGCCGGGCGGCTGCAGAGTTGCGCTATCAGTTCGGTGCCGATGTTGGTCGTCAGCAGAATCAGCGTGTTGCGGAAATTGATCGAGCGGCCCTCGCCGTCTTCCATCACGCCCTTGTCGAAAACCTGAAAGAACACTTCGTGCACGTCGGGATGCGCCTTCTCGATCTCGTCGAGCAGCACGACCGAATACGGCTTGCGACGCACCGCTTCTGTCAGCACGCCGCCCTCGCCATAGCCGACATAGCCCGGCGGCGCACCCTTGAGCGTGGATACCGTATGCGCCTCCTGGAACTCGCTCATGTTGATCGTGATGAGGTTCTGCTCGCCGCCGTACAGCGCCTCGGCCAGTGCCAGCGCGGTCTCGGTCTTGCCGACGCCCGAAGTGCCCGCGAGCATGAACACGCCAACCGGACGATCGGGATTGTCGAGGCCGGCGCGCGAGGTTTGAATCCGCTTCGCGATCGCTTCCATCGCATGATCCTGGCCGATCACGCGCTCGCCCAGCACAGTCGCCAGATTCATCACGGTCTTCAGTTCGCTGCGCACCATCCGCCCTACGGGAATGCCCGTCCAGTCGGAGACGACCGACGCGACCGCCTGGTAGTCGACGCTCGGCAGGATCAACGGAGCCTCGCCCTGGAGTTCGGCGAGTTCGGCTTGCAGGCGCCTGAGACGCCCAAGCATTTCCGCGCGCGCGGAAGGGTCGGGCGCAGAGGCCGCGCCCGTCTGCGTTATCCGATCCGGCTCGGCCTCTGCCGGCTGCGCGACGTCGTCACTCGCCCCATCGACCACCGCGCTATCGCCGCGCAGTTGCGCACGCAGCGTCAGAATCCGCTCGACCAGCGATTTCTCTCTCGCCCACTCCGACTCGCGTTGCGAGCGGCGCGCGCGTTCCGTGTCGAGCGAAACAGCGACGCGCGCTTCGCGGGCCGTCACGTCGATGCCCACGCTCTTTTCGCGCTCGATGATGTTCCGTTCGGTCTCCAGCGCCTCGATCCGCTTCGACATGTCGTCGATTTCAGCGGGCGTCGCATGCTGGCTGATCGCCACCCGCGCGCAAGCGGTGTCGAGCAGGCTCACCGACTTGTCCGGCAACTGGCGCGCAGGGATATAACGATGCGACAGCCTGACGGCCGCTTCGAGCGCCTCGTCGAGAATCTGCACGCGGTGATGCTGCTCCATCACGCTGGCGACACCGCGCATCATTAGAATGGCCTTTTCTTCATCCGGCTCGTCGACGGGCACAGTCTGGAACCGCCGCGTCAATGCCGGGTCCTTTTCGATGTGCTTGCGATACTCGGCCCACGTCGTCGCGCCGATCGTGCGCAGCGTGCCTCGCGCGAGCGCCGGCTTGAGCAGGTTTGCGGCGTCTCCGGTGCCGGCCGCGCCGCCCGCGCCAACCAGTGTGTGGGCCTCGTCGATAAAGAGAATCACCGGCCTGGGCGACGCCTGCACTTCGTCGATCACCTGGCGCAGCCGGTTCTCGAATTCGCCCTTCATGCTGGCGCCGGCCTGCAACAGACCGACATCCAGCGTGCGCACCACCACGTCCTTCAGCGCCGGAGGCACATCGCCGCGCGCGATGCGCAACGCGAAGCCCTCGACGACGGCGGTCTTGCCGACGCCCGCCTCGCCGACCAGCATCGGATTGTTCTGCCGGCGGCGCATGAGTATGTCGACGACCTGGCGAATCTCGCCGTCGCGGCCAACGATAGGATCGAGCGCACCTTTGCGCGCCTGCGCCGTCAGATCGACCGTGAATTGCTGCAACGCCTGCTGTCTTCCCATCTGCGCCGGCGCAATGGAGCCGCTGCTTTCGCCAGGCGCGGGCGCCGCGCCCAAACGGAAGCCGTCGGTCGCCTCCAGGCGGTCTTCCGGCGATCCCGCGACGATCTCACCGAACGCGTCGGCAAGCGCCTCCGCCTTCACTTTCGCAAACTCAGCCGACAACGCGAGCAACGCGTTACGCAGATGGCGCGTGCGCAGCGCGCCGACGAGCAGATACCCCGTGCGAACCTGGGCCTCGCCGAACATCAGCGTGGCGAAGACCCAGGCGCGCTCGACCATTTCCTCGACGTCGGCCGACAGATCGCTGATCGTCGTATTGCCGCGCGGCAGACGCTCGAGCGCTGCGCTCAGATCGCGAGCGAGATTCGACGGGTTGACGTCGAAGCGCCTGACGATCCGGTGCAGATCGGAGTCCTGCAATTGCAGGATCTGATGCACCCAATGCGCGATTTCGACGTACGGGTTGCCGCGCAGTTTGCAAAACACGGTAGCGCTTTCGATGCTCCGGTAGGCAAGCGAATTGAGCTTCCCGAACAGCGCGCCGCGACTGATCTCGGCCATGATGGCGATCCTTTGAAATGGGGTGATCGGCGTGATGCCGCCGGTTGAAAGTCAGGACGCGAGCGCGTCGGTGCAATGCATTCGCATGGCCTCAGTCGACTGGCGTCAGCACGACGTCGTCGGCATCGACGGGCTTCGTGTAGTGACCCATCCATGTACTGAAGCCCATGCGACCCATCTGGCCGAGATGCGTCGCCGGCACCTCTTCTTTCATGAGCACGATCTGCACGTCCCAGCGTTTTTCTCCGCCCACGTAGAGCTTGACCGCGGCGACCAGTTCGGCGAGCGCATCGCCGCCCGGCAAAAAACGCTTGAACTCGCCAAGCGGCAACGGCCCGATTCGCAAGCGAAAGCGCTGCTGCGCGCCGCGCACATGTGCACCGAGCGTCGCGTCGCGGCCCAATGACGCCACCGCAATGCCCATTCGCAGATGGGCGTCGCGCGGCAACTGCATCCAGCCGGTCATGAACTCGAGCACCGCCACCGGCACGCCGAAGTAATGCGCGAGAAAGCTCCTGAGCCCCTCGGCATTGCGCGCCTGCGGCACCAGCCGGCCGGCAAAAAAGCGCTTGTACCGATCCGGCAGCGCATCGCGTCCTTCCAGTTGCGGCGCGGCCATTCCAATCAACGCGCCGACATACGTGCGAAAGCGGTCTTCGTCGGGACGATCGAGTTGAACCGTGGGCTGTGCATCGGCCCACGCGCGGTAAAAAAGGCTCAGCATCCGGTGATGAAAGATGTCGGCGAACGCCACCAGGGACGTGTCCTTCGCGTTGCGCTGACGCTCGACTGCATGCTCGGTCAGATGCAATGGCAACGGACCGTTCGGTCCGAACAGGCCGAGAAACAGCCCGTATAGCTTGCCAGGCGAACCCGCCGCTCCGCGCTCGAAGCGCTCGATGCCGCGCGGCGCAAACTCGAGCGTCGCCGCATGCGCGAGCCGCACGGGATCGTCGGCCGGCTTCGTCGAATGTCCGAGCCGCGGACGGTCCGGATACGCGCATTCGAGCCGGCGCATTGCCTCGAAAAATTCGAAGTCGAACGGCCGCTCGCTGAGCGCGGCTTCCAGTGCCAGAGGATCGGGCGCTAGAGGATTGGACGCTTGCCGGGTGTGGCGGGCCATCGGGCTACCTCGTTACGTTCGAAGGTGCGCAAGACGGTCTCCGTGAACGAATTCAGCGAGACGTAGCGCGCGAAAAAATGCTGAAGAACCGACGCGAGCAAAAACGCGCTGCTGCCCTCGAAGGCCGCGTCGCTGCACGTCAGTGTGATTTCGAGCCCGCGCCCGTAGGTGATCGGTCCGGGCACCGGCACGCGGCGCGTGGCGGCTCTCGCGGCGACCTGCTTGATGCCTTCGATTCTCCGCCGCGCCGCCGCGTCGAACTCGTCGCGATAGAGGCCGAGCATCTCGCGCAATGCGGCGGCGTTCTGCTCGCCTTCGTCGTTGCCATCCTTGCTGCCATCGTCGTCGCGGCTCTCGTTGAACAGCGACAGGTAATTCAATTGCAGATGACTGATGAGCCGCCACGCGGTCTCGCCGGTAGCGGTCGGCGCGCGCGGCCGGGTCGGACCGGCGATGCAGCGAATCGATGCGACCGGCGCGTCGGTGTCCAGTGTGAAATCGGTGTACGACTTGCCGACCGGCATATGCAACGGCAGATCGCGATTGGTGCATAACACCCGCAAGCCGAGTTGACGCAGCGTGGTCGGGTACGGCGCGTCGTTTGCGTCGACGAGCGCAATGAACGTCTCGCTGCCCACATAGCTGGAGCGCGCGCCGTTCTGCAATTGCCGGCCCGAAAGAAGACGCGGCTCGCGGCGCAACGTATAGAACGCCGACTGGGCGTGATGCCAGGTGCGCGACGTGCCGCCATAGAACGGCAAAAAGCTTTGCTGCGGTTCCTGACTGTCGCCGTAGCCTTGCACGTCGAGCACACTATGCACCTCGAAATCCATCGGACGGGTGCGATCGCCGATCACGTGATACTCGGTCTTGCCTTGCTGAAGATGAATCCGGTCGGCCCGCTGCTCGAACAGGTTGACCGCGGGCGTGCAGAACAGCCTGAAGTTGCCGGCGTCGAGCGCGTTATGCAGCCTGGCAGCACCGCGGTCGAGCCACACCACGATCTCGAACTCATTGCCCTGAGCCCGTGCGAGCACGGAGCGCAGTCCTGTGAATTCGACGAAGCGAAAGCGCTCCGGGCACGCGAAATATTCCTGTAGCAGTCTGTAGCCGCTAAACGAACGGTCGCCGTACGGCAGCATCGCCTCGTGTTCGCCGAAGCCGATTGCGCGCAGCGCCGCCGCGTCGTGATGCTCGCTGACGAATTGGCCTTCCTGCGCGCCTCGCGCCCTGATCGTGTAGCCCGCACCGTTTGCGAGCATCTGCTCGTACACGACGTTGGGCAGTTCGTCTGCTCCGGCCAGGTAAACGGGCAGGCTGTCGAGCGCCAGCATGTTCGCCTGCACCCCTGAGAGCGTGGAGAAGCGCAGCCGCAACCCCGCCCGGACCTCGCGCCCTGGCGGCGGCACGAGAGCGGCGGCGGCAAGCGCGGCCGGCGTGTCGAAATAGCGCGCCTCGGCGAGTTCGAGCGGCCACAGCGTGACCTCGTGCGCGCTCCGGTACTCACACGCGGTACGGTCGCCGAAACCCTTCAGGCTGCGCATCACCGTATGCCGCGCGACCGTGTGGCCGCCAGCGGGCAGATCTTGCGTCGCGTCCGGATGCATCTGCACCACCGCCATCGACGGAATCGGCAGCAGATAGTGCGGATAAATCATTTCCAGCAGATGCTGGGTGAACACCGGGTATTGCGCGCCGAGCTTCAATTGCACGCGTGCGGCGAGAAATGCGAAGCCTTCCAGCAGCCGCTCCACGTAGGGATCGGCGCATTCGAAGCCCTCCATGCCGAGGCGCCCCGCGATCTTCGGATAGGCGCTCGCGAATTCCGCGCCCATCTCGCGAACATGCTGCAGTTCGCGGTTGTAGTAGCCGAGAAGACGTGGGTCCATGATAGTCAACCGAAATGTTGCGAGACCCGGAATTCACCGGTCTCGAGATCGACGTCGGTATGCAGATAGAGCGCAAGCGGCATGGGTTGCGCCCACATCTGCGACTCGATCCGAAAACTCAGCGAGCGTGCGTTCATTACCGCGTCGTCGATATTCACGGCCACTTGCACCGTGTCCGCGATCAGGCGCGGCTCGAAGTCGATGAGCGCTGTGCGGATACGCTCCTGCAACATGCCTGCGTCGATGCCGGACAACGGTGCGCCCGCCAGATCCGGAATACCGAAGTTCAGCACGGAGTTAGCGACGTGATCGAGTCCCGGAAGACCGTCGCTGTCCCACTGCCGCGTGCAGTTCAGCAGCGCGGCAATGTCACGCGTCACATACTCGCGCAGGCGCGCCGCCGTGATCACGCGCTGCTCGCGGCTCTCGTCGGGCTCGTCCGGCGCCATGTCGGTGAGCCGGTCGAGCAACGAGGGCTGCAAGCGCTCCTGAGGGGTCAGCTCCGCCATCCGTTCGGTATCCTTATCGTGCGAATCACCTTGTCGTCCCGCACCTCAACTCGCTTACTGTTTCGCGACCTGCTGGATGTCGAACGTGAAGTCCTTCGTGCCGCCGCTTGCCTTGCCTTCGTCGTCCTGGGGCTGGAACGAATACTTGAACTTGCCGAAGTGCAGCGTGATGTTTTCGGTCAGACGCTCATCGCCGCCGCTGCCGCCGGTCGCCACCGACGTAATCAGCACGCCTTCGCTCAATTCGATTGTCAGGAAGTCCGTTTGCTGACCGGTCGCATTGGTCACGTACAGATAGGCAGTGTCGAGGCGCGCGCCCGTGCAGCAGGCGTTGAGAATCGCGTTCGAACAGCTGTCGACGTATTTGGTGATGGTGATGTCCTGAATGTTCGCCTTGCCGCCGGACGCGTAGCCCGCGCCAGTGTGAAGGTTGCCGGTGTTGCTGACGCCCCAGGACCACGCGATGATCGGCACCTCGTTCTTGTGCTTCGAATGGTTGGACGCGCCCTGGATCGTGACCGAACCAGCGCCGAATTTCAGATGCATATCGAATGCCATATTGACCTCTTCCCGTTGCTAATGAGTGTGCTCGCCGGTGCGGCGAACGTGGAGCCCGTGGCGTTTGCGCCGCGGACAGGTTTTCTGCATGGTGACGTGGTGCGGGACGCCTACGCCGCGAGCGCGGACGGCAGGCGGGACACGAGCCGCAGCGACACGGTCAGGCCTTCCAACTGATAATGCGGCTTGAGGAAGAACTTCGACGTGTAGTAGCCGGGATTACCCTCCACTTCCTCCACCACGACCTGCGCGGCGGCGAGCGGCTTGCGTGCTTTGGTTTCTTCGCTAGAATTCACCGGGTCGCCGTCGACGTAATTCATCACCCAGTTCGACAACCAGCTCTCCATCTGCTCACGCGTGCTGAACGAACCGATCTTGTCGCGCACGATGCACTTCAGGTAGTGCGCAAAGCGGCAGCACGCGAACATGTACGGCAGCCGCGCCGAGAGATTGGAATTCGCGGTCGCCGACGGATCGTCGTACTCTTCCGGCTTCGCCACCGACTGTGCGCCGATGAACGCGGCGACATCCGAGTTCTTGCGATGCACGAGCGGCATCAGCCCCATCTTGTCGAGTTCGGCCGAGCGCCTGTCGGTGATCGCAATTTCAGTCGGGCACTTCATATCCACGCCGCCGTCGTCGCTCGGGAAAGTGTGAACCGGCAGATTCTCGACCGCACCGCCCGACTCCACGCCACGAATGCGCGTGCACCAGCCATATAGCTTGAATGAGCGGTTGATATTCACCGCCATCGAATAGGCCGCGTTCTGCCATGTGTATTTCGACGAATCGGCGCCTTCCGTGTCTTCTTCGAAATCGAACTCGTCGACAGGGTCGGTCTTTGCGCCGTAAGGCAGCCGCGCAAGCGTGCGGGGCATCGTCAGCGCGAGGTAGCGCGCGTCGTCCATTTCGCGCAGCGAGCGCCAGCCCGCGTAGTCCGGCGTCGTGAAGATCATCGACAGATCGCGCGGATTCGCGAGCTCACTCCAGTTCTCCATGCCGAGCAAGGTGGAATCGGCGGCGGAGATAAACGGTGCGTGGGCCGCGGCGGCCACCTGTGAGATGCCGCGCAACAGCTCGATATCCTGCGGACTGTGATCGAAGTAGTAGTCGCCGATCAGGCAGCCGTATGGTTCGCCGCCAAGCTGACCATACTCTTCTTCGTAAACGCGCTTGAACACCGGGCTCTGATCCCATGCAACGCCTTTAAAGCGCTTGAGGTTCTTGCCCAACTCCTTCTTCGACACGTTCAGCACGCGGATCTTGAGCATCGGATCGGTCTCCGAGTTCGTGACCAGATGATGCAGGCCACGCCACGCGCCTTCCAGCCTCTGGAATTCCTCGTGATGCATGATGCGGTTCAACTGCTCGCTGAGCTTGCGGTCGATCTCCGCGACATACGCATTGATGGTTTGGGTCACGTCATCGGAGACGATGTTCGAATCCTGCAGCACCTGCTCGGCGAGCGTGCGCACCGCCGCCTCGACTTCCTCTCTCGCGCGTTCGTTCTTCGGGCGAAATTCCTTGTTGAGCAGCGCGGCGAAGTCGCTGGTTTCGCTCAGGGTGCCTTGCGCGGCTGTGTCCAACTGCTTCTGACTTTCCATGATCGCGCTCACTCCTGTCCGGGTTCGGTGTCAACGGGCTTCGGACTGGCGCTTAGCGATTGCAGCAGCGCAGGGTCCTTGAGCGCCTCGGCAATCAGTTTTTCCGCGCCGGCCTTGCCGTCGAGATAAGTGCCCAGGTTCGCCAGTTGCGTGCGTGCCTGCAGTAGCCTGGCGAGCGCATCGACCTTGCGCGCGACTGCCGCGGGCGAAAAGTCGTCCATGCTTTCGAACGTCATGTCCACTTCGAGATTGCCTTCGCCAGTCAGCGTATTGGGAACGTTGAAGTTCACTCGCGGCTTCATCGACTGCATGCGGTTGTCGAAGTTATCGACATCCACCTCCAATGCCTTGCGCTCTTCTATCGGCGGAAGATCGCCGCTGTTCGCGCCGGAGAGGTCCGACATCACGCCCATCACAAACGGTATCTGCACTTTCTTCTGCGCACCGTACAGCTCGACGTCATATTCGATCTGTACGCGCGGCGCACGATTTCGCGCAATGAATTTCTGACTGCTCTGTCTCGTTGCCATACGCTCGTTCCTCTGGATGCATTCAGGTTCGGGATTCGAATGAGCCGGGTGCTGGTGCCCGGCCGTCGTCCACGCTCACACAACAGCGCAGACTCGCGATCTATTCCGTGATTTGTGAATCGATCTGCTAGAGCTTTCGTCCATCGACGCAACCGCATTCCGCAACCAGAACATCTGGGCCGGCGTGAATATTCCGTCGCTCGAATGATTGCTTTGAAAATTCGCGGGAACGCACGCGAGCGCGCGACGCCGCGACATTCGTCGTGACGTGCCGGAATAAATCCGGGCAGCCGGCTGTTCAGTCAGCAACAGTGGTTATCGAACAGTGGCTTCAGTACACGGCACGCAATGACATCATCCGAAGATCCCACACGCTTGTGCCCGATCGCAATTGCACCGATGCGGCTCTTACCCCTCTGCCTGCTCGCGCTCGCACCGTATGCGCACGCCGGCTGGACGATCATGCAAACCGGCGCACCGGTGACGACGATCCACGAAAGCACTGTGTATCGGGCCGGCTCAGGCCAACGGCTCGCGCCAGACGATATCGTCGAAACTCCGCCCGATTCCAATGGCATCGTTCAGATGCAGGACGAAACGGGCAATGTGCTTGCGTTGGGAAGTGACACTCGGGTGTTGCTTGCGCGCGATGGCCATGTCGCGCTGCTACGCGGCTGGCTGAAGGTGCAGCATGTTTGCGCCGCGGCCAATTGCGCGGTGCCTGTCGTTGAGACTGAGCGTATGCGTGTCACGCCGGCCGAACGCAGCGCGCTCGTGATTGCCGCGTCCACGCCGGCTTACGCCGGCGACGACGCGCACGCTGTGTTCTGCGAAAGCGGGTCCGCACAACTGGTCACGCTCGGCAAGCCGCATGGCGAGCCCGCGCGGACGGCGATATCAACTCATCAGTTCGCGCGGCTTTCCAAAACCAACGCACGCGTTATCGTTTCGGCACGCCTTGACCCCGCATTCGTGGCCGCGATGCCGCTCGCGTTCCGCGACGCGCTGCGCCCGCTGCCGCTGCGACCCGAGCCGGCCGCGCCGGCCGCGCCGCGCCCGGCGAGCCCATCGGCAGCCGGCTCACGCCCCGTGACCTACGCGGACGTGTCCGACTGGCTCGGCAGCGCGCTTGCGGTGCGAACAGACCCGGCCACGCGCTTTACTCAACGCTTCGGCGCACGCCTGTCAGACCCGGCGTTCCGCCGCGACATCCGCCAACACCTGCACGATCTGCCGGACTGGCGGCCGCTCGCGCAGCGACATCCGCGACCTGCGTGGCGGGCCGGCACAGCCGCTCCCGTTTCTGCCTACTCGTCCTACTCATCCGCATGGGCTCGACCATGAAGCTGTCACTCGCCATCAAGTTCAATCTCGTGTTCATCGCAATCTTCGCGATTGGACTGAGCGCGGCGGGCATCGTCGCAAATCATGTGCTGCAGCAGCAGTCGCTCGACGAAACCCGGCACGACGCCAATGTGCTGATGAGCGCCGCCGAGGCGATGCAGAATTACACGGCTCAGCACATCACGCCGTTACTCTCGACACAGATTCAGTATTCGTTCGTGCCCGAGTCCGTGCCCGCGTTCTCCGCGATTGAAATGCTGAATACGTTGCAGGGTGCGTTCCCGAACTTCTCGTATCGTTCGACGATGCTCAATCCGACCAACCTACGCGATCGCCCGACCGATTGGGAAACCGAAGTGATTGCGCATCTGCACGACAAGCCCGCGCTGAAAGAGGTGACTGGCGAGCGGCGCACTCCCGGCGGCGAACATCTGCTGTTTCTGGCGCGTCCCAGCCGGATCACGGACGCCGCCTGCATGCAGTGTCACAGCACGCCGTCGGCGGCGCCGCGCACCATGCTCGACAAGTACGGGCCGGCGAACGGTTTTGGCTGGACCATGAACGACGTGATCGGCGCAGAGTTCGTGTCGGTGCCGATGTCGGAATCGATCGCGCGCGGCCGGGCGCTGTGGCGCAGCTTCATGACCGCCCTGAGCGTCGTGTTCGCGGTCGTGCTGGTGGTCCTGAACGTGATGGTGCATGTGCTCGTCACGCGGCGCCTGCAGGCTCTCTCGCGTGCCGCCGACGAAGTCAGCCTCGGCAAACTCGGCGAAGTGGAATTGCCCACACGCGGTAGCGACGAGATCGCTTCGCTCGCGGTGTCGTTCGGAAGAATGCGCACCAGTCTCGTGACGGCCTTCGAGATACTCGACGAGACCGGTGCGGCCGCAACCGTGCCGCACGGCTTGCAACCATGACCGCGACGAGCGGAGCGCCGCGGCAGATCGGCCGTTATCTGGTCGATGGCGTGCTTGGCCGCGGCGCGATGGGCACCGTTTATCTCGCCACCGATCCGCATATCCAGCGGCAAGTCGCACTCAAGACGATCAACCCCGAGTTGCTGCGCGACTCGCAGCAAGGGAGCAGCGCGGCCGATGCGGAACTGCCCGCGCGCTTTATCAACGAGGCGCGCGCGGCCGGGCGGCTCGTGCACCCGCATATCGTCGGTGTGTTCGACTATGGCGAGGCCGACGGCGTCCCGTTTATCGCACTCGAATATGTGCGCGGAGAAACGCTCGCCGCACGGCTCGCGAAAGAGGCCCTGCATGGCACGAGATTGCCGCTCGTGCGCACGCTCGCGTGGTTCGCGCAGTTGCTGGACGCGCTGGCGTATGCGCACGAGGCTGGCGTGATCCATCGCGACATCAAGCCCGCCAATCTGCTGATTGCGCCGCGTGGCGAATGCAAGATCGCCGACTTCGGCATCGCGCAACTGGACACGGGCCGTCTGACGCAGATAGGCATGATGATCGGCACGCCTGCGTATATGTCGCCCGAGCAGTACACGGGCGCACCGATCGACGCACGCAGCGATCTGTTTTCCGCGGGCGTCGTGCTGTACGAGATGCTGACCGGCAAGTGCCCGTTCGCCGGCTCATCGGCGGCTGTCATGCAACAGGTGTTGAACGGCATGCCGCCCGCGCCGTCGAGCGAAGCGCCTGGCCTTCCAACCTCGCTCGATGCGATGGTGCGCAAGGCGCTTGCAAAAGAGCCCAAGGCACGCTACCTGTCCGCGCAAAGCTGGCGCGCGGAGTTGCTGAGCCTGCTGGATACGCTCGCGGCAGAACGCGATACCGACCGGACGGTGGTCGCGGCGCCGGTGAATCGCGAGGCGCTTGCACCACCGATCATCACCGCTACTGCTCACGCGGTATCCGCCGATTCTATCGGCTGGCCTCCGGAATTGCTGGCGCAGCTCGAAGAGCGGCTCGCGCACCACGTTGGGCCGGTTGCGTCGCTGCTCGTGCGGCGGGCGGCGGCACACGCAACGAACCCGCGCATGCTGGCGGCACAACTCGCGCGTCATCTTCCCGACGAAGCGACACGTCATCAATTCGACACGCTGTTGCAACGGCATACTGCCGGGCAGGGAAGCGCGTCTTCGCGGCCGGTGAGCGAGAGCATTCAACCTGCGGCACGCGGCACTTCGGCTCATGCACGCGTGCCCGATGCCGCGCATATCGAAGCAGCCGCACGGCAGCTTGCAACGCATATTGGGCCCGTCGCCCGCATCGTCGCGCAGCGGGCTGCGCTGGGCGTCGACACCGCGACCTTTCACAACCGGCTCGCCGATGCACTTCCCGCCACCGTCGACAGAACCGCGTTTCTTCGTGCGCTGAGCGAGCGGCTTGCTGACGCTTGCGGGCCGTGAACGGGCGGCGTGGGCATTGGCATTGGAATTGGCGTTCGAAATCACGTTCGCGCGCAAACGGCTAGAGCACGCGTGTTCAGTCCTTGTCATCCTGCATCGCTTGCCGCGATGGAATAGATCACCCGCTACGCGTGTTTATGTGATGTCGACTAGCCAGCGCATCCGCATCGTTCCATGGAAACAGACCAGACATCGCAGCCGGCCGCATACGGCACGCACGAATCGAAACGCAGTGCGGCGCGGTCGCGACCCGCGGTGAGAACGAAGGTCGCGTGCCTGCTTGAACATACCGCGCGTACGCCTGCGCCGGCGGACGGCGGCCGCATGGTATCCGGCGATGGACCGATTCGATGACCGCAGCAGATCTGTCCGCCCTGCTTCCGTCGATGCTTCCACGCCTGTGGACATTCGCGCTGCGCATTTCGGGCGACCGGCACGACGCCGAAGACCTCGTGCAGCGCGCCTGCGTGCGGGCGCTCGAACGCGCGCATCAGCTTCAGCCGGACACCGCGCCGCTTAGCTGGATGTTTTCGATCGTGCAGTCCACATGGATAAACGAGTTGCGTGCGCGCAGCGTGCGCAGTCGCTCGGGCATGGATTGGGACGACGAATTTCTCGAAACAGTCGCCGACCCCGCCGCGCGCACGCCTGAACAACACGCGATGGACGGACAGATTGTCGAAGCCGTGCAGCGGCTACCCGACGCGCAACGCGTGGTGATGCTGCTGGTAGCGGTCGAGGGCCTCAGCTATCAGGAAGCGGCGCAAACCCTGGGAGTCCCTATCGGGACCGTCATGAGCCGCCTCTCGCGGGCCCGGCAAACCATCGGGGCCCTGTTCAGCGAAAAACAAAAAAGCGTGGCTCGCGCGAGTAATGAGTAATAGCAGAGACCAGGGGGCTTGACTATGGACGACATCCTGCTCATGGCGTACGTCGACGGCAATTTGCAGCCGCGCGAGCGCAAGGAAGTCGAACGCACAATCGTCGTCTCGGCCGATGTCGCCGAACGCGTCGCATTGCTCAGGGCGTCGGCGTTGCCGTATCGGCGGGCGTTCCAGCATCAGCAACTGCCACCGGTTCCGGAAAGCCTCACGCGCAACGTTGCGCAGTTGATAGAAGCGCAAACGCCGGCTCCTGGCATGAGAGCCGTGGGCAGGAACGATCGTGCCGCGGCGTGGGCTTCGCGCGCGAGCGGCCGCAGCCCGTGGTCCTTGCGTATGCGCGGGCCGTCCGGGGCTTCAGGCTCCGACACAGGTATTCAGTGGGCCCGGCCGGTGCGCGCACGCATTCGCGCCGCGGCTCCGTGGGCCGCGCTCGCATTCGTAAGCGGTGCGTTCTGTTGCGCCGTCGTGCTGCGCTTGGCGGGAAGCAGCGCCCCCGGCGGTGTCGGGCAGACGCTTTCACAACAGGCTATCCCGGCAGGCGTATCGCCGTGGATCATCGCAGCGGTCAATTATCAACGGCTCTATACGCGGGAAACCGTTGCGTCCGACTTGCCGATTACCGGCCTTGCGCACATCGTCGACGACATTCGCCGCGACGACGGACTGTCGATCCACGTGCCGGACCTGCGTTCGCTCGGACTGACGTTCAAGCGCGTGCAACGGCTGCGCTTTAACGACAAGCCGTTGGTGCAGATCGTCTACCTGCCGGAGAAAGGCTTGCCGGTTTCGCTATGCGTGATGAGAGATGACAAGCCGGATGCCGCGCTCGCGCAGCAGGACGTCAACACGATGCAGGTGGTGACCTGGAGACAGGCGAAGCAGAGCTACGCGTTGATCGCCACCTCCGGCGACACCGACCTCGCGGCAATCGGCCGGCACATTGCACAAAGCAGGGCCGGCGAGATTCTCGGTCAGGCGCTGGCAGCGTATCAGGCACCGGTAAGCTAACCGACGCATACGCTCGCACAGCCGGCAACCGCCGCCTGTGCGCTTCATGCAAGCCCTGCGATGCCGGCTCAGACGCGCGGCGTAAGCGGCGTAAGCGGCGTAAGCGACGTAAGCGGAGTGACCGGCATAACCGGAGAGAGCGGTGTGCCGCGTGCTTCGATCGCTTCACCCGCGAGCAGACACAAGTCCTCGCGGTAATGCGCGGCCACGATCTGCACACCCACCGGCACGCCGTTCACCAGTTGCGTCGTGACGGCAAGACCCGGCAGACCCATCGCAGGCAGCGCACGCATTGTGAGTTGCGCTTCCCATACGCGGTCGAAGCCCGCCGCGCCTTGCTGATCGAGATCGTCCGGGAACGGAAGCTCCGCCGACACCGGCATCAGCACGACCGCATACTGATCGAGAAACAGCCGCCATTCACGTAGCAAGCTCGTGCGGCGCACCAGCGACCGGCTGATTACGTCGGCCGGCAGGTCTTTCACTTTCAGGCGCGCCGCGTTCACCACCGCTTGCGCGCCGGGGTCGCCGTCGCGCGCCACCGAGTCGGCCAGCGCCTCGAAACCGTCGCCGAGCCATAGACGCTCCTGCAATTGCGCGGCTTCGCGCATCGACGGTGTGTCGTCGATCTCGTCGACGCGCCAGCCTGCGTCGCGAAGGCGTTGGGCCGCGTCCAGCAACGCGTGCTCGACTTCCTTGACGATTTGCAGGCCGCCCGGACGCAGGCAAAGCGCGGCACGCAACGGCACCGCGCGTCCTTCGAGCGGCATCGGCAGATACCAGGGATCGCGCAAGTCGGGCGCAGCCAGTGCGGCGAGGCCGAGGCGAAGATCCGCCACCGTGCGCGCCATCGGACCCGTGGCCGACATCAATTGCGCACCGATCGGGCGTTCGGGCGACGACGCGTTGAACGCGGGCACGCGTCCGAACGTCGGCCTGAGTCCGTGGATGCCGCATGCGTAAGCCGGATAGCGTATCGAGCCGCCGATATCCGTGCCGAGCGCAATCTGCCCGATACCCGCGGTGACTGCCGCTGCTCCGCCGCCCGACGACCCGCCCGGCGTGAGCGATGGGTCGCGCGGATTGAGCGTGCGTCCATGAATCTGGTTGGAGGTGAACCAGCGCAGAGCGAAAGTCGGCGAATTGCTGCGGCCGAGCAGCACGGCGCCGGCCTTTTGCAGATTATCGACAGCGGGACTATTCACCTCGGCCACCAGGTTTTCCTGCAAACGCGTGCCGTTGGTGGTGGCGAAACCCGCGTGGTCGGTATTGATCTTGGTCGTGACAGGCACGCCCGCCAGCGGCCCCGGATCTTCACCGCGAGCAATCGCGCGGTCGACGCTGTCTGCCTGCTCCAGCACCCAGTCGGACCGGTGCGCCACGACCGCGTTGATGAGCGGATTGACCGCATCCAGACGCGCCAGCGCGGACTGCGCCGCTTCGCGAGCGGACACTTCACGCGTTCTCACACGCCTCGCCAGTTCAGTTGCGGACAATTGCCATAGTTCACTCATGTAGCCTCCAGTGTCGATGCCAACTGTATGCAGGCATGCATCCAGTCGCACGTGTAGCGGTTCAAAACGGCCAGCCCGCAGCGCCTTCTATTGGCAGATCGGTGCGCTGTCCGATCGCCTCCGCGAGGATCACCTGATCGCGATTGCCGGGCACCCGCATCTGCCGGATACGCGGGCGGAATATCCGGTCGCCGCGTCTGACTGCGCGGCCTGTCAGCGCGCATACGGAACCGACCCGCGCGAGTCCGCTGCACCATATCTGCTCGGCGTAGCGCCCGGTGCACGAGTCGCTCCACGATACGCTGATGGTCGCCGGCGACAACCATTCCACTACCGCAATCCGGGCCGGCCGGCTCGCGCGATGGTGGGATGCGTCGGCCATCGGCGAACGCGTGCCTATGCGGCACCGCTTGAGCGGCAAAGGCTTCTTCCGCGCGCAGGCGTCCAGTTGTTCCGCGGAAGGATCGAGGACATTCAGCAATGTGCGAACCACGATGTCGTCGTCGGATAGCACTCTCATCGACTGATCTCCAGAAGCCGGTATGTTCGTAGTGGGAAGAGCAAAAGCTCGCGCTTAACGCCGCCTTGCTCGCGCAGCGTCGGTTTGCTACTCATCGACGTGACGCCGCGCACCTGCTTCGCCGCAGCGACTGCGACGCCTTTCGCTGCGCCGTTGCGCCGCTGCGCCGCTGCGAATCAGGGGTGTTTCAATTTGAACTGCGCAATGTATCGGCGGTGTTTCGGCGACGTATCGAAATGTATCCGGCCCATCGAACGCTTGCGGCTATCGTCAGCGACGGTCGCTTCATGCGGCATACCAATCAGCTACAGCAGAAGTCGCGCGGCACGCCACGAGCAAGCCGTGCTCCGTCACGCGTTGGACAACGGCGCAATCGCGTGCCTGTCCCGCATGACCGCGAGGACAAGCGCGCCGACACCGCAGGCCGCCATCAATGCGATCAACGCGGGCGTGCCTATATGAACGAGCACCCAGCTTGCCACCGCCGGGAAACCGAACGTGCCGATGAAGTACGCCACGACGAACCATGTGAGCGCGGGCTGCCGGTGCGTCGCCGCGCAGTCGTTCACGGCCTGCGCCTGGATGGTCGGATAGACGAGCCCGTAGCCGATGCCCAGCAGTACTGCGCTTATCGAATGAAAAGCCGGCTGGTACGGCACGACGAACATGGCCGCGGTGCCGAGCACCATGATCGCCAGCAGAAGCCTGGTCGCGACTCCGTGATATAGCCTGACTACGACGCGCGTGAGCAGCCATCGCGCAACGACGACCGTCACCGCATAGAGGCTGAAGAAGGTGCCGGCTTGCGCATGCGTGCCGCGAATGATGGACATCTGAAACGTCATCGACCCCGAAAAGACGCACGCGCACAGCGAAATCATCACGATCGGATACGCGGCGCGCGTTCGCCAGACAGCACCCGACTCGCGCAGCCAGTCCTGCTGCACCGGGGCTTCGTCCCGGTGCGGCGATACCCGCCCGAACGCTTCGAGCATCAGCGCGGCGACCGCGCATAAGCCGCCGACCACGTAGAACACGCTGGTGAGCGGCCAGTGCCACGAACGGATCGCCATTGCGGCCACGGCGGGACAGCCGCCAATGCCCGCCATCTGGATCGTACCGAAGCGCATGAACCAGAATCCGCGATCGGCGTCGCTCGTGCGTTCCGTCAACGACATGGGCGCGGCGAGACAGAACGCTCCCCAGCCGAAGCCCACGAGAAAGCCGGGGAGAATGCCAGGTGTGCTCATCCGGTCGACCGCAGCAAAGCCGGTCACGCCGAGGCCAATACAGAGGGCCGCGAGCGCGGTGGTGCGCGCGCTGCCGATACGCCGCGCGAACCGGCCCACCACGAGCACGCCTACCAGTGTGCCGACCGTGGCTTCCGCCAGCGCGAGTCCGGTATCCAGATCGTTGCCCCCGAGAGACCGGAAATGCATCGACAGGAAAAACGTCGCCCCGTACCCGCTCGCCGTGAGCAAGGTGCCGATGAGCACGAAGAAGGCGCTGAATGGGCGCATGGCGAAATCAGGATCGGAGATGAACGACGACGGTGAGCGGTCCGGCGGATCGCGGCCGTATCAATCCGCACCTCCGGCTTGCGTGGCCTGCGCGACCTGTGCAGTGTCAGCGGACGGGTATGCAACGGATTCGCTGACCGCGCGCCATTCGGCGTCCTCCTGGGCGCGAAACCTCGCGGCATCGGCGGCTACCGCTACCGCGTCGCTGCCGACCAGCAGGCGCAACGGCGGCGCCGGCACTTCGGCGATATCGAGCAGCACCTGGGCAATGCGCGCCGGGTCGCCCGGCTGATTGCCGTCACTGCGGCGCAGGCGCTCCGCCACCGGACCGATGACCGGCTGGTAGGCTTCGCTGATCTCGGGAATGGTCATCGACGAACCGGCCCAGTTCGTTCGCATCGACCCTGGCTCGATCACCGTGACCTTGATGCCGAAGTCGCGGACCTCTTTGGCGAGCACTTCGGAGAAGCCGCCTACCGCCCACTTCGCCGCCTGATAGGCCGCGAGCCCCGGTCCTCCGACGCGTCCGCCGACAGACGAAATCTGCATGATGTGACCGGCGCGCTGCTTGCGCATCACCGGCAACGCTGCGCGGCTGAGATTGCAAACACCGAAGAAGTTGACGTCCATCTGTTCGCGCAGCGCCTGATCGGTCGCGTCTTCGATTGAAGCCAGGTCGGCGTAGCCCGCGTTGTTCACAAGCACGTCCAGACGGCCGAACTGCTCGACGGCGAGACTGACCGCGTCCCGCGCCGCGACCGGATCGGTCACGTCGAGCGCGATCACGCGAACGCGATCCCCGTACCTGTCGGCCAGAGCCCGCAGCCGTGCCGTGTCCCGCGCCGTAGCGGTGAGCCGATGACCGCTCGCGAGCACGGCTTCGGCAAGCTCGCGCCCCAGCCCCGCGGAACAGCCGGTGATAAACCACACTTTGTCGCCAGTCATTTGCGAGCTTCCTTATCGTTTGCAATTGATCTATCGACGGGACTCTGACGACACGTGTTCAATGTCCTTCAGGCGAGCTGACAACGCTCGCGCCCGGCGCCATGCAGCGATTAGAAGCGCGCTATGTATCCCACGTGTGTCGGCGAGGTATCGGAATGTATCGCGGCCTGGGCGAGGCGTGAAGCGGTGCGGGTTCGACAGGCTTCGTCGGCGGAATCGCAGTAGTCGATTGCGAGCAGATGCTAAGCTATCCGGCCGTTACCACCCACGGCGCAGCTCTTCGGGGGCATAAGACTATGCGGCCGCGTCGAACCAGTCGGTTCGTTCCGACAGCGCCGTGCCCCCGGCAAACAACTACGGAATCGTCATGCTCGATAAGCTGCTAAGCGACATTCGCAGTTGCACGCTTTGCGCGTCGAAGCTGCCCCATGCACCGCGGCCGGTACTGGCCGCGTCGGCACAGGCGCGCATTCTGATCGTGGGTCAGGCGCCCGGCGCACGGGTGCATGCGTCGGGGATCCCCTGGAGCGATGCGAGCGGCACGCGCCTGCGCGCATGGCTCGGCGTCGACGACGCCACCTTCTACGACGATTCGAAATTTGCCATCGTTCCCGTGGGGTTCTGCTATCCAGGCCGCGGCCGCAGCGGTGATTTGCCGCCACGGCCAGAGTGCGCGCCCCGGTGGCACCAGGAGCTGCTCCAACACCTCGGTGCGGTCAGGCTCACACTGCTGGTCGGACAATACGCGCAACAATTCGGACTCGGTGACGCACGGGGGCCAACCTTGACGGACACGCTCACCCGGTGGCAGGAATACGGGCCGCGCGTGATGCCGCTGCCGCATCCGTCGCCGCGCAACATCGCATGGTTCAAGCGCAATCCCTGGTTCGAAGCCGATGTTTTGCCGGCGTTGCGAGCGCGCGTGTCAATGGCGCTGACGTCGCCCGCTTAGTCCCCGCATACATATCGATGCCACAATTCCTTCGTGGTCGCGACCGCCGCGCTCATCGACAATGATCGAATCGGTCAGCACGTTCGTTGCTGACTTCTCCCGCATTCGACACGACCATGAGAACCGATCCGCCTCGCCAGCTTCATCTGAACGTCAACATCCTTCACTCCGGTTTTGTCCCTTCCGCATGGCGAACGCGCGATGCCGATCCGCGCGCTTTCGTCGATGTCGCTCACTACGTTCGCGTCGCGCAGATCGCCGAGGCCGCGAAGTTCGATGCGGTGTTTCTCGCGGATAACGCATCGATTGCAGATCAGATCGACTTCCGCCCGATCACCGCACTCGAGCCGACCGTGCTGCTCGCCGCCATTGCCGCGGCGACCACGCATATCGGCATTATCGGCACGGCGTCGACGAGTTATAACGAGCCGTACAACATCGCGCGCCGCTTCGCCACGCTCGATCAGCTCAGCGCAGGCCGCGCCGGCTGGAACATCGTGACGACCGCCGATCTCGGCTCGGCGCGCAACTTTGGGCGCGAGGCCGTGCCCGATCACGCGCAACGCTACGAGCGCGCGGCCGAATTCACCGAGGTCGTGAAGGCGTTGTGGGATAGCTGGGAAGACGACGCTTTTATCGGCGACAAGGCGAGCGGCCGCTTCATCGATACGGCGAAGGTGCACCGCATCGATCATCGCGGCAAATACTTCAGTGTCGACGGCCCGTTCAATCTGCCGCGCAGCGAACAGGGTCATCCCGTGCTGATCCAGGCCGGCGGCTCGGCCGACGGACGCGAGCTCGCGGCCCGCCATGCCGAAGCCGTGTTTTCCGCATCGCAATCATTCGATGAAGCCGCCGCCTACGCGCATGAACTGAAATCGCGAGCGGCAGCATGGGGCCGCGGCAGCGATGCGATTCGCGTGCTGCCGGGGCTCACGACGATCATCGGCGCAACCGAAGCCGAGGCTTTGCGCCGTCGCGATGAACTGGTCGATCTGATTCCGTGGACGTATAGCCTCACGCGACTGGCCGGCATACTGGGCATCGCTGTCGAGCGCCTGAAACTCGACGAACGCCTGCCCGACGATCTCGCATTGCCCGGCGGCGGCAACGGCAACCACACGTTCTTCCACGCCACGCTCGCGCAGGCGCGCACGCATGGCTACACGGCGCGTCAATTGATTCGCGCGCTGGCGGGCGGCGGCGGACATCGTGTCGTCGTCGGCACGCCGGAACAGATCGCCGACGACATCGAGCACTGGTTCAAAGGCGGCGCCGCCGACGGCTTCAATCTGATGCCGGATGTTCTGCCGGGCGGGCTTCAAGACTTCACCGACGGCGTGGTTCCGCTGCTGCAGCAACGCGGCATTTTCCGCACCGATTACGAAGGACGTACGCTGCGCGACCACTTCGCGCTGCCGCGTCCGTTCAGCCGCCATCTGTTGCGGCGTCAAGCGGCCGCAACCGCGTAGTTCGAGCCGACCACCGGGGCGATGCGATGCCATCGCCCCGCACGTCGCCTCGACGTAGACGCAATCACTCCAACCACACGCCCTCGAAGCGATGACTGCCGAGCGGCGAAAACACCATCCCCTTCACACGCTTCGACACAGGCAGAGAGACGATGGAATGCGCAATCGGCGTATAAGGCACCTGCTGCTTGAAGATGACCTGCGCCTGCTGATAAAGCGCCGTGCGCTCGTCGACGTTCGCGGCTGCGCGCGCCTTGTCGATCAACGCGTTGAACGCCGGATCGCACCACTTGGACACGTTACTGCCGTGCACCGCATCGCACCCGAGCAACGTGCCGAGCCAGTTGTCGGGATCGCCGTTGTCGCCTGACCAGCCGTAGAGCATCGCGTCGTGTTCGCCGCCCTGCTTCGCGCGGCGGTTATATTCGCCCCACTCGTAGCTCACGATCTTCGCGCGCACGCCGATCTTCGCCCAGTCCTGCTGGATCAGTTGCGCCATCAATTGCGCATTCGGATTGTAGGGACGCTGCACCGGCATCGCCCATAGCGAAATCTCGAAGCCGTTCGGAAAGCCCGCCTGCGCAAGCAGCGCTTTGGCTTTTGCGGGATCGTAAGGTGCGTCCTTCAACTGCTTGTTGTACGACCATTGCGCGGGCGGCATCGGATTCGACGCAATGGTTGCATTGCCCGAGAAGACCGATTGAATGATCGCGGGTTTGTCGATGGCCATATCGAGTGCGCGGCGCACTTCCACGCGATTGAGCGGCGCATGTTGCGTGTTGTAGGCGACGAAGCCCACATTGAAGCCGACGCCCGAAACTGCGGTAAGCGCGGCGTTTCGCTTCACAACCTCGAGATCGGCGGGACGTGGAAACACGGACACCTGACATTCGCCGCTTGCCAGCTTCTGCATGCGTACCGCCGGATCAGGCGTGATCGCAAAGATCAGATGCGCGAGCTTGACGTCGTCCGGGCGCCAGTAGACGGGATTGGCGTCGTAACGGATCAGCGCGTCCTTCTGGTACGAGCGGAACACGAACGGCCCCGTTCCCACCGGCAACTGATTGATGTCCGCCTCGCGATGCGCGGCGCTCAGCTTGTCCGCATATTCGGCCGACAGAATCGACGCGAAGCTCATCGCGAGATTGCGCACGAAAATCACGTCCGGCTCCTTGAGCCGAAAGCGCACGGTCAGAGCATCGACCTTCTCGATGCTCTCGATGTTCCTGTCGAAGCCCAGATCGCTGAAATACGGAAAGCTGCTTGGATATGCTTTGCGGAACGGATCGTCGGCATGCAGCATCCGGTTGAACGTGAACAGCACGTCGTCGGCGTTGAAGTCGCGCGTCGGTCGAAACCATGCGGTCGTATGAAACTTCACACCGCCGCGCAGATGAAACGTGTACGTGCGCTGATCCGCTGAAATGTCCCAGCTCGTCGCCAGCGCGGGTTCGAGATCGAGCGTGCCGCGGCGGAACTGCACGAGTCCGTTGTAGACGGTGTTGGTACTCGCGTCGAAATCGGTGCTGGTCGTATGCTGGCCCGGATCGAAGCCGGCGGGGCTGCCTTCGGAGCAGAACACGAGTGTGCCGGCGGGCGCGGCGTGGACAGAAGCGCCGTTCATCAGCAGCGCGCCGCTTAGCACCATCGACACGCCAAGGCGCGAACCACGAAACAGGGCGTGCCGCAGCGACGCGCCCGGAAAAACGGAACGGAAGGTCATTGGAGTTGGATCAGAATTTTGGCAGGCCCGGCGGGTTGCTTTCGGAACGGTTCAGCGCTTCGGCCTGAATCCCCCAGCGCGCGAGCGCGCGCGCGTACGTGCCGTCGGCGATCATGCCATTGGTGGCAAGTGTCAGGCCGTCGACAAGTCCGCTGCCCTTGCGCGTCGCAATCGCCACGTCCGCTCTCGCGGGCCAGCCCGCATTCACGGTTCCCACCTGGCGAATCGCGCCGCTTCGCGCGGCGTCGTAGGCAAGCGGCGCATTGGGATTGAACTCCAAGTCCGCCCGGCCGGAGAGCAACGCAACGCGGCTTGCCGCGTCGTCGTCGAAATACTGGAGCTCGACGGGTTTCAGTCCTTTCGCGATGTTCTGCCGGTTCCATTCGAGGATGATCTTTTCCTGAATCGTCCCCGAGCCGGTAATCACGCGCAGGCCCGCAATGTCTTTCGGCTCCGCGATGTGGCGTATCGGGCTGGCGGTTCGCACATAGAAGCCGTGCAAGCCCTGACGGTAAGTGGTGAAGTCGAACTTCTCCTTACGCTGCTCCGTCACGCCGACATTCGAGATCACCGCGTCGTATTTCCCCGACGTCAAGCCCAGGGGCCAGTCGGCCCACGTGATCGGCACGATGTCGAGCTTGAGTCCCAGGGCGTCGGCGATCAGTTGCGCGTAGTCCGCATCCGAACCGACGACGGTCCGCGCATCCGTCGCGTAAGTCGCGGTCGGCGGACCATGCGGCGAGATGGCGACTGTGAAAAGCCCTTCCTTCACGAACCGGTAGCGATTCGCGATTGCCGCAATCGCCTGCTCGTTTTTGCCGGTACGTATGCGTCCGGGCTGTTGCGGACTGAGGTCGATGCCGGTCTGCGCGCCATGTGCGCGGCCGATCGTCGCCAGCGCCGCCGCGATGCCCGTCATGACGAATCTGCGCCTGTTGATCATCGTGTTGCGAAGAAGGAGTGGTCAGAGCACACGCGACAGGAATTCGCGCGTGCGGGAATGTTGCGGTTGATTCAGCACGCTCGCCGGCGGACCGGCTTCGATAATCCGGCCGCGATCCATGAACACGATGGTGTCGGCCACTTCGCGCGCAAAGCCAATCTCGTGCGTGACGATGACCATCGTGGTGCCGGAGCGCGCCAGTTCCTTGATGACGTCGAGCACTTCGTTCACCAGTTCGGGATCGAGAGCGGATGTCGGCTCGTCGAACAACAGAACCTTTGGCCTCAACGCCAACGCGCGCGCAATCGCGACGCGTTGCTGCTGTCCGCCCGATAATTGCCGCGGCCACGCGTGCGCCTTGTCCGCGAGTCCGACACGCGCAAGCAGATTCCGCGCGAGTTGCTCCGCTTCCTTGCGCGGCAAGCGGCCAAGCGCGACAGGAGCCTCGACAATGTTGTCCAGCACGCTCAGATGCGGGAACAGATTGAAGTTCTGAAACACCATGCCGACGTCGCCGCGACGCCGCAGCACGTCGCGCTCCTTTAGTTCGTAGAGCGTCATGCCGTCGCGGCGATAGCCGATCAGTTCGCCGTCGATATCGATCAGACCGTCGTCGACGCGTTCAAGATGATTGATCGTGCGCAGCAACGTCGACTTGCCGGAGCCGGATTGACCGAGGATCACCGTGACGCTGCCGGGACGCATGGTGAGCGAGACGTTGTCGAGCACCTTGAGTGCGCCGAAGCTCTTCGAGACCTTCTGGATGACGATCTCGCCGCCTGTGCGCTGGTCGATCCACGGATTCGCAGCGCCGGGGATTTTCGACTCGCTCGGCGCGATGGCGTCGGCAAGCCGCGACTCGCCGGCAAATGCAGTTTCGCGCCGGCGCAGCACGAATCCTGCAAGCGCCTTGATGGCCTGTTCGAATGGCGACGACGTTGTGCTGCGCGTCGCGCCGCGCGAGAAATAGCGCTCCACGTACACCTGAATCGCGGAGAGCACCGAGAGAATGATCAGATACCAGACGGTTGCCACCATCAGCAGCGGAATGACCTCGAGATTGCGCCGATAGATGATCTGCACCGTGTAAAACAGCTCGGGCATGGCGAGCACATAAACCATCGCCGATCCCTTCGCGAGCGAGATGAGATCGTTGAACGCGGTCGGCACGATGGCCCGCATGGCCTGCGGCAGCATGATGCGCCGCGCCTGGCGAAGCCGCGGCAGTCCGAGCACGGCGGCCGCTTCGAGCTGCCCCTGATCGACGGACAGGATGCCGCCGCGAATCACTTCCGCCGAAAAAGCGGCGTGATGCAGCGTCAGGCCGAGAACGGCTGCGCAGAAAGGACTGACGACTTCAGTAGTCGGCCAGTTACCGAATGCAATGCCGGTAAAGGGAATGCCGACGCTGATCGTCTCGTATAGATAGCCGAGGTTGTTCAGGATCAGCAGCAGAACGATAAGCGGGATCGAGCGGAACAACCACACGAACACCCAGGCGCTGCCTGCAAGAAGCGGAGAACGCGATACTCTTGCGAGCGCGATAAGCATGCCGAGCGCGAAGCCGATCGACGCACCGAGCGCCGTCAGCAGCAGTGTTCGCCCAAGCCCCGAGAGCACCGGTTCCGACAGAAACCATTCGGCAAATACGCCCCAGCCCCAGCGCGGATTGCCAAGCACAGAGTCGAGCACGAGCGCGATCACGATAGCGGCGAGGGCAGCACCGGCAGTGCGCGCGCGATGCTTCGCGGGCACGACGTGATAGCGGTTGCGGTCCCGTTGCGATTCTGCTTGCGCGGAACCTGGCGCCTGTACGGCGACTTTAGCGGCTTCGTTCATCGTTCGTACTGTGTCCGTTGTGGTGTCCGTTGTGGTGTCCGTTCGCGTGTGTTCATGCAGTTTCGGTCAGCGTGTAGCGGCTTTCCTTGCGCGGCAAACCTAAGTGATCACGCAGCGTTGCGCCGCTGAGCGTGCTTTCGTAACGGCCGCGCCGCTGCAGTTCGGGAATCACGTAGCGGACGAAATCGTCGAGGCCTTGCGCCTGCACCGCGAAGCCAAGAATGAATCCGTCGGCGGCGCCCGCTTCTATCCAGCGAATCAGTTCATCGACCACGTGTTCGGCCGTTCCGAGAAAATGCGTCTTCGGCGTCGCGACTTCGAGCGCGACTTCGCGCAAGGTTTGTCCGTTGCTGCGGGCATTGGCCTTGATGCGGTCCGTCGTCGAGCGGAAGCTGTTGCGGCCAAGATCGCCGAGTTCGGGGAACGGGGCATCGAGCGGGTACTGCGTAAAGTCGTGATGATCGAAAAAGCGGCCGAGGTACGCGAGCGCTTCGTCGATATTGAGCAGATCGCGAATCGCGCGGTACTTGGCTTCCGCTTCTTCATGCGTGGCGCCGACAATCGGGCCGATACCGGGGAATATCTTCACGTCCTCGCGGCTGCGCCCATGCGCCTCGGCGCTGTCCTTCACGCGCTGCGCGAAAAGCCGCGTCTCTTCGACCGACACCGAATGCGTGAACACGGCATCCGCATATTTACCGGCCAATGCAATGCCCGCATCCGACGAGCCGGCCTGGAAGATCACGGGTTGTCCTTGCAGCGAGCGCTGGATATTGAGCGGCCCCGCTACCTGAAAAAATTTCCCCTGGTGATTCAGTGGATGCAACTTGTCGCGATCGAAAAACACGCCGCGCGCGCGGTCGCGCACGAATGCATCGTCGTCCCAACTATCCCACAGCCCTTGCGTCACGCTCAGGTATTCATCCGCGATTTCGTAGCGCAACGCATGCTCGGGATGCGATCCGCCGTAGTTCTTCGCGGTGCCTTCGAGCGGCGTCGTGACGACGTTCCAGCCGGCGCGGCCGCCGCTGATCAGATCCAGCGACGCGAACTGCCGTGCGACCGTGAACGGATCGCTATACGACGTCGAGACCGTACCCGCGAGACCGATTTTCGACGTGACCGTGGCGAGTGCCGACAGGATCGAAATGGGCTCGAAGCGATTCAAAAAGTGCGGGATCGATTTCTCGTTGATGTAGAGACCGTCCGCGACGAACGCGAACGCAATGCCGTTCGCTTCCGCTTTTTGCGCCGTGCGGATCATGAAGTCCAGATTGACGCTGGCATCCGCCGGTCCCGCCGGATGCTTCCACGCGTTCATGTGGCTGCCGGCACCTTGCAGCATGATGCCGAATGGGATGTGCTTCTTGCTCATGATGTCGTTCGCCAGACAGAAGGAAAGATCGAAGCCGGTGATGCGTTTTCGACCGCCGCGTCACGACTTCGGCAAGCCCGGCGGATTGGTCGCCGCCTTCGCGATCGCCTCGGACTCGAGATGCCAGCGCGCGAGCACCGAGCGATACTGTCCGTTCTGGATCAGATTGTTCAGCGCGATGGTGAGCGGCTCGGCAAGACCGCTGCCCTTGCGCGACGTCACCGCGACCTCCGCCGTGCGCGGCCAGCCGCCGCTCAAGGTGCCGACCTGGCGCGTCTTGCCTTGTCTCGCGGCATCGTAGGCAAGCGCGGCATTCACGCTCAAGATCGCGTCCGCGCGCCCCGACTGCAACGCCACCGACCTCACCGCATCGTCGTCGTAGTACTGCACGGAAACCGGCTTGAGCCCACGCGCGACGTTCTGCCGGTCCCACTCGAGCAGGATCTTTTCCTGATTGGTCCCGGCGTCGGTGATGATCCGCAGACCGGCGATATCTTTCGGCTCGGCGATTTGCCTGATCGGACTATCGGTCCTCACATAGAAGCCGATCTGATCCTGCCGGTAGGTCGAGAAGTCGAACTTCGCCTTGCGCTCTTCCGTTACCGTGACGTTGGAAATCACCGCGTCGACCTTGCCGGACGCAAGGGCCAGCGGCCAGTCCGGCCACGCGAGAATCACGACATTCAGATGCTTGCCGAGACTGTCCGCAATCAGTTGCGCGAGGTCCGGGTCGAATCCGACTACCGTTCTCGCGTCGCTCGCATAGGTGCTGATCGGCGGATGACCCACGACGATGCCCACCGTCAACGCATTCTTCGCGACGAAGGCGAAGTTCGAAGGTATGGCCTTGATGGCGGCCGGGTCCTCCGCGCCGCGAATGCGGTTCTGTTGCGCCGGGCTAAGATCGAAGCCCGGCGCCGCGGCGAGCGCCGGGGCACTGCCGGCCGTCATGCCGGCCATGCTCGCCAATAGAAGCGTTGCAAGATGCGCGCGCAATCTCATCGTCATGTGTTCCGTTGGAATGTCAGGTGGGCTTAGCGGATCGCGAGATCGGTTTGTTTCGCGCGAAGGTCTTCGAGGGTATCGATGCGGCCCGGATCGAGCAGGTCCTTTCCGTAGCGCAGATGAACATGCACCTCGGGAGGCAATGACGTATCGAACAGGCTCACGTAGCCGCTATTCGCATACAGCGCCCAGGCTTCGGGCTGCCGGAAACCGGTGGTCAGATAAACGCGCGTATAACCCTGGGCGAGCGCACGCTGTTCTAGTTCCTGCACGACGCGGCGCGCGAGGCCCTGACGGCGCACATCGTCGCGTGTCCAGACCCGTTTGAGTTCCGCGGTGCGCGCGTCGTAGCGCTTGAACGCGCCGCCGCCGATCGCCGCGCCGTCCCGCAGCAGCAGAATGAATGCGCCCTCCGGCGGAGCGAACGCCTCGGCCGGATAACGCGCGATTTCCTGCGCGGCCGACTCGCCGTTGTCCTTGTGAAACGATGCGTAACGCGTCGTATATTCGCGCTGCAATGCGCTTAGCAGAGGTTGGGCAAGCGGATCGAGCGGACTGGTATCGACAACGCTAAAGCTCATGATGATCGACCGGAACGCGCCGGCTCGTCTTGTGGAATTCACACGATAGCGCGCAGTCGTTCGACGGCTAAACAAGCAATTGGTATATGAATATGGTGCCGCTGCGGCGAACGTTTTTTGTTGTCCGTTCAATTGCTCGCGCATCGCATTGCGTTATTCGCGCAGCGTATCCGTCAATAGAACATCGTCAGCGCGCGAGCTGCGTAAAGAACGTTGGATCGTCCTCTGCAAGATGAAACAGACAATCGCCTCTTCGGACCAACGCGGGCACGCGCTTGCAAACGACTTCTCCGTCGCTGTCGAAATGGCGAATCACCGGCTCGCGCCACGGCGTATCGGGGAAATGGATTCGCGCAGCGGGTTGCCCCTGACTTACCCGGTCGCCGAGTTCGACAAGCGGCTCGTAAACGCCGCTGTCGTAGGCATAAACGTAGTGCCGCGCACCGGCGACGCGTCTGAAACGCACGCTTGCAGGCGGCGATTCGGGGACGAGCGGCCCATGCAGCAAACCGACGTGCCCGAGGAAATGCAGCAGCCCCTGGCGCGCTTCGCGAATCAGCGCGGAGCTGACCGTGCCCGCACCGCCGAGTTCGGTCGTGATGGACACCGCGCCTTGACGCCGCGCCGCCGCTGCCGCATGCACCGGATTCTCGCGATGAATGAATGCATTCGGCAAACCGAATGCATTCAGCAAGTCGATTAGCCGCGCTTTCCCGGCGTCGTCGCGCGGCTCGATCGCGAGCATGTTGCCGCCGTGATAGAGCAGTGAACTGCCGCCCGAATGCAGGTCGATCAGATAGTCGGCACGCGCGAGCAATTCATGCTCGATGTAATGCGCGGCGATCTGCGTGGGCGAGCCTCGCGGGTCGCCGGGAAACGCGCGGTTGAGATTGCCGTCGTCTATCGGCGAAGTCCGTAGACCCTGCTCGACCGCGGGCGCATTCGCGGCCGGCAACACGATGATTTGCCCCGTTAGATGGGCCGGATCGATCTCGCGCGCGAGTTGCGCGGCGAGAATTTGTCCTTCGTATTCGTCGCCGTGATTGCCGGCCATCACGAGCACGACAGGCCCGCTGCCGTTTCGTATCGACACGACAGGGAACGGCAGCCAGCCGTATGCGGAACGATGCACGGAGTGCGGCAGACGCAGATAACCGGTGTGCCGGCCGGCCAGGTCGAAGTCGACCTCGCTGACGATTGGATTCAGGTGCATATGACAGTTCTCTGGAAAATGCCGGCAATTCGAGGCGTTGGCCTCATTAAACATCGGCCGGCGTCTTCGCATCGAACAAATCTTTTTGCCTTTACTTATTCCTCTAGATTGTTTGACCGCGCCGTTCACGGAGAAATACCATCGCCGTACTAATGATCGGCTCGTCGCGCCGCGCAAGCCCGATACATGCCGTACTTCCAGAACCTCACATGACCACCTACGCTTTAAGCCTGCTGGACAAGAGCCCGATCGCACGAGGCGAAACGCCGACCGAGGCGCTCAGGCGCACGGTCGAACTGGCGCGCCATGCGGAGTCATGGGGATACCGGCGCTATTGGCTCGCCGAACATCACAACACGAGTCAGCTCGCCTGCCCTTCGCCGGAAATCCTGATCGCTTATATCCTTGCACGCACCAATCGCATACGTGTCGGTTCGGGCGGCGTGATGCTGCAGCATTACAGTCCCTACAAGGTCGCCGAAAATTTCAATCTGCTGGCCTCGCTCGCGCCCGGTCGCGTCGATCTCGGCATCGGCAAGGCGCCTGGCGGTTTGCCGCTTTCCACGCGCGCGCTGCAATCGGCGCGCGACCCTGCGCACAAGCCCGATTTCGCTGCGCTCGCGTTCGAGCTGGACCGCTATCTCGCCGATGCTCTCGCCGCGAATCGCGAACACGATGCTGCCGACGGCGACGAGCAGTTCGGTTCCGTGCTGCGAGCCACGCCGCTGCCGCCTTCGCCTGCGCGCCCTTTTCTGCTCGGAGCAAGCGTCGAGAGCGCGGCGCTTGCGGCGCGGCTTGGCTGGGACTTCGTGTACGCGGCTCACATCAACGGCGCGCCGGACGAGATCGAGCGCGCGTTGGAGCGCTATCGCGCGGCATCGAACGGACGCAAGGCATTGCTGGCTCTCTCCGTCATAGCAGCAGAAAGCGCCGACGAAGCAGCGCGGCTCGCATCGGACACGCGGCGTTTTCGCGTACAGGTCGGCGACCAGCAGCCGGTCACGGTGGGCAGCATCGCGCAGGCCGAAGAGTTCGTTCGTCAGGCAGGCGGCGGCGCTCATCGCATCGACGAACGCGAGAACCACATCGTGCATGGCACGTCCGACGCGGTGCACGATGCGCTCAGTGAACTGCAGGACCGCTATGGCGTGGATGAATTCATCATCGATAATCCGGTGACGGACGCGGCGCAACGCATCGCGTCGGTTCGTTTGCTGGCGCGCGGGCTTCAGCACGGCAACACGCGCGAAGCCGCCGAAGCGGCGCGCGGCTGAAACGACTCAGCAACTCAATCACGTATCACGTATCACGTATCGCGTATAAGCCACGACGGCATGCATGCGCCATGCCATCGCGGCCTCCGGTCAGAACTTCACGCGCAAGCCTGAAAGCACGGCGACCTGACGGTTCGTCGACGAAGCCGTGCCGACATCGGCAATCGCCGCGATGGTGCGGTAGCCCGAGCCGACCCGCGTCGATGCATCGCCGACGGCAAGCTGATACACGCCGGACAGATACACGTCGGTGCGCTTCGACAATGCATAGTCGACACCGAGCGTGAACTGATGCCAGCGCGGCTTCAGATTCGCGCCGCTGGTCCCCGGCAGATTCGTCGCGCGGCCATCGGTATAGGTGTAGACGCCGATCAGCGTCAGCGCAGGCGTGAACAGGTAGCGTGCATTCAGGTCGTAGTTGTTGAACTTGCGCGACGAGCCGTCGTTGTAGTCGAGCTGCGTGTGACTCCATGCAAAGCCGACCGTCGCGCGGCCGAATGCGTAGTTGGTGCCCGCCACCGCGATCTGCTGGCGCACCACGCCGCCGTTCAATCCGTAGAAGAACGCGCCGCTGTAATCGTCGCCGGTCGTGGTCGACGCGCCGCCGACCGCACCGCTCGTATTCGACGTCGTATCCGGATGATTGAGCACTACGTAGCCGCCGCCGATCGACAACGGTCCATTGACGTAGTTCGCCGAGATGCCCCATGCGCGGTTGTTGCCGAACCCTGTTCCGCTGCCGCCGCTGGCCTGATTGCTGAACGCATACAGGCCGTCCACCGTGAATCCGGCAATCGTGTCGCTGCGGAACTTGACGGCGTTATTGACGCGGAAAGTCTGGTTCAGATTGTCGTTATCGCCGATGTGGGTCGACGGCGACCAGAAACCGGAGCCCGCGTATTGCGCCGCGAGATCGGCGAGCGGCTCGTACTGGCGTCCAAGCGTCAATGTGCCGATGCCCGTTTTCTGGACGCCGACAAACGCCTGCCGTCCGAACTCGCGGCCGCCCTGAGCCAGCGTACCGTCGTTGGGACGGAAGCCGCCCTCGATCGTGAACACGGCCTTCCAGCCATCGCCCAGATCCTCGTTGCCTTTGAGGCCCCATCGGCTGCCGCTGAGCTTGCCGCTCGTCTGCTGGAAGTTGCTCGCGCCCTTCTGGTTGTTCGTGTAGGTGATGCCCGCATCGACGAGCCCGTACAACGTGACCGAGCTTTCCGCTTGAGCGGCGAGTGGAGCGATTGCAAGCAGACCGGCGGCGCTGGTGAGAGCGACTCGTTTCATCTTTACCCCTTGTTGTCGTGGTTAACATCATCGGCTGAAAGGGGTCCAATCTTAGGATCGCGAAATGCGGGAGACAAACATCGAAGTCGGGTTTGCTACGGATTGCTCCGTGCATTTGAAATTCAGCGAGACTTTAAATTGCAATTTCCCGGCACGCTTATCGCGGCTTGCATTGCGAGCGAGAACTGGCAATTGATAAGCAGAATTAGTTGTTTGGCGTTCGAAACGGCGCGTGATCTACTGCTTCGAATTCAAAGTTCTCTAGCAACGCTGCACGGTTGCCGGTGCGATCGCCACTACTTTCATCGTCATGTTCCGAACAATCACTATCCCGTCACCCTTCAAAAAACGCGCAGCCGGCGCGCTGCTGCTCGCCACCACGCTCAGCGCTCTCACCGCGCTAACGTCCATTAGCGCGCATGCCGCCGATAGCAAGAACACCGCGCAGGAATTGCGCGTCGGCTTCGTGCCCGGCCCTTATGCCGATGAATTCAAAGCGGGTGTCGAACCGCAACTGCGCAAGAAAGGCTATGCGATCAAGTACGTCGAGTTCAGTACAGGGCTCGAAGCAAATCAGGCCGTATATCGCGGCGAGATCGTCGCCGACGTGATGCAGCACGAGGTCTATCTGAAGTCGTATAACGAGCGCAACGGGACCGACCTCGTCGGCGTAGTGCAGGTGCCGACGCCGCCGATGGGTCTCTATTCGAAGAAGCACCGAACGCTGGCTGAAGTGAAACCCGGCGCGCGCGTCGCGGTGCCGAATGATCCGGTGAATCTCGAACGCGCGCTGAAGATTCTGCAGCGCATCGGCTGGATCAGGATCAAGCCGAACCCGAATCCCGTCGACGTGACCGAGCGCGACGTGATCGCCAATCCGGCCGGCATCAAGATCGTTCCGCTCGAATCGGCGCAAGCGCCGCGCGCGCTCGACGATGTGGATTACGCCGCGATTCAGGGCAATTTCGCGATTTTCAGCGGCCACAAACTGGCCGATGCGCTCGCGCTGGAAGAGATGACGCCGCCGTATATCAACCAGGTCGTCGTGAAGGCCGGCAACCGCAATGCGCGCGCGACGCAGGACATCGTCGACGCGTATCGGTCGGTGGAGTTTCAGCAGGCGATTCGCGGCAACCGCTTCTATGACGGCTTCAGGTTGCCGGCGTATTTCGCTAATGAGTGAGCGCGCTCATCGCAACCCGCCGCCTTGTCACGGCGCGATTTCCTCGAGGCTTCGTTCGCGCGTCTCTGTCATTCTGAGTGCGCAAATCGCGCCGACCACCGCGACCACGGCGAACATCACGAACACCGAGCCGATGCCCCGCTTATGCAGCAGAAGTCCCGCAAGCGACGGTCCGACCGCGGACGCAAGACGCAGCCAGGAAGTGGCGAGCCCGGTGCTCGTCGCGCGCATTCTGGTGGGATAAACCTCGGGCGTGTACAGGTACAGCACCGCCGCGATCGAACCGATCAGTCCATAACTCAGCGTGCCGAGCACCATTGCGCTCCATACGTCGTGCGCGGCAAAGAGCCCGAGGCATGCGAACAGAATCGCTGCCAGACAGAAAGCGGACACCGTCCAGTTGCGGCGGCCAACGCGATCGATCACATACGCGCAGATGAGCAGCAGCGCGACTTGTGCGACGTTGGTCATCGACGCGGCGCGCAGCGCGGTTTGCAGCGGCAGGTGATAAACCGAGCGATACAAGGTCGGCAGCCAGTTGTTCAAACTGTTCGCGATGAAAAACGCGGTCGCCCACAGCACCCACACGACGAGCGTGCGGCCGCGATAGAACGGCGAAAGCAGTTCGCGCCAGCCCGCGCGCGCATTCATCACGCCTTTGTTCGGCTGCTGGCGCCGGCCGGGTTCGATGCGGCGATCCGTGCTCGCTTCCATGTCGCGGACCACGGCTTCCGCTTCGTCGAATCGTCCTTTAGAAATCAGCCAGCGCGGCGATTCGGGCAAGCGTGCGATCAGCAGCGCGATCAGAAGCCCAGGCACCGCGCCGATCCAGAACATGATCTTCCAGCCGATGAGCGGCACGAGCCATGCGCCGATCTGTCCGGTCGCCATCAAACCGACCGGGAAAATCAGTTCGTATAGCAGAAAGTATTTGCCGCGGCCGTGAGCGTTGGACAACTCGCTGATGTACGTCGCCGCGACCGGCATTTCACCGCCCACGCCGATTCCCTGAATGAATCTGCACACCAGCAGCACCGCGAAACTGCCGCTTAGCGCACAGCCCATGCTCATCACGGACATGATCGCAATGGCGATCGTCACGCTGCGAATTCGGCCGCGCCGTTCCGCGTACCAGCCGAACGTCAGCGCGCCGATGAATTGACCGATGTAGCTCGCGCCGATCAGCACGCCGATCTCCAGCGGCTCGATATGCCACAGGCCGATCAGCACCGGAAGCACGAAGGCGATCGAGAGCGCGTCGAACGCATCGAAGAACGTCGCGCTGCCGACGATGATCCGCGCCTTCGTATGCCAGCGCGAAAACGGCACGCTCTCTATCCGGCGAATCAGCGCCGCGCTTGCAGCGTCGACAGCCGCTTCGACGGCCGCCGTCTGCGTGTCGTCGCGTGTGACTGCGCCCTGTAGCGTATTGCCATCCTGCATCGTCGTCTCCTGTTGCGGGTGCCGCGAGCGGCGTTCGGGCTGCGGCGCCCGATACGTCGTTCACGCATCCCGTCGTTGTTATCAATGCAATGCGTACACCGCGACGAGCGCAAGGACGACCACCACGCCCAGTGCCCACATCCAGTTTCTTGCGCTCGTGCCTGCCGCTGTCTGCGAAGTGGCGAGCGTGCCTGCGTGAGCGTCGGCAGAAGCGGTCGCCGGGCGTGCTTCATCTTCCGCCGTCTGCTGCGGCCCAATCACAGCCGCCGTGAAGCGCCCAAAAAAGTCCTCGGCCATTTTTCGCGCGACACCGTCGATCAGTCTCGCGCCCACTTGCGCGAGACGCCCCCCAACCTGCGCATGCGAGCGGTACACGAGCCGCGTGCCGCCGTTGTCGGCAAGCAGATCGACGTGCGCGCCGCCCTTGCCGAAGCCCGCCGCGCCGCCCGATCCTTCGAACGTCATCGAATACGACTGCGGCGGTTGTAAATCAGTCAGCACCATCTTGCCTTTGAAGCGCGCCTTGATCGGGCCGACGCTTGCAGCCATCACCATCTGAAACTGGTTGTCGTCGACGCGTTCGAACGACTCGCAGCCGGGCACCGAAGCCTTGAGGATTTCGGGGTCGTTCAATGCGGCCCATACGCGTTCGCGCGGCAGCGGCAAAATCTGTTCGCCTGTCAGTTCCATGTGCAACTCTCCTTGTCGTCCGTCAGCCGAGAATGTGTTCCCATTTCGCGCGCGTCTTGTCCTGCAGTTCCTTGCTCGCCTCGGCAACCTGCGGAAACTCCGCGAGAAAATCGAACGGACGGCACGCGTCGATAATCGCCTTCGAGTTGAATGGCGCCTTGTACGGATTCGCAATCGACATCGGATCGTTCTTCGACCCCATGCCGCGTTTGACGATGTCGATATCGATGTCCGGGTCGGTGCGCGTCGCGACGGCCCACATCACCTCCTGAAGATTCGCTGGGTCGATGTCCTCGTCGACCACGATCGAATAGCGCGACATGTATGCGCCCACGCCGCACTGGCTGAGAATATGTCCTGCCTGCCGCGCGTGTCCCGCATAGCGCTGACGGATCGACACCACGTTGAACATGCGCGCGCCGCCGATCTCGTGCGCCCACACGCCGGCGACATCGGGCACGCCGGCCGCCTGAAGGGCATCGACGAGCAACGCCGAGCGCATCACGGCCTTCGAATACGAGTAGTCGTTCGGCGGCTTTGCGGGCGGGCTGCCCATGATGATCGGGTTGTTGCGATAGTAGATGCGCTCGATGGTCACCACCGGCGCGGTCTCCGCCTTGCCGGGGTAATAGCCGTGGAATTCGCCGAACGGCCCTTCGATCCTGACGTCGCCCGGATGCGCATAGCCTTCGATCACGATCTCCGATGCGCTCGGGAACGGCAGATCCGTCAACTGCCCTTTCACCACGGAGACAGGCTTCTTCAGGATCGCGCCGATATAGTTGTACTCGCACATGCCGAACGGCACTTCGATACCTGAAATCAGGTAGCCGAGCGGATCGCAGCCGATCACGATCGCGACCGGAAACGGCTTGCCCGCCTTCATGTGCTTGTCGTACTGGATCGCGCCGTGCTTGCCTGGAATCATGTCGAGGCCCACATGGTTGCGGTCGTGAATCATCACGCGGTACGTGCCGACATTGATCCACTCCGAGTCGAGATCTTTCGTCACCACCATGCAGCCGGTGCCGATATAACGGCCGCCATCTTTCTCATGCCACAGCGGCGCGGGAAACGAAAAGAGATCGACGTCGCCGCCGGTCTGCACGTTGTCGAATACGGGGCCGCTCGCCGCTGTGACCGGGTCGTATTCATGCGCATGCGCCTGCCATTGCTTCGGCTTGCCGCGCAACGTTTCGACCAGCGCGCGATGCGTCGGCTGATGTCCGACGCGCAGGATCGACGACAATCGCGCCGGGCTCGCGGTGCTGCATGTCAGCACGCGATGTCCTTGCGGATATTCGGGGATATCGTCGAAAAGCAGCGCGGCGGGCCGCTCCTTCTTCACGTTCAACTCGCTGATCGCTCCGAGTTCCAGATTCCAGTCCGCGCCCGAAACGTCGGTCAGTTCGCCGAGCGCGCGCGCCTCGTCGAGCCATGCCCGCAGATCGAGCGGATGGGAAGTCGAGCTGTCTGTCACGTCGTGTGTCTCCGATAGTTTGGCGATTTGTATTCGTATTCGTATGCGGGATTGCGAACGCCGTCGTCACGCGGCGCCGCTTCACTTGTTGATCGCCACAATGAGGCAATGCAGCGGCACACGCAAACGACCATCCTTCATGACAGGGATGAGAAGGATTCATGCGATGGTTGCGAATGCGATCGTGCGAATGCGATCGTGACGAAGTGACCGCGGCGCTGCGGCCCGCCGCGCGTCAGTTAAGTAAAGTTAAGTTCAGTCGAGCTCGCCAGGCGGGGCGCTCGACGGCTCGCGCCGGCCGTAACCGCCCGCATATTTGAAGGTGCCCTGCGCGGTGGCGATCAGCGTCTTCGAATCGATCCACGCCTCGCCGCGCGCGAAATAAACCGACCGCCCCTTGCGCTCGAGAAAGCCCTTGCCGATCAGTGTCTCGCCCACTCCCTTGTCGAGGAAGTTGAGCGTCAGCGACAGCGTCACCGCGTGTATGGGCCGCAGCGGATCGGCGCTATAAAGCCCCGCATAACCGCAGGCCGCATCGAGCAGCGTCGCCACCACGCCGCCTTGCAGCACGCGTTGCCGGTTCAGCAATTCGGGCTGCAAGCTCAGGCGAAACTCCGCATAGCCATCGCGCCAGGCCGTGCGCGACAAGCCGAGGCTGGCAAGAAACGGATTTTCCAGCACATCGATATCCACTATTGTTCTCTCCCTTTCCGCGCGTGAACGGGCCTGACTGCCCAACGTTTCGGTTCTTCGCGCGCGGCCCGGCACATTCACGTTCCGGGTTTGTAACGATTGATTAATGTGCGCCGATAGACGACGCTTCGCTCGACCGGACCAAGAGTGCATGAGCGCTTTCCACGCGCGCAAACTAACTTTTCTCATGCCTGCATGAAAAAGTTTCATTTCCTCGGGGTCCGTAACCAGCCGATCATCCAGGCATCGGGGCGGCCTTCCGCGGGGCGCCTTTCCGCAGGGCGGCTCTCCGCAGGGCCGCCGACACGTATTCCCGCGCCCGTGCGAGGCGCCTCGCGCGCCGATGAAACCCGCTAAGATCCACTACCCAGGCGTTCCTGCATTGCGCTGACAACAGATGAGACCCTATATCCCTTCGCTTCAGAGCCTGCTCGCATTCGAAGCTGCCTCGCGGCATTTGAGCTTCACCCGCGCGGCACAGGAACTCGAGTTGACGCAGACGGCCATCAGCCACCAGATCAAGACGCTCGAAGACCGGCTCGAAGTCAAGCTTTTCGTGCGGCGCCGAAACGTGCTCACACTCACGCCGGCGGCACGCGAGTATCTCGATTCGGTGCATGAGGCGATCAATCTGCTGTCCATCGCCACGGCGCACGCGCGCAAGAAAAAACCCAGCACCGTGCTCACGGTGACGTGCCTGCCCACCTACGCAGTCAAATGCCTGATCCCCGCGCTGCCCGAATTCCAGCGTGCTCATCCGGACATCACCGTGCACGTCGCAACGAGTTCGACGTTCAACGAGTTCGATCGCAACAGCTACGACGTCGCGATCCGTTACGGCTCCGGGCGCTGGGCGTCGGCGCGCTCGGACCGTCTGCATGGCGAGGAATTTTTTCCCGTGTGCTCGCCCGCCGTGCTCGAAGAAGCGGGCAAGTTCGGATCGGTCGCGGAAGTGCTCGCACGCATGCGGCAGATTCGCACGTACTTTTATTCGATGTACCAGGACGACTGGCCCGCGTGGCTCGAAGCGGCCGTGCATGAGCCCGTCGAATTCGCCGGCGAATCCGTTTTCCATCTGCAGCTCACGTCGCTCGCGGCGGCCGTGGACGGCGTCGGCATTGCAATCGGCCGCACGCCGCTCGTGAACGGCGATCTGGCGAGCGGCAAACTCGTGGCGCCGTTCGACGTGCGTGTGCCGTCGAATTCCGCGTATTTCGTTTCGTCGCCGACCGACAAGGCACGCACGAAGAAAGTGGAAGCCTTCCGTGAATGGGCGCTCGCGCGGCTCGGTGAAAACCGCGATCGCGGCGAGACCGCGGCGCAATGCGAGGCCGCCTCGCCTTCCGTGCCCGAGCCCTGCTGAGCTCATGGTCAGCACGCATCCGCCCACGAACGATCCGCCTTTTCGCACTGTCGCGGCCCTGCTCGAACAGCATCGGCGCGCGACGCCCAACAAGCCTGCCATCGTCGATGTCGAGCGGCGCGTGAGCATGAGCTTCGAGCAACTCGCGCAATCGGTCGAGACGATCGCCAGACAATTCGCGCGGCGTGGCGTGACGAGAGGCACGCGCGTCGTGCTCGCCGACTGCGATGCGCCCGACAAGCTGCTGCTGTGGCTCGGCGCGTGGCGGCTCGGTGCAATCGTGTGTCCGCTCGACGTGCCCTTCGTCGGCGTAAAGATCGCACGGCAGTTGCTCGACACAATCAGGCCGAAGCTGATCGTGTTTCCCGTCGACGCCGTGGACCCCGCCGACACCTCCGTCGCCGCAGCGAACGTGCAGGTCGTGCGCTTCGCTTCGTGGGCCTCGGCCGGCCGCGAGAACATCGGCTGCGATGGCGACATCATCTCGCTCGAAGCAGGCGCGCACGACGACACGCCGCTGCCCGACGGCGCAACCGTATGCACGCATCGCGACATTGCGTCGATGTGCTGCACGTCGGGCACGACCGGCATTCCGAAGATCGTCGTCTACGATCACCAGTCGTACTGGCTCAACGGCCTCGACAGTATCGACCTGCTCGGTTCGAGCCGCGACGACCGCATGCTCGAATACCGTTCGTTCGACTGGTACTCGGCGCAGATACTGAGCTTCATTCCGTTCCTGCAACTCGGTTCGACACTATGCGTCGCGCGCCGCTTTTCGCGCAGCAGCTTCGGCGACTGGGTCCGCGATCAGCGCATTACCGTTTGCGCGGGCGTGCCCACGGTGCTCAACATGCTTCTCGAAGCACCGCTCGAGGTGAGCGCCGAAACGTTCTCGTCGCTGCGCGCGATGACCTGCAGCACAGCGCCGCTATCGCCCGTTCAATGGATGCGCTTCGAAAAGCGCTACGGCATTCGCATCCTCAATCTGTATGGGTCGTCGGAAGCGGGATGGATGTGCGGCAACCGGCTCGAGCATCGCAAGCTCGGAACGGTCGGTTATCCGGCCGCGCATATCCGCTTCGAGATCGTGGACGCCGACGGTATGCCGTGCGCTGCCGGCGTCGAAGGCCAGGTTGTCGTCGACGGCGACAAGCTCGCGCTCGGCGTGCTTCAGCAAGACGGCTCGCTGCTGCCGATTCGCGGCGCGCCGCTCTTCACGCGCGATATCGCCGCACGCGACACGGACGGCTTTGTGCGCATGGCGGCTCGCATGGACGATCTCATCATTCGTGGCGGCGTGAAGATCGTGCCGCAGGAGATAGAGGATGTGATGCGTACGCATCCTCATGTGCAGGACGTCGCGGCGCTCGGTGTGCCCGACCCGGTGTATGGACAGGAAACCGTCTGCTTCGTGGTGTTGCAGCCGGACATCGCGCCGAACGTGGAGGCGCTGCGTGCGCATTGCCGGCGGCATCTGCCGCGCGAAAAGATGCCGATGAATATCTATCCGGTTGCAGCGCTGCCGCGCAGCGCGCGCGGCAAGATCTTGCGCGACGCACTGCGTCAGCAATGGTGGGGGATTGTCAGCTCAGGGCCGGAGTTGCCGGAGGCGGATCAAGACCAGGAGTAGGTCGTCGTCGCGCATCGCGAGCATCGCGCCGACGGGGCGCGGACTCGAACCCCACGGGCGCGTCACCGTGATGGGTACGACGCGGCGGCCCGTCGCGAGCCAGTCGACGGCATTGCGCAGCACGCTCACGTCGATGCTGTCCATCGTGTCCTCCGTAAAGCGGCGCGCTTATGCGCCGCGATGCGCGACCATCTGCAACTCGACGAGAAAGCCGTGGTGCAGCTCGGGCACCGGCACGACCGCGCGCGCCGGCTTGTGAACGCCGAAATACTCCGCGTAGAGCCGGTTGAACTCCGGCCAGTTCTTCACATCGACGATGTACGCGGTGCATTGCACGACGTCGGTCAGCGCGCAGCCCGCCGCGGCCAGCACCTGCTCGCAATGAGCGAGCGTGGCGCGCACCTGGCGCTCGAAGTTGTCGGGGCCGTCGGTGGCCACGCCGGGACCCGGCAGCATGCCCGAGACGAACGTGAAGCCGCCCGCCTGCACGGCCTGCGAATAGTGGCCGCCCGGAGACGGCGCATTGTCGGTGAAAATGAAATTCATTGTTCAAACCTCTTCTGGTAAGGGTTGGCCGCGCGTTTCCGGCAGCCACGGCGCGAGCGCGAGGCCGACCAGATAGATGAAGCCGACTATGACCGCCGCATGACCGTAGCCGCCGAAGCGGGTGATCAGTGTGCCGGCGACGAGCGGCCCCGTCCACGCAAGAAAGCGCGGAACATTGAAGCACAGCGCGATAGCGGTGCCGCGCACGCGCGTCGGATAAAGCTCGGGCAGCCACGTGGGCATCCACGTATATTGACCGAGGCTGAAAAAGCCTGCCACGCAGGCGACCGCCAGCAGCAGGCCGACGTCGTGCGTCCACATGAAGAGCACCGGCGTCAGCACGAACGCCATCGCGAAGAATAGACAGGTGATGCGCTTGCGGCCATAGGCGTCGGCGAGAAAGCCGAGGCCAATATAACCGCTGATCGCGCCGACGTTGTACGCCATGCCGGCAAAGCTCGCCCACGAGGCCGCAGAAAGCCCGGCATGCGCCGCGACCGAACCGATGTAGGGCGGCACCCACGTCGAGATGCCCCACCAGCCGAGCGTCGTGCTGAGCGACATCAGCACGGCAATCCACGTGCGGCGGCGCAGCTTCGCGTCGGCCAGCAGATCGACGAGCGTAAAGCGCGCGAGCGACTGTTCGCGCGCGTCGAGCGTCACGCCCGACTTCCTGCGCGCGAGCGTCGCCTTGCGCTCGGTGTTCACGCGCTGCCATTGCTCGGACTCGGGAATGCCCGCGCGCATCCACAGCGTCGCGAGACCGGGCAGCACGCCGATCAGATACATGTAGCGCCATGCATGCTCGCCTGCGCCGCTCATGAAAAGCCATATCAGCGACGCGACGAAAAAGCCCGTGCCGAGGCCGCACTGCATGAGCCCCGCGCCTTTGCCGCGATGCCGGTCCGGCCAGATTTCCGCAGTCATTGCGGTGCCCGTCGCCCACTCCGATCCCATCGCGAGACCGACGATGAAGCGCAGCGCCGCGAACGATGTCCAGTCCCACGACAGCGCGCTCAAACCGGTGGTCAGCGAATACGCGAGAATCGCGAACATCATCATCCGTTTGCGGCCGATATAGTCGGTCAGGATGCCGCCGATCAATCCGCCGATGCCCCAGCCGAGCAGCGTCAATGCGATCACGAGTCCCGCGTAGAACGGAATCTGCGCGTGGCCCGACGCCGGCAGCAACTGGCCGAGCGCGCCGCCCACGGTCAGAACCAGTGCATAGGTTTCATAGCCGTCGAAGAACCAGCCGAGATTGGACGCGATCAATGCGCTCCATTGCTGGCGGTTGATCGAGCGATACCAGACGGCATGGGTCGCGTCGTCCAGGGCGACCCGCGGCTCGCCGCCCAGGCTGCCGCGCGTGCCGCCGCCGGAGCTTTCCTCCAGAGGGTGCTGCATCGACTGTCTCCTCGATGTCGTTATCGCGCGCCATGCCGTCTGTTGTTCTTCAGACGCGCGTCACTGCGTTGATTTGCCGTTGTTTGCAGGCGCGCTACGCGGCCACGACGGCGACCGTCGCCTTCGACTTGCGCATTTGCGCGGCGAGCTTGACGGCCTCGATGATCTCCGGATACGCGGCGCAACGGCAAAGATTGCCCGACAGGAAATTGCGGATCTCGGCTTCGCTCGGGTCCGGATTGCGGTCGAGCAACTGGCGGCTCATCAGTATGAAGCCTGACGTGCAAAAGCCGCATTGAAACGCGCCGCACTCGATGAACGCCTGCTGCACCGGATCGAGTTCTCCATTGGCGTCCAGGTTTTCGATCGTGCTGACTTCACCGCCGTCGGCCATTGCGGCGAGATAGAGACAGCCCGACACGCTCTCGCCGTTGACGATCACCGTGCAGCATCCGCACAAGCCCTGACCGCAGCTTTCGCGGGCGCCATATAGCGCGAACTGCTGACGCAGCACGTCGAGAATCGTGTGATGCGGTTCGACGTCGGCGCTCACGCGCTCGCCGTTCAGCGTGAATTGAATGTTGATGGAAGTAGCGCTCATGTTTATTCCTCGGATAGCGGTTCATTGCGCGCGGCGCACAGCGCACGGTACACACGCTCGGGCGTGAGCGGCAGCGACTTCAGACGCACGCCGACCGCGTCTTCGATGGCCTCGGCAATCGCCGACGCAACGCCGAATGTCGAACTCTCGCCGACGCCTTTCGCGCCGAACGGCCCGTTGCTCTGCACCGAGTCGACGGTCTCGCGCCCGATGACCGGCGGAATATCGTGGATGCCCGGAATCTTGTACTCGGCGAACGACGCATTGCGAAGCTGCCCGACCTCGTCGAACTCCATGCGCTCGAACAGCGAAATGCCGAGCTGCATGATGGCCGCGCCGGAGATCTGCGTGTCGACCACCTTCGGATTGATCGGCGTGCCGCAATCCACCACATGCTCGAAGCGCAGCAGCTTGAAGTGGCCCGTCTCCGTATCCACTTCGACTTCGACGCCGCAGCCGCCCACCATCCAGTTCGGTGTGATGTTCTCCGACTGCCCTGTCTCGTGTTCCGGCGACTTATACGGCGGAATAAAGCTGCCTATGCCGACGATGTTGCCCGCCTGCATGCCGTACTTGCGCCGCAGCAGTTCGCCCGCGCGGCTCGCGGGCGCGGCCGGCACGCCGAGTTCATCGGCGAGTTCGGCGAGTTTGCGGTTCACGTCTTCAGCGGCGAGACGCACCGCGTGTCCCATGTGGAATGTCGAGCGCGAGCCGAGCGTCGCCATGTCGTAGGGCGTCACGTCCGTATCGGGCCGCATCACGCGGATGCGTTCGGCGGGAATGCCGAGCACTTCACCGGCCATCAGCGCAATCGCGGTTTCCGACGCCTGGCCCATATCGACCGTGCTCGAATAAACCGTGCAACTGCCGTCGCCCGCGAGGCTCACCATCGCCATCGACGTGGTGGGCGCAACCAGCGCCTTGAAGCCGACTCCAATGCCGCGCCCGCGCCGCAGCGTGCCTGTGCCGCGCTCGAACGGCGCCGCCCAGTTCATTCGCTGCGCGACGCGTTCGAGCACGAGACCGATCGCCGCGTCGTGCATCGGCGTGCCGGTTGCATGGGGACGCCCTTCGCGCAGGATATTGCGGCGGCGGAATTCGAGCGGATCGATACGAAGCGCGCGCGAAATCATGTCGGCGTGGCTCTCGTAAGCCCACACCATCTGCGGAATGCCGAAGCCGCGAAATGCGCCCGCAGGCGGCAGATTCGTGTAGACCTGGTACGAATCGATCCACACGTTCTCGATGTCGTACGGACCCGAAGCGGTAAAGCCCGACTTCTGCGTGACGCGCGGCCCGATATCGGCATACGCGCCGCCGTTCCACCAGACCTCGCATTTGCGCGCGGTAATGCGGCCTTCTTCGTTCACCGCCGTTTTCATGCGGAACGTGGTGGCGTGCTTGGTGATCGTGAAGAACTGCTCTTCCATTGTCAGCGAGATTTTCACGTTGCGCCGCGACAGCAGCGCCAGCGCGACGACGAGTGCTTCGAGCTTGATATACAGCTTCGCGCCGAAGCCGCCGCCGAGCAGCGCCGACTTCACGCGCACGCGGTTCTCGTCCCACCCCAGCAGACGCGCGATTTCGATGCGCACGAACGACGGGCTCTGCGAAGCCGTATGCACCGTCAGCATTCCCGTGCCCATATCCGGCTCGGCAAGCGAGACCATCGGCTCGAGCGGCGTGTGCATCACCTGCTGCGTGGTGAACGTGTCGTCGAATACATGCGCGGCGCTTGCGAAGGCCGCCTCCACGTCGCCGCGCCGCAACTGGAAATCGAGCGCGACATTGGTGCCTTTGCGTCCGGCAAGATGCTTCAGGTCCGGGAACGTACCCGCTGGGCGCAGGAAGTCGTGCACGAGTACATCCGATTGCGCAGCCTCGACTTCGTTGAACACGGCCGGCAATTCCTCGTATTCGGCCATGATCAGATGCGTTGCCTCTTCGGCGATATGCGGATCGGCCGCGAGCACGACGGCAACCGGCTCGCCGATGTAGCGCACTTTATCCAGCGCGAGAATCGGCTGGTCGTGAAACGCCGGGCCATAGTAAGGCTCGGGAATCACCTTGCGAATATCTTCGCCGGTGTACACGGCGAATACGCCCTCCATTTCACGCGCGGCGCTCGTGTCGATGCTGACAATCCTTGCGTGCGCCATCGTGCTGCGAAATATCTTGCCGTACAGCATGCGCGGCAGCACGAGGTTATGAATGTACTCCGCGCGGCCCGTCACTTTCGAGCGCGCTTCGAGCCGGTTCAATGCGCGGCCCACCTGCTTTTGTGCTGGCTGTTCTTCCAGCGTCTTGTCGATCTTCATCACGCATGATCCCCGAATTGAGCGGCGCGTCCGCTCGCGGCGGCCAGCGCCGTGCGCACCGCGCGGCCCAGATAGACCTTCAGCAGTTGCTTCTTGTAACTCGCGGACCCATGAGAATCGCCGACGATATCGAGTTGCGCCGCAGCCGCTTCGCCCGCTTCACGCAGAATCGCGTCGTCGGGCGCCGCGCCGCGAAGCAGCGCCTCGGCATGCGTGAGCCGTGTCGGCCGGTCCGTCGCCGCGCCGACGATCACGCTCGCGCGGCCGATGCGCGGCCCCTCTATATCGAGCACGACAGCCACGCCGAGCGCAGGCCAGTCATGCGCCGCGCGGGTCGTGACCTTCATGTACGCCGCGGGCCGGCCGGCTTGCGGCGGCACGATCACTTCGGAGATGAGTTCATCGCGAGCGAGCACGGTTTCGTAATAGCCCGTGCACAATTGCTCGACGGGCACCGTGCGTTCGCCGTGCGGACCCGTGATCGTCACGCGTGCGCCGAGCGCGCTTAGCACCGGCGGCATATCCATATGAGGATCGGCGTGACCGAGGTTGCCGCCGATGGTCGCCACATTGCGCACTCGCACATTCGACAGCGTGCGCAACGTGCGGGCGATGAGCGGCCATCCCTCCTTCACGACCGGCGAATGCTCGAGCGTCGCGAGCCGCGTCAATCCGCCGATACGCAACTCGCCGTTGTCGTCCAGGCGAACCTGCGCATAGTGCGGCTCGATATCGCGCAAACTGACGAGCCGCGTCGGCCGCAGCACGCCGGCCTTCATCATCAACATCACCGCGGTGCCGCCGCCCACCGGGCGAATATCCGGGTCTTCCGGGTCCAGCAGCGCAATCGCTTCCTTCAGCGACCGTGGCTTCGCGAGCTCAAACGGAATCATCCAGGCACTCCTTGTTGCGCGTATTCGTTGCAGGTTTCTTGTGCATCTAGCGGGCGCAGCCTGCGCGATCGAGCAGCGCGTGCAGTTCGCGCGCGACGATGTCGGGCGTTTCCAGCGGCGTCAGATGACGCGCCTTCGGGATCTCGGTGAAGGTCGATCCGGCAATGCCCGCGTGCAGCGCCCGCGCCATCGCGGGCGTCGCCGCATAGTCCTCCTCACCGACGATCACGCACGTCGGCACTTTCACCTTCGCCATCAGCGCGCGGCCGTCGAACGAACCGAGCATGCGGCCGGTCGCGGCGAATGCCGCAACGTCGTTGCGTAGAAAGGTGTCCACGCAACGTTGCACCACTTGCGGATGCGCGGCGCGAAACGCGTCGCTGAACCAGCGCGTGGTCTGAAACTCGACCAGCGGCGCAAGGCCGCCGGTCTCGGCCTTCTGGGCGCGCGCGTCCCAGTCCTGCGGCGCCGTCTCGCCGTACCACGCGGTCGTGTCGATCAGGCCCGCGCCGATCGCATCAGGACATGTGGCCGCGAATTGCAGCGCGACGCAGCCGCCCATCGACGCGCCCGCGATCAGCACGTTGCGAAAGTCCGTCGCGCGCAGCACGTCGTAGACGTCCTGCGCAAACAGCGACACCGTGTACGGACCGGCCGGCTTGCCGGATGCGCCGTGACCGCGCGCATCGATGGCGAGCACAGAAGCACGCGGCAACAGCCGCTCGACGACAGGCGCCCAGAAGTGACGGTCCATCGCGAGCGAATGCACGAGCACCACGCGCACCGTGTTGTCTTTTGCGCCGTAGAGGGTGTAGCCGATTTGCGTGCCGTCACGCACGGTAACGTGCGACGACACGACATCGGGACTGATCGGTTGATTCATTGCGTGCTCCACTGGCTATCGGATGCGTTCGAGTTCGGGTCATCGAGCCCTCAGCCGGATATTGCGGGCTCGCCGTTGGACCGGCAAACGACGATCTTTCATGTAAAGCATGAAAACAATTCATCGCTTGCGAACGGACGTTCCATCGCATCGACGACCATGCGCGTTTCGTTATTGCGCATCGCGCCGCCGCACGCAGCGGATGAATTTCTCTCATATGCGGCATGAACAATTAGCGTTTGCCCGGCGCATGGCTGGCGGTCAATCTTGCTGCCAGAGCATGCCGGCGCATGTCCGCGCGCGGTCTCTTCCAGTTCTTCCCGCTCTTCCGCTTCTCAACCATAAAGGTCGAATGCCGTGAACTTCACCAGGAAAGTCCTGAGTTCGCAGTGGGTCCGTCCGCTGCTGCTTATTGTCGTCATCGTGCTTGCGTGGGATCTCGTGATACGCATCTTCAAGATTCCGCCGTATCTGGTGCCGACGCCCGAAGCGATCTTCCATCAGATCGCTGCGCAATGGTCGATGCTGCTGGAAGAGTCGTTGCCGACGCTGTACGCGACGCTCGGCGGCTTTGCGCTTTCGGTGCTGATCGGCGTGCCGATCGCGATGCTGGTCGCCGCGTCGCCGCTGATCGAGAGCTACCTGTACCCGCTCGTCGTGTTTTCGCAGAGCATTCCGAAAGTGGCGATCGCGCCGCTTTTTGTCGTCTGGTTCGGCTTCGGACTCTTTCCGCGCATACTGGTTGCGTTCCTGCTTGGCTTCTTTCCGGTTGTCGTATCGACGGTGATGGGCTTCAAATCGGTCGAGAAGGATCTGACCGATCTGGCGAAGTCGATGGGCAGTTCGCCGGTGAAAACGTTCTTCAAGATCAGCCTGCCGCACGCGCTTCCGTCGATCTTCGCAAGCATGAAGGTGTCGATCACGCTCGCTGTCGTCGGCGCGGTGGTCGCCGAATTCGTCGGCGCGAATTCGGGACTCGGCTTCGTGCTGCAACGTGCAAACGGCAACTTCGACCAGCCGCTGATCTTCTCGGCGCTGGTCGTGCTGTCGGTGATCGGCGCTCTGCTGTTCGTCGCCATCGACATGCTGGAGCGCATCGCGATTCCGTGGCATGCGTCGCATCGCTCGCGGCTGCTTGGACGCGCTTGACGCGCTCGCGGCGTTCTCGGCGTTCGCGCGGTTCCACCGCATTCGCTTTGACTACCCCACATCAAGAAGCAGACAGCACCCATTTCAGATGGGGCCACAGGAAGGAGACACCATGAAATCACGAAAGCCGACGCGCATGGCAGCCGCGCTCGCGTTTGCAGCGGTCTGCTGCACGAGCCACGCCGCTTACGCGAAAGACTCGCTGACATTGATGCTCAACTACACGGTCAACGGCGCGGTCGCACCGTTTTATCTCGGCAAGGTGAAGGGCTACTACGACGCCGAAGGCATCGACCTCAAGCTGATGGAAGGACACGGCTCGGGCCCGACCGTGCAGGCCGTCGCGACGCACAACGTGGACATTGGCTACGCGGACTTCAGCACGATGGTCAAGGTCGCCGCGATGGGCGCACCCGTGAAAGCGATCGGCGTGCTGATGCAGGAAAATCCGACCTCCGTGGTCGGGCTCGCGGACAAGAACATCAAAACGCCGCAGGACATCAAGGGAAAAACGGTTGCGGTTGCGCCCGGCGACGCGTCGTCGCAGCTATGGACGATGTTCATGAACAAGGTCGGCCTGAAGGACTCCGACTTCAAGACGATCACCGGCAATCCGCAGACCACGATCAATGCGGTCATTACGGGTCAGGCCGATCTGCTGGTCGGCTTCGCGACGATCCCGCTGATCTCCGTCGAGCAGGCCACGAAGAAGCCTGCGCGCGCGATCCTGTTTGCCGACTACAACGTGAACGTGGCGACGCTTAGCATCATCGCGCGCGACGACATGATCAAGGACCATGCCGATCTGCTCAAACGCTTCATGCGCGCGACGGCGAAGTCCGTGAACGACAGCGAGAAAGACCCGGCCGCCGCGGTCGATGCGCTACTCAAGACGCTGCCCGCCGCCGGTTCGCGCGACACGATGATCCGCACGCTGCAGGCGACGATCCCGTTCTACCGCACGCCCGAAACCGAGAAGGCGCCGATCTTCCACGTCAGCGCGAAGAACATCGACGACTCCGTGGCCGCGATCGTGCAGTACAGCAAGCTCGATCCGTCGGCGAACGTGCCCGCGAAGTACTACACCGGCGCATTCGTTCCATGAGCCGCACTAGCGCCGCCGCGTCGTTCCTTTCCGTTCACCCGAAACCCGCCCCGCTATGACCACCGTACTCAAGCTCGACGACAAGCATCACCGGTCTTTTTCCGCGCCCGCGCCCGCCAGATCGCTGATAGAACTGCGCGGCGTGACCAAGAGTTATCGCAGCGCGCAAGGCATGATGGAAGCGCTGAAGCCGCTCGACTTCGACATCCGCGAACAGGAGTTCGTCTCGATCGTCGGACCGTCCGGATGCGGCAAAAGCACGTTGCTGAAGATGGTCGCCGGACTCGAAGCGATCTCGTCCGGAACGATGACCTTGTCCGGCGAGCCGATTCGCGGCCCGCAAAAGAACGTGGGTATCGTGTTCCAGAGCGCCGTGCTGCTCGCGTGGCGCAACGTGCTCGACAACATTCTGTTGCAGGCGGAAATGCGCCGCATGCCGAGGCGCGAAGCACGCGAGAAAGCGATGCAACTGATCAGCATGGCCGGTCTAGAAGGCTTCGAGCAAAAGCATCCGTGGCAACTTTCCGGCGGCATGCAGCAGCGCGTGTCGATCTGCCGCGCGCTCTTGCACGAGCCGTCCGTTCTGCTGATGGACGAACCTTTCGGCGCACTCGACGCAATGACGCGCGAGAGCATGAACATGGAATTGCAGCGCATCTGGCTCGAATCGAAGAAAACCGTGCTGCTCATCACGCACAGCATTCCTGAAGCGGTATTCCTGTCGGACCGCGTGCTGGTGATGTCGGAACGGCCGGGCTCGATAGCCGCGATTTACGACATCGATTTGCCGCGTCCGCGTTCTCTTGAGGTGATGGCCACGCCGGCATTTCTGCATCACACGAAGACGATTCGCGCACACTTCAATGCGCAAGGATCGCTCGACGATCACTGAACACTGATTGCTCAAGCGTAAAAAAACCGGTTGGAGCCTAAAGGCTTCCGACCGGTTTTTTTGCGTGAGTTAAGTTGCAGTAGACGGTACGGCTAGAACCAGTGATTCATACCGAACGAGATACCCGTCTGTTTCGCGTGACCCGACGCGTTCAACGTTGCGTTAGTGACATAAACGCCGGTGAAATGCGTATAGTCGATGTCCGCATAAAGCTCCGTGCGCTTCGAGAGCAGATAGTCAATGCCGAGAATCGCCACGTCTTTCCTGCCGTCCACGCCGCCGGTCTTGTTCTTGTTGTCGTAATACGCGGCGGTCACGCTAAAGAACGGCGTCGCCTGATAACGCAAGCCGCCCCACAAGTACTGATTGCGTGTCATGCTGCGCGCCGAAGCGGGCGTGTCCTGCAAATCGAGCGAGTAACCGGCCATCACATCGACAGGGCCCACGCTCACCGTGCCGCCTGCCGTGTACTGGTCATTGCTGAAGTATTCGCTCGACGTCGCCGTCAGCGGATTCGACTTGTGCGTATAGCCCGCGCCCAGCTTGATCGTCTTGCCCCGATAGTTCAGGCCGCCGGCGAGCGTCGAGCCGTGTGCGGCGCTGCCCGGCACGCCGCCCAGCGCATATTCGCCGCGAACCACCCACGGCCCGAAAATGCCGCGATAGTTGATGTCGTTATCGTCGCGTCCGGTGTTGCCGCCCGACACCGCCGTCGATTCCGTAATGCCGAGGTAATGGAAGTCGAACGGCTCGAAGTCCTTGATCAGAAAATGCTGGAGCGTGAATTGCCGGCCAATGTCGACCTGCCCGAACGGCCCGCCTATTCCGACCGTCGACGTGCGCTGGAAGATCTGGTTGTTGGTGTTGTTATTCGCGCCGGTCGACAGCACGAAGCCTGCTTCCAGATTGAAGCGCGCGTAGTAGCCGCCTCCCAGATCTTCCTTGCCCTCCAGGCCCCAGCGGTTCGAGTTGTAGACGCCGTTCGACGCCATCGTCAACGCCGCGCCGCCCGCCTTCGTGCCGTTCACGAGATTGCGCAAGCCGCCGTCGAGCGAACCGTATAACGTGACGCTGCTTTGCGCATGCGCCGCGCCGCTCGACAGCCCAAGCAACGTGAATGCCGCGAGCGAGCGCGTCAACATACTCATTCGTACAGCCGGAAGTGCTTCTCCTTTGTCGTGCATATCTCCTCCATCGATGTCGTTCTATTGATATGGTGGCCGCTATCCGCGGCGCGTTAGATGTCTTTCTTTTCGGCGAAGAACCAGTCGGAATCCTTATTGATCCACTCAGGCCCGACGCGTTGAAGCGTCTGTTCCTCGCCCGTTTCGAAGTACTCGCTCTTCACGGCGCGCTGCGCCATCGCTTCGTTGCGCTCGTCCCAGTCGCCCATCGAGACGCCGTACCACGGCCATTCCGGACGCAGCGGCGGCAGCCCGAGTTCTTCCCAGATCGCTTTCGCGTTTTCCATGTACTCGCGCGTCGGCAGCGAAAGCGGCGGCAGCTCTTCCTTGCGTGTTGCGTTCATCAGGATCACGCCGTCAACCGCATCGTCGCCGCGTTGCGCGCCCGACGTGCGCGGTCCGTGTCCCGTATCGCGGCCGTGCAGAATCTGCACGTCCTTGATCGCGTTCATCCGGTAGCTCATCGACCAGAAGATCGCGTCGCTGTTTTCGGGGTTGATGTCGTTGCTCACGGCAACGACCAGCTTGCCGACAGCCGGTTGCAGCGACGCCGCGCCCATCAGCGCGCGCCATATTTCGGTTTCGGTTGCCTTCTCGCTGAACACCACGATCACGAGCTTGCGCAGATTGGTCAGCGGCTCGTGCATCACGACCTTTTCGACGCTTGCGATACGCAGCGAATTCTTCAGATGGTCGAGAAACAGCGGCTCGAACGCGACTTTCTTGACGAGCGAACTTTCGCTCGGCGTGACCTGGCTGATGATCGACACGAGATGCGCGTTCTTGCGTCGCGTAATCGCCGTGACGTTCATGTACGGATTGAATTCCTGCAAATTCACGTGACCGTGCGATTCGCCGAAAGGCCCTTCCGGTTCGAGCGTATCCGTCGGAACGAATCCTTCGATCACGATTTCAGCGTCGGCGGGCACGAGTAGATCGTTGGTCCTGCACTTCACCACGCGCAGCGGTTCGCCGAGAATCGCGCCGGCCACGCCGAGTTCGTCCACGTCGATCGGCAGCTTCTGGACCGAGCAGAACGACACGGCCGGATGGCCGCCGATCACGAGCGCGGCAGGCATCGGCTTGCCCATCGCCTTGTACTTGAGCCAATGCTGATAGATGCCTTGCCCCATTTCGATCGACGGATTGCAACCGACGCGGCGCTTACCCTTGATCTGTCCGCGATACGTGCCCATGTTCTGAATGCCGTTTTCCGGATCGACGGAAACGTACTGCGAGCACGTTGTGTACGGCGCGTTGTCGAAGCCTGGCGTCGAAATGGGAATCGGCAGATGTTCGAGACCTTGACCGTCGACATCGAGTTCATCGCCGATAAAACACACTTCCTGGCACGGCGCTTCGTTCACGAGAACGGGCGCGATCGGATTGCCCTTCGCCTGCTGCCACTTCTTGCCGATCTGATCGACGGGCACGCCCATGCCGATCGAGTAGACCTCGCGATTGATCGACAATGCGCCGACCACGACGGGCAACTCGTAGCGGCGTCCTTTGCTGTCGACGACGTTATGAAACACGAACGCCTTTCGATCCGACTCGGGAATGCCGCCGCGCAATTGCCAGCGCACGAGCGGATGGAGTTCGGTGTCCTTGTTGATTTCGCGGTGTACGTGAACGACAAGGCCCTTTTCCTCGAGGGCCTGCAAGTGGGTCTGAAACGAGGGGAAAGTTTTCATGGTTGTCCGGTGAATGATCAAGGGGAACGACGGTGAGCGCAGACTGACGCACAACGACCTCCCCTCGCAAACGCTGATTTCTCATGTACGTCATGAACGGATTTCATCCGCGGACAATGAAAAGCCCTCATGCGAGGCATGAACAGATTTCGTTTGAACGACAGGGGCCATGTCATGCAACCTGAGTGCGGAGACAGACGAACATACGAACCTACGAACCCGCCGCGCAGCGGATCGACAAGAGACGACGAACATGGACCGACGCAAACGTATCGTGGTGGGAATCAGCGGCGCTTCCGGCGTTGTCTATGGCGTGAGGCTGCTCGAGATGCTGCGCGAGCTCGACGTGGAGACTCATCTGGTGATGAGCCGCTCGGCGCAAATGACGCTTGCCTACGAAACCGACTTGCGCGCGGCCGACGTTCAGGCGCTGGCTTTCGAGCACTATCCCAATGCCGATATTGGCGCGGCGATTTCGAGCGGCTCGTTTCGCGTCGACGGCATGATCGTCGCGCCGTGTTCGATGAAAACGCTCGCGGAGGTCGCGACGGGCAACACGGGTTCGTTGCTGTCGCGCGCCGCCGATGTGATGCTGAAGGAACGCAAACGCGTCGTGTTGATGGTGCGCGAGACGCCGCTGCATCTCGGGCATCTGCGCAATATGACCGCGGCGACGGAAACCGGCGCGATCATCTATCCGCCGGTGCCGGCGTTTTACGCGCGGCCCGACAGTTTGCAGTCGATGATCGATCACACGCTGGGACGCGTGCTCGATCTATTCGATATCGACGTGGGGACGGTGAAACGCTGGACGGGCGAACACAGTCAGAAGCTCGTCAGCGTGTCGAACGGTTGAGTCACGCCGGCACATCGTCGGCGTAACGTGCTTCGTCGAGATCGGCAATCAGCGTCGGGCCTGCTGGTTGCCAGCCCAAACGTGCCTGTGTCAGAGCACTCGACGCGGGCATATCGAGCGCCGCGAAGATCGCCATCCATCCGAAATACGCCTGCGTCTGCTCGCGCGCGATCGAAACGACCGGCAGCTTCAGGCCACGGCCCAACGCCTCCGCGATCTCCCGCGCGCTCACCCCCTCCTCGCCGACCGCGTGATACCGCGCGCCGCGTTCTGCCCTTTCGATCGCGAGCCGGTACAGCTTCACGACGTCCGATAGATGTCCCGCGGGCCAGCGATTACGGCCCTCGTCCACATACGCGCAAACCCTTTTCTCGCGCGCAATCTGGATGAGCGGCGTGATTAGCCCTTGCCGGAACGGGTTGTGCACTTGCGGCAGGCGCATCACCGAGACATTCACGCCTGCCTGCAGCAGAACGTTACTGGCCAGCTCCGTTGCGAGTCGCGGATTCGGGTGCGCCGTGTTGAACACATCCTCCGTGGCGGGCTGCCCGTCGTCGCGGCTGCCCGCGCCCGTGCCCGACGTGACGAGCAGCGGACGATCGGAACCGGCCAGCGCCGATCCGAGCGCTTCGATCACGCGTGCGTCCTTCTCGCAGTTCGCCGCGAAGCGCGAAAAGTCGTGGTCGAATGCGAGATGGATGACGGCGTCCGCGTTTGCGACGCCGCTGCGCACGCTGTCGACGTCTTCAAGCGTGCCGCGATGAACGTCGGCGCCCCCGGCAAACAGCGCGTGCGCGCCCGCATCGGAGCGCGTCATGCCGATCACCTGATGACCGGCCTCGATAAGTTCGGGCACCAACGCCGAGCCGATGAAGCCCGTTGCGCCCGTCACAAAGATCCGCATGGCAATGCCTCCTTAGGTAGTCATCCCTGTACTATGCGTTCATCCGCTATCCTGTTTAAGTAGTGACGTTATCCCGGTAAAAGGACTAACAGGCTCAGCATGTCAGTGAACGACGCTCAAACCCTCGGTGACTTTTTGCGCAGCCGCCGCACGCGTCTGGACCCGGCGAGCTTCGGCTTTTCGGGCCGTAGGCGCACGCCTGGACTGCGCCGTGAGGAAGTCGCCCAGCTTGCCCACATCAGTTCCACCTGGTACACCTGGCTCGAACAGGGCCGCGGCGGCGCGCCGTCCGCGCATGTGCTCGAGCGCATCTGCGCGGCGCTGATGCTCACCGATACCGAGCGCGAACACGTTTTCATGCTAGGTCTCGGGAGGCCGCCCGAGGTGCGCTATCGCGGCGTCGATGGTGTGAACCCGCGGTTGCAGCGCGTGCTCGATTCGCTCGACGCGAGCCCCTCGATCATCAAGACCGCGACGTGGGACGTGGTCGCGTGGAATGCGGCCGCCGCGGTCGTGCTGACCGACTACGGCAGGCTGCCGGCCGGCCAGCGCAACATCCTGCGTTTCCTGTTCGGCGACCCGGCCGTTCGCGCGAAACAGCACGACTGGGAAGGCGTCGCGCGCTTCGTGGTCGGAACATTCCGCGCCGACGTGGCGCGCGCAGGGCTCGCTTCCGAAGTGGGCGAACTCGTCGACGATCTGCGCCGCGCCAACGCGGACTTCGACCGCATGTGGCGCGAAAACCAGGTGCTGGGTCACGGTGACGGCGAGAACGTAAAGCGCCTGCTGCATCCCACGCTCGGGCAGGTCGAAATGGAATATTCGCTATTCGCCGTCGATGGCCGGCCGGATCTCGGCATGGTCGTGTACACGCCATTGGATGCGCTCATGGCCGAGCGCATCCGCGCTGCCGCTCTTCAACATCGATCGATCGCCGCCAGCCGCCGACATGAAACTGCATCGTCGTCGAACGGCTCGCCTTTAGAGTGCGAACAGAACATCACGCGCGTCGGTGCCGGTGCAAACTGAACGCGTCAAGGAGGATTCGTTATGGTTCGTCTGGTCATGATTCTGCTCGGCGTCGATTACCTGCGCACGCGTTGGCGCTCGCTCAGGATGATGGGCGCGGCTAGCCTGCTGCTCGGCATCGTCGTGTTCATCGACGCGCTCGACGGCGCGCTCTATTTTCCGATCACGCCGTTTGCGGTTTTGTTGCTGCTCGAAGGGCTCGCCACGCTCGCGGTCGCGTGGACCGGCATGGGCGGCCAGCGCACGCTGCGCTATGCGAAGGGCATTGCGTTCTCGTTGGCGGCGGCGCTGATTCTCGCGGGTCATCATCATGGCCACTTCGCCCTGTCGATGATTTTCGGCACGCTGTTTCTCGCCGATGGCCTGTTGCAGATCGTCTCGGCGCATGTCGTGCGCTACCGTACGTGGCGGCTCGCAACGATTGGCGGTGGCGTGGAAATCGCGTTGGCGCTCTTCTTCTATCAGCCTTATCCCACGCATTATGTCGGCACCGTACCGTATTGCCTCGGCCTCGGTTTGATCTTCGGCGGCTGGAATCTGTTGTTGCTGAGTACGCGGGCGCGGCGCCTCGTGTCGAATCCCGCAGTCGATTCGGATGCCGAACGATCGGACAACAGCGATGCAGCGACTCGGGCCGCGATGACGAACATCGAATGGGACGGCCCGCCCGCCGCCGACGAAGCCGCGCTCACCGTGCATGTGTGGACCCCCGTCGGATCGGCCAAAGGCGAGGCGCGGCGACAGCCGATTGTCGATCGTTATATCGCGGCGGTGGATCGCAACGGTGTGATCTCGACCGGGCACGCGGCGCTCGAAGCACCTGATGGCATTTACGTGAGCCTCTATCCCGCGGTGGAATTCGATCGTTCGCCGGATGACTTCGCGCGGCTCCTGCGTGCCACGCGCGAGAACGATGTGCCCGGCGTGTTTCAGCCTGACTATGCGACGGAATCGAAGGCGTGGTGTCCGTCGACGGTTCAGGTGCGCATACGCAATTACGATCCGGCCCGCTTGCGCCGCTTCTGGGACGCGTACCGGCAGGACACCACGTATAACCTGACGTCCCGCAACTGTTCGAGCAGTGTCTCGCGCGCGCTCGAGGCGGCGATCGAAGGGGCTTCGACACGCGTATGGGGCGGCCTCGGTGGCGTCGGCGGCCTCGGCGGGTGGCGGCCTTTTCTTCGCGTGATCACGACGCCGGAGCTATGGGTTGCTGCGCAAATACGCAAACGCGCGGCGACGATGGCGTGGACGCCCGGCCTCACGCTCGACTATGCGCGCGCGCTCAGCATGCTTGCCGATCCGCGTCCTTCCGGCTGGGCCAGGATGGCGCGTCTGGCCATGCGCAAGATGGTTCGATCGCGGCGTCTGGATCGTGAACCTGCCGATGATCCGTCGATGCTGCGGACGCTCGTATCCGATCATCGAGCCACCGCAGCAAAGACGAACGAAGAACAACGCTAACGCTAACTGCTGTACTTCAGGCTCCAGCCGAACGTGCGGGTACTGCCGGCGTTGATCGTGAACGGCTGCGTCGTGCACGCGAAGTTCGAGTGCAACTGGCCGATCGGCGTCGTCGACAAGGGGTTCGTGGCGCCGCCCGCTGTCGTATCGAAGTTCGACAGCGCGCAACTGTCGAAACCCGTGGTGCCGTAGCCGGTCGCATTGCTATTGGCGTTATTGGCGTAATTGACCGAGAAGCCGTCGCCGTTGGCGGTCGTGCTCTGGTAATCGGCGAATGAAGTGAAGTCGGTTTCCACCGTCACATTGCCGGTCAGCGTCGCCGAGCTCAGCGTATCGGTGCGCGTCAGCGTGCCTCGGCCGAATGTGAGCACCGTATGCGCCTGCAAATCGAGGTCGGTCGAGAACGCCGCGTTCTTCACGGCTTGTCTGAACTTCGCCGTGTCGAACGACACGATCACCTGACCATTACTCTCCGTGACGTTGAGATTTTTATAGTAGGTGACGGGTATGTAAGTCTTGCCGTTATACGACACCTGCGGAATCAGCAATGCATAGCCGAGATCGGTCGTACCATAGATAAGTTTGTCGGAGAAAGGAACCGGGTAATACGGCGTGAATGAATTGTAGTCGGGCGCCTGGCTCAGATTCAGATTGATGACACGATTGCCGTCACGCACGGTCAGAAGCGCCGCACTGTACGGGTGGGCGGTATCGGTGGGCTGGTTGTACCAGGTCAGCGTATAGCGCGGCCTTGCATCGAGCCACGCCTGATAGTCGGAGTCGGCCATCGGCGCCTTGCCGCCGAAACCCAGTTTGCTCCACCACGCATCGACATACATGTACTGATGCAGCAGGCTGAAGTTCTCGCCCATCACGCGCGGCTTGCCGCGGTAAGTATCGGTGCCGCGGCCTTTCACCCACATGTTCACCGACGGAGTCGGCAACGTCGGGTCATACCAGAACGTTTCATAGCGGCGAGCCGCCTTATAGATGAACGTATAGGCGATCTGCATTTCCTGCGGCGTCAATACGCCGGCATTGGCTGCGGCAGTGAGAACTTCCATGAATGCCGAATCGCCATAAGGACCAATGGACCGTCCATAGTTGAAGCCCTCGCCGTCCGCGTTCAATTGAGGAAGAATAAGATCGACCGATTTCCTCAAATAGCCCTTCAATTCCGGCGTGAGATTGGCCTCGTTGCCCATTTCGAGTGTGCGCTCGACTACTTCGCCGATCAGCAACGTGCTGTATCTGTCGAAGCGCGCCTGGTCGTAATAGGTCGTGTGCGTGTTCGATGCTTCGTCGGAGAAGCCGCCTGACGAATCGTTGCGGATATGGTTCGTCAGCGTGTACAGCAACGCGTCGCGCGCGTTCATCGTGGCAACGGCCGGGTCGGTCGCGGACGAAAAGGTCGGATTGCTCCAGCCGAGCTTCTGCCGTAATCCAGCAATGCCGTAGGACACAGCATAGTAATTCTGCGCGGTATTCAGCGATGCAACGTCGATCGGCACGCCGGCCGCAGGACATGTATTCGTCTTTCCGCTCGAATCCGCGCCGAACATGTCGCAGAAGGTTAGACGGTTTTGCAGCGTCGCCAGCATTGTGTCGCTGAATACTTCATTGAGCATGCCGTGCGCCTTGAAGTTGTTCAGCGCCACCAGGTAATAGTATTCGCCCCACGAAGTATTGGCGTAGGTGTAATTGCCGCCGCTCGGCTGCGCCATCATCGCGGTGGTGATCTTCTGGTAGGTCGCCAGATAGTCCGCGTATTTCGGATCGCCCTTCGCCTTCATATCGATCAGGATGTACGAAAGGCCGAGCGCGAGTTTGCCGGGCAGGAATTTGTCGCCCGTGTTGGTGTCGAGAACGTGTACCGGAGTGCCGTCGCCGAGATCCATCACGACCTGCGTGAAGTCCGGCGATTTCCTGATCAGATCGAAGAGCGCCCGCATCTGGCCCATCATCGTAATGGGCACATCGGTTCCTCGCGGAACACTGGTATCGCTCGCGCCATAAACGATTGCATGCAGCGACGGCGCGGCTGTCGGCGTGGGCGTAGGCGCGGGCGGCTGGTTCGCATCGTCGGTGCCGCTGCCGCAGGCCGACATGAGAAGAAGCGTCAACGTACTCACAGCACACCTGCCGATGGACTTTCGTGGGGAACGCATGTCTGTCTCCTGATTAGTGTTGGATAGAGCTCGGCGGCTCCTGGCAACCTTCGAGAAAACGATTAACTCAGTGCAAGGCGCTTATCCTCCCACTATTTCGCCGTCGCGCACAACCCTAGGTAAACTCAGCACTAGCATTGCGGCCGCAAAGCTTCTATTCTAGAAAAACGTTTTCCTAATTGGGTCCAAATCGCTGACCGCGCGCGACTGCGCCGGGTGCTGCGCCGCGGGCCCGGGCGCTCGTCGCCCGGCACAGAAAAGCGTGGCGCGACGAGCGAAGCCGTGCGACGGAGACATCCATGCAAACTGCCGTACTCGGTCTTGCCCGTACAGCCAGCCGCTACCGCTGGACGGTCTGCGCACTGCTCTTCTTCGCGACCGTCATCAACTACATGGACCGCCAGATTCTCGGGCTGCTCGCGCCGCTGCTGCAGCACGACATCGGCTGGACGCAGGTGCAGTACGGCCGCATCGTGATCGCGTTTTCAGCGTTCTATGCAGTGGGGCTTTTATGCTTCGGGCGCATCGTCGACTGGCTCGGCACGCGCATTTCCTATGCGCTCGCCATGCTCGTGTGGAGCGTGGCCGCGATGCTGCACGCCGCGGTGGGTTCGGTCACCGGCTTCGCGATGGTCCGCGCGCTGCTCGGCATAGGCGAAGGCGGCAATTTCCCGGCCGCCATCAAGACCACCGCCGAATGGTTTCCGCGACGCGAGCGCGCGCTTGCAACCGGCATCTTCAACTCGGGCGCGAATATCGGCGCCGTGTTCGCGCCCGCGATCATTCCGCCGCTTGCGCTCGCGTTTGGCTGGCGCGCGGCGTTCGTGATCATCGGCGCGCTGGGCTTGCTGTGGCTCGTTGTATGGTTCGCGTTCTACCGCTCGGCCGAACCGCGCTCACACGACGACGATCTCGACGAGGCACGCGACGAAGTCGAAGCACTCGACGCCGCCAACGTGAACGCGCGTGCGCCTGGTTGGGGCGTATTGATCCGCAAGCGCCAGACATGGGCGTTCCTGATCGGCAAGTTCCTGACCGACCCGGTATGGTGGTTCTATCTGTTCTGGCTGCCGAAGTGGCTCAACGAATCGCGCGGCATGGACATGCAGCATATCGGCCTGCCGCTCGTGTGCATCTACGCGATGACGACCGTGGGCAGCATCGGCGGCGGCTGGCTTTCGTCGGCACTATTGCGCGCAGGGTGGACGGTGAACGCCGCGCGCAAGACCGCGATGTTGATCTGCGCGTGCTGCGTGCTGCCGATTGCATTCGTCTCGCAGGTCGACAATCTGTGGGGCGCGGTTGCGATCGTCGGCCTAGCGGCGGCAGCGCATCAGGGCTGGTCCGCGAATCTGTTCACCACGGCGTCGGACCTGTTTCCGAAGCGCGCGCTCGGCGCGGTGGTGGGCATCGGCGGAATGGCCGGTTCGATTGGCGGCGTGCTGTTCTCCGAAGTAATCGGCCAGGTACTGCAACGCACGGGGCACTACTGGGTACTGTTCGCTATCGGCGCGCTCGCCTATCTCGTCGCGTTTGGCGTGATGCACTTGCTGACGCCGCGTATGGCGCCGGCGAAACTCGAAGCGTAACAACAACGCGAGAAGCGCGAGAAGTACGGGTTGAAAGCGCGATATGTGTCAGCCGCAGGCCGCCGTGGATTCACGCACGATGAGCCTCGGCTCGCACATCGAATGCCCTGTTTGCGCGTGGCCCGCGAGTTGATCGATCAGCTTTTGCATCGCGAGTTCGCCCATCTTCTCGCTTTGAATATCGACGGTGGTCAACGCGGGGGCCGCATATTCGCCGTACGGAACGTTGTCGACGCCGGTCACCGACAACTCTTGCGGCAGCTTGATGCCGAGCGACGCCGCCTCTTTCATGAAGCCGAGCGCGATAAGGTCGTTGTAGCAGATCACCGCTTGCGGCCTGTGCGGTCCAAGCATCACGCGCGAGCACGCGTGTTCGCCGGCATGCGCAGTGGGCGCATGCGCGTCGTACACGTCGAGCGTGAGACCCGCTTCCTCGAGACAATCGCGCGCGCCGCGAATACGCTCGTCGTTGATGCGTGCCTGCCCAAAGCCGAGATAAGCGATCTGACGATGCCCGAGATTGAGCAGGTGCCGCGCGAGCATGTAGGTTGCGAGCCGGTTGTCGATGCCCACGCTCGGGATTGGCAGGGTCTCGCTGTGCCGCAACAGCACGAGCGGCTTGTCGAGATCGAGCAGCCATTGCGACTCGCTGTCGGACATGCGCGAGCTGATGATCAGCCCGTCGACGCGCTGCGCGAGTGCTTCGATCAACGGCTTTTCGCGCGCCTGGTTTTCGTCGGTATCCACGAGCAGCAGCGTGTAATCGTGGCGCAGCGCAATGCGGTTCGCGCCCTTCACGACGTTAGTGAAGTGCGGATTGCTGATGTCGAGAATCGTCAATCCGATCGCGCGTGTGCGGCCCGTAATCATGGATCGCGCAAGCGGATTCGAACGGTAGCCGAGATCTTCGATCGCCGCTTTGAGGCGCGCCTCGACGGGTGGCGAGAAGCGCTGCGCGCCGTTCATGAACTTGGACACGGTTGCGACCGATACGCCCGCGGCAGCCGCGACGTCGCGAATAGTTGGAGGAAGTTTTTTCATCGCGCAGTTAACGGGTTCTCCTGTTAACGGATTGTCGCAGAAATGGGCTGGCGCGCGTTTGTTTTGATTCAGTTGCAGGCTTCGGCGTGCCGCCGGTCGCCGGCCGCACAAAAACGTTTTTGCAATTTAACCACGCAATAGGCAGGAGTTTTATCGATGAGCCAAACCATCAGCGAATCGTCCACAGTAGATCGCAAGCCGTTCCGGCGCCTGCTTCTGACAGGCGGCGCCGGCAACCTGGGCCGGCAGTTGCGCGGCGCACTCGCGGAATGGGCCGAGGTCGTGCGCGTGACCGACATTGCGAGTCTCGGCGATCCCGCGGCGCATGAAGAAACGAGTGTGGTCGATCTCGCCGACCGCGCAGCGGTGATGCAACTCGTGGCCGGTGTCGACGCAATCGTGCACCTCGGCGGCATTTCCATCGACGCGCCATTCGACGATCTGCTCGGCGCGAACATCGCCGGCACTTACAACCTGTATGAAGCCGCGCGCAAACACGGTGTCAAGCGGATCGTGTTCGCGAGTTCGAATCATGTGATCGGCTTTCATCCGGTAACTGAAGTAATCGACGCCGATGCGCCGCAGCGCCCCGATAGTCTGTATGGCGTGACCAAGTGCTTCGGCGAAGCGCTGTCGCGCTACTACTACGATCGCTTCGGGATAGAAACGGTGTGCATGCGCATTGGTTCGTCGTTTGAAGAGCCTAAAAATCCGCGGATGCTCGTCACCTATCTGAGCTATCGCGACTTCATCGAACTCGTGCGCTGCTCGCTGTTCACCAATCGCGTGGGGCATGTGGTCGTGTACGGCGCGTCGGACAATCCGGTCAAGTGGTGGGACAACACCAAGGCCGCGTTCCTCGGCTTCAATCCGCGCGACAGTTCCGCGCCGTTCGCGTCGCGCTTTCCGGCAACGGCGCCTGACGACTCGCGCGACGATCCCGCGCAGCGCTTTCAAGGTGGGCCGTTCGTGTTAGGCGAGCCGATGGAAGGTGAGAAGCCGCGCTAACTTCGCGAGGCGGGCTAATTCGTCATAGCAGCGAGCCCGCCATTCGGTTCGCCGCATGGCGCGGTTTCCAGCGACGGGCAAGAGATCGCAGAAAAGGTTTGTCCGCAACCGGCATCAGCATCTGAACCGAAGGCGCATATATCGCTCAGATGCTATGCGCAAAACCTTAAGGAAACCTGAAGAACAGTTGCGCTTTAGCCAGTGTGACAGTTTTTTTAACGACGCCGCGACAAGTGTGTTCTGACGCACAGTGCAGAGCAAATCGAGCACTATTCTTGAAGAGGAAAGTGTATGCAATGCGCGTTGCCTGACGAATCAGGCATGCAGCCCAGACTCACACGAGGTGATGATGTCCCAGGCGAGCGTACCCCTTTGCGTCGATCTCGATGGCACGCTGACCAGCACCGACCTTCTGGTCGAATCTTTCCTCGTGCTGATAAAGCGAAATCCACTGTATGCGTTTTTTTGTATTGGCTGGCTGTTTCGCGGCAAAGCGCATCTGAAAGCGCAGATTGCCCAGCGGGCAGCAATCGATGTGACATTGCTTCCCTATAACGCGCGCCTCGTGGCGTTCCTGCGTGCAGAGCGATCCAGTGGCAGGGATCTTTATTTATGCACGGCTGCGAACCGCAAGTTCGCGGAACAGATAGCCTCATACTTCGGTTTCTTCGCGGGTATTCTCGCGAGCAACGACGCTCTGAATCTCTCCGGCGTCCAGAAGGCGTGCGCTTTGTCCGAGGAATTCGGTCCGCATGGCTTCGACTATTGCGGCAACGCGCTGTGCGACGTACCCGTGTGGAAACAGTGCAGACGGGCAATCGTTGTGGGAACGCGCCCGATCGCCGAGGCGGCCGAGATGGTGAATCAGAAGGTTCTCTTCTTCGAGGAGCGGCGATCGCTCATCGGCCTGACCGTCAGGGAAATGCGTGTTTATCAGTGGGTCAAGAATCTCCTGATTTTTGTACCGCTGCTCGCATCGCACCGTTTTACCGAAGGGGACACGCTTCGAGCGGAAGGCATCGCATTTTTTTCCTTCTGCTTCTGTGCTTCATCGGTATATCTGCTCAATGACATGCTGGACCTCGATGCGGACCGCCGCCACATAAGTAAGCGCAATCGGCCGTTTGCCTCGGGACAGTTATCGCTCGCTTTCGGCATGCTTATCGGGTGTGCGCTGCTCGTCGCCTCTGCGGGTCTTGCCCTGCTTTTGCCTTCCACATTTCAGCTCGTATTGGCCGGCTACTTCGCAACTACGCTTGCTTATTCGCTCAGGCTCAAACGGTTCGTGCTTATCGATGTCTTTGTGCTCGCGGCTCTTTACACCGCCCGCGTCGCGGCGGGCGGCGCCGCGGGGGACATTCCCCTGTCGGACTGGTTGATCATGTTTTCTATTCTGATCTTTCTCAGTCTCGCGATGGTGAAGCGCTACGCGGAGCTCGACGCGCTATTGCGCGAAGCGAAAGTTTGCGCAGTCGGGCGCGGTTACGTTACGCAGGATCTCGGCATTCTGCGTTCATTCGGCACGGCTTCTGGCTACGTCGCGGTACTGGTGCTCGCGCTCTACATGAATTCATCCGATGTACGGATGCTCTATCGGCACCCGCACGCACTCTGGTTGTTATTCGGGCTGCTGCTCTTCTGGATTAGCCGTGTGTGGATGTTGGCCTTTCGCGGCGAGATGCAAGACGATCCGATTGTGTTCACCTTCAAGAACCGCCTTAGCCTGCTGGTAGTCTGCCTCTGCATAGCGACGGTGATAGCGGCAAGCTGACCCTCGACCATTCAATCGATGCAATTCTTTTTTCTGTTTCTGAGCGGCACCTGTAGTGCCTCGGCGAGCATTCTTTTGCGCATTGCGGCGCGGGTTGATACCGACCCCTCGTTGTTCGCGACCGGTGGCCGGCCGTTACTTTATCGACTCGCCGCGATAGCGGCTTATGGTGCCGGGTTCGGCCTTTATGCGCTGGCACTCAAGCGCGTCGAGCTGAGCGTGGCTTATCCGCTGATGGTTGCAGTCACGATCCTCGAGATTCTTGTGTTTGGCGTCGTGTCAGGCGAAGCGGTTTCGCCGCGGATCGTCGCAGGCGCCGGCTTCCTTCTCATAAGCGTGCTGTTGCTATACCTGCCGTCGAGTGCAAGGCCGTGAGCGTGGTGCTGACCTGAACTTCGCCGCTCATACCAGTACTTCGCGAGACTGCTTGCGCGTGACCCGATGTTCCGTGACGGCGATCTGAAAGCATTCTTCATTTCAGGCCACAACGGGAAATTTTTTGGAACGTAGCGTGCGCAAGCGCGCATTCGGGAGCCGATGTCGATCCTCCGACGGTGGCAAATATCATAATCTGGGTGTACCGCAGGTAGGAAAGCGACTCGTTGGGCGAACCCCTCCGCAAGACGGAGGGTTGCCGTCCGGTCCCAGTACGAACCTTACTGTCTACGCGAAAAATGAACAGCTTCGATACGAGCATCGAGACGTTCCTTAGCGGATTCAATTCGTGTGCGCTCTGCAATCATGCGGTGCAAGCCATTGCCAACATGTACACCTTCAAAGGTCTGGTTCTGATCCCGGCTTTGTGGTGGATATGGTTTCAATCGGCGGAGCGTCGGCAATGGAGGCGTGAAGTCGTTATTGCAACGGCCGTGAGTGGCCTGTTGGCCCTTCTTGCAGGAAGGCTTCTCGCGCATTTTTTACCCTTCCGTATGCGCCCCGCCTTTTCCCCCGAGCTAAACCTTCATTTCCCGTTTGTCCCGCAAAGCGAAAGCATGTTGTCAACGTGGAGTTCCTTTCCTAGCGATCACGCAATGCTGTGGATGTCGGTCGCAGTAGGACTCTTTGTCGTCTCGCGCCGCATCGGCATTCTCGCGCTTCTCTACGTCGCCATTTTCATTTGCATTCCGCGCGCCTACCTCGGCTTCCACTATCCGACGGACCTGTTGGCAGGCGCCGCGATCGGCATCGTCATTACCTATGTCATGACGCGCGATTCCGTGAGACCGCTTTACGCAACTCCTATATTGCGTTGGATCGAGCGCTACCCCGGACTATCGGCGATGCTTGGATTCGTGTTGTGCCTGGAACTCGTTACCCAGTTCGATGAGATTAGAACTTTCGCGACTTCGATCCTCAAGGTTGTTTGATTCGTTCGTTACCCGCACGACGCAAAGCGCTTTAACAACCTGAAAGGGGATTTGATGACTGCACAAAGAGGGCCCGTGCAGGGCGGCAGGCCGTTGACTCTGTGGGCCGTCTGGCTAATCGCCACTCTCGTGGCCTCATTGCCGCTCTTCGTTTCGTCGATACCTCCGTTGGGGCAGCACTTTTATAATATCGTCAGGATAGACATCCTTGCGCATCCGGTTTCCTACGCCGGCGACTTCGTAGTTCGGTGGGACCCCTTACCCGATCTTGCGATGGACCTGACGGTCCCGTGGATCGCGAAGCTCATGCCGGTGGAATGGGCTGCGTGGCTCTTTATCGTTGTCGAACTTGCGTTGATCAGCTCGGGATGCCTGATCCTCAGCCGTGCGCTGAACGGCCGCTGGTCATGGTTCCCATTGACCAGTTTCCTGCTGCTCTACAACTGGATTCTGATTCGCGGCTACGACAACTTTCTGTTCGGAATCGGCCTTTGTTTATGGGCCATAGCGTTGCATGTCACGCTACGCCGGTCCACGGTCGCTCGAATCGCAGTCTCGTCTTGCAGCGCGCTTCTCATCTATTTTTGCCATCTGTTTCCTTTGGCCGTCTTTGCACTGGTCACGGGAACATGGGAGCTTGGCTGTCTGCTACAGGAAGACAAGTTCCGCATCCGGTCGATGTTCAGGCATGCGAGTGCAACCCTGGTTCCGTTGATACTTCCCGTGGTATTGCTGGCGCACAGCAGTACCGGCGGGCTTCGCGGTTCCGTCGACTTCGGTTTCATTCATCTATTCGCCAAAGTGAGCCGCTGGCTCGATGTCTTCGCAATCGGTAATCCTCCCGCCGACATTGCAATTCTGGCAAGCCTGGGCCTGACGTTAGCCGTGGGCTTTCTACTGAGGTGGTGGACGTGTCAGCCTGAGTGCCGGATAACCGTCATCGCGCTTCCGCTGGTGGCCCTATTCGCGCCATTCTCCGCATTTGCTTCTTATGGCGTTGTCGAGCGATGTGCGCTGAGCTTCGCGTTCCTGCTGACTGCACTGGTGGATGTGCGGGCTTCGAGACCGCGTCTGCAACGTGCCGGCGCGGTGGCGCTCACTATCGTCTTCCTGTTCCGCATTGCGACGGTAACTGCCGACTGGCGTGCGGCGAAGCCTGCCATTCAGGCATACAGGGCTACGTTTGCGTCCTTGAAATCAGGCTCTGTTCTGTTCCAGTACAAACAGGATACGACGTACCCGTCGCCAAGAACGGCGCCTGACCGGTGGAATCCGTATCTGGATAAAGTCGTCGCGCTCGCCACGCTCGATCGTGTTCTCGTACCGGATCTCTATTTGAAGGCGGGTCAACAGCCGGTGCTTTACCGCACCAAAAACGCCGCGTTGAGGAAGTTCCAGGACGACATTGAAAACGGCGATAAGGCATTCCGCGCAAACGACGATATGCTGCGCGCGTGGGCAGCAGACTTGCAAAAAACATTTCCGGACTTGCCAACCCGATTCACTGAGGTGTACCTGGCAGTGTTCGATCCGCAACGGCGCCTGTCTGAAACACTCGCTGGCTGGCAACTCGTTGCGACTTTACCGGAACATCGGCTTTACCGGATGCTTCCGCGATAGCCCCCGTTTTGATGAATGCCCCGCCCCTTCCTTACACGCGACGCACGATCGAGTAAGCTACTGCCTGACGCAACGTAGGGCTGTCAGCGCTCGAATCGACACCGGGGCGCCGCGAGGCAAACCAGAACAACGAGGAAAACCGCATATGGCAACGCGCACGAAACCGCGAATCCGTGTGGGCATTGGTGGCTGGACCTATGCCCCGTGGCGCGGGGTGTTTTATCCCGAAGATCTAACGCAAAAGCGCGAGCTCGAATACGCGAGCCGCCAGTTGTCGACCATCGAAATCAATGGGACGTTCTACGGCTTGCAAAAGCCGGAGAGCTATGAAAAGTGGTATCAGGAAACGCCGGATGATTTCGTCTTTTCGCTGAAGGCGCCGCGCTACGCGACCAATCGAAAAGTACTCGCGGATGCCGGCGAGACCATCGAGCGTTTCTTCGCGAGCGGCGTGCTGCTGCTCAAACAGAAGCTCGGCCCCGTCAACTGGCAGTTTGCGCCGACCAAGAAATTCGACGGCGAAGATTTCGAGGCTTTCCTGAAGCTGCTGCCCGCGAGCATCGAAGGAATCAAGCTCAGGCATGCCATCGAAGTGCGCAACGAGAGCTTCAGGACACCCGAATTCATCGCGCTGGCACGCAAATACAAGGTCGCAGCGGTGCTGGCCGGCGACAGCGAATATCCGCAGATCGCCGACATCACCGCGCCGTTCGTGTACGCGCGCATCATGGGCACAACCGAGAAAGAGGCCAACGGTTATCCGGCGAAAGCGCTCGACGCATGGGCCGAACGCGCGCGCCAACTGGCGACGGGCACCACGCCCGGCGATCTGGAAACCTGTGGCGCGCCGCCCGCGAAAGCAGCCGCACGCGATGTGTATCTCTACGTGATCAGCGGTTTCAAGGAACGCAATCCGGCCGCTGCAAAGGCGCTGATCGAGCGGCTTTAAGCAACGCTTTCGAGCGGCTTTTGCTCACTTCTCGCTCACTTCGCGCGCACCCTCGAGCCGCGCGGTGTGCGCGGTGGCGCGCGAATGTCATAATCCCGGCAGCGAATTGCGCGCGACCCACCGCGCAACGACACCCACATTCAAGGCCGCAAGGCCAGCTCACATCGACAAGTCCGGGAGAATACCTTGAGCGCCATCGACAATCCTCTGCACGACCAGGAAGTCGGCTCGGCCGACGCCACCCAGGACACCACCCGCATCGACGACGTTCGCATCGGCGCGGTACGTCCGCTCATTTCGCCCGCGCTGCTGCAGGACGAACTTCCCGTGCCGCCCACGGTGCAATCGCTGGTGGAAAAAACCCGCGTGGAAATCGCCGACATTCTGCACGGGCGCGACGACCGCCTCGTGATGATCGTCGGGCCCTGCTCGATTCACGATCACGACCAGGCAATCGACTACGCGCACAAACTGAAAGCCGCCGCGGACGCGTACAAAGACGACCTGCTGATCATCATGCGCGTGTACTTCGAAAAACCGCGCACTACCGTCGGCTGGAAAGGCTATATCAACGATCCGCGTCTGGACGGCAGTTTCCGCATCAATGAGGGCCTGCGTCTCGCGCGGCAATTGCTGCTCGACATCAATGGACTCGGCTTGCCGACCGCAACGGAATTTCTCGACCTGCTGAGCCCGCAGTACATTGCCGATCTGATCGCCTGGGGCGCAATCGGTGCGCGCACAACGGAAAGCCAGAGTCATCGGCAACTGGCTTCGGGCCTGAGTTGTCCGATCGGTTTCAAGAACGGCACCGACGGCGGTGTGCAGATTGCCGCTGATGCAATCGTCGCCGCGCGCGCAAGCCACGCGTTCATGGGCATGACGAAGATGGGCATGGCCGCGATCTTCGAAACGCGCGGCAACGACGACGCTCACGTGATTCTGCGCGGTGGCAAGAAAGGGCCGAACTATGACAGCGCGTCGGTGGCGGCAACCTGTGCAGCGCTTAAATCAGCGGGGCTGCGTGAACAGGTGATGATCGACTGCTCGCACGCGAACTCCGGCAAATCGCATTTGCGTCAACTGGATGTGGTTCAGGATCTCGCGCAGCAACTGTCCGCGCACGAGCGCCGCATTATCGGCGTCATGCTTGAAAGTCATCTGGAAGAAGGCCGTCAGGATCTGAAGGCCGGCGAGCCGCTGCGTTACGGCGTGTCCATTACCGATGCATGCGTGAGCTGGACGCAAACGGAACCGGTGCTGGAGACGCTCGCCGAAGCGACGCGCAAGCGCCGCGCGAGCTGATTGCAGACGCAGCCTCGCTGCGTCGAGCGCGCTCGACGAAAGCCGGCGCACACGCGCCGCGCCATCCGCCGACGCGTTCGTCTATCGGGGCTGCGCAGCGCGCGATTCTTCACACTCGAGGCGTCGCTCGCAGCGCCATGACGGCGCATGGCGGACGCTCCAGTGTGAAGCGCGTTGCATTACGACGCGTTGACTGCTTCCTTGAACGCCTTGCCTGCGGTGAACTTCACCGTCTTGGCTGCGGCGATCTGGATCTCGGCGCCCGTCGACGGATTGCGGCCCACGCGTGCTGCACGCGCGCCAGTCGAGAAAGAACCGAAACCGACCAGTTGCACCGTATCGCCACCGACCACGGCTTTGGTCACCGCTTCAACGATAGCGTCGATGGTTTGGCCCGTGGCCGCTTTGCTTTCGCCCGTCGCTGCGGCGACTGCATCAATCAGTTCCTGTTTGTTCATAGCACTTCCCGTATGGTAATCATGGAAACGGCGCTACATCTGTCGCGCCGGGACCGACACACTAACGCATAGGCGCGCATTCGCGCAAACCCCGCGTGTAAGCCTTGTTTCACCCGCCCACTGGGGATTTGACGATTTTCTTCGGCAAAGTGCCATAAGAATCGTGCGCTTACGCGTTTCTCGCGCCGTACCAGCGAACGCGTCGAATCACAATCCGTTGCAATTTCAGTGCTTTAGCGCGGCCTCTCGCAATCGCCCAGCGATTTTTTACTATGTTATGGTGCCGCCCGCGAGCAGCGGCATTCGCCTTGCAACGCGCCGACAAGCCAGCAATCGGGAGAAAGAAAAAGATGAAATTTCGCCATATTGCAACATGTGCACTGCTCGGCGCGCTCGTCGGCGGCACTGCTTCAGCCGATGAAAACGGCTGCGCGACGCTCGCAAGCGCCACTCATCCGGCAACCCCGCAAGCTTTTCAGGTACGCGACGGCGAGCCCGTGGATCTCATCAGCGGAATGAAAACGGTGCATGGCAAGCTGCTCGTATTCGGCGAAAACGGCGTGTTTCGCGCTTACTGGCAGCCTGAAAACAGCGCCGAAAAGTATGTTCTGGCCAATGCCGGCGAGAACGCCGTGCGCCTCATTTCGACGCCGCCGCAAGGCACTCCCGCCACGAACGGCGAACCGGGTACGACGCTTGGACCCTTGCGCGTGCTGTCCTGTCCCACGCTTTGAGCCGCAATCCCAAAGTCAAAGTTACTCGAACGACGCGCGAATAAACGCCCCTTTCGCAACACGCAGGTCGTTCTTACCGTCTCACGAAACTGAAGCTGGCATCGACTGCGCTCAAGGTCTGACCGGCCCCTGCCGATATACCAAGCTGCGTATGCGGCGCAAATGTTAAAGGACAGGAATGGTTGCAATAACCAGATTGCGAGAAGCGTTGTCGGTTGCGGAAGGAGACCCCGAGCTCGTGCGTTCGCAGGTCCAGGCGTTCGGCCGTCAGATTCCCCTTCTCTACTTCATCCTGATCGTCAATACGATGGCCGTCACGTTCACGCATTTGCATAGCGCGCCGGCGTGGATGTCCATCTACATTCCCGGCGCGCTTTGCACGCTGTGTGTCGTACGCTGCATGCGATGGTGGCGTGGCCGCAACCTGGTACTGACTCACGAGAAAGCCGTACCCGAATTGCGCCGGCTCATCTGGGTAGCGGGCATCTTCGGCATTGCATTCACTACCTGGTCGCTGATGCTGCTGCCCTACGGCACGCCGTATGAACAGGCGCACGTCGCGTTTTATATGGCGACGACGGTAGTGGGCTGCGTGTTCTGCCTGATGCATTTGCGCGTGGCCGCGTTGCTGCTGCTATCGATCGTTATCCTGAGCTTTGCGACGTTCCTCGTCTTCACCGGCTCTCCGGTTTTCATCGCGATGGCGATCGACATGACGCTTATCGGACTCGCACTCGCGTTCATCATCGAACTGTATTACCGCTCGTTTGCGGGAGTCGTGCACACGCAGCGCGATTTGCAGGCGAGTCAGGAGAAGACTCAACGACTCAGCGACGAGAACTTTCGACTCGCAAGCATCGACAGCCTGACCGACCTGCCCAATCGCCGCAGTTTTTTCGCCTCGCTGCGCGCGCTGTCCGAGCAGGCGCTCGCCACTGGCGGCGGCTTTAATGTGGGCCTTATCGATCTCGACGGCTTCAAGCAGGTCAACGACATCTACGGTCACGCGAGCGGCGATCTCGTGCTGCAGGAAGTCGGCGTGCGTCTGCTTGCGCTTGCCGAGCCCGGCATATTCTTCGCGCGGCTCGGTGGCGACGAATTCGGAGTACTCGCGCAAGACCGGCAATCGAACGATGCGCTGCTCGAATTGGGCCAGCGCATTTGCGACGCGCTCAGTCAGCCGTATCGCGTCGCGGGCAATATCGCGGAACTGTCGGGCACGATCGGCTGGGCCGCATTTCCCGACGCGGGCAACACCGTTACTCAAGTGTTCGAGCGTGCGGATGCGGCGCTTTACGTCGGCAAGGAAGGCCGCCGCGGCGGCACAGCGGTGATCTTCTCCACGGAACACGAAACGCGCATTCGGCGTTCGAGTCTCGTCACGCAGGAATTGCGTCATGCGGAACTCGAGTCCGAACTCTTTCTGGAGTTTCAGCCGATTTCCGACGTCGTGACGAGACGGACAATCGGACTCGAAGCACTCGGCCGATGGCACAATCCGCGGCTCGGCGCAGTCAAGCCGGAAGAGTTCATCCGCATCGCGGAGCGCACCGAAATCATTCTGCGGATTACGGAAGTACTGCTGCATAAAGCACTCGCCGAAGTCCCGCATTGGCCAGCGGAACTCTATCTGTCGTTCAATCTTTCCGCGATCGATATTTCGACGTCGGCACGCGCGCGCCGTCTTATCGACATTGTCTCGGCAAGCGGCGTGCCGCCGCATCGCGTGTCGTTTGAGATCACGGAAACGGCGGTCACGCGCGACTTCGAGCAGGCCCGCTCCGCGCTCACGATGATCAAGCAGGCAGGCTGCCGCGTTTCGCTCGACGATTTCGGCACCGGCTATTCGAGCCTCAGTTACGTGCACCGTCTTCCGTTCGATTCGATCAAGATCGACCGCAGTTTCATGACCGACGTCGATTCGAATAGCGCATCGAAGAAGATCGTCAAATCGGTACTGGATCTGTGCAAGAACCTCGGGCTCGAATGTGTGGTCGAGGGGCTCGAGACTTCGTCGCAAGCGGAAGTGGTCAAGGCATTGGGCGCTCGCGCGGTGCAAGGCTACCTGTTCAGTCCGCCCATGCGTTCGGGCGCCGTGTCAGGCTATCTGCAAGCCGCGCTCGCGCAAAGTCAGGCAAACGACGCAGCCAGCTAATCGCCCTTGCCGCGCGCCGCGCTAACGCGGTGCATTGTCGTATTGCAGCTTCGGATACCAGTCGCTGCCCCTGCCGCCTGGCGTCATATCGAGCACGGTCCAGATCGGCATTACGTCGGGCGCGCCTCGCGGGTCCTGGCCAGGGTCGGCGGTCCACGGACCCATTTTCCGCGGCCCAGAAGTGACGCACCGTCCCATTGTTTCTCGTGAACACGTTGAATGCGGGCACGTCGTCGCCGTCCGGATCTTCTCCCGCATAGTCGCGATTGAATGTATTGCCCGCCGACGAATACAGCCGCAAATAACGCCAGCCGCGCTCTTTCTTGAAGGCGGCGAGTTTCTCTATCGGCGATCGCGCGATCACCGCAAATGCGACGCGCTGCAGAATGTCGGGCATCTCGCCGTCGTAGGCACTCAGCAGCGAAGTACACATTGGGCAAGGCCGCTCGCGCTGCGGACCGAACATCCAGTTATAGGTGACGAGCGTGTCGTGAGTGCCGAACATTTCGGACAACGTGACGGGGCCCAACTCTCCTTCGAAACGATAATCCTCCGGCACCGCGCCGCCAAGCGGCAACGCGCGGCGCTGCGCGGCGACGCGTTCGATATGGCGGCGCAGTTCGATTTCTTCAGCGAGTAATTCGTTGCGTGCACGCCGATATTCGGCGCTTTCGCCGGGAAAACGGCGCGGCAAGTCGGCCAGTTCGCGGGCCGGTTTGAGCGTCGATGAAGCCTGGTTCAGTTCAGTCATCTGGCATCTCCTATCGATGAGAAAGGACAAGTGAGCGGCTAAAGGGCTAAAGGGCTAAAGGCGCGCCGCCCATATGCAGACGACGATCGAATCCACCGAGTATCGACAGCCTCCGCAAATAATTTGTCGCACAGTGCGCAAGAACTTCTTTCCGCACTGCAATGAAAACCGCTGCAAAACAATCGCCACGTCGCGGTATGCTGTCGCGAAACGGCACGCACGCGGCCTCGCGGGCGTTGCGCCGTCATATGGGGATGCAACATGCCGCTACGTCTGCCGCCTTTGCCCGCGCTCCGTTTTTTCGAAGCGGCGGGCAGGCATCAAAGTTTCAAGCTCGCCGCCGCGGAATTGAATGTGACGCCGAGTGCCGTCAGTCACGGCATTGTCGGTCTCGAAGAAGCGCTCGGCGTCGAACTGTTCGTGCGCGAGCCGCGCGGCATTTCACTGACCGCGACCGGCGCCGACTATCTGTCATATGTTTCAGAGGCGTTCTCGCTAATTGCGATCGGCACACAGCGTCTGCCGAATCATCGCGCGAATCGGCCGATTGCGTTGAGTTGCGCGCCGACGTTTGCATCGCGCTGGTTATTGCCGCGCTTGCAGCATTTCAAGGCGCGTTGGCCGAATACCAACGTGACGGTCGACACATCGCATCGCCAGGTCGGCTTTCCAGTAGATGGATTCGATTTCGCAATCCGCTTGAGCCGCGCACCGGTTGCGGGCGCCGCGTGGACGCGGCTCTTTGGAGAACAACTCGTCCCCGTTTGCAGCCCCGCTTATCTCGAGTCGCTGCGCGACGAGCATGGCGCGCCGTCATTAGAGAAAGCCACGTTGATTCACGTGAACGCCGCGAGCGAAGACTGGCAGACGTGGCTCGAAGCGACCGGCGCAGAGAAGCTCGATCCCGACGACGGCTTGCGTGTCGATACCATCCAGCTCGCATTCGAAGCCGCGAGCATGGGACTCGGCGTTGCACTCGGCCGCAAGCCGTTGGTGGATTGCGACCTCGAGAGCGGCGCGCTCGTTGAAGCGGCTTTCGACACGATTGACTCGGCGGGCGCGTATTGGCTCGTCAGTGCGGAGAATGGCGAACGTCGGCCGGAACTACTCGGCTTCAGGCAATGGATACTCGCGGAGGCCGAGCAGTTTTCGTGCGACGACGCCAGCGCCGATATCCACACGCCGCAATAGAACGCTATTGATAATCGCTGAAGCGCGACACCGGTTCTTCCACCGTGGACGCGGGCGTATAGCCGGGCACGTTGGCGCGAAACTGATTGAGCAAACCGTTATCGACCTGCGAAAAGCCCTTCAACTGAAGCTGCATCAGCATGCGGGTTCCGGTACTCGGCGATGTGGCCGAACTCGTCGCATTGGTGTACTTTTCGAATGCGACACCGAGGGACCAGCAGTTAGCGTCGTATTGAATCCCAAGCAAGCCGGCAATCAGCCGATGCGCACTCATGTCGTAATTGACACGCGCAACGCTGACGACATTGCGCGCAAGCGGCCATTGCCCGGAGACAATGAACTGATTGACCGGCTGATAGTCGAGCGTACTATTGGCTCGCGTGTAGCGGTACGCCATATTCAACACCTCGTGCGCGCCAGGCGCCCAGCCAAATCCGGCCTCCGCATGCGTGAGGTAATGATTGGCCTGACTGTACTCGACAGCCTGCTCCGCGCTGAGATTGGACCCCACCTTGTATGAGGCGCCGAGAATAATGCCGGTCCGCGCCACCGTGCTGATGTTGTCGGTGGACTGCAACGTCACGCGCGGCGTGCGAAAGTCATATTGCTGCGCGAGAACAAAGCGCGCGCGCTCGTCTCCGCTTGAGGGGTCGATGAAGCGCGTGGTCAATGCCGCCGTCGCGCGATTCGCATCGGACACCCTGTCATTACCGACAAAGCTGTTCTCCATGAACAATTCGGCGAGTCCGAAATCCGCGGCGGCCGTGTCGAATAGCGGCACATACGACTGATTGCGATAAGGCGTGTACACATAGAAGAGGCGCGGTTCGAGCGTCTGTATGTACGATTGCCCGAACAGCCGCACGCTTCGCTCGAAACGCATGCCGGAATCGAGGCTGAACGTCGGCACGTTCACGCTGAACGATTTGGGCTCGCCCGCGGGCACGTCGGAGCCGATCGACGTCAGATCATACGCAGCGAAATGCCACGCCAGCTTCGGTGTAATGAACCAGCCCGGACGCTCGATTGGATAGCTCACATACGGGTTGAAAACGAAGCGATTGCCTTGCGTCATATCCGACGACGAGATGGTGAAGCGCGTCGCATCTGCCTCGGCGCCAAAATCAAAACCGCCCACGTTGTAGCGCGCGTAGCGGACATTGACTTGCGGCTCGCGGTTGTAAGTGGAGTCGCTGGAAAAAGATTGCCAGCGCTGCTCGCGCGCCAATACGGTCCACGGTCCATTCGAATAGGTGAGCCCGGCTTCCTGCTGATACAGCGTGGTCGAGCCGGTCGGAAAGGCAATGCCCGACGCGAGATCGGTTACGACCGTGGAGTCGGAGACGCGGTTGTAATTGACGTATGCGCCGAATCCCGAGCCGAAATCCCAGTTCTCTTTCAACGCAATCGAATAGCGCTCTGTGTTGGTTATTGCATCGTGCGGCAGCCAGGCAACTGAAATCGAACCGGAATCGTTGGGCCGCAAATAACGGTAATCGGCTGTCAGCATTGCGCCTCTGCGCGTCATGATACGTGGCGTCAGCGTGAGATCGTAGTTCGGTGCAAGGTTGAAGTAATACGGCAGCGCGACGTCGATGCCATTAGTGGAACTCATCGAGAAAGTCGGCGGCAACAGGCCGCTGCGCCGCGCGCCCGACAGTGGAAACGATAGCCACGGACTCGCAAGCAGCGGCACGCCCTGAAAGAACAGCACGCCGTTATGAGCGATGCCCTCGTCAGTACCGGTATCCATGTCGAACTCCGATGCCTTCACGTACCAGGCCGGGTCCGACTCGCATTGACACGCGCTGTACGTGCCGTGATGCACGACCGAGCGTTCCTTATCCAGAAGATCGACTCGTCGCGCACTGCCCCAACCTCCCGTGAGATGGAACCGGTATTTGGGCACGCTGATATAGCCTTCATTCGCTGCCAGGTAAACATGCGCGTCCGGGCCGTCGAACACGTTGCCATTCTGAACGAGTTGTACGTTGCCATAGGCATCGGCCTTATCCGTATCCACGTCGTAATGCAATGCGTCGCCCTTCACGATGGACACGCCGCGCCGCAACTGCGCGTGTCCCTTGAGCGACACGTCCGTGTCCGCGGTGGCCGTGACGGAATCGGCAATCGCCGATACGAATGGCTGATCTCCCGCGCGCATAGGCTGCTCCGTCAATTGCGGCGCGAGCCGCAGGCCCCATACGCCGTCGACAGATTCGGCTTGCGCAGCCGCGCCGCTCAATTGCGCGTGACCGGCAAGCGGTGCATAGCCGGCGGTACACAGCATCACGGAAACGAGCGGCCTTAAGCGAATGCGCCGAAATACACTGCGTAGTTTCAAAAGAGGTAACGAAAGGAAAGAATGAAGGACGCAGCAATGCGAAAAGAAAGCACGCCGACGCCGGCAGCGTATTCACGGATGGAATGCGGCTATTGCAGCGTCACATCGCTCGCACGAGCCTCGTTTGCAGCCACCACGCCGCCGAGCGCATGCAGCAGATGAGGAATTTGCTCGGCGGGCAACGAAAACGACAGGCCCGCATTCGCCGATAGGCGAAAGCGGATCACCACCATGCCCATGCCTTCCAGCCGGCCGACCTCCCAACCCTGACAATGCAGTGCGAAACCTCTCTCCTGACCGTCGTGAGCCACGCGGTCCGCATGCTCTATGGCATTGGGCAGCGCCACCAGAAGATCGTTGAGTACCGAACGATGCAGCGCGGCCGTGGGCTGATTGCCGTGAATCAGCAGGTACTGGCCGTCCGCCGTCAATTGCATGCCGGTGATCGAATCCAGCATGAAAGTCGAAATGTCAGCCACGAATCGCATCCTCTCGCGCGGGGTTGCCGCGCTCGCGCGCATCGACCGGATCGACCATAGCGACCGCATCGATCGCATCGACCGCAGAGCGCGGCACGTCGCGGCGCACGAGCAGCGACGCTGTAGCAAGGCGCAACGAAAAGATCGGCGTCGAACTGACACGCAAGATCGCTGCAAGAACCGCCGGTGTAAAGAACTCCATCATGACCCGCCCTCCAAATCGCGTTACGCCGGTAGCGCAATCGCCGATTTCACAATAGCAGCGCCCATGCGCCATTGGGTTACACGCGCCCTACGCTTTCTTCGCCTCTGTAACGCATTATTTCCACGCACAACGCTGACAGCCCCCGCGCACCGCCTCGTCGATAGATTGGACACCGCACGACCATAAGGCGCGGAAAGTTTCCGGTAACGATAGCCGCCGCACACGTCCCTATACTTCGCGCTTTCCAGAGCCCAATACCGTCGTTTCGAATGCGCCGTTTGCCTTCGAGCGTTCTCATCTGCGCTCGCGCGCGCTGCATCAGGATCGATAACTCAAGATGAACTTTCAAGCTTTAACGAGCCGGCTGGCAGGCGCGCTTTCATTCGCCGGCATCACGCTGGCAAGCAGCCCCGCGCATTCCGCCGAACCGTTCGTCGTGCAGGACATCAAGATAGAAGGTCTGCAACGCATCGAAGTGGGCACCCTCTTCGCCTATCTGCCGATCAAGCAGGGAGAGCCCTTTACGGACGATAAGGCTTCCGAATCGATTCGCGCGCTCTATGCCACCGGCTTTTTCAACGACGTGCGGATTTCCACCGAAGGCAATGTCGTCACCGTGCACGTTCAGGAACGCCCCGCCGTCGGCACAATCGACTTCGCGGGCATTCACGAGTTCGACAAGGAAAACCTGACGAAGGCGCTGCGCGCCGTCGGTTTGTCGCAAGGCCGCTCTTACGACAAGGCGCTCGTCGACAAGGCGGAGCAGGAATTGAAACGCCAGTACCTGACGCGCGGCTATTACGCCGCGGAAGTGACGACGACGATCACGCCGATCGACCGTAACCGTGTGGCGATTCTTTTCTCCGTGGCCGAGGGTCCGAGTGCAAAGATCAGGCAGATCAATTTCATCGGCAATAGTGTATTCAGCACGGACACGTTGCGCGACGAAATGCAGTTGTCCACGCCGAACTGGTTCTCGTGGTACACGAAAAACGATCTGTATGCGAAAGACAAGCTCACCGGCGACCTGGAACATGTGCGCTCGTACTACCTGAATCGCGGCTATCTGGAGTTCAACATCGAATCGACGCAGGTATCGCTTTCGCCGGACAAGAAGGATATGTACCTGACGGTCACGCTTCACGAAGGCGAGCCGTACACCATTTCTTCTATCAAGCTGGCGGGCAACCTGCTCGACCGCGAGAGTGAATTGACGAAACTCGTGAACATCAAGGCCGGCGAGCGCTTTTCCGCGGAAAAGCTGCAGGCCGCGACGAAGGCCGTGGTCGACAAGCTCGGCGAATACGGCTACGCGTTCGCCACCGTGAATGCATTGCCGAAGATCGATCAGCAACACCGTACGGTCGACCTGACGCTGCAAGTGGACCCGAGCCGCCGCGTCTATGTACGCCATATCAACGTGACCGGCAACACCCGCACCCGCGACGAAGTAGTGCGCCGCGAAATGCGTCAGCTCGAAAGTTCGTGGTTCGACTCGAACCGCCTGATGTTGTCGAAGGACCGTGTGAATCGTCTGGGCTATTTCACCGATGTCGACGTGACCACCGTGCCGGTGGAGGGATCGCCGGATCAGGTCGACGTGGATGTCAAAGTCAACGAGAAGCCGACCGGCGCGATTACGCTGGGTGCGGGCTTTTCGTCCACTGACAAGGTGGTGCTTTCAGCCGGCATTTCGCAGGACAATGTGTTCGGTTCCGGCACGAGCCTCGCCGTGAACGTGAATACGGCGAAGACGTACCGCACGCTTTCGCTTACACAAACGGACCCGTACTTCACCGTGGACGGCATCAAGCGTATTACCGACGTCTACTACCGCACCACCTATCCGCTCTATTACTACACCGATACGAGTTTTCGCATCATCACCGTGGGCGCGGATTTGAAGTTCGGCATTCCGTTCTCCGAGGCAGATACCGTCTATTTCGGCCTCGGACTCGAGCAGAACCGGCTGAGCACGGATTCATCGACGCCGCAAAGCTATAAAGACTATGTGGCCGAGTTCGGCAATGTGGTCAACAACGTGCCCATTACAGCAGGCTGGGCGCGCGACAATCGCGACAGCGCACTGGTGCCGAGCCGCGGTTACTTCGTGCAGGCCAATAGCGAAGTCGGCACGCCGGCGGGCGGCACCGAGTACTACAAGACCGACCTCCAGGCGCAGTACTACTACTCGTTCTCGCGCGGCTTCATTCTGGGCCTCAATCTTCAGGGCGGCTATGGTAATGGGTTTGCCGGCAAGGCGTATCCGATCTTCAAGAACTACTACGCAGGCGGCATTGGCTCGGTGCGCGGCTACGAATCCGGCTCGCTCGGGCCGACCGACAAAACCACGGGCGACCCGATTGGCGGCTCGCGAATGGTCGTGGCCAACGTCGAAATGACGTTCCCGCTGCCCGGCACCGGATGGGACAGAACACTGCGCGTTTTCACCTTCGTCGACGCGGGCAATGTGTGGGGCAGCGAAGGCAATAGTACCGGCGCAAACGGCTTGCGCTACAGCTATGGCGCGGGACTCGAATGGATTTCGCCAATTGGCCCGCTGAAATTGTCGCTCGGCTTTCCAGTCGTCAAACACGCGACCGACAAGTATCAGAAGTTCCAGTTTCAGATCGGCACGTCGTTCTGATTCCGTCGACGCTTATTGCAAGCATTGCAAGCGCAAGCTGCATTGCACAGGTGAGCGGCATTCACCTGTCATCAAAAACTTTTCTTTTGCCGCTTCTGAGACTCGCTGCGACCATTGTGTCAAAGGAGATCAGAACATGTCGACCACCAGCAGCAAACGCTTCACGCCCGCGTTCAATCACACGACGCTCGTCATTCTCGCCGCCGCGCTTGTTCTCAGCGCGGCAATGGGCATCCGGCAAACCTTCGGGCTCTTCATCGGGCCTTTTTCGTTCGATCGAGGCTTGCCCGTCACGCTGATTGCATTCGCAATCGCACTGCACAATCTCGTGTGGGGCTTCGCGCAACCGTTCGCGGGCGCGGCCGCGGATCGCTACGGCTCCGCGCCGGTGGTCGCATTCGGCGCGACGACTTTCGCGGCGGGCCTCGGACTCGCGGCCGCCACGCCGAGCGGCCCGTTGCTGATCGTCGGCATGGGTCTGCTGGTCGGCATTGGCGTGAGTTGCACCACGTTCGGCGTGGTGCTGCCGGCGGTCGGCCGCGTTGCGTCGCCCGAAAAACGCAGCATGGCGATGGGTCTTGTCAGCGCAGGCGGCTCTGTCGGGCAAGTATTGATGGTGCCGCTCGTGCAAGGAATCAGGCTCCATGCCGGCATCGCGACGTCGCTCTTCGTGCTCGCTTTCGTGATGCTGATGGTCGCTCCGCTCGGCATCGTATTGGACCGTCGCGCGCCTGTAGGAGCGCCGCGGCACGAGGCTCCCGCTGCGCCGTTACGCGATACGCTCGCACAGGCCGCGCGACATCGCGGCTACCGGCTGCTCACGCTCGGCTTCTTTACCTGCGGATTCCAGCTCGCATTCATCGCCACACACTTGCCTGGCTATCTGTCGCTGTGCCATATGCCGATCGGACTTGGCGCAACCGCGCTCGCGCTGATCGGTCTGTTCAATATGGTCGGCAGTTGGGGTTGTGGCTGGCTTGGTGGCCGCTTCCGGCAGCATCACGTGCTTGGCTGGCTCTATCTGATTCGCAGCGCGACGATCGGCGCATTCTTCGTGTTGCCGAAAAGTGCCGTCACGGTGGTGCTATTCGCAGCCGTGATGGGCCTCACATGGCTCGGCACGGTTCCGCTGACGAGCGGACTCGTGGCGAAAGTATTCGGCACGCGGCATCTTGGCAGCCTGTTCGGCGTGTGCTTTCTGAGTCATCAGATCGGTTCGTTTCTCGGCGCGTGGCTAGGCGGCGTCGTATTCGATCTAACCGGCTCGTATTCGCTGCTGTGGCAAGCAACGGTTGCGAGCGGACTTATCGCCGCGTTGCTGCACTTTCCCATTGACGATACCGCGCTGCCCACGCCCGCCCTCCGTTCCGAACCGGCGAGCGCATAAACGGCATAGCGCAGAATAAGCCTATTTTGAAGCAGTATCCGATGCGGCTTTCGGCACGCGGCCCATCAAATAGAACTCGTCGTTGGGACGCATCGAAATGACATTGGCCATGCGATTCGACAAGCCGAAAAACGCCGTGATCGCAGCAATGTCCCAGATGTCTTCGTCGGAGAAGCCGTGTTCGCGCAGAAGCTCGAAGTCGGCTTCATCGACGCTGCCCGATTCGCGGCACACCTTCAATGCAAAGTCGAGCATGACCTTTTGCCGCGCGGTAATGTCCGCCTTGCGATGATTGACGGCAAGCTGATCCGCGAGCAAAGGCGCCTTTTCGTAGATGCGCACGATCGCGCCATGCGCGACCACGCAATAGAGGCAATTGTTCACCGCGCTCGTGGCCACCACGATCATTTCGCGCTCGCCTTTGGTGAGGCCGCCTTCCTTCAGCATTAACGCGTCGTGGTACGCAAAGAACGCGCGAAACTCATCCGGCCGATGCGCGAGCGTCAGAAATACATTCGGCACAAAGCCGGCTTTCTGCTGCACTTCGAGAATGCGCGCACGGATGTCGTCGGGCCATTCGCTGGGATCGGGCACGGGGTAGCGGCTGATCGGCTGAAGCGTTGTCATGCTGTGTCTCCTTTATCGCGCTATATGTAATGACGATTGTAGCGCTCGCGTCCATTTGCCGGGCACGGTGCACTTATGCTCGGCACAATCGTATTGCCGCTCTTCCAGAACTCCGCGCAATCCGGTATTTTGCTTCGATTCAACTCGATGAGCATGCGCGTTCATGGACCGTCTTGAAGCAATGTCGATTCTGGTGGCCGCGGCGGAAAGCGGCAGCTTCTCCGCTGCCAGCCGCAAGCTGCGCATGCCGCTGCCCACGGTAAGCCGCAAAGTCGCGGAACTGGAGGCGCATCTCAACGCGCGTCTTCTCGTTCGATCGACACGCAAGCTCACGCTCACCGACGCGGGCGTCGCCTATCTCGCGGCCTGCAAGCAGATTCTCGAGCAGGTGAGCGAGGCGGAAAGCGCCGCCGCGGGCGAGTACAGCGCGCCGCGCGGAGAACTCGTGGTGACAGCGCCTGTCGTCTTCGGGCGGTTGCATATGCTGCCCGTCGTCAGCGACTTTCTCGCGGCGTTTGCGGAGATAACCGTGCGGCTCGTGCTCGCGGATCGCAACCTGCATCTGCTGGACGAGCATATCGACGTCGCGCTGCGCATCGGCAAGCTGCCCGATAGCAGCATGGTCGCGACGCAGGTGGGCACCGTGGGCCGCGTCGTGTGCGCAAGTCCGCAGTACCTTGCACAAGCCGGCGAGCCGCAAACGCCTGCCGATCTGGCGCGCTTCTCATGCATCGTTTCGGACGCGTTGCCTTCGAGTTACGTGTGGGAGTTTGGTGGACACCAGGCCCCGCAGCAGACGGTACCGGTTCGTGCACGGCTGTCGGTCAATACCGTTGAAGCGGCGATCGATGCGGCCATCGCCGGCGTCGGTTTGACAAACGTGCTGTCGTATCAGGCAGCAAGCGCGGTCAGTGAAGGAAAACTGAAACTGGTGCTGCGCGAGTTCGATCCCGAGCCGATACCGGTGAGCGTCATGCATGCGGGACAAGGCAAATTGCCGCTGAAAACGCGTGGTTTTATCGATTTCATCGTGCGCGCGTCTGCGCGCGGCATTGGCTCACGATAAGGAAATGCTGGGTGCAAAAGATCTCGCGCGCGGCAAGCATCGACGCGCGTCGCCGGGTCGATAACGCGTTCGCGCAATCAGCGCATGCGCAACACCGCCGCACCGCTTAGTCTGCCGTCGCGCAGATCGTCGAGGGCCCGGTTTGCATCCGCGAGCGCATAAGGCGTGGTTTCGATTTGCAACGGCAATCGCGCCGCGAGTTGCAAGAAGGCATGACCGTCGGCGCGCGTGAGGTTGGCAACCGAACACACGCGCCGTTCGCCCCACAACAGATCGTATGGGAACGACGGAATGTCGCTCATATGAATGCCGCCGCACACGACAACGCCGCCCTTCGTCACGGCCCTCAATGCAGCAGGCACGAGTGGCCCGGCCGACGCGAAGATGAGCGCCGCGTCGAGTTGTTCGGGCGGCGTCTCGTCGCTGCCGCCGGCCCAGTGCACCCCGAGCCGCAACGCGAACTGCTGCGCGGCGGTATCGCCCGGACGCGTCAGTGCGAACACCGTGCGGCCCTGGTGCAACGCCACCTGCGCGACGATATGCGCGGCCGCGCCGAACCCGTAGATGCCGATTGCGCGCGCATCGCCTGCCATGCTCAGTGTGCGATAGCCGATCAGGCCGGCGCATAGCAGCGGTGCTGCTTCGAGATCGGAATAGCGCTCGGGTAGATGCAGGCAATAGCGGGCATCGGCGACCGTGCGCTCCGCGTAACCGCCGTCGATCGTATAACCCGTAAAGCCCGGCGCGTCGCACAGATTTTCGCGGCCGCTCTTGCAATAGCGGCAGTGGCCACAGGTGTGGCCGATCCACGGCACGCCAACGCGATCGCCCACCTGGAACCCGGCGACGTCGTTGCCCAATGCCGCCACCGTTCCCACGATCTCATGTCCGGGAATGATGGGCCGCTTCGGATGCGCGAGTTCTCCGTCGACGACATGCAAATCCGTTCGGCACACGCCGCACGCGTGAATGTCGATCAGCAACTGGCCAGCCGCCGGTTGCGGATCGGACATGTCGCGCTCATGCAGCACCGCAGCGCTTCCGTCGAACACCATTGCGCGCATGTCATTCCTTCGTGCGTGGCGATGGCGCGGAGCCGCTCGATGTGCTCGCCGTTTGCCGCGCGATGACGCGAACCAAACGCCGGCTTTGCAAGCTTACTGGCTCGCCGCGGATGCGCCTCCCATCGGCGGCGCGACGCTATTGCTCGTGGCAGCCGGCCCGCTCATGCCGGCCGTTCCCGCCGTATCGTTCGAGCCGGAGCGTTTGCATCCGAACGTGCCGCCTGCCAGCGCCGCGATCAATACCGCGACCATTGCCTTGCCTAGAACTCGTTCCATCATCCTCTCCTCACGGGTCGTGAGCGTCGGGCATCGCGCTTCTCGCCGTCGGCGACGCGCGATCGCTTCGACAAATCGTGCGGACGCCGGCGATTGATTGCCTCACAGAGCGCCTTGAAACAGGACGCATGATCGACATGCCGACGCGACACGGCTTCGCAATATGCGACCGCCTTCTGTCCCTGTACAAGTTGCAATCCTGTGTAAAAAGCGCAACCCGTATGCGGCGTGCGCTCGCGTCGGTTATTGCGTCCGCGAACGCGCAGTCCACTGCATCCTCGCGTACATGGTTCGATGTTTGCGAGTTCGCATTGCAGAGTAAGGACGGCAACGCATAATCGGAACGCACGCATGAGTTGCGCCCGCTTTGACGACGCCGCCCTACGAACACACACTATGCGAGGTCAGTCATGCGCGAAACGGACCGGCAGCAGCGGATCGAGGAAATCGAATTGGCGCTCGCGAGCGCCTTTGAATCGCCGAAATCGCCGAGTGTCATTACCTACGATGAAGGCGCCACGTTTTACATGCAGTTGGCGTGGGTTCTGCAATCGCACGGCGATACATCGCTCGATACGCGTTGCGCCGCGACGCTCCGGTTTTCTCAGGCGCAGATAAACCGGTATGCGGCGATGGACACCATCAAGCGCAGGACGATTCAGGAGCGGCTCAAAGCGACTGTACAGACGCGTTTTGCCGAATTGAAAAGCTCGTCCCCACACCAGAACGACTGTGCGCTTGAAGTGAATGTGGATGACAGTCTGTTCGACGTGCCGGAAGAACCTGTTTAATCGCGCGGCAGTTGAATGCGTTGTTGCGCGATAAAACGCTCGCCGCTTACGCGTAGCGCGCGAGAAACATATCCGCCGCGGATTCGGCGATTGTCTGCTGCTCGGTCTCGCTGAGCGGCGGCTGTCCCATCGTCACTTGCGGCCAGAACGCAAACGCCTTGACGAGCCCTTGCAACTGATGCGAGGCAAACACAGGGTCTGCAATTCGCAGACGCTGGTCGGCCGCGGCCGCGCGTATCCACACGGTCAGATCTTCCTCGCGTTCGCCGAGACGCGCGACCATATCGCGCGCGCGTTCGGGCGAATGAATGCCCGCGGCGATCGCAACGCGCGCGAGCGCGAGGAACGCTTCGTCGTTGATAAGCCGCAGTTTGCGCACTAAAAGTTCGATTAGTTGCTCGCGCAACGGGACGCTCGCCCGATACGCGAGTGTCTCGCCGGCGTGACTCGCGTCCCACAACTGCCGCAGTATTTCGGCGAAGAGCGCTTCCTTGCTGGGGAAATGGTTGTACACCGTGCGCTTCGATACATTCGCGCGCGCGGCGATGCGGTCCATGCTGGTGGCGTCGAAACCGGCTGCCAGAAATTCCTCGATTGCCGCGTTAATGACGGCGACACGCTTGCGGTCGGTGAGGCGTTGGTGAGTGACTGTGGGGTCCATCCGGAAATTTTACACTGTGCAGTTTACTTTTCGAGATTATAAAGTACACTGCTCAGTCTACTTTCCAACTCGGGACGCCACACATGACATCGCTCCTCGACTCCATCAGCCGGACTTTGGGTTTCGCTGCCGCGAGGCGCGGACGCGAGTTGTCCGCGCTGTCGGCGCAGCATGACGGCGAGCGCTTTCGCAACGTGAAGCCGCGTCCTGTCGAAGGATTCGGCAAGACCTTGCGCATTGCGTGGAATGTGCTGCTCAACAAGCCGTCGGGCACGGTGCCGCTGGCCACCTTGCCGGTCGACAGATTGACGCGCGAGGATCTCGATGCGGCGCCGGATAGAAGCCTTTACCGGCTCGGACATTCGACCGTGCTGCTCAAGTTGCGCGGCGAGTTCTGGTTGACCGATCCGGTGTTCGCAGAACGCGCTTCACCATTTCGGCGCTTCGGTCCCAAACGTTTTCATGCGCCGCCTATTGCGCTCGAAGATCTGCCGCCGCTTGCCGGCGTGATTCTTTCGCACGACCACTACGATCATCTGGATCACGAAACAGTGCTCGCGCTTGCGGCCACGACAAAGCTCTTTGTCACGCCGCTCGGCGTCGGCGACCGGCTTATCGAATGGGGTATCGACGCGGGCAAGGTGCGTCAACTGGACTGGTGGCAAAGCGTGGAGATCGACGGGATTGCATTCACCGCAACGCCTGGCCAGCATTTCTCGGGGCGCAGCCTGTTCGACGGCAACAGCACGCTGTGGGCGTCGTGGGTTATCGTCGATAACGATTTGCGCGTGTTCTTTAGCGGCGACACGGGCTATTTCGACGGCTTCAGGACTATTGGCGAACGCCTCGGTCCGTTCGACATCACGCTCGTCGAAACCGGCGCGTACGACGCGCAATGGCCGTACGTCCACATGCAGCCGGAAGAGACGGTACAGGCGCACGTCGACTTGCGCGGCCGCTGGCTTGTGCCGATTCACAACGGCACGTTCGATCTCGCGATGCACAGGTGGTCTGACCCGTTCGAGCGCGTGCTGGGTCTCGCCGCTGCGCGCGGCGTCGCGCTTTCCACACCACGCATGGGCGAGCGGCTCGACCTCACAGCGCCGCATCGTGGCGAGCGTTGGTGGCGTAACGCAATGGAAGTCGCCGAAGCGCCGCAAACGTCGCGGGGCCTGTTCGCACGTCTGTTCTCGTGCAACACCGCACGGCGCGCGGAACCAGGCAGCAGCGCATAAGGCGGACTGTTTCATCGCACCTAGAAGGTGTGCTGCATTCCCACGCCATATGTGCTGCCTGACGGATTCGCAGTGAGTTTGTCGTATGAATAGACGGTATAGACGAACGTGCGTTTCGACAGAATGTACTCGTAAGCAAGGCTCGCCGTGTTGCGCACGTTGCTGTGATTCAGCGGCGCACTGTGTTTGGTGCGCGCCCACTCGCCGAGTATCACGTTCGACGGCGTGAGCGGCACCGAAACGCCCAGTTCATAAGTGTGCGAGCCGGTCTCCACATTGTTATTGCTGGTCATTTGCGCGGCGCCGTAGACCTTCATGAACCTCGCGTCATACGCGGCTCCTGCGAGATAAAGGTACTGACCGCTTGACGGCGCGACCGCCGCAGTGCGTACGCGTTGCGCGGAAAACACCGCCGTGAGCGGTCCTTTTGCGTAGGTCAAATGCAGGCCGACATTGTCGCGGCCCTGGTGCCCCGTCGTGCTGCTTACGCTATAAATCGCGGTGCCCGTGAGCCCACCATAATTTGGCGAAACGTACTCGATTGCGTTTTGCCAGACGGTATCGCCAATCACCGTGTTGCTATAGCTCGCCGTGTACGACTGCACGATCAACGGCGAAAAGACAACGGAAGAACCGAACGGATTGACGAGTTGCTGGTTGATATACGTCGGGTTGGTTTGCTCGCCAAACTTGAACGTGCCGTATGCGCCGGTGAGTCCCACATAGGCGTTGCGTGAAAATAGCCCGTCAGTCGTATTGCGTCCCATCTGCCCGGTATTCGGCCGGAAGAAACTTTCGAGGCTGAAGATCACCGCATTGCCGCCGCCAATATCCTCGCGGCCGCGAATGCCCCAAAACGATGTCGTCATTCCGCCGCCGCCCATCTGCACCGTGCTCGAGCGCGTCGTGCTGAGTTTGGAACTGTCGACGTACATGCCGATCAGGCCGTACATCTGCACCGACGATGAAGACACGGACGCCGCGCCCGCCGCGGCTTGTGAAGAATCGGCGTGCGCGGTGCCGCTCGCCGCCATCGAAAGAACCGTCGCAATGCACGCAGCGTTCACGTGCAGCATGCGGCGCATGGCATTTGTTTTTGTCCACATGAATCATGTCTCCAGACCAGTTTCTATTTTTTGAATGCAAGCGTCCCCTGCTGCGTGCGCGAATGCGCTCGCAGTCATCAGGACACTGCAATGTATTCGGCGGCTAGACCGTCAATTCCTGCGCTTAATCCGTGCGTCGGCGCGACATGCCTGCATTGAGCTTCGATCGATCGAGCTCGTGTTCCCACGCGGAGACGACGAGCGTCGCGACGCCGTTGCCGATCGTGTTCACAATCGCGAGACCTGTACCCATGAAACGGTGAATGCCGAGAATCAGCACCATGCCGGACACTGGAATGAGCGGGAAGACCAGTAACGTCGAAGTCAGCATCACAAATGCGGCGCCGGCCACGCCGCTCGCTCCTTTCGACGTCAGCATCGCCACGCCGACCAGCGTCAGTTGCTGCATGAGGCTCAGTTCGATGTTGAATGCCTGTGCGATAAAAAGCACGGCCATCGTCAGATAGATGTTGGTGCCGTCGAGATTGAATGAATAGCCGGCCGGAATGACGAGTCCGACAACCGATTTCGAGCAGCCAAGACGCTCGAGTTTTTCGAGCATCTGCGGCAGCGCGGCCTCGGAAGAACTCGTGCCCAGCACAATCAGGATCTCTTCGCGGATATAACTCATGAAGCGCAGAATGCTGAAGCCGAGTAGCCGCGAAATCGCGCCGAGCACCACGATCACGAATACGAACAGCGTCGCATAGAAGGCGCCGATCAGTTTCAGCAAAGGCACGACCGCGCCGATACCGTACGTCCCGATCGTGAACGCAATCGAGCCAAAAGCGCCGATCGCGGCCACTTTCATGATGATGTGCACGATGCCGAAAAAGGTATGCGCGAAATAGTCGATCATCGCGATGAGCGGGCGCCCGCGCTCTCCGGTGGCGGCAAGCGCCGCACCGAACAGCACTGAAATCAGCAGGATTTGCAGTACATTTCCCGATGCAAAAGCGCCTGTGACGGTGTCCGGAATAATGTGCATCAGGAACTCGACTGTATTCTGCTGATGCGCCGCAGTCGTATAACCGGCGAGAGCTTTCGTGTCGATGGTGGCCGGATTCAGGTTAAAACCGCTGCCAGGATGAAAGACATGTCCTGCCACGAGCCCGACCACGAGCGAGAGCGTCGACACGATTTCGAAGTAGAGCAGCGCCTTGCCGCCTACTCGCCCGACCTTCTTCATGTCGCCCATTCCGGCAATGCCGGTCACGACGGTGCAGAAGATGATTGGCCCGATCACCATCTTGATCAGCTTGATGAACGCGTCGCCAAGCGGTTTCATCTTCACGGCAAGCGACGGCGCGAAATGCCCAAGCAGCACGCCAATAACGATCGCGACGAACACATGAAAGTAAAGCGTGCGATAGAACGGCTTCCTTGCGCCGGACGCGGACGAGGTCATGACGGCGCTCTCGCTCATGAAGCCGCTCCCGGTCGATTAACGCGGGCACTAGTGCTGATCATCTTTGTCTCCATCGGGAATAGTGAGCGGAAAGCCGATATATATACAGGTCGCTTTCCACAGAGCTGCCATCTGATGCGGCAGTTCTCGATACCGGTACAGCGTCAACTACGATGAGCGAAAGCCGTAAAGCCGCGCGGGATTCGTCACCAGCAGCTTTTCGCGCAATGCCTCGTCGGGGCAGAAACGGAACAGCAGGTCGACCAGTTCGCCATCGTTCGGCATGTCCTTGCTGATGTTCGGATGCGGCCAATCGGTGCCCCACAGTACGCGGTCCGGCGCGGCGTCGATGAGTGCTTGCGCGAATGGAATCGCGTCGTCGAAGGGCCGGTAGCCTGCCGAAACGCGCTCGGAACCGCATACTTTGACCCATGCGAGCGGATTGCGCATGAGGTCGAGCAGTTGGCGAAAGGGCTGCTGATCGAGTCCCGCTTCGGCACGCACACGGCCCATGTGATCGATCACGAACGGCACCTTGATGCGCGCGATCCGCTCCGCGTATTGCAGAATGTCCTGCGCGTCCAGATGCAACACGACATGCCAGCCAAGTTGCTCGATGCGTTCGAGTACACGGTCGAACACATCGAGATCCGGCGCGCCGCCAAGATGAGCGACGAAGTTAAAACGCACGCCTCGCACACCGCGCGCGTCGAGGTCGGCGAGTTGCGCATCGGTCACATCGCCGTCGACGATCGCGACGCCGCGATAACGGCCGTCACTTCGGGCAATCGCGTCGAGCATCGCGGTGTTGTCGGTGCCATGACAACTCGCCTGCACGATCACGCCGCGGCTCACGCCGAGAAAATCGTGCAGCGCGACGAGTTGCTCGAAAGGCGCGTCGGGCGGCGTGTAGCTGCGATCGGGCGCATACGGAAAAACGTCGGCGGGACCAAAGACATGACAATGCGCGTCGCAGGCGCCGGCGGGCAGTCGCTGCGCGGGACGGACAGGATGGGGATCGGGCGGCAAGCAGGATTTCATATGTGCTTCGTCTCTATCTGGTTCTGATGGCCGCGGCGCGGCCGAGTGCGGCGGCTGCGGTGCGGCTGAGTGCGGCGGCTGCGGTGCGGCTGAGTGCGGCTGCGTATGTAAGCTGGAGTAAGCGGATTGTGGCGGCACGCGCGGCTCGATACAATCGCTATACCAAACTAGCTGATATGTGTTTTTCACATAGCTCTCATCATGGACCTCAAGCAGTTGGAAGCGTTTGTGCACGTCGCCGAACTCGGCAGCTTTACGCGCGCTGCCATTACGCTCGACACCAATCAGCCGGCACTCAGCAGGCTCGTGCGGCAACTCGAAGTCGAATTGCGTCACACGCTGCTCGAACGCAATGGCCGCGGCGTCACGCTCACGCCGGCTGGTCAGCGAATGCTGGCTCATTCCAAAGGGATACTTTCGCAGGTGCAGCGCGCGTCACAGGATCTCGACGAATTGCGCGGCACCGTCGGCGGGCACTTTTGCATTGGCATTACGCCGAGCTTCGCGAAAGTCGCCACCCATGAACTCGTGCGCAGTTTTCGTACGTCGTTTCCGGGCGCGACTATTTCCGTTGCCGAGGGACTGTCGACCTACCTGATCGAATGGTTGATGATGGGCCGAGTGGATGCCGCGGTTCTCTACGACACGTTCGACACACCGCTAATCGACAAGCGCACTGTCTTTACCGAGGAACTCTTTCTGATCGGCGCGGATGACGGCAAACCAGTTGCAAAGGCCGCGCGCGAGACGGTTAAAACCATCGCACTGCGCGACATTCCACGCTATCCGCTCGTCATTCCGGGCCGCATGCATGCAATCCGGCGCATGCTCGAATCGGTTGCGGCCGAACAAGGCGTGAGACTCAATATCGAACTCGAAGTGGACGCCGTGTCGTCGATTCTCGATCTGGTCAGCGAGGGCATCGGCTATGCGGTGCTGCCGCTCAACGCAACCGTGAGCGACGCGCTCAAGCGGCGCTTTCGCGTGATCCGCATTACCGAGCCAACTCTGTTCAGCCGGCTCGCCATTGCAACGAGCAGCAAGCACACGCTGTCGCAACTCGCGGTTCAGGCGATTGCAATGCTCGAGGAGCGGGTATTGCCTCTTTATAGCGCAGTGCGCAGCCAGTAAGAAAAGAGAAGGCGATAGCGGCGGAGAACTCCGGCTATCGCTTCTAACGCCGCCAATAAGCCGAAGCCTCAATCGGTGACGATCACTGCAACGGCTTTCGCCTGTTTCAATTCGAATGTACTGAGCCGCCCCGCGCGAACGTCGAGTACCAGACGCTCGATCAATTCGGCTTCGCGCTGCTGATCCAGGTCAACGTCCGTTGCGGACGCAATCTTGTCGAGGCATAGGCGTCGGCGCGCCAGCAGGAAATTGACGGCGCTGGCACGCCGCATAAAGAACTGCTCCATCTTCGTGTTTCTTCGTGTCGTCAGTGCAAAGACGCATTGCTTGTAGCGGAGCGCGACGTTAGCACGCGCATAAAGGCGGCCATAACGGTGTAAAGAACTGGAAAGAAACGCGGCTTGGACGCCGTGTCCGCTTGCGCTCACCTCCAGGCATCTTCAAAACCCATCGCCGCAGCTTTAGCTGCAATTGCGCGCCGTTCGCGGCCGCAAACGCTAACATCGCGGCATTCCCGCTACTGCGACTAGAATATCCAGCATGCATCCGGCAGAGAACCACGCTCGCCGCTTTGCTATTGTCGGCCGCGAATACGATACTAATGGCCTGTTCTTATTCCGCCTCGAGGAACCGCCGATGACCGCCCTGCTCACTCGCGAATCCGCGTCGAAATTCGCCAATCTCGCGCTCGCTCATCTAACACGCGAATACCCGAACAAACTCACGCATTCGCTGGCCGGTCCGCAAGACGTGCAGAGCCCCCGTGCATTGCACCCGATTTTTTACGGCAGCTACGACTGGCATTCGTGCGTGCATGGCTACTGGCTGGTTCTTCATCTTATCGAGCGCTTCCCGGACTTGCCGGAAGCAGAACGTATCGTCGCCGTGGTGGACGAGCATTTGACGGCGGCGAACGTAGCCGGGGAACGCGCTTATCTCGAGTTGCCGCATAACCTGGGCTTCGAGCGGCCTTATGGCTGGGCATGGTTGCTCGCGCTCAGCGCGCAATTGCATTCGTCGAAGCTCTCGCATGCCGCGCGCTGGTCGAAGACTTTCGCGCCGCTTACCGAGATCTTCGTCGAACGTTTCGAGACGTTTCTGCCGAAAGCCACTTATCCGCTGCGCGTCGGCACGCATTTCAACATGGCATTCGCGCTTGCGCTCACGCTGGATTTCGCGCGGCAAACTTCGCGCGGCTCGCTGGAGGCGTTGATTGTCAGCACCGCGGAGCGCTGGTTTTTGCACGACGTAGCGTGCCAGGCATGGGAGCCCGCCGGCGACGAATTCCTCTCGCCCTCGCTGATGGAAGCGGAATTGATGCGGCGTGTGTTGCCGTCCGCGCAATTCGTCGACTGGTTTGGGCGCTTTCTGCCCGACCTCGGCGCAAAAAAGCCGGCTACGTTATTCGAACCCGTTACGGTAACGGACCGCACCGACGGCAAGATCGCGCATCTCGACGGTCTCAATCTGAGCCGCGCCTGGTGCCAGCGCTCGCTGGCTCGCGCACTGCCGGCAGGCGACATACGACGCACGGCATTGCTCGATGCAGCCGAGCGTCACTTGCAAAGTGCGCTGCCTCATGTGGCCGGAGACTACATGGGCGAGCATTGGCTCGGGACGTTCGCCACGCTCGCCCTGGAGGCGTAAAGCAGTTGCGGGCCGGCCCTTCTAATCGGCCTGCCCGCACGCCGCTTTTACATCACTGCGTCGACAGCTTCTTCGGCTTCGGCGGCGCCTGCACCTTGCTGTACTGAAACTCGGGCGTCGCCTTCAACGCTGCCTTCGTCGCGCCCGGCAGATAGAAGTTGCCCGAGCGAACGTCGAGTGCCGCAATAGGCACCGCTACATCATGCGACGCAACGCCGAGAAAGCCGCCCGCGGCGACAATCGCTGCGGAAAGAGAACCATCCGGCGCCACCACCAGATCGCGGATCGAACCGATCTTCTCATTCTGATCGTTGTACACGGCCTTGCCGAGAATGCTCTTCTTCACGCTCCAGCCGCTCAGCAGCGCATTCGATTGTTCGATAGTCACGCCGAGCGGTTGCGTGCCGGCAACTTGCGCCTGCGCGCCGAAACTCGCTGCGGCAACCGCAGCGGCTACCAGAAGTTTGCCCAAAGTCATTTCATTTACTCCGTTTTTTTAGAAGACTGACCGGCGCAGGATCGCGCCGAGAGAAGCGCTGCCAACTCATCATACCGGCTACGTCGCGTGGCTGCAGACACGGTGCCATTGGCATCACGCGCTGCGGCTTGCGCGCGACGGTAGAATTGCATCAGGCGACAACACGCCTTTCGCAAGATCCAGGGTGGTGAGTTTGACAAAGCTCGAGCAGGGTTTCATTTTGACGCGGCATTGGCGGGACACGCCCGCCGGCACCGAAGTCGATTTCTGGCTGGCAACCGACGGCGGGCCCCGTCACGTGCGTTTGCGCCATCAAACGTCCGTGGCATTCGTGCCTGCGGAACAGCGCGAGCGCGTCGAATCCATCTTGCGCCGCGAGGCGCCTCTCGATCTGCGTCCGCTGGAACTGCGCGACTTCCATCACCGGCCGGTAATGGGACTTTACTGCCCGCAATATCGTCAGTTGACCGGCCAGGAAAGACGCTTGAAGCAAGGCGGCGTGGATGTCTATGAAGCCGACATCTTTCCGCCCGAGCGCTACATGATGGAGCGTTTCATCACTGCGCCAGTGTGGTTCGGCGGCGAACCGCAAAGCGACGGCACGCTTATCAATGGCGAATTGAAACCGGCTGCGGACTATCGTCCTTCATTGAAACTCGTGTCGCTCGATATTGAAACGAGTGTGCATGCCGAACTCTATTCGATTGCATTGGAAGGCTGCGGTCAGCGCCAGGTGTACATGCTCGGGCCGCCGAATGGCGATGCGAGCCAACTCGACTTCGACCTTGAATACTGCGAAACGCGCGCCCAGTTGCTTGAAAAGCTCAACACATGGATAGAGCGGCATGATCCCGATGCGATCATCGGATGGAATCTCGTGCAATTCGATTTGCGTGTGCTGCAGCAGCATGCCGAGCAATACCGCGTGCCTTTGAAACTCGGCCGCGGCGGCGCCGTGATGGAGTGGCGCGAACACGGCCTGAAGCAGAACCACTACTTTGCGGGCGCTGCGGGGCGCCTGATTATCGACGGCATCGAGGCGCTGCGTTCGGCCACCTGGAGCTTTCCCTCGTTCAGCCTCGAGCATGTGTCGCAAGCGGTGCTGGGCGAAGGCAAATCCATCGACAATCCGTATCAGCGCATGGACGAAATCCAGCGCCGCTTCGACGAGGACAAGCCCGCGCTCGCCCGGTATAACCTGAAGGATTGCGAGCTCGTCACGCGCATCTTCGCGAAGACGGAACTGCTGCCGTTTCTGCTGGAGCGCGCCACCGTGACCGGGCTGCCCGCGGATCGCAGCGGCGGCTCCGTCGCTGCGTTCACGCATTTGTATATGCCGCGAATGCATCGGCAAGGCTACGTCGCGCCCAATATCGGCGACGTGGCCGGCGCCGCGAGTCCCGGCGGTTTCGTGATGGACTCGCGCCCGGGCTTATACGATTCGGTGCTGGTGCTCGATTACAAAAGCCTGTATCCGTCGATCATTCGCACTTTTCTGATCGACCCTGTCGGGCTCGTGGAAGGCATGCTGAATCCCGGCGACGATCAGTCCGTACCCGGCTTTCTCGGCGCGCGTTTTTCACGCACGCGTCATTGTCTGCCGTCGATTGTCAGTCAGGTATGGCAAGGTCGCGAAACCGCGAAACGCGAGCACAACAAGCCGCTTTCGCAGGCGCTGAAGATCATCATGAATGCGTTTTACGGCGTGCTCGGCTCGACCGGCTGCCGCTTTTTCGATCCGCGTCTTGCGTCGTCGATAACGATGCGCGGCCACGAAATCATGCACCGCACGCGCGAACTGATTCAGGCCGAAGGTTATGAAGTCATTTACGGCGACACGGATTCGACCTTCGTCTGGCTGCGGCACGCGCACAACGAAGAAGAAGCGGGCCGCATCGGACGCGCGCTCGTCGAGCATATCAACGCGTGGTGGCGGCAGGATTTACAACAGCGCTTCGGACTCGACAGCGCACTCGAATTGCAATTCGAGCGGCATTATCGGCGCTTCTTCATGCCGACCATTCGCGGCGCGGAAGAAGGCAGCAAGAAACGTTATGCCGGTCTCACCGTATCGGCGGATGGCAGCGAAGAGATCGTCTATAAAGGACTCGAAACGGTTCGCACCGACTGGACTCCGCTCGCGCAGCAGTTTCAGCAGGAACTCTATAGACGCATCTTCACGCAGCAGCCGTATCAGGATTACGTGCGCGACTATGTGCGCGATACGCTCGCCGGCAAGCTGGACGATCAGCTCGTCTATCGCAAGCGTCTGCGCAGACCGCTCGGCGACTACGAACGCAACGTGCCGCCGCACGTGCGCGCCGCGCGCGTGGCCGACGAATTCAATCGCCGGCAAGGGCGTCCGCTGCAATATCAGAACGGCGGCTGGATCAGCTATGTGATGACGATTGCCGGCCCCGAGCCGCTCGAAACGCTGCGTTCCGCGATCGACTACGAACACTATCTCACGCGTCAATTGCAACCCGTTGCGGATGCAATCTTGCCGCTGTTGCGCGACGACTTTACACGGCTCACGTCCGGTCAAAAGCAGTTGTTCTGACGCCGCGCGACTCAGGGCTAACAGATCTTCTCAATCGCAACCATTATCTCGGCGCAGGGAAGCCGAGCGCGTCGGCCTTCGTGCGCAACTCGGCGAAACGGCCGCCTGGCGCACTCATGGCCGTATTCGGCACGAGCTGGCTCTTGTCCAGTTGCGCAATGCCGCTCGCGCCCGCGCCCGCCGTCGACAAATTCGAGCATGCCGAGCCGAACGTGCCTTGTGCCACCGCGATGGCCGGCGCGTCGGTGCGCGCGGGATCGGTAAAGTCGAGCGCGTAGGCCATATTGAATGTCGCCGAATCGCTTGCGCGCACACCGAGTGGATCGAGACCGAAACGCCATGCGAGCAACTGGTGAATCGAACTCGGATCGAACGGATAGCGCGACACATAATTGGCGCGCACACGCGGCCCGAATAGCATGCAGGGCACGCGAAAGCCGAGCCTTCCGTCGTTGCCGAGCGAAGCCTCCGCACTCGACACCGGCTTCACGGGCGGCGCCACATGCTCCATGAAACCGCCCCACTCGTCGTACACGAGGATCATCAGCGTTCTGCTCCAGTTCGGGCTCGTGCGTAACGCGTCGTAGATCTGGCCGAGCAGCACCTGGCCGTTGCGCACGTCGGCATGCGGATGATCGTCGTTCGACGTACCCTGCGCTTCACCGCCAAAGCTCGGATCGACCATGCAGAACGAGGGCAAAGTACCTGCGGCTGCGTCGGAGAGAAAGTCGGAGAAGAGCTTTGAGCGGCCGACGTACCGCGTTCCGTAAAGCGCGGTGAACGGCACGTCGTGGAAGTAGTACGTCGACGAAATGTTCTTTGCGTCGAGACGGTCCCAGATGGTCGGCAACGACGAGGTGTCGAGCGTGTCGGACAAGCGGTCCGTTTGTCCGCTATGCAGATACACGCGGTTTGGATAAGTGTCCGCGAGAATGCCGCTCATGTAGTAGTCGCACACGGTGTACTGCGTGACTGCGCCGCGATAGAAGTCGAGATCCGCGGACTGGAAATAGCCGATGGGAAGCAGGTCGCCGCGCGTGAGGCTTGTACCGGCCGTGAGCAGGAAGCCGTTCATTGCGCCATTGGCAAGATGAACGCGTCCAGCATCGTATGAATGATTCGGGTCCGCGAACGAGCACGCCTGGAAGCCATACGCGGGGTTCGTGGCAAGCGCGAACGGCGTGTGTGTTTCGCCGAACACGTCCTTGAAGTTCCGACCGGTCTGCGCGGTTTCCGCATTCGGGACCCAGCCCAGCAGATGATCGAATGAACGGTTTTCCATCGTCACCAGCACGACATGGTCGATGCCCGAGGTAGCGGGATCGGGTAGCGCGGGACGCGGGAGATTCGCACGGGCGGGCGGAATCGTGCCGACGGGCTGCGATCCGCCTGAGCCGGAGCCGCCATTGCTGTCGCCTCCACCGCCTCCTCCACAAGCCGACAATGCGATGGACCCTGCAAGCGCCGCGAGCACCTTGCGACGGCTCGGATCGGCGGGATCAGCCGGGGCGGCCAGGGTGGCCGGAGTGGCGAGTGTCGTGGGCTTGCTCGTCATGATCGTCTCCCTTATTAACTGCTTGCTGTTTTCGCGGAAGAATTCGCGACGCGGCTCCTGAAATACCGCGAGGCGATTTCGTGCAACAAGAGAGCAATTACTGTTCCGCGACAACAAAAAAGCCGGGCTGACGCATGGAGTTCATGCATGCAGCCCGGCTTTTCAAAGGACCGCAAACTCAATCCATTCGTCAGAAGCGGTGAATGATGCCCCCGCCGAAAGCGAACTGATTGCCGGTCGTCGACGGCGCGGTGTTGTAGCCGTCGCCGAGCGTCGCCGTGGCGTCGATGATTTGCCCCGCGGCATTCGTGCCGAGCGTCTTCCCCTTCGCGTGCTGATACGCTTCCAGCGCGTAAAGACCGGTGCGTTTTGAAAGCGAGTAGTACTGTGACAGGTTGAACTGGTGATACTGCGCGCTGTCTTCAATACCGTTCGCGCGTGTCGCGCGCGTGTAGCTGTAGCCCGCGCCGAAATCCCACGCGACCATCGGCTTCCAGTGCAACACGAGACCGCCTGTATTGAAGATTGCCGTGTCGTGGAATTTCGATCCTGTGCTAGGAATGTACTGCACGTTCGTATAGGTCGCCGTGACGTCCCACGCGCTGTTAAACGTATAACCGCCGCCCACTGCGAAACGCTGCTGCGCCTGCGCGGTCTGATAGCCGTTCGTCACCGCGGATACGCCGATCTGCGAGCCGCCGTTCGTGGTCGTGGAATCCGCGCCCCATGTGCCGCCGCCGAGCGTCGAGTTGTTGATCCGCGAGAAGCCGACCGCGAGGCCGATCGGACCCAACGCATATTGCGCCGCAGTCGACCACGTCGAGCCGCGGTTCGTGCTGCCGGCCACGCCGCCGAGCGAATACGAACCGCTCACAGTCAGACCGTATAGTTTCGGCGACGTATATTCGAGCGTGTTATTCGCGCGGTAAATCGTATCGAGACCGTCGACGTCGCCAGGATGCGCGCCATAGTAGCCGGTGAGCCAGGTCGTCGGACTATACGGCGACAGCATCTGGTAGTACGACGCATATTGGCGACCCGCCGTGAAAGTACCGTACGCGGGATTGGTAACGCCGACCCAGGCCTGGCGGCCGAACATCGCATTGCTGTATTGCTGCGCGCCCGTCCCCGAGTTAAAGCCTGATTCAAGCTGGAAAATAGCCTTCGTGCCGCCGCCGAGATCTTCCCCGCCTTTAAGGCCAAAGCGACTGCCGGCCCATACACCCGGCGTGAACTTGACAGCGGATTTCCCGCCGCTCGTCGAGCCCAGCGTGGATGTCTGATTGCTGGTGTAAGAAAGGCCGTTATCGACAATACCGTACAACGTCACGCTGCTTTGCGCGAAGGCCGGCACTGAGGCCGCCAGTGCCGCGCCGAATAGCGCGACGTCAATTCCCCTGAGACTTCTTTTCATTCTCCAGATCTCCAATTGCTACGTCTTTGTTGAAATACTTTTTTGCGCTTTTCTTTCGAACCGGCGCTTCACCGTCAATGCAAGCGGCACGGTGAAGAAGATGTGAGACATAAAGCCGCCGATAATCACCGCGGGGTCGTAGTAGTTCGGGTGATTATCTGAAGCGATCATGATGGCCACGTGCATGACGATCCACGCGAGCACCGCATAGAAGAGTGCGACGAGCGTCGCTTCAATGCCGCGTCGGCGAAAGTATGGCCAGACGGCGGAGAACAGCACGCCCCATGCAATCGCGAACACGAAATGAATACCCGTGCCCACTACGTAGGCCCATATACCGATCGACTCCTGCACGCCCTTGCCGAATACGAGACCCGTTGCGTTGCGCGGAATGCCGGCGAGCGGCATCAGATGCTGCGCGCCGACCCAGATCAACGCCTCGTAAATCCAGATGATCACCGCGCCGAGCAATCCGCCCGCCACGCCCGCGCGAATCATTGCCTGACGATTGGGCCACGTCCACCGGGACGAAAGTTCTGTTCTTTTAAACTCGCTCGCGCTTGCACTCAAATTGCCGTCCATGTCTGCTCCCGGATAAACGCGCTGTAGATGTAGTAAGCGCGCTGTGTTCGCGTTCGATACAAGAACGGAGGCGCAAGCTGAACGCCGCAAGTTCTCGCCACTCACTGCAAAACAGATCTATGCGTCGGCAACCGGACTCGTAATGAAACGCAAGGCAAGCCGGTTCATCCCGATTGCCACGGCCGCGATAATGGCGGGAACCGCAAGCACCGAAAACACGACCTGGAAGCTGAATCCGAGCGACAGCAACGCGCCGCCCACGAGCGAACCGAGAATGCCGCCGAGCCGCCCAAAGCCGAGCATCCAGCTCACCCCTGTTGCGCGAGCGCGGGTCGGATAGCAACTCGGCGCGAGTGCGTTGAGCCCCGTCTGCGCGCCGCTCATGAAGAAGCCCGCACACGTGACGAGAACCGGCAACAGGCTCGACTTCAGCGTGCCCATGCCGAGCGCGAAGATGAACACGCCGCCAAGCAGATACGCGGCGCCAATCACGCCGTTGCGATCCAGACGGTCCATCGCGAAGCCCACCGCGACGGCGCCAATCGTGCCGCCCAACTGGAACATGCCGGTGATCGCAGCCGCGCGCTCGACGGGCAAGCCGGCGTCCTTGATCAGCGTCGGCAGCCAGCCGGTCAACAGATAAATGATGAGAAGGCCCATGAAATACGTGAGCCACAGCATCAGCGTGCTGAGCGCGTAACCATCGGCGAATAACATGCGCACCGGCGCCTTTGCCGCAACCACGGGTTCGGGCGACGTGAAACGCACGTCCTTGTCGAACAGGTGGCCGCAGACGCGTCCGAGCGTCGCCGCGATACGTTCGTTCGGCATCTTGCGCACCAGCATCAGGCGAGCGGACTCGGGCAAGAGCCACAACAAAAGCGGCACGCTCACGATCGGCAGGATGCCGCCGAACATGAACACCGAGCGCCAGCCGTAGTGCGGAATCAGCGAGGCCGCGACGAAGCCGCCCGCTCCCGAGCCGAAATTGAAGCCCGTAAACATGATGGTGAGCAGCAGCGAACGGCTGCGCGACGGCACGTATTCGGAAAGCAGCGTCGTCGAATTCGGCATGGCCGCGCCGAGTCCGAGGCCAGTGAGGAAACGCAGTACGACAAGTTGTACAGGCGTTTCGGCGAACGCGCAGATCAGGCTGAAAAAGCCGAAGCAGAATACCGAAGCGATCAATACCTTCTTGCGTCCGATGCGATCGGCAATCGGACCCGCGGCCAATGCGCCGACCGCGAGGCCGACCATCGCAGCGCTCATCACCGGACCAAACGCGGTACGGCTCACGCTCCAGTCATGCATGATGACGGGCGCGACGAAACCCATCACGGCCGTATCGAGGCCGTCCATCATGACGATCACAAAGCACAGAACGAGGACGAGCCATTGATAGGGCGACACCTTGCGCGCGTCGATAAACGCCTTGATGTCGACTGATTCTGCAGATTTCATGCTTGTCTCCGAAGAAAATAGTTTCCCGTCCCGGCTTTCGATGGAAGCCGGGTTTTGTTCTGGTATCCGAATTAAATGCGCCGGCAGGCGGCACGGTGTCCGGCGTTCTACACGGCTTCCGGCACCTTGCGCGTCTTCAGAAACGCTTCGAGCGTTTCGCCTCGCATGCTTGCGTACATGCCCAGATTGGTGATCTTCACGACGCGCGCGAATTTCTCCAGCACGAAGAAACACACGCCATAGCGAATCAGGCCGATCCAGTCGGCGTTATCGACGAGCGTGCGCTCCTCTAGTGTCAGACCTGCCGCGTCATAAGCCGCTTCGCGGTTCTCGAGCCACAGCGTGCGCGCCGCGGCTTCGCGCATTTGCCAGAAGAAGCGGTTCAGCCGCATGGCCTTCATGCTCTGGCGAATGTCGAACGGATAGGTGCCCGTCAGTTCTTCGACGCCGATCAATTGCGGATTCATTGCGCCACCTCGTCTTCGTAAATCGTGACGGCCATTGCCGTGCTGGTCGCCAGGTAATAGTTGCGATGTAGCTCGCGCACCGTTGGCCCGAGCGCGCCGCGCATCGCGAGCCACATGATCGTTTCGACGCTTTCCGCGCCGCCCAGGCGCACATAGTCGACATGCTTCATCGCGGCCAGACGCTCTGGTTCGTGAACGATCAGGTCCAGAAACTCCATGTCCCATTCGGTGTTGTTAAAGCCGCTGCGCTCGCCGTGCACCTGATGCGAGAGACCGCCCGTGCCGACCACCACGACATCAAGGTTCGCTTCATACGATTCGATCGCGCGGCGCAGTGCCTGTCCGAGCCGATAGCAGCGGTTCGCGGTCGGCAGCGGATACTGCAGCACGTTGACCTCGATCGGCACGAGCGCAAGCGGCCAGCCGCCCGCATGCGGCAACATCAGCGAGAGTGGCGAATTGCAGCCATGATCGAGCGGACGATCCTGGAAGATCGTGAGATCGAACTCGTCGTTGACCAGTTGCTCGGCAATGTGAATCGCGAGGTCGGGGTGGCCCGCTATATCCGGAAGCGGACGTTTTCCCGCGCCCTCGTCCGCGAATTCATGAGTGGCCGATACGCCCAGTGCGAAGGTCGGATAGCAGTCGAAGAAAAAGCTGTTCGCGTGGTCGTTGTAGAACATCACCATCGCGTCCGGCTTGCGCTCTGCGAGCCAGCTCGCCACAGGTTCATAGCCCTTGAAAAGCGGCGCCCATGCCGGATCGTTCTGCTTGCCCTTGTCGTACGCCATGCCGATAGTCGGCACATGCGAAGTGCCGATGCCGCCAATGATCCTTGCCATTTCGTTTGTCTTCCGTTACTTCGTGCTGCGCTATTGCTGGGTGCGAATCGTATAGGTTGCCGGGAATGCGAAAGAAGCGTTGGCAACCGCCTTGGGATACGAAGATAGGAATTGTGCGGGTTTTCGGGAAGTACGGGTTAACGCGCGAAATGAGCAGAATCGTCGCTACCAGTGCAGTGCGAGAGCCCTTCCGTCTTCATGCAATGACCCGCGAGCCGCATGATGCCGGGCCGTTTTGGTATCCCGAACGGATCTAAGCTGACTTCGCAACCGTATTTCTGGAACAGCCGCGAATAAACAAAACAGATGGCCATAAAACCAACTCGCAAGACGCTTTCGAAGCGTGGTGCAACCCGGCTCGCGTGGCTATACTGGACGACGTCCAACGAGTAGACGACGATGAACGAAACCACTCAGCAGGCCATTGTTCAGACCTTACGCGAGAAAATCCTGGCAGGCGAACTGTCGCCCGGACAACGGCTCGTCGAAGCGCAACTCGCGCAATGGCTCGGCGTGTCGCGAACGCCGCTGCGTTATGCGCTGAGCGTCTTGTCATCCGAAGGACTGCTCGATCGCTCCGGCGCCCGCGGTTATGTGGTGCGCCGTTTCAGCGTGCGCGACGTGTTGAACGCGATCGACGTGCGCGGCGTGCTCGAGGGTCTCGCCGCGCGTTCGGTTGCCGAGGGCGGCGTGGGCGCGGCGCTCGCCGCCGCACTCGACGACTGCCTGCGCGAGGGCGACGAGATTTTCCGCAACGGCCAGCTAAAACCCGGCGACGACGTGCGTTATGCCGACATGAACGGGCGCTTTCACTCGCTCATCATCGAAGCCGCGCAAAACGCAGCGGTGAGCGCCGCGCTGAGCCTGAACGACAAGATTCCGTTCGTCTCGCCGTTCACCATCGCATTCGACGAAGCCGCGCGCGAGCGCCAGTTCATGATGCTGATGTACGCGCACCGCCAGCATCATGCGATCGCGGACGCGTTGAAGAAAGGCGAAGGCGCGCGCGTGGAGGCGTTGATGAAGGAACATACGCACATCTCCAAGGAAAGCCTCAATCTGTCGCTGCCGGCTTTGCATCTGATTGCGGGCGCGGCATGACGCAGAATGCAGCGCCTCGTCGCGTGAGGAACCAGGGCACCGCGCAAGGAACCACGCCTACGTCCGCAAGCGCCGCCACGCGCACTACGCCCGCAAATACCAAAGACCTGCTCAACCTCGCGCAACTACGCGCGTTTCGCCTCGTCGCCGATAGGGGCAGCGCGACGCGCGCGGCGGCTGCGCTGTTTCGCGCGCAATCGGCTGTTACTCGATCGGTACAGGAACTCGAATCGGCGCTCGGCGAACCGCTCTTCGATCGTGGTCCTTCGGGCATGTTGCCCACGCCGGTTGGGCGCGCGGTCCTGCTTCGCTGCGAGCGGATTTTTGCGGAGCTCGAAGAACTCGCGCAATGGTGCGCCGCGCGCCAGACGCGTCGCCGGCCCGCTGCTGAGGGCGCGTTGCCCGCGTATTTGCTGAACACGCGGCGGCTGCAAATCTTCGTCGCGCTTGCACGGCATCGTCACATGCCGAGCGCCGCGAAGACCTTCGGCATCAGCCAGCCTGCCGTGAGTACCGCGATCCGCGTACTGGAAAGCGGCTCGAGTTTGAGCCTCTTTCATAGAAGCCCGCGCGGTATTCTGCTCACGACGGAAGGCGAAACTTTTCTGCTGCACGTGCGCCGCGCATTGAACGAACTGCGCCACGTACCCGACGATATTGCCGCATTGCGCGGCAATATCCAGGGCGCGGTGACCGTCGGCGCATTGCCGCTCGGACGCACGCTGATCCTGCCGAAAGCCATCGCGAAGATGAGCGCGGAAAATCCAGGCGTGCGCGTCGTCACCGACGAAAGCGCCTATGAAGCGTTAGTGGCGGGTCTGCGAGCGGGCGACATCGACTTCATTCTCGGCGCACTGCGCGAAAACGATGCGACCAGTGGCCTGAGAAACGAGCGCCTGATGTCGGAAGACATGGTGCTTCTCGTGCGCCGCGATCACCCGCTCACGCGCGCGCATGAGCCGCGTATCGCCGATCTGCGCGACGTGCAATGGATTCTGCCGCGCAGCCACGCGCCGGCTCGCGCGCTATTCGAAGCGCAATTCAAGCGGATGAAAATCAGGCCGCCGCTGCCTACCGTCGAAACCGCCGACCTCGCGGTGATTCGCGGCCTGCTGCTGGGCACCGACATGGTTGCGGCGCTGTCGGCGCAGCAGTTGCACTACGAAGTGCAAACGGGCCAGCTCGCGGTGCTCGACGTGCCGCTTCACAATACGCGCCGCGACATAGGGCTGACGCTGCGCGCGGCGGGTACGCCGTCGCCGGCGGCTCGCGCGCTGATCGACGCGATTCGTCTGTCGGTCGTGGACGTTACGCGTACCGTCAGCACCGCCACGACGAACTAGCGGCCGTTCAGTTTATAAAGAACCTCTTTGTTCCCACACCGAAGCAGGAATGCCGACCACGCCGTCGAACAACCAGCGCGCGGTACGCAGCAACGCCGCGCTCAACACCACGGGACGATCACGCTCGCCGCCGAGTGTGAGTTCGACAGTGAACTCGCCAGTCGGATGCTCGACGGACACCTGCTTGCGCGCGCCTTCCGCATCGACGTTTGCAAGGCCGTCGCAGACAGTTCCCGGCAACACAGCAGCGGTTGCCACGCTGACCGCGCCGAGCACGCCAATCGACGCATGGCAGCGGTGCGGAATAAAGCTGCGCGTGGAGATGGTGCCGCCATCGCGCGGTTCGGCGACGAGACACATCTTCGGCACAGTGCGCGTGCTCACGTCGCCGAGGTTCATCATCGGGCCTACGGCCAGGCGGATTTTTTCGATGCGCGCCTTCAGTTCCTCGTCGGCATCCAGTTCCTCGCGCGTTTCGTAACCGCTGCGTTGCAGGTCGCGCGCGCGCATCAGCACAAGCGGCATGCCGTTGTCGATGCACGTCACCTCCACGCCTTCAACGGTGTCCTTCAATTGACCCGTCGGCAAAAGCGCGCCGCATGTCGAACCGGCCGTGTCCCTGAATTCGAGTGGAATCGGCGCGGCGCCGCCAGGCACGCCGTCGATGCGCGCGTCGCCTTCATACGTCACGCGAAAATCCGGCGTGCTGACTGTGGCCACTGCAATCTGACCGGTGTTCACCATGTGAATGGCCACACGCGTGCTGCCTTCTTCCGCTTTGACGAGTCCGCGCTCGATCGCATACGGCCCGACGCCCGCGAGAATGTTGCCGCAATTCTGACCGAAATCGACGCGCGCTTCGTTGACGACAACTTGTGCGAACAGATAGTCGACGTCGGCGTCCTCGCGCGACGAGCGGGAAATGATCGCGACCTTGCTCGTCAGCGGATCGGCGCCGCCGATACCGTCGATCTGCCGCGGGTCGGGCGAACCCATTACGGCGAGCAGAACACGGTCGCGCTCGGTCGGATCGGCGGGCAGATCGGACGCCATGAAAAACGCGCCCTTCGACGTGCCGCCGCGAATCAACATGCAGGGAATGCGGGTCTGTGTGCGACCGGACATCGCGGGTCTCCAACGCTAATGTGGCTGTCATTGTAGATTTGGCACGCGTCGATCAAGCGCCTAAAGCGGCCCATAAAGCCATCTAATCTGCTTATCGGTAACGTTGGCATCACGCGTTTTTGCAGATCACAAAGCGCGTGTAAACGCGCTTTGTCTACGTAGCTGCAATGCGTTGGTGCAGCGCACTTGAAAGCCATGCTTTCTACAGACGAAAACCCTCACCCCGCCCATGCCCGCGATTGCCCTTAAAAACGCCTTCTATTCGACCAATTGAAGTTCGCTCGCCCGGCGCACACTGTTTTCGTGCCAATCGCGCCAGGAGCCTCAGATGCCTTCCCGCCATCGCCCGAATCGTCCGGACCGCCCGGATCGCCCGTTCGACGAAAATCTGCCCGAGTTGACGGCAACCGAAGCGAGCTCCGCGTCCGCTGGCGACACGGGCACCATGCACGACCTGCACCTCGCTTCGCAAAATGTGTTGCGCCTCGCGACGCAGACGTACAATGCAGCGGCGCGGGGAGATGAAAGAGCGGCGCACGCAGCGCGTGCTTCGCTGGAAAAGCAGCTTGGAGTGGCCACGCATTTGATCGACGAGATTCTTTCCGCCGGCGACGACCAACCCACGATGCACTGACCGGCTGGCAACACAGTACAGCCAACGATAACGACAGCACTTCTATAACGTTCGAGACACGAAATGAGCGCTTTGACGGTAATTCTCTGCATTTGGGCGATGGTTGCGGTGTGCGCGGTGCTGTTCATCCGAGGCGCGACGGCGCGAATCGAGCGCCCCACGAAATCGACGCAAAGCCGTCCGGCGCGCTTTTCAATCGCGGAATAGGTGTTCTGGCGCGGGTCGCATCAACCAATGACGCGATTGCGTCGGACCTGCGCAAACGACACTGCAACCGCGCCTTTCGCCGACACGCGTTGCGCGTCGAAGTCCGTGGCGTTTAACGCAGAGCGGCTCAATGCGCCGTAAAGATTCGATCGGCGGGCGCCGAGCCATTCGCGCCCAGGGCTAACCCCTATCAGCCTCGTGTCGAGTTCGGCATAGACGAGGCCGCCTGTCGTTTCGCCGCTCGACATGTCCGCCAATATGCGGCCGAACGGATCGACGATCATCGCTGCGCCGGCCCGTTTCGGCTGCCCGGCGATATCGGCGCCATCGCTGAACACGACAAACATTCCGTTATCGACGGCTCGCGCAGGCAGCCAGCGGCATAGCCATTTTTCGGCACTGCATGCGGCTTCGCAACGCGCCGCATTCGCGCTCGACGCGGAGTGAAGCGCCTGCTCCATCGACATCGGCTGAATCCACTCGCTCCCCTCCCCGCTCACACCATACGTTCGATGCGGCGCGATCAGCAGCGTCGCGCCCATCAGCGCCGCCATGCGCACGTTCTCGACCACATAGTTATCGGCGCCGATCAGGATACCGATGCGAATGCCCGCTGACACATCGAACACGGTGAAGCGATCGCCGCTGCCAATTCGCGGATGCTCGAACGCATGCAGCTTTCTGTGGCAATAGCGCACGCCGCCCGGCAGACACACCAGATAGCTGTTGAACAACTGCCCATCCGTCGCGCGCTCGATAAGTCCCACACCAGCCGCGACGCCAGTGCGCTCGACGGCATCCATGACCGCGCGCACGGAAGGACCATCCAGTGGTTCAGCAAGCGCATTCAGTTCGGCACGGTTCAGCTTCGCCATGCTCGCGTATCCGCTGATACAAGCCTCGGGAAAGACCACGAGGTCGATGTTGCGCGACGCGGCAAGCGTCAACCAGTCCGCGATACGTGCGACATTTTGCGCGGCTTGCCCGCGGCACGACACCAGCGGCACCGATGCAACACGAAACGACGAAGCGAACGAAGACAGCATTTTCACGGCCCGGTGAAGTAAGAACAGCCCCATTGGACCGCGCTACCATCCATACGTAAAATGAAAGTTTCGGTGCATTCGATTACTTTTAAGAATGGAACTCAAACTACTGCGGGCATTTCTCACCGTCACCGAGTTGCGCCATTTCGGCCAGGCAGCGGACGTTTTATGCGTGAGTCAACCCGCTCTTAGCAAGCAGATCGCGGCACTCGAAGCGAGCCTCGGTGCGCGTCTTTTCGAGCGTGGCCGGCATGGGGCGGAACTCACTACTTTTGGCGCTGGCTTTCTCGCCGATGCAGAAGCGCTAGTTCGCGATGCCGACGAGATCCTCGCGCGGGCACGCGAGGCGAGCAGCGGCGCGCGCGGTTTTCTGCGCGTGGGTCTTGGGCTCTCCACGCTCACCGAAGTCCCGCAACTGGTCGCCGACTTTCGCAAGCGCTATCCCAACGTCAGCGTGACGCTCAACGACCTGTCGTCGGCGGAGCAAACGCGGCGGCTTCTTTCCGGCAAGCTCGAAGTGGGCTTTCTGCGCTTGCCGGCCGATAGCGGCGTCTCCTCATTCGCGATGCTCGACGAGGCACTCGGGCTGGCTATTCCGCAGCATGCACGCTGGAAGCGCCTTCCTTCGGACCTGAACGAACTGAACGAGTCGGGCTTCATTGCACTCGCGCGCGGACGGGGTCCGGGCCTCGCCGCGCAGATCGACCAGTGGTGCGCGGCGCATCGTTTCGTGCCCAATGTGATCCAGCAGACCGACGACATTCAAACCGTGCTGGCCGGCGTGGCGGCAGGCGTCGGCGCCGCGTTTCTGCCGTCCCGCGTGCAGTATTTGTTGCGCGACGCGAGAGTGCTGCCGTTGCGCCGACCCGGCGCCAGTTGGCGCATCGGTCTCGCATGGCAAACCGCGCGCGACGATGCGGTCGTGAAATGCTTCGTCGAGTTCGTGAAGGCGGCGCGGAAAGCGAAGCGAAACCGGAGCCAACCAAACGAATCGTGAGGCTTTCGCATCCACAGCCACGGCTTGACACGTATATGCCTCACGGAGTATATAAACGACATGGACTCAACTTTCGCCATCATTGCCGAGCCGAGCCGTCGCGCCATTCTCAGTCTGCTTGCATCGTCGGAGCAGTCCGTGGGCGATATCGAAGAGCAGCTCAACCTTTCGCAGCCCTCTGTTTCGAAGCATTTGCGCGTGCTTCGTGACGCCGGCTTCGTCGAGTCTCGCGTCGACGCGCAACGGCGCGTCTATCGCATCAAACCGGAGCCGCTCATGGAGATCGACGCGTGGCTTGCTCCGTTCCGCCGTTTCTGGTCGGTTCATCTCGACGCGCTCGAGCGTCATCTCGACCAGACTCATCCCGCACCACGTCGCAAGGAGAAGAAGCGATGAGCAATCGCGATTCATACAGGCCCGGCCCCGCCGCCGGCGCGGAAGTTCAGAAAGACGGAGACCGCTGGACGCTCGTCCTCGTGCGCGAACTGCGTCATTCGCCGGAGAAAGTTTGGCAAGCGCTGACGGACCCGACGAGCCTGCGCGAATGGGCGCCGTTCGACGCGGACCACAGCCTTGCATCGGTCGGTCCGGTCAAACTTTCGACAGTGGGCACGCCCACGCCGCAAGTGTCGGAGACGCAAGTCACGCGCGCCGACGCGCCGAATCTGCTCGAGTACCGCTGGGGCGAGAACGATCTTCGCTGGCAACTCGAATCGCTAGGCGACGGCACGCGTTTGACGCTGTGGCACAACATCGACCGCAAGTTCATCTCGATGGGCGCAGCCGGCTGGCACATTTGCCTCGACGTGCTCGACCATTTCCTCGCGGGCGATCCGCTGGGACGTATCGTCGCCGGCGATGCGATGAATTTCGAATGGCCGCGTCTGAATACCGAGTACGCGAAGCAATTCGGCCTCTGAACCGAACAAGCTCAGGAGAGCACTATGAATAAATCGGCTTCGTCGGAAGCACTGCCGGCCTCGGAACTGATCGACAAAAGAATTGCCGATCTCGCGGACTGGCGCGGCGCCACTTTGACCAGAGTGCGCAAGCTCATCCACGAAGCCGATCCTGACGTGATCGAAGAATGGAAATGGATGGGCACGCCTGTGTGGTCGCATGATGGAATCATCTGCACAGGCGAGTCGTATAAGTCGGCGGTGAAGCTGACGTTCCTGAAGGGCGCTTCGCTCGCGGACCCGGCAAAGCTTTTCAACTCGAGTCTCGACGGCAATGCGAGGCGCGCAATCGACATTCACGAAGGCGAAGAACTCGACGCGAATGCGTTTAAGGCCCTGATTCATGCGGCAATCGCGCTTAATGAATCGGGCAAGGCATCGAAGGCGAAGCCGAAGCGCGCGAAGTAGTTCACACCATGCAGGAGAAACGATGGACGAGAACCTCTGGAATACGATCGACGAATATCTGACAAGCAGCCTTTTACCCGAGGATGCGTCGCTCGACGCCGCATTGCGCGCAAGTGCCGAGGCGGGTTTGCCGTCCATCAACGTCGCGCCGAATCAGGGCAAGCTGCTGCATCTGCTCGCGAAACTGCGCGGCGCGCGGCGTATTCTCGAAGTCGGCACACTCGGCGGCTACAGCACGATCTGGCTCACAAGAGCGCTGCCGCCAACCGGTCAACTCATCTCTCTCGAAGCAAACGGCGACTATGCTCAAGTGGCGCGCGCGAACCTGGAACGCGCGGGCGTGTCGGGCGTTGCGTCGATCGTCGTGGGCGCCGCGGCGCAAACGCTCGCGCAGTTCGTCGCCGATAACGTCGAACCGTTCGACATGATTTTTTCTCGACGCCGACAAGAAAAGCTATCCCGAGTACCTGCGCCTGTCGCTGCAATTGAGCCGCGTCGGCACGCTGATCGTCGGCGATAACGTGATTCGCCGCGGCCGCATTGCCGATCACGCGAGCAGCGATCCGGACGTAGCCGGCCTGCATGAATTCTTCAGGCTGCTTGGCAGCAATCCGCGCCTCGACTCCACTGCGATTCAAACGGTCGGCACAAAAGGGTGGGACGGTTTCTCGATGACGCTCGTAACCGCGTAGCGGCTACTCGCGCACGCCGAATCGCGCGACGCACGCCTGCCTCACTCTCTCGACAGTCGAGGTCCACTCCTCGCCCCGCTCGCGGCGAAATAGCCGCAGCGTGTGCGGATACCACGGCGAATCGCTGCGCTCGTACATCCAGCGCCAGTCCACATCTTTCTCCGGCAGCATCACCCAGCAGGGTTTGCCGAGCGACGCAGCGAGATGCGCGATCGACGTGTCGACGCAAATCACCAGATCGAGTTGCGCGACGATCGCGGCGCTGTCGGCAAGATCTGTCACCATCGAACCAACGTGGAGCAACGGCTGATCAGATGGAGGATTGCGCGCTTCATCTTCTCCCTGCCCTTTCTGCAGACTCACGAAGCTGAGACCGGCCACGCTCCACAACGGTGCGAGCGTGACGAGCGACGGAATCGAACGATTGGCGTCGTTATGATGCTTCGCATTGCCCTTCCACACGAGACCGATCTTGCGCCCCGGCGGCAATGCGTCGAGCACAGGCCGCCATTTTTCCACGAGCGACTCTTCGGCCGCGAGCCGGACCGGCCGCGGAATCGTATCGATGGTTGTGCGCAAATGCAGCGGCGCACTCAAGAGGCTCGTCCAGCAATCATAATCGGATGCACGCGCCGCTGCCGTATGGTGATCGAGCACAGAGTCCACACCGTCGATGCGCGTCATCAGCCGATGCAACGCAGGCGCGCACGCAAACGCGATATGCGCGGCGCCCTGCGCCTTCAGTAACGCGAAATAACGGCTGAATTGCAGCATGTCGCCGAGACCGTCTTCCTGCCAGACGAGCAACGATCGTCCCGAGAGCGCATCGCCCTGCCACTGCGGACACGATAGCCGCTGAGCAGTCTGCCGATGCACGAAATCCGTCTGCTGATAGCGGCATTCATAAAGCGGCCAGCCTTCCTCGAAACGTCCCATGCTCAGCAGCAATGTCGCGAGCCCGAAGCGCGCATCGCCGTAATCGGCGCGTAACGAAAGTGCGCGACGGTATGCGCTTTCCGCCTCGGGCAGACGCGTCAATTGCGCGAGTGCGGCGCCGAGGTTGTAATGCGCTTCGGCCAGATCGGGATCAGTGGATAGCGCCTGTTCGAAAGCGTCGACGGCTTCGGGCAAACGGTCGAGCAGGCGCAGCACGCAGCCGAGATTGTTATGAGCAGGCGCTATGTCGGGACGCAGGCGAACCGCTTCGCGATAAGCGGCCGCGGCTTCCTCCATGCGTTCGAGTTTGAAAAGCGTGATGCCGAGGTTGTAATGAGCCCCGGCGTAATCGGCGCAAAGCGCGATTGCCTTGCGATACGCGGACTCGGCTTCGGGCAGCCGTGCAAGATCGGTCAGCGCCGCGCCAAGATTGACGTGAGCCTCCGCGTAGTCGGGGCGCATGGTCAACGCAAGCCGGCAAGCGAGTTCGGCTTCGGTCAGACGCTGCGCAGCCTTCAACGCGCCGGCGAGGTTATTCAATGCCTCCGGATAATGCGGCTGGATGCTGAGCGCGTCGCGATAAGCCGCGTCCGCTTCGTCGACACGACCGAGATCCATCAACACGTTGCCCAGATTGTTGTGCGCTTGCGCGTGCGCCGGTAATCGGCGCAGCGTCTCGCGATATGCGGCCTCGGCTTCATGCAGGCGTCGCAACGTTTGCAATACGACGCCGTGGTTATAGTGCGCCTCGGCATGGTCCGGGCGAAGGGAAAGCGCACGCCGATACGACACCTCGGCCTCTTCATGATGGCCTTGCGCATGCAGCACTGCGCCCAGTTGATTGTGAGCGTCCGCATGCTCGGGCCGCATCGCGATGAGTTGCCGATAAATTGCTTTGGCCGCCGACAGGCGACCGCGCGCTTTCAGCAACGCGCCGAAGCTCTCATACACTTCGACATAACCTGGCGCGATACGCAGGCATCGGCGCCAATGGCGCTCTGCATCGTCCGCGTGACCGAGACGGCACGACGAAGCCCCGGCGATGTTCAGCGCGTCGGCCATTGCGTGAATCGCTGCATCGTCGAGCGTGCTTTCGTCGTGCTCGATCGCGGGCATTACCGTCGATAATGCCGCGGCAAATTCATCCGCCGAGTAGAGCGCTATCGCCTGCTGGTTGAGTTGTGCAATTGAAGAGGCGAGCGTCTGCGTGAAAGTCATGAGTCCAGTAACGTTGCGAGTGCGGCGTCCACGCGCGGGATCGCCCATGTTGCACAAAGGCCAACATGTACCACGCAGATTAAGCGATGCGGCCGCGTTGTAACGGCGGGAAATGAGCGGATTTCCGGCTTCAATCCGTCGTTATGCCGGACATCGGGCAGAAAAATGTGCGTGGCAGTGCTAGAATCGCCGCGTTTTCCTGCTCATCGCCATGACTCCACACTCCCGCAACCGTCTGACCGCCTGGCTTGGCCTCATCGCCATGTGGCTCGTCGTGTTTGCGCCGGTCGTGAGTCAGACGCTGGTCTCCAACCGCGCGCAGGAGCCGATTGCCGCGCTATGTTCGGCGCTGCAAACCGTTCAGCCCGGCGCGATGCAGCACGCCAGCCGCGCCGACACATCGGCCGTCCACCTCAGTCACGACGACGCCTTCGGCGCTTGCGGTTACTGTCATCTGTTGCAGCATCATGTGGCCATGCCCACGGTTGCGGCCGCGCAGCCGCCGGTTGTCATCGTCATGACAGGCACGGCGCCGCCCAGTCTCTCCACCCGCTTCACACCACTCGGCGCGTTCCCTTCGGGACGCCCTAGAGCACCGCCCTCCGTTTCCTGATCGTCGTTGTTCCTGATCGCCCGCGCATTGCGTGCATTGACCACATGTGGCCGCGTTAGCCACATGCGGCCGCATTTGCCGCATCTGTCGATGGCGCGCGCGATCGTCCGTTCAATGCATGAAGGAAACGCTCATGTCGATCTTCTCATTGCGAAGGCTGCGCGCCTTCGTCCCTACAGCGATGACCGCGTTCGCGGCGGCACCGGTCCACGCCGACACGACGCTGCCCGCCGTCAGCGTGAGTGCGAATAGCGCCGCAAACGAAAACGTCGCGCCCCGCGCCGTCGATCCGAATCTGCCGGCTTCGGTCGAAACAGTCACGCGCGAGCAATTCTCCAACTGGAATGTCGTGAACACCGAGGACGTGCTGAAGTACATGCCGAATCTCGCGGTCCGCAAGCGCTTTATCGGCGATCTGAATTCGATCATCGCAGTGCGCGGCACGAGCAATACGCAAAGTGCGCGCGGTCTGGTCTATGCGGACGGGTTGCTGCTGAGCAATCTGCTGGGCAACAACTTTTCTTTTCCACCGCGCTGGTCGATGGTGTCTCCCGACGAGATCCAGCAGGTCGATGTGATTTATGGCCCGTATTCCGCGCTCTATCCGGGCAATTCGCTTGGCGCGACCGTATTGATCAGCACGCGCATGCCAAAGAAATTCGAAGCGGAAGCCGACGTGAAAGCATTCACGCAGCACTTCAGCCTTTATGGTGTGAACCGTAATTTCAACGGCAGTGAAGCGAGTGCTTCTATCGGCAACCAGATCGGCAAGTTCTCGTTTCTGCTCGGCGTGAACCATCTGGAGAACACGAGCCAGCCGCTGCAATTCGCGACGCTCGCCAAATCGGGCACGCCCGCGAAGGCCGGCGACACGCCGGTTACAGGAGCGTACTTCTACAACAACCAGACCAATACGCCGACCGCCATACTCGGTATTAACGGCGAAGGCATCGAGCACACCGTCCAGGACCAGTTCAAGCTGAAGATGCAGTACGACTTCGCGCCGGCACTGCAAGGCGCTTTTACGCTCGGCTACTGGCATCAAACGTATAACAGCGAGACGTCGAGTTTTCTGCGCGACGCGAACGGCAACGCTGTATATGGCGGCAAGGTTTCGATCAACGGCTACGAGTACACGATTCCGGCTTCCGCATTCGCGCCGAGCCTGGGCCATAGCGAGAACTGGCTCTATGGCGTGACGCTGAAAACGCGCAACGCCACCGGCTGGAACGGCGAGGCGATCGCCTCGTATTACGACGTCAGTAATAGCGTCGCGCGTCTTGCAAGTTCCGGCGCGCCCGGCAATGGCGCGGGCACCGTGACCTTCGGCGACGGCACCGGCTGGAAGACACTCGACTTGCGCAGTACTTACACGCCGGCCTCGACGCAAGCGGGTCTCGCGAATCATGCGCTCGCTTTCGGCTACCACTACGACAATTACTTTCTCGACAACGAAAGTTACTCGACGCTCAATTGGCGGGACGGCTCCGCGACTTCATTCGCCAACGCATTCGCCGGCAAGACGCAAACTCAGGCGCTCTACGCACAGGACGCATGGCGCTTCCTGCCGCGCTGGAAATTCGTCTACGGCGTGCGTTACGAAGACTGGCGCGCGTACGACGGATCGCAAGCGTTGCCGGGCACAAGGGTTGCACTCGCTAACGCCAGTGAGCAGCACTTCTCGCCGAAGGCTTCGCTTTCATTCGATGTGAGCGACGATCTGACGTTACGCGCGTCGATTGGCCGCGCATATCGCTTTCCCACGGTCAGTGAATTGTTCCAGGGGCAAATCAACGGCTCCTCGATCGTCAACAACAACCCGAGCCTGAAACCGGAAGACGATCTTTCGAAAGAACTCACCGCCGAATGGGCGCATTGGAATGGCATCTTCCGTTTCTCGCTGTTTCAGGACGACGTGAAGAACACGATTTTCAGCCAGACGGATACGACCGTGATTCCGAACGTGGCGAACTTCCAGAACATCGGCAAAGTGCGTTCGCGCGGCGTGGAAACGAGCTATGCCGGTGAGAACGTATTCATGCGCGGACTCGATCTTCTGGCAAGCGTCGCTTATACGCAATCGAAGATCATTGCCAATGCGCAGAACCCCGCGAGCGTCGGCAAATACTTTTATCGCATTCCGCTATGGCGCGTGAATGTGGCGGCGACCTATCGCTTCGACGAGCGCGCGGCAGTGACACTCGCCGCGCGCTATTCGGGCCGCCAATACAACACGCTCACGAATACCGACACGAATCCGGATGTATTCGGCGGCACGAGTTCTTACACGGTGGCGGACGCGAAGTTCACGTTCAGGCCCACGAAGCTGAGCGAAGTCGGCATTGGCGTCGACAACATTTTCGATGCGCGCTACTTCGTCTATCACCCTTACCCAGGACGCACGTTCTATCTGGAAGCGAAGTTGCGCATGTAGCGCGCAATCGTAGCGTTCTAGCGCAAGAACCAGATCAATCTTCTTCAGGAGGATTCAATGTCCACCATCGCACCGCATAACGCCGTATTAGGCACGACGAGTCCCAGCAGCGGCTATCGCACGCTCTGGCGATGGCACTTCTACGCTGGCCTCTTCGTGATGCCGTTTCTCATCGTCTTGGCAATAACGGGTACGTTGTACTGTTTTCAGCCGCAGGTCGAACCGCTGCTTTATCCGCGGCTTCTCGTCGTCGAACCGCAAACGGCGCCGCGCATGTCAGAAGACGCGCTGCTCGCGCGAGCGCGTGCGGCCATGCCGTCCAATGCAATCGCCGTCACCGCCGCGATCTCGAACACGCCCGAGCGCAGCACGGAATTCATTTTTCGTCTCGCGGACGGCGAAAAGCAGAGCGTCCATCTGAACCCGTATAGCGGAGAAGTACTCGGCACATTGAGCGTCGAGCGTCGCTTGATGCAGGTCGACCGCATGCTTCATCGCAAGCTGTTGCTCGGCAAACCGGGCGAATTGCTGATGGAGCTTGCCGCATGCTGGACACTCGTGATGATCGGCACCGGCATCGCGCTGTGGTGGCCGCGTGAAACGACACGCGTGCGGGATGCACTCGTGCCGCGTCTGACGTTAAAGGGCCGGCCGCTGTGGAAGAGCATCCACGGGGTCATGGGCATCTGGCTCGCACTCGGCGCGCTTGCGTTCGTGTTGACCGGTTTGCCGTGGTCCGGCTCGTGGGGTCAGCAGTTCAAGGCGCTCGCGACCGCTGCGAATCTCGGCGCTCCGCCTGGCACGTGGGGCGGCTTGCCGTTGCGCTCGGTGCTGCCTGCGGGCACGAGCAAAGAGATCGACGCGAAGGCAAAAGCAAGCGCACAAGCAGAACACGCCGCGCACATGGACTCCATGCCCGGCATGGTGATGGACGACTTGCCGCTGCCGCAAACGCCGTGGGCCGTCGGCAATGCGCCGGTGCCCGCTTCCGCCGATGCGAAAGCAGCGGCCCCGTTGCCGCTCGGCCACATCGTCGCGCAAGCCGCGTCGCTCGGTGTCACGAGCGGCTACAACATCGCGCTGCCGACATCGCCGACGGGCGTCTATACCGTGTCCTATTTCCCAGCCGATCCGCAACTGGAACGCACCATCTATATCGATCAGTACAGCGGCGCGATTCTCAAGGACATTCGCTATGCCGACTATGGCGGCGTATCGAAAGCGGTGTCATACGGCACGTCATTGCATATGGGCCGCTATTTCGGCGTCGCCAATCAGATTCTGTGCGCCGCGATTTCGTTGGGGCTCGCGTTGATGGCCGTGACCGGCTGCGTGATGTGGTGGAAGCGCAAACCGCAGCGCTCGCTCGGCGCGCCTTCGCGGGAAAGAGCCGCACCGCCGATGCGCGGGTGGAAAACCGGCCTCGTCATGCTCGGCATTGTTTTTCCGTTGATGGGCGCAACGCTTGTCGCCGTATGGCTCGCCGACCGCGCGATATTCGGCCGTGCAGCGCACGGCCTTCAAGGTCGTTAAAGCAAAGCGCGTTAAAGGCGCGCTAAAGCAAGTCGCGTTAACGGCGGTCCGAACGCAGTTCAGTCCGCCGCAATCACGTCGATGCGCAAAGCCGGCGCGCCCGCTGCAATCGCGAGAAGATGATCGACATTCGGATGAGCGCCGGGCCGGTTGCGCGCGTCGGCGGTATGTTCGCCGAACACCGTGAGGCCGTGTTCGGCGGCTTTGGCGTCGAGCGCACCGAACGTCTGTTGCAGATAGTTGTACACCGCGAGCGAGCCCTGTTTGCCCGGCTTGTTCTCGATGCTCGCAACAACGGCGCCTTGCGCGTCGATCAGATCGATACGCGCAATGCCGTCGATTGCAGGCATATGCGCGAGGTTTTCCTTGAATACGTTGCTCGGCTGAATCACTGAAACCACTCCTTTAAGCGGGAAAATGCCACGAGGGCCGTATCTTATCCGATGGCCTACGTGATCAGCGCGAAGCCTCACGCAGGCCCACGCCGCTTACGGTGTCCAGCGATGCACGATCATGCTCGACCCGTTGTAGTTGTCTTTCGTAATCACGTATTCGCCGCTTGCCCGCAGAAACGCTCGCAGTCCGTACATCGAATCGACATCGTTGCCGACATCCACAGCACCGGGACTATTATTGATGAGCGTCGCGTCGAGATTGCCGGTGTTCAGATTGAACGCGTCGATGTTCGGCACCGTATGCACATAGCCGACAAAGAGATAATTGCCCACTGCGGTAATCGACTTCGGATTCGCGCTCGTGAGATTGATCACCGGTTGAGGCTGCGTCGTATTGCCCGCGCTCCAGCCGTGATAGACCTCGATGCGCGACTGTATCGCCGTCCAGTCCCAACTGCCTGCCACGCCTTGCGCGAGAATCATCGTGTCGCTCTCGGGCAAATAGATGATGCGCGTCAACGGCCGGATACTCATTGGAATCTTGATCGTGACGGCCGGGCCCCACAACGGCTTACCGTTTCCGTCGAAACCCGTAAGCGGGTAATGATAGATATGGTTTGTTCTGTCGAGACCCGCCCACACATCGCCCCTGCTGTCGATGCAAAAGCCTCCCGTCACCTTCACCGTCGTGTTGAACGCCGGGCCCGGCAAAGAGCCATCCGGTATTGCAATGTAGCCGCTCGCCGAATTGAAATGATAGAAGTTGAAGGTGTCGGGATTCTGCCCGGACGCGACGAGAATGCGGTTTCCGCCCACCGCGACGAGTTGCCCGAAGTGCTGCCCGCGCTGCGTGTCGTTGATATTCAGGCGCGGGTCCGATGGATAAGTAAACGGGTCGACGGTATTCGCAACGAAGGTGCCGCCCGCGGTGCCCGTATAAATATGCGCGCCGCTATAAAAGTACGCGCCGTCGGTCAACGGGTCCGGTGCCGCGACCGCTTCGAAGTTCAGTGCCTGCAGTTTCCATTGCAGATTGCCGGCGCTGTCGTAGGCATGCAGATCGGTCGGACCATTGCGGCCCATGTCCCAGCCGCCGCCCCACGGATTGTTGAGCACATACAGGTTGCCCGCTGCGTCCCTGCCGATGCCCGCTACGCGCGTGAAGCGCTTGTCGCCGACCTGCCCTTTGATTCCGGTAGTCGTATCCAGGTAGCCGCCCTGAATGCCGAATGTACCGGCCAACGTCGGCGCGCCCGCCACGTTATAGATCTTGATGTTCATGTCGGGGCCTTCGTCGCCGACCATGAGCCGTCCCGTCGATGCATCGAAGTACAACGCCGATGGCCGCGAAGCGGCGGGCATCTGGATCGTGTTGAGCGACGCGCCTGCCGCGCTGAATTGCGCTATGACGCCAGCACTTTTTCGCGCGACCCACAGATTGCCCGCAGCATCGAGTGCGAGCGCGCCGGGACCGGACACCGCTATATCCTGCTGCCACACGCCGTCAGTCGTATAGACACGCACACGGTTGCCGTAAAAGTCGCTGACATAAAGCAGCGTGCCTGCCGTGGCGAGTCCGGTGATGACATCCGCATGAGGGATGCCGGTCCCACACGCTGACCGGAATGCGAAGTTCGAGCGCTTTCGTTGCACGGTTATAGCGCCCGACCGAGCCGCTGCCGAACGACCTGTTGTATTGCAGCGCCGTGAAAATCGACGTCGCATTGCCGGTTATCGCGCTGCCCTGAAAGTCGGCGTGCGTACCGATCGAGCCGATGTTCTGACCGTTCTGATAGATCGCGACGCCGCCCTCGTTCTCGTCCCACAACGACGACGTATAAATCACGCCTTCCGGTGCGACCCACATTGAACGCGCGCCGTTGCCGACATGCGCGGCCAGCGTGCCGTAGGTATTGGCGAGCCAGTCGGTCGTATATTGCGCATGAGCTACGCATGCAAGCGCCATCAGCGCGAAGCCGAGCAACGCGGCATGGATTCGTTTGGTGACCATGAACGGGGTTCTCCGGCTGTATTTCGTTTACGCCAAAAAAAGGCCTGCTATTGCGCAGGCATTCACATACGAAACTGCCGGATTATGCTTCGGCCAGAATCTGCTGAATGACCTGTTCGAAGGTTTCGACAGGTTGCCCGCCGCTCACCAGATAGCGGCGATTGAAAATTATTGCCGGCACCGACTGAATGCCGTGCGACTGGAACTCTTCTTCTTCGGCGCGGACTTCGTCGGCATAGTCGCCGTTTTGCAGCACGTTGCGTGCGGCTTCGGCGTCCAGTCCTACCGACTGCGCGACTTCGACGAGCACGTCATGATTGCTCGGATCGCGGCCTTCCGAATGATAGGCGCGCAGCAGCGCGAGCTTGAGCGGCAGTTGCTTGCCTTCGAGACCTGCCCAATGCAACAGGCGGTGTGCATCGAACGTGTTGTAGACATGCGTGCGCGGACCGAACTCGAAGCCGACGCTCGCGCCGCGCTCGCGGATCATGGCCTGCGTTTCTTCGATCTGCTCGGGCGTGCGTCCGTATTTCTTGCCCAGATAATCGACAATCGCCTCGCCCTCGGGCGCCATCTGCGGATTCAGTTCGAACGGGTGCACGACGATCCGCGCATCCACGGCGTCACCGACGCGCGACAACGCGAGTTGCAGCGACGAAAGGCCGATTGCGCACCAAGGGCATGCAATGTCGGAAACGAAATCGATGGTGAGCGGCTGGGACATGGCTTTCCTAAGGGCTGTGGGATAGGTGTATTGTCACCTATCCTCGTGACTCTTACCTGGTGGCCGGCAAGAACCCTTTGTTACGCCGTCGTATCTATGCGCCGCGATTCTTTCTGATCAAAAATCCGATGCCGCCGACGATCCCTATGCCTGCCAATGCGCATAAAAAGCCACGGTGACGAACCGCGCACATCTCCAGGCTCACAGGTTTCGACTCACGGTCGAAACGTCCGTGCGCGCTGTAATCGCCGGGTACGGGATCGAACAGATTGTTAGGCGCGTCGGCAGGAAGCGGCTCGTCGGTGACCTGTCCTGAGTAGCCCGCCTTTGCCAGATATCTGTCGAGCAGTCCGGGCGCGATGAAGTTGGCCAGTATCGCCTTGACCGTCGGAAAACCCACCCATACCTCGCGACGCTTATGCGTTGCAGCGAAATAGATCGCGCGCGCGGCCACTTCCGGCTGGAAAATCGGCGCGACGGGCTTGGCCTTTTTACCCATCTTGTTGAGCGACCAGTCGAATTGCGGCGTATTCAATGCGGGCAAATCGACCATCGTCAAATGCACATTGAGCCCGTCGTGAATGATCTCGGAACGCAGCGAGTCAGTGAAACCTCGCGCCGCGAATTTTGCGCCGCAATAGACGGATTGCAGCGGCACCGAACGATAACCGAGTGCGGACCCCACATTGACAATCGTTCCGCGATTGCGCGTGCGCATGCGTGACAGTGCGGCCATCGTGCCGTGCACCTGGCCGAGGTATGTCACCTTGGTGCCTCGCTCGAATTCCTGCGCAGTCAGCTTCGATACCGGCGCGAAGACCGTGGCCATTGCAACGTTGACCCACACGTCGATAGGTCCAAGCTCCGTTTCGGTGCGCGTTGCCGCTTCTTCCACGCGCGCGGCGTCGGCGACGTCGGCTCGAATCGCAATTGCACGCACGCCGTATCGAAGACGCAGTTCGGCGGCCGCGCGTTCGAGCCGCGCCAAATCGCGTGAAAGTAATGCGACATCGTAGCCATGCCGCGCGAATTCCTCGGCGGTCGCGCGTCCCACTCCGGCGCCCGCTCCTGTCACAACGACGACTTTATTCATGACGAATCCCTTGCACGACATGCACCGCGTTTTACTCACAAGGGCCCAGCAAAAAGCGAGCCCGCTTCATTCACCGCGCAGCTTCACAAGGAAGCAATTCATTCTTTCTGAGTGAAAGAACGCGGAACGTGGTTTGCAACCTCGCATGTGTGACGATCTTTATTGTGAGGAGCTGTCCATGTCCACAACTGTCGGTGACTTCATCGTCGAGCGACTCCAGGCGTGGGGCGTGCGCCGAATTTTTGGCTATCCCGGCGACGGCATCAACGGCGTGTTCGGCGCGTTGAATCGCGCGCAGAGTGAAGCGAAGAAGCATCACAAGAACACGGACCAGCCGGGGCCGATCGAATTCATTCAGGTTCGTCACGAGGAAATGGCCGCCTTCATGGCGTCCGCGCATGCAAAATTCACAGGCGAGCTCGGCGTTTGTATCGCGACGTCGGGGCCTGGCGCATCGCATCTCGTGACGGGACTCTACGACGCCCGCATGGACCATATGCCCGTGCTGGCTATCACCGGTCAGCAGGCGCGCGCGGCGCTAGGCGGCCACTATCAGCAGGAAGTCGATCTCATCTCGCTCTTCAAGGACGTCGCGGGTGCGTTCGTCGGACAGGCGTCGGTGCCCGCGCAAGTGCGCCATCTCGTGGATCGCGCGATACGTACGGCACTTTCCGAGCGCAAGGTGACCGCGCTCGTGCTGCCGAACGACTTGCAAGACTTGCCGTACGAGCCTCCTGCGCGCAAACACGGCACGCTGCATTCGGGCGTCGGCTATCGCGAGCCGCGTCTCGTGCCTCAGCCTGAAGATCTTCAGCAGGCCGCCGACGTGCTCAACGCCGGCGAGAAGGTCGCGATTCTCGTCGGCGCCGGCGCACTGCATGCAACGGACGAAGTGATCGCCGTCGCGGAAAAACTCGGTGCAGGCGTGGCAAAGGCGCTGCTCGGCAAAGCGGTGTTGCCCGACGATCTGCCGTGGGTCACCGGCTCGATCGGCCTGCTCGGCACGAAGCCCAGTTACGATCTGATGACCGAGTGCGACACGCTGCTGATGATCGGCTCCGGCTTTCCGTACTCCGAGTTTCTGCCGAAGGAAGGTGCGGCGCGCGGCGTGCAGATCGACCTGAAAGCCGACATGCTGAGCCTGCGCTATCCGATGGAAGTGAACCTCGTCGGCGATAGTGTCGAAACGCTGCGCGCCTTGCTGCCTTTGCTCGAACACAAGCAGGACCGCGGGTGGCGCAAGACGATCGAAGGCTGGACTGCCGACTGGTGGAAGACACTCGACGAACGCGCGCACGAGCCCGGCAAGGATGCCGTCAATCCACAGCGCACGGTATGGGAACTGTCGCCACGCGTTCCGTCGAATGCAATCGTGACGAGCGATTCAGGCTCCTGTGCAAACTGGTATGCACGCGATCTGAAGGTGAAGCGCGGCATGATGTGCTCGCTGTCGGGCGGCCTCGCGTCGATGGGAGCCGCAGTACCGTATGCGATCGCGGCAAAGTTCGCTTATCCGGAGCGGCCCGTCATCGCACTGGTCGGCGACGGCGCCATGCAGATGAACAACATGGCCGAACTCATCACCGTGTCGAAGTACTGGAAAGGCTGGGCTGATCCGCGCTGGATCTGCATGGTGCTCAACAACCAGGATCTGAACCAGGTCACGTGGGAACAGCGCGTGATGGAGGGCGATCCGAAGTTCGAGGCTTCGCAGGACATTCCTTCGGTGCCGTATCACAAGTTCGCGGAATTGATCGGCCTGAAAGGCATTTATGTCGACGACGCCGAACAGATGGGCGCGGCCTGGGACGCTGCGCTTGCCGCAGATCGCCCTGTGGTGATCGAAGTAAAAGCCGATCCGAACATCGCGCCGTTGCCGCCGCATATCACGCTTGCTCAGGCCAAGGCGTTTGCATCGACATTGTTAAAAGGCGATCCCGACGAAGGCAATGTGATCGTGCAGACCGCGAAGCAGGTGCTTGGCGCAGTGCTTCCGGGCCGTCATGACAAGTAGAGGCACGCGGCGATGAGCAAGGCGGCATCTGCACGAGGCGGCTCGCAACTTCCGGTTAGCGCGGTGCGGGCGAGCGCCTACCGCATTCCCTCCCACGCCCCCGAAAGCGACGGAACGTTCGAGTGGAATGCGACGACGCTCGTCGTCGTCGAGGTCGATGCGGGTGGTCAAACAGGAATCGGCTATACGTATAGCGATTCCAGCATCGTCGCGTTGATCGCGAACACGCTGTCGCCCTGTGTGACCGGCGAGGACGTCGCCGATATTCGCGCGCATTGGAACCGCATGCAGCGTCAGGTGCGCAATCTCGGGCGTGCGGGACTTGCGGCCACGGCAATCTCCGCAATCGACTGCGCGTTGTGGGACGCGAAAGCGAAGCTGCTCGGCGTGCCGCTCGTGCAACTGCTGGGCGCGGCGCGCGAAAGCGTGCCGCTTTACGGTAGCGGCGGCTTCACGACATACAACGACCGGCAATTGCGCGATCAGCTTGCCGGCTGGGTCGAACGCGACGGCTGCCGTTGGGTCAAGATGAAGATCGGCAGTCAACCGCATAAAGATCAGGCGCGCGTGAAAGCCGCGCGCGAAGCTATCGGCGACGCGGGTCTGTTCGTCGATGCCAACGGCGCGTTCTCGCCGCGCGAGGCGCTGTACCATGCGCGCCAATTTGAAGCGCAACAGGTCGCATGGTTCGAAGAGCCGGTCTCATCCGACGATGCAGCCGGCTTGCGCTTCGTGCGCGAACACGCGCCGTCCGGCATGGACATCGCGGCCGGCGAATACGCGTACACGTCCGACGATTTCCGCACGCTACTCGCCGAGGGCTCCGTGGATGTACTGCAAGCCGACGTGAGCCGTTGTGGCGGCATCACCGGATTCCTGCAGGCCGCCGCGCTTTGCGACGCGTTTCACATGCCGCTTTCCGCGCATTGCGCGCCCGCATTGCATCTGCATGTGGCTTGCGCGGTGCCGCGGCTGCGTCATCAGGAGTGGTTTCATGACCATGTGCGCATCGAGGCGATGTTATTCGACGGCGCACCGCGAGCGCATGACGGCGTCATCGCGCCCGACCTGTCGAGGCCCGGTTGCGGCCTCGCATTCAAGCACGAGGACGCGGCACAGTACTTCGTTGCATAGGCGCGAAAAACGCAGGAGCAGGTATCGATGGGGACGCAACGCATATTTAGCGTGTTATGCGCGGTGGCCGGAGCTGCCGCTTTAGCGCGATTCACCGGGCGCAGGGCAAACGCAAATCGGCGCACACGCGCGACGCCTCGAAGACCAGCGCTGCGCTCAATCGACAGCGTCACCCACGCCGCGCCCGCAACTCAGGCACACGTCGAAGCCGCGCGGCGTTTCAATCATAGTTCGGCGCTGCTCGCCTTCTCGGTGCTCACGGACAGTGCGATGGAACACTACCGCGGTTCCTTCGACAATCCGGCGATGTATACGCCGCTCGTCAGCGCGAGTCTTTCGCTGATCGCCGGTTTGCACGGCGGCGCGGACCATAGACAGCAAACGCACCACGCGCGTCATTTGATCTATCGGACCGCGGCTGCGGCCGGCATCGCCGGCACGGGGTTTCACTTGTACAACGTCATGAAGCGCCCTGGCGGCTGGAGCTGGAACAACCTGTTTCATGCCGCACCGGTCGGTGCGCCGATGGCCTTGCTGTTGTCGGGCGCACTCGGCGCGGTGGCCGAGCGATTGCGCGACGAGCCCGCGCACGAGCCGCAACTTCTCGGCATGCCTGCGGGCCGCGCGCTGGGATTTGCTCGTGGCGGCCGGACTCATCGGCACGGTCGGCGAAGCGGGTTTGCTGCATTTTCGCGGCTCATTCCAGCATCGTGCGATGTATGCACCCGTCAGCGCGCCGCCGTTTGCAGCGGCGCTGCTTGCGCACGCCGCGCTGGCCGCGCCGCGCGAGCGCTGGTTCACGCGCCTATGGCTGCGCATCACGACCGCGCTCGGTATCGCGGGCGCCGGCTTCCACGCGCGCGGCATCGCGCGGCGCCAGGGCGGATGGCGCAACTGGAGCCAGAACCTGTTCGCCGGCCCTCCGCTGCCGGCGCCGCCGAGCTTCTCGGCGCTCGCGCTCGCGGGCCTTGCCGCGCTGCGGCTCAGGGAGACGGAGAAATGAAAACCGGCAGACCAACGAAAAGAGCGACACGTTACCCCGGTTACGACGTGTTGAGCAAACGCGACACACCGTCATGGGATGAAGTGTCTCGCGTCGTTATCGACGAACGGCTGGCGGTGCCGCGCGAGCCGCGCTTCTTCAATGCGATGGAATGGCTTGCGGTGACGTCGCTCTGCGCGTGCGTCGTGCCGCAGGCAAACGCGCAGCCGCTTGTGCCGGTCGCCGCCATGCTCGATCATCGCCTATACACGAATCAGGGCGATGGTTATCGAAACGCCGCGTTGCCGCCGATGCGCGACGCGTGGCGCACGGGCCTAGCCGCGCTCGATGCCGAGAGCCGCGAGCGGCATGGCCTGCCGTTCGCAAGCCTCGATAGAACCGCGCAGAACGCATTGCTCGAACAGATGCAGCGCGGCGAACTCGTGCATGCGGCGTGGCGCGGCATGCAACCGGAAGTTTTCTTTGCGGAGCGAGTACTTCACGACATCTGCGGTCTCTATTACTCGCATCCGCATGCCTGGAGCGAGATTGGTTTCGGCGGCCCGGCCAATCCGCGTGGCTACGTGCGCATGTATTTCAACCGTCGCGATCCGTGGGAACCCGTCGAGGCGCAATCGGGCAGCGAGGATAAAGCCGCGAGGGAGAATCGCCGTGTTCGATGACGCTCTCTATCATCCACGCGGCAAGCATGGCCGCGCGCCCGATGTGTTCGAACCGCGCGGCTGGGTGCCAATGCGCGAATATTCGAACGACGACGAAGTGGACTTCGCGATCGTCGGCACGGGCGCGGGAGGCGGCACGCTCGCGTGCCGCCTCGCGGAAAAGGGCTTCAAGGTAGTCGCCTTCGATGCGGGCGCATGGTGGCGTCCACTCGAAGAATTCGCGTCCGACGAAGCGCATCAGCAAAAACTCTTCTGGACCGACGAGCGCATCTGCGACGGCGACAACCCGCTCAAGCTCGGCCATAACAACAGCGGCAAGGCAGTGGGCGGCAGCACGGTTCACTTCGCGATGGTCTCTCTGCGCTTCAGGCCCGAATGGTTCAAATCGCGCGCGCTGCTCGGCTATGGCGCGGACTGGCCGCTCGACTGGCGCGAGATGTGGCAGTACTACTCACAGGTCGAGGACGCGCTGAAAATCGCCGGACCCGTCAATTATCCGTGGGGACCGAAACGTCCACGCTATCCGTATCGCGCGCATGAATTGAATGCCGCGGCGATGGTGCTCGCGCGCGGCTGCGAGGCGCTCGGCATCGGCTGGAGCGCAACACCGCTCGCGACACTCTCGGCGCCGCGCGGCAAAGCGCATCCTTGCGTGTATCGCGGCTTTTGCGTGTCCGGCTGCGCGACCAATGCGAAGCAAAGCGCCCTCGTCACGTGGATTCCGCGCGCGTTGCAAGCCGGCGCGGAAGTGCGCGATCTGGCGATGGTCGGCCGCATCGACATGAATGATGCCGGGCTTGTTACGGGCGTCGAGTACATTCGCGAAGGACGCTGGCAATTCCAGCGCGCGAAGAACGTTGTCGTCGCCGGCTATGCAATCGAAACGCCGCGCCTTCTGCTCATGTCCGCGAATAGCCGCTTTCCCGACGGTCTCGCGAATAGCTCGGGTCTTGTCGGCAAGAACCTGATGGTGCAGGCCAACCAGGCCGTGTACGGCACGATGGACGAAGAGATACGCTGGTACAAGGGACCGCCGTCGCTTGCGATTACCGAGCACTGGAACTACGCGGACCAGAACAAGGATTTTTTCGGCGGCTATGCGTATATGAGCCAGGGTCCGCTGCCCAACGCATGGGCAGCCGCGCAAAATGGCCGCGGCCTGTGGGGCGAAGCGCTCGCTGACGAGATGCACAAGTACAACCATCAGGCGGGCCTGAAGATAGTCGGCGAAATGCTGCCGCAGGAACGCAACCGCGTGACGCTCGCCGACGAAAAAGACCAATACGGCTTGCCCGTTGCACGCGTGTCGTACTCGTACTGCGATAACGACAAACGCCTCATTGCCCATTCGCTGAATTTCATGGAGCAGGCGCTCGCCGCCGCGGGCGGCAAGGACATCTGGCGCGAAACCGACGATACGTGCCACCTGAACGGCACCGCACGCATGGGCGACGATCCGGCAAAGAGCGTTGTCAATGCGGATTGCCGCAGTTGGGACATCCGCAATTTGTGGATTTGCGACGGCTCGGTGTTTCCGACCGTGGGCGGCGTCAACCCTTCGCTGACGATTCAGGCCATTGCATGCCGAACGGTGGATCGCATTTCCGCCCTCGCCGCGCGCGGCGAACTATGAGCATGGCCGCCGAGGCACGCGGGATGCTCCATTAAAAATCGCCAACTGCTGCATGAAGGAGGGCCGCATCATGAAGCTTTACTATTCGCCGGGCGCGTGCAGTCTTGCCGATCACATCGCGATGCACGAGGCCGAGATGCAATTCGATCGCGTGCGCGTCGACCTCAAGACAAAGACGACTGAGACCGGCCAGAAGTTCGATGAAATCAATCCCAAGAGCTATGTACCGACACTCGAATTCGACGACGGTCAACGGCTCACCGAAAACGTCGCGATCCTTTCGTGGGTCGCGCAACGCAAGCCCTCGCTTGCACCGTCGGGAGAACTCGGCACTACGCGCCTGATTGAAATGCTCGCCTTTATTTCAACGGAGCTTCACAAACAATTCGGCCGCGTATTCAAGCCGGCGTCGGATGAGGAAGCGAATGCCGCGCGCGAGAAAATCGGCCAGCGTTTCCAGCTCATATCGACAATGCTTAAAGGCAACTATTTGTTCGGCGCAGAAGCGAGCGTCGCGGACGCCTATCTGTTCACCATGCTTCTATGGGCGAACAAAGTAAAGATCGAGGTCCCGCAAAAACTCGCGGAGTTCTCACAACGCATGCGCGGGCGGCCCGCGGTGCAACTGGCGTTGAAACACGAAGGGATCGAGTGAAGCCGCGTGCTCGCGTTGGTCAGCCAGCCGTTCGCCGAGGAAATCATGTCGATCGACCCAACCCTCACGATCCTGATGTACTTCGTTTTGCCTGTGTGGCTTGCGGCCGGTTTCGCGGACTGGCTGTGCCATCGCGCGACTCGAATCGAATCCACGACCGGCGCGAAAGAATCGGTGATCCATCTGTTGATGTTTGCCGAAGTCGGACTGCCGCTACTCGCCGCGATCTTTCTCGAGATCAACGCGGGCATCATTCTATTGATGATCGTCGCGTTCTTCGTTCACGAAGCGACCGCGCTGTGGGACGTCAGTTATGCAGTGAGTGGACGCAACGTGACGCCGTTCGAACAGCACGTTCATAGCTTTCTCGAACTCGTCCCGCTGATGGCGATACTGCTTGTCGTCGCCCGTCACTGGACGCAATTTCTGGCGTTGCTCGGCCTCGGCAGCGAGCCGGCGAGATTCGGATTGACCGCGAAAAGCGAACCGTTGCCCGTCGCCTATATCGCGATTCTGTTCGCGTTGATTCTGCTATTCGAGCTACTGCCTTACTTCGAAGAACTATGGCGCGGGCTGCGCGCCCGCCGACGCAGTGCAGCGTCGGCGGGCGGGCCGGCGTCCGCGTCGCCGCATGCGCGGGGACGCAGTTCGCCGTGAACCTCAATCGTTCGATCCGTTGAACTCCACGATCTCGATCCAGTTCGCGCCCTTGCCGACCGGATACTGACCGAGCGCGCTCAATGCGCCCGTCTCGCGATTGATCCGGTATGCGCTCAGGTTGGTCGACAACTGACCGACCGCGAGCAGGTAATTGCCCGAAGGATCGATATTGAAGCCGCGCGGCTGCTTTTCGGTCGGATAGGTGCCGATGCGCGTCAGCTTTCCCGATGCACGGTCCACGCGATAAGCGGCCAGCGTGCTCGACGTGCGTTCCGATGCATAGACGAAGCGGCCGTCGGGCGTGATGTGAACATCCGCGCCCCACGGTTTGTCGCCGGAGAAGTTGGGCGGCAGAATGGAAACGGTCTGCACCGGCTTCACCGCATCGCGTTGCTTGTCGAATGCGAGTACATGCAGCTTGCCGTCGAGTTCGTCGATCAGATAAACGAAGCGCTCATCCGGCGAGAACACGAAATGGCGCGGACCCGATTTGGCCGGCAGCGAATAGGCGGGCGCCGCGTCTTGAGTAAGCGCGCCGTTCGCCGCGTCGAACTTCAAACGCAACCATGCGTCGGCGCCGAGTACTGACGCGAACACATAACGATTGTCGGGCGCATTGCGAATAGCGTGCGCCATCGGGCCCGTCTTGACGATCTGCTGAACATCGCCGGCAACGCCATTTGCACCGATGCCGTTCACCGCGAGCAGATTGCCGCCATACGACGCGGAGAACAGATAGCGGCCGCTCGCGTCGGTCGACACATAGGCCATGCTTTCCGCGAGCGGCGCCTTGCCGAGTTCGGTCAGGCGTCCGTCAAGCGGACTGACTGCGAAGCTCACCACGCGAAAAGGCTTTGAACGCAGACCTGCATAGAGCCGCAAATGATTCGGCGAAAAGGCCATCGGCATAACCGTGCCGCCAACGCTCACTGTTTCGACCGGCTTGAGTGCGCCATTCGACTTATCGAGGCTGAAAACCGAAATGTCCTGACTGTCCGCATTCGACACATACGCATACGTGGACGCGTGCACGGTGGCGCACATCGTCACGCCGGCTAACAGAATTGCGACTGCACGCGAGACGGCACTAACGCTCATATTTGTTTTCCGATTAGTTTGGTTTGGAGACTGACGGCGTTATCGCAGACGGAATGCCGACACCGCATCGTTCATCGACTGCGCCTGATGCTCGAGCGCGCTCGCAGCGGCGGCGGCCTGCTCGACGAGCGCGGCGTTCTGCTGCGTGACCTGATCCATCTGGCTGACGGCTTTGCCGACCTGCTCGATGCCCGCGGTTTGCTCGACCGTCGCCGACGTGATCTCCGCCATGATAGTCGCAACGCCCTGCACTGCGCCGACGATTTCGTTCATCGTGTGGCCGGCCTGCGTGACGAGTTCGTTGCCGCTGCGCACGTCATCGACGGAAGCGGAAATGAGCGCCTTGATCTCTTGCGCGGCGCTCGCGCTGCGTTGAGCCAGCGTGCGCACTTCACCCGCGACGACAGCGAAGCCGCGGCCCTGCTCGCCCGCGCGCGCGGACTCGACGGCGGCGTTGAGCGCGAGAATGTTGGTCTGGAATGCGATGCTGTCGATCATGCCGGTGATTTCCGCGATCTTGTGCGAGCTTGCGGTGATGGCCGTCATGGTGTGGACCGCGCGCTGCACGACGTCGCCGCCGCGCTGCGCGACATCGGCGGCGCTCGCGGCAAGCGTGCTCGCCTGGCGCGCGTTATCCGCGTTCTGTCTGACCGTGGAGGTCAGTTCTTCCATGCTCGCCGCGGTTTCCTCGAGCGAAGCCGATTGCTCTTCGGTGCGGCTCGACAAATCGAGGTTGCCCGCTGCAATCTCGCGCGCGCCGCCGTGAATCGCCTCGCAACTGACGCGCACGTTCGACACGGTATGCGCGAGTCCGGCCTGCATCCGCGACATCGACGTGAACAACTTGCCGATCTCGCTCTTGCTGCCTTCAGGAATAGACGCGGTCAGATCATTACCCGCGATCCGGTCGAGCAGTTTCGACGCCTGCTGCAACGGGCGAATCACAATGGTGCGCAACGCAAAGTGCGTGGCGACGATCAATGCGAGGGCAAGCGCAACACCAGTCAAAACCATCGCGACGATCCACCCGTATTCGCGTTCGGTTCTCGTCGCTGACTCCTTTGCAAGCGCACCCGCAAGGTTCTGGAATTTTTCGACGTTTGCCGAATAGACCTGACCGGCAAGTGTAATGTCGCGATCGTTGATGGCGACGTAGGCGTCGGTATCGCCACGCTGAAGCGCGTCGAAAGCTTTCTTTAAAGTGGCCGCCAATCCATTCGACGAATCGACGAGCTGCTGTTTCAACGCATCGTCCTGTCCCACGAATCGGGACGCTGCCGCAAAAGCGCGCGTCTCGGCATCCGCGCGATCGAGCGTTCGTTGCGCGCTGCCGAGTGCGGAATCGCGCGTGGCGAGATCGTTGCGCTCCTTCAACGCGGCATAAGCGCGCGTAAGCGCTGCCCGCGTGCGCGTGCTGTCCTTATAGCCATCGTTGGCGAGGATCTCCTGAGTAGCGATCTCCTGAAGCCGCTGGGCGTTTTCATTCGAGCGGCCGAGTGCGAATACGCCGACCACGCCGCCGAACATGATCATCGCGGCAAAGACGACCAGCACTGCAAGTAAGCTGTTTTTTACTGTTAAATCGCGCATGCTTCCTAGACCCTTTTCATTGTCTATTTCTCTAATTCCTCTCGTCTTTTACGGCAAAAGAAGCGCGAACTTGAGCAGAAGCGCTCTCGCGCTGTTCGGCCGCACGTTCTCCGCCTTACGCACTCTTTACTGGCGAGTGGACTCTGGCGCACAATCTCGGCGAAAGCGGCCTCTCCGCGGCCTTTTCTTGCTGCCGATTGTTCGCATTCGCATGCCAATCCGGCGGCGCAGCGACACGCTGCATCGTGCGTCTTTCCAATCGGACCTCTCATGAGCGATAAAACTTCTGGCAAGCGTGAAGATCTGCTGGCAGGCGGCAGCCGTCACCACCAGATCTTCCCCAGGCTGAACGACGCGCAGTTCGCGGTACTCGAGCGCTATGGCGAGCGGCGCAAACTGAACACCGGCGACGTGCTGTTCACCGAAGGCGATCGCCACATTCCGATGTACGCGATCATCTCCGGCACCATCGAGGCGACGCGCGGCAGCGGCGATACGCTGCATATTCTCGGCACGCACGGACCCGGCAGTTTTACCGGCGAAGTCGGCACGCTCGCGGGGCGCGGCGCGGTGGCGTCCGCGCGCGCGACGAGCGATTGCGAAGTCATCGTGATCGACGAGGAATCGCTGCGCGCGCTCGTGATTGCCGAAGCGGAACTGAGCGAGACGATCATGCGCGCATACATTCTGCGCCGCGTCGCCTACATACAGGATCAGAGCGGCGGCGTGGTCGTGATCGGCAGCTCGGCTTCTTTTCCGACACTGGTATTGCGGCACTTTCTGAGCCGTAATGCGCAACCGTCGGCGTACTTCGATATTGACGAGCATGAGGAAGCCAAAGCACTTCTCGAACGTTACGGCGCCACGAAAGAAGATCTGCCGGTACTCGTCACCTTGCAAGGTGTCGTGCTAAAGCGCCCGACGAATCGCGCCGTTGCCGACGCAATCGGTTTGAGTCCCGACAGATTGAACGGCGAACGGTTCGACGTCGTCGTGGTCGGCGCGGGACCGGCGGGCCTGGCCGCAGCCGTCTATGCCGCGTCGGAGGGATTGCGCGTCGCGGTTCTCGACACGAAAGCGCCGGGCGGCCAGGCCGGCACCAGCTCGAAGATCGAAAACTACTTTGGGTTTCCCACCGGCATCTCCGGTCAGGCGCTTGCCGGACGCGGCCTTTCGCAATGCCGGAAATTTGGCGCGGAAGTGGGCGTGCCGATCGAAGCGCTCGGTATTGAATGCGACAAGGGTCAGCCGTTCCATATCCGCCTTAGTCACGACGAACATGTGTACGGTCGCGCAGTGGTGATCGCAACAGGCGCGCGTTATCGAAAGCCGGAGCTCGCACGTCTCGAACATTTTCAGGGCCGGGGCGTGTACTACAGCGCGACGTATATGGAAGCGGCGTTTTGCGGCAACGAAGAACTCGTCATTGTCGGCGGAGGCAATTCGGCGGGACAGGCAGCGGTATTTCTCTCGGGCTTTGCGCGCCATGTGCATATCGTGATTCGCGGCGAAGGACTTGCCGCGAGCATGTCGAACTACCTGATCCGACGCATCGAGGCAGCGCCGAACATCACGGTACATGTGCGAACGCAGATCGTCGCACTAAACGGTGAAGCGCATCTCGAGTCGATTCAGTGGAATCAGCAAGGGCGAATCGAAGAGAAGCCAATCCGCCATGTGTTCCTGTTTCTCGGCGCGCAACCTAATACCGGCTGGCTTGGCGATTGCGTCGAACTCGATAGAAATGGCTTCGTGCTGACCGGTCCCGATGTCGCTCACAAGTGGACGTCCGAGCGCACCGGGCATTTTCTCGAAACGAGCCGGCCGGGTATTTTTGCGGTGGGCGACGTGCGCAGCGGCTCAGTGAAGAGAGTCGCGGCAGCCGTTGGAGAAGGCGCGGCCGCAATTCAGTCGCTTCATCAGTACCTTGCGCTCGGCGTTTGATGCTCAGTACTCGACGAGTATCGTCACGCGGCGATTGGCGGCGTTGGCCGCCGCATCGTTGCCGATGATAAGCGGGAAATTGTCGGCACGGCCGATTGCCGCCATGCGATGCGCTTCTATGCCCTTGTCCGCGAAGAAGCGCACCACCGCGCCCGCGCGCGCGGACGACAGTTCCCAGTTGGATTCGTATTTCGCCGTGGCAATCGGCAAACTGTCCGTGTGCCCTTCCACGAGGATGTTATTTTTCGCACGGTCGCGCAGCACCGCTGCAACGCGTTCCAGCACCGCGAACGATTCGGGCAAAAGACGCGCATCGCCGGAATTGAACAGTACTTTCGCATTGATCGCGATTTCCACGCCTTGCGGCGTGTGCGAAATCGTAATCTGGCGATTGTCCTGCAACGGCGCGAGCAATGACAGAAGCTGCTTTTTTGCGGCGTCTTTCGCGTTCGCTGCCGTGATCGGCGGCTCTACGTCGACAGCTTCCTTCACCGGACGATGCTGCAGCGCCTGTATTTGCAACTCGCTGTTCTTCGCGAGCTGCAAGACATAGAGCGCGAGAAACAGCACCATCAGTGTCGTAATCAGATCGGCGTATGAAATCAGCCAGCGGTCCGACTGCTCGCCGCTATCGTGGCCGTCATCGTGCCCGTTCTTGTCCGTCGCGAGACGCTTGCTGCCAGTGGTTGTACTCATACACGCAGTCCGCTATCAGTTGATGCACGACTTCTGTCGACTCGACTAGCCGAGCAATTCGGCAGATCGTTCGCGCACGTCGCCCGCCAAACGCGTTTCGATCGTATGCGGCGATTCCTTACGCGAGATCGCGAGCAAGCCGTCCAGATACAAGCGCCTGAAACGCAATTCGCTATCCACCTGCGCGCGGATTTTTCCCGATAGCGGCAGAAATACAAGGTTCGCGAGCCCAAGGCCATACAGCGTGGCGACGAATGCGACCGCAATGCCCTTGCCCAATTGCGACGGCTCGAGCATATGCCCCGTTACCTGAATCAAACCGAGCACTGCGCCGAGAATGCCGAAGGTCGGCGCATAACCGCCCGCCTGTTGCCAGATACGCGCGGCCGCCATGCAATTACGCTCGTAGGCGTCGACTTCGCGCTGCAATGCGTCTTCGAGTACAGCCGTGGAAACGCCGTTCGCGAGCAGTTCGAGACCTCGCTTGGCGAATGGGCTAATGCCTTTCGCGTCGATCGATTCGAATGCCAGCATGCCGTTCAGTTTCGCCTGATCGCCCCATTCGAGCAGAACGGAAAGGCTCTCGCGATCCACTTGCCGCGCCTTCACGAAAGCGAAGCGCAGCAGCTTCACGCCGTCGTAAAACCGCGCCCATGTGTTCTGGATCATCACTGCGCCCAACGTGCCGCCAAGGACAATGACAAACGCCTCCAGTTGAAGCAGCGACGTAAAGTCGCCGCCCTCGAGCGAGAAGCCCGCGACGATCGCCGCGACGCCGAACACTACGCCAAATACCGTCAAAAGATCCATACGTCCTCGCGACCGGCTGAACGAGCCTGCGAATTACAGTTAAAGGTTGCATTAGGCCTTTTAGACCGAACGCAACGGGCGTCAGGATTCAACCGGCGCGGCATGCGCCGCGGGCGACTTCAGTGCGCGGACGGTATCGATGAAACGCTGCTCGATTTCCACAATCTCGACGGGATCGATCTTGATCTCGCGGCGCATCACCCACGACACTTCTTTCTTTCTCGCTTCGGTCATGACGGCCTGCAGGCGCTCGTCCACCGGCTGTCCGGCTGACGCCGACAGCAGCTTCGCGAGATCGTAGGTATCGAACGCACTCACTGCTTCGAACAGGGTTCGCTGATCGACGAACTCGAGATCGTCGAGCGAATTCAATTCACCCGCACCGCGCGCATTGCGGCGCGAGAAATAGCTGAGGCCTTTCTCTTCGACGTAGTTGAGAACCTTGGTCTTGCGGAACGCGAAGAGGTCTTCGGCAATCTCCGAATGCGAGAGCTTGTTCAGAATCACCTTTCTGTCGACGCCGATCAACGCTTCCAGATCATCGAGTTCAATCAGTTCGAGTTCGCTGCTGATCGAAACGTCGAGATCGTGATTCGCGACCTGCTGCGCGCGCTCGGTGATTTTCACCGGATCGAACGTGACGAGTTGCCTGCCCACTGCACCGTCGCTCGCCGAATAGCGTCCCGACGTATTGTTCAGCCGCTCTGAGCGTCCCGATTCGATGGAGACCAGATTGAGCTTCTCCATGCGCTTGAGCATCGCCATCACATGCGGGCGCGAATGGCCTGCAATCGCGTTGCACTTCTTGATGACTTCGGGAAGCGGAATCGAGACTTCCTCGTTCTGAGGACGGCGAGCGCGTGCATCGAACCGGTCAGTCGCCTCGGCGCCTGCCATCAACGACAGCACATGCGCGTAGGACAGTACGCCTGGGAGAAAATCGGCATGCGTGTTCGTCGCGAGAATGTCGTCCTTCTTCTTGACGCGCCGTATCATCGTGCGAACGATATGACGCAGAAGCGGCGACACGCGTTCCAGTTCTTCTTCGACGATACCGCCTGCGATAGCCGTCAATTGACAAAAGCTCAATGCCTTGGCGGTGTGCGCTCGCGGCTCGGGCGGCAACAACGCCGCTTCGCCGAAAAACTCGCCCTTGCCGAGCGTGGCGAGAATGACCTTTTTTTCATCGCACTGCGTGGAGATTTCGACTTTGCCATCTGCAATGACGTAGATGACTGCGTCGCCCAAGAAGCCTTCCGAATAGATGACTTCCCCCGGAGCCGCGGTGCGAGTCCATGGCGAGCGTTGTTGGTTCACGATTGCTACCCCCGATGAGCTTTGGTCCAGCGCGTGCCTTTTTTTCAGGCACGAGTCAGTTCGACGGTCTGACTTATTTCACTAGATAACGACAAGCCCTTCCCGATCTTTAATGAGGGGAAACGTGATGACAATTGCGCAAACGTTTGCCAGTCGTACCGGCAAAGCTGGGTGTGCTTCGCCGGACTTATTATTCTTTTGCCGTGGCTTTTTTTTAGCGTGAGCCGGTCGCCGGTTTAGCCCTTTGTTGCACCGAACGTCAACCCGGCGACAAAGTGTTTTTGCATCGCAAAGAACATGGCCACAGAAGGCAGCGCAGCGAGAATGGAGCCTGCGGAAACGAGGTTCCAGGCAGTCGTCCATTGACCCTTCAATGCAGCAACGCCGACTGTGATCGGCGCGGCATCGTCGCCTTGCGTCAGACACAGCGCCCAGAAGTAATCGTTCCAGACAAAGGTGAAAACCAGAATCGCCAGCGCGGCGAGCGCGGGCCGTATCAGCGGAAGCACGATTTTGAAGAACACGGTCCACTCGTTTGCGCCTTCGATGCGCGCGGCCTCGACAAGTTCGAACGGCAACTGCTTGATGAAGTTGCGCAAGAAAAGCGCGCAAAACCCGGTCTGAAACGAAACATGAAAGAGGATGAGCGCGCTAACGGTATTGAACACGCCGAGTTGCAACGACAGGTCGCGCACCGGAATCATCAGCACCTGCACGGGCACGAAGTTGCCCGCGACAAAGGTGGCGAATAGCGAGGAATTGCCGCGAAAGCGATAGATGGCGAGCGCGAAGCCCGCCATCGCCGCGAGAGCGATCGAGCCGATTACCGCAGGCACGGTAATGAGCACGCTATTCCAGAAGTAATGCAGCATCGGCGAAGTGGTGAGCGCCTCGCGATAGTTGTCGAATAGCGCGAAGTGTTTGGGCCAGCCCCAATAGTTGCCCTCGCTGAGTTCTTCCGTCGACCGCACTGAGGTAACGAGCACGGCGATCATCGGCAGAAGCCAGATCAGCAGTGCAATCGGCAAGGTGAGTTTGTAGACGCGGCGCGTGGCCGGTTTCCATTTGTCGATGGGAATTGGAAACATGGTCGCTCCTTATTGCTCGGTGCGCAGCATCCGCCGCAAGTGATAAACGATATACACCAGCATGATGCCGAACAGCACGACGGCCACTGCAGCCGAATAACCAATGCGGTAGTACTTGATCGCCTGGTCGTACATGTAATAGGCGAGTACCGTCGAGCTTTCGAACGGACCGCCGCCTGTCATCACCGAGATCAAATCGAAACTGCGCAATGCGCCGATGATCGTGACGACGATTGCCATGAACGTAGTAGGTCGCAATTGCGGAAGAATGACGTGCCACAGCATCGACCAGCCGCGTGCGCCTTCCATGCGTGCGGCCTCTATCTGCTCGGCATTGAGCGATGTGAGTCCGGTCAGATAGAGAATCATGCAATAGGCGGTTTGCGGCCACAGTGCCGCGAATACGATGCCGAAAGTCGCGTAGCGCGGATCGCCGAGTACCGGCACGCCGTGGCCGAGAATCAGCGCGAGCAGGCCGAATGTCGGATCGTAGAACCACGAGAAGATCAGTCCGACGACGACGCCGGACAAGACGAACGGTGCAAAGAACAGCGATTTGACGATACGGATACCGGCCACTGCCTGATTCAGGTAGAGCGCGACGGCGAGTCCCATCGGCGGCGCGAGTAGAAATAGCAGCAACCAGATGACGTTGTTCTTCAACGCGGTATAGAACGTTTGCGCGTTGAACAGTTCGACGTAATTGGCGAGACCGACGAAAGTCGGCTCCGTCATGCCGTCCCAGTTGAAGAAGCTCAGGCGTATTGTCGAGAGAATCGGCCAGATCACATAAATGGCCACCATGACGCAGGCCGGCGCGAGAAACAGAAAGGCCGCGCGCCGTTGGCGCCTTGCAGTGGGCGAAGGACGGCGGCCGCGCGTGCGGACATTCGGCGCGCGGTCACGCGATGCGGGCAGCGCGGAGCCGCCCGGCTGAACGGATCCGTCCACGGTGTGACGGGTGACGGAATGCGACAAAGTGATTCTCCTGTCGGTGGGAGTTGGTGCTTTAGCACCTACTCCCACCCCATGCAAAGCTGTCGACCAGAGTTAGCGCTTTAGCTGTCGATCCGGAGTTCGCGCTTTAGCGCGTTACTCCGGTCCCATGCAAAGCTCTTACTCTGGTCCCATGCAAAGCTGTCGGTGGGAGTTGGTGCTTTAGCTGTCGATCCGAAGTTCGCGCTTTAGCGCGTTACTCCGGTCCCATGCAAAGCTCTTACTCCCACCCCATACAAAGCTGTCGACGCGTGTTATCGGCCAAGCAAAAACACCAAGGCGGCCGCCCGACCGCCCCCTTCCCTACTTCTTATAAATCCGCTTCCGCGTCTGCTCCAACTGCGCGAGCACACTATCAAGCTTCGACGGATCGGAAATGAACTGCTGCATGCCCTTCATGCCTTCATCGGCCATTTCCTTCGTCATGTCGCGATCATAGAACTGCGCAATGCCGCCCTTCGTATTCGCAAGAATCTGGAAACCGATCTTCGAAATCGGATCTTCCGGTTCCGGCGACTTGCTGTTCGCCGACAACGATCCAAGCCCCGTGGCGAGCTTCGCGCCGATTTCCGGCGTCTCGACAAAGGCGAGGAACGTATGCGCATCCGCCTTGTTCTTCGCTTTCGACGGGATATGCAACGATTCGACCGGACCATCTTCAGCGGTCGGCACATTGGCGTCGATGATCGGGAACTGGAAGTAGCCCATTTGAGGCTTCACGTTCGCCGGAAAGCCCGCGGTAATGAACGTGCCCATCAGCATCATCGCGGCTTTGCCCTGGAACAGGAACGGCTGCACCGAATCGAGATCGTAAGAGAGCGAGTTGTCGATGAAATAGCCGGCGTCGATCAACTGCTTCCACGTCGTATAAACCTTCTTCACACGCGGATCGGTGTACGCAATCTCGCCCGCCATCAACTTCTGGTGGAATGCGTTGCCGTTCACGCGCAGATCCAGATAATCGAACCAGCCGGCGAGCGTCCATGAATCGCGGCCCGCAACGGCGATCGGCGCAATGCCGGCTGCCTTCAACTTCTTGCAGTCGTCGAGAAACTGCTCCCACGTTTTCGGTTCACCGGAAATGCCGGCCTTCTGAAACAGATCCTTGCGATAGAACATGCCCCACGAGTAGTACACCGTGGGCGCCGCATATTGCTTGCCCTTATACGACGAGGCTTCTTTCGTCGACGCATACATGTCGTTCCAGCCGTTCTTCGCCCAATCGCCGCTCAGGTCTTCAAAGAGGCCGCGCTGCGCGTAATAAGCCATGCGTTCGCCGTCATGCCAGTTCACGATGTCGGGCGCGACCGTGGAGAGCCAGCCGGGCAACTGCACCTTGTAGGCTTCTTCGTCGATAAACGATACCTTCACGTCGATTCCGGGATGCGCCTTCTTGAAGTCGTCGACCACCGACTGCCACACCGCGCGCTGGCTCGCGCCCTTGAACGCGATGTTCGCAGTCAGCGTGCCGGCCTGCGCAGTACTGACAACGGTCGTTCCGAGCGCAGCCGCAGCGAGCGCGAGTGTCAGCAGAACCTTGCGTGGTTTCATTTTCATGCTACCTGTCTCCTTTATTCCTTGATTTTGCGTCGTTGTCGTTACTGCATGGAATTCCGGCTTGCCAATCGTCCCGTTACCCGAACCGGTCATTTCGATCGATACGCTGCCACGCCCTGTGGTTCGACTGCGCGCGAACCGATAATGAACGCGTCGTCTGCCACATCGGCGATCGTGTGTGCGCAATCGCCGTAGTTGAACACATAGGTCAGCGCACCACGCCGGCTGATGCGTACGCTTTCGCCAAGCGGCATCGTTTGAATGCCGGCTTGCTGTGCGATTTGCGCAAAGAGCCGAACCGTCAGCGCGTCGTCGAACAGGCTTGCAAAGTAATGGAACGCGCCGCTTCGCACATACGCTGGGTGGCCGTCCGCGAAACGCGCGAGCACGTCGAATGAATTCGTGCCATTGCTTTCGATGAAATCGCGCCAGTGACGCGCGACGCCCTCTCCGGCATTCGCGGCTTGTGTGCCATCGAGCAGCACAGGTTCGGTCACATTCGGCCGCATCGATTCGACGCGCCATACTCGCAACGGCAATACATCAGCGAGCGGGCCTGGCGGAAGATTCGCCGGGATCTGCAAGTCCTGCGTCTTAGAACCGGTACGCGGCCCGAGCACCACTTGCGCGCCCGACTTCGCGAGACGCGCGGCAAGATCAGCAGACACGACCGGCAACGGCGGCACGACGATCAGACTGTAGCCGTCCAGCGATGCATCGACCGGCACGACATCCACATCGAGACCTAGTGCGCGCAATGCCGAGTAGTACTCGAATGCAAAGCGCGGATAGTGAAAGTCCGCACCCTGCGGATGAATCTCGAAGAGCCACTTCGCTTCATAGTCGTAGACGAGCGCGACCTTTGAACGAATCGCGGCGTCGGCGTCGGCGTTCGCCGCGAGTACAGTGCCGATTTCCTCGGCCACGCGCGCGGCCTCGCTACCGCCCACATCGAGGCGGTTATCCGGTGTATTCAGACCCGCATGCATCTGCTCCTGCGCAAACGGCGCCTGACGCCAGCGGAAATACGACACGCAACCCGCGCCATGCGCAAACGCCTCCCAACTCCACAAACGCACCATGCCAGGCAGCGGCGCGGGATTCCACATCGCCCAGTTCACTGGACCCGGCTGCTGCTCCATCACCCAGAACGGCAGCTTCGACATGCCGCGGTACACGTCGTGATTGAACGACGCAAAGTCAGGATGACCGCTGCGCAGCCAGCGCGCTTTCACGTCCGGCGCAAACCATTGCTCTTCGAGTGCGCCGAGCGGATAGCTGTCCCACGCGGCAACGTCGAGATCGGCGGCAACATTGTAGTGATCGAACTCGGTGAAGAGCTGCATGAAGTTGTGCGCAATCGGCCGCCCCGGCGAATGCGCGCGAATGATCTCGACCTGCATGCGGTTATAGCGCGCGACTTCATCGGAAGCGAAGCGCCGGTAATCGAGCCGATGCGAAGGATGCGCTTCGGTCACGGTGGCGACGGGCGCGTCGATCTCGTCGAAACTGCGGTATTCCATGCTCCAGAACACGGTGCCCCACGCGCGGTTCAATGCGTCGACAGTTTGATAGCGCGCTTTCAGCCACTCGCGAAAACGCTCCACTGCCGCCGGCGAATAACTGACCACGGTGTGATGGCAACCGAACTCGTTATCGGTCTGCCAGTAACGAACGGCCGGGTGCTTGCCATAACGCTCGGCAATTGCAGTGCAAATCTTCTGCGACGCCGCGAAATACGACGGCGACGAAAAGTCATAGTGACGACGCGAACCGAACGCGCGCGGCCGGCCATCGGCGCCAATCGGCAAGATGTCCGGATGACGGTCGATCAGCCACTTCGGCGGCGTCGCGGTCGGCGTGCACATTACAACCTGCAGACCGGCCGCGCCGAGTACTTCGATCGCGCGATCGAGCCACGCCCAATCGTATTCGCCGGGCGTCGGTTCAATGCGGCTCCATGCGAACTCGGCTATTCGCACCTGTTCGATGCCGAGTGCTTTCATCCGGCGCGCGTCGTCTTCCCACATCGACTCTGGCCAGTGTTCCGGGTAGTAGCAGACTCCAAGGCGCATCCGAATGTCCTTTATGCGTAGTGTTCGACGGATTCCAGCGAAGCGGCGGCAAAGCCGTCTTCGGTAAACAAATGCGTGGCGTGGCGCGGCACACGCAAATGCGCGCGATCGCCCGGCGCGAGATGCGTGTCGCCCGGTGCCTTTGCGATCAGCGTGAAGCCGCCTGGCTGATCGAGATGCACGTAGCTGTGTTCGCCGAGTTGTTCGACGAGCGAGACGGTGCGTGTGAGCACCGCTTCATCCTGAAGCGAAGACGTGTCGATGAATTCAAGGTGCTCCGGACGCACGCCGAGCGTCACCGGTTGAGCGACCTCGAGCGCGGCGCCATCCACGGGCACGCGTACGTTTTCGAGCGTCGTGTCGAGCGTGACGATTACGCCTTGCGCGTCGACGGAAGCAACCCGTCCCGGCAAAAAGTTCATGCGTGGAGAACCGATAAAGCCGGCCACAAAGCGGCTTTTCGGACGGTGATACAACTCGAGCGGCGCGCCGATTTGCGCGATGCTGCCGTAGCGCTCCGTATCTTTGCCCGCATGCAGCAACACGATCTTGTCCGCGAGCGTCATCGCTTCGATCTGATCGTGCGTGACATACACCACGCTCGCCTTCGCAAACTGCTTATGCAGCCGCGCGATTTCAATGCGAGTCTGACCGCGCAGTGTTGCGTCGAGATTGGAAAGCGGTTCGTCGAACAGAAACACGCCGGGCTGGCGCACGATTGCGCGGCCAATTGCAACGCGTTGACGCTGACCGCCCGAGAGTGCTTTCGGCCTGCGTTCAAGCAGGGCTTCGAGTTGCAAAATGCGCGCGGCTTCGCGTACCTTGCGGTCGATCTCTTCCTTGGGAGTTTTTGCGAGCTTCAATCCAAAGGCCATGTTCTCGAACACGGTCATATGCGGAAAGAGCGCATAGCTCTGAAACACCATCGCGACGCCGCGCTGAGCGGCCGGCACGTCGTTCATGATCTTTCCACCGATCGACAAGTCGCCGTCGGTGAGATCTTCGAGCCCCGCGATCATACGCAGCAAGGTCGACTTGCCGCAGCCCGAGGGGCCGAGAAAAACGCAGAATTCGTTCTCGCCGATTTCCAGATCGACGTCGCGAATCACCGGCGCGCCGTCGCCATACGCTTTCTGTACGCCTCTTAACGAAATGCTCGCCATCGCATCGACTCCGTGATTTAATCGGCTCGACGACGGAGATTAAGCGCTTAATCAGCAAGACCTAAAAAATCGATCGCATGCGATCGCCGGTCCTTGCCTGTCTCCATGTCGTTTTGTCTGTGCGACAGATGGTGCCGTGCCTTGCGCTTTGATGCAAATGCCGGGTAACCATCCCAAATAATGACGATCTATGCCCACACTCAGCGAAGTTGCGCGCCACGCGGGCGTGACGCCCGCCACCGTTTCGAACGTGCTGCGCAATCGCGGCCGCGTCGGCGAGGCGACGCGTCAACGCGTACTCGAAGCCGTCGATGCCCTCGGCTATCGCCCGCATCTTGCCGCTCGCGCGCTGGCCGAAGGCCGCGCGCCGACGCTCGCGTTGATGGTGTCGAGCATCGCCAATCCGTTCTATCCGGAGTTCGCGCTCGCCGTCGAACGCGCGGCGCGTACGAGCGGCCACTTCGTCATCATTTGCAATACTAACGAAGATCCGGTGACGGGCCGCGCCTACCTCGATCAGATTGCCGGCACGCTGTCCGAGGGCGTGTTGGTGACGAACGCGAACCTCGAACTCGCCGACCTTCATGTGACCGAATCGCGCGGTACGCCCGTGGTTTTATGCATGTGGGAGCGGCCCGACGATCCGCCGGGTTTGCCCTGCGTCGCGGTCGATTTTCGTCTGGCCGGCGAGCTTGCCGGCAAACATCTGCTCGAGTTGGGACATCGGCGGATAGGCGCGATTGTCGGGAGCAAGGCGTCCGGCGTTCACGCAACGCGCTACGAAGGTTTCGTCGATGCACTGCGCGCGGCCGGCGTGCGCAGGAACCGCGTCCGACATGCAGCGGATACGATCCACGGTGGCTACACGGCGGCGCGCGCGTTGCTCGAAGCCGACCCGCAACTCACTGCGATCTTCGCGACCAACGATCTGCCGGCGCTCGGCGCGATGCATGCCGCCGCGGACCTGGGCCTCGCGGTGCCCGGGGATTTGTCGGTTGTCGGCATCACCGATATTCAACTCGCGCGCGAATCTCGACCCGCGTTGACCACGGTCGCGGTGCCGACCGTCGAAGTGGCCGGACTCGCGGTGTCGCTGCTGCGCGAGTTGATCGAGTCGTCGTATGGACAAAAGGCACGCGGCAAAACGAAAGTGCCGATGCGAGTTTCGTCCGCGCCGCAACTCGTGGTGCGAGCGTCGAGCGGCACGCCGCGCTCGCGTTGATTTTCCCCTCGCACCGCTGCAAACGAGCGAAGCATGCGCGGCTTTTAGTCGCTAACGCATGCCTTTTAGCTTTCAGATAACTTTCACCGCAGCCAGGACTTTCCCCAATCGGCGCCACTCGACGTTGCATCGCATCACCGCCTTAGAGCCCCGCCCGGTATGGCTTCACACGCCTAGACGTGACTCGCCGCACTCTCACCCCCGCTCACGAGATTCCTTGACGCGCCCGTTCGCGCCTGCTGTACTAAATCAACCAAAGTGATTTAGGCGGCTTCTTTCGACCTCACATCACGGTTCGAATCAGCCGCCGTTCAGGTTGCGCCGCGCAGCGTTCGCATGTGCAACCGCCGGCAGTTCAAACGTCGTTGCCAATAACTGGAGGAGCGTCCCATGAATCTGAATTCCCGCAGGCTTCCTGTCGCCAGGAAAATCGTCTCCATGTGCGTCGCGGCGTCGGCGGTCTGGTGCGCGAGCGCGAGCCAGGCAGCCGACCAGCCGGTCGTCGGCCTCATCACGAAGACCGACACGAACCCGTTTTTCGTGAAGATGAAGCAAGGCGCGGAAGCGGCTGCGTCGAAAGACGGCGCGAAGCTGATTACCGCCGCAGGCCGCTTCGACGGCGATAACGCGAGCCAGGTGACCGCGATCGAAAACATGATGACGGCCGGCGCGAAAGCGATTCTGATCACGCCGAGCGACACCAAAGCGATCGTGCCGAGCATCAAGAAAGCGCGCGCCGCCGGTGTGATGGTGGTCGCGCTGGATACGCCGACCGATCCGCAGGACGCCACCGACGCCCTCTTCGCCACCGACAACTTCAAGGCCGGCGTGCTGATCGGCAAGTACGCGAAAGCCGCGTTGAACGGCAAGCCCGCGAAGATCGCCACGCTCGACCTCGCGCCAGGCGTGTCGGTCGGCGTGCTGCGTCATAACGGTTTCCTGGAAGGCTTCGGCGTGAAGGAAGGCGACGCGTCGATCGTGTGCAGCCAGGACACACGCGGCGATCAGGCGAAAGGCCAGACCGCGATGGAAAACTGCTTGCAGAAAGCGCCGGACATCAACGTGGTTTACACGATCAACGAGCCGGCAGCCGCGGGTGCGTATCGCGCGTTGAAAGCGGCGGGCAAGGACAAGAGCGTGATGATCGTCTCCATCGACGGCGGCTGTGAAGGCGTGCGCAACGTGAAGGCCGGCTCGATTGCCGCGACCTCGCAGCAGTATCCGTTGAAGATGGCCTCGCTCGGCGTGACGGCGGGCGTCGACTACGCCAAGACCGGCAAGAAGGTCACGGGCTATCAGGACACGGGCGTGACGCTGATCACCGACAAGCCGATGTCCGGCATCGACAGCAAGGACACCAAGTTCGGCGTCGACAACTGCTGGGGCAACAAGTAACGCGCACTGCACGGCGGCCCACGTAACGGGCCGCCGAACGATTCGCCGCGCGGCGCCTGCCGCGCTCATGTCTCGAGGTCATCCATCATGTCGACTCCCTCCGCGCCCGCGGGCCATCCGCGCCATTTCTCCGACCGTCTGCCGTCGCTCGCCGAAGTCGGGCCGCTCATCGCGCTCGTGCTGGCTTGTGCATTCTTCATTTCGCAAAGCAGCCGGTTCCTGTCGTTCCAGAACCTCTCGCTGATTCTTCAGCAGACGATGGTCGTCGCCGTCATCGCAATCGGTCAGACGCTGATCGTGCTGACCGGCGGCATCGATCTCTCATGCGGGATGGTGATGGCGTTCGGCTCCATCATCATGACGAAGTTCGCCGTCACGCTCGGCCTGCCGCCGGCCGTCGCGATTCTTTGCGGTATCGCCGCGAGCACATTGTTCGGCGTGCTCAATGGCGTGCTGATCACGCGCATCAAACTGCCCGCGTTCATCGTCACGCTCGGCACGCTGAACATTGCGTTCGCGCTCACGCAGATCTATTCGAATGCGGAAAGCGTGTCGAATCTGCCGGACGCGATCATGTTCTTCGGCAACACGTTCAAGCTCGGTCCCGCCGATGTCACGTACGGCACCGTCCTCACGCTGCTCATGTATCTGGCCACATGGTTCGTGCTGCGCGACACGGTTCCTGGGCGGCACCTGTATGCGCTCGGCAATAACGCCGAGGCCGCGCGGCTGATGGGCTTGTCGTCGCAGAAGATCCTGCTCACCGTGTACACATTGGCGGGCGCGATCTATGGCGTCGCGGCGCTGCTGTCTGTATCGCGTACCGGCGTGGGCGATCCGCAAGCGGGGCAAACGGAGAATCTCGACAGCATTACCGCGGTGGTGCTCGGCGGCACGAGTCTTTTCGGCGGACGCGGTTCGATTTCCGGCACGCTGCTCGGCGCACTGATTGTCGGCGTGTTTCGAAACGGCCTGACACTGATCGGCGTTTCTTCGGTCTACCAGGTATTGATCACCGGCATGCTGGTGATTCTCGCGGTGGCCGCGGACAAACTTTCTCATCGCCGCGGTTAAGCACTGCACCGCCAACATCTTGCATGCAGGTCCGGACCGACAGGAGCCCGTGATGTCGACAACTACTTCCGCTTCTTCCCCGCTGCCCGTTTTACAGGCGCGTGGGCTCGTCAAACGTTATGGCAATGTGACCGCGCTCGACGGCTGCGATTTTGAGGTGCTGCCCGGCGAAATTCTCGCGGTGATCGGCGATAACGGCGCAGGCAAATCGTCCTTGATCAAGGCGTTGTCGGGCGCGACCGTGCCCGACGAAGGCGAGATTCTGCTCGACGGCAAGCCCGTCAAATTCCGCAGCCCGCTCGATGCACGTGCGCAAGGCATCGAGACCGTCTATCAGGAACTCGCGGTCGCGCCCGCGATGAGCATCGCGGAAAATCTCTTTCTCGCGCGCGAATTGGTGAAGCCCGGCTGGCGCGGCTCGATCTTCAAGATGATCGACAAGCGCCGCATGCTGGAGGAAGCGACTGCGCATATGAAAGACCTGCAAATCGGCATTCGTTCGATGCGCCAGGCCGTCGAAACACTGTCGGGCGGTCAGCGCCAGGGCGTCGCGGTCGCGCGCAGTGCGGCATTCGCGCGGCACGTCGTGATTCTCGACGAGCCCACCGCCGCGCTCGGCGTGAAGGAAGGCAACATGGTGCTCGAACTGATTCGCCGTGTGCGCGACCGCGGGCTGCCGGTGATTCTCATCAGCCACAACATGCCGCACGTATTCGAAGTCGCGGACCGCATTCATATTCAGCGGCTCGGCCGGCGCGCCGCGCTCGTCAATACAAAAGACGTGCATATGTCCGAGGCCGTTGCAATCATGACGGGCGCGAAAGAAGCCGACGTCAAGGCGATTGCATGATGCAGTCACTTCGCTGAGGGGCTCATCGTCATGGATACCACGGGCATGCGCCCGCCCCTCAAACGCACGGTCGGCTCAAACCAGGTCGGCATGCGGCAATTCAACGAACGCATCGTGCTGCAGGCGATCCGCCTGCACGGGCCGCTGCCGAAAGCCGACGTTGGCCGCCTGACACGTCTTTCGATGCAGACGGTGTCGATGATCGTCGATCGTTTGATCGACGACGGTCTGCTGGAAAAGCAGGCGCGCGTGCGTGGCAGGATCGGGCAGCCGTCGGTGCCGATTGCGTTGCGCGCGGACGGCGCCTATACGATCGGCATCAAGGTCGGGCGCCGCAGCCTCGACGTGCTGGCGATGGATTTCGCGGGCCGCGTTGTGTGCCGCGACGTGTTCGAGTATCCGTATCCCGATCCGCGCACGCTGTTTCCAGCGCTTGAAACAAGGCTCACGCGCGTGAATCAGACGCTCGGCGCGAGCGCGAGCAAAGTGGTCGGCGTGGGCGTGGCTGCGCCATTATGGCTCGGAGGCTGGCGCGATCTGCTCGGCGCGCCGCCCGACGCGCTGGATGCGCTCGATGCATGGCACGAGATCGACTTGCGCGCGCGCATCGCGACCATGACGGGCCTCCCGGTGGAATTCTCGAAGGACACCACCGCCGCCTGTGCCGCCGAACTCGTGATGGGCCAGGGTCGCGGCATCCACAATTTTCTGTATCTGTTCGTGGGCACGTTCATCGGCGGCGGACTCGTAATCGACGGCCGCTTGCATGGCGGACCGCACGACAACGCGGGCGCGGTCGGCTCCATTCCGCTGCGCGAAGGCAGCGCGCGCAAGCCGGCCAGGCAACTGCTGCACGCGGCATCGGGCTTCGTGCTCGAACGCCTGTTGAGTGAAGCGGGCAAGCCGGCTGCCGCCGCGCACGATCATCGCGCGTTATCGCCGGACATGTGGCGGCACACCGAGGAATGGCTCGATAGCGCGTGCCCCGCGATTGCCAACGCGCTCACGAATGCGGCAGCGCTGCTCGATCTCGAAGCAGTGGTGATCGACGGTGAACTCGACCGGCAAATGGTGCGCGAAATCATTCGCCGCACCGAGCGCGTGCTCGATCGATTCGAGTGGGAAGGGATGGTGCGTCCGCAACTATTGGAAGGCGCAATCGGCGCCGACGCACGCGCGATGGGCGGCGCAATACTGCCGCTCTATGCGCACTTCGCGCCGGTGCATGAACTCTTTCTCAAGCCGGCGACCGAGCCCGCTTATTGATTTGCAGCGACGCGTTCAGTTCATTGCGCCGCGACTCTCTTCACCGAGACCGAAGCGGTCTTTGCGGGCGCGGACTCGAGCAGCGGTTGCAGCGCGGGCGCCATCGACTTCAGCAATTGCACGGAAAGCGCACTCGTGAACTCGTAGCGTGCGGCATATGGTTCGTGCACCCACGCGGTCAACGTGCCGTAAAAGCGATCGCCGATAGCGAAGACGAACGTCGCGCTGCGATTCACCTTGCGCGATTCGATGAGGCGCGCGCCTTTGGCGAATACGTTGAAGCGCTGATCGCCCGTGCCCGTCTTGCCGTACACCTCCATAGTCCGGCCGTCAGGGAACGTGATGCCTTGCGCGAGACGCCGCGCCGTGCCGCCCGTCACTACATCGCGCAACATGCCTTTTACCGTTCCCGCTATTTCCGGCGAAAGCTGCTGTTGCGGCGCGGTTGCCGCGCGGCGGAAATGCGTTTCGTATGGCGTGTCTTTCGCGAAGTCCAGTTGCGTGATGCTTTCGGTCGGCACCTTGTTGCCGTCGTTCGCAATCAGGCCGATCAGTTGCGCGAGCGCGGCGGGCCTGTCACCCGACGCGCCGATTGCCGCTGCATACGAAGGCGTCAGCGTCTCGAACGGATAGCCGAGCGCCTGCCACGATTTGCCGATGGCCTCGTACGCGCGCAATTCGACCATGCGTTTGATGCGGCGATCTTGCGTCGCGTGGTAACGCGTTTTGAAGAGCCACGAATAGGTCTGCAAACGCACGTCGCCGCTTGCGTTCTGAATTTGGTTGAGCGTGGCGTTCGGATGCTCGCGCAGATAATTGAGCGTCCACAACTCCAGCGGATGCACGCTCGCGATATAGCCGCGGTCGTTCAGATTGAAGCGGTCGATTCCGTATTTGGCGTAGAGCTTTGCGAGGTCTTCATCGTCGAGTATCGAGGCGGCTGGCGTATTTTTCAGCGCGGCGCGCATCTTCTCGTTGAACCACGCGTTGGACTCGTCGGGCGCGACGCTGCGTAATACGGTCGCGACTTTCGGCGGCGATTTGCGCACGCCGAGCAGCAACAAAGCGAGCGCCTGGTCGCGCGTCTTGCCGTGATACTTCGTATAGAACCGGTGCATGTATACGCGGCTTTCCTGATCGGCGAAACGCGTCAGATACATATTGCGAATCGCGGGATCGTTTAGCCACTGCGACGAAGGCCCGGTCGTCTGCACCATCTCATAGTGAACGATGTCGCGCATCATCCGCACGAACACCAGATTCACCGAATGCTGGAACGCGCGACGAACCGTGAGAATGCGGCTGTTGTCGTCGGAATCGAAATTGTTGAAGCTCTGCGCGCCGCCGCCTGTATAGAACGTTTCGCCGGGACTCGCCGAGTATTTGCGTTCGACGGCTGCATCGAGCATGGGTTGCAATGAGCGGTCACGTGTATGCGCCAAGTAGTCGAGCGCCCAGCGCGTCAATTGATCGTTTGGATCGGGCTTGATGGCTTTCAGCTCCGTCGCGCTCAGAGCGGCGTAACGGCCATGCAGTTGAGAGACGATCTGCAAATACGTCACCATGGTGCGCAGTTTCGCGGTGGAACCGAGATTGAGCCGCGCGCCGGAATTGATGTCGAACGGCTGGTTCACGCTGTCCGTTTGCACTCGCACGAGGTTCGCGCCGTCGCGCCGCTCGAATAGTGTGAAGCTGTAGGCGATTTTCGACGGATCGTCGGACGCGCGCAGCATTTCGAAACCGACCAGACCCGCGGCCTTCGCGCCCTCGCGTGTGGCGGCGGCGGCAAGCCTCTCGCTCACGGCCTGTTGCACGGCATTGTTGAGCGTGCCCGTGGCTTGCAGGTCGAGCCGGTCAAGTTCGTAGAAGCTCGGAATGCCGAGCGCCGCGAGCAGATTCGAGCGCATCGACGTGACGGCTTTGCGCGACACGAACGAGCCCGTGTTTTGAGCGGGTTTTGGCGCGCGGTGCAACTGCACGTTCGTCGACAGCGCCGCATCGCGCAGCGCGGCGGAAATCACGCCGCCACTCGCGAGCAAGCGCAAATAGCTGTCCGTCAGCCGCTCGAGTTCCGGATAGCCGCGATGCAGGAAATACGACGGCGCGCGCTGCGCGATCATCAACGACAGTACTTCGCGGAAGGCTTCTCCTTGCGCCGCCAAATTCTCTTCACTTGAAGGCGCGGCGAGTATGCGGTTCACGTCCGCGAAATCGCGGCCGTACCACGCGGCGAGCCCGTCGCCCATGCCGTTGATTTCGCCGATGCCGGGTTGCGCGGCCAACGGCACCGAATTCAGGTAATGCACGACGATCTGCTGACGTGCGGGCATCGTTTGCGGGCCGTTCAGATAGGCACGCACAGAAGCGGATGCAATCTGCCGCAGCTTTTCCGGCGGCGTTGCAGTGCGGCCGCCAGCCGAGTGGCGGAATTTTTCGATCTGCGTGGCGAGCGTGCTGCCGCCAGGCGTCGGCTGATGATGATTGAATACGCGCGCGCCCTGGTCGGCCAGCGCGCGGCTAAAGCGTCCCCAGTCGATCGCCGGGTTACGGTTTGGCTGATTCGGATCGAGCAGATAGCGGTCTTCGATAAAGAGCAGCGAATTGACTATGACGGGCGGAATCGCCTCGAAGCTCGCATAGGCGCGGCCTGGAAAATTCGCGCTGAAAAGCGCTGCGCCAGTGCCGTCGAAGAGTTGCAAACCGGCCTGGTCTTTCTCGGCATACGGCAGAAAAAGACTTCTGTCCGCGAGCGAAAGCATGCGTTCCGAATCGCGCGCCTGCGCGGTTATTTCGAAGCCGCGTTGCAGCAGGCGCTGCTGGATGGACGGCAGCAGCGCGTAACCGAGGCGCGTGTCGTAAGGGCCTTTATCGGTTTCGGGGAAGCGAATGGAATGACTGGGGCCGTCGTCGACCGTGAAACCGACGTCGCGGGTCAGTTCGGACAGATAGTGCGCTTGCAGCCGGGACGTTTCTATTTCGAGCTGGCATAAGCGTGCAAGCCACGCCAAGCCCAGCAACAACGCCGCCGCCAGCGCCCATTTGATCCACTTGCGCACCGGGCTGGTGCCGGTGGCGCGAAGCGGAAACCGAACCGATGGCCGATTCATGACTGCTCTCCCCGAACGGGCGCCAGGCTCGTAAATCCGGCACCCTTTAAGGAGTTTAGCTCGGACGCCCGCACGCAATTGGTTCGGATAAACCCCCAGTGTCGCGGCTACAACACCCGCTGCGGCGACATAGCAAAGTGCGAATTACCGTGCGATATTTAAGGTCTGCGCGATGTCGGCCGCGAGTGTGAGTGTCAGTCGAAAAAACCGCTTGTTCAGGCGGCTTTTCGTTTCGTGGTGAGTGCGCGCTTTGGCTTTGGCTTCTGCATGTCCGGCTCGTCGCGCATCTTCATGTGCTGCCGCAGCAATTCGACAAAGCGTTCCGCTGGCGGCGACAGCACGCCGCCTTTGCGCGTCACGACACCGAACGTCTGCGAAGGCGATTTCAGTTTGACCGGCACCGCGCGCAGCATTTTTTGCCGAATGAACATCTCGGCGATGGCAGTCGGCAACAACGACACGAGATCCGCGCGGCTTTGCAATAGCGCGACGGTCACAAAAGTCGATGCCGTCGAGATCGGGTTATCCGGCATTGTGAGCCCCGCTAGATCCATCTCGCGTTCGAGCAGCGCGTGCAACGGCATATGCGACGGATACATCACCCAACGATGATCGGCCAGATCGCCGAGCTTCACTTCCTTTCTCGCCAACGGCGGATGACCATAGCCCACCACCACCGATAACGGCTCATCCGCAAGCGGACGATACTGGTATTTCGATGGATCGGCTGCCACGGCGGCGCGGCCGATCATGAGATCGAGGCGGCCGTCGTCGAGTTGCGCGAGCATGCGCGCGCTCGTGTCCTCCACCACTTCTATCGACAGGTTCGGATGTCCCGCGTGCAGCCGATTCACGGCGGGAATCACGCACTGCGGAATAGCGCCCATGATCGCGCCGATCGCGAGGCGCCCGCCGCGCCCCGAGCGTATTTCAGCGACGTCCTGACATAACGCGGTGAGGTCCGTCGCGACGAGGCGCGCATGGCGGATCACGCAATGCCCGAGCTGATTCGGAATCATGCCGCTTTTCGAGCGCTCGAAAAGCGGTGCTTCGAACATCGACTCGAGTTCCTGCAACGCTTTGCTCGCGGCAGATTGCGTCATCGACATGAGGCCGGCCGCTTTATGCAGCGATTTCTGGTCGTCCAGCGCGATCAGCAATTGCAACTGCTTCATGCGCAATTTGCCGAGCAGAACGTTCAACGTGTTTTTCATGAAAGCCGCGGTGAGTCGTAAAAGCGATCACAGGATGGAAACAATTCAATATACCCGGCCGCCGCAGCGCCGTATAGTCGGCGGTGGAGACATCGACACTGCCGTGCCCTACCACTTCTAAAAGGCGCCCGAATCATGAGCCAAACCACCCATGCCGCCGCGATGCGCGGCGTCTTTCCCGTTGCTCCCACCATTTTCGACGACGCCGGCCGGCTCGATCTGGAAGGCCAGAAGCGCTGCATCGACTTCATGATCGACGCGGGTTCGAACGGCCTGTGCATTCTGGCGAACTTCTCCGAACAGTTCGCGCTTTCGGACGACGAACGCAACACGTTGATGCACGTCGTGCTCGATCACGTCGCGGGCCGCGTGCCGGTGATCGTCACGACCACGCATTTCAGCTCGCATCAATGCGCGGAGCGCAGCCGCCGCGCGCAAGAAGCCGGCGCCGCGATGGTGATGGTCATGCCGCCTTATCACGGCGCGACGATCCGCATCGGCGAGCGCGGCATCGAAGAGTTTTACCGCACGGTGTCCGATGCGATCGACATTCCGATCATGATCCAGGACGCGCCCGTTAGCGGCACGCCGCTGTCCGCGCCGTTTCTCGCGCGCATCGCCCGCGAAATCGAGCACGTCTCTTACTTCAAGATCGAAGTGCCGCAAGCCGCCAACAAGCTGCGTGAACTCATCCAGTTGGGCGGCGATGCGATCGTGGGTCCGTGGGACGGCGAGGAAGCCATTACGCTGATGGCCGATCTCGATGCGGGCGCAACGGGTTCGATGACAGGCGGCGGCTATGCGGACGGCATTCGTCTGATCGTCGACGCGTACGCTGCCGGCGATACGGAAGCCGCCGCCGCGCATTATCAGCGGTGGCTGCCGCTCATCAACTACGAAAACCGCCAGGGTGGCCTCGCATCGTGCAAGGCGTTGATGAAGGAAGGCGGCGTGATTCGCTCGGACGCGGTGCGTCATCCGTTGCCGGCGATGCATCCCGCGACGCGCGAAGGACTTCTCAAGATCGCGCGGCGGCTCGATCCGCTCGTGTTGCGCTGGGGCAGATAAAGCGCGGCCGTGTCTTGCGGCAAGTGAGCGGCTAAGCGGCTGGACGCGGACACGCGAATGCCGCTACGCTAGCCGCCATGGACAACTTTTACGAAGCGACTGTCGCTCGCCCCTCTGCTTATGCGCCGATCGCCGGGCGCCACAGCGTCGACGTTTGCATCGTCGGCGGCGGGCTTGCGGGACTCTCGACGGCATTGGGGCTGGCTGAACGCGGCGTCGCGAATGTCGCCCTGCTCGAAGCGCGGCAAGTCGGCTTCGGCGCATCGGGGCGCAACGGCGGCTTCGTGTTCGGCGGCTATAGCCTCGACTGTGCCGATCTGCTGAAAACGTTAGGCGCGGTTCGCGCGCGCGAGCTTTACGCGCTTACGACCGACGCTGTGGATCTGATGCGCGCCCGCATCGCGCGCTATCGCATCGATTGCGACGCAACCGACGCCGGCGTGATTCTCGCCAACTGGTTCGACGAACCGGCGCGTCTCGACGCGCAACGGCGCCTGATGCGCGATTCGTTCGGCGTCGATTGGGAACCGCTGACGGCAGACCAGCTTGCCTCGCAATTGAAGACCCGCCGTTATCACGGCGGCCTGTTCGAGCGCAACGCGTTTCACTTTCATCCGCTGAAATACGTGCTCGGCGTAGCGAATGCCGCGGCCAATGCGGGCGTGCAAATATACGAGCAGTCGCCTGTCGTGCGTTTGCAGCGCGAGGGCGCGGGCTTTATCGTGCAGACACCGCAAGGCGCAATCGACGCGCGGCACGTCGTGATGGCGGGCGGCGGTTACGCGCGCAACGTCCATGCGAAAGTCGAGCGCGCGGTGCTGCCCATTGCCACCTACGTGATGGCGACCGAGCCGCTCGGCGCGCGTCTGCAAGATGCAATCGATACGCGCGCGGCCGTCTACGACACGCGCTTCGCATTCGACTACTACCGGCCGTTGCCCGATACGCGCATTCTGTGGGGCGGACGCATCTCAGTACGAGATCGCGCGCCTGAAGTCATCGCGCGATTATTGCGGCGCGATCTGCTAAAGGTGTATCCGCAACTACACGACGTGCGCATCGACTACGCGTGGGGCGGACTGATGAGCTACGCGCGTCACAAGATGCCGCAAATCGGCCGCGGCGCGGACGGCGTCTGGCACGCGGTCGGCTTCGGCGGACACGGCATGGCGCCGACCACCGTCTCCGGCGAATTGCTGGCCGCGGCCATTGCCGGCGAGCGTCCGGTGCCCGAAGCGTTCGCCGCGTTCGGTCTGACGCCCGCATATGGCGCGCTCGGGCTCGCCGCCGCGCAGTTGACCTACACCGCGATGCAAACGCGCGACGCGCTCGCCGCGCGCCGCCGGCTATCGCGCCGCCCACACTAAAGGCGGCTCGCGCGTGGACTGCATTCAAGCCGTCTCGAGCGGGCTCGATGCAACGCTCGACGCGCTTGAACCTCGCGTCGGCGCGGGTTTTCGCCATGCTAGAATGCGCCGTCACCGCCGCTCGAATAGACAATGAAAAAGGGAAGCAAGGCCGCCGGGCCCGATACCAACGGCATCCCGTCCGACGCGACGCAGAAGGACGCGCGGCGTGGCGATGTCCGCCGCAAGTACGATCCCGAACAAACCAAACGCAATATCCTCGACGTCGCGACGCAGGAGTTCTCCGCGATGGGACTGACGGGTGCGCGCGTCGATGCGATCGCGGAGCGCACCAACACCACCAAGCGCATGCTGTACTACTACTTCGGCAGCAAGGAAGGGTTGTATCAGGCGGTGCTCGAAAAGGTGTATGGCGACATTCGCGCGCTCGAACAGGATCTGCATGTCAGTGAACTCGACCCCGTGGAAGGCATGCGCGCGCTGGTCGAATTCACGTTCGACTATCACGACCGCCAGCGCGACTTCGTGCGCCTCGTGACGATCGAAAACATCAACGGCGCGAAGTATGTCGAGCAGGTGAAGAGCTTTAAAGGCCGCAACGTCACGGTCATTCACACGATAGAAGATCTGCTTGCGCGCGGTATCGCGGCGGGCAAATTCCGCAATGACGTCGATGCAATCGATCTGCATCTGCTGATCAGTTCGCTGTGCTTTCATCGCGTCGGCAATCGTCATACGTTCGGCACGGCGTTTGGCCGCGATCCGTCGCATCCGAGGTTGCGCGCGCGTCATCGCGCGATGATCGTCGACGCTGTGTTGCGTTTCGTGCGTAAGGAAGATTGAAGCGAAGGTTGAAGCGCGTCGCTCGCAAATGCAAAACGGGACGTGGCTTGCGCCACGTCCCGTTTTTTATCGCGCTTGAGTTTGCGTTTGCAACTGCGTTCGCACTCAAACAACCGCTCAGTCCACCAGCACGATCCGCTTGATGTCGCCGACAATAAAGATGTACGACAGCGCGCCAATCAGCGCCACGATGCCGATAAACACGAGCGCGCCGACAAACGATCCCGTCGCCGCGACGATAAAGCCGACCACGAGCGGCGTCACGATGCCGGCCAGATTCGCGGCGAAGTTGAAGATGCCGCCCGTCACGCCGAGCAGTCCTTCGGGCGCGATATCGGACACCAGCGTCCAGCCGAGCGCCGCCATGCCTTGCGCAAAGAACGCCACCGACAGAATCGCGATCACCGCGACGTTGCTCTCCACGTAGTTGGCGAGAATGATCGTGGACGCGAGCAACAAGCCGGCGATGATCGGCAGTTTGCGCGCGACGTTCGCCGACTTGCCGCGACGCAGCAGCCAGTCGGAAAAGAGCCCGCCGAACATCACGCCGATCGACGCCGCAATGAACGGCATGATCGCGAAGAAGCCGATTTTCAGCCAGCCCATATGACGTTCGGTCGCGAGGTAAGTCGGGAACCAGGTGAGAAAGAACACGAGCGTCGAGTTGCCGGCGAACTGGCCCAGACAGATGCCCGTCAATTGACGATGCTTCAGCAAGCGGCCAATGGTGCGCCATTCGAAGCCGCTTTTCGCGGGCGCCGCGGCAGAGGCGGCGCTGCTATGCCGCTGCGTGAGACCGCCGCCTGCTTCGATATAGTCGAGTTCGGCCTGATTCGCCGACGGATGATCGCGCGGTTCGCGATACAGCAGCCACCAGATGCCGCCGAATACGATGCCCACGCCGCCGACCACATAAAAGAGCGAACGCCAGCCGAACGCGCCCATCAGCATGAACAGGAACGGGCTGAAAAACGCGAGCCCGATATATTCGCCGACGGTGTAGGTGCCCGTCGCCATCGCGCGTTCGCTTTGCGGGAACCACGTCGCGACGACGCGGCTATTGGTCGGAAAGCACGGCGCTTCGGAGACGCCGAGACCGAGGCGGAATACGAACAGGCCCGCGATGCCATGCACGAGTCCTTGCGCGAGCGTGCACAGAGACCAGAAGGTCATCGACAGAAAGTAAGTCAGCTTGCTGCCGAAACGGTCGAGAAAAAGCCCGCCTGGAATCTGCGAAGCGACATAGCTCCACGAGAACACCGAGAACAGCAGGCCCATCATCGCGGCGTTGATGCCCAACTCTTTCGTCAACTGCGGCGCGGCGATGCCGAGCACTGTGCGGTCGAGATAGTTGATCATCGTGCCGACGGCGAGCAGTCCGAGTATCTGATAACGCGCATTCGAGCGGCGCGCCGTGCTCGTGCTCATTTTCGTATTTGCGCCAGACTGTTGATTGGCGTCGGATGGACTGGATTGAATCGGTTGTGGCATAGGTGGTCGTCTCCTCAAACTATTTAGGTATCCGTCATTGACCGGCGTGTGCGACCGGTTAGCGTTCCAGCAGTGACTGGAAATGCGTATAGACGCGCTCGGCATCCGGTTCGAGCCCGGTGAAAATACGCATCGCGTCGACTGCCTGGTACACCGCCATGCCGCCGCCCGACAACGTGCGGCAGCCGAGCGCTTCCGCGGCCTGCAGCAGCGCCGTGCGAATCGGGAAGTAGACGATGTCGGCGACCCACAAGTCGCGATGCAGCAATTCGGCGGGCAACGGCAGGCCCGGCAGCTTCGCCATGCCGGTGGGCGTCGCGTGAATCAGGCCGTTGGCCGCCGCAAGCGTTTCGTCGAGCGACGCGCCCGCAGTGACCGTGCGATCGGCGAAGCGCTTCTGCAATTCGGCGGCAAGCGATTCGGCGCGCGCGGGATCGACGTCGAACAGCGTGAGCGTTTGCGCGCCCATTGCGAGCGCCGCATGCGCGACGGCCGCGCCTGCGCCGCCTGCACCGAGTTGCACGACGCGTTCGAGCGACACGTCAGGCAAGCCGCGTTGAAAAGCGCGCGCAAAACCGGACCAGTCCGTGTTGTGGCCGATGCGTTTGCCGTCCTTGAAAAGCACGGTGTTCACGGCGCCGAGCGCGCGCGCATCGTCGGACAATTCGTCGAGCAGCGGAATCACAGCCTGCTTGCATGGATACGTGATGTTCAGGCCGTTGTAGCCCATGCGTTCGGCGGCAATCAGCAGATCGGGCAGCGCCGAAATGTCCAGCTTCAACGCTTCGAGGTCGATGCGGCGATACACGTAATGCAAGCCGAGCTTGCTGCCTTCCTCCTCGTGCATGGCGGGGCTCAGCGAGCCGCTGATCCCCGCGCCGATTAATCCGACCAGATATGAATTGGCGCTGGCCTGCGCGTTCGTTTGTGCATTCATTGGCGTAGTCATTTCGCCGCCCTATTCTTAAGGATGGTGACCATGCGCTCGAGCGCGAGCACATAGCCTTGCGTGCCGCAACCGACGATGATCGCGTCCGCCACAGCCGACACATACGAGTGGTGACGGAACGCTTCGCGCCGATGCACGTTCGATATGTGTACTTCGATGACGGGCTTTTCAATGGCGGTGAGCGCGTCGGCAATCGCGACGGACGTGTGCGTGTACGCAGCCGGATTGATGACAATGCCGTCGACCTTCGTGCGCGCAGCATGCAGCCAGTCGATCAGTTGATGCTCGGCGTTCGACTGGCAGAAATCGATGGACAGATCGAGGCGCTCTCCCGCATCGCGGCAAAGCCGGGCGACGTCGTCGAGCGTCTCGGAACCGTAGATAGCCGGCTCGCGTGTGCCGAGCAGGTTGAGATTCGGTCCATTGAGGACCAGTACTGACGCAAAACTCATAGTCGTCTCCAGCGGGTAGAACAGGAAGCGCAGAGCCGCGGGCTCGCAACGCTTCTCAACGTATGGCGAAGTGTGCGCGCATTCAGCCGTGTCCGTCATTCGGGGTTTATACGAATTTGTACCATCTAGTTAGTTTGTATAGACTGTGGGAAAATGCGCTTATTCTGGGAAATTCTGGCCTGCGTCTTGCTCACAAAGTAACGAACCAGGCCATTTGACGCATCGCAACATCGCTGCGAAGAGCCTGCGCCGTAGCCACAGCGCGCGATCGCGATAAGCCGTCTGACCGTTTTTGCAGGAGCTGTTCATGCAACGTTCGATTGCCACCGTGTCGATCAGCGGCACCCTCGTCGAGAAGCTGACTGCGATCCACGCGGCCGGCTTCGAGGGCGTCGAGATTTTCGAAAACGATCTGCTGTATTTCGACGGTTCGCCCGCCGACGTACGGCGCATCGCCGAAGATCTGGGCCTGAAAATCATGCTGTTTCAGCCGTTCCGCGATTTCGACGGCGTGAGCGCGGAGCGTCTCGCGCGCAATCTGGATCGGGCAAAACGCAAGTTCGATGTGATGCACGAACTGGGCACGGATCGCATTCTGGTGTGCAGCAACGTGCAGCCCGACACCCTCTGCGACGATGCGCTGATGACCGACCAGCTCGGCGCGCTCGCGCAGGCGGCCGAGGCGGCCGGCGTGATCGCCGGTTACGAAGCGCTCGCGTGGGGCCGGCACGTCAAGACGTACCGGCATGCGTGGAAGCTCGTGAACGCGGTGAACCATCCCAATCTCGGACTTGTGCTCGACAGTTTTCATACGCTGTCGCTTGGCGACACCGTCGACGGCATCGCGGATATTCCAGGCGAGCGCATTGCCTTCGTGCAGATCGCCGACGCGCCCAAGTTCGCAATGGACGTGCTCGAATGGAGCCGCCACTACCGCTGCTTTCCGGGTCAGGGCGATTTCGACGTCGCGAACTTTACGGCTCAAGTCGTGAAAGCGGGCTACAAGGGCCCGCTTTCGCTGGAAATTTTCAACGATGGCTTTCGTGCCGCGCCGACCACCATCACCGCCGCGGACGGGCATCGTTCGCTGCTGTTTCTCGAGGAGCAGACGCGTGCGTTGCTGGACAGCGAGCGGCAACCGGCCGGTGAGCTCTATGAGTCGCCGGCCGCGCCCGCGCACGTCGGCTATCAGTTCCTCGAATTCGCCGTGGATCACACCACGCGCGCGCATCTCGCCGACTGGCTCGGCAAACTGCGCTTTCGCCAGGCGGGCCAGCATCGTTCGAAAGACGTGACGCTTTATCAGCATGGCGCCGCTTCGATCGTGCTGAACGCGGAGCCCGATTCGTTCGCTAATGCGTTCTTCCAGCAGCATGGTTTGTCGCTGTGCGCGTCGGCGTTTCGCGTCGACGATGCGCATCAGGCATTCGAGCGGGCCGCCGGCTTCGGCTATGCGCCGTTTTCCGGCCAGATCGGCCCGAACGAACGCGTGCTGCCCGCGGTGCAGGCGCCGGACGGTAGCCTCAATTACTTCGTCGACGAAACGCCTGACCAGCCGACGCTGTTCGAAGCCGATTTCGTTCTGACGGACATCAACGGCCCGGCGGAAGTGGGGCCGCTCAGCCGTATCGATCACGTGTGCCTTGCCGTGCCGGCGAATTCGCTCGATACGTGGGTGCTGTTTCTGCGCACCGCGTTTGGCTTTCAGGCGGAGCCCGGCGTGCTCGTGCCCGATCCGTATGGCCTCGTGCGCAGCCGCGCGCTGCGCAGCCGCGACGGCTCGGTTCGCGTGGTGCTGAATGCGTCGGTGGATCACCATACTGCGGTCGCCGAAGCGCTGCATACCTATCACGGCTCGGGTCTGAATCATGTCGCGTTCAGCACGGGCGACATCTTCAGCGCGATTCCCGAATTCGTCGCCGATGGCTTGCCGGTGCTGCGCATTCCGCGTAATTACTACGACGATCTGGCCGCTCGCTACGCATTGCCGGACGAGATGCTCGATGCGCTGCGCGAGCACAACATCCTGTATGACCGCGATGAGCGCGGCGGCGAATTTTTCCACGCCTATACGGAACAGCTCGATCAGCGCTTCTTCATGGAGATCGTCGAGCGGCGCGGCGGTTATGACGGCTACGGCGCCGGCAACGCGGCGGTGCGGCTCGCAGCGCAGGCGCAGCGGCGGAGATAGGCGGCGCTCAGCGTTGGCGTGTCGGCTTGTTGGCGTCTTTGCTTTTCGCCGCCGCTACGGGTTCGCAACCGCGCAAAGCAACGCGGCAGGCACGCGCCGTGCGGATCGGCTAGAAGCGGGCTCTCGCCCGATATAATGCAGCCTGATTCGCGGTCCGCGCCGCGCGGCTGCATCGCCGGTCATGTCAGCGGCGCTGTCCGCAGCGCGAGCCCAGCCCGCTCGTCTCGGGCTTGCACCTGCACTCACCGCCCGCCGAACGAAACGCCAGGAGAGATATGAAGAAGTTTGCCGTAGTCCTGTCAGTTCCCCTCCTTTTCAGCGCTTGCGCCTATTTCCAGAAGAATCCGGACGCCGGCGAGCCGGTCACGGACACGACCACGCAGCGCTCGGTCAACGACGTCGTCGCTTGCCTCACGCAACTCGCGACGAATCACAACGCCGCTTTCAAATCGACGTCGATCCCGCAAGGCCAGATGCTCGACTTCGGCGATTCGAACATCGTCAAGGTGCGCAGCGACAATGGTGCGACAACGTACCGCTTCTACGCGGGCAAGCGCCACGTCAATAATCTGTGGATCGAAACCGCGGGGAAAACCTGCGCGCCGTAAGTCACGCAAGCACAGCAGGAAGCAATCGAAAGCCCGGCCGTTAAGGGTTGATAAGCTGCGCCGCTGCCATCTTCGTGTCACGGTGTTACAGGACAATGGTTCTTAAGAACCGTTTAAGACTTCGTCCCCATCATGCCTCGGACACTACCGCACGAGGTGCGCACCATGAACCAGCCCGAACAAAATACCAACGACAACCCGCCGCCGGCGAAGCGCCCCACCATCCTGCGCCGCCTGCTGAGCCATCACGAACTGGCGACGCTGCTGCTCCTGCTGCACGCGCCGATCGACGCGTCCGCGAAACCCGAGATTCCGCAACTGCACGAAGCCGGTCTGATCGAAACTATTTCGAACGATGCCGGCGGCTCGCGCATCCGTTTGACGTCCGAGGGCAATGCCGTGCTGCGCGGACTCGGTGTTAAGTAACGCTACGCCTGCACACCTGCGCTTGCCACGGTTACGCTTGCCACACGCCGTACCCCGCTTCACGCAGTCCAATCGCCAATTCGACTTCCATGTCCTGTGCGCCGCGATAGGGCATCGGATTGAACACTTCGTATAACTCGGGCACGAGGCGCAAGCCGTAGTCGCGCACGTAGCGATTCGCCTGAATGCCGGCCTTGTGCCGGTCGAAGCGCAGATCGGGATCGAGCCCGGTCATCCCCACATACACGCAAGGCTTGTCGAACCGGTAGTCCGGATTCGCGCGGCGAAAGCGCGGCTCGTTCCAGACGGTGTCGTCGAGCAAGACGACGTACACGTAATAGTGATGCTTGCGGCGAACCATAAGCCGGGGTTCAGTTCCTCGACGTGCCGTGCAGCAGCATCCGGTATTCGGTCGGCGTGACGCCGACAGTCGCCTTGAATTGCCGCGTGAACGCGCTGTGATCGGTGTAGCCGCATAGCGCGGCGACGTCGGTGACCTTGTCGTTCGAGACCAGCAGCGCGGTCGCGGCATCGAGCCGCGTCTTCAGCAGAACCTGACGCGGCGTCAAATGAAACACCTTGTGAAAGTAGCGCTCGAGCTGCGCGACCGACATATCCGCCATTGCGGCCAGTTGCTTCAGGTTCAGCGGCTGCACGTAGTTTTCCTGGATGAACTGCACGACCGTCGCGAGCCTGCTATACGCGGGATGGCTGCTCTCGTCCGCTCTCAGATCGCGTGAGATGCCGGCCAGTCCGATGATCTTGCCGGCCGCGTCGCGCAACGGCTGCTTGCTCGTCAGGCACCAGCCCGGCTGACGTCCCGGATAAAGATGCAATTCGAGCTGATCGAACATCTGATTGCCGACGTGGATCACGCCCTCGTCCTGCGCCGTGTAGATGCGGCCGAAGCGGCGCGGAAACACGTCCTCGGCGGTCTTGCCGAGCAGCGCCGTTTTCTCCTTGAAGCCGCAGCGCGAAGCGAGCGTGCGGTTCACGAGCGCGTAACGCGCGTCGGCGTCCTTCACGAAGAAAACGACGTCGGGCAGCGCGTCGAATACGGGCTCGAGCTGCCGGAAGTGCGACAGCATGGCGGACAACGGTGCTTCGTCGGAGGGAAACTGATGAGCCAGCGTGTTCATCGTGCGGGTCCCGTGGGTCCGAGCCGGTTGTGAGAGCGGATGCGTGAGCGGTTTGTGAGGCTTGTGGCGCTACGTTGTTTGCAGCCGATGCGGTTCGGTTCTGGTCGATTCACCATGCATGCGCCGTCGATTATAAAGCCGCCGATTCGCCGACAATATGCGCGTGCCGGCGATGATCGGCGCACGTCATTCGGCCTGCGGCGGATGCCCAGCCGCTGCGATCAGCGTGCCGACTTGCGCGGGACTGAATGGCGGACGCGGCGCCGCCGATGGCCAACCAAAGTACACGTCGGCCGCGGTCCCGCAGATCTTTCCCTGGCAGGCGCCCATCCCGCAACGGGTGTGCAGCTTGGCGTCGCGCCAGTTCTGGAACGCGCGCACTTCGCCGACGCTGACGTCTTCGCAGCGGCATAGCAGGGTGTCGTCGGCGGGCGGGATGCGCGCGGCGGGCTGCAGAGCGAAGGCGGTTTCGACGCGCGCCGCGAAGCGGCGCCAGCGTTGGCGTTGTGCGTGAAGTGTGCGGAGGCGGGAGCTTGCGGTTAGTTCGGGGCTCGATCCGTCGACGCTGCTGCGTTCACCCACGCCCAACCCCGCGATTTCCCCTTCGATCGACGCCAACTCCGCGCCGCCCACTCCCGTGCACTCGCCCGCCGCAAACACGCCCTCGACCGAGGTGCGCTGCGAAGCATCGACGACGATGCCGCCTGCTTCGTCGATGGCACAGCCGAGCGCCTGCGCGAGCGTGACATTCGGCACCAGCCCAAAGCCGCACGCGACACGCTCGCAATCGAGCGTCACCCTGCGCTCGCCGCGCCGGATCGTGACCTGTTGCACGCGGTCTTCGCCGTGCGCCGCTTCGACCATGCTGCTCGTCCAGTAGCGCGTGCCGCCGAAACCGCGCGTCATTCTCACGGCCTGCCGCAGCTTCGCGGGTTCGCGTAGAAGCGAAGCGCCAAAACGCGCGACCTTTATGGCCGAAGCCTGCTCGACCACCGCGAGCACTCGCGCGCCCGCGGCGCGTGCCGTGGCCAATGCGGCGATCAGCAACGGACCGCCGCCCGCAATCACGACGCGCTCGCCGCGTACCGGCATGCCGCCTTTTATCAGCGCCTGCAGCGCGCCCGCGCCGGTCACGCCGGGCAGCGTCCAGCCGGCGAACGGCAGCAAGCGCTCACGTGCGCCGGTCGCCAAAATCAGGCGCTCGTATGTCATGCACGCGCCGCCTCGTTCCGCCGATTCGACCAGCAGACCACGCGGCGCGAGCGGCGCGATGACGCGCGTCGACGGAAAATGAGTCACGTTCCCGTGGCGGCTTAAATCGGCGAGCAGAGCGCGCAGCGGCGACTGCGGCGCGATGCCGGGTCCCTGCCGCCAGATCTGGCCGCCGACGCGCGGATTGTCGTCGAGCAACGCGACGGCCGCGCCTTCGCGTGCCGATGCAAGCGCGGCGTGGAGACCGGCCGGGCCGGCGCCTACTACGATCACGTCGAAGTGCTGAGTCACGGTGCGTTCACCTTCTGCGTATGCACGACTTGCCCATCGCGGCACAACGTCTGGCACGCAAGCACATGCGCGCGTCCATCTACCGTTACGCGGCATTCCTGACAGACACCCATCCCGCAGAGAACAGCGCGCGGCTCGCCGCGCACGGACAGTCGCGTGCCGCTCGCGCAACCGCCAACCACCAGAGCCGCCGCCACAGTCGTCCCAGCATCGACCTCGACACTCACTCCGTCGATCATCACCCGAACCCGCGCCTCGCCACTCTTACTCATGCGCCACCTCTCGCACGAACCGCGCAGGCAAATAAGGCTCGACCGGAATCGCCGCCGTCTCTCCGACGATCTGCGCGGCAAGCAGCTTCGCCGTCGCAAGCGACGTCGTCACACCCAGCCCCTCATGACCGACCGCAAGCCACACGCCGGGCACGGCGTCGCCGGCCGGACCGATCAGCGGCAAGCCATCCGGCGATGCCGCGCGAAAGCCGGTCCATGCGCGAATGCCGTTGAGCTGCGGCAGCATCGGCAGATAGTGCGCGGCGCGCTGCAGCATCTGCGCGAGCACGGGCATCTCGACTGCGGGGTCGGTCGTGTCGAACTGGCGCGATGAGCCGATCAGCAACTGCCCCGTCGGCCGCGGCTGCGCATTGAATGCGACCGACGTGCCCGTCGCGTGGTGCGCGCTCTTGATATAGCCGAGCTCGAGCAATTGATGATGGATCAGTTCGGGGTAACGGTCGGTGATCAGCAGATGGCCTTTCTTCGGTTGCAGCGGCAGCGTCGGCACGAGTTCGCGCGCGCCGAGGCCGTTTGCGACGATCACATGCCGCGCGCCGCGCCGCTCGCCGTTCGCGAGCGTGACGCCCGTTGCATCCACGGAAACAACGGACGCGCCGAGCCGCACGCCGATGTTCGCCGACGCCGGCGATTGCGTCAGCAGCCACTCGGCGGCCGTCGGCGCGTACACGATGCTGTCGTGCTCGATGCGCAAACCGCCGACAAGCGACGCCGCCACCGCCGGCTCGCATTGGCGCAGCGCGGACGCGTCGAGCAGTTGCGCTGTAACGCCATGCGCTTCGTAAGCGGCGTGCATGGCGCGGGCGGCTTGCCATTCTTCTTCGTCGGCGGCGAGCCAGAGCGTGCCGCAGCGCGCGAACGCGTCGCGCGTGCGCAGCCGAGGCGCGAGTTGCAGCCAGAGGTCGCGCGAATAGAGCGAGAGCGCCAGTTCAGCGGGCGAGTCGTTCATCACGACGATATGGCCCATCCCGGCCGCCGTCGCGCCGCCGCCGATGCCTTGCGCGTCCAGCACCTCGACGCGCATGCCGAGCGCGGCGAGTCCGGCCGCGCAGGCCGCGCCGACGATGCCCGCGCCGACGATCAATGCATCCGCCGTCATGCCGTGCGGATGCCCCACGCGAACGGATCGCGTTCGTCGAAGCAAAGCCGCCCTTCCGCCGTGATATGCGCGTGTCCGGTGATGGTCGGAATCACGCAGACGCCGTCGTCCGCGTGACGATAGCTCGCCTCGAACACGCTGCCGATAATGCTCTCCTGCCGCCACACCGCGCCTTCGGCGAGCTTGCCGTCCGCCGCGAGGCACGCCACTTTCGCGCTGGTGCCCGTGCCGCACGGCGAGCGGTCGTACGCGTTGCCCGGACAGAGCACGAAACTGCGGCTGTCGATGCCGTCGCGCGAACCCGGCTCGAAGAGTTCGATATGGTCGATCAACGCGCCATCCGCGCCGGTGATCCGCTGCGCGATCAACGCGCCATCCGCGCCGGTGATCCGCTGCGCGATCAGCGCGTCGCGGATCGCGGCGCTGAACGCCGTCAACTCAGGAATGTGCGCCGGCTCCAACGAACGGCCATGTTCGGCGACGAGGAAAAACCAGTTGCCGCCCCAGCCGATGTCGCCCGTCAACACGCCATATCCCGGCACGTCCACCTGAACGGCCTCGCGATAGCGATACGCCGGCACATTGCGCACGGCGACGCTGCCGTCGTCGTTGAGCGTCGCTTCCACCACGCCGACGGGCGTCTCGATCCGATGACGCCCTGGCGCGATCCGCCCCATATGCGCGAGCGACACTACGAGGCCGATCGTGCCGTGTCCGCACATGCCGAGATAGCCGACGTTGTTGAAGAAGATCACGCCGGCCGCGCACGACGGGTCGTCGGGTTCGCACAGCAGCGCGCCGACTACCACGTCCGAGCCGCGCGGTTCGGTGACGATGCCGGCGCGCCAGTCGTCGAAGCGCGTGCGGAATACGTCGAGCCGCTCTGCGAGCGTTCCGCCGCCGAGATCGGGGCCGCCGGACACGACGAGGCGGGTCGGTTCACCGCCGGTGTGGGAGTCGATGATATTGAGCGTTTTCATGACGCACATGGTAGGAACGGCGCACGCGCGAGTCTTGGTGCGACTGCGCGTGGATTGTGACGATTTCGGCATAGGTTGTGGTTTTACCGCTGCGTGGTTCCGCAGGCCACGCAACGCTGAATGAACTTGCGGCCGCGCCTCGGCCGCAGCGGCGAAGGCACGGCCGTTTGCCCAGCGCGGATTGCCGCACAAGCGCCTCTCAGCCGCGTCTTAACATATCGCAAAAACGCAGCACCGCCCTGTGGCTTATTTGCGACCTCGAACCCCACTATGCCGAAATCGTCATCCGCCACGCGCGATTGACGCAAGACGGCGGCGTTTTCGCTGCTTACACTGCGCTTCGACTCATCACATTCAGGAGAGCAGTCGTGGCGCATATCTGGGAAGGCGTATTGCCGGCGGTCACCACCAAGTTCAACGCGGATTTCAGCATAGACCGTGCGTGGACCGCAAAGAATATCGAAGCGCAGATCGACGCGGGCGTGGACGGCATCATCGTGTGCGGATCGCTTGGCGAAGCGTCGACGCTCTCGCTCGACGAAAAGCTGGAAGTGCTCGACATCGCCGTGGACGCCTCGCGCGGCCGCGTGCCGGTGCTGCTGACGATCGCGGAAAACAGCACGCTCGACGCCTGCCGCCAGGCCGAACACGGCAGCCGGCGCGGCGCCGCCGGTTTCATGGTGCTGCCGGGCCTGCGCTATCTGTCCGATCGGCGCGAGACGCTGCATCACTTTCGCAGCGTCGCCGACGCAAGCGCGCTGCCGCTGATGATCTACAACAATCCGCTCGCGTACGGCGTCGATATGACGCCCGAGATGTTCGCCGAAATCGCCGACGAGAAAAAGATCGTCGCGATCAAGGAATCATGCGGCGACGTGCGGCGCGTGACCGATCTGATCAACGCGGTCGGCGACCGCTTCGCGATTCTGTGCGGCGTCGACAATCTCGCGATGGAAGCCATCCTGATGGGCGCGCATGGCTGGGTGGCCGGTCTCGTGTGCGCATTTCCGCATGAGACGGTGGCGATCTACAAGCTGTTGAAAGCGGGACGCCTGGAAGAAGCGCGGGCGATTTACCGCTGGTTCGCGCCGCTGCTCGCGCTCGACGTATCGTCGAAACTCGTCCAGAACATCAAGCTCGCCGAAGCGATGGTGGGACTCGGCACGGAGCCGGTCCGCCCGCCGCGCCTGCCGCTTGCGGGCGACGAGCGCGCGGCGGTGGAAGCGTTGATCCGCAAGTCGCTAGAAACGCGGCCGCAATTGCCGCGCCTTTGAGCGAGTGCCGGTGTGCGAGTTTGAGCGTGAATAAAGGCTTCAGGCCGCCTGCGGCTGCGCATGCACGGCGTCCTCGTGACGCAGATGCAGCAGCCTGTAGCCGCTCTTATAAACCGGCTGCAGGCGAAACTCGTTTTGCGGCTCGATTGCGAGCAACAGACGCAGCCGCGACACGTGGCTGTCGATGGTGCGCGTGAACTCGCGGAATTCGCGGCCCCACACCATCGCGAAAATGTGATCGCGCGACATCACGCGGCCAATGTTCGAGAAGAACAGCGAGGCGAGCCGGTATTGCGTGCCGGATAACGCGACCGGCTGGCCGCGCAGCATGACGACCTGGCGATGCGTGTCGAAGCGGTACGGTCCCACGTCGAAGCTCGCGGTGCCGAAGCGCTCCGGATAGGCCCGCCGCAGCAACGCCGTGACGCGCTCGCGGAATTCGGCCGGGCGCAGCGGCAGTGACGCGTAGTCGTCGGCGCCGTTGACGAACGCGCGCACCATGCTCTCCTCGGACGTGTCGCGCGACACGAAAATCACCGGCATCCGGTCGCCGCCGACCGCGCGCGCCGTGCGCAACACCTCGGTGCCCGACAGGCGCGTGCCGTGCCAGTCCAGCACCAGCAGATCCACGGTGGATCGGGCAAGCGTTTTCGACATGGTGAGACCGTCGTCGTAGCCCGCGCAGGTATGGCCCGCGCTCGTCAGAATCTTTTCAATCGACTGACGCATGACGGGATCACGTTGGAGAATGGCAATGCGCATGGGATGACTCATAACTGATGGCGTGGACGCGATTCTCGAAGGCCCACCCGCGCTATCCCATAGGACCAATCCTAATTTAGCGTTTGCTCAGACGAATCCGCTCGACGAATCGCCGACGGACTACAGCCGACTTCCTGTACCCAGGCCCGGCTTTCCCCAAGCCCGCCACGAAACGCGGACTCAAGCAGAACTTTCCCAATCTAATTAAGCACTTCCCGAGGCGAATCGCTTTCATCCTGTAAAATCGCCGGTTGGCTTACTTCGTCATCGCGCCGCCCTACCCGGGACGGCGCGCCGGTGTCCCGCGCTCTACCCAGCCGTTGCCACACTTCTCGCCCGACGAGCGCCGTTTTTCCACGCCACACGTGGTTTCCAATTCAACACAACGACATAGCAATGCAAGCGACAAATCTGGGTGGAGCGCAGGCTGTCACCCCACGCCCGCTTGGGCGCAGCGACTATAAAACGCTCGGCCTCGCGGCCCTGGGCGGCGCACTCGAGTTCTACGACTTCATCATCTTCGTGTTTTTTGCGCCGGCAATCGGCCAGCTATTCTTTCCGGCCGCGATGCCGGACTGGCTGCGCCAGGTGCAGACCTTCGGCATCTTCGCCGCGGGTTATCTGGCGCGGCCGCTCGGCGGCATCATCATGGCGCACTTCGGCGATCTGTTCGGCCGCAAGCGCATGTTCACGCTGAGCGTGCTGCTCATGTCCGTGCCGACGCTGATGATGGGTCTCCTGCCCACCTACGCGAGCATCGGCGTGATGGCGCCGGTTCTTCTGCTGCTGTTTCGCGTGATGCAGGGCGCGGCGGTCGGCGGCGAGGTGCCGGGCGCGTGGGTGTTCGTCTCCGAGCACGTGCCCGAGCGGCACATCGGCTATGCGTGCGGCACGCTGACGGCCGGGCTGACGGCGGGCATCCTGCTCGGCTCGCTGATCGCGTCGGCGGTGAATCGCAACTTTGCGCCCGCTGAAATCGCCGATTACGCGTGGCGCATTCCGTTCCTGATCGGCGGCGTGTTCGGCATGTTTTCGGTTTATCTGCGCCGCTGGCTGCACGAAACGCCGGTGTTCGCCGAGCTCAAGCAACGCAAGGCGATTGCCGCCGAAGTGCCGCTCAAGGCCGTGCTGCGCGACCACGGCCGCGCGGTCATCGTGTCGATGCTGCTTACGTGGATGCTGTCCGCCGCGATCGTCGTCGTGATTCTGATGACGCCGACGCTGCTGCAAAAGCAGTTTCACATCGCGCCGGCCACCGCGCTGCTCGCGAACTGCGTGGCGACGCTGTGCCTGACGATCGGCTGCGTGATGGCGGGCTCGATCGCCGGGCGCGTCGGCGCGGGGCGCACGATTTTCATCGGCGGCCTGGCGCTGGCGGCGACCTACTATGCGATGTTCCAGCAACTCGCCGTCGATACATCCACGCTCGTGCCGCTGTACGGCGTGACTGGTCTGCTCGTCGGCGTGATCGGCGCGATTCCGTTCGTGATGGTGAAAGCCTTTCCGCCGGTCGTGCGCTTCTCGGGCATCTCGTTTTCGTACAACGTCGCGTACGCGATCTTCGGCGGGCTGACGCCGATCGCCGTCTCGCTGATGATGAAATCGAATCCGATGGCCGCGCCGTTGTACGTCGGCACGATCTGCGTGCTGGGCGCGCTGACTGCGCTGTTCATCAAGGACGCGCCGCACAAGCGCTGATCCTCCGTGTGCGCTCATGAATGACGCGAACGGCGCGCCTTTGACGGCGCGCCGTTCGCGCATGTGCGAGCGAGTGCGTTCGTTCAGGCGGCGACGCGACTGAGCGCATATCCTGCACGGTCTTTCACCGACATCGACACTTCACGCCGGCACGAAACATCGGGCGCGCCATCGGCCTACGATGTGTCGCATGAACTCCCAAAAAACACCCGTTTCGCCCGCCCTCGGCCGCGTGCTCGCGACCGTCAGCGTCGGCTTCGTCGTCACGCAGTTGGACGTGACCATCGTCAATATTGCGTTGCCGCAGATCGGCGCGAACCTGCACGCGAACGTCGCGGGCCTGCAATGGGTCGTCGACGCCTACACGCTCGCCTTCGCCGTGCTGATGCTGTCGGCCGGCGCGCTCGGCGACCGCTTCGGCGCGCGCCGGCTGTATGCGGCGGGCATCGTGCTGTTCGCGCTGGCGTCGCTTGCCTGCGGCCTCGCGCTCGACGCGCCGATGCTCGTCGCGGCCCGCGCGCTGCAAGGCGTCGGCGCCGCCGCGATGCTGCCGAATTCGTTGGCGCTGCTCAACCAGTCGTACGGGCACGACCCGAAACTTCGCGCCCGCGCGGTCGGACTGTGGACGGCGTCAGGCGCCATTTCGATCGCCGCCGGCCCGGTGTTGGGCGGCCTGCTGATCGCGGCCTTCGGCTGGCGCAGCATTTTCCTCGTCAATCTGCCGATCTGCGCCGCCGGCTTTCTCGCGACCTTGCTGTGGGTGCCGCGTCCGCAGGCCGCCGCGAAAGCGGATACCAGCCCGCGCGGCATCGACCTCGGCGGCCAGTCGCTCGCCGTTGTCGCGTTGACCGCGTTCGTCGCCGCCGTGATCGAATGGCGGCCGCTGGGGCTCAGTCATCCGCTCGTCGCGGGCGGCTTCGTGCTCGCGGCGCTCGCGGGCGGCGCATTCGTCGCCGTTGAGGCGCGGGCGCGCGCGCCGATGCTGCCGCTGTCGCTCTTCAGCAAGCGCAGCTTCAGCGCGGCCGTGCTGTTCGGCATCTGCGTGAACATGACTTATTACGGCATGGTCTTCGTGCTGAGCCTGTATTTGCAGCGGGCGCGCGGCTACACGCCGTTGCAGGCCGGGCTCGCGTTTTTGCCGCTGACCGGCGGCTTCCTGATTTCGAACGTGGCAAGCGGCTGGGTGGTCGGACGCTTCGGCGTGCGTGTGCCGATGATCGCCGGCGCCATCACCGCCGGGCTCGGCTACGGCCTGCTGCACTTCGTCGATGCCGGCACGCCGCTCATTGGCTTGCTGCTGCCGTTCCTGCTGATCCCGTCCGGCATGGGGCTCGCCGTGCCGGCGATGACGACCGCCGTGCTGGCATCGGTGGAAGCGCGGCGCGCGGGCACGGCGTCGGCGGTATTGAACACGGCGCGCCAGGCGGGCGGCGCGGTGGGCGTGGCCGCCTTCGGCGCGCTCGCGAGCGGCTCCGCGGCGACGCAAATCGTTTCGGGCATGCAAACGGCGACGGCGATCTCGGTCGGCCTGCTGGTGTTCGGCGGCGTGATGAGTTGCCTCGTGCATCCGCAGCCGCATTCGTCGTCGACGGCGCGGGGCGACGCGGACTCCGTGCGCGTGGGCAATTCGCGCTGATGTTGCAGACTGGCTGTCGATGCTTCGTGCGCCGCGTCTCGGTTCGCGTTCGTTCGTTCGTCTCGGCTCGCCTTTAAACGCACGCGCAATAAAAAACGACCCCGGCGGCTCGAGGCCACAGGGGTCGTCAGCGGTCTATCCGACGTCTACTAGACATGTATCAGGCGCTCAGCCACGAGCGCGCCCTGCACCACTGCGCCGGCGAGCTACAGCGGCGCTTCCTGAATCGTGCCGGTGTTGATCGCGGCTTCGATCAGCCCTTCGTTTTGCGCCTTGCTGATTGCATCGGCGATCAGTTTTTCCGGCTCTTCGATCTCGGCCTTGATCGCGCCCAGGAATCCGGACGCATCGAGAACGACGAGCGTTTTCGCGGAATCGGCAAGGCTGATGATCACGCGATGCGGCGTGGGCCCTTCGCCAAGACTCGCGCACAACTGCAGCACCTTGCCCCCAATGGATTGCTCGAAACTTTGAATCATATGTGCTCCCTTGATTGCGGCCGAATACGGCAGCCGGTCGAACCGGCTAAATCGTGAACGCGGGCGCTCAAAGGCCCAACCCGCTGCGCGGCGCGCGCGCACCGTCGATACTGATACGCCCCGCGCCGGTCACGAACAGCAGCAGAAAACCACCGGCGATACCGATGTTTTTCCAGAAATGAATCACCATGTCGCGCTGCAAGGCGGCGTCGGTCACATTCCAGAAGTCGTGGCCCAGGACCGCGGTTGCCACCGTATAGACCGCCATGATGAGCGCGAGCGGACGCACCTTGAAGCCGACGATCAGCAGCAGGCCGCCCAATGCCTCCACGGCGGTGGCGATCGGCGCGGCGATCTGCACGAACGGCACGCCCTTCGAATGCAGGTAGCCGACAAAGCCCGCATAGCCCAGCAGTTTCATCACGCCGCCCCACAGGAACAGAACGGCAAGCGCGATACGCGCGATGAGAATAACGCCGGAATCGACGGGACGCGTCATGAGGTGCTCCTGTAGATGAATAAGCAGCAGACCCGGTTAAAGGGCCACAGTTCCCTGCTTTGCCTCTGAGCATAAGTGGATTGCCCGCGCTTTCCAAGGCGGGCAAGCGTTGGATGCGTAGTCTGCGACGCCGGGGATGCCCGGCGGCACGATTGGCTTCAAACGTCTTCACCGACGCTGACGCCGCGAACCGGCGGCGTCGTGCACTATCAACGCGGCGCGTCGGGCGCGAGCAGCACGCCTTTCGTGAAGACGAAGCAGCCGTAGCCACGGTCTTCACCCGTCGCGATCACGCAATACGCTTTTGCGCGCGCGCTCGTAAAACGCGAAGCGTTCGATGGATGCAAACGGCACCTCGCGCCCCTCGGCGGCATTGACCTCGATCTGCGCCTCGCGCTGCACGGCCGGAATGGTATGCGGCTCGCCGACGACTTCCATCCGCGACGCCGGTTGCTCGATGAAGGTATCGAGCGGCAGCACGGAAAGCACGGCGCGGACCGCACGCGGCGCGCTCACGCCGTCCAGATGAAGCAGCTTGCCGAGCACCGTGGAATGCGCGACCGAGTTGCCCGGAAAGTTCGCGTCGCAGATCACGAGTTCGTCGCCGTGGCCCATTGAGCGTAGTGCATGCAGGATGTCGGCGTTCAGCAGGGGATCGAGGTTCTTTAGCACTGTGTCTCCATGCAAGTTGCTTGCGGTTATTCGAATGGATTGAATCGATTGCCTTGATCGCAATACGGCAAACGATTGTAGCAAGCAACGTCGCGCGCTTCGGAGAGATTCAGTGCGCCGCGCAAGACGCGCCGGGCGCGCCGGACGCCCCACGCCTCTTGCCGCGGCAACGCCACCGCAACCATCCGATGATCGCGAGCAGCATCAGCCCCGCGCCGCCGAGCACCGGTTCGCGCCAGCCGAGCAACGCGGTGAACATGAACGCGCGCGTGCCGGCGAGCAGCGCGAAGCCGGCGATCGCGCCGGAGAACGCGTCCATCGCGGCAGCGAATCGCGCGAACGTTCTGACGGGCGAACGAGTCGTGACGCCGGCGGGCTCGTGCATGATGCTCTCCATGAAAGATGGGCGGTGGTGATTGGCGATGGCTAATTGCGATTGGCGGTGGCCGCTCAGGCGCCCGCTGGCACCTGGTCGAGGAAGCCGGTCACGGACTGAAGGCGCCCGTGCGCGTCGACCGTGCCGAAGTCGGAGCCCTTGACGATCGCATCGCCGGCGGGCGTCACGAGTTCCCACGAAAAGCGCAGGCGATTGCCGAAGCCGTCGACGTCGGTCGAGCGGCGAAACGTGTGACCGGCAAAGCGCTCCTGCACGGCCTGGATCATCGCGTCGATGCCGTCGTGGCACGCGCCGGTCATCAGCGGGTCGCGGTAATCGGCGTCGCGTGCCCAGGTCGCGGCGATAAGTTCTCGGCGGCGCGCGCCGTCGGTCTCGTTCCATGCTTCGAAATAACGATCGATCAGGTTGGTATGCGCGTTCATCTCCCACTCCTATGGCGTGATAGAGCGCTACGCTCGGCACGCGGGTCGCATGCGGCGGGCTCGGAGTGAAGATTCGCGGTTTGCGCGACGTCGGTCGATTACGTGGCAGGTAATCGGGGTGCTGCGGTGGGCGGGGCAATGTGGCGGCTGGGTGGCGAGGCGTAGCCATGCGCTGCGAGAGGAGCAGCGAGGTGCGGCCACGCGCGGCGAGCGGCAGCGGGAGCGACGGGACGGGGACGGCCAGCGGCGAGGCGGCCAGCGGCGAGGCGTAGCACTGCGCGGCGAGAGCGGCAGCGAGGTGCGGCCACGCGCGGCGGGCGGCGACACGAGCGACGGGACGGCTAGCGGCGAGGCGCAGCCATGCGCGACGAGAGGGGCAGCGAGGTGCGGCTACACGCGGCGAGCGTCAAGCCACAAACGACGTGCGACACGCCCCACCCATTACCTCCCAGGTAATGGATTGCCGCGGCGCTTTGGCTATCATCGGTGGCATGAACACACTTTCTCTTGCGCAAGGCGCCGCGTCGGCGCCGCCCACGGCCAGCCGCAGCGTCGGCGATCTGCTGCGTGAATGGCGGCAGCGTCGACGAATGAGTCAATTGCTGCTCGCCGCCGAAGCCGACATCTCGACGCGGCATCTGAGCTTCGTCGAGTCCGGCCGCGCGACGCCGAGCCGCGAAATGGTGATGCACCTCGCCGAGCGCCTCGACGTGCCGCTGCGCGCGCGCAACGCGCTGCTGGTCGCCGCGGGATACGCGCCGCTGTTTCGCGAGCGTCCGCTGTCGGACCCGCAACTGAGCGCCGCGCGCGAGGCCGTCGAACTGGTGCTGAAGGGCCACGAGCCGTATCCGGCGCTTGCCATCGACCGTCACTGGACGATCGTCGCCACCAACAATGCGCTCGCACCGCTGCTCGCGAGCGCAAGTCCCGAATTGTTGAAGCCACCCGTCAACGCGTTGCGCCTGAGCCTGCATCCGGAAGGCATTGCGTCGTCGATCGTCAACTGGCACGCGTGGCGCGAGCACGTGCTCGCGCGGCTGCAACGGCAAATCGACGTAAGCGCCGACGACACCCTCAGCGCGCTGCGCGACGAGCTGGCTGCTTACCCGAGCCCGCTAGGCGCCGCCGCGCCCGATGCCGCCGATAGCCCGCTCAACCAGATCGCCGTGCCGCTGCGGCTGCGCACGCCGCTCGGCGTGCTGTCGTTCTTCAGCACGACGACGGTGTTCGGCACGCCAGTGGACGTGACGCTTTCTGAACTCGCCATTGAGGCGTTCTTTCCGGCGGATCCGCAAACCGCGGCCGCACTGCGCGACTTCGCGGAGAAGCAGCGGGTGGACGGAACTGCGGACGGGGAGGCGGCTGCCGGCGCGTGAACGCGTGGTCGCGTGGCTGCGTGGTCGCGTGGCTGCGTGGCTGCGTGGTCGCGTGGTCGCGTGGCTGCGTGGTCGCGTGGTCGCGTGGTCGCGTGGTCGCGTGGGCGCGTGGGCGCGTGGGCGCGTGGGCGCGTGGGCGTGCGTAGCCGTGCGTGGTCGCGTGGTCGTGCGTGGTCGTGCGTGGTCGCGTAGTCGCGTAGTCGCGTAGTCGCGTAGTCGCGTAGTCGCGTAGTCGCTTGTACGCGCGACACGACGCCGGGCTGGGCGCAAGATCGGCGACGCTTTCTCGCGCGTCGCCTGAAGTAGCGCCGCGAGGTTGCGGTCGGGATCGTGGAGTTGATTGAGGCCTGCGGGCTGAGCTCGCGACCGCGAACAGGCGGGAGCAGAACGCATATGACAGCGCTCCGCTTGACCAACCGCACACGGCGGCGCGACGCTCAATGGACCGCGTACGCCGGCACAGCGCTTGAGCGACCGCAGACGGCGGCGTTGCGCTCAACGGACCGCGTGTGGCAGCGCTCTGCTCAACCGCCCGCAGACGGCGGCGTAACGCTCAACGGACGGCAGCCAGCGCCACGCCGAACCGACAGGCACACGCCAGCGCCCCGCCGAACCAACGCACATACGCTAGCGCCCCTCTCGACCGAGACACACACCCCGCGCCGCGCCCCTCTGCGCGAATCTCCCCCACGTGCTATCTTTTTCGATCCACTTTGCATGTGTCGACCCAGCGCGTTGAGCCTCCCGACGACGTTCACGTCGCGAGCCGCCGCCGCGCCAAAGTCCGCCTACCGTACTCATCATGTCCGATCTCTCCACTCCGCTTTCCCGTGCGCCGCGCCGCTACGACCTCAACCCCAAACCGCTTGCCGCGGCTCTGCTGCTGATCGCGCTCGGCGCCGTCTATCTGGCGCAGACGGTCAGCGGCCGCCAGGCCGCGCTCTACATAGTCGGCGCGCTGCTCGGCCTGTCGCTCTATCACGCGGCATTCGGCTTTACGTCGGCGTGGCGCGTATTTATCGCCGATGGCCGCGGCGCCGGCCTTCGCGCGCAGATGCTGATGCTCGCCGTCGGCGTCGTGCTGTTCTTCCCGGCGCTCGCGTCGGGCAGCCTGTTTGGGCATCCGGTTGTCGGTCTGGTCGCGCCCGCGGGCACGTCCGTGGTGGTCGGCGCGTTCATGTTCGGCGTCGGTATGCAGCTTGGCGGCGGTTGCGCGTCCGGCACGCTGTACACGGTCGGCGGCGGCAGCACGCGAATGATCGTCACGCTCGCCGCGTTCGTCACCGGCTCGGTCGTGGCCACCGCGCATATGCCGTTCTGGACCGCGCTGCCGTCGCTCAAGCCGCTCTCGATGGTGACGACGCTCGGCGCGGGCAGCGCCATCGCGATCAACCTGGCGATTTTCGCGGCCATCGCCGCGCTGACAGTGCTCGTCGAACGGCGCCGGCACGGAGGCCTCGTCAACGAGGCGGCACGCCCGCCGCGTGCGTCGCCGTGGCTGCAAGGGCCGTGGCCGCTGTTCGTCGGCGCGCTCGCCCTCGTGCTGCTCAACTTCGCGACGCTCGCGCTGTCGGGCCGCCCGTGGGGCGTCACCTCGGCGTTCGCGCTGTGGGGCGCAAAGCTCTTCGCCGCGCTCGGGATAGACGTCGCGAGCTGGCCGTACTGGGCGACCCGCGCGAACGCAGGCGCGCTGGCGGCGCCTGTTACACACGACGTCACGACCGTGATGGACGTCGGCATCATTCTCGGCGCGATGGCCGCCGCCGCGCTGGCCGGGCGTTACGCGCCGGTCTGGAAAGTGCCGATGCGTTCGCTGATCGCGGCCGTGGTCGGCGGCCTGCTGCTCGGCTACGGCGCGCGCCTCGCCTACGGCTGTAACATCGGCGCGTACTTCAGCGGCATCGTCTCCGGCAGCCTGCACGGCTGGCTGTGGCTCGTCGCGGCGTTTGCCGGCAACGTGCTAGGCACGCGCCTGCGGCCCGCGTTTGGCCTCGAAGTCGAACGGGTACGTCGCACCGGCTGCTGATTCTCACCGGGGAAGTTACAAAGTCGCCCTGGTTTGTAACCGGGGCGGTAGCAGTCCGTTACAACTGTCTTCTGTCCCCAAAGCACGAAAAGCCGACGGTATTTATTACACATTTTTCTTCGGCTTTTCTCTTTCCCTTTCATTCAGACTTATTTACCGGTTGTGCGCACAACGATCCGCTGTTGCGCGGACGATACGCCGTCATCCCCGCCCTACAAGGGTTTTCATGGATCAGACCATTGCCGGCGTGGCCGCAAAAGCCGTGTAGCATCGCCTATTACAGGCCGGTGAAATTCTTACCGAAATTTGATGCATCTTTTTGAGATATTTTTTCGAGAAGGGATTGATTTCTTGTTTTGCCCTTCATACAATTCGTCCCAAGCTGTTACGAAATGTAACGCGATGTATCAAAAGGTCGCCATCTGTATCAACCGAGCGACCCGTAGCCGAAGGACAACGTTTTCGGCGAGGCACAAAAGAGATAACGGCAAAAAGCCGACTTAGTAATTCGGGGCTTCGGAAACACAGAAAATGGACCGTAGCAGCGAGACGCTGGACTCAATCCGCGAGATTAACCTGTCGTACATCATGCTTGCGCAACGCATGTTGCGTGAGGACAAACCCGTCGGCATGTTCCGTCTGGGCTTGTCGTCGGAACTGGCCGATCTGCTTGCCGGGCTGTCGCTCGCGCAGATCGTCAAGCTGGCCTCTTCCGATCAGCTTTTGTGCTTCTTCCGCTTCAACGACCACTCGATGTTGTCGGCGTTGACGCAAACGACGAAGCACACCGCAGTTGCACCGACTCACGCGGCCATCCTGCTTGCAGGCCAGCCCGCCGAGCAATTTGCCTAATAGGGTGACTGCGATGCTTAAGCGTAGCCTGACGGAAGACGCACAAGAAGTGTTTCGCGCCATCGCGCTGATCGAACTGGGCGCACGCATGCAGGTGCTCGAGAGCGAGTTGACGCTCTCGCGCGATCGCATGATCCGCCTGTATCGTGAGGTGAAGGGCGTATCGCCGCCCAAGGGCATGCTGCCGTTCTCGGCGGACTGGTACATGACGTGGCTCGCGAACATTCACGCTTCGCTGTTCTACAACACGTACCTGTTCCTCAAGAACGAAGCGCGCTGCTCGCATCTCGACGCGCTGACGAAGGGATATCGGCTGTATCTCGAGCACTGCAAGCACAGCGAAACCGAACCGGTGCTGGACTTGACGCGCGCGTGGACGCTGGTGCGTTTCTTCGACGCCGACATTCTGCAACTGACGAAGTGCTGCCGTTGCACCGGCAAGTTCGTCGCGCACAAGCACGACTTGCAGCACAACGTGGTGTGCGGCGCGTGCCAGCCGCCGTCGCGTGCCGGCAAAACGAAGAAGGCCGCGGCGGCTCGCCAGGAAGCAATGGAAGCTGCGCAGGTCGCGCAGGTCGCTCAAGCCGCCTGAGCCAGGCAACTCGTTGGACCCACGATGACGGCTGGTCCGCCCGATTCGTACCGAAGCCTCAAGAAAAAGTCCGCGCAGAATAAATTCTGCGCGGACTTTTTTGTTTGGTGCTGCGCTGTTCTCTTACCCCGCCAGTCCCACCGTCTGCACGACAAGCCAGAGATTCGCCGCAGTAATCACCGCAAACAGCGACCACGCGACGATTCTCGTCAGCAGCGTATTCGCGAACTCGCCCATCAGCGAACGGTCGCCCGTCATGCGGATCAGCGGATAAAGCGCGAACGGCAATTGCAGGCTCAACACGACCTGGCTTGCGACGAGCAGTTTGCCCACCGCGCCGTTGCCCATCATCTGCACGCCGATCAGCGCGGGAATCAGCGCGAGCGCGCGTGTGATGAAGCGACGCTGCCAGCAAGGAATCTTCAGCTTCAGAAAGCCTTCCATGATGACCTGTCCCGCGACCGTGCCCCGTGAACGTCGAGCTTTGTCCCGATGCCAGCAGCGTGACCGCGAACAACACCGCCGCGAAGCCGGTGCCGACAATCGGCGCGAGCAGCTTGTACGCGTCTTCGATTTCGGTGACCTGATTGTGGCCGGTTGCATGAAACGCAGCGGCCGCGAGAATCAGGATCGCCATGTTGATCATCAACGCGAGCAGCAGCGACGCGATGGTGTCGATGCGCGACATGCCGATTGCGGAGCCGATGCTCGCGGGATCGCGCTTGACCGCGCGCGTCTGCACGATCGACGAATGCAGATACAGGTTATGCGGCATGACCGTCGCGCCGAGAATGCCGATCGCGAGATACATCGGCTCGCGCGAACTCAGCGCCTGCCACGACGGAATCAGCCCTTGCGCGACCGACGGCCAATGCGGCTTCACGAGCGCAAGTTCGACGATATAGCCGACGCCGATCGTCGCGATCAGGCCGAGCATGATCGCTTCGAGATCGCGGAAATTTTTGCCCTTCAGGCCGAGCACGATCAGCGTGTCGAATGCCGTGAGCAGCACGCCCGTGGTCAGCGAGCATTTGAAGAGCAGATGGAATGCAAGCGCGCCGCCGAGCACTTCGGCGAGATCGCACGCGATGATCGACAACTCCGCGAGCAACCATTGGAACCGCGCGACGGCCGGCGAATAACGCGCTCGCGACAGTTCAGCGAGATCGCGCCCGGTGACGATGCCAAGACGCATGCTCAGGCATTGCAGCGCCATCGCCGCGAGACTCGAGAGCATGACGACGAACAACAGGCTGTAGCCGTAACGCGAGCCGGCCTCGATGTCGGTCGCCCAGTTGCCCGGGTCCATATAGCCGATCGAAACCAGCAGGCCGGGGCCCGCAAACTGCAGGATCTTCTTCCAGAAAGGCGCGCCTTGCGAGACGGCGACCGAGCCTTGCACTTCGGATGGGCAAAACGGCGCCGTTGCCGTGGTCGGTAGTTTGAACTGCAATCCGGGAATCTCTCGAGGAGGAATAAAACCGCCGCGCAGAATGGCTGCGCCGCGGACCGCCTCAAGTGTACAAAGAAACTTCCGGCAATGTCCCGCTCAGTGCATAACGGCCGACATCGCGCACGCGATAGTCGAGCGGATCGTGCAGCGTGTGCACGCGCGCGTTGCGCCAGAAGCGGTCGAGTGCAAGCGGCCCGTGCGTGGCGCGCGCGCCGCATGCATCGAACAGTTTTTCGCTGACGTCGAGCGCCGCGCGATGCGCGACGATTTTCGCTTCGGATGTGGCGAGCGCCACATGCGCGCGCGCTTCGGCGGACAGCGAGGGGCCTTCGCGCCACGCGGCGTCGAGCGCCTGCGCGGCGCGCTCCGCCAGCGCCTCGGCGCTCACCGCCTGGATGCGCATTTCGCCGAAACGCTGGATCAGGTACGGATCGTCGGTCGCTTTCGCCACGCCCGAAGTCAGCCACGGTTTGCCGTATTGCGTGACATACGCTCGGGCTTCGTCGAGTGCGCCTTGTGCAATGCCGACGAACAGATTGGTCATGACCTGCTGCGAGACGAGCGTGCGCAAACTCGCGTACGGCGTATCCGCGCGATGCAGCACTTCGTCCGGCTCGACCCTGACCTGCGCGAATGAAACGCTGCCGCTGTCGGTCTGCCGCTGCCCGATCGGATTCCAGTCTTCATTGACGGTGATGCCCTCGCGCGTGGTCGGCACTACTGCAAATACGGAATTGCCGGTGAGCGGATCTTGTGCGGAGACCGTCATCATCTGCGAGCCGCGCGTGCCTGAGCAAAAGCCCTTCTGGCCGTTCAGAAGATAGCCGCCGTCGATGGTTGCACTTGCAACGAGGCGCGTATCGAGCGGATTCACCGCATTGCCCCACCACCATCGTTCCTTGACTGTGCCGCTCAAATAGCGCGCGCGCTGTTCGGCATTGCCCCACACATTAATGCTCACTTCCTGCAGGAACGTGAAGCCGAGCAGATGAGCAAGCGCGCTGTCGACCTGCGCGATCTTGCGAATCACCTGGTAGATATGCGGCCACGATGCGCCCTCGCCGCCGAATTCGCGCGGCACGGCGAGCGTGAGCAGGCCGGCGTCGGCGATCCACTGTTTTTCCTGTGCGGCATGGCCGCCGGCAAGATCGCGTTGCGCGGCGCTCGCATGCAATGCGTCGAGCAGGCCGGTGAGATCTCGCACCGCCGGCGCGGCGGACGCCTCGCGCGCGTGCAGCGCCGCGGCGTGACCTGAATCGTTCATGCTGTTTCCAGTGATGATGTTTGCGGTGTGACCTGCGGTGCAGGCGGGACCGTGCTGACGCTCACGAGAGGCTCACGGCCGTCATCCGGCAGGTTTCATGATAGGCGGTGATGCTGGCGACCGATAGGAGCGGCGCTATTCGTCATGCGAAAGCGCTGTATCAGCCGGTCGCCTCAAGAGCGTCGCAAGTACCCTGCGTTCGTTCGACGCACAACGCCGCTTGTCACGCGCGTTGCGCGAGCCGCCGCACGAAGCGGTCGCCCACCAGTTGCACCGCCGTCACGATTGCAATCAGCAACGCGATGACCGTGACCATCACCGTGGTATCGAAACGCTGATAGCCGTAGCGGATCGCCAGATCGCCGAGGCCGCCCGCGCCGACCGCGCCCGCCATCGCGGAAGAGCCGATCATCGCGACCACCGTGATCGTGAAGCCGCCGACAATGCCCGGCAACGCTTCCGGCAACAGCACATGCCAGATGATATGCCGGCGCTGCGCGCCCATTGCCTGCGCTGCCTCGATTAGTCCACGGTCCACTTCACGCAGACTCACTTCGGCCACGCGCGCGAGAAACGGAACCGCGGCGATGCTAAGCGGCACGACCGCTGCCCACACGCCGATCGTCGTGCCGATGAGTAAGCGCGTGAGCGGCAGCAATGCGACCAGCAGAATGATGAACGGCGTCGAGCGGAACGCATTGACGAGCGCGCCCAGCGTGCTGTTCACCGCGCGCTTTTCGAAGATGCCGCCGCGCGTGGTCGTGACCAGCACCAGCGCCAACGGAATGCCGACGAGCGCCGCGATCACCGCGGAGATGCCGACCATCAGCACCGTATCGCGTATCGCACCGACGAGTTCGGAAAGCCAGAGCTCAGACATAGCCCAGCACCTCGACATGATTCGCGTGGCCGCGCGCGCGTTCGAGCAATGCGGCAATCTGCGCGTGCACACTCGCGCGTTCGTTCGCGCGCACTTGCGCCGACACGATCAGGCGCCCTTGCGCATGCCCCTGAATCCGGTCGATGCCGCCATGCACGAAACTCACGCTGCTTCCGTCGACGCTGAGCGCGGACGCGAGGCCGGCGAGATCGGGATCGCGCGCGTCATCGCCGGTGAAGCGCACGTCGAGCAGAACGCGTGCGTCGGCTTGCGCGATATCGGCGAGCGGCTTCACGCGCTCCGCGAGATCGGCGGGCAAATCATGCACCAGCGTGCGCAGCAACGCTCGCGTGGCATCGTGCTGCGGCTCGCCGAATACGCGCCACACCGGGCCCGTTTCGACCACACGGCCACGCTCGATCACGGCAACCGTATCGCACACTTCACGAATCACCTGCATTTCGTGCGTGATTAGAACAACAGTCAGCTTCAGGCGTCGATTGATGTCGCGCAGCAGTGCGAGAATCGCCTGCGTCGTTTCGGGATCGAGTGCGGACGTGGCCTCGTCGCAGAGAAGAATGTCGGGGTCCGTAACGAGCGCGCGTGCAATGCCGACGCGCTGCTTCTGCCCGCCTGACAAACTGGCCGGATACGCATCGCGCTTCGCCGCCAGACCGACGAGTTCGAGCAATGCATCGACCTTCGCGTCGATTGCCGCCTTCGGCACGCCCGCAATTTTGAGCGGCAACGCGATGTTCTCGCGCACCGTCTTTGCGGACAGCAGATTGAAGTGCTGAAACACCATGCCGATGCGTCGGCGCAGCGTCACGAGTCCGCGTTCGTCGAGTTCGCCGACACTTACGCCATTCACGCGCACCGCGCCCGAGCTCGGCTTTTCGAGTCCGTTGACGAGCCGCAGCAACGTCGATTTGCCCGCGCCGCTGCGCCCAATAATGCCGAACACTTCGCCGCGCGCAACGTTCAACGTGACGTCCGCGAGAGCCGCGGTCGACGCGCCGCGCGTGCCCACAAAGACTTTGCCTACGTTGTCGAATACGACAGCGGCCTGCGTCGGCGCTGCGTTCGAAACCGGTTCGGCTGCACGCGACGGCGCGTCCTGAATGAACTGCGGCACATCGAAAAGATTAGCCATGCTTTGCTCCTGTCAGACTTACGCGGTTTGCTCGACGTTTGCACGCGCGCGCCGATGCTGCGCGCCGGCATGCACATCGGGCAAACGCGCGCGGCCGCCGCCGAACAGCTTCTCGCGCAAAGTCGGCGCGGGATCGTAGTCTTCCTTGTAGACGCCGCGGTTTTGCAGTTCGGGCACGACGAGATCCACGAAGTCCTCGAACGATTCCGGCATCACCGTGCGCGTCAGATTAAAGCCATCCACGCCCGCTTCTTCGATCCACGACACGAGTTCGTCGGCAATCTGCTGCGGCGAGCCGACCACCGGTTTCGCGCGACCGCCGAGCGTCATCTGTTCGAGCACTTTGCGTTTGGTCCACACGCCGCTCACGCTCTTTTTGGAAATGGCTTCGACTGCGGATTGCATCGACTCCGTCTTCACATACGAGATCGGCTCGTCCAACTCGTATTGCGAAAAGTCGATACCTGTCGAGCTGGAAAAGTGCGCGATGCCTCCTTCAGCGCTTGCATAACGCCGGTACTCTTCGAACTTCTCCTGCGCCGCGCGCTCCGTTTCGCCGACCACTACCGTAATGCCCGCGAAGATCTTGATGTCGTCGGGCGCGCGCCCAAAGCTCACGGCTCGCGCGCGAATGTCATCGACAATGGAACGGGTCAACTGCTTGTTCTGTCCGCCGACAAACACGCACTCCGCATGACGCGCCGCGAAATCCACGCCGCGGCTCGAAGAACCCGCCTGATACAAAACCGGCGTGCGTTGCGGAGAAGGCTCACTCAAATGAATCGCGTCGATCGAATAGTACGGACCGTCATGCTTCACGCGATGCACCTTGCCCGGCTGCGAAAAAATGCGCGCGGCACGGTCGCGCACCACGGCGTCGTCTTCCCAGCTTTGCTCCCAGAGCTTGTAGACGACGTCCATGTAATCGTCGGCGCGGTCGTAGCGGTCGTCGTGACTGATCTGCTGCGCGAGTCCCATGCCGCGCGCGGCGCTGTCCAGATAGCCGGTCACGATATTCCAGCCCACGCGGCCTTTGGTCAGATGGTCGAGCGTCGACATGCGGCGCGCGAACAGATACGGCGGCTCATACGTGAGATTCGACGTGACGCCAAAGCCGATATGCCGCGTCACATGCGCCATCGCGGGCACGATGAGCGCCGGGTCGTTGATCGGAATCTGCACCGCCTCGCGCAACGGTGTGTCCGGACCGTTTTGATAAAACGTCGTATACGCCGACAATATCCGCGAGAAAGATGCCGTCGAACTTGCCGCGTTCGAGCGTCTGCGCGAGACTCGTCCAGTAGTCGAGATCCGTGTAGTGCGCAGAGCGATCCCGCGGATGCGTCCATAAGCCATGATTGATGTGGCCGACCGCATTCATATTGAACGCGTTCAGCAGGATCTTTTTCTTCGGCATCGCGTAGTCGCTCCTGTTGTTCTATCCGGCGCGCGAGCGCCCCTTACCACGCGACTGCGTACAGATTGCCGAACGCTTTATCGAGCGCGGCGCGCACGGCCGGCGAATGCTGATAGATCGAAATGAACTTGCGAATACGCGGATCGTTCGCGCTTTCCGGACGCACGACCCATTGAATCGCGTAGTTCTTGTTCTCGAGGCCGTCGAATAGCAGCGCGCTATTCGGGTCCGTCGTTCCCGCGAGCTTGATGAAGCTCGGGTAGCCTTGCGCGAGGTCGACGTCGTCGAGCGAACGGGCGAGTTGCGAGGCTTCGAGCTGAACGATCTTCAGATGCTTCGGGTTGTCGATAATGTCGAGCGTCGTCGCGCGATAGTCGATGCCCGGCGTCAGCTTGATGAGCCCCGCGCGTTGCAGCAGCAACAGGCCGCGCCCGCCGTTCACTGGATCGTTTGCGATGGCCACGGTCGCGCCGTCTTTCAGTTCGTCGAAGCGTTTAATCTTTTTCGAGTACAGACCGATCTTCATGATCGTGCCCGGCGCAATCGCGACAAAGTTATAGCCGCCCTGCTTCTTTGCATTCTCGAGAAACGGAATGTGCTGGAAGTAATTGACGTCGATGTCCTTGTTCGCGAGCGCGGCGTTCGGCGTATTCCAGTCGGTGAATTCGATCACCTTTACATCGAGTCCCTGCTCTTTCGCCTCGCGCACCGCGATTTTGAGTGCTTCGATTTGCGGGCTCGTCGCCGTGCCGATCTTCAGCGTCGGCGCATCCGCCGCGAACGCGGGCGCCGCGGGCAAAGCAAGTGCAAAGCCGAATGCGCTCAGAAGCGCGAGCGTCGGCGCACGGAAAAAGCGCCGCGCGTTGGAAAGAAAAGTGCGCATGGTGGACTCTTGATGAAGATGTGATGTATTCGCGGCGAGTCAGATCGACGGCCTGCGCCAAGGTGCGAATCATCATAGAGGCCACGATGCCTGCGGGTCTACGAACGGATTTTCGAAAGGAAAGCGCGAAAAAAGATTTGCGAAAAAAAACCGGAGCGCGCTTGCGGCGCGGTCCGGTTCTACAACAGCAGTCAATAATAGACCGAAGCGTTTAGCGCTTTGCCACCTGTTGGTCGGAAGGTGCAGCCGGCGTTGTAGCCGAACCCACGGCCGTATCCGACGCCGGCACATCGCCCCAACCGCCGCCGAGCGCGCGAATCAGGTTGACGGTCGCGACCGCTTGCGTGCCCTGCAAATGGCTCGCTTGCAGTTGCGTGCTCAACACCTGCCGCTCGCCGTCGATCACGTCCAGATAGCTGACCGCGCCCTCGGTGTACTGCGTACGCGACAGACGCGCCGCGCGTTGCGACGCCTGCACGGCATTGTTTTGCTCGCGCATCTGATCGTCGAGCAGACGCAGATCGGCCAGGTTGTCCTCGACTTCGCGGAACGCGACGAGAACTTGCTGACGATACTGCGCGACGTCCTCGTCGTATTTCGCACGAGCCTGCGCGAGATTCGCCTTACGCCGGCCGCCGTCGAACAGCGGCAACGTCAATGCAGTGCCGGCAAACGGCCCGAGAATGAACGCGCGGCTCGACCACATGAAGAGATCGCCCAGCGTGGCCGACTCATAGCCGAATGCGCCGGTAATGTCGAGCTTCGGGAAGAACGCCGACTTCGCGAGACCGACGCGCGCATTTGCCGCCGCCATCGCGCGCTCGGCCGCCGACACATCGGGCCTGCGTTCGAGCAGCGCCGAAGGCAACCCCGGCGGCACGCGCACTCCGACCGGCACGAGCGGCGCTTCGGCGAACGAGAAGTCTGCCGGCGGCTTGCCGAGCAGAATCGCGAGACTATGCTCGGACGCCGCGCGCTGACGTGCGACGCCTACTGCGTCGGCGCGTGCGCTCGCGAGTTCATTGCGGGCACGCGACACATCCAGTTCGCTAATGTCGCCTTCCTTGAAGCGGCGCTCGACGAGCTTCAGCGTATCTTCACGCAACGCCACTGTACGGCGATACAGGTCCTGGTCGGTATCGAGCTCGCGCAACTGGAAATAGTTTTGCGCGACGTCGGCCTGCAGCGACAACTGCACCGAACGGAACAGCGCTTCGCTTTGCTGCTCGTCCGCACGCGAGGCGTTCACATTCGAACCGACACGCCCGAACAGATCCGCCTCATACGACGCGCCGACCTGCGCGCGCCAAATGGTGCCGGTCGTGCCGCCCACGCTATCCGGCTGGAATTGCGAGGCCGCCGACGCCCGTTCGCGCGTCGGGCCGAAGCCCGCGTCGAACTTCGGGAACCAGTCGGACTTCGCCGCACGCGTGACCGCACGCGCCTGCTGCACACGCGCCGCCGCCGCTTTCAGGTCCTGATTCGCGGCAGCCGCCTGCTCTTCGAGCGCGTCGAGTTGCGGGTCGCCGAAAATCTTCCACCATTCGCCGCGATGCGCGTCGTCCGCGGGTTGCGCGGTTTTCCACGTACCGGTGTCCTGAGCCGACGCACCCGACGCACCCGACGCAGCCGATGCAGCCGACGCGCCCGAAGCCGCGACCGGCGCTTCCTTGAACGCGGTCGGCGTGTCCACTTCGGGACGCTTGTACGTGGGCTCAACCGAGCAGGCGGCGAGCAGCGCGAGCAGCAAACCGCTCGCTGCCGCACGGCCCCATCCACTCAAAATCTCAAAGCGTTTCATTGTTGTTCTCTCCTCAGGCGTCCGTGACCGGCGCGCCGATGCGCGGCGAATCCTTCTGCGCGACATGAATCGTCCCGCCGGCCAACGTACGCAGCACCACATAGAACACCGGCGTCAGCATCAGCCCGAACAGCGTCACGCCGAGCATGCCGAAGAACACCGCAATCCCCATTGCATGACGCATTTCCGAACCGGCTCCGGTCGACAGCACCAGCGGCACCACACCCATGATGAACGCGATCGACGTCATCAGAATCGGCCGCAGACGCAAGCGGCTCGCTTCAATTGCCGCCGACAGCGGCGTGTGTCCGTCGTGTTCCAGTTCGCGGGCGAACTCCACGATCAGAATCGCGTTCTTCGCCGACAAGCCCACCAGCACCATCAAGCCGATCTGCGTGAAGATGTTGTTGTCGCCGCCCGTGAGCCATACGCCGGTCAACGCGGACAGCACGCTCATCGGCACGATCAGGATCACCGCGAGCGGCAGCGTCAGGCTCTCGTACAGCGCGGCCAGCACGAGGAACACGAGCAGCACGCTGATCGGGAACACCCACAAGCCCGCATTGCCGGCGAGAATCTGCTGATACGTCAGATCGGTCCATTCGAGCTTCACGCCATGCGGCAGAACTTCCGCCGCCACGCGCTCAGCCGCGGCCTGTGCCTGACCCGACGAGAAGCCCGGCGCCGGTCCACCGTTGATGTCCGCAGCCGTATAGCCGTTGTAACGCACCACCATTTCCGGACCATACGTCGGCGTGACCGTGACGAGCGACGACAACGGCACCATGTCGCCCGCGCTGTTGCGCGTCTTCAGTTGCAGGATGTCGTCGGCGCGTTGACGGAACGGTGCGTCCGCCTGCACCCGCACCTGATACACGCGGCCAAAGCGGTTGAAGTCGTTCACATACAGCGAGCCGAGATAGATCTGCATCGTGTTGAACACATCAGTGACCGGCACGCCGAGCTGCTTCGCCTTCACACGATCCAGATCCACGTTCAGTTGCGGCACGTTGATCTGATAGCTCGAGAAGGTCGGGCCAAGCTCAGGCGTTTGCGCCGCCTTCTTCACGAATGCCTCCGCTGCCTTGTTCAACTCCGCGTAGCCGAGCGCGCCGTGATCCTCCAGTTGCATCTTGAAACCGCCGAGCGTGCCGAGACCGAGCACAGGTGGCGGCGGAAACACTGCAACGAACGAATCCTTGATCGCGCCGTACTGCTGATTCAACGAGCCCGCAATCGCACCTGCCGAGAGCTTCTTGTCGCCACGGTCCTTGAACGGCTTGAGCGTGACGAACACGATGCCCGCGCTCGAACTGTTCGTGAAGCCGTTCACCGACAAACCGGGGAACGCCACCGCGCTTTCCACGCCCTTTTGCTTGAGCGCGATCGCGCTCATATCGCGGATCACTTTTTCCGTGCGATCGAGCGACGCGCCGTTCGGCAGTTGCGCGAACGCGATCAGATACTCCTTGTCCTGCGCGGGCACGAAACCGCCCGGCACGATACGCGCGATCAGCACCGTTGCACCGACCAGGATCGCGTACACCGCGAGCATCGCGCCCTTGCGGCGCAGCACGCCCGTCACGCCGCGGCCATAACCTTCGGAGCCGCGATGGAACACCTTGTTGAAGCCCTTGAAGAAGCGGCCCAGCAGGCGGTTCATGATGCGCGTGAGGAAGTCTTCCTTCGCGCCATGACTGCGCAGCAGCATCGCGGACAACGCCGGCGACAGCGTCAGTGAATTGAACGCCGAGATCACCGTGGAGATCGCGATGGTCATCGCGAACTGCTTGTAAAACTGGCCCGTGAGACCCGTCATGAACGCGAGCGGCACGAACACGGCGACGAGCGTCAGCGCAATGGCGATAATCGGCCCGCTCACTTCCTGCATCGCCTTGTACGTCGCATCGCGCGCACTGAGTCCGTTTTCAATGTTCCGCTCGACGTTCTCCACCACGACGATCGCATCGTCCACCACAATGCCGATTGCGAGCACCATGCCGAACAGCGACAGCGCATTGATCGAGAAGCCGAATGCCAGCAGCAGTGAGAACGTGCCGACAATCGACACGGGCACGGCGATCAACGGAATGATCGACGCACGCCACGTCTGCAGGAACACGATCACGACGATCACCACCAGCGCGATGGCTTCGAGCAGCGTATGCACGACCGCCTCGATACTCGAACGCACGAACTGCGTCGGGTCATAGACGATCTTGTATTCGACGCCCGCGGGCATGTCCTGCGCGAGATCCTTCATCGCGGCGCGCACTTCATCGGAAATCGCGAGCGAATTCGCACCCGGCGCCTGATTGATTGCGAGCGCAACGGCCGGCTTATTGTCGAGCAGCGAACGCAGGCCGTATTCCGACGCCGCGAGTTCGACGCGCGCAATGTCGCGCAGATAGGTCACGCCGCCATCGGGCGTGGTCTTCACGATGATGTTGCCGAATTCGTCCTCGGTCTTCAGACGGCCGCGCGCATTCACCGACAACTGCAATTGCGTGCCCGGCACCGAAGGCGACGCGCCGATCACACCGGCCGCCACCTGAATGTTCTGCTCGCGAATCGCATTAGCCACTTCGGTCGCGGTCAAACCGCGCTGCGCGACCTTCTGCGGATCGAGCCACACGCGCATTGCGTAGTCGCCCGAACCCCACAACTGGACCTGGCCCACGCCCTGAATCCGCGCAAGACGATCCTTCACGTTCAGAACCGCGTAATTGCGCAGATACGTCATGTCGTAGCGGTCGTTCGGCGAGATCAGGTGCACGACCATGGTGAGCGTAGGCGAGCTCTTGATGGTCGTCACGCCGAGCCGCTGCACGTCTTCCGGCAGACGCGGCAACGCCTGGTTCACGCGGTTCTGCACGAGCTGGGTCGCGAGGTCCGGGTTCGTGCCGAGCTTGAAGGTGACCGTCAGCGTGAGATTGCCGTCGCTATTTGCTTGCGACTGCATGTACAGCATGTTCTCGACGCCATTGATCTGCTCTTCGAGCGGCGAAGCGACGGCTTCCGCGATCACTTTCGGATTGGCGCCCGGATACTGCGCGTGGACCACGACCGACGGCGGCACCACTTCCGGGTACTCGGAAATCGGCAGCTTGAAGAGCGAAATCACGCCCGCCAGCAGAACCAATACCGATAGCACGCCCGCGAAAATCGGCCTATCGATGAAGAATTTGGATATGTTCATTGGAAGCTCTTGATGTTTGGAGCAAGCGGTTGGAGCACGCGCCGCGCGTTCAATGCCGCGGCGCGAACGCTCACGAGTTCTTGTCCGCTTTGGCGCGCTGCTGCGCGAGCGGCGCGCTGTTCGGGTCCTGGTCGGTCGTCATCGGCACCATGTGCGCGCGCACCGCGTCGCCGGGCCGCACGCGCTGAACGCCGTTCACCACAATCCGGTCGCCTGGTTTCAGGCCGCCCTTCACGACACGCAGATTGCCCTGCATATCGCCGAGCGAAATCTCGCGATACACGACGTGATTGTTCTGGTCGACCACCAGCACGAACTTCTTGTCCTGGTCGGTGCCGACGGCGGCGTCGTCGATCAGCACCGCCGGATGCGGTTCGCTGCCGCCCACTTTCACGCGCGCATACAGGCCCGGAATCAGCGTGCCGTCCTGGTTATCGAAACGCGCGCGCACGCGGATGGTGCCCGACGACGTATCCAGACGGTTGTCCACCGACTCGATCGTGCCGCTGCGCGAGTAGCCGCTTTCATCCGCGAGACCGAGTTCCACCGGCACCTTGCCGCCGTCTTTCGCGCGACGCAGGTATTGCAGATACGTTTGTTCGTCCGCGTCGAACGATGCGTAGATCGGCGACACCGACACGAGCGTGGTGAGCGGCGCCGAGCCCGCACCTGCCGACACCACGTTGCCCACCGTGATTTCCGCGCGCGATACGCGGCCCGATACCGGCGCCGTGATCTTCGTATAGCCGAGATTGATGCGTGCGGTTTCGAGCGCGGCTTGCGCGGCCTTCAGGTTCGCACTCGCTTCGCGCGCGGCGTTCTGCTTCTCGTCGTAATCGCGCTTGGCGATCGCGTTGTCGGTGATCAGGCGTTGCGCGCGTTCCCAATCGCTTTGCGTGTAGCCCGTGCGCGCCTGCGCGGCCGCGAGCTGCGCTTCCGCGCGCGCGACTTCAGCCGCGTACGGGCGCGGGTCGATCACGAACAGCGTGTCGCCTTTCTTCACGAGCGCGCCGTCCTTGAAGTTAACGGACACGATGGTGCCTGGCACCTGCGAACGCACGTCCACTTTTTCTACCGCTTCTAGACGGCCCGAATAGCTCTGCCAGTCGGTGATCGTTTTTTGCACCACGGTGGCGACATCGACTTCCGGCACGATGGTCGGGGCGGCAGGCGAACTCGCGTCCACGCGAATTGCGCCGAATGTGCCGAGTCCGGCCAGCACGAGTACCGCTAGTGTGGCAACCGCCACGCGGCGGCGGGAAAGAGGAAGGATGGTCATGTGTAGCTCCCGGTATCGTTGATTAAAGTTCTGCTTGTTTCTGTTTCAGCGATGGGCGCGCGCATCGAAGCGCCACTGAAAAAATCGCACTGCCTCCTGCAAGGCGGGCGGATGATCGGCGAGCGCCGCATGCGAGACGGCCGGATAGCGGACCACCTGGGTCAGCACACCGGCGTCGATCAGACTGCTCGCGTATTTCTCCGCCTCGACATGCAGCACGTCGTTTTGCGCCGTCGCGATCAGCGTGGCCGGCAAACCGGCGAGCCGCGACGATTCCAGCGGCGCCGCATACGGATGCATGCGTTGCGACGCCTGCGGCAAGTACGCGCGATAACAGGCCGCGCATTCTCTTGCCGTGATGTCCGAGCCGAGGCGCTTTTCATCGCCAAGGCGCGTGAGACTCGGGTCCAGCATCGGCCCGAACAAAGCCTGCGCGGAAATTTGCACGTCGCCGCGATCGCGCGCGATGAACGCGAGGCAATTAGCCAATTGGCCGCCCGCGTCATGGCCGGCCACGCCAACCTTCCTGCTATTGCCGCCAAATGCACGCGCCCGCGTCTGCACCCACAATGCCGCGCGATGTGCGTCTTCGGGCGCAGCGGGAAATGGAAACTGCGGCGCGAGCGAATAACCGACCGACACCACCAATGCAGGTAAATGTTCTGCGAAATAGCGCGACGCAAAGTCGGCCTGATCGATCGACCCCTTCGTAAAACCGCCGCCGTGAAAATAAAGCAGTACCGGCAGTGCGGTTTTCTTCGGCTGCCGGTACAAACGCAACGTGATGTCCTGCGCGTGTCCTTCTATCTGTACGTCAGTGACTTCGAGTGCCGTGCTGTCGGCCCCGGCCGGCGCAATGCCGGCGGGCACAAATGAGTACGGCGGTTTGAATGCTTCCATGTCGAGCCGCGCAATGCGCAAAGAACTTCAATGGTGCGAATTGTGGGTTCGGCAGACTCGTAAATAAATGCCTATAATCCGGCAACACAATTCGGCCCCTCTGAACAATCGAACCGATTGCTCGGCGGATTCGAATCCTGCTCAGTACGCCTGCCCCTTCTGGAGGTTTGCAATGGACCGGCTTCAGGCCATGCAAGTGTTCACGCGTGTCGTCGACACAAACAGCTTTACTCGCGCGGCTGAAACGCTCGACCTGCCGCGCGCATCGGTTACCACGATCATTCAGAACCTCGAAGCGTTCCTCGGCACACGGCTCATGCACCGCACGACGCGGCGCCTGTCGCTCACGCCGGACGGCGCGGCGTACTACGAACGCTGCGTGCGCATCCTCGCGGACGTGGAAGAGACCGAGGCCAGTTTTCAGAGCGGCAATAAAAAGCCGCACGGCAAGCTGCGCATCGACATGCCGGGTTCGATTGGCCGCCTGCTGGTGATTCCGCAACTATGTGAATTCCACAAGCGCTACCCGGACATCGATCTGCAACTCGGCTTGTCGGACCGGCCGGTCGACTTGCTGCAGGAAGGCGTGGATTGCGTGGTGCGCGTCGGCGCGCTGCAGGATTCCTCGCTGGTGGCGCGACGGATCGGCCTCTTCGAGGGCGTGTCGTGTGCGTCGCCGGAGTACATCGAACGGGCCGGCATGCCGACTTCGCTCGAGGACCTGGAAAATCACAAAGCAGTCAATTACTTCTCGAGCCGCACGGGACGCACGCTCGATTGGGCATTCCTGGTTGATGGTAAAGAGGTTGAAGTAAAAATGAAGAGCATTGTGTCGGTGAACGACGCCGATGCCTACGTGACCTGCGGGCTGGAAGGTTTTGGCCTGATTCAGCCGGCGCTCTTCATGGTGCTGCCGCATTTGCGTGCGGGCCAACTCGTAGAAGTACTGCCCGAGATGAAGCCTTTGCCGATGCCTATTTCGGCAGTCTATCCGCACAGTCGGCATCTGTCGCCTAAAGTCCGTGTTTTCGTAGACTGGATTGCGGAAGTGTTCGACCGTTGCCCACTACTGAGTGGCCGCGGCACGCTCGACGCAACCTGCTCGAAGCGCACGCTCGAAGAACGCGAGTCCGCTCCGGCACTCGACACACCGGTTATATCCGAATGGGTCGCGTGACTCAACTCAATTGAAGTGCAGATAGTGAAACAGTGAATTCCAACCGCGGCGCTAATGCCGCGGTTGTTGTTTCGGCCTGTGTTTATAAGGCTTGTCGTTCGATTGTTCTGGAATCGCGACAATTCATTTCGCGAAAGCGCAATTTATCGGCGCTCGCTCGAAGTCTACATTTCACCCTGTCGCAGCACCCGTCGTGCTGCAAATGAATCGACAGGAGTGAATCATGAAACGCAATCTTCTCGCAGGTCTTACTCTCTCGCTGCTCGTGAGCGCGCCGGTATTCGCACAGAGCAACGGCATCGGCCACGCAGGCAGCTATCAGACTCAACCCACCGCCTCGACGACGGCGACGGGCGGCAAGACGCGCGCCGAAGTGCAGGCCGAACTGGTCGCCGCCTATCGCGACGGCTCGCTGCCTTCGCTCAATCGCACGACGTATCCGAACAAAGGCTTGATCGGCCAGACGCAAGCCGCGCGTATCGCGCTGCAGGAAGGCGCGAATGGCGATGTCACGCGCGTGGCAAACGGTCAGTAAATTCTCAGCAATGCAACAAGAACCTCGCCGCAATAGTTAGCCATCCGGATTAAATGCCGATGACGGCGAGCCGAACAGATCTCAGCACTTTATAAAGGAGCACACCATGACACCATCGGAACTCGACCACTGGAACACCGACTCCGCAGTATGGACGCCGTATCGCGCGCCGCAACGCTAATGCGCCGCGCCATTGCAACAAGGGCCGCGGTTCACATCGGGCGGCCCTTGTTGCAATCATTGGATTAGCGCTTCGGCACGCCTTCGCGCCATTCGCCCCAGTGCGTGACAATGTCCTGCACAAGCGGATTGCCCGAGCGATACAGGTTTTCCAGCGCAATCGTAAAGCCGCCTTGCGCTGAGTAGTTGAGCAAGTTATCGGCGCTCGTCTGTCCGTCATAAGGGCGGTCGAAATCCGAGCCCGCACGCACTACAGCCACGCGGTTCAAATCGACCTTATGCACCGAAGCCGCGCGTTTCAGTGCTTCATACGTCGCATTGTCTTCCTGCTGCGTCGTGCAATACGTGCCCTTTCCATCGGTCAATATTTTGGTCCAGTCGCGAGCGCGTTGCCCGAGCAATGTGCCGGACCACCATGTGTCGCCGGCGAGCGTATCGCATTGAATGACCGTCGGCGGACGATTAGCCGGCGCGTACGAATACTTGGCGCGCGCAGCCTGCGCCTGCGCATTGTCCGAAAGCACAACGTTGCGCGATAAAGCGAATGCCGTATCGGCAAGCTGCATATTGAGCTGGAATACTTCGGTGCGGTAATCGAGCGGCGGCTTTTCCGAGGGGCTCTTTGTATTGATCCCAAGATAGCCGGTGTTCCAGCCGGCCGGAATTTCGCGCCCGTCAATTTCCCATTGAATGCCGAAGTCGACGAGATATTTCGCCCACGCCGCCGAGCCCACCGTGCCCTGCTGAGGATCGATGCCGGCAATCCCCGCGACCATGAAATACGTATGCCGCAAATCGAAACGCGGCGAGAACGTCAGCGCCATGATGGACGCCGCGGCATTCGTGTGGCCCATGCCGGTCGTCATCACGCAGACGTCCTGGCGGTTGCAATGCACTGCCGGATAATCCGGCGACAAGCCGTCCACCGGAATATCGCGCCACGGTCCGAGCTTGTCGAGCCACACCTGGCCCTCGGGACCGAACATCGAGATGATCATCACCTTGACCGGCCGCCCGCGCGAGCCGCCGTCGCCATGCGAGAAAGCGTCGCTGTCGTCCGCGCTTGCGGGTCCGGAAGTAAAGGCTGCGCATGCCGCGAGTGCAATGACGGATAGCGCGCCCAATGTGCGAGTCAGCATCGTGATCTTCCTTTTTGCTTGTGATGCAGTTGGGGAGAGTGCCGCTTCAAGCCGGAAGAAGTATAGATGCGACGAAATTATTGTCCACTACACGACACGTCGATCACGTTAATCGCACGAAGCTCTCCGCGAGTGGCGAGTCGCCAGTCGCGTGCACCAGAAAAAGGAAAATCACGCGCGCGGTACATCCGGTTCGAAAAACACCCAGCGTACTTGCGGAAAAGCGGCCTGCAAATCGGCCTCGATGATGTTGATCGCATCGACCATCGCGCGGCCGCTCGCGTAGTCGATCATCTCGGCCTGCACCGCGACCACCACGTGACGTCCCCATTGCAGCGTGATCATATTGATGATGCCGCGAATTTCGCTGCGCGCGCGCAAATGCGCCTCGATGGCGCGGCGCACTTCGGGGCTCGCCGATTCGCCGACGATCATCGACTTCACCTCGCGCGCCACCAGTCCCGCGATCACCATCAGCAGCAAGCCGACGGCGATGGAGCCAAACGCGTCATAGACAGGATTGCCGGTCACGAGCGTGAGCAGCACCGCGGCAAACGCGATCGCGAGGCCCACCAGCGCGGCAATATCTTCGCCAGCGACTACCAGTAGTTCCGACTCGCGCGTTTCCCTGAACCATCGCCAGATGTTTTTCTCAGGATGCACGCGGCGGATTTCCCTCAGCGCGCCCCACAGTGAAAACGCCTCGAGCACCACCGACACGCCCAGCACCACGAGCGCGACATACGCGTACTGCAATGGCTCGCGCGCCATCAGCCGATGCACGCCTTCATAGACCGAGAACGCGCCGCCCACGAAGAACAGCAGTAACGCGACGAGCAGCGAATAAAAGTTGATCTCGCGGCCGCCGCCCATTGGATGCAAGGGACTCGCCGGCCGGCGTGCCTGACGCAGGCCGAACAGCAGCAGCAATTGATTACCGCAGTCGGCGGTCGAGTGAATGGCTTCGGCGAACATCGAGCCGGAACCGGTGAATGAAGCGGCAGCGAACTTGCAAACGGCAATACCAAAGTTGGCGGCCAGCGCATAAATAATGGCTTTCGGCGATTCTTCTTTCATCGTTATCGAGGGCGTTGTTCAATTTGCGAAAGGCTTTCGGCTTCCGGGAATGCGTATTATGGCCATGCCGCACAGCATGTCCAACAGCGGCGCGCCATGTGTTGCGCCGCGCCGTCAACGCACTCTCCACGCAACCCTCATGCCCTCTCGAGCGCGGCCATCTCGCGCACGATCACCAGCAGCATCGACAGACTCGCGCCCCCCGTGGCGCGCAGATCGGCAAGCAAACGCGCATAGCGTTCCAGTTGTGCGCCGCGCCTGTCGCGCCAGGCATGAACCAGCGTGTCGGGCGCGGCTGAGTCGTCTGCGCCGGCGAGCGCGCTCGTGGTGAGCGCGCGTTTGAGGCGCGCGAGTTCCGCCAATGCCGATGCGCGCGCGAGCATGTCCCAGTGCGACGGCGCGGGCAGCGCGGCCGCGCGTTCGCTGATCCAGTGGTAATTCAGCAGCGTGCCGAGCGCGAAATAAACGCCCGCCACGAGTTCGAGTTTGCGCTCGCACGTCGATGCGACTTCCGCAATGTCGAGCAGCGCAGCCGAGATTTCGCCACTGGCGATGCGTACCGCGAGGTCGCTGTCCACGCCCGCATCCACCAGCACGCGTTGTCGTTCGGACAGCGCTTCGAGATCCGCGGCCGGCAACAGCGCGGGCCATTGCGGCGCGAGACGCTGCGCGGCGTCGCGGCAACGCGCGAGCAGATCCGTCACGTCGTCGCCATTCACTGCCGGCGACGACAGATGCCGCAAGAACCACAACGCCGAGCGTTCGACGAGCCGCGCGACTTCGACGAACATGCGTGCCTGCACGTCGTCGGCGACGCGGTTATCGAGCGCGTCGATGCTGTGCCAGACGTGATCGAGGTCGAACACATCGCGCGCCATGATGCAGGCCCGCACGATGTCGCCGGGCCGCGCGTCGGTCTCCTCCATCAGCCGGTGCACGAACTCGCAGCCGACGCGGTTCACCAGTGCGTTCGTGAGATGCGTCGCGAGAATCTCGCGGCGCAGCGGGTGCCGCTGCATCGGCTCGCTGAAACGCTGACGCAAGGGCTTCGGAAAGTATTCGATCAGCATGTCGCTGACGAGCGGATCTTCCGGCACCGGCGAATCGAGCAGCGCGTCGTACAGCCACATCTTGCTGTACGCGAGCAGCACTGCGCGCTCCGGCGTGGTGAGTCCTTGTTTCGCGGCTTGCCGCTCGGCCACGTCTTCGTCGCTAGGAAGAAACTCGATCCCGCGATTCAGGCGGCCCGCGCGCTCGAGAAAGCGCATGAGGCGCGCTTCGGCATCCAGCAGTTCGACGCCGAAACGGCCTGCAATCGACAGCGCCTGCGTCTGGTAATAGTTGTCCTTCAGCACGAGCAGGCCGACTTCGTCGGTCATTTCGGCGAGCAGCGCATTGCGCTGCTTGTCGGTCATCTCGCCGTCGGCCACGACCAGTCCGAGCAGGATCTTGATGTTGACCTCGTGGTCCGAGCAGTCGACACCAGCGGAGTTGTCGATTGCATCCGTATTGATGCGCCCGCCGCGCTGCGCGAATTCAATGCGGCCGAGTTGCGTGAGTCCGAGATTGCCGCCTTCAGCCACGACTTTGCAGCGCAATTCGGCGCCGTTCACGCGGATCGCATCGTTCGCGCGGTCGCCCACTTGCAGATGCGTTTCGCGCGTCGCCTTCACGTAGGTGCCGATGCCGCCGTTGTAAAGCAGATCGACGGGCGCCTGCAAAATCGCGCGCATCAGTTCGGCGGGCGACAACGCCGGCGCACTGATACCGAGCACCGACTGCACCGCGGGCGACAACGGAATCGTCTTGGCGGTGCGCGGAAATATGCCGCCGCCCGCTGAAATCAGCGAAGGATCGTAGTCGGCCCAACTCGAACGGTCGAGAAGAAAGAGCCGCCCGCGCTCGGCAAGACTCGTCGCCGGATCGGGATTCGGGTCGAGGAAAATATGCCGATGATCGAACGCGGCCACGAGCCTGATATGCGGCGACAGCAGCATGCCGTTGCCGAACACGTCGCCCGACATATCGCCGATGCCGACCACCGTGAAGTCCATCGTTTGAGTATCGACGCCCATTTCGCGGAAGTGCCGCTTCACCGACTCCCACGCGCCACGCGCGGTAATCGCCATCTTCTTGTGGTCGTAGCCGACCGAGCCGCCGGACGCGAATGCGTCGTCGAGCCAGAAGCCATATTCCTGCGAGATCGCGTTCGCGTAGTCGGAGAACGTGGCCGTGCCTTTGTCGGCGGCAACGACCAGATACGGGTCGTCGGGATCGTGCCGCACCACGTCACGCGGCGGCACGACGGTTGTGCCCGCAAGGTTGTCGGTCAGATCGAGCAGGCCGCGCAGAAACGTTTGATAGCAGGCAATGCCTTCGCGCATCCAGGCATCGCGCTCGCTTTGCGGCGGCGGGTTCTTCACGACGAAGCCACCCTTCGAGCCGACCGGCACGATCACGACGTTCTTCACCATCTGCGCCTTCATCAGGCCGAGCACTTCCGTGCGGAAATCCTCGCGACGATCGGACCAGCGCAAGCCGCCACGCGCGACACGTCCGCCACGCAAATGCACGCCTTCAACTCGCGGCGAATAGACCCATATTTCGAACATCGGCTTGGGCTCGGGCAAGCCGGGCACTTGCGCGGGATTGAACTTGAACGACAGATACGGCTTGGGCTTGCCATCCGTATCGAACACGTAATAGTTGGTGCGCTGCGTCGCCTTGATGACGCCGAGAAACTGCCGCAAGATGCGGTCTTCGTCGAGATTGGGAACCTGATCGAGCGCGCCGTCGATCGTTTTCATCAAGTTCTCGATGCGCGCTTCGCGTGTGCCGCCATGCGCCGGATCGAAACGCGCGACAAACAATTCGACGAGCATTCGCGCGATCGCGGGATTGCCGGTCACCGCGCGCTCGATATACGCGTCGCTGAACGTGGAGCCGACCTGGCGCAGATACTTCGCATACGCGCGCAGTATCGTCACTTCGCGCGCGCTCAATTGCGCACGCAGAACGAGGCGGTTGAAGTCGTCGCTTTCTATCGCGCCGGTCCATACCTGCTCGAACGCGTCTTCGAAAAGGTCCTTCACGCGCTCGATGTCGAACTCCGCGTCGTCGGCGAGTTCAAGGCCGAAGTCGTGAATCCATGCTGGCGTCGAGCCAAGCGCCTCGATCAGATACGGCCGCTCTTCATCGACGCGCACGCCGAGATGTTCGAGCATCGGCAAACTGCGCGACAGCGCGATCGGCATGCCCGCGCGATACACCTTGAAGCGGAACGCGCGCGGCCCGGCTTCGATCGGACGATAGAGGTTCATCGCGAGCCGCTCGCTGCCCTGCACGCGTTCGATCAACTCGATGTCGCGTACTGCCGTGCGCGCGGCATAGTCGTCGCGATAGCCCGGCGGAAATGAATCCGCGTAGTGTTGCAACAGACGGTTGCCCTGCTCTTCGCCGAATGCGTCGAGCAGCGCATCGGCAAGATCGTCCTGCCAGCGGCGCGCGACCTGCACGAGGCGCGCTTCGAGTTCGCGTGTGTCGACACGCGGCATGCCGCCCGGCTTTGCGTGAACCACGAAGTGAATGCGCGCGAGTGTCGATTCGGAAAGCAGCGGCGTGAATTCGACGCTGGCTCCGTTGAAGGCGTCGGCGAGCAGATTGGCGATACGTTGCCGCAAATCGGTGTTGTACTTGTCGCGCGGCACGAACACGAGGCACGACACGAAGCGGTCGAAGCGATCGCGCCGCACGAAAAGACGCGTGCGCTGATGTTCCTGCAAACGCAGTACACCGAGCGCGGTATCGTAGAGCTGGTTTTCGTCGGCCTGGAAGAGTTCGTCGCGCGGATAGGTTTCGAGCACCGTCACGAGCGATTTCGCGAGATGACCTTTTGGCAAGAATCCGGCCCGTCTCACGATATTTGCGCATTTGCGCCGCACGATAGGAATCTCCGCCGCCGACAAAAAATACGCGGTGGATGTATAGAGTCCGATGAAACGCCGCTCGCCGATCACCTTGCCGTCCGCGCCGGTCAGCTTGATGCCGACATAATCGAGGTAGCCTGGCCGATGCACGGTCGCGCGCGAGTTGGCCTTGGTGAGAAAGATCGGCGACGCGCTGGAAATGATTTCGGCAGCGGCCGGAGGCAATACGGTCACTTCCGATGCGGCCGCCGCGCCGTCAGCGCTTGCGCGCAATTCGTCGCGCATGATGCCGAGGCCCGAGCCGGGCACCGCGCGCAAGCCGTAGTCTGTGCCCTGTTGCACCAGTTCATAGTCGCGCTGGCCGAGAAACGTGAAATGATCGGCGACCATCCATTCGAGGAACGCACGCGCTTCCATCGCATCCGGTCCGCTCTCGCCGACCTTCATGCCTTTGATCGTGACGCGCGCGAGTTCGACTATCTTCGGCCAGTCTTCCACCGCGGCGCGCACGTCGCGCAGCACTTTCGCGATGTCGTCGCGCAGCGCATCGAGCTTTGCCGCGTCGCCGCAACGGTCCACTTCGAAGTGAATGAACGAGGCCAGTTGCGAGCGCGTGTCGGCGGCTTCTTCGGCGCCTTGCGTCACGCGCGCGATGTCGCCATCGGCGCCGCGCCAGATGCGAAACACCGGATGCACGACCGAATGCAGCGCGAGTCCCTGGCGATTGACCGCCATCGAAACGGAGTCGACCAGGAACGGCATGTCGTCGTTGACGATCTCGATCACCGTGTGATCGGAATGCCAGCCATGCTGTTCGAGAATCGGGTTATAGACGCGCAGCCTTTCCTTGCCCGGCACGAAGCGCTGCGCGGTCTGCCAGTGCGCGAGCGCGGCGCCGTACAGATCGGGGATGGAGCGGCTTTGCAGATCGTCGGCGTCGACGAAATCGTAGTAGTGCCGCAAAAACGGTTCGACGATGTCAAACGCCGGCTCGGGCAAGCGCGCTCGTGCAAACTCGACGACATCGTTCAGCAAGTGCGTGACGGCTTCTTCGTTCTTTGCTTGCATGATGAACTCCCCCGGTTGGCGGCAATGTGGGAATTGCCCGGATCGGATGCATCGTCTGAGGAACGATTATGCACCTGCATGCAGCAGGGCAACCGGCGCCGCGACTTAGGTTATACCCGCTGCCTCGTCTTATGCTGCAAGCGCGCAATTGCGCGCTTAACGCGGCTGGCCTATCGCGGCTTAACGCGTGGCCGTGCTCTCGACGGTTTCGTGGGCAAGCCATGCGCGAATTTGCTCGGCGACCCACGCGGGATCGTCGTGCGGCAGATCGTGACCGGCCCATGCATGCTCGCGATGCGGCGCGCCCCACGCCGCCGCGAGCCTTGCCGAACATGCGGGATCAACGAGCCGGTCGTCGCGCGACGACAGAAGCAGCAGCGGGCAAGCCGGTTTTGCCGTGCCGGCGGTAAAGCGCGCCGCCGCCCACAGTTGCCGCCATCCATTGCCGCGGCTCACCGGTGCGCTGCGGCGAATCGTGGCCCATGATTCAAGATCGGCCTGGAGCGTGTCGGCGTTATTGCACGTCAACCGATGAATAACAGTCTCGGCACGCGTCGCGTCGTGCCAATGCATGGCGACTGTGACAAGACCCGGCCATGCCGACGGACGCAGCCGCTGATGCGCGCGGCTGAACGGACGCATGCTCGTGTTGATCAGCACAAGCCGCTCGATGTCATCGGAATGCCGCTGCGCCCAGGCGGTCGCGACCATGCCGCCGAGCGACATCGCCAGTATGTTGAAGGGGCCGGCCGCGCCTCGTTGCCGGGCAGCCGCGCGCACGAATTCGACCATCGCGGCGACCGTCGCCGGCGCACGCAAGTGCGCGAACTCGCCGTTGCCGGGCAGATCGAGCAGCAGTAGGCGCGCCGCACCGCCAGTGGCTTCGCGCAACACGTCGGGCAGGCGTCCCCAATGACGCGTCTCGCGTGTCAGGCCGCGCAGCAAAATCCACGTGCTCATGCCGTGTGCGCCTCGTACCAGTGATCGATCGCGCTTTGCAGCAATTGCTCGCGGCGATTGCCTTGCGGCAGCCAGCGCTGCGACGAGAAAGCCGCGCGCGCCAGAAAATCCAGCAGGTTCGCGTGACGCCGCAACACGCGCGCCGTGCGATGCGCCTTCACCGGATTGAAGAAGCCCTGGCGCGAAAACAATTGGCGCGGGTTCTTCTTGATCCACAGCCATGAGCCGAGTTCTAGCGTCATCGGCAGAAAGACGTTGGGTGCGGGCGCGCGGTCGTACGCGAAGTCCCAAAGATCGCCGTGCAGCAGATATTGATGGCTTTGCGGCTCGAACGTGTACCCATGATGCGGATGCGAGCGCTCGAACATCGTTTTCAGCACGTACATTTCCGGCAAATGCGGCATCAGCTTGCGAGTGCGTGCGTACGGAAACCAGATGCTGTCGCTCCAGCCGTAGCCCGAATGGCAATCGAGCGCCATGCTCAACGGCCGTGCCGCCAGTTCCGTTTCGACCACCTGAAGCAGCGCCGCGGCCTCGGCTTCCATAGGACCGCCGCGGCGTCCGCGATACCACGGCAGCCATGCACCGACGCGCTGGCCGCCGGCGAGCAGCGGCACGCGTTCGTCGGCGTTTTGCGGCGCATTGCGCATCAGGTCGACGCCGTTCGGATTAGCGCGCGTGGCCGCCCACATCCCGCCAGGATTGACGATCGGCATGAAGACGAGACGGATGGACTGCAGTTGGCGGACGAGCAGTTCGTCCCATTCGAGCCGCGCAAGCAGCGCGCGCATGTAGTCGAGCACGAGTTGCGAGCCGATTCGCTCGAGCCCATGAATGCCGCCGAAGAAGCCGATGGCCGGCGCCTGCGGATCGGTAGAGCCGATGCTCGCGGTATGCACGCCGAAGCGCCGGCCGCGCACCGTCGTCTCGCAGACCGTGCGAATCGCGAAGCTCGCGCTGCCCTGATCGAGGATCGTCTTGAGATCTTCGTACTCCGCAAAGGTGTCGGGAAGGAAGCTCAAAGGCTGCATGTGGGCGTCGCGAGGAGTGCGGGATGTCAGGGACGGCACGGCGAATGACGCAATATAGCCTGGCTGCAAGTCAGCCAGCATGACGGCTGAGCAGATGTGAAACGCCGTCACACGCACGTCATTTGGCCGTCATTTGCCCGTCATTTTTCGGCGCCACAAATTTGCGATTTTCGCCCCATAAAGCCCCTTTGCTTTAGTCGCCCACTCATCGCGTCGCGCGTTCTGCTGGAATAATCACGGGCTTGCGGCCGGAGTCGGGCCAGCTAACCCTTGGCCCGTTCTCGCCTTCCATGGAAACCGTCGTCGTCCTGCTGGTCCTGCTGTCGGCGCTGCTCCACGCGACGTGGAATGCGTTCCTGCATCTGTCGGAAGACCGCATCTGGCTGCTCGGCATGATGGCGATTCCCTACCTCGCCGTGAGCGCGGTCGGCGTGATCGTCCTGCCGATGCCCGCGCCTGCCGCGTGGCCATATATCTTCGCGTCGGTCGTGCTCGAGTTCGGCTATCTGCTCGCGTTGATCCGCGCTTATCGAAGCGGCGACTTCGGCCAGATCTATCCGATTGCGCGCGGCCTGTCGCCGATGCTGGTGTTCGTCGGCGCGCTCGTGTTCGCTCATGAATCGCTGAAACCGCTCGCGGCGATCGGCGTCGCGCTGGTGTCGTGCGGCATCGTTTCGCTCGCGTTTCGGCGCGGCATGCGCTTCTCCGGCGAGAGCGTGCCGTTCGCGCTGCTGACCGGCTTTTTCATCTCCACCTATTCGGTTGTCGACGGAATCGGCGCGCGCGTCGCGGGCAATGGCCTCAGTTACATCATGTGGGTCTATCTGATCTGGAACGTGCCGCAGTTTCTGCTCGCGTGGCATTGGCGCGGCGGGGCGAAGGGGCTGTTCATCGGCCGCGCGGTGGTGTTCAAGGGCATCGCGTCGGGCGCGCTCGCGTTGTTCGCGTATTGCCTGATCATCGAGGCTTACCGCTATCTGCCGATCGCGATGGTCTCCGCGCTGCGCGAATTGAGCTCGATCTTCGCGGTGTTGATCGGCTGGCTGTTCATGCGCGAGAAGCTGACCGCGCGGCGCATCGTGGCGTGCGCGCTTGTTACGCTCGGGGCAGTGCTGATTCGCATCTGACGCAAATCCGCCGCGCCCGGTGAATCCGCTCGCCGGCCAAATTGGCTCCTACATTTTTATAGAAATGGCTCTGAAGCTCAGAGCCAAATCTCACTATAGTCGCTGCATGTGCCGCGCCTTGCCGCGCGGCGTCCGCCGACAGCGAGGAGCCACGTGATGAACCTGAAGAACGCAGAACTGAAGAGCCGCAAGGACGCAGCCACGCCGCGCGGCGTCGGCGTAATGTGCGATTTTTACGCGGCGCGGGCCGAAAACGCGGAGCTTTGGGACGTGGAAGGCCGCCGCTTCATCGACTTCGCCGCCGGAATCGCCGTGTGCAACACGGGCCATCGTCATCCGAAGATCGTGGCCGCGATTCGCGACCAGCTCGATCATTTCACGCACACCGCGTATCAGATCGTGCCGTACGCGTCGTATGTCGAACTCGCTGAAAAGCTCAACGAGCGTGCGCCCGGCGATCATCCGAAGAAAACCGCTTTCTTCACGACCGGCGCCGAAGCCGTCGAAAACGCGATCAAGATCGCGCGCGCCGCGACCGGGCGTCCGGGCGTGATCGCCTTCACCGGCGGCTTTCACGGCCGCACGCTGATGGGCATGGCGCTGACCGGCAAGGTCGCGCCGTACAAGCTCGGCTTCGGGCCGTTCCCGTCGGACGTGTTTCATGCGCCGTTTCCGAATCCGCTGCATGGCGTGACCACCGCCGATTCGCTGAAGGCCATCGACTTTTTGTTCAAGGCCGACATCGATCCCAAGCGCGTGGCCGCGATCATCTTCGAACCGGTCCAGGGCGAAGGCGGCTTCTATCCCGCGTCGGCCGAGTTCGTGCGCGCGCTGCGCAAGCTGTGCAACGAGCACGGCATTCTGCTGATCGCCGATGAAGTGCAAACCGGCTTCGCGCGCACCGGCAAGCTGTTCGCGATGCATCACTACGACGTCGTGCCTGACCTGATGACGGTCGCCAAGAGCCTCGCGGGCGGCATGCCGCTGTCGGGCGTCATCGGCCGCGCCGACGTGATGGACGCCGCGGCGCCCGGCGGACTCGGCGGCACGTACGCGGGCAATCCGCTCGCGCTGGCGGCGGCGCATGCGGTGCTCGACATCATCGACGAAGAGAAGCTGTGCGAGCGCGCTGTCGTTCTCGGCGATCGCGTCAAGGCCAAGCTGATCGAACTGCAAAAAGATGCGCCGCAAATCGCCGATGTGCGTGGCCCTGGCGGCATGGTGGCCGTTGAGTTCTGCAAGCCGGGCAGCGTGGAGCCGGACGCGGACTTCACGAAGCGCGTGCAGGCGCGCGCGCTCGAACGCGGCCTGCTGCTGCTCGTGTGCGGCGTTTATTCAAACGTGGTGCGCTTCCTGTTTCCGTTGACGATTCAGGACGCCGTCTTCGACGAGGCGCTCGCCATTCTCGAGGACGTCATCAAGGACAGCGTTGCTGTCGCAGCCTGAGGAAATCGACCGATGACCACGCTGACTCTGAAAGACCCGTCCCTGCTGAAGACCGCCGCCTACATTGCGGGCGAATGGCAAGGCGCCGACGACGGCGCGACCTTCGACGCCGTGAACCCGCGACCGGCGAGGTGATCGCGACGGTGCCGCGCATGGGTGCGGCGGAAACACGCCGCGCCATCGACTCGGCGAACGCCGCGTGGCCCGCATGGCGGGCAAGCACCGCGAAGCAACGCGCGGTGATTCTGCGCAAATGGCACGACCTGATGCTGGAGAACGCCGACGACCTCGCGCTGATTCTCACCACCGAGCAAGGCAAGCCGCTTGCCGAGGCCAAGGGCGAGATTCAATACGCCGCGTCGTTCCTCGAATGGTTCGCGGAAGAAGGCAAGCGCGTGAATGGCGACACGATTCCAACGCCCGCGAGCGACAAGCGCATTGTCGTGACGAAGGAACCGGTCGGCGTGTGCGCCGCCATCACGCCGTGGAATTTCCCCGCCGCGATGATTACGCGCAAGGTCGGCCCGGCGCTCGCGGCGGGCTGCCCGATCATCGTCAAACCGGCCGAAGCCACGCCGCTCTCGGCGCTCGCGCTCGCCGTGCTCGCGGAACGTGCGGGCGTGCCGCGCGGTGTGTTCAATGTGGTGACGGGCGAGCCGAAAGCGATCGGCGCGGAAATGACCGGCAATCCGGTCGTGCGCAAGCTGTCGTTCACGGGCTCGACGCCGGTTGGGCGTCTCTTGATGGCGCAGTGCGCGCCGACGGTGAAGAAGGTATCGCTGGAACTGGGCGGCAACGCGCCGTTCATCGTTTTCGACGACGCCGATCTCGACGCCGCCGTGGCCGGCGCGATTGCGTCGAAGTATCGCAACAGCGGCCAGACCTGCGTGTGCACGAACCGCTTCTACGTGCACGACAAGGTCTACGATGCCTTCGCCGACAAATTGCGCGCCGCCGTCCAACAATTGCAGGTGGGCCGCGGCACCGAGGCGGGCGTCACGCAAGGTCCGCTGATCAACGAAGCGGCTGTGCTCAAGGTCGAGTCGCATATCGAGGACGCGCTCGCCAAAGGCGCGCGCGTGCTCACGGGCGGCAAGCGTCATGCGCTCGGTCACGGCTTCTTCGAGCCGACCGTGCTCGCGGATGTCACGCCCGACATGAAAGTAGCGCGCGACGAAACCTTCGGGCCGCTCGCGCCGCTGTTCCGTTTTTCATCGGATGACGAAGTAATCCGGCTCGCGAACGATACCGAGTTCGGTCTTGCGTCGTACTTTTATAGCCGCGACATCGGGCGCGTATGGCGCGTCGCGGAAGCGCTCGAGTACGGCATGGTAGGGATCAACACCGGACTGATTTCGAACGAAGTGGCGCCGTTTGGCGGCGTCAAGCAGTCGGGGCTGGGGCGCGAAGGCTCGCACTATGGCATCGACGATTATGTGGTCGTCAAGTATATGTGTGTGGGTGGGGTTTGAAGGGGGGAACGGCAGGCTGAGGCGTGCCGTTTTTTTACCCATCGCGCGACGAACCTCGCCGCGCCGCCGTCAATCAGTGGCCGACATAAACCGGCGCCGAATACGAGCTCGACGTGACCTCAGCACGGCTGCCCGCTTGCGACGATCCGTTGGTCGCCGAGCCATAGCCGCTCGTCTGAGCGGTGCCGTTCCGCGCGGCGACGCGCGCTTCGGCGGCCTGGATGTTCGCCGGGTAGTCGTAGTCGTTCGACGTTGCCGGGTTGTAACCGGCCTTCTCCAGTTGAACCAGTTCGGCGCGAACCTGAGCGCGCGTGACCGGCTGGTTCGATTGCGCAAAAGCAGCAAGCGGTGCGGAAATAAGAGCGGCGATAACAGCAGCTTCGATCAGCGATTTCATGATGACCTACCTCCAGAGATTGTTTTGTCAGGCGCTGAAGGCGTTGTGTCTTCAGCCGATGAACACAGTCTAGGAGGTCGGCGACCTAGGGTAAACCCCGAATCGGTGAATTCACTGTTGCTGCGCTTGTGATAATCCTTCAACACGCGCATTAATTAGCGCTTTGGGTGGCACCAAACCGCCGCTCGCCTGCCGGTCGCTCCTCGGGCTTGCACCGAATCGCGCACGATAAGTCCGCGAGAAGTGCGACGGCGACTCGAATCCGCAGGCGACGCAAATCGACGTGATCGACATGTCGGTCTGTTGCAAAAGCTCGCGCGCGCGGCCGAGCCGCAGTTGCAGATAGAAGTGCGTCGGCGTGTCCTTCAGCGACGCGCAAAAGAGCCGCTCCAGTTGCCGGCGCGTCACGCCGATTTCCTGCGCGAGCCGGTCGGGCGTCAACGGCTCTTCCATGTGCTGCTCCATCACGCCGATCACCTGGATCAGCTTGCGGTTGTGCACGCCGTAGCGCGCGGCAATCTCCATGCGCTGATGGTCGGAGCGCTGACGGATGCGGCTCACCACGAACTGCTCCGACACCGCCGACGCGAGCGCCGCGCCGTGCTTGCGTCCGATCAGGTCGAGCATCATGTCGATCGACGCAGTGCCGCCCGCGCACGTGATGCGCCGCGCGCCGATCTCGAACAGTTCCTGACTGGCATCCAGCGACGGATAACGCTCGCGAAATGCCGAGAGCGCCTCCCAATGCACGGTCACGTTGTCCGCGCCGCCCAGCAGCCCGGCTTCGGCGAGCACGAAGCTGCCCGTGTCGATGCCGCCGAGCGTCGCGCCCGCGCGCTCGAGCCGCTTCAACCATTCGGCGAGTTCGCGCGTGTAGCAGGCGAGCGGCTCGAAGCCCGCTACGACGAAGAGCGTCGCCGTGCTGTCCGTGAGGTCCGCGCCACGCAGGTCGCCGATAGCCGCCTCGCCGATGGCCGCGTCCGCGTTGATCGAAATCCCGTTGCTCGCTGCAACCGGCGCGCCGTCCAGACTGAGAATGCGCCATCGGTACAACTCGCCGCGAAAGCGATTCGCCACGCGCAAGGGCTCGACGGCGGACATGAAGCCGATCGCCGAATAGCCCGGCAGCAGCAAAAACGATATTTCTTCAGGCATGTCGCGGGAATCCGGTGAAAGGCGGCTGAAAGTGACAAGCAGTCGAAAGCAGCGAAAAGCGCAAGCGAACGCGCGGTTCCCGGCGAGCGTAGCAAGCAGACTGCGAGCGGACAAGGCGCGCCAAAATTGGTCCATAGCCGATGCCGCGCTGCAATGCCGACGCCCGCTCGCGCATGCTGGTTTTCCCTCGTTGTCGCGTGGAAGCAAGAACGGGTCGCTGATGGTCGCTTTGGCGGCAATATGGGGCATTAACGTTAGTGCCATTCCAACCGCATCGTCGATGGACTCACATAGCACCTCACGCATCACTTATCACTTGCCGGTGGGCCGCAGTTCGCATTCGCGCATCAAAGCGGCCCTTTCGAAAACGCGCTGTCAGACGTGCATAAGCGTCAATAGGGGAAGGTCATGAAGTCACGCATCACCACCTTGCTTGCCCAACTTACCCGGCTTGCCTGCCTCGCGGCCGCGGGCAGCGCCGCCGTCGCCGCGCTGCCCGCGTTCGCGCAGGACCCGCCCGCGTGCCGCGCGGTGCGTTTCGCCGACATCGGCTGGACGGACATCACGTCGACCACCGCGCTCGCCTCCACGGTCTTCGAAGGGCTCGGTTATCAGCCGGTCACGACCGTTGCTTCTGTGCCGATTTCGTTTGCCGGTTTGAAGACGAAACAGCTCGACGTGTCGCTCGGCTACTGGTGGCCGGTGCAGGAGAAAGCGATTGCGCCGTTCGTCGACTCGAAGGCAATCGACGTGCTGCAGCCGCCCAACCTGACCGGCGCAAAAGCAACCTTCGCCGTGCCGGGCTATGCGTACGACGCGGGCCTCAAGACATTCGCCGACATCGCGAAGCACCGCGATCAGCTCGACGGCAAGATCTACGGCATCGAGCCTGGCAGCAGCGCCAACGCGGCCATTCAGAAGATGATCGCCACCAACAAGTTCGGCCTTGGCGGCTTCAAGCTGATCGAATCGAGCGAAGCGGGCATGCTCGTTTCAGTGGAACGCGCGATCCGCGACAAGAAATGGGTGGTGTTTCTCGGCTGGGAACCGCATCCGATGAACATTCAGATCGACATGAAGTACCTGTCCGGCAGCGACGGCGTGTTCGGCCCCAACGACGGCGAAGCGCGCGTTTATACGTTGACGTCGCCCGACTACCTGACGCGTTGCCCCAACGCGGGCAAGCTCGTAAGCAACCTGCGCTTTTCGACGCAGCTCGAAAACGTGGTGATGCAATCGGTGATGAACAAGCAAAAGCCCGCCGATGCCGCGAAAGCCTATCTGAAGAAAAACCCGCAAATACTCGACGCGTGGCTCGCCGGCGTGAAGACCTACGACGGCAAGGACGGTTTGCCTGCGGTGAAAGCCTATCTCGGGCTTTGATTCCCGAAGCGTCGCGCATTGAACATCTACAGGAACTTGCACGCATGAACCATGAAGTCATCGTGACCTGCGCGGTCACCGGCGCCGGCGACACCGTCGGCAAGCATCCCGCGATTCCGGTTACGCCGAAGCAGATCGCCGAGGCCGCCATCGAAGCCGCGAAAGCGGGCGCGACCGTCGCGCACTGCCACGTCCGCGATCCGAGGACCGGACGCGGCAGCCGCGATCCGCAGTTGTATCGCGAATTGGTCGACCGAATCCGCTCGTCGGGCACGGACGTCATCATCAATCTGACCGCGGGCATGGGCGGCGATCTGGAAATCGGTCCCGGCGAAGATCCCATGCGCTTCGGTGCGAATACGGACCTGGTCGGCGGCCTGACGCGCCTCGCGCACGTCGAGGAGCTGTTGCCGGAAATCTGCACGCTCGATTGCGGCACGCTCAATTTCGGCGACGGCGACTATATCTATGTATCGACGCCCGCGCAATTGCGCGCCGGTGCAGCGCGCATTCAGGAACTGGGCGTAAAACCCGAACTGGAGATCTTCGACACGGGGCACTTGTGGTTCGCGAAGCAGTTGCTCAAGGAAGGGCTGCTCGACGCGCCGCCGCTCTTTCAGCTGTGCCTCGGCATTCCCTGGGGGGCGCCCGCCGATACGACGACCATGAAAGCGATGGCCGACAACCTGCCGCCCGGCGCGCAATGGGCCGGCTTCGGCATCGGCCGCATGCAGATGCCGATGGTCGCGCAGGCGATGCTGCTCGGCGGCCACGTGCGCGTCGGCCTCGAAGACAACATCTGGCTCGATAAAGGTGTGCCCGCAACCAACGGCACCCTCGTGCAGCGCGCGGTGGAAATCATCGAGCGTCTTGGCGGACGCGCACTGACGCCCGCCGAAGGCCGGCGCAAGCTCGGCTTGCCCGCGCGCGGCGAACGGCAACTCGAACGGCGCGCAGCCGGCGAATACGCGTGATCGCGACAACCAGCAACGCATAGGCAAACAAGGAAACGTCAGCAATGGCAGTGATCGTCAACATCAAAACATTCGCCGCGATCGGCGCGGGCGTGATCGGCAGCGGCTGGGTGGCGCGCGCGCTCGCGCACGGGCTCGACGTGATCGCGTGGGATCCGGCGCCGGGCGCGGAAAAACAGTTGCGCGAGAACGTCGCGAATGCGTGGCCGGCGCTGGAACGCGTCGGCCTCGCGGAAGGCGCGTCGCGATCGCGGCTGCGCTTTGTCGATACGATCGAGGCGTGTGTCGCCGACGCCGACTTCATTCAGGAAAGCGCGCCCGAGCGCGAGGAATTGAAGCTCGCGTTGCACGAACAGATCAGCCGCGCGGCGAAGCCCGACGCGATCATCGCGTCGTCGACGTCGGGGCTTTTGCCGAGCGATTTCTATGCACGCGCTGTGAACCCGGAGCGTTGCATCGTCGGGCATCCGTTCAATCCGGTTTATCTGCTGCCGCTCGTGGAAGTGCTCGGCGGCGAGCGCACGGCTTCTGAGACCATCGACGCCGCGCTGCGCATTTATCGCTCGCTGTCGATGCGCCCGCTGCGGGTTCGCAAGGAAGTGCCCGGCTTCATCGCCGACCGGCTGCTCGAAGCGCTGTGGCGCGAGGCGCTGCATCTGGTCAACGAGGGCGTCGCGACCACTGGCGAAATCGACGACGCGATCCGCTTCGGCGCGGGCATCCGCTGGTCTTTCATGGGGACGTTCCTGACCTACACGCTCGCGGGCGGCGACGCGGGCATGCGCCATTTCATGCAGCAATTCGGTCCCGCGCTGGAGCTTCCGTGGACTAAACTGATAGCGCCGAAGCTGACGGACGAACTGATCGACCGCGTTGTCGACGGCACCGCCGAACAGGTCGGCCCGCGCTCGATCAAGCAACTGGAGCGCTATCGCGACGACTGCATCACGAGCGTGCTCGCGGCGATTGGCGAGGCCAAGGCGCGGCATGGGTTGATGGCTGCGGATTGACGCCGGCGCGGCGCGCGACCCGATTCGCGCGTCGCACGCCGCACGCCGCACACAAACCCAAGACCACGGAGACCCGCAGCATGCCGCAAACCGCTTCTTCCCTGCCCTGCTATCGCGACACGGTCCGCGCGGAATGGGTCGACTACAACGGCCATTTGCGCGACGCGTTCTACATGCTGATTTTCAGCTTCGCGACCGACGAGCTGATCGACCGGATCGGTTTGCCCGACGCCGTGCGCATGGAACGCGGCCGCTCGATCTACACGCTCGAAGCGCACATCAACTATCTGCATGAGATCAAGGAAGGCACGCGCGTGCGTGTCGATATGCGCGTGCTCGCGCATGATACGAAGCGGCTGCATCTCTACCTCGAAATGTTCGCCGACGAAGGCGACACGCCGGTCGCCGCCGGCGAGCAAATGCTGCTGCATGTCGATACGAGCGGGCCACGCTCCGTCGCATTCGACGCCGATGTCGCCGCGCGCGTAAAAGAACTGGCCGACGCACACGCCGCATTACCCGCCGCCGCCTACGCGGGCCGCATGATCGGCCTGCCCGCCGCCGCGCAACGCAGCCGGAGCCAACAGCATGCTTGAGCCGCAAATGGCGGCGTTCATCGCGCGAGCCGCCGCGCTGTATCCCGGAGGACATAACACGTCGGGCGCGTCCATCGCGCCGCCCGAGCAACGCGAAGCTTACGACCGCTACGCGGCCGCGCTCACTCCGCCGTTGCCGCCGGAAGTCGTCACCGAAGATGCGCAATTCGAGGCCGCTGCGGCTCATCCGATTGCGTTGCGGCTCTATCGCAACCGTGCCAAAGCGGACGACATGCCGCGCGGCGTCGTGCTGTACTTCCACGGCGGCGGCTTCGTGCTTGGATCGCTGGACAGCCATCAACTGATCACGGCGCGTCTTGCTGCGGACACGGGCCTCGACGTGATCGCCGTCGATTACCGGCTCGCGCCCGAACACCGCGCGCCGGCCGCGCACGACGACTGCCTGGAGATCACGCGCGCCGCCCTGCAACGCAGGCTGCCCTTCGATCTTCCCGCCGACGCCGCGCTGCAACTGGCCGGCGACAGTGCCGGCGGCACGCTCGCGGCCAGCGTGGCGATGCGTTTGCGCGACGAGGGCATCGACGGCATACGCGGTGTTGCGCTGATCTATCCGATGCTCGGCACCGACCCGCAGCCGCCCGCACGCGATACCGAAGCGCGCGCGCCCATGCTGACGCTCGCCGACGTCCACGCGTTTCGCGACATGTATTGGGGCGGAAGTTGTGGCGAAAGTCGGGGCGGAACTTGGGGCGAAAGCGCGCCGTATCCCGAGTGGACGGTGCCGCTCGACGCCGCACGTTATGACAACCTTCCGCGTGCGCTCGCGATCGGCGCGGAGCACGATCCGCTCAGAGACGACGCCCGCGTATTCGCCGAACGCATTCAGGCGGCGGGCGGACAAGCGCGGCTATGGATCGGCGCGGGACTCGTGCATGGCTGCTGGCGCGCCATCGAATCGAGCCCTGGCGTGCAAGCCATGCATGACGAAGTGTGCCGCTTTCTGTGCGCGAACGCCGGAGCGGCTTGAGCGGCGTATTCGCATGGGCCTTATGGGCGATGAATAAAACCGCGCCAATGCGTCGTCATCCAGGCGCCGTTACGCGAGCCCTATCCGAATTGCACGGCTCTTGTCGCGCATGAATGGCCACATCGCGCATTTCCCCAACAGCATGGAATGTCTCGTCGTGCCGGCAGCCCTAGCGTGCCCGGTCGCTGCGCCACTGCGCGAACGTCAGCGGCCTGACGCCGGCTTGCGCCACTTCCGGCGACTCCACCTGGCTCCAGCAGTAGAACGCGTCACCCCAACCGGGAATGGGCTGCGGCTTAAGCATTCTGAATTCGACATTCGACCGGAACGCAAGATGCGGCCAGAAGAGCGGCATGACCTCGCGCACGGCCATCTGCCTGAGCAACTCGGCCGGGCCGCTTTCGTCCGCGACGATTTCGCCTTGCGCAATCCAGTCGTGCTCGGCCCACGCGACGAACACGCTCGCCCTTCCCTCGCGATCGAACATCAGAATGGCATTCTGCTCGGGACGCCAGTAATACTCGACGATGCCTTTGTCCTTCACGACCTGATCGATCACGCTGCGCGTGCGCGGATCGCAATACGTGATGCCGTTCTCGCCCAATGCGAGCCAGCCCGCCTCGGAGCAATGGCGGCTCTTCGCGTCCTTCAGAAAATGCACGAGCCGGTTCGCCGAATCCGCGTCGGTCTTGCGCAGATATAAATCGACAATGCCCGCATTGAATGCCTTGACGGCGACGGTTTCGTCGGCGACGCCCGTCAGCAGGATTTTTGCGCAATGCAGGTTGGAGATGGACGACAGAAACTCGACGCCGCTTATGCCGGGCATGTCGTAGTCCACCACGACCGCGGCTACCTCGGAGAAACGCGAATCGCGCGCCAGCACGTCGCGCTGCGGCGACGTTTCGACGAAGCGTTCAAAGCCCGTCTCGCTCAAACACGCGGAAGCCGGCGCGAACTCGAGCGAGTTTTCGCGCGCGTGCTGACGGATAAAAGCCAGCGCCGTTTGCGGACGCGAGAAAAACAGATTGGTGGAAACATCCGGGAAGAAACGGCGCAGCGCGTCGAGGTAGTTGTCGTTGTCGTCGACGAAAACAACCGTGGTCGGATAGGAGACGGGTGGTCGAATAAACTTGTTCATATTTTCACGTGGTTCGTCAGCCCGCCGCAGGCGGGATCGCCGTGACAGGCTCGCCGGTCGCCGCATGCGCTCACGTGGAACATGCCGGGCGCGCCGCCGCTGCGTACACGCCGGTCTTTCTATCGCTGTTGCCGGGCCGGTTCCCGTTGATCCATATAGTACAGGGAGTGCAGGGCTCCTGGCTGCAACAGTACAAAGTTCCGTGTGTTTGCAGCAGCGTATGCGGCCTGAATGAAACCAATGGCGATGCAAAAAACGCGGCGCGGCCAGCGCATTTCGTCGCGGCCGCGTCATGCCGCAATGCGCGCGACTACGGTCGCGAGGCTACTTCGTCGAGATGATCGAGCAGAGCCGCGGGGTCGTCGTAGACGCGCAGTGCGCCGGCCCGTTCGAGCTCTTCCGTGCCGTAGCCGCCCGACAGCAGGCCCACGCCGAGCGCGCGGCAGCGGCGCGCCGCGAGCATGTCCCAGATGCTGTCGCCGACCACGACCGAATGTTCGATCTGCACGCCGAGACGTTCGGCGGCCGCGATGAAAAGATCGGGATCGGGCTTCGCGTATTTGACGTCGTCGCGCGTCACGACGACTGCTTTTGACGGATCGACGCCGAGCGCCTCCAGATTCACCGCCGCGGTTTCCATGCGGCCGCTGGTGGCGACGGCCCACGGCGTGCCCGCCTGCGTGAGCGCATCGAGCAGTTCGCGCGCGCCAGGCAGCGGACATACTTGCGCGCGCAACCTTTTATACGCCGCCGCGTGCGCATGACGAAGACGCTCGCCGCGCTCGGCGCTGATGTCGCCGTGCGTCTCGCGCAGAAGCTGATTGGTGAAGAGACCGCCGCTCATGCCGATCTTTCGATGAATCCGCCACACCGACAGCGAAATGCCTTCGCTGTCGAGCGCTTCTTTCCAGGCCAGCACGTGTTGATAGACGCTATCGACGAGCGTGCCGTCGAGATCGAACAGAAATGAGGTCTGGATACGCATGGTGGGCTCCTTTCGATGGCTACCCGCCAATATGCCACGTCAAGCGCCGCGAGGCATCAGCGCGTCTTGCCGCGCCCGCCCTTGCCGGCCGTCGCCGCGCGCGGCGGCTCCTTGCTGGGCGGGGCGCCGCCGTTCAATTGCTCGATCCACGACAACGCGTCGACATACGAGAGAAACTGTTTCAGATAGCCCGGCGACAACTCGCGCATCAGCGACAGCGAGCGATGCACGAGGCTGCTCGAATTGAGCGGCCCGGCGTTGCCGGGCGCCGGTTGCAGCGACTGCCGCAACTGCTTGTCGGTGCGCACCTTGGCCCACGTCTGCCGGAAATAATCGAGTTCGGGGAGTTCGGGATAGGCGGCGTGATTGCGCTCGCGGTGTTGCGGCGCGCTTTGCAATTCGGCGATGAGCTGGACGAGCGGGCCCGCGCCTGTTGTCGATTCGGCTGTGCGGGCAGCGTTATCGGTTTTCATCGCGCCGCATGCGTCGCGCTCGGCCGCAGCTATTTGCCGCGCATACGCATCAAGCAACACGGCGAGCCTCTCGTCGAGCACGCGGCGAGTCTCGCCGCACTGCGTGGCGGCGCGCCGCTCCAACGCGTCGATGAAACGAAACCGCGGCGGATCGACACGATCGGCGCCGCGCTCGCGCCACGCGTCGAGCGTGGCGCGCGGCGTCTGTGCGTCGCCTGCGGCTTCAGTCATGGGATCGCTCGCGCCGTTATTCACGAGGCTTTCCCGCGGCCGCCGGCAGTCTCGGCACCGGCGCGATTTCCACGCGACGGTTGCGCGCGCGCCCTTGCTCGTCGGCATTCGAACTGACGGGCTGGCCGGAGCCGAATGCCGCCGCGAACAGCGACGGCGCCGGCACGCCCGCCTCGATCAACGCGCGCGTCACCGTCAGCGCGCGCTGCGCCGACAACTCCCAGTTGTCCGCGAAACGGCGATTGCCTTCGCGCAGCCGCCGATCGTCGGTAAAGCCGCTCACCATCAGGATCTGGTCGCTTGCACGCAGATAGGCGGACAGCGGGCCGGCCAGGCTCTTCAACAGATCGCGCCCTTGCGGCTGCAACTGGTCGGAGTTGAGCGCGAACAGCACATTGCCGCTGATGCCGATGCGCCCGTTCACGAGCGTCACGCGCCCGGCCGCGAGCGGGCCGGCGAGCGCCTCTTCGAGCGTCTTGCGGCGCTGCGTTTCAACCTGACGCTGCTTGACCTCCTGCTCGAGCTTGTTCGACAGTTCCAGTTGCACGCCGATGACGGCCACCAGAATCAGCATGAACGCGCCGAGCAGCACGGACATCATGTCGCCGAACGCCGCCCAGATCGGCGTGCCCGGCTCGACGCCGCCGTCGATGTCCTCGCTCATCCCGCTCATGCCGCCTCGACTCCGTCAGCCGAGCGCCGCGCCGCAAGCTGCTGCAGATCTTCGACAATCTGCTTTTGCGACATCACGCTCAGATCGATAACTTCGCGCGCCTGCGCCACGTAGTAGGCAAGCTGTTCGTCGCTGCGCGTGAGCGACTTGTCGAGCGCCGCTTCGATTCTCTCCAGATGCGCGACGAGCTTGTCGTTCGATTCGCCGAACAACTGCACCGCCGCGCCGAACGCGTCGCTGAGGCTCGCCACTTCGACGGCGCCGCCCGCGATCTGCGCGGCTATCGTGCCGATCTTGTCGGCCTCGGCCTCGACCTTGTCGGTGAAACGCGTGCCGACGCGTTCGAGCAAATCCGCTGACGTCGCGACGAGCGCATCGACCGCCGTGCGCTGTTCCGTGGATGCATGGTTGACCGCGTCCAGCAGCGTTTCCAGTGTTTCGAGCAGACGGCTGCGCTCCTGCAGCATCGCCGTGTCGCGCACCATGCTGTCCGACAGCTTCTGCCGCAACTCGGCGACCACTTCGGCAGCGGCCTTCGGCGCCTCGGACGCCGCCTGCACGAGCCGCGAAATTTCAGCGATGGTTTCGCTGGCATGCCCCTGCGTCTGAGCCGAAATATCGCGCGCGGTCTGCTCGAGTGTGTCGCAAATCTGCTGCTGACGGTTGGCCGTCAGTTCGCCGGCTTGCTGCCATTCCTGGCTCAGAGCGCTCGCCATCGAGTCCAGCTTCGATGTCCATGCCGCAAGACGCGCTTCGTTGTGTTCGCCGGCTTGCTGCCATTCCTTGGTGAGGGCGCTCGCCATCGAGTCCAGCTTCGACGTCCATGCCGTAAGACGTGCTTCGTTGTGTTCGCCGGCTTGCTGCCATTCCTTGCCGAGCATCGCCACCATCGAATCGAGCTTCGACGTCCACGCCGCGAGCCGCGCTTCGTTGTGCTCTCCCGCCTGCTGCCATTCCTTACCGAGGGCGCTCGCCATCGAATCGAGCTTCGACGTCCACGCCGTGAGCCGCTCTTCGTTATGTTCCCCGGCTTGCTGCCATTTCTCGCTAAGCGTGGTCGCCATCGAATCGAGCTTCGCGGTCCATGCCGCAAGCCGCGCTTCGTTCTGTTCGCCCGCCTGCTGCCACTCCTTGCCGATCATGCCCGCCATCGACTCGAGCTTCGCCGTCCACGCGGCGAGCCGCGCTTCGTCTCGCGAGGCCAGTTGCGTCTGCAAGTCCGCATGCGACTCGCCCACGTTGCGCACCAGCGACGCCGAGTGCTCCGCGAACGCCGCCGCCGCCGCAACCAGCGCCTGCTCGTGCCGCGCCGCCAGCGTCGCGCCCGACTGCTCGTGGCGCGACAGCGCGTCGTTCCACGTCTGCGAAAGCTTGCCCGCCGCGGTTTCGAGGCGCGCGGAAACGCCGTCGACAAGTCCCGCCGAGCGCTCGTCGAAAGTCTGCGTGAAGCGCTCCAGCGAAGCCTGCAATTGCTGCGTCATTGCATCGTTCGAACGTTGCTGGCCGGCGAGCGCGTCGTTCCAGATGCCCGCGATCTTGCCGGTAGCCGACTCGAAACCGTTCGACAGCGCATCCAGTTGCCGCTGCACCGCCTGCGAGACGCTCTCGTGCAACGAGGCGCTTTCGCGCGCGAGGCCGGCCATCGTCGCCTGCATGACCGGTTCGAGCGCCGCGCCGGCAGCACGCGTGCTGTCCGCGACGCTCTGCTTCAACGACTGCTCGACCGATGCGGCGAGCCGCGTGTACGCGGCCTGCGCCTTGTTGTGAAACGTCTCCTGGCTTGCAAGCTGGCGCTCGTTGAAAGCGAGGCTGTGCTGCTCCATCGCGGCCATCATCGTTTGCAGGCGATCGACCAGCGTCGGCATCAGTTCCGCTTGCCGCTGCAGGAGCCGGAAGCTCTCGTCGCGCTGATGAGCCTGCGAATAGATGCGCAGGCTCGTGGCGATCCTGACGTCGAGCTGCTGCGCCGCTTCGAGCCGCTCGCAACGGCACAACGCCGACAACAGGCCCAGCATCGCGGAACTCGCCACGCCCGCGATCGACGTACCGAACGCGAAGCCCAGGCCCTTCACCGGCGCGGCCAGCGAAGCGCGGATCGCGGTCAGATCGGTTGCGCTTTCGAGCGCCATGCCGGTGCCGCGCAAGGTCACGACCATGCCGAGCAGCGTGCCGAGCATGCCGAGCAGCACCAGCAAGCCGACGAGATAAGGCGTGAGCGCAGGCCCCGGCAACGCGACGCGCTCGCCTTCGATGCGAAGACGGACCGTATTGCGCAAGCCCGGATGCAATTCCTCGAGCCACGCGCCAAGCCGCGGCGGCGGCTCGGCGAGGCGCGCGACGGCGCTAGTGAGCGTCGCGGTCGCCGCGCTATAGCGCCGCAATTCGAGCGCGCCCGCAAGATAGAACGCGCCGATCAGCAGCGTGACGGCCAGCGCCAGCCAGTTGGACCCGACATAGCCGATGGCAATGCCGCACACCGCGGCGAGACCTGCCGCGAACACAACGAGATCAATACGATATCTGGACATGGCGTCCCGGTTAGCGAGTACGAAGGGCGGCAAGCAACCCTTCGACTGGTTGTAAACGAATATCCAGCTCGGCAAGCAACACGCTTTGCATGTCCTTGCGGAACACGTCGAGCCAGGGGCCGGGCGCGCCGGGGGCGGCTTGCGCGCCTTCGCCATCGCCATCGTCCGGCAGCGGCTGTGCGGCGTCGCGCAAACGCTCGAAGTGTCCGGCGAGCAGCACCGGCAGATTGGCCAGCAGGCTTCGCTCGCGTTCGCCGAGCGCACGTTCCATCACGGCATCGAGCACCGCGAGACGGCCCATCGCAGGATTCCTGGCGGCAAGCAACGCGCGCAGCCGGCCGCGCAGATTGCCGACACCCGTTTCCATCGACTGCTGCATGGCCTGGTAGCGCTGGCGAAAGAGCGCGTAGTCGACGGGCGCGGCCTGCGGCTCCACATACGCGGGACCGCGGCGCCTGGCGGTCGCGAACGCGCTGTCGCCGGTAATCGTGGCGACGAGCGCGGCCCGCGCGCGCGCGCATTCCGCCTCCTCCGCGCTGCCGAACGCTCGCGCGCCCGCGGCCGGCGTGGGCGGCGCGCCGCTGAGCGCCGACGACAGCGCGATCGCATCCGTCCAGCCGAGCCACTGGCTCAGCCGGTCGGATAGCGATTGCCGTGGTTCGGGAACGTCGACATTGGCGAAGCGCGCCAGCAGGCGAACGAGCGCCGGGCCGCTGAGAGCTGTGCGCTGGGGGGCTTGCAACATACCACCGGATGCAAAAAAGTCAGCAGTTTACACGCTGACGCGCACGACGGCTTCGCTCCCCATTACAACGTCCTCGCACGCAGACATCGTGGCGCTTGAGAATAGGCGTTCAAATCGCTCCGCGCGGCCGATGCTCGTCCGTATCGACGCAGCACACCAGCGCATCCGCATCTTCTTCGCCGACGCTCACATAGATGTGCCCGACCGAGCTGTCGAAGTACAGGCTGTCGCCCGGCATCAGCCTGAACGACTTGCCGTTCTCGAAGCGCAATTCAAGCTTGCCGGAGAGCAGAAAGACGAACTCCTCGCCCGAATGCCGGATGTACTCGGGAAAGTCCGATACGGCGCGCGCATGGATGTGCGCGCGCATCGGCATCATGCGTTTGCCCGTGAGGTTGTTCGCGAGCATCCCGTACTCGTAGTTCGGCGTGTCGTACACCTGCTGCTTGCCCGCCGCGGTGAACGACGGCTTCATCGCGCCGGCCGCCGGCTTGCGGCGCCGGCCGAAAATCGCGTCGAACTCGAGCTCGAGCGAATGCGCGAGTGCCGCGAACTTGTCGTACGTCAGCGCGATGTCCCCGCGCTCGGCCTTCGAGATCGTCGATACCGCAATGCCCGAGCGCTCGGACAATTCGGCGAGCGTCAGCCCGCGCGCCTTGCGCGCCTGCCGCAAATGCCCGCCCACCAGTTTGTGATCGAGCGACGGCGGCGCTTCATGCGCGTGCGCCTTCGGTTGTTTCACTACGGCTACGGCTTTGACCATGTCACTGATTCCGCCTGGCTTCCTTGCTTCCCACCTGTCCATAAAAATTTCTCGTATGCGAGAAATTATTTTTTTCTCGTATATGATAACTCACGTCGATTCCACCTTTATGTGGGGCCCGTATCGTGTCTACCCTTGCGCTTAGTCAGTCCCGTTTGACGAAGACCCGCGTCATCACTGCCACGACCATCGGCACGGCGCTCGAATTCTACGACTTCACGATCTACAGCTTCTTCGCGATCCAGATCGGGCAGTTGTTCTTTCCGGGCGCGTCGCCCGTCAATCAGTTTTTACTGTCGATCGGCGTATTCGGCGTGGGCTTCGTGGTGCGGCCGCTCGGCGGCGTCGTGATCGGCGCGTATGCGGATCGCGCGGGCCGCAAGAACGCGATGGTCCTTACGATCATGCTGATGGCGCTTAGCTGCGCGATGATCGCGTGCGCGCCCACTTACGCGGTCGCCGGCTTCGCCGCGCCGCTCATCGTGCTCGCCGCGCGGTTGATACAAGGCTTCGCGGCGGGCGGCGAGTTCGGACCGGGCACGACGCTGCTCGTCGAATATGCTACCGACAACACGCGCGCGTTCTTCGCGAGCTGGAATTTCGCGGCGACTGCGGCAGGCCTCGTGCTCGGCGCGCTGGTCGCGACGCTCGTCAACGTGCTGCTGCCGAAGCAGGCCGTGCTCGAATGGGGCTGGCGCATTCCGTTCGTGCTCGGCATCGTCGCGGCGCCGGCCGGCATGCTGATCCGCCGGCGCCTCGAAGAAACGCTGACCGCGCGCAAGCCCGGCGAAGCCGCGCCGAGCGGCGCGCTGAAGGCCGCGCTGACCACGCATCTCAAGCTGACGATTCTCGGCACTTTCGCCGAGTTGGGCGGCTCCGTGTCGGTCTACATCACCGCCTTTTTTCTGCCGAGTCATGCGGTGCGCGCGCTGCATCTTTCGTCGACGTCGGCGGTGATCTCCGGTATCGTCAGTTCGCTTGCGCTGTTCGTCGCCGCGCCGCTCGCCGGCATGCTCGCGGACCGCTACACCCGCAAGCGCGTGCTCGTGATTTCGCGCGTCGTGATGCTGTTGCTCGTGTATCCGGCGTTTGCATTCCTGAGCGCGCATCCGTCGATGACGGCGCTTTGCATCGTGTCCGCGCTACTCGCCGTGTTCGTGTCCGGGCAGATCGTGCCCGTGCTCGTGATGATCCCGGAACTGTTCCCGAAGCATGTGCGTGCAACCGGAATTGCATTGACGTATGTTGTGAGCGCATCGTTTTTCGGCGGCTTCTCGCCGTTTATCGCAAGCTGGCTGGTCGCGCGCACCGGCAATCCGCTCGCGCCGGCCTGGTATGTGGCCGCCGCATGCGCGATTTCCCTCGTGCCGGTAATCTGGCTGAAGGACCGCACCGGCGAAGCGCTCGGCTGACCAAGAAAGACACAATGAGCACAATGAGTGGAGACGATATGAGTCGAGACAACGATTTGCCCGGCCGCAGCGCGGTCGAGTTGCGCCGGATGATCGGCGCGAAAGAGATCTCGCCCGTCGAACTGCTGGAGGCGTGCATCGCTCGAATCGAGGCGGTGAATCCGGCAGTCAACGCGATCACCGCAACCGACTTTGTGGCCGCGCGCGCCGCCGCGAAACGCGCGGAAAAGCAGGTACTCGACGGCGAGCCGCTCGGCCTTCTGCACGGCTTGCCGCTCGGCGTGAAGGACCTCGAAAATACCGCCGGACTCCTGACGACTTATGGTTCGCCGATGTCGCGCGGCAACGTGCCCACGCAAGACGTGGTGCTCGTCGAGCGTCTGCGTGCCGCCGGCGCGATCGTCACCGCGAAGACCAACGTGCCGGAACTCGGCGCCGGCGCGAACACGCGCAATCCGGTGTGGGGCGCGACCGGCAATCCGTTCAACACAGCATTGAATGCAGGCGGCTCGTCGGGCGGTTCGGCGGCCGCGCTTGCGTGCGACATGCTGCCCGTGTGCACCGGCTCGGACACCGGCGGCTCGTTGCGCATTCCCGCTTCCAAATGCGGCGTGGTGGGCTTTCGTCCGACGCCGGGACTCGTGCCGAATTCGCGCAAGCTGGTGGGCTGGTCGCCGATCTCGGTGGTTGGACCGATGGGCCGCAGCGTCGCCGAAGCGTGCTTGCAGCTCGCCGCTACCGTGGGCATCTCGGCGGGCGACCCGCTCAGCTTTGCCGCCGATCCGCTCAGCTTCGCCGCGCCCGCCGACATCGACCTCGCCACATTGCGCGTGGGCTGGACCGAAGACTTCGGCAGTTGCGACGTGGATGCGTCGATCCGCAACGTGTTTCGTGAACGCATCGCGCTGATCGCGCCGTCTTTCCGTTCATGCGAGGAAGTGAGCTTCGATCTCGGCGACGTGCACCGCTGCTTCGACGTGATCCGCGCGGAGAGCTTCGTCGCCGGTCTGCACGATGCCTACACGCGCGATCCGGCGCAACTCGGCCCGAACACGCGCGCCAACTATGAGCTCGGCGCAAGCATGAGCCTCGCGGACAGCGCGTGGGCCCAGGCCGAACAGACGCGCATCTTCAAACGCTTTCAGGCCGCGTTCGAGCAGTACGACGTGATCCTCTCGCCGACCACGCCCGTGTCGCCGTTTCCGTGGCAGCAGTTGTACGCCGCGCAAATCGACGGGCGCGAGCAGGACAACTATTACCGCTGGCTCGCGCTCACCTATGTCGTCACGCTGACGACGCATCCGGCGCTGTCGCTGCCGTGCGGTGTCGATCACGCGGGCATGCCGTTCGGCTTGCAGATCGTCGGGCCGTTTCATGGCGACCGCAAGACGCTCGCCGTCGCGCATGCGATGGAGCAGGTGTTCGCGCAGTCGCCTGCGTTGCGCCGTCCGCGACCCGATCTGTCGAAGCTCACGAAAGCGGACGCGTCGTTGAAATCGATCGTGACGTCGCCCCCTCTTTTTAACGACGCCGACGCGAACGGCTCGGGCCTCTCAGCAGTTTAACGATGACAACAATGAAGTTCGATACCGTCGTACTCGGCGCCGGCATTGTCGGCGTGTGCGTGGCCGTGCATTTGCAAAAGCGCGGCCGACAGGTCGCGCTGGTCGACCGCAAGGCGCCAGGCAACGAGACCTCGTTCGGCAATGCCGGATTGATTCAGCGAGAAGGCGTGTACCCGTACGCATTTCCGCGCGGACTGGGTGCATTGCTTCGCTATGCGCGCAACCAGTCGCTCGACGTTCGCTACCACGCCGATGCGCTATTTCACGCGGCGCCGTTTCTGTGGAGATACTGGCGCAATTCCGATCCGGCGAAACACGCCGCGATTGCAAAGTCATATTCGACGCTGATCGAACATTGCGTGAGCGAGCATCGCACGCTGGCCGCGCAAGCGGACGCGAGTGCTTTGCTGCGCCCCACGGGCTGGATCAAGGTGTTTCGCAGCAACGCCGCTCAGGACGCGGAACTGCGAGTCGCCGATCGATGGAGCCGCGAATACGGCGTCGAATTCGAAGCGCTCGACGCCGCGCGCCTGCAGCACATCGAGCCCGATCTCGACAAGGCATTGCTCGGCGGCCTGCGCTACACGCAAGCGGATTCGGTGAGCGATCCGAACGCGCTCGTCACGGCCTACGCGAAATACTTCGAGGCGCTCGGCGGACGGTTCTTCACCGGCGACGCCAATACGCTGCGCAACGGCTGGGAGGTCACGACAAACGCGGGGACGATCGCGGCTTCATCGGCGGTGGTCGCGTTGGGGCCGTGGTCCGGCGTGCTCAGTTCGCGGCTCGGGTATCGGCTGCCGCTCGGCGTCAAGCGCGGCTACCACATGCATTACGCGGCACGCGCGGGCGCGCGCCTCAATCATCCGGTACTCGACGCCGAGCGGGGCTATCTGCTCGCGCCGATGGCGCGCGGCATCCGCCTGACGACCGGCGCTGAAATCGCATTGCTCGATGCGCCGAAAACGCCCACGCAACTCGCCGCCGTCGAACCGATTGCACGCACGCTGTTCCCACTCGACAAACGCCTCGACGATCAACCGTGGATGGGCGCGCGGCCCTGCACGCCGGACATGATGCCCGTGATTGGCCGCGCCGAAAAACATCAGGGCTTGTGGTTCGCATTCGGTCACGCGCATCATGGACTCACGCTCGGGCCGGTGACCGGCCGCCTGATCGCCGAAATGATGACGGGTGAAGAAACGCTCGTGGACACGCATCCGTTCAGAGTGGACAGGTTCTAACGTCAAACGCGGGCAGCGCGCCTGCCGCTTCGTGCGGGAAGCGCGCTGCCGCTTCATTTAGTGCAGCGGTTGCAGCGCGGTCCAGCGCGTCCAGCCGCTGTCGCCTTCCACGGCGCTGATCCGCAATGCGCGCGAGCCGTCGGCGAAAATGATCGATTCGGCATGACATGCTTCGGGGTCTGGAATATCGCGCGGACCCACAAAGCTCACGACATGTTTGAACGAAAGATTGCCTTCGCGCAATATGTCGAGATAGGCGGGCTCCTCGTTATCGAATGGCTGAGCGGTGCAACGGTTCAACAGCACAGCAGCGATTTCTGCATCACACATGTTCTCTCTCTCCTGACTGACTAACGCGACACCTCCCATGCCGGTGGCGTTCAAGCTCGTCATTTTTATGAAATCATTCTAGAAGTCATGGCCGAAAACGCCAGCCCTCTCGCGCATTCGTTATCTCGGCATACGCTTTCTCCTGAAGCGGTCCCCGTCCGATAATCTGCCGGCGCAATCGGCCGCGGTTCCAGGGCGGCCGAACAGATAACCTTGCAGCGCGTCGCAGCCCATCTCGCGCAGCATGACTGCCTGCTGTTCAGTTTCCACGCCTTCAGCCGTGACGCACATTCCGCATGCATGAGCCATTTTCACGAGCGCCTCTGCAATGGCAGCGCAATCCGTGTCGTCCGGCAAACCGGCGACAAACGAGCGGTCGATCTTCAGGCCATGCAGCGCAAAACGCTTCAGATACGACAGCGACGCGTAGCCCGTGCCGAAGTCGTCGATTGCGAGCGTGACGCCTAGTTTGGCCAGCGCGGCCATCGTCGCGCGCACGGTGGCATCGTCCGGCAGCAGAATGCCCTCGGTGATTTCGAGCTGCAAAGCGGAGGGGTCGAGCCCGCTGTTCGCAAGGCACGCAGCGACACGTTGCACGAGCCGCGCGTTGAACTGCACCGGCGAAATATTCACGGACACACTGACATCCGGCGCGATGCTCCAGCGCCAGTTCGCGACCTGTGCGCAGGCCTGCTCGAGTACCCAATCGCCGATGTCTTCCATCAAGCCCGCCTGTTCGGCAATCGGGATGAATTCGGCGGGGGCCACGTCGCCAAGTTCGCTGCTGGTCCAGCGCAACAATGCCTCCACAGCTATGGTTTCGCGCGACGCCGCCGCCACGACTGGCTGATACGCAATTGTTAATTCGCCCGCCTTGAGCGCATCGCGCAGCCGGTTCTCGATCGCAAAGCGGCGCTGCGCAGCCTCTTTCATATCGCGCGTGAAAAAGCACACGTTGCCGGGTGCATGGACTTTCGCGCGACGCATCGCGGCGCCGGCATCGCGCATCAGCAGCGACGCATCGCGAGCGCCGTCGTTGGAGCGCGCAACGCCCACCGACGCACTCACGCGATACTCGCGCCCCGCGATCACGAACGGCTCGGCGAATAACGCGAGCATCTGTTGCGCGAAGGCAGCTAGCATCGGCATGTGACCGTGATGTTCTGTAACGATCAGAAACTCGTCGCCGCCGATCCGCGCAAGCAGATCGTTCGTGGCGAGCGCGCGCGCGAGCCGCTGGGCGACGCTGCGCAACAGGCGGTCGCCGAGATCGTAGTCAGCAATGTCGTTGATCCTGCTGAAGCCATCCACGTTGACCACCAGCATTGCCACACGCGCCGCCCGCGCAGACTTCAGAAGCTGTTGAGCGCGCCCTGTCGCGTACGCGCGGTTATAGACACCCGTGAGCGAATCGACAAACAAAGCATGCACGAGCCGTCCAACCGCCACCCTTTGCACAGTAGGGCTTTTCAATGTCGCGTCGTCATGTGCGAAGTGCAATGGAACGCCGGAAGCGCTTGCCGGCACGGAAACTTGCTCGGTCATCATTACACTCCTATGCTAGGCATTACGCATTCAGCAGACAGCTTGCCGTTTTATGCATGCAGCTAAATTTTTATAGCCGTCGAGACTACGAGGTGTAGAGCTTTATCGCGCGAGAAAAAACACGCGCCGCCATGCGGTAGCCGTGCCTCCACGATATTCCCGCATAGGCCGCTTGAGAACGCGCCACGCCGGTGAACGCGTAAAGCAACGGCAAACGCTTTACCACACGCGGTATAAACCGCTGGGCCACAAATGAAAATTCATCAGCTACGCGCCCTCATCGCCATTGCCGATGCGGGAAGTGTCAGGGGTGCCGCGCGAACGCTCAATTCGTCGCCGGCGGCCGTAACGCAAAATATTCAGCAATTGGAAGAAGCGGCACACGTTCAACTCGTTGTGCGCACATCGTCCGGAGTGACGCTCACCGAATGCGGGCAAACCCTGCTTCTGCATGCACGGCTCGTCGCCGCGCAAATGGTGCGTGCGCATCAGGCGATGGACGCAATGCGCGGCGAGCCAAGCGGGCGTCTTTCGATTGCGGTGACCGCGTGGGTCGCATTGACATTTCTGCCCGAAACAGTCGCGCGCTTTCGCGCCAGAATGCCGGCAATACAACTGGAGTTATTCGAAGGCTTACTCGCGATCGCGACACCGCGCTTACGCGACGGCAGTCTGGACATTTATGTCGGGCGTCAATCGCCGAGTGTCTCTGCATGCGATTTCAACTATCAGCCGCTGTTCGCCACGAGCCGCGCGGTCGTCGCACGCCTGGGTCATCCGCGCGCGGAATCGCGTTCTCTCGCTGAATTGCTCGACGACGACTGGCTGGTTGCGCTCGATCCGGAAACCGAGGGGCATGCGCCCTATCAGATGTTCTCCCGCTACGGATTGCCGGTGCCGCGCAGCATCCACTTTCTCCATTCGCTCACCGTGGCGGTCGCATTGCTCAAGCGCACGGACATGGTGAGCATTTTTCCGTGGCCGCTCGTCGAACTCTGCGCGGCGCGCGACGGTTTGTGCGCGATCCCCTTGCGCGAAGAACTCGAGGACTCGACAGTCGGCATCATCACGCGCACGGGCGAGCCGTCCGATGCAGCGTCGCAGTGCTTTATCGATTGCCTGCTCGAAACGATCCGCGATGAATCGTGGGGCCGCACGACGGAGATTCGCCGCGCCATGCAATCGGTGGAAGTGCTCGTTTAGCGCGCCTCGCTCGCTTTAAATAAAAAACGCCGCGAGCCCGAAGGCCCGCGGCGTCAATAACACTCGATCCGTAAAGAACGATCAGGCGGTCACGGCCACTCGCCGCGGCGACAGCGCCGACACGACGAACGCCACCACGATGTTCGCGACCAGTGCGATCAGGCCGATATAAACCGGATACACGGCGTCGCCGAGATGCAGTGCGAACACCGGCTTGAGCCCTTGCGAAATCGCGAGCGACGTGCCGAGCAAAATACCGACGAGCCAGCCGCTGAACAGACCCGGCGTATTCAGGCGCCGCGTGTACAGCGAGAACACGATAGCCGGGAAGATCTGCAAGATCCACACGCCGCCGAGCAGTTGCAGGTCGATCGCATATTGCGTCGGCAGGAACACGATGAACAGCAACGCGCCGAACTTCACCACGAGCGACACGACCTTCGCGTTCGCCGCCTCGGCTTCAGGCGTGATGTTCGGCGACACCAGCGGGCGCCACAAATTGCGCGTGAACAGATTCGCCGCGCCGATCGACATGATCGCTGCCGGAACCAGTGCGCTAATCGCAATTGCAGCCGCCGCAAAGCCGACGAACCACGACGGGAACAGCGTATTGAAAAGCGCCGGCACGATATCCGAAGCCGACTTCACATGCACGCCGGCCGCAATCGCCATATAACCGAGCAGCGCGATCAAGCCGAGCAGCAGCGTATAAGCCGGCAGGAAGATCGCATTCTTGCGCACCGTTTTTGCCGAAGAGGACGAGAGCACCGCCGTCATCGTGTGCGGATACATGAAGGCCGCGAGCGCCGAACCCAGTGCGAGCGATGCATACGCGGTGAATTGCGTCGGCTTGAGAATGATGCCGGTCGCGCCGCCCTTCGCCTTGAAGTAGGTATCCGCTGCGTCGAACACATGCGCGTAGCCGCCGAGTTTCGCGGGAATCAGCCACACCGCCGCGATCACGACGATGTAAATCATGATGTCCTTCACGAACGCGATCATCGCCGGGGCGCGCAAGCCGCTTGCATACGTGTACAGCGCGAGAATCACGAACGCGACGATCAGCGGCAATTCGCCGGTCACGCCGAGTCCCTTGATCACCACTTGCATGCCGACCAGTTGCAGCGCGATATACGGCATGGTCGCCACGATACCGGTCAACGCGACCGCGGCCGGAAACCACTTGCCGCCGTATTCGCCGTGCACGTAGTCCGCTGCCGTGATGTGGTTCTTCGCATGCGCGATTTTCCACAACTTCGGCATCACCGCGAACACGAACGGGTAAACGATGATCGTGTACGGCAACGCAAAGAAACCATATGCGCCGACGGAATACACGAGTGCGGGTACGGCGATCACCGTGTAGGCGGTATAAAAGTCGCCGCCGACGAGGAACCAGGAAATGACCGTGCCGAACTGCCGGCCGCCCAGACCCCATTCGTGCAACTGCGTGAGGTCGCCGCGTTTCCAGCGGGCGGCAAAGAAACCGATTACCGTGACAAGCACGAAGAATGCGATGAAGACGGTCATCGCCACCGGATTGACGGGGTTCAGGTCGCTCATTTGACACCTCGGTACACGACGTAAATCAGTAGCGAGGTCAACGGCACCCACAAGAACTGATACCAGTAGAAGAACGGAAAACCGGCGAACGACGGACGCGTGTCGTTATAGAACGGCAGCCACAAGAGCGCGATATACGGAAGCAAAAGAATGAGCCATAGCCATGACCGGCCGGCGGATGGGGAGGTCTCCATGTACATCTCCTAGGTCTATTATTGACACCACGCATCCGGACTTGTGATCCGGCGCGCGGAAATCCGGTAACGGGTATTCGTGTGAAATACCCGCGCAGTCATCTGCCGAAACCGGAATCTGCTTTTGCGCACTGCCGACGCATGAGCGCGAAAACGTCCGCAAGACGCAATGCGCCGCGGGGATGTAGTATTCGCCTTCGTAAGCGTCCTCACAAGCGCGCAACTACGTAAGCCGGCTACGTATTACTACGTAGTCCACTGGCCGTCTTTTCAACGATGAAACTCAAAGCCAAGATCGTCTTGCTGGCTATCGTGCCCTTTCTCGCGGCTATCGCCAGCATCGAAATCGGCGTGCGCCGCGAAGCGACCGCGCTCGCGCAAACACAGCACGCGACGACTCAGGCCGCGTACATGGCGAGCAAGGAAATCGAGCTCAAGCATTACGTCGAGTTGGCCACGTCCGCGATCGCGCCGCTTTACGAAGCCGGCGAAGATAACGCGCGCGACGACGCGCTGCGCCGCACGCGCGCGCTCGACGTGCTCGAGAAGATGGACTTCGGCAAGGACGGCTATTTCTTCGTCTACGACATGCATGGCCGTTCGCTCATGCATCCGCGCGAGCCGCATCTCGTGGGACGCGATTTGTCGGAACTGCGCGATCCGCAAGGCGTGCTCACCATCCAGAAGCTGCTCGCCGCGGCATCGCAAGGCGGCGGCTATGTGCGCTATCTGTGGCATCGTCCGTCGACGGGCAAGCTCGCTTCGAAACTCGGCTACGTGGTGCCTCTCGAACGCTGGGGCTGGATGATCGGCACCGGCATCTATCTCGACGACGTCGACACGACCCTCGCGCATATCGACGAGCGCGCGGCGATCAATATCGATCGCACGATGATGTGGATCGACGCGATCGCACTTGCGGGGCTCGCCGCTATCGCGCTGTGCGCGCTCGTGCTCAACGTCACCGAATATCGCAGCGCCGACGCAAAGCTGAAGCGGCTCGCGCAGCAGGTGGTCGAATCGCAGGAGAACGAACGCGCGCGTCTCTCGCGGGAATTGCACGACGGCATCAGCCAGATGATGGTGTCGGTGAAGCTGCTGCTCGAATCGGCGCTCGCGCGTTTCGAGCGCAGCGAAACGCGCGTGCCCGCCGCGGAAGCCGCGCTGTCGACCAGTCTCACGCGTCTCGGCGACACGTTGCGCGAAGTGCGGCGTATTTCTCATGCGCTGCGCCCGTCGATGCTGGACGACCTGGGCGTCGCGGCAGCCATCGAGCAACTCACGCGCGAACTGAGCGAACAGTCGGGCATTGAAATCGGCTTCGCGCAGATCACGCATACTCACGCCGCGGTTTTAACGGATGCGGTAAACACCGTTCTGTTCCGCATTGCTCAGGAAGCGCTGACCAACATCGTGCGCCATGCGCGTGCGTCGAACGCGGCGCTCTCGCTGGAAGTGTCGAACGATGCCGTCACGCTCACAATCGCCGACAACGGCAGCGGTTTCGATGTCGCGCACGCGTTTGTCGGCCGCCGCTCGGGCGTTGGGCTGCGCAATATGCGCGAGCGCGTGGAAGCGTTAGGCGGCACGCTTGCGCTCAACTCGCAGCCTGGCCATACGCTCGTCACCGCGCGTGTTCCGCTCGTCGCCGGTACAACGGAGCCTCATAAGCAGAGCCTGCAGGAAGCGTCTTCATGAACGACATCTCACACCCCATTGCCCGTCTGATTCTGGTCGACGATCATCCGCTCGTTCGCGACGGCTTGCGTGCGCGGCTCGAAGCGGTACGCAACCTGGAGGTAGTCGGCGAAGCAGGCAATGCACAGGAAGCGCTCGCGCTCGCCGCGAGCCTGGAGCCTCACCTCGTGCTGATGGATGTCGGCATGAACGGAATGAACGGCATTGCGCTTGCCGGCATGTTTCATGAGCGATTCCCCGCGATTCGCGTATTGATGCTGTCGATGCACGACAACCTCGAATACGTCACGCAGGCAGTACGCGCGGGGCGCGAGCGGTTATGTGCTGAAGGACTCGCCGTCGACTGAGATCATTCAGGCGATTAGCGCCGTGCTCGACGGAAAGACGTATTTCAGCGCGGGACTCGGCGCCCGATTGATTCAGGCTTCGGCGATGCAATCGCCGGTTGAACGGCTCACGCCGCGCGAACGCGATATTCTCGATGCACTCGCCGAGGGTTTGTCGAGCAAGCAGATTGCTCAACGCAACGATCTGTCGGTGCGTACTGTCGAGACACATCGCCTGAATCTGAAACGCAAGCTCGATATTGAAGGCCAGGCCGAATTGATCAAGTTTGCGGTCGAGAACCGGCGCACGAGCCGCTAATAAGAAGAACGTCTCGCTGCGCAACGAGTGGAGACAATCAGCATGACACTGAGACGATTCACGCCGCGGCCGGCGAGTGCATTGCAATGCGCGGCTTTATGTCTATCGTTGCTTTCCGCTCTGTCTTTCGCTCACGGCGAAAAACAGCGGATCAATCGCGGACACGACCCGTTCCTTCAGATTTCCAAAGCCATTGACGGATGCCCAGCGCCGCTCGGTCCACTCGAAACCGAACAGGAATGGCTCGCCGACAGTCATTACCGCATTGAACGCGGCAACAGTTGCTGGATAGAAGGCCGTTGCCGCTTACCCAACGCTTATCTGTACGACAAGGAAATTGCGGAGGCCGTGCAGCGGCGTCTCGCCAATATCAATGCCGCGACTCATTGGCGCGAACATTCGACGCTTTGGCTCACGCTGCAACGTCGCTTTGTCTATGTGGAAGGCTGCGTATCGCCTCGCTTCGACACGCAGGCGTTCCTCAGCGAACTCGCCAAAACTGCGGACGTCGAGCGCGTAATCGACAATACGACGACTAACCCGCGCGCCCCGCAATTGCCTTATAGAACACTTGCAGAACCGGAGCGCCCGGTACTCGATCCGGGCAACTAACTTGGCGCGCGGCAAACAGGCAGCGCCGCTCTGGATGGATCTACCGTACGAGTGCGAACGCCTCGCGGCTTGCGATTTCAGCCGCGCCGTATACACCGACCAGCGTGTAATCGGACGCTATGCACTCGAACGTGGACTCCAGAAACGTAATGACGAAATGACGCTTCGCCAGTTCCGGCAATGACACTGCGGCGAGTTCATCGACAAGAGAAGAGTTGATCACTTCTTGTGCGGCAAAAGCGGCCAGACCTTGCGACGCGAGCGGATGAATCTCGAGATCGCCATCGCCCGGCGGCCCTAGCCGATGAAACACCGTGTCGGGGAATAACACTGCGCAGAAGGGATCGTCGTCGGGATCGAACGGACCGAACCGCTCGAAGTCGGATTCCGCAATCGGATAAGCGAGAATCACGCGGCGATCGCTCGCGACAATGAACGGCTCCGCTGCGTCGGCTGCGGGATGAGGAACTGAGTCCAGCAGGAGAACCTGATCCTCCTGCTGGGGCGATTCATGTACGCTCGTCATGTACTTCGCTGTGCCAGTGCAGTGCGCTTATGCGCTCGCCGCGGTCGACGCGACCGGTGCCGCAGCGGTCACTGCGGGTTGCGAACTTGCGGCTTTCTTGCGGCCCGGAAGTTTGCTCGCGGCTTTGCTTGCTGCCTTTTTTGCGGTGACTTTTCGCGCGGCGGTTTTCTTTGCAGCGGGTTTTACCGCAGCTTTTTTAGTGGCAACAGATTGACTACCCGCCCGCGCCTTTTTCGCCACAACCTTTTTCACAGCCGCGGATTTCACTTTGCCGGCCTTGCCCGCCACCGACGCTGCGCCGCCGTCGATCAGAAACCTGCTGCGATCCTTCACCGATGCAAGCCATGCAGGCGCCGGGCCGCGTCCGCTCCAGGTCGCGCCGGTTGACGGATTGCGATACTTCGGCGGTTGCGCGCCTTTCGGCTGACCTTTGGCTTTCGCGTTGTTAGCGGCAACGCTGCCCCACTTCGATTCGCTTGCGCCGTCGATCAGAAACACGCTGCGGTCTTTCACGGTTGCAATCCAACCGGGCGCGCGGCCGTGTCCGGTCCAGGTCGCACCGGTTTTGTGATCGCGATACTTCGGAATCTTCTGTCCGGCCGCCGCGGCTTTTGCGTTGCCGGCATGGCCGTTAAGGCCCTTGGCCGCGCGCCGCGCTTTTGCTTGCGCTTCGATGTCGGCGGTAGTCAGGCCGTGCTTAAGCATCAATTCGCGAATCTGGTCGATTGCGACTTGCGCTTTCCTTGCAATAAGGGCGTCAGCTTGCGCCTGGAGCTTCTTAAGCTTTGCCTGGATTTGCTCTAACGTGGGCATTGAATTGCTCCTTATGTGGTAATCGAACGAACTATGCCATGAATAACGTGGGAACGGCATAGCCGGATGGCCATAAAAAACCGAATTCTGACTTGCTCTACGCGTGCGGAATACAAAAAGTTCTCTTCGATGCAATCGATAGACGCCTTTAGCATGCATTCGTTCTTTGCCTGTGCCACTTTTTATGGACTCTTTATTACGCGTTGCTTCTTTGTTTATTCCGACACTCTCTTTCTTTCCAATTGTTGCCGGATAGCTCAGGTCGGGGTAAAAACGACAACCTGACGGTCCGCAATGTATCTGACGCTGCGCAAAAAGCGATACTGCTGGCCATCGGCGGTGATCCGGTTAAGTCCTATGCGGGTCAGCGCGAGAATCTCGTCAGCCTGCTCGGCCTGTACCACGCCCTCATCGCGCAAATCTTCCAGAGAAGCGGACGGATCGCCTATATAAACACTGCGCACGTGCGCGCCAATTCTCATGAGAACGACGCTTTCGCCCTCGTCGAGCGCCAGTTCAAGATAGGCCGCCAGAATTCGCAGCGACTCGGGCGTGCAAGTCTGGGCCTGATAGATCGCGGCATTCGATGGCGTCATGTCGGTTCCCCGTCACCTGTATCGAGAAAAGGCGGCACTGTGCATTGCGGCAAGAGCCGCTTCTACTATAGGCAAGCATTCGGAGATTCAAAGGCTTCGAGTTCATTTTTTAACGCCGCAGTGGCCGTAACCGTGCGTTACCAATCTCGCAGCGCTGTTTCACCTGTGTCGTGGGCACGCTTCTACACTTCAACCGTCCATCGAGACAAAGCTTTGGCAGCGCACTTCAAGTGCAAGGAGAAGGGAAATGAACAAGAAGATCGTTGGCGCAGCACTCGGTCTGGCAGTTCTCGCCGCATCGTCGGTTGCTTCTGCCCATGTGAATCTCGCCGTCGGCGTCGGCATTCCGGTCGGCGTCTATGCGCCGCAGCCCGTTTATGTGGCGCCTCCGGTTGCGTACGGCCCTGCCCCGGTCGCGGTAGCCTATGGCGGTTATCGCGCTTATGACGGCCGCGACGCGTGGCGCGAACGCCGCGAATGGCGGGAACGCGAATGGCGCCGCGAGCACTGGCGCGAGCATGAATGGCGCGAGCGGCAACGCTGGGGTTATTGAGGCGGCGCCATCGCTTTGAGCGTTGTGGCGGTCAGTACTTTCATCTGAAACCGGGCCATAAAGACATAAAGAGGCCGCCCGCGTGGCGGTCTCTACTCATTCGCGCATGAACGCATCATGCGATTCGCAAGCCGTGAGCCGGCAGCACTTCCTGAGTCGTCACGAAACGGTGCTGTTTTACCGCGTCATGAAAGAGCCGGTAGTCGCTCTTTTCGAATGCCTCGCTCCATACGGGCTTTTCGCCGGAGTCGTCTTCCGCGCGAAGACCGGTGGCTTTGTACTTCCATGAGCCGACTCCCTTCGGCACGTAGTCCGGAATGGCCTCTTTCAGGCCGGGAATGCCGCCCTCCTTCACGAACTCGCAGATCGCCCGCAACCGCTCGTTGTCGTCCATGATCCGGTTGGTATCGAGCAATTCGGTGAGCGTCGCTTTCACGTTTTGCGGCATGCCCTCTTCGTTTTCGAAGTCTTCGCGCCCGGCCACATACGCGCGAACCGCGCGGCACGCCATGTCGGCGGCTTCGACAAACTCCGGCAAGTTGTGTCGCTGTATGAACATATTCCTGCCGTCGATGTAATGCCACTTCGCCCACGGCTGATCGGGATAATGCAACGCGGCGCCGTGGCCCACAGGTAGCGCAAGCGTCAGCACATCGGCTTCGACGTGCTGCACCAGGTGCTGCATGGCGAGCGTGAGATTCTCGAGCCAGCCCGTGCGCGTGCAATCTTGCGCCTCGAGAGAATGAACCCGGTTGCCCGGACTTTCGATGCCCGCGAACCCCTGATGCGCCCACGTATCCACATACGTATGCAGCGTCACGCCGAGACGATGCAAGCCCATCTCCGTGCTGCGCTGCCGGATGGCGCGCCGCACCACCTCGCGCGCGACCGCGCTGTCCGCGCGGCACACGGCTTTTTCGTCGAGCGTCGCGCCCTCTCCTGCCGGCAGAAAATGAAACGGCGCCCACACGAGCCGGTTCTGGTCGTTCTCTGTATTCGCATAGTCGAAGGTCTTGTGCGCGGTGGCGAAGCGTTCGAACGTCTCGCCGCCCTGAAAACGCAGGATGCCCGGCGTGGTTGCATCGTCGACATACTGGCACGCATGGGCGACGGTCAGCGCCTGGCTCGGCGTCATTCCGCCAACTCGCGCGACGATATAGACCACGCCGTAATGAAAGTCGATATTCATGGCAGATTCTCCTCATGCACGATGAATGACTACAACAGCACTGGTAAACGAGCGAGTAGGCGGCGAGTTGAAAAGACGTCGTTCTTTATTGCCCTACGCGGTGTTGTCGTGTTTTATTCCATCCTCTATCCGACTGCGGGCCACGGCGGGCCACTGCAGCCCATAAAAAAAACCCCGCTACGTTATCCGTCGCGGGGTTGCGTTTCAGCGCACGTCGCGCCTTATTTGACGATGTCGACCAGCTCGACTTCGAACGTCAAGTCGCTGTTCGGCGGAATCGTGCCCACGGCGCGGCTGCCGTAGGCGGTGGCGGCCGGGCACGTCAGTTTTGCCTTGCCGCCCACTTTCATGGTTTGCACGCCCTGCGTCCAGCACGGAATCACGCGGTTCAGCGGGAACGTTGCCGGACCGCCGTGTTTCGCGGACGCGTCGAATTCAGTGCCGTTCGCAAGCGTGCCGCGATAGTTGACCTTCACGACATCGGTGGCGGCCGGCTGCGCGCCGGTGCCTTGCACGAGGTGTTCGACAACCACGCCCGAAGGCAGCTTCTCAGTAGAAGCGGCAGCCATCGCCGTCGACGAAAGTACAGTAGCGGCAAGCAGAGCAACGATAGATTTCAAAACGAATCTCCAGATGGGTAGTACGGTTCATTCTAGCGCACGGAATAGAGCGCGCTGCTAATCCAGCCGCAGCACCGCAACGTTATCGGCCGCCATATCGCCATGCGCGACGAAATCCGCCAGCGCCGTTTCCCGTTCGCGAACGTCGGCAAGCACGGCCGGATCGAGCCGCGCGACGATGACTTCTTCCCGTTCGCGGCTGGCTTCTTCAATCACATCGCCATAGGGACTCCAGACTGCGCTCGCACCGCGATGTGTCCCAGCCGCCGGTCATGCCGACATGATTCGACAGCAACACATACATCGTATTGTCGAACGCGCGTGCGGGGAACCAGATGCGCGACTGGTGATAGCCGGACTTCACGCTAAAGAGCCCGCTCACTAGGTAGGCGTGCGCACCGTTTACCGCCGCCATGCGCGCGTGCTCGGGAAAGCCCGAGTCGTAGCACACGCCAAGTGCGAGCCGCCATCCGTCGAGTTCGAGCATGCAGCCTTGCGTGCCCGGCCGGTAGATTTCCGCTTCGCTTCTATATAGATACTGCTTGTGATACGGCTTTGCGTCCTCGCCGCGGCAATCGAATACGAGCGACGAAATATGCAGGCCGTCCGCGCCGCGCGTGGCCGCGCCGACAATTGCCGCAATGCCGCGTCGGCGGCAAATCTCGCGGATCGGATCGAGACGTGCATCGGCGAGTTCGAATGCATATTGCGCTGGGTCGCCGGCGATCAGGCCGGGTTCATAGCCGCTCAGGAACTTCTCGGGAAAAACCACCAGTTGGGCACCGCGATCGGCGGCAAGACCGGTCAATTCGACCGTCTTCATGATGTTTGCCGTCACGTCTCCGCAAACCGGTTGCGCTTGCGCGGCCGCAATTTGCAGGGGTGATCGGGGCAACGCTGCGAACTTGTTATTCACCGTCAACTCCGTTATTGAATCGAGCGCAGGTTCAGCGCGGACCCGCTTGCCGATGGCCAATGACGGGAGCCCGCGCGTCTGAAGCGAGGCATTTAAACATGGACTGCGGCGGCGTGTCAGCGCAATTCTCTTGAACCAGCGCTTTGCGCGCGCGGTCCACGTAGATGAGGCACGGCGAAGTATCGTCGTGCGCGACCCGATGCCAACGAGCGCTTTCAACTTTCAATGAACGAGCCGGTCGATCCCGACAAGCAGGACAGTGCGCCGCCTTCGGCCGTGCCGGAGCGACCCCGCGCGCCACGGCCGCGACGCATTCCGCGCAGCCGCGAGCAACAGGCGCGGCTCGACGCTCGCGAGCCGGCATTCGAGCCGCTGCCGTTTTCCATCGACGAAGAGGCGGCGCGGCGCCCTTTCGCCGGGAAGCTGCATGCGTGGTTCGAAGCGCGGCGTTGGCAGCCGTTCGATTTTCAGCGCGAGGTGTGGCGCGAGATGGAGCGAGGCGCGAGCGGCTTGCTGCATGCAACCACGGGCGCGGGCAAGACGTGGGCCATCTGGTTCGGCGCGCTTGCCGCGTTCGCGCGAGCCGTACCTTCCCATTCAGCGGCGACGCGTCGGCGCGCCACAAGCATGCAGCCCGAGCCGCTCACCGTCCTCTGGATCACGCCGATGCGCGCCCTTGCCGCCGATACGGCGCGCGCATTGCAAAGCTCGGCGATCGAACTGGCCGTGCCGTGGACGGTGGGCTTGCGAACCGGCGACACGTCCTCCGCGGAACGCGCGCGGCAAAACCGGCGCATGCCGTCAGCGCTGATTACGACGCCCGAGAGCCTGTCGCTGATCCTCACGAGATCCGATTCGCGCGAAGTACTCTCGCACGTAAAACTCGTGGTCGTCGACGAATGGCATGAACTGCTCGGCAACAAGCGTGGCACGCAGACACAACTGGCGCTGGCGCGGCTCGCGCATTGGCGGCCCGATTTGCAGATATGGGGCTTGTCGGCGACGCTCGGCAACCTTCCCTTCGCCGCCGATGTATTGCTCTCCCCGGTCAGAACCCCGCGTGTCAGCGTGCACGGCAAGCTGCCGAAGGCATTGATCGTGGACACGGTTATTCCCGAGACCATCGAGCGATTTCCGTGGGGAGGTCATATGGGCATGCGCCAGGTCGAGGCCGTGGCCGATGCAATCGGCGAGGCGCAGACATCGCTCGTATTTACCAACACGCGCTCGCAATGCGAAGTCTGGTATCAGGCGCTGCTCGAAGCGCGTCCGCAATGGGCCGGCGCAATTGCGTTGCATCATGGTTCGCTCGATCAGGAAGTGCGCGAATGGGTCGAGCGCGGCTTGAAGAACGGCTTGCTAAAGGTCGTTGTATGCACATCGAGCCTGGATCTCGGCGTCGACTTTCTGCCTGTGGAGCGCGTGTTTCAGATCGGCTCGCCGAAAGGCGTCGCGCGTTTGATGCAGCGCGCGGGCCGCTCGGGTCATGCGCCGGGACGGCCGTCGCGCGTGACCATCGTGCCCACGCACGCGCTGGAACTCGTCGAAGCGGCCGCCGCGCGCGAGGCAGTCACGAAGCGGCAAATAGAAAGCCGCGAAACGCCGGACAAACCGTTTGATGTACTCGTCCAGCACCTGGTGACAGTGGCAATTGGCGGGGGCTTCGATGCGCGCGATCTCTACCACGAAGTTCGCACGACGTACGCGTACCGGCAACTAACGCAAGATGAATTCGATTGGGCATTAGGTTTCGTCGAAGGCGGCGGCACCGCGTTGCGCGCGTATCCGGACTACCACCGCGTGGTGCGCGAAAACGACGGCCTGTACCGCGTGCCGCGCGAAGATCTCGTGCGGCGCCATCGCAACAACGTCGGCACGATCGTCGCGAACGGCACGCTGAATGTCGCGTATTTGGCGGGCGGCCGCATAGGCGCAATCGAAGAATCGTTTATTTCGCGGCTGAAACCCGGCGATATTTTTACCTTCGGCGGACGTGCGCTCGAATTGATTCGCGTGCAGGACATGACTGCATGGGTCAAACGCGCGACGTCCGCACGCGGCGCGATGCCGCAATGGGCAGGCAGCCGCATGCCGCTCTCCTCGGAACTCGCCGAGGCCACGTTGACGATGCTCGCGCGTGCCGCCGGCGGCATCTATGACGAACCCGAGATGCGCGCCGTTCGGCCGCTGCTCGAATTGCAGCAGAAATGGTCGGCTCTGCCGCAGCCCGGTTTGCTGGTGGCCGAAGTACTCAAGTCGCGCGAAGGGCATCACTTCTTCTGTTATCCATTTGCCGGGCGCACCGCGCATATCGGTCTTGGCGCATTGCTCGCCTGGAGAATCGCGCGAGAGAAGCCCGGTACTTTTTCTATTTCAATGAACGACTACGGTTTCGAGCTGTTGTCCGCGCAACCATTCGACTGGGCCGCGGCATTGGAGAGTGGATTGCTCTCGGCGGAACAACTCGATCACGACATTCTGGCGAGCCTCAATTCGTCGGAGTTGTCTCGACGACGTTTCCGCGAAATTGCGCGCGTGTCGGGGCTCGTGTTTCAGGGACATCCAGGGCAGCAGAAAAGCGCCCGGCAATTGCAGGCCTCCAGCGGCCTTTTCTATGAGATCTTCCGCAATCATGACAGCGGCAATCTGTTACTCGATCAGGCTGATACCGAAGTGCTATTGCAGGAACTCGACGCTAAACGCATTCGTAGCGCGCTCGAACGAATGAATGCGAGCCGCCTCGTTCTCACGCATCCGAAAAAACCGACTCCCTTTGCGTTTCCGCTTATCGTCGGACGCCTGCGCGAGAAAGTAAGCACAGAGAAGCTCGCGGATCGCGTACAGCGCATGCTCGCGGAACTCGAGAAGGCGGCCCGCGTATGAAGCCTGCGTCGTTGCCCGTTGAAATTGCCGGCCATCCGCTCGTGCTGTCGAGCTTGCGCGCGGCCTTCGATCCCGCGCTGCGCTGTCTTTTCGTCGCCGATGCGCATTTCGGCAAGGACGCCGTATTTCGTGCGCGCGGCGTGCCGGTGCCCATCGGTTCCACTGCCGACAACCTGATGCGTCTGGACATACTGATCGCCGAATTCGAACCGTCCACGCTCGTCTTTCTCGGCGATCTGCTGCATGCACGCGAGGCGCACGCCGAAGAGATTCTCGATGCATTGCATGTCTGGCGCGCGCGGCATCCGAGTTTGCGAATCTTGCTCGTAGAAGGCAATCACGATCGGCATGCGGGCGCGTTGCCTGGTACGCTCAATGTGGAACTTGTGCTGGAGCCGTGGCGCGTTGGACCGTGGGCGCTGTGTCATCACCCGCAGACCGTCGACGGCGCGTACGCGCTCGCCGGCCATCTGCATCCTGTCTATCGAATCGCGACGCGCAACGACTCGGTTCGCGTGCCGTGTTTTCGTTTCGGCGTGCAAGGCGGCGTGCTGCCCGCATTCGGCAGCTTTACCGGCGGTGCGCGCGACGACGGCCGCGTGAGTGGAGAAAGGGTTTTCGTCGTGGCTCACGACAAGGTCATTGAAGTGCCGCGCTGAGCCTTTCACGCAACGCGCGACTCACGCGAGTTTCGTCATACCTGTCACGCCAGAACTCCGCTATTAGCAGAGTTCGCCAACACTTTCACACGCGATCTTTTCCGCAAGCACATGCACCATTCGCGGCGCCGGCATTCCGTTGTCGGCGATACACGCTCGCAAAGGCACGCTGCGCGTGCTTCGCAGCAAACAGCGAAGCGCACGCGGGTTTACGTGCGTTTGAGTAGCGCGAAGCTCGCCGTTTACTGGACGCTGAACCAGGCTGTCAACATTATTTCGGTCTGCTTGGGTCACGCCGACAGCGCTTGAAAAAGCGCCCTTACAACACCAGGAGACAAGCCATGGCTCAAGTGTCGAGCAGCGCCATCGAAGAACTGAAAACCGCCATACGTGGGCAGCTAGTACTGCCCGACGATCCCGGTTTCAACGAAGCCCGCAGCATCTGGAATGCAATGATCGACTGCCGCCCGGCGATGATTCTGCGCTGCGCCGGCGTCGCCGACGTGCGTCGCGGCATCGCGTTCGCGCGCGCGAATGATCTGCCGCTCGCGCTTCGCGGCGGCGGTCATAACATTGCCGGCAGTGCGCTATGCGAAGACGGTCTCGTGATGGACTTCTCGCAGATGAAGTCCGTGCGAATCGATCCGATCGCAAGACGCGCGTATGTGGGACCGGGCGCAACGCTCGCGGACTTCGATCACGAAGCGCAAGCCTTCGGACTTGCAACACCGCTCGGCATCAATTCGACCACGGGCGTCGCGGGCTTGACGCTCGGCGGCGGCTTCGGCTGGCTCAGCCGCAAATACGGCATGACGATCGACAATCTGATTTCAGCCGACGTGGTCACCGCCGAAGGCGAACTGCTTCGCGCCAGCGCCGAATCGAATGAAGATCTGTTCTGGGCGATTCGTGGCGGCGGCGGCAACTTCGGCGTGGTCACGTCGTTCGAATTCGCGCTGCATTCCGTCGGACCGATGGTGTACGGCGGGCTCGTCGTGCTGCCGTTCGCCGAGGCGAGAGACGCGCTCGTCAAATATCGCGCGGCAGCCGCGCAGATGCCCGACGACCTGAGCGTGTGGGCAGTGCTACGGCTCGCGCCGCCGCTGCCGTTCCTGCCCGCCGAAGTACACGGCAAGCCGGTGATCATCTTCCCGATGTGCTACACCGGGCCGATCGCGAACGGTCCTTCGGCGGTCGCGCAAGTGAAGACGTTCGGCACGCCCGTCGGCGAACATCTCGGCGAAATGCCGTATGCAATGTGGCAACAGGCATTCGATCCGCTGCTCGCGCCCGGATCGCGCAACTACTGGAAGTCGCACAATCTCGCCAATATCGACGATGGTCTGATCGATGCACTGCTTCAGTCGATCGAGAATCTGCCTTCTCCACAGTGCGAGATTTTCTTCGGGCAGATCGGCGCGCAAACGCAACGCGTGCCGGTGAATGCGACCGCCTACTCGAGCCGCGACACGCAATACGCGATGAACGTGCATGGCCGCTGGGAAGATCCCGCCGACGACGAACGTTGCATCGCGTGGGCTCGCGCATTCTTCGAGCAGGCAGCGCCGTTCTCGCTCGGCAGCGTCTACGTGAACTTCATGACGCAGGAAGAAGCGGGCCGCGTCGCCGATGCATACGGCCCGAACTTCGAACGGCTCGTCGCGGTTAAGAGCCGCTACGATCCGCACAACCTCTTCCGTCATAACCAGAACATTCGTCCCGCCATGTAATGCGTGGCAGCGAATAAAGGAACCCGCGGAGGAACCCGCTGAGGAACCCGCGCGAGTCTCAGCGCGGATTCCTCGCACCCGACGCATGAATGTCCCTTTGCGCGGGCGGCATGGATCAGGCACGGCAAATGCTGCTTTATCATTGATGCTGGCCCTATTGGCCAACGTCACAGCATCACCTTTGATCCATAAACAAAAACCGCCTCGATAACGTAAAAGGACAACTATCATGCGCAGACGACAATTCATCACGACGGCCGGCGCGGCTTTCGCTACCGCGGGCCTCGGCCTTGCCGGTTGCACCACCACGTCAGGGTCGTCGGGCACGTCGGCGTCCGCGAACGCCAACAAGCGCGACACGATCAACGCGGGTATCGACTCCACGCTTTCGCGTCTCTACGCGAACGTCGGCGGTTCGCGCGAACTCGTGGCGAAAGCGCGCGGCGTGCTGGTGTTTCCGTCGGTGATCTCGGCGGGCTTCTGGGTCGGCGGCCAATACGGCGAAGGCGGGCTGCGCGTAGGCGGTCGCACGACCGGCTACTACAGCACGGTGGCGGGATCGTTTGGCTTGCAGATCGGCGCGCAGTCGAAAGCGCTTATCTTCCTGTTCATGACGCAGGAAGCACTCGACAAATTCCTCAATAGCCAGGGCTGGGCAGCGGGCGCCGACGCAACCGTCGCGGTGCTCAAGGTCGGCGCGAACGGCGCGATCGATACGTCGACGGCGACAAGCCCGGTCGAAGCATTCGTGCTGACCAACGGCGGCTTGATGGCGGGCGTATCGCTGGAAGGTACGAAGGTGTCGCGCCTCATCATCTGATCGTCGACAAGCCACGCGGCCACTGTGCGGACCGCGTGGCGCTTCTGCATTACTCAGTGAGTCACTCAGTCACTCAGTCACTTGACCGGCGATAGTTACTCCGCCATGAGCGTCATCTGCGCCACTTCGCAGCGCGGCCATTGACGCAACACGTCCGGCGCGAGCAGCAGTTTGGCCGCGCGAATGCCCGCGCCCATGACGATCTGCGCGCGCTCCATGACGGCGGCATCGACGAGAATGCGCCAGTCCTGCGGCAAGCCGAAAGCCGTAATGCCGCCGAACTCCATGCCGCTCAGTTCGACCGCAAGCTCACGCTTCGCGAACGACAGCCGCTGCGCGCCGAGCGCCGCCTTCACCGCGCCGTTGATGTCGAGCCGCAGCGACCCGAGCGAAACGAGCGCCGCATAGTGCTCGCCGCCGTCCTTCTTGTAGCGCACGACGATCGTATTCGCGCAGTCCTCGAGACCGAAGCCATAGCGCCCGCTGAAGGCGGCGGTGTCCGACGCGTCGTCGGTGACGGAGAAAACCGTGACGCCCTGTTGCGGCAACTGCGCGAGCACTTGCGGCGGCAAACGCGTGGCGAGTTCATCGGCGGGAATCACGTCCAACTGCTTTACGGCTTCGTGCGAATGCATGGCGGTCGAGAGAAGTAGAGAGGAAGGCCATCGCATTCTAGCGGCATGCGCGCGGTACGGCATGCAATGCGGCGCGCGGCGGGGTGTGCAATGCGGCGTGCGGCCAGTGCGCTTGCTATAGTCACAGGCACAACGCTTGCGAACGACGGCCATACGGAGGCTGCGTCCGGCCGGCCCGAGCGGCTCGCGCGTGCGCACCGCCCGAACCAGTGAGACTTCGACCATGGACATCGACACGCTTTCCGCCGGCAACCTCCAGCACATGGCTCGCACGCAGGCGAACTGGGCGATCGGAGCACTCAAGCAGTTTTCCGAAGACCGCTGCACTGCGCTGGCAGCGAGCATCGCGTTCTACGCCGCGTTTTCTTTGGCGCCGACGCTCGTCATGGTGATCGCCGTGGCCGGCTGGTTCTTCGGCGCCGAGGCCGCGCGCGGCGAACTGTTCGACCACATCCACGGATTGCTCGGCGACCAGGCTGCGGCAGGCGTGCAGACCATCGTCGAAAACGCGCATCACAGCGGCAGCGCGGGCGGCGTGGCCGCGATCATCTCGTTCACGATGCTGGCCATCGGCGCGTCGGCCACTTTCTCTTCGCTGAACAGCGCGCTCAACGTCGTATGGCCGTACACCGGTCCGCGCACGTCGAGCGTGCTTGCGCTGGTGCGCGTGCGGCTGATCTCGTTCGGGCTCGTGCTGGGCGTCGCGTTTCTGCTGATCGTCTCGCTCGTGCTCGATACGGTGATTACGTATGTCGGCAAGTGGCTGTGGGGCGACTCGCCTTATGTGGTGATCGGCAATCTGCTGCAACTCGGCGTCGGCTTGCTGGTGCTGGCGTTCGCATTCGCCGGGCTGCTAAAGTTTCTGCCCGACGCGAGCGTGCGTTGGCGCGATGCGCTGGTCGGCGGCGTGGTCGCGGCGGTGCTGTTTTCGGCGGGCAAGAAGCTGTTCGCGCTGTACCTCGCGCACGCCGGCATGGCGAGTTCGTTCGGCGCGGCCGGATCGCTCGCGGTGCTGTTGATGTGGCTGTACTTTTCCGCGGCGGTGCTGCTGCTCGGCGCGGAATTTTCGGCGGCGCGCGGCCGGCTGAACGATCCGCGCGGCGGTTGGGGCATGCAGTCCGACGCGCCGCCGGGCAGCCGCGCGAAGCTGGCGTCGGTGCTGGCGGCGTCGACGGTCCCGGGCGGCGCGGCGTTGCACGCCGGTTCGTCCGATTCGGGCGACGCGCGGGCTTCGAGGATTGGCGCTGTGTCCGCCGGAGTTGAACCGCCGCGGTTCGAGACACACGCAAAAGCATCGGTAGGCGCGAAGGCGCTCGGCGTCGGACGCTCGGTGCTTTCCGCCGAAGCGGGCGCGACGCATCTGGCGGCCGTTACGCTGCTTGGCGCGAGCCGCAAAGCCGTTGCGGCGAATCGCTACGTGCGCGAGCATCCGTGGAAGTCGGTCGCGCTGGCCGCGGCCGCCGGCCTCGCGGCGGCCCGCATGGCGCGGCACACGCGCGCGGACGACGACGGTTCCAAATAGCCCGGCGGTTGCACAATCAGCGCCGCACCTTGTTGGTGCGTGTGGATCACAATCGCACCCGTCTGTCTACTCCCCTTTTCGGCCAAAATGCATGGCGCCGCTTGGGCGTGCTCGCGCCGCCGTCGCTTCGCTAGACGACTTCATTACATAATTATTACAAATAAATGCCGGAAGTAGGCACACTCAAACGTTCATCGTCAACGAAACAACAATAATGCGAATGCAACGAATCAATATTGCCGAAAAGGCAACAATCCCGGATGAGCTTTAAATACAAGGGTTTGCGCGGGTTGTCGGTTTTTGGCGACACTCTTTTTTTTCCAGTTCTTGCCGATTGACGCAGTGAGCTATTCTCCTTTCCGCAACAAGTAAACTAATCATCTGCGTGGAGAAATGGATGAAACGAATCGCACTGTCTACCCTCTCGCTGGCGCTCCTGGGCGCAACGGGCGTCGCTCACGCTCAGAGCAGCGTGACCCTGTATGGCTTGATCGATGAATCGGTCCAGTACGTTCACAACGCCAACCCGGCTAACAACAATCTGTGGCAGCTCGCAGCGGGTAACCTGCAGGGCAGCCGCTGGGGCCTGAAGGGCTCGGAAGACCTGGGCGGTGGCTTGAAGGCGATCTTCCAGTTGGAAAGCGGCTTCAACCCGAACAACGGCAAGATGGGTTCGTACGGCACGGGCACCAAGCTGTTCGGTCGCCAGGCATACGTCGGCTTGACGCAAGATGCATACGGTACGCTCACGCTGGGTCGCCAGTACGATCCGCTGGTCGACCTGGTTCAGCCGCTGACGGGTGACAACTTCTTCGGCAGCACGTTCACGACGCCGGGCGACGTTGACAACAACGACAACAGCTCGCGTACGAACAACGCAATCAAGTACGTTTCGCCGGTGTGGGGCGGCTTCCAGTTCGAAGGCATGTACGCACTGGGCGGCGTTGCGGGCGCAACCGGCGCAGGCCAATCCTGGGCAGGTGCAGCAACGTGGTCGGGCGGTCCGTTCAGCGTTGCAGCTGGCTACTTCCGCATGCAGAACGCGAACACGCTGACCAGCCGCGGCGTCGCTCCGGGCAACCAGGGTGGCACGTGGAACGCAGGCGTGACGTCTGACGGTACGTTCGACGGCTCGAACATCAACGGCGCGTACGCATCGGCCAAGCAGATCGACATCACGTCGGCGGCTGCACAGTACGTGACCGGTCCGTTCACGTTCAACGTTCGCTATAGCTTCGCGCAATACAAGCCGGACGCGTTCTCGGGCTTCACAGAGCAAGAGAAGTATCACGTTGCAGGCGCGTACGCTGGCTACCAGCTCACGCCGGCAATGCTGCTTGGTCTGGGCTATACGTACACGCACGGCGCAGGCGACACGTCGGCGAACTACCACCAGGTTTCGCTGGGCGGCGACTACTTCCTGTCGAAGCGCACCGACCTGTACCTCGTTGGCGCATACCAGCACGCAAGCGGTCATCAGCGCGATGCAGCGACCGGTGGCATTGTCAACGCCGGTGCATCGGTTGGCTCGTATGGCTACCAGGCCGGTTCGAGCAGCCAGGAAATCATCAGCCTGGGCATTCGCCACAAGTTCTAAATGGGCTTGACGGACTGCTGAAGCTTACGCAGTTCGAAACCAGCCACGGGCGCAAGCCGGTGGCTGGTTTTTTTTTCGTCCGTAGGTTTTGTTGTGGCGGGCAGCGGTTGAGCCTACCGCTGCGCCTTGCCTTTTTCCGCCTGCGCCAGAGTCTGCGCCGGCTTGGCGTCGAATTCATGCTCGACGCCGTCCGCGCCCACCGGCGCGCGATGCAGCACCAGCGCCCGTTCGCGCTGCAACGTCGGCACCTGCTGCGACTCCTGCCAGTCGGGATCGGGAATCTCGCCGAACACCTGACGCAGCCGCTCGCCCCACGTGCGGTGAATCATCTGGAAGTAAGCGTTGTCGTGATCGATCGACACGAAGCGCGTGACGCGCAGCGTGTCCTTCTCGTAGACGAGCAGATCGAGCGGCAGCCCAACCGACAGGTTCGAGCGCACGGTCGAGTCCATTGAAATAAGCGCGCATTTCGCGGCTTCGTCGAGCGGCGTGGACGGCGTCAGCACGCGGTCGATGATCGGCTTGCCGTACTTCGCCTCGCCGATCTGAAAGTACGGATTCACCGCCGACGCCTCGATGAAGTTGCCCGCCGCGTAAATCATGAAAAGACGCGGCCGGTTGCCCGCAATCTGCCCGCCGAGGATAAAGCTGCAATTGAAGTCGACGCCGAATTCCTGCAGCGCCTCCGCCTCGCGCTGATGCACGGTGCGCACCGCCTGGCCGATCACGCGCGCGGCGTCTCCCAGGGTAGGCACGTTCCACAGCGTGGGCTGCGACGCATCGGCCGGTTCCGACAGTTCGTGCAGCACCGCTTGCGTGAGCGACAGATTGCCCGCGCCCAGCAGGACCAGCATGCGCTCGCCCGGCTGCTCGAACACCGCCATCTTGCGCGCGGTGCTGATGTGATCGACGCCCGCATTGGTCCGTGTATCGGAAAGGAACACGAGACCTTCCTCGACGGTCATCGCTACGCAGTAAGTCATAGTGAAACGTACCCGCAAAAAAAGACTTGAACGACGCTATTGTAATGCGGCGCCGATGCGCCCTTTCTCGTATTACGGCGTCTGCGGTTATGTTCTTGATAGCGATGCCGCGTTGGGTGGGCGAAGCGCCGCCGCTACCTCCTCGCCGGCTACTGCGGCGTGCTTGCGCTGACCGTCACCGACACGTTCAGTTGCTCCTCCCTACCGCCGATGCGCCGTCCGCGCACCGGCGCCGCGGCCTCGTAATCACGCGCCACGGCCAGGCGGCAATAGATCTCGCTGGCAAAAGCCGCATGCGTAACGTCGACGGAAACCCAGCCGTCGAGCCACACGTCCACCCACGCGTGGCTCGCCGCGTGCGGCACGTCGCCCGGTTCGATATAGCCGCTCACGTAGCGCGCCGGAACGCCGCGCGCCCGGCAGCATGCAAGCATCAGATGCGCGTGGTCCTGACACACGCCGTTGCCGAGTTCGAGCGCCTGCGCCGCCGTGCTGGTCACTTCCGTCACGCCGGGGTGGTAGCCGACTCGCTCCACAATCCGCTCGGACAGCGCGATCAGACTCGACGTGCTCGTGAGGTCAGGAACCGATCCGGCCAGTTCGCGGACCGCCGCATCGGCCTCCGTCAAACGCGTCGCGCAGGTGAAATGCTCGAGCGGAATCGGGCCGGCATCGTCGCGAAGACGGCCGTCGATGAGCGGGATCGTGTCGACTTCGCCGGATACGTGAAGGCGGATCTCGTTATGCGGCTTGTTGATGACGAGCGTGTGCAGCGCGTTGCCATAGGCGTCGACGGCCGCGTCGAGCTTGCCCGGCGCGTCGATGTTCCAGCGCCGCACGACCTGCGACGCGCCGCTTGCCGGCGTCAGCCGAAGTTGCTGGATCGAGTAATGGACAGTCGCTTCATAACGATAGGACGTCTCGTGGCGGATCGTCAGGTACATAAGCACTCCGTCAGGCGACTGGCAGCATCAGATAAGTACGCGCGACGAGATTGCCCAGCTCGAACACGCGAGCCAGGAACTGCGTCAGATACGCGTGCAGGCCGGCTTCGAAAATTTGCCGGATGTCGGAGTAAAGCAATTCGGCGCGCAGTTTGCCGGCAAACCGTTCGCACTGGTTCGAGCCCGGCGTGCGCAGCATCGCCAGATTCGCGCAGACGCCTTCGAGCGAAGCCAGCAGCGAGCGCGGCATCTGCTGATTGAGGATCATCAATTCGACGACGCGCGCCGGCGTCACGACGTCGCGATAAACCTTGCGATAGATCTCGAGCGCCGACACCGAACTCAGGATCGACGTCCAGTAATAGAAGTCCTCCAACTGACGCGCGGCGTCGCGTGAATTCGGCTCGACGTCGGCAAAGCGCACGTCGAGAATGCGCGCGGTGTTGTCGGCGCGCTCCAGAAAAGTGCCGAGCTGCGTGAAGAAAAATGCGTCGTCCTGCAACGCGGTGCCAATCGTTACGCCACGCGAAAGGTGCGAGCGAAACTTCACCCATTCGAACAACGCGCCGGGATTGCCGGACGCCTGGCCAGACGAAATGCGCTCGTTGAATTCAAGCCACGTATCGTTGATGGTCTCCCACCATTCGGTCGTCAACGTGCCGCGCACCGCACGCGCGTTTTCGCGCGCCGCATGCAGACACGAGTGGATGCTCGACGGATTGGTCGCGTCCGCCACCATGAAGTCGAGCACGTGTTCGCGCGTCGGCTCGTCATGACGCTCGGCGAAAGCGGCCTCGAGTTCGGAGATGCGCAGCACCGAACGTTGCGCGCGCGCCTCCTGTTCGGGCGTCTGCGGCAACAAAAGCGCCTTGAGGTTGATGTCGAGCATGCGGGCGGTGTTCTCCGCGCGCTCCATGTAGCGGGCCATCCAGAAGAGGTGATCGGCGGTGCGGCTTAGCATGACGGCGTTCCGTGTCTGATGACGCGAGATGTTGAGTTAAAGGCTCGCGCTGGTTATCCCGCTGGTTTCCTATGCGCCCGCGGCATCTGACAAATGCCCCGGCGCGCTGGGTTGCACGCGCGGCTATCGGGAGCCGTGCGGCAACCGCTTCAGTCGACCATCCACGTGTCTTTGGTCCCGCCTCCCTGCGACGAATTGACGACGAGCGAGCCTTCCTGCAACGCGACGCGCGTCAGTCCGCCTGCGACCATCGTGACGGTCTTGCCCGACAGCACGAACGGCCGCAGATCGATATGGCGCGGCGCGATGCCGGCTTCGACGAAGGTCGGGCATGCGGACAGCGCGAGCGTCGGTTGAGCGATATAGCCCGCCGGCCGCGCGATCAGACGCTCGCGGAACGCTTCAATCTCGGCCTTCGTCGATGCGGGTCCGACGAGCATGCCGTAGCCGCCCGCGCCATGCACTTCCTTGACGACGAGCTCCGCCAGATGCGCGAGCGTGTATGCAAGATCGTCCGGCTTGCGGCACTGGAACGTGGGCACGTTGTTGAGGATCGGCTTCTCGCCCAGGTAGAAGTCGATCATGTCGGGCACGTACGGATAGATCGATTTGTCGTCGGCGATGCCGGTGCCCATTGCGTTCGCGAGCGCGACGCGTCCCGCGCGATACGCGGTCAGCAAGCCAGGCACGCCCAACGCCGAATCGTTGCGGAACGCGAGCGGGTCGAGAAAGTCGTCGTCCACGCGGCGATAGATCACGTCGACACGCTTCGGTCCCTGCGTCGTGCGCATGAACACATAGTTGTCGTCGACGAACAGGTCCTTGCCTTCCACGAGTTCGACGCCCATCTGCTGCGCGAGGAACGTGTGCTCGAAATACGCGGAGTTGTACATGCCAGGCGTGAGCACGACGACGACCGGATCGTCGACGCCTTCGGGCGACACAGAGCGCAACGTATCGAGCAATAGATCGGGATAATGCGCGACCGGCGCGATGCGGTTGCGCACGAACAGCTCGGGGAAAAGCCGCATCATCATCTTGCGGTTTTCGAGCATGTACGAGACGCCCGACGGCACCCGCAGGTTGTCTTCGAGCACGTAGAACTCGCCGTCGTCGCCCGCACGCACCACGTCGACGCCGGCAATGTGCGCGTAAACACCGAGCGGCACATTCACGCCCTGCATTTCGGGCCGGTATTGCGCGTTGGTATAGACCTGCTCGGCGGGCACGATGCCGGCGCGCACGATCTTGCGATCGTGATAGACGTCGTGGATGAAGAGGTTCAGCGCCTGCACGCGCTGACGCAAACCGGCTTCCAGCGTCTGCCACTCGTGGCGCGGAATGATGCGTGGAATCAGATCGAAGGGAATCAGCCGCTCAGTGCCGGAGAGGTCGCCATTCACGGCGAACGTGATGCCGACCCGGCGAAACAGCAGGTCCGCTTCCGCACGCTTGCGCGCGATTGCTTCGTTGCCCTGCTTCTCTAGCCACCGCTCAAAGCGCGCGTAGTGTGGCCGCACGGCATCGTCATGATGACGCATCTCGTCATAGCATCGCATGTCACGCCCCGCTCTTGTTGTCGGATAGAAGGCGAATGCGCTGCGCATTCGGTGTTCGACTTCATTCAAGCAAGCGCTATGCCATTGGGCTTTTAGCGCGGAATCCGACCGACATGCACATGAAGCGCGCATCGAAAAGCCTGGCGCCTCGCTGCCATCGTACTGCTGCGGCCCACGATGCGCTAGTAGAGTGCATGGATCGATCGACGATGCACCACGCCGTTGTTCGCCATGAAAAAATCCCCGTGGATTTGCATCCACGGGGATTCAGACTACTTGCAGTGCGAGGCTCGAAATACGCTACGTCAACTGTAGCCGTGAGCGACGCATCAAGTGACGCAGAAGCGCGATTAGCCTGCTGCAGCGTCCTTCAGCTTCTTCAGCGGGCGTGCCTTGATGCGCACGCTAGCCGGCTTGGCCGGGAACCAGCGCTCTTCGCCCGAGAACGGGTCTTTGCCGAAGCGCTTCTTCTTGGCCGGCACAGCTTGCACGACGATCTTCAGAAGACCCGACAGCGTGAATTCGCCCGCGCCCTTCTTGTGAACAGCGCCGAGGATCGTGTCTTCGAGCGCGGCCAGGACGGCCTTGGCAGCCTTCGGTTCCACGCCAGCGCGTTCAGCAACGTGAGTAGCCAGCGAGGCCTTCGTGAAGGTGTCCTTGATCGGCGACGGTGCGCTGGACGCCTTCACGGCGACCTTCTTAGCTGCGGAAGCTTTCTTCGCAGGGACTTTCTTTGCAGCAACCTTCTTGGTCGGTACCGGGGCAGCAGCCTTCTTGGCCACCTTTTTTGCGGAAGTCGGCATGTTTCTCCTACCTGTTGTGGTCAGTGAATTGCACGAAGCGCACACGGTATGCGCACGCTTCAACGCCGGATTCTACAAGCGCTCAAGCGATTTGCGCGACTCTTTTATGTATAACAGCGCAGGTTTGTTGCGCGGCGCAGACTGCGCAACACATTTTGAGCCTTGTTTCAGGGGCTAAACTGCTTCGGCGGAGCTGGCGGCGTCGATTCGTAAAGTGCGTTACAAGCCGTTTCAACCCATGTATAGCGGCATATTCTGCGTGACCGGCTTGTGCGGGACACACGATTGCCGCAACCTTTTTAACGCTTCGGGTAACTCCGCATTGGCCGCGCGATGTTGGCCGTTGCAACGCCATGACGTCGCGCCGGCGGTCCAGGCGCGCTATCAGGCGATGCCTGGCAGGATGTCCGCGAGCTTCGTCAACGCCGCGTCGATATGCTGCCCGGCGATGCTGCCGTAGCCGAAAATCAGACCGGGCCGCGGTTTTGCGCGCTGGTAAAACGGCGCGAGTCCATACAGACCAATCGACGCCTCGCTCGCCGCCGCCACCAGAACCTGCTCGGTCAACGGCGCCTTCAGGTGCGCGGCCAGGTGAATGCCGGCCGTCGGCACGATCGGCTCGAACCACGGCGCGAGATCGCCTTGCAGATGCGCGAGCAACGTCGCGCGCCGCGCCGCGTAGGTCTTGTGCATGCGCCGCAGGTGCTTGGCGAAATCGCCGTTGAGCATGAACGATGCAAGCGCCGTTTGTGTGAGCGTGCAGCCGTGCCAGTCCGCGATTTGCCGCGCCTTGAAAAGCGGCTTGTATAGCGACGCGGGCGGCACCACATAGCCGACCCGCAACTCCGGGAAGATGGTTTTCGAAAAGGTGCCCACGTAGGCGACGAGTCCCGCACGGTCGAGGCTTTTCAACGGCTCCATCGGCCGGCCTTCGAAACGGTACTCGCAGTCATAGTCGTCTTCGATGATCACGGCGCCGCGTTTTTGCGCCCATTCCAGCAGTTCGACGCGACGCTCGAGACTCATCGGCATGCCGAGCGGAAACTGATGCGACGGCGTCACATAGACGAGCCGCGCATTGTCCGGCAGCTTGCCGACGATCAAACCTTCGCGATCCACCGGCACATGCGCCACCTGTGCGCCGGTCGCGGCGAAGCACGCATGCGCAGGTGGATAGCCAGGGTCTTCGATGGCCGCGACTTCGCCCGGACCGAGCGTGACGCGTGCGAGCAGATCGAGCGCGTGCTGCGCGCCTTGCGTGACGATCACCTCTTCCCAGTTGCTCGACACCGCCCGATTAAATGCGAGGTAGCGTGAAATCGCGAGCCGCAGTTCCTGTTCGCCGGCAGCGTCGCGGTATGTTCCGGGGCCGCGCGATTGCGCGCGCAGCGCGTGATTCACGCAGCGGCGCCAGACGTCGAACGGAAAGAGCGTCTTGTCGATCGCGCCGCCGACGAAATCGTAGGGCGACGCAACCGAAGGCCGCGGCAACGGCAAGCTGTCGGGCATCTGGTCCCACAGCGGTTGGGCGCGCACGGCGTCCTTCGTCGCCTGCTCACGATCGCGCGACGAGTCGGCCGCGCGCGCATGCGGCGAGCGCTCGGTCGGCAAGCGCTCGAGTCCGTCGGCGACGAAGGTGCCCGAACCGGCCCGCGCGGTGAGATAACCCTCGGAGAGAAGCCGCTCGAAGACGTCGAGCGTCGTCTTGCGCGACACGCCCAGTTGCGTCGCGAGATCGCGCGTGGACGGCAGGCGCGTGCCGCCGGCGAGACGCCCTTCGAGTATGCCGGCCCGCAGTTGCCGATAGATCTGTCCGGAGAGATCGTGATGGCCTTCGACGGCGATGTGAATTTCCATTCTGGCTGCTACCTGCTGGCTACCTGTTATGTCATCGCCATGATACTTCCGCGAGACGTATGGCAAGCGCCAGTTGAACGCGCCGGCGGGCTTGTTACTGCGCCACCGCGCCGCTTCGTGCAGCGTGCTCTTTGGCGTCGTCACGCGAAGCGTCGCTGCATCGTTGATGCTCGCGCGAGAGCTTGCGCATCAGCGGCAACAGCAGCACGGCGACCAGCGCACCCGCGGCCGCGAGCCATCCCAGGCCGGTAAACAGCTTCGTATAGAGCGGCAGCGATTCGAGCGGATGCATGTCGCCGGCCGGCATCTGCGCGAAATTCGCGACTACGCTGCCCAGATACTGCGACACGCCGGTTGCCACGAAGTACGCGCCCATCATGAAGCCGCTCATGCGCGCGGGCACGTAGCGCGCGATCATCGCAAGGCCGAGGCCGCTCACCAGCAGTTCGCCGAGCGAGTACAAGCCATAGCCGCCGACCATGAACCACGACGACACGCGCCCTTCCACCGCATAGCGGCCGCTTGCCGCGTAGACGAAGAAGCCGGCCGCCACCACCGCAAAGCCGACCGCGTATTTCGCCGCGACGGGAACGTCCTTGCCCCGCTTCGCGAGCCGCGTATACAGCAGCGCAAGCAGCGGACTCAGCAGCATGATCCAGATCGGATTGAGCGCCTGGAACTGCGCCGCGCTCCAGGTGAACAGCGTCGCGCCGAACAGCGAGAAGCGCGGATCGACATTGCGCAGCGCGAACAGCGTGAGCGACGTCGACATCTGCACATAGAACACGAAAAACAGGATCACCTGCGCCGTGAGGATCAATGCGGCCACCAGACCCGCGCGTTCGGAGCGCTCGCACTTGAGCAGCATGTAGCCGAAAATCGCCAGAATCGCGAGGCCCGCCGCGTACACGCAAGCCACCGCAATGGCCTTGTGCTGCAGCACGAACATCGCGATTGCGCCAAGCGCAATGCCGCCGAGCGCAATCGCGCCGACGCGCTTCCAGCGCACGGGCTCGGCATCGGGCGCGGAGCCGATATGCGCGAGCGTGCGGAACATCACGAAGTAGTTCGCCACCGACAGCAGCATCCCCGCACAGCAGACGGCGAACGCGGCATGCCAGCCCCAATGGTCCTTGATCCACGGCGTGGCGAGCATCGACACCGTCGAGCCGATATTGACCGCCATGTAGTAGATCGTGAACGCGCTGTCGATGCGCGCGTCGTCGCCTTCATAGATGCGCCGCACGAGATTGGCCGCGTTCGCCTTGAAAAGCCCGTTGCCCACGACGATCACGCCCAGCGATGCATACATGAACGCGAGCTGGTCGTTCGGCAGCGCGAGCATCAGATAGCCGGCCGCGAGCACGATGGCGCCGAAGATCATCGTGCGTCGCGTGCCGAGAATCTTGTCGCCGATCCAGCCGCCGATCGACGGCGACGCGTACACGAGCGCCGTGAACGCGCCCCACGTGAGCGTGGCGTGGCTGTCCGCGAAATGCAGCTTGTCGATCATGAACAGCACGAGCAACGCGGCCATGCCGTAATAGCCGAAGCGTTCCCACATTTCGATCAGAAAGACCGTGGAAAACGAGCGCGTCTGCGAGACCTGCGCTTCAGGGCGTTGTGGTGAATCCATCGAGTACCTCTTGTTTCAAATAGTGGGGCTGTCGGCAAACTGCCGCGCGCCGTGAATCATCGGATTGCAAAAACGGCCGGACGGCGATGCGTTGTTCGGCAGCATGCGCAAGCTTGCGTTTCGTGTCGTGCGCCGGCCGCGCTCATATCCACAATGCATGGATGCGGACACTGCCTAAAGTCGCCGCACGTCTGTCTGAATCGAAGCGCGGCTTTTCGCGTCGCCCGTCGGATCGGCGGACCGGCTGTTAGCTTCTGGCAACATAGCGTGTTGTCTCGAAAAAGGCGTTGCGTCTGAAGCCGGGATCTCAGGCCCGCAGTCCCGGCAAGGCGCCATCAAACCATATTTGCTTATATCAAACAAATTTTGACGGGCTAATTTCCTCCTGCTATGGTCACGACAATTCATAAGAGCAATTCGGCACTCGAAGTAGGCAGCAAGATTCGCGCGTTGCGGCAACGGCTGAAGCGCACGCTGGACGACACGGCAACTGCGGCGGGTATCTCCAAGCCGTTTTTGTCGCAGGTGGAGCGGGGCCTCGCGTCACCCTCCATCACGTCGCTGGCGGGCATCGCTCACGCGCTCGGGGTGACGGTGCAGTATTTCGTCGATACGCCCAGCGAAGAGCGTTCGGTCAGCCGCGGCGATCAGCTGAAGTTTTTTGGCTTCGCGGACTCGGCGAATCTGTTCGCCCGTTTGACGAACGTGACGGGCGGCCGTCAGCTCGAGGCGATCCTCGTGAAGATGCCGGTCGGACAAAAGCGTTCGGAAGTCACGACGCATGCCGGCGAAGAGTTTATGTATGTGATCGACGGCGAAGTGTCGTTGACGCTGGAAGGCAAGACCTTCGTGTTGCGCGCAGGAGACAGCGCGCATTACGAATCGACTGTGCCGCATAGCTGGGCGAATACCGCACGCGTGGAGTCGGTGGTCGTCTGGGTCGGCACACCGAGACTGTTTTAAAGAAGCAGGCTAGTTTTCCGGTTCATCCGGCAGGACAGCCTGCATTACTAAATGTAAGGATTCCTGCATGTCTGACAAACAACAAGGGCCGCCCCGGCCCGAACAAAGCAGATAGCAAGGCGCTTTAGCGCCGGCGCGTTCTTCTCCCGACCTTTCCTGCGATTCCGAACCGATGAAAACCCCGTTTGTTTACGCGACGGCGCTGAGTGCGCTCGTCCTTACCTTGACGTCTTCGCTTTCTTCTTCGGCGTTTGCCGTCACCGTGCCGGCCGGCGTCACGCTCGCCGCCAGCCAGGAAATGACCCGCCAGGTGCCGGGCGAAACCGAGTCACTCGATCCAGCGCACATCGAATCGTGGACCGGCAACACCATCGGGCTCGACATGTTCGAAGGACTCACGCGCATCGACGCGGCCGGCGCGATCGTGCCCGGCGTCGCGCAATCGTGGACGCGCACGGGGCCCGACACATGGGTCTTCAAGCTGCGCCACGACGCCCGCTGGAGCAACGGCCAGCCCGTCACCGCAAACGATTTCGTCTATGCGTGGCAGCGCGTGCTCGATCCAAAGACCGGCTCGAAATACACAGTGCTGGTCGAGTTCGTGAAGAACGGCAAGGCGATTCTCGCGGGCAAGGCGCCGCTCTCGAGCCTCGGCGTTCGAGCCGCCGACCCGTACACGCTCGAAGTCACCACCGAGGTGCCCGCCGCTTTCTTCCCGCAACTGGCCGCGATGACGACAATGGCGCCGGTCAACCGCGACGTCGTGACCAAGTTCGGCGGCGACTGGACTCGGCCGGGCAATTTCGTCGGCAATGGTCCGTACATGCTGGCCGACTGGCAGCCGGGTAACCGGCTCGTCGGCGCAAAGAGCAAGACGTACTGGAACGCAAGCAAGGTCGTGATCACCAAAGTGACCTATCTGCCGATAGAAAACGACGAAACGGCAATGCGCATGTATCAGGCCGGCCAGTTCGACTACACGTATTCGATTCCGTCGGGCATCTACGCGCAGGTGAGCAAGCAGTTCGGCGGCGAGCTGAAGACCGGCCTGCAGATCGCGACGTACTACTACAGCCTGAACAACGAAGATCCGCTGTTCAAGGACAAGCGCGTGCGTCAGGCACTGTCGATGGTCCTCGACCGCGATCTGCTCACGCAGCGCCTGACCGCCGACGGCGAGCTGCCCATGTACGGTCTCATCTCGAAGGGCACGCAAGGCGCGGACATTTTCAAGCCCGAATGGGCAAGCTGGCCGATGGCAAAGCGCGTCGACTATGCGCGCAATCTGCTGAAAAGCGCGGGCTATTCCGATGCGAAGCCGCTCACCTTCACGCTCACGTACAACACGAACGATCTGCACAAGAAGGTCGCGCTCTTCGCGACATCCGAATGGCGCAGCAAGCTCGGCGTTACCGCGAAGCTTGAAAACGTCGAATACAAGGTGCTGCTTAAACAGCGCCACGACGGCAAGGTGCAGGCTTCGCGCGATGGCTGGTTCGTCGACTACAACGACGCGATGTCGTATTTCGATCTGATCCGCTGCCACAGCGTGCAGAACGATCAGCGCTACTGCAATCCGCAAGTGGACAAGACCGTCGACGAAGCCAACCAGCAGCTCGACGACGCGAAGCGCACTGCGCTGCTCACCAAGGCGCACGACATGGCGATGAACGACTATCCGATGGTGCCGCTCTTTCAGTACTCGGCGGTGCGGCTCGTGAAGCCGTATGTAGGCGGCTACACGTCGACCAACTACGTCGATCAGCGCGCCACGCAGGACATGTATCTGATCAAGCACTAAGCGCGGAGCATCGACATGCTGGCCTATACGCTGCGCCGCACGCTGTGGGCGATCCCGACGATTCTCGCCGTGATCACCGCGTGCTATCTGCTGCTGCATCTCACGCCGGGCGGGCCGTTCGACACCGACAAGCAACTGTCGGCGGCCGTGCTCGCGAACCTGAACGCGAAGTATCGGCTCGACGAACCGCTGTGGCTGCAATATCTGCACTACCTCGGTTCGTTGCTGCACGGCGATCTCGGGCCGTCGTTCCGCTATGCCGACTGGTCGGTGAACGACCTCGTGTGGAAAGCGATGCCCGTTAGCCTCGGCGTGGGCGGTGTGTCGGTGCCGATCGCATTGGTCATCGGCGTCACGCTCGGCACGCTCGCCGCCGTGCGGCGCGATCGTTTCGTCGATCACATGGTGATGGTGCTCGGCAATATCGGCAACGTGGTGCCGCCGTTCGTGCTCGGGCCCGTGCTCGTGTGGATTTTCGCGGTCCTGCTGAAGACGTCCGACGGCCACGGCTGGCTGCCTGCCGGCGGCTGGGGCGAAGGCGAATGGCGTTACCGCGTGCTGCCGATCGTGCTGCTCACGTTCATCAACGTGGCCGCCATTGCGCGCGTGATGCGCGGCAGCATGATCGAAGTGCTGACCGGCAACTTCATTCGCACAGCACGCGCGAAGGGCTTGCCCGGCCGCACGATCGTCTTGCGCCACGCGCTGAAGCCGGCACTGATGCCTGTGGTGTCGCTGCTCGGCTCGGTGTGCATTTCGTCGATCACCGCGGCCGTCGTCACCGAATCGGTGTTCGCGCTGCCGGGCCTCGGGCAACTGGTCGTCAACGGCGCGATCAATCGCGACTACACGCTCGTGCTCGGCCTCGTGGTGCTGACCACGGCCGTCGCAGTGCTCTTCAATCTGCTGGTCGACCTCGCGTATGCGTGGCTCGATCCGCGTATCCGGTATTGATCATGGCCCGCTCTCTTCAACCGGCTGCCGCGGCGCTCGATCCGCTCGCGGCCATTGCAAACGCTCCGCGTTCGCGCGGCCCGCTCGCCACCGCCGCCGCGCGCTTCGTGCGCAACCGCGCCGCATTCGCCGGCTCGGTCGTGCTGCTGCTGATCGTGATTGCGTGCGTCGCGGGTCCGTGGCTGCTGCCCAACGGTCCCATCGACAGCGACTGGTCCGCGATCAGCCTGCCGCCCACGCTGCAAAACATGCACTGGTTCGGCACCGACGAACTCGGCCGCGATCTGCTCGCGCGCACACTGCAAGGCGGGCGCGTGTCGCTCGAAGTCGGCCTGCTCGGCACGCTCGTGTCGGGACTGATCGGCGTCGCGTACGGCGCGACCGCGGGCTATCTCGGCGGACGCGTCGACGCGGTCATGATGCGCATCGTCGACATGATGTACGCGATCCCCTACATGCTGATCGCCATTCTGATGATGACGATGTTCGGCCGCGCGTTCTATCTCGTCGTGCTCACCATCAGCGCGTTTTCGTGGCTCGACATGGCGCGCGTCGTGCGCGGGCAGACGCTGTCGCTGCGCTCGCGCGAATTCATCGACGCCGCGAAAGCGATCGGCGTGAGTTCGCGCTCGATCATCGCGCGCCACATCGTGCCGAACCTGTTCGGCGTCGTGGTCGTGTACGCGAGCGTCACCGTGCCGAACATCGTGCTCACCGAGTCGGTGCTGTCGTTCCTCGGCCTCGGCGTGCAGGAACCCATGACAAGCTGGGGCGTGCTGATTCAGGACGGCGCGCAGAAGCTCGAATCCATGCCGTGGCTGCTGCTCTGCCCGGCTGTGATGCTGTGCGTGACGCTCTACTGCGTGAATTTCGTCGGCGACGGTCTGCGCGACGCATTCGATCCGAAGGACCGCTGACATGCCGCTACTCGAAGTCAAAGATCTCAGCGTGCGCTTTACGCGCCGCGAAGGCGCGCCGGTCGACGCCGTGCAGCGCGTGTCCTTTTCACTCGAAGCGGGCCGCACGCTCGGCATTGTCGGCGAATCGGGATCGGGCAAAAGCCAGACGGTGATGGCCATGCTCGGACTGCTCGCAGGCAACGGCAAGGTGTCCGGCGAAGCGCGCTATCGCGGCGACAATCTGCTCGCGATGAAGGAAAGCGAGCTCAACAGGATTCGCGGCAACCGCATCGGCATGATCTTTCAGGACCCGATGACGTCGCTCAATCCGTTCCTCACCATCGAGCGGCAGATGACGGAGACGCTGCAACTGCATCGTAAGATGACGCGCCGCGAAGCGCGCCGCCGCGCGGTCGAAGCGCTCGAATCGGTGCGGATTCCCGATGCGCCGCGACGCATCGGCATGTATCCGCACGAGTTTTCCGGCGGCATGCGGCAACGCGTGATGATCGCGATGGCGCTGCTGTCCGAGCCCGAAATTCTGATCGCCGACGAGCCCACCACCGCGCTCGACGTGACCGTGCAGGCGCAGATCATCGAGCTGCTGCGCGAACTGAATCGCGAGCGCGGCACCGCGATCATCCTGATCACGCACGACATGGGCGTCGTCGCCGGCCTGTGCGACGACGTGATGGTGATGTACGCCGGCCAGACCGTCGAACAGGCGAGCGCCGCAGCGCTCTTCGCGGCGCCGACGCATCCATACACGCGCGGCCTTCTCAACGCATTGCCGCGTTTGACGAGCGATGACATCAGCGGCACCGGCGACAGCGACGACGATCGCCCGTTGCAAACCATTCCCGGCAATCCGCCGCTGCCTGGCGAAATCGTCGCGGGCTGCGCATTCGCGCCGCGCTGTACGTATTGCACGGACGTGTGCCGCGAGTCGCGTCCGTCACTCGTTACAGCGGACGGTTATCCAGAAGCACGTCGCGCCTGTCATCGTCCCGTGAGCGAAATTCTGGAGGCACAACACGTATGAACGCGACTTCCATTGCAAGCGGCGAAGCCACGACGCTGCTCTCGGTCGAGCAACTTAAGGTGCAATTCGGCGTGCCGCGCGGCGCGTACCCGTGGTCGGGCAAGACCATGCTGCGCGCCGTGGACGGCGTGTCGTTCAACGTGCGGCGCGGCGAGACCGTGGGCCTCGTCGGCGAATCGGGTTGCGGCAAGTCGACGCTCGCGCGCGCGATCATCGGACTCGCGCCGGTGGCAAGCGGCAGCGTGCGCTGGCTCGGCAACGAAACGGTGCTGCCCGGCTCGCGTCGCGACACCACGCTGTTGCGCCGCAACGTGCAGATGATTTTCCAGGACCCGCTCGCGTCGCTCGATCCGCGCATGACGATCGAACAGATCGTCGCCGAACCGCTCATCGCACATGGCAGGAATCTCGCGCGCGCCGACGTGCAGCGCCGCGTTCTGACGATGCTCGAACGCGTCGGTCTCAACGCGCAGCATTTGCGCCGCTATCCGCACGAGTTTTCCGGCGGCCAGTGTCAGCGTGTCGGCATTGCGCGCGCGCTGATCTCGGAGCCGCAACTCGTGATCTGCGACGAACCCGTTTCCGCGCTCGACGTGTCGATCCAGGCGCAGATCGTCAACCTGCTGCGCGATCTGCAACGCGAGTTGTCGCTCTCGCTGCTGTTCGTCGCGCACGATCTCGCGGTCGTGAAAGCCATCAGCCACCGCGTGCTCGTGATGTACCTCGGACGCGTAATGGAGTTCGGCGATAAGCGCGACGTTTATCGCACGCCGCTTCATCCGTATACGCGCGCGTTGCTCTCCGCCGTGCCGGTGCCTGACCCGACGGTGGAGCGCTCGCGCCGCCATCTGCTGTTGCGCGGCGAGATTGCTTCGCCGTTGAATCCGCCGTCGGGCTGCGCATTTCGAACACGGTGCCCGGACGCGATCGACGCCTGCGCGGCGCAAATTCCCCAGCCCGTCACGCACGGCGCGAGCGCGACACGGGTGGCCTGCATTCGCGTCGGCGACGGCTAAAGCCAGCGGCCTTTAAGACAACGACCTCATTCACCGGCGCGGCGCTTACGTCACGCCGTGGGATTCGCTCGTCATGTCATCAGCATGACGAGCGATCAGCATGGACTGGCTAAGCGCCAGCCAGAGTTTCAATAACAACTGTCGAGACATTCCCAATGAAACATAACCCAACAAAAAACCGGTCAAAAAAGTCCGGAGTCACTGCCGCGATCTGCTGTGCCTTCACCCTTCCCGCGCTCGCCATCGCGGCCAACGCGTACGCCGACGACAGCGTGACGCAGCCCGCGCCCGACGCAAGCAACGCTGCGCCTGCCGCGCAAACGTTGTCGTCGCCCGCGCAAGTGACGCAGGCCCAGCCCGCGAACAAGCGCCGCGCGGATCAGGGCGGCCAGCTTCGCAACGACCAGCCGGATACGACGAACGCCATCGTCAACGCCGAGGCTTCGCAAACCGTTCTTCCGCCGACACCGCCGTCGAGCCAGGCGGCGAGCAAGGGCTTCATCGCCGATAGTCATCTGAATCTGCAGTTCCGCAACTACGCGGACTACTTCCAGGCGCCGCCTAACACCTATCGTCATGCGTGGGTGCAAGGCGCGCAGGTCAATTATGAATCGGGCTTCACGCAAGGGCTCGTCGGCTTCGGCGTGGATGCGTCGCTGTTCGGCGCGCTCAAGCTCGACGGCGGCAACGGCGCGGGCAACATGGTGCATGTGGGCAAGAGCGGCGGCGGCTCGCAGCAGCTCGCGTGGGCCTATCCAGGCATGTACGACATCAAGGGACGCATCTCCGAAACGGTCGTCAAATATGGTTTGCAGGACGTAACGAATCCGTTTCTCGAACCGCACGACAACCGCGCGCTGCCGCCGACTTTTCTCGGCGTCTCGCTCGTCAGCAACGATCTTGCTCACACGACGCTCGAGGCCGGCAGCTTCACCAAGGTCGATGCACGCGGCCACACGAATCTGAGCAATCTGACCACTTCGTATGGCGGCACGCGCATCGACCGGGTGACGTATCTCGGCGGCACCTGGCACTATGCGAAGAACGGCGAGATGGCGCTCTACGTCGATCAGGCCGACGATGTCTGGCGCCAGTACTACGGTTCGGTCGCGCAGTCGTTCGGCGACCCGACCACGATCAAGTGGAGCGGGCTCGCCAACATCTACTCGACGCACGATACCGGCGCGTCGCGTCAGGGGCACATCAACAGCAATGCGTATAGCCTTTCCGTGTCCGCGCAGCATGGGCCGCATGCGCTGTTGCTCGGCTATCAGCAGGTGCTCGGCGACCAGTTCTTCGACTATGTGAACGAGACCAACGGCATCTACCTGACCAATTCGATGGATGTCGACTACAACGCACCGCACGAGCAATCGCTGCAATTGCGCTATACGTTCGACGGAAAATACGCGGGCGTGTCCGGACTCAAGGCGATGTTGTGGGGTGCATATGGCTGGGGCGCGGACGCATCGGCGGGAGCTGCGGAGAACGCGTCGCCGAGCGCCGCGCTGCATGATCTGTACTGGAAGAACGGACAGCCGGTGCACGGCCATCATCACGAGTTCGGCTTCATTCCGAGCTATACGCTGCAGAGCGGCCGCTTCAAGGACACCAAGGTCACGTTCATCGCGATGTGGCACAACGGCAGCAATTACTACTCGGACGGTAACAACATGGAGTACCGCCTCGTGGTGAATGTGCCGGTGAAAGTGTTCTGAGCGCCGCGCGTTTGCGCTGCGATAGAAGGCGTCACGTTGCGCATGTCGGCACGTGACGCCGACCATGCGGGCGCGGCGCGTCGTACTTTTTATTCCTGCTCCGAGCCCGCAATACGCACGCTCGTCATCGCGCGAGAGAGGCCGTGCATGGGCCGGCGCAATGCGACGTCGAACGGATTGGTTTGCGGGCCGATCGCCTCGGCTTGACGGCGCAGCAACTCCACCACCATCGGCAGGCGGTCGTCGCTCAAACGCGCCGCCAGCGTGCCGACGCTCAACGCGGCAACAGCCACGCCGGTGCGGTCGAGAATCGGCACGGCCACGCCCGCCATGCCGTCGAGCACGCCGCTATTGCGGCCCGCGTAGCCCAACTGCCGCACGCGTTCGATCTCGGTGCGCAAATACACTTCGTCCAGCACGCCATAGCCGCGAATGCGCGGCACGTTAAAGCGGATGATTTCCTCGCGCTCCGCTTCGGGCAGAAACGCGAGAATCGCGAGACTCCCTTGCCCCACGCCGAGCGCCACACGTCCGCCAATATCGCCGGTGAACGAGCGGATCGGAAACGGCCCTTCGCAGATGTCGAGACACACTGCGTCGAAACTGCTTTTGACGAGCAGAAAAATCGTATCGCCGAGGCTCGCGCACAATCTCAGCAATGCGGGACGGCATAGCGTACGCATGCCGCTCGGATTGCCCGCCTGGGCCGCGAGCGCGAAGAAGTTCACGCTCAGCCGATAAAGCTTCGAGCCCTCGTCCTGTTCGACGATGCCCTCCGCGATCAACGCCTGCAGGATGCGATGCACCGTGCCTTGCGTGAGCCCGACCGCTTTCGCGAGACGCGTGACGCGGGCGCCGTCGGGCTGCGCTTCGGATAACGCGCGAATCACGGCAAAGGCGCGCTCCAGCATTCCGGTGCCGGGCGCCGCGCCGGTTTCATCGACGTTCTGGCTGAGATCTCGTTTGACGGCCGCATTCATCGTTCAGACTCTCGTTTATTCCATTGACCGGAACACTATAAGGCGTGTCGTCCGGCAGCGGAATGATGCCCGAGTTTCGTTCCGTGTTGTACGTTAACGTGGAAATGTAGGGATTCTCCCAAGCTCACGCAGCGGAACGATTTGGCTCGATTCCATCGCCGCTATTCCGCTTACCGGAATTTTTCCAAAACTTATATCGTCAATCGGAATTCGCAATTGACGCCCGGTAATTTGGCTGGCTAGAGTCGGCTCCATCGAGGCATTCAAAGGCCACACCCATGTCTTTCCTCACACTCACAGACGTCGGCAAATCGTTCGGCGAGCTTCAGGCGGTCGCGGACGTCAATCTGTCGGTGGAAAAAGGCGAGTTCGTTTCGCTGCTCGGGCCGTCCGGTTGCGGAAAGACGACCACGTTGCAGATGATCGCCGGCTTCCTCGAAACGACACGCGGACGCATCACGCTCGACGGTCGCGACATCACGCATATGAAGCCGAACAAGCGCGGCCTCGGCGTGGTGTTTCAAAGCTACGCGCTGTTCCCGCATATGAGCGTCGCGGACAACGTCGGCTTCGGGCTCGAAATGCGCAACGTCGACAGGGCGGAGCGCAAGGAGCGCGTGCGCGAAGCGCTGTCGCTCGTGCGGCTCGATCAGCTAGCGCATCGTTTTCCGCGTGAATTGTCCGGCGGTCAGCGGCAACGCGTGGCGATTGCGCGCGCCATCGTCATCGCGCCGCCGGTGCTGCTGCTCGATGAACCGATGTCGAATCTCGACGCCAAGCTGCGCGAGGACATGCAGTTCGAACTGCGCGGCATTCAACGCAAAATCGGCACGACGACGATCATGGTCACGCACGATCAGTCCGAAGCGCTGTCGATCAGCGACCGCGTGGTCGTGATGGAAGCGGGCCGCATCACGCAGATCGATACGCCGTATGAAGCCTACGAGCGGCCCGAGAATCGCTTCGTCTCGCAGTTCATCGGCAAGGCGAACATGCTGTCCGGCACGGTGATCGCGCGCGACGGCGACGCGATCCGCATCGACCTCGGACACGATCTGTGCGAAACCGGACGCACCGAGCAACTGCCGGCGCGCGAGCGTGTAATCGCCCCAGGCGACGCCGTGACGCTGTGCATTCGCCCGGAAAAACTGCGCCTGTGCGCGCCGGATGCGGGACGTGTAAGCGCCACCGTGACGAGCCGCTTCTTCCTCGGCAGCCAGTGGCTTTACCGGCTGGACAGCCGGCTCGGAGAAGTGCTCGTGTGTTGCCAGAACGAAGGCAACGAGCCGCTGCCCGAAGGCGCGGCGGTCGGCGTCGACTGGAACAGCGAAGCGATCCGCTTTATTCAACGGGATGCGCAGCATGGATAGCACGCTGCCCGCAACGGAAGACGGCAAGACGGAATCCGCAAGCGGAAGGCGCGCGCCGTGGCGCGCATTCGTGCCGCTCTGGCTGATGTGCCTGCCCGCATTCCTGCTGTTCGTCGCGCTCGTGCTGGTGCCGCTTCTGATGACACTGGTGCTGAGCTTCTATCGCTTCGATCCGGCGAGTGGCCCGATCGCCGCATTCCAGTTCGGCAATTACGCGGAAGTACTCGGCTCGTCGTACTTTCACACGATCTTTCTGCGCACGTTCGGCATTGCGTTTCTCGTCACGCTGCTATGCGTCGTGATCGGCACGCCCGAGGCTTACGTGCTGTCGCGCATGCGCGATCCGTATCGCTCGATGTTTCTGCTGGTGATTCTCGCGCCGCTGCTCGTCTCTGTTGTAGTGCGCGCGTTCGGCTGGAGCATGTTGCTCAACAGCAGCGGTCTCGTGAACCAGGCGTTCGCTCTGATCGGCCTTGGACCGTACAAGCTCGAATACACGACGTTCGCGATTGTCATCGCACTTGTGCACGTGATGCTGCCGTTCATGGTGATTCCCGTGTGGACCGCCTTGCAAAAGCTCGATCCGCAAACGGAAAACGCCGCGCTGTCGTTGATGGCGTCGCCCGCGACCACCCTGCGCCGCATCGTGTTGCCGCAACTCACGCCGGGCATTCTGTCGGGCAGCCTGATGGTGTTCGGTTTGTCGGCAAGCGCATTTGCGATTCCGGGCTTGCTCGGCGGACGTCGTCTGAAGGTGGCTGCGACCGCCGTCTACGACGAATTCCTCGGCTCGCTGAACTGGCCGCTCGGCGCGACCATCGCGCTGCTGTTGCTGGTCGCGAACCTGATCGTGATGCTCACTTACTACCGGGTTCTGGAACGCAGGTACACCAGAAGCCTCGGTTGATACAACGTACAACGGCTGCGCGAGAACATCATGAGAAAGAACGGTCCTGTTGCGCTGATTTTCCACACGCTCGTCATTGCGTTCGTGCTCGCGCCGCTCGTGATCGTGGTGCTGGTTGCGTTCACGCCCGACGAAACGCTCACGTTGCCGACGCACGGCGTGTCGCTGCGCTGGTTTCGCGCGATCCTCAATTACCCCGATTTCATCGCGGCATTCGTCAATAGCCTGAAGCTCGCGTTTGCATCGGCGACGCTCTCGCTGATCGTCGCGCTGCCCGCCGCGCTCGCGATCGGCCGCGCGCGCTTTCCGGGCCGCGCTTTTCTGAATGGCTTGCTGCTCTCGCCGCTCGTGATTCCCGGCCTCGTGCTCGGCATCGCGTTGCTGCGCTTCTTCGCGATGATCGGTGCGACCGGCTCGTTCACGTGGCTGATCGTCGCGCACATGATCATCATCACGCCGTTCGTGATGCGGCTCGTGCTCGCCTCGGTCAGCGGTCTGGATCGCAGCGTCGAGCACGCCGCGCATTCGCTCGGCGCAGACCCGTGGACCACGTTCCGCCGCATTACGCTGCCGATGATTCTGCCTGGCATCACCGGCGGCTGGCTGCTTGCGTTCATCAACAGCTTCGACGAACTGACGATGTCGATCTTCGTCACCTCGCCGCAAACGGTCACGCTGCCGGTGCGCATGTACATGTACGCGACCGAGTCCATCGACCCGATGATGGCCTCCGTGTCCGCGCTCGTGATCTTCATTACCGCGGGCGCGATGCTGCTGCTCGATCGCGTGTATGGGCTCAATCGCATTCTGATCGGCCAGCACTGATGTCTTCTTCCGCTCACGCTCTCATGCCGTCCAACTTGCCGTCATCTCACCCTTCAACGTCCGCGCGCGAGCCGCAATTCGTGCGCGTGGCCGAAACGCGGCGCGAACCGCTGCGCTTTTATATCGACGGCGATGAAGTCTCCGCGCTGCAAGGCGATACGTTGCTGACCGCCGTGCTGATGCAACAGCGCCGCGTGCGCGACAGCGAATTCAGCGGCGCGCCGCGCGCGGGCTTCTGTCTGATCGGCGCATGCCAGGACTGCTGGATGCGCACCGAGGAAGGCAAGCGCGTGCGCGCCTGTTCGACGCTCGTCACGGACGGCATGCGAGTGCTCACACGCAACCGTTCGGCGGATGCCGCAATCAGCGGAGACGCGCCATGAACGACGCTCGCCGCGTGGTGATTGTCGGCGCGGGACCGGCCGGCGTGCGCGCCGCCGAAACGCTGGTCGCGGCAGGCGTGCGCCCTATCGTAATCGACGAAAACGCGCGTTGGGGCGGACAGATTTATCGCCAGCCGCCCGGCAACGGCGGCTTCGAGCGCTCGAAAAAAACACTGTACGGTTTCGAGGCGCACAAGGCCGATGCGTTGCATACGACGATGGCCGCGCTGCTGCCGCACATCGACTATCGCCCGGACACACTGGCATGGGCTTGCGAAGCGGGCCGCCTCGATACGCTCGCCGCGGGGCGCGAAGTCAGCGTGCCGTTCTCGCATTTGATCATTGCAAGCGGCGCGACCGACCGCGTTCTGCCGCTTCCTGGCTGGACGTTGCCCGGCGTCTACACGCTCGGCGCGGCGCAGGTCGCGTTGAAGGCGCAAGGCTGTGTAATCGGCCGACGTGTGGTGCTGGCGGGCACGGGACCGTTGCTGTATCTCGTCGCTTATCAGTATGCAAAGGCCGGCGCGCAGGTGGCCGCCGTGCTCGACACAAGCCCTTTCTCGCGGCAGATCGCAGCCGCGCCGAAACTCATCCGCGTTCCGTCGACGTTCGCAAAGGGTCTGTATTACGTGGGTTGGTTGAAGGCACACGGGATACGCATCGAGCGCGGCGTGCAGTTGGTCGGCATTCGCGGGGCACTGAATGTCGAGTCGATTGAATGGCGCGGCTCTTCTGTTAGTTCGCCATCCGAATCAATACAATGCGATGCGGTCGGCGTCAGTTTCGGCCTGAAGCCCGAAACGCAGCTTGCGGATCTCGCGGGCTGCCGCTTCCGCTTCGACGCGCTCAATCGCTGCTGGCTGCCCGAACTCGAATCCGCCGGACGCAGCTCCGTGCGCGGCATCTATCTGGCCGGCGACGGCGCGGGCATCGCGGGCGCCGACGCCGCCGAGCTCGCCGGACGCCGCGCCGCGTTAGCCTTGCTCGACGACCTCGGCATCGCGCATCCGCGCGGACCCGGCATGGCCGATGCCGCATCGCTCGAACGCGGCCTGCAACGTATCGCCGTGTTTCGCGCGGGCATCGAAACAGCTTTCGCGCCGCCCGCGAACTGCGCGGCGCAGTGGCCCGACGATATGACGGTGTGCCGCTGCGAAGAAATCGACGCGGGCACCTTGAGGCACTGTATCCGCGGCGGCGAGGCGAGCGAGATCAATCGGCTGAAGGCGCTCACTCGCGTCGGCATGGGACGTTGCCAGGGCCGCATGTGCGGCGAGGCGGCGCTTCAACTGCTCGCCGAGGAAACCGGCCGGCCGCTCGAAGCGGTTGGCCGTCTGCGCAGCCAGCCGCCGGTCAAGCCGATTCCGCTGTCGCCCGCGCTCTATGCGGACGACGTCGCGGAGATTCCCGAGGAGGCGCGCGATGAGTGACGCCGTCCACTACGACGTCGCGATTGCAGGCGGCGGACTCGTCGGTTCGTCGGCGGCATTGGCGCTTGCGAAACGCGGCTTGCGCGTGGCTCTAATCGAGCGGCGTTTTTGCGGCGCGCAGGCGAGCGGCGTGAACTACGGCGGCGTGCGTTGCCAGGGCCGTCCCGTCGAACAGATGCCGCTCGCGATGCGCGCGCGGCGCGTGTGGGACCGCTTGCCGGAATTGATCGGCATCGACGGCGAATTCACCGTGTCGGGACATTTGCGGCTTGCGCGCAGCGAAAGCGATCTCGCCGCGCTCGAGCAATGGGCCGGCATGGCGCGCGAATACGGACTGCATGCGCAGTTGCTAAGCGGCGAGTCGTTTCGACGGCGTTATCCGTGGCTTGGCGAAGCGGCGATTGGCGGCTCGCTGTGCGCGAGCGACGGTCATGCGAATCCGCGTCTCGTCTCGCCCGCGTTCGCGCGCGCCGCGCGTGCCGCGGGCGCCGACGTGCGCGAGCAAACCGAACTGGGCGACATTCGTCACGACGGCCGACGCTTTCAGATGCGCGCCGGCAATAACGAAATCAGCGCGGACTGGCTGATCAATTGCGCGGGCGCGTGGGCGAATACAGTCGCGGGCTGCTTCGGCGAAAGAGCGCCGATGAAGCCGATCTATCCGAACATGTGGGTCACCGAGCCATTGCCGCTTTTCATCACGCACAACCTCGGCGTGTATGGCGGCGGCATCTACGCGCGGCAAGTGGCGCGCGGCAATTGCGTGATCGGCGGCGGACGCGGCAGTGGCGACGGCGAATATGGCCGGCCGTCGACGGAAACCACGCGGGCCGTAATGCGCGATGCGTGCGCGCTGCTGCCCGCGTTGCGCGAGGCGCTCCTGATCCGCACATGGAGCGGCGTGGAGGGCGAGACGCCCGACAATAATCCGATCATCGGAGCGAGCCGCGCGGTGCCGCGTCTTCTGCATGCATTCGGTTTTTCGGGCGGCGGCTTTCTGCTCGCGCCCGGTGTCGGCGAAGTGCTCGCCGATCTCGTCATCGACGGCGCCACGGCCACGCCTCTCGACGCGTTTTCGATTGGCCGCTTTGCGCAGCTTGCTGCGTCATCCGTCGCATAGAACCACGCTTGAACACCACATTCACGAAACCTGGAGATCATCAATGAAACTGTTCCGAACGATCGCGGCCCTCGCCGCCTTGTGTGCATTCGGCGCGGCAGCGCCTGCGTGGTCGCAGACCAAGACCATTTACATCGGCATGAATGGCGGGCCGATGGAAAAGGCTTATACGAGCCAGGTACTGCCCGACTTCGAGAAAGCGAACAATGTGAAAGTGGTGGTTGTGCCGGGCACGTCGTCGGACATTCTCGCCAAACTGCTCGCGAACAAGGCGAGTCCGCAAATTCATGTGGTGTTTCTCGATGACGGCGTGATGGCGCGCGCCGTGAGCATGGGCGTATGCAAGAAGCTCGACGATTCGCCGGTGCTCAAGGAACTCTATCCGTTTGCGCGCATGAAGGACGACATGGGCGCGGGCGTGCAACTCGGCATGACGGGCATTGCGTACAACAAGAAGCTGTTTGCCGAGAAAGGCTGGGCGCCGCCCACTTCATGGATGGATTTCGCCGATCCGAAGTACAAGGGCAAGGTGGTGTTCCAGTCGGCGTCGAGCAGCACGTTCGGCCTGCACGGCTTTCTCGCGATCAACCGTTTGATGGGCGGCAGCGAGCAGAACGTCGAACCCGGCTTCACGAAATGGGCGAGTACGGTGGGCCCGAACGTCGTCGAATACGTGCCGAACTCGGCGAAGATTTCGGAAATGGTGCAGACCGGCGAAGCAGGTCTCTTTCCGTTGACGCCGACTGCCGTCGGCGATCTCTCCGACAAGGGCATTCCGGTCGCTTACGTGAATCCGAAGGAAGGTCCGGTGCTGTTGCTCGTCGATCTGTGCGTGGTCAACAACAACCCCGATCCGCAGCTTGCGCAAAAGCTCGCGCAATTCCTGCTGTCCGCGCCGGCGCAGACCAAAGCCGCCGAAGCGGGCAAGCAGATTCCGACCAACCGCCTCGCGAAGATGACGCCGGCAATGCAGCAAAGCCTCGGCAATCTGGAAGACCTCGTGCGCAAGGTGACGGTGGTGGATTGGGACACGATCAACGCGCATCGCGCGCAGTGGGACACGCGCTGGAACCGGCAGATCGAACGCTGAGCGCAGCGGTTCGTGCTTCGACATAAATGAAAAATCGCGCGCCTCGTTGCATAGAGGCGCGCGATTTTCTTGCGCGCGAATGCGTTTTAGAAGATGACCGACACCGCCACCGCAAGCCAGATCGCCGCTACGCCGCCGAGAAACAGATGTCGCGCAATGCGTATTTTCGCGTCGCTCGTTTCGGGTTCGACAGGCGTCGTTGCCATCCACGGTACGAGCCCGAGGCAGCCGAAGCCGAGTAGCGCGAGGATGAACACGATCACGTCCGCTACCCGCCAGCCGGTCGGCTCATACATTCCCCAATAGCCGAGAAACGCGATACCGATCGAGAAGATAGTCGCCGACGCAGCGCTAAGCGCGGGCACCGATCCGATTGGAGCCGGCATGTTGACCTCCTCCGGTCATGGGGTACGACTCACCACTCACGCTCACCGCTTAAATTCTCTACGTCACGATGTACGCGTTTGCCTCGCCTCATACGTCTTCAGATGGCTATACGCGATGCGCAGCAACGACAAACTCTGCTCGCTTTTTTGCGCTTCGCCGCCGCGCGCGATCAGATCGCCGAGAATATGATCGGCCTCGGTGTGCGAGTGGTTCTCTACATCGCGCAACATGGAAGCGGTAAGCGGCGACGGCGTGAAAAGCATTTGCGTGGCACGCGCATCGAAATCCGGCGCCATCGTAAAGCCGTGATGTTGCGCAACGGCGCGGGCCTCGGCGAGCAGATTCTCGATCACGCGCTTGCCGTCCGGTGCGGAAAGAATCTCGCCGATCGAACCGCGCATCAAACATGTACTCGCCGCGAGCGTCGCAAGGAACACCCACTTTTCCCACATGCGCAGCAAGATGTTCTCGCTGACCACGACGTCGAAGTTCGCGTCGGCCATCGCGTCGGCAATCGCCTGCACGCGTTCGGAGACGCCGCCCGCCAGTTCGCCGAACGTGACCGCATGCGTGTCGTTCAGATGCACGATCTGCTGATCGGCGTTGAGCGTGGCCGCAATCACGCATTGGCCGCCGAGCACGCGCGCTTCGCCGAATCGTTGCGTGAGCACGTCGATATGACGCATGCCGTTCAGCATCGGCAGAATCACAGTCGATTCGCCGACGAGCGGTGCAAACGAATCGATTGCATCGTCGAGACTGTATGCCTTGCAACTCAGCAGCACGACATCGAACGGTTCGGCGTTCACGCCGGCCAGAATCGTCTTCACGTCACGCTGCGTAAGATCGCCGCGCGCGCTTTTGATCACCAGTCCGTCGCGCCGAAGCCTGTCCGCCCGGCCCGCGCGCACGAGAAAAGTGACGTCCTGTCCCGCCGCTGCGAGCCGTCCGCCGAAGTAGCCGCCCACGGCGCCCGCGCCTACAACCAGAATTCGCATCTTTGGCCTCTCGAATGAATGTCGTCGCTCGAAGCAATGTAGCAAAGATTGGCGCAATGCACCGGACAAGCGCACATGCTCACGGCTTCGCGCAGACGGTGTTCTCGTATAACGCGAGCATGCCGGCCGCGTCGACGCCGACGCATGCCTTGCACGCGGGCCGCGAGTCCCACGCAGGCGCGGGCACCGGCATCGTGGACGGCTTCAGTATCGTCTGGCCGACGGCGATGCCTTCCGTCAACACCCGCACCGGACCGCTGCGCGTGGTGTACAGATGCGGCGCCAGCACATACGCGACCGCCGACGAGTCGTGCACATAAATGCCCTTTAACTGCGCGCTTTGGTGATGAAACGCCTCGTAGTGCCGCGATACGTCCCAGATGAACTGGCCCGCGGCGCCACCGCGATCGCGGATCGACGCAAGATACTCCTGGCTCATGATGGTGCGCTGCGTGACGTCGAGCCCGACAATGGCGACAGGCCACGGCGCGCCGAACACGATGTCGGCGGCGTCAGGATCGCCGAGAATGTTGGCCTCGGCTGCGGGCGTCACGTTGCCGAGCACGCCCTCGGTGCCGAACGCGCCGCCCATCACGACTACCTGCTTCACGAGCGGCGCGATCTGCGGATCGTCGGCGAGCGCGAGCGCGAGATTGGTCAGCGGGCCGACGGCCAGCAGCGTGACTTCGCCGGGATGCGCACGCACGCTGTCGATAATGAACCGGTGCGCGGGCCGCGGGTCGAGCGGTGCAGCCGGCGAGTCTCCCAGCACGATGTTGCCGAGCCCGTTGTCGCCATGAATCCACGCGAGCGGCTGCGGCGCGGCGCGTTTGAGCGGAGCCGCGGCGCCGCGCGCGACCGGCACGCCGGGCGCGAAGCGGCCCGCGAGAAAGCGCGCGTTATGCGTGGTCGTCTCGATCGTCGCGTTGCCGAACACGCTCGTCAATCCGAGCAGTTCGATATCCGGATGCAGCGCCTGGAAGACGAGCGCCATCGCATCGTCGACACCGGGGTCGGTGTCGTAAATCACCTTGTGCCTGCTCATAGATAGAACGCGTCCGGCAGTTGTTCGCGCGCGGTCGTGTCACGCGTCGCGCCGTGCAGGTTGCCGAGTCGAATGCGCAACTCGGGGCCGCCGAGTTCAATGATCACCTGGCGGCACGCACCACAGGGCGCAATCGGGCCATCGGTGTCGCCGATCACGGCTAGCGCGGCAAACTGGTCGCGCTGGTAGCCCGCTGCAATCGCGCTGAAAAACGCGGTACGTTCAGCGCAATTGCACAAACCATACGACGCGTTCTCCACATTGCAGCCGTCGAATACGCGGCCGTCTTTCGTCAGCAACGCAGCGCCGACCTTGAATTTCGAATACGGCGCATAGGCCTTTTCTCGCGCGGCACCCGCGCGCTCCAACAGTTGTTCCATGTTCATGCGAGACGTCCTCGAATCAATTGAGCGTAATGAACATGCCCGCGATGGTCGCGCTCATCAGATTCGAGAGCGTTGCCGCGAGCACCACACGCAAGCCGTAGCGCGCGACTTCGGCGCGTCGTTCCGGCGCGACGGCGCTAAATCCGCCCGTCAGCACCGCGATCGACGCAAAGTTCGCAAAGCCGCATAACGCAAACGACAGAATAGCAAGCGTACGCGGATCGAGCGCCTGCAGGCCCGCTGCGCTCACGCTCGCGGCATCCTTCAGATAGGGCGACAACGATGCGTATGCAACGAACTCGTTGAGAATGATCTTCTGCCCGAGAAAATTGCCGGCAATCGCGGCCTCGCTCCACGGCACGCCGATCAGCCACGCGAGCGGTGCGAACACCATGCCGAGGATGGATTGCATGGACAGATCCGGGTGGCCGAGACCAGCCGCCTATGCCGCCCACCAGGCCGTTGAGCAATGCGATGAGTCCGACGAATGCGATCAGCATCGCGCCCACCATCACGGCGATTTTGAGTCCCACGGTCGCGCCCGAGCTCGCCGCTTCGATCACATTGGCGGGACGCTTTTCGTCGAAGTTGAGGTTGTCGAGATGAACGCGGCTCGGTTCCGTCGACGGATGAATGATCTTGGCGAACAGCAGTCCGCCGGGCACGGCCATGAACGACGCGGCGAGCAGATATTCGATTCGCACGCCGAGTCCCGCATAACCTGCGAGCACCGAGCCCGCGACCGCGGCCATGCCGCTCGACATCACCGCGAATAGTTCGGCACCCGTCATGTCGCGCGTGAACGGTTTGACGACCGCGGGCATTTCGCTTTGCCCGAGAAAGATCGTGGTGACGGCGGAAAACGATTCGAGCTTCGACACGCCAAGCAGTTTCTGGAAGACAGTGCCGAGTACGATCACGATCCAGCGCATCACGCCGAGGTAGTAGAGAACGGAAATGAGCGCCGTCACGAAGATGATGGCCGGCAGCACGCGCACCGCAAACACAAAGCCGCCGTCGCCGAATACCTGAAACATCTTCGCCTGCACGAGTCCGCCGAACAGGAATTCAATGCCGGCATTGCCGTAGCCGAGCACGTTATTCACGCCGGCCGCGGCGGCCGCGAGAATCGTCTTGCCGAGCGGCACGAACAGAATGAATGCGCCAATGCAGAATTGCGCGAGCAACGCGCTACTTACAGTCCGTAAGCGAATGGCGCGACGATTGGTCGAAAAGATAAAGGCGATGAGCAGCAGTACGGCAATGCCGAGTACGTCGCGAGCGATAAGTGCCATGTCTCTTGTTCTTCATATGAAAGTGGCACTGATGCTAAACGAAACTGCTGCGGGAGAGAAATGTTTAAAGCGCGAATCAGTGAGATTTGGAAAAGAACACGACAGCGCCTTCTTGCGGCGTAAGGCCGAGGCTGAAATAACCTTCGAGCCGCTCTGCATCGGCGTCGTTCAGTTCGAAGGGCGCGCGAATGAAACCAGACACCACTGCATGGTCGTACCACACACTCATCCACATGCGCAGCGCCAGTACTTCCGGCGACACTAAACCCCATTCCTGTCGGGTCATGATCCTGCCTCCGTTGCGCAAACTGCCGTTTAGGCGGCCATCATGGCGATCCTCATGGCCGGCCGCTCGTCAGGCGGAAAGACGTGCCAAAGGCCGTCGCCGTGTCGAAAGAAAAACAGCGTGAGTGCGCCGGCCTCGCGTTGCGCCTCGACGCAGACGCAGCGCTTCATCCCACGACGCGGGGACGGTTGCAACTGCACGCGTGCCGATGCGGCACCTGTTGCGTCGAGCCACTTCTCGATAAGGTCACGCAATGATCGCTCTGACGCTGCCATTAGGTCCTCCGCCGGTTCCCATCATGCATCGTAAGTCGGCGGTGGCAACGCCTCCATCGGCGGCGGCGGAATGTCGGTTCAGGAATGCCTGTTTTGAGGCTCAGGTTTTCCTGACGCGTCAAAATTACGTGTTCGTGACCTACTCGGCGACGAGTCCGTGTCTGATCGCATAGCGAATCAGATCGGCGTTATTGGCGAGGCCGAGCTTCTGCATGAGCCGCATCTTGTGCGTGCTGATCGTCTTCGCGCTGAGCGCGAACGCGTCGGCGATGTCATTCAGGCTCTTGCCGAGCGCGAGCATCTGCAGAACCTGAAACTCGCGATCGGAAAGAATTTCGTGCGGCGGCGCATCGCCCGAATAGGTTTCGAACACGATCCCCTCAACGAGCTTCGGATCGATAAAGCGCCCGCCTTCGGCGAGCTTGCGAATCCCCGCGAGCAACACGTCGGGGTTGCTGTCTTTCGTCACATAACCGGTTGCGCCCGCGCGCAGCGCGCGAGAGACGACTTGTGCCTCGTTATGGATGCTCAGCACGAGTATCGGCAGCGATGGACGCTCGGCACGCACGCGCCGGATCAGATCGACACCGCTAATGCCGGGCATCGTCATGTCGAGCAACAGCAAATCGACCTGACAGGTGCGCAGTTTTTCGATTACTTCGGAGCCTTGCGCCGCTTCGCCGGCCACCACAATGTCGGGCGTCGTTTCGATTATTTGCTTGAGACCTCCGCGCACCAAAGGGTGATCGTCGGCAATCAAAAGGTTGATCATGTCTGAAGCCCATCCTGAAGCGGTATATGAATCGAAACCGAAGTGCCGGTGCCCGGCGCGCTGTCGATCAGCAACGATCCGCCAATCAGACGCGCCCGCTCGCTCATGCCGAGCAGTCCGTATGAATAATCGCGGCGCACCGCCTCCTGATCGAAACCGCAGCCGTCGTCGCTCACATGCAGGTCCAACGCGGCCTGCGTACTCGTGAGCGTGACGTCCGCGCGCGTCGCGCTGGCATGCCGCGCGACGTTGGTCAGCGAAGCCTGCACGATACGGAACATGGCGGTTGCGTGCGCATCGGACAGTATGGGCTCGTTGCCGTTCAGGCGGAACTGGCAGGCGAGTCCGCTGCGCCGCCCGAAATCGTCGACGAGCCATTCGAGCGCCGACACGATACCGTAATTGAGCGCGGCCGGCCGCAAATGACTCGCGACGTTGCGCACCATCCAGATGGTTCTCTCAACGAGTTCACGCATATCGTCGGCTCTTCTCGCCACTTCCTGATCGCCGGGAAGACGCATCTTGAGCAACGACACATCCATTTTTAGCGCAGTGAGAAGCTGGCCCAATTCGTCGTGAATTTCCATCGCGATGCGCTTTCTCTCTTCCTCGCGAATCGCTTCCATATAGGCGGAAAGTTCTCGCAATTGCTCGCGCGACTCGACCAGTTCCTGTTCGATGCGTTTGCGTTCCGTGATGTCGTTAAGGCCGACGAAGATAGCCGGCGCATCGTCGTAAGTCGCGACGCGCGCGGTGGCGATCGCCCAGAACATCGTGCCGTCCGGCCGCCTGAACTTGACCTCGGTATTGCGAAAGTTTCCTTCATGACGCAGTTGATCGACCAGCCGGTCGCGGTCGTCAGTGTCCGCATAAAGCTCGCCGATATTCGTGATGTGCGTGGTCACGTAGTCGACGCCGAATAGTTCGCGCAACGGCTTGTTGGTATAGAGAATGCGCCCTTCCGGCATCGACGTAATGCAAAGCGGCACGGGGCTCGTCTCGACAATCGTGCGAAAACGGAACTCGCTTGCAACGAGCCGCGCTTCGGCGCGTCTGCGCTCCTCGATCTGCGCTTGCAGCGTTGCATTGGCCCGCGCGAGTTCGTCGGTGCGCTGAGCGACGCTTTCTTCGAGACCGTCGCGCACGCGCGACAATGCACTTTCGGCCCGCTGGCGCACGAATACTTCTTCCTGCAATTGACGGTTCTGCGCAATCAGCTTCTGGTGCATGCCTCTTAACGCAAGGTGCGTGCTGATGCGCGCCATCATCTCATCGACGTGAACGGGTTTTGTGAGGTAATCGACGCCGCCCGCGGAGAAGCCTTCGACCATGTCATCGCTGCCCGTTAGCGACGTCATGAAGATCACGGCGATATTGCGCGTGCGCTCGTCGGATTTCAGGCGCCGGCAAGTTTCGAAACCGTCGATGCCCGGCATTCTCACGTCGAGCAGAATCAGATCGGGCTGCGAGAATTGCGCCCGCTGAATCGCCTCCGGACCGTCGAGCGCGACCAGTACCTTGAAGCCGCGCGCGACCAGGCTTTCGACGACGACCGCGAGATTCGCGGGGTTGTCGTCGGCGATCAGAACAGTGGGCGAAGCGTCGCCAGGAAGAGTCATCTCGCTCATCTTACCGCCTGACGTTCGAGTTGCTCTTCGACAAGATGCAGCAGCGTCTTCGACTGATAGCCCTTCGCGAGAGAAAGAATCCGCGCGGTGAACGCGTGGTAATGCGGGGCATGTCTGCCGACGCGCTCGGCCCACAGCGCGATTTCCTGCATATCGCCGCGGCGCGCGAGCAGATGCAATTGCTGAAGTTCTTTTTCGGGCACGGGGACAAGCGGTGCAGCGGGTGCATCGAGTGCCACTGCAGGATCGTTGGCCTGCGTGTAAGTCCATTCGAGGTCGAGCAAACGCGCGAGTTGCGCGAGCAGTTTGTCGAAGTCGATCGGCTTCGAAAGAAACGCATTCGCGCCGGCCGCGAGGCTGCGTTGTTCGCCCACGCCGGAAGGACTCGCCGATGTCGCAATGACCGGCACGTTCGCGAAGCCTTGAATCTGCCGCAATCGGCGGGTCGCTTCGAGTCCGTCCATATCCGCCATCACGACGTCGGTGACGATCAGCGCGGGACGCTCGCTCAAGATCCTCGCAAGTCCTTGCCGGCCGCCTGTCGCCTCGACGATCTGGAAGCCGAGCCGGCCGAGATACTCGACCATGACCGCGCGGTTCATCGCGACGTCGTCGATCACGACGACCTTGCGGCGCGGCCCTTTGTAACCCGTCGCCATGCGCGCGTCCGTGCGGGCAGGCGCCGCGAGCGGCGCGACGACTGCCGCCGCGTCGAGTTCGAACCAGAACAGACTGCCGCGGCCAGGCTGGCTTTGCACATGAATCTCGCTGCCCATTGCGCGAAGCAGCTGCTGACTGATCGTGAGGCCAAGCCCCGTGCCGCTCGCGCCACGGTCCGTATGCATGATCTGTTCGAAAGGCTCAAAGATAGTCTGGAGCTGATCGGCATCCATGCCGATGCCCGTATCGCGCACTTCAAAGCAGACCTTGCCCGCCGCGCTCATTTCGATCAACAGGCTCACGCTGCCCTGATCCGTGTAATTGAATGCGTTGACCAGCAGATTCAGCAGGACCTGACGCAAGCGCCGTTCGTCCGCGCGTACTGCATCGGGCACATCGGGCGCAACGCGCCAGATAAACTCGACGTGCTTCTGCGCAATCTTCACTTCAATGATCTCGCGAATTGCGTCGAGTGTGCCGGCGAGCGGCACGTCATTCATCTCAATGCGCAAGCGGCCCGCTTCGACCCGCGCGAAATCGAGCGCGTCGCCAATCAGTGCGAGCAGATGTTCGCCGCTGCGTTGAATCACGCCGACGCCTTCGCGATGGTGCTCGCTCAGGCTTGCGTCGCGCCGCAAGATCTGCGCGTAGCCGAGAATGGCGTTTAACGGCGTGCGCAATTCGTGACTCATGTTGGCGAGGAACTCCCCTTTCGCGCGATTCGCCGCCTCGGCCGAGCGACGCGCTTCGCGCTCGGCGGCGGCTTCGCGCTCGTCGAGATAGGCGTGGTGCAGGCGCGCGCCCATCGAATTAAAGGCCGTCACCACGCGTTCCAGTTCGTCGGGCTCGCGGGGCGCGCGCCGATTCAGTTTCAACGGCTGCGCGGGCTCCCGAAAATCGTAGTCCTCGACAGTATGCGCGAGTACCGCGAGATGACGCGTCACGAGCCGCGTGAGTACGTAGAAGATGAAAAGAGAAACGAGGAAGGTATTGGCGGCCTGAGTAACGAGAATGAGCAGCGCCGTGTGCGTGAGATCGTCGTAGAGATCGTTCAACGTCGCCTGCACATACAGCGTGCCGATGCGTTGTTCCTTGCCGAGCACGCGATAGACGAGCGGGTACTCGCGCGTGATTGCGGGTCCGCTTGCGGGCTTGCCGGCGGACACGAGCAGCGGCGCCGTGCCGCTTCCGGACTGACGCACCTGAGCCGTGCTGACGTCCGCGAGACGCACAATGCCGCCCAGTTCGAGCCGCAATTGCGCATCGTCTAACCGCCACAGCGCCTCGCCGAGACTATCGCGGTAGCTTTTATCGATATCCGCGAGACGGTTCTCGATCAGCGCAACACCGGCGCTGTAATCGCGCTCGATCTGCAGCGCGGTCAACAACAAGGTGAGCACGCAACTAAACAGAATCACGACTGCGAGAAGCCGGAGCACGACACTGTGCCGCAACCGCCTGAGCGGATACCGCCACTGTCCCATGAGGTCGACAGCCATATTGCCCCCGCAAGCATGGTGATGTCAGTTCGTGTTGCGCGCTCGTGCAGCGACTGCGGTTTTACGGCACCCGCCTTAAACAAGCGGTTATTACGTTATGACGCCATGCGAGAGCGTTGCCGGATTACGTGCCCAGCGTGCTGTATTCGACTCACGACGACAGGCGGATTCCGGTTGCCCCTGCCGGCTCGTGCACTGCGCGAAGCAGGAGATCGTCCACGCAATCGGCCAGTTCGCGAAGCATTGCCGCGACGTCGCCATCCAGTTCCGTATGATGAGACTTGCGCAATTCCCGCAGTGTTTCGCCTACTCGCCTGATCGCCTTCGGTCCGCTGTCGACCAGCGGCCAGCAATGCAGCAGATACCCCAGCGGCGTGATGCAGCGTCGTTCGCACCAGATATCGAATAGCCGGAAGCAGATCGAATTGATATGCTCCACCTCGTTTTCGCGCTGCGACAGATACGGAATCATTTCTGCTCATCCGGTTAGGCCATTTTGACCCGCTCATCATAGAACGAAGCGCATCGCACGGCAGTCAGTCAGCGCGGAGAATGCGCCAGGGGTATCCCGATTCGCTGGTAAGGAAATCCTGACCCCGCTCGCACATTGCCATTGCCCTAGCGGTTGCGCGCCACAATTGGCCACTGCATCCAGTACTCTTCCGGAATCTTTCGGTCTGCTGCGGAAAGATAGCGATTCTCCAGTTCAATCACTGTCCGCTCGCGCAAGTCGGCCTGCGCCAACGCACCCTGAATGTACGGATGCGCATTGAACAGCCGCATATACGAGCCGTTTTTATAAGCCGCCATGAAGCCGCGCTCGATTGTCGATGCCAAAGCCGGATTCCGGCGAGCGACATAAAAGAGAAAGTCGGACCGGTACTTCAATAGCAAACGTTTTTCCACCGTCAATTCAGGGTCGATCCGATTGTGCGCTTCAATTTCGGGGAATGCCTCGATGAGTCCCCTGGGGTAATAATCTATTCGCCCGGCGCGCGTCATCGCGAAGAGCGTGTCGGTGCTCGATGTTTCGACCTTCAAACCGGCGTCGAGCAGAACGTCGGTGTCGACCCAGCCGAGCCCCTGGCCGGCCGTCAACTGCCGCAGATCGGCGAGGTTTCGGACGCGGTCGAATTGGGCTTGCCGGTCTTTTCTTATGACGAAGAGGCGATAGCCGATCAAGCCGCGATTCACCGGAATAGGGACCACGTTCAGGCCGCTTTCGGCGCGCCTGTCCATACTCGTCCAAAGAAGATTGATCGAATTGCCGTCGGCCAATTCGGCTAACGCGCGGCGGCGCTCCATCGCGACATCGGCCTGACGAATCGAGTAGGTGACGTTGGCCGTCTTCATGGCCAGATCCAATACCGCAAGTGCGAATGCCGCGTGCAGCTCGCCGCCAGTGCGGATTCGCGGATACACGATCTCGAAGTCGGCTGTCGACATGGTGGGCGGGCGGCCGAGCATGCCGGCCGTGCCTAACGCTGCGAGTACAAAGTCCCTGCGCTGCATGATGTGTCGACGTCTGATGAAATGCGCGGGGCGTCCGCATCGACGCCCTGCATGTAAGCATCCTGTCACTGCAATGAAAGCTTTGCAATGAGGGGAAAGGCGGGCTAATAGCGAATGCGCTGGTTGCTATGTCAACGTTTTCGATTGCTTATACAGCGTTGCTTGGCTCGTTTGTCGCGGCACGAATGATGCTTCCCAGAAACACGAAAGTTCTCACGAGGAGTCGACGCCATGACGCTCTGGAGCCTTTTGCGTTCGCCCGCAGAACAGCAGATAGCCGGCATGCCGGTGCCCTGCGCCGTCGCGCTGCCCGACGGCCATCGTATCGGCGCGCGAGAGGCGCGTCTGTCGTTTGAGATTCGCGACATGCGGGCGCTGCTGCACCTGCGGCAGGGCGCGATCGGGCGGCTCGCGGAAGACTATGTGGAAGGCCGGCTGGAAATCGAAGGCGACATGCACGACCTGATGGCCGCCGCGCCGGCTTTGCTGCGCGGCGACCCTACGCACGAATCGCATGGATGGCTGCTCGATCGCGTGAGCCGCACGCGACGCGCCGTGTGGGAGCGCACGCATCATAGCCGTGCAAAAGACGCCGCGCAGATTCAGCACCATTACGACATCTCCGATGACTTTTACGCGCTGTGGCTCGATCCGCTGCGCGTGTATTCGTGCGCCTACTTTTCTTCACCGGATATGTCGCTTGCCGACGCACAGAAGGCAAAGCTCGATCACATCTGCAAGAAACTGATGCTGCGCTCCGGCGAACGTTTTCTCGACGTGGGCGCGGGCTGGGGCGCGCTGTTGCTGTGGGCCGCGGAACACTACGGTGTTGCCGCTACCGGCATTACGCTGTCGAGGAATCAGCATGCGTACGTCAACCGGCTCATCGAGGAAAAAGGACTGCAAGGGCGCGTCACGATGCTGCTTCAGGACTATCGCGACGTCGACGAATCGGCGCCCTTTGACAAAATCGCTTCGGTCGGCATGTGCGAACACGTCGGCCGCCCTAACCTGCCTTTGTACTTTGCAAAGATGCGGCGGCTGCTCCGGCCCGGCGGTCTGATGATGAATCACAGCATTACTGCCGGCGGCGTGGAAAACGGAGAAGTCGGCGGAGGCATGGGCGATTTCATCGACCGATATATTTTCCCCGGCGGCCAACTGGTACACGTGAGCGTCATGATGGATGCGATGACGCGCGGCAATCTCGAACCGGTCGACGCGGAATGCCTGCGCCCGCATTACGCGCGCACGCTCTGGCATTGGGCCGATGCGCTCGACGCACATATCGACGAAGCGCGCCGCATTCTCGGCGAGCACGCGGAAAAGATCATTCGCGCGTACCGGCTTTATCTCGCCGGATCGGCAATGGGATTCGAACGCGGCTGGACGTCGCTGTTTCAGATCGTTGCATCGCGTCCCGCAGAGCCGGCGACAATACACGACGAATCGGCCGGCCGCCTGCCGTGGACCCGCAGCGACTATCCATTCAATCGCGCGTACATGTATGCCCGCAACGCTGCTATCGATCAGGTGAATGAACTGGAACACGCGAACGGCGGCGAGCAGATCGATTGAGGCGTCACGAATGCTCGACGGGAGACGTCGTTTCGCCGGGACTCGCGGCACCGCGCGATTCCGCGGCCGATTCGGTTTCCGGCCCCATCGTGACGAGCACGCTGCAACTCACCCTGTCGAGCAACAGGCCATCGGTTCTGCCGCCCCACCACCGTGCGAGCCGGCCGGCCCGATGATGTCCCACGACAATCAGATCGACGTTCAGTTCTTTGGCGAAGTAAGGAATCTGATCGAGCGGATCGCCGATCGCAAAGTGCCCGGTCGCGTGAATGCCCTTGGCGGCCAGCTTTTTCAAGCCCTCGTCGAGCACGCTTTTGACCGAATCGTTAATCATATCCACCGGTATTGCCGACGTAATATCCGCGCCTTGCACCCACGCGGAATTGTCGATGACAGAGAGCACATGCACTTGCGCTGCGAGTTCTTGCGCAAGACGGGCACCGTCCGCAAGCGCGTGCTGCCCTTCGCGGGTTCCGTCATAACAGAGAAGAATGCGGTTAAAGGCCGACATGTCGTTCCTCCTCTAAGGAAAACGAACCTGCGCAATTCAGTATATGCCGCTTTGCGGCATAAGCGAGGTAGACCGCAACGCTGCTGTACACGGCCTTCAACTACTCATCGCCTGATACATCATAATATGACATATAATAAAGGCGAGCGTGATCTGCGCAACATGTTGTCGATGCCGGTCGCGCTTTCCGTGGGAGGATCAAATGATCATTGGCAACGATTTCGAAATCGGCTTTCTGCTGGTCGCCTTTGCGCTGCTCGGCATCATTCTGATCGGCGCGTTGCTCGACACGCTGCACCTGCAGAGCCTGCATCCCCGGCTCATAGGCGCGACGGTCGGAGCGCTAGTCGGCTTCGCGCTGATCGAAGCCGTGCCGCTATTCACCTAGCCGATAAACGCGGCCGCAACATCTGAAGAACGCGTCGGCACGGCGGGGGTTACAGCCCCCAGATAATGTCCGCGCCGCGTTTGCGCGCCTCGCGCAACATATCCAGAAATGGCCATGCACGTTGCGAAAGCCCGTTGCTCGGCTCACGCCGATTGCCAGGCGAGCGATGCAACGCCTCGAGCGCGACTTCGGCGCTGGCGTCTTCGGTAATGGCCGATTCCAGGCGGTTAATCGCGGCGGGCAATTCGTCGTGCATGATCACGCCCCGCTCGTTCAGACGCTTACCGATCAGCCCCAATAGATATTGGGCGAGGTCGCGAAGCATCACCACATCAGGTGACGCACTGGATTGAAAAGTGATCAGCATGATGGCTCCTTTTCGCATACGCACGCGGCGCGGTTGAGTGCCGGTTAGGCGCTCGTCCCATTTATATCACAACATGATTTAAATGACAGGTGAAATCGCGCCGCTAGCGCGGCTGGCGAATGGAGCCCAACGCCGTACTGATACGCTGCCCTGCTGAATCGGAACCGGTCATCGTCCGTCGGCGTGCGGGCCGTTTATATCATATTGAAATATAATCATGACCAGACGGTATTCGCGTTGCCCGGGGTTTCCCTGGTATCGTCGCACTCCAGCACAATCCACTCACTCGCCTTTTTCGCACCTTGTCCCGCTCTCTCGTCCTGCGCTGGCTGTCCAGCTTCGTCCCCGTACCAGTCACAGTGCAATGGCAGGAGCGCGCGCGTTCCTGTCTGGGCGCGCTGATCGGCATCGCGTTCACCGGCGGCTCGATGTACCTGCTGTTCGGACCCGGCGCGAACATTCCGCTGCTGGTTGCGCCGATGGGCGCTTCGGCCGTGCTGCTATTCGCGGTGCCGGCAAGTCCGCTGGCGCAGCCGTGGTCGATCATCGGCGGAAATCTGGTTTCGGCGACGATCGGCGTCACCTGCGCTAACGTGATTGCCGACCCGACACTCGCGGCCGCGCTGGCAGTCGCGCTGGCGATATGCGGGATGTTCGCGCTTCGCTGCGTGCATCCGCCCTCGGGCGCGGTCGCTTTGACCGCCGTGCTCGGCGGGCCGGCAATTCATGCGCTCGGCTACCGCTTCGTGCTCGAGCCGATCGCCGTGCAATCCGCCGCGTTGCTGGCCGCCGCGATCGCCTATCACGCGGCGACGGGCCACCGCTATCCGCATTCGGTGCGCGCGGCACGCAGCGCGCCGGGCAGTGCGGCCGACGCGTCGTCGCGCGCCGGCTTCACGCGCGCCGACCTGGAAGCGGTGCTCAGGCGGCGCAGCGAAATGCTCGACATCGATCCGGACGACCTCGAATCGCTGCTGCGCGAAACGCAGCTTCAGGCCTTCTCGCGCAGCTTTAACGAGTTGACCTGCGAGAACATCATGTCGCGCCACGTCGTGTCGGTATCGGCGGCGACGCGCGCGGTCGCCGCCTGGGCGCTGCTCAAGCGCAACAAGGTCAAAGCCCTGCCCGTGATCGACGCGGACCACACGCTGGTCGGCATCGTGACGCGTGCCGACCTCGTCGATAAAAGAATCTTTGGCCAGTTCGTGCCGTTCGTCGCCTATTTCGACGGTTGGCTGCGCGGCGATGCACTGCGTGCGCCGACCGTGGGCAGCGTGATGACGACCGACGTGTGCACCGTCAAAGTGAATGCGCCGATAACGGACCTCGTGCCGATGTTCGCGGACTACGGCCACCACCATATTCCTGTACTCGATGCCGCCGGACATGTAGTCGGCATGATTACGCAAGTCGATCTGATTTCCGGTCTTTATCGTCAGACCGTGGTGAAGGCGCAGCAGGCCGCCTAAGGATTGCGGCAAGCTATCGGCAGACGAATAGCACCGGTCGATTACATCAATTTGTGATATAATTTTTGTCTTCTTCAAGCAGGCAGACGAACAATGAAAGAACGGGCTCGCGGGCTGCGCAAAGCCGACTTTGAGCAACTGTCGGAGTTCCGCTATCAGATGCGGCGCTTCGAGCGGTTCTCGGAACAGGCCGCGCAGAGCGAAGGCATTACGCCGCTGCAGTATCTGTTGCTGCTGCATATCAAGGGCTATCCGGAGCGCGACTGGGCAACGGTCGGCGAACTGGCCGAGCGGCTTCAGGCTCAGCATCACGGCGTCGTCGCGCTGGTGTCGCGTTGCGAGGCGCTCGAGCTCGTGCGCCGCCAGACTAGCGAGACCGACCGCCGCCAGGTTGAAGTGCACATTGAAAAAGCCGGCGAGCGGGTGCTTGCGAGACTCGCGGAGCTGCACCGCGCCGAGCTGAAATCGCTGAAAGGCGCGTTCCAGGTTCCCCAGATCGACCTCGACTAACTATGACCATGGACTCCCACAAGCGCGACTTCTCCGCGAACGCACGGCTGCCAGGCATCTTCGCGCTCGCTGCGTGCATCGGCGCGGTCAGTACGCTGGCAGCATTCGTGCTGCTCAATCTGATTCATCTGTTCACGAACCTGTTCTTCTTCGGCACGCTGTCATTCGCCGAACATTCGCCGGCGCATAACAGCCTGGGCGTTTGGGTCATTGGCGTGCCGGTAGTCGGTGGACTGATTGTCGGATTGATGGCGCGCTTCGGCTCCGAAAAAATCCGCGGTCATGGCATTCCCGAGGCAATCGAAGCCATTCTCTTCGGCAAGAGCCGGATGTCGCCGAAAGTGGCGGTGCTCAAGCCGCTGTCGTCGGGCATCGTGATCGGCAGCGGCGGTCCGTTTGGCGCCGAGGGGCCGATCATCATGACGGGCGGCGCGCTCGGTTCGCTGATCGCGCAATGCTTCAAGGTGACGGCGGCGGAACGCAAGACGCTGCTCGTCGCAGGCGCCGCCGCGGGCATGACCGCCGTGTTCGGCACGCCGCTGGCGGCCGTGCTGCTGGCGGTCGAATTGCTGCTGTTCGAATGGCGCCCGCGCAGTTTCCTGCCGGTCGCAGTGGCGTGCGCGGTGGCCGGTTTTGCTCGCGCGGCGTTCTTTGGCACGGGTCCGCTCTTCCCGCTCGAAACAGCCGCGCCCGATGGCTGGTCGCTATTTTCCTGCCTGATTGCAGGGCTTTTGTCCGGTGCGCTGGCGTCGGCACTGTCCGCCTCGCTCTACAAGACCGAAGATCTTTTCGGCAAACTGCCGATTCACTGGATGTGGTGGCCCGCGCTCGGCGGCATCGTCGTCGGTATCGGCGGATGGCTCGAACCGCGCGCGCTCGGTGTGGGCTATGACGTGATCGGCGATCTGCTGCATCAGCATATCGCGTTGCAGATCGCAATCGTGCTGCTCGCGGTGAAGGCGGTCATGTGGGTGGTCGCGCTCGGTTCGGGCACGTCGGGCGGCGTGCTCGCCCCGCTGCTGATGCTCGGCGCGGGGCTCGGCACCGTGCTTTCGCACTGGTTGCCGGGCAATGAGCCTGCGTTGTGGCCGCTCGTGTGCATGGCCGCGACGCTCGGCGCCACGCTCGGCGCGCCGCTCACCGCAATCGTGTTCGCTTTCGGGCTCACCCACGACAGCAACGCGCTGCTGCCGCTGCTCACTGCAACGCTCGTCGCGCATGGCTTCGCCACCGTGACCATGCGCCGCTCGATCATGACGGAAAAAATCGCGCGGCGCGGCTATCACATCTACCGTGAGTACGGCGTCGATCCGCTCGAGCGCCATCACGTGGATGAAGTGATGACCGCCTCGGTCGACTCGATCGATGCCGGCATGACAGTCGGCGCGGCGCTCGACACCTTCTTCGGCGCGAAGCAGACTCGCCGCGCGTATCCTGTTGTGCGTGAAGGCGCGGTAATCGGCGTGGCCGATCGCGCATTGCTCGAACAGTTCCGCGATGAGAACCCTGATTTGCGGACTGCCATGAACGTGGAGAGTGTCTTCGACCGGCGCTCGCCGGTGTTCGCGTTGCCGACCGAAACGTGTCGACTGGTTGCAACGAGACTTGCTGTGCACAGCCTCGAACGGCTGCCCGTCGTGGCGGATTCGAAGTCCATGCGCCTTGTTGGCATCGTCTCGCGCAGCGATCTCGTCAAGCCGTCGCTCACTTACTTCGAAGAAGAGCACAAGAAAGAGCGGTTCCGTCGTCTGACGCCGACGCGCGCGAAACGCCGCTTCGCTCCTATCGGCAAGGCCGGCTAAGCGCAACCGGCTAGCGCAACGATTCCGCTTCAATGCGAAGCGGAATCCGCACGATAGATCAGCAGGCCGTCAGGCTGCGCCTGTGCAGCCGGCGTAATGGTTGCGGTGTCAACGTGCTGCGCGCTCAAGATGTGGCACACCGGTTCGCCGTGCATCAGCAGGTAATCGGTAATGATGCGCCGGTGGCAACGCCACCAGACTGCTTCGGAGCACATGATCGCGCAACGTCGGCGATGCCCCAGTTCCCGCAGTTCCGCCAGTCCCTTCTGAAAAGCGTCCGTCATTGCGTAATCGGCGTAGTTACGAAACGCGGGATGCGTCCAGTAGTCGTTCACAGACGGACCTTCTTCCTTGCGGCGGCCGCGCCGCCCACCCAGTTCCTCCAGATGCACGTAGTCGATATGAGCCGGCGCCAGCGACTCCGGCAACGTATCGCGGTTAAACTGCGGGTTCGTTCGCGAACGCGGAATGCTGCGCACGTCGACTAATACTTCGACGTCCGAATTTTCCAGCAGACCGATGAACTCGGAAAGCGCGCGCGTGGAATGCCCGATCGTGAAAAACGGCCGCGTCATGATCACCTCGTGACTTCGCAGTATGCAAAGGATTATATTGCCAGCAAGGCGTTGGCCGATTACCTGACTCGCTGCACATTCAGCACGCATCAGCCATGCCCGAAACCGGCGACGTCAGCGAAACGCGGCACGGACATTGCGCAATGCCCAGGCTTCTTACTGGCACTTCAGGCCACTCACCGCTCGAGCTTCGTCATGAAAACGTTCCACTGCAACCGCTGCTCGCAACGAGTGTTCTTCGAAAACGTCCGCTGTGAACGCTGCGAGGCACTGCTCGGCTATCTGCCGCAACTGCGTGCAATCAGCGCGTTTGAAGATGCGGGCGAAGCGCGCTGGCGCAGCCTGCATCCCCAAGCGGACGGTGCGCTTTACAAGCAATGCCACAACTACGCGGTGGAAAACGTCTGCAACTGGATGATTCCGGCCGATTCGCCCGACACGCTATGCCGCGCCTGCCAACTGACCCGCACCATTCCGAATCTCAGCACGCCGGATAACCGGCTCTACTGGTATCGTCTGGAAGTGGCGAAACGGCGGCTGCTTTACACGCTTGCCGAACTCGGTCTCGACGTCAAATCGCGTCGGCAAGATCCGCAACAAGGTCTCGCGTTCGAATTTCTCGAAGACAGTGGCGACGGTTCGCGTGTGATGACAGGCCACGACAACGGGCTTATCACGCTCAACATCGCCGAGGCCGACGACGCGCATCGCGAGAAAGTCCGCACTGCGATGGGCGAACCGTATCGCACGTTGCTCGGCCACTTCCGCCACGAAACCGGGCACTACTATTTCAGCCGGCTGATAGAGAACAACCCGCGCTGGCTCCCAGCGTTCCGCGAGCTTTTCGGCGACGAGCGCGCGAATTACGGCGACGCACTCGACGCCTACTACCGTGTCGGTGCGCCGGCCGACTGGCAGGCGTCGTACATCAGTGCGTATGCAACGATGCATCCCTGGGAAGATTGGGCGGAGACATGGGCGCATTATCTGATGATCGTCGACGTGCTCGACACGTCGACCGCGTATGGCATCGCGCTGCTTTCCGACGATCCGCGCGAGCCCACGCTGACCGACCGCACGCCCGTTGAAAACGCGAGCTTCGATACGCTCATGAAGCGCTGGTTTCCGCTCACCTACGCGTTGAACGGCCTGAATCGCAGCCTCGGCATGCCGGACGGCTATCCGTTCGCGTTGGCCGCGCCCGTGGTGGACAAACTGCGCTTCGTGCATCGAGTGATCGCGGAAGCGGGGGACAAATCGCCGGCTTCGCCGCCAGCACAGCACTAGCAGCGCCGGAGTCCGCGCTCACAGCCGCGCCGGCCTGCAGGAGTCGTCCAGGAGCTCCGTCTCAAAAATAAGACTGCTCCTAGATACGTGCCCGCTCAAATCTCTGAAAATCGTATTTAGCCGACGAGACATGCGTCGCAGTCTGATCCAGGCTGCCCGCATTTCCGCCGCTCGCGTTTTCCATTGATTACGACGGCCGCGCAGAACACCGCAAGCCGCTCACTACTGACCACGGCCATGAGCACACAATTTTCCCTCGATCGTTTCGAATCCCAGGTCCAGGCCGGCGACTACGACGCCGCGCATGAAGAGTTCGCCGCACTGCTGGACACCCTGCGGCAAAATCGCGGCGGGCTCGGTATCGAGCGCTTTGCGAAAAACCGTCCGAACCCCGCCGACGACGAAGCCGCACGGCAAACGCTGCAGCGCATCGCGGACGCCTTCACAGCGCTGCTCTCGGCACCGGAATACGCGCTTGACGCCGACAGGATCAACGTCATGTTCTGCGGCCGTTCCTGGATCGATATGATTTTCGCGGTGAGCTCGTACGGTTCGACGGACCACATCGTCGAGAAACTGCTCGAGACGTCGCGTGACAGCGACGACGCCGCGGCTCGCGACGTATTGACCCGCAAGCAACTCGTGCTCTACACGTCCGGCTCGAAGTACGACATCGATTTCGAGGAACTTCACAAGTGCGACCCCGTGCTTGCGACGAGTCTCGCCATTTCAATCGTCAGTGCCGCGGTACATATCTCGCCCGCCGCGCACGACAAGCGCGAACGTCTGCTCGAATGGCTTCCGGCAAAGGTCGACTTGGTGGAAGACCTGGACGATCTGCCGGCCAACGCGGTTTTCGGCTCGTATATGCACTGCAGCTATTCCACTTCGCCGAAACGGCATGAGCTCAAGCGCAGCATCAGTCGTCTGGTACGCAAAAAGCTGGAGACCCTCGAGTTGTTGGGACCGGAATCCAGCGTTACCCATAGGCCAGTTAAAGGACGTAAGCCAATCATGCTTGTCGTGCTCGAATGGTTTTCCGGCGGCCATTCTATTTACCGGACGCATTCGCGCACCATGCTCGCCGCACGCGAACATTTCGAAGTCGTCGCGTTCGGCGAAGATCAGCACGTGGACGAAACCGGGCGCGCGGTTTTCGACCGTTTCATCGAGTTCGAGCATCCGGAGTTTATCGGCGACTGCATTCGGCAGATTCAGGAATTCGCCGAGCGGGAACGACCCGACGTGCTGTATATGCCGAGCGTCGGCATGTTCGCGCACACCATCTTTCTATCGAACCTGCGCGTTGCGCCGTTGCAGATTGCCGGACTCGGCCATCCCGCGACCATGCATTCCGCGCACATCGACTATGTGAGTGTCGAGGACGATTTTGTGGGCGACCCGGCGTGCTTCAGCGAGAAGTTGCTTCGTCTTCCGAAGGATGGACAGCCGTATGTGCCTTCAAAACTGCTGACGCCCATCACGGCATCCGTTCCCGAACGTCGCGACGTCGTGCATATCGGCGTGACAGCAAGCGCCATGAAAATCAACCCGGACTTTCTCGAGACATGTAAAGCGATCGTGCAGACAGCGCGTGTGCCGGTGCACTTCCACTTCATGACCGCCTGGAGCGAAAGCATCGATCTCGCCTACGTCAGGAAATCGATTCATGCAACGCTGCCCGAATCCGACGTGGACGTGTACGGCTCGCTCTCCTATCCGAACTATCTGAAAGTACTGAACGGCCTGGACATGTTCGTGAGCCCCTTCCCGTTCGGCAACACCAACGGTATCGTCGATTCATTCACGATGGGTCTGCCGGGCGTCAATCTTTGCGGGCCGGAAGTCTTCGAACATATCGACCGCGGACTTTTCGAGCGCGCGGGTCTGCCAGACTGGCTCACGACCTACTCCAAAGACGAATACGTGAAAGCCGCGGCACGTCTCGCAGAACAGCACGACGAACGGGAAGCGCTGCGCCGGCGGCTGATCGAAGATAAAGCCGTCGAGCGGATCTTTAAGGGCCGCCCGCAGGCATTCGGCAAATCCGTACTCAAGCTGCTACAAGAGTTGGACAAGCAATAAAGAACAGCAGGTCAAACGAGAGCCACACCGGCCTATAAGCCGGTGTGGCTTTTTTTATTGGCGGGCTCTCGCAACGGTTCAATACGCGACGTAAGGCCCGACGCCGCTCGGTGTGGCCTGCTGCTCGATGGCGGCGTACACGTTGCGTCCATAGAAGAACGGCAAGCCCCAATCGAAAATCGACGATGTCACGAAAGCGGGTCCCGCCAATAGCGGCAACGCGGAATCGCCGGCATAGGTTTGCGCAACGGCATTTGCATTGGCCACGCTGAAATTCACCGCGCTCGTCGCGCCGTTCGCGCCTTCGATCATCGCGCTCAACTGCTGTGTCGAAGACGGGCAGTAATACGCGTTGTTCGGACTCGCGCAAACCGGCAACACGCTGCTTCCGAAAAGGAGCCCCGTGGCGCGCAGCGAAGCGAACGATGTAAGCGCGCGCTGAAATTTCCGCCGCTTTAAACGAGCAACGACGAGCGCGGCGCATGAAAAAGCCGCGAAAGGTTCGCCGGATTTCGACGACCTTCCGCGGCCTGGCTTGCGAACGGCATCAGCCGTCCGCGAGCGGCAGACTACTGGGCAATTACGTCTTCTGCTGTTGCTGCTGCAAAAGCGAGCGCAATTCCTGCACGTTTTCTTCGACGCGTTTTGCGATCACCGCATACGACTCCGCTTGCGTCTGATACGCCGCCTGCGCGAGCTGCTGCATGTCCGCGAGCGACTTGTGCAGGCTTTGCTGGATCAGCTCCGCGGTTTTTGGCGAAGGCGTGCTGCCGCTTGCCGATAGTTGCGTCGTCAGCGATTGCAACTCGGCCAGCGTCGTGCGCAACATCTCCGCCTGTTTCTGCGCGAGCGACTGCATGCCTTGAAACGCAGTCTGATTCGCCTGAACCAGTGCTTCGACGTCCTTGCGCCGTGCTTCCATGATGGCGGGCACGTCGAAGCCGGGCAGCTTGAACTGCTCGAGCATTTTGGTGAAATCGCCAAACGGATTGGCGGTATCAGGTCGGTCCATGCGAAATCCTCCTTTACGGTTGAACGATCGCCGGCGGCGCTGCGCCGCATGATTCACGCGACGCAAACACAGACACACACGCAAACGCAGGCGCTCCCGGTGCGCCGCGCCCCTGCGGCCGCGCTGCGCGGTTGCGGGGTCGGACGGCACATTGCGTCCATCATGCGCCATCCGACGTCATTGCGCCAGCGCATGCGCCGTTCCACGCGCCGTGCGAAGTTCTTCGCGGCGCGTCTCCATCCGCATGCACACGCGCATCGGCAGCAAGAGTTCGTAAGTGTGCGGACACGCGTTCGTAACCCGCGGCGACGGTGTCTCGTCTATCTTTTCGATGAACCGGCGCACCTGTCGCGCCGGCATTTGTCGAATGGGAGCGACGTGATGAAAAAACAGATATTGGGCGCGGCGCTGGCCGCCGCGATAAACCTCGCCGCAATCACGGCAACAACCGCATCGGCAGAAGAAAACGCGCCGCCGCCCGCGCACGCGCAAGGCGATGCGCCGCATGGACCGCATGGACCGCATGCCGCGATGGAGCCCGCCGGTTCAATCGGGCCGATGGGTCCCGGCTTCGCAGTCGTCAACGATCTCGAACAGTTGCGCCGTCTCTACGCGCTGAGCGGACGACCGGGCGACATCGTCGCGGTCTATCACGACGTGCTGAACAAGACGCAGGACCCGATGCTGCGCCACTACGTGTACGACTCGCTCGCGCGCGAGCAGTTGAAGCCCGCCAATCCCGAGCAGGCAATCGCCACGTTGCGCATGAGCCTGTCGGAAGACCTCGCGGCAATCGACAAGATGCCGCGCCCGCCATTCGACCGCGCGCCGCAAAGCAAGCCCTAGCACACACGCATCGGCAACTGGAAGCGCTACCGCAAACACGCTCGCGCCGACGTTCTTCGCGCAGCGTTGGTTCTCCCACATTGCTGTTCACTGGCCGCTTTTTCGTCTTCCCTCTGTTGATTAGGATAAGGACTGTTTAAACGTCAGTGCGGGTGAAGCATGCGCTATCCAGTCGATGTGGCCGTCGCCGCCGGGTTGCTGGTGTTCGTGCTGTGCTGCATCGTCACGCTCGCCTTGCACTGATCGATCGCATGCTCAGTTTCTCTCGCGCCACAGCGTGCGCATCAAGGCGAGCAGCACGTTAGGCGCGGTGCCCTTCTGACAATAGCCGTCGAAATTGTGTCGGCCGCGGCCGGTCTCCCGCACGTGTTCCTCATCGAGCGAAGTGAACGCAACAATGCCGAGGCTCGGCGTGGGCAGATAGCTGCGCAGCGCGCTTGCTGTTTCGTAGCCGTCGCGCCCCGGCATCATGATGTCGAGCACGACCACGTCGGGCACCCAGTCTTTTACGCACGCGAGCGCCTCGTCACAGCCGTTCGCCGAGCGCGCTTCCACACCTTCATACGATAGATACGTCGCGAGCGCTTCGGCCGCATCCTCGTTGTCGTCGACCACGAGGACACGCGGCACCTCGTGTAATACCCGCACCTGGCGGGCGCTCCACCTTTGACAGGTACTCGTTGTTGCTGACATGTATGGCGATCTGCGAGAGAAAAACCATCGCGATCCAGCAAGTGGCATACCAAATGGCCGTTAGCTCGGTCATGAGCGCCACCATGAACGTGGCCGGTGAAGCGCGAAGCGCTAGCGCGCCGCGGTGGACCCGCGAACCACGAGATCGCCGGGCAGCACGAGCGAACGTGTGGACATGGAAGGATCGGCGAGACGCTGGGTAAGCAATTGCATGGCGATCTTGCCGATTTCATACACCGGCTGCGCGACGACGGTGATGCCCGGCGTGACGAGGTCGGTCCACGCGTCGTTGTCGAAACCGGCGAGCGCGATGTCGGTTCCAGGCGTCGCGCCGCGCGCGCGCATCTCGCGATACGCGCCGAGCAGCAACAGCCCGTTGCTCGCGACAATCGCATCGGGCCGCGTATCCGCGTCGCGCGCGAGCCACGCGCCGACATGCTCGAGCGCGCTCGCCGGGTTCGGTTCGACGAATTCCGCCAGCACCGGCAAACCGTGTCGGCCAAGCGCGTGCGCAAAACCATCGTGACGCTCGCGGCCCGTGGTGCTCGCGTTGCCGAATAGCCCGGCGATGCGCCGGTAGCCGCGCTCCACCAGATGCTCGACGAGGCGCGCCGCCGCGTCGCGGTTATCGAGCACGACGGCATCCGCGCTGCCCGCCGGCCCGGCGCGGTCGATCATCACCACGGGAAAGTCATAGGCCTGCGCCTTGAAACGCTGCGCCGCGTCGTGCGTCGGCGAATAGATGCAACCCGTGACGCGCTCCTCTTCCATCAGCCGCAGATACATGGCCTCTTTCTCGGCGTTTTCGTCCGTGTTGCAGAGGATCACGCGCAAGCCCTGCTGATAGGCGGCGTCTTCGACGGCGCGGCTGACTTCGGTGAAGAACGGATTGCGCACGTCCGACACGATCAGGCCGATGGTCGCCGTATCGCCGGAACGCAGACGCCGCGCCGCCGCATTCGGCCGATAACCCAATTGCTCGATCGCGCCCAGCACGCGCTGACGCACCGCATCGCGCACCGGCCCATTGTTCGACAGCACGCGCGAAACCGTCGTGACCGACACGCCGGCGGCTTCCGCAACATCCTTGATTCGTAGATTCATTAAAGTGGTATCGATTCCTCGAATCGCTCGGTATTTTCCCTGGATTGCCCGACGACCTCGGCATTTGCCCGCTGTCGCCGGACACAGGCTGCTCGGCTCTTTCGAGCCATTCTACCTGCGTTCATGCCATTTCAAGTGAACTATGCCGCTTGCGGGCAACGCTTGACGGACAAAGTGGTATCGATTCCAATAACACCCACTTCAACGATTCGATTTCAGGAGACGCGATGCCGTCGCTGCTTACCGCGGAGCTGGTTAGATTGAACGCACGGGCCAGTTCGAAACACGACGCGATCGTACAGGCGGGCGAACTGCTGGCCGCGGCCGGCTATATCGAGCCCGGCTACGTCGACAGTCTTCACGCTCGCGAAACAGTCTCGAATACGTATCTGGGCAGCGGCGTCGCCATTCCGCACGGCATGCAGGAAGACCGCCATTTGATCCGGCGCACCGGCGTCGCGGTGCTGCAATTGCCCGAGGGCGTCGAGTGGCATGACGGCGAGCGCGCCAACCTGGTCGTCGCGATTGCCGCTCAGTCGGACGAACACATCGCGCTGCTGCAACGCCTCACGCGTCTGATCGGCGACGCGGACAAGCTGCGCGCGCTCATCGACGCACGCGATCCGGGCCTGATCGTCGATGCGCTCAACGGCGCCTCAGTCGATCCGGTGACGAGCGTCGTCGACAGTACGCCCGCCGATTTCGCGCAGCGCGTGGAACTGGTGCTCGACTATCCGCACGGGCTGCACGCGCGGCCGGCAAGCGCATGGGTGGCCACGGCGAAGCGCTATCAGGCCGCCTTGCGCGTGCGCAACGGCAAGCTCGCCGCCGATCCGAAGAATCTCGTCAGCCTGTTGCAACTCGGCGCGACCGCGAACGCGCAACTGGTGCTGTCGGCGCAAGGCGTGGACGCCGCCGACGCGCTCGCGGCCCTCAAGCGCACCATCGAAGCGCTGTCCGCCGAAGAGCACGAGCGCGCCGCCGCGGCGCGCGCGCGTCGGCAGAAAACGCAGCCGGTGTCGTGGGAACCGGCCGATCCGGCGACGGTGTTCGAAGGCGTCAGCGCCGGGCCCGGCTTTTCCATCGGCCCGATCCGCGTGATGCGCACCGCGCAGCTCGACATTCAGGACCAACCGCAAGAAACCGTCGAAGCGACGCATCGGCTCGACACGGCATTGCGCCATACCGCCGGCGAACTCGACGCGCTCACACGCGACACGACCGCACGCCTCGGCGCGGAAGAAGGCGCGATCTTCGCGGCGCACCGCGAACTGCTCAACGACACCGACTTGCTCGCCGAAGCCGCACGCCTGCTGCTCGACGGACACGGCGTTGCGTGGTCGTGGCATCAAGCCGCCGAACGTCAGGCCGCGCGCCTCGCCGCATTGCCCGATCCGCTGCTTGCGTCGCGCGCGACCGATCTGCGCGACGTCGCGCGGCGCGTGCTCAAGCACCTCGGCGAAAACGTCGCGGCAGACACGCGCTTCGACACGCCCGCCATCCTGATCGCCGAAGATCTCACGCCATCGGACACGGCGATGCTCGACCCCGCCGTCACGCTCGGCTTCTGCACGGTGTCGGGCGGCCCGACCTCGCACACCGCGATCCTCGCGCGCACGCTCGGCGTGCCGGCGGCGGTCGCGTGCGGCGCCGCGTTGATGAATATCGACGACGGCAGCGCCGCCGTGCTCGACGGCACGAGCGGCCGTCTGTATGCCGGCGTGTCGGCGCACGACCTCGAGCGAGCGCGTCAAACGCAAGCCGAACTCGCGGAACAGGCTCGACGCGCAGCGGCAAATCGCGCGCTGCCCGCCGCGACACTCGACGGCCACGTGCTCGAAATCGGCGCGAACATCACGCGCCCGGATCAGGTGCGCGACGCGATCGCGAACGGCGCGGACGGCGTCGGCCTGATGCGCACGGAGTTCCTGTTTCTCGAACGCCACGATGCGCCGAGCGAGGACGAACAGTACGACTGCTATCGGCGCATGGTCGAAGCGAGCGGCGGACGTCATCTGATCATTCGCACGCTCGACATCGGCGGCGACAAGCAGGTGCCGTATCTGAACCTGCCGCACGAATCGAATCCGTTTCTCGGCGTGCGCGGGCTGCGTCTGTGCCTGCGCCGTCCCGACCTGTTCGTGCCGCAGTTGCGCGCGCTCTATCGCGCGGCCAAAACAGGCCCGCTGTGGATCATGTTCCCGATGGTCTCCACGCTGGACGAAGCGCGTCAGGCGCTCGCGCTCGCCGAGACCGTGCGCGCCGAACTCGACGCGCCGAAGGTGCCGCTCGGCATCATGGTCGAGACGCCGTCGGCGGCCGCGTTTGCCGATCACTTCGCCGCGCTCGTCGACTTCTTTTCGATCGGCACGAACGATCTGACGCAATACGTGCTCGCCGTCGACCGCGAACATCCCGAACTCGCGCGCATGGCCGAGAGCCTGCATCCCGCCGTGCTGCGCATGATCAAGCAGACCGTCGACGGCGCGCGGCGCCATCGCAAGTGGGTCGGCGTATGCGGCGGCCTTGCGGGCGATCCGCTCGGCGCGTCGATTCTCGCGGGCTTGGGCGTCGATGAACTGTCGATGAGCTCGCGCGACATTCCCGCCGTGAAGTCGCGGCTGCGCGCGTCGCGTCTCGACGCATTGCAGGCGCTCGCGCGCCGCGCGCTGGATTGCGAGGACGTCGACGCGGTTCGCGCGCTCGAAGCCACCGAGATCAAGGCGGCCGCATGAACACGGTCGTCACCGTCACGCCGAACCCGGCGCTCGATCAGACCGTGCGCGTCGCGAATCTCGCGCTCGGCGAGGTCAATCTCGCGGCATCGCTCGAATTCAACGCGGGCGGCAAGGGCGTGAATGTCGCGGGCTGTCTCGCCGACTACGGCATCGCGACCATCGTCACGGGCCTGCTCGGTCGCGACGACGCAACCGCGTTCGACGCGATGTTCGCCGACAAGCAGATCGTCGACCGCTTCGTGCGAATCGCGGGGCGTCCGCGCATTAACGTGAAGCTGGTCGATACCGCACGCGATCAAACCACCGACATCAATCTCGCGACCTCGCTGCCGAACGCGGCCGACGTCGACGCACTGGAACGGCGCGTGATCGAACTCGCCGCGCCGGGCCGCTGGTTCGTGCTGGCGGGCAGCTTGCCGCCGGGCGTGGACGTGTCGTTCTATCGGCGGCTCACGCGCGCATTGCACGCGGCGGGCGCGCAGGTCGCGCTCGACACGAGCGGCGCGCCGCTCGCCGACGCGCTCGCGGCGAACGAGCCCGGCGCGCTGCCGGATCTCGTCAAGCCGAATCGCGCGGAACTGGAAGCCGCGCTCGACCGTTCGCTCGCCGACGACGACGCGTTGATCGAGGCCGCGTGCGAGCTGGCCGAACGCGGCGTCAAGTACGTGGTCGTTTCGCTCGGCGAGCGTGGTGCGCTCGGCGTGACGCGCTTGCAATCCGAAGCGCATTCTTCGCAAGCGCACTCCCAAGCAGCGGCAAGTGCCGGAGCCTATGAAGGCTGGCGCGCCGCGCCGCTGCGCGTGCCGGTGGCAAGCACCGTCGGTGCCGGCGACGCGCTCGTCGCAGGGCTCGTCGCGAGTCTCGCGGAAAAGCGTCCGTGGCACGAGGTCGGCCGGCGCGCCACCGCGTTCGCCGCGGGCAAGCTCGCGCGCGTCGGTCCGCATCTGCCGGATCGCGCGACGCTCGACGCGCTCGCCGCGCAAGTCGAATTGCGCACCTTCAGCGTCGCCGCGAACCCGCTGCGCGTGACCCAACATCAAGCCGTGTAAGCCAGGAAGAGCAATGGACAAGCTGATTGGACTGGTATCGTCCCCGCAACAAAGCGCGTCGCCGATGGTCGCGGCGCAGGCCTTGAACCGCGCGGCGCAAAGACGCGGCGCTTCGCTCGCCGTCGAAACGCGCAGCGCGCTCGGCGTCCAGCATCCGTTGAATGCGGCGCAGATCGACGCGGCGCAAGCGGTACTGATCGCCGCGGACGCCGATGAGCGCATCGACGAAACGCCGTTTGCGGGCAAGACGATTCACCGCGTGTCGCTCGACGACGCGATCCGCGAAGCCGATGCGGTGCTCGCACGCGTCGCGGCGAACGCGGGCGCGAATGTGGCTTCGAATACGGCGCAAGGCGCAGGCAATGCACACGCCGCGCAAGGCCCGCAAGCCTCGCCACGCGCGCTGAAAATCGTTGCGATCACATCGTGCCCGACCGGCATCGCGCACACCTTCATGGCCGCCGAAGGATTGGCGCAAGGCGCGAAGTCGCTCGGTCACGAGATTCACGTCGAAACGCAGGGCTCGGTCGGCGCGCAAAACACGCTGAGCGACGAGCAGATCGCAGTTGCCGACCTCGTCGTGATCGCCGCCGATACGCAGGTCGACAAAAGCCGCTTTCGCGGCAAGCCCATCTACGAAACCGGCACGAAGGGCGCGATCGGCAAAGGCGCGGCGTTGATTGAACGTGCGATTGCCGAAGCGTCCGTCGATGGCAACGCGCCCGCTTCGCAAGCAAGCGCAAGCGCAAGCGCAAACGGTCAATCGGCGGCGGGCGGCGCGCTCGCCGATCAGGTCGCCGCAGCGAAGAAGCAGCGCTCGGCGAAAGCGTCGGGACCGTACCGGCATCTGATGACCGGCGTGTCGTTCATGTTGCCGTTCGTGGTGGCGGGCGGCCTGCTGATTGCGATTTCGTTCGCGCTCGGCGGCATCTACGCATTCGACGACGCGCACAAAGGCACACTCGCGTGGGCGCTGTTCCAGATCGGCGCAAAGTCCGCGTTTGCGCTGATGGTGCCGGTGCTGTCGGGCTACATCGCGTATTCGATCGCGGACCGTCCGGGCATCACGCCGGGCATGGTCGGCGGCATGCTCGCCGCGAGCCTCGGCGCGGGTTTTCTCGGCGGCATTATTTCGGGCTTTCTCGCGGGCTACACGGCGTTGCTGATCAGCCGCAAGCTCAAGCTGCATCGCAACCTGGAGGGTCTCAAGCCGGTGCTCATCATCCCGCTAGTCTCGACGCTCGTCGTCGGTCTGCTGATGATCTACGTGGTCGGCACGCCCGTCGCGACCGCGCTGCACGGCCTCGAAAACTGGCTTCGCTCGATGCAAACCGGCAGCGCCGTCACGCTCGGCCTGCTGCTCGGCGCGATGATGGCCTTCGACATGGGCGGCCCGGTCAACAAGGCCGCGTATGCGTTCAGCACCGGGTTGATTGCGAGCCAGGTCTACACGCCGATGGCGGCGGCGATGGCCGCGGGCATGACGCCGCCGCTCGGCATCGCGCTCGCGACGTGGATTTTCCGCAACCGCTTCGTCGCCGACGAGCGCGAAGCGGGCAACGCGGCCGCGGTGCTCGGCATGGCGTTCATCACCGAAGGCGCAATTCCGTTCGCCGCGCGCGATCCGATGCGGATCATTCCGGCGTGCGTGATCGGCTCGGCGATTACGGGCGCGATTTCGATGGCGTCGGCGGTCGATCTGAAAGTGCCGCACGGCGGCATCTTCGTGCTGCCGATTCCGAACGCGGTCACGCATCTCGGCATGTATGTGCTGGCGATCGCGGTGGGCACCGTCGTCACGGCGCTTGCGGTCGGTGTGCTTAAGCGGCCGGTTCAGGTGGCGGCGTGAGCGGCGCGAACTTCGCGAACGTCGCGAGGGTCGATTCTCTTCGACGGCAAAGCGTGCGTGACATGAAACGGCACGACATGACGCAACCCCTCAGCGAAATTTATCGCGGCTTCGATCTGCTGATCGAAGCCCTTCCCGCTGATGACGCGCAACGCATTCGCGTAAAACGCACGATTACGCGAAAGCTCGGCGAGCGCATGCTTACCGTCGATACGCGTTGCGACACGACTGCGTATTCGACTGACACCTCGCATGAATTGCTGACCAACGCCCTGCGCGATGCGCGCGAAGCGGTCGACCGTCTGCTCGGCGGCTGGCATCCGGCCTATGCGCACGCGCAGTCCCTGCATAAGCCGTCGGCGCATTAGCCCGTATGCGAGTAGCGCACGGCTCGTCGCGTTTGGCTAACCAAACGTGAACGCATACGCGCTCGCGCCGGCATCCAGAAACTCGATTTCAAACGTTCGATCCTGAACCGCGCCGCTTTGGCGCACGAGCTGGTAAAGCCGCTCTTTATCGACGACGCCCACGCCGTTTGCATCCGTGTCGGCGCCGTGCGAAGCGCCCGGCGGCTTGCCGTCGAGCGTCACTCTGAAACGCACCGGCTTGCCGTCCGCCATCGGCCCCAGCACGAGATGCAGATCGCGCGCGTGAAAACGGTACGCGATCTTCGCGCCGCTCGCGCCGGATTGCGCGCGCTCGCCGGCAACGTTCCATTCGCCGTCGAGACTCCAGCTTCCTGTACGCAGCCGCGCGGGGCTGCTGTACGCGCGGAGCATGTCGGGCGCCAATGTTTCCGGCGACGCAAAACCTTCTGCCTGGCGATAACCGACGTACGTCTCGCCCGAGCGCAAATCCTGCGGATCGGCGGCGGCCTCGACGCCCGACGCTTTCGCGGCGCCAGCGGATGCCGGCAGTTTCGAATGCCCGGCGTCCGCGAGCAATTGACGGATGACCTGTTCCGACTCGTCGTATCCGCCTTCGCCAAAATGGTGATAGCGAATCTCGCCGCGCGCATCGACGATATAAAAGGCCGGCCAATACTGATTGTCGAAGGCCTGCCACACGGCGAGTTTGTTATCGATGGCAATCGGATAGTCGATATGCAGATCGGCCGCCGCGCGCTTCACATTGGCGATGTTGTGCTCGAACGCGAACTCGGGCGCGTGCACGCCGATCACGACGAGCCCCTGATCGCGATACCTGTTCGACCACGCCTTCAGATACGGCAACGTGCGCAGACAGTTGATGCACGAGTACGTCCAGAAATTGACGATCACCACTTTGCCGCGCAGATCGCTGGTTTTCAGCGGCGGCGAATTGAGCCAGTCGACGGCGCCGGACAGCGACGGCATCGCGCCTTCGGCCGGTAACGAAAGTTTTGCGGCTGCGGGCACCGGGTTTGTCGCGGCCGCGGGTTCTGCGGTCATGCTCACTTTCAGAAGCGCGCCAGCGTTTGGCTGCTCTGCATTCATGGCTTGCGAATCAGCAGCCTGTGAATCAGCAGCCTGTGAATCGCCGGCCTTTGAATCGACCTGTTGTGCATTCACCTTCTCCGCTTGAACACCCCGCGAACCCGCACGCGGCGACCAGCGCTGCACCAGTTTCTCTTCGATACCGGTCGTATTCAGCGACGGCAACAGCGCCAGCACGCGCGTATCGAAGCCGAGCGCAATGGCCGCAGCGGACAGCACCACGGCCGCGCCGAGCACCTGACGCACGCGCTCGCTCACCGCATACGAGCGCCTGAGCGACGCGACGACGCGTCCGCCGATTGCGAGCACGATCGCAAGCGATGCCGCCGCGCCCGCTGCGAACGCGAGCAACGGCAACACGCCCGCGCCGCCTGGCCGATGCAGGATCACGCCCGTCATCACAAGACCGAGGATCGGTCCCGCGCACGGCGCCCACAGCAAGCCGGTCGCAACGCCGAGTACCACCGACGACATCACGCGAGGCTCGCCACCGTCGCGGCGCACCGCGCCATCCAGACGATTGCCGAGGTTCACGAGCGGATGCGTGAGCCGCTCGGCCATCGACGGAAACAGCAGCGACGCGCCGAACACGGCGAAGAACGCGAGCGCGATCCAGCGGCCGTATTCGTTGACGTGCGCGACCCACGCGCCGCCGGCCACCGCGAGGCTCGCGACGGCGGCGAACGTCAGCGCCATGCCGGCGAGAAGCGGCACGCCGTGACGCACGAACGACTGATCGACGCGCGCGAACACGAGCGGCACGACCGGAAGAATGCACGGACTCAGGATGGTAAGCATGCCGCCGGCGAAGGCGAGAAGTGTGAGCAGCATAACGGTGTCCTTTTTGTTCAATGAGCGTGTTACGGCATTCATGCATTGAACTACCGGGACGTATCGCGCTTGTGTCGGCGAACGCGGCGTTGTGCAAGCTCGTGTATCGGCCTGCTGCGTAGATACAGTGCGATACAAAACGCGTCCGGCGAGGCATACGAGCGGCACACACACGCACACACGCACACACGGGTTTGTATCCCAACGTATCGCACAGCGGCGCGGACACAGAACGTTGCACAGGCAGCCGCAAGCGACACACGCCAGATACGTCCACGGCGTCCAATGACTATCCAAAGACATCGCGCTTGCCGATCAACCCTCGCGCGCACCGCGCCTCTCATGCAAAGGACGATTCCATCATGCACGCCCGACTCAAAACCCTCGCCACTATCGGCTCCTTCATCGCGCTCGCGTTGCTCGCCAGCCTGCTTGCGACGCGCGGCAGCGCGCTCACTGCCGCCGAACGGAATACGCCGGTTGCGCCGCAAATAACCGGCATCGACACATGGATCAACGGCTCGCCGCTGACGCTTTCGCAACTGCGCGGCAAGGTCGTGCTGGTCGATTTCTGGACCTACTCGTGCATCAACTGCGTGAACACGCTGCCGTACGTGAAGAACTGGTATAAGCAGTACGGCAACCAGGGGCTGCAAGTGATCGGCGTGCACACGCCGGAGTACCCGTTCGAACGCGATGCCGGGCATGTGCGCGCTGCCGTGAAGAAGTTCGATATTCAGTATCCGGTCGCGCTCGACAATCAGTACGCGACCTGGAACGCGTTCAATAACCAGTATTGGCCCGCGGTGTATCTGTTCGACAAGACAGGACATGTCGTGTACAGCCACTTCGGCGAGGGCGACTATGCGCAGACCGAAGCGAAGATTCGCGAGCTGTTGGCGCAACCGGGCTGATGCAGCGCCGCATTGAAGTGTTGACGCCGCCATGCCCGCCTGCGAGCATGCGGCAATCGAAATCAATCAGCCTGTCGAGCGGCCCATGCGAGCACCCAATCATCTCAATGCACTGCGTGCCTTCGAGGCCGTCGGCCGGCATCTGAGTTATGTCGCCGCTGCGGAAGAACTGCATGTGACGCCCGCGGCAATCGGCCAGATGATTCGCGGACTCGAGGAGACGCTGGAAATCGAGCTGTTTCATCGCTCAACGTCGGGTGCGTCGCGCCTCGTGCTCACCGACGCGGCGCGCGCCGCCATGCCGGAATTGCAGGGCGGCTTTGAACTGCTCGCGCAGGCGGTCGAAAGGCTGAAGGCCAGCAAGGCGCGCATAACGGTCACCGTGACAGTGCCGCCAGCGCTTGCCGACAAGTGGTTTTTGCATCGCGTGGAGCGGTTTCAGCGCAAGTATCCGCGCTACGATTTGCGCATCGACCTGTCGCTGAAACTCGTCGACTTTGTCGCGGATAGAGTGGACGCCGGCATCCGCTACGGCACCGGTCAGTGGCCGGATCTCGCCGCGACCTTCCTGATGCGCGACGAGTTCTTCCCTGTGTGCAGCCCCGCGCTGCTCGAAGGCGAGCATCCGCTCAGAACACCGGCGGATCTCAACTACCATCCGTTGATTCACGACATATCGATGCGCGCGGCGCCCACGTTTCCCACCTGGCGATCATGGGTGCAAAAGACGGGCAACGCAGGGCGTGTCGATTGCGATCGCGGTCTGCAGATCAACGACTCCGCCGCCGCGATTCATACGGCTATCTCGGGCAACGGCGTCGCGCTCGGCAGAACGTGCCTCGTCGAGCGCGACATCGCAGAAGGCCGGCTGGTGCGGCCGTTCCCCGACGCGCAGACGTGCGAGCTCGCCTATTACGTGGTGCATAGAAAGGACAACGGCAACGAGCCGGCTGTGGTCGCGTTCAAGGAGTGGCTGCTTGCCGAGGCGAACGCGCGATAGCCGCGCGCCGCGTTAGTACTCTCTAATCCGTTTTCTCGCCGCCCGACACCTTCAGCGCCAGTTGCTTGCGGTATTGCTCCACAGGCAAGCCGCCCCAGCCCCAGTTATCCATATCGACTTCTTCGATCACGACGAACGTCGCTTCGAGCGGCTTGTTCAGGACATCGAGCAGTACATGGCTGACACCGCTGATCAAGCGCGCTTTTTCTTCGGCCGTGACGGCGGTTGCGCCAGGCTTCGTTCCCTCGCGCGTGACCTGAATCGTGACGATAGGCATGTCGTTCTCCGTGGCAAAGGCGGGCGCCGCGAATCGGCGCCCGTTGTTCCGCTGTTGTTAAAGGCCGCGCTTAGTGGCCGGCGCTCTGGCCGCCGTCGACGTGCAGGATCTCGCCCGTCACGAACGGCGCCGAATCCAGATACAGCACCGCTTGCACGATGTCGTCCATTTCGCCCATATGACCCATCGGATGCAATGCGCCGAGCCCCGCATGCGTTTCCGGCGCGTGCATCGGCGATTTGATGATGCCAGGCGAGACCGCGTTCGCGCGAATCCCGGCTTTAGCGTACTCGATCGCGATGGACTTCGTCGCCGCATTCAACCCGCCCTTCGTCAACGACGCCAGCACCGAAGGCACGCCGCAAATCGCATGATCGGTGAGACTCGTCGTGATCGTGACGATGTGGCCGCTTTCGTGCTTCTCCATTTCCGCAATCGCGAGCTGCGTGATATTGAAGAAGCCGTCGAGGTTGACGCCCTTCACCAATGCGTAGTCTTCAGACGTATAGCTCGTGAACGGCTTCGCGACAAACACGCCCGCGTTGTTGACGAGCGTATCGACGCGCCCGAAACGCGTCACCGCCTCTGCAATCACGCGGCGTGCGGTGGCCGGATCGGCGATGTCGCCCGCCACCGTCGCGATGTTCGGATCGTCGAACGGTGTGATGCCGCGAGCCGTCGCAACCACGCGATAGCCGCGCTGACGAAACGCCTTCACCAGTTCCGCGCCGATGCCTTGCGATGCGCCAGTAACGATCGCCACTTTTTCCGACGTATTCATGTTGTGCTCCAGAGTTGTTGTCATGCAATTCAGAAATGAGAGCGGTTGCCTGGCCGGCTGCCGCTGTGTGCCGCGAGTCTTGCAGTGCGCCCTCGGTGACTGAACTATCGGCTTTGCGCAGGCATTAAACAAACGAGAAGATTTGCGTCGGCGGGAAAGAAAAACTACGGCGGTTCTGGATGCCGATGGCTAAACGGTCGTGCCGAACGCACCGGCCACCGTGACACGCCCGCCTGGCGGGCACGCGACATGCGGCGTGCAATCCAGCGCTGCGGCTTCGGCGGCCCGGTCATCGGCTAGTCGAATCGAATGCGGCGCGCAATCACGCTCAATGGCGAGGCGTTTATGAACAAGGTCTCTTCACCCGCTGCGGCGCCAAAAAAACACGGAAAGCTGCGCGGCGCTTTCACCACCGTGGTCAACGCAGGCAAGCGCTTCATGTCGGACCGCTGCCCGATGATGGCCGCGAGCGTCGGCTTTTACTCGGCGTTCTCGCTTGCGCCGACGCTGCTGATGGTGCTCGCGGTCGCCGGCTGGTTCTTCGGCGAGGACGCCGCGCGCGGACGTCTGTTCGAGCAGGTGCGCGGCATTATGGGCAAGGACGCCGCGGAGGCGATGCAGACCATCGTCGAACACGCGCATCGCGCGAGCGGCAGCGGCATTGCCGCCGTGGTGTCGGTCGTGTTGTTGATCATCGGTGCGTCGGCGACTTTTACTTCGCTGAACACCGCGCTCGACGTGGTGCTCGAGGCGGAGAAAAACGTCAAGAGCAAGGGCAGCATTACGTGGCTCGTGCGCACGCGGCTGGTGTCGGTCGGCATGGTGCTCGGCCTCGGCTTCTTGCTCGTGGTGTCGCTCGTGCTAGACACGGCGATCACGTTCGCCGGACACGCGATATTCGGCGATTCGCCGTTGGTCGTCGTCACCGCGATCGTGCAAACGGTACTCGGCCTGATCGTGCTGGGCGCCGCGTTCACCGCCCTGCTTCGGTGGATGTCAGACGCGCAGGTGAGTCTCCCCCATGCGGCGGTCGGCGGGATGACGGCGGCGATACTGTTTTCGGTCGGACGGCATCTGTTCGGGCTTTATCTCACGCATGCGGGCACCGCGAGTTCTTTCGGTGCCGCAGGCTCGCTCGCCGTGCTGATGATGTGGCTGTATTTTTCGGCGGCGGTGTTTCTGTTCGGCGCGGAGACGACAGCCGAACTCGCGGGACGCAATGAAGTAAAAGACGAGGAGAAAGACCGGCCATTGTCCGTAGGCGCGGCGCGCTCGCGCGGTTAAAACGCGCATTGCAAAACAAAAAGCGGCCTCGCGGCCGCTTTCGCTTGACTAGTGCTGCACGCCCCAGCGCCGCACCGTCACCCGTTCCAACGTATCGAACACGAGATGTTCGATCAACAGCCCGATCACGATTACCGCTGCAAGTCCCGCGAAAACGCGGTCCGTGTAAAGCTCGTTGCGATTCTGGAAAATGTACCAGCCGAGTCCGCCGTTGCCGGAACTCGCGCCGAATACCAGCTCGGCCGCGATCAGCGTGCGCCACGCAAACGCCCAGCCCACCCGCAAGCCGGCGAGAATCGACGGCAACGCGGCCGGCATCAGAATCAGCAGTACGTGGCGCATTCCCGTCAGGCCGTAGTTGCGTCCGGTCATGCGCAGCGTCGCCGGCACCGACTGGAAACCTGAGTACGTGTTGAGCGCGAGCGGCCACAGTACCGAATGCACGAGCACGAATAACAGACTGCCGGTGCCGAGACCGAACCAGAGCAACGCGATCGGCAACAGCGCGATGGAAGGCAGCGGGTTGAACATCGCGGTGAGCATCGACAGCAAATCGCGGCCCACACGCGTCGACACAGCCAGCGACGTCAGCACGAACGCAAGCGCCGCACCGAGCAGATAACCGCGCAGCAGCACCGACATCGACACCGCCGTTTTTTGCAGCAACTCGCCGGACAACACGCCTTGCGCGAACGCGACGAAAGTCGCGCCGAAGGTGGGCAGCAGCAGATCGTTATTGACGACGCGCGCGGCGATCTCCCATACGGCGATCAACACCAGCGCGATCAGCACCTTGCGCACCCAGCTTTGCGCGAAGACGCGTTTGCCGAGCGGCAATGGCGCTTCGAGCACGAAGTCGCCAGGCGGTTCGAGCGGGCGTTCGTATTCGTCGCGAATCGGCGGCAGTAAAGTGGCGGGCGAACTCATTGCGCGGCCTCCGTCTCTTCGAACAACAGGCGATGAATACGCGCGACGCTGCGCTGAAAATCGTTGCGCCCGAAACTGTCATGCGAATACTGGTGACTGTTCAGCTCGGCACGCACGCGGCCCGGATGCGGCGACAACAGCAGAATGCGGTTTCCCACTACCAGCGCTTCTTCGATTGAATGAGTCACGAAGAGCAGCGTGAAATTGACCTCTTCCCACAAGCGCAGCAGTTCTTCCTGCATCTTGCGGCGCGTCAATGCGTCGAGCGCGGCGAACGGTTCGTCCATCAGCAATACACGCGGCTGCATCGCGAGTGCGCGCGCAATCGCGACGCGCTGCTTCATGCCGCCCGACAAGGTGTGCGGATACGCATTCGCAAACGCAGCGAGGCCGACCTTGTCGAGATAATGCAACGCACGCTCATTTGCTTCGGCACGCGCGAGCTTCTTCGCGACGCGCAGCGGAAAGGCCACGTTTTGCAGCACCGTTTTCCACGGCGGCAACTGATCGAACTCCTGGAATACGACGATGCGATCGGCGCCAGGACCGCGCACGATCTGACCGTCGAGCGAGATGGTGCCCGAGCTCGGCTCGATGAAACCGCCCACGGCCTTCAGCAACGTCGACTTGCCGCAGCCCGACGGGCCGAGCAGCACGAAACGGTCGCCGCCGTAGACGTCGAAGCTGACCTCGTGCGTCGCGCGGACAATGCGCTCGCGCGTGCGATATTCGAGGCTGACGTTCTCGACTGCGAGCAGTTTTTCGCTGACGGCGGGACCGCTGCGCACGGCGCGGTCAGCGCGTTCGGGAAAGAGTAGCGTGGGATTAGCCACCATCGGATCGCTCCCAGGTTGCGGACTGCGCGAGCGGCTCACCACCGCCCCGCACTCCGCTGAAGTTAGAAACACGAAGCGTCATGCTCAACTGCCTGCCGCGGTTGCCGGGTCGTCGAAGAAATAGTCTTTCCACGACTTCGGCTCGTTTTTGATCGCCCCCACGCGATACATGAACTGCGCGAGACCGAGCGTGTTTTGTGGTGCGATCTTGAACTCCACTTGCGGATTCTTGATGATCTTCAGGAGCAGCGCGCGATCGATTTTCGACTTGTTCACACGCAGATAAATATCGGCGGCGGCGTCCGGATTCGCGGCAATGAAACGCGACGCGTCAGCGAGTGCATCGACGAACGCGCGGTACGTTTTCGGATTGTTGTCGCGGAATTTTTCCGTCGCATAGAGAACCGTTGCTGAGCTCGGGCCGCCGAGCACATCGTAGGAATTCAGCACGATATGCGCCTTCGGATTGCCCGCGAGTTCCTGATCCTGAAACGGCGGATTGCCGAAGTGACCGGTAATTTCCGTGCCGCCCGCGATGATCGCCGCCGCCGCATCAGGATGCGGCAGCGCCTGCGTGTACTTGTCGAGGCGGTTGTATTCCTTGTCGCCCCAGCGCTTCGCGGCCGCGTATTGCAACACGCGCGACTGCACCGACACATTTACCGCCGGCACAGCGATGCGGTCTTTCGCGCCGAAATCGGCAATCGTCTTCACGTCCGGATTGTTGCTCACGAGGTAGTACGGCAGATTGCCGAGCGAAGCGACGCCCTTCACATTCTGCTTGCCGTGCGTGCGGTCCCAGATGGTCAGCAACGGGCCCACGCCCGCGCCGGCGACATCCACGGCGCCCGACAGCAAGGCGTCGTTGACGGCGGCCCCGCCCGAGAGTTGCACCCAATCCACCTTGATATCGAGGCCCTGCTTGCGCCCTTGCTTTTCGATGAACTGCTGATCGCGCGCGACGTTCAGCAGCAGATAGACAATGCCGAACTGTTCGGCAATGCGGATCTGTCCTTCGGCATGCGCGGGTATAGCGGCGCTCATGCCGGCCGCGCCGATAGAAACGGCGAGCAACGTCGCGGTGAAACGACGCTTGAAACGATTGACTGTATGACTGAAAGCGGTCGAATGAAACCTGGCGAACATCGAAACTCCGATCGGCGAGTGGCGTTTAAGTATTTGAGTTGTGTGAATGGCACGGCGCGCTGGTTGCGCGCAAAAGATCAGAAAGGCACGTCGCCTTCGATCGTCGTGCGATACAGCTTGCGCCGCTGGTCATCCGGCGTGCCGGCCGCGAGGTGCATCAACGAACGGTTGTCCCAGAACACCATGTCGTGTTCCGCCCAGCGATGCCGGTACACATGTTCGGCGCGCACGCTGTGCGCGAAGATTTCCTCGAGCAATTGCCGGCTTTCGTCTTCGGGCAAGCCGATTACACGCGTCGTGAAATGCTCGCTCACGAACAGCGCCTTGCGCCCCGTCTCCGGATGCGTGCGCACGATCGGATGCACCACCGGCTTCACTTGCGCGATCTGCTCAGGCGACAGATTCGGCCGCCACGGGCTGCGCTTTTGCAACTCAGCGTACTTCGCGAGATACGTGTGTTCGGCCGTGCGTCCTTCGACCGCGCTGCGCAGATGCGCGGGCAAGGTGTCCCACGCGAGATGCATGTTGGCAAACAGCGTGTCGCCGCCTTCGGCCGGCAATTCCTGCGCATGCAGCAAGGAACCGAGGCTCGGCTTTTCCTTGTAGGACAGATCGGAATGCCAGTAATGACCGGCATCGCCGAGACCAATTGGCTTGCCGTTTTCGACGATATTCGACACCACCAGCACTTCCGGATAGTCCGGCAACTGGAACTGATGCAGCACATGGATCTGCAGCGGACCAAAGCGGCGGCTGAAAGCAATCTGCTCGTCCGGCGTAATGCGCTGATCGCGAAACACCAGCACGTGATAGTCGAGATGCGCGCGATGAATGCGCGCGAAATCCGCCTGGGCAAGCGGCTTGCTCAGATCGAGGCCGAGCACTTCGGCGCCGAGCGGGCCGTCGAAAGCGCGAATCTCGATGGGCTGACCGGCAATGGCGCCGCCGGCGGCGTGGGAATCGTGAGAATGCTGGGCGGCGGTGGAAGCAAAGGCTGTCGTCACGGGAAACTCTTCGTCGTATCGGGTCGCAGTCAGATGAATGTACCGGCGCGCGCACCCGACGACAACGAAGCAAATCCGATACGTTTATCTGCTGGAGTGATAAACCCGATGTTTTAACGCGCGACGACGCGCACGAGCGATATTACGGCTCCATGTCAGAGCTGGCCCGGACGCGGATCGGGCACGAAGCCATCGCGATTCGGCATCGCGACGCGCGGCAGCGATGCCGCGTCGAGCCGCGTGTCCGCGGGCACAATGCCGTTCTGGTTCAGCAGAAACGCGCTGACCGCATAGACCTCGTCGGCGGAAAGGGATTCGGGCGCGTTGTACGGCATCGCGCGGCGAATATAGTCGAAGAGCGTCGTGGCGTACGGCCAGTAGCTGCCCACGGTGCGCTTCGGCTTCGCGCCCGACAACGTGCCTAGGCCGCCCACGAGCGGGTCGCCGAGACCGCCCTCGCCGCGCGCGCCGTGACACGCCGCGCATTTCGTGGCGAACACGCGCGCGCCGGTGGCCACGTCGCCGCTGCCGGCGGGCAGGCCGCGCCCGTCGGGTGCGATGTCGATGTTCCAGGCAGCGATGCTCGTTTCGTTAAGCGGCGTGCCGATGCCGTAGGTCGCGCTTGCATCGCGGGAATCGGGCTTGATGGACGAGCAAGCGGCGAGCGTCGTCATGAAAACAAGCGCGGCGATGCGCGTCGAAGGGCGTTCACGCATTGCGCACCTCGCCGCTCGCATCCACGCGCCATTGCTGGATCGCGTTGTAGTGGTACTGCGAATTCAGGCCGCGCGCGGCGACGAGTTGCGCGCGCGTGGGCTGCACGTAGCCGGTGGAATCGGTGGCGCGCGAAAGTATCTCGGCCGGCGCGCCGTCCCAGCGCCAATCCGCTTCGAAACGAGTCAGCGCACGGTCGCGTGCCGCGCCATCAAGACGCGCGAGCCGCCATGACGCGCCGCCATCGGTGGAAACTTCGACTTTGCGGATCGTGCCGCGCCCCGACCACGCAATGCCGCTAATCGCGTAATAACCGTGCGTGGTGAGACGATGCCCCGGCGACGGCCGCGTGATGACCGACTTCGCATCCATCTCGAACACGAACTGACGCGCGGTGCCGTTCGCGAGCAGGCTCGTATATTTCGACGTCTCCTCGCGCGTTTGCAGCGGCGCGTCGACCACCTTGAGTCTGCGCAGCCACTTCACATTGGTATTGCCCTCGAAGCCGGGCACGATGAGCCGCAACGGATAACCGTTCTCGGGCCGCAAGCGTTCGCCGTTCTGCGCATAGACCACGAGCGCGCGCTCGAGTATGCGATCGAGCGGCAGGCTGCGCGTCATCGCGGCGGCGTCCGCGCCTTCCGCGAGCAGCCACGCGCCGCCGTTAGCGTTGCTTTGCACGGACACGCCGCCGACCTCTTCCAGCAAGGCGGAAAGACGCACGCCTGTCCATTCGCAACACGACAGCAGACCGTGCGTCAGTTGCACCGGCAAGCCGCTCGGACCATTCCATTCGCTGCCGGTATTGCCGGAACATTCGAGGAAATGGATGCGGGATTCAGCGGGCAGCCGCAGCAGGTCGTCCATCGTGAAGAGCTTCGGCGTGCGCACGAGGCCGTGAATCGCGAGCCGATGCTGATCGGCGTCGATGTCGGGCACGCCGCCGTGATGACGTTCGTAGACGAGGCCGTTCGGCGTGATCGTGCCATGCAGATCCGCAAGCGGCGTCATCGACGAAGCCGCGCCGGGCAGCGGCCATTGGCGGGCACTTCGGCGCACCACGCCGGCTTCGCGCGGCGACGGCACGCCATACGGATGCTCGAGCACCGGCGCGCCCGGCACACGGCTCGACGGCGCGGCTTCGAGCGGCCTGAGCAATTCGCCCGCGGCTGCCGCCGCGCCTTGCGACGCGACCAGACCGCCCGCCGCAAGACGGCCGAGCAGACGGCGGCGGCTACGGGAGGAAGGTGGATCGGGCGGCAGATTTAACGGCGTGTTGCTTTGGCTCATTGCGGCAGCGGCGCTTCATGGAGAAGTCGACGATGCTAGCAATGCGATGCGCCGCGGCAAAACGATCAATCGTGATATGCATTGCAGCGAATGCGGGCTTTCGCTTTATTCGCTACTGGCCACGCTCACTCGACCGTAGCCGGCGACGCCTTCACGAGATTGCGCAGCGTGAGCCTCGCCTCCAGCCCGCCGCCGGCGCGATTATGAAGTTCGAGCGTGGCATCCATCGCAAGCGCGAGTTGACGCGCGATCGCAAGGCCAAGCCCTGTGCCGCCCGTTTGCCGATTGCGCGATCCTTCGATCCTGTAGAACGGCTGAAACACATCTTCGAGCGAATCGGCGGGAATGCCCGGCCCGCGATCGAGCACCGAGATGGTGGCGTGCCTGTCCGGCGACATCGCGATCTCGATCTGCGCCGCGCCGCCGAACTTCAGCGCGTTATCCACGAGATTACCGACGATGCGCCGCAGCGCCTGCGGCCGCGTCATCAGCGGCATGTCGAAGCGGCCATGCAGTGACACGGCCTGGTCGGCATCCACGTAATCGCAAACGAGGCTGTCGAACAGCGCATCGGGATCGATGCGGCACGGCGTTTCCGTCGCGCCGTGCAGCGTGCGCGCATACGTGACGCCTTCTTTCACGAGCGCTTCCATCTCCTGCAAATCCTGGCGCAGCTTCGCACCTTCGGCTTCCGCGTCCATCATGTCGACGCGCAGACGCATGCGCGTGATCGGCGTTTGCAGATCGTGCGAAATGGCCGCGAGAATCTGCATGCGTTCGGTGACGTACATCGCAATGCGTTCCTGCATGGCGTTGAAAGCGCGAGCCGCGCGCGCGATTTCGGAAGGCCCGCTTTCGCTGAGACGCCCGGCCTTGAGATCGGGGCCGAGCGCATCGGCGGCGACCGCCAACTCGTTGAGCGGACGCGTGGCCGTGCGCACCGCGAACCAGCAGCAGCCGAGCAGCACCGCGAGTTCCAGCAGCAGCACGAGCGGCAACCAGCGCGACAGCGGCGCGCCGGACATCGGCCGCATGTCGATGGTGAGCGGCGAGCCGTCGCTGAGCTTCAGATGAACCTGCAGCCGTTCGCGCTCGCCCGGCACCGCATTCACCGTGAGCGGGTAGTTGGTGCCGATGCCATCCGCGATGGAGCGCGCGACGCGCGCCGACAGATTCGCATCCACCGGGCCGCCGCTCACGCCGGGGCCCAGCATGAACTCGTAACTGCGCCGCGCGAGACGCGGCAGCCACTGAGCGCGTTCGTTAGCGGGCAGATGATCGAGCAGCGCGACCGAACTCACGACCTCGCGTTCGATGTAACCCATCATCACGTTCGTCATGGTCTGGTCGCGTTCGGTCATGGTGAGCCAGAACGACAGCGCCTGCGCCGACGCGAGTCCGACGAAGAGAATCAACGTCAACCTTGCGAACAGCGTGCGCGGCCAGTGCAGCGACCGAAGAAATGTCATTGCGGGTCCCCGATCACGTTGACGGCCGCGGAAAACACATAGCCTTCGCTGCGCAGCGTCTTGATGTAACGCGGTTCGCGCGCCTCGTCGCGCAAGCGCTGACGCAGACGGCTTACCATCAGATCGATCGAGCGGTCGAATTGATCGGCCTGACGGCCTTGCGTGAGATTGAGCAGTTGATCGCGCGTCAACACGCGCTGCGGGTTGTCGAGGAATACGCGCAGCAAGCGGTATTCGGCGCCGCTTAGCGCGACCATCGTGCCTTCGGCGTCGAGCAGATGACGCGCCGTGGTGTCGAGCCGCCAGTCGCCGAAGCCGAGCATTTGCGCGCTTTCGGTCACCTGCATGCCGGGCGGCAGCATGCGCGCGCGGCGCAGCACCGCGCGAATGCGCGCGAGCAGTTCGCGCACGGCAAAGGGCTTGGGCAGATAGTCGTCGGCGCCCATTTCGAGGCCGAGAATGCGGTCCGCTTCTTCGTTGCGCGCGGTGAGCATCAGCACGGGCACCGTGCGAAATTTGCCCGCGCGCAGTTCGCGGCATAGCACGAGGCCGTCTTCGCCGGGCATCATCAGATCGAGCACGATCAGGTCGGGTGCGCCCTGCTCGAGAGCGGCGCGCATTTGCCGCCCGTTGGCCGCGAGCGAAACCCGCATGCCGTTCTTCTCCAGATAGCCGGCGATCAGTTCGCGAATGCCGCGGTCGTCGTCGACGATCAGTACGTGGTCGATCGTGTCCATGAATGGATCATCTCTTTTGACGTTTCACCTGCACCCGGCTCGCGCACAGCATCGAACACTGGACCGGATGCGCCCATTCGGCCGCCACACCGCCCGCGATGAACGCGATGATTGCAAGCAGCCGCTTCATGCGTCCTCCACGACGGAAAGACTGGCGCCGTCGGAAAGACCGGCATCCAGCGTATACGGATCGATCCCTTCCAGGCAACCGATATTGACGCGCCACAACTTCGCGTCCCGGCGCGTCTGATGAAACGGATAAATACCGCAGTGCCTGCAGAAGAAATGCTTCGCGACGCGCGTGTTGAACTGATACAGCGTGAGCGCGTCCTCGCCTTGCGTGATCGTCAACCGGCCGGCCTCGAACGGCGGGCTCATCAGCGCGCCCTTGCGGCGGCACAGGCTGCAATTGCAGCGCGCGGCGGGCGCAAGCGGTGTCCTGACCTCGAATTTGACGGTGCCGCAGTGGCAGCTTCCCTTTAGCGTTTCGGTGTTCATCAGCATCTCCGTGACTCTCGATGCCTGCTTTATAACGCGCGTCCGACCGCGGTTTATGTCGCAATGTATCCGAACCTGTATCTGACACAAAACATTGCACCGGTGCGCTCTAGCTGGGTTGGCCCGCGTTCGCCCGCGTTTCGCCCGCGTTTCGCCATTTCGCGGCGCGCGGCGTCGATCTATTTGTATCGCACTGTATATGCGGCGCCGCGAGATACACAGCATTGCAATACGCCGCTTCGCCGACACAAGCCAGATACCCGGCGCGACTCTAATCTCATCAACGACGGATTCGAGGCCACGCCAGATGTTGCGATGCGGACATCGCCGCTCTTCGGCAAGCCTCGCTGAAACCCGACGGATGCTTGGCTTCCCACCTATTCTGGAGAACGACATGAAAGTTTCGATGATCGCTTTGGCTCTGGCTGTTTCCGCTACGACGCTTCCGGCTTTTGCCGCCAATCCCGCCGCTGCCGTGAGCAACGTCGACGGGCAGCACACGCAGCAATGGACGCCGGCGCAGAACACGGCCGCGAAGAGCCGCTTCGAGGTTCGCCAGGAACTGGCGCGTGCGACGAAAAGCGGCGAGTTGGCATCGCTGAACAAGATTTACCAAGGGAGCTAAAGCGGGCTGCTAAGCGGCCACGCTCTTGGTACTTTTCCTTATCTACCGACTTATTACCGACGAAATCGATCATGACCCAATCAGACAAAGTGCTGTACACCGGCAAGACCCACACCACCGGCGGACGCGATGGTGCGTCGCGCAGTTCGGACGGCCGGCTCGACGTCAAGCTCGGCTCGCCCGGCGCATCCGCGACCGGCACGAACCCCGAGCAGATGCTGGCCGCGGGGTGGTCCGCATGCTTCATCGGCGCAATGGGTATCGCAGCGAAGACGCTGGGAGTCGCGCTGCCCGCCGAAACCGCCGTCGATGCCGAAATCGACCTGGCAATGAACAATAGCGGCTACTTCCTGCGCGCGCGGCTCAATGTCAGCCTGCCAGGAATCGAGCGCGAGACTGCGCAGAAGCTCACGGATATGGCGCACCAGACGTGTCCGTATTCGAAGGCGACGCGCGGCAACATCGACGTGGTGATTACTGTGGTTTGATGGCGACTGCGTGTGGCTCGCTGCATGACGCCGGCGCTCTTTGCGGAGCGCCGGCGTGTTTGTCTTTGGGTCTGCACCGCAGCAAGCGCGCTACCGTGCAACGTCTCCATCGTCGTCGCCGGTCACACCGAATTCGACGGGCGTCTTCACGTAGAACAGATGCACGTCCTCGGCGCGCAGCCGCTCGAACAACCTGGCGGCTTCGTCGCTCGTTACCGCCATCACGACCGATAACGGCTGATCCGCCAGCTCGAAAAAATGCGCCGAATGCACGCGATGATGGTGGCCGATGCCCTCGCTCGCCGGTATCACGGTCGCGCCGCGCAGACCGAGTTCGCCGGCGAGAACGACGAGCCAGTCGGCCATCGGCTTGCCGCGATGCCGCCGATCCTGCTGCGTGAAAAAAGTGATCTGATAGCCGTTCATGGCGACGTCTCCTGGATGCGCTGCGGCGCCGCGCCGTCCGATTGCGCCGCATCGGGCGCGGGCCACGCGTCGGCGCCGACGAGCGGCACGAAGCTCACTTCGCCGAGCGAGCAGCTTTCGTAGTCGTCCTCGCTGCGGCGCACGAGTTTGACGAGCTTCTGATAGTGCCGCTCGCGGCCGACCGGCATCACGATCCGGCCGCCGATCGCGAGTTGTTTGCGCCATATCCGCGGAATATGCGGGCCGCCCGCCGCGGCGATGATCGCGTCGTACGGCGCGTGTTCCGCGAGTCCCGCCGTGCCGTCGCCGAGATAAACGGTCACGTTCGAAATGTTCAGCCGCGCGAGAATGTCGCGCGCCATCGCGACCAGGTCCGCGTGACGTTCGATTGAATGGACATGCGCCGAAAGCGCCGCCGCGACGGCAGCCGCGTAGCCCGAACCGGTGCCGATGTCGAGCACGATGTCGGCGGACGAAAGCTCCGCGGCCTCGATCATCGTTGCGACGATCGCCGGCTGCGAGATGGTCTGATCGTTGCCGATGGGCAGCGGCCTGTCTTCGTAAGCGAGATCGCGCAGACAGTCGGGCACGAACGCTTCGCGCGGCACGCGGCGCATCGCATCCAGCACACGTGAATCGCAAATGCCGCGGCGGACGAGCTGCCGCTCCACCATCCGCTCGCGGGCCTCGTTGAAATCGCTCATCGCCACCTCCGTCTTGCAGCCGACGCCCGTTCGTCTGCGTGCCGCGTTGCAGCAGAAACCGCAGCGCACGCATCGACACGTTTGCCGGCGAATGCGGGACCTACATTCAGTCTACGCGCAGAACGAGTCCGACAAAACGGGCGGCGAAGATGGCATTAAACGGTGGACGTGCCCCTCAAACCGGCTCAGCCGGAATCTCGGGTTCGACCAGCTTCGCGAGTTGCATCAGCGATTCCTGCCAGCCGAGGTAGCACATCTCCACGGGAATCACCTCGGGCACGCCTTCCTGAAGAATCGAGACTTCGGTGCCGCACAGCACCGTGCGGAAGGTGATCGTCGCGGACATTTCGCCGGGGAGATTAGGATCGTCGAAGCGGTCGGTATAGCGGATTTTCTCGTTCGGCACGAGTTCGACGTACTCGCCGCCGAACGAGTGGCTGTGGCCGGTGCCGAAGTTGCGAAACGACATCTTGTAGGTGCCGCCCACGTGCCCTTCGAAGTGATGGACCTGGCAAGTAAAGCCATACGGAGGCAGCCATTTCGCGAGCGCGTCCGGTTCGAGGAACGCCCGATAAACGCGTTCGGCAGGCGCGCGCAGCACGCGGTGGAGTTTGATGGTTCCGGTAGTCATGGTAAGCCGCCTTTCGGTTGAGAAGTTGGACACACTGCTACGACGATTCGACGGCAGCGGAATCGACACGCTGCGCGATAAAAATCGTCACGCGTTGTGGGTGCCGTTACGTCGGCCAGACACCGCGGGCGGCTCGACCCGCCTCTGAGCGATAGACTACCAACACAGCTCTCGCAGGAGAATCTCATGCGGCTCGTCGACTGGAATATTCAGTGGGGACGCGGCGTGGACGGCCGCGTCGATCTCGCCCGCATCGTGCGCGAGGCGCGCGCGCTGTGCGATTTCGACATCATGTGCATGCAGGAAGTGACGCGCGGCTTTCATGAGCCGCAGCAGATGGGTGGACTGGCCGGTGGTCCCAGCGCCGATCAGTTCGCCGAACTCGCCGCGTTGCTGCCCGGCATGACCGTGATCGACGCGATCGGCTCGGATCTTCCGGGCGTCGGTGGTGGCGTCGGCGGCGGCGTCGGCGGCGGCGGCAAGCAGCGGCGGCAGTTCGGCAACGCGATCGTCACGCGTCTGCCGGTCAGGCAGGTACTGCGCCACTCGCTGCCGTGGCCCGCCGACCCCGCGAAGCCGTCGATGCTGCGCGTCGCGCTCGAGGCCGTGATCGATACCGACGTCGGGCCATTGCGCGTGATCAGCACGCACCTGGAGTTTTATTCGGAAACGCAGCGGCTCGCGCAGGTCGACAGGCTGCGCGAGCTGCATCAGGAAGCATGCGGGCACGCGCGCCGCCCGGCGCGCGCCGAGAAGCAGGACAGCCCATTCGCCGACAGCGGGCGGCCGATGAACGCGATTGTCTGCGGCGACTTCAACAGCGCGTTCGAAAGCGCCGCGTATCGCAAGATGCTCGAGCCGATTGCCGGCGCGCCCGCATTCGCCGACGCCTGGACGCTCGCGCACGGCAACGACGCACGCGCCGCGACGGTCGGCCTGTACGACCGCGAGCAATGGCCGGACGGACCGTTTGCCTGCGACTTCGTGTTCGTCACCGAAGACCTTACGCCGCGCGTCGTGAGTTGCGAGGTCGACGCGCACAGCCGGTCGTCGGATCATCAGCCGATGTGGCTCGAACTGCGCTGAGCGGCAACGTACGACGAAAGCGCGGGCCGCGCGCTAGATGCGCGGCAGGTCGTCGATGCATTTTTCGATGTGGCCGTCGGGGACGTCGGTGTCGATTCCGTCATGCCCGTTGGTGTGGGAGACGGCCACGATTTTCGGCCCGAGAAAGCGCGTGCCGCCGAGCGTGAAGAGCGACCAGACAGCGTCGCCGCGACGGATCGCGGCCACCACCTGGGCGACTTCGACGATCGAGGTCGGCGACAACCAGCTGCGCGTGGCGGGGTCGACCGTGGCCCAGCGCACATGCGTGATCCGGTCGTTCGAAGGGTTGATGCGCACAGCGTCGATACCGAATGTAGCCATGATATTTCCCCCCAGCACCCTGGCACTGACGATCCTAGCATGATGGTCCAAGCCGTCCGGCGGGGCAAGGGGCAGCGTTGCGGGGCTTCCGCGTCATTTGCCCGCGCCGGGAAACTCGCGGCAACCGAGCAGCAGTCGGTCGCCCGGCGCCGCGCCTGGCGCAAGCGCCGCGGCGTGCGTCTGGCCGTCGCCGCACTGCCATTGCGCTGTCAGATCGCTGCGGCATGACAGGACGCCTCCACCGGCGACGTCACCGGTCAGCATGTAGGTGCAGGCTGTCTGGCCATTGCATCGACGCGCGAGGTCGAGCGTGGCGTTGCCCTCCTGCTGGCCGCAGTTTCGGCCGTAGGTTCCTGCGACGATTGTTATGGTGTTCGATGGATTCGCGTCGGCCGCAGGTGAGTTGTAGCTGGCGGACGCCTGGAATGTCAGGGATCCCAGGCATGTGGCACTCACAAGCATTCTGGCGCGCGACGCAGCGAGTCGGCGGATTTTCATGAGCGGCCTCCGGGCGGCCGAACGGCAGGGGTAAACCCATTTTAGACGCTGCCATGCGACACGCGGGGCCGCGAGACGACTAATCGAAGAAGACCAGCCAACGTGCGAAGGCGCGGCTCAATTGCCTGATTGCGGTGGCTCTGCCCGAGCACTTCGTAAATCCGGGGTACTGGCGAGCGATCACCGGAACAACCGCTCCCCACACTACCCCACTGCATATCACCGCAACCCCAACCACCAACCCTCACCGCTGCCCGTAAATCGCAATCGTCACCCGCCGGTCTTTCTGCAGGCAAGCAATGACGGCAGGCGTTTCACCCGGCGGGCAATGGGAAACCGGCTGCGACGATCCCGCGCCCGAAGCGCGAATGCGCTCAGCGTCGAGGCCGTGCGCCACCAGATACGCCTTCACGGTTTCGGCTCGCGCCTGCGACAGCGCACGGTTGCTCTCGTCGGAACCGATACGATCGGTGTGGCCCACCACGTCGATGCGCGTCACGCCGTCTTCCTTGCGGATTTTCTCGATCGCGGCGTCCAGTTCGGCGCGGCCGCGCGGCAGCATCGAATTGAGGCTCGATTTCCCGAACGGAAACAGCGCCTCGCCTTCGAACGTGAACTGTTCGAGCGCCGCCGGCTTCGCCGCGACCGGAGCAGGCGCAACCGGTGCGGCGTCGCTCATCAAGTCCGCACACTGTGGATCGCGCCAGTACGTCGCGCTCACGCGCATGTTCTTGTCGAACTGCACCTGATATTGACACGACACCACCCGGTCGCCGCGACGGAAATCGAACAGGTAGTTCCAGACATGATTGCCCACGAACCACTCGTTAAAGTGCGGCGGCCCGATCAGGTCATAGAGCTGGTCCTTGTTGAGCCCGGTACTCACGTTGCGCAGGTTCGCCACGTTCACGAACGTGCCGCCGGCCGGCGACGCGGACGTGGCGTCCGGAAACTTCGGCGGCGTCTGCGGCACCGCGCATCCCTGCATGACGACGGCAGCCGCGAGGCACATCGAAAGCAGCATAGCTGGTTGTAATTTCATGATTCGCTTGTTGTCTTGTTTGAGGTTTCGCATCGGCTCGGCTACTGCGGCTAGTGCGCTTTCCGCGCTTTCCGCGCCTTCCGCGTCTACCACTGGTAGCCCGCGCCCATTACGGCGCCGTAGGTGCCGCGCGTGTTCGTCGAGACGGCCGCCTTGTAGACCCAGTGGTTGTTCTCGGAGATCGTGGAAACGCCGAGCGCCTGGCCCGACTGACCGCGATACACGCTGCCCGCAATCGACACCATGCTCTTGCCCGGCCCCGACGGCTGCGGCAGGCCGGCTACGGCCATCGCCGTGGCGGTGCCGCCGTCCGCGTCGCGGCGATACGAGTCGAGGTTGTTGCGCAGGCCGGCCACCTGGCTGTCCGTGTAGCTGTTCGCCTGTGACAGCGCGTTGCTCACGCTCGCGTTGAGCTGGCCGACGTTCACGGCATCGGTCGGCGCCGTGCCCGCCGCGACGTTGACGACCTGGCGGGTCGAACCTGCGGAGCCCACGGCAACCACGTTCGAGCGGCCGCCGTCGTCGCTGCCCGCACCGATTGCAGCCGATCCGCTGCCCGACGAAGTCGCGCCCGTACCCACCACCGTCGAGCCGTTGCCCGTCGCCTGCGAGCCGTTGCCGACCGCCGTGCTGTTCGAGCCCGAGGCGACGGCCCCGGAGCCGCCCGCGGACGAGTTCGTGCCCGTCGACGAGGGCGCCGTGCTGTTGCCGGTGCCCGGCGTCGACGTATAGCCACCGCCGTTATTGGTGGTGTTCTGGTTGATGAGCGTCGTGAGCTGGGAAGCGACGGCGTCGAGTTGCGAGACATTCACGGCGTCGGTGCCGAGGCGCCCAGGGGCCAGGCCCGTGATTTGCCGGTTGCCGACGTTGATTTCCCCCGCCGACGATTGCGGGCTGCTCAACCCATACGCCACGTAGTTGCTGAGCGCGCCGACCGTGGTGAGCGAGCCGGCGCCGAGCGCGATGCTGTTCGCCATCGTCGCGCTGGCTCCCGAGCCAAACGCGATGGCATCCACGGCACTGCTGCGCGCGCCCGAACCGATCGCGACGCTGCCGACGTTGGCCGCGCTCGAATTCGCGCCCTGCGCAATCGACTGCGCGCCGCCCGCCACGCTGCCGCTGCCGAGCGCGATCGCATCGGCCTGCGCGGCGCTTGATGCCTGGCCGATCGCCACGCCGCCCGGCGCCGTGGCATCCACGACTGCGCCGTTGCCGATGCCCACGCCGTTGTCGCCGTTCACGACCGTCGTGGGGCCCACCGCGATGGACTCCGCGCCGACGGCGAGCGAGTCGGCCGCCGTCGAGTTCGCGTGGAAGTACAACTGCCCGGTCACGGCAAACGACGACAACGCGCCCGCAAGCTGACGCACGGTGACGGCGTCCTGCGCTTCAGTGCCGTCCGCGACATTGGTGAGCTGGCGATAGGTGTTCGTCGACGCATTGCCGAACGACACCGCACCGAGCAGCGTGCGATCCGACGTGTTGTACGGAATCGAATGCGTGCCGTTGGCAATCGAGCCGACGCCTGAGAGCACGGCGCGATCTGATACGGAGCCCGAACCAATCGCCACGCCGTCGTCGACGGTGACGCTCGACAGCGTGCCGAGCGCAAGCGAGTTGGCGTTCTGCGCCGAGGCCCCATTGCCCGCGGCGAGACTCGAGGTGCCGGCCGAGACCGCGGCCGGGCCGATGGCGACGCTGTCGGTGCCCGTCGCCAGGCTGTCCGCGAGCGTCGAGCTTGCGTGGAAGTACTTGATGCCCGCGCCGTTGTTGATGTTGTCGATGGCGGTACTGTTGGCCGTCACCTGCTGGTTGGTCGCGTAGAGCTGCGAGCCGTTCACGGCGTCCGTGCTCGACTGGCTCAACTCGCCCGCGGCCACGTTCTGGATCTGCCGCGTGGCGCCCGACGTGCCCACACTCACGACGCCCGTGGGTGCGCCGCCGGCGAAGGTGTAGCTCACGCCGCCAATGGTCGTGCCCGACGTCGGTGTCGCGGCCGTGGTGGTGGAACCTGCACCCAGCGCCACGCTGTTCGCGACACTGGCGATGGCGTTGGAGCCGACGGCCACGGCGTTCGCCGCCGTCGATTGCGTGTTGCCGCCCACGGCGATCGCATCCGTGCCCGTGGCGACAGAATCGGCCAGCGTCGAATTCGCGTGGAAGTACTTGATGCCCGCGCCGTTGTTGATGTTGTCGATGGCGGTGCTGTTGGCCGTGACCTGCTGGTTCGTCGCGTAAAGCTGCGAGCCGTTCACGGCGTCCGTGCTGGACTGGCTCAACTGACCCGCGGCCACGTTCTGGATTTGCCGCTCGGCACCCAACGCGCCCACGCTCACGACGCCCGCAGGCGACGCGCCGGCGAACGAGTAGCTCACGCCGCCGATGGTCGCGCCCGAGGTGGGCGTCGACGTGGTCGTCGTGGAACTGGCGCCCAGCGCGACGCTGTTGGCCACGCTCGCGATGGCGCCCGAGCCGAGTGCGAGCCCGCGCGATGCGGCAGCCTGCACGACGGCCGTATCGCCGAGTGCAACTGAGCCCGCGCTGTTGGCCTGCGATGCGTTGCCGAGCGCGACGGAGCCTTGTCCCGTCGCCAGGTTTCCGTTACCGAGCGCGATCGCGCCCTGGCCGTTGGACGTGTTGTTCGCGCCCATCGCGATGGCGCCGTTGCCGATGGCCGAATTCGGATCGCCGATCGCCACTGCGCCGTTGCCGCTCGCCGTCTGGGCTTCGCCGAGTGCGACCGCGCCCGTGCCGCTCGTGACCTGCGAATTATGGCCGCCCGCAATGGCGCCGGTGCCGGCCGCGGCCGCCACGATGTTGTTGGCGCCGAAGGCGACCGTCATCGTGGCAAGCGCCTGTGAGCCGATGCCCATTGCCGTTGCGCCTGCCGCCGACGCGACCGCCGTATAGCCGACCGCGGTGGCGTTGTTGGCGCTTGCCGTGGTCGCGCCGCCCAACGCCGTGGTCTGCACGCCGGTGGCGAGCGCGTTGATGCCGAGGCCCGTCGCGTTCAGGGCCGTTGCATGAACGCCCGCGCCCAGCGCCGTCGCGGAGGTTGCCGTGGCGCTCGCATTGAGACCGAGCGCCGAGGTGTTGTCGACGGTCGCATTCGCGCCCGCGCCGAGCGCGACGGCCGACGTGCCGGTCGCCCTCGCGAGATTGCCGAAGGCGCTGCTCGACAGTCCGGATGTCAGCGCGCCGACGCCCACCGCAACCGAACTGTTGCCGCTGGCCGTCGCGCCGCTGCCGAAGGCTTGAGCCGACGCGCCGCTCGCAATGGTGTTGTTGCCCATCGAGATCGCGAAGTTGCCGGTGGCCTGCGTGCCGGAGCCCGGTACGCCTGCCGTGCCGCCCACGCCGATCGCAATCGCCCCAGTGCCCGACGCGCCGCTGTTCACGCCGACCGCGACGCCGGATGCGCCGCTCACCATCGCGCCCGAACCGACCGCGACACCGGCATCGCCCCCGGTGGTCGTGATCGCCTGATTGCCGATGGCGACCGACGTGCCGGCGGCCGCAGTCGACAAGGGTCCGAGCGCCGTCGCGTGATCGCCCGATGCCGTTGCCCCGGCCGCTCCCGCGAACGAAGAGGCGCCCGAAGCGTTGGCAGCGCCCGCCGCGACAGCGGCCGCGCCGGAAGCGTTGGCGAACGATCCTAACGCGGAGCTATTGGTATCGGACGCCTTGGCGCCGGGTCCTAGCGCACTGGAATTAAGCCCGGTTGCGCCTGCCGAAGTACCGTAAGCGGCAGCACCTTGAGCCGTTGCGCTGGACAGATAGCCCGTCGCAGTACTGTTGACGCCGCTCGCAACACTGGTGCTGCCGATCGATACGGCGCTGGCTCCCGACGAAACGGCGCCGAGCCCTACCGCAACGGTGCCCGTGGTGCTCGCCGTCGAGTTAATACCCACGGCCGTCGAATTGTTTCCGGAAGCCAGCGCGCCAGGTCCTAATGCGCTTGCAGAGATGCCCGTGGCGATCGCCAGGTTGCCCAACGCCGTGGAGTTCTGCTGCGAGGCAGTCGACCCTATACCGATTGCGATTGCACTGGTCGATCCGCTCGCGCTGCCGCCGTCCAACGCAAACTGGGCATGCGCGCTCGGGGCGGCGAGGCCGCTGCCCAGCAGCACCAACGCCGCCGCGGCAAGCGATGGCATGGCACGACCACGGCTGCGCGCGTCAGTTGCGTCGCTGCTTGCATCGGCGGCGCAGACATTGACGACGCCCGCAGACGCGCCTTTGCCCTTGCCGTTGGCCCGGTCGAGTTCGGACGCGGCGACGAAGGCGCCGAGCGCCGCGTTCCACACAGTGCGGTAAGTTCGATTCATAGATTTCCCTGCCTGTAAGCGGCGTGTTCCACACACAGACGCATCACGCACTCATGGCAGCTTCAATCTGCATAAGTGCGATAAACGTCTGCCGAGCTAAATAAATAACCGTTTGTTATCGACGAATGAGGTCCTCGCCTCGAATAATTCGAGTCGAACGAATAACGTCAGACAGGGGCGAGCAAAAATACCGGCAATCCGATCGATTGCGTATTTTTTAAGCGCTGGTTGTCGTAATTCCGTTACCTGAATCAGGCGAGAACCCGGTGAAACATAGAGTAAGGGATAGGCCGATGGAAAAGAGAGCGGACAATATTGAACAATTGTCACTGAAATGTGACAAAGTTGAACGGGCATGCCGACAGTCACGACTCGCCTGCCTGTCCGGGCGTCGGTAAAGTCAAGAAACAGGCCGGCGCATGTCACATTTGACGTTTTTTTGTGCAGCCGGATTAATGCGGACTGATTGTTTATCCGTAATTCTCGAACCGGTCGAAATGCGAATTCTTTAAGCTCAAGACGCAATTGGCGTACCGCGCCATATATCGCGGCGCGATCCCGCTTTGTCGCAAAGGTTTTTCAAAGCTATTGAATATTTTTCAGGAAATGCCGGCGCGCGCATTTGGCGCCGTCAGCGAATGACTGTTATTCAGGCGAGCCGGATTTTTTCGGCAATAGAAGCGTAAAGAGGGAACCGTGTCCCACTTCGCTCTCGACATCAATGTGCCCGCCGAGCGTGTCGATGACATGCTTGACGAAGGCGAGCCCGAGGCCGTGTCCAGGCGCCGGATGATCCGACGGAAGCCGGAAGAATTCCGTGAACAGGTTGGGTATCTGATCGGCCGGTATGCCGCTGCCCGTGTCGGCGACGGTCACGGCCCAGCGCTCGCCGCGCTCGCCGGCGGTCACCGTGACCGTCGCGCCGCGCGGGCTGAACTTGATGGCGTTGTCGATCAAATTGGCGAATGCCCGGCGCAGCAGCGGCGCATCGGCCACTACGAGCATGCCCGGTTCGGCGGCGAGGTGCACGGCTGTCTGCTTCGCGCTGGCCTGCGGCCAGAGATCGTCGACGGCGTCGCCCAGCAGCAAGGCCAGATCGACGGTGCTCGCTGCGGGCGGCCGGCCTTCGGCACGCGCGAGCAACAGGAACTGGTCGGCGAGGCTGAGCGACCACTGCGCGTAGTGGCCCACGAGCTCCACGAAGCGTGACTCCGGCAGATCGCCGCCCGCATGGCGACGCTGCTCGATCAACGCAAGTATTGCGGCTTGCGGCGAGCGGATGTCGTGCGACAGAAAGCGCAGCGCCGAGTCGCGCTGACGTTCGGCGATGCGCATCGGTGTGACGTCGGCCACATGAAAGATGAGCGCAGCGTCGCGCGCATGCAGCGCGGGCACAACCGCGCACTTGATGAGCAGCGAACGACGTTTTGCGTCGACAATTTCGATGCCGTCCATCTGTGCCGCAGATTCCACGCGCGATGCTGCGCTGCTGTGACTTGCGGCACGAGTAGCCGGCTCGGAACGCGCGGTCTCGGCAAGGCGTTGCAGCGCTCTTTGGACGTACTCGACGGCATGCTCGGAGGCCGTCATGTCGCGCACGACATCCGTCGCAAGCCGGCCCGCGGGACGCCGCGGCGAGTCTGGCGCGTGCGAGTCGGACTCGTACAGCGCGACGGCCTTCCGGTTCGCGAGCATGACGACGCCCGAAGACGCCACCACGAGCGTCGCCTCGGGCAGGCTGTTCATCCACTCGGAGATGAAAGACGCCGAACGCCGCAACCGCGCGACGACAGCGCTCATGACCATGACGCGGCGATGCAGCGGGTCGATCGCGGGTCGATGCATGGGCGGCTCGCCGGGGAAGCCAGGCTCTGCCGTTGCGCGCGCCGCCGCCTCGCTCAGATAGCGTAACAGCGCCTCCTGCCGCCGCCACGCGCTGACCGGATAGGCCACGAGACAGGCGGCCACCGCGGTGCCTGGAAAGAAGAACACGTGCATGGTGTTGAGCAGCACGAGCGACGCAGCGCACGCCGCGAGTGCGAGCGCTGCCGCGGCGATCAAGCCCATGCGCGGCCCTAACGTGAACTGCGCGGCGCACAGCAACGGCAGCATGCACAGACTGAACAGAAGTTGAGCGGCTGTCGGCGCTGCACGCACGAACGAGCCGCTCGCGAGCGCACTCGTCGCTTCGGCGAGAAACTCCACGCCCGACAGCAGATGCCGTCCGCGGCCCGGCGTGACGAAATGCGTGTCGGCGGCGCTCGCCGTCGGCCCGACGATAACGACCGCGTCCTTCAACGCGCTCGAAGCCACGCGGCCTTCGAGCATATCGACGAACGAATACGACGCGTAGGACCGCTCGCGTCCGAGCGGCACGTAGCGGCGGCACGCGCTGAACCAGCGGCCGGCCTCGCGTGCCGGCGCTTCGCCGCATCGCGCGACAGGCAAACCACCGGTACGCAGCAGCGCCACGCTCATGTGCTCGTAGACGGCGGACGGTCGACCTTCCTGTAGATAGAAACTGCGCGTGGCGCCGTCGGCGTCCGGTGCGGCGTTGGCTTCGGCAAGCGCAAAGGCCGCCTCGGCCATCGGCGCGACGGGCTCGATGACTTCCGGCATGCCGGCTGTATCGGCGTCGCCCGAGACAACCACCACCGGCAACACGACGCGGCCATTGCGCTTCATCGCGTCCGCGAGTCGTTGGTCGCCGGCCGGCTGGAGCCTTCCGTGGTTGGTCATGGCCACGTCGAGTCCCACGGCTGCGGTTCCGGCGGCGGTCAACCGGTCGATGAGCGCGGCGTAGTCCTTGCGCGGCACGGGCCATCCGCCGAGCGCCTGCACGCTCGCGTCGTCGATGGCGGCCAGCACGATCTTCGCCGGCGACGGCCTTTGAAGGCGCGGCTGTGCGACGTCGAAGAAGAACAGATCGGCGCGGCGCAATACGCCCGACATCGTCAACGCCACACACACGAGCACGAGGAACACGCTGAGCGCGAGCCATTCACGCGCCATGTCGACGGGCGCGGGGCTGTCGTCGGCGTGCATCAGCGCGCGCCCGAGAGGTTGTCGACCGGCTGTCCCGCTGGTCGGACACGCTCACAGGCCGCCCGCTTAGGCCGCTTAGCCCGCTTACTCATAGGCGAGTCCGGCCGGCGCCCACTGCGCCGCCTGCATTGGTTGCGCAGGCGAATGATGGCTCGACGCCGCGGGATGAAGCGTGCGCGCCGGCACGGCCTCGAGACGATAACCGTGCGTGTAGACGGAACTCAGCCGCAGTCCGTTTTCAGGTGCGAGGGCAAGCTTCTGACGCACGCGATAGATGTGCGTGTCGAGCGTACGCGAAGCCGGATCGAGTTCACGCCCCCACGTGCTGATGCTCACCACCTTGCGCGATAACAGCTTGCCGAGATTGTTGAAGAAGAATGCGATGAGATCGAATTCCTTCGGCGTGAGTTCGATGCGTTGACCGCGCAGCGACACGGTGCGCTCCACGGAATCGAGCACATACTCGCCCGCGCAGATGAGGCCGCCGTGCTCGTTGCCGCGCGTTGCGCGCCTCAGCAGCGCGTTCACGCGCGACACCAGTTCTGCGACGCGAAACGGCTTCACCAGGTAGTCGTCGGCGCCCGCTTCCATCGCGAGCACGACGTCGTCTTCGAGCGATTTGCTGGTCACGAACAGCACGGCAGGCGATGCGCCGAGCGTGCGGCGAATCCAGTAAAGCAGTTCGAAACCGGTCATTCTGGGCAGCAGCCAGTCGACAATCACCAGGTCGAACGGCTCCGAGCGCAGCAGGCGGACCGCCTGCTCGCCGTCACTCACTTCGACGATCTCGTGCCCCAGGGGCTCCACGACCCGCGCCGCGGATTTCGCGTGAACGGGATCATCTTCGACTATCAGCACACGCATGGGGTGTCATCCTTCATTAGCACTTGGGCGGCATGGCCTTCACGGTCGTTGCGCTGAAACCCGGCGGCATTTACGCGACGCATGCTCGTTGCACGACACGGTGTGCAAGCACGGGCGCAGCAGACCCGTCCTCGACATGCGAAGAGGCATTAACCGTTGGCATCGAGACGCGAAGTAGCAGGCCGAAAATTGCTCAGCGGCCGGCGCAAGGAGCGCGTGGGAATGCTGATTGAAGTAGATTGACTACCTGTTTTTGGCCGTATCGACAGCCTGTTACCCTCTGGGTGCTCATATTGCCGTGCCCTCACCAAGCTGCTTGTTCGGTCGTTCGGTTTGTTCGGTTGCGCTATCGGTGCGTCCGCGTGGCACGAACTCTCCGACAATCGTCAGTATCTCTTTTCGAAAACTCTGCGAGCACTATCTTTTGTCCAATGCGGCAACACGCGTCACAGCGCTGTAACGGTTGGTAAGGCAAGTGCTCGGCGGGACTTTGGCATATGCCCATTTATTTGTCTACTTAAATCCACAGAATAACGACGTGTATTGTTTATTTAACAATCGGGGCAGGATTGAATGATCTGTAGCAACTGCCTGGCATCGGCCTGGTGACCGCCAGATGACGGCGGGGCGGGCGTCCTGGGCCGACGTGTGTTTTAAACAACCGGACGCCGATGCAGAACCGCCGGTGATGGCAAACCGTCTGGCCGGCTGGATTGTTTCGGCATTTCTGGAACAGCATTGGCGATCTTCGGTGCGAATTGAATGAATGCCGCGATAAGCTTCGACTGATATTTTTTTGCCGTCGAATTACTTAATTTACAAAAACTGTCAATTGCCCGTTCTAAACGCTGTATGAGAATTACAACAAATGGGAAGGGCGATTATTTATCGTGTACTCGGCTTCGGTGTGCATCTCGTCAGCGATATCGGTCGATGATCTCAAAGAGTCGCTGACACGACGTGGCCAGGTGCTGCTCAGGCGCCGTCGCAACGCCGAGCAAAAGCCCCGGTAATGTCCACGACGGAGTCGCAAACCACACGGACAACGGCGATGGCGCCATGCCGACGGTCATCGCTTCGCGAACGATCCGCACGTCGGGCGCGCCGTCGGGGAGTCGGAGAAGGACTGCCAGGCCGGCATTGACCCACTCCGCGTCGCGCATTCGTAACTGTTCGCATAGCGCGTCCCGCTGGGCGGAATAAAGACGCTTGAGCCGGCGCACGCGCCGGATGTAGTGGCCGTCACGCATGAATTGCGCTGTGGCGAGTTGAATGACTGGCGATGGTGCCGGGGCAAGCGTTGCGGCGACCTCGGCGAATGCGTTGGCCAGTTCGTTCGGCGCGACGACAAATCCAAGCCGCAGCCCCGGGCTAATCGTCTTGCTGAACGAACCGATGTGAATGACCCGTTTGCCCTCGTCCAGCGACGCGAGCGCAGGTGCGGGCCTGCCTTGCAGTTGGAGCTCGCCGAGGTAGTCGTCTTCGATGATCCACGCGTGGCTCGAGGCTGCCCATTCGAGCAGTTGAAGCCGTCGCCTGAGCGACAGCGTGGAGCCGAGTGGCGCTTGTTGACCTGGCGTCACGACTGCTAACGCGGCGTCCGCGGCGTTCTCGATGCCATAGCCTACGTTGAGGCCTTCTGCATCCACCGGCACCGGCACGATATTCAAACGCGCGAGTTCCAGGCCTTTGCGCGTGACCATGAAACCGGGCTCTTCCATCCAGACCTTTCTGCCTTCCAGACCTAACACCCGCAGTGCAAGCCCCAAGCCGGCGCTGTATCCGGAAGTGATAAAAATCTGCTCCGGGTAGCAGTGGACGTTTCTGGCGATGGACAGATAGCCCGCGATCTCTCTGCGTAGTTCGAACTCCCCTCTCGGATCGGGATAGAGCAGCGACGACAAGCATCCGGTCTTCAGCAGATTGGAAGAACGCGCGCGTGCAAAGAGCTGTTCGGGCAGACCTTCAAACGCCGGAATGCCGAGCTGGAAGATCGCCGGCCCGGCGTTCATCTCCTCATAAGCCCGCATAAAGGCGCCGAGCTGCGGCGCTTGCGCCTGAGTCGCCACCACGCGCGGCCGCGGGGCGACGCGGGTGCCGCCCGCCCCGAATGTCTCGATCATCTGCGCGTCGCATAACCGTTCATAGGCCGCTTGAACCGTACCGCGCGCCACGCCGAGCTGCGCCGCCAGGTCCTGCCACGACGGCAGTCGCGTGCCGGGTGCGAGCAGCCCGGCCTCTATGGTCCTGCTAATGCTCGCACGAATCTGTTCTGCGAGGGGCAGCTTCGCTGTCCGATCGAGCCGAATTTGCAGGTCTGGATGCATGTTCTTGGTACACACGAAAATGGGGAATCTTGGTTCTTCTATTCGTACCATCGATGGTACAGAATATTCCCACCATAGCAGGTAGAAATGTGAGCCCAATAGGGAGATACCAGGCCATGCCCGATCGACGGATTCGAGCGAGAAATAATTCGCATATCGAACTATCTATTCACCCATAGGATTAACCATGACCAATGCAGTCATCGAATGTATCCTGAGCCGCAGCGCCGCCAAGTACTACGACACGGCTGCGACGTTGAGCGACGACCAGATCCGCGAACTCGTGCGAATCGGCACATCCGCGCCGACATCGTTCCACTTGCAGAACTGGCGCTTTATCGCAGTACGTACGCCCGAGGCCAAGACACGGCTTAGCCCGATCGCGTGGAATCAGCCCGCGGTCAAAGATGCAGCGGTTACGTTCATCGTCTGCGGCCAACTGGTCGATACCAGCGTCATACCGGAGCGCCTCGCTCCGCTCGTGGAAGCGGGCGTCATGCCCGCCGCGATGGTGCCGGAATGGGAAAACCCCGCACGCGATCTGTACATGGCGCACCCGCAGCGCCGGCGCGACGAAGCGGTACGTACGGCCACTTTCGGCGCATCGGCGATGATCTATGCGGCCCGCTCACTGGGCCTGGGTTCGACGCCGATGATCGGTTTCGATGCCGAGGCCGTGCACCGCGAGTTCGGACTCGCCGACGACGAAGTGCCGGTGATGTTGTTGTCGATAGGCGCGGAGCGTCCGGGAAACTGGGCGCAAAAGCCGCGCCGTCCCGTGGCCGATGTGCTGGCGCTCGTCTGATGATTAGTAGAACCGGCGATGTGCGGGAACAGGTGGCCGATTCCGCCATTGCCCTTGTGAAGCCGCTGGAGAAAGCCGCATGAATATCCTGCACATCGATTGCAGTCCGCGACGGGAGTCGCACAGCCGGCAGCTATCGTCGGCAGTCGTCGACAAGCTCCTCTCGATCCTCCCCGACGCGAGTATCAGCCGCCGCGATCTGGGCTATGAACCGATACCTCACGCGGGCGCCGACTATGCCGCCGCGCTCGCGACGCCCGCGTCGCTGGCCGGGGCTGGACGCTCCGCCGACGCGCTAGTGCTCGCCGAGCAACTCATTGGCGAAGTCGAGCGTTCCGATGTCGTTGTCATCGGCACGCCGATGAACAACTTCACGGTGCCGTCCGTTCTGAAGGCGTGGATCGATCAGATCCTCCGTGTGGGCCGCACGATGAAGTCGACACCAGCCGGCAAAGTGGGAATGCTTCAGGACCGCCCCGTGTTCGTCGCGATCGCTTCGGGTGGCGTGTTCGCTGGTGAGCGAGCCAATCAGCCGGATTTCCTCACGCCTTACCTCACCGCCGTCCTCGGCTGCATCGGTTTCAATACAGTCCATTACCTGCCTTTGCAAGGCACAGCGTTTATCGATGACGCTCGCGCCAACGAACTTCGCCGCTCGCTCGTCGCGACGATCGAACCGGCAATGGTCAGCCTCATGCAGACCTCGCTTGAACAAGCGTCGAGCCGGTAACTTATCAGGAACGTTCGTCCTTGCGCGTCTCAATCGTGGAAAAGCTGTCGTCGACAACGATCAGCGTATGCTGGAGCGATCCTTGTTCGGGTCATTGCGCGGCCCAGGTCTGGGGCATCTGTGTCGCGCGTGTGGATGCCGTTTGCGTGCTGTCCGGTAAGCCGATACGCCGCGGGGATTCGATATTTCGTCCGCGTGTGTATCGATCGCAAGTGCCGCTCAATCGCCATCGCATGATCCTGGCCTCCGCAGTAGCTGGATTCCCCGAGAAACCATCCTTTTGAAAAGTACTAAAGTATGAGCACATGTATGAGTACATCGAGAAAGGTTGTCGTCGTTACCGGCGCCTCGCGCGGGATGGGCGCCGCGATCGTTCAGGCATTTCGCGAACTGGACTGTGCCGTCGTTGCCACCTCGCGTTCGATCGAACCATCGGACGACGCGAACCTGCTGACGGTAGCCGGCGACATCGGCGACCCGGCAACCGCGCGACGTGTCATCGCCGAGGGCGTCGCACGATTCGGGCGGATCGATACGCTCGTGAACAACGCCGGCATCTACATCGGCAAGCCTTTTACCGAACACACCGCGGAAGACTATGCGGCCGTGATGAACGTGAACATGGCGGGCTTCTATTACATCACGCAGCTAGCAATCGCCGAGATGGAAAAGCATTCGAATGGTCATGTTGTGAGCATCACGGCCAGCATCGATCAGGTTGCAATCAGCGGGGTCTACTCGGTCCTCGCGGCGCTGACGAAGGGCGGCATCAACGCGGCCACGAAGTCGCTGGCAATCGAGTACGCGAAGAAGGGAATCCGCGTGAATGCCGTCGCGCCCGGAAACATGGACACGCCGATGCACGCGCCTGAAATCCATGAAGCGCTGCGAGCTTTCAACCCCATCGGGCGCCTGGGTGAAACACGCGATATCGCCGACGCTGTCGTCTTTCTCGATTCGGCGCCGTTCATTACTGGAGAGATCCTGCACGTCGATGGCGGACAAAGCGCGGGCCACTGAAGCGCTCTTCTCCATGCCGAAGCCTAACGGAGCCCTATGTCTCAAGTCGATTGGCTGAGCCACCTGCTGCAAATGATCACCATCACGGGCCGGCTGGAAGTCCGTTGCGCGTATGGTGCGCCTTGGCGCGTGGCCTGGCCGCAGGCCAGCGCGCAAGAGGTTCCCTATCACGTCGTGCTCAAGGGCCGGGCCATCATCGAGGACCCCGAGACAGACACGGCGCGCGAACTGGTAGCCGGCGATGTCGTGCTGCTGCCTCACGGCTCGGCGCACGTGCTGCACGACGGCAGCGGACATGCGCCCGGACCTACGTGCGAACGCCGTGATTCCGCCGGTTTGATGTTCAGCGAGAACGACGGCCAGGGCGAGCGTCTTGACATGCTGTGCGGGCGATTTCTGATCGGGCCGCCTCATGATCGGCTGATCCGCAATTACCTGCCCACGAATGTCGTCGTCCGGACCCTGGAAGGTCACGGTGAAAAGGATGTGGGGTCTGCACCGAACCACCTGGCGAGCTTCGTGGGGATGATGCGCGAAGAGTCGACGGGTGACAAAGTCGGCGGATACGCGATCGTCAACGCCCTCTCCTCGGCGCTCTTCACGCTCGTGTTGCGCGAGGCGAGCGAATCCGAAGAAGCCCCGGCGGGCCTGCTGGCACTGGCCGGCAATCCGCGACTCGCGCCGGCCATTTCAGCCATGTTCGCCGATCCCGCGCGGCCCTGGAACCTGCCTGAGCTAGCCGACTTATGCAGCATGTCGCGCGCCACTTTCATGCGGCACTTTCAGGACACGCTCGGGTGCTCGGCCGTCGATCTGTTGACCGATATCCGGATGAGCCTCGCTGCCAACGAGTTAAAGAAACCGATGATGACCACCGAGGCCGTGGCCGAGTCGGTTGGGTATCAATCGGTGTCGTCATTCCGCCGTGTATTCACCGAGAGGATGGGCATGACGCCGGGGCAATGGCGGCGGCTGGCGCGCAACGGCCAATAGCGGTCCCGGTGCCGGTCCCGAATCATCGCTTCACGTCGACTTGATCCTTTTGGATACTTTATTGAGCAAATCCAGTCTCGAAAGCCGCATCGACGAGGCCTAAAGTGGAGGCTCCTAACCGCCTGACACAGCATCGACGCAACGCACGCTGATACGAGAGAGACCGACTTATGAGCGCACAAGCTTTCGAATTTGACGGACCGCACGGCTACCGTCTCGCCGGCAGGCTGGAATTGCCGGACGGCGAGCCGCGTGGCTGGGCCATCCTCGCCCACTGCTTCACGTGCGGCAAGGACAGCCTCGCCGCCAGTCGCGTCGCACGAGCGCTCGCCGCTCACGGCATTGGCGTGCTGCGCTTCGACTTCGCCGGATTGGGTAATAGCGGTGGAAGCTTCGCCGACACCACTTTCGCCGCTGACGTGGACGATCTGGTTGCGGCCGGCAACGCGATGACCAGCGACGGCAAGCCGCCATCGATCCTGGTCGGCCATAGCCTCGGCGGCGCAGCCGTCCTGATGGCCGCGGGCCAGATGCCGGGCATTCGTGCGGTGGCCACGCTGGCTGCTCCATTCGATACGCGCCATGTGTTGCATCAGTTCGCACCGCAAAGCCTTGAAACCATCGAGGCGCACGGCGAAGCGGAAGTACTGCTGGCTGGCAGACCGTTCGTCGTGCGCAAGAGTCTCGTCGACGACCTGGCGTGTCACAACCTCGAGTCGCGAATCGCCGGGTTGCGCATCCCATTGCTGGTGCTGCATTCGCCACTGGATTCGACAGTGGGCATCGAGAACGCCGCGCGTATTTTTGCGGCTGCGAAGCACCCCAAGAGCTTTATTTCGCTGGACAACGCGGACCACCTGCTGACGCGCCGCGCCGACGCCGACTATGCCGCCGCAATGATTTCGACCTGGGCGAGCCGGTATCTGATCTCCTGATTTAAATGACATGTGCTTTGCGCTCCGCGTGGAGCGCGGGCACTCGTACGCCTGAACCTACCCTCCTACACACAGGAATCCTTATGAAAACCGAAATCAACCCGACCAACCCCGTCATCGAATGCATTCTGAGCCGCAGCGCGGCCAAGTACTACGACCCAGCCGCGACCTTGAGCGATGAACAGATCCACGAGCTCGTGCGGATCGGTACGAGTGCGCCGACATCCTTCCACTTGCAGAACTGGCGTTTTATCGCGGTACGTACGCCCGAAGCCAAGGCGCGACTGAGCCCGATTGCGTGGAACCAGCCTGCGGTCAAAGATGCAGCGGTCACTTTCATCGTCTGCGGCCAACTGGTCGAAACGAATGTGATACCGGAGCGTCTCGCGCCGCTGGTGGAAGCGGGCGTCATGCCGGCAACCATGGTGCCGGAGTGGGAAATCCCCGCACGCAATCTGTATATGGCGTACCCGCAGCGCCGTCGTGACGAGGCCGTGCGCACCGCCACTTTCGGCGCGGCGGCGATGATCTATGCGGCCCGCTCGATGGGCCTAGGTTCTACGCCGATGATCGGTTTCGATGACGAAGGCGTACACCGCGAGTTCGGACTGGCCGCGGACGAAGTACCGGTTCTGCTGTTGTCCGTAGGCGTGGAGCGAGCCGGCAACTGGGCGCAGAAGCCGCGCCGTCCCGTGGCCGAAGTGCTGGACCTGGTATGAAGTGAAAGACAGGCACAAGGTGTCGCCTGCTTGAAGGGCAAAGCCGCTTCGACCCGCAGCCTGGGCGCGAAGCAAACCAACGGATGGTCTCCCAATGACCGTTCTCAATCTGTAAAACCAGCAATTAAGGATGACTACGATGGCAAGGACTACTACTTTAACGCCGGACCAGGTGCCGGCCGATTCGAAGCCGACGCTCGACGCGTTCACCAAAAATATCGGCTTCACGCCGAACATGATGTCGAGCTTCGCGCAAAGCCCGATCGCGTTCAACGCATGGGCCACGCTGCTCGGTTCGCTGAGCAAAGCACTCGACGTGAAGACGCGTGACAGCATCGGTCTCGTTGTCTCCGAGGTGAACGGCTGCAACTACTGCCTGACAGTGCACAGCTTTACCGCCGAGCATATGGCGAAGCTGCCGGCCGATGAAATCATTCTCGCGCGCAAAGGACATGCTGCCGACCCGAAGCGCGACGCCGCGGTTCAGTTTGCGCGCAAGGTCATCGAGACCCGCGGGCAAGTCAGCGACGCCGATCTGAAAGCCGTCCGCGATGCCGGCTACACGGATGCAAACGTGATGGAGATCGTCGCGCTGGTGGCCATGTACTCGCTGACGAACTTTTTCAATAACGTGTTCGATCCCGAGAAGGACTTTCCCCCGGTTACGCCGGCCGGCTCGATCTGAACTTTATTCCCTCGTCTGCGAGGGAATTGGGAAACGAGGCGGAAGAGCCGGCCATACCCCGGCTCCGCCCCGCTGGCTTACCCAGGAGAACAAGCATGACACTCGATCATCCAATTTTCACGCGCTGGCCGGCGCGGCACCCTGATCGGCTCCAGCTCTTTTCGTTACCGACGCCCAACGGCGTGAAGGTCGGGATCATGCTGGAGGAAACGGGTCTTGCGTATGAGGCGCACCGCATCGACATCATCGCAAACGAGCACCATGACCCGGCTTTTCTCGCCCTCAATCCGAACGGCAAGATTCCGGCGATCTTCGATCCCGACGGTCCCGGTGGACGGCCGCTTGCATTGTTCGAATCGGGAGCGATCCTGATCTATCTCGCCGAGAAGACCGGGCAACTCCTTTCCACCGATCCCGTTACTCGCTACGAAACGATCCAGTGGCTGATGTGGCAGATGGGCGGTGTCGGGCCGATGTTCGGCCAGGTTGGCTTCTTCAACAAATTCGCCGGCAAAGCGTATGAGGACAAGCGCCCGCGCGATCGCTACGTTGCGGAATCAGCGCGGCTGCTCGGTGTTCTCGACCAACGGCTCGCGGGCCGCGACTGGGTAATGGGCGCTGAGTACAGCATCGCCGATATTTCACTGCTCGGCTGGGTACGCAACCTGATCGGTTTTTATGAAGCGCGTGAGCTTGTCGGCTTCGACCGCTTCTCGCATGTCGAGCGCTGGTTCGAGCGCGGTCTCGCGCGTCCGGCGGTGCAGCGCGGGTTGGCAGTGACCGCGGCCTGAAGCGAGGCTGTCGAAACGTTCTGTATAGCGAAGCATAAAGCCGCTCACATTCTTTTCAAGCGAGGATCTCCGTGATCGAAATCAACGCCGACGCAGAGGCGATCATCAAGCGGGCGATATTGTCATTCGTCGCGACGGTCAACGACGATGGAACGCCGAATCTTTCGCCGAAGGCATCGTTGACAGTCAGGAACGGTGTTCTCTACTTCGCCGATATCGCCTCGCCCGCGACGATACGAAACCTGAAACGCAAGCCCGCCGTCGAGATCAACGTAATCGACATCTTCGAGAGGCGCGGTTATCGATTCAAAGGTCATGCGTCGATCCTGCCGCCAGACGATGACGAGTACTCGATGATCGCGGACTGGGTCCGCGCGACGAACGGCCCCGAGTATCCCGTCGATCACGTCGTCCGGATCGAAACCCTTTCGATCTCTCCGCTGCTGTCGCCGGCGCATGTATTCGCGGAGCCTGCTCGAAGTCAGGATGAAATCAGGAAAACTTACTATCAAAAGTACGGTGTTAAACGCATCGGCGAATAGGCGAATAGCGCAAAAGTACTCGCGCAAGCCAGGAGAAAATCTATGCTATCGGTTGAGATCAAAGCCATTGAAAAGAACGACTTTGATATTTGGCTTCCTCTGTGGAAAGGCTATCAGCGATTCTACGAAGTGAATATCCCCGAGTCGGTGACGCTCGAAACATGGGCACGCTTCGTGGACCCGTTGGAGCCGATGCATGCCGCGCTTGCCATGATGGGCGAACACGCGTTCGGCCTGGTGCATTCCATCTACCATCGATCCACCTGGACAACCGCCAACTACTGCTATCTGCAGGACCTGTTTGTCGCGGCCGATGTGCGTGGCGGCGGCATCGGCCGCGCGCTGATCGAGCATGTTTATGCGGACGCGAAACGTCGCGGGGCGGCGCGTGTGCACTGGCTGACACACCGAACGAACTCTGCCGCCATGCGGCTTTATGAAAGCGTCGGACATCGCTCGGGCTTCGTCCAGTACCGGAAACTGCTCACCTGAAAATTCCCGTGCGGGATCTCATCAAGACTCCTGCGACACATCACGCAGCCCCGCGTTCTTTTGATCCTTTTGAGCATTTTATTGAGCAATTGCAGTCTCGAAACCCGCATCGGGCAAGCCTAAAGTGAAGGCTCCTGATGACCGACCGACAACCTGAATTGGAAACCCAAAATGTCTATTCCCACAGATCAGCTCCGTCTTCAAATCGCCGAGAAAAGCGCAGGATCGCTCTCTAGTCTGGCTCTACTCAGATGGGCGCTTGTCATCGTCTTTCTTTGGTTCGGTGCAATGAAATTCACCGCCTACGAAGCCAACGGCATCGCTCCGTTCATTATGCACAGCCCGATCATGAGCTGGTTGCATTCCCTGTTCGGAATTCAAGGGGCAAGCGACGTTATCGGCGTACTCGAACTGTCGACTGCGGCAGCGCTGACTATCGGAGCCTTCGTGCCCGTTTTCTCCGCATTGGGTGCAGCCATGTCGGCCGCGACCTACTTCATCACGCTGACTTTCTTCCTGAGCACGCCAGGCGTAGCCGAAGCGACGGCGGGTGGGTTCCCTGCAATTTCAGCCTTGCCTGGCCAGTTCCTTCTCAAAGATGTCGTTCTACTGGCTGCATCGCTTTCTCTCCTTGTGGCGTCCATTCAGGCCTCGTGGGCTAACGCTCAGAAGCCGTGACCTGGATGAACTTTCGATACCGCGATTAACGGTACCGCGCGAAGCATTCCACCCATGCAGATGAAGAGGAAAGCAAACGTGAACGAGTCCGCTGAGATCGGCGACAGAATCGCCGACAAATCTTCGCAGCCCGACGAGCGCACTATCCGCGACTGGATGGGGCCGGAGGCTTTCGAGCATTGGGTCGAACTGCGGAGCTGGATCGACGCATCGTATCCCGGTGTTTTTGTGCCAGACTGGCTATATGGCGGCAAGAAGCGCGGTTGGTCGCTGCGCTACCGGAAGACCAAGGCGCTCTGCACGCTGTTGCCCGCATACAGGCTGTTGTCGGTTCTCGTGGTCCTGGGGCGAGCTGAACGGGAGAAGTTCGAGGCGCGGCGTTACTTCTGGAGCCCACAGTTGGTGAAGCTCTACGATGAAGCCCGCGCCTACCCCGACGGCAAATGGCTGACTGTCCCGATTTCATCCGCGGATGATCGGCATGAGGTGACCGAGCTGATGCGTATGAAGCGCCCTACGCTTTCACGCGATTGAATCGTACGTCGCGGAAGCCACGTTCTCTGTACCGGACATCATCCCGCGATCCGTACCGGTACTGTACCGGCAACGCTGGCTAGAATGGTCAAAATCTTCTAGCCTCGTTCCGGAGCCCGCCATGTCCTACCTCACGCTCAGCGCGCTGCCCGCCGGCATCCTGTTCGCGCTCGTCACCAGCATCACGCCTGGTCCGAACAACACGATGTTGCTCGCGTCGGGCGTCAACTTCGGTTTTCGCCGCACCTTGCCGCATATTTCAGGCATCAGCGCCGGCGTCGTGCTATTGATGCTGTCGGTCGGCGTCGGACTCGGCGAAGCCTTCGTGCATTTCCCGGTGCTGTACACCGTGCTCGAAGTGGCGAGCGTCGCCTACCTGCTATATCTCGCGTGGAAAATCGGCACGTCGGGCGAACTTAAGGTCAGGCAGGGCGAACGCCGGCCGATGAAGTTCTATGAAGCTATCGCGTTCCAGTGGGTCAACCCGAAGGCGTGGATGATGGTGCTGACCGCCGCCACGACCATCCATCTGAGCGAGAGCTACAGCATGAACGCGGTGGCGATGGCGGCGGTGTTCTATGTGATCGGCTTTCCGTGCATCTGCCTGTGGGCCGGGTTTGGCACCGCGATGCGGCGCGTGTTGTCCGACGCGAGGCGTCTGCGCGCTTTCAACATCACGATGGCGCTGCTGCTCGTGCTTTCGCTGTATCCGATCGCGCTGAAGCTGCTGGACGCAGCCACCTCGTAAGCGAGCGAGAGACGCGCCAGGCGATGCGCATCTAAACCGCCCCGCGTCCTACTCGCTCGATGAAGCGCCACAACGCATCGTCGGTCGAATAAGGGGCGTTGAAGCGAAACCATGCGCTCGGCGCGTCGTCCGGCCGGAAGTATGAGCCGGGCGCAAGCCAGATGCCGTGCTTGAGCGCGGCCGTCGCGACGTCGCCGGCAGACGCAGGATCAATCGGCAGGCGAGCCCACAGAAACAACCCCGCTCGCGGCCGATGAAACACTTCGAGCCCAAGCGAGTCGAGCCGCTCCTCGACGGTGCCATGCGCGAGCTTGAGCCGCTCGTTGACCGCTTCCACGTGACGCGCGTAGCGGCCCTCGAGCAGCACCTTATCGACGATCCGCTCGATCGCCTCCGACGACGTCAAGCCCACCGCCATCTTCGTGCGCGCCAGTTCGCGCAGCACCGCGCGCTCCGCGACCACGTAGCCACAGCGCAAGCCAGGCGTTACCGTCTTCGAAAAGCCGCCGACATACAGCACGCGCTGCAAGCCTTCCATCGCGGCAAAAAGCAGCGCGCCGGACGGCGCCAGTTCGCGGCTCACGTCGTCCTCGATCACCCACATGCGCTGACGCTCCGCGATCTGCAGCAGGCGGAACGCCGCCGACATGCCGAAGGTCGCGCCGGTCGGATTCTGCAGCGTCGTGTTGACGAAAATGGCCTTCGGCTTGTGCTCCGCGACGAGCGCTTCGAGCACCTCGGTATCGACGCCCGCAGGCGTGCGCGGCACGCCATGCACGACGAGTCCGGCGAGCTTGAGAATCTGCAGCAGGTTGCAATAGCCGGGATCTTCGACGATCACCGCGTCGCCTGCGCGCAGCAACGTGCGCACGATCAGATCGAGCCCTTGCGTCGCGCCCTGCGTGAGCAGCACGTTGGACACGTCGACGGGCAGACCGCGCCGGTCGAGCTGCTCGGCGATGCGCTCGCGCAACGGCGCGAAGCCGTAGGGATGGCCGTAATCGCCGAGCCGCGCGGCAGGCACCCGGCTCATCGCGCGCAACGCATGCTGCAAACCGGTTTCGTTGATCCACTCGTTCGGCAGCCAGCCGCCGCCGGCCTTGATCGGCACCGAATGATCGGCGAATACGTCGGACAGAAGCCACGTCGCGGTGAGGCTCGGCGGCTGCCAGTCGGTCACGGCCGCTCGCGGCGCAGGCGAGCGCGCCGCGACGCGATAACCGGAGCCGCGCCGCGCGACCACGAGCCCCATCGACACCAGACGGTTGTACGCCTCCGTCACCGTGAAGGTGCTCAACTCATGCGTCTGCGCAAGTTGCCGCACCGACGGCAGCAGCGCGCCTGCGCGCAGCGACTGCGCCTCGATGGCTTGCGCGAAGCCTTGCACGACCTGGTCGACGAGCGTGGGAGCGGCGCGCCTGTCGCGCTCGAGATTCAATTCGATCATGGTCGGAAGTGTGGACTCGGAACGAAAAAGCCGGCCGCGACGCACGGCCCGAAGCGGATCGCGTCGGCACAGTTACCGCCGATCCACCAACACAGTTAGCGCGACACCGCGTCAACTGTTTATGCCGCCATTAAACCGCGAACGCTACAGTTTTGGCTACGCCCAAAGGAAGTCCCCTTGGCAGACGCCCCGAAGCAACTATTCTTGGGGGACGCCCAAAGGAAGTCCCTCTTGGGAAACCACTTCGAGGAGAAACCCATGACTTCGCGCCCCGTCATCGACGATCTGTCGTCTTTCTGGATGCCGTTCACCGCCAACCGCCAGTTCAAGGCCGCGCCGCGCCTGCTGGAATCGGCGAAAGGCATGTACTACCGCAGCACGGACGGCCGCGAAGTGCTCGACGGCTGCGCGGGCCTATGGTGCGTGAATGCGGGCCACAGCCGCGACGAGATCGTCGCCGCGATCACGAAGCAGCTTTCCACGCTGGACTTCGCGCCGACGTTCCAGATGGGCCATCCGCTCGCGTTCGAAGCGGCCACGCGGGTCGCCGAGCTGATGCCCGAAGGCCTCGACCGCATCTTCTTCACGAACTCGGGTTCCGAATCCGTCGACACCGCGCTGAAAATCGCGCTCGCCTATCACCGCTCGCGCGGCGAAGCGCAGCGCACGCGCCTGATCGGCCGCGAGCGCGGTTATCACGGCGTGGGCTTCGGCGGCATTTCGGTCGGCGGCATCGCGCCGAACCGCAAGACGTTTTCCGGCGCGCTGCTGCCGGCCGTCGATCATCTGCCGCACACGCACAATCTCGAGCAGAACGCGTTCTCGAAGGGTCAGCCGGCGTGGGGCGCGCATCTCGCGGACGAACTGGAGCGCATCGTCGCGCTGCACGATGCGTCGACGATTGCCGCGGTGATCGTCGAACCGGTCGCCGGCTCGACGGGCGTGCTGATTCCGCCGCAAGGCTACCTGCAGAAGCTGCGCGACATCTGCACGAAGCACGGCATCCTGCTGATTTTCGACGAAGTGATCACGGGCTTCGGCCGCGTCGGCAAGGCCACGGCCAGCGAATATTTCGGCGTGACGCCCGACCTCATCACGATGGCGAAGGCGATCAACAACGCGTCGATCCCGATGGGCGCAGTCGCGGCGAGCCGCACGGTGCACGACACGATCGTCAACGGCGGCGCACAAGGCGCGATCGAGCTGTTCCACGGCTACACGTATTCAGCGCACCCGGCCGCGGTCGCCGCCGCCATCGCGACGCTCGACCTGTATCGCAGCGAGGGCCTGTTCGAACGCGCCGCGTCGCTCGCGCCGACGTTCGAAGCCGCCGTTCACTCGCTGCGCGGCGCGAAGCATGTGAAGGACATCCGCAACCTTGGGATGATCGCCGGCATCGAACTCGAATCGCGCGACGGCGCACCGGGCGCGCGCGCTTACGAGGCGTTCGTCAAATGCTTCGAGGCGGGCGTGCTCGTGCGCTTTACGGGGGACATCCTGGCGTTTTCGCCGCCGCTCATCATCAACGAAGAGCAGATCGCGCATCTCTTCAAGACGGTCGGCGACGTGCTGGCCACGGTGCAGTAAGGCGACAGCGAACAACGGCGCGCAGGTCGCGCGCCGTCCGCCGTCAGTGATGCTGATGCGCGCGCGCAGCGCGTGTCTGCGCCGCCTTCTTCGCCGCGGCTGAACGTCCGGCTGCGCCCTTCGTCGCGGCAGCCTTCTTCGCCGCCGCCGAGCGGCTCGCGGCCGGCCGCTTGGCCGCCGCCGACTTCGCCTGCTTCGACATCGCCGAGTGCGATGCGCCGGCCTTGCTTTCGCGCTTCAGCACATTGGTGGTGGTGCGCGAGCGCTTCGCCGTCGACTCCTTGCTGGCGGTCTTTTTCGCGGCGCCCTTCTTGTGTCCCGCGGCGCTGTCCTTCTCCGCCTTCTTTGCGCGTCGCCTCGCTCGTGCTGCCCTTCTTCGGCGCCTTCAGATCGACGCCCGCGCGACGCGCCTCCGACAATCCGATCGCAATCGCCTGTTTCGGCGAGCGCACGCCGTGCTTGCCGGCGCGCACCTTGTCCACCTGTTCCTTGACGAACTCTCCAGCTTGCGTGCTCGCCGACTTGCCGGCGCGTTTGTCGGCTTCCGCACGCTTGAGGGTTTTCTTCTCGGGCATGACAGTTCTCCGGTTGACTGTGGCCCATGCAGTGAAGCAATGGCTGTGCCGCAGCGCTGAGACACTTCGCCAGGACTCGCGCCGTTCACGGGGACGGCGTATGGTGTGGTCAAGGGTCGGCGCACTGGACCGGTCCGAATGGGAGACACTGATGAAGATCCCCACCGTGCGCGCAGGCGCGCATATCGAAGGCGTTCACTGGATCGCGGAATACGCGGAAGACGTCCACGAGATTCGCATCTTCCGCGAAGGGCAGGAAATCGACGTGCACGACGCGCCTTCGTCGCTGTTCGGCGACGAGGAGAACGCGGGCTCGAAGAGCACCGCCGACCATCGCGCGGTCGAAGCGGCGGTGCTGGCCTACTTGCGGCGCTTCGTGGCGGAGCACGACGCGGAGGAATAGCCGCCGAGGCCGACGCCGACGCCTGCTTACTCGCCCGGCCGCAGCTTTTTCACGTCGGCATCCGACGGCTGCACGCTCGCGCCGTCGATGTAGCGATACGACGTCATCACGCCCTTGCCGTCCTTCAGACCGGTGACGCCGACGTAAGCGCCCATCGTCGACTGATTGTCCTGCGCGCGATAGGTGATCGGCCCGAACGGTGTATCGACGGCGAGACCCTTGAACGCGGCCGCGAGCTTGTCGGTATCCGCGGAACCGGCCTTTTTGATGCCCGCAGCGATCGACATCAGCGCCGAGTAGCCGACCACCGAGCCGAGCCGCGGGTAGTCGTGATACTTCGCCTGATAGGCGTCGACAAACTTCTTGTTCGCCGGAGTGTCGATCGAATACCACGGGTAGCCCGTCACGATCCAGCCGGCCGGCGCTTCGGCGCCCAGCGGATCGAGATAATCCGGCTCGCCCGTCAGCAGCGACACCACCGTGCGGTCCTTGAAGAGGCCGCGCGTATTGCCCTCGCGCACGAACTTGCCGAGGTCGGCGCCGAACAGCACGTTGAAGATCGCATCGGGCTTCGCGTCGGCGAGAGCCTGCGTGACCGCGCCCGCATCCACGTTGCCGAGCGGCGTGGCCTGTTCGGCGACGAACTGCACGTCGGGCTGCGCGGCGGTGAGGAGCTTCTTGAACGTCGCGACCGCCGACTGCCCATACTCGTAGTTCGGATAGACAAGCGCCCAGCGCTTTTTCTTCAGCTTGGCCGCTTCGGGCACGAGCATCGCGACCTGCATATACGTGGAAGGACGCAGACGGTACGTGTATTTGTTGCCGTCGGCCCAGACGATCTTGTCGGTCAACGGTTCGGCGGCGAGGAAGAAGATCTTTTTCTGCTTGGCGAAATCGGTGAGCGCGAGGCCGGTGTTCGACAGGAAACCACCGAACAGCAACTGCACCTGTTCACGAGCGATCAGCTCCTGCGCGACGCGAATGGTGTCGCCAGGGTTGCCGTTGTCGTCGCGCGAAACGACTTCGAGCTTTTTGCCGAGCACGCCGCCCGCGCCGTTGATCTGCTCGAGCGCGAGATTCCAGCCGTTCTTGTAAGGCCCGAGAAAGGCCGGCTGCGCCTTATAGCTGTTGATTTCCCCGATCTTGATGGTCTGCTGGGCATTGGCGCCGAAGGCGGCGAATGAAACAACCGTCGATAGCGTCAGGCGAGAGATCCATCGTGCGCGCGTGGTCATGCGTTTCTCCGTATCAATGGGATTGCGGGAATGCGTTGGTCTTCTAACAGGCTGTTCTATCAGGCGTTGCGGCGGTGTTCAAGCGGCCGGGCGGGCAGTGGCTCGTGCGTTCATACTTGCGCTTACTCGTGCGTTCGTTCTTGCGCTCACTCCGCGCTCGCGGTCGCGCGAATCCTCGCGACGCTTGCCGCCACATTCTGCCAGGCAGGCTTGCCGCCCGCGAATTGCTGCCGCAGATACGACACGAGCTCGGCGACCTGGGCGTCGTTGAAACTGTCGCGGTAAGCCGGCATCGTACCGAGTTCGGGCCGCGCAGGCGAGCCGATGCCGTCGAGAATCACGCGGATCAGATTATCCGGCGTCGCGCCATGCAGGTTCGTGTTGAGCGCAAGCGACGGATGCGCGCCGAACAGTTGCGGCCCGCTGCCGGTGTGATGACACGCCGCGCAAGCGCCGTCGAACAGCCGCGCGCCGACGCTGGACGGCGCGCCGTTGATCGTGCTCGCCGCTTCGTATTGCCGCGCCATCGCCGCGACATCGACGTTCGGTTCCACTGGCGCAAGCGACGCGAGATACGTCGCCATCGCGCGAATATCGCTGTCGGGCAGCGCCGCGAGATCGGCGACGACGGGCGCCATCGGTCCCGCCGCGACGCCGTGCAGCGACGCATGGCCGAAGCGCAAATAGCGGAACAGCTCGTCCTCGGTCCACGGCACCGGCGCGTTCGATAGCGACGATAACGCGGGCGCTTCCCAGCCTTCCGCGCTGCCTCCGCCCATGAAGGCCGCGCCGCTTTTCTCGGCGCCGAACGCATTGCGCGGCGTGTGACACGCGCTGCAATGCCCGAGCCCGTTGACGAGATACGCGCCGCGATTCCATTGCGCGCTTTGCGTCGCGCTGGCGGTGAACGTGTTGCGTCCGAGGAAGAGGCCGTTCCATGCGGCCATCAACGGACGCGCGCTAAACGGAAACGGCAGCTTCGTTTCCGGCGGACGAAAACGCACAGGCGTTTGCGACATCAGATACGCGTAGAGCGCGTTGAGGTCGTCGTCGGACGTATTTTTGAAGGACGTGTACGGGAACGCCGGATAGAGCCGATGCCCGTCGCGGCTGATGCCTTCACGCATCGCGCGGACAAACGCTTCGAGCGACCATGCGCCGATGCCCGTCTGCGCATCCGGCGTGATGTTCGTGCTGTAGACGGTGCCGAAAGGCGTCTCGAGCGGCTTGCCGCCCGCGTTCGGCACGCCGTTCTTCGCGGTGTGGCAGACCGCGCAATTGCCAAGCGACGCGAGCACCTTGCCGCGCGCGATTAGCTCCGGCGCGAAGGCGCTCGCGAGCGGCGGCGTGATCGGCCCGAGAGCGGACGGCGCCAGCGACAACGCGCCGAGCCAGCCCGCCGCGCCAGCCGCGAACGCCCCTAGAAAACCGAGCCGCCAGCGCTTTTTCCTGCGCGCGGCGGCCTTCTCGGCTTGTGCATCGGCGAGCGCCGCGCGAATCGTTTCGGGCGTGAACGGCGGCCTGCGAAAACGCACGCCGGTCGCGTCGTACAACGCGTTGGCAATCGCCGCCGCGCCGGGCAGCGACGCGGATTCGCCCGCGCCCATCGGCGGCTCGCCGTGACGCGGCATCATCACGACGTCGATCACCGGCACTTCGCGAAACGTGAGAATCGGATACGCGCCCCACTCCTGGCTCGTCACCGCATTGCCGCCGAACGTCACGCGTTCTTTCAGCGCGCGGCTCGTCGCCTGGATCACGTTGCCGTGAATCTGGTGACGCACGCCGTCCGGGTTGATCGTGGTGCCGTTGTCCTGGCCGACCACGACGCGCGTCACCGCGAGTTCGCCGCTTCGGCGATTGACTTCGACGTCGGCGACCCACGCGCACCACGCGGCGCCGAAGCCGGGGAATTTGCTGTGCACGTAGCGGGCGTAGGCGATACCGCGGCCTCGTGCGATGTCGCCTTGGTCGCTTTGTTCGCCTCGTTCGTGAGCCTCAGCGTCAGTGGCTTCGCGCACGCGCGGCTGCCAGCCCGCGCGCTCCGTCACCGCTTTCACGAGATCGGCCGCGCGCGGGTCACGCAAATGCTTCAGCCGAAACTCGACCGGATCGGCGCCCGCTTCCACCGCGAGTTCGTCGATGAACGACTCGTGCGCGAAAGTGTTCGGCAACGCCGACACGCCGCGCAGCCACGACGCGCGAACAATAGGCGGCGTGTCGTCGCAGACGACGCGCATCGCCTCGTAGTCATACGGCGGCACGGCCGTGCGGTCGCCCATCTCGAACACCTGCGGCTCGCCGGACAGCGTGCCGGTCAGCAACAACGCCAACGTGGGCGCATCGTTCGATGGATAACGCGTCGCGAAGTCGTAAGCCGCGAGTTCGCCCTCGGCGCTCAACGCGCCGCGCACGTCCATCAATTGCGCGGCGCCCTTCGGCTCCCACGCATGCTCGTCCTCGCGCGACAGTTGCACGCGCACCGGCGCGCCGGCCGCACGCGAGAGCAACGCGGCGTCGGCGGCGACATCGTCCGCGCAATTGCGGCCGTAGCAGCCGGCCGCATCCATGCGCACGATCTCGATGTGCGCTTCGTTCATGCCCATCAGCAACGCGAGGTCCGCGCGCAGCGAATGCGGATTCTGCGTGCCGGACCATACCTTCAACGCACCGTCGCGATAGTCGGCCACCGCGCACGACGGTCCAATCGACGCATGCATCTGAAACGGCCATACGTACGTGCGATTCAGCGTGCGAGTGGGGTCGCGTGAAAGCGCGGCGTCGACATCCCCGTCGATTAAAAGCTCGCGCCGCTTCGCAGGATTCGCGCGCAATGCGGCTTCCACTTCCTCGCTGGTATCCAGCGGCGGCAAGGCTTCGGTGGTTTTCCATTGCACGTCGAGCCGCTTCGCGGCCTGCTGCGCGATTTCCTCGCGCTCCGCCACGATGCCGACGAAGTCGCGTATCACCACGACCTTGACGATGCCGGCCATGTCGCGGATCGACTCTTCATCGACACGCAGCAAACTGTTACCAATGAAGTTGCCCTGCGCGATGCCCGCATATGGCGGACGCACGACGCGCCCATGCAGCATGCCAGGCACGCGTACATCGTGGACGAAACTCAATTCGCCCGTTGCCTTCGCTGGAATATCGACGCGCGGCGCATGCTTGCCGACGATGTTGTATGCGGCCGGGTCTTTGAGCGGCGCGTCGGTAGTCAACTGGAGTTCGATGCGTTGCCCCGCGATGAGCTCGCCGTAGGCGATGCGCTTTGCATTTGCATCGTCGCGTTCGAACACGATGCCATCGCGCACATCGAGCTTTTCCACGTCAACGCCAAGCCGTAGCGCCGCCTGCTCGAGCAGCCATTGCCGCGCCTGCGCCGCGGCGTGCCGCAACGGCACCGCCGTTATCTGCAGCGTGGCGCTGGCAATCGTCGGCCCCTGATTCGGCGTCTCGTTCGTATGACCGAGCACGATCGACACGCGCGTCAACGGCACATCGAGTTCTTCCGCGACGATCTGCGCAAGCGCGGTGCCGATGCCTGTGCCGAGATCGACGTGGCCGTTGAACGCGATCACGCTGCCGTCGTCGCGCACGGCGAGGAACATGTCGGCGTCAGTGGGCATGAACGACGACCGCGAGCCCGGCTGACCGGCCGCCGGTTGAACCGGTGCTTGCGGCGGCCGCATGACGATGAGCACGCTCTGCGCGTCGTAAAGCTGTTTGCGCGACGGCGGCGCCGCGCGTCGATCGACGCTGAAGTCCGGTCCCGTCATGCGCTCGCCTCTTTATCAGCGGTCTCTTGAACATGCTTCTGCGTGGCGAGCAACTCAGCGGCGCGCTGCACGGCGCGCACGATTTCGACATGCGTGCCGCAACGGCACAGGTTGCGCGACAACTCGCGGCAAATCGTCTCGACGCTCGGATGCGGATCGCGCTCGAGCAGCGCCTTCGTCGTCATGATCATGCCGCTCAAACAATAGCCGCATTGCGCGGCCTGTTCGTCGATAAACGCCTGTTGCACCGGATGCAGCGCGGCACGCGTGCCGAGTCCTTCGAGCGTGGTGATCTCGTGCCCCAGCGCCACCTTCGCCGTGGTCACGCAGGCGCGCGTCGGCATGCCGTCGAGCAGCACCGTGCACGCGCCGCACTCGCCCAGGCCGCAGCCGAATTTCGGACCATTGAGCGCGAGGTCGTTGCGCAGTAGGTAAAGCAAAGGCGTGTCCGCGCTGGCGCAGACGACATGCGTCGCGCCGTTGACCTTCAGCGCGAGCGGCGCCGCCCCGTTCATGAGCGCGCCGACCGCGCTCTAAGACGCGCATTCATAGCACCACCGGCACTTCGGTCGCGGGCGGCGTATTGCGGCTGCGCCGGCAACGGATCAAGCCGTCGATCATCACCATGCCCACGCCTGGAATATCGCCGAGTTGCACGCTTTCGAGCAGCGTGTCCGCGGCCGTATGCTGCGCGCGGTCCATGAAGACGAGGTCGGCGGGACGGCCCACTTCGATGAGCCCCTGACGCAAGTTGCGTTGCCGCGCCGTGTTGCCCGTCGCGAAGCAGAACGCGATTTCCGCGGGCACGTCGGCGAGGCTCGAAATCAACGCAATCATGCGCAAGATGCCGAGCGGCTGCACGCCCGAGCCGGCCGGGCTGTCGGTGCCGAGGATGATCCTGTGCGGGCATTTCAGTTCGATCGCATGGCGCGCCGTCAGCAATGCAATGCGTTCGTTGCCGTTATGAACGATTTCGAGCGCGCGGCTCGACTGCTCGCACAAGTCGCAAACATGGCGGTAAGACAGCGACGTATGCCCGCCGTTGACGTGGCCGATCACGTCGGCGTCGGCCGCAAGCACCACGTCGCGGTCGATCAGCCCCGAGCCCGGAATCGACGGACCGCCCGTATGAATCGTGCTTTGGATGCCGTACTTGCGCGCCCACGCGACCATTTGCGCGGCTTCCTCGCCGGCCTTCACGCTGCCGAGACCGACTTCGCCGAGCAGCTTCACGCCGGCTTCGGAGAGCTCCTTGAAGTCCTCTTCGACCATGCCTTTTTCGATCACCGGCGCGCCCGCCATCACCTTGACGCCCCCGCCCACGCCCGCCGCACGCATGCCTTCGAACGAACGCTGCGCGGTGATCGCAAGCGCCTTCACGCCGAGCACATCTTTCGGACGGCCAGGTAAATGCACTTCGCCCGCCGAGATCATCGTCGTCACGCCGCCGTTCAGATTCGATTCGATCCAGCCGAGCTGATTCTGACGCGGCGTCCAGTCGCCGAATACCGGATGCACATGCGAGTCGATCAGGCCAGGTGCTACCGTCGTTCCCTTGCAATCGACGGTAGTACGCGCGCCTTCGAGGTCGCAGTCCGCTTCCTTGCCGATCGCGACGATTAGGCCGTCGTCGATCACGAGCGTATCGGCGTCGAGAATCGGCTGATCGATGTCGCCGGATAACAGCAGGCCGATGTTCGTCACCGCGACCTTGCCGGACAATCCTGTCAACGTCTCTGCTGCCATCTGCCTCTCCTTTTGCAACGACGGTTCGATTACACGCTCAGATAAGCGCGCCTCACGGTTTCGTTCTTCGCCAGTTCGCCGATGCTGCCGCTAAAGCGGATTTGCCCTTTTTCAAGGACATAAGCGCGGTCGCTGACCATCTCGGCGAAGTGCAGGTTCTGCTCGGACAACAGAATGGACAGCCCCTCGCGCTTCAGTTCGAGGATCATGTTGGCCATCTGTTCGACGATCACGGGCGCGACGCCTTCCGACGGTTCATCGAGCAATACGAGGTACGGGTTGCCCATCAGCGTGCGCGATACCGTCAGCATCTGCTGCTCGCCGCCGCTCATCTGGCCGCCGGGACGCTTGGGCATTTCGCCGAGATTCGGAAACAGGCGGAACAGCTTTTCCGGCGTCCATTGCGGCGCGCCTTCGCGCGGTGGCTGACGGCCCGCGTCGAGGTTCTCCATCACCGTCAGATCGGCGAACACGCGCCGGTCTTCGGGAACGAAGCCCATGCCCATGCGCGCGATCTTGTACGGCGGCAGCGCGGCGATGTTCTGTCCGCGAAACGTCACTTCGCCCTGGCGGCGCGGCAGCAAACCCATGACCGCTTTCATCGTGGTCGATTTACCCGCGCCGTTGCGGCCCATCAACGCAACCACTTCACCGCGTCCCACTTCGAGGCCGACGTCGAACAGAATATGTGCGCGGCCATAAAACGCGTTGAGGCCCGCGACTTTCAGCATCGGCTCGCTCATTGCAGGACTCCTTCGCCGGCGTGGCCGCCTGCCGTGTCATGCAGCGCCGCGTGTGGCTGAAACGTCTTGCCGGTGCCGAAATACACTTCCTGCACGCGCGGATCGTTGCGGATCGTTTCGCCGTCGCCTTCGGCAATCAGCTTGCCGCGCGCGAGTACGATCATGCGGTCGGCGTAGGCAAACACGACGTCCATGCTGTGCTCGGTGAACAGCACGCCGATCTTCTGCTCGGTAACGAGCCGCCGCGTCAGCGCCATCAATTCGTTACGCTCCTTCGGCGCCATGCCCGCAGTGGGTTCGTCCATCAGCAGCAGCTTCGGGCGGTTCGCGAGCGCAATCGCGAGTTCGACGCGCTTGACGTCGCCATACGCGAGCACGCCGCAGGCGCGCTTCGCGTCGGCGGCCATGCCGACTTGCTCGAGCAGTGCGAAGGCTTCATCGGCGTAGCGCGAGCCCGCGGGTTTCCACAGGCCGAAGGTTTTGCGTTCGCGCGAAACGAGCGCGATCTGCACGTTTTCGAGTACGGTCATCGAATTGAAGGTCGCGGCGATCTGGAAGGTGCGGCCGACGCCGAGCCGCCAGATGTCGCGCGGACGCATGCCGACGAGTTCGTGTTCGCCGAAACGGATCGACCCCGACGAAGGCGGCAACTGTCCGTTGACCATGTTGAAGCACGTCGATTTACCCGCGCCGTTCGGGCCGAGCAGCGCGAGAAGCTGGCCGGCTTCGAGCGTGAACGACACGTTGTCGACGGCCTTCAGTCCACCGAACGACTTCGAGAGGCCAGACACTTGCAGCAAGCTCATAGCCCCTCCTTGATCGCCGCGCGCTGCGAAGTGGGTGCGGTGGTTTTGCCGGCCGCGTCGTTCGCATTGTCGTTGATGTCGTCACCGAAACGATCGCGAATAAAGCCAACGATGCCTTGCGGAAACGCGATCACGAGCAGCAAAATCGCGAAGCCCAGCAGCGCCTGCCAATAGTCGGTCTGCCGCGCGACGGTGTCCTGCAGCCACGTGAACACGGCCGCGCCCACGATGGGGCCGGTGAGCGTCTGCAAGCCGCCGAGCAGCACCATCACGAGACCGTCGACGGAACGGCTCACGCTGATCACCTCCGGCGAGATCGTGCCTTTTGAGAACGCATACAACGATCCCGCAAGTCCGCAGAACAGCGACGCGATCACGAACGCCGCCCACTGCACGCGCTTCACGTCGATGCCGATGGCCTCCGCGCGCAACACCGAATCGCGCGACGCGCGCATCGCATAGCCGAGCGGCGAAAACAGCATGCGCCGTAGCAGCCACACGCCGATCACCGCGCACACGAGCGTCACGTAGTAAAACGCCACCGGCGACGAAAGCCAGTCGGCCGGCCACAAGCCGAGAATGCCGTTGCTGCCGCCCGTCACATCGTCCCATTGGAAAACGACCGACCAGACGATCTGCGCGAACGCGAGCGTCAGCATCGCCAGATAGACGCCGGACAAACGCACGCAGAACCAGCCGAACACGAGCGCGCCGCCGACTGCGAGTAGCGGCGCGAGCAGCAACGCGGCTTCCATCGGCAGATTGAGTACTTTGAGAAAGAGCGCCGCGCCATACGCGCCGAGCCCGAAATACGCGGCGTGGCCGAACGAATGCATGCCGCCCGGTCCCATGATGAAATGCAGGCTCGTTGCAAACAGAACAGCGATCAGAATTTCCACCAGCAGCACCGGCATATACGGGAATGCGTTGGCCAAGAGCGGCGCGAGCAGCAGAACCAGCAGCATGATCGCAGCCAGCCATTTGACGCGCTTGCCCGCGGGACGCAGCGGCGCTTCGGGCGCCGCCATGCCGCGCACCGCGGCACTCGCGCGGCCGAGCAAACCCCAGGGCCGCACGACCAGCACGACCGCCATCACGACGAATTCCGCGACCAGCGTAAAGCGGCTCAACGACAGGCCGACGCCGAAAATCGTCACATGCCCAATGCCGATGCACAGCGCCTTGATTTCCGCGATGATCAGCGCGGCCACGAATGCGCCTGGAATCGAACCCATGCCGCCGACCACGACGACCACGAACGCATTGCCGATCGTCTCCAGATCGAGAGAGAGATTCGCCGACATGCGCGGCCCTTGCAGCGCGCCGCCCAGACCCGCGAGAAACGCGCCGACGAAAAACACGCCGGTAAACAGCCACGCCTGATTGATGCCGAGCGCGCCGAGCATCTCGCGGTCCTGCGTCGCCGCGCGCACGAGCGTGCCCCAACGCGTGCGCGTCAGCGCATACCAGAGCAGCAGCAACACGACCGGGCCGATCACGATCAACGCGATGTCGTAGGTCGGCAGCGGATGGCCGAGGAAATTCACCGCGCCCGCGAGATGCGGCGCGCGCGGCCCGAACAGATCTTCCGGGCCCCATAGCCACAACGCGGCATCGCGAAAGATCAATACGAGCGCGAACGTGGCAAGCAGATGAAATAGTTCGGGTGCCTGATAAATGCGCCGCAACACGATGACCTCGACTAGCGCGCCAAGCACCGCGACGACGAGCGCCGCGGCCAGCACCGACAGCCAGAAGCCGCCCGCCGTATGTCCGAAGCGGCTCGCGATGCTGTACGCGATGTAGATGCCGAACATATAGAACGAGCCGTGCGCGAAATTGACGATGCGCGTCACGCCGAAGATCAACGACAAACCGGCGGCGACGAGAAAGAGCGTCGACGCATCGGCGAGTCCGTTGACCAGTTGTACCAGCAAATTCGAAAGCATCGAGACCCTCGGCAGCTTGCCGACCGCGCGCACGCGACATGCGCATGCCACTCGGCCAGCAGACGTTGCGGCGCGTGCGGCACCGTGCTCGCACGCATCAACGGCAGCACACTACCTGAAAGAAATCCCTTGTGGGGACGCGCGAAACAAATGCATGCACACCTCAGCGCAAACCATCCTCGCCCTTGATCTCGTTCGCCTGCAAGCCGCCGATGCGCGGCAGCGGCCGGCCCGACGCCGTCACCGCGACCGCGACGACGATTTCATTGGCACGCGGCGCGTCCGACACGCGCGCCTCGATGGCGTCGAAATGACTGCGCACGAAGGCGGCGTCCTTGTGGCCGAGCGGCACGTCGATTGCCGTGCCGAGCGTGCCCATTTTTTTCGCCGACGGCACGAGCGCCGCGCCCTTTTCGACGGCTGCGCGCAGCGGCGCGCCAAGCTTAGGATGCAAGATCGCGGCCGCGTGTTCGAGTTCGCCCGCCTCGCCGACAATCGCGGCCTTGCCGTAGCTCTGCGCTTCGCCGGGTTCGATACCGAGCGCCTCGACGCAGCGCTTGCCGAGCAGCGCGCCTAGTTCCTCGCCGGCGTCGATCAGCGCGTCGAGCTTTGCCTCATAGCGGCCCGCATACGGATTGTCGATCACCGCGATCGCCACCGCGCGGCGCGCGGGCGGATCGATGTTCTGGCCCATTTCAATGCGGGTTTCGTCCACTTGCACGACCAGCTTGCGAAGCCTGATTGCCATTTCGCTCTCCGAGATTCGATGTATGTGTTGCGACCTTCAGCGAACATGCAGCGTGGTTCAGCGCAAGCCGTCCTTGCCCACGATCGCCTCCTTGGCGAGCCCGCCGACGCGCGCATGCACGCGCTGTCCCGTGCTCATCACGAGGATGAACACCACTTCGTCGGCGGCGGGCGCGCCCGGCACGCGCACTTCGATTGCGTCGAAGTGACTGCGCACATAGCTCGCGTTGACATGCGTGAGCGGCACGTCGAGCGCGGTGGACGGCGCGCCGACTTTTTTCGTCGACGGCACGATTGCGTTGGTCGGCACGCCGTTCTTTTCGAGCAACTCGCGCATTGCGTAGCCGCCGGGCACATGCCACAACGCGCCGTGTTCGAGTTCGCCGCGCGAGCCGACAATCGCGCCCTTGCCATAACTTTCTATCGACGCATGCGGCACCGCCATCGCCGTGAGCAGACGCTGCGCCATGTCGAAGCCGATCGGCTTGAGCGCTTCCATCGCGTGTTCGATGTTCGGCTCATAGCGGCCGGCGAACGGGTTCGTCATCACGGCGGCGATTGTGCCGCGTCTTAATGGCTCTGCCGGCGCGGGGCCGAATTCGTGAAAGATGTCTTCGACGTGCGTCAGCACGCGGCGTATTTCGAACACGGAGCCTCCGTTGTTGAGTGAGCGCGATGCATCGTCAGCAACGCGTGTGTGCCGTGCATGCCGGCTGTCCGCACGCGTCCTTGCAGGAACAACGCAGCGCCTTCTATCAGGCCGCGCTGGACCAAGCGCCGCGCGGCTTCCACGCCGCGAGCAAGCGCGAAGTCGATGAGCGGTTGCGGCAGCGCAGGGACATCCACGGTCACGAGCCGATCCCCGAGGTCGGTGTCGTCCTTCAGCGACGAAGCCGGCTTTCGCACGATGCCCGCATGATCGAGGTTCACCGCGTTGGCGATCATCGTCGCGGCCGCGTCCGCGCTCGCCGCGTCGCCTGCGAGGACGGTCACGCTGTCGGCAATGCCGAGGCTGAAGCTCCGCCCGCGCCAGCCGCTCGTCGCGATGCCGCGAATCGGCATGCTTGCGTCGATTGTGAGGTTGGCGTCGAGCGTATCGCCGTTTGAACGCTGCGCTTTCGTGAGCCACTGCGAGAGATCCGCGAACACGCCCACGCGATATTGCTGGCCTTCGGTCAAATGAAATGCGATGTCGCCGCCATTGTTGATAAACGCGCGCGACACGCCTTCGCGTTTGAATGCACCGATCAGTTCGTCCGCGACGCTGCCTGCAACGGCTGCCATCGGCGTGATAAAGCGCGCGCGATGCGGATGGCACACGGCCCACATGCTGCGCGCCACGCGGCCTTGCAACGGGCATTCGTTGAGCGGTGCATCGGCGCGCACGGGTTGCCGAAGCGTTTTGAGTTCGCTGACCAGCTCGGGCAATACATCGACGAAACGCGTCCAGCACGCTTCATATGCGGCTTGCAGCGCGGCGGGTTCGCCGTCGGCGCTGAGGATAAGATCGATCGGGCCATGCTGCCAATGCCAGCGCGTCGCGTCGATACGGGTGCGGGTTGGATTCATCGCGTGGTTGTGGGCCGAATTGTTAGCCGCGTTAGTCGGTTAGCCCAGCATCGGCGGCATGGCGGGCGGCCACGGATTGTCCGAATTGCGCGCCAACGTTCGACGCGCGAGCGGCGCGCCTTCCGTATGTTCGGGACCATTCGCGAGCACGCTCTCCAACGAACGCACCGCATCCAGATGGCCGCCGAGATCGCGATAAGCGTCATACGTCATGGTGAATTCGATCGGCGCGACGATCGCCGGCGTGGGCACGGTGCCGAACGAACGGTCGGGCATGCGCGACACGTCGACCATCACAGTGATGCCGCCGCCTGGCCACACATAAGCCGGCGCGCCGCCGCACGTGACGTTCACGAGCTGCTGCTTGATCGCACGCGTGAGCAGCACGGGGTTCTCGGTCGCGCCCGCGCGCAGACTGCCGCCCGCGCCGCCGAGAAACAGCACCGTGGCAAGCGACGGCTCGCAGTTTTCGCCGATGCGTTCCACCGTGCGGCGCACCGCATCGGGCATCGCCGCGACGCGCGGCACGAGCTCATGATCGAGTTCATACCACTGCGCGTGCTCGCCGGTAGTCGACACCATCAGCAGACGCATGCCGGGTTGAGCGACAGCGGGATCGAAGCCTTCGATAATCGCGAGCGGGTCTTGAATGTCCGTGCCGCCCCAACCGATGCCTGGATTGGCCACCTGAAAATAGCGTCCTGGCGTCGATTTGCGTCCGCGAATCTTGATGCCCGAGCGCGTCATGCCGAGGCAGCGCCCCGCCTGATGCTCGGTCAACACGCCGGTGATGTGATCGTCGACTACAACGACTTCGTCGACATGACCGAACCATTGCTTCGCGAAAATGCCGATGGTCGCGGAACCGCAGCCGACGCGCATGCGCCGTTCCTCGACGCCGTCGACCACAGGCGCCGCGCCCGCGCGAACCACGAGGCTCGCGCCGCCGTCTATGCTGAGTTCAACCGCCTGCTTGTTGCCGAGTGCAAGCATCATGTCGCAGGTCACGCGGCCTTCTTTCTTGCTGCCGCCGGTCAGATGATGCACGCCGCCGAGGCTCAACATTTGCGAACCGTATTCCGCCGTCGTCACATGGCCGACGATCTCGCCCTGGCAACGCACGTTCGCCTGCTCGGGTCCGAGAAAGCGGTCCGTGTCGATTTTGACCTTGAAGCTGCAATAGCTGAAGATGCCTTCGGTGACGACCGTGACCATGTCGACGTCGTCGAGCTTCGAGGCAACGATGAAAGGCGCGGGCTTGTAGTCGGGATACGTGGACGATGCGCCCACGCCCGTGACGAAGAGCGCGGTATTGGCGGTATCGTCTCGCGCTTCTTCGGACGACGCACCGAATTCGACCAGGGCATCTGCGCTATCGGCTTGCGAGCGCGACAGGAATACGACAGGGTCGACGCGAATCAGCCGCCCGTCCGCATTCGCATAGCGATCGCATGCGCCGGTGCGCCCTTCGGAGATCTGACACAGCACCGGACAGGCATTGCATTCGATCTTGTTCGACGCCATACGCTCGCTGCGCGGCGCCGCCTTCTCGAGCACGGTGGGACCAGGCGTCGAGGCGATATCGCCGTCGACGCGTTCCGCACCGAAATCGACCTTCGTATGTTCTGTCATAGTGGGGTTCCATACGACGACATCACAATCGGTCCTGCCCGGCTGACGAATAGCCCTTATTTCAGGGCACTTTCGCGTGACTCGCATGTTTCCACGCATGATTCCATGTTGCGGTCACTTACCGTTCGTGTAGTATTCGCTACACCAAACCTGTCTGAAATCTACCCGATCAAAATAGACTGCGCAATGAGTTTCCGGCCTGCGAGCGGATGGTGCGCCGCCGCATTCAAACGCTGACTCGAACATTGAACGCGGCCTCGTCGCCAGAGATTCAATTTACGCCGAAGCAGTTCACCGTGCATCGCTAGAAAGAGACTCGGCAGTCTGCAATGCGCACGGTATGATGAGGACGCCTGCATTCCAACGAAGCGCGCGCAAGAGAGTTCAATCCCTTCAACACGCCAACGAAGAGATACCAGATCGCCATGAATTCCACTGCCGGCCGCAAGCCGGGCGCCACGGGCATCCGCGCGAAACAGGCACAGGACACGCGCGCCAAGATTCTGAAAGCGGCAATCAAGGTCTTCGCGAAGCAAGGCTATGCGAGCGGCCGGGTGGAAAGCATTTCGAAGGCCGCGCGCTCGCACGACCGCATGATCTACTACTACTTCGGCAGCAAGGAGCAGTTGTTCGTCGAAGTGCTGGAGACCATCTACACGCAATTCAACGAAGCGGAAAGCAAACTCGATCTCGATCTTGAAGACCCGGTTCACGGCCTCGAACAAATGGTCGAATTCGTCTGGCAGTACTACCTCGATCACCCTGAGTTCGTCACGCTGCTATCGAGCGAGAACCTGCATCAAGGCAAGCATGCGAAGAAGTCGTCCAAGCTGAAGGAGATTTCCGGCTATGCGATTTCAGTCGTGCAGAAGTTGCTGGACGCAGGCAAGGCGCAGCACGTTTTTCGCGCCGACGTCAAAGCACGCGACGTGTATCTGATGATCGCGTCGCTCGGTTATTTTTATAACGCCAATCAGTACACGTTAGGCGCGTTTCTCGGCGAAGCGCTGATGGACAAGGCGGCGCTCGCGCATTGGCGCGAAGTGATCAAAGATACGGTGTTGCGCGCGGTGCGTCTGCAATTGCCGGTTGATGTCGCGTCGAATGCTAGCTTGAGTGCGGACACGGAGGCATAAGTAAAGCACTCGAGAGAGACAACCGCACAATAAAAAAACGCACGCCGTACCAGAGGCGCGCGTTTCTTCATCAAACCATTGCTACAGCAAAACCCTCAAGTCTTCGCCGCCGCATCGTCTTCGCGGAACAGCTTATCGGCGAGATGAAACGCCGAGTTCGCCGCCGGCACGCCGCAGTAAATCGCGGTTTGCAGCAGCACTTCCTTGATCTGCTCGCGCGTCACGCCGTTGTTTTTCGCGGCCCGCAAATGCAGCGCGAGTTCTTCGCTGCGATTGAGCGCGACCATCATCGCAATCGTGAGCAGGCTGCGCGTGTGCCGCGGCAAACCTTCGCGCGTCCACACTTCGCCCCACGCATAACGCGTGATGAAGTTCTGAAACTCTTCCGTCAACTCCGTGCGGTTGGCAAGCGAGCGGTCCACATGCGCGTCGCCCAATACCGCGCGGCGCACGCCGAGTCCGGCTTCGTAGCGGTCTTCGTCGTTCATTTGGGCTCCGTCAAAAAGTCGATCACTGCCTTCGTGAACGCATCGGCCTTCTCGATGTTCGAAATATGCGAGGCGTCCAGTTCGACGTAGCGCGCGGCCGGAATCGCCTGCGCCAGTTCGCGGCCTTGCGCGGGCGTCGCGGCCACGTCGTGCGTGCCGCTGATCACGAGCACCGGCAGCTTGATGCCAGGCGTCTCAGGACGCAGATCGGTCGCGTCGATCGCATCGCAGTTCGACGCGTAGCCTTCCTTGTCGGTATGCACGAACACATCGCGAATCATCGCAAGCACGACGGGCTCGCGCTCGAAGTAATCCGCCGTGAACCAGCGCGGCAACACCGCGTCGGCGAGTGCCTGCATGCCTTCCGTGCGAGCGCGTGCGGCGCGCGGCACCCACACTTCCGGCGAGCCGATGCGCGCCGCCGTGTTCGCAAGCACGACGCGCTCAAAGCGGCTCGCATGACGCGCGGCCAACGCGACGCCCGTGAGTCCGCCCATCGACACGCCGCAAAAATGCGCGCGTGCGATCTTCAGCGTATCCATCAGGCCGAGCACGTCGCCCGCCAATTGTTCGATCGTGTACGGTCCTTTCGGCGCTTCCGAATGTCCGTGACCGCGCGTGTCGTAGCGCAGCACGCGAAAGTGCTTCGACAAGGCCGCGACTTGCGGCGTCCACATGGACAGATCGCTGCCGAGCGAATTCGACAGAATCACCCACGGCGCGCTGCCGTGACGATCGCCGTCGATCCGATAGTGAAGCTCGGTGCCGTTGACTGCGGCGTATGGCATGCCGGTTACTCCTTCGAAGTGGCGCGCTGCGAACGCGCGGTATGAAGCGCCAGCGCTGCGTCCACGTAAGCGTGCGCCTGGCCGACGTATTGAGCGGGATCGAGCAGTTGCTTCAGGCGCTCGACAGAAAGATGCTGAGTCACGGCGGAGTCCGCGGAGAGCACGTCCAAAAGCGTCTGCCCTTCGCGGATCGCCGCCTTCGACGCGCTCTCGACCAGATGATGCGCGTCGAGCCGGCCGATGCTGTCGCCGAGCGCGAGCATCACCGCTTCGCCGAGAATCAGGCCATGCGTGACGTCGAGGTTCGCGGCCAGGCGCGGCATGTTCACGTTGAGTCCGCTCGCGATCTGCCCGATGTTCGCAAGCGCGCCGCCCGCGAGCCGCGCGAGATCGGGCAACGCGTCCCACTCGGCTTGCCAGCCGCCGAGCGCGCGCTCGTGTTCCTGCACCATGCCCGCGAACACTGTGGCGACGAGCCCCGGCGCGCGCGTGGCCGCCGTGAGCACCGCCGCGCAGCCGACCGGATTGCGCTTGTGCGGCATCGTCGACGATCCGCCTTTGCCGGCCGCGGCCGGTTCCGATAGTTCGTCGATTTCCGTTTGCATTTGCAGCGAGATGTCGCGCGCGATCTTGCCGAGCGTGCCGATCAGCATGCCGAAGAACGATGCCGTTTCAGCGATGCGATCGCGCTGCGTATGCCACGGCAAAGTGGGCACCGCAAGACTGAGTTCCTGCGCGAGCGCTTGCGTGACCTGCGGCGCCGCATCGCGCAGACTCGCGAGCGTGCCGGCCGCGCCGCCGAATTGCAGCACGAGCACGCGCGCGCGCAATGCGTCGAGCCGTTCGCGATGACGCAGCAATGCATCGAGCCATTGTGCGAACTTGAGACCGAGCGTGATAGGCAGCGCCTGCTGCAACCACGTGCGGCCGATCATCGGCGTCGCGCGATGCGTGGCCGCGAGCTTCGAGATGGCGTCGCAGGTGGATTGCAAGCCGCTGTCGAGCAAATCGAAGGTGTCGCGCAGTTGCAGGACCGTCGCCGTGTCGATGATGTCCTGGCTCGTCGCGCCCCAATGCACGTATTTCGATGCTTGCGCGTCGGCGGCTTTCACGCGCGCGGTGAGTTGCTTGACGAGAGGAATCGCGAGATTGCCGCCGAGCGCGGCGTCGCGTGCGAGCGCGTCGGCGTCGAGTTGGTCCGCATGGCACGCGGCTTCAATTGCCGGGACGGCCGCCGTGGGAATCACGCCGTGCGCGGCCGAAGCGCGCGCGAGCGCCGCTTCGACGTCGAGCATCCGTTGCAGTGTGGCGCGCGGCGCCCAGATGTCGTTCATCGGCTGCGTGCCGCAAAGAAGGCCGGTGAGCCGGCCGCTGGAGTCGAGCATGATGACGTCGATGATCGGATGATCTGGTGAATGTAGCACTGCGGGCAGTATGACGCGTTGCGCGTCATACTGCCCGCAGTTGTCAGCCGCGCTTAAGCGGCTCGCGCCGCCTGCGTGCCGTCGATCAGCGGCACGCCCGTGAGTTTCAGCAAGGCGTCGAAGTCGATGTCCGAGAAAATCTCGCGCACGACGAGGCCCTGGTCGGTCACGTCGATCATCGCGAGATCGGTGTAGATGCGGTCGACGCAACCGACGCCCGTCACCGGATACGTGCATTCCGCGGCGATCTTGCTTTCGCCTTGCTTGGTCAGATGCTCCATCATCACGTAGACCTGCTTCGCGCCGATCGCGAGGTCCATCGCGCCGCCGACCGCCGGAATCGCGTCGGGCGCTCCGGTGTGCCAGTTCGCCAGGTCGCCCTTCGCCGAGACCTGGAATGCGCCGAGCACGCAGAAGTCGAGGTGGCCGCCGCGCATCATCGCAAACGAATCGGCGTGATGGAAAAACGCGCCGCCCGTCAGCAGCGTGACGTGCTGCTTGCCGGCGTTGATCAGTTCGTCGTCTTCCTCGCCCTTCGCGGGCGCCGGGCCCATGCCGAGCAGGCCGTTTTCGCTGTGCAGGAAGATTTCCTTGTCGGCGGCAAGGTGGTTCGCCACCAGTGTCGGCACGCCGATGCCGAGGTTCACATACGCGCCTTCGGGAATATCCTGTGCGACGCGCTTGGCCATTTCATCGCGGGTCAGTTTCTTCATGTCGGTCTCCGGTTCAGGCTGCGGCGTCGCGCGGATTGGGTTGCGGGGCATGTGCCGCTTGCGGCACTTCGATCACGCGCTGCACGAAAATGCCCGGCGTCACGATGTTTTTCCGGGTCCAGCGCGCCGAGCGGCACCACTTCCGACACTTGCACGATGGCGGTCTTTGCGGCGCTTGCCATGATCGGCCCGAAGTTGCGAGCCGTCTTGCGATAAACGAGGTTGCCCCAGCGGTCGCCCTTATACGCTTTGATCAGTGCGAAATCCGCGTGAAGCGGCGACTCGAGCACGTAATGCCGGCCGTCGATCAGACGCGTTTCCTTGCCTTCGGCGAGCTTCGTGCCGTAGCCGGTCGGCGTGAAAAATCCGCCGATGCCCGCGCCCGCCGCGCGGATGCGCTCGGCCAGATTGCCTTGCGGCACGAGTTCGAGTTCGATTTCGCCGGCGCGATAGAGCGCGTCGAACACATACGAATCGGTCTGACGCGGAAACGAGCAGATGATCTTGCGCACGCGCTTCGCCTTCAGCAGCGCCGCGAGGCCGATGTCGCCGTTGCCCGCGTTGTTATTGACGATGGTGAGTTCGCGCGCGCCCTGCTCGATCAGCGCGTCGATCAGTTCCGACGGCATGCCGGCCGTGCCGAAGCCGCCGATCATGACGGTCGCGCCGTCGTGGACATCGGCGACGGCCGATTGAAGTGACTCGAAAATCTTGTTGATCATGTCGAATTTCCTTGAGAGGCGCTACGCGCGTCGGGCTCGCCATCGCGTTGTCGGCGCTGTTTCGCGAACCTTGCAATGTTCTTATAGCGAACACTGATTCGATTAGCGAACGATTCGAAGATTATGGTTGCGCTTGCGCCGCATTGTCAAGGCGCGGACTTTCCCTTAATCATAGGTTCCGGCAAGGCGAAGTGCGCGCCACCTGGCCGTCGCGAGCCGCCGATTCTGACCGGCAGCAAAGAAAACCCCACTATCGCGTTCGGCGATTCTTCCGCTACCCTTTATCGACACATCGAATACGAACAGCACCACGCGACCCTCGTCGAAAAGCATGTCGGACACGAACCTTGACCTGAACCTGATCCCCTACCTCGTTGCGATGGAGGACACGCGCAACGTGAGCCGCGCGGCCGAGCAACTCGGCGTGAGCCAGCCGCGCGTGAGCACGGCGCTCGGCCGGCTGCGCGAATATTTCGACGACCCGCTGTTCGTGCGCACGTCCAAAGGCATGGAGCCCACGCCGCGCGCGCTGGCGATTCTGCCCGCGGCGCGCGACGCGCTTCTGCGAATCGAAAAAGGCATGCTCGACGCGCAGGAGTTCGATCCCGACACGAGCACGCATACCTTTTCGATTGCGCTTTCCGACGTCGGCGAAATCGTCTTTTTGCCGCGGCTATTGCAGCTTTTCGCCGAGCGCGCGCCGCACGCGAATCTGCGTTCGGTGTCGCTGCCGCCCTCGCATGTGGAACGCGGGCTCGAATCGGGCGACGTCGATCTCGCGGTCGGTTACTTCCCCGATCTGTCGGGCAATAACTTCTTTCAGCAGCGGCTCTTCACGCACCGGTTCATTTGCCTGATGCGCACCGGTCATCCGCTATCAAAAGCGCCGCGCTGACGCTCGCGCAATATGTCGCGTCGGGACATGCGGTGGTGCGCGCCGAAGGACGCAGCCAGGAAGTCCTCGAACAGTACCTCGTGAAAAAGCGCATCAAGCGGCGCGCGGTGCTGGAAACGCCGCATTTCATGAGCCTGCCGTTCATCCTCGCGCGCACGGATCTGATCGCCACGGTGCCGCACGCGATCGGCTTCGCGTATGTGTCCGAGCATGCGTCGATCACGCTCGTCGAACCGCCGCTGCCGCTGCCGCGCTTCGATTTGCGGCAGCACTGGCATCGCAAGTTTCATAACGATCCGCGCGGCACGTGGCTGCGTGGCGTGGTCGCAGAACTCTTCAACGACGCGCTCGACGAGTGGCCGAAATGAAACCGTCAGCTCCGCGACGCCTGAAGGGGCATCGGCACGTTATGCCGTAAACATGGAACAATGGCTGTACTCATGAACCCGCGCGCTCCACTCCACTCGAGGTCGACGCGCGATCGCGGAGGAGCGACGGATGACCAGCAGCAAGACAGAACAAACCACAGCCACGACGACAACCGAGGCCGCGAATGGCCGCCCGAGCCGCGAGGAAGCGGAAGCAGCGGTTCGCGTGCTGCTGCGTTGGGCCGGCGACAACCCGGAGCGCGAAGGGCTCATCGACACACCGGCGCGCGTCGTGCGCTCGTATGAGGAGTTCTATGCGGGCTATCAGATCGACCCGCGCGAGATTCTCGCCCGCACTTTTTCCGAAGTGGACGGCTACGACGAGATGATCGTGCTGAAGGACATCCGCTTCGAAAGCTATTGCGAACATCACATGGTGCCGATCATCGGGCGCGCGCATGTTGCTTATTTGCCGGGACATCGCGTGGTCGGCATCTCGAAGCTCGCACGGCTCGTCGACGCATTCGCGAAGCGTCTGCAGATTCAGGAAAAGATGACGGTGCAGATCGCCGATACGCTGAACGACGTGCTGCAACCGGAGGGCGTCGGCGTAATCCTCGAAGCCTCGCATCAGTGCATGTCGACGCGCGGCGTGCATAAGGCGGGCGTGACGATGGTCACGTCGCGCATGTTGGGCACGTTCCGCACGGACCCGTCCACGCGGCGCGAGTTTCTGTCGATCGTCGGCAATCCTGGCGCGGTGGCGGTGCATAACACGTAAGCGCGGAGTCCATCACGCCACCTTCCGCGCGCCGAGCGATTGTCCAAACGTCGCGAGCATCACGGCGCCCAGCACACAGGCCACGCCCGTAAGCTGCGCCGCGCTGACTGGCTCGCGCAGCAGCAGCGCGGCCAACGCCAACGCGCTGACCGGCACGAGCGCGGTCATCAGGCCGGCTTCCGCGCCGCTGACGCGCGCCGCGCCTTCATACCAGAGAACGAAACCGGCCACCGTCGGCACCAGCGCGTAATACAGCACGCCGCCGAGAGCCGCCGCGTCGATCGGCATGTTCCAGGCTTGCTCGAAGCAGGCGGGCACGATCGAAACCGCGAAGCCGATGCCGCACATCAACGCCGACAACGGCAGCGGTGCAACCGGCGTGCGCAGCTTGCGATTGAGCAGAATGAACAGCGCCTCGCAGACAATCGCCGCGAACACCAGCAGGTTGCCAACAATAGAGCCGCCCGCGTGCGGCGCGGCGTTGTCGCCGGCATACACGGTGCACGCAAGCACGCCCGCTGTCGCCAGAACGATCGCGCCGAGCAGCGCCGGCGACGGGCGCTCGCCCAACGCGAGCATGGCCACCATCGCCGATACCGCGGGCAAGGTGCCGGCGATCACGCCGGCATCGCCGGCAGAAGCGAGCTTCATGCCGCTGATCAGCAACACCGTATAGCCGACGCTGCCCGCCGCGGCCTGCGCGATCACCAGCGCGGTGTCGCGACGGTCGAGGCGCGGCCAGCGCACGCCGCGCCAACGCATCACGAGCACGAACAACGGGAACGCAATCGCAAAGCGCAGCGCGGTCGCGCTGAACGGCGGCAAGCCGGCCGCAATGGACTTGCTGACCACCACCGTGCTGCCGACGCCGATCATCGCGAGCGCGCAGCAGATGTAGCCGACATACCGTGAATTCATCGTGCTTCTCCGGGACAAGGGACCAGCACGCAGATTAAGCATGCGGCGCGCGCAGGTCTTGAACGAAATTGCAGACCGACGCACGATGGCCGCGTGCGCGATCCATCGAGTATCCTGATTGACGAAGCACGCGAAGGAAGCATGCGAAGCCGTGCGGGAACAGGCTTTGCGTAGGCGTCGGGCCAGGCAGCCGGCAATACCGGCGCAGCCAACTTGCCAACAACAAACAGGAGCCGCTTAATTGGTCGAGTTTCCGTCGTCGGCGGTATCCACCTGGGGCGGCGCGATTGTCTTCGTCAACGTGCTGTTGACGCGCCTCGGCGTACCGATTCCCGCGGTCCCCGTGCTGCTGTTCGCCGGTTCCGCGATTGCCGCGGGCAACCTGTCGTTCTGGCCGGTGCTCTCCGCGGCCGTGCTGGGCGCGTTGATCGGTGACGGCGTCTGGTTCACCGCGGGCCGTCTTTACGGCCGCAAGCTGATCCGCGTGCTCGGCCAGATGCTGCCTGCCGTCGATGCCCGCGTCGAACAGGCGCGCGCGCTGTTCGAGCGCTTCGGCGTGCCGCTCGTGTCGATCTCGAAGTTCGTGCCTGGCCTCGCGCTGGTCACGCCGCCGCTGATGGGCACCACAGCCGTCGACGCCCGCATCTATGCGCTGTGGGACCTCACCGGCGCGATGGCGTGGGCCACGTTCTGGCTGCTGGGCGGCGCGGCGGCGGAGCGGCAGTTGCACATGCTGTTCGCGTTCGTCAGAGCGCAAGGCGGGACCGTGATCGACCTGCTGATAGCCGTCGCGTTGCTATATCTCGCGTACCGGCTAGTGATGCAGCGGCGGGCGCGGCGTGAGGCCGCTCTCATCGCCGATGGCGATGCCGACGCGGATGGCCGACGATCGCACGCATCGGGCCGCAAGCCGACACCCAAGGTACTCGACGCCCGCCCGCAAAGCGCGGCGCTCGACGCCGCGTCGCCGATTCCCGGCGCGCTCGCACTCGATCCGCACTCGCCCGAACAGATCGACTTCGCCCTGCGCGCCTACGACATGGTGATCTACTGCGTATGCCCGGACAGCGCCACCGCCGCCGAGATCAGCGTGCGGATGCGCAACTACGGCTATACGCGGATTCGCGCGCTGCATGGCGGACTCGATGCATGGCAGCGGCGCGGTTTTCCGGTGGGCTTGCTGCTCGCCGATGAGCCGTCGACGGGCAAGCTCGAGCACTCGCACGCCGAATCGGGCGGCGACGCAGACAATGCACGCACCGCGGACAACGCCGTGACGCTGCGCGGTTTTGCGCCGCGACGCAGGGCCAACGCATGAGCAACGTCGGCGCGTTGGCCGAGCGTCGTCTCGCTTACGACGGCGAGTCCGCCGCCACCGATCCCACCGCCGACCGTCCGCAAGAAACGCGATTGCGTCCCGCCGCCTTCGCGAGATAAAGCTGCCGATCGGCGGCGGCCAGCAGATCGAGCGCGTTCGCGCCCTGCGCGGGCACCATCGTCGCGCAACCGACGCTCACCGTGACCGCCACGCTGCCGTCGCCGCCATGCAAGATGTCCTGCGCCTGCACGTTGCGGCGAATTTTTTCGGCCACGGCAGCGGCGCCATCGGCTGACGTGTCCGGCAGAATCACGGCAAACTCTTCGCCGCCATAGCGCGCGACCAGATCGACGGCGCGGCGCACCGTCGACGAAATGCATTCGGCCACGGCGCTGAGCGCCTCGTCGCCGCTTGCATGGCCGTAGGTGTCGTTAAAGCGCTTGAAATGATCGATGTCGATGAAAAGCGCCGACAGCGGCTGGCCCGTGCGCCGCGCGCGCCGCCATTCCTCGTCGAGCCGGTTGTCGAGCACGCGGCGATTGCTGAGACCGGTCAGCGGATCGGTCACGGCGAGCCGCATCAGCGCGGCCTGCGCGCGCAGCTTGTCGCGCAACGCAAACGCCAGCAGCCACGACACGATCACGAACACCGTGCCGAACGCGAGCGTCAGCGCGCCGGCGATCATCGCGCGGTGGCGCCACGGCGAGAGCACGTCGTCGACGGCGGGCGCGACGGCTGCGATCAGCGGCGTGCCCGGCACATGCACGAACGTGAACATGCGTTGCACACCGTCGACGGCGGAGCGCGCCACATACGAACCGTCGCGCTGCGCGGCCATGCGCAGGAAAGTCGGCGAACCGGCGATGCTCGCGCCGATGTCGCGCGGCGAGTACGGCTTGCGCGCGATCAGCGTGCCGTCGTCCATCGCGATGAACACCGAGCCGTGCTGGCCCACGCTGATCCGGTCGAGCAGACGCTGGAAATACTCGATGCGGATCGCGAGCAATGCGACGCCGGCAAAGCCGCCGTTTTCGTCATTGATACGCCGCGTCAGACCTATCGACAACTTGCCGTCGCGCAAGCGCGAGCGAAACGGATGCGACAGATAAAGTCCCACTGCCGGATTGCGCTGATGCACGAGGAAATAGTCGCGGTCGGTGAAGCGAACGGTCGGGCTGATCTCGCCGCTTTGCGACGCGATGACCTCGCCCTTCGCACCGACGACATATGCGCCGCCGAGATACGCGGCCGTGGTCGCGCGATCGAACAGCACCGCTCGCCGAAGGTCGGGCGGCAGATCCGCGCTCAGGTGATGCTCGGCGCCGTCGACCATCGCCTGCAACGAAAGCGCGTAGATCTCGACGTTCCTTTCGAGATCGCTGGAGATGATCGAGACGAGATTCTGCGATGTCTCGCGCGCATGGTCGAGCGCGTCGGCGCGGCCGTTGAGGAGCGTGAGCAGCGTGAGGCCCGCCATCGCCACGGCGACCAGCGTGCCGGCCAGACCCGCGAGCACCGGATGATTGCCCACGTAACGCGCGACGCCGGCTGCTCCGTGCCGCAAATTTCTGCGCCAGCGCCGTCGCTGCCAATGCGCTCGATGTGCCACCTGCGCGTTGCCTCCGTTGCAAGCGGGCCCGCATGAATCGACATCGGGCCGTTATGAGTTATTTACCTTCGGACGTTACCTTCGCGCGTCACAGTTTGCGCAGCAGTCCGGCTGCCGAACGCATCCGGCGCTTGCGCTCCTTGTGCAGCCACTGCAGCACGTCCGCTGCGTCGCCCGAGCCGGCGAACAGGCCGGCGTTGTCGCGCAGCAATACTTCGCTTGCGACGATATCGTTTAGTGTCCCGAAACATTTTTGCACCTGCTTCAAACGCTTGAGCGTGCGCTTATGGCTGCCGCTCAACACCGGCTCGAAGAATTCCAGCAGATAGCGGAGCTTCTTACCGGCTTTTCTTACGTCGTGAAAAGCCGCGTAGTTCGAGCGCTTTGCGTGGCGCGCGCGTTTCGCGCGCTTCATCAGCGAACGCTCGGACGCTGCGACGCGCTTGTTGGCAAACTTGCGCAGCGGCACGCGTTCATGCGCGGTGTTGATGTCGGTGGATGCGCTCGTCAATGCCTCGCGCAGCAGATGTTTGACGTCCGCGTTCGTCAGCGTTTCGCGGCTCGTTGTGAGCGCATCGCCGCGCGCTTTCTCGAGCGTCGGCGCGACGCTGCCCGCGCCACTGTCTTCATGCCGGATCAGTTCGATCAGGATGTCCCAGTCGCGCGTCTTGCCGGCCGCTGTGGCCAGGTACTTGTAGAGCGCGCGTTGCCGGGTGTTTTCGCCCTTTTCGAGGAGCGGCGCGAAGGCCCACCACAACGAACGCAAGCGGCGCAGCGAAACGCGGAGTTTGTGCAGCGCTTCGGGCGATGGATCGTCGCGCACCGCATTGGCGTACGCGATCGCGTCGCTCACGAGCGGGGCCGCATACGATGCGAACGCCGCCTGCGCCGTCGGCTCGCTCGCGTTGGAACCGCTGGCCGCGGCGCCTGCGTCCGCTTTGCGGTTTTCCTTGTGACCGTCGCGCTTCATTGAAGCTCCCTGGAAAGTGCTGCGCGTTTCCAGCGTAGCAAAAAAGATTCCTGCATGCCGCTAGCACCCTGCCGCGCAGCGGCAAAACCGAGGCGCGATCCGCCAGCGTCGTCAGGTGCGAGCCCTTCTGTGCGAGCGCCGGCCGTTGTCATCGTACCGACACACGCGCCCAGCAGGATCGGTAGTTCCGCGACATTCTTCCAGGGGCACACGTCATGCCGGAGCTTTCATACCCGCAATCGAGCGGGGTCAGTGGCAAGGGGCGCAATCTTGGCCTCGTGGTTTTCCTCGCCGTGATCGTAGTCGGCATCGGCTATTGCAGCATGCAGCTCGTGGGCGACCTGCAACCCGTGCGCGAAGGTTCCATCCTGCCGTATCTGCTGCTCGGCGTGGCGCTGCTGATCGCGCTCGGCTTCGAATTCGTCAATGGCTTTCACGATACCGCGAACGCGGTAGCGACCGTCATCTACACGCATTCGCTCGCGCCGAATCTCGCGGTGGTGTGGTCGGGCACATGGAATTTTCTCGGCGTGCTGACTTCGAGCGGCGCGGTCGCGTTCGGCATTCTGCAACTGCTGCCGGTTGAACTGATTCTGCAAGTGGGCAGCAGCGCCGGCTTTTCGATGGTGTTCGCGCTGCTCATTGCCGCGATCATCTGGAACCTCGGCACCTGGTATTTCGGCTTGCCGTCGTCGAGTTCGCATACGCTGATCGGCTCGATCATCGGCGTCGGCCTGATGAATCAATTGATGCATGGCGCGAGCGGCACGAGTGGCGTGGACTGGAACCAGGCGCTGGGCGTCGGCAAGTCGCTGCTGTTTTCGCCGCTCATCGGCTTTCTCGCGGCCGGCCTGCTGTTGATGATCCTCAAAGCCGTTGTGCGCGTGCCCGCACTTTACGCCGAACCGAAGGGCAAGGAGCCGCCGCCGTTCTGGATTCGCAGCCTGCTGATTCTGACCTGCACGGGCGTCTCGTTTGCGCACGGTTCGAACGACGGCCAGAAGGGCATGGGCCTCATCATGCTGATCCTGATCGGCACCGTACCGACGGCGTATGCGTTGAACAAGGCCGTCACGCCCGCCGAAACGCAGACCTTCGTCGCGGTCGCCCAGCAAACGTCGGCCGCGCTTGCGCGCTATACGAACGGCGCGCCGCCGTCGGCCAATCCGCGCGCCGATGTCGAAGCCTATGTGCGCACGCATCAACTCACGCCTGCAACCGTGCCCGCGCTAAAACAACTGACGGACGTGATCGCGCAGCAGGTCGGCGCCTCGGGTTCGATGGCCGGCGTACCGCAAGGCATCGTCGATAACGTGCGCAACAACATGTATGTCGCGTCGGAAGCGATCCGCCTGATGAACAAGGCGAAGCAACCGGCGTTCGCACCGGAAGACGCGAAGGCCATCGACAACTTCAAGGCGCAAACGGATCACGCCACCAAGTTCATTCCGACGTGGGTCAAGGTCGCGGTCGCGATTGCGCTGGGCCTGGGCACGATGGTCGGATGGAAGCGGATCGTCGTGACTGTCGGCGAAAAAATCGGCAAGCAGCATTTGACGTACGGACAGGGCGCGTCCGCCGAACTGGTCGCGATGATGACGATTGGCGCGGCCGATATGTACGGTCTGCCGGTTTCGACGACTCACGTGCTGTCTTCCGGCGTGGCGGGCACGATGGCCGCGAACGGCTCGGGCTTGCAATGGGCGACGGTGCGCAGCCTCGTGCTCGCGTGGGTGCTGACGCTGCCGGTATCGATCGCGCTCGCGGCGGGGTTGTATTGGGTGTTTCGGGCGGTGTTTTGAGGTGCTGTGCAGCTTCGCTCAGACCGCAGTGGTTTAGCGCCGCTGCTGCGGTCTGAAGGCGCCGACATGATGCTGATGAGATTTGAGGCGATTAAGGCCCGCATTCGCCTCAAATCATGAGTCGATTAAAAGGCGCGCGCTTCTGAGTCGATCGCGCGCACGTAATCGACTCCCCCCTCAATAAACCTCAGGCACGATCATCGAAGCCGGCACCGGCTGGCGGCTGTACTCGTCGTGATAAACACGCGCCGGCAGTTCGACACGCGGATGCTCGATCTCGTGATACGGCACCTGGTTCAGCAGATGCTGGATGCAGTTCAGCCGCGCGCGCTTCTTGTCGACGGCCTGCACGACCCACCACGGCGCCTCGGGAATATGCGAGCGCTGCAGCATCACTTCCTTCGCCTGCGTATAGGCCTCCCAGCGGCGCCGGCTTTCCAGATCCATCGGACTGAGCTTCCACTGTTTCAGCGGATCGTGAATGCGGTTTTGAAAGCGGATTTCCTGCTCTTCGTCGGTGATCGAAAACCAGTACTTGACGATCTGCACGCCGCTGCGCACCAGCATCTTTTCGAACTCCGGCACGGAGCGGAAGAACTCTTCGTATTCGTCGTCGGTGCAAAAATTCATCACGCGCTCGACGCCCGCGCGGTTGTACCAGCTCCGATCGAACAGCACCATCTCGCCGCCGGCCGGCAGATGCGACACATAGCGCTGGAAATACCATTGCGTGCGCTCGCGATTGTTCGGCGCCGGCAGCGCCGCGACGCGGCACACGCGCGGATTGAGCCGCTGCGTGATGCGCTTGATCGCGCCGCCCTTGCCCGCGGCATCGCGTCCTTCGAAAATGACCACAAGGCGATGCCCCGTCTCCACGATCCAGTCCTGCAGCTTGACCAGTTCGCCCTGCAGGCGGAACAACTCGCGGAAGTACATCTTGCGTGCTTCGCGGTTCTCCGGCGTGAAGGCTTCCGAACCGTCGAGTATGCGGTCGTCGACCTCCATCTCGAGTTCCTCGTCGTACGCGTCGATGAGGTCCTCCTCGAAACGGCGTTGCCGCTCAGTCAGCAACTCGGCTTCGGGTCTCGGGTCCTGCTCTTTCATTGCGGCTCTCCTGACGACGGAAATGATCGGGCGCGCGGCGGCAAGCGCGACGCGGACGCGCCCGATTATCGGTGCGCCCGGTGTCAGCCGTGTTACCGTTCAGCCGTTTCATGATAGCGAGTTTTTCGCCGACGCCCGCGCGTCGCGCAACGGTTTCGCGAAGCTGAGTTCGTGGCCGTCCGGATCGCTGATATGAAAATAGCGCTCGCCCCAGGGCGCATCGGACGGCTCCAACGACGGCTCGAAGCCCGCCGCCAGCGCTTTGCGATAAACCGCGTCGACATCGGACACATAGACGATGACGCGGCCCCACCAGCTAACCGGCGCACGCGGATCGGCGATCAGATTCAGATACGTTCCGCCGAATTCGAACGACGTAAACGCCGCTTCTTCTCCGCCGAATTTGAGCGGGAAGCCGAGAGCCTGATAGAAGCGCACCGCTTGCCGCATGTCGCCGGTGGCGAGCGTAATCGCGCTGAGCGACTCGATGCGCGGCTCGGCATCGGACGATGGTGCAGGCACATCTGAAGGCGTGGCAGACGAATTCATGGTGGCTCACTCCCTGGGTAGCGGCCGCGAACGGCGCGCGAGTACCGGAAAGTGTCTCACACGGCACGGAAAAAAGACCCCGGGCTCTTTCGAGCGCGAGGTCTTCCGTTAATTGTGAGCGGCACATCTCAACCCATGCACCGCTCACACAATCCGCACAACGCTTACTGGATAATCCGCGTCACGCCACGGCCACGCGGATCGGCTGCCGGTTCGGGCGTGTTGTCGTTGATCTTGATCGCCTGAATGTCGCCGTTGAAATTCTGCGCCTTCAGCGTATAGCCCTTTGCTTCGACGGCCTTTGCAAGCTCGCCGTCGATCGGCATATACGGCTCCCAGAAAATCGTGTTCGGCGGCAGCAACTGATGATGGAAACGCATCGCGGCGACCGCTTCCGGCAGCGGCATATTGAAGTCGTAGACGTTGTTGATCACCTGGAAGATCGACGTGAAGATGCGCGAGCCGCCCGGCGTGCCGATGACAAGCGACACCTTGCCGTCTTTCGTCAGAATGGTCGGGCTCATGGACGAAAGCGGGCGCTTCTTCGGTTCGATCGAATTGGCGTCGCTGCCCACCACGCCGAACATGTTGGCCACGCCCGGCTTCGCGGAGAAGTCGTCCATCTCGTCGTTCAGCACGATACCCGTGCGATCGGCGACCACGCCCGAGCCGAAGTAACCGTTCACGGTGTACGTGTTCGACACCGCGTTACCCCACTTGTCGACGACCGAGAAATGCGTGGTTTCCGCTTTCTCCGGCATCGACGTGCCGAGTCCCGGCTGCACGCTCTTCGTGTCCGACGGCGTTTCCGTATTGACTTCAGCGGCGCGCTTCGCGATGTAGGCGTCGTCGGTCAGTTGCGCGACGGGCACCTTGTAGAAGTCCGGATCGCCGAGATATTGCGCACGGTCCGCGAATACGCGCTTTTCGATTTCCGCGATCAGATGAATGTATTGCGGCGAATTGAGCGGCACCTCCTTGAAGTCGTCCGCGCGATCGGCTTTCATCTTCAGTAGTTGCACGAGGCCGATGCCGCCCGAACTCGGAGGCGGCGCGGTGTACACGCGGTAGCCTTTCCAGTCGGCCTGAATCGGCTGACGCCATACAGCCTTGTACTGCTGCAAGTCGGCCTTGGTGATGAGGCCGTGACCGCGCATGGACTCGGCGATCAGATCAGCCGTCTTGCCCGAATAGAAATCTTTCGCGCCCTGATCGGAAATCCGCTGCAATACGGCGGCGAGATCCGGTTGCTTGAAGTTGACGCCCTGCTTCATGTTGCCGAAGTACGTGTCGAAGTTCGTCTTGCCGGCGAATTCCTTGGCCGCCGCATCGCGGCGCTCCTGCAATTGCTCGCTGACCACGAAGCCGTCGCGCGCATAGTGGATGGCCGGCGCCAGCACCTGCTTCCATTTGAGCTTGCCGAAGCGGCGCTGCGCCTGCCACATGCCGTCGACGGTGCCGGGCACGCCCACCGCGCGATAACCGTACAGGCTCATGCCCTTGATGACCTCGCCCTTATCGTCGAGGTACATGTTCTTCGTTGCCGCCAGCGGCGCGCGCTCGCGATAGTCGAGAAAGTACGGCTTGCCGGCCACGTACAGCGTCATGAAACCGCCGCCGCCGATGTTGCCCGCTTCCGGATAAGTCACGGCAAGCGTGAAGGCGATGGCGACCGCGGCATCGACCGCATTGCCGCCTTCCTTGAAGATCTGTTCGGCGGCATCCGCGCTGTACTCGTCGGCGACCGCGATGGCGGACGCGGTGAGAACCGCGGGCTGCGCTTTGACGGGCGGCTTCGCGACGGCCGGCGTGGCCTCGAGAAAGCCGAAGGAAACAGACAACACAGTGGCCAGTGCGAACACGCTGGCCGACGATCTGGCGTTGCGGAACAACCTCATTGTTAATCCCCCAAGACGACTGTTTCACCTGACGATAACGACAGTTCCCTTGGGCTTATAACATGCGAAGCGCCTCTTTGCGAAGCCGCGCAAATCCGTAAGGCACCTGCTGCGGCACACAAAGAGGCGTATGGCTTCGATTAAACAGCAGCCGCGGGCGTGAGAACCTGCGAGGCCACTTCATCCACTGCGGCGCGAGCGAGCTTGACGATTTCGTCGACCTCGCCGCGCGAAGTCACGAGCGGCGGCGCGAAACCGAGAATGTCGCCATGCGGCATCGCGCGCGCAATCAGCCCGCGTTGCAACGCAGCAGCCGACACGCGCGGGCCGACCTTCAGCGCCGGATCGAACGGACGGCGCGCGTCCTTGTCGGCCATGAATTCGAGCGCGGCCAGCATGCCCACACCGCGCACTTCGCCGACGAGCGGATGCGAATCGAACGCGGCATGCAATTGCTCGAGCAGATACGCGCCGGTTTGCGCCGCGTTTTGCGTAAGATTCTCGCGCTCGAGAATATCGAGGTTCGCCAGCGCCGCTGCCGCGCAGATCGGATGTCCCGAGTAGGTCCAGCCGTGCCCCATCGGACCGAATTCCTGCGAAGCCTTGTCGATCACATCCCACACGCCTTCGCTCACAATCACGCCGGAGAGCGGCGCATACGCGCTCGTCAAACCCTTCGCGACGGTGATGAGGTCGGGCGTCATGCCGTAGTGCTGCGCGCCCATCTTCGAGCCGAGACGGCCGAAGCCGCACACCACTTCGTCGGAGATCAGCAGGATGTCGTGCTTCTTCAGCACCTCTTGGATTGCGGGCCAATAGCCGGCAGGCGGCGGCAGAATGCCGCCCGTTCCCATGACCGGTTCGCCGATGAACGCAGCGATCGTGTCGGCGCCTTCACGCGCGATCAGTTGCTCGAGTTCCTCGACGCAATACGCGACGAACTGCGTTTCGTTCATGCCGGCCGGCGCATTGCGATACCAGTGCGGACACGTGGTGTGCTTGACGCGCTCGATCGGCAGGTCGAAGTATTGATGAAAACTCGGCAGACCCGTGAGGCTGCCCGTCACGATGCCCGAGCCGTGATAGCCGCGCTGCCGCGAGATGATCTTCTTCTTGTTCGGCCGGCCCTTCACGTTGTTGTAGTACCAGACGAGCTTGATCTGCGTTTCGTTCGCGTCCGAGCCCGACATGCCGTAGTACACCTTCTTCATGCCCTGCGGCGCCCAATCGATAATGCGCGACGACAGTTCGATGATCGTATCGGTCGAGTGGCCGACATACGTGTGATAGTAGGCGAGCTTCTTCGCCTGCTCGTAAATGGCCTCGGCAACTTCAGTGCGTCCATAGCCGATGTTCACGCAATAGAGACCCGCGAAGGCGTCGATAAAAGACTTGCCTTGATGATCTTCAATGCGGATGCCTTTTGCGCCCGTCACAATGCGGCCCGGCAGCGCGCCGCTCGCATGGTCGTGAGCATGCGTCGACGGGTGCATGAAATGCGCGCGGTCGGCGCTGAAGAGTTGATCGAGTTGTTCGGGCTGAGTCATCAAATGCTCCTTCGTTGAATGCGTGAATGAGTTAGGCGGCCGCGGCGCTGCGAGCGGGCAGGCTTTGCGTCACCGGCAAGCCGAGTTGGCCGAGGCAGAAATAGCGTGTTTCCACAAAAGGTTCGAAGCCTTCGGCGCCGCCTTCGCGGCCGAGTCCCGACGACTTGATGCCGCCGAACGGAATCGGCGCACCCGTGAACTTCGCGCCGTTCACCGAGACCATCGCGAAGTCGAGGCGCCGAATCAGTTGAAAGACCGTGTTCAGATCGCGCGCGCAGACATATGCGGCAAGACCGTACTCGGTGTCGTTCGCGCGCTCGATTACTTCGTCCAGCGAATCAAATGGCGTGAGTGCGGAAATCGGCGCGAAGTTTTCTTCGTCGTAGATGCGCATGCCAGGCGCGGCGTCGGCCACCACGGTCGGCTCGAAGAACCAGCCGCCGCGTTCGTGCGCCGATCCGCCAACCGTGATGCGCGCGCCCTTGGCTTGCGCATCGGCGACGCGCTGCCTGGTCGCGTCGAATGCGGCTTGATGCATCAGCGGGCCGACGTCCACATCGGCTTCGAATGCCGAGCCCACTTTCAATGCGCGAACCGCGTCGCTGTATCGCGTGACGAACGTCTCGTACAACGGACGCGCAACGAAAATGCGATTGGCCGCGCAGCAATCCTGGCCCGACGTCTGGAATTTCGCGGCGATGGCGACGCGCACGGCCTGTTCGAGGTCGGCGTCTTCGGTGACGATGAACGGCGCGTTGCCACCCAGTTCCAGCGCCGTCTTCTTGATGCCCGCGTTTGCGACGGCCTGCATCACGAGCCCGCCGACGCGAGTCGAACCGGTGAAGCTCACCGAGCGCACGCGTGAATCCCCAACGAGCGTTTGCATCGCCATCTGCGGCTCGCCGAGCACCACGTTGAATACGCCCGCTGGAAAACCGGCTTCTTCGGCGAGTTGAGCGAGCGCGAGCGCGGAGAACGGCGTTTCGTGCGCGGGCTTCACGACGACCGTACAACCGGCCGCGAGCGCGGCGGCCGCCTTGCGCGTGATCATCGCGCAAGGGAAATTCCACGGCGTGATCAACGCGGCAACGCCCACCGGTTCGATCACGGTGCCGAGTTGCGCGCCGTCGATATGCGTGGGAATGGTGCGCCCATTCAGACGCCGCACTTCATGCGCGAACCATTCGACGAAGCTCGCGCCATACGCAATCTCGCCGCGTGCTTCGGCGAACGGCTTGCCCTGTTCGAGCGAGAGAATCGCCGCAAGGTCGTGCTGATGGCGCAGGATCAGTTCGTGCCAGCGCAGCAGCAGCGCCGAGCGCTTCGCGACCGGCAGCCAGCGCCACGCGGAAAAGGCGCGCTGTGCGGCATCGACGGCTTCGGTGATCTGCGCCGCGTCGAGCATCGGCACATGCCCGAGCACTTCCTGATCCGCGGGATTGCGCACGGCGACACTTGCCGCGCTTGCGCTATGCACCCAGCGCCCGTCGACGTAACACAGCGATTTGAACAGAACCGGATGACCCAGCAACATGACGACCTCCTGTGTGCGATGTATGTCTGTCACTGTACGTTGAGCGGCCTCGCGGTTTTTTCGGTTCGCGTGCGCCGAAGCCGGCGTTTTTTCCGTAATGCGCGGCGGCGCGTGGTGTTTTTTCGGCAGCGTCGCCGCGTGCTTCAACTGTCGTCGCCGGACGATTCGTCGGCCCAGTCGGGCACACCTTCGGGCATGCTTTTCACGACCTTCGTGACGATGTACGTGAAGTACTTTTCGATACCCAGTTCAGCCGTGAGCAAGGAATCGATAAACCGCTGATAGTGGTCGATGTCGCGCGCCATCACGTGCATCACATAGTCGACGCCGCCGCCCGTCGCATGGCATTGCACGACTTCGGGCGACGCGCCAATGCGTTCCTCGAAACGCCGCATGTCCTGCGCGGTATGCCGCGCGAGCGTGACCTCAACCACCACGCGCGCGCCCTTGAACGCGCGCAGCCAGTCGACGTCCGCGCGGTAACCGCGAATCACGCCGCTGTCTTCGAGGCGCTTGACGCGCTCCCATGCCGGCGAAATCGACAGATTGATTTCTTCCGCGAGGCGCGACTTCGTGATGCGTCCGTCGCGCGCAAGAATCCGCAGAATCGCCAGGTCGTAGCGGTCGAGTTTCATCGCGCTCAGACGCTCACCGGTATGCCGCGCTCGACGACATCGGCGACCACCGCAACCGTATCGCCGATGCGCACAAGGCCCGGAAAATGCCGCGCCGCGAGCAGACCGCCGCGGCGTGCACGATATTCGACCGGCGCAACGCCCGTGCGTGACGCATCGTAGATTCGCGCGATCACCTCGCCGCTTTCCACCATCTCGCCGAGGTCCTTGCACAATTCGAGAAGGCCATCGTGTTCGCTCGTGGTGAAGCAGGTGCCGTCGGGCATATCGAGCAATGTGGTGGTGCGTGCCGCTTGCTCGCCCGGTTCCTGAACGAGAATGCCCGCGTGCTGCAAAAATCCTCGCACGCCGCGAACGGCGATCGCAACGCTTTGCGCGGTGGCCGTGCCGCCGCCGCCGAGTTCCGTCGATACGAAAACCTTGCCCGCTTCCTCGGCCGCGGTATCGAAGAGTCCAACGCTGTCCAGTTCCAGCATACGCATCGAATAAGGAGCGCCGAATGCGCGCATCGCCGCTTCGCAGCGCGCCTGCTGCCGCTCGTCGGATAGCAGATGGATCGCGGCGAACGGCACGAAATCCAGCGTGCGGCCGCCGGCGTGCAGATCGAGCACATAGTCGGCGAGCGGCAGCAAATGGCGCTGAAAATAATCGGCGATCTTTTCGGTGACGGTGCCGTCCGGCTTGCCCGGAAAACTGCGGTTCAGATTGCCGCGATCGATCGGCGACGTGCGACTGCCCGCGCGAAACGCCGGGTAGTTCATGAACGGCACGATAATCACGCGGCCTTTCACGTCCGCGGCTCTGAGCGTCGACGCGAGTTGTGAAAGCGCGATCGGTCCTTCGTATTCGTCGCCGTGATTGCCGCCTGTGAGCAACGCGGTCGGCCCTTCGCCGTTGCGAATCACGGTGACGGGAATCATCACGGCGCCCCACGCGGACGCATCGTGCGAATGCGGCAGTTTTAGAAAGCCATGCTGTTCGCCGTCGACATTGAAGTCGACGGTCGGCTGAATAGGCGAGGCGCGCATATGCACTACTCCTTCACGAACAGCTTGCGCGGCGTATTGCAGAACGTCTCGACACCGTTCTCCGTGATCAGGATGCTTTCGGTAATTTCGAGTCCCCAATCGTCGAGCCACAGGCCCGGCATGAAGTGAAACGTCATGCCCGGTTCGAGCACGGTCTTGTCGCCTGGACGCAGACTCATGGTGCGCTCGCCCCAATCGGGCGGATAGCTCGCGCCGATCGGATAACCGCAGCGGCTGTTCTTTTCGATGCCGTATTTATGCAACATCGCGAAGAATGCGTTGGCGATGTCCTCGCAGGTGTTGCCTGGTTTGGCCGCGGCAAGACCGGCCTCGATGCCTTCGACCACCGCGCGTTCGCCGTCGATGAAATGCTTGGGCGGCTTGCCGAGAAACACCGTGCGCGACTGCGGACAGTGATAGCGCTTGAAGCAGCCGGCGATTTCGAAGAACGTGCCCGCGCCTTTCGCGAACGGCGTGTCGTCCCACGTGAGATGCGGAGCGGCGGCGTCCGCGCCGGTCGGCAGCAGCGGCACGATGGCCGGATAGTCGCCGCCGTAACCGTCCACGCCGCGAATGCCCGTCGAATAGATCTCGGCCACCAGATCGTTCTTGCGCATGCCCGGCTCGATTCGCTCGACAATGCGCTCATGCATCGCCTCGACAATACGCGCCGCCACGCGCATATATTCGATTTCACGCGGCGACTTCACCGCACGTTGCCAGTTCACGAGGCTCGTCGCGTCATGCCACTTCGCGTTGGGCAGATGCTGGACGAGCGAGCGGTAAGCCGCTGCGCTGAAATAGTAGTTATCCATTTCGACGCCGATCCTGAGCGCGCCCCAGCCGCGCGCTTCAATCACATCGCGCGCGAGGTAGTCCATCGGATGACGCACGGCGGACTGCACATAATGATCGGGATAACCAACTATATGGTCGTGCTGCATGAACACCGTGCGCTTCGCGCCGTTTGCGTCCTGACCGCGGCCGAACCATACCGGCTCGCCGTCGAGCGCAAGCAGCACGCATTGGTGCACGTAGAACGACCAGCCGTCGTAGCCGGTCAGCCACGCCATATTGGTCGGGTCCGACACGATCAGCAGTTCGATCCCGGCGGCCTGCATCGCCTTGCGGGTCTTGCCGATACGTGCGTGGTATTCCGCTCGTTCGAACGGCAGGCGTACAGCCAACGCCTGATCGCTCACATTGCGTTCCAGTTGAGTTGTCTCGGACATCGTCCCCTCTTAGCGCTCTACATCGTTACGAAAAACGGTTCCTGCGTTCGCGGCTCGCGCGCGCTGCAAGGCGAGCGCGGCGATCGCCGTGTCCTGTGCGCCGGTGCCGGTGAGATCGCAGATCGTCACGTCCGTATCGCTCGTCCGGCCCACGGCCTTGCCCGCGATCACTTCGCCCAGCTCGGCAATCGACGCGTCGGCCTTGATCGCGCGCGCATTCAGCGCATGATGCAATTCGCCCAGTACGCGGGTTTGCTGCACGCGATCGCAGATGTAGCGCGCCGCCGCCAAAGCGGCCGGCGCGATCTCATTCTTGTGCTCGGCGTCCGAGCCCATTGCGGTGATATGCAAACCGGCGTGCAGATGCGCGGCTTCGATCAGCGGCGTGCGGCTCGGCGTCGTCGTGATCGCGACGTCCGCTTCGGCCAGCGCATGAGCGACATCGCGTGCGGCTTCGCAGCGCACGCCGAGCGTTGCGGTCATCTCTTCGGCAAACCGTTCTGCGTTGGACCGATTGCGCGCCCACACGCGAACGTGTTCGACGCGGCGCACCAGCATCAGCGCCTGCAATTGCAGACGCGCCTGTTCGCCCGCGCCGAGCACCGCGACTTGCGGCGTGTGCTGCTTCGCGAGCCAGCGCGCCGCGACCGCGCCGGCGGCTGCGGTACGCACCGCCGTCAGATAGCCGTTATCGAGCAGCACCGCTTCGGTCAGGCCGGTCTTCGCGGACAGCACCAGCATCAAGCCATTCAGGCTCGGCAAACCGAGCGCCGGGTTATTAAAGAAGCCCGGACTCACCTTGATCGCGAAGCTGTCGAAGCGCGGCAGATAAGCGGTCTTGACATCGACCTCGCCGTTTTGCGCGGGCAGATCGAGACGCAAGATCGGCGGCATCGCGACATCTTCCGTGGCCAGCGCGAGGAAGGCGGCTTCGACCTGATCGATTGCCGCGAGATCGAGCGGCACCAGTTCGCGAAGCTGCGCTTCGCCGAGCAATGTGATGGACGTCATGAGCTTTGATGAGAATGGGATTGCGCGGGCATCGCACTGACGATGCGGCGATGCAGATCGATGTCGATATTCGCGCCGGTCACGATGATGACCAGCGGGCCGCGTTCAGCACGCGTGTCGTGCAGCAAGCCGTCGAGCAGCGCGGCGATGCCGACTGCGGCCGCGCCTTCCACGACGAGACGCTCATGCTGATAGGCATGCACGATGCCGCGCGCAATCGAGTCCTCATCGAGCAACAACGTGTTGTCGATGAGATCGCGCGTGAGCTGGTACGTATAGCGGTTTTCGAGGCCGATGCCGCCGCCGAGCGAATCGGCCAGCGTATCGAGTTCCTCGACAAGCACGGGCCGTCCGGCTGCGAGACTCGCATGCATCGCTGCGCCGCGCGCCATCGTCACGCCGGTCATGCGAATCGCGCGATTCGCGCTTCGGGCCGCGAACGCGACGCCTGCAAACAGACCGCCGCCGGACAACGGGACGGCGATATGCGCGACGTCCGGCAACGCTTCGACGATCTCGAGCCCGATGGTCGCCTGCCCCGCGATCACGTTGAGATCGTCGAACGGGGGCACATAAGCAAAGCCTTCTTCGCGCACGAGCCGCAGCGCTTCGTGTTCCGCATCGTCCTGGCTCTTGCCGACAATGCGCACTTGCGCGCCGAGCGCGCGCACGGCCTCTACTTTGTTGCCGGGCACGAGCGCCGACATGCAGACCGTCGCCTCGATACCGAGCGCGCGCGCCGCATGCGCCACCGCACGCCCATGATTTCCCGTCGATGCAGTGACGACCTTGCGACAGCCCTGCTCGACAAGTTGAGCGAGCGCGTTGGTCGCGCCGCGCAGCTTGAAGCTGCCGGCGGGCTGCACCGTTTCGAGCTTGAGGAACACCGGCGCACCGGCAATGGCCGACAGGCTCGGCGATTTGATGAGCGGCGTGCGCAACACGCGCCCCTCGATACGGCGACGCGCGCGATAGACATCGGCCAGCGACAGAACAGCGGACATGAACTCGGCCCTGCACGAAAGGGTTAATTCGATGCCTGCGCTGCTTCACGACGACTAACGCGTCATGCCGGCTGCGGCCGCATCGTTTCGAATCGAGCCCAGTCTAATGTTCTAAAAAACGATTTCTATTGTCCTAGTTCATTTCGCGCACACTGCGCGAGCCATGCAGCGTTTATGTGAAATCGTGCACCTGAGGATACTGCTCGAACACCTCGCGCATCGTGTCGAGCGCCGCCTTGTAGGTATCGTCGCTCACTTCCGCGCCGACACACACGCGCACTGCGTTCGGCCGGTCCGCGCCGCGCACGAGAAACGGATCGGCGGAAGTCACCGCGATGTCGCGATTGCGCAGTTCCCGCACGAGCCGCTCCGCCTGCCAGTGCTCGGGCACGCGCAGCCACGCGGACAACGCTTGCGGATGCGCGCCAAGCACATAGCCGCCGAGCGTTTGCTGAAGCAACGCCTGGCGTCGTCCGAGCCGTTCGCGCTGAACCTGCACGAGGCGCTCCGCTGTGCCGTCGACGATCCAGCGCGTCGCGACCTCGGCCATCGGCGACGTGGCCATCCAGCTACTCACGCGCAACACGCTTTCCGCGCGCAGCGCGAGTCGCCGCGGCGTGGTCAGATAGCCGATGCGCAAGCCCGTCAGCACCGACTTCGTCATGCTCGTGCAGTAGAACGACAACTCGGGGATGAGGCTCGCAATCGGCGTCGCGGCCTTGGCGGGCAACGGTCCGTAGACGTCGTCCTCGATCACGTACACGCCGTAGCGCTCGGCGATCCGCGCGATCGCGCGGCGGCGCGAGTCGGGCATCATCGCGACAGTGGGATTGTTCAGCGTGGGCGTGCAGACGAGCGCACTGATCCGCTCGCTGTCGCACATCTCTTCGAAATGCTCGGGATGGATGCCGTATTCGTCGATCTCGAGTCCCTTGAGCGTGAAGCCGAGCACGTTGGCCGAGCCGATCACGCCGTGATCCGTGAGGCTTTCGCACAGCACGGTATCGCCGGGACCGACGAGCGACGCGAGCGCGAGAAAGATGCCGTGCGCCGCGCCGTTCGTCACGAGCAGCGTATCCGCCGAAGCCGGCATGCCCAACGACGCGAGCCACGCCACGCCCGCCTGCCGATGATGCTCGAAGCCCGCGATCGGCCGGAATGCGCGAATCCACGGCTGGTCGTCGAGCGTGGACAGCGTCGCGCAGACCTTGCGCCACATCGCATCGTGCTCGGGCGTATGAATGATGCGCGCAATCGAAAAGTCGACCACCGAGCGCTCGGCCGTATCGAGCATGTAGTTCGACATGGTTTCCGTGACGCGCGCCGCAACGAAACTGCCGCGCCCGACCTCGCAGCGAATCAGCCCTTGCCGTTCGAGTTCCTTATAGGCGTTGGTCACCGTCTGCACGCTGATCGCGAGTTCCGCGGCGACATCGCGTTGCGGCGGCAGCCGCGCGCCCGCAGGCAGCGACGCGCTTTCTATATCGCCCGCAATCGCCTTCACCAGCCGTTTGTATTTCGACTCCACGCCGTGCACCGCACGCACCGCATCACGCCACTGCCCAATCACTTGCATCCTCCGTCATTCGATGTCGCGAGCCCGTGCGACGAGTTACTGCGCCCGTCCTGTCGTCGTATACCCTTGCCCGACAGCCGCGTATAAGCCCGCCGCGCCGCCTATTCCCGCTTCCCATACTGCCGCGAAACAGGCCCGGAAAATTATTGTCCTAGAGCAATCGGATTAAAAAATTGGCTTTGTATGCTGCATTCAGGGTTGCGGCGGAAGGCCGGGCAAGACGCCTAATTCATCACCTCATTTCCCACTGCTATCAACGGAATCGATATGAAAGCGAAGCGCACTTCAGGATTGCTGGGAGCCCTCTGCGTCGCCGCGGCGACCCTGAGCATGGCGGCGCAACATGCGTCGGCTGAAACGACGTTGCAGCGCATCCAGCGCACCGGCGAAGTACGTATCGGCTACGCGAACGAAGCGCCGTTCGCGTACACGACGCCGGACGGCAAGGTGACCGGCGAGTCTCCGGAAATCGCCCGCAAGATTTTTGCGCGCATGGGCGTGAAGAAAGTGGACGGCGTGCTGACCGAATGGGGCTCGCTGATTCCTGGCCTGCGCGCGGGCCGCTTCGATGTGATCGCGGCCGGCATGTACATCACGCCGGAGCGCTGCAAGCAGGTCGCGTTCGCGAATCCGCAGTATCAGATCCAGGACACGCTGCTCGTGCCCAAGGGCAATCCGAAGAATCTTCATAGCTATGCGGATATCGGCAAGCAGCCCGACATCAAGCTCGCGGTGATGGCGGGCGCGGTGGAACTCGCCAATTCGCGCGATGCCGGCGTGAAAGACGCCCAACTCATGCAAGTGCCCGACACGACCGCGCAATTGCAGGCCGTGCGCGCGCGCCGCGCCGACGCCGCGGCGGGCACCGCGTTGACCATGAAGGGCCTCGCCGCGAAAGCCTCCGACCAGGTGGAAGCGGTTGCCAATTTCAAGGGCGACCCGAAGCACACCGGCTACGGCGCGCTCGCGTTCCGCCCGGAAGACACGGACCTGCGCGATGCGGTCAACAAGCAATTGCACGATTGGCTCGGCACGCCCGATCATCTGCAAACCGTCGGCGCATTCGGTTTCGACAAAACCAATCTGACGACGCGCACCGCCGCCGACATCTGCGGCAAGTAAGCGAGTCTCGGGCGTGCCGGCCACGCCGGCTCTGAATTCAAAGGCGTGTGCACACGCACATGCCTTCATGCAAGCGAGGACCCGCCATGCGTGAACTGTTTCCCCTGCTGCTTCAAGGCACACTCGTGACGGTCGAGATCGCGGCGCTGGCCACGGTGCTCGCGATCGCGATGGCGTTTATCGCGACCGCGGCCAAGCTCGCGCCGTGGACGCCGCTGCGCTGGCTCGGCAATGCGTACGTCGAGATATTCCGCGGCACCTCGTTGCTCGTGCAACTGTTCTGGTTTTTCTTCGTGCTGCCGCTGCCGCCGTTTCGCATCGAAATGACGCCGTTTACGGTGGCTATCGTCGGACTCGGTTTGCATTACGGCGCGTACGGTTCCGAGATTTTGCGCGGCGCGTTGCGTTCGGTGCCCGGCGGACAGTTCGAGGCCGCGCTCGCGCTCAACATGTCGCCGCTCACCAGAATGCGCCGCATCATACTGCCGCAAGCGATGATCAATGCGCTGCCGCCCGCGACCAATCTGATGATCGAGTTGCTCAAGGGCACCTCGCTCGTGTCGCTGATTACGCTCTCCGATCTGACGTTTCGCGCACGGCAACTCGACGAGGCGACCTTCAAGACCGCGGAGATTTTCATGCTCACGCTCGTCATCTACTTCGTGCTCGCGCAGATTCTGGTTGCGTTGATGCGGCATTTCGAGCGCCGCGTGAGCCACGGCATTCTCCAGAGGGCCGCCCGATGAACAGCTTCTTCGACCTGCATTACGCGGAGCAGATTCTGCCGGCGCTGTTGCGCGCGTCGATGTACACGATCTTCATCACGTTGATCGGCTTTGCGATCGCGCTCGTGCTTGGCCTCGTGCTGGCCGTGCTGCGGCGCAGCCCCGTCAAGGCCGTGTCGCGCACGGTGGGCTTTATCGTCGAATTCATTCGCAGCACGCCGCTGCTGATTCAGGTCTACGTACTGTTTTATGTGCTACCGGTGTATGGCATCACGATGTCGGCGTTGACGGCGGGCACTGTGGGTATCGCGCTGCATTACGCGTGCTACACGTCGGAGGTGTATCGCGCGGGACTGAACGGCGTGGCGCGCGGCCAGTGGGAAGCAGCGTGCGCGTTGTCGTTGTCGCCGTGGCGCACATATAGCGGCGTGATTCTGCCGCAGGCGATTCGCCCGGTGATTCCCGCGCTCGGCAACTATCTGGTGGCGATGTTCAAGGACACGCCGGTGCTGTCGGCGATTACCGTCGTCGAATTGATGCAGCAGGCGAAGAACATCGGCTCCGAAACGTTCCGCTATCTCGAGCCGATTACGCTGGCCGGCATCTTCTTTCTGTTAATCAGCATCACGTTCGCGCAACTCGTGCGGCGGCTCGAATACGGTCTGAGGTTGCCATGACCGTGAGAACCGACGTCGACACCCCGACCCCGCCGCATTCGGCCTTATCCGTGGAGAACCCGATGAAACGAGACGATCCCGCTTCCGTACTCGACCCGCAGGCCGGCGCACCGGGCGAGGCGCCCATGGTGCGCTTCGCCGGCGTCACGAAGCGCTATGGCGCGCTGACGGTGCTCGACGAACTCGACCTGGATATTGGCCGCAACGAGAAAGTCGCGATCATCGGTCCGAGCGGTTCGGGCAAGTCGACGTTGCTGCGCGTGCTGATGACACTCGACCCGCTCACGGGCGGCATGATCGAAGTAGACGGCGAGCCGCTCACGCATATGCGCAAGAACGGCGAGCTGGTGCCCGCATCGCTGAAACATTTGCGGCGCGTGCGCAGCAAGATCGGCATGGTGTTTCAGAGCTTCAACCTGTTTCCTCACATGACGGCGCTCGCCAATACGATCGAAGCGCCGATGCAGGTACTCGGCCTGTCGCGCAAGGAAGCGACCGAGCGCGCACGCGATCTGCTGTCGCTCGTCGGCCTCGAGGACAAATGCAATCACTACCCGTCGCAGTTGTCGGGCGGTCAGCAACAGCGCGTCGCGATTGCGCGGGCGCTGGCGATGCGGCCCAAGGTGATGCTGTTCGACGAAGTGACGTCGGCGCTCGATCCCGAGTTGTGCGGCGAAGTGCTGAACGTGATTCGCCGTCTCGGCAGCGAACACAATCTGACCATGCTGATGGTCACGCATCAGATGGGCTTCGCGCGCGAATTCGCGGACCGTGTGTGCTTTTTCTCGCAAGGCAAGATCATCGAGCAAGGTCCGCCGCAGCAGTTCTTCAGCGCCCCGCAGCATGAGCGCACGCAGCAGTTCCTGCGCGCGGTGAAGGAAGCGGTGTAGCGTCAGGGCGGCGCTTATCGCGCCGCTTCATGCGGTCACGCGGTGCCGCGGCGGCCGCGTGCGATTTCATCGCCGGCGTCGTGCGGCAGGCGCGCGGTGACCGGAATCGACAGGAACGAGAACAGACCGACCACCACGAACGCCGGCCAGAAGTCGGAGAACACGATGCTCGAATGGCCCTGCACGTTATGCGAAATCTGCAGCACGATGCCCGCGATGGTCACGCCGAGCCCGAGTGAAATCTGCTGGATCACGCTGGCGACACTCGTCGCGCGGCCGACGTCGCGGCTCGGAATGTCGGCATACGCCAACGTGTTGAGCGAAGTGAACTGAAGCGACGGAAAGAAACCGCCGAACAGCACGACACACCAGATCAACCAGTGCGGCGTGCCGGGAAAGAACAGGCCGTAGACTGCAATCGCCACGCCCGCACAGCCCGCGTTGAACATCAGTACCGTGCGAAAGCCGAAGCGTCCGAGTATGCGTGAGGCCGCCGCCTTCATGAAGATCGAACCGAACGCGGAAGCGCAGGTGATCGAACCCGACACGAATGCGGTCATGCCGAGACCTTCCTGCAACGCGAGCGGCAACAGAAACGGCACCGCGCCGAGGCCAATGCGAAACAGCGATCCGCCCGCCACGCTCGCGTGAAAACTGGGAATGCGCAACAGGCGCAGATCGAGCACCGGCGCTTCCACGCGATTGGCGTACAGCACATAAATCACGAGCAGCACGACGCCGACGCCGCACATGCCGAACGACACCGGATTCGACACGAGTTCGCCGCCCACCAGCGAAAGCCCGAGCATGAACAGCGACGCGCCGCTCGCGGACAGCAGAAAGCCGGTCCAGTCGAGCGGGCCAGGATGTGCCTCGCGCACATTGGCGATGTGCTTGTTCGCCAGCCAGATGCCGAACAGGCCGATCGGAATATTGACGAAGAAGATCAGCCGCCAATGCAGATACGTCGTGATAAATCCGCCGAGCGGCGGACCGACCACCGGCCCGAGCAACGCGGGCACCGTCAGATAATTGACCGCGCGTATGAAGTCGGACTTCGGCACCGAGCGGAAAATGATGATGCGGCCGACCGGGACCATCATCGCGCCGCCAATGCCTTGCACGAAGCGCGCGACCACGAACATGCCGAGCGACGTGGACGCCGCGCACATCAGCGAGCCGGCCATGAAAATGCCGATCGCCGTGCGAAACACCGTGCGCGAGCCGAAGCGGTCCGCGACCCAGCCGCAAATCGGAATGAAGACGCCGAGGCCGATCACATATGCGGTGACGGCGAGCTTTAGCGTGATGGGGTCCTGACCGAGATCGCGGGCCAGCACGGGCAGCGACGTCACGATAACCGTGCCGTCCACGTTTTCCATGAACATCGCGCACGCGACGATCAGCGGGACGATGAAAGCGCCTAAAGCGAAGGGCATTGGCAGGGCGACGGGTGACAAGGCCGTCGGCGTAAAGCGTCGATTATGGCATTGCATCGGCGACGTATGTTGTTGCCGATGGTGCTCGTATAGACCTTGAACGACAAAGAGCCGGCATCGAGCCGGCTCTTTGTCGTGTGCGTAAAACGCGCTTAGCGAGGAGTCAGTGGGACTCAGCGTGAAGCGCTGACGAGCGGCTGCAACTGCGGCAGGATCTCAGTCGTGGCGCGCGCCACGTCGTTCGGGAAGTCGATCTCGATCCACGGCGCGCCGGTCACGTCGGCCGTATCGAACACCTGGCTGCGCTCGAGCAGCAGGTCGCGCACGGCTTCCTCGTGCGGCAGGTTGGCCCGGCCGCTGTCGACATAACCCGCGACGATTTCCGCAAAGCGCCGCGCGGTTTCTTCGCGGAAACGGAAGAAGCCCACCGACTCGCCAATCGTGTCGTACTCAAGATTCACGGCAAGCTGCTTGCGCAACTCGACCGGCACGCCGTCTTTCAGACACAGTTTGACGGGCTCGTCGCCGGCTTCAAAGTCGCGGTCGATCAACAGACGGTTGACCGTTTCGCCCGCGACCAGCGCGGCCAGGATGCGCTCGTCGTAGAGCACGTCGGCGTCCATCAGCAGGACGTCGCCGCCACGCGTGAGCGCCTCGGCCACCGTGTGCACCGTCAGCACGCTGCCCAGGTCATAGCGCGTGTTCAGCACGGTTTCGACGGGGTGCGGCCAGTTGATGCGCGCCAGTTCTGCTTGCACCGACTCGGGCTGAAAGCCGAGCGCCAGCACGACTTCGGTCACGCCGGCGGTTTCGAGCATCTGCAGATGCCGCTCGAGCAGGCTCAAGCCGTCGAACTGCAACAGGCATTTCGGGAACTGGGCTTCCGGCGGTTGCTGGAGACGCAGGCCGAGGCCCGCAGCGAGAATGATGGCACGCATGCGCGGTCCTTTGAAAAGATACGGAGTTTAATCGACAGCGGGAACGCGCCCAAGGGCACGCCGCCTTTGCCAGCTTCTTTCGCTGAAGTGCAAAACCAGCAGACCCGGCAAGCCTAGCAGGATTTCGCGCGCGCGCTTGGTCAGCGAGAGCGCGAGCGCCGCGTCGGGCGGCAAGCCGACCAGCGGCGCGAGCAGCAGATAACCGCCTTCCTGCACGCCGAGCGAGCCCGGAATCATGAAAGCCGCGCCGCGAATCGCCTGGCCGAGGCTTTCGAGCAGCAGCGCGTCGACCCAGTCGACGGGATGGCCGAGAAAGCGCAGCGCGAGCCACACTTCCACCGTGCCGACGATCCAGCCGGCGAGGCTGAGCGCGAAGCTCGCCGCGACCCGGCCGCGCTCGCGGTACATGGCCTGCACGGCGGCGTCGACGGCTTCGGCGCGGTTCATCAGCCCGGACCAGTCGCGCTTGCCGAACACTTTCGACAATACGCCGAGCAGCCGGCCGAACAGCCCGCGCCGCTGCGCATAGTAAAAACCGACGATCATGCCGCCGAGCACCGCCGTTGCGATCCACGTCGCGGTTTGCAGGTCGTGCAGCGCGCCGTGCGCGGCATAGGCGCCGAACGTCAGCAGCCCGAACAGCGCGAAGATGATTTGCGCGAGCGCCTGGGCCGTCGTGCTAACCGTGATGGCCGCGGCCGCGTCGCGCATGCGCATGCCGCGCTGCGACAGTTGCCGCACCATCACCACAGGCCCGCCGATCTGGCCGGCCGGCAGCAGGCTGTTCACGGATTCGCCGATCCAGCGGGCGAACAGCGCGTCGCGCACTGCAAGATGCTGCTGCGGGTGAGGCGCCCGCTCGCGGCCGCGCGGCAACAGGACGGAGATCGCGACCGCGTCGAGTGCGAGCGGCACGACGTGAAACGCCGCGACGAGCGCGAGCCCCCAGCCGGCCGCGAGCAGCGTCGAGGCGACCGAGCCGAAACCCTGCCATGCGAGCAGGCCGACAAACAGCGCCGTCCCGATCGACAGCAGAATCAGGGCCGCGCGAGTCATGCGCGGTCCTTGCGAGTACCGCGGGTATTCGCCTGAGTCATTTGACGAAACACCTGGCGGAAGCCGAAATAAGCAATCGCGTCTTTCATGTTGGAAATCAAACGGCGCCACGGACGCATGTTCGGGTCCGTGACGTATTCAAACGTGAGCGATACGCGCATTTCGTTCGGGCCGGCCGGCGTGATGCGATGGCGCAGCTTGTCGCCGTCGAAAAACACCAGGCCGCCCGGCGGAATTTGCACCGAGCCGGGTTGGTCCGGCACATCGGGATTGCGCGTATGCAATTCATAGTCGAGCCGGCACGACGATTCGTCGATCACGCCGAGCAGCAACGTGTAGCGGCGGCCGTCGTAGTACGAAGTGTCGTAGTGCCAGCCGATGTGATCGCCGGGCCGCGTGTAGTAATACAGCGCGTAGGCGTGCGGATCGTCGGCCGGCGACACTTGCAGCTTGTCGCCGCTCAGTTGTTCGAGCCAGCCGATCAGCTCTTTCGAGCGATACAGCTCGGCGATGAACGGCGCGAGGCGGTCGATCGTATGACGGCTCACGCTGCCGCCCTGCTTGTGGCCCGGCAGATAGTTGCGGTTGACTTCGTCGAGCAGCGCACGCGCGCTGTGCACGAGCTGCGCGGTGACTTCAGGCGCGAGGAAGTCCTCCATGTAGAGGAACGCGCCCTGATCGGCGAAGTCCTTGCGCAGCCGCGGAGTGTCGAATGCGCGCGTGCGGCTCGCGACGGCACGGTCGGCGTCCGGCGCTGCCGGGGCTGCGGGAACTGCCGGGGCTATGTCCAGCGCAGCCGCGGCGTGTTGTTCGGGAATCGATGCGCTCACGTCGTCTTCGGCGTGTGTACTCATTTGCCTGCCCACGCCTGAGTCGTTTCGGTGGCAGCCGCAGCCGCCGCGGACGGCTGCGCCGTGCGGCGCACCACGCGCCAGTAGTCGATCATGACCCACACCGCGAAGAGCGGCGCGCCGATCGACGCGGCGACGACGAACGGCATCGTCACACTCGTCAACGTGACGATGGGCAGCAGATACAGTACGTCTTCGGTCTCGAAGCCGCCGACGGCCGCCTGCTTCGTGCCCGCCTTGCCCGCCATTTCCTCGATACGCATGCGCAGAAAGAAAATCAGCGCGACCGCGACGCCCGCGACGGCGCCAAGCCAGCCGGCATCCACGGTGAAGCCGCCGAGATTCGACGCGCCTGCGCCGATACCCATGCCCATGAACAGCATGACGGTGACGAGCGCGTCCGAAGCCAGGTCGTAAAAATGACCGATCCGGCTCGTCTTGCCGCTGATGCGCGCAAGCTCGCCGTCGGTGTGATCGACAAAGTTTGAGAGCACGATCAGCACCGCGCCCGCATTGGCCCATGCGAAGCCGCCGCGCGCGAGGCACAGCGCGCCTGCGACGCCGATCAACAGACGCAGCGTAGTCAGATGATTGGGCGAAACACGCGTGTTCACGAGCGGAGTCACGAGCCGGCGGGCCAGCCGCGCGTCCCAGGTCCTGGGCGGCGGCACATTAATTGGAGTGTGCGGTGTTGAATTCATAACCCGGAAATATATACGGGATCGCGAAAGATTGCTTTCTTCGCGTCAGTTTCTTTGCGGTTTATGCGGCTCGCTAATCGTTTGCTAATCGTTTGCGGATCGGTTGCCGGTAATTTGCTAATGCTTTGCCGACGACTTGCGATGATTTGTCACCTACCGCGAATGAAGCAGGATTTGCCGAACCGCGATAAAGTGCGAGTCCTGCTGGGCCGGCCTCGCGCGATCGCACCAATGCGCAACGTCTTCGCGAGCTGCCTGCTCTGAGTTTATCGCCGCGCCGCGCGTTGTAGACACGCTACATCGACACTATATCGACACTACATCGCGCCAGATCGACTATGCCGCCGTCCGTGCCATGAAACGCTTTTTTTCTTCTTCCGTATCGCGTGCCTTATGCCGTGCCGTCCTCGCTATCGCGGCCGGCGCGCTGCCGCTCGCCGTGTATGCCGCCGCGCTCGACGCGCCGCTCGCCTGCAATGAAACCGGCCATCAGTTCATCGCCGATCTGGCCGGGCAGCAACTGATCGATCCGAAACCGACGCGGGTCGAAAGCAATTCGATCAACGCATTCTCTCCCGCGCAAGGCGCAGACCTCAGCGCATTCGGATTTCACGTTTTCGCGGTGGTCGGCTACGAAAAGGACGACCCGATGTTCCGCGTGGGAGACGGCGAGCCGGTCGCGCGCTCGGCCTATGGCGTGGTCGTGTTCGGGGAGCGAATCGAAGGTGAAGAACGCGGTGACGTCGGCCGGCGGGACGGCGATCGTGCACCGCGTGGCGCCGCTCATCACGGCGATCTTCTGCAAGCGGAGCTGAGGCGGCGCATGGGCGCCCCGCGCATGGGCGATTCGATGCAGGCACGCGCCGCCTCGGGTGCGAGAGTTACAGCTTGATCGACGTCGGATCGGCCGTCAGATAGCCGACCGTCGCGCCGAAGCGGTCCTTATAGTTGGCGCGCACGAGCGGATCGAGCGTCGCTTTGACCTTGTCGTGCAGCGGACTTTCCCAATCGCCGACGTGCTGGAAGTTGCTCATCACGTAGGTCCAGCCGTTGATTTCATCGACCGCGTGCAGGCCTGTCGATTCCGCGCCGGCCGGACATGACAGCACGCGCGAGAGCGTCTTCGTGTCGACGTTGTACGCCCACAGGAAGTTGTTCACGTGCATGCCGCTGTCCTCGCCGATGAACAGCGTGCGCAGCTTCTCCGAAAATTTTGAGGTTGTCCGGGTTTGCGATGCGCTCGGGATTCGCGGTGTTGCCGAGCGCGTCCGCCGTGGAGAGATCCTCGCCGACGAGTGCGGCGGGCGCCGCCATGTCGACCGGCACCCATTCGCTATTGATCGCGCCGCCGCTGCGATCGAGCTGGCCGCCCTTCATGTTCAGCGCGTAGACCGCGCCGGCGCTGATGGTTTTGTCGACCGCGACATCCGTCGATGCCGCATTGCCGCGCACCATCGACTTCTCGATACGCGACATCGCCGAATACAGCACCTTGTCCTTGATATTGACGGTCGTCCCTTCGAGCTTCGTGAAGCCCATGCTCGCGCCGGCAAGCGCCGCGTAGCGATGCGTCTCCAGGAAAGTCGCGGCCTTGTTCATGCCCGGCTTCACGCGAATCCAGTTGAACGTGCCGTTGAAATTGATCTTCGTGTACGACGCGTCGGCGGGATCGGCGGTCTTGACGTCCATGATGTCGGCCGCGGTCAGCGTGTTCGCGAGTGCCTCAATTTCGCTGCTCGTCGCGTGGCCCAGTTTTATCCACGACAGCGTCGCCGCGCCCGCGCCGCTCGACGACACCTGCGTCCATTTCGCGACGTACAGCGTGCCCGCCGACAGGTCCGCTTCGCGGTCCGCGATGAACATGAAGAGGCCGCCGTTGGTGGCGTCGTCGCCCATCAGCACGGTGCGCTTGTCCGGCATCACCTGAACCAGTTCGTGCGAGATGCGGCCGAGGCAGTAATGTTTCTTGATGCTGCCGGTGCCGTCGGGATTCACGGTCACTTCGGGCAAATGGCCGTAGTGATACGGATTCGCCGCGGTGTCGCTGCCGTACAGGTTGCGGCTAAAGCCCTTGAACTGGCTATTGGAAGAGATCGTCGCCGCGTCCGGCTCGTACTCTTCGCTCGACAAATGCGTATTCCACGGCGACAGGCTTGCGCCGCACGTGATCCACAAGCCATGCACCTTCGACGTATCCACGTTGTGATAGCCGACCAGCGTGAGCTTGCCGGTCGCCTGGTCCTGGTCGAGCGTGAGCACGGCAATCGGCGACGGCAACTGGCCGTACATCGACACCAGACTCTGATCGCGCGTGGCGTATTCGAATTGCACGACAGCGAACACCGCCTTGCCCTTGATGCCCTTGACCGTGGGATTGTCGAGGCGAATCAGCGAGCTGCCGTCCGGGCAATCGGAATAGAACTGGCGCTCCTTGCCGGCCACGGATTGATCGACGATCGGCTGATTGTTGATGTCGACGTAGCCGCCCGCGAGAATCGTCCCGCCCTGAATGTTCGGCACCATGTCGCCGGTGATGAAAAACGGCTGATACGACAGCTTGAACGCGCGGCTGCTGCCGTCGCTCAACTGCACCGTCAGCGTGGAGGCGACCGTGGTCTTTGCCATCGCCGCGGGCTCGGCCAGCGTCGGCGCGGCCATTGAACTGAAAGCCGCCGACACGAAGTTGGCAACCGGTTTGACTGTCGTCGCGAGATCGTTGCTGCTGCCTCCGCAGGCGCTCAACATGGACGCGGTGGCGAGGCCGCCTAACGGCAGCATCGGTACACCGGCAAACAGTTTCAGGGCCTTGCGGCGGGAGAGATCGAACGGCTCTGCCATGTTGTCGTAATCCTGGTTGTGGTGGCGTGGGTTGACTCACAGCCGGCCCGACCCGGATCGAAACCATGGTTCACGCTCGCGCCGCTATGACGCGAGGATTCTATGAAGCGAATGTGAAAGTATATTGACAGCCGTTGGTAATAGTTGCGGCGCTTGCCCTGCCCTGCTCATTCCTTGCCCTGCGCTGCTCATTCCTTTGCGAGCGGGATTTTCAGCCAGGACGGCGGAATTCGTTTTCGACCCACGCCGAAGCGCTCGCCTTGCTCAGCTTGAAATTCGGCGCGACCTGCACTTGGGCGAGCTGCTCGCCGAAAGTGTCGAGTGCGGTCAGCAGCGCGTACGGCTCGTCTTCGTCGGGGACGATGTCGAGCGTGATGTCGAGTTCGTCGTTGCCGTCCGCGCTCGGCACACGTACGGCCTTGTGAAGCTGCGCGCGCAACTGCTGCTCATGACGGCGCAATACTTCGGACGCGGTTTTGACGAGCGTGTTGAATGCGCCGGTGTCGAGCGGCTTCGGGTCTTTCTTGTTGCGGCCCATCGTCCACGGGCCGACGAGCGCGGGTTCCACTTCGCCGTCCTTGAGCATTGCGACGGCCCAGCCTTCGTCGTCTTCGTTCTTGATGACGCGCGCGGTCCAGCCGTCGTCGCGCCAAAGACGGTCTTCGTGGACCACGTCCAGCTCGCCTTCGAGTTGCGCGGCGTCCGGTGCGGACGAGCCTTCCGTCGTGGAAAGAGCAGGATCGGACGATGGAAGGTTGGGGTCGGTCATTGCAGGTTCACTCACTTTCGCTGGACTAGTACACATGTCGAGCCTGCAATTCTACCTGCCCTGAGCGCGCGGAACGCCGCACTATGACGAACGGACAAGTCGAAGGCGGGCATCTGGCGATTTGCGCGGCCGCTTGTAAAGCCTCTATAAAAGCCGCTCAAAAACGCAGCGACGTATCAGCTTGTAACGGAAGTGACGGCGCGAATGCGTGCTGGGTATACTCGGGCGTCCGCTTTTTGCTCGCGATTGAAATCGTGCTCGCAGCACGATTGTCAAACGGGCGAAGAGCGGCTTTGTCGCGAAGCGTGCATTGCGTTGGCCGCTGCATTAGCAAGCGCATTGATTAGTGCACGGCGCACGTCATGCTTCGCCCGCCCCCAAGTTCCCGCGCCCGACCACGGACGCCGACGACATCGACATGAAACGAATCTTTCTGCTCGCTTCCACCACCGCTGTCATTGCGACACTCGCGGCTTGCGGCTCGTCCAGCGGACCTTCCGCGCGCGACCCGTCGCAGCCCATGATCTATGTGTCCTCGCAGCGCGCGCCCGCGTACGTGGCGAGTTGCCTCGAGAGCCGCTTGTCGCGAGTGCGTCTGTCGCGCGTCGGCACCGCGACCGAAATCGCAGTCGGCTCCGACTCGAACAATTCGTACTTCGTCACGCTGACGCCGTCGAACGCCGGCTCCGTCATCAAGGTGATGCATCCGGCCAATGCGCCCGACGATCCGCCGGAACCGGAAATGCGCTTTAACATTGCGCGATGCGCGACGTGATGTTTGTGCGAGGCATGCTCGTTCTCATGTGATGCGAGCATGGATCGCGCTTCGCGCGCCATGCCGGGAGATGAACTTTTAGTTCGGCGTCCCGGCTATTTTTTTGGGCGCGCATCTGCGAACATAGCCGCCCTTTCTCCTTCACGCGGCGCGGCGCGCCACTCATTCCGATGGCATCCAGCAACGCACATCACGCAACCGGTTTCGCGGCCGGCGCCATTGCCGCGGCCGTTGTCGTGCACACGGGCGGTGGCCACGACGGTCTGTTTTATCTCGGGGTAGTGATGAGCTTTATCGCGGGCGTCGCGGGAAGCACGGCGCCCGACTGGCTCGAAGTTGCCTGGTGGTCGCGCAAACGCAAGCTGTGGATCACGCACCGTACGTTGACGCACTGGGGCATCGGCTGGATCGCATTGCTCGCGGTTTCATACTTCCAGCTCGGGCACTCCATCTATGCGGCCGCAGCCTTCGGCTTCGCATGCGGCGGACTGATGCATCTGCTCGCCGACTGGCCGAACCCGCTCGGCGTGCCGTGGATCGCCGGACGGCATTCGTTGAACCTGTGGAATAGCGGACATTGCGATCTGATCGTGGTCGCCGCTTCATGGGCCGCGGCCTGGTTTATCGGGCGACATGTGGGGCTGCCCGGCGCGCACGAACTCGACGTGCTGAAGCATTTGCGGTTCTAGCGGCGGGCTTGCCGAACGCGCATCGAAGCGCCGCTCGGCTCACGCGTCCCCCCACGCTGTTTAACGCATCGCTGCAGCATAGTTGGCCGGCGTAACACCGAGCAGGCGCACGAAAGCCCGCGTCATGTGACTCTGATCGGCGAAGCCGGCCGCAGCCGCCGCGTCGGCAAGCGATACGCCGCGCGCTATCAATTGCCGCGCCAGCACCACGCGCCGTTGCATCCGGTACGCGTGCGGCGGCAAACCCGTTTCGTGCGCGAAAGCTCGCAGTAACTGAAAGCGGCTGATGCCCGCTTCATCGGCGAGATCGGCGAGTGTGAGGGGCGCGGCGGGGTCGTCGTCGATGCGTGCTTTCGCGTGCGCGATAGTCGCAACCGAACTCGTGCCCAACATACGCGCATGACCGGTTGCCCGACACGTTGCATGCGCGGACAGCAAATGCGCGACCAACTCGACCAGCGCCTGTTCACACGCGAGATCGTCACGCGCGGAAGGCTGCACGGCCATCGCAAACAATCGTTCGAACAAATGCTTGAGTAGCGGATCGTGCGCGACCGGCTGCGTGAGCTCGACCTCGCGGGCTTCGGTCGCGTTCAGTTCGGCTGCGGCGCTGACGAGCATCGACGGCTCGAAATACAGCATGTGCCACGCGCGGCCGCGCTCGTCGAGCGGACTGCCGTCGTGCACTTCGCCGGGGTTGACCATGATCGCGTCGTTCATGCGCGCTTCGACAGGACCACGGCCGCTCGCCGACTTATGTCCGCCGCTGACGATCACGCCCACGCCGAACCGGTCATGCGAATGTCGCGGGAACGCACGCGCGGTTTCGGCGACGGTCGCCTCGACGCCGGCAATCGCGCAACGGGGCATGTGGACGCGGCCACGCGTCCCGTCGCGCGCGGGCATCAGCGCCGCCCTTCGTCGCCGCGCTCGCCTTCGCGCACCTTGCCTTGCGAGACGCTGCTGCCTGGCGGCACGCTATGCGTGAGCCACACATTGCCGCCGATCACCGAGCCGCGCCCGATCGTCACGCGTCCGAGAATGGTCGCGCCCGCGTAGATCACGACGTGGTCCTCGACGATAGGATGCCGCGCATTGCCTTTGATGAGCGTGCCGTCGACGTCGGCGGCAAAGCTCTTCGCACCGAGCGTCACCGCCTGGTACACGCGCACGTGCTCGCCGATAATCGCCGTTTCGCCGATCACGACGCCCGTGCCGTGGTCGATGAAAAAACTCGGGCCGATCGTCGCGCCTGGGTGAATGTCGATGCCGGTCGCGGAGTGCGCGATCTCGTTGATGAAGCGCGCGAGCAACGGCACGCCGAGACGATGCAGCGCATGCGCGAGACGATGATGCGTCATCGCCCATACGCCCGGATAGCAAAGCAGAATTTCGGTGATGTGCTGCGCGGCCGGGTCGCCGGTGAACGCGGCCTGAATGTCGCTGACAAGCAGCGCGCGAATGCCCGGCAACTGCGTGCCGAACTGGCGAGCCACTTCGAAGGCGCGCTCGCGCAACTCGGCCTCCGGCGTTTGCGCGTGTTCCGGCAGAAATCGCAGCGCACGGCGAATCTGTTCGGCGAGCAAACGCAAGGTGCTTTCTAACGTATGGCCGACGTAGTAGTCGACGGTTTCGTCAGTCAGATCGGGCGCGCCATAGTGCGTGGGAAACAGCGCGGCACGCAAGCCGGCGACGATGCCGACCACCGCTTCGCGTGACGGCAACTCGCGAATGCCGAGCGGATGCCGCGTGCGATGCAGTTCTTCACGCGACGCGCGCAAGTCCGCGACGATCTGTTCTAGGCCCCAGTTCTGGGAAGGCACATTAGGCATAAACGGACAGCGCCGTGCGGCGAGCACGGTATCGAGTGATTGTCCCGAGAGATTACCGCGTTTTGCGCGGGCTCGCGCAGCATTGCGCGAAGCGCGAGTGCGGGTGCAAGTCCAGGCGCAACTGCCCGCTCAGATGGTCACGCTGCTCGCGTCGATCCAGCGCACGGCCCAATCGCGCGCATGGGCGATGGCCGTCGCTTCGTCGGGGAAGCAAAGGTCGGTTGGAAAAAAACGGTTGGCGACGAGTTCGCCGTCGCTCGAGCGCGAGATGACCACGTAAGGCTGCCACTTGCCATCGCCGGCGCGCGCCGGTGCGCAATTTAACAAATAGCCGCGATGTGTGAATGCAGCATCAAAGTGCATATGTCACCCGCCCTGACGGCCCCGTAGAATGTTTTAAGTAAGCCCGCGTTCATCGCGCCGCGTTTGCAAACAGCGGCAGCAATTCCACGCCGGAGTATGATCATACTCTGTAGAAAATGCGCGTTCATTAAAAAAAACGAAAGACGCGCGAACGCAATCGCCCTGCAAAAGGAACGGACCTTGCTCTCGGGGACCTCACTTCCTGAAAGGAGAATGCATATGAACAGCGCTATCGACAATTCCGCAGACGCGCCCAAAGCAACCGTCAAAAGCCACTCATGCAGCGCGGAACTGTATAACGACCGCACGCACGACAGCACCGTGGACACCGACGGCAAGAACCACGAAGCCGCGCGCATTGCGGGTCAAAGCCCCATTGCCGTCGACGAAATCACGACCAGCAACGCGACGCTCGTCAACAGCGTGGCGGAAGCGCTCGACGGCATGGCGGGATTCGACAGCCGGGTCGGCGGCAATCATCTGCTGCTTGCGCTCGAGCCTGGCTATACCGTCGTCGACAAAGGCATGGTCGAGCCGCAGGGAATCCATTCCGCAGAGGATCTCTTCGACTATTCGCGTGCGGGCGAGAATCGCGGTGAACGCGGCCGCATCCATTATGCCCTTAATCATTTGCGGCCTACGCGCGTGATCGAAATACATCGAGTTAGATAATCATGTGGTTTGCGCGCGTGTTTGAATCACGGCGATGAAGCCGAGTGGCCCGGACATAACAGCGCGCACGCCGTTTAAATAGCAATGCGCGCTTTTTATCGGATGTCTTCGATTACAAACCGGTGGTTGCGAGACCTGCTCGCCGCCGGGCGTTTTTCTGCCATGCGGCCCGGTGCACAATCGGCGCACATCAACTCGACGGAGCGGTAAATGAAAAAGATCCTCGTGATCGGCGCCACCGGCACACTCGGCCAGGCAGTGAGCGCGGAGCTGAAGGCTCGGCATGAAGTCATCGAAGTGGGCGCGACGCGCGGCCAGTATCAGGTGGACAGCACCGACCCTGCGAGCGTCGAGCGGCTCTTTCGCGAGATCGGCAAGGTGGATGGCGTGGTCACGGCCATCGGCAAAGTGCATTTCGGACCGCTGCCGCAAATGACGAGCGAGCAGTTCTGGGTCGGCCTGCGCGACAAGCTGATGGGACAGATCAACGTCGTGCTCGCAGGGCAGAACTATGTGAACGACGGCGGCTCGTTCACACTGACGAGCGGCATTCTCGCCGACGAACCGATCCGCGAAGGCGCGAATGCGACGACCGTCAATCTCGCGCTAGAGGGTTTCGTGCGAGGCGCGGCGATCGAATTGCCGCGCGGCATCCGCATCAACGTCGTGAGCCCAACAGTGCTGAGCGAATCGATGGAAAGCTATGCGCCGTACTTCCGCGGCTTCGAGCCGGTCACCGCGCAACGCGCCGCGCAAGCGTATCTGCGCAGCGTGGAAGGCGCGCAAACGGGGCGCGTTTATCGCGTCGGCGAATAAGCCTCGCGTGTGGGCCCACGTGTGAGCCGCGCGCGATGCGCGGCTCCGCTCAATGCTTCTGTTCCTTCACGCGCGAGACGATCTGCGTCGGGCTCACGAAATGCAGCGCGATCAACACCCAGATCAGCGTGATCGCCATGTAGATCATCGCCATCGCGTCGATGGATTGCGGCGCGCGCACGCCCGTTGAAAACACCGCGTAGTACAACGCGACCACAAGCGTTTGCGTCGCGGGCCCCGCAGTGAAAAACGTCAGCTCGAACATGCCGATGGTCCGCACCAGCACGAGCAGCGCGGCGGCGAGCATGCCTGGCACGAGCAGCGGCAGCAGCACGTAGCGGAAATAGCGGAACGTGTTGGCGCCGAAGATGCGCGCCGCCGCTTCCAGATTCGGATCGATCTGCTCGATGAAAGGCGTCATCACCAGAATCACGAACGGCAGCGCGGGCACGAGGTTCGCGAGTATCACGCCGCTCAGCGTGCCGGCGAGGCCGACCTTGTACATCACGGTCGCCATAGGAATACCGTAAGTGACGGGCGGCACCATCAACGGCAACAGAAAGATCAGCATCGCGATGCGCTTGCCGGGAAACTGCACGCGCGCAAGCGCATAGGCCGCGGGCACGCCGAGCAGCACTGACAACAGCACGACCGCGCCGACCACTTCGACCGTGACCCACAGCACGCTCGCCAGTTGAAAATCGCTCCACGCCTGCGCATACCAATGCAGCGTGAAGCCTTGCGGCAACAAGGTGCCGAACCAGCGCGTCGCGATCGAGTTGACCGCCACCGTCGCGATCAGCAGCACGACGTTGACGAGGAAGAACACCATCGCGCCCCACACGATCACGCGCCACACGCGGCCCGGCACGCTCGCGCGCTGCTTCGCGCGCTTGTGGGGTTCGCGAGCGTCGTCGCCCTGCTGCGTGGATGCGGACGTGGACGTCGACCACGAGCCCGGCGCGCCGCGATGTTCGCTCGTCATCAGCCTTTGCCTCCTGTTGCCGGGCCGCTATACGACAGGCGGCGCGCGCCGAGCATCGCGACGACCACGAGCAGTTGCACGAAGCCCATTACCATCGCAATCGCCGACGCAAGCGAATAGTCGTAACTTTCGAACGCGGCTTCGGCGGCGGCAATCGACATCACGCGCGTCGGCCCTGCTGGCGCACCCAGCAGCACCGCCGATGGAAACACCGAAAACGCCTGCACGAACGAAAGACACGCGGCCATCGTCAAGCCCGGTATCAGCAGCGGCAAATAGATGCGGCGGAACTGCTCCCACGGACTCGCGCCGAGCGTGGCCGCGGCGCTCGCGAGCGTCGGATCGATGCCGGTCACATACGAGAGCGTCAACAGAAACGCGAACGGAAAGCCCGAGACGATCAGCGAAATCAGCACGCCCCAGAAGTTATGCGTGAGCCGCACTTCGCGCGTATAGAGGTGCAGGCCCTGCAGCGCCTGCGGAAACCAGCCGTTGGGTCCGAAGTAAGTGAGCATGCCGTCGGCGATCAGCACGGTGCCGAGCGTGACCGGAATCACCAGCAAGGTGGTCACGAACTTCTGATAACGCGAATGCCGACGCAATGCGAACGCGACCGGCACCGACACGCCGACGTTGATCAGCGTCGCCGGCACCGCGAGCTTCAGCGTGACGATGATGGTCGGCCACATCGACGTGTCGGTGAAGAACGTCAGATAGTTGGCCCATGCACTGCCGCCGTTCATCGGCCGGAACGACAACGCAAGGCCGTACGCGAACGGATAGATGAACAACGCGACGATGACGAGCAGCGCAGGCGTAACAAGCCATGCCTTGCCGTCGCGCTGTCTTGCGCGAGCGGTGGGCGCGGTCGGCGGAACGGGCGCGGGATACGTCGGCGTATTCATGGTTGTGCCGCCTCTGCGTCGTACACGAGCGTGCGCGACGGCGGCACGCGCAGGCTGATGCGCTCGCCCTCTTCGAATTCGCCGGCCACGCGCGCCCACAATTCGCCGAACGCGGTCTTCACGCGCAGCAGCGAACTATTGCCGCCGTATTCGACGACAGTCACCAACGCGTCGAACGCGTTCTCCGCACCAGGCGCCGCGCGTTCCATGTCTTCTGGACGCAGCGCGACGCTCACGCGCTTGCTGTTGAACCCGGCCATCGGCGTGCCGATCAGACGCACGCCGTCTGCGCTCACCAGAACGCCTTCGCCTTGCGTGCCTTCGAGTGTGAATTCGGCGACATTGCGATAGCCCATGAAACGCGCGACATGCAAATTCCGCGGACGCGTGTACACCTCTTTCGGCGTCGCGACCTGCTGCACGACGCCCTCTCTCATCACGACGATGCGGTCGGCCATCGACAGCGCTTCGTCCTGATCGTGCGTGACGTACAGCGTCGCGCGTTCGAGCTGGCTGTGAATGCGCCGGATCTCCGCGCGCATTTCGATGCGCAGCTTCGTGTCGAGATTCGAAAGCGGTTCGTCCATCAGAATCAGCGGCGGCTCGATCACGATGGCGCGTGCAATCGCCACGCGCTGTTGCTGGCCGCCGGAAAGCTGTCCCGGCAACTTGCGTTCGTGGCCGACGAGCTGCACGAGTTGCAGCGCCTCACGCGCGCGCCGCATGATTTCGCTTTTGCCGACGCCGCGCATCTTCAGACCGAAGCCAACGTTGTCGAGCACGCTCATATGCGGAAACAGCGCGTAGTTCTGAAACACCATGCCGAAGCCGCGTTTTTCCGGCGGCAATACGTCGATACGTTTGTCGTCGAGCCAGATGCCACCGCCGCTCAACGGCTGCAAACCGGCGATGCAGTTGAGCGCCGTCGACTTGCCGCAGCCCGACGGTCCCAGCAATGCGATGAACTCGCCGCGCCGGATGTCCAGATCGAGCCCTTGCAGCGCCGCGATCGACTGGCCTTCCGCATTCGTGAAACTGCGGCTCACCGAATCGAGCCGCAACTGTTCAAAGTGATGCTTCATGGCGGTTCCCTGATGCGCGCGACCGGTCACGGGTCGCGCGCGAATCGCACTGGCATGAGTGGAAGCGCGGGCTGTCCGCCGTGGCTATTTGGTTTTTTGCGCACCCACTTCCGTGTCCCACTTCTTGAAGGCGGCGACCATCGCCGCTGCATTGAGCGGCAACGCGTGCGGACGTTCCGCGAGCAGCTTGGCGTACTCGGGCCGACCGTACTTCTTCAGGACTTCCTGGCTATGCGCGGGCGCTTGTGCTTCGGTAACGCCCTTGATTGCCGGTCCCGGATAGAAGTAACCGTCGTCGTAAGTCAACGCCTGCTGCGCGGGCTCGAGCATGAAGTTCATCAGCTTGTAGAGAACTTCGAGCTTTTCCTTCGGCACGCCCTTTGGAATCACCATGAAGTGCGCGTCGTTCACCCACGTCATGTTGTCGAACGCCTGCACGCGAAATTCAGCCGGCACGATGCCGAGCGCGCGCGGGTTGATGTCCCAGCCCGTCACCGTCACCGTCATGTCGCGCGTGCCCTCGCCGAGTTCTTTCATGACCGCCGACGTGCCGCCTGGATAGTACGGAATGCACTCGTTCAATTGCTTGAGGAAAGCCCAGGTCTTGTCCCAGCCGTTGATCGGGTCCTGCGGATTTTTATCGCCGAGCACATAGGGCAAGCCCATCAGAAACGTGCGGCCGGGTCCCGAGTTCGCGGGCCGCGCGTAGATGAGTTTGTCCGGGTGAGCCTTGCACCATTGCAGCAGTTGCTCGGGCGTTTTCGGCGGATCGCTGACTTTGGCCGGGTTGTATTCGAGTAGCGGTCCGGCCGGCATATACGCGACTTCGAGGCCGAAGCCTTGCGCGAGCTCCTGCATCTTGCGCGGGCCGGGCGCGTACTTGTCGAGCACGCCGGGGAACTGCGCGGCGTTATCGGGCAGCAGCTTCGTCCACAGGTTCTGTTCGATGCCGGCCGCGAGCGCGTCGGTGCCGGTCAGCACGAGGTCGATGTCCGAGCGGCCCGCCCCCTGCATCGCCTTGATCTTGCCCGGCAGTTGCGGCGCGGGCGCGTTCGTGTAGGTGATATTGGCGACGAGGTTCGGGTACTTCGCCTTGAATGCCTCGAAGCCCTTTTGCGTGAGTTGAAGATCGCCGGCGACGTCGACGATATTAAGCGTGACAGGATCGGCCGCGAACGCGGCGGACCCGAATGCGGCGCTCGCCGCGAAACATACCGACACCAGCCTGAGCGCCAACCTGTGTGAAACAGTCATTGCGTCTCCTCGCTTCTTGGTATGAGGTCCGCCGGTCGAGTGTCCCGAGCGTCTCTTTCAACCCTTGCAACATAGCGAAGCGGAACAGCCGATGTCAAGCAAATGTGCTTGCTGGCGCGTAGCACGGGATTTCACTGCGCGAGGCCCGAAGGCCTTTGCCGTCAATGATTTGGCGAAGTTGTATAGGAGGGCAAACCCCGAGCCGCTGGTTTGTGGATGGAGGCAGCGGGCGTTTGTCAGGCAACTAGCCCTCCTGAGCAAACCGTGCGCGCGGCGTTGTGATTGTCATCAGCCGCCGCGCGCGCCTTGCGTGTTCACATACAGCGAGTAAAGGCCGTGGCTCGCCGCCATGAAAAGCCGGTTGCGATGACGTCCGCCGAAGCACACGTTCGCGCAGCGCTCCGGCAATGCAATGTGGCCGATCGGCTCGCCTTGCGGCGTGAAGATGCGCACGCCGTCGAGTTCGTCGGTGCCCATGCCCCAACCGCACCACAGGTTCCCGTGGATGTCGACGCGAAAACCATCCGGCGTGCCTGGTCCTGCATCGATCAGCACGCGATTGTTCGAGAGCGCCGCGCCCTTGCCGCCGGCATCGGCATCGACGTCGAACGCGCGGATCTTGCGCGGCTCGCCCCGCGATTCGACGACATAGAGCAACGACTCGTCCGGCGAAAACGCGAGGCCGTTGGGTCCGAGTATGTCGTCGGCGACCACGCTCACTTCGCCCGACTGGCCGTCGATGCGGTACACGCAAGCCGGCAGCTCCGACTCCTGCTTCTCGCCTTCGTAGAAGCTGTCTATGCCGAACGTCGGATCGCTAAACCAGATCGAGCCGTCCGATTTCACGACCACGTCGTTCGGCGAATTGAAACGCTTGCCGCGATAACGATCCGCCAGCACGGTGATCGAGCCGTCGTATTCGGTGCGCGTGACGCGGCGCGTCAGATGCTCGCAGCTCACGAGCCGGCCTTGGCGGTCGCGCGTATGGCCGTTCGCATTATTCGACGACTGGCGGAACGTGCTGACGGCGCCGCTCGTTTCGTCCCAGCGCAAGATGCGGTCGTTGGGGATGTCGCTCCACAGCAGATAGCGGCCGTCGCCGAACCAGACCGGTCCCTCGGACCAGCGCGCGCCCTGATACAGGCACTCGACCGACGCCGACGCCAGGATCAGCGACTTGAAGCGCGGATCGAACACGCGCACGGAAGGATCGGGATAGCGTCGGCTGTTGTCGGTCATGCTGTCTCTACGTGGATGGATTGAGCGTGGATTGAGCGGTCACGGCGCGCGCTCGTATTCTCTTTCGAGCGCGAGCAGCGTGCGCGCGGCATCGGCGATCTTCGCATGATGTTCGGGCGGCGTCGAACTGAGCAGCGGCAGCAGCGGCCCCATGTCGGCGATCTGCGCGAACGTGACCGCGTCATGCAGCACGCGGATCAGCGAGATGTCGTCGCGCAAGGTTTCGAGCGGCAGGAACGCGTCGTACAGGCGCTGCGCGGTCTCGTGGTCGCCGCTCTTCGCCGCGTGCAACAACGCGGTCACCATGCGCGGCGCGATGCAGCCGGAGCCCGTCGTCCATGCGGCGAGGCCGAACTCGCGCAGATGCACGAGCGCCGGGCGCTCGCCCATGCCCGATACGATCTTGCCCGCCGGCACATGTTGGAGCAGCCGGCGCAGATACGGATCGTCAGCGGGATTCTTGCGGACGATCGCATACTTGACCGCCAGCAACGTGCCGCGCTCGACAAGCCGCGCGAGCGTCTCCACTTCCACATAGTCTTCGCTCTTGATGTAAAGCGTGAGCGGAATGCCGGCTGCATCGACGATGCGCGTCAGCCCCGCTTCGACGCCCTCCGACGTCGTGAAGCCCGCGAGCGGCAGCACCATCGCCGTGCGGTAGCGGGTCTGCGCGAGAATCCGCGCCTGATCCAGCATTTTTCCGTAGTCCGGGCCGATTGCCGGAATGACGCGCGTGTCGTCGCTCGTGCTCTCGGACAGCATATCCAGCAAGTCGCGATATTCGCTCACGGCGACGTGATACAGATTGGCGTTGCCGCCATAGAGCAGCGTGCGCACGCCGCCCGCCTCGATGTGGCGGATCAGCGCGGCGTTCTGAGCGGCGTCGAGTGCATGGTCCGCGCGGCGCGCCAAAGGCGGCACAGCCATGACCGACGCAGCGAGCTCGCTGTCTTCGAATGGGGCTTCGTTCATGAGACGGGACGGGAGTCGAGTGGAGTGGAATGGAAACAGGCTCCCAAGGTAGCATCGGCTGCGAGAAGTTGTCAAACAACTTTGCGAGCAGCAGCGCGGGCGCGAAGGGTTCGCGTTCGCGGCGAAATGCCCAAACGCAACGCATCGCCTTTTATATGACAATGCGTGCGAGGACCGTGAATAGCGTGAGGAAGCGAAACTGCATCGCAAATCGGTGATTGCGGTAATAGCCGCGATTTGGCAAATGAGGTCGTTTTGCCCGTTTGATTGGCAGCCGTCGCAGCGCGGGGATGAGGCCGCGAACCGGCGGCGCAGCGCTAAACCGTTGCTGCGTGCGGCTCGCGGCGGCATAGGGGCTAGAGGACGCATAACCTGCAATCCGCGACGAGCGGATTTACTGCGGGCAGCAATTATGCAGAGGTAAAGCCCGGATTAATGCCGGCAGTCTCGTGCGGGGCTCTTTCTGTGCAACAGGCTTTTAGTGATAGATTGCGATTAAAGCAGCCGTAAATAAAAACCTGCGCAAATGACCTACCGGATATTTGCGAGTCTGAGAGAGTCGAAATTGTCGCTACATTTTATCGAGCAGATGGCGCCGCTACTGGACGCCGCCGACGAGGCGGCGTGGTTCGGCGCCGTCGCGGATCTCGCCGAGACGTGGGGATTCGACCGGCTTCTGATTGCCATGCTGCCGCGCCCGACCATTCGGCTGGAAGACGCGTACGTGCGCAGCACCTATGCGCCCGCGTGGCGCCGCACTTACGACGAGCAGGGTCTCGTGCACATCGACCCGACCGTCGCGCATTGTGCGACGCGCTCGACGCCGCTTGTCTGGTCGCCGGAAATCTTCATCACGGCGCCGCAGCAGTCCATGTACGAGGAAGCTCGCGCGCACGGTCTGCGCGCGGGCGTAACGCTGCCGATTCACGGCCCGAATCAGGAAGCCGGCATGATGTGCTTCGTGAACGACGCAAATCCGACCGACACCTTCTGGCGCCACATCGACGTCGTGCTGCCCAACCTTGTGCTACTGCGCGACCTGGTGATCGACACCAGCCAGCGCCATCTGCATACGCACACGCAGACGCTGTTGCCGAAGCTGACGCCGCGCGAACGCGAGTGTCTTCAATGGACCGCGCGCGGCAAATCCACGTGGGAAATTTCGCATATCCTGAACTGCTCGGAAGCCGTGGTGAACTTCCACATGAAAAACATCAGGACGAAACTCGGCGTGAATTCGCGGCGCGCGGCAGCCGTCATTGCGACACAACTCGGGCTTATTGACCCGGGTTGAGCAAGGCGGCGGCGTCGCGGCTGTGGAGCACGCGCTCGGCGCGGCCGAGGTCCGCATCCGAGACGGTCTTGGTGAAATACAGGCCCAGCAGGATCGAAACCGGTGCCGGAATTTCGGCGCCGGATTCAAAGCGGCTGCCGCGCGACTGGGTAACGCCGAAACGCGCCCAGAAACGGCGCTGGCTCTCTTTTTTCTTTTTGCGGTAAGCAATGATCAAGACCCGGTCCACCGCTGTGGAAGGCTCCGCCGAACGCGTTTGGAGGCCGGTTTGCGGTTGCCAGTGATTGTCCAGAAGTTCCATTTTCGTGTCCCGTCGGTTGAGTGCTGTTGCTATCTCAAATTCTGCGTTATCCGATAAGCATGCACACCTATCCAGGTAGATAGGTGGCGGAACGATTCAGAATGCATAAGTTTTCCTGCGTATTGGTTTTCCCCAACACGTTCAGGAGAACGTCATGCAAACAGCAATCCGGATTGGAATGCGTCAAGAGTTCGACAACGAAGACATCAACGAGATGTACCGCCTGCGGGCGCGGGTGTTTCACGGCCGGCTGGGGTGGGATATTCCGACCATAGCGGGCATGGAGATCGACGGCTACGATGCGCTGGGACCGCATTACATGCTGATTCAGGGCGACGACCGGCGCGTGCGCGGCTGCTGGCGCCTCATGCCGACCGAGGGGCCGAACATGCTGAAAGACACCTTCCCGCAACTGCTGCACGGCGCGGCGGCGCCGGTTGGGCGGCACATCTGGGAACTGAGCCGCTTCGCGATCGACACCAGCGGCGAGGAGAAGTCGTTCGGTTTCGCCGATGTGACGATGCAGGCGATCCACGAGCTGGTCACGTTCGCGGACCGCATGGGCATCACGCGCTATGTGACGGTGACCACGACGCCAATTGAACGGCTGTTGCGCAAGACCGGCATTGAGATCAGCCGGCTCGGCTCACCGCTGCAGATCGGCGTGGAACGCGCAGTGGCGCTCGACATTGCCGTGAGTCCGAAAACGCGCACGGCTCTGTTCGGGCCGATGGCCGCGGCCGCTTAGCTCCTCCACCGCTTCGCTGCTCCGCCGCCTGGCTGCCGGCCGCCGGCCATCGCAACTGTCCACGCGCTGCTAACTCTGCTCGATCCGCGCGCGGCGGATCACGCGAAGCTCCCTACGAACCAAACATCCGTTCGAGCGCATTTTCCAGGTGCGCTCGCATCGCCTGCCCTGCCGCCTGCGGGTCTTTACGGCGGATCGCGTCGAGCACCGCTCTGTGCTCAGCCTGCACAAGGCGCTGCCGCTCCACGGTTTTCACGAGCGAGAGATTGCGCGACAGGTTCATGCTGAAAACAATCTGTTCCTCGATGAACGACATCACCGTGATGAAAAACGGGTTGCGCGACGCGCGCGCCACCGCGAGGTGGAACAGGAAGTCGTCGTGTGCGCCGATGCCGCGCGTCTCGATGATGCGTTCCAGTTGCTGCCACGCTTCTTCGATTGCGGCGATGTCGTCGGCGTCGGCTTTGAGTGCCGCATGCTCCGCCGCGCCCGTCTCCGTGACGATGCGAAATTCATAGCAACGGCGGATGTCGGACAGTGTTTCGAGCGGCGCAAAACGCCGCACGTCGGGATCGGGCCGCCGCGCGACCGTCGTACCCGAACCGTGGCGCGTCACGATGATGCCGTCCGCCCGCAGCCGCGCCAGCGCCTCGCGCACCGTGGGCCGGGAGGTCGAAAAAACGCTCGGCCAGCGCGTGCTCGGTGGGCAGCCGCTGACCTTCCTTGTACTCGCCTTCGAGAATGCGATTCAGGATGTCGCCGTAAATCTTGTCGGGCAAGCCCGTCGTTTTGCGCTCGTTCATCGGCCGGGCGGATGCAGCTTGTCAGAGTAGGCTCCAATTGTAAGGCAAACCCTGGCGGCATTCGCTGCGTTTCGCGCTCTTGCAATCGAGTCAAAGGGCGCCGCGCCTGATCGCAAACGCGGGCCGGCTTCCGCGGCTCCACGTCAAAATTTGTGAACCGGTTGATTTACATCCTGTCCGAACGCAAGTCGGTGGATCATGATCGAAGTTTCGCAACCTGACGTGGAGTGGATATGTACACACGCATTCTTGTAGCGGTCGACGGCAGCCAGACTTCGCGCCGCGCCTTCGAGGCGGCGCTCGCGCTCGCCAGATCGACGGGCGCTGTTTTGCAGCCGCTCTATGTCGTCGAAAATACGCCGATGTATTTCGAGGCGCCCGGCTACGACCCTTCGGTGCTTCGCAACCGGCTGATCGAACAGGGCAAGGAACTCGGCGTGGAGTTGGCGCGCGAAATGGACGCGCAAGGTGTGAAGGGCGAGATTGTCGTCAGCGAAGCCGCGTCGCTCGATGATGTATCAACCGCCGTGCTGAAAGCCGCCGCCGACTTCAACGCCGATCTGCTCGTCATGGGCACGCACGGCCGGCGCGGATTTCAACGGCTGATTCTCGGCAGCGTCGCCGAGCGCTGCGTGCGCCAGGCGCGCTTGCCGGTGCTGCTGATTCCATCGGCGGCAACGAAGCAGGCCGACGATCCGCACGCGGATATCTGAAGTCGCCACAACGGCGTGCGGCAGCATCAAGGCTGCCCGCCGCGTTGCAATGCGCGATGAGTCACGTGATCGTCCAGCAAGCGCCGCATCGTTGCGAGCAGGATCGCGCCGTCCACGGGCTTGCGCAGGAATCCGTCGAAGCTCACGAAGGCGGGCGGGCTCGGTTCTCCCGAGACAAGGATGAACGCGACGTCGGCGAGACCCGGCAGCGTGCGCAACCGGTGGCATAGCTCGCTGCCCGACATGACCGGCATGCGCCAGTCGGCAACCACCACGTCGACCGGCGCGGCCATGAACTGCGCGAGCGCCGACTTGCCGTCGAGCGCCGTCTTTACTTCGTAACCTCCGGCGGCGCAGACGGCGCTCCATGCATCGAGCGCCTCGGCGTCGTCATCGACCAGCAGTACGGTTGCCATGTGCAATTGTCCTATCGCTTCGACGACCTGCTTCGCAACCCGCATGCCAACGCGCGCTGCCCGCTTGCGCGAGCCGGCGTGCCCGTAGGCAAGCCGCGAAATCAGGCTGTGAAACGAAGCCGGAAAGCGCGAGGCTGCCGCCATGCGGCATGGTTAATTGCCGCTCGCGAGAGCCTCGCGTGTCGCTGCCTGTTGTTGTTAACAATAGCAACTCAATCGCACCTCGGCAGGCAAACCGCTTGACGTTGTGCAACGTCAGCCGCGCGCCAGAGCAGCCGCGACGAGGCGCTGCTGTTCGTCGCGATGCGCGCGTATCGACGAGTGCGCGCCCGACGGACTTTCGCGCCGGCACACGTCGACAATGCGGCAGTTCGCCGGCACCGCCTGCTCGATTTCGTCGCGTACGAAATGCCATGCGCCGTGCTTCTTTTCCTCTTCCTGCGCCCACACCACTTCCTCGAGTTGCGGGAAGGCGGCGAGCGCAACGGCAAGCTCGCTCGTCGGAAACGGATACAACTGCTCGACGCGGATGAGCGCGGTTCGCGTGTCGCCGCCAGCATCGCGCGCTGCCTGCAAGTCATAGAAGAACTTGCCGCTCGACAGCACGACGCGCGTCACGTCTTGCGGCGAAGCGACGCCGCTGTCTTCCAGCACCGGAAGAAACGCGCCGCCGATCAACTCGCCGAGCGGCGAATGCGAGCGCGCATTGCCATAGAGCTGTCCTTTCGGCGACATCACGACGAGCGGCTTCGGCTCCGCGCTCAACGCCTGCTCGCGCAGCATATGGAACCATTGCGATGACGTCGACGGCATCACGACCTTCATGTTGCCGCCCGCGCATAGTTGCAGAAAGCGGCTGACATACCCGGTCGAATGCTCGGGGCCGACGCCTTCGTGGCCATGCGGCAGCAGCATCGTCAAACCGGAGCGCTGGTCCCACTTGTACTCGCCCGCGGCAATGTATTGATCGATGATCACTTGCGCGCCGTTCACGAAGTCGCCGAACTGCGCTTCCCAGATCGCGAGGTGAGAGCCGGTCTGCACGCTGTAGCCGTATTCGAAACCCAGCACCGCCTCTTCGGTCAGCGGCGAGTTGACGATGTCGAACTCGCCTTGATGCACACCGAGGTTTTGCAGCGGCACATAAGGCTCGGTCGCGTTTGCGGTGTCGCTTGCCGCGTTGCCCGCCGCATTGCCTTGCGAATGCCACACCGCATGCCGATGCATGAATGTGCCGCGACCAACGTCCATGCCGGAGATGCGCACGCTATGGCCGTCGTCAAGCAACGTCGCGTATGCCAGGTTTTCCGCGAAGCACCAGTCGACGGCCGCGGTTTCATCGGCGACGCTCTTTTGCCACTGCGCGGTGATGTTGCGCAGCAACTCGTGCAGCCGGAACGCGGGCGGCGTGCGAGTCAACGCCGCGGTCAACGACTGCATGCGCGCGAGCGACAACGGCCGCGTGCGCTTTATCCGGTTGCCGTGAGACCGTGACGAAGTTCGCGCGGACGGCGGCGTCGTCTGAAGCTCCTTTAATGCTTCCGCGCGCAGCACGTCGAGCGGCGTTTCTTCGCCGATGGCCGCGTGATACAACTCCGTGACGGTCTGATGCATCGCGATCGCCGCTTGCTGCAACGGCTGCGTGAGCGCGGGGATGTCATGCTCCGAGTGACCCAGACGCCGATAGCCGATCAGGTCGATGATCACATCGGCCTCGTGCTCCATCCGGTATTGCAATGCGAGCTTCGCGGCGCGCATCACTTCGTCGGGACGATCGGCGTTCACGCGGATCACGGGCGCGTCGATCATCCGCGCAATGTCCGTGCAATACGAATACGCTTCGGCGTCCATCCGGTTCGGCGTCGTGAAGCCGATCTGATTGTTCACGATCACATGGATCGTGCCGCCCAATGCATAGCCGTCCTTGCGTGTCATGTTGAGCGTTTCCATCACGATGCCCTGGCCCGCGAAGGCGGCGTCGCCGTGCATGACGAGCGGCAGGCAGCCAAAGCCGCGATGCTCGTCCTGGTACGCGCGCGCCATGCCGCTCACCACCGGATAGACGCTTTGCAAGTGCGACGGATTGGGCGCAAGGAAGATCGCGACATCGCCGTCTTGCGTCTTTCTCACCGTACTGGCGCCGAGGTGATACGGCAGATCGCGCTGCACGGCCGCGGCCTCCGAATCGGGATCGAGACAATCGACCAGCTTCGCCGGATCGAAGTCCATCACGTTGGCAAGCACATTCAGGCGCCCGCGATGCGGCATGCCCGCGAACACCTGCCGAACGCCATGAGCGGCAGCCTGATCGACGATTGCTTCAATGAGCGGCACGAGGCTCTCGCAACCTTCGAGCGAGAAGCGCTTTGCATGTTCGAATCGGGCCGCCACATGACGCTCCCACGTTTCAGCGGCCACGAGGCGGCGCAGCAGACGGCGGCGCGGCTCGCGCGCCGGCAACGGCGCAAGCTGCTCCGTCTTGAGCCATGCGGACAACTGGGCGCGGCGCTGCTGATCGCGGATGCCGGTCAGATCGAGGCCGATCGCGCCGCAATAGACGCGCCGCAATTGCCGCTCGAGTTCATGCACCGCGGCCGAAGGCGGCAGCAGCGGATTTTCGGCGCCGATCGGCTGCGCCGGATCGAGCCCATGAAACACAGGGTCGAGCTCGGGCACCTCGGGCACGGGCGCAAGGCGCAGCGGATCGAGCGACGCCTGACGATGACCGTGCTGACGGAACGCGTCGATGAAGCGCCGGACCTGCAGCGTCCGCGCTACCGGCGACAGGTCGCCTGCCGGTTCGATAACCGCGCCGGCTGGCGAGCGTGAAAGAACAATCGATTCGGAAGAGACGTGGGACATGTTGGATAGCGTGCGGAAGAAACCGTTAATCGGATTCCGCTGTCCGCATGCGAATGCTCGGGGCGTACGCCCGCGACGGCAACGCGACGGTTGGCCGTGATCTTCGGCAGACAGCGAAACGGGAAAGAGCGCGATGCGGATGCGGGCTTGCAGCAGCGCTCGGTCTTCTATGTGTTATCGAGCCGGTCCGCGCGACCGGCTCGTGTCTCCGTCCGTTGCCTGCCTCGACTTCTACTGGGCCGACACGAGCCAAGCACCGGCATCGCTGACATCATTCGAGCGATGCGCATGCGAGTCGCGCGTGACGCGACGTTGTTTCGACGTGGCGTCGTCGAGCTTGAAGGTGCTGACGGTCTGCGTGAGTTGCTGCGCCTGGTCTTGCAGAGCCTGCGCCGCAGCGGCGCTTTGCTCGACGAGCGCGGCGTTTTCCTGCGTCACCTTGTCCATCTGCGTGACGGCGTGGTTGATCTGCTCGATGCCTTCGCTTTGCTCCTTGCTCGACGAACTGATCTCGGCCACGATTTCCGTTACATGACGAATGCTCTTCACGACTTCGCCGATGATCTGTCCGGCTTCCTCGACCATCTTGCCGCCGGTGCCGACCTGACTCACCGAGTCCGCGATCAGCTCCTTGATTTCCTTCGCTGCAACGGCGCTGCGCTGCGCGAGGCCGCGCACTTCGCTTGCGACCACCGCGAAGCCGCGCCCGTGTTCGCCCGCGCGCGCCGCTTCCACGGCAGCGTTGAGCGCGAGAATATTGGTCTGGAACGCGATGCCGTCGATCACGCCGATGATCTCGACGATCCTGCGCGACGACTCGTTGATGGCGGTCATCGTGCTCACGACCTGGTTCACGGCTTCGCCGCCGCGCACCGCGACATCCGACGCGCTCGACGCAAGCTGATTGGCCTCGCGTGCGTTATCGGCGTTCTGCTTGACCGTCGACGTGAGTTGCTCCATCGCGGCCGCCGTCTCTTCGAGCGAGCTCGCCTGATGTTCGGTGCGGCTCGACAGGTCCATGTTGCCGCTCGCCACTTCGCGCGTCGCCTGGCTGATCGTGTCCGTGCCCTGGCGCACTTGCGCGACGATGCCGTGCAGATTGCCGGTCATGCGTTCGAGCGCGGTGAGAAGGCGGCCCACTTCATCGGTCGAATCGATGTGCAGATGATGCGTGAGATCGCCGGCCGCGACCGCTTCGGCGAGAACGACCGCGCGGTTGATCGGCCGCGTGATGGTGCGCGTGATGAAGATGCCGGTCGCGATCGCGATCACCGTGGCGAACAGCGCGAGCAGAATCATTTGCAGCTTCGCGTTGTGCGCTTCGGCGACGGCTTCGGCGACATCGCGCGCCATCCGGTCCGCCTGCACGTCGACCATCTTGTCGACGAGAACGTAATAAGCGTCCTGCAGCCGCGCCATGTCGCCCTGATAGACGTCGCGCGCGTCCTGCTGCTGGTTCTTGCTGACCAGATCGAAGAAGCTCTTCACGCTCACGCCGTAAGCCGAGCGCGCGTCGAACTGCTGCTTGAAGAGCGCCCGGGTTTCATCGCTCGTCAGGTGCTTTTCGAGCTCGGCGTAGGCTTGCGCGTTCGCTTTGCGGATCGCCGCGTAGTCGTCCATGTACTGCTTGGCTTTATCGGGCGACGTGGTCAGCAGCAGATTGCTCAGAATGCCGTTCGCCTTGTATCCGTTGCTCTTGATCTGATTGCTGAGCGCGATCAGCGTATAGCGATTGCTGACGATCTCATCCATCTTCGTGTTAGTCGACTCGAGATGCTCGATACCGACGACAGCCGTGCCGACCAGCAGCGCGACCATCAGCGCAAAGGCGGAGCCAAGACGAACCCCGATTTTCAAATTCGAAATCTTCATGTGTCTAATTCCTTCCCCAACCGCTCGATAAAAGTTGTCGCGAAGCGCGCGCAGTTCACCGCATTGCGGCACCGCCCCGCGCTTCGGCGTGAACACATCCGCCTCGTCTCAAGGCGGTTCACTCGATGACGCCGACATGGGCGCGTTGTAGTCCGCCCCTTTCTCGCTGCCGTCGCATTCTTCAGACAATATGACGACAAAAATTCCTAAACCTTGAGAGTGGTGTGCGCGAGAAAGAAAAAAATTCGCCAAACGTTTGCGAGTGCGCGGGAAAGTCGCTGGTAGACGCAAAACGTTGAGTAAGAGCTCGCGCGGGCGGGAAAGCGCATTCGGACGCTTCCGCGTTTGGAGGACGCGAGGCGCGGCGTTCTGACGTCGCTCAAGAGGCTTGAGCGCGGGAGCGCGTCATTTTGCCGCGAAACGGGGGACAGAGCCGGTGGGACAATCAATCATTACCTCCTGACATCGGCTCAGACATGTTGACCCCTACCGTTGTGATTCCCGCCCCGCCTTCGGCCCCGACTTCCGCCCCGAGTTCGGCCCCGGCTTCCGCAGTTCCGGGCGGCTCCGCCGTCACCTCGCCCGCACCGCGAGCCAGCCGCCGGGCGACGCCGCGTGCCGCCACGCGCACGCCCACCCGCAGCGCCGCGCGCTGCTCGAGCTGCTCGATGCGGCAGTTGTGCATGCCGCAAGGCTTGTCGAACGACGAACTCTCGAAACTCGAAACGCTGATCTGCTCGGCGCGCTCCGTGCATCGCGGGGAAGCGCTGTACCGCAGCGGCGACCGTTTCGACAACATTTACGCAGTGCGCTCCGGCTCGATGAAAACCGTCATGGCGCACCGCGACGGGCGCGAACAGGTCACGGGCCTGCGGCTTGCCGGCGAAGCGCTCGGCCTCGACGGCATCAGCGAAGACCGGCACGCGTGCAGCGCGCTCGCGCTCGAGGACAGCACCGTGTGCATCGTCCCCTACACCGCGCTCAAGTCGCTGTGCCGCGAAATCGGCTCGATGCAGGAGCGCCTGCACAAGCTGCTCGGCGAGCAGATCGTGCGCGAAGCCGCCCAGATGATGGTGCTCGGCTCGCTGTCGGCGGACGAACGGGTCGCGGCCTTTCTGCTCGACGTGTCCGAGCGCAATGCGCAGCGCGGCTATTCGTCGGCGGAGTTCAATCTGCGAATGACGCGCGAGGACATGGGCAGCTACCTCGGCATGACGCTCGAAACCGTGAGCCGCACGCTGTCAAGATTTCAAAAGCGCGGCCTGATCGACACGCAAGGCAAGCACATTCGCATCGTCGATCTGGACGGCTTGCGGCAGGTCTAAACCCCGCGCACAGGGCCGGCCGCGGCCCTTTGCACGTTTTTCCGGCGGGTCTTTTGCCTTGGCATGGCAACTGCGAGCGGGTACAGTCTTTGTTTAGTCCGTCCCCCGCAAGGAGACCCGGCGAAATGAACCGCGATCCCCGCCCGCATCACCCGCTCGTTCAGCGTCTGATCGACGCGCGTCAAGTTACCGACGCTCTCTTCTCCATCGTCAAGCCCGAGTTTCTGTACGAAAGACCGATTCGCGAGCGGCATCGCATCGTGTTCTATATCGGTCACCTCGAAGCTTTCGACCGTAATCTGTTCGATCAGCGTCTGTTCGAACTGCCCGCTTTCGATCCGCAACTCGATCAGCTTTTCGCCTTCGGCATCGATCCGGTTGATGGCGGCTTTCCCACCGATCAACCAGGCGACTGGCCTTCGCTCCAGACCGTGCGCGAGTATGGCCTGCGCGCTCGCGAACAGATCGACCGCGAACTGCGGGCGCTGACCGATTCCGCGCGCGTCGATGCGTCGGAGCAATTGCTGAATGTCGCGATCGAGCATCGGCTGATGCATGCGGAGACGCTTGCGTACATGCTTCATCAATTGCCGCTCGCACAGAAAGTGACCGAGCTGCGCGAGCCTGTCGTGACCGGTCCGGGGCGCGCGAACGGCGCGTCGCCGATGGTCCGCGTGCCTGCGGGTTCGGCCACGCTCGGGATGCGGCGCGACGGCGGCCGCTTCGGCTGGGACAACGAGTTCGGCGAATTGCAAGTGGACGTGCCGGCCTTTGAGATCGACCGCTATATGGTGACGAACGGCGCGTTTCGCGAGTTCATCGACGCGGGCGGTTATCGCGAGCCGAAGTGGTGGTCGGAGCAGGACTGGGCGTGGAAGGAAGCCGAGGGCATCGAGCATCCGGCATGCTGGTCGCGGCGCAGCGTCAACAGCGAACGTAACGGGGAAGACAGCGGTGAAGGCAACGGCGTTCGCGACGAATGGACGTTGCGCACCATGTTCGACGACGTGCCCTTGCCGCTCGACTGGCCCGCGTACGTCAGCCACGCCGAGGCGAGCGCCTATGCGCGCTGGGCCGGCAAGGCGCTGCCCACCGAAGCGCAATGGCAACGCGCCGCACAGGGCGCGCCGCACGCGGGCTCGGGCAACTTCGATTTCCGTAGCTGGGACCCTCGGCCCGTCGACGCTTATCCGGAGAACGTGAGCGCATTCGGCGTGGAAGGCCAGTTCGGCAACGGCTGGGAATGGACGTCGACATTGTTCGACGGCTTGCCGGGGTTCGAGCCGTTTCCGTTCTATCTGGGCTACTCGGCCAATTTCTTCGACGGCAAGCATTACGTGCTGAAGGGCGGATCGGCGCGCACCGCGCAGTGCATGTTGCGGCCGACGTTTCGCAACTGGTTTCAGCCGCATTATCAGTACGTTTATGCGGGGTTCCGCTGCGTGAGCGCGTGACGAATCACGCATAAGAGAACAAGCCTGCCGAAAAAATCGACAGGCTTGCTTATGCGTCGCTTCCTACGCGCGCGACTCGATCAGGCGTTGAAACCGCCGTCGATCGTCAAGCTCGCGCCCGTGACAAATGCCGCTTCCGGGCTGACAACATAAGCGACCATCCCTGCGATTTCATCCGGCCGTCCATGACGCGGAAGCGCCATGAAACCGTGCAGCATCGACGCGAAATCGCCGGATTCAGGGTTCATGTCCGTATCGGTCGGACCGGGCTGCACGTTGTTGACCGTGATGCCGCGCGGACCGAGATCGCGCGCGAGGCCTTGCACGAGTCCGCGCAACGCGGACTTGCTCATTGCATACGCGGCGCCGCCGGGAAACGGCATGCGTTCGGCGTTGACGCTGCTGATGTTCACGATGCGGCCGCCCTCGCCCATATGCGGCAACACCGCCTTCACCGCGACGAACACAGCGCGCACGTTGACTTGCAGCGTTCTGTCGAAATCCTCGAGCGAGAACGTCTCGACCGGGCCTAGCGCGAGCACGCCCGCGTTGTTCACGAGAATATCGATCTTGCCGAATTTGGCGGCGACATCGTCGATCGCGCGGCTCACCGCGGCGGCATCGCCCGCGTCCGCTTGCAATGCGAGCGCGCGGCCGCCCTGCTGCTCGATGCTGCCGGCGAGTGCCTGCGCGGCCGCCGACGAACCCTTGTACGTGAACGCTACCGTCGCGCCTTCCTTCGACAAACGTTGCACGATTGCCGCGCCGATGCCCCGGCTGCCGCCGGTGACGAATGCAACTTTGCCAGTCAGATTTGCAGTCATGTCTTGCTCCAATGGGTGAGTGAGTGGAGAGCAGTATCGTCCTGACATTCCCCTTCGACTAGCGTGTGATCTAGACTATCTCTTTCAACTGTTTGTCCGAAATCGCCGTGGAGCCTCTCAACCTGATCGAATCGTTTGTGCTCAGCGCAGAGCACCTGAGCTTCTCGGCGGCGGCGCGCCGGCTCGGCCTGACACCGGCCGCCGTGAGCAAGAACGTGGCGCGGCTCGAGACCTCGCTGGGTCTGCGGCTCTTTCAGCGCAGCACGCGCAAGCTCACGCTGACGACCGAAGGCGAGAAGCTGTTGCGCGAAGTCGCCGCGCCGTTCACCGCGCTGCAAGACGCGTTTGCCGGTGCTGCCGTCCAGGACGGCAGGCCGGCGGGCACGCTCAAGGTGAGTCTGGGACTGGCATTCGGCCGCGAATATCTGGTGCCCTTGCTGGGCGAATTCCTCGAGCACTATCCGGCGATCGTGCCGGATTGGCACTTCGATAACCGGCCCGTCGATCTGATCGCCGACGGCTTCGATGTCGCCATCGGCGGCGGCATTGAACTGACGCCGGGAATCGTGGCGCGCGAGTTGGCGCGCACGCATGTGATCGTGGCGGCATCGCCGGCTTATATGGCGACGCGCACGATGCCCAGGCACCCGTCCGAACTGAGCGGGTTCGACGGAATCGTTCGCCGCTCGTCGACAACCGGCCGGTTGCGCGCGTGGACGCTGCAGAACCATGTGGGCGAGCAGTACCAGGCGGAGTGCCGCACGCGCATGATCTTCGACGACCCCGAAGCGATCGCGCATGCGGCGATGCACGGCCAGGGCGTCGCCTTCCTGCCGATGCCGCACGCAGCGCCCTGGCTCGCAAGCGGCGCGTTGATGCGTCTCTTGCCGGCGTGGTACGCGGACCAGGGACCGATATCGATCTACTATCCGAACAAAAAACTGTTGCCGGCGAGGACGCGCGTGTTTATCGATTTCGTCGTCGATGCATTTCGAAAGCAGAAGCTGGCCGCGAAATTCGACGGCCGATAAGGCGGCGCGTGTCCGCCTATAACGCACATGCTACGATTATCTGCCGTCATCTCAGCGAGCTTTCCGCACTCATGCTCAGACTCGTTTTTGTGCTTGTTTCAGCAGCGCTCGCCGCGCCGCTGTCGGCTTTCGCATTCGGAGGCGGGAATCCCGAGTACGACCAATGCATTCTGAATTCGCTCGCGAATAGCCAGAGCAATTACGCGGCGCGCGCCATTACCAATTCGTGCATCGCGCTCTACAAAAACGGTGCACTGCTGTTGCCGCGTGAAAGGGCCTATCACGTGTGCGTCTTGCAGAATGTGCAGAGCGTGCGAGGCGCGTTTGCAGTCAACGAAATATTGCATGCGTGCCGTCGGCAGAATCCCATGTGACGCGATGCGGACTCACGTTGCGCACCCGCGCTTGCTCTAATCAACCCGCCGCCCTAAAGCGCGACGCTTTCGAGCCGCGACGCCAGAAACTCCACGAATAGCCGCGTGCGCGCGGGCAGGCGCCGCGTAGGTAACCATAGCGCCTGCAACGGCAGCGGCGACAGTTCATAGTCGGTCAGGATCAGTTCCACGCGACGCTGCTGCACCAGTTCGCCAATCTGCCAGTACGCGGCGCGGCCAATGCCGAGACCGCTCGCAACGGCATCGTTGATCGCCGCCGTGCTGTTGCTTTCGAAGCGCCCGCGCACCTGCACCGACTCCTCCACTCCGCGTTTGCTGCGATAGCGCCACAGCGAGGCTTCCGGTAATGACGAGCGGACCACGCAATCATGCTGCTTCAAATCAGCCGGCCGCAGCGGACGCCCGCGCGCCTCGAGATAAGCGGGCGACGCGAACGTCACCCGGCGGATGGTGCCGAGCCGCCGCGCAATCAGATTCGAGTCAGGCGTCTCGCCGATACGGATGGTGACGTCCGCGCCGCTCGTCGCCGGATCGTCGTACTCCTCGGACAGATCGAGCGACGCCGTGAGCCGCGGATAACGCGCGAGAAACGCCGCCACCAGCGGCGCGATATAGCGCGGACCGAAGAGCGTCGGACCGCAGATACGCAGACGCCCCGACACCGTGGTTGCATGCTCGGCCAGTTCGGCGCGCGCCATCGCGAGATCGGCGAGCACCTGCTTGATGCGCGTGTAGAACTGCTCGCCCGCCGTGGTGAGCCGGCACTGCCGCGTGGTGCGCGCAACGAGCAGCGTCCCTGCCTCGCGCTCGAGCACTTGCAGCGAGCGGCTGACCGCTTGCAACGACCGGTCGAGCCGTCGCGCGGCTGCAGTCAGGTTGCCTTCCTCGGCAATCGCGACAAAAACCTCGAGGTCGCGCAGCGATCCATTATCCATTTTTGCGGGAGAAAGAGTCATTTTCCGCCCCGATTATCTATCAGATAAGCGCGAGTAGCATACGAAGCATCGTTCTCGCGGAGCCACCTGCGTATGCCATCGACTAATCAGAGCCCTGCCGCCGTTGCGACGCCCGCATCCATCGCGACGCGCCCTTATGCGATTGCCGTCGGCATCGCGGTACTCGGTTTGTACGCGTCGCAAGCGCTCGTCAACGATCTCGCCACGTCTGTCGGACTCGGCGCGTGGGCCAACATGGTGACGATGCTGACGCTCACCGGCTACGCCGCCGGCCTGCTGCTTCTCGTGCCGCTCGTCGACCTGTTGCCGAACCGGCCGCTCATCATCGCGACGCTCGGCGCGCAAGTGTTGGCGCTCGCCGTTCTCGCCGCCGCCCGCGAGCCGGTGGCCTTCCTGGCGGCATCGTTTTTCGTCGGGCTGACGTCGAGTGCGATACAGATGCTCGTGCCCGTCGTCGCATCGCAAGCGCCGGAGGCCGATCGCGGCCGCGTCGTCGGCGACGTGATGAGCGGCCTGATGCTCGGGGTGCTGTTGTCGCGGCCGGCGGCGAGCCTGATCGCCGGCGCGTTCGGCTGGCGCAGCTACTACGCGATCGACGCCGCCGCGCTTGCCGTCATGTCGGCATGGCTGTGGACGCATGTACCGGACCGGCGTCCCGTTCATCAAAGCTCGTATGCCGCGTTGATCGGCTCGCTGCTGCATCTGATCCGCGACGAACCGGTGCTGCGGCGGCGCGCGCTGTACCAGGGTCTGTTGATGGTGTCGTTCAACCTGTTCTGGACGAGCGTGGCTTTGAAGCTCGCGAGCGCGCCGCTGCGGCTCGGCCATGTCGGGGTGGGTCTGTTCGCGCTGGCCGGCGCGGGCAGCACGATCATCGCGCCGGTCGCGGGACGCCTTGGCGACCGTGGCCTCGACCGGCAAGCGACCATCGCCTTCCACTCGATCGTCGTATTGGCAAGCTGCATCGCGCTGCTCGGCGGAAGCAGCGGCCTGCCGCCGGCCGCTTCGCTCACGCTGCTCGTGCTCGCGGCGCTGCTGCTCGATCTCGGCGTGATCGGCGATCAGGCGATGGGGCGCCGCGCGGTCAACCTGCTCAACCCGCAGGCACGCGGCCGCGTGAACGGCCTTTTCACCGGACTCTTTTTCGTCGGCAGCGCAATCGGTGCGCTGCTCGCGGGGCCCGCATGGGCGTTCGGCCACTGGATGGGTGTGTGCATGGCCGCCGCGGCATTTGCGCTCGCCGCAAACGTACTGCATGTCGTGCAGACGGCGGCGCCGACGCGCACGTCGCGCACGGCGCCTTCTAGTGCCGAGCCACGCCCTTGATATCGCACCTTTCCACTTGAGGACAAACCGATCATGGATGCAACCCGTTCTACTTTCCGCTATTCGACGGTGAACGTCGACGGCGTCGACATTTTCTATCGCGAGGCAGGGCCGAAGGACGCGCCGACCCTTCTACTGCTGCATGGCTTCCCATCGTCTTCGCGGATGTACGAACCGCTTATGCCGTTTCTCGCGCCGGAGTTTCGCGTTATCGCGCCGGACTATCCGGGCTTCGGCAATAGCGAGGCTCCGTCGCCCGAAAGCTACGCGTATACGTTCGACAACATCGCGCGATCCATCGACCTGTTCACCGATGCGTTAAAGCTCGATCGCTACGTGCTGTTCATGGCCGACTATGGCGGCCCGGTAGGATTCCGGCTTGCGATGGCCCGGCCGGACAAAGTGAAGGGCATCGTGATTCAGAATGCCGTCGCGCATGAAGAAGGACTCGGACCGCTGTGGGAAACGCGCAAGGCATTCTGGAAAGACCGCGCGCAACACGAAGCGAGCTTGCGGGCCAATCTCGCCTCGCCGGATGCGTTGAAGCTGCGGCACGTGGGCACAAGCCCGAACCCACAGCGCTACGACCCGGACAACTGGCGCGACGAAGAACAGTTTCTCGCGCGCCCCGGACAGGCCGCCATTCAGACCGACCTCTTCTACGATTACCGCACGAACCTCGAATCGTATCCGCGCTGGCAAGCGTGGTTGCGTGAGCATCGGCCGCCAACGCTCGTGACCTGGGGCAAGTATGATCCGTCGTTCACCGTGCATGGCGCACACGCGTACCAGCGCGACGTTCCGGATGCCGAAGTGCATGTGCTCGATGCCGGCCACTTCGCGCTGGAAGAAGCGAGCGACGACATCGCTGCGTTGACGCTCGATTTCATGCGGCGGGTGTGGGCACCGTGAGACAGTATGCATCGCGCATCAACGACTATCACCCCGCGGCTTTCGATTAAAAAATTAATGTAGCGCCGGCTTTATTGTCCTTGTCAGATAGCTACCACAGCACGCTTTCATGACAGGTAAATAACGAACAGCCCGCGATGCGCACTGCGTTTACCGATACGGTCCAGGAGAGCTTCACCACGCTCACGCCGACAGCCAAGCGCATTGCCACCTATATGCTGGCGAATCTCGATCGGCTCGGCCTTGAGACGGCCGATCAGATCGCGCAGCAAACGGGAACGAGCGGCATTTCCGTTGGACGCTTTCTGCGCAGCGTCGGCTATCGCAATCTGGATGACCTGAAGCGCGAGTTGCGCGGCGCACAAACGCGTCCGTGGTTCATTACCGACCGGCTCGACGAGTATCGCAGCGAGCGCCACGACGAACACTCGGAGGGCATGAGCCGGCAGCATGCGGCACTCGCACGGTCGCTCGATCTCGAAGTCGATGCGGTGCGCTACGTCTATCAGCTCGCAGAAAGCGAAGCATTTGGGCGTGTCGCTCAACATGTTGCGACGGCGGACGCCGTCTATATCGTCGGCATTCAATCGACTCGCGGCATATCGAACGCGTTCTTCAGCTACCTCGAATATCTGCGCCCGCGTGTGTTCTATTCCGACGGCATGTCGGGTTCCTATGTGGATTCACTGAACTCCGAGTTCGCTTCGCCCTATCTGATTGTGACGGACACGCGCGCCTATTCGCGCATCGCACGCCGTTATTGCGAAGCCGCGGCGCAGCGCAACATCGCGTTTGCGCTCGTCACCGATCTCTATTGCCCGTGGGCGCGCGACTTCAATTGCGATCTGTTGCAAGTGAAGACGGATGTCGGCCAGTTCTGGGATTCCCTTGCGCCGCTCACGTGTCTGTTCAATCTCTTGCTGAGCTCGATTGTCGAGCACCTCGGCCCTGCCATCGACGAGCGTGTTGCGCGTAACCGCGAACTGCAACGCGAACTCGATCAGTTCGAATTCTGACCACCATGACCGACAAACATCGCCTGATACACATTACGCACGACACGCATCGTGTGGACATCGACCTCGTTTATGCGACGCCGCGCAACTTCACCGGCAAACCGATTTACCGCGAAGCGCATTGCCTGCTGCTCGAACCGGCCGAAGCCGCATTGCGTAAAGCCGTCGAACTCGCGGAGAGCATAGGCATGAGCTTGCTCATCTTCGACGCGTACCGTCCGCCTCAAGCGCAAAAAGTACTGTGGGACTTTCTGCCCGATCCGACTTACATCGCGGAACTCGGCCGCGGCTCCAACCATAGCCGGGGCACGGCTATCGATCTCACGCTGATAGACGGCAATGGCGAACCGCTCGACATGGGCACCGGTTTCGATGAAATGGTGAAAGCCTCGGAACACTTTCACCACGGCCTGCCGCAACACGTGCAGCGCAATCGCCTGCTGCTGCTCGGCATCATGCACGCAGCCGGCTTTACGCACATCGCAAGCGAATGGTGGCATTACGAATTGCCTGGCTCGCGCGCGCTGCCCGTCATCGACAACAGCGAAAGCGGCCCATTGAAGTTGATGTGATTGGTTTCCGGCTGTCCATTTGCAGGTTCTCTTCCTTTAGATACGGAGCGAGTATGAATCTGGTTTTGCGCAATGCGCTGGCAGCAGTCGCGGTGGTATCCGCGCTGACATTTTCCGTCACCATGACAGGCAGCGCGCTCGCGGCGACGCCGAAAGACATGCTTGTCATGGCCACGACGCTCGACGAATTCTCGACACTCGACCCCGGCGAAGTCTATGAACTGGTGCCCGAGGAATACGTCGCGAATACCTATGACCGTCTTGTGCGAGTCGATCTGAAAGACCCGTCGAAATTCAATGGCGACGTCGCACAATCGTGGAGCGTGAGCCCCGACGGACTCACGTTCACTTTCAAGATTCGCTCTGGCCTCAAGTTCCATTCGGGCAATCCGCTCACGGCCGATGATGTCGCGTGGTCGATCCAGCGCTGCGTGCTGCTGGATAAAGGCGCTGCCGCCGTGCTGCAAGGCATCGGCCTCACCAAAGACAATGCGCTGCAGAAAGTACAAAAGATCGACGACTCGACAGTCAGCATCACGACCGATCAGAAATACGCGCCCACCTTCGTACTCAATGTTCTCGGCGCGTGGCCCGCATCGGTGCTCGATAAAAAGCTGCTGATGTCGCATCAGAAAGGCAATGACTTCGGCAACGAATGGCTGCGCACGAACGAGGCCGGATCGGGCGCATACAAGCTCGTCAAATGGACCGCCAACGACAGCATCATTCTGCAGAAATACGACGATTACCGCATGCCGCTCGCGATGAAGCGCATCGTGCTTCGTCACGTTCCCGAAGCGTCGAGCCAGCGCCTGCTGCTGGAAAATGGCGATGCTGACGTCGCGCGCAATCTGAGTCCCGACGATCTCGCGGCATTGACGAAATCCAACAAGGCGCATGTGATGGCCGTGCCGCAAGCGACACTGCTCTATCTCGGTCTGAACGTGAAGAACCCGAATCTCGCGAAGCCGGAAGTACAGGAAGCAATGAAATGGCTGATCGATTACAACGGCATTCAGACGAACGTCGTGAAGACGACTTATAAGGTTCATCAAACGTTCTTGCCGGAAGGCTTTCTCGGCGCACTCAATAGCAACCCCTATCACCAGGACGTTGCAAAGGCGAAGGCACTGCTCGCCAAAGCAGGCTTGCCGAACGGCTTTAGCGTCACGATGGATGTGCGCAGCGCCTATCCGTACAACGAAATTGCACAGGCAGTGCAAGCCAATCTGGCTCAAGGCGGAATCAAAGTCGAGATCATTCCTGGCGATAACAAGCAGACGCTCGCGAAGTATCGCGCGCGTCAGCATGACATTTATATCGGCGAATGGTCCGCCGACTATATCGACCCGCACAGCAATGCGCAGGGCTACGCATGGAATCCGGACAACTCCGACAAGTCCTCGTACAAGATGCTCGCATGGCGTAATTCGTGGGACATTCCCGATCTGACGAAGCAGACCAACGCCGCGCTTGCCGAGTCGTCCACCACAAAACGCGCACAGCTTTATCAGACGATGCAAAAGGACATGCTCGCGCATTCGCCGTTCGTCATCATGTTCCAGCAGGTATCGCAGGTCGCGATGCGCCCAGGCGTGTCCGGACTCGAAGTGGGGCCGATCAACGACCTCGTTTCGTATCTGCACGTGAAGAAGCAGTAATCGCCTGGCGGCGCTGGATCATGTCGACAACCTTGACTCCTATCGACCGCATTCGCGCCGTGTCCGCGCGCCGCGCAAGCGTGCGTTGGACACTGCGCGTGCTGCGCTGGGCGCTCACGCTCGCCATCACGTTTACGGGCCTGCTTGCCGTGACGTTCGTGATTGGCCGCAAGGTGCCGATCGACCCTGTGCTCGCGATACTCGGCGATCGCGCGTCGGCGGCCGCCTATGCGGCCGCGCGTATCCAGTTGGGTCTCGACAAGCCGCTTGCCGAGCAATTCCTGATCTACGTGAATGCGGTATTGCATGGCGACCTCGGCATGTCGCTGCTAACGGCCAAGCCCGTGCTCGACGACATCCGCCGCGTCTTTCCCGCGACGCTCGAACTGGCGACGCTCGCGACCATCGTCGGCGTATTGGTCGGCGTGCCGCTCGGCGTCGTGGCGGCGACGCGGCATAACCGCTGGATCGATCACGTTGCGCGCTTCGTGGGGCTGATCGGCAGTTCCGTGCCTGTGTTCTGGCTCGGCCTGATGGGACTGTTGCTGTTCTACGCGAAGCTGCATTGGGTGTCGGGCCCTGGCAGACTGGACCCGGTGTTCGACGGCATGGTGGACTCGCGCACGGGCAGCCTCCTCGTCGATTCGCTGATGGCCGGCGAATGGGACGTGTTCTTCAACGCGGTCTCACACGTCGCGTTGCCTGCCGCGATACTCGGTTATTACTCCGTTGCGTATCTGAGTCGAATGACGCGCTCGTTCATGCTCGATCAGTTGAACCAGGAGTACATCACGACGGCGCGCGCGAAGGGCGTGCCCGAACGGCGCGTCGTGTGGGTGCATGCATTCGGCAATATCGCGGTGCCGCTGCTCACGGTGATCGCGCTTTCGTATAGCTTCCTGCTCGAAGGTTCGGTGCTCACCGAGATCGTGTTCGCGTGGCCCGGCATTGGCTCATATCTGACGGGTGCGCTGCTCAATGCCGACATGAATGCCGTACTCGGCAGCACGCTCGTGATAGGCGCTACTTTCATCGCGTTGAATCTGCTCACCGACGCGCTCTATCGCGTGTTCGATCCGCGCGCCCGCTGATGCAAAGGAGACTACTTACGTGCGTCCTCCTCTCGAACATTCGACGCAGGACTGGCCGATGAATGCGCCGCGCCTTTCGTGGAAGCAATGGCTGCTCACCGACACACCCGCGTCGCGCAAGCAGGCCGCGCTGGGCCTTGCCTATCGACGCTGGCGGCGTTTTGCGGGTAATCCTCTATCCGTGTTCGGCTTTGCCATTCTGATGGTGCTCGTGATCGTCGCGATCATCGGACCGTGGATCGCGCCACATGATCCGTTGCGCCAGGTGCTCTCCGACCGCTTGCTGCCACCGGGCTCGGCATCGCATTGGCTTGGCACCGATCAGCTTGGGCGCGATATTCTCTCGCGCATCATCTATGGCTCGCGACTGACTCTGTCGATAGCCATCCTCGTGGTCGTGGTGGTCGTGCCAATCGGCCTGATGATCGGAACAACCGCGGGCTTCTTCGGCGGCTGGGTCGATAACGTGCTGATGCGCATCACCGATATCGCGCTCGCGTTTCCGAAGATCGTGCTCGCGCTCGCGTTCGCTGCGGCGCTCGGGCCCGGCGTGATCAATGCGGTGATCGCGATCTCCATCACCGCGTGGCCCGCGTATGCGCGTCTCGCGCGCGCCGAGACGTTGAGGCTCGTGCAGGCCGACTTCATTCAGACCGCGCGTCTGCAAGGCGCGTCGAATCTGCGCATTTTGCTGCGCTATGTGATGCCGCTGTGCATGTCGTCCGTGATCGTGCGCGCCACGCTCGACATGGCGGGCATCATTCTCACTGTCGCGGGTCTCGGCTTTCTCGGGCTCGGCGCGCAACCGCCGAGTCCCGAATGGGGCTTCATGGTCGCTTCCGGCCGCAACGTGCTGCTCGATTCATGGTGGGTCGCGACGCTCCCAGGTTTCGCGATCCTGCTCGTGAGCCTCGCGTTCAACCTGCTCGGCGACGGATTGCGCGACGTGTTCGATCCGCGTCACGGAGACTGACATGCGCAACGACGAAGCGGATGCACCGCTGTGCGAAATCGACGATCTGCGCATTGCCTTTCGCGCGCACGACGGCACGCTGAATGAAGCGGTGCGGGGTTTGTCGTTGACGTTGAAGAAGGGCGAGCGACTCGGCATCGTCGGCGAATCCGGTTCTGGAAAGTCGCTCACGGGCCGCGCGCTGCTCGGCTTGTTGCCGCCCGCCGCGCATTGCACGGCCAAACGGCTACGCTTCGACGGACACGACATGCTGACCATGCCGACGGACAAACGCCGCCGCTTCTGCGGCTCGCAGATGGGCATGGTGCTGCAGGACCCGAAGTATTCGCTCAACCCGGTCATGACCGTCGAGCAGCAGATGCGCGAAGCGTTCGCGCTGCACGAGCCGAAGCTTGGCCGTCGTGCAATGCGGGCAAAAGTCATTGCGGCGCTCGAGTCCGTGCATATCCGCAATCCTGAACGCGTCGCCCGCTCTTATCCGCATGAACTGTCGGGCGGCATGGGGCAACGCGTGATGATCGCGATGATGGTTTCAACAGGCCCCCGTCTGCTGATCGCCGACGAGCCGACGAGCGCACTCGATGTACTCGTCTCCATGCAAGTGCTGGCCGTGCTCGATGAGCTGATCGAAAAGCATCAGACCGGCCTCATCTTCATCAGTCACGACTTGCCGCTCGTGATGTCGTTCTGCGACCGCGTGGTCGTGATGTACGCGGGACGCGTCATCGAAACGTGCGCCGCGCGCGATCTGATCCACGCGCAGCATCCTTATACCCGCGGGCTGCTTGCGGCGAATCCGCCGCTTGTCGACCCACCCGCCGAATTGCCGGTGCTCTCGCGCGACGCAGCGTGGCTCAGCAAGATCGGCGACATCGGCGACATCGGCCAGCAGCAAGGAGCGCCGCTATGATCCGCGTCGATGCACTGACCGTGCGCTTCAAGACGGCTGCCGGACTCTTCGACGCGGTACGCGGTGCGAGCTTTCATGTCGAGGCCGGCGAAGTCTTCGGTCTCGTCGGTGAATCAGGCTCCGGCAAGTCGACTATTCTTCGCGCGCTAAGCGGACTCGCGCCGGCTGCCGAAGGGTCCGTGCATATCGCCGGAGCGGATCGCGACATGCGCGGGCGCCATGTGCAGATGGTCTTTCAGGACCCTTATGGCTCGCTGCATCCGCGCTTCACCGTCGATCAGACGCTGCGCGAACCGCTCAACATAAATGGAATCGGCGGCGAGGAAGCGCGCATTGTGAATGCGCTGCGTGAAGTCGGCCTCGATCCGTCGTATCGTTTTCGCTATCCGCATCAATTGTCGGGCGGACAGCGACAGCGCGTTGCGATCGCGCGTGCGTTGATCGTCGAGCCGCGCGTGTTGCTTCTCGATGAACCGACTTCCGCGCTCGACGTCTCCGTGCAAGCCGAAATTCTCAACCTCCTCAAGCGCCTGCATCGCGAGCGGAATCTCACGATGATTCTCGTCAGCCACAACCTGGCGGTAGTCGGCTTTCTGTGCTCGCGCGTGGCGATCATGCGCAATGGAGAGATCGTTGAAGAGCTTCCGATCGAGAAGATTCGCGCGCAGCAGGTCGAGAGCGAGTACTCGCGCACGCTGTTGCTCGCGACCGGCGGTTATCAGCGCAAGGCTGTCGAAGCATTGGGCGTGGACGCGTCTTTATGAAAGATCGCGTCGAAGCAGCCGGCTCGCGCTCGCGCGCAGCAGGAGTATTTGTCCCGATTGCTTCGTGTTGCCCTGCTGTGCCGTAATGCGGACAGGGACCGTCGAGAAAGTTAAAGACGGAGCGTTATCAGTCTTCCTGGCGGCCGTTCGCGGACGCCATAGCAGTGACCTCATGCTTGCCGACAAAAAGGAGAAGACATGCGTTTTGCTAAGACTTTCACCCCTATCGCAGTTGCAGTTGCGGCACTGCTCGCCGTCGCACCGCTCGCCTCTCGCGCGGATACGGTCGTCAAAATCGGCTTTGCGGCACCGCTCACTGGGCCCAATGCCAGTTACGGAAAAGATCTGCAGAACGGCGTCAAAATGGCGCTCGACGACGCCAAAGCGCAAGGCGTCAAGATCAACGGCCAGCCTGTCTCGTTCGAACTCGTCTCCGAAGACGATCAGGCCGACCCGCGTGTCGGCGTGCAGGTCGCGCAAAAGCTCGTGGATGGAGGCGTGTCGGTCGTCGTCGGGCACTTCAATTCCGGCACGACTATTCCTGCTTCCGATCTCTACGAGAAAGCGGGCTTGCCCGTCATCGATCCGGCCGCCACTAATCCGGTGATCAGCAGCCGCGGCTACAAGAACGTCTTCATGGTGATTTCGAGCGACGCGCAAAACGCCGGCACCGCGGGCGCCTATGCAGTGACGACGACGAAGGCCAAGCGCATCGCGGTGATCGACGACCGCACGGCCTTCGGTCAAGGCGAAGCCGATGAGTTCGTGAAGGCAGTGAAGGCGCACGGCGGCGACATCATCGATCGCGAATACACGACGAATCAGGCGACGGACTTCAAGACGCAGCTCACGAACCTCAAGAGCAAGAACCCCGATCTGATTTTCGTGGGCGCGCTCAATCCGCAAGCGGCCGGCATCATGAAGCAGATGAACCAGCTCGGCCTCAAGGCGCAGTACGTGGGCGGCGGCGGCGTGAAGGACGTCGACTTCATCAAGCTCGCGGGCAACGTGTCCGAAGGCGCAATGGCATGGGAATACGGGCGCCCGCTCGACAGCACGCCCGTCGGCGCAAAGTTCGCCGAGCGCTTCAAGCAGAAGTTCGGCCAGGACGTGCTCTCGTATGCGCCGTTCGGCTACGACGCCGCGTGGACCGCGATCAAGGCGATGCAGGCAGCCAATTCGACCAAGCCCGACGACTACCGCGCGAAGCTGCAGAACATCAACTTCGAAGGCATCACAGGGCAGATCGAGTTCAACGCGAACGGCTCGCTGAAGACGGGTTCTTCCACGCTTTATCAGGTGAAGAACGGACAGTGGGTGACGGTGAAGACGGTTAGTGGGCTTTGAGGGTTGGGGGCGTTGTTGAGTGAGAGTGAGAGTCAACTCAACGACGCCTCGAACACGCGCCGGTAGTTGCCGCCTAGTAGGTGTCCGGTTTCTGTTTGGGAGAAGCCGGTGGCGAGCAATGCTGCGCCCAACGCCGGTAGTTGTTCATAGCGCGTGAAAACCGGCGGCGCAATGAAGCCGAGCATGTCGGTGCCGAGGCCGACGTGTTCGACGCCCACCACATCCGCCATGCGCTTGAAGCCGTGCGCCATCGCATCGAGGTCGTGGAATGTGCCGGAACTCGGCCACACGCCGATCACGCCGCCCGTGTCCGCGACAGCGCGCGCATGGTCGGCTGTGATCAGGCGGCTGCGCGCGCCCGGATGTCCTGCGAGCGCCGTGTGCGAGAGCACCAACGGCTTCGTCGTGACTGAAGCTGCGCGCTTCACGAGATCGAACGTGCCGTGCGCAACGTCCACCACAATACCCAGCGCATTGCAGCGGCGCACGACATCCGCGCCGAAATCGCTCAAGCCGCCGTGAACAGGCGCCTCCGTTTGAATGTCGCCGAGTTCGTTCACACGGTAATGCGTCAATTGAAGGTGACGTAGATGATGGCGCGAGTACGCCTCGTCGATACGCTCCAGTTGCCCCTCCAGAAAGTCCGCGCCCTCGGCGGCGATGATCACGCGCGGTCTTTTTTTTTCCGTCGACGCCAGCATGCTTGCATTCGTCACGATGACGAGTTGCTCGCGATCGACCAGTTCTTTCGCGCGGGCGAATTCCGTTTGGCCGAGTCGATATAGCTCGCCTGGCTGCGGCTCGCGCCACGCCTCGAAACGCTTGCGATCGGCGGACACGTGCGTGACGACGGTATCGGTGACGATGGCGAGGCAGATCACATTCATCCCGCCCGCGCGCATCGGGGCGCTGACGGGCGTCAATGGCCGATGGTCGCCTATGGCCGGATCGCGTGAGACGATGACATGGCCCGCATGACTGTGCATGTCGATGGTCAATGCGCCCGGGGATGCTTGCCATTGCTGCTGTTCTGAGCGCGAATCGGTGTATCTGGCAAAGCGGCCAGGCGCGCAAGCCGCGAGCCCCAGCGCGGTGGTTGACGCGAGGAATGCACGCCGAGTCATGCGCGATAAGGGTGGCTGCGCGACGCTCGCCGCTTCATCAACGCGCTCGGCCAGTTCGAGCCGATAACGCCAGCCCGCAGGATCGTCGACGAGTCGCATCAGACGGCCACGCACGGTGACTGGGTCTGCGTCGAGCGGGACCGGCTCGAGCGGAATGACTTCAATGCAAGTGAAAGGATCGCGTGGCACGCAGCCACCACAACAAGGTTCTTGCGCGGCGAGGAGGAAATAGTCGACGGTGGGTGCGGTCGCGTCTAGTGAAATCATCCAGCCTTTGATTTGCACCATGCAGCCGTTTTGATCTATTGCGGAGTCATCCCGGATGGTGGCCCATATCGATGAGAATGGCATTGAGTCGTCGTCGGTTGGCAGCATTGTCATTAGTATCCGATTGATGGTCTGATGGCAGCATGCAGTTAAACGCGACGTATGCAAAGATTCCGTCGGCAGAGCCTCCGCTTTATTTTCGCGGTATATCCGCTATTCCATCAAAAACATTCGATGCACTTTACCGAGCCCTTTCATTCATGCAACAACCGCACGGCGCGGCTGGTGCTCTTTCTCTCCATCGCGAGTTCATGCTTTTCCGTAGCGCCGAATGTTCTCGCGCAAAACACGGTCACGCTATACGGCACGATCGACACCAGTATCGAAGTCACGAATCCCGGCTCATCATGGACGCCGCGCCTCGACTCGGGCGCTTACCGCGGCTCGCGAATCGGCTTGCGCGGCTCGGAGCAACTGGACTCGGACACACGCCTTCTGTTCGAACTGGAAAACGGCTTCAGCTCGGCCGACGGCACGTTGGCCACCGCGGGCACGATCTTCAACCGCCAGGCGTGGATTGGCATTGGCGCGCCTTGGGGCGAAGTGCGTGTGGGCCGTCAGTACTCGCCGATCTACATTCCGTTCAAAGGACAACTCGACGCCTTCGGCGCGGGGACGATCGCCTCGGGGTTGAATAACCTGTCCAAAATCACGCCTTATACGGACAACGGCATCGCCTATCTGTCGCCGGACTTTCACGGCTTCACGACGACGGTCATGATCGCACTGCGCGACAGCGGCGATGGCAACGGACTATCCGGCGACTACGAAACGTTTGCGTACTGCAACGGACCGCTTCGCGTTTCCTACGCGCATCAGCAAACGCATGGCGGAACGACCTTGCGCGCGAACCTCGGCGGTGTCTCCTACCAGTTCAGCCAAGCGACCGCCTATGCGTCGTTCTTCAACGGCGACGGCGGTTCGCCGCGGTATCACGACGACGGTCTTTCGCTTTCGATGCGCTATGCGTTCTCGCCGCGCCTGCGCGCTTCGTTGGGCTATGCGTACGCACGCGATCGCTCGGGCGGCGACAACGACGCGGACCAGTTCAGCGTGGCGTGCGAATACGATCTCTCGCCGAAACTCACGCTGTACGCGAGCGGCGCAATGCTGCGCAACCACCACGACGCCACCTTCACCCTGCGCGGCGTCAACGTCACCGGCCTTCCCGCGGCCTATCCGGGTGCGCCGGTTCGCGGCGTGCAATTGGGAATGATCGAGCGGTTCTAGCCAGACATTGGCCGCGACACCGACTAAATGATCCAGCGAGGGCGACGGTATTTTCGCCAGTCGCGGTGGACGCGTTAATGTACGAGCGCCGTGAGGCGGACGCCGAAGTACCCGCGCCCGCCGCCACGCGCGAACGGGACTCCATCCACCAAAAACCCTCTTTCACGGATTGTTTATGCTTATCAAGAACGTTGCGGTCAGCCTGCCTTCCCGAATCGTCACCAATGACGAAGTCGCCGACATGATCCGGTTTCATTCCACCGGCTACGACGGGGACATCGACAGAGGCATACGCACCATCAAGACACTGCTCGACAGAAGCGGGCTCGTCAACCGGCGCTGGTGCGACAGCCACGAATCGCCCATCGATCACGTCGCGATGGCCACTCGCAAGGCTTTGTCGGAAACCTATTTGCGGCCTGAGCATATCGAGCTGTTCATTTATGTCGGCATCGGCAGAGGGTTTCTCGAGCCGGGCAATAGCCACATGATGGCGAGCACGCTCGGCTTCATCAATGCGGAATGCTTCGACGTGGTGGACGCCTGCATGAGCTGGACACGAGCGATGTCGATTATCGACAGTTTGTTCAAGTGCGGTCAGTACAGAAACGCTATGATCGTGAATGCCGAATTCAATATGCTCGCAGGCGGTCCACTCTACCCGGGGAATTTTGCGTTGAAGAACCAGGCGCAAATCGAATACACGCTGCCGTCGTTTACGATCGGCGAGGCCGCCACCGCCACGCTGCTGGTCGCCAACGAGCCGGACAACTTCAATTTTGCCTTTCGGGGCAAGCCCCAGGTATCGGACCTGTGCACCATTCCGATTCCCGGCTATGAAGGCTTCTGCCATCCGTCGGAAAGAATTGGCAAGAACGGCGACATGCGTTTTACATCGTTCGGCCACGAGCTTCACAAGAATTCCGACGAACTGTCCGCGGTACTCGCTAAACTGCCGATTCCGAGGAAAGACATCGACATTGTCTTTACGCATGCTTCTTCGAAGGCAGCGTGGCACGGCTACGGAGAAAAGGCCGGAATAGAGGACAAGATGTATCACATCTATCCGGAAACGGGAAACCTCGTTTCGGCCTCTATTCCCGCCGCGATAGCGATGGCAAAAGACAGCGGAGAACTGAAGCGCGGCGACAGAGTGTTGTGCTGGGTTGGCAGTGCCGGCATGTCATTCAACGTCAGCAGCTTCAAGTTCTGAGGCCGGTTCAATAAAAGTTAAAGAGCGACATGAAAGCCATTTCAGGGGGCATCCGCTATCTCAACCCGGGTCGTGTCCGATGCCGCAAAGGTCTCCGATTACAGCGTATTGGCTGTGGGGCTGATCGGCACCGTTGGACATCCGGTGTACTGGTTGTGGTGGACGTTCATCGATCCTCAACCGAACGAGAACCTGCTGATGCGGGTTGTCGGCACCGTGAGCTGCGCATTGCTGCTTCTGCGCCGTTTCTGGCCCGCGAGGACAGCGCGCCTCCTGCCGTGGTTTTACTTCGTAACGGTAGCGTACACGCTACCGTTTTTCTTCACTTACTACCTGCTGTCCGGTCATTACTCGATGCTCTGGTCGATGGCGGAACTGGGCATGGTGTTCTTTCTGATCGCCATCTTTCCGTCTTTCGTTGCGTTGTCACTGAATCTTGCGCTCGGCATAGGCGCTGCTATTCTGTGCGCGCGAATCGTTATTCCGGAAGCCGTCCACGTCGACGCGCATCTCTTTCTCTACACCTATCTGCCGGTTTTCACGTTTGGCATTTTCGCCGGCATCACCTTCTCATACAGCAATCTGAAGGGGATCGTCGCACAGGCGAGAACCGGCGCGCTTCGGGCGCTTGCCGGGTCGATCGCTCATGAAATGCGCAATCCTCTCAGCCAGCTCAAGCATGTTCTCGATAGAGTAGAAGAAGTCTTGCCCGCTGCGATAGATCATGACTCGCCGCCGGCCGCATCACAGCGCCGGATTGCACTGCTGTATCGGCACCTGGCACACGGCCAGTTGTCGATTGAGCGCGGGTTGCGCATCATCGCGATGACACTTGACGAAGTCAGCGCGAAAGCCATCCGCCCGGAACAATTCACGTATCTGAGCGCAGCGGCCGCAACGCGCAAAGCGCTGGACGAATACGGCTTCGGCGACCAGAACGAACGCGCGAGAGTCAGACTCGCGGTGCTCGAAGATTTCACCTTCAAGGTCGACGAAACGGTTTATCTGTTTACACTTTTCAATCTGATTAAGAATGCGCTGCATCACATTGCGGCGCATCCTTTGGCCACGCTCACGCTGACGGTGGATCGGCAGACAGTGATCGTGCACGACACCGGTCCCGGCATTGCGCCCGAAATCCTGCCGCATCTTTTCGAGCCGTTTCGCACAGCGGGCAATTCCGCAGGCACGGGCCTCGGACTCGCTTACTGTCAGCGCGCAATGCGCGCGTTCGGCGGCACGATACGCTGCCGCTCCGAGGTCGGTCAGTTCACGCAGTTCACACTCGAATTTCCGCGCGTTTCCGAAAGCGAGGTCGCCGAGCACGAGCAGCAAATCTTTAATCGCGCCGCCCCGTTTTTCGACGGCAAACGTATTCTCGTTGTCGATAACGATGCAGACCAGCGCACGCGCGTTCAACGGGCACTGTCGAAGGTGGGCGCAAAGCCTGGCGACGCAGCGGACGGCGAGGCCGCGCTCGCCGCGCTCAGCGAGTCCCAGCCGTGGGACCTGGTGCTGATGGACATCAACATGCCGACGCTGGACGGCTACACGGTGACCGAACGAATTCGCGCCGATCGTCGCAACCCGAACTGCAATGTGATCGTCGTCGCTTATACGGCGGAGCCGGGCAACGTGGCGCGATCTCTCGCGCGCCGCGCAGGCATGGACGAATTCGTCAGCAAGTCGGCGAGCATGGTCGAGTTGATCGGTGTTTTGCATAAGCTCTTCGAGAACGGTCATCGGCATGGCCGTACGCAGCGCTTCGACGGATTCGTCGGCAGAACGATTCTGCTCGCGGACGACGACACCTACAGCAGACTGGTCGCGAAAGGCTATCTGGAGCGATTCGGCGCGACCGTCGTCGAAGCCGAGCATGGACCGGCCGTGCTGGCGCGCTTGCAGCAAGGCGTCGTTATCGACGCCATCGTGATGGATATGAACATGCCCGGCATGGGCGGCGTGGAGACCACCGCGCTGATCCGCGCGCGCTCCGATGCCTACGCGAGCGTGCCGATCATCGCGTTGACCAGTCAATCGGATCGCGAGGCGGTAGAAAGCTGTCTCGCCGCGGGCATGAACGAGGTGATGACCAAGCCCGCGCAAATCGGCGCGCTATATGCAGCGCTGGCGCGGCAGTTTGCACGCCATCGAGTGAATCATGTGACGGCGGACGCGGCGCCGTCGCCGGAGAACACGTTGCCTGCGGGCAAGCTCGCCGCGTTGCATGAAGGTCCGTTGCTCGACGAGAAACATCTTCAGGAACTGGTCGCGCTGGACTTGCTTGACCAGACATTCCTCAACGGCATCGAACAGATTCGCTCGACGGTGGCGCAACTCGCCGCGAGCGTTAGCGCGCGCGACTTCGACGCGACACGCGACGCCTTGCATGTGCTGCTCGGCGTCAGTGGCAATATCGGTGCAAAAGCGCTGCATCAGTTCGTGCGCCAGATTTATCCGCGCGTGCTGGAAGGCGAATGGCCTGCTGAGGCAGACTGGCTCGCGCGAATCTGCTCGTTAAGCGACCGCTCGGCGCCTGCGTTGCAGACGTATTTTGCGTCGGCGAAGGCGCCTGAGAATCATCGCAAGACATTGAGCGACTAATGATCTTTCACAACGCCTTGCTAACCGGCAGCACTAAACATACTTGCCTTTCAACTCACGGAGCCAACGATGACTGAAACGATAGCCATTCGACGCATCCATGCCGACGAAGCAATGGCCTGTGTCGATTCGCTCGCCGATCTGCTGATCGACTGCGTGGAAGGCGGCGCGTCGGTCAGCTTCATGTTGCCTATCTCGCGGCAAACCGCGCTTCGCTTCTGGCAACAGGTCGCGAATGGCGTGGCCCGCGACGAGCGAATCCTGCTGGTTGCCGAACGCGCTGACGGCAAGATCGTCGGCACCGTGCAACTGATCACGGCGCAGCCCGAGAACCAGCCTCATCGCGCGGATGTCGCGAAGATGCTCGTGCACCGAGACGCGAGGCGTCGCGGCATTGCGGCTCGTCTGATGACCGCCGTCGACGACGAAGCGCGCCGCGCCGGCAAATCCGTATTGGTACTCGATACCGTGACCGGCGGAGATGCCGAGCGGCTCTATGAGCGCGCAGGCTGGCAACGTGTCGGAGAAGTGCCAAACTATGCGTTGATGCCCGACGGTACGTTCTGCGGCACCACGTTCTTTCACAAGCAACTCGTTGCACAAACGCCGTAAAGCCATTCAATAAGCCGTGGCTTTTACTCCTCGAACAGGTGCGGGCCGAACACCTCGTAATGAATCCGCGTCTCGGGAATATCCATCGCGCGTAATGCATCGTGCTGCAAGCGCATGAACGGAATAGGCCCGCAAATGTAGTAGTCCGCGTCGGGAAGCAGAATCAGATCACGCAACTCATCGAGATTGATAAAGCCCGCACGGTCATAGTCCTGACCCGCTATATCGGCGGGTAGCGGGTTCTCGTAATAGACCACCGCCTTGAAGTTCGCATACGTCGCGGCGGTTTGCCGAAGCCTGTCGCGCATCGCATGAACCGCACCGTTTCGCGCGCCATGCACGAATACCACTTGCCGCTGCGGGTCCTGAATCGCGCGCTTCAGCATGCTGACCATCGGCGTCAAACCGACGCCGCCGCTGATCAGCACGATCGGCGTTTTCGCGTGTACGTCGATATAAAACGTGCCGTACGGCGCGGCGAGTTTGACTTCGTCGCCCACGTTCACATGCTCGTGAAGCAGCGACGACACATAGCCCGGCGGCCGTGAAGCGTCGCCCTCCTCGCGTTTGACGGAGATGCGATAGCTGCGCCCATTCGGCATGTCGGACAGGCTGTACTGGCGAATCTGTTGCAACTGCAACGAAGGCACATCTACTGCAATGCTGATGTACTGGCCCGGCTCGAAGTTGACGACCGGCTGCCCGTCCGACGGTTCAAGCACGAACGATGTAATGACGCTGCTCTCAGGCCGTTTTTCCTTGACCACGAATTTGCGCCAGCCCGTCCAGCCGCCGAGTTGTTGCGTCGACTTCTCGCGCAACTCGCTTTCCATTCCCATCAACAGGTCCGCGAGATTGCCATAAGCCTGTGCCCACGCGGAGATGATCTCGTCGGTGGCGGCGTCGCCGAGTACGTCCTTGATCGCGCCGAGCAAATGTTCTCCGACAATCGGGTAATGCTCCGGCCTGACATTCAGGCTCGCATGTTTATTGGCGATATTTTTCAGCACCGCCGCGAGACTGCCGGGATTCTCGATGTTCTCTGCGTAAGCGTAGACGGCGCGAGCGAGAGCCTGCTGTTGCTGGCCCTGATCCTGGTGGGCCATGTTGAATACGTTCTTCAGTTCCGGGTGCGCGTTGAACAATCGTTTGTAAAAGCGCTTGATGATCGGCAGCCCATGCTGCGCCAGCACAGGGGCCGTAGCTTTTACAACGTCCTTCGTTTTCTGCGTAAGCATTTGCCTCTCCTTTCATGCGGTGCACGCGTCGCAAGCGTGCGAGAGTCCATGAATAAACGCATGTAGCAAACCGCGTGACAGCAACGCACGCGATGAAATTGGCGACGGCTAATCATCAGTTACACTGACCATTAGCCGTTCGATTGGGAACCCCACAAAAAGATGAATAGCTTCGATATAACCATTGAGACATATCTTTCAAACATTCACTTCGGCTTGCATACAACGCATGCAATACAGGCACTCGCCGATCTCTACACCTTCAAGGGTCTTCTGCTCATACCCGTGTTGTGGTGGATGTGGTTTCAATCCGGCGAGCGCAGTGCATGGCGGCGCGAAATGGTCATCGCAACGATACTCAGCGGCCTCGTCGCGCTTTTTGTAGGAAGAACCCTCACGCACTGGCTGCCGTTCAGAGTGCGCCCCGTCTACAGTTCCGAACTGAATCTGCACTTTGCGGCCGGCGTGTCCAAAGACGCGTTGCTGTCTTCGTGGAGTTCATTCCCCAGCGACCACGCGATGCTATGGATGGCCATCGCCACCGGCATCTTTCTGATCTGCAAGCGCATCGGCGTGCTGGCGCTGATCTACACCGCGCTCTTTATCTGCGTCCCGCGTGCCTATCTCGGCTTTCACTATCCGACGGATCTGCTGGTCGGCGCGGCAATCGGAATCGCGATCACGTGGGTCATGACACGCGAAGCCGTTCGCGCGCGTTACGCGGGCCCGCTACTGCGATTGAGCGAACGCTACCCAGGCCCTTCCGCGATGCTGGCCTTCGTGCTCTGTCTCGAACTCGTCACCCAGTTCGACGAACTGCGCAAGCTCGCGAGCAGCGTGCTGAAACACGTATAACGCGTGCGACGCAGGCTTTAACTGCCGATGGAAACATACAGAAGCACCATCGGCGCCTTCGATGCGCCCGGCGTCGGCGCACGCAGCGGCACGCCATACGTGCAGCGAAAATCGACGAAGCGCGACCATTGAAAACGCACGCCTGCGCCGACGCTAACGAGCGACCCATGAGCGGGTTCCGCGAGTTGATCGTCGCGGTTCCACACATGGCCCGCGTCCACGAACACGAACGGTTGCGCGGCCGCGCCGCTCGCACCGAACTGCAACGCGGGCGCACGCAATTCCGTCTGCACGTTCCAGCCGCGATCGCCTAGCACGACGTACGGCTCGTAGCCTCGCACGCTGGTCTCGCCGCCGAGGCCCATTTCCTCGCTCGGTAGCAGCGTATTCGGCGTCCACTGGAACGCGCCGCGCCCGGTCAACGTAAAGCCGCCCAGCGCAATCGCGCGTTGTGCTGCGAGTTGCAGATACGCATAGCGGGCGGTCGCGCCTTGCCGCGCGGCGGCGAACGCGGCGTCGTTGTTAGAGCCGTCCAGTCCGCCAGGACTTCCCACGAGTGTCGCCGATAGGTGCCCGACGCCCGCGTCGCCCGGCTGACTGACATCGTAGGTAAGCAGAAACTGGTGGATGTGTGTGTTTGAGTTGAACACCTGAAAGCCGCCGAATTCCAGATTGTTGTTGCTGCGCTTGAAGTCATAGCCGAACTGAACGAGCTGCGCGGTATTCGTCGTGGTCGGCAGACGCCAGTCGTAGCGGACGCTCATCTGCGCGGAAATGCCCGTTTGCCCGTAACTGTCCGGCAGACGCGGCGTGCTCTGCGCATAGACGCCGAACAGTTCGATGCTGTCGTGCCACGGCAGCGGCGCAATGTAGTTCAGCGCGTGAGCCATGAAGCGCGCGCGGTTCGGGCGTCCTTCAATGTCCGGGTTGCCGCTGAAGAAATCGTTGCTCGCCGTGAATTGATATGCAACGTGCTGATCGAGCCCAAACAGATTGCCGTAGTCGATGCCGGCAAAAAAGCGGTCGCGGCCGAGATCGCGCACGCCCGCGTTGTCGTAGCCGGCGCTCACGCGAAGCGGCAGGCGGTCGTCGGTCTGCAGGATGACGTCGGTTGAATTCGCCGCTTCACCTGGCGCAAAGACCGCATCCACGCGTCGATAAGGATTGGCGTTGAGTACCGCGAGACCGAGCGAGACGTCCGACTGCAGAATCGGCGCGCCCGCTTCGAGCGGCACTTCACGTTTGAGCAGATCGTCGGAGAAATAGCGGTTGCCATTCGTGCGCACCTGTCCCAGGCGAAACTCGGCGACCGCGATATGCACGACGCCCGAACTCACGTCCTGCTCGGGCACGTACACATCCACGAGCGGTTTGCCCGCCGCGCGATAACGCTCCACCACGGCACGGCGCATGTCGGCAAGACGTCCGAACGTGAGAGGCTTGTCGAGATCGCCGTCGAACGAATGAAGAAACGCCGCGTCGAGCAGGGGCAAATCTTCGGCGGCAATGCGGGGCTGCGTTGCCGCAGCAGGAGCGCTCGCGCCGGCCGGTTGGAACACTAGTCCCTCGAGTCGGGGCACTGCGATCTGCGCGGCATTCTTGTCCGAAGGAGCGGAAGGTTGCGACGGCGCAGTGCGCGGAGTGGGCGGCGTCGGCTGCGGCGCGAGGTCTCGCCAGGCCTGCGCGAGCACGGCCGAAGAGTGAAGCGCCGCTGCTACGCAACACGCAATGCAACACGCCAGCAGCGAGCAGCGCATGCTGCCGACGCGCGCCAGCGCATCCGTCGATGAAATACGCCGCTTAACGCGCAAGCTGCGAGCGCAACACGGAATGCGGCGCATTGAACGGCATCGGGCGCACGCCGTCGGCGCGGCTTGCATACGATGTCGGCGAAATACTGTTCATCACGTCTCCTGTTCCGCGCAAGGCGCGCCGCATGCTAATAAGTGGATTGGGCTCGCGCGAGGCGGCCCGATTGTGCGCACGCCCGTATTATTGCAGCGGCTTTCAGGCGCACAATGGGGCACGGATCGCGCGATCTCGACCTATTGCGCCTAAAGGTCTGCGGAATTGGCCAGGGCATAAGCAGCGGCGCGCTGCAATGGGGCGCGAACCCAGGCTTTCCCCAATAGCAGCGAGGCGCCGCGCACAGGACGATGGACTGTCACTTCGCTCACGCAGCGCAGTGCTTCAATCCACTTGCGGTGCAGGCAGACGTTCTCTCGAAGCAGTAAAACGGTGCGATTGATAACGCAATGAGCAACAACGATATTGCCGATCAGGTTCCGGCTCTTGTCTGGACCGCGGACGCGCGCGGAATTGTCACCTATACCAACATCGCTTGCCGCAACTACCTCGGCAATCCCTTCGCGCCGAACACCACGCTGCATTGGGACCAGTTCGTTCTCGAATGCGACGTGAAAAAAGTGCTCGACGCCTGGCGCAGCGCGCTCACGGCCGGCGAAAGCGCGAAGGTCAACGCGCGCCTGCAGCGCTTCGACGGCAAGTACCGTTGGCACAAGCTGCGCCTTCAGCCCATTTTCGACGACGCGCGCGTCGTCACCGGCGCATGCGGCATCGCGATGGACATCGACGACTTCGTGAAGGCCGGCGAGGCTTACGAAATCGGCGAACGGCGTCTGCGCTTCGCACTCGACGCGGCGCGCGTCGGCGCGTGGGAATGGGACATGGGCAGCCGCACGGCGCGCATCAGCGCCCAGCTCGCGCACATCTACGGGCTCGAGCAGCAGCAGGCGGAAGTGCCGTTGCAATGGCTCTTCGACAGAATCCCCGAAAGCCACCGGGCGTGGTTCGCGCGCGAGTTGACGGGGCGCCTGCACGAATGTGTGCCGTTCGAACTCGATTTCCCGATCGAACTCGAGGACGGACGCCGTTTGTGGCTGCGCACGCGCGGCGAAACGGACTGCGGCAGCGGCTCGGAAATCGAGCGCGTATTCGGCGTGACCTTCGACATCACCGAGCAGCACGACGCGCAAACCGAACGCGAACGCAGCGAGCAGCGCTATCGCGCGCTCGTCGAAGCGAGTTCGGAACTGACGTGGATTGCGGACGCGGCGGGCCGTAATCATCAGCTCGGCAACTGGCACTCGTTCGCTCCGCAAGAGGGCTTAAGCACAGGCTGCGAATGGCTCGATCTCGTTCATCCCGACGACCAGGACAGCGCGCGCGACAAGTGGTTGGGCATCGTCAAGGCCGAGCGGCCAGGCTCGATGACGTTCCGCTTGCGTCGGCGCGACGGCAGTTGGCGGACCATGTCCGCGCGTGCCGCGCCGTTGCGCGACGACGACGGCACGCTGCGCGAATGGTTTTGCATGGCAACCGATGTGACCGACGAACGCGCGGCCGCGGCCGCACTCGAAGAGCGCAACCTGCGTCTTCAGGTCGCGATGCGCGCCGCGAAGATGATCATCGGGTATCTGTCGCTGGATTCGTGGACGGTCTGCTGGGACACCGTCGACGCAATGCCCCGCGTGCTGGCCGGCCCGATTGCGCTGTCGTATGACGCGGCGCTGCATCGCGTGCACGCTGAAGACCGCGCCGCGGTGGACGCCGCGATGCGCCGCGTCGCGCTCACCGGCGAATTCGACGAGCCGCTCGAGTTCCGCATCGCGATGAACGGCCAGGAATGCTGGCTGCAAAGCCAGGCCGTGTTGCAACGCGACGCCGACGGCCGGCCGTGGCGCGTCATTGCGAGCGCGGTGGACATCACGCAGCGCAAGACGCTCGAACTCGCGCTGCGCGAAACGGATCGCCGCAAGGACGAATTCCTCGCGATGCTCGCACACGAACTGCGCAATCCGCTCGCGCCGATGCGCAACGCCATTGCATTGCTGCGCCGGCAGAAAGACGCCGGCATGAAGCCCGGCGAACTGGTCGGCATGCTCGGCCGGCAGGTCGATCATATGGCGCAACTCGTCGACGATCTGCTCGAAGTGTCGCGCATCACGCACGGACGCATCGTGCTTCGACGCGAGCCGCTCCTGCTCGGCACCGCGGTTTATGGCGCACTGGAAACCGTCTCGTCGATGGCGGCCTCGCGCGGCCAGCACCTCACCGTGCGCTTGCCGCCCACGCCCGTGTGGCTGCATGCAGACCCGCTGCGTCTGTCGCAGATTCTCGTCAACGTATTGAACAACGCGTGCAAGTACACGGACCACGGCGGCAGCGTGTGCGTGACCGCGCTCGCCGACGAGCGCTTCGCGACCGTCACGATCGAGGACAACGGCAGCGGCATTTCGCCCGATCTGCTGCCGCACATCTTCGATCTTTTCGCGCAAGGCGAGCGCACGCTCGACCGCGCGCATGGAGGTCTCGGCATCGGCTTGTCGCTGGTGAAGAAGCTGGTCGAACTGCACGGCGGTTCAATCGAGATCGCGAGCCCCGGTCCTGGCCGCGGCGCGACGGTCTCGATCAGGCTGCCGCTTTCGCATGCGCCGGAAACGGCCGCGCCGTCGCACGACGAACCGTCGGCGAGCGGTGCCTCGCATGCCGAGCGCGCTTCGCTGCATGTGCTGATCGTCGACGACAACAAGGACGCCGCCGACTCGCTCGCCCTGCTCTGCGAGAGTGAGGGCTATCACGTCGACGTCGCGTATGGCGCGCAGGATGCGCTCGCGAAAGCCGAGGCCGAGCCAGTGGATGCCGCGCTGCTCGACATCGGTCTGCCGGACACGGACGGCTACGAACTCGCGAGGCTGATTCGCCAGAAAGGCGAGACGCGGCCCGTGCTGATCGCGGTGACGGGTTACGGCCAGGCCGACGATCATCTGCGTGTGCAGGCGGCCGGGTTCGACCATCATCTCGTCAAGCCGGTCGACATCGAGTACCTGATGTCGCTGCTCGCGGAACTGTCGCCTGCTGCGGCGTCGCCGCATGCGGAGTGAGGCATCGAACGCAGCATTAAGCCGGGAGCGGTGCATCGAGCCTACCCGCGCCGCCCCCACGCTCACATCACTTGCGGCCCTGGACCGTGATCGACACATACCGGTCCGGTTGCAGGCACGCGATCAGCGCGCGGCCCTCGCGGTCCGCGCAGTTCGTTCGCGGCTGGCTCGCGCCGACGCCCTTCGCCTGAATGATGCTGCCGTCCAGTCCGTGAGCGATCAGATAGTCGCGCACGGTGTTGGCCCGCGCGAGCGACAACGGTCCGTTGAGCGATTCGGGACCGAGCCTGTCGGTATGGCCGACGACCTCGATCGCGCTCACCTGCTCGTGCTTGCGGATGCGCGCGGCGACGTCGTCGAGTTGCGCTTTCGCGGACGGCAACATCGTGTCAGCCGCTGACTTGCCGAACGGGAACAACGCATCGCTTTCCAGTGCGAAACTCTCGAGCGTGGGCGCTTGCGCAGCGACGGCGCCCGTGTCGGCCGCCGCATTGTTGCCCGCTTCCTGGCCGCATTTGAACAGCAGAATGCGCGGGTCGCTGCGGTTGTCGTCGGCGGCGCGCACGCGGTCTATTTTGTCGATCGGCTGCACGCCCTTGTCGCCGCAAATGCGTTTCGCAACGTCCATGCAGGTCGACGCGCTTTCGAACAATCCGTGACACTCGGCGCGGTAGGTGCGCACGCCGTTGTTCGAGTCGACGGAATAGGCGTTGAAGGTCGGGCCGCTCGCCGCCGTGCATCCGGTTATGACGAGCACGGCGCTACTGAAAAGGCTTGCAAAAAAGAGTCGGTTCATCAGGTACTCCATAAACTGTGTGTGGCGAAGAATGCGTGGCGCGCGGCTGCGGCCCCACGCGTTCACGACTTACCATTGCATGGCCGCGCCGACGCCGACCGTCGTGCCTCCGGGGCTCATGCCGACGCCGGCTTTCATCTTCACGTTCTCGGTGAGACGCGCCGTGCCGCCGATCGCCACCGCCTGATAGCCGCGGAAGCCCGCCGTGCCGATGCCGAGCGACAATGTCTTGTCCTTGTCCACTTCCGGAATCATCGTGAGCGCGGTCGCCGCCGCGATGCCGGAATACGCATTGCGCGCCGTCGAATTGATGCCGTTCTGCAGTTCGTTCATGCGAGCATCGGTGTAGGCGTTCGCCTGCGAAAGCGTGGCGTTCAACTGCTGGACGTTGACGGCATCCGTCGGCGCGGTGCCGGCTGCGACGTTGATGACTTGCCGGTTCGTCCCGCTCGAGCCCACTGCCACGACATTCGAGCGGCCGCCGTCGTTACTGTCGGAGCCGAGCGCCGTCGAACCTGCTCCCGTCGATGTCGCCCCGGCGCCCACCGCAGTCGAACCGCTGGCCGACGCCGTCGAACCGTTGCCCACCGCCGAGCTGTTCGTGCCGGACGCCACCGCGCCCTGCCCGCCCGCCGACGAGTTCGTGCCCGAAGGAGCCGGAGGCGTGGGCGTGCCGGGCGACGACGAGAAGCTGCCGCCGTTGTTGGTCGTCTGCTGGCTGATGAGTGTGGTCAAGCGGCTTGCCACTGCATCGAGTTGCGAGACGTTCACGGCGTCGGTGCCGGCCTTGCCGGCCGCGAGGCCGGTGATTTGCCGGTTGCCGATGTTGACTTCACCCGCCGACGACTGCGGCGTGCTCAAGCCATACGCGATGTAATTGCTGACCGCGCCGACCGTCGTCACCGATCCGGCTCCAAGCGCCACGCTGTTCGCAAACGATGCGCTCGAGCCTGAGCCGAGCGCGAGCGCGTCGATTGCGGTGCTGTGCGCGCCTGAGCCGATTGCAATCGATCCGGCGTTGGCCGCGCTAGCGTTCGCGCCTTGAGCAATCGACTGTGCGCCGCTTGCAACCGAGCCGCTGCCGACCGCAATCGCATCCGCCTGCGCCGAGTTCGCGGCCTGGCCGATTGCGACGCCGCCAGGCGCCGTCGCGTCGACGATTGCGCCGTTGCCGACGCCCACGCCGTTGTCGCCGTTGACCACAGTGGTCGGCCCGACAGCGATCGACTCCGCACCGACCGCAAGCGAATCCGCCGCCGTGGAATTCGCGTGGAAGTACAACTGGCCCGTCACGGCAAACGACGACAACGCGCCGGCCAACTGCCGGATCGTGACGGCGTCGTGTGCCTGCGTGCCATCCGCGACATTCGTCAATTGACGATACGTGTTGCCGCTCGCGCTACCGAACGACACCGCGCCGAGCAAGGTCTGGTCGGCCGTGTTGAACGGAATCGCGTGCGTGCCGTTTGCAATCGAGCCGACGCCCGACAGTACCGCGCGATCGGACACCGAACCCGAGCCAATCGCGACACCGCCGACCACCGACGCACTCGACAAAGTGCCCAACGCAACCGCGTTGTCCGCGAGCGCCGAAGCGCCATTGCCGCCCGCGAAACTGCTCGCGCCGCTCGCCGCTGCCGCTACGCCCGCCGCCAATGCGTTGAGACCGGTCGCGCCGTCGTTGTTGTAGTTGGCGCCTTGCGTGCCGCCGTCGTTGACGCTGTAGTAGTGCTTGGCGTTGGCCGTCACGACGCTGGCGAGGTTGTCGACTGCCTGATCCGTTGCATAGAGCTGCGAGCCGTTCACTGCATCCGTGCTGCCCGAACTGAGCGTGCCCGCGGCCACGTTCTGGATCTGCCGCTCGGCACCTGGCGCGCCCACGCTCACCACGCTCGTCGGGTTCGTGCCGGCAAAGCTGTACACCGTGCCGCCGATGGTCGCGCTCGCGGTCGGCGTCGCGGTGCCGGTCCGCGAACCCGAACCGAGCGCCACGTCGTTCGCGTTGCTCGCCGTCGCGCCCTGGCCGAGCGCGGTGCTGCCCGCGCCCGCCGCGACCGTTCCGACGCCCGCCGCCAACGCGTTGACGCCCGTCGCGCCGTCGTTGTTGTAGTTGCCACCCTGGGTGCCGCCGTCGTTGACGTCGAAGTAATGCGTCTTGTCGGCGGCGACGGTGGTGGCCAGCGCGTCGATCGCCTGATTGCTCTGATACAACTGCGAGCCGTTGACCGCGTCCGTGCTCGTCCCGTCGAGACGTCCCGCTGCGACGTTCTGGATCTGCCGCTCGGCGCCCGCCGCACCGACGCTGACGACGCTCGTCGGATTCGTGCCCGCGAAGCCATAGACCGTGCCGTTGATGGTCGTGCTCGCTGTCGGCGTTGCCGTGCCGGTTTGCGAGCCCGAGCCGAGCGCGACGCTGTTCGCGGATGTCGCGTTCGCGCCGGCGCCGAGCGCGAGGGCATCGATTGCAGTGCTTTGCGCGCCTGAGCCGATTGCGATTGACCCGGCATTGGCGGCGCTTGCGTTCGCGCCTTGAGCAATCGACTGCGCGCCGCTTGCAACCGAGCCGCTGCCGACCGCGATCGCATCAGCCTGTGCCGAGTTAGCGGCCTGGCCGATTGCAACACCGCCTGGCGCAGTGGCATCGACGATTGCGCCGTTGCCCACACCGACGCCGTTGTCGCCGTTGACCACGGTCGTCGGTCCGACAGCAATCGACTCCGCACCGACCGCGAGCGAATCCGCTGCCGCCGAATTCGCGTGAAAGTACAACTGCCCCGTCACGGCAAACGATGACAGCGCACCCGCCAACTGCCGGATCGTGACGGCGTCGTGCGCCTGCGTGCCGTCCGCGACATTCGTCAACTGACGATATGTGTTGGCGCTTGCGCTGCCGAACGACACCGCGCCGAGCAATGTCTGGTCCGCCGTGTTGAACGGAATCGAGTGGCTGCCGTTGGCAATCGAGCCGATGCCCGACAGCACCGCGCGATCGGAGACTGAACCCGAACCAATCGCGACGCCGCCCACCACCGACGCACTCGACAAAGCGCCCAACGCAACAGCATTGTCCGCGAGCGCGGAAGCGCCGTTGCCGCCCGCGAAGCTGCTCGCGCCGCTTGCCGCTGCCGCGACGCCCGCCGCCAGCGAGTTCAGCCCGGTCGCGCCGTTGTTGTTGTAGTTGGCGCCTTGCGTGCCGCCGTCGTTGACGCTGTAGTAGTGCGTCTTGTCGGCGGCGACGGTCGTCGCGAGACTGTCGACCGCCTGGTTGGTCTGGTAGAGCTGAGAGCCGTTCACCGCATCCGTGCTGCTCGCGCTCAGCGTGCCCGCCGCCACGTTCTGGATCTGCCGCTCGGCGCCCAATGCGCCCACGCTCACCACGCTCGTCGGATTCGTGCCGGCAAAGCTGTACACCGTGCCGCCGATGGTCGCGCTCGCGGTCGGCGTCGCGGTGCCGGTCTGCGAACCGGAGCCGAGCGCCACGTCGTTCGCGTTCGTCGCCACCGCGTTCGGGCCTATCGCGACGCTGTCGGTGCCGAGCGCCTGGCTGTCCGGCGCCGTCGAGTTCGCGTGGAAGTACTTGATGCCCGGCGCGCTGCCGCCGCCCGTGATCGCTGTGATGAGGTTCTGTACCGACGTATAAGTGTTGCCGCCGTAGCTGAGGTTGGTGGTCAGCGCGCCGGTCGTGCTGTTGTACGTGGTGCCGCCGCCGAGGCTCGACGCCACGGTGTTACCCAGGTTCGTCACCTGGCCGCCGATTGTGTCGATGGCGGCATCGGCGGCGAAAAGCTGCGAGCCGTTCACCGCGTCCGTGCTCGACGCGTTCACCCGACCGGCCGCGACGTTGGTGAGCTGACGCGGCGCCGCCGCGGTTCCGACGCTGACCACGCCGGTCGGTGCGCCGCCCGCATAAATAACGGTCGCGCCGTTGATGACGCCGCTGCCGGTCGGCACCGCGGCCGACGTGACCGACGATCCCTGCCCGAGCGCCACGTTCGAACCGGTCACACCGCTCGCGATGCTCGCGCCCTGGCCCAACACGGTGGAGTTCGCGACGCCGTTGTCGGTGGACTGATTGCCGACCACGAGCGACGCGGCGCCGCTCGCCGTTGCGCCGAAGCCGCCGGCCGCCGCGTTGGCGCCGGACGATACCGGCTGCGTCGACGTGACCGAGTTGTTGGACACGAACGGGCCGACCGTGCCGCTCGTCAGACTGTCGACTGCCTGGTTGGTCGCATACAGTTCGCTGCCGTTCACGGCGTCGGTGCTGGTTGCAGTCACGCGGCCCGCGGCGAGATTCGTGAGCGTCCGCTCGTTGCCGACCGAACCGATGCTCACGGTGCTGCCTGGCGTCGTGCCTTGCACGCCATGCGTGACGCCGCCCACCGTGACAGTGGCGGTGTTGACGGCGGCGCCCGTGACGCTGCCGGCGCCGAGCGCCACGGCGTTTGCATTGGCCGCCGTCGCGTTTGCGCCCAACGCAATCGCGCCGCCGAGGTTCGCCACGGCGGAGTCGCCGAATGCGAGTGCGCTCGCGCCGGTCGCGTTGCTGGCGTTGCCGAGTGCGACGGCGCCCTGGCCGCTTGCCGTGTTGCCGTTGCCTTGCGCGACCGCGCCGTTGCCGGTGGCCGTGTTGTTCGCGCCCACCGCGATTGCGCCGTTGCCGTTCGCGCTATTGGGATCGCCGATCGCAACGGCGCCGTTGCCGCTGACGGTCTGCGCCTGACCCAGCGCGACCGCGCCCGTTCCGCCCAGCACGCGCGAGTTCTGGCCGCCGGCGATCGAACCGGCGCCGGCCGCCGCCGCGACGATGTTGCTGTCGCCGATGGCCACCGTCGACGCGGCCAGTGCTTGCGATGTAACGCCGATGGCCGTCGCATTGCCGCTGCTTGCGACCGTCTGCTTGCCCAACGCGACGGCGCCGGTTCCCGACGCCGTTGCATTCGTGCCCAACGCAATGGCATTCGCATTCGTGCCCGTCACTGCCGAGTCGCCTAGCGCAATCGACGACAAACCCGCAGCGCTCGCGCCGGAACCGAGAGCAACCGCGCGAATGCCGGATGCCGCGGCGCCTCCGACTGCGGCCGGCGAAGATGAACCGCCTTCCGCGACAGAGTCCGATGAGCCCAGCGCTATCGAATTAGCTCCGGTGGCCTGCGAGCCGTTCATCATGGCGAGCGAGTTGAGCCCCGAGGCGGCGGCTCCCGCGCCCAATGCCACTGCGTTCTGTGCGGTGGCTCTGGACACGGTGCCCGCGGCCAGCGAAGAGAGGCCCGATGCGACGACATCCGTACCGAGAGCAACGGCGCCGTCCGCCGTTGCGCCGGTCCCCGCGACGGTACGCGCGCCCAGATAGACGGCGTTCAAGCCACTGGCAATGGACTGAAAGCCGACGGCTACGCCATGCGTGCCCGAACCGTTGGCCACGTACCCAATCGCGACCGATGCGGCTCCGCTGCCCACCGCATGGAAGCCGAAGGCGTTCGCGTAGTCGCCGGTAGCGACAACGTCAGTGCCGATCGCATTGGACGATAGTCCGCTCGATCCGGTGCCGGCAGCGGTTCGCGATCCCAGATAGACCGCGTTGACACCGGTCGCGGAAGCTCCGGAACCGACCGCTACACCATTGGTTGTTGAACCGACGGCTCCGCTGCCCACCGCAACCACGCCCGACGCCGCGGCGCTTGCGTTCGCGCCGACTGCAACGCCGTTGTCTCCGGCGGCTTTCGCCAAGGCGCCGACGGCAGTCGACACATTGCCGCTAGCGAGGGCCTGGACGCCAATACCGATGCCGGCTGAGCCACTCGCGGTGACGTCCGTACCAATGCCGATCGCCGACTGCGCAGTTGCGCCCGTACCTGCCGCAGTGCGAGCGCCGAGGTAAATGGCATTAGTAGCCGCGGCAATGGCTTGATAGCCGACTGCCAGGCCATTGAGTCCCGTACTGCTGGAGGCATAACCTACCGCCGTCGCCCCGCCCGCAGTGGCCGAGGACTGAACGCCCATGCACGACGCGCTGCCGCTGAAAGAGTTGTACGGCGGTGCGGCGCAGTTCACCTGGGCCTGCGCTTGCGCGCCCCATCCGCCCACGCCCATTGCCACCAGCACGGTCAGCACGCGTGGATTGGCGTTGCGCTGCGGAGCGACGCGGCCTTCGCCGGGTTCATCGTTGCGCGCATCGCATACCGAGGCCGCCGCCCCCGACTTGCCCTTGCCGCGCGACGCGTCCAGTTCCGACGCCGCGACGAAAGCGCCCAGCGCCTTGTTCCAGATTGTCCGATATGCCTTGTTCATGTCGTTGTCTCGCCGAATAATTGAAATGCGGAGTTCTTAAGCGCGAGCGTGCGCTCGCCTCCCGTTTACTTAGGATGACTATTTACCGCGTTTAAAACATCGCTCAGTGGCGAACAGCTTTAGCGTTGATCTTTCGACGACGAATCTTCGGTGCAGGCGCAAAACATCGTCACACTATCAATTCGCATAGCTAAAGGAAAACGCGCGCGTCAACCGGACACTTCCAGTTTCAGACGACTAACCGCTGAGACGATTGATGAATTGCCGCGTTATGAAGGTCCGAACGGACACGGCACTGAGACGCGAGCAGCGATTGAGCGGCGGAACGCCAATTGCCGGCCTTGATATTGTTCTTTCGCCGGGCGTGCGCCCGACTTTTTTGCGCCTGGAATACTCATAGCTGCCAGCCCCCTGGATATGCGTCACTTCGTTTCGCCGGCGCCTGAGTGGTGAGCCACCTCATGCCGTGCACAAGCGCCGTTTATTCAAATGATTGAGCACTATCTGAGACGATGACCGACCTATTCGCTTTGGATGCGGCGTCTCGTCCGGGGTATCGTGTAACAAAAAGAAAGTTCTGTGCTCAAGGGAACTTTCTCATAAGACTTTTCATTTGTCCACGTAAAGTCTTTAACTATTTTCAGGTATTGCAAGATTTAACAATTGAAAGAAGCCGCCCCTATTAAGGCTGACAGCGAGGTTGCCTGGCAGTTGCCCGGAAACTGTGCAGCACGCCGTGATACGGCCATCAGCGGGGAATGAGCGGTAGCGGCGACGCCGTGTTCCTCTCGAATGTCATTCAAACGACTGAGCGAATATTCCTTACAGAATCGTTTCGTGCGCATACGCATTTTTTATGTATTTCTCGTTAAATCGATCCGGCCGGCCAATACTTTTTTGCTCGGATTCTGTGCAAATTCCGACATCGCTTTGCGGTCCACCAAAACCCACTGCGATGCCCGCGTATTGCCGGGCATCGCAGCGGTTTCACAACACGCTCATGAGAGCATGATTACCAGCGATAGCCGACGCCCGCGCCTGCACCTACTGCGCCGTGGCCCGAAACGCCGGTACTCACCGAACCTTTGACCATCCACTTTTGCGTCGCGACCGACACGCCGAGTGCCATCGCCGACTGGCCGCTGTAATTACCGGCTGCAAGCGAGACGACTTTCTCGCCAGGCAATACGGCTTGCGGCAAGTTCGCCATCGCGATTGCCGATGCCGAGCCCGCGTTTGCGTCGCGACGATACCTCTGCATGTCATCGCGAACGCTGTTGATGGCGCCATTCAATTGACGCACATTCACAGCGTCGGTCGGAGCCGTACCGTCTGCAACGTTGGTGATCTGACGTTCAGCACCCGGCGCACCGACCGAAACCGTGTTGTCCCGGGTTGCAACTGAATTTGCACCCAAGGCAACCGAATTGTTAGCGGTAGCCTGGCTGTTGGTGCCGATTGCAGTGGAGTCGGTGCCCGTGACTTTCGAGTTCGTGCCGATGGCGGTGGCACGCGCAGCCGTGACAGTCGAGTTAGTGCCGATTGCCGTGCCGTCCTGACCCGAGACAGTCGAACCGTTGCCCACCGCCGTTCCGTTCTCTGCCGATACCAGCGAGTTCCTGCCTACTGCGGTGGCGGAACTGTCGATAGCGGTGCCATTCGAACCGGTAGTCGAGATGGTGTTGACCGTGGTCGTGAGCGAGGTCAGGTTAGTCGAGAGCGCGGAAACCTGCGATGCGATCGAGAAAAGCTGCGAGCCGTTGACGGCGTCGGTGCTGGTTGCGCTGATCTGACCGGCGGCGACGTTTTGCAACTGGTGTTCCTGACCGACCGCGCCGATACTCACGACACCCGTCGGCGTCGCGCCCGCGAAGCCACCGAACGTGACTCCGTTCAGCGTGACGCTGCTCACGTTCGTAGCCGCGCGCGTGACAGCCCCGGAACCGAGCGCCGTCGATTCGTTGGTCGAAGCGACGGCTGCGTTACCGATCGCGATGGAATTGTTGCCCGTCGCTTGCGTGAGCGTACCCAGCGCAATCGCGTTGGCCGATGCGGCGTTCGCGGCAAAACCAATCGAAACAGAAGTGTTTGATGATGCGGTGGAAGACTGACCAATCGCAATGGCCGATCCTCCGCTCGCCACGCTCGAGTTGCCGATCGCCGTACTGCTGCCGCCGCTTGCCGTCGCTAAGGGACCAAGTGCCGTGGCGCTGTTGGTCGCGTTCGACCCCGTGCCTACCGCTACGGCATTCACATCGACTGCCGAGGCATTCTCACCAATAGCGATTGCGTTCTGGGCAGTCGCCTGTGCGCGGGCAATTGCAACGCTGCCGATACCCGACGCGACGGAATCTACACCGACTGCCGTAGCGTCAGATGCGTTCGCGCTCGCCTGGAAACCCACTGCCGTGCCGCCAGCGGCTGAGCTATTGGTACCGACCGCCGTCGAGAATTCAGAAGTCGTGTGTGCAAGAGCACCGATTGCAGTCGCGTCACCGGTCGTCGTGGTTGCCCCACCGCCGAACGCTACTGCTCTCGTGCCATTTGCAACCGAATTTGCGCCCACCGCGGTGGCATTCGTTCCATTCGCCGTGACCGTATCGCCCAAGGCCGTTGCCGCACCGCCTTGCGCCGACACATTGATGCCGACAGCCGTATTCTGGCTCGTACCGTCCGCACCGGCGACCGCGGGGAATACGCCGCCCGTGCTCGCAACAGGCGCCGTGGCGCCACCGACGGTTGCAGTCTGACCAGCGTTTTCACCGCCGACAGCGAGGTTATCTGCATACGCCTGCGTCGCCGGCAGCAGCATTAGCGCCGTGAGTACTGCGAGTGACAGCTTAGACTTCAGCGGAGTACCCGCCACTTCATATCGGCTCTTGTTCATTGCGTTTCCCGTTCTGACTTCTCTAGTAGACGAAAGGGTTTCTCTTGCTCTCCGCGCCGCATATCGCAGGAATTCAAAGCCGTTTCTCACCGACAGTTGCGCGAGTAAGCACTAGAAACACCATGTAAGGACTCGCGGAATTATGGGTAGCGCTATCGGCGCATCTGTTTGCCCGAGCGGCGAATTGCTTTGCTGGAGAGAAAATTCTTTCTTTATCCGCCAGGCATCTTGTCGACTGTCGCCAGGTCGCGCGATTTGTTGCCGAAGCGAATGGGCGTCGCCGGCAACGAAGCCTCCAACGCAACTTAATTTGAACTGAAACATGTATCTGATATTCTTCGCCGCTCGCTCGGCCTATTGATGGAGAGCCATCAACGCCGAACGGCGTATCCCGTCGCCGATAAACCTCCGAGAACGTCACCCGCAAGGTGTGTCCGCTTACACGATGCCGCTTCTCAACACCGCCCTGGCAGGCGCTCATCTTCTCGTTGTCGACGATCAGCCCGACCAGTTGCGATTGTTAATTGATCTTCTGCGCAATGCCGGATGCCGGATCAGCGTTGGATTTGACGGATCGCAGGCCTATCAGCGGGCACTCGCCATTTCGCCCGATCTGATCCTGATGGATGTGCGGATGCCGCGCATGGACGGATTCGCTGCTTGCCGGCTTCTCGCTGCGGACCCCCGCACGTGTGGGATTCCCGTCATCTTTCTTACTGCGGCGAGCGATCTCAACGAACGTATCAATGGCCTGGAGATTGGTGGCGTCGACTATGTACTGAAGCCATTCGATGCGGCGGAAGTGCTTGCACGCGTTCGCGTGCACCTCATCCGTGCAAAAAGTACTCAGCGTGATGAACAGGATGTGTCCGCGGCCGACACTACGGGCAATGGCGTACTCGTTCGCGCCGCCATTCAGCACTTGTCCCAAAGATTGAACGACCCGCCAACCGTCGAGCAGCTCGCGCGCCTCGTGGGAACAAATGAAAAGCGACTGTCGCGCGCGTTTCGGGAGAACCTTGGGCAAACGGTATTTGAGTACCTTCGCGAAGAACGCTTGCGGATTGCGCAAACGCTATTGAGCAGTACGCCGTTGAGTATCGCGAGCATCGCCGAGGAAATTGGTTTTTCCAGTGCTGCCAATTTCGCCACGGCATTTCGCGAGCGATTCCATGTGACTCCATCGACGTATCGCGACGAGCGCCGCGGCAACGCAGAGGCTAGCCAGAACGAGCCTGCCGTCGATGCGGATTAATTCCATCATGCCGGGAGCCATCTGGCAGCGCATCGTGTTCTTGTGTTTTATCTGCTGGAGCACTCATTTATTCGCTTCAACGTCCAACACTACCAGCGCTAACGAGTCGCCACTGCCCGCTCTTGGCCAGATACAGGTCTTTGAAGATGTCTCGGGCACGATGACGCTCGCCGATATCAATGCCCTTTACGCAGAAAGTCCACTCAGCTTCGCCACTGCACAGCAGAAGAGATTAAAGCCGGGTTTCACACACTCGGCCTGGTGGCTGCGCGTCGAGTTGAGCAATCATGCCGCAACAAACCTCGCACTAGTTCTCGCGCTTCTCGACGCGCGTCTAGAGCATGTCGACTTCTATGCGAGCCGTACCGATGCGGTGTCCCAGCCTGTTTCATCACGCTACCCGCTGATGGAATTCACGCTCGCGCCCGGCGAACGCTTGCCGGTTTTCATCCGCGTAGCAAGCGATACCGCGCTTACGCTCGAACCGGCGCTGTATTCGTCGGCGGCATTCGATGCATTGGAAAAGTGCGCCGCGCTCTGGAATGGCGGATTGATCGGCGGAACTCTCGCACTCGCATGGTGTGCGCTGCTTATCGCCTATTTTTCGCGCAGCGGCCCGTTTCTCGTGTTGGCGGCTCTCTGCTTGATGACAGCGCTATTCGAAGCTGCGGAGCGCGGGTACACGAGAGTCTATCTATGGCCGCAGGCGACCGAGTGGAGTTCGAGAAGCGTCACGGTATTCGGATGCACTGCGGTACTGCTATTCATCGCTTTCATCTTGCGCATTGCACGCGACGAGAAAGCGCGTCTGCCCTGGCGCTACGTGCTGTATGTATTCGCGTCGCTCGAATGCATTGGAGCGGCGGGCGCCGCATTCGGCAATCTGTTCGTCTTCGCGCAAGTCGGCCTGTACGTCAACGCAGTATTCGGTTTCGTCACAGTGGGGATGGCTGCAAGTCTCGCCCGTCAGTCGACGCCCACCGCGCGGATCATGTTGCTCACCGTGATCTTCTCGCTGCTCAATTCTGCGTTGCGCGTGCTCGAAACATTGGGATCGTTGCCGCCGGCTCTCGCATGGTTAAAGTCGGATATTCATCCGAACCCGGCGGTCGCGATCATTGGATTAGCGACGCATCTAATCGTGCTTGCCGCATGGGTCAATCACGTCGGCAAACAACGAAGGGCGGCGAGAACCGAACTCGCGGACTGGCAGAGAACCGAACACGACCGCCTGCGCGAGCAAGTCGCGCGACGCACACTGGAATTGAACGAAGCACTGCGTTACGCGGAAGAGAAGAACCGGCAAAAGATCGAAACGCTCGGCTATGTCAGCCACGATCTCCGCGCGCCATTGGCGACCATTTCCAGTTACGCCAGCCTTCTTCTGAATAGAGCCGATTCGAAGCAAGCCACGCTGATACAGGCTATCGAGCGCAGTGTGAACTATCAACTGGCCTTGATCGACGAGCTAATTGGATACGCGAAAGCAGAGTTGCAACCACTGGATATCGCACCGACCGCGACCGACCTGCCCGCACTTCTCGACGACATCGCCGAATACGCGGTCGCGCTCTGTGCGCAACTGAATAACCAGTTCCACTATCAGGCGTTGACATCGCTACCGCGTCAATTGACGATAGACGGTCGCCGATTACAGCAGGTACTGCTGAATCTATTGTCCAATGCGTCGAAGTTCACACACGACGGCACCGTCATGATGACAGTGCGGGCGCGCCGCCATGAACAGCATTGGCACATGGGCTTTGAAGTCGCGGATACGGGCATTGGCATCGCCATCGAAGAACAGTCGAAACTGTTTACCGCCTTTAGACAGATACAGTCGGTGAACGGCAGTACCGGACTCGGCCTTTTCATCGCCCAGCGTATTGTCAACACAATGGGCGGTGAGTTGCGCGTTTCGAGCGCGCTGCAGCAAGGCACTTCGTTTTCATTCGAGCTCATTGTTCCTTTTGCAAAAGATCTCGATGCTTCGCAGTTGAGCGTCGTACCGTACACCTCCATCGGCTCAGCGCCTGCTCGTCCGCAGCCTAAGCGGTGGCTTGCCTCGGCTATTCCCCCGCGCAGCGATCGCCGCGATCTGGCAGTACTTGCAAAAGACGGGCGCCTCACCGACATCGAGCAATGGATTGAAACCATGCTCGCGATTCATCCCTCGTGTACCGCGTTTCTGACCGAAGTTCGCCGTTGCGTCGAGGCATTGGACTTTCCGGGCGCCGAAGCGCTTGCACTCGCGCCACACGAAACAGAGAACATCTCGTGAAAGTGCGCAAATGGCCAGGCCCCGCAGGCCGCCAACACTAAACAGGAGCAGTACCGAATGATGTGGGCTATGCGCACCGGACGACGCACGATCATGGTCGCGGTGAAGGGTATCGTTCTCGCAGCGACTGTCGGCCATGCGCACGCACAGCCGACGCAACCCGTCGACGACGCGAACGTGACGGACGCCATGCCTCTCAACGCGTTGCCGGCGATCACCGTGAAGGATGTGCGAGAGGAATCGTCGGTCGGACTCGTCGGCAAGCGCACAACGACGGGTACAAAAACCGATACGCCAATCAACGAGATTCCTCAAACCGTCAACATCGTCACCGCGCAGCAGATGGAGATGACCGGCGCGACCGACATCAATCAGGCGCTGTGCTACGTACCTGGTTTTTCATCGTTCGGATCGGACGGCCGCACCGACTGGTATGCGGCATTGCGCGGCTTTACGCCGACGCTATTCGTCGATGGGTTGCAAACGCCAAATACCGCAACACTCGCGAACTGGCGTGTCGATCCTTATATGATCGAGAGCCTCACCGTGCTACGCGGGCCGACGTCGGTGCTATATGGCGCCGGCGACCCCGGCGCTATCGTCGATGCACAGACGCGGCAGGCTGACGGCGAGCGCATCCGCGAAATCGGCGTGCAGATCGGCAACTATGCACGCAAGCAGACGATGATCGACGTCGGCGATACGCTCGACGCCGACGGCAAGTACGCGTATCGCTTTCTCGGCGTTGCACGCGACGGCAATGCGCTGACCGGCCCGAACGCGGACCAGCGCGTCGCGCTTGCACCATCGTTTCGCTGGCGGCCAGACTCGAAGACATCGCTCACAGTCACTGCAACCTACCTGCAAGATCGCGGCGATATTTCATATAACTTCCTGCCCGCGCAAGGCACGGTACTGCCGAACCCGAACGGCCCGTTGTCTCAGGACATTTATATGGGCGATCCGGCATTCAACCACTATCAGAAGAAGCAGGAATCGCTCGGCTATCAGTTCTCGCACGAGTTCGATCCGATCTGGACGTTGCGCCAGAACGTGCGCTGGATGCACTTGTCGGGTGACGATGGATCTGTCTTCGGCAACGGTCTCGCGCCTCACAGCACGACCACCATGACGCGTTATGCAGGCTTGTTCCAGATGAACTACAGCCGCCTGGACGTCGACAACAATGCGCAAGCGCGCTTCGCGACAGGACCGCTTGAGCACACGCTGCTACTCGGCTTCCAGTACAACAGGCAGACGACGACCGAAAGCGTGTGGCTCGCACTCGCACCCTATCTCAATCTCTACAAGCCGGCCTATACGCCGGTCACGACCGCGATCTTTTCGGGTCCGACGTCGCTCGGCCATACCGATGCGCACACAACGGTGAGTACATTGGCCACCTATGCGCAGGATCAGATCAAGGCCCGCCGATGGACACTGACGCTCGGCGGCCGCGAAGACTGGGTCGATATGCGCCAGGACGACCGCGCGAACGACTCGCAGATCAAACAGAATGTCAGCGCCTTTTCGGGTCGCGTCGGGCTCACCTATGAGGGCGACTATGGACTGTCGCCCTACGCAAGTTATTCGACATCGTTTAATCCGGTCATTGGCGTGAGGATGAACGGCGGTGGCTTGCCCAAGCCGACGCGCGGCCGGCAGATCGAGGCGGGTCTGCGCTGGCGACCCGCGGCCAAGAACGTGACGTTAAGCGCAGCCGTCTATCAGATCAATCAAACCAACGTCGTCACGCCGGCGCCGATCAATCTCGATCCGACCGGCACTTCGTTCATGCAGACCGGCGAGGTCCGTTCGCGTGGCATCGAGTTGAACGCCGTCGGACAGATAACGCGGGAACTGTCGGTGATTGCGTCGTATGTCTATCAGGACGTGAAGAACATCAAAGCCAACGATGCGTCGTTAAACAAGTGGCCCGTGGACGTTCCACGTCCACGGCAAATGGCGTCGCTATGGACGGACTGGACATGGCATACGGGCGCGCTCGCGGGTTTCGGCATCGGCGCCGGAGTCCGTTATCAAAGCGCGCTGGCGGGCGCACCGGACAACTCGCTGACGATTGCAAGCTATACGCTTTACGACGCCGCATTGCACTACGACACTCGCGACTGGCGGCTCGCATTGAATGTGGCGAACGTATTCGACCGCCGCTATGTGAGCGGTTGCCAGTCGTATGCAGTGTGCGTGTTCGGCAACGAGCGGACCGTGCTGGCCAGTGCGAAATACAACTGGTGATGGCGATGTGAGCGATTGCAGGCTCCGAACGCTATGCCCGCAAACGTCCTCACACCGTGACAACAATCTTCCCGAACTGCTGGTTCGACTCGAGATAACGATGAGCGTCGACGATCTGCTCGAGCGGGAAGACCTTGTCGATCACCGGCTTCAGCACGCCCGACGAAAGGCCATCGAGAACGAAGCGCTTTGCCCTTTCCAGACGCGCCGGATCGCTCACGATCAGCTTGTACTGGTAGCCATACACGGTCAGCATCTTGCCGAGGATCGCGAACAGCGGGAACGGCGTCGGTTCTGGACTCAGCGCGCCATAAGCGAACACGATGCCACGCTCGCACAGCGCATCGGCCACTTTCTCGAACTCCGGCCCGAGCACCGGATCGAACGCGACGCGCGCGCCCGCGCCGCCGGTGATCTCGTTGACGCGCGCGACCAGATCTTCCTGCTGCGTGACGATCACGTGGTCGGCGCCCGCTTCCAGCAGCGCGTTTTTCTTCGCGTCGGTGCGGGTCGTCGCAATCGCAATGGCGCCCACGCTCTTTGCCACCTGAATCGCCGCAAGCCCCACGCTGCTCGACGACGCCGTGATGATGACCGCCTCGCCTGGGCGCAGTTGCGCGATGTCGACCAGTGCGCCCCACGCCGTTACATACTGCATCCACACCGCCGCGGCCTCGGTGAATCCTAGCGACGGCGGATTCTTCACCGCATGCGCCGCCGGAAAATTGCCGGTGTCGCCATACGCGCCCCAACGCGTGATCGACATGGGCGGAATGATGGCGACCGCGTCGCCGACGGCGACATTGGTCACGGACGAACCGACGGCGCTGACGACGCCGGACGCTTCATAACCGAGCCGCGCGGGAAACACCGGCGACTCCACATAGAAGCCGGAGCGGAACATGGATTCCGCTCTGTTCACGCCCAGCGCACGAATCTGCAACTGGATCTCGTCCGCGGCGGGCGGCGGCACTTCGACGTTATCGATCCGCAGCACTTCGGGACCGCCATTTTCATGAAAACGTACGACACGCGGCATGTTCGCTCTCCAACGAGTAAATGACGAACTCACTATAATTTGAGCCGGCCGCACGATAAATGGCGCGTTCGCTCTGACTATCGAACCTAACTGTTTCTAATCATGGATCGTCTCACCAGCATGGCGGTCTTCGTCAAAGCGGCGGAAACGGGCTCATTCGCCGCGGCCGGCACGGCGCTCGGCATGACATCGCAGGCCGTCGGCAAGCATGTGCGGCTGCTCGAGGAGCGCTATCGCATGCAGCTCATCAATCGTACGACGCGCCGCCAAAGCCTCACCGAAGCCGGGCGCGCGTTTTACGAGCGCAGCAAGTCCGTGCTCGCCGAGATGGAAGCGGCGGAGGCGCTGGCCGCGAACCTGCAGGCCGCGCCGCGCGGCAAGCTGCGCATCAATGCACCGGTGAGCTTCGGCGCGCACAGCCTCGTGCCGACGCTCGCGCAATACATGCGGCAACATCCCGAAGTCAGTGTTGACCTGACGCTGAGCGACCGGCTGATCGACGTAATCGACGAAGGCTATGACGCGGTCGTGCGCATCGCGCCGATCGCCGATTCGAGGCTGATTGCGCGGCCGATCGGTCCTTATCGACTGACGATCTGCGCGTCGCCCGCGTATCTGGCTGAGCGCGGCACGCCTCTACGCCCTGAAGATCTGACGCAGCATGAGTGCCCCGGATTCTCTTACTGGGGCCGCGGGCCGTTACGTGAATGGCACCTGGTCGGGCCCGACGGCCGGCATGTGGTGCCGGTCAGCAGCCGCTTCTCGATCAACAACGGCCAGGCGCTGCGCAATGCCGCGGTCGAAGGCGCGGGCATCATCCTGCAACCATGCGACATGCTGCGCGACGATCTCGCTGCGGGGCGCCTCGTGCGCGTGCTGCCGGACTACGAACCGCCGCCGCTGCCGATCCATCTGCTGTTCGCACCCGACCGCCGGCCCACGCCAAAGCTGCGCAGCTTTATCGATTTCGTCGTGGCGCGCTTCGGCGAGGGATAGATCGGTCGACGCAAGTAGCGGCCGCCCTATTTCTTTCCGTCGATGACCGCCACCACTTCCTCGCGCGTGTACTCCTTGTTCGCGAGCGCGCCGGGCGGCGTCTTCGCCAGCACCGCGTCGAGTTCGTCGGGCTTCACTTCGAGCACCGGCATGCGAATGTCGTGCGGCACCTTCTTGCCCGCGAGAATCTGCTGCGTCACCCAGAATGCGAACGACGACGCGCCGGGCGGAATGGTCACCGACATCGTTTCGTAGCCGCTCTTTTTCTGATCGGCCCACCACGCAAGTTCTTCCTGGCGGTTGCCAAGAATGATGATCGGCGTCGGCCGTCCGGCCGCCTTGATCGCCTGCGCCGCGCCGAAGCCGTCGCCGCCTTGCGTGAGCACGCCGTCGATCTTGGGCAACGTCGGCAACACACCCGCAACCTGCTTTTGCGCGACCGTCTGCGTCCAGTCGCCATGCACCGAACCGACCACCTTCAGGCCCGGATACTTCTTCAGTTCGTCGACCATGCCCTGATGAATCTCGTCGTCGACCGAGACACCCGCGAGCCGCGCGAATCTCCAGCAGGTTGCCCTTGCCGTTCAGACGCTTCGCCAGATAGTCGACCTGCATGCGGCCCATGCCCTGAAAATCGACGGCGATGCGATAGGCGCACGGCTCGGTCGCGATGCCGTCGAACGAGACGACGGTCACCCCCGCGCCGCACGCCTGCTTGATGACGCCGTTGAGCGCCGTGGGCGACACGGAATCGACCGCGATCGCCTTGAAGCCCTGGAGTATCAGGTTCTGGATCTGCTGGACTTGCTCGGTCGCCTGGCTTTCCGCCGTGGTGAAACTCGGCGCGGCCGCGACGATCTTCTGCTTGACCGCCGGGTCCGCGATGTTGGACCAGCTCTTGAGCATCTGCTGACGCCAGCTATTGCCCGCGTAGTTATTCGACAGCGCGATTTTCATCGACGAGGTATCGCCCGTCGCCACCTGCGCCGATGCGCCCGCGGATGCAGCCACGCATATCGCGGCCATGCACAGCGAGAGAGCCAGTTTTTTTATCTGCACGTCTTGTCTCCTGTCGAGGTATTCGATCTGTTGGAAGTATTCAGGCGCTTCAGCGGCCCGCGCCGCGCACGCCCACATGAAGCGAATAGATGGAAGCCGTCGCCGCGATGAACAGGCAATTGCGGTTCAGTCCGCCGAAGGTCAGATTCGCTACGACTTCGGGTATCAGGATCTTGCCGAGCAGCGCGCCATTGGGCGCGTAGCAATGCACGCCGTCTTCGGCGCTGGTCCAGACGTTGCCGTGCTCGTCGATGCGCATGCCGTCCGGCACGCCACTTTGCATCTCCGCAAAAACACGCCCGTTGCGCAGACCGCCTTCGCTCGTCACGTCGAATACGCAGATATGGCGCGGCGCGTTGTCGTCGTGCGAAGCAGCGGAATCGGCGATATAAAGTTTGCTCTCGTCCGGCGAGAACGCGAGACCGTTCGGCTTCGCGAACTCGTCGCAGACCAGTTCCACCTGCGCGCTGCCGGCGCCGATGCGATAGACGTTACAACGACCAATTTCGCTGTCGGCGCGATAACCTTCGTAGTCGCTCAGAATGCCGTAGTCGGGATCGGTGAACCAGATGTCACCTTTGGAATCCACGACCACATCGTTCGGAGAATTGAGGCGCTTGCCTTCGAAGTGCGACGCCAGCACGGTCACGCTGCCGTCGTGTTCGGTGCGCGTCACGCGTCGCGTGCCGTGCTCGCAGGTCACGAGCCGTCCCTCGCGGTCGCGCGTGTTGCCATTGCTGTAATTGGACGGCGCGCGATAAACGCCTACGCCCATCCCCGGCGCCCAACGCATCATCCGGTTGTTCGGTATGTCGCTCCAGATAAGCAGGTCTGCCGCCGGGAAATAGACCGGACCTTCGGCCCACAGGCATTCGTTCGTGAGACGCGTCAGAAAGGCGTTGGGCTGAAGCAGCAGCCTGAAACGCGGGTCATGTACTTCGAAGTCGGTGCTTTTCATGTCTCCTTGCCCTTCTCTATTTGCTATTACTGCGGGCTTCAATTGCAACGCTTATTGCAAAGCCTATCGCAGCACTTTTCCGCCCGCCGCCACTGTCACCGAAATGATCAACACGCCATACACGATGGAGCGCACGCCCGCATCCGCGCCCACCGCATTGAGCGCCGCGTTCGTGAGAAAGAGGAACATGGACGCGCCCCATACGCCGACGATCGTCGCCTTGCCGCCCGTCACCAGCGTGCCGCCGATCACGACCACGGCAATCGAAATCAGCATGTACTCCACGCCCATGTCGAGCGACGCGCCGCCGGATATGGCCGCGAGCAGCAACGCGGTGAGCGACGCGATCATCGACGACAGCACATAAGCGAAGCACCGTGTGCGATGCACGTTGACGCCCGCGAGCCATGCGGCCCGCGCGTTCTGGCCGATAGCGGAAAGCCTGCGGCCATACACGGCGCGATGCAGCAGCACCGCGAGCGCAATCGACAACGCGAGCGCGAGCAGCGCGATATACGGAATCTGCAAAACGCGGCCCGTCGCGAAAGCGCCGAGCGCGGGCGGTGGCGGCGGCAACTGGCGGCCTTGCGTAATCGCAATCGACTGAATGATGAAGCTCGACGACAGCGTCGCGATGATCGGCGGGATGCGCAAAAGGCGAATCAGCATGTAGTTTGCGACGCCGACAACGACGCCCACGCCCAGCACCGCGGCTACGCCCAACGCGATGTATCCGTTCGAGCTGCGCATCACATGCATGCCGATCACGCCGGCAAGCGCGATGGTCGACGGCACCGACAGGTCGATGTTGCCGACGCCCGATGTGATGACGAGCATCTGCCCGAGACCGACGAGCACCATGAAGACGCCATAGGTCAGCGCCGTCTGCGCGACATTGCTTGCAATGCCGAAGCCGAACACGCCGACAATGCCGAACCACACCAGCACCGTGCCGACGAACGACCAGGCCCACGGCGCCTGAATACTTTTGAGCCGCGCCCAGGCGCTGTCCTGAGAAGCGATCGGCTCGCTGGAAATTTGCGTTTTCACCGGCGTTCTCCGCGTTGCAGCAGCACGCGCAACGACAACACGACGATCAGAATCGCTCCCTGCATGCCGACCTGCCAATCCGCCGAGATGTTGAGGAAAGCGAGGAACGACGCGGCAAGCGTCAGCGTGATCGCACCGAGCACCGCGCCGACTACCGACACGCGGCCGCCGATGAATTCACCGCCGCCGAGTATCACCGCCGCAATCGACAGCAACGTATAGCGCAGCGCGAGATTGGCGTCGGCGGAAGTCGTCAGGCCGAGCAGCGACAACCCCGACAGCACGCCGAACACGCCCGCGACGCCGTAGAGCGTCGCCTTGCTGCGCACGAGCGACCAGCCGAAGCGGCGCATCGCGCGCGGATTGCCGCCCGCGCCGCGAACCCGCACGCCCGCCGACGAGCGCATCAGCAGCAGGTGTCCGACGATCGCGATCAGCACCGACCACACGATCGGCGCGGCGATGAGCGGCGTCTGGTAGCCCATTGCCGTGCCGAGCCACTCGGGACTCGTGCCGCCAGGCGACGGCAGCAGCACGATGGCGAGCCCGCTCCATACGAACGAAAGACCAAGCGTTACGACGATGGACGGAATCTGCCGCAACTCGATCAGCGCGCCGACGGCCGCATACGCGAGCACGCAACCGGCTAAAGCCAGCGCGCCGAGCCACGGTTGCTTCACCAGCAGCGTTGCACCGATGCACGCGACAAGACTCACGAACGGGCCAATCGACAGATCGAGATCGTTGACGGTGATGATCGCGAGCTGCGCGAGCGTCGCGAGCACGATCGGCACGGCGAGATTCAGCAGCAGGCTGGAGCCGAAGTAGCTCATCACGGTCGGCTGCATGATGGCGATCGGCACCAGCACCGCCACCAGCGAAATGGCGGGAAGCATCGCGCGCAAACGCGCCTGCGTATTAGCGAATGTCATGCTGCCTGATCCTCGAAGCTCGCCGCGAGCAGCGCCTCTTCCGTGCATTCGTCGGCGTGAAGCACGCGCGTAACGGCGGCGGAGCGGAACACGTAAGTGCGATCGCAGTGCGAGAGTTCTTCGTTTTCCGTCGTGTACCAGATGAAGGTGCGGCCTTTCGCGGCTTCTTCGTGTACGAGTTGATAGATGTCGCGCTTGGTGCCGACATCGACGCCGCGCGTGGGATCGTCCATCAGAATGAGTTCGGCGTCGCAGGCAAGCGCGCGCGCGAACAGAACCTTCTGCTGATTGCCGCCCGAGAGCGAAAGAATGCCCGCGTTCATCGACGCGCCGCGTATGCCGATCTTCGCGCGCCATGCTTCGACGAGTTCGCGCGCCGCGGCGGAATCGACGAGACCGCGCTTGCGTTTTGCGCCGCCGAGCAGCCAGCGCAGATCGAGATTCTGCGCGATCGACCAGACGGGAAATACGCCGTCACGTCCGCGATCGCCCGCAACGAATGCGACCTTCGTGCGGGCCGCGCCGTGACGTGTCGCGGCATCGTAGATGGATAGCAGCGCTTCGGTCTGACCTTGTCCCGCGAGTCCCGCGAAGCCGACGATCTCGCCGCGCGACGCTTCGATTACGGTGTGCTTCTTCACACCGACATTCCAGCGAAAATGCGCTTCATCGCGCGCATTAGGCGCGCGCGCCGCGGCCGGCGACTTGTCGGCTTCGAGATGCTGGCCCATCGCCTGAATGATCGACGCGCGGCTCGACTGCGCGCGCGGCAGCACGCCGACGATGCCGCCGTCGCGCATCACCATCACGCGGTCCGCCACGCGCTCTATTTCGCCGAGCATGTGCGTGATGAGCAGACACGTAATACCGCGCTCGGCAGCCGCGCGCCGCACGAAGGCGAGCAACTGCTCGGCGGTATGAGCGTCGAGCGAGGAAGTCGGCTCGTCGAGAATCACGAGACGCACGGGCGTATCAGTGACCGTGAAAGCGCGCGCGATCTCCACCATCTGCTGCTGCGTGAGCGTGAGATCGGAGACGAGTTCGCCGCCCTTCAGGCCGTGGTCAGGAAAGATTTCATCGAGCCTCTCGCGCATCAGCGCGGTGGCCTTGCGTCGCCAGCCGCGTCCATGCAAATGCGGATGCACGACGGTCATGTTCTCGGCCACGGTCAGATTCGCGCACAACGAGAGTTCCTGAAACACGCAGCGCACGCCCGCATTTCTGGCGGCATTCGCGTCGTAGTGCGGCGCGTCGTGGCCGTCTACTTCGATGCGACCTTGCGTCGGCGCGTACACGCCTGCGAGCACCGACATCAGCGTCGATTTGCCCGCGCCGTTGTGGCCGGCAATGCCGACACATTCACCGGGCAGGAACGCGAAGTCGATGTCCGTGAGTGCGCGGACCCGCCCGAACGTCTTGCCGATGCCTTCGAAGCGGATCAGCGCGCGGCTGTCCTCCTGGCTGGATGTTGCGCCCATTCACCTGTCTCCGTGGGTGGCGTCTTCTGCGCTTACTTCTTGTCGAGCAAGGCCACGGTTTGCGGCAACGTATAGGTCACGTCGGCGATGCCGCCAGGCGGAATCGCGGCGAGCTTCGCGGGCAACTCCTGTTGCGAGATGGCGAGCAGCGGCACGTTGATCGTCACTTCCTTCGGGATCTTCTTGCCAGCGAGCACTTGCTGCGCGACCCAGAATGCAAAGCTCACCGCGCCCGGCGGATTGGACAGCGAGCGCGACTGATAGCCGGCCTTCGTCTGTTCGCTCCACCATTGAAGCTCGGGATACGTGCTGCCGATAATCATCGGAGGCGCGGGCCGGTTGGCCGCCTTGAACGCCTGCGCGATGCCGAACGACATCTCGCCCTCGGTCGCGACGCCGTCCACTTGCGGCAGCGTCGGAAGAATGCCCGCGACGGCTTTCTGCGCGACGGACTGCGTCCAGTCGCCGTTGACCGATCCGACGAGCTTCATGCCCGGATGCTTCTTGAGCCCTTCGAGCACGCCTTCGTGCATGAGGTTATCGACCGAAATACCGGCCACGCCGCGCACTTCGAGAATGTTGCCCTTGCCGTTGAGCCGCGTCGCCAGATAGTCGACGCCCTGCTCGGCCCAGCCCTTGAAATCGAAGTTCACGCGATACGCGCAAGGCTCGTCGACGACGCCGTCGAACGAAACGACAACGACGCCTGCCGCGCACGCCTTCTTGATCGTGCCGTTGAGCGCAGTGGGCGACACGGCGTCGATCACGATCGCGTTATAGCCCTGCAAGATGAGGTTCTGGATTTGCTGCGCCTGCTCTGTCACCTGGTTTTCGGCGGTGGTGAAGGCCGGCGCGGCGGCGACTTTCTTGTCGGCGACCGCCTGCTGCGAGACGGCGTTCCAGCTTTTGAGCATCGACTGCCGCCACGCGTTGCCCGCGAAGCTGTTCGACAGCGCGATCTTTTTCTGCGACGTATCGCCGGTTGCGACCTGCGCCTGCGCGGCGCCTCCCAACACGCACGCAACCACGGCCGCGGCGATCTTGACCTGCATTCCTTTACGGAACATCTTGTCGTCTCCTTTCATTCTGCTTGTCGGAGGCGCGACTCGACTTTGTCTACAGCACGCCTCTTGCGAACACGGCCGCTTGTGCGCGGCCGCTATACATTTCGGACAGTCTGCTTCGAACCCGTTCTGCGGTCAGGCCAATCACGGTGGCCAGGCCACCGGATCGCCGAGGCAGTATAACGACTGCGTTCGGCGCGTGCAATTCGATTTCCGTTACCGGTAACGGAATTGGCCGTCGGTATAAATGGCCACGTGGGGAAACGGCACATCGGGCCGTAGGACACCATTGCTCATCGTCCCTGTGTCGTACTCGCCGGAACCGTACGCGCTGCGGCCAGACTCTGCCGACGCAGTGCTTCTGTCGTTTCGCCGGCGCCGTCAGCGCGCCAGCCGGGCGGCAGAATCACGTAGCAAATCGCGGCCCAGACGCTGCCCGCCGACGCGACATCGCGTGCAAGACTCACCCAGTGCTCGAATTCGACGACGAGCGGATTGCGTGAGCGCGTCGGTGTCGTGAGACCGTAGCGGCACGGTTCATCGGCGCGTTCTTCGACATAGGTGCCGAACAGCCGATCGAATATGACGAGCACGCCGCCAAAGTTTGCATCGAGATAATCGACGTTCGATGCGTGATGCACGCGATGCGCCGACGGCGTATTGAACACGTATTCGAGCCAGCCGAGTTTCGGCGTCCAGGTGTTATGCAGCCAGAACTGATAGAGCAGATTGAAGCTCAGCGTCGCGAGCACGATTTCGGGGCGTACGCCGAGCCAGACGAGCGGCGTGAAGAAGATCGCCGAGCCGGTCAGTTTGCCGGTCAAGCCGAGGCGATAGGCGGACGAAAGCGTCAATTGGTTCGGTGAGTGGTGAACCGCGTGCGTCGCCCAGAAAAAGCGGATGCGGTGCGACGCGCGGTGATACCAGTAGTAGCAGAACTCCTGTCCGATAAAGAGCACGAACAGCATCAGCGCGCTGTTGAGCGTGACGGTAAAGAGGCGGTGATCCCAGGCAAGGGCGAATATCGGCGTCGCGAGCGAAAGCGGCAGCAGCGCGAGCAGCTTGCGGCCGGCCACATCGGCGAGCGAAATCCATACTTCATACCAGTCGAAGGGCGAGGCGCTGTTTCGCTGTGTGCGGGTGAGCACGCATGCCTCGATCAGCGAGACGCCAATGATGAACACGGTAACGAAAAGCGCGATTTTTCCAGTAGTCGACATGATGGGCAGATAACGGTTGAGGTGGGACGCGTCGTCTGCGGGCAAAGCCGCTATCGCGTCGGGTGAAGCTAATGTAGTGGGCTGCCCGGCCGAAGACCACGCGTAAACCATGTCGCCAGATGTCACGAAATCGCGGCCGCGACGGCGAATCGGGCCGTGCGGCCCGGCTGCCGGCGGCCCGCCGCGGGGGTGTAACACCGCGACATCTTTTACCGGGCGATTATTTCGCGAGGTCCTCTTATAGTTCGTTCCGCTGCCACGCCGCAGTGCGTGACTAACCGAACCGGGAAGGACACCTCATGAAACTCCGTTACCTCGCCGCAGCCAGCGCTGCCATGCTCATCGCGATCAGCACCATCAGCACGCCCGCCTTCGCCGGATGGTCGGGTCATGGCACCGCCTACACGCCCCACGGCACTTACAACGGCGCGCACTACGGTTCCTGCACAGGCGGCAGTTGCACGCACGCCGGCGGCGTCGAGAATCCTTATGGCGGCATCGCCACCAACACCGGCACGGTCAACCGCACCGCACCCGGCCAGTTCTCGAATTCGGGCACGGCGACGGGCCCCAACGGACGTCAGGTGCAGCACTCGGGCGACACGAGCTGCGCAGGCGGCACATGCGACCACACCGGCGCGCTGAACGGCTCGGACGGTCACAGCGCCACGACTTCGGGCAGCGTGACACGCAACGCGCCGGGTCAGTATTCGTCGTCGGGCACGGTTACCGGCGCGAACGGCAATACGACCAGTCACACGGCATCGACGGACTGCGCCGGTTCAACCTGCAATCGTTCGGGGACGGTTACGGGCTCCGATGGCGGAACCGTCAACCATTCAGGCAGCGCGACACGCGTGGCGCCCGGCGTGGTGACGACAGGCAGCGGCACGACGGTCGTGCACGGCGGCACGGTGACCACAGGCGGCACGGTTACGACTGTCGGCGCGACGGTTGCCGTGGGCAGCGTACCGGTTGTCGTGGCGCCTCCGCCGGTCGTGGTGGCGCCGCCGCCGGTCGTGGTCGCGCCTGCGCCTGTGGTGGTCGCGCCTTCGCCCGCTTATGTGCCCCCGCCGCCGGTCGCCTACGTGCCGCCGCCTGCACCGAAGACTGTCTACGTCGCGCCGCCCGCACCCAAGGTCGTCTACGTTGCGCCCCCGCCGCCGAAGGTCGTCTACGTTGCGCCGCCCCCGCCGCACGTCGTATTCATCGCGCCGCAGGCCCACACGCTGTATGTCGCGCCGCGTCCTGTGTATGTCGCGCCCGCGCCGCATCCCGCGGTGCTGGTGCCGGGCCACTGGGTCGGGCGCTTCTGGGTGCCGGCGCACTGGGCATAACAGCAAACGTGAGATCAATGAATCCACCCCGCCGGCCACGAGCGTCGGCGAAACCACGGAGTAGATGATGAAAAAGATGATCGCAGTGCTTCTCTTGTGTATTGTTTCTGCAGTGGCTTCGGCTCAAAGCGCACTGCCACCCGCGGATGCCCCGCGCGGCGAGCGTGCGATGCAGCAATTGCAGGCCCGCTTCGCCCGAGCGAACACGACGGGCGACGGCAAGCTGACGCGCGAGCAGGCGACAGCCGGCATGCCGATGGTCGCGAAACACTTCGACGAAATCGACACGCAGCACGCCGGTTATGTCACGCTGCCGCAAATCGAGGCGCTCATGCAGCAGAAAGCAATGGCACGCTGAAAGGCAACGAGGCTGGGAGACGCGTCATGGATCAGGCGAACAGGATCATCGTGCTGGACGACGAAGCCGAGTTGCGCAACATGCTGCAACGGTTTCTGACCGGGCACGGGTTCCATGTGCGCGTCGTCGCCGACGGCAAGCAGCTCGACCGCTACCTGCAGCGCGAACCGTACGACCTGCTCGTGCTCGACCTGATGATGGAACCGGAAGACGGGCTGACGATATGCCGGCGGCTGCGCGCCGAAGGACAGACGCTGCCCATCCTCATGCTGACCGCGAAAGGCGATCCCGTCGACCGCGTCGTCGGCCTCGAAACCGGTGCCGACGACTACCTCGCGAAACCGTTTCTCCCCGATGAACTGGTCGCGCGAATCCGCGCTCTGCTGCGTCGCCAGAAAATGGCCGCGGGCGTACCGACCGTGACTTCACAAACGCTGCGCTTCGGCGAATACCAGTTCGACGTCGGCAAGCAAACGCTGCTGCATCGTGGCGAGCCGGTCGACGTGCACTCCGCGCAGATGTTGCTGCTGCACGCGCTCGGGTCGTCGCCGAACCGGCCGGTGAGCCGCGAGAATCTGCTGGCGCGGGCGCGCGGCCGCGACCACGACGCGCTCGACCGCAGCATCGACGTGCAGATTTTGCGGCTGCGTCAGATCGTCGAAGACGATCCGTCGAAACCGCGCTTCATCAAGACCGTGTGGGGTGTCGGCTATATGCTCGTTGCAGGCATCGACTCGTGAGCATCGCAACGCGTTCAAAGCGGCGCAGCAGATGGCTGCCGCGTTCGCTGCTGACGCGCAATATCGTTCTGCTGGTAGCACTCGTTGCACTGACGCAGGCGTGCTCGTTCGCGGTGCTGCTGCATTTCGTGCAGCGTCCGCGCATCGACCGCGCCGCGATCATCTTCGCCGATTACGTCAAGACGCTCGACGGCGTGCTCGCCGCGATGCCGCCCGACCAGGGCCGCGCCGCGGCCGCGCGCCTCGGTGCGCAGACAGCGGCGCCCGAACCCGATGGCGTCAAAGCGCAGCGCAGCCTGCCGCGCCTGTTCGGCACATGGCAACGCGATGTCTTCCTTCGCGCGCTGCAGCATCATCTACCGCCGGACATGCCGGTGCGCTGGCAAACTGGCAACGGCGGCGACGGCGAGCGGCTCTGGATTCGCGTGCACGTCGCCGGCGCGCCAAGCTGGATCGCGCTGCCGATGACCGAAGATGCGCAGGCGAGCGGCATCACCACGACGCTGATACTTTCCGTGGGCCTCGCGTTACTGGCCGCGTTGACGGGCTATCTGATCCAGTTGCACATCAACCGGCCGCTGAAGGACCTCGCGCGCGCCGCGCGGCACGTGAGCGCGGGCGAAGCGCCCGTCGTTCTGCCAACCGACGGTCCGACGGAAATCGCCCAGGTGAGCGGCGCGTTCAATCAGATGACCGAGGCGTTGCAGCAGGCCGAAGCAACGCGCGCGCTGATGCTCGCGGGCGTATCGCACGACATCCGCACGCCGCTCACCAAGCTGCGTCTCGCGATGGCGATGGCGATTCCGCGCGGCGCCGACGACACCTTCGTCGCATCGGCGGAAAGCTATCTCGACCACATCGACACGATTCTCCAGCAGTTCATGGACTACGCCGGCAGCGGCGAACGCGAGCCGCCGCGGCAGGGCGATCTCAACGCGCTCATCGGTCAGCTCGCCGCGGATTTTGCGGGGCTCGGACACGAGTTCGAACTGTCGCTCGGCGAAGTCCCCGAGTTCGCGTACCGGCCCGTGAGCCTCATGCGGCTTTTGATGAATCTGATGCACAACGCGATTGCGTATGGACGCACAGGTCTTGCCGTGCGCACATGGACCGAAGGCGATGCTGCGTGTGTCGCCGTCTGCGATCGCGGCAGCGGAATCGACGCCGCAGAAATGGAAAAACTCAAGACGCCGTTCAGCCGCGGTACGAACGCACGGACGCATTCGGGCGGCACAGGTCTCGGGCTTGCGATCGTCGAGCGCATCGCGCGTCTGCATGGCGGCTCGCTGCAGTTTCGTGCGCGTGAAGGCGGCGGTCTCGAGGCGCTCGTCACGTTGCCGCTGAACCGGCATTCTTCATAAGCAAGGCGGGCCTACTCCGGCCCCGCGCGAACGATCCTGGCGAACGGTCCTGGCGACATCGCGCGACACAATTGCTGAATGGTGTGCGGAGCCGCTTCCTCCCATACTCACGTCTACGTGCTGCGGCACACCTCCCGACATTACCGGCGCCACGGTGCCACGACAGGATCGATATGCATACCTCACTCAAATCATTCGTTGGCAACGCTAAACGTGTAGCAGGCTCCGCACTCGTCGCAGGGGCGCTGCTTCTGACCGGCTGCGCTTCGGGCATCGCCGCCACGACGCAGACGAGCGCCGTCCCGCATGTTCGCGCCGACGTCATCTACGTGTATTCGTTCGGCGCCACGCCCGACCAGGTGAAATCGGACAGCGGCGGCATCGCGCAGAAACTCGGAGCGGCGATGACGGGCGAATCGTCGGAGCAAAAGCAGCTTCAGACCGCGAGCGATACTCGTGAACAGGTCGCCGACGAAATCGTGCGCGAACTGCAAACGCTCGGACTGCGCGCGGTCCGCGTCGACGGTCCTGCACCGATGAACGAAAACGCGCTCGTCGTCGAAGGCAACTTCCAGACGATCGACGAAGGCAAGCGCCGCCGTCGCGTGCTGATCGGGCTTGGCGCCGGCAAGAGCGAAGTGAGCGCGTCGATCCAGATCATGTACAAGCCCGCCGCAGGCACGCCGATCGAACTGCAAAGCTTTTCCGCCAACGCCGATAGCGGCCACATGCCCGGCATCGCGGAAACCGCTGGCGTCGGCGCCGCTGCTGCGCATGTTGCAACCGCAGCAGCGACAGGCACGGCGCTGCATGGCGCGTCCGAGGCGAAACAGGGCGGCATGAGCGGCGACGCGAAAAAGCTCGGCGATTCGATCGCGAAGCAGATTGCGGCGGTAAGCACGGCCAACGGATGGATGTCGGCCACACATATCGACTAACGCCAGTCTCCTACAACCGCGCCGCCGCATCCCGCAACGCCGTCCTCAACCCTTCCTCGACGACCGGATGATAGAAAGGCATCCCGAGCATATCGTCGACCGTCGCCTGCATTTGCAAGCTCCACGCGAGCAGATGACCGATGTGTTCCGCGGCCGGGCCGAACCATTCCGCGCCGACGAAGCGCCGCGTCGCGCGATCGATGTACACCCTCGCCCGTCCGTGATTCTTCAGCATGACGCGGCTGCGCCCCTGGTCTTCGAAGCTCACTTCGCCCGCGACGAAGCTATCCGGCGCGAGATCGCGATGCCGTGCCCCGACCATCGCGATCTGCGGATCGGAGAAAACGATGGCGAGCGGCGCGCGCCTCACCAGCGGCACGACATCGGGATAAAGCGCGGCATTGCGTCCGGCGGCACGGCCTTCGTCGGCGGCTTCGTGCAGGAGCGGCAGAATCCCGTTCGCGTCGCCGGCAATGAAGACCGGATGGGCGCCCACTTGCAGCGTGTCGCGGTCGAAGCGCGGCACGCCGTGCGCATCCAGTTCGAGCGATGTGTTTTCGAGGCCGAGTTGCGCAACGTTCGGGCGTCGGCCGGTCGATGCGAGCACGTACTCATACGTGTCCTCGACATAGCTTCCGTCGGCGCGCGCATAGCGAATCCGCACGCCGCCCTCGACTGCCGTCGCGGCTTCGAGCGTACCCTGCGGCTCGAAGTGGAACGCTGCGGCAAACGTCGCGCGCGCTTCCGCCACGATCACGGGGTCCGTCAGCGGACCCACGCCGCCGCGCGCGCCAAACACGCTCACCTTCACACCGAGGCGAGCCAGCGCCTGACCGAGTTCCAGACCGATCACGCCCGGGCCCACCACGGCCACGCTGCGCGGCAGCGTCTGCCATGCAAACACATCGTCGTTCACGATGACGCGCTCGCCGACGCCACGAAGAATCTCGGGGACGACAGGCGTCGAACCCGTCGCGATCACCACGCTCGCCGCATGCACGAGCGTATCGCTGCCGACCTGCAACAGCCGGTCGTCGATGAAGCGCACGTGGCCGATCAGCCGGTCCGCTTCCGGCAACGCGTGGACGCCGTCCACGACGAAGCCGACAAAGCGGTCACGCTCGCTGCGCACGCGCTGCATGACCGCCTCGCCGTCTATCCGCACTCCATCGACACGAACGCCAAACGGTTCCGCGTGGCTCGCGGCGTGCGCGGCTTCCGCCGCCGCGATCAGCAGCTTCGACGGCATGCACCCCACTCGCGCACACGTCGTGCCGTATTCACCGCCTTCGATGATCACGGCCTTGCGGCCTTCGGCTTTCGCGCCGCGGTAAGCCGACAGCCCGGCCGTGCCTGCGCCGATTACGGCGACGTCTGTATGAATGGTGCGCATGACAGTCTCTCCTGTCGAAACTTGAGTGCCGCAGTTGCGGGTTACTTGACTGCGGGGAAGTCGATCGTCGTGTCGTTCACGCGATTCACGAGATTCGTGAACGTAATCGACGCGATGGCCAGGTTGATTTCGATGATCTGGCGGTCCGTGTAACCGGCCGCGCGCACTGCATCGAGTGCGGCCTCGGGCACCGTGCCGCGCGTACCGACCAGCGTTTGCACAAACGTCACCAGCGCGTCGCGCTTCGCGTCGCCGGTTGCAACGCCGGCACGCACCTGCTTCATGTCGTCGCTCGACAGACCGGCCAGCTTGCCCTTCAACGTATGCGCGGCCACACAGTAGTCACAGCCCACGTGCTCGCTGACGGCCAGCTTGATGACTTCGATGTCCGCCTTGCCGAGCGTGCCGGCATCCACGGCTGCATCGAATGCGAGCGCCGCGCTGAGCGCTTCGGGGCTGTGCGTGCCGATGGTCGCGTAGGCGTTGGGCACCTTGCCGACGGCCTTCTTGATCTTCGCGAACACTTCGGCGGCTGCGCCAGTTGCTTCTTCGGGGCGAATGGTGGTCAGACGGGACATGATTGACTCCTTCCTTCAGGTTGGCGGTTGAAACTGCTTAGCCATGTCGTATGGCATGGGAGTCAGTGTAGGGATGCGCGGCGAGTTCTTTAATGCCATACTTTCGCAACTTCATGCTCAAACGTCTCATATGGAACTGCTCGACCGATTGCTCTCGCTGATGCCGGTGACCGGACGGCTCGATGTGCGCTGCCACTTCGGCTCGCCGTGGCGCCTCGACCATCCCCAATCGAACGAGTGGGAGTTTCCGTATCACGTGCTGTTGCGCGGCGAGGCTGTCATCGAAAGCGCTGCGGGAACGAAAGGCGAACCGGCGCTGCGCATGAAAGCCGGCGACATCGTGCTGTTTCCGTCGGGCAGCGCTCATACGTTGCACGACGGCAGCGGCAGTCCGCCGCGACCGGCGCGCGAGCAGCAGAAGGACGGATTGACCATCGTCACGAACGGCAAAGTACGCGAAGGCGCCGATGTGCTGTGCGGGCGCTTCGTGCTGCCGGCCGTGCCGCAGCAACTGATGCGCGATCATCTGCCGGGCCGTTTGCTGGTGAGCAGCGTGAACGCGGACACCGGCGACGGAGCGGCGCGCGACGCTGCGTTCGCCGCAAGCCGGCTCGCGCGAGTCATCGAATTAATGCGTGAGGAAGCGTTCGAGCAGCAGCCGGGCAGCGCGACGGTCGTGAATCAGCTTTCGGGCGCTTTGTTTGCGCTGACCCTGCGCTGCGCGTCCACTACCGACGAAGCGCCGCGCGGCCTGCTTGCGCTTGCGCAGCGTCAGCGCCTGCAACCGGCTCTCGCGGCCATGTTCGACGAACCGGGGAAGCCGTGGACGCTGCCGACGCTCGCCGAACTCTGTCACATGTCGCGTGCTACGTTCGCACGTCACTTCGACGAAGCGATCGGCCGTTCGGCGAGCGACGTGCTCACGGACATCCGCATGGCGATCGCCGGACGCAAGCTGGCGCAAACGGGCATGTCTGTCGCCGAGATCGGTGAGGCGGTGGGGTATCAATCGGAAGCCGCATTTCAGCGCGTTTTCAAACGGCAGGTCGGCATGACGCCAGCGAAGTGGCGTGCGCGTTCGTCGCGAAACGAGGTCGGAGAAGCAAGTCTGTAAAGCAGGTCTGTAAAGCAAGCGAATCCGCATATCGCAAGCGCCTGGCGCAGTATTTGCATTCTGTCGCACCTGCACGACCCCGGCAGAACGACCGGGGCCCGACCAGGAGGAGACAATGCGCGATGACATGTATCACGCCGCAACCCCAATCGCCACGCGCGAGGCTTGCTGGCTTACGCCGTCGATTCAGAAGTCCCATGAACGCTCGGAGGTATTCGGTCTGAGCGAGTCCATGCGCCCCGATTACGACGTGCTGCCCGCCGGCGAACTCGCGATGAAGCTCGAGCAGAACCGCATCCTCTGCGCGCACGCCACGCCGGTGATGGAAACGCTGCATGAGCAGATTGTGAACACTCAGAGCATGATCGTGCTGACCGACGCCGAAGGTCTGATCCTTCATTCCATCGGCGACGACGACTTTTTGCGGCGCGCCGAGAAAGTCGCGCTGCGGCCGGGCGCGAACTGGGCGGAGAGCCGGCAAGGCACGAATGCAATCGGCACGGCGCTGGCTGAACGCAGTGCGACTGTCGTGCACGGCGAGCAGCACTATCTCGCCGCGAACCGGTTTCTGACCTGTTCGAGCGTGCCGATTCTCGATCCGTATGGCGATCTCATCGGCGTGCTCGACGTCACGGGCGATCATCGCAGCTATCACCAGCACACCATGGCGCTTGCGAAAATGTCCGTGCAGATGATCGAGAATCATCTGTTCGCCAACACGTTCCGTGAGACCTTGCAGATCGCCTTTCATGGCCGCCCCGAGTTCCTCGGCACGTTGATGGAAGGCATCGCCGCGTTCACCTGCGACGGCCGCTTTCTGTCCGCGAATCGCAGCGCGCAATTCCAGCTCGGGCTGCCGCTTGCAGGGTTGCGCGCGCATACGCTGTCGTCGCTGTTCGGGCTCACGAGCGCGCAGTTGATCGACCGTCTGCGCATGCATCGCGACCGGCATCTGTCGCTGAACCTGAGCAACGGCGCGGTGGTCTGCGCCAATGTGCAATTCCGCCGCACGACGCTCGCCGACGAGCCCGCTCGCTTTCATACGTCGAACGAAGCGGCGGCGGGCAAGCGCAACGAGCCATGCGCGCCGCCCGCGAATCCGCTATCGACGCTGAGCCAGCTCGACACCGGCGATCCGCGGATCGCGGCGGTCATCACGAAGGTGCGCAAGGTGATCGGCAAGAACATTCCGATCCTGATCACCGGCGAGACGGGCACCGGCAAGGAACTGCTCGCGCAGGCCATCCACAACGATTCGCCCCGGCGCGCGGCGCCTTTCGTCGCGGTGAACTGCGCGTCGATCCCCGAAACGTTGATCGAGTCGGAACTGTTCGGCTATGAAGAAGGCGCGTTCACCGGCGCGCGCCGCAAAGGCGCCGTCGGCAAACTGCTGCAAGCCAACGGCGGCACGCTTTTTCTCGATGAAATCGGCGACATGCCGTACCCGTTGCAAGTGCGCCTGTTGCGCGTGCTGCAGGAGCGTCTCGTGAACCCGCTCGGCTCCGCCAAGTCGATTCCCGTCGATGTCGCGATCATTTGCGCAACGCATCGCGATCTGCGCGAAATGATCGCGCAGAGCCGCTTTCGCGAGGATTTGTACTACCGGCTCAATGGACTGGTCGTCAAATTGCCGCCGCTGCGCGAACGCACCGATTTGTCGGCGGTGATCAAGAAGATGCTCGATTGCGCGTCGGCCGAGAACGCCGGCGACCAGCCGCTCAGCATCGCCGGCGACGTGATGACGCTCTTCGAGCAATGCGCGTGGCCCGGCAACTTTCGCCAGCTCGGCAATCTGCTGCGCACCGCGGCCGTGATGGTGGATGCCGACGGCGAAATTCGCCGCGAGCATCTGCCGGACGACTTCTTCGACGATCTGCGCGCCGCGCGGCCATCGTCCACGCATGCAGCGGATGCGTTGCCGCTGCCCAGCGGGCGGCTGCATGACGTCGCCGCGAGCGTGATCGCGAATGCGCTCGCGCAGCATGGCGGCAACGTGTCGGCGGCGGCTCGCACGCTCGGCATCTCGCGCAATACGATCTATCGCAAGCTGCCGGCGCACGGCGCGAACAATAGCGAAGACGCCGCGTGAATCGCGCGCATTGCACTGCTCTGTTGTGCAACACGAGTGTGCCGGAATTGAACAGCGCTCGGGCATCGGCGGCTTGCTCGCGCTTTACGTGGGCTGCAAGCACACATGGATAAGTTCGGCATGGACCTTGCGTTTGAGCACGGGACCGCTTCACCGATGCGGTTTTTAATCAAACGTCCTATCCAAGGAGACAGCCATGCAGTGGACTACCCCCGCCTACACCGATCTGCGTTTCGGTTTCGAAGTCACGATGTATATCGCCACACGCTGAAGCAAGCATGAAGCGCCGCCCGCGCGTCACCGAACGTGTCGCGCGCGGCGGCCTGCCACAACGGACAAAAAGGCGTGCCTCGTATGACCGCTCAGAATATTGAACGCTGCATCGGTCCGAGGCCGAATTTGCGCGCGCACTTTCGCCTGCAACGGGAAGTCGCCGAAGACGGCTATGTGCTGCTCTCGCCGCAAGGCGTCATCAGATTGAATCCGAGCGCAGGCGAAATTTTGAGCCGCTGCGACGGCAAGCGCGAACTCGATGACATCATCGGCGAGCTCGAGGCTATGTTCAACGCGTCGGACCTCGCCACGGACGTTTACCGTTTCATCGAACATGCGCGGCAGCGCGGCTGGGTGGAGTGATTTGCGGTTGCGTGCCGAATGGCGTTATTGACGCACACGCATGAAGCACCCGGCGATTCTCCGTTGCTCGGAAGAACCGCCGGGCGCTTTCTGTCTTGCCGAAGTTTGCGCTTGCGCGTTGGCTTTTCAGCGCTTCACGACGCTATTGCGAAGTGCCTGCACTTAGCGAGCTACCCGCGTTCAACGGTTTCGACGAAGCCCTCGCGCTCTCATCCGTCAACTTCGTCTTTCCAGCGCTGTAGCCGTTCGAATACAGCAGAAACGCCATGATGTCCGCGTAATCCTGCGGCTTCATCTTGCCCGGACGGTCCGCCGGCATGTTGTTCGCCATGTATCCATACACACCGCCGATGGTCAGCTTCGCATTCGAGGTCGGCGCGAACGACGGGCCGCGCAACGCCGGCGCGTTCAATCCTTGCAACTCGGGACCGTGGCACTTCGCGCACGCGCTCGAGTACAGCGTCTTGCCATGCGCGACCTGCGCGCGATCGAAAGCCGGCGCGTCCGCGGGCACGGCTGCATCGACCTTGATGAAATGGCCGCGCTCGATCTCACGGCCGCCGGCTCGCATGATCGGCGATTTAACGTCGGCACGCCGAGGACCGTCGCGATAGAGAAACGCCGCTGCGTCGGGCGCACTCGCCTGCGTCATGCGCGGCAACGTCCAGCCGCGCGTCAACGCGGCGAGCCTGCCGTCGGACTCCATCTTGCGCAACGCGGCGTCGATACGCGGCTGCAACGCCGCACCGAGTTTTTGCCGAACGCAAATACCAGGTGCCAGTCCGCATACGCCGAAGCGGCTTGCGCGATATGAAAGCTCCGCCCAGGATGCGTGTTCGTATAAGCGACGACAGTCGGATACCAGACGATCGCGCGCTGCGCATGCCCGCTTGCGACGGCATCGACGGTAAGCTCGGCCGTGTTCTGCAGATCGAGCTTCACATTGGGCTGTTGCACGGCGATCAACTGCGCGGGGCTCGCATAAGTGGCCGCGACGATTTCCGCGCCGCCCGCATGCGCCGCGGATTCCTGCATCGTCACGCTCACGTAACCCGAGCGCAGATAGGCACGCGAGAAAACGAGCTTGCTGCCGGAGCCGTCCGCGATATCCGAGCGCGGGAAGCCGGCGATCGCATCGCACTTGCGCGCGAGCGCCTTGTCGAGTTCCTTCAGCGACACGCCGTCGTCGTCGCTGCTCGCGAAGCCGCCTGGCGTGAGCGTAAAGGCGATGCCCGCGGTGCGAAACGCTTCGCGCGTCACGGCCTCGTCGAGTGCCGTCGACGGACTGCCTGGAAACGTGCAGACGCGCACGCCCGCGCTCGCGTGGCCGGGCATCAGCGCGCCGCTTGCGAGCAACGCGCCGGCGAGTGCGAAAGAGTTGAGTCGAGTCTTCATGGTCTTGCTTCCGGAAAGAAGCGGCGCCGCCGCAGCCAGGTTGCTCGAGCGAATGTGCATCGGGCAGGACCGGCGCCGGCGCCGCGTGGGCATCAGCCGCGATTGAGTGCGAACACGTAGAGCGTGCCGCCGCGCGGGACCTTCTCCGCGGCCTTCGCCATCGGTCCGCCCCAGATCGGATTGGCCCCGCCGTAGCCGGCGAGAATCGCCACGTACTCCTTGCCGTCGACTTCGAATACCGACGGTTGCGCCACAATCCCGCTCGCCAGTTTCGGGCTCTTCCAGAGCACTTTTCCGGTTGCCGTGTCGAATGCGTACAGATGGCCGTCGAGCGAACCGCTAAACGCGAGACCGCCCGCGGTCGTCGCGACGCCGCCGTTCCACGGCAGCTTGCTCCAGAAACTCCACAGCTTCTTGCCGGTGCCGACGTCGATAGCCTGCAGTTCGCCGTAGCCCTTGCTGCCGGGCTCCGGCTTGATCTCGAAGCCTTCGCCGAGGTACGGCAGTCCTTCCATGTACGTGACCGACTTGCCGGACAGCGACATGCACGCATGCAGCGCGGGAACGATCGCGATGTGCTTGTCCGGGTCGTACGAAACCGACCACCAGTTCTTGCCGCCGAGAAAGCTCGGGCACGTTTCGATCGTCGTGCCGGTCTTCGGATATTTCGCCGGGTCCTGGATCGGCGCGCCGTCCGCTGTATAGCCGGTCACGGAGGTGGCCTTGACGAAGGGCTTCGCGTAGATCAGCTTGCCCGTCGACCGGTCGATTGCGTGAAAGTAGCCATTGCGGTCCGCATGGATGATCGCGTCGTAGTCCTTGTCCTGATACTTGATATTGGCAAGCACCGGCGTGTTGACGCCGTCATAGTCCCAGGTATCGTGTTTCGTGTACTGGTAATGCCATTTGAGATCGCCGGTCTTCGGATCGAGCGCGAGCAGCGAATCCGAATACAGGTTGTCGCCCGGCCGCAGATCCGCGAGCCAAGGTCCGGGATTGCCGACGCCCCAGTACAGCGTTTTCGATGCCGCGTCATACGTGCCCGTCAGCCAGGCCGGCGCGCCGCCGTGCTCCTGCATGCCGTCGGGCCATGTGTTCCCACCCTTCTCGCCGGCCGCGGGCACGGTGAAGCGCTTCCACAGCACGTTGCCGTTGTCGGGATTCAACGCCGCGATAAAGCCGCGCGCGCCATATTCGCCGCCCGCGCTGCCGACCACCAGCGCGCCGTCGAGCGCGAGTGGCGCAAGCGAAAACGCGTAGCCGACTCCGGGCTCGAACATCGCCTTGCGCCACGTCGGCGATCCCGTTTGCGCATCGAGCGCGACGACCTCGCCGTTGAGCATCGCCACATAGACGTTCTTGCCGTATAGCGCGACGCCGCGATTGATCACGTCGCAGCAGGCGGTCTTGAACGATTCGGCGCTGAGCTTCGGTTCGAACTTCCACAGTTGCTTGCCGCTTGCCGCGTCGAACGCGTAGACGTTGTCTTTCGGCGTGGTCACGAAGAGATAACGGCCGTTGACGATCGGCGTCGCTTCGAAGCCCTGTTGCAGTTCGGCCGGAAACTTGTAGCTCCAGACCTGCTTCAACTGCTTCACATTCGACGTGTCGATCTGCTTGAGCGGCGAGTGCGCCTGGCCGTTGTAGGTGCGGTAGTACGTGAGCCAGCCGGGATCGCTTTGCGCGGCGGTGAGCCGTTCGTAGGTGACGGCTGGATAATCGTCGGCCACCGCCGCCGTTGCGCATGACAAACCGACGGCCGCGGCGACGCTTATCGCAAGCGCTCCTCGCCGCATCGTCCGAATCGAACGTGCTTTCATCCTTGTCTCCTGGTGTCGACCCGAGCTTGAGTAAAGCGCTGCTCCGGTCACACATCACATGCTTGCTGTTGAGTTATCGATGCGAAGCCGGACGGCGACGCCATCGTCTGGGGAACGCAGTCTGGCTGCGAACCGTTCGAGGCAAGTCGCATGCCATTGCGGCATGGTTCCGGCGCAAGACGCGCCGGACTAAGGAGAGGAGGAAAGCTGGAGCGATCCGCGCGCTAGGTCAGCGTGATAAGGGCTGTTGCACGTTGAAGCAATCCATCGCTGATGTGTTGCTAAAAAAGACAGCGGGCGTTGGGTCGGAAGTGTGGGGAGCGCCGCCGCGCTTACGGCGCGAATCGCGTGAACACGTAGTCGCGATCCTTGACCTTCGCCGCGTGACACGCGAAGCAGGTCTGGTGTTGTGCGGCATCGACCGGCTGGCCGTTGACGAAGCGCCCGAAACCCCAACCGCCCGTCGATGCATAACGGCGCGAGTCCTTCACCATCACCTGGACCGTGGTGGGCGGTCCGGGAATCGTCGCGGTCGCGAACTCGGGCGACTGCTTGCGCTTGTATGCGAGCTTGACCAGGATCGTGCCGTCCGGATAAGGCAACGTCGAGTTCTCGATCGCCTTGATCGCCGCGGGGTTGCCGAGCACGACGCGCAGCTCGTCGAGCGGCGCGGCCTCTTCGGCCGGCGCGATCATCTGCCACTTGCGGTAGCCGTCGGGAATCGTCACCCCGTAGATCGGCGACGGCGCCGACTTCGCGGGCCCCGCCAGCGCGTGTTCCGCGACTGCGCCGAGCAAGAGCGCCGCGCTCAGCGCAACGTATGCGGTCCGTACTTTTCGCATCTGCATCGTCATGTGCCTGTCTCCGCTTCGTCCGCTTCGTCCGCTTAAAAACGGGCGACGTCGATGACGGCGTCGGCGAAGGCTTTCGGCGCTTCCTGCGGCAGGTTATGCCCAGTGCCGCCGCCGACATTGCGATGCGCGTACTTGCCGGTGAACTTCTTCGCGTAGGCCGACGGCTCGGGATGCGGCGCGCCGTTGGCGTCGCCTTCCATCGTGATGGTCGGCACGGAGATAGTCGGCCCCTTCGCGAGACGCTTTTCCAGATCGTCGTATTGCGGTTCGCCCTGCGCGAGTCCGAGACGCCAGCGGTAGTTGTGAATCACGATCGCGACGTGATCCGGATTGACGAACGATGCCGCCGAGCGCTCGAACGTCGCGTCGTCGAAATTCCATTTGGGCGACGCGGTATGCCAGATCAGCTTGTTGAAGTCGTGACGGTTTGCGTCGTAGCCCGCTGCGCCGCGCTCGGTCGCGAAGTAGAACTGATACCACCACGCGAGTTCCGCTTTCGGCGGCAACGGCGCCTTGTTGGCTTCCTGGCTGCCGATCAGATAACCGCTCACCGACACCATCGCCTTGCAGCGTTCCGGCCACAGCGCCGCAATGATGTTGACGGTGCGCGCGCCCCAATCGAAGCCGCCGAAAATGGCCTTGTCGATCTTCAGCGCGTCCATCAGATTGATGATGTCGAGAGCGATGACGGCCTGCTGCCCGTTACGCGGCGTATCTGCCGAGAGAATGCGCGTCGAGCCGTAGCCGCGCAGATACGGCACGATCACCCGATAGCCGGCGGCGGCCAGCAGCGGCGCGACTTCGACGTAGCTGTAAATGTCGTACGGCCAGCCGTGCAACAGGATCACGACGGGGCCGTTTTGCGGACCCGCTTCTGCATAACCGATGTTCAGCGTGCCCGCGTTGATCTGCCGAAGGTTCTCGAAGGAGGTCGCGCCCGCGCCCGCCTTCGCGCCAGTGGACTGCGCATGCGCGAGTCCGCTCAAACCAAGTTCCATCAGGCTGATGCCCGCGACGGTCGTACCGAGCAGACGACGACGCCGGTTATTAATCTGTTCAGTCATGGCTATTTCCTTTTTTGAATGAAAACTTGCGAGAGCCTGCGCGTTGCCAGTCCGGCCGGCGTGGAAGTATTAGACGCCTTCAAAGTATCCGCCGTATGTCCACGACACACGCCAGTGCAACGTTATGTGTCGCCCGGTTGTGTAGATACATTGGGATACAAAACGGACATGGCATTCGATCCGGCAAAAGCTGAGTAGCAGCGAACGCAGAAATTTGTTTCTCAATGTGTATGAAGTCCAAAGCGATACACAGACTTGCAATAGCCCCTTCGCACGACACAAGCCAGATACCTCTCCCGGTTCTAATGCATTCCAACGACGGACTCTGATCGACGCAGCACGGCAAGCCTCACTGCCGATAGCGGCTCGCAGATGCCCGTACGGATGCTTTCCATTTGAACTGTTCCAGGAGAACGACATGAAAGTCTCGATCATCGCTTTGGCCTTTACTGCTTTCGCCGCTTCGGCAATGACTGTTTCCGCTTATGCAGCAAATCCGGCGGTCAATTCCGCCACAGCAAACTCCGGCAGCTACGACGCGCAGCAAGCAACTCAGTGGGCGCCGGTTCAGCCCGCAACGACAGCGAAGACGCGCGCCGAAGTTCGTCAGGAACTGGTGCGCGCCCAGAAGGACGGCCAGCTCGCGGCACTCAGCAAGATCTATCAGGGTAGCTAAGTTTTTCCATTCAATCTTGGAGGTTTCATCATGATCAAGCGTCTCGTCATCGCCGCCGTTCTTTCCACCAGCGCCGCGATCGCCGCGCCGGTTTTCGCCAGCAGCGGCTACGGCCCCGCGCCCCACTACGACCCGCTGATCGGCGCACCGTCGTCGCAACGCGGCCAGAGCGCCGAGACCGTTCGCGCCGAACAAACCTCTCTGATGGCGAACGCGGACATCGACGCGCAATCGTACGGCGGCATGCACGACACGACTTCGCAGGCCGGCTCGCGTTCGGCGCCGCACGCATCGGACGCATCGAATACATCCATCGCGCCGTATGCACATCATTGAACGCGAGTCGACTGATCGATAACTTGCCGGCTCGCCGCGATGAGCGCGCCGGTTTCTCATAGCGTCAGGAAATAAAAATATGTCTTCAACACCGTTTTCTCCCGCTCGACGTCACGTGCTGGCCGCCTCCGTTGCAGTCGGCGCGATGGGGCTGATTCCCGGCTCGGTGTTCGCCGCCGCAGGCGACAGCAAGATCCGTCCGTTCAAGGTCAACGTGCCGGAAGCCGACCTCGCCGATCTGCGCCGGCGCATCGCGGCCACGCGCTGGCCTGGCAAGGAAACCGTCGCCGACGAATCGCAAGGCGTGCGGCTCGCCAGAATGCAGGCGCTCGCGAAGTACTGGGGCACCGATTACGACTGGCGCAAAGGCGAAGCCAAACTGAACGCGCTGCCGATGTTCATGACTGAAATCGACGGGCTCGATATCCAGTTCATCCACGTACGTTCGCGCCACAAAAATGCGTTGCCGCTCATCATGACGCACGGCTGGCCTGGCTCGATCTTCGAGCTGATCAAGGCCATCGGGCCGCTCACCGATCCGACCGCGTATGGCGGCAGCGCTGACGACGCGTTTCACGTCGTCGTTCCTTCGCTGCCCGGTTTTGGCTTCTCAGAACAACCGAAGAAGACCGGCTGGGGATCGGATCACATTGCGCGTGCATGGGGTGAACTGATGGCGCGGCTCGGCTACACGCGCTTCGTTTCGCAAGGCGGCGATTGCGGATCGGTGATCTCGCACCGCATGGCGATGCAGAAGGTCAAAGGGCTGATCGGTATTCACGTCAACATGCCGGCGACCGTGCCGCCGGACATCGCGACGCTGCTCACGCTGGGAGAACCCGCGCCCGCCAATCTGTCGCCGAAAGAGAAAGCGGCGTATGACTCGCTGAATGTTTTCTATCGCGACAATTGCGGCTATGCGCAGATGATGGTGACGCGGCCGCAGACCGTCGGCTACGCACTCGCGGATTCGCCTGTCGGCCAGGCCGCATGGATGTACGACAAGATTTCGCAATGGACGTATAGCGGCGGCGTGCCGGAACGCTCGCTCACACGCGACGAAATTCTCGACGACATCTCGCTCTACTGGCTGACGGACAGCGCCACGTCCGCTGCACAAATCTACTGGGAAGATCATTCGAACAACTTCAACGCGGTCGATATCTCGTTGCCTGCGGCAGTGACGGTCTTTCCTGGAGAGATCTATCAGGCGCCGCGTAGCTGGACCGAGCGCGCCTATCACAATCTGATCTATTTCAACGAAGTCGATAAAGGAGGCCACTTCGCCGCGTGGGAACAGCCGCAACTCTTCGCGACCGAAGTTCGCGCTGCGTTCCGCAGTCTGCGTTAGGCGGCGCGTGAGTCACGGCGACTGCATTGCGCGTGCATTGCGCGCACATTGCGCGGTCGCCGTGACGTTTGCATGCCACCAAGGAACGGTGCGAGTTCACGCCGCGAGAGGCAGCGTCAATCTCGCTTCGAGTCCGCCGCTATGGCGATTTTCCAGTTGCAGTTCGCCCTGCATCGCGAGTGTCAGGCGCCGAGCGATTGCGAGTCCCAGGCCCGATCCCGGCGCACGCGCTGCCGTCTGCGGCGCACGATACCAGGGCGCGAATACCGCTTCCATTTCGGCCGGCACAATGCCCGGCCCCGAATCGACCACCGCGACCACCACGCGACGAGCATCGACGCGCACGCACAGGCGCACGTCGTTGCCATAGCGCAATCCGTTGTCGATCAGATTGACGAGCACACGGCGCAGCGCATGCGGACACGTCACGACCGGGTGGCCGACCTCGCCTTCGAGTTCGACGGAGCGGCCCATGTCCTTGTAGTTATCGACGAGCGCGCCAAGCAGTCCGTCCGCATCGAAGCGCCGCAGCGGAGCGCCGGCGCAGCATTGCATCCGCGCGCAGGCGAGACTCGCTTCGACCAGTTCGTTCATCTCCGCGATGTCGCGCTCCATTGCGTTGCGCAATTCTCCTTCGTCGACTCGCTCGCAGCGCAGGGCCATGCGGGTCAGCGGCGTGCGCAGATCGTGTGCGTAGGCCGCCAGCACGTCGAGCAGTTCGGCGACGCGTTCGGCCTCGCAGCGCTGCGCGCCGTTGATCGCACGCGCGAGCCGCGCGACCGTGGGCGGCCCGAATTCCGGCAAACTTTGTGGCAAGGTGCCCGTGCTGCTGCGTTGTTCGATCGCGGCGGCAAGCCGCGCGATGCACGAACGTTGCTCGTAAGCATGCACCGCCAAAGCCGCCGCGAGCACCGCGAAGCCCGTTGCGAGCAGCCAGAGAAGCGGCAGCAGATAACCGCCGGCGCGATACGGCTGTGCGTAGAGCGTCGCTGCATGTGCCGCGGGCATGCTTATCGCTATGAATACGGCGAGCACGCGAGCCGTCCAGAGCAACCAACGTCTTGCCGCGCGAGTTCGGATTTTCAGCAGGGAGTTGGGCGAGACTTCACGCGACACGGTCCAATGGATGAAGGTCATCTTCGTTCTCCTGGCACCGCCACGTCGGACGGCTTGGCAGAATAAGATCATGCGGGGCGGGGTTCGCACCATCAGACATGGGGTCGTCTACCCCCTACTAAGGTTTGCCCTCGTCATGCGGTGGTGTACTTTCGGTTAGCCGTGTCCGAGCGCGCGAGGCCGCTGGCGACGGCCCGCACGGAAGGGATCATCGCCGGTAACGACAACGAGTTGCTCGGGCGCCCCGACACGCGGGCGCCCGAACAACTCATTAAGCTGACGTTTGTATGTGCACGGCCTGCAAGCCCGCCTGCTGCTATTGCGCCGCTTTCGCTGCCGCGATGATCGTGTCGGCGACCAGCTTCGGCTGACTGACCATTACGACGTGGCTTGCATTAGCCATCGTGACGTGCGCGCCGATGTTCTTCGCCATCGCCTGTTGCAGATGCGGGTCGATCATGCGGTCCTGCCCGGTCACCACGAAATACGACGGCTTGTCGTGCCACGCCGCTTTCGTGACCTTCTCGCCGATACAGGCCGAGGCCCACGGACCTTGCGTCGCCGCGATCACACGGCGTTGCGGCAAAGGCACGTCCTGCGCGAAATCCTCGAGTACGGCTTTCGTCGACAGAGTCAGATAGCCGGCCGAGTCTTTCTGCAACTCGCCGGCCCACACGGGCGCCGGCTTTCCTTTGGTGATGTCGTCGATGGACTGACCGCTGTCCGGCGCAAACGCGGCGACATAGACGAGGTTTTTGACCTTCTCTTCGTTGCCTGCTTCACTGATGACCACGCCTGCCCACGAATGGCCGACCAGCACCACAGGTCCGTCCTGCTGCTCGATCACGCGTTTGGTCGCCGCTACATCGTCGGCCAACGAGCTCAGCGGATTTTGCACGGCGACCACGTGCGCCCCTCGCGCTTCGAGTAGCGGAATCACTTTTTCCCAACTGGAACCGTCGGCGAACGCACCGTGCACGAGCACGACGTTCTTGCCCTTCAGATCCTGCGGCGGCGCGGCGTGCGCAGCCTGCAGCGCAAACAGGCCGCCGAGCAACAGCGCGGCACCGGCGAATTTCTTGAGAAGTCTTGTCATTTGTTTTTCTTCCGACGAGAGAGTTGACGACGCGCGCTTTACGCCCGGTTAAGCGCGCCGTCGCGTGAATCACGAATGCGCGTAGATCGGGCCGAGACCGACCACGTCTTGCTGCGAAGTCGACACGTGGTTCACCGACGAGTGCGAACCCGCCGCGGAGCGGCTTTGCTCGACGCCGCCATATGCGGCGGATGCCGAGCCGTTCTGGGCGGCAATGCGCGCTTCGGCCGCTTCGATGTTGCTCGGATATTGCGTGTTGTCGCTGGCCGGGTTGTAGCCGGCCTTCTGCAACTGGACGAGTTCCGCGCGCACATCGGCACGCGTCAAAGCGTGAGTCGATTGAGCGAACGAGACGGCAGGAACGGCAACGAGTGCTGCAACGAGAAGGGATTGAACGAGTTTCATGAGCTTTCTCCAGATAAAGACGGCATATAAAGGTCGAGGTTCGGTTGAAACACGCGGCAGCAGGAAGCTGCGAGCTAGCGTGTCACCCGAATCCGGCGCAGTGTTGCGAATCAACCTTGCGTGTAGACATTTAACCCCGCCGACGTATCTGCAATGTTTTCGCAAAGCCGTTTAATGCAACGGCGTTTATCTCGACACGGCGTGGATACACTGCGATACAAAAACCTCTGCGAATCGAATCAGCCGGCTACCGTATTCAATTCGCTGAACGACGGTCCGAGCGGCCGCACGCGCATGTCCGGGGCGAGATGTTCCCACGGCAGATCGGCCGGATCGGCGGCCATCGGGCCAGGCGCTTTGGCGACGAGAATCGCCTCGGCGATCGCTTCGAAATCCGCGCGAAAATGCACCGAACTCTTGTTGACGAGAATCTTCATTTGCTCCGGCTCGATGCCCGCCACGCGGAACAGATTGCGATCGAAGATCTGCATCTTCACGGAGCTCACGGCAATGCGCACGCCTTCTATCCGCAAGCAGGCGACCGGTCCCAATTCCCCTTCCATGCCGTTCAGCATCGGGCCGTCGAAGCGGAAGCGCCCGTCCGACAAGTGCTCGACTTCGAATTCGGCTTCGAGCGGCGAGTCGCCTTCCACACCGGAACCGCCGCCGAGCCGCAGCGCAATCTTCGCGCCGACACCCGCACGATGCGCCGCCGCCGCGGCTTGCGCGTCCCAGATCACGCCCACGGCCGCATCGGTCGCACCGTGGCGCAACAGCGCACGCACCATGCCCATGGTGTTCGAATCGCCGCCCACGCCGGGGTTGTCCTGCGTATCCGCGATGATGACCGGGCGCGTTGCGGACGCGCTCAGGCGGATCGCCTCGAGCGCGGCTTCATCGGGCGAGAGAAAGGGCACGTCCCAGCGCGCTTCCTCGCCGACGATCTTCGCGAACAAGGCATCGGCGGCTTGCGCGGCTGCTTCTTCGTCGAACGAATAGGCCCAGATCGTCGGGCCGCACTCGGGGAAATCCGCCGCCGGGAAACCTGGCGCGAACGACACCGAGACAACCGGCCGTTTCTCCAGCTCGGCGAGCATGCGATACATGTCGTTCGCGGGCTCGACGAGCGTGCACATGCCGTTCACCGGAATCAGGAAAGGAACGCGGCGCACCGCGCGATGCAACGGCCGCCGCTCGCGCATCAGGTCTTCGAGAATGCGCGCGGCGCGCTCGCCGGTTTCCGCCATGTCGACGTGCGGATACGTGCGATATGCGACGAGCGCGCTCGCGTGAGCGAACATGCGCGCGGTGACGTTCGCATGCAGATCGAGCGACACGACCACCGGCATCCGCTCGCCGACGATCCGCCGCACGCGCTCGAGCAACTCGCCCTCGCCATCGTCGTGTTGCTCGGTCACCATCGCGCCGTGCAGGTCGAGATAGATCGCATCGAAGCCGCCTTGTTCGACCGCCGCGATAATCTCGCCGCCGATGTGCTCGAAGGCGTCGGTGGTGACATGCGCCGACGCGCTCGCGCCCGCCCAGATCACCGGCTTCAACTCGCGGCCATTCGCTTCCATGACCTTGATGAAACCGCCGATCGGCACGTTGACGTCGCGCAGATTGAGCACGCTGGCGCCGCGCACCATCGGCGGGAATCCCTCGCCTTGAACGAAACTCTCGTACGATGCCTTGGTCGGCGCAAAGGTATTGGTTTCGTGCTGGAAACCGGCGATCAGGATTTTCATTGAAGTCACCTTGCTATGTTTGACTCGTGCGCGAACGCACTCGGGCGCATCCACGAATTAATTCGGATGCCTATTTGTCATGCCGTGAGCAATCTGAGCGAACGCAGCTTCGAAGCCGCTATTCCTGCTTGAGCGTCAGCTTGCCCTTGAGGATGAGAACGGCGGCCAGCGCGGCCGCGCAAGCCATGACGAAGAGTCCCGCATGCATGCTGCCGGTCCCCGCCTTCGTCCAGCCGACTACTGCCGGGCCCCAGAAACCGCCCGACAATCCGACCGTATTGATGAGCGCGATTCCGCCCGCCGCCGCCGTTCCTTCGACGAGTTGCGACGGGATCGCCCAGAACACCGTGTAGGCCATCCACAGGCAAGCGGTGCCGAGCGTCAGCGCGACAAGCGTAAGCGGCAGATTGCCGTCGGCAAGGATCGCTGCGATCAGGAAGACCGCGGCGCCCAGTGCGGGAATCGCGAAGTGATAGCGGCGCTCGCCGAGCCGGTCGGAACTGCGGCCGGCGAGATACATGCAGACGGCCGCGGCCACATAAGGAATTGCCGTGTACCAGCCTAGCCGCAGCGTGTCTTTCACGCCCTGCTCCTTGAGCAGCGTCGGCAGCCAGAAGCTGATCGCGTAGATCGGAAAAATGACGCTGAAGTAAGCCAGCGCAAGCACATACACGCGCGGGCTTTTCAGCACCGCCTTGAACGAATCCGCGCGATGCTGGGTCGGCGCGGTTTCGCCGTCGAGCAAGGCTCTTTCACGGTCGTTGAGCCAGCGTGCTTCGGCGGGTCGATCGGAGATCACGCGCAGCGTCAGCAGGCCGAGCACGATGCACGGCAAGCCTTCGACGAGAAACATCCACTGCCAGCCCGCGAGGCCGCCGACGCCGGCGAGATTCGTCATCAGCCACGCCGACACCGGGCCGCCGACAATGCCGCCCAGCGGTCCCGCGACGAACACGAGCGCAATGGCTCGCGCCATGCGCGCCGGTCCATACCAGCACGACAGGTAATAGATCATGCCCGGAGCAAAGCCCGCTTCGAATACGCCGAGCAGAAAGCGCATCGCGTAAAACGCGGGCACGCTGCGCACGAACAGCATGCACGCGGATGTGATGCCCCACAGCACCAGAATGCGGCTGAAGGTCTTGCGCGCGCCGACCTTCGGCAGCATCAGGTTGCTCGGCAATTCGAACAACACGTAGCCGATGAAGAAAATGCCCGCGCCCACGCCATACGCGGCGTCGGAGAAACCGAGGTCGGTCTGCATCTGCAATTTCGCGAAGCCGACGTTCACGCGATCCAGATACGCAAACATGTAGCAGGTCACCAGAAACGGCAGAAGCCGCCAATTGAGCTTGCTGTACAGCGCGGCGGCGGGATCGCCGGCGGCCGATGGATGAATTGCTGACATGGTTGTCTCCGAATGTCTCACTGGACCCGTCGCAGGGGTTGAGTCGATGGTGGCAGCGCAAAAGTCGACTAGCAAGAGCAACTAAGTTCACGTATCGTTGCCTTTTAAGCAACGCAACGGCGATTGCCATGAAAGCGCCAATGCGGCGTTAGGAGCGGTGAAATGCGAGAAATCAACCAGCAGCGTCTGCGCTATTTCCATGAAGTGCTGACTCATGGCACCGTTCGCGGCGCAGCCGAGCACATCAACACGTCGCCGTCGGTCATTACGCGGCAGATCAAATTGCTCGAAGACGAACTTGGCGCCGTGCTGTTCGAGCGACAGGCGCGCGGCGTGAAGCCGACCGAAGCCGCGATGCATCTGTTGGAATTCTGGCGCGGCTATCGCTCGCAACAGGAAAAGCTCGAAGACCAGTTGCACGCGCTAAAAGGTCTGCGCACCGGGCAGATTCAACTGGCCGTCAGCGAAGGGTTTGTCGATATCTTTGTGGACGATGTGCTGGCGCCGTTCTGCACGCGCTATCCCGGTCTCGAAGTCAGCATGACCATGCTGGCCGTCGACGCGTTGCTCGACGAGGTCGCGGAGAATCGCGCTCATATCGGGCTCGCGTATAACCCGCCGCCGCACGCGCGCATCGCGTATCGCGCGAGTTCGGCGCAGCCGGTTGTGCTGTTGCTGAGAAAGGATCATCCACTAGCGAAACGGGGCGGCCCGGCGAGTCTCGATGACCTGCAGGCGTATCCGCTTGCGCTGATGCCGCCCACGTTCGGCATCGGCCATGTCGTTTCGATGGCGCAGGTGGCGGCGAACGTGTCGATCCGCCCCACGCTCGTCACGAACTCGTTGAGCGCGCTGAAGCGCTTTGTCACCGCGGAGAACTTCATGACGCTGGTCGGAGAATTTGCCGCGTACCGCGAACTCGGAAGTGAGGAACTCACCACGGTTGCGGTCGCTCATCCGCTGTTCGAGAGCGCGCAAGCGAGAGTGCTGGTCAAAGCGGACCGGCCGCTTGCCGCCGGGCCGCTGGAACTATTGAAATGGATCGAGGAACGCATGCCGATGTTCGCGCCGGTGAAACGGCCGGCGCGCCGGAAACCCATACGCTGAATCGAAACGCTGTGTTCGTTCAGCCTCCGCCTTGCTCGCGCAGTGTCAGTTTGCTGCTGACCGAGGTCACGCCTTGTACTTTCTTCGCGGCGTCTACTGCCAGACCTTCCTGATCGTCGCTCTCGATCTGTCCGGCCAGCGTCACGTGACCCGTCTTTGCATTGCCGAACACGGCGATGGTTGTATCTTCAAGACCCTTGGTCCGGAACAGGGCTTTCTGGACTGTCTTCGAAAATGTACGATTAGCTGCCCGAACTGATTTCTTGCTCGGCGCCGGGTTGCTGGGTGACACGCTGCTGGCGGACACGCTGCTGCCCGATGCCGCAGCCACGGCGTCTGCGGCGAATGCCGGCGTGTATGCGAATGCTGCTGCAGCTAACGCGAGGCCGCTGCTCACAACGAGATGTCGAAGTTTCATGATTGATCCTTTTGAGGTTGGAGAGAACAACGTTTTGGTTTTTTAGAACGATCACTGCAACTGGCTACGCTTGCGCCGTATAGACATTAGAAGCGCGGAATGTATCTGGTGTGTGTCGGCGACGTATCGGAACGTATCGCCCAGATACTGGCACGCGCGCGCCGCCATCACTGACACATTTTGTGCGCCGCATCCAACGCGCGAGCAAAAAGTATCAGCGCCTTCGACCTTTTGCAGTGGCCCGCACTCGACCGCGACTACTACAGTTCTCGTCACCGTACGTCTGCTCTGCTGCCAACCGCAGCGCCCGTATGGCGATGACAAGAACATTCCAAAATGCGGAGACGAGCATGAAACCGATTCGATTGTTGACGGCCTGCACCGTGCTGGGCGCAGGCTTTCCCCTGCTGGCGGCGGCCCAGACCTGCAACGTTCCCGTGCTCAAGGTGCTCGCGCAAAAGAGCCTGGGCCTCACGGTCATGGAGAAGTCGCTGCCCGATTATCAGAAGCGCAGCGGCACCCGGATTGAGATCAATTACTTCGGCGAGAACGACCGTCGTTCGAAATCGCGGCTCGACGCGTCGACGGGTGCCGGTTCCTACCAGATCTATTACATCGACGAGGCGAACGTCGCCGAGTTCGCATCGGCGGGCTGGGTCGTGCCGCTTCTCAAGTACTACCCGAAAGACGCCGACTACGACGACTTTCTGCCCGGCCGCCGCGCGGTGGCAAGCTATAAGAACGTCGCGTATTTCGCTCCGCTCATCGGCGGCGGCGACTTTCTGTTTTACCGGCGCGACCTTCTCGAGAAAGCGCATATACCCGTGCCGAAGACGCTCGACGAACTCGTCGCGGCCATCAAGAAGCTCAATGCACCGCCGAACATGTACGGCTGGGTCGCACGCGGTCAACGCGGCTCGGGCATGAACGTATGGCGCTGGGCGCCCTTCATGCTCGCCGAGGGCGGCACATGGACCGGCAAGAACCAGGCGCCGGACTTCAATTCGCCGGCCGCGGTGAAAGCCACGCTGCTCTATCGCGACCTCTTCAAATATGCGCCTCCGGGCGCGGCGACCTACGACTGGAGCAATGCGCTGGAAGCATTCCGTTCCGGCAAGGTCGCCTTCATGATCGAATCGACGCCGTTCGCCGACTGGATGGAAGACCCCACGAAATCCAGTGTCGCGGATAAAGTCGGCTACGTCAGGCCGCCCGCACCGTTGCCCTCGGCTGCCTATGGTCACGGTCTCGCGATTTCGTCTGTCGGCGCAAAAGACGAATGCACGCGCCAGGCGGCCGGCAAGTTCATCGCGTGGGCGACGGGCAAGGACCAGGAGCAGGCGCGCCTGCGCGAGAACGTCTTTAGCGACTACAACCGCACGAGCACGATCAAAAGCGATTACTTCCAGAAGCATGTGAAGCCGCAGATCCTCGCCGGACTGAACGACACGAATCCGGTGACGAAGGTCACGATCTGGTCGAGCCCGCAATGGCCGGACATCGGCGACAACCTGGGCATCGCGCTCGAAGAAGTATTCACGGGCACGCAACCGGACGCTCAGGCAAGCCTCAACGACGCCGTTCAGTATGCCGAGGACGCGATGCAACACGGCGCGAAGAAGTAACGCCGACGCCACGCTGTTGGAGACGTCAATGTTCAATCGGGGCAAAACCAGCCTTCCGTTCGTGTTCCTTGGACCGCCTCTTGCCGTGATGGCGGTCCTCGGTCTCGTTCCTACCATCGCGGCCATCAATCTCGCGTTGAAGAACCGCGTGCTGCGCTACGCCGATAGCGACTACGTGTGGCTGCGCAATTTCGCGCGCCTGTTTTCGGACAGGCGCTTTGTCAATGCCATCGAAGTGTCGGCGATCTGGGAAATCGTCACCGTGCTGGGCGCGGTCGTGGTGGGCGTGGTGATCGCCATCTATCTGTTCGAGCAGGTGCATGGCCGCATGCGCGCCGTGATTTCGCTGTTGCTGATCGTGCCGGTGCTGCTGCCGCGCGTGTCGGCGGCCTTCATCTGGAAGTTCATGTATTCGCCGCTGACCGGCATTCTTAGCTGGTTTCTCGGCTTGCTGGGCGTCGAGAACACCGCGTTTCTGTCCGATCCGCATCTTGCGTTGTATGCGGTGGCGCTAGTCGATATCTGGCAATGGGGGCTGTTCTTCGCCGTGGTCGTATTGAAACTGCTCGAGACGCTGCCGCCCGAGCCGCTAGAAGCTGCGCGGCTCGACTATGCGCGCACCTGGCAGGTCTATGCGTACATCGCGCTGCCGATGCTGAAGGTGCCGATCATGAGCCTCGTGTTCATCAAGATGGTCGAATCGCTGCGCTCGTTCGATCTCGTCTATGTGATGACCAAGGGCGGACCCGGCATCACCACGGAAACGCTGGACATGTATGCGTATTCGCAAGGCATCGGCTTGTCGGGCAAGGTCTCTTATGCATCGAGTATGGCCGTCCTGATGATGGTCGCGACCACGCTCATCTTCACTTTCATCTGGAAGCGGGTGAACAAATGGGAAGACTGATTTCGCGCAGCGCGGCGTGGTCGTTCGGCGTGGCGCTCGCGCTCGTTGCCGTCTTTCCGGTGTTGTGGGCTTTTCTCAATTCGTTGAAGAGCCTGCTCGATATCGTCACGCCGACGCCGCGCTTTATCTTCTCGCCGACGCTCGAGAACTACCGGCAAGTCGTGTCGAGTCCCGAGGTGCTGATCGGACTCGGCAATAGCCTGTCTATCGTGGGCTTTGCCGTCATGCTCGGCGCGCTGCTCGGCGTACCGGCCGCGTATGTCATCGCTCGCTATCACGTACCGGGAAAGCGCGACATCCAGTTCTTTCTGCTGTCGCTGCGATTCCTGCCGCCTGTGGCCGTCGCAATTCCGCTGATCGCTATCTGGGTCGACCTCGGTCTGTACGACACGAAGTTGTCGATGGTGGTCACGTATCTGCTCGTCACGCTATCGACCATCACATGGCTGTCCATTCCCGTCTTCCAGCGTCTGCCGCGCGAAGTGGAAGAGGCCGCCACGCTCGACGGCTACGGCCCCTACGCGGTGTTCTGGCGGATCGCCTTGCCGATCAGCGCGACCACGCTGATGGGCGGCATCGTGTTCAGCTTCGTGCTGGTGTGGAACGAACTGATGATCGCGCTCGCCCTCACGTCGTCGAGAAGCGCGACGCTGCCGGTCGTCGCATCCGCGTTCACATCGCTCGGACAGGAAGTGCCGTGGGGCGTGATCAACGCGTCGACGGTGCTGCTCGCGCTGCCTCCGATTATTTTTGTCGGCGTACTCGGCCGGCTGTTGAACTCAATGCTCAAAGGCAAGTAAGGAGACTCTTTTGAAAGCCCTCGTACTCGAAGAAGCACGGCAACTCGCGCTGCGCGATATCGACCTGCCGCTCGAAGTCGGTCCGCGCGATGTCAAGATCAAGATTCATACGGTGGGCGTGTGCGGAAGCGACGTGCATTACTACACGCACGGACGCATCGGTCCGTTCAAAGTCGACGCGCCGATGGTCCTCGGCCATGAAGCATCCGGCACGGTGGTCGAAACCGGCAGCGAGGTGACGCATCTGCATGTCGGCGACCGCGTCTGCATGGAACCGGGCGTTCCGCAATTCGACTCGCCCGCCACCATGCGCGGCCTGTACAACCTGGACCCCGCCGTGCGTTTCTGGGCCACGCCGCCCATTCACGGCTGTCTGACGCCGTATGTCGTGCATCCGGCCGCTTTCACGTTTCGCCTGCCCGACAATGTGTCTTTCGCGGAAGGCGCGATTGTCGAGCCGCTCTCGATCGGCCTGCAGGCCGCGAAGAAGGCTTCGATGAAACCGGGCGATGTCGCGGTGGTCATCGGCGCGGGGACGATCGGCGCGATGACCGCGCTCGCCGCGCTCGCAGGCGGCGCGTCGCGCGTGATTCTCGCCGACGTCATCAAGGAAAAGCTCGCGCTGTTCGCCGGCAATCCCGCGGTGACGACCGTCGATGCACGCGAACAGCGGCTCGCCGATGTGGTTCGCGAAGTCACCACAAACTGGGGCGCCGACGTGGTATTCGAAGCGAGCGGCAACGCGCGCGTCTACGACGACCTGTTCGATCTGCTGTGCCCTGGCGGCTGTGCGGTGCTCGTCGGCATGCCGGTGGACCGCGTGCCGCTCGATGTCGTCGCGATGCAGGCGAAGGAGGCGCGCCTTGAATCGGTGTTCCGTTACGCGAATGTGTTTCCGCGTGCGCTTGCATTGATCAGCTCGGGCATGATCGACGTGAAGCCGTTCATCTCGCGCAAGTTCGCTTTCGCCGACGGCCTGAAGGCATTCGAGGAAGCGGCGGCAGCGCGCCCGCACGATGTGAAGATCCAGATAGAGATGGACTGAGTCATGGCGAAGATCGTTTGCAAGGGCCTTACCAAGCGTTATGACGGCGGACCGCCGGTGCTGCATCCGCTCGATATGGAAATCGACGACGGCGAGTTCGTCGTGCTGCTCGGGCCATCCGGTTGCGGCAAGTCCACGATGCTGCGCATGATCGCGGGTCTCGAAGGCATCAGCGGCGGCGACCTGGCGATCGGCGACAAGGTCGTGAACGATCTGCCGGCGCGCGAGCGCAACGTCGCAATGGTGTTCCAGAACTACGCGCTGTATCCGCACATGACGGTGTATGAGAACGTCGCGTTCGGCTTGCGGCGGTTGAAAGTTCCGGCTGCGGAGATCGACCGCCGCGTGCGCGAAGTCGCCGCGATGCTGAATCTCGACGCCTTGCTCGATCGCAAGCCACGCGCGATGTCGGGTGGTCAGCAGCAGCGCGCCGCCATCGCGCGGGCCATGATCAAGACGCCTGAAGTGTTTTTATTCGACGAGCCGCTGTCCAATCTCGACGCGAAACTGCGTGCGCAGTTGCGCGGCGACATCAAGCGCTTGCATCAGCGGCTGAAGACCACAACGGTGTATGTGACGCACGACCAGCTCGAAGCGATGACGCTCGCCGACCGCGTGATCCTGATGCGAGGCGGACGTATCGAGCAGGCCGGCACACCGTCCGACCTCTACCATTTCCCGCATACGCTGTTCGCTGCTGGCTTCATCGGCACACCCGCGATGAACTTCATGTCCGGGACCATTGAACGCACCGGCGACACCTGTTTCGTTCAGGTGCAAGGTCAGCGCTGGGCGCTTGCCGGGCCGCGCTTTGCGAAGTTGCAGTCGGGCCAGGCGGTCAAGCTCGCGATCAGGCCGAACTACCTGAAGGTCGCCTCCGCGGACGACGACATCGCGATGCTCAAGCTGCGCGGCAAAGTGGAACTGATCGAACTGCTGGGCGCGGAGGCGCTCGTCACGCTCGAATTCGCCGGCGAACGCCTCGCGGCTCTTGTACCCGCAAGTGAATTGCCGGCGCTGGATAGCGTGGTAACGTTCCAGTTCAAACTAGCCGACCTGCACGTTTTCGACGCGCAGACGGAGCAGAATGTGTCCTTGCCCGTTGCTCACATGAGAGCGACATCGCCGGTTGATCCGCTGCATCGGACCACGGGCGTGCAAGGAGCGGCTGTACATTGACGCAATAAGACGCGGCCCCGAGACAGCCGCCAAGGAGAAGCGCGATGAATCCGGACCTCGAACTGGTGCACACGCGGCGCGACGAGTCGTTCCGCGCCTGGGTGCATGACTATCCGCACACGGTGGCGAAGTGGCACTTTCATCCGGAGTACGAGATTCACGTCATACGCGCGTCGTCGGGCAAGTTCTTTGTTGGCGACTTTATCGGCGACTTTGCGCCAGGCAATCTCGTGATCACCGGGCCGAATCTGCCGCACAACTGGATTAGCGAAATCGGCGAACGCGAAACGGTGCCCTCGCGTGACGTGGTGCTGCAATTTTCGCGCGATGCGATCGAACGCATGGCGGCCGCATTCAACGAATTGCACTCCATTGTCGGCCTCGTCGACGACGCCGCGCGCGGCATCCAGTTTCCCGATGCCGTCGGTCTCGCCATCGCGCCGATGATGATGGAGCTCGCCGCGTCGCACGGCTGCCGCCGCGTCGAACTATTGATGTCGATCTTCGACAGGTTGTCGTCGTGCAACGAGCGCACCTTGCTCGCGGGGCCCGCCTACGACGTCAACGCGCATCGCTACATGCAGTCCACGATCAACCAGGTGCTCTCGTACATTCAGCAGAATCTTCCGGGCACTTTGCGCGAGGCCGACGTTGCCGAACTCGCGGGCATGAGCGTGAGTACCTTCACTCGCTTTTTCCGCCGTCATACGGGATGTACGTTCGTGCAGTACCTGAACCGTTTGCGCATCAACGAGGCGTGCGAACTGCTGATGTGTTCGACGCTTAGCGTGACGGACATCTGCTATCGCGTCGGCTTTAACAACCTGTCGAACTTCAATCGCCAGTTTCTTTCGACGAAGGGGATGCCGCCGTCGAAGTTTCGCGCGCTGCATCAACTGAACGAACACGTAAACGAACACATCAACGAACACATGATCGCGGCCTGACGTCTTGCCTCGGCAACACACGACGGCCGCCACAACCGGGACGACACTCTTGACTTTCCTTGGAATCGACCTTGGGACATCCGAGGTCAAGGTACTGCTCACCGACGACGAATCGCAAACGCTTGCCACCGGCAGCGCACGGCTTGAAGTCGAAAAACTCCATCCTCACTGGTCCGAACAGAGCCCGCAGTCGTGGTGGCATGCCACGCTCGATGCCATCGCGCAGGTGCGGGCGTCGAATCCGGCGGGCTTCGCGGCGCTGCGCGGCATCGGCTTGTCCGGCCAGATGCATGGCGCGACGCTGCTCGATCGCGCGGGCCAGGTGCTGCGTCCAGCGATTCTCTGGAACGACACGCGCGCGGCTGCCGAATGCGTCGAACTCGAAGCGCTGGTGCCCGAATCGCGTTCGATCACCGGCAACCTCGCCATGCCGGGCTTCACCGCGCCGAAAACTTCTGTGGCTGTCCAAGTACGAGCCGGCCGTGTTCCGCGCAGCGCACAAGGTGCTGTTGCCGAAAGACTATCTCGCGTGGCGGCTCACGGGAGAATTCGTCTCGGATATGTCGGATGCGTCGGGCACGCTATGGCTCGACGTGGCGAAGCGCGACTGGTCGGACAGAATGCTTCACGCCACCGGGCTTTCGCGCGAGCACATGCCGAGGCTCGTCGAGGGCAGCGACGCAGCGGCACAGTTAAACGATACGTTGCGGCGCGAATGGGGCATTGCGAACCCGGTGCTGCTGTGCGGCGGTGCGGGCGACAACGCGGCGAGTGCGATCGGCATGGGCGTCGCCGAAGCCGGTAGCGCGTTCTTGTCGTTGGGTACATCGGGCGTGCTGTTTGCGGGCACCGACCGCTTTGCGCCGAATCCCACGCAGGCGGTACACGCGTTCTGCCATTGCTTGCCGGACCGCTGGCATCAGATGAGCGTGATCTTGTCGGCGGCTTCGAGTCTCTCATGGTTGTCCGGCGTGCTGAAGACCGACGTCGCCGAGCTTGCGGCCTCGGCCGAAACCGCCGATGCACGCGGCGCACCGCTGTTCCTGCCGTATCTGAGCGGCGAGCGCACGCCTCACAACGACGCGAACGCGAAGGGCGTGTTCTGGGGACTCACCGGCGCTCACACGAACGCCGACCTCGCGTACAGCGTGATGGAAGGCGTGGCCTTCGCGATGGCCGACGGTTATGCGGCGCTACAGGGCGCGGGGACCACGCTGGACACCGCGTCGTTCATCGGCGGCGGCTCGCGTAGCCGCTTCTGGGCCCAGCTTTGTGCAACCGCTACGGGCGTTGCCATGCGCCGTCACCAGGGCGGCGATGTCGGCGGAGCGTTGGGCGCCGCGCGGCTTGCGCGTCTGGCCGTGACGAAGGAGAGCGTCGCGCAGGTGTGTACATCGCCGGCGACGATCGAGGTATGCGCGCCTGACGCGGCGCAACGAGGCTTAATCGAAGAGCGGCTTGCGCGGTATCGCAGGATCTATGCGGCGCTTAAGGACGAGTTTTCCCGATAGCGGTTCGTTACGTTCCAACTCGCTCAATGTTTCGTCAACGCAGCCGCGCTTCAATGACCAAGGCGCGGCTGCGGTATTCCACATGGCAAGGGTTCCTGCCAACACCACACTGTGGCCCCAACGCGGGCCACGGCTAAAGACTCCTGTCACCGAACGCCGCGAGAAGCATCGCGGCCTCCTCGCGAAGCTCCGCACACTGCCGCACCGCGTCGTCAGCGGGGTTCGCTCTTCCGATCGCGTCGAAAGCGGCCATCGCTACGCACAGTTCGTGCAGCAGGTCATCGGTTATGAAGGGGAGTTCGGAATCCATGCCCGCATTAACGACATTCCAACGGCCGACTTTAACGGCTAACTAGCCGGGCGCGTTTTTTCGGCGATATCGGCATTGCATGGGTGTCGCACACCGCTCCGCTAGAATGCGGGGGAACCCCACATGTAAAACCGGCGCTCTCCCCTGCGCGGCCCGAGCCGATCGATCGGCTCACCGACCAGGGCAAACCCGGCATCAAGGAAATCGCATCGATGTTCGGCATTCACCGGTCCACTCTTTTTCGTCTCCCGGGTCAGCGCCAGAGCCCCACAATAACGAGGTGAACATGCTGTCGCTGCGCAACAACAAAAACATCGCTGCATGGCACCTTGGACCGCGTGCCGTTTTTTATGGCGGCTTCTTCATCGCCATCGTGATGGTGTCGCTATGCGCCGCTTCGCTGTACCAGAGCCGGCAGGACGCGCTCGATCGGGCGCGCGAGACATCGCGCAACGTCGCACTGATCGCGGAGCGTGACATCGAGCGCAATTTCGAGTTGTACGGGCTTTCGCTTCAGTCGGTGGTTGACGGACTCGGCAACCGGGACGTGATGGCCTTGCCGCCCCGTCTGCGAAACCAGATCCTGTTCGACGGCGCCACCGCCGCAAAAAATCTCGGCTCGATGCTCGTGTTCGATGCGTCGGGCAAGATCATCATCGACGCGGGGAACGACGCGCCGCGCACCGGCAACTTTGCCGACCGCGATTACTTCGTCGTGCAGCGCGACAACCCCAACGCCGGCCTGTATGTCAGCGCACCGTTTCATTCGCGTCTGCGCAATGGTGCGCCCAGCATCGCGTTGAGCCGCCGCATATCGAACCCGGACGGTTCGTTCGCCGGCATCGCGCTGATGGCGATCAACCTCCAATATTTTCACGACCTGTTCGGCGGATTATCGCTCGGGCAGCACGGCGCCATTTCGCTGATCGCCCGCAATGGTCTCATGATCATGCGGCACCCTTACGATCCGAAGGTGATCGGACGCGACATCAGCAAGGCCAGCACTTTCAGGCAGTTCATGACCGCCGAGGAGGGCAGCTTTTCCGACACGTCGTCGATTGACGGCGTGCGTCGGCTCTACTACTTCCGCAACTTCCCGCACCTGCCGTTGATCATCATGGTGGCCGAAGCGGAGCCGGACATCTACGCGGCCTGGCATCGGCGGGCGCTCACAATCGGCTCGCTGATGAGCGCGTTCGCTGTGGGATTCGTCGCGCTGTCGTTCGTGTTGGGCACGCAACTGCAGCGTCGGCTGCGCGCCGAATCGGAGCTGCAATTGCTCGCCCGAACGGACAGTCTCACCGGTTTGCATAACCGGCGCACGCTTGGGGAGATTCTCGAACAGGAGTGGCGCCGCGCGAGGCGCACGCACAGCGTGTTCTCGCTGCTCTTTGTGGATATCGACCGCTTCAAGGCCTACAACGACACGTACGGCCATCAGGCCGGCGACGATGCGCTGGCCGCGGTCGCGCGCTGCATCGGCGATAACATCCGGCGACCGGCCGACACTGCGGCCCGCTATGGCGGTGAGGAGTTCATTGTCGTTCTGCCGGATACGCCGCCGCAAGGGGCGTCCGTTATCGCGGAGAAAATCCGCTCGGCGATCAACGAACTCGCTATCGAGCATGCAGGCAGCGAATACGGACGCGTGACCGCGAGTATCGGGTCCGCAAGCTGGTCGCCCGACCACGACGCCGATGTGACAACGGTCATCAAGGCCGCCGATGAAGCGCTCTATAACGCGAAGGCGACCGGGCGTAATCGTGTTGCTAGTTGCTCGGAATAGGGAGCGGCGCGCGGCTTCCTTGGACGCCATGCAAAAAAGATTGGTAGGCCGTGGCGGATTCGAACCGCCGACCAACGGATTAAAAGTCCGCTGCTCTACCAGCTGAGCTAACGACCCACTCTCAACACGCCCGTTCGCCGCGAGCGTTTTTCAGGCCAAGGCGAACAGACAGCCGATAGCCGATAGCCGATAGCCGATGCCGCCCGCGCTAGCCAATCTCGATTGTCCGGCTAGCGGTTCGCGGCCGCTCCTGCTTCGGCACCGTTAAAGTTAGCACGCCTTTGTCGAATTTGGCCAGTGCGCGGTCCGGGTCCGCCTCCTCCGGCATCGGGATTGTGCGCACGAAAGCGCCGTATGCACGCTCGAGCCGGTAGCAACCGTCTTCCTCGCTGTGTACGTCCTGCTTTTTCTCGCCGCGCAACACGAGCGCGCCATCCTCGACACTCACGGCCAGATCCTCGCGCGCCATGCCTGGCAACTCGGCGGTCACGCGCAACACCTTGCCTTCGTCGACCACGTCGATGCGCGGCTGGAAACGCGACGAACTGAAGTCGCCGAACCATCGTTCGAGCGCGCCGCGGCCCGCGAACGGATCATGGAAAAACTCCTCGACCGCACGCCACGGATCGCGCGGAAAAAGCCGCGAAATATCGGGCCACGCGGCACGCCACTGCTCGCTCGCCGGCGTATCCGGCGCACTGTCCGCTTGCTGCTTGCGCGCCGAGCCGCGAAGAAACTTGAAAGGGTTCCACTTTTTCGGATCGGTGTTCATCGCATCCTCCTTTACGTCTGGTACGAGAACCGCATATTCACCATAGCGCCGACGCCATGCCATCGCAAACATGGCGGACGTGGCGGAAGTGGCGGAAGTGGCGACATAACGCCGCCACCCGTTTTCTCCTGTCGTCGTTGCGAATGTGCCGGGTCAGTTCGTCCGCACTTCGATGCGGCGCGGACGCGCTTCGTCGTGACGCGGAATCGTCAACTTCAACACGCCGTCCTTCAGATTCGCGTCGATCTTCGACGTGTCGAAGTCGGCGCCGAGCGAAAACGCCCGCGCAAAACGCGGTTCGCGAATTTCCGCGTGCTGCAGACGCAGCCCGGCCGGTGTCGGCACCATCGCCTCGGCCTCGATATACAGATTGCCATCGTGGACTTTCACACTCAACCGCTCCTTCGTCACACCCGGCAAATCGGCCCACAGCGTAATGCCCTGACTGTCCTCGGAAACGTCGACGGGCGGCGTCAGCGTGACGCGGCTTTGCGCGCGCTCGTCGTCGCGGCGCGTCACCGCGGTTTCGCTCGCGGCTTCATCTTTTCTCGCAAGTTCGGTTGTGTCGCTCATGATTGCCTCCTTACTTCACGATCTTCACGATTCGTTCTCACCCAAAACATCATTGAACGGTAATGGCGCGCGGCTTCGACGACTCGCGCTTCGCCACGCTCACGACCAGACAGCCGTCGGCATAACGTGCGCTGGCCTTGTCCGGGTCCGCATGCTGCGGCAATTCGATCGCGCGCCGGAACCGGCCGGCAAAACGCTCCTGCGCATAAGTGCGCGTGTCGTCGCCGGCGGCTTCCGTCTGCGGGAATTCGCGCTCGCCGCTGATCGTCAGCAGACGCTTGTCGATCGATACATCGAGTTTCGCCGGGTCGATGCCCGGCGCGAACGCGACGATCTCGATGGACTCGTCCGTGCTGCCGATATTGATCCCCGGAAACGTGCCTGAACCCGCGGCGCGAATGCTCGTGGGAAAGCCGTCGAAGAGACTCGCGACCTGCCGTTGCAGGCGTTCGATATCGCCGGCCAACCCGGCGCTTGAGAAGAGATCGCTCATGGTGTTGCTCCTTCGCCCTGGGGCGAACCGGACCACGCGCTCCAGTTCGCCCGTCAGGGACATTCATCCACTGACAAACAAATCGAAACACGCAGCGCGTGCAACGCGACTGCTGAGCCGACAATAAAATAGGTCGGCGCCGAACGAATTTCAAGTACGGTTTTTGCACAGTTGCCTGACGAAAAACCGGCGCGAAAACGCGCGACTCGCGCTGAAAAATTTTGTTACAAAGAGCCCGCTCGACACGCTCTTGAAGTCCCGCAACGAACCCCTATTTCGCTTTCCGCCGGGACACTGGCAACGGCTGCGCCCCAACGCGGGCGTCATCCATCTCGCTGTTCGCGCGCAGCCGGATTCCTTTTTGGTGATCTGTTATCGCACAGGAGATGGAAATGAACATTCGTCCCCTCTACGACCGGGTTGTCGTCAAGCGAATCGAGCGGCAACGCACGACGGCATCCGGCATCGTGATTCCGGACTCCGCCGCCGAAAAGCCCGAACAGGGCGAGGTGATCGCGGTCGGTGACGGGCGTCTGCTGAAGGACGGCACCCGGCGTCCTCCCGAACTCAAGGTCGGCGACCACGTACTCTTCGGCAAATATGCAGGCCAGACCGTCAAGATCGACGGCGAGGAACTGCTCGTCATGCGCGAAGAAGACGTGATTGGCGTACTCGAAGCCGACGCGGCCGCGCAGCGCAAAGCCGCGTGATAAACGTTCAAAGACTTTTCCCGGAGCAACAAGATGAGTGCGAAAGATGTCAGGTTTCACGACAGCGCCCGTAACCGGATCGTCAAGGGCGTGAACGTGCTGGCCGATGCGGTGAAAGTGACGCTCGGCCCCAAAGGCCGCAACGTCGTGATCGAGCGCAGCTTCGGCGCGCCGGTCATCACGAAAGACGGCGTGTCGGTGGCGAAAGAAATCGAACTGAAGGACCGCTTCGAGAACATGGGCGCGCAAGTCGTGAAGCAGGTCGCGTCTAAAACCGCCGACGTGGCCGGCGACGGCACCACGACCGCGACCGTGCTCGCGCAATCCATCGTGCAGGAAGGCATGAAGCACGTCGCCGCAGGCATGAATCCAATGGACCTGAAGCGCGGCATCGACAAGGCGGTTGCGGCCGTGCTGGACGAATTGCTGAAGACGTCCAAGCGTATTTCGACGAGCAAGGAAATCGCGCAGGTGGCGTCGATCTCCGCGAACGCCGACGAAGCGATCGGCAAGATCATCGCCGATGCAATGGACAAGGTCGGCAAGGAAGGCGTGATCACGGTCGAAGACGGCAAGTCGCTCGACAATGAACTCGACGTGGTCGAGGGCATGCAGTTCGATCGCGGCTATCTGAGTCCCTACTTCATCAACAATCCTGACAGGCAGGCCGCGTATCTCGACGATCCGCTGATCCTCGTGTACGACAAGAAGATCTCGGCGATCCGCGATTTGCTGCCGATACTCGAAGCCTCCGCGAAGGCAAGCAAGCCGCTTTTCATCATCGCGGAAGACGTCGAAGGCGAGGCGCTCGCCACGCTCGTCGTCAATTCGATGCGCGGGGTGCTGAAGGTCGCGGCCGTCAAGGCGCCTGGATTCGGCGACCGCCGCAAGGCGATGCTCGAGGACATCGCGGTGCTCACGGGCGCCACCGTCATCTCCGAAGAAACCGGCAAGCAGCTCGAGAAAGCGACGCTCGAAGATCTCGGCAGCGCAAAGCGTGTGGAAGTGCGCAAGGACGACACGATCGTCATCGACGGCGCCGGTGACCAGCAGCAAATCGAGGCGCGCGTGAAGGCGATTCGCGCGCAGATCGCCGGGACCACCAGCGACTACGACCGCGAGAAACTGCAGGAACGCGTGGCGAAGCTCGCGGGCGGCGTCGCGGTCATCAAGGTGGGCGCGGCGACCGAAGTCGAGATGAAGGAAAAGAAAGACCGCGTCGACGATGCGTTGCACGCGACGCGCGCGGCCGTGGAAGAAGGCATCGTGCCGGGCGGCGGCGTGGCGCTGTTGCGTGCGCGTGCGGCCATCGCGGACCTGAAGGGCGCCAACGCCGATCAGGATGCCGGTATTCGCATCGTGCTGCGCGCGCTCGAAGCGCCGCTGCGCGTAATCGCTTCGAACGCGGGCGACGAACCGTCGGTGGTCATCGCGAAGGTGCTCGAAGGCAAGGGCAATTTCGGTTATGACGCGGCCACGGGTCAGTACGGCGACCTCGTGGAAGCCGGTGTCGTCGATCCGACGAAGGTGACGCGCACGGCGCTGCAAAACGCGGCGTCGGTCGCCGGCCTCATTCTCACGACGGATGCAACCGTCGCCGAAGCACCGAAGGAAGAGAAGCCCGCCGCGGCGAACGCGCCCGAACTCGAGTACTAGCCGAGTACCAAGCAAAGTACTGAGCAGAGTACAAAGGAGAAGGTTCGGCTGCCATTGCCGGGCTCACGTCCGGCACGGCTCCAGTTCGGCTCCGCTGTCCGTTCGCGGCTGGCGGAGCCGCTTTTTGCATGAGCCGCAGCCGGTTTGCGTGAGATTCGAAACGATCGAATACGTATGGAACTGACGCTCATTATCGACTCGCGTCCACTGGCGCTCGAACTGGACGACGTGGTGGCGGGCCTGCTTGCCGCTCGCCTGAACCTGCCCTCGAACACCGACACGCGCGCGGCGCTCGCGCGCTATCTGAGCGATGCCGGCGGGCCGTGGATGCTCGACGAAAATCACATGCGCAAGCGCATCATGCGCCGCCTCATACTCGACATCGCCGATCCCGCGCTGGTGATCCGCTATCTGATGATCGAGCAACCGCATTGAACGGCGCGGGCCTGTGTGTGCGGCTATCGTTCCTTCCTTCGACGAAACGCCCACCATGCCGCCAGTCCCGTGAAGCAGGCGACGAGCACGACCAACACCCAGAAGCCGTGATGGTTCTCGGCAAACGGAATGCCGCCCACGTTCATACCGAAGAAGCCCGCGACGATATTGATCGGCATCGCGAGAACCGTGACCAGCGTCAGCGTAAACAGCGTGCGGTTATTCTGTTCTTCGAGCCGCGAAATAATCTCTTCTTGCAATAGCCTGACGCGTTCGATCAGCCCGGCCATGTCGGAGAGCACCACGGAGAACTCTTCCGTCGACTCGCGCAAATCCTGTACGTCTTCCGGATGAAGCCAGCGCGGCGGTCTCGCGAGCAGGCGGAAGATCGCGCCCGGCTCCGGCGCGAGCATCCGTTGCAAGCGCGTCAGCATGCGTCGCATGGCGCCCAGATCGAGCCGGTTTTGCGTGGGCCGCTGCGAGAGAAAACGGTCTTCGATACGGTCGATATCGGCGCTCGTGCGTCGAACGATCTGCACGAGCAAATCCGCCTGATCGCGCATCAGATGAACCAGCAGCTCGACTGGCGAGCGGAAGATTTCGCCTTCTTTCACCGACGCGCGCAAGCGGTCCACCGAACGCAGCGGCTTGAGCCGCGCCGTCACGATGATCCGCTGATGTGCGTAAATCCAGAGTGTCGCAATCTCGGACGGCGTGAACTCGAGGTTGAACATCACGTCGTTAACCACGGCGCGCAATGCACCGTCGGCCTGCTCGATACGCGTGGAATGCGAGCCTTCACGCAACGCGTCGAAAAACGTCTCGGGCAGATCGAGTTGCGCGTGCATCCAACGCTCGGCCGCGCTGTGCGCGAGATTGAAATGCAGCCACAGAAATTCGTCCGCATGCGAAGCGCTGTTTTGCTGCGCACGCAGCCATTCGAGCGCTTCGTCGGCGGAAATGGGCCGGCCCGCTTGCGTGGGCGAAAAGACGAAGCCGCAGACAATACCGGACGAATCCGAGCCATAAGTTTGCAGCAGAAGTTCAGATTTCATAAGTCTTTCAGACCTTGCTTTCCGCTTGCGGTTTGTGATGACACTCGCAATTTACCAGTCGAACATGAAGCCGCAATGGCCGTCATATTGCCTCAACTCGAGCGTCGCCACGACGCTTGCAACATTGAGCGATTGCTTCATAGCGAATATCAATCATGCGCAAACCTTTGCGGCCTCTTACCTGGGAGTAACCGCCCTACGGTCACGAAGAAGCGCGCCGTTATTGCGTGTGGCGCCAGCGAAAACCGATTTCCAACCGTCTGCTGCTGACCCCGGATTGTCCGGGCATCCGAAGTCTTCAAATAGTTTTCGGCCAAACATGTGGGCGACTGGAGTCCCGAATCATGAACTTTCATAATCTGTCGGAAAAGGCGAAGCTGACTGCCGCGTTCGGTTCGCTTGCGGTCGTCGTGATGATCGTCTCCGGCATATCGCTGATCGCGCTTAACGACGCGAACGAGCGCTTCGCCGGTTTCATCAGCGGCATCAATGCGCGTGCGCAAATGGCCGAGTCGGTGCGAAACGCGGTCAGCGACCGCGCGATTGCAGTGCGTAATCTCGTGCTTGTTTCATCGCCGGCGGATATCGAGGTCGAGAAGGCAGCGGTGCTCGACGCGGAGAAGCGCGTCGAGAGCCGCCTCGACAAATTCAACGCGATGGTGGCCAGCGCGAAAGACATCAGCGAAAACGCGCGCACGCTCGCCGCGGAAATATCGCGTATCGAACAGCTTTATCGGCCCGTCGCGCTCGAGATCGACCGGCTCGCGGCGAGCGGACAGCGCGATGCCGCCATCGCCGACATCGCCAGCAAATGCCGTCCGCTGTTGACCGCATTGACGAAAGCGGCGAACGCGTACCTGGACGCCACGCATGAACGCGCGGTAGAAATGGCGAAGGAGTCGGCCGAGCGCCTGGCGCATGAGCGCAATCTGCTGATTGCCTTCTGCGTTGCCGCGATGGCGCTTGCAATCGGCGCCGGCATCGTCATCACGCGCGGTTTGATGCGTGCGCTTGGCGCCGAACCGGTCGCGCTCGCCGAAGTCACGCGGCGCGTCGCGGAAGGCGATCTGCGCGCGGTGCCCGGCGCCAGCAATGCGCCGGCAGGGAGCGTGCTTGCATCGATGGGCGAAATGCAGTCGAGCCTCGTTCGTCTGATCGGCAACGTTCGCCATGCCGCCGACAGCATCGCGACCGGTTCAAGCCAGATCGCGTCGGGCAACGTCGATCTGTCGTCGCGCACGGAACAGCAGGCGTCGTCCCTCCAGGAGACCGCATCGAGCATGGAAGAACTGACGACCACGGTGAAGCAGAACGCGGAAAACGCGCAGCAGGCGAGCACCTTGTCGGCCAATGCGTCCGACGTGGCGTCGAAGGGCAATGGCGTCGTCGGTGAAATGGTGGGCACGATGGGCGAGATCAGCGAAAACTCAACGCGCATCGCCGAGATCACCGGCATGATCGAAGGCATTGCGTTTCAGACGAATATCCTCGCGCTCAATGCCGCTGTCGAAGCGGCGCGTGCCGGCGAGCAGGGCCGCGGCTTCGCCGTGGTGGCAAGCGAAGTGCGCAATCTTGCGCAGCGTTCGTCGAGCGCGGCAAAGGAGATCAAAGATCTGATCAGCACATCCGTGCAGAAGATCCGCGACGGTTCGTCGCTCGCGGACAAGGCAGGCATGACGATGGCCGAAGTCACTCAGGCAGTCGCTCGCGTGACGGACATCATGGGAGAAATCGCGGCGGCCTCTGCGGAACAGAGCCGCGGTATCGAACAGGTCAATCAGGCGATCACGCAGATGGACGAGGTCACGCAACAGAACGCCGCGCTGGTGGAAGAAGCCGCGGCTGCATCGAAGTCGCTCGAAGATCAGGGCCGGCAATTGAATCAGTCGGTGTCGTTCTTCCGTCTCGAAGGCGTATAAAGGCGGCTGCCGAACTACCGCTTCGCGGCGGTGACGAGTTGCAGTGGCGTCTCTATCGTTCGCGACAATTCGCCCTGCTTTCTCTGCTCCGTCACCGCCTTTAGCGCGACGTCCATGCCGAACACCGCTTGCCGGTCGGCGAACTGATTGACGGTGGCGAGTACGTGGCCGTCCGCGATCAACGGCTTGATCGCTTCAATCGCGTTATAGCCGGTGATGTACACGCCGCCCGTTCGGCCCGCGTCGCGAACGGCGTCCGCCGCGCCCATTGCCATGTTGTCGTTCGCACATAGCAAGCCGCGAATCTGCGGATGCTGGCCGAGTATTTTCGACGCAATGTCGCGGCCTTTGCCATATTCCCAGTCGCCGGCCTCGGTCGCGACGAGCTGCATGCCCGCCGCGTTCATCGCTTCCTTGTAGCCGGCCGTGCGTTGCTGCGCGTTGCGATCCGCTGCAATGCCTTCGATGATCGCGACCTGATCGCCGGGCTTCAGCCGCTCGACGAGATAGTTCGCCACCAGCATCGCGCCCTTGCGATTGTCGGGGCCGACAAACGGCACAGAGATTTTCGCTGCGTCCTGCAAGGCGTCGTCGAGCGGATTGTCGATGCTGACCACGATGATGCCCGCCTTGATCGCGCGCGCGACCACCGACGTCAATCCTTTCGAGCCCGACGGCGCAATCACGATCGCGTTCATCTTCGCGCGGATCAGGTCTTCGACAATGCGGACCTGTCCCGCCGTGTCGGGCTCCGTCGCTGTTCCGCGCACCGTCAACGCGAATTGCGACGCGTAGTGCTGTTGATAATTTTTGGCCGCGTTCGCCATCGCGGCGGTGAAGGGGTCGCTGAGCGACTTCAGCACGAGCGCGATCTTCGGCATGCCGCCTTCCACGGTTGCCGCGCCGGCCGCACGCGTGAGACCGGCCGCAGCCAGTGCACCGGCGATCAGCACGCGGCGGCGCATTCTCTGCGTCATCGTTTCTCTCCTTCGTGGCGGCGCCCGTCAAGTGCATGAACGCCAACGGATGAACGCGGACCGATAGGACCGCAAACGGCTTGCCTGTTCGACATCAACGAGCTTTCAGCACGAGCAGCTCGGATGCGATCTGCTCGAATAACGGCCGCTTGTCGACGTCTTCGCTCAGGCAACTGTCGCGCAAGCTCGCGAGCTTGACGGCGACGTCTGCTTGCACACGCGAATCGCTCCAGTGGCAGCGGGTCATCAATTCCTCGAGCAGGCAACCATATGCTCTCACTTCGAGACGCTCCAGCGCCACGCCTGCTTCGCGGTTCTCCGTCGAATAGAAAGAAGCCGCGCCGAAGTCTCCTAACAATACACGTGCCTGGCCGTCATGCAGAATGTTATGCGCGTACAGGTCGCCGTGCATGACGCATTGCCGATGCAAATGACTGGCCGCCGATGCAATGCCGTGCGCCATGTCGACCACGTCTACTGGGTTGAAACGGACGTCGGCCGCGTAGATGTCGCGCGTGCACGATTCGAAGCTCGGCGGCCCTGCCAGATTGCGGTATTGCGGATCGATCAGTTCCATCACGAGTCCGTGCGCGTTGTCCGGATGGTCCTTCACTTTTCCGGCTACTGCGATCAGGTTGGGATGATCGCCGGATCGAATGCAAGCGGCCATTTCGCAGTCGGGCAAACCATCGCTCGTAACGGCGCCCTTGAACAGCTTGACCGCGACGCGACGCGCGGTGTTCTCGTGCGTGCGCAGTTCGGCGCGGTAAATCACGCCCGAAGCGCCCTCGCCCAGTTGCTCATGCAAACGCAGATCGTTCCAGCTAATTTCGGCGATGGGCGTATCGTCCAAAGCCGCCGCTTCGAGTGCTTCGCCAAATGGGTTGCCCGCATAAGCGAGCCATGCGAGCCGCGGCATATGAAATAACCATGCCGGCAATTCATCGAGTCGATTGGCGGCAAGCCGCAGCAACTCGAGCCGCGAACACGCGGCCAGTTGTTCGGGAAGAAAGCGCAGACGATTGCCTGCCAGCATCAATTTCTGCAAATGCGTGCAGTGACCGATTTCTGGCGGCAGCGCGTCGACCTCGTTGTCGGTGAGAATCAGCCAGCGCAGACGCGGCGGCAACGCAGTCCCCGCGACGGTGCGAATGCGATTCGCCTTGAAGCCGATCATGCTCAATTGCGGGCATTGTCCGAGCACCGGCGGCAACTCGGTGAACGGGTTGTTCGACGCAAACAGAATGCGCAGTTTGCGTAGCCGCGCGAAATCGTCGGGCAAGGTGGTGAGCGCGTTGCCGGAAAGATCGAGAACTTCGAGCGTGTCGGCGAGGTCGAGAATCTCGCGTGGAAATTCGCTGAGCCCGCACGCGAGTTTCAAGTGGCGTGTGCCCGCGAGTTGGCCCGCTCTCAGTTGTTCAAGTGTCGTGGTCACAGTGGTAGAAATATCCGGTGGCTGCGGTCCGTCGTGCTGATAGGGTCGATTTTACTGGGTGACGTGCGGCGCGGCTTGCTGCGTGATGGCGATCGCTCACCCTCTGCTGCACAAATCCTTCATACTTGACGACGAAAATACGCAGGAGCAGACAAGTGACTTACGCCTACAAGCTGATGGATTCTCCGGTCGGCCAATTGAAGCTCGTCGCCCGCGGCGATCGGTTGACCGCAATTCTGTGGGAGAACGACAAGCCGAACCGTGTGCGGCTCGGTGAGTTGGTGCTCGCCGACGATCGGCCGATCCTGCTCGAAACCGAGCGTCAGTTGCACGAGTACTTCGCGGGCAACAGAGACGCGTTCGATCTCGCACTCGACTTTCAGGGCACCGAGTTTCAGAAGAAAGTGTGGGCCGCGTTGTTGACGATCCCATTTGGCCAGACACGTACTTATGCGCAGATCGCCGCGCAGATCGGCAATGTCAACGCCGTGCGTGCAGTGGGTGCCGCCAACGGTCGGAATCCTGTTTCGATTGTGGCGCCGTGCCACCGCGTGATAGGCGCATCCGGCGACCTCACGGGCTTTGCGGGTGGGTTGGCGAACAAGATGCTGTTACTCGCGCTGGAAGCAGGGCAAACGTCGCTTGAAGCCGGCGCCGATGTGCAAACGCAAGTCACTGCAGCGACTACCAAAGCCGCCGCAAAATGCTCACGCGCTGCGGCGCCTCGCGGCATGCAGAGTTCGTTGTTCGGCAATTGACGGCATCGGCGGAATGCGTGGCAGAAGCTAGAAACAGGCACGTTCAGAAGTTCGAGAAGAACGCCCGTGCCGCGAGCATGCAAGAGCCCGCAACCAGTTCTCCATGATAAGAACGCAATACCGCTGACGCGCCGCCGTCCGTTGCGCCTGCGGCCACCGCTTGTTTCGAAACGTCGGCCTTCGCGTTCGCAAAACCGCGCTTGAGCGCCGCGAACGAATCGTCGGCTCCGGTGGCGGGCGAGTCGACATCCAGCACCGAAGTGAGTCCCGCCGGCACTTTCGCGTTGAGCCAATACGCCTGCTCGATGCGTGCGTTGAAGAAGTACACCATCGGATCGGCGCCGCCTCCGCACAGTAGCACTGGCGCTTTTGGCACCCAGTTGCGCAAATCATTACGCTTGAACGCCTGTCGCAGCGGATGCAGCGGATTTGCCGCGGGCTCAAGGTTCGGCGTTGCGTTGGGGAACGCGCCATCAGGATTCGCCTCGGCGTCTTCGAGAAGCGCGCGGCGATAGCTGTTGCGCACGAGATTGGCGTCGCCGAAACCGGTTGCGAATAGCCGTGTCAACGGAGGTGGCGTGAGTGCCGGCGATGCGGGCGGCGTCATCGACCGAAACTGCGCGGCAGGCGGCGTGCTGCTGAAAAGATGCGACGGCGGCAACTTTCGCTGCGAGAAAATGGTATCGAGCGATTGCTCGCTCGGCAGCAGTTGTTCGATGTCGGGTGCGTAGGCGGCTTCGAAGAAGTCGTCCGGCTTGCGGTACAGGTTCTTATAGGCATGCTGATAACCGGTCACGACCAATGTCGTGAAGAGCGTCGAGCCGAGACTGACCTGGCCTGCGCTGATGGCGTCGGCAGTAGCGGCAAGCGCATACGGGCCCGAACCTGGCGCGGAGGCTGTCACGCTGACGCCCGCTGCCTGCAGCGCGCGATGCGTTGCGAGCGCAACGAAACCGCCTTGCGAATAGCCGGTGATGAACAGCTTGCCGTTCTCGCGAATTGCTGCCCGTTTGCCTTCGTCGTTGAGCACGACGCGCGCCGCCCGCAGCGAGTCGATCATATCGGCGGACTGCTGTTCGGCGTTCAGATAAGGATGGTACGGAAGATCGGAACCGGCACAGCCCGCATAGTTGCTGGCCGCGACGATGTAGCCGTGAGCGGCGTACATCGCGGCGACGCTGAGGCCTTCGCCCGCGCCGCCGTTCTCCCGGTCGCTTTGCGTCACGTCGGCGAGGTTGTACTTGCGATACGCGGTGGTGCCGTGCGCATACAACATCATGGGACGCGGCCCGCTGCACGTCGCGGACTCGCCCTGCGGGATCATCAGTGCGCCGCTCGCTGTGGCCGGTTCGCCGGCGGCGCCGATGGTGCGATAACGGTAATAGACGATCTGCACGCCGCAAGCAGGCGCGCCCGCCATTTGCATGAGTTGCTGTCCGGATGGACTTGATGAAAGCAGCTTCGACAGTGCTGCCGCATTCAGCCGCGAGGTGACCCGATGATCGAGCAGTTGGCCGCGCGCGCGGCATGCTTTATCGCACGACGAGTCGGCTTGCGCTCGGCTGCCCGCGGTCAACGCAATACATGACAGCAGTGCGAGGGCTGCGATGCGGGTGGGTTGTGGCATGCGGGGTTGCTCCGGGAAGGATTGGCTTCACACGCATCAATATGCCCGGTTGGGGCTGATGGGACAATATCGTTTCGCGGTTTTAAGGTTTGGGCATGGGCGGGGTTGCGTCGATATTAGGCAAGAACAGGCGCGAAACGACGCTCAAATGAAAAGCCCCGCCGAAGCGGGGCGCGCGGTCCACTCTATTGCCTGTCGCTCAACACCTTTCTCACCGCCGCGCAGTCTGGGACCTTGGACCTTTCCATGTCATCGGGACATGCGAGCCATTTATAAAACTCGAGCTCTTGTGTCGCGATCTTCGCGCGGCATGAGGAGACCTGAAAATCCGTGTCCGGCGTGTAATCATTTCGCCATTCATTGAATGAATACGCGATTACGGAACAGTCGGACTTAAGTTTGTCATTCCAGATCTTATAGTTCTTATCTAGCTCAGCCCGCCCGCCGTCACTAGCGAGCGCTCTTATGCTTCGATACAGCTTTTCCGAGTCGGAAAGAATTTTATCTGTATCCCTTTTTGAGCAGGCCAGAAAATCGTCGCGTGTTTTTGCGTCGTTTTCGCAGGCGGCATTCGCTAATGCCGAAGCTGAAATAAAGATAGCTGTCGTGGCTAGGGCTAGTCTAGTGATCCGCATTATAATCTCCCGAAGCGAATAAGCGACCCTCAGCGCGGCGACGTTTCACAAGCCCGTGCGGTTGCTGCCCGCCTGCCCATGTGTATTCCATGAATTTCGCGGGCACGCGGTCATACTGGCCAGTGTTTACAAGGCCAAGCAGGCCATCATTATGGTGGCGCAAATTGTAAACGAAATCGACCAATGCATCGTATTCGTACTGAAACAGCGGAACATTTATTTTTTGGTTTACGATTCGCTGCGGATCCCGTAAATCCTGGTGCATTAATTGATGCGCCTGTGCGACGGTTATACCGTTCAAAAAAGGAGCTTCCGAGGGTGCGCCCGATATCGGTCCCATGTGGACCAGGTGTCCGAAGCCAATAGTCGTATTTCCTCCGCCGCCCGCACCATCGTTGTCATATAAGTGTGCGCGGAAAGCCTCCCACGTCTCAATAAAGCCGATTCCCGCCTGAGATATTTCCCATGGCTTGCACAGCCGGTCAGTCTGCACATTCACACACGAATTGGAATTTGTATTCGTTACCGCTGTTGCAAGTGCGTCGGGCATCAGACCTCCTGCCTGTGACCATAAGTGTTATCGGCGACAAGTGCGACGTTGAGACCGTAGATCGACAACCCGGACGTTGTCCGGATCACATAACCGCCGCGCTCGCAACGTGCGCCAATCGTCGCGAATGCATACGTCCTGCCTTCGCCATCTTCCTGATTCGGCATTCCCATACTCCCAAGAAACCAACGGAAAGACCGGTCGCGTCGCGGCCGGTGACAACGGAGCGATGTTGCGGCCCCGATTGACCATGCTCGCGTGGCACTTGCGCAGTGCGAAATAGGACCGGTCTGAAAAGTTGGGGAACGTGGGACGGGAAGATAACGGCAGTACGCCGTGACGGTTCACTGATTGATTGACGACGAATGCAGCCTGAGATGGCCAGACATTTCGACGGTGGGAGTTTCCCTTGAATAGTCGGGGCCCGCGCAAGGTGGGCTTTGTTGCTGCTGGCCCTATGTCTTCAATAAGGGCGACGATACGCGACCTCTACGCCAGGTAGTTGTCGCCGATGCCGCACCTGGGCGCCGACCTAAACACACCGCAACCCTGACTCATCCCCCCGACGACCACCCACCGCCGCCAAAAGAATGCCCACCACCGCCGCCAAAGCCCCCGCCCCCGCCCCCGCGGCCAAAGCCTCCGCGCGACGTCACTGCGGCAGCATGCATCGACATTGACGCTCCCGAGCCGCGAGTGAGAATGCGCTGCGCAACAGTGGCCTGCTCGGTGAAAGCAGCGTGCGCGGGAGCCGGCTCGAGCGCCCTCGTCGGATGACCATCGGCATCGTATTTCAACGCAGGCCTCAGCGGTCCTGACTGCGCACTCTGCTGAGTCTGACTACCGTCCCCATGGTAGACCGTGCCCGAACGCGTGTAGTACGGACCGTACCAGTGCGCAATCACACCGGTATGCGAACCTCCCGCGCTTCCCGCCACACCATTCGTTGGTGAGCTGGCGACCGCATCGCTCGCCGGCACGTCAGCGGTCTGCGTAGCGATCGGCGCCTCTCTGCAATCCGCCACCATCGTCCAGTCGGCGAGGCAGTCCTCAAGTGTCTCGTAGCTCGCACGCGTAACCGGCACGCCTTCATCAAGTTCGCTGTCGTCATCGCTGCTGGAGCATGAATGCACAAGTGTGCCGCCAGCCAATGCGGCACAGGCGCCAATCAGCAGCAACTTGGGCAAGCCCGACTTTTTTTGTTGAATGAAGTAAGCACCCGTATGAGCCGGCGCTTTTTGCGCGCGATCAGCCGAGTGAGCAGCCGTCTGAGCCGGCAGCGCGTGTTGCGCGCGTTCACCCAGGCCGAAAGCGGCCACATCGCCACTTTTCCGAAAGAAGTGCGGCACGAAATAGCTGGTGTTTTTCGCGATGGGCCCGGCTTCTTCACGAACGCATAAGCCGCTCGGAACATCGTCGACGATCCACACGCCCAGTGTCGTGTACAACCCGCCGAAGCGCCGCGCGGGGCAATAAGCCTGATACACGAAGCCTTCGTCGCCGTACTGCCCCGGATTGTGAAAGCGGCCCTCCGGCGTAACCAGCGTCAGGCTTTCGCCTTCACGCGAATAGATAGGCTTTGTCGCATGCGGGCGTCCATCAAAAGAGGCCTCTTCGAAACTCGCCTCGAGCAAGTTCGGATGTCCCGGAAACAGTTCCCAGAGAATCGGAAGTATCGCCTTGTTCGAAAGCACGGCCTTCCACGGCGGCTCGACCCAATGCATGGTGCCGAGGCCCAATTGCGGACCGTATTCCGACTGCGCCATCCATTCCCACGGATACAGCTTGAAAGCAACCTCGATCCGCTCGTTGTCGGCATCGTAAAAGCGGCCCGCGCTATCGGTGCCGATTTTCATCACGTCCACGAGCTTGACCGACCAGCCCGCCTGGACCGCAGTGTCCATCAGATATTCGACGTTGCACACATCTTCCTGGCTGTCGAACGCGCAGGCGAAGTGAAGCAGTTTCGCTTTCCGATAGTGCTTGCGAATCCAGCGCCAGCGCGCAATAAGCGCTTCGTGCAAGCTATTAAACTGGTCCGCCTTCGGCTGAACGGACTCCCTCCAGGACCACTGCGCGAGGCTCGATTCAATAATGGACGTCGGCGTGTCGGCGTTGTACTCGTACATCTTCGGCACGCCGTGTGCGTCGAGTGTCATATCGAAACGGCCGAACAATGTCGGTTCGTCGCTATCCCACGACTTGCGAATCAATTCGGCGAATTCCGGCGCGATAGCCATACGCGAGAAGCGATCGTGATCGATCACATGCTGCACGGCCTCGAGGCAGCGTGAATTAAGCTCACGCGCGGCCGCGTACAGCGACTCGATCTGAGCCTCGCTGAATTCGTATGCCGCGTCTTCGCGCCAATAGTAAAACGTATTGCGGTCGACTTTGCGCGGCTGGTTATGCTCATCGAGCGAATGAAAGTGAAAGCCAATACGCTCGAGTTCGGTTGGCCAATTAGCGCGTGGGATCTGTTTCGTGCGTTTCATGAACGGGACTTATTGCTCCAGCATGAATTGGTCGAAGACCAGGGAATTGTCGGTCCGGCATGGCGACCAATCCGTGAAATGTGCCGATAACGGCGCCCACGCATGCGCCGCTGCATTCAACACGGTTTGATGATCGAGCGCGTCGGATTCAATGACACCGCGTACCGGGTTCTGCAAGATCCATTGCATTGCAGCCGCAATGCTCGACGCCACCTGCAGGCTCGTTGCGGAGTTATATGGCGCGACGGTCCGTGCGCGGTCTATATCGAGTTGCGAGCCGTACCAGATCGCGCCGTATCGCGGACTCATCAACAGCACGCCGAGTTCGTCCATGCCGGATTCGATGTCGTCCTTCATCACGCGATGCGTCGTGATGCGTCGGGCGGACCGGTCATCGAGCCATTGCATCGACAGACTCGTCGCCTCGGTCGGCCGATACGCATAATAGACAGTCGGCCTGTAAGCAGACTCACCGCGAGACTCGCACGTCAGATATTCGGCGATTGAAATGGACTCATTGTGCGTAATCAATCGTGCATTGAACGGCCCGTGAGTCGGCGACCACGAGCGCACCCATGTGCGGTGTCCGGGTCTATTCAGCGCGATGGCCGCACCGCCGCCATCAGCGTGACGATACGCCGTAGCGGGAAGGCGAGTTTCATGCGTGCCCCAGCCGAGTTCGGCGTCTTGCAGGCATTCAGTGATAAATCCCTCTGGCGACCACGTATTGGCGAATTCGAACGGCGCCGGCGGCGGTGCATGCTGGCTGTCGTATTCGCTCACCTGAACGACGCGAACGTCGAGCGCTCTAGCGAGGCCAGCCCATTGCCCGCGTGTGAACGGCATATCGGCGAGCACATCGGCCCTTCGTGCGAGCCGAAGCAACGCCTCCTTCACGAGCACCGACACGAACCCCGGATTTGCGCCATGCGCGACCAATGCGGTGGCACGGTTTTCACGGCCTTTTGCAAACTTCAGCAAGCGAACTCTAAGCGCATGGTTAGTGAGAAACGATGAGTCGTGTTCTTCATAAGCCCACGGTTCGATCCCACTATCGAGATAAAAGGCGCCGCAGTTCTGAGCCAACTCGATGAGATCGGAACTGCTTACGCTCGGCGCGAGATTAAGGATAAATCCGCCAGGCGAAAGCTTCGGCCCAAGCAACGAAATGTAATTCGACTCGCTAACCGTCGCCTCGACCGCTTTCAACTTATGCCGCCGTATGATCGACAGACGCGCTTCGTCCAGCACCCTGTCCACGACGACGATAGGTACTGACGGAAACACGCGTTCGAGCAAAGGCAAAACCGCTTGACCGATGCAGCCGAAGCCGACGATCAGGATTTCTGTAGGAACCATTTTTCTAGTTGTGGGCCGGCCCGATATAAGCGAAGACAGCCATCTTAATCGCTCATCATGCCGGATGAACAGACGAAGTCAACTGCGAGAAGTTTCCCGTGCAAGGTTCGCTATTTACTGCGCATAACCGGCGAAATTTCTGAGCGCGCCGTAAGGCGCATTCTCGCGCTCGCTTCATCCGATCGTGTTAAAAGCAATTCGCAACACCACCTTCCCCAATCACAAAGCCCGAAGTCGCGAACCCGCCCACTTGCTTTTCCCCGCACGCCCCGCCGCCAAACCCGCCGCCTCCCCACGCCCATCCCACTGAACCTGGAACGTATGAATCGACGCCTCCAGCAGCCTCGCCTGCTCGGTCAACGTCTGCGCGACCGCGGCGGCCTGCTCGACGAGCGCGGCGTTCTGTTGCGTCACGCTGTCCATCTGCGAGACCGCGTCGCCGACCTGATCGATGCCTGCGCTCTGCTCCGACGCAGCCGCGGCGATGTCGCGCATCACGCCCGAGAGCCTTCCAATCGCCTCGCTCGCCGCCTGAATCGTGGTGCCGGTTTTGTCGACCAGTTCGACGCCGTTCTCCACGCGCCCCACCGCGCAGCTGATCAGCGTGCGAATTTCCTTCGCGGCGGCCGCGCTGCGCTGCGCCAGCGTGCGCACCTCGCCCGCCACCACCGCGAAGCCGCGCCCTTCGTCGCCCGCGCGAGCCGCTTCGACGGCTGCGTTCAGCGCGAGAATATTGGTCTGAAAGGCAATGCCTTCGATCACCGAGATGATCTCCACCATCTTGTGCGATTCCGTCGATATTTCCTGCATCGTCGACACCGCTTCGGCCGCCATCTGTCCGCCATGCGTGACGATCTGCTCGGCGCTCGCGGTGAGTTCGCTCGCCGTCTGCGCGTTCTCCGACGTCTGCCGGACCATCGCGGTCATCTGCTCCATGCTGGCCGCAGTCTCTTCGAGCGAAGCGGCCTGGCTCTCCGTCCGCGCGGAGAGATCCGTATTACCGGCGGCAATCTCGCGCGCGCCCGTCGCGACCTTGTCGGCCGCGCCGCTGATCTGCACGATGGTGTTCGCAAGCGCATCGCGCATCTGCCGCATGGTGTGCAAAAGGCTCGAATCGTCGCCGGTGCGAATGTCGATCGGAATGACGAGATTGCCTTGGGCGATTTCACCGGCGACATGCGCGACGTAGGCCGGGTCGCCGCCAATCGTGCGTTGAATGCTGCGATTCGTGAACGCGACGAGCGCGGACAGCAGCAGCGCCACCGAGGCGAACATGCCGCCAAGCACATAGAGCGACTGCATGAACGCGGCGTCGATATCATCGACATAAGCGCCGGTCGCGATGATCCAGTCCCACGGCGCGTAACGCACGACGTAACCGATCTTGCCGACCGCGGCGGACGGCGGATTGCCCGGATGCGGAAACACATAATCGACGAAGCCGCCCTCCGGCGCCTGCGCCACCGCGGCGAAGGTCACGTAGTGATGACGGCCGTCGGCATCCTCGACGCCTGCAAGGTCCTTGCCGTTCGTCGCGGGTTTCATCGCGTGCATGATCATGCGCGGCTTCGAATCGAGCACGAGGAAGTAGCCGTCTTCGCCGTAACGCACGTTGCGCAGACGCTCGAGCGCCTGCTTGCGCGCGTCGGCCTCGCTCAGCGCCCCGCTTTGCGCTAGCGACGCGTACTCCTTCACGATGCTGAGCCCGACGTGGCCCACGTTCACGAGGTCGTGCTTGCGCTCTTCGATGCGCGTCTCGCGCGACAACCACGCCGCCGACACCGACACGGCGAGCAGCGCGAGCAGGCTGACGACGAGCGGCAACCAGAGCTTCTGCTTGAAATTCAATCGGTGCATGCTCACGTCCCTGTTTCGTCCGGTTCAGGAAGGTCGATGACCGGCTGCACGAACCGCCGATGATTCCGGCCGCCATGCCGCATCACACGACCACTCGACCTGTTTATCGGCAGCGATAAGGGCGGCATGTGTAGAGACAAACCCTTTCGGTGCGCGCCCTCAGTTGAAAGCGCGCATTGCTGCGGACGCGACGCAAGCCGCTCGACGTTTTCGCATGAAGCAAACCCTTAAGTTCCATCAAGCGCTGTCGTTTACATGGCATGCGGCGGTTATTCGATATTCGCGTCGCATATTGAAACGTCAACAGTTCGCTCATCCGGCAGTTTCTTTACCGGATAAGAACATTAGAAAATAGTCCCTACTCGAAATGAAAAAACTCTTCGCCAGTTTCGCTATTGCCGGCACTTTGCTGACCACGGGTTGTGCAACTGTTGCGCCAATGTCGCCAACCACGGCCATGAGCTCCGTCGATACGAGCAAAAACTCCTACGCGTTGATGACGGTGACGCTAAAAAACGCTTATCACACGAGCTATCAGCCGAGTCCCATCGTCGTGCACATGGAGCGCGGCGCCGCGGATAGCCGCGCCGACCGCCTCAATTTCAAGTTCGACGATCAGGCGACCACGACGAGCGACAACGGTAATCACTATTTCGTCCGAATTCCGCTCGCGCCCGGAAAATATGTGATGCGCGGCATCACCGGACAAAGCGGCATATTCCCATTTCACGGCATGTTCTTTACGCCGCTTCACGAAACCGTGCAAATCAAACCCAATTCGATTGTGTACCTTGGCCACGTCGACGCCACCGTGGTCGAACGCAAGGACGGTGAGTTGCGCGCGGGGCCGGTTATTCCACTAATCGATCAGGCAGCAACCGGCTTTAGCGGCGGCACCTGGGATATTCGCGTCAGCGACGAGTTCGATCAGGACGTGGCGGAATTCAAAAAGGATTTCCCGGCGCTGACGAACGCTTCGATCGAGCGCGAAGTTCTCCCCGCGTGGGACAAGCAGAAAGCGACCGAATGGTGGGCCAATCACTAAAGCCTTTGCCTGATCGATGAACCGCGTGCGAGCGCGCTGCTGGTTTGATGCGCTCGAACACTTTCATCCGCACAAAAACCCACCACCAATAGTTTCAATTAAGGGCTAACCCGTATAATGACGAAGTGGTCAGACAACTCGGCTCACGGTTGTCTCGATCTCGCGCGGTCCCGCGCTCCATCGTCAATCGTTCTCCTGCCCAGATCCGTGACTACCACTGCCGCTGCTGCCGCGCTGCCCTTCCGGAACGCCCTCTTCGCGATGCTCGGCATCGGTCTCGTCAACATGCTGGTCGCGCTCGATCAAACGGTCGTCAGTACCGCGCTGCCGTCGATCGTCGCGGAACTGCACGGCTTCGAGTACTACGCGTGGATTGCGAGCGCGTATCTGCTGGCGTCGGTCGTGACGGTGCCCGTGTTCGGGCGTCTCGGCGATTACTTCGGCCGCAAGCGCTTCGTGATCGCCGCGGTCATCACGTTCACGGTGGCGTCGGTGCTGTGCGGCGTCGCGAACGACATGCTGTTTCTCGTGATCGCGCGCGGCCTGCAAGGCGTGGGCGGCGGCATGATGGTCGGCACGGCGTTCGCGTCGATACCGGACCTGTTCCCCGATCCGCGCGCCCGCGTGCGCTGGCAAGTGGTGATGGCCGCGGCCTACGGCATCGGCACCGCCGCCGGGCCGTCGCTTGGCGGCTGGATGAGCGAGCATCTCGGCTGGCGCTCCACGTTTCTGATCAATCTCCCGGTGGGCGCCGCGGCGCTGTACTTCATCTGGGCGCATCTGCCGAGCTTTCAGCGTCCGCATGAAGGCGAAGTCAAGATCGACTGGCTCGGTGCGGGACTGGTGGCGGCTGTGTTGGGCGGCCTTCAGGCGTTTATCGAAGCCGTGCCGAAAGACGGCTTGACCGCGGGCAACGTGACGCTCGCCGCGTGCGTGGTCGTCGGCGCGATCGCGTTGTTCGTGTGCGAGAAGCGCGCCACGCATCCCATCATTCCGCTCGATCTCTTCAAGGACTCGCAGCTCGTCACGCTGTTCACGCTCGGCATGCTGTCGGGCTTCGTGATGTTCTCGCTGATCTTTTTCGCGCCGCTGCTTCTGCAAGGCGGGTTCGGTCTTTCTCCGCAACAGGCCGGGTTGCTCGCCACGCCAATTGCCGCGTGTATCGCGCTTGGCAGCGTGCTGAATACACGCATCGTTATTCACATGAAGAAGCCGACGCGCATTCTTTCCATTGGCTTCGGGCTGCTGTTGTTTGCGTCGATCGGCATTGCGTTCGCGAACGCGGATACGCCGCATCTATGGCTTGAATTGCCGATGGCCGCGGTCGGCGTCGGCCTCGGCTTCATCCTCAACAATCTGAATGTGTTCGGCCAGGAGATTGCGGGCCGCGAGCGCTTCGGCATCACGACTGCGCTGTTGCAGTCCACGCGAATGGTCGGCGGCATGCTGGGCACGAGCATCGTGGCGACTGTCGTGCAGCATCACTATCGCGATGTGGTCACGCGCACGATGAGCGTGCTCGGTGAGCCGGCGGCCTCGCAATGGCGGCCGCGTTTCGTCGATCTGCGTATTTTGATCGACGACGCTTCGCGCCTGAAGCTGATCGCGGACATGAAGCCGTCGGGACTCAACACGCTCGCATTGATCGACACGGCGCGCGATGCGCTCGTGCAGTCGATTCACATCGGCGTATGGCTGACGGCCGTCGCGGCGCTTGCCGCCGCGTTGCTCGTGCAGCGGATTTCGCATGTCGTGTTCCGCCGCGGTTGAACGTTGGCTCGAGGCATAAGCATCGCGCTTTGTGCCTCGAGCTTTGCGCCACTAGCTAGCGGAACACGTGGTCGGCCTTGTTACTGTGGGCCGAGCTTCCTGATCAGCGCGTCGAGCTGCGCGAGTTCTTCTTCGGTGAGATCGGTCAGCGGAGCGCGCACCGGACCGGCGTCGCGCCCGACGAGTTTCGCGCCCGCCTTCACGATACTCACCGCATAACCCGCGCGACGATTGCGAATCGCCAGATACGGCAGGAAGAATTCGTCGATCAGACGTGACGTGGTCGCGTGATCGTCCGCGGCAATCGCGCGATAGAACTGCATCGCAGTCTTCGGAATAAAGTTGAACACCGCCGACGAATACACCGGCACGCCAAGCGCCTTATACGCAGCGGCATAAACTTCCGCGGTCGGCAGGCCGCCGAGATACGAGAAGCGATCGCCAAGACGACGGCGAATCGTCACCATCGCTTCGATCTCGCCGACGCCGTCCTTGAAGCCGATCAGGTTCGGGCAGCGATCCGCGAGCCGTTCAAGCATGTCCGCGTTCAGCTTCGAATTCGCGCGGTTGTACACGATCACGCCCATGTTCTTCACCGCGTTGCACACCTGCTCGACGTGCGCGGCAATGCCTTCCTGCGAAGCCTCGGTCAGATAATGCGGCATCAGCAGCACGCCGCTCGCGCCGAGGCGCTCCGCTTCCTTCGCATATTCGATCGCCACGCGCGTCGGGCCGCCTGCGCCCGCGAGAATCGGCACCTTGCCTTTGCAGGTCTCGGTCGCCGTGCGGATCACGTTCGTGTAGTCGGTCTTGGTGAGCGAAAAGAATTCGCCCGTGCCGCCCGCCGCGAACAGCGCGGTCGCGCCATACGGCGCGAGCCATTCGAGCCGCTCGGCGTACGTGTCGGCGCGGAAGTCGCCTTGCTCGTCGAAGTCAGTGACCGGAAAAGACAACAGGCCTTCGGATACGATCGCTTTGAGTTCTTGCGGTGAAGTCATGGTTGGGTTGCGTGAAGATCGTCAATAGTGGAATGAGCGCGCCGCTCGTTCGCGTGGTTCGCGTGGTTCGCGTGGTTCGCGTGGCGCGCAGGCACGCATCAGCGCACGAGGCACGGACGCTTGTTGTCGAATGTCCAATTAGGAATCAGGTACTGCATCGCAACGCCGTCATCGCGCGCGCCCAGGCCGTGCTGCTGATAAAGCGCGTGCGCTTTCTCGAGTTCGTCCATATCCACTTCGACGCCGAGGCCCGGCTTCTGCGGTACCTTCACCTTGCCGCCGACAATCTGCAACGGCTCGCGCGTCAAACGCTGGCCGTCTTGCCAGATCCAGTGCGTGTCGATCGCCGTGATCTTGCCGGGCGCGGCGGCCGCGACCTGCGTAAACATCGCAAGCGAGATGTCGAAGTGGTTGTTCGAATGCGAGCCCCACGTGAGGCCCCAGTCGTTGCACATCTGCGCGACGCGCACCGAGCCTTGCATGGTCCAGAAGTGCGGATCGGCAAGCGGAATGTCCACGGACTGCAACTGGATCGCGTGACCCATCTGGCGCCAGTCGGTTGCGATCATGTTGGTCGCCGTCGGCAAGCCCGTCGCGCGGCGGAATTCGGCCATCACTTCGCGGCCGGAATAGCCGTTCTCCGCGCCGCACGGGTCTTCTGCATACGCGAGCACGTCGTGTTTGTCGCGGCACAGGCGCACGGCCTCGGCGAGCGACCACGCGCCGTTCGGGTCCAACGTGACGCGCGCGTTCGGGAAGCGTTCGGCGAGGGCGGTCACCGCTTCGATTTCGGCGTCGCCCGACAACACGCCGCCTTTCAACTTAAAGTCGTTAAAGCCATAGCGCGCTTGCGCGGCTTCGGCGAGGCGCACCACCGCTTCCGGCGTCAGCGCTTCTTCAGTGCGCAGGCGCTCCCAGTCGTCGCGGCCGTCGGCGCCGCTTGCGTACGGCAGGTCCGTCTTCTTGCGATCGCCGATATAGAACAGATAGCCGAGCATTTCCACTTCGTCGCGTTGCTGGCCTTCGCCGAGAAGCGCCGCGACCGGCACGCCGAGATGCTGACCGAGCAGATCGAGCAACGCTGCTTCGAGCGCGGTCACCGCGTGAATCGTCGTGCGCAGGTCGAACGTCTGCAAACCGCGGCCGCCGGCATCGCGGTCGGCGAACTGCGTGCGCACTTTGTTCAGGATAGCTTGCAAATTACCGATCGACTGGCCGACGACGAACGGGCGCGCATCGTCGATCGTCTTGCGGATATTCTCGCCGCCCGGCACTTCACCCACGCCGACACGACCGGCGCTGTCGCGCAGAATCACGACGTTGCGCGTGAAGAACGGACCGTGCGCGCCGCTCAGATTCATCAGCATGCTGTCGCGGCCCGCAACGGGCACGACGCGAAGTTCGGTGACGGTGGGCGTATCGTTTGAATTCGAAGGTTTCGTGGACATATCAACTGGACCTGGTAAGTGAATGGGCCTGACGGTGACGAGCGGTCAGTGTGCGTTGCCTTGCAGCGGATCGCGCAAGGCGTTGCCGTCGCCGCGCCGGTTGCGCGCGAGGAACGCCGCCGCGGCTGCGATCAGCGACGCAACGCCGAGGCCATAAAGACCGCCGGTAATCGAACCGGTGTGCTGCTGCAAATAGCCGAAGGTGGCGGGCGCGAAGAAGCCGCCCAGATTGCCGATGGAATTGATCAACGCGATCACCGCGGCGGCGACGCGTGCATCCAGATAGCCTTGCGGAATGGGCCAGAACAGCGAGGCGGCCGCCTTGAAGCCGATCGCCGAAAAGCAGATTGCGACGAACGACAGAACCGGATTGCCCGACGTCGACGCGAACAGGCCGCACGCAGCGATCACGAGCGCGACGGCCAGCCATGCCTGCTGGAAACGCCACTTCGCCGAGAGCAACGCGAAGCAGTACATCGCGACCATCGCGATGAGCCAGGGAATCGCGTTGAGCATGCCGACTTCGAAATCGGACAGACCGCCGATCTTGCGGATGATGGTCGGCAGCCAGAACGTGGCCGCGTAAATCGTCAACTGGATCGCGAAGTAGAGCAGGCAGAACAGAACGATCTGCGGGTCCTTCAACAGCTTGACGGCCGGCAGATGCGCGCCGCCGTGCGCGACGCGCTCGGCCTGTTCAGCGGCGATCGCGCCTTCGAGCACGCGTTGCTCGTCGGCCGTGAGCCACGACGCGTCGCGAATGCGCGACTTCAGGAAGATCCAGCTCACCGCGCACAGCGCGATTGAGAAGCCGCCTTCGATCAGGAACATCCACTGCCAGCCGTGCAGGCCGAGTCCGCGAATCGACAGAAGGCTGCCGGTGATCGGACCGGACACCACCGACGCGATCGCCGAGCCGGACAGGAAAATCGCCACGGCCTTGCCGCGCTCTTTCTGCGGCAGCCACTGCGTGAAATAGAACACCACGCCGGGGAAGAAACCTGCCTCGGCCACGCCGAGCAGGAAGCGCAAGACATAGAACGAGGTTTCGTTGGAGACGAAGGCCATGCACGCCGCGACGACGCCCCACGTGCCCATGATGCGAGTGAGCCACGCGCGCGCGCCGTACTTCTGCATCAACACGTTTGACGGCACTTCGAACAGCGCATAGCCGATGAAGAAAAGGCCGCTGCCGAGGCCGTATGCCGCCGCGCCGATGCCGAGGTCGGTCTTCATGTGAGCGTTGACGAAGCCGATGTTCACGCGGTCGATATAGTTCGCGATGAACATGATCAGGAAAAGCGGCAACACGTGCCGCTTGACCTTCGAGACGGCGGACGCGAGAGGATCGAGTGCCGTGGTGAGAGCAGAGTTCAAGGGAGTCTCCGGTGTCGGCCGTCGGGCGGCCGTGGTCTGACGTCGCGTGCGGTTTGACGGGTCTGCCGAGGCCCAGTCAGGCCGCACGAGATATGTTGTCTGATGACAGTCTACAGCCGTTCGGAGTGGGTTTCCAATGTGGTGTTTACCCTGCGTTTCGCCGTGAGTACGCTTGGTTGCAGGGTCGGCTAGGGTGTGGTCCCAGCGGAAATGGCGGCCCTTTGGCAAAATAAGACGTCTGATGTCTCGTTGACTACCAGCCCGTCGAGAATTGCCCGGTCAATTCGCGCGCTTCATCCAACGCGTCATGGATTTTCGCGACAGACGCTATGATGGCTAATGTCCAGACGTCACCAGACGTCGCGCGCGCACGCGAGGCGCGCGTTTTCAGCCGATGATCAACCAGCCACAACACAGAAATGAGCAGCCTGACTGAGAAAGTGGTGGCCACCCTTTCCGATGAAATCCGTCGCGGCGTCCTGAGACCCGGCGACCGCATACCCACAGAAGTCGCGATGATGAAGCAGTTGTCGGTGAGCCGCTCCGTCGTCCGCGAAGCGATCTCGCGCCTGCAGGCGGCACGGGTGGTCGAAACGCGCCACGGCATCGGCACGTTTGTGCTCGCGCCCGCGGCCGAGAAAACCATGGAACTGCCCGCCGCCGATCTGTCGAGCATGCTCGACGTGATGGCGATCATCGAATTCCGTATCGATGTGGAAGCGGCGTCGGCCGCGCTCGCCGCAGCGCGGCGCACGGAGCAGAGCCTGAAGCAGATGCGCGCGGCGCTTCTGCGCTTCGAGTCGGAACTTGAGCGCGGCAGCACCGATACGCTCGCGCACGACGTGGAGTTTCATTTGCAGATTGCGCGCGCAAGCGGCAATCGTTATTTTTTCGACGTGTTGAGCCAGTTAGGAAGCGGAGTCAGTCCGCGCACGCGCCTCGGGTCAGCGGAGATCGCGAAGCTCGATCAGATCGAAACGCTGCGCAACGTGCTCAACGAGCATCAACTGATTTATCGCGCGATCGAACGTCAGGACCCCGACGACGCGCGCGCCGCCATGCGCATGCATCTGAGCAACAGCCGCGAACGGCTGCGCCGCGCGCATGAGTCGAGTGAGGCAGAGAGTAGGGGGCGGTGATGCGGCGAGGGCCGACCGTTTCGACTTACGGCAAGTTTGTGCAGCAAGCTGCTGCACAAACTTGCCGTGGTTTCATGTCGCAACCGGCGCCTCCACCTCCAGCCCCATCAACGCGGAACTCAGCGATTTGCCGTGCGCGTCGAGCGCCAGCGAACGCGTCACGCCGCCGCCGAGCGCATCGCCGAGCACAAAATTGAATGCGGCAATGGCGGGCAGTTCATAGCGCATCACATTGCCACGCACGACGTCGCCGAGATGCGCTTTCACGCGCTCCGGCGTCAGCGCAGCGCGCAAATGCTCGTAGTGCCGTGCGTCGTAACAGATGACCGAAATGTTCAGCGTGTTGCCCTTGTCGCCGGTTCGGGAATGAGCAAGCTCACGTAGTTTCATGTCACGCCTCCACCATCGTGAACGCCGGCTTCACCTGCTCGCGCGGCAACAGCACCGACTGAACGGCAACCACTTCACGCGCCGACTTCGTCACGCCGCCGCCGCCGGCCGGACCATTCGTGTACAGCGTTTCGACTTCATTGCCGATTCGCACGGCCTGCGCGAGCGATGCAGTGCGTCCGGTCACGCGCGCCCGCACTTCGTACGGCTCGCCGGAACCAGCCGCGAGCGTTTCACCGTGCAACGCATTCACGCCGATCAGATCGAAGCGCAATTCATGCGTCTGAACGCCGGTCAACGCAAGCCGCTCGCGCACGATGTCGAGCGCGAGGCGAGCACGCGCGAGCGCACCTGGACCCGCATACGAAATCTGCCCCTCGCCGATGAAACCGTCGAAATAAGCCACCGACACTTTCAACGTATCGGTGCGCGGCGCGCCGTTGCCGCCGCTCACGCGCACACGGTCGGGGCCTTCCTGCTCGATATGCACGGCCGAGAAGTCCGCGACCACGTCCGGTTGCAAATAGCGCCGCGGGTCGTGAATCTCGTATAGCAACTGCTCCTTGCAAGTCGCCTCGGTCACGCGTCCGCCCGCTTGCGCGAGCTTCGTGATGACCACGGCGCCGTCCGGCCCGACTTCGGCGATGGGAAAGCCGAGTCTCGCGAGCGCGGGCACGTCCTTGAAACCTGGGTCAGCGAAGTAGCCGCCGGTGATCTGGCCCGCGCATTCGAGCAGATGGCCGATCGCCGTCGCCTGCCCGAGCGTCGGCCAGTCGTCCATGCGCCAGCCGAATTCGTGGATCAGCGGCGCGACGAATAGCGATGGATCGGCCACGCGTCCGGTCAGAACGATCTGCGCGCCGGCCGCGAGCGCGTCGACGATCGCGCCAGCGCCGAGATAAGCGTTCGCCGAGACAAGCCGCGTGTCGTAGTCCGCGACGCGCTCGCCCGATTCCTCGAAGCGGTAGTCGCCGCTGCGCACGGCGTCGAGCACATCGTCGCCCGTGATCGCTGCAATCCTGAGGCCGCCGAGGCCGAGCGAGCGCGCGATTTCGGCCGTCTTGCGCGCCGCCGCGAGCGGATTGGCCGCGCCCATGTTCGAGACGATGCGCACGCCATTGCGCGACGCCGCGGGCAACACCGCGTGCATGCGCGTTTCGAGCAATGGGTCGTAGCCGAGTTCGGGATCTTTGCTGCGCGCCTGTTGCGCGATAGCGATGGTCCGTTCGGCGAGACATTCGAACACGAGGTAATCGAGCGCGCCGTGCTCCGCGAGTTCGACTGCGGGCTCGATGCGATCGCCCGAATAACCGGCGCCCGCGCCGATCCGGACAACACGTTCATGCTGAGTGACTGTCATGCTGCTCACACCTGTTTGCGTCAAGCTCACAATGAGAATATCCCCAGCGCAACGCACGCAATCGTCATCACGATGCTCGCGCCGAACAACAAGGGGAACGTGAATCGCTGATGGTCGGCGAGATCGATGCCGCACAAGCCGACGACCAGAAACGTCGCGGGCGTCAACGGGCTCACCGGGAAGCCGGTTGTCATCTGGCCGAGCAGCGCGGCCTGGCCGACCTGAACGGCGGGCACGCCGAGCTGCCCCGCCACTTCGGCGATGACCGGCAGGACCCCGAAGTAAAACGAGTCGGGATCGAACAGCATGCTAAGCGGCATCGACAGAAGGCCGAGCGCGACCGGGATGTGGCTTGCCATCGCGGGCGGAACAAAGCCGACCGCGGCTTGCGCCATTGCCTTCAACATGCCGCTGCCCTGCATGACGCCGGTGAACACGCCGGCCGCGAGCAGAATGCCGGCCATCATCAACGCGGCGCGCGCGTGTGCGTCGATCCGTTTGCGCTGCATGTCGACGTTCGGGTAGTTGACCATCAACGCGACGCACAGGCCGACCATGAACATGATGGCGGGCGGAATTTTTTCGCCCATCACGACCATCGTGCCCAATACGATGAGCGTCAGCATGATGTTGAACCAGAAGTTTTTCGGACGACGCAAGGCCTGCTCGTCGGCTGTCAATTCGCGCTTTGGCATCGGCACCGAACCGCTTGCGGCGGTGAGACCAAGCCGCTTTTCCTCGCGGCGTCCGAGCCAGAATGCGACGCCGAATACGAACACGAGGCCGATCGCCTGCACCGGAATCAGCGGATTGAACAGCGATGAGATGGGCAGATGCAATGAAGCGGACGCGCGGATCATCGGGCCGGTCCACGGCAGAAAGTTGATGCCCGCGGCCATCGACACCGCCGCGGCCAGCACGCGCCGGTCCATCTTCAGACGATCGTAAAGCGGCAGCATCGCCGGAATCGTGACGAGAAAACAGACCGCGCCGGAGCCGTCGAGATGAATCAGCAGCGCGAGCAGCGTCGTGCCCATCACAATGCGCGTCGGCCGCGTGCCGACCGCGCGCAGAATGCGGTCGATGATCGGGTCGAGCGTGCCCGCGTCGGTGATGGTGCCGAAATAGAGAATCGCGAACACGAACATGCCGACGACGGGCGCAAGGCCCTTCAGTCCGTCGATCACGAACTTGCTCGTTTGAAAACCGAATCCGCCGATCAGCGACGCGGCGATCGGCACGATGATGAGCGCCACCAGCGGCGACATGCGTTTCGACAGAATGGCGCCGAGCAGCACGACGATGGTGGCCAGCCCCAGGAATGGCAGCATGTGCTTGTCTCCGATGTTGTTTTTTACTGCAATCCAGCGTAATTTCCATGCAGCGATAAATCAATTGAAATGAATTGATCGCAGCAATTACGGGTTGATATGGATCTGAACCTCCGGGACATTCGCGCCTTTATCGCCGTCGCGCAAACGGGCAGCTTCACGCAGGCGGCCACGCGCCTGCATCTTTCGCAGCCGGCGCTGACGGTGCAAATCCGGCGGCTCGAGGAAACGCTGGGCTTGCGGCTTTTCGACCGCAACAGCCGCAAGGTGGCGCTGACGCCCACCGGCCGGGACGTGCTGCCGCTTCTGCAGAAGTCGCTGCACGACATGGAGCATGTGCTGATCGACGCGCGGGCGCTCGGCGACGGCGCGAGCGGCACCGTGCGTATCGCGTGCCTGCCGACGTTCGCGGCGAGCTCGCTGCCCGAGCTGGTGCAGGCGCTGAAGGAAGCCGTGCCGCGTGTGAGGTTTCAGGTGCGCGATGTCGTCGCGAGCATGGTCAATACGCTGGTGCGCAATGAGGAGGCTGACATTGGACTGACGGGCGGCGAACTCGACGACGCGAATCTCGAAGTGCTGCATGCGGGCATCGACAGGCTCGTGGTTGTTTGCCCGAAGCGGCACGCGCTCGCTAAACAGCGGCGCAAGATCACGCTCGCCGACCTTGCCGCGACGCCGCTCGTGCTGACCGCGCAAGGCACGAGCGTGCGGGCGGTTGTCGATAGCGCGTTTGCCAATGCGCGTTGCGTGCCGGAGATTGCCTGCGAGCCGACTTACATGATGAGCGCGGTCGCGATGGTTCGCGCGGGTCTCGGCGTGACGATACTGCCGGCGTCGGCGCGTGAAGTGCGAGCCGAGCCGGAACTGGTGGCGCGTCCCGTCGACGATCCCGCGTTCACGCGGCCCATTGCGCTCATCAAGAAGCGTGGCCGAACGTTGCCGCCTGTGACGGAAGCCTTCGTTGCGATGCTGATTGCGAAGCTTGACGCGAAGTGAAGCGCGGTCCGGCTAGCTAAATCTCGTAGGCTTGTTGCTTTGCGTGCCGCGATGCTGGCACGCTGGCGTATCCAGCCGCCAACCCAGTGCAAAAAACCGGAGACAGCCGCGATGACCTCGTCCGCCGACCCACACGACGACGCTCTCGAACATTTCGAGGCGCACGGCGCGCCGCCGCTGCCGGCGTCGAACGAGTCGGGCTGGATCGAGCACCAGGGCGCGCGCATCTGGTACGCGTCTCATGGCAAAGGCGCGCCGGTGATTCTGCTGCACGGCGGCCTGGGCCATAGCGGCAACTGGGGTTATCAGGTGCCGGCCCTGCTCGATGCAGGACACCGCGTGATCGTGATCGACAGCCGCGGTCATGGCCGCAGCACGCGCGATGCGCGGCCATACAAATATGAGCTGATGGCTTCCGACGTGCTCGCGGTCATGGACGCGCTGTCGGTCGAGCGAGCGGCAATCGTCGGCTGGAGCGACGGCGCTTGCGTGGCGATGGTGCTGGGCATGGCGGCGCCCGAGCGCGTCGCGGGCGTGTTCTTCTTCGGCTGCAATATGGATCCGAGCGGCACGAAGGAATTTGTGGCGACGCCGGTGATCGATCGGTGTTTTAGCCGTCATCGCCAGGACTATGCGCGGCTATCCGCTACGCCCGACAACTTCGATGCGTTCGTCGCGGCCGTCAGCGAAATGATGAGGACCGAGCCGAACCACGCCGCGCCTGATCTCGCTCGTATCCGCGTGCCGGTGCTTATCGTGCAGAGCGAACACGACGAGTTCATCAAGCCGGAGCACGCCGAATATCTCGCGCGCAGCATTCCCGGCGCGCAATTGCGCGTGCTGCCAGGCGTGAGTCACTTCGCGCCGCTGCAACGGCCCGTGCTGTTTAATGAAGTGATGCTCGGGTTCGTTGCGCGCGTGTGTTCGTGAAGTTTTCGCGAAGGCCGCGTTCACGACACATACCTGTCCGTATCGCGCAGGCCCCAAATTTCACGATGTGACACGCGCCCTTGCTTCGTAAAAAACCGTGGTGCGTGGCACAAATCCGCCATTTCGCAATGCCGCCCCGCGTTGCACATCGCGAAACAAAGCGCGTAAGTGGCTGTTTTTACGCTACATTTTTCCTTCGAACCAACCATCTAACTCCGGCTTGCGGCCCCGACTGCTGACGTAGACTCTTTTACAAGAGCACGCGGTTCATGCGGTGCAGTGAGTTGGATGGGACGAAACGCAATCTGACGACCCCTCGCACTCCCACCCATGACGCCGCCAACGCACCACGGTTTTTTATTGGCAATTGGGAGACGAAAAATGAAAGGCTTTCGCTTTGGATCGGCTCAGGGAGCGTTCTATATTCTGCCCGGCCACGACGGTTGGGAAGCAACCTACGGCAACGACAAGCTCGGCGAGTTCTCGAGCCCGCAACAGGCGGCCGACGATCTCGCGCGCGGCTTGACCTGCCCGCATCTGTCGGAAGTCGATACGTCGACGCTGGAAATTCCCGAGAAACTGAGCGACTGGGAAATCGTTCACGTTTGAGGGACCGCATGACGCGCGTCCACTTGGTGGAGCCAGAAACGACGATGGCGCTCGAGAGCGCCATCGTCTTGCTTACCGCCTACTTTTGGGCGTGCGTAGGTGCGTGCACCCGTGCTTTGGCGCGCGCGTCATTCCGCACGCCCGTCAGCACATCGCCCAACACATCACGCGATCGAGTCGACGATCTGGTTCAGCGTCGCGCTCGGACGCATGGCCTTGCTCGTCAGTTCGACGTTCGGACGGTAGTAACCGCCAATGTCCACCGGCTTGCCTTGCGCTGCACGCAGTTCGTCGAGAATCTTCGCTTCGTTGTCGGCCATTGCCTTCGCCACGCCGGCGAACTGAGCCTGCAACGCGGCGTCTTCGGTTTGCGCGGCCAATGCTTCGGCCCAGTACATCGCGAGATAGAAGTGGCTGCCGCGATTGTCGAGACCGCCAACCTTGCGCGCCGGCGACTTGTCGTTATCGAGGAACTTGCCGGTTGCCTGATCCAGCGTCTTGGCCAGAACCTGCGCCTTCGGGTTGTGATACGCGTTGCTCAGATGTTCGAGCGACGCCGCCAGCGCCAGGAATTCACCCAGCGAGTCCCAACGCAGGAAGCCTTCTTCGACCAGTTGCTGAACGTGCTTCGGCGCCGAACCGCCCGCGCCCGTTTCGAACATGCCGCCGCCAGCCATCAGCGGGACGATGGACAGCATCTTCGCGCTCGTGCCCAGTTCCATGATCGGGAACAGGTCGGTCAGGTAGTCGCGCAGCACGTTGCCGGTGACCGAGATCGTGTCCTTGCCCGCGCGGATGCGTTCCAGCGAGAACTTCGTTGCGTCGACCGGCGTCATGATGCGAATGTCGAGACCGTTCGTGTCGTGGTCTTTCAGATACTGCTCGACCTTCTTGATGATCTGCGCGTCGTGCGCACGAGCCGCGTCGAGCCAGAACACGGCCGGCGTGCTGGTAGCGCGCGCGCGGTTCACGGCGAGCTTGACCCAGTCCTGCACCGGGGCGTCCTTGGTCTGGCACATACGCCAGATGTCGCCCGCTTCCACCGCTTGCTCGATCAGCACCGCGCCGCTCGCGTCGGTCACGCGGACCACGCCATTAGCCGGAATCTGGAACGTCTTGTCGTGCGAGCCGTATTCTTCGGCGGCTTGCGCCATCAGGCCGACGTTCGGCACTGTGCCCATCGTGACCGGATCGAATGCGCCGTTCTTCTTGCAGTCTTCGATCACTGCCTGATACACGCCCGCATAGCAGCGGTCCGGAATCACGGCCTTGGCGTCGTGCAGCGCGCCGTCGGCACCCCACATCTTGCCCGACTCGCGAATCATGGCGGGCATGGATGCGTCGACGATCACGTCGCTCGGCACGTGCAGGCTCGTGATGCCCTTGTCCGAATTGACCATGGCCAGTTGCGGACGCTGTTCGTATTGAGCCTTGATGTCGGCTTCGATCTGCGCGGCGGTCTCAGCCGGCAGATCCTTGAGGCGCGCGTACAGGTCGCCGATACCGTTGTTCGGGTTGAAGCCGGCTTGCGCCAGCGCGTCGGCATGCTTGGCCAGCACGTCTTTGTAGAACACCGACACGACCTGGCCGAAGATGATCGGATCGGACACCTTCATCATGGTGGCCTTCAGGTGGACGGAGAACAGCACGCCCTTCGCCTTGGCGTCGTTGATTTCCGACTCGATGAAGCTGCGCAGCGCGTTCTTGCTGAGCACCGAAGCGTCGATGATCTCGCCCGCCTGCACCGGCGTCTTTTCCTTCAGGACCGTCTTCGTGCCGTCGGCGGCCGTCAGTTCGATCTTCACCGTGCCGGCCGCTGCGATCAGCGCCGACTTTTCGCTGCCGTAGAAGTCGCCGCCGCTCATGTGCGCCACATGCGACTTGGAGTCCGCGGACCACACGCCCATCTTGTGCGGATGCTTGCGTGCGTAGTTCTTGACCGACAGCGGCGCGCGGCGGTCCGAGTTGCCCTCGCGCAGCACCGGGTTCACCGCGCTGCCCTTGATCTTGTCGTAGCGTGCCTTGACGTCTTTTTCAGTGTCCGTCGTGGCGACGTCCGGATACGGCGGCAGCTTGTAGCCCTGGTCGCGCAATTCGGTGATCGCGGCCTTCAGTTGCGGCACCGAAGCGCTGATGTTCGGCAGCTTGACGATGTTCGCTTCAGGACGCGTGGTGAGTCCACCCAGCTCCGCCAGATCGTCGGAACCCTTTTGTTCCGCGGTCAGGTAGTCCGGAAATGCAGCGATGATCCGGCCAGCAAGCGAAATATCGCGCGTTTCAACGATCACGTCGGACGAGCGCGTGAACGCCTTGACGATCGGCAGCAGCGAATAAGTCGCCAGAGCAGGCGCTTCGTCGGTGAGGGTGTAGATGATCTTCGGCGGTGTGGACATGTTTGATGCTTTGCTAGGTGAAGTGAGAGACAGAGCGTGGGAAGCGCTGAGCCAGCGAGTTGCGACGAAGCAGCAAAACGCAGCGCGACCCGCGGCACTACTTTTTACGGCCCGACCGTGAGTATATGCGTGTTTTCGTCCGTCCGCTGCTAAACAAACAGGCCGAAGAACCGGGTCAAACTAGCCGGATGCCCGCCAGACAAGGGTTTCAACGATTTGCCCTAGGCCGAAAGACATATGTCTTATAGATGACTCAGCACCCACCCACTCGCGATTAATGAGAATCGCTCTCAACTATCGCCGCCCACCTCGCCTCGATGATGTAATCGGCCGCTTAACAGTCGGCGGAATGTCCGACCGCACCTTCAATCGCACCTTCGACCGCATCGCGCTCGCGGTAGCTCTGCGCCATCGCGACCACCACTTTGCGCGGTCCTTCGAACGGATCGCGCGCGTGCGCCGTCAGCATGTTGTCGAGCATCAGCACGTCGCCGGTCCGCCACGGAAACACGATGCGCTGTTCGTCCAGCACGCCGCGAATCTGCGCGAGGGCGTCCGCTTCGAGCGGCGCGCCGTCGCCGTAATAGACATTGCGCGGCACGTTCTCGATGCCGACGGAATCGATCAGCGCCTCCTGCATGTCTTCATCGAGCGACGAAAGGTGGAACAGGTTTGCCTGATTGAACCAGACGCGCTCGCCCGTGCGCGGATGCCGCGCGACCGCCTGGCAGCGCTCGCGCGTGCGCAGAAGCAGTTCGCCGTCTTCGCTGTTGCGCCATTCGCATTCAATGCCGCGAGCGCGGCACACGCGCTCCACCACGCGCGGATCGTCCGAGCCGAACGCTTGCTGCCACGGCAAGTCGAGCCCTTGTCCGAAGTTGCGCACGTAAAGCAGTTCGCGGCTCGCAAAGCGCGCGACGAGCGCCGGATCGAGTGCGCGGTAGATCGCGCGGCTATCCGCGATCGGCGTCGCGCCGCCGGAACGGGCGGCGAGCGCGCAGTGAAACCAGATGCGCAACGGCCATTCGCACGTGTACGATTGTTCGTTATGCAAAGGAATCGAACGATGCGGCGGATATTCCGTCGACGTGTACACCGCCCCCTCAACCTGGCTGCGCGGCGTGGACGCAAATTCATAACCGATCAGCGGATGCCCGAACGACGCCGCGAAAGCCTGAAACGCGTCGATCGATTCGACCCGGAAGCCGGTGAAGAGCACGCCGCCCGCGCGCTCGAGGTGTTCATCGACGATTGCATGCAGCAGCGGCGCCGCCTCGTGCAGCGACATAGTGGCGGCGCCCGCGCGCGGCGAAACGACGGCCGGCAGCCCCGGCTCGATGGAGAGATCCGCGAGCGAGGGCCGCGGCATCGAAAGCATGGTCATACGAGTCCTCTTGCAGAAGCGGCGCGCCGGCTGCATCCAGAGCCGCAGACGAGCAACTGCGCCGACGATACGATGACAATCTAACGCAAACGCGAATCATTCTCAATAAACATGTGAAATAAACTTAAACTCCAACACTCTCGGCTGAAGAGAATGCCGAACAGCGTCGACTTCGCGGCCGAGCTGCCTAGCGGCGGATTCGAATCTGGTACAACTGAGAACTGCGCGGCGCTTTCGCCGCCTGCCCAAACTACCGTAGCGAGCGGATGCCGCGCGCTGCCGACAAAAAGACCCACTACGTTCTTGCTGGAGTAAGTCATGGCTAATGCCTACCTGCAGGTGATCGCGCATTTCTTCGCCAAGCCCGGCCACGGCGATGCGATCGTCAAGCATCTCGCCGAACTCGCCGAGGCGACCCGCGCCGAGCCGAAGAATCTCTACTACGAATTTTTCCGCTCGCCGCTCGAGCCCGATCATTTTGTGATCCTCGAACAGTACAGCGACGCGAACGGCCTCGCCGAGCATCGCGAGACCGAACATTTTCAGCGTCTTGGCTTCGGCACGATCATTCCGTTGCTCGAGCGGCGCGAGGTGTCCAGCCACATGGTGCCGGGAGACGCAGCATGACGAACGCATTCCGTTTTCAAACGGTGCCGACGCTCGTCGTCGAATTCGGCGCGGCGCGACGGCTGGGCGCTTTGTTGCGCGCGCAATTTCCCACGCTTCAGTCTGTGTGCGTGGTGACCGACGGCTTTCTGCACAAGAGCGGCCTGCTGAAGCCCGCACTCGCGGACCTCGCGGCGCATGGCTGGAATGCGACCGTGATCGACGACGTCATCGCCGATCCGCCCGAACATATCGTGCTCGAAGCGACAGCGCGGGCGCGCAGCGCCGGTGCCGAGATCGTGCTCGGGCTGGGCGGCGGCTCGTCGATGGACGTGGCCAAGCTCATCGCCGTGCTCGCGCCACAGCAGGAGCAGCCGCTCAGCGACATGTATGGCGTGAACAAGGTCACGGTATCGCGCTTGCCGCTCGTGCAGATGCCGACGACCGCGGGGACCGGCTCGGAAGTCACGGCTGTGTCGATCGTGACCATCGGCGAGGCGAAGAAGATGGGCGTGGTTGCCCCGCAGTTGATCGCGGACCTCGCCATTCTCGACGCCGAACTCACGCTCGGGCTTCCGGTGGCGGCAACGGCCGCGACGGGCATCGACGCGATGGTTCACGCGATCGAAGCCTATACGTCCGCGCATTTGAAGAACCCCATCTCGGACATGCTCGCGATCAAAGCGCTGGACCTGCTGTCGCGCAACCTGCTGCCCGCCTGCGAAGACGGCAGCAATCGCGGCGCGCGCGAGGCGATGCTGCTCGGCGCGACCTTCGCCGGACAGGCGTTTGCGAACTCGCCGGTGGCCGCCGTGCATGCGCTCGCGTATCCGATCGGCGGCATTTATCACGTGCCGCACGGGCTTTCCAACGCGCTCGTGTTGCCGCATGTTTTGCGCTTCAACGCTGAATCGGCGGCGACGCTTTATGCCGAACTCGCGGATGTCGTTGTGCCGGGCGTAACGGGCAGCGCTGAAACCAAGACGAATGCGCTGATCGAAAAGCTCGAACAGATGATCGCCGCCACGGCGATTCCGGCCCGATTGCGCGATGTCGGCATCGAGCGCGAAGGCCTTCCGCGGATGGCCAGCGACGCCATGTTGCAAACGCGCCTGCTCGTGAATAATCCGCGGCCGGTCGCTGAAGAAGATGCGCTGGCGATTTATACGGCTGCGTTTTGAGGTTGCGTTGGGCTTCGCGGTTTGGCTGTGGGTCTCGCGCGCTTAGCGCTGTAAGTGGGTGCGCGCGCCGTTACGACGGAGCTGGGCGTTACGTAGCGTGCGCGGGAACATCGGCGCGTGCGTCTTTGGTTTTCAGATCGTTTTTGGCATTAAATTCTATGCGCGGCGCCGAAACATTGTTTTGATGCCTCGTTTGTGCGATTTTGCGCCAGGCTCAGCCTATGGCGCGGAGCTTGCAGATATGTCCCCGTCAATAGTCGTTCAACGGGGACATCATGATCAAATTTGCCAGCCGCACTGCTATCGCCGTCGCGGCATCGACATTACTCGCGCTCTACGGCTGCGGTTCGACGCTTAATACGCCGACCAAGAGTCCGCTTACGCCCAACACCAGTGGACTCGGCGGCGGAGGACTGGGTGGGACTTCGGGGAGTTCGGGCGGGTCGGGGACATCTGGAAGTTCGGGCACTTCCGGTAGTTCGGGTACTTCAGGGACTTCGGGTACTTCGGGTACTTCGGGTACTTCGGGTACTTCGGGGACTTCGGGGACTTCGGGGACTTCGGGGACTTCGGGGACTTCGGGTACTTCGGGTACATCCGGCACTTCAGGCACTTCAGGCACTTCAGGCACTTCAGGCACTTCAGGCACTTCAGGCACTTCAGGCACTTCGGGTACTTCCGGTACTTCGGGTACTTCGGGTACTTCGGGTACTTCAGGTACTTCGGGTACTTCGGGTACTTCGGGCACCTCGGGCACCTCGGGCACTTCCGGCACTTCGTCCGGCACAACCTCAGGCACTGGCACTTCAGGCACTTCAGGTACTTCCGGCACCTCCTCGACGCCGATAGGCCAGGTCGTCATCAACGCCAGCAACCTCATCACCGCTGTCGGCACAACCGTCGCCGATACCGGCAGTAGAGTCACCGGCACATCCGTTCCCGGCGTCAACAACGCAACCACCGCGGGCCTCGGCAACGCCGTGACCGATCTCGGCAATGCCGTCAAAGCTCTCGGGGACGGCAGCGCCGCCGGCCTGGGCACGTTGGGCAGCTCGGCCAATCCGCTCAACCCGACACTCGGTTCGACGTCAGGCGTCGTGTCCAACGCGGCCGCCGCGGTGACGTCGCTCGGCAGCGCGGTCACGAGCCTCGGCAGCGGACCGCTCGCGCCGGCTGCGCCACTGACGTCGACGCTCGGCAGTGTCGTCGGCGGTGTCGGAAGCGGCCTGAATGCGGTCGGCTCGGGGCTCAGCACCACGCTGGCCGGCGCGCCCGTGCAACAGGTCGAGACTCAACTCAGCTCGGTCATCAATCCGATAACGGTCGCCGTGTCGAACACGACGCAGACCGTCGGCAATGCAACCGGCCTCGGCTCGCCGCTCAACGCGCTGCTGAGCACCGTCGGCAATGGACTCAACTCCGCGGGACTCAGCGTGTCGGCCGCGACCGGCGATCAGGTCGGCAAAGACGTCGGCGGAGTCGTGAGTCAATTGGGCAAGACAGTCACGACCACGGGCGGACTGCTCACGGGAGCGACGACAAATCCGCTCGCGCCGCTTACCGGCGTGCTCGGCCCGCTAGGCGGCGCGAGCGCAAGCGGCAGCGTATCGATCCCGCCGTTGACTGGCCTCATCGGCAACTTGGGCTCGCTCGGCGGCAATGCAGGCGCGAACACGCCAGGCAGCGCTGCGGGGCTGCTCGCGCCCGTGACCGCGCTTCTCGGCACTGCGGGCTCGCTCGGCGGCGCGGGCGGTGGGACGGGTAGCACGGGCGGCAGCGCAAGCGGCCCGCTTGCCCCCGTCACGACGCTTCTGGGATCGCTGACATCGGCGGTCGGCGCGGCCGGCGCGACCGGTGCAGCAGGCGCGACGGGCGCGGCCGGCGGATCGCAAGCCGGCGCGGCCGCGAATCCGGTCACCGGCCTCATCACCGGATTGACAGGCCGTTCGAGCGGCGGCACGTCGTCCAGCACCAACCCGCTTGCGCCAGTGACAAACCTCGTCGGCGGATTGCTCGGCGGCGTCACCCCTGCGAAGAAATAACCACTAGCCCGAAGCGGCCGGGACCCAAAACAAAATAACGCCCGGCCGCCGCTTATGTCATGACGACGAGGATGACATGACCTCCAGCATCGAGACCTTTGCGCGTGCCGACGATCCGGCTCCGCGCTCGGCAACGCCGTTTTCCGTGGGCTTATTGGGCATGCTCGCCGGCCTGCTGACGCTGTGGCTCGTGCGCGATAGCACCGCGCTGGACGGCGCCACGCGCAGCACCGTGGCCTGCCTCGCGATCATCGCTACCGTGGGTGCTTACGAGCTGCTTGTCGCGCGCGTCTATTTGCGTCCGAGCGCGGGGCTCACGCGTCGCGCGCTACGGTCGCTCAACATCGCGCGCGTCGCAATGCGTCTTGCGTCCCTGGCCTGTATCTATGCAGGCATCGGCGCGCTTTACTGGCTATTGCCCGAATACCACGGTTCGTTCTATCACCCGTTCTGGTCGCTGATTGGAACGCTCGCACCTTACGTGGCAGTGGCCGCGCCGTTTTACTTTGCGTGGATGGACACGCATCAGCGCGAAACCGACGACGCCTATCTGCTGCTCGCGCGTCTGCTGTTACGCGGCGAACGTCCGTCGAACTGGCGGCCCCTACGCGAAATGCTGGCCGGCTGGATGGTGAAAGCGTTCTTCCTGCCGCTGATGACCGTCTATCTCTCGACCAACGCAGCCCAACTCAACGCTTCGCTTTCCGCCGCATTGAACGCGCCGTTCTCTCTTGCAACGTTTCGCTTCATGTACGACCTCTCGTTTGCAATGGATCTGATGTTCGGCACCGTCGGCTATTTATGCACGCTTCGCATTCTGGACAGTCATGTGCGCAGCGCGGAGCCGACCACGCTCGGCTGGCTCGTTGCGCTCATCTGCTATCAGCCGTTCTGGTCGCTGATTTCCAGTCAGTACATTCGCTACGAAGGCTCGATGTTCTGGGACAACTGGCTTATTTCGATGCCGGTATTACGGATAGTCTGGGGCTCTGTGATCGTGGCGCTACTGCTGTGCTATGCCTGCGCCACGATGTCTTTTGGCTTGCGCTTCTCCAATCTGACCAACCGGGGAATCATCACCTCCGGACCTTATCGCTTGACGAAGCATCCTGCCTATATTGCCAAGAACCTGTCGTACTGGATGGTGAGTGTGCCGTTCATCGAGCCTCTGGGTTGGCGAGTCGCACTCATGCATTGCGCGGCACTCGTTGCAGTCAATCTTCTCTATTTCGTGCGGGCGAAAACAGAAGAAAAGCATCTGATGAACGACCCCGACTATCGTGCATACGCCGAATGGATCGCGAGAAACGGCCTCTTTGCAAAGATAACGCGCGCGTGCCGATAGAAGACGCAGGAGGCAATTTGACCGGACACAGAACTTTTACTAGCATCGTCAGCCACGCAACTCAACGACTGCGTCCTGCACACAGTCAATCAAGCTGGCCGATGCTAGAAATTCCCCTCTCCGACGCCGATTGGGCGCGAGTCCAGAGTCTATTTCCGGAGCCTGTTGCCACTCGCGGGCGCCCGCGCCGCAGCGACCGCGAGATTCTCAATGCAATACTCTGGTTGCAGCAGAGAAATGAAAAATGGCACCGGCTGCCCGCAACATTTCCGCCACAGCAAACCTGTTATCTCCGGTATATGGCGTGGAAGAAGTCGGGCGTGCTCGATCAGGTGAACGAGCGCTTGCCTGAGTGCAATGCGGAATACGCTGACGGCTGCGATACGTAACGCATTATCAGGCGGCGCGTGAATGCACTGCCGCCGCCGCACGCGGAAAAGACACGCGCATATGCACACCCTTGCCGCCCTCGCCCGTGTCGAGCGTGATATTGCCCGCATGTGCGTCCGCTATTTCGCGCACGATGGCGAGTCCGAGACCGGTGCCCTCCGTATCCGTCGACGCGCGAAAGAACGGTTCGAATATGCGGCTACGGGACTCGGCGGGAATGCCCGGACCGTCGTCGAGCACGCTAACAGTGACGCTATCGGCATCGGCTTTCACTGACACGGTGACATGCCCGCCGCTGCCCTGTATAGCGAATCGCGTTCTCCACAAGGTTCGCAATTAGCGCTTGCAACAGGCCGCGGTGTCCTGCCACTGGCGCGCTATCGCAAAGCTCCGCGCCCAGGTCAATCTCGCGGCCTTGTGCGAGCAGCGCGAGATCTTCGACTACTTCAAGGGCTAACGGCACGAGGTCGACTGTCTCGACAACGACCTGACTGTTGTCCGCCGCTTCTGCTTGCGCAAGCAACAGCAACTTGTTGGTGAGCCCGACCATCGACCGGTTACTGCGATGCATGGCGGCGAGCGCTTCGTCGAGCGCGGGATTGACGCCGCCCTGTTGCCGCGCAAACTGCAATTGCGTGCCGAGCAACGTAAGCGGCGTGCGCAACTGATGTGCGGCGTCGGCGATAAAACGGCGTTGCGCGGCAACCTGCACGCCGAGGCGCGCAATGCATTGGTTAATCGCCTCGACAATGGGCCGCAGTTCAGTATGCAAACGGTCCACGCGAATCGGTTCGAGTTGCATCGGATCGCGATCGGCAACCTCTTCTTTCACCTTCATCAGCGGACGCAGTTCGAACGTCAAGCCGATGCACACGAGCGCAACGGCCAGTGCGATCATTTCGATCTGCCGCACGAGTTGCGGTTGCCATAACTGCTCGGCCATCGCGTCGCGCGAACGCACGGTCTTGCCGACGGTGACGCGCACGCGGCGTGTCGCGCCGTTGTCGTACATGAGCCGCACGATTCCCACAGCACGCACGTCCTGGCCGTAGAGCGTGGTGTCGTAGTGGTCGGGCGTATCGGCCGCTTGCGTGGGGCGCGGCGGAAAGTCCGGCGTGCCCGCAAGCAAATGCCGGCCGTCGACATTGACGCTGTAAAAGACTTGATCGCGATAAGGCGACGCGAAAATTTCGAGCGCCGCAGGCGGTACATCCACGCGCAAAAAGCCGTCTACCCATTCCACTTCGCCGGCAATCATCCGCGCGGAAGAAATGAGCTGATTGTCCTGCACGAGATCGGCGGTTTGCCTCGCATTGTCGTAGGCCGCCTTGCCGGTCACGAACACGTACAGTGCAAGCGGCACCAGCAACCACCATAACAAGCGGACCCGCAAACTATTGGTCATCTTCTTTCTTGCGCAGCAGATAACCGAGTCCGCGCAGCGTGACGATAGCCGCCGAACTGCCGTCGAGCTTCTTGCGCAATCGCGAGATGTAGATCTCCACCGCGTCTTCGCTCGGCTCATCGGCGAGCGTGAAAATGGCGTCGACGAGCGCGGGCTTCGTCACCGTTTTGCCGAGCCTCAAGATGAGCGTTTCGAGCACCGAGCGCTCGCGCGGCGTCACATTGAGCGGCGCACCTTTCAGCGTGAACTGGCGCGTGTCGATGTCGAACGTGAGATCGCCGCACACCACTTCGCTCGCCTTGGAGGGCGACTGCCGCCGGATCGCCACCTTGATTCGCGCGATCAGTTCCCGCACTTCGAATGGCTTCACGAGGTAGTCGTCCGCACCGGCGCCGAGCAATTCCACTTTTTCGTCGATGGAACCGCTCGCCGTCAGAATCAGAACGGGCGTAGCGTCTCCTCGTTGACGCAGCCGGCGCAGCACGTTCTTGCCCGACAGCTTCGGCAGATTCAGGTCGAGCAGAATGACGTCGTAGTGATTCGACTGCAGCAAACGGTCCGCCGCGTCGCCGTCCTGCACGGCGTCGAGCGCGAATGCCTCCTGCTCGAGCATCTTCGCGAGCCAGTGCGCGAGCGTGGGATTGTCTTCGATGAGCAGCAGCTTCATGGCGGGAACGGCAAAAGTCAGGGCGTCGATTGTGCCGTAAAAAAAGGGCTTTGCGCGTATTGCGAGCCGATGTGCCGCGCAGCGCGCGACGCACGCCCCGCGGCACTTCGGGGTTAACACTCATGGTTTCCCTACAGCGCCGAAAGCTCGCAGAAGGTTTTCAATTTCTATAATCGCCGTCATTCATCCAAAAAGCGCCGCGCGCAACATCGGGCGGCGACTAAACCCAGGAGACTGCCTCATGCGTACCTTGCGCCAGATTGCCGCCGTGTCCAGTGTTGCGTTTGCCCTCGCCGCTGCTTCGACCGCCGCTCATGCGGAGAAAATCACGATCATGGTCGGCGGCGCCGCCAAGATCATCTACCTGCCGGCGCGACTCACCGAGCAACTCGGGTACTTCAAGGACGAAGGCCTCGACGTCGAAATTCTTTCGCAACCGGCCGGCGTGGACGCGGAAAACGAACTGCTCGCAGGCGCGGTGCAAGGCGTGGTGGGCTTCTACGATCACACCATCGACCTGCAGAGCAAAGGCAAGGAAGTCGAGGCGCTGGTGATCTTCGGCCAGGTGCCCGGTGAAGTGGAGATGGTTTCCACGAAAGCCGCGGACACCTTCAAAAGCATGGCCGACGCAAAGGGCAAGACGCTGGGCGTAACGGGCCTGGGCTCATCGACGAGTTTCCTCACGCAGTACCTCGCCCAGCGCGCGGGCGTGCCGTCCACGCAATACACGCTGCTGCCGGTGGGCGCGGACAACAGCTTCATCGCGGCCATCAAGCAAAACCGGATCGACGCCGGCATGACCACGGAGCCGACAGTCTCGCAATTGCTGAAGACCGGCGATGCAAAAGTACTGATAGACATGCGCACGCTCGAAGGCACGCGTGCCGCGCTTGGCGGCACCTATCCGGCTTCCAGCTTCTACGTGCAACGCGCGTGGGCCGAATCGCACAAGAGCGACGCCGCCAAACTCTCGCACGCTTTCGCAAAGACGCTGAACTTCATCGCCACGCATAGCGCCGAAGACATCGCCGCGAAAATGCCGAAGGACTACTACGGCAGCAACAAGGATCTGTATATCGGCGCATTGAAGGCTTCTCTGCCGATGTTCACGAAGGACGGCAAGATGCCCGCCGACGGCCCAGAGACCGTGCTGCGAGTACTTTCCGCATTCAATCCTTCGGTGAAGGGCAAGCATATCGACCTCGCCAAGACCTACACGAACGACTTCGTGGGCGGCGCCGGTCAAGACCGCGGCGAAGTAACGCCGATCAACAACAAGAGAACTGCGAGGCATCAGCCGATGAATCAACCCATGTCACGCGAGACGCCTGCGATTGAGTTGCGCAACGTATCTTGCCGTTTCATTTCGCCGGACGGCAAGGCCACCGTTGCGTTGCGCGACTTCAGCATGTCGGTGGCGCGCGGCGAGTTTGTCGCTATCGTCGGCCCGACGGGTTGCGGCAAATCCACGACGCTCAGCATGATTACCGGCTTGCTGAAGCCCACTACCGGCGAAGTTCGCGTGATGGGCGCGCCCGTTGACGGCATCGATCCGCGCATCGGCTTCGTGTTCCAGGCGGACGCGGTGTTCCCGTGGCGCTCGGTCATCGACAACGTCGCGGCCGGTCCGCTGTATCGCGGCCGCTCGAAATCCGCCGCCTACGACGAAGCGAACGAATGGCTGCGCCGCGTGGGCCTCGACAAGTTCAGCAAGCATTATCCGCATCAACTTTCGGGTGGCATGCGCAAACGCGTGGCGCTCGCGCAGACCTTCATCAACCGCCCCGAGATCCTGTTGATGGACGAGCCGTTCTCGGCGCTCGACATGCAAACGCGCACGTTGATGCAGGACGAACTGCTGCAATTGTGGGGCGGCGCGGGGTCGGTGGTGTTCGTCACGCACGATCTCGAGGAAGCAATTGCACTCGCCGATCGCGTGTTCGTGCTGACCGCGCGGCCCGCTACGCTGAAGAAGGTTTACGAAATCGACCTGCCGCGTCCGCGCGTCACGTCGGAAGTTCGCTACGACCCGCGTTTCATCGAAATCTCGCGAGACATCTGGCACGACCTGCGCGAAGAAGTGCAGATCGGTTAATCAAGGAAAGGCAAACATGTCGACAACCCCTCAACAGACCATGCCTACCGGCATCGACACTGCTTCGCTCGACGAGGTCGAACGGGTCGCGCAAAAACGTATTCGCCAACGTCAACTACTGGTGATTTCTCTGCGTATCGCGGTGCTCGTGGTCGTGCTCGGCGGTTGGGAACTGTCCGCTCGCCTGAAGTGGATCGACCCGTTCTTCTTTTCGATGCCGAGCGCGATTTTCGATCAGATCGTCGACTGGTTCGTGAACGGCACCTCGCAAGGGCCGCTTCTCACGCAGGTTTGGGTCACGCTGGAAGAGACCGGACTCGGCTTTATCATCGGTTCGGTTGCCGGCATATTCTGCGGCATCGTGCTCGGACGTAACAAGCTGCTGTCGGACGTATTCAGCCTGTACATCAAGATCGCGAACTCGATTCCGCGTGTGGTGCTGGGTTCCGTATTCGTGATCGCGTTGGGCCTCGGCATGGCTTCCAAAGTCGCGCTCGCGGTGGTCATGGTGTTCTTCGTTGTGTTCGCGAATGCCTTTCAGGGCGTGCGCGAAGCGGATCGCTACATGATTGCGAACGCGCAGATTCTCGGTGCGTCTCGCCGCCAGGTGACGACGTCGGTTGTGATTCCCTCGGCATTGAGCTGGATTCTCGCGAGCTTGCACGTGAGCTTTGGCTTTGCGCTCGTCGGCGCGGTGGTCGGCGAATTCCTGGGCTCGAAGCAAGGTATTGGCCTTTTGATTTCCACTGCGCAAGGCGCGTTCAACGCAAGCGGCGTGTTCGCGGCGATGATCGTGCTCGCCGTCGTCGCACTCGCCGCGGACTATCTGTTGACGGCCGTCGAACAACGCTTGTTGAAATGGCGCCCCGCCGCAGTTTGAAGTTCAGTCGCGTCGCCGTGGTGTAAAAGCACGGCTTGGCAGTAAAAGAAATGCCGTTCGGTCGCCGACCGAGCGGCATTTTTTCTTTGCATCGTTGAGTTGTTGCAAGCGCCGCGCGCGTGCGGGCCTTTCCATGGGACGCTTTCACTAGCGCGCGTTTTGCGCTACGTTTGCAAGCTCACGCATGACAAGTTCAGTCTTGCGTACTTCCTGCTGGAGCGATGCACATGGACGACGTCCCATTCGGCAAAGCGGCACAACAGCAAACCCCTGCGCAGAACGACCCGATTCGCCACGTAGTCGTTCTGCTCATGGAAAACCATTCCTTCGATCAGATGCTCGGCTGCCTCGACGAAGTCCACAAGGATCTGGACGGCGTACGCAACGCTGCGGCGAAAACAAATGACGACGGCAAAGGCCACGTCTTCTCACCTCGTCCCACGTACGCGCGACAAATGAAGCTCGATCCGGATCACCGGCATTCGGCGGTGTTAAGGCAGATCGACGGGGACAACAGCGGCTTCGTACGCTCCTTCACGGACGATTATCCCAAGAGCAGTCTTGCCGCGCGGCAAGACATCATGGGCTACTACCCACGCGGCTTCCTGCCGGCGCTGCATACGCTCGGCGAGCACTTCACCGTTTGCGACCGATGGTTTTCGTCGATGCCCGGCCCGACCTGGCCTAACCGCTACTTCGCGCTTAGCGGCACTTCGAAAGGCCGGGTTGGTATGCCGTCCGGCCTCGATGCACTTAATCCGAAGTGGTACACCGAACAGGACCAGGACACGATTTTCGACCGCCTGAACGAGGCGCAAAAACGCTGGCGAGTTTATTTCTACGACTTTCCCGCGTCGTTGCTGTTGAAGAATCAACGCAAACCCGAGAACCTCGCGAATTACCGCTACTTCGATACGTTCTTCCGCGATGCGGCCGGCGCCGAAGACGCATTTCCCGAGTTTGCACTGATAGAGCCGAAGTACTTCGGCGAGGCGCAAAACGACGATCATCCGCCACACAACATCATGAAAGCGGAAAAGCTGATCGCGGACACTTACAATGCACTGCGCTCGAACCAGCCGTTGTGGGAAAGCACTTTGTTAGTGATCCTTTACGACGAGCATGGCGGCTTTTACGATCACGTGGTGCCGCCGCGAGATGCGGTGGCGCCAGACGAGCATACGAACAGCTTCGACTTCAAGCGCCTCGGCGTGCGCGTGCCCGCGATTCTCGTTTCGCCGTGGTGCGATAGCGGCGTTTGTCACGCGCAATTCGACCATTGCAGCCTTCTGAAGTATCTCTGCGACAAGTGGAAGATGGCGCCGCTCGGCAAGCGCACTGAAGCCTCGGCAAGCGTCGGACTCGCAATCCGCGCTACCGGCGCGGCGCGTGCCGATACACCGCAGTTCATTCGCGTGAGCAATCAATCGCTCATTCCGGAACACGTGGAACTGGAAAAGAAGTCGTCGAATAACAATCAGCAGGGGCTGCACCATTTCGCGGACTTTCTTCACGCGGAACTGGATCGATTGACGACGGAGGCGGTCGTGTCGGCGACGAATGTCGCGCGTGCGCAGAACGGCTGGGTGCGCATGAAAAGCGCGTTAGGTTCGGCGATGATCGGCGTCGGACAGTGGCTTAGCAAAGACTTCTATCAGGCGCGCGATCAACGCGACGCGCGCACGAACCACGCATTCACACGGCTATCGGAAGGCGCGCATGAGCCTCATCAGGCTCCCGATACACGCGGCGATTGAGAGCGCATATAGCCTCGATAGCTCAGGACGTTTATCTCATTTCCAGCAACGAAGTTTACCGAAATGCGCCATTACTCTCTCCAGTTTGCGAACCTACAATGTAATCACTGGCTGCGAACAACAAGGTTCGTAGCGCAATAAAGACCGAACTGGAGGTAGTTAATCATGAAATCGCTCATTCAAGCCGTTGTTGTCGCCACCGTGCTGGCCGCTCCTGTCGCTTCGTTCGCGCAGTCCAATGAGCCCGTGACACGCGCTCAAGTGCGCGCCGAACTGGTCCAACTGGAAAAGGCCGGCTACGAGCCGAGCCGTGCCGACCGTTACTATCCTGCCGATCTACAGGCTGCACAAAACCGCGTTGCCGAACAAAACGGCACCGCCCAGCCGGCGATATCGAGCTACGGCGGCGCGGCCACCGGCTCATCGCAATCGGGCCGCACGGGGTCCGCTAATGGCGCGAAGTCCATTTACTTCGGCAACTAAGAAGGAACGGTTCGCGGTTTATCGCGCCGCCAGGGCGCATCCCGTTTGATCCGTTCCAAACGAACTGGCCCGCGACCGGTTGTTCCGATCGCGGGCCAGTTCGCTATGTGTTACCTCCGTCATCGGCTACCGATGACTTCGCCTGGATCGCACCGGTCCAGGCGTTTTTTTTGCCAATGCCGACAGTTGTGCGTGCAACGAGCCGACTGGCGAATCAGTCGCGAGCGATCAGATCGCCCACCTGGCCGCGGCCCGTGACGAGGCAGCTCGACAGGAAATTTTCACCCTGGCTGCTTGCGCCGGCTTCTCCGAAACCCTTCTTGAACGCGTTCGCCTTGACGAGTTCCGCGCCCTGATGGCACGTGATCGTCCCTACTTCACCGGCCTGCGCGCGCATGAGCGCGCGGTCGGCCAGCAGATAGCCAAGCAACAGCACCACCGCAATATTGAACGCCTGTCTCATGGATCGTCTCCTCCTTCGAGGAGACTAACGCGAACCCTCTGCGCGCGGTGTTAGGGGTTTCCCGATTCTCGGGTGTCTTCTGATGCAGGTTAAATCGCGCGAGATCAGAGAAGACCGTGTCAGAAGCGCGCTTCGATGTCCCGAATGCGTTGCTCGATTGATCGACGCACCAATGCATTGGAGGGCACCAGCAGCAGCGACGACGCGATGATCCCATACACCTTGTTTCGCCGCACCTTGGAGACCTGCTGCGGATCGAGCCACGCCTTGTTGTCCACGAGCAGCAGCAGCGTTTCGAGGCCGATCAGAATCGGCCACAAGCATGCGAGCCGCAGGCGCACGGAAAAAGCGGGAATCGCGAGTGTGTAATCGAGCGCCTCACGGAAATGATCGAGCGTCTTGCGCAACAACTCGACCATCAGCGGACGCGCGCGCAGCGAATTGGCTGGCAGCAAAAGATCTTGCGGGCTCAGGCCGTGCTGTTCCAGCATCGTTTGCGGAAGGTAGCAGCGGCCGATGCGCAGGTCTTTGCCGCAATCGCGCAATACGTTGGTCATTTGCAGCGCCTTGCCGAAGCGCACACCGCGGGCGGCCATGATGTGCGGCCGCTCCTTCAGCGTGCCGGGCATATGCGCGTAGGTCATCGTGGTCCAGAATTCGCCGACGCAACCCGCCACCAGATACGTATAGCGGTCGAGCTCACCATATTCGCGCAGCGCCGCGATGCGGCCCGAGCGTTCGTCGGGGAACGTGCGCAGGTCGAATTCCATGCCTTCGGTCAACGTCGACACAATCGCGCGCACGGCGTTGCGGTCGGGCTCGCTCAATTGCGTCAGCACGTCTAGCGCGGGACCGAGCGATTCGAGCAGCAGCTTCTCGTCCGACTGGCTCTGCTGGCCCGCCACTTCTGCGGCCATGCGCTGAAACAGCGCGCCGTCGTTTGCCACGCCGTTGATCTGATCGCGCAATGACAGCAGCAATTGGAGCCGCCGTTCGGGCGCGATCAATGAAGTATCCGCGATGGTATCGGCGGCACGCGCGAGCAGATAGGCGAGGCCGATTGGATCGCGCATGCCCACCGGCAACACGCGAAGCGTAAGGTAGAACGAGCGTGATACGCCTTTCAGGAGCGGACCGAGAAGAAAGGCCCGGGTCGGAGTCGGCATGGGTGCGATGTCAGTATTGGCAAAATTCAGGCGGTGGGCAATTGTATACGGCAAGCCGCGCTAAGATGCGGGATAGCCTGAATCTCGTGCCGACAATGAGCAAAAACCAGAATTCGACTCTTGAACCCAGCGCCACGCGTACTCGCCGACCCAGCCTGCGGCTCACTTATGTGATCGGCAGCCTCGACCGTATCTTGCGGCGTCGTATGAGCGAAGCCCTCGCGCCGCTCGGCTTGACCCTCGCGCAATTTACCGCGCTCTCCGTGCTTGAAGCGAAAGGGCAAGCGTCGAACGCGCAGCTTGCCGAGCGCTCGTTCATCACACCGCAATCAGCCAACGAAGTGATGAACGCGATGGCGAGCCGCAACTGGGTGAGCCGCGAGCCCGATCCCACGCATGGCCGCATCGTGCTGCTGCAACTGACCGACGAGGGCCGTACCGTACTGCGCCAATGCGAGCAGGCGGTGAAAGCCATTGAAAAGCAGATGCTCGAAGGCATCGAACTGGAAACAGCCGGCACGGTGCAGCGCCACCTCGAAAGTTTCGTACGCAATTTGCGCGGGTAGCGTCGGCGAGCACTGGCGTCTGATAATGGCGATGACTTCGTGCCGCCGCGCCCGATATGCCACGTCGCACGTACTTCTTTTGTACTTTCGGGCGCTTGCCGAACACAACTTTTCAATCTTCGCTGCTTCGTATTCACGCCACTGCGGGTAAACAGCGGGAACGCACTTTGCTGACGTAGTTAGCTTAAGCAACGCACTGACGTCAGCGAGCGCCGCTAGTCGCAGTCCAACCACACACGATAATGAACATTCACGAATCGCCGCCCCTCTCTCGCACTAACGTCGAAACGGGCGTGCCCGGCCTTGACGAGATCCTGGGCGGCGGTCTCGTGCGCGGCGGCGTTTATCTTCTCGAAGGCATGGCCGGCGCCGGCAAGACGATCCTGTCGAGCCAGATCGGCTTTCATCGCGTAAGCCGCGGCGAGAAGGTGCTGTACATGACGCTCATCGCCGAATCGCACGACAAGTTGCTTGCGCACCTGAAAGGCCTGACTTTCTTCGACGAAAAAGCCGTCGCGCAGCAAATGCTTTTTGTCTCTGGCTATCACGAACTGATGCAGGACGGCCTGGACGGCTTTCTGAAACTCATTGCGTCGAGCATTTACGATTACCGGCCGAGCCTGATGATCATCGACGGCTTTCGTAGCGCGCGCGAGTTCAGCGAGACGGAGCTGTCGTTGTCCAAGTTCATTCATGAGCTGAACGCTCTCGTCGCGGCAATGGACTGCACGACGCTGCTTCTCGCGCCGCTGTCCGGCAACGAGCCGCATCCGGAACATACGCTTGTCGACGGTCTGATCGAACTCAACCGCTATAGCGACGGCATGCGCCGCGCGCGCGAAATCGAAGTGCACAAGATGCGCGCGCGCAATCATCTGATGGGCAAGCACTACTTTCGCATCGCCGAAAGCGGGCTTCTGATGTTCCCGCGTCTCGAAGCACAATGCGCCGCGCCGAGTGGACCGGTCGATCTTAAAGCGCGGGTTGGCTTCGATTTGCCGCATCTCGATGTCATGTTCGGCGGCGGTCTGTCGCAAGGCTCGACCGCGACGTTGATTGGACCGTCGGGCGTCGGCAAGACGATGCTGAGTTTGCAGTTTCTCGCAGCGGGCGTCGCGCGCGGCGAACGTTGTCTGTATCTCGGCTTTTACGAAGGACCGCAACGGCTCCTCGGCAAAGCCGAGGCCGTTTCAATCCCGCTGAACGAAGCGTATGAAGACGGCCGTCTCCTGATTCAATGGCAGCCCGCCATTGAACTCGCCGTCGACGAAATCGCCGCGAAGGCGCTCGCCACCGCGAAGAACATGGGGGCGACGCGCATGGTGATCGACGGAGTGGAAGGCTTCCGCGATTCCGCGTTGCGCGTGGAGCGCTTCGGGCTGTTCCTTAACGCATTGCTGCATCAATTGCGCGAGGCCGGCATCACGACGCTGGTCATAGAAGAAATGCCGCTCCATTCCGATCACGGCCATTCGAGAACCACGCGCGTTTCGGCACTCACCGAGAACCTCGTGCTGCTGCGTTACGCTGAGACAGACGCGGGACTGCGGCGCGCGATCTCCATCGTCAAGCAGCGCGAAAGCGCACATGATCCGTCCACGCATGAGCTGGTGATTTCGTCGCAAGGGCTCGATGTTATCGAAAGCCCGCTCAGCGCCACGGTTTCTTCGGCATCAGGTCTGTCCGCGACGTTGCAGCCGCGGCGACCGGCGTAGCACCCATGAAAACCATTCTGGTCGTGGATGACGAATTCGACATCCTCACGGTATGGCGGCTGCTGCTCGAGCGCCACGGCTATACGGTATTGACCGCATCGAATGGCGCCGTCGCGCTCGAGCAAATACGCAGAACGAGGCCCGACATCATCGTATCGGACTGCATGATGCCGGTCATGTCGGGGCTGCAACTGTGCGCGGCGCTTTACGCCGATCCCGAACTGCGCGACATTCCGATCATTCTATGCAGCGCGGCCGCGGATATTCCAGTGCAACCCAATCCGTCTATCGAATACGCGCGCAAGCCGATCGCGTTCGACGCGTTGCTCGCAATGCTCAAGCGGATGTCGGTGTAGCGCTTCTCTTACTGCGGCTCACCACCGCCTTGCAGCGTCAAACCGACTCCACCACCAGCGCGCCGACGTTTGCAATCGCCGCGTTGTTGCGCGCGGCGTCGCCCGCAGTGCCGGTCAGATAAACGGCGACGAGAACCGGGCCGCGTCCCGGCGGCCAGAAAATCGCCACGTCGTTCGCGGTGCCGTGATCGCCCGTGCCGGTCTTGTCGCCCACGCCCCAATCTTTCGGCAGCTTTGCGCGCAGACGCGCGCCGCCGGTCTCATTGCCCGCGAGCCACGCGAGCAATTGCACTCTCGATGACGACTTCAAACGCTCGCCAAGCAGGAGTTCGCGCATATTGCCGAGCATTGCATTCGGTGTCGTCGTATCGCGGGGATCGCCAGGCGTCGCCTCGTTCAACGTCGGCTCATTGCGGTCCAGCCGCGTGATGCCGTCGCCGAGACTACGCGCGAATGCAGTCAGTGCAGCAGGACCGCCGAAGCTTTGCAGCAGCAGATTAGCCGCGGTGTTGTCGCTGAGCGTGATCGCCGCCTTGCACAACTCCGCGATACTCATGCCCGCGTTGCCGGTGCGCTCGCGAGTGTGCTTCGACGTCGCCGGCGAGTACGGCACCAGTTCGCTTTCCGGATAGACGATGCGCCGCTGCAGATCTTCTTCGCCGCGATCGACACGCGCGAGGATCGCCCCCGCGGCGAGCAGTTTGAACGTGCTGCACATCGGAAAGCGCTCGTCCGCATGCAAGCCGGCGTGCAGTCCCGAGGTCGTGTCGACGATCGACACGCCGAGCCGTCCACCGCTTTGTGCTTCGATCTCTTGGAGCCGCGCGCGAATCGCATCGGCTTTCGCGAACTGTTGCCGCTGCCGCGCTCCATTGATTGCCTTGCCCGATTCCGCGTTCTTGCCCCACGCGCCGCCGTTGCCGAACGCAACCCCAGCTATCGAAACGCCCAGCATCGCACCCGCGAATTTTCTTCTCGTGATCATTGCCGCTCCTTTGTGTGAAGCCGCAACTATCGGTTTTCCCGCCGCCGCTGACAAACGATGATAAGTTAATGCGCTCACAAGAAAAACTTATGCCTCGGCCATGAGACCTTATCTTCCGCTTAACGCGCTGCGCGCTTTTGAATCCTCCGCCCGGCACTTGAGCTTTACTCGCGCGGCACTCGAACTGAATGTCACCCAGGCCGCTGTCAGCCAGCAGGTCAGATCGCTCGAAGAACGTCTCGGCACCACGCTATTCAAACGCTTGCCGCGCGGTCTCGCGATGACCGACGAGGGTCTTGCATTGCGTCCCGTCCTGACTGACGCATTCGATCGCATCGAAGCCGTGCTCAAGCAATTCGAAGGCGGCCACTTTCATGAAGTGCTGACGGTCGGCGTGGTGGGTACGTTCGCGGTCGGCTGGCTCATGCCGCGGCTAAAATCGTTTCGAGAGGCTCATCCCTTCGTCGAATTGCGGCTTCTGACGAACAACAATCTCGTGGATCTCGCGACCGAAGGCCTCGACTTCGCAATCCGTTTCGGCGACGGCACGTGGCCCGGTTCGCTCGCGACACGCCTGCTCGATGCACCGCTCGCGCTCTTATGCACGCCGGAAATTGCAGCGCGTCTGTCGACGCCCGCGGATCTCGCCGACCAAACGCTGCTGCGTTCCTATCGCGCGGATGACTGGAGCAACTGGTTCGCCGCTGCGGGCATTCCACCGCGGCCCATTCGCGGACCCGTGTTCGATTCTTCGCGATTGATGGTCGAAGCGGCGATGCAGGGCGCGGGCATCGCACTCGCGCCCGCGCTGATGTTCGATCGAGAGATCAATACGGGCCGCCTCGTGCGTCCGTTCGATGTCGAAGTCCATGCCGGCAGTTACTGGCTCACATGGCTAAAGGGCAAGCCGATGACGCCCGCGATGCTGCTGTTCAGTCAGTGGCTCATCAAGGAAGCGGCCACACACACGCCGGATTAGCACAAGCCCGTGCGACGATAGCCGTTCATCGCGGGGCGTTCGGCTTGCGGCGGAAATACATTCCACGAACCGTCGTCGTGACGGAAGAAGAAGATCGACAGCAGGCCGCCCGGACGCAGCGCCTCGACGCGCACGAAACGCTGATGCAGTGACGCACGGTGGCAGAACTCGACCACTCGTGCCGGCATCGACGGCGTAGGTGCAAGCCATTTGTCGACGGCCCAGTGCAAGGTCTTTTCAGCAGCAGCCATGATGTTCTCCTCGGTTTCTTCACTCATCTCTTTCGATAACTCACGCCACTTGCGCGGCAAACTGCCTGTTCTTCGCGCCGGCCTCGACGAATGCCTTCACGAGGCACATCAGCACGTGCATGCCGGTGCGCGGATGGCGCAAGCTGCAATGCACCTGTTCGCTGCGGCTTTCGCCAAGCAGCACCCACGCGCAGAAGTGTTCGCAGTTGTTGGTCAAGAGGCGGTAGCGGTTCTCACCGAGACGTGAGCGCGCGCGGCGCACTGCTTCTTCGCCGAGGTAGCGCGCGCCGAGCGTCGCTCTGATCGTCAGCGGATGCCCGGCAGCGAAGCGGTCGAGTTCGACTTCTTCAACCGGGCCGCGATGCGCCGAACCGGCAAAGCCCGCGTAATGAACCACACGGCCATTGCCCACATAAATGCCGTGATGTTCGTAACCGCAGCGGGTGGAGACCAGATGCGAACCGATCGCCAAGTCGATGGTGGACGACGGTTCATCGGCCGCATCGCTTGTCGTCTGAAGAGAGTTCGTGTTCATGGCTTGCCTCGTTTGTTTCCAACACTGTTGCGAGGTCTTTCGCATCATCCGGGCCATGCGCTCGGAAGCCCTTGTCTATAGGGCTTTGCGCGAAAATGCGCGGCTTTTAACGACGCGAGTGTGGGCCTTGAACCGACAGAAATCGGGTCGATGTGTTGGCGATTGGCGATCTTTTGTCACGTCACGAGCTGTGCTTTGGAGAGCTTTTTGGAAGCCTCGCGATGCATTGAGAAAGTGTTGGGCCCCACACCGGTCGTGACGCGTGAATGTTGGCTACTGCCCGACCTATCGCTTTGCATGCGACTCGCCCGACACGCTCCGAGCGGCCCGCAGCCCCACGCCAGTCAACGCATTACCGAAGAAACGCAGGACGTCGCGTACAAATTGGCATAGCGCTTGCACTATCTCGCCCAGATCCACAAAAACCGCGCGCGTCGCGCACGCGGTCAACCGGAGAACGACATGGCTTCTATTTCTGTCAACGATCTTTCGCTGAACCTCGCACTCGACCGCAAAGCAATGGCGGCGATTCGCGGCGGAGGCGGTGCGCCGTGGGTCTATGGATGGATTCAGCCTTATGTGCGGGAAACGCCGAGCATTGGGCCGGTCGTGAACCTGTACGAGGTGTCCAACAACTTCTATGCTAACCAGATGATCAACCAGTTCCAGTCGGTCGACGTGCGCAATACCGGTGCGAACTCGAACATTAGCGTCGCTCCCGACGCACGCAGCAGAAACGATATGGTGTAGCCGTTGTGACTTGCGCGAGCCAATTCCGCTGGACGTCGTGCGCGCGTTCCGACGCGGGATGCGTGCGTGAAGTCAATGAAGATGCCTGCCTCGACGACGCCGAACTGGGACGCTGGGCCGTCGCGGACGGCATGGGCGGGCACGCGGTCGGCGACCTCGCGAGCCGCCTCGTGATCGACGCGCTAAAGCGGCTCGCGCCGCCCGTCAGCATGAAGGCGTTTATCGCGGACGCACGCGCGCATTTGCAGGTCGCGAATCGTCAGTTGAGAGAAGAGGCCGCGCGCCGCCAGGTGCAGCGCATCGGCAGCACTGTCGTCGTGCTTCTCGCGTGCGATCGCTTTTGCGGCTATGTGTGGGCCGGCGACAGCCGCCTCTATCTCGTGCGCGACGGACAACTGCGCCAACTCACGCGCGATCACAGTCAGGTTGAAGCGCTCAAGTCGCTCGGCGTGATTACCGATGAAGAAGCGCGGCATCATCCCGCGCAGCATATGATTACGCGTGCCGTGGGCGCGACCGATCTGCTCGAACTCGACGACGATGCAATCGAAGTCGCGGACGGCGACATCTTCCTGCTGTGCAGCGACGGCCTGAGCAACGAGGTCGACGAAGCCGACATGCTGGCGGTGCTCAACACAGCCGCCCACGCCGACGCGCCGGATCTACTCGTGAGCCTCGCGCTCGAGCGCGGCGGCCGGGACAACATCACGGCAGTCGTCGTGCGCGCGGAAGATCCTTATGCCGCCGACAAAACGCTGCTGAATCCCGCGCCATGACAGAGCGGACATCGTCGCTTTATGCCTCGCCATCGTCTTCTTCGCGCTCGTCCGCGCCGTTCCGGTCTAAAGGCACAACATTGCGATTGCGAAACTCCTTCGAATGAAGCCCGTGTTTTTTCAGCAGCATTTGCAGATGCGAGCGGTTCATGTCAATACGGCGCGCCAATTCCGCGACGGTGCCGTTCACTTCGCGTAGTCCGCGTTCGAGAAAGGCTTTCTCGGCGTCGTCACTCGCCGCGCGCTTCGCGTCGCTGAGCGACATGAGATTCGCCACGCTGATCGGCTGCTGTCCCGAGCCATTCGCGACGCCTTGCAAGGCCGCCGCCGAACCGGGCGCGGCGGGCCGCATGTCGGTCGGCAAGTGGTCGACATCCGCCATGTCGCCGGCGAGACACGAGATGCGGTACATCACGTTACGCAATTCGCGGATATTGCCGGGATAAGCGTAGTTGAGCAGAAAGTCCCGTAAACGAGGGGTTAATCTCACTGGTCTGCGCTTGAGCGTGCCGGCAGCTTCGTCGCCGAACCAGGCAATCAGCAGCGGAATTTCGTCGCGCCGTTCACGCAGCGGCGGCAGCGTGACGTGAATCACACTGAGCCGGTAGAACAGATCTTCGCGGAACCTGCCTTCCTCGCTCAGCTTGCGCAAGTTGCGATTCGTTGCCGCGACAATGCGCGTATCCACCGCAATGGTTTCGTCGGAGCCGACGCGTTGAATCTCGTGCGCTTCGAGCACGCGCAACAGTTTCACCTGTCCGGCGAGCGGCAACTCGCCGATCTCGTCGAGAAAAATAGTACCCGTATGGGCACTTTCGAATTTACCCTTGCGGTCATTCGAAGCGCCGGTAAACGCACCCTTGCGGTGACCGAACAGTTCCGACTCCAATAGATTGTCCGGAATCGCACCGCAGTTCACGGAAATAAATGGCTTATCCGCACGCGAGCCGTTCGCATGAATGACCTTCGCCATCAGTTCCTTGCCGGTGCCGCTTTCGCCGTCGATCAGAACCGGCAAGTCTGTCGGCGCGGCCTTCTCGGCAATTTCCAGCGATTCCAGGAGCCGCGCATTGTCGCCGAACGTGCCTTCGAAAATGAAGCTGCGCGCGAGCAGTGCCTGCCTGCGCGCCCCGCGCGACTGCTCGGCGCGCTGCTCCGGCTCCGCCGACGTCGCGGCCTGCACGAAGCGCTCTTTGTGCGATAGCTGCATGACTTCATCGCGCAGCGACGTGGCCTGCCTCAACAGCTTGTCGATGTCGGTGCGTTCGAGTCGCGACGACCATCGCAGCGTCGAGCGCAGAATTTCAATCCGCTCGATCAAACCCGCATACGAAATCGCCGGACTGATGTCTTCAATCTGGTCGAGTATCTTCATCATCACGCACTCAGTTGTTTCTGCACGAGTTGGTAGTACATGCCACCGCGTTGCAGCAGTTCTTCGTGACGGCCCTGTTCGACAATCGCCCCTTCATAAAGAACAAGGATCTTGTCGGCACGCATGATCGTACTCAGCCGATGCGCGATGATCACCGCCGTGCGGCCTTTCAGAATGTCATGCATATTGCCGAGAATGTTGCTTTCCGACTGCGAATCGAGCGCGGACGTCGCCTCGTCGAATACGAGCAGACGCGGATCGTGATACAGCGCGCGCGCAATGCACAGCCGCTGTATCTGACCGCCCGACAAACCAATTCCGCGTTCGCCGACAATCTGCTCATAGCCGAGCGGCATTTTGCTGATGAACGCGTGCGCGTCGGCCATTCTCGCGACTTCCTCTATACGGCGGCGGTCAGGCGCATCGTCGCCGCTTGCGATGTTCTCGGCAATCGTGCCGGAAAAAAGCAGGTTGCTTTGCATCACATAGCCAATCTGCGCGCGAAAATAGGCTTTGTCGACCACGCTAAGGTCATAACCGTCGATCGACATCTTGCCTTCGCTCGGCGCATAAAAGCCCACCAGCAACTTCGCGAGCGTGGTCTTGCCTGACCCGCTGCGCCCGACAATCGCGACCAGTTCGCCGGGCTTGATGTCGAAACTGATGTTCTCCAGCACATAGGCGGAGTCGTTCTCGCCATAACGGAAGTACACACCGCTCAGGCTTATTTCGCCTTGCAGCTCGGGCAACATCACGCGTGAGGGCAGATCTTCCGGCTTTTGTTCCGGCTCGATGTCGAGCACGTCGCCGAGCCGTTCCATCGCGACGCCCGCATCGTTCAGCATGCTCCATAAGCCGACGAGTCCCATCAACGGGCCTAACACGCTGCCCATGAATGCGTTAAATGCAATCAATTGGCCGATTGTCATTTCGCGCGCAAGCACGAGATTCGCACCGACCCATAGAATTGCAATCGTGGTGGCGGCGTTCAGCAATTGGCTGCCGAGCCCGACAAGAATATTGAAAGCGTGCGCACGGTACTGCACTTCCAGTGCTTTTGCGTATTTCTTTTCCCAGCGCAAACGCACGGGCCGTTCGATGCCCATGCCCTTGACCGTCTCCACGCCGGCCAGCGCCTCCATGAGAAACGACTTCGATTCCGTCGACGCCGTGAACACCTCGCGCGCATAGTTCTTGATCTTCGGCGTGGCCAACGCGGTCAGCGCCATGATAGGAATAACGAATCCGATCAACACGAGCGTCATCTTCACGTTGTAGACGAACATGATCGTGAAGTAGATGAACACCATCAGCAGGTTCAGTGCGGTCGTCACCGTCGATTCGGTGAGAAATGCGCGAATGGTCTGGTTCTCCTGAAAGCGCGCGAAGATGTCGCCGGTTTTGCGCTTGGCAAAAAACGAGAACGGCAGCGACAACGTGTGCTTGAAGAACTGCGACATCATCGCAAAGTCCATATTGCGCACCATGAAATTCGCGAGATACGCGCGAATCGACGACATGAGCTGCGAGAACACATTGGCAATGATGAGCCCGCCAATCAGCAGATGCAGCAGGCTCACGTTCTGATGCACGATCACACCGTCAAGAATGTTCTGGATGATGAGCGGCGGAATCACACCCAGCACCTGAATCACGAATGTCGCGAGAAACAGGTGTCCGAGAATTTTTCTGTACGGCTTCAGGTAGCCGACAAAACGTATCCACGGCGAACGCGCCGCCGACATTTGCACGAGTTGCGGCCCGCCCGTAAACAGCAGACATGTGCCGCTCCAGCCGCGCTCGAAATCTTCGACCGTCAACTTGCGAAAGCCGAGCGCCGGATCGGCGATCCATACATATTCGGTAGAGAGGCCGTACACCACGACATAGTGATAGCCTTCCCAATGCACGATGAACGGCAAATCGAAACCACGCAGCGAATCGAACGTGCACTGCACGCCACGCGCGGTGAAGCCAAGCGATTCGCCCGCGCGCGCGAGACTGTCGAGCGTCGCGCCTTGCGTCGTCACATTCGCGAGCTCGCGCAATTTGCCGAGCGTCATCGGAATGCTGTAGTGGCGGCAGATCATCGCGAGACACGCGGCGCCGCAATCCATTTCTTCCGCTTGCTCGACCAACGCGAAGCGCTTGATTATCTTCTCGCCCAACGCGGGCTTGCTCTGCAAATCGAGCATAAGCGGCAGTTTTCGGCGTTGCTCGAGCCGCTTTTGCCGCTGCAATTCGCGATCGCCATAACGAATGCGCTCGTCCAGTACTTCGCGCAGCTTCGGATTGCGTTCGAGTATGAAGTGCACGGTGCGCTCGGGAATCACCAGCAGCCGCGCGTCTGTCGACGCAATCACCGAAGCCATTTGCTCCTGGCGCATCAAGCACGCCTTTTCGCCGAATATCTCGCCTTCGCCGAGCGTGGCGAGCGTGTAGTCGCGCCCTTCTTCGTGCCGGACAATGCGTACCTCGCCTTGGCGCACCACGTATAAGCGCCGGTCGTCGCGTGCGTCCTGCCGCAGGATTTCCTTGCCCGCCGCCACGCGTTTAACGCCGACGCTACGCACATATTCTTCGAGTTCGGCCTTGTTCAGTTTGCCGCGCAAATCGAATAGCTGCGCGACAAAGCCACCCGCCGAATTGATCGCCACATAGCTCGCGACAAACGCGAGCGCCGCCTGATTGCCGGCCATGACGGGCTCGATTGCCGCGCGCGGAATAAACAGCAATTCCGTTTTCGCCGACGCCCGCACCGACGCCTCATGCACATACGTCCGCAGCATTGCAATATCGGCGAAGATCTCGCCCGACTTGCGCACGCCCATGCTCGTTTCCTTGCCGTGCTCCTCGACGAAGATGCGTACCGAGCCCGAGCGGACTATATACAAACCGTCGGCTGTCTCGCCTGTCGAGCACACGGTTTCGCCAAACGAATAGAAGCGCGCTTGCGCATATTCGGCTAGACGTTCGATCTCGTCGCGCGAGAAAGGCGACAGTATCTCCACCGAGGCAAGAAATTCGGCGGCGGACGGCGCGGTCTGGGGTGCATCCATAAGCGTGCGGACCTCGGTTCGACTTCTGACGGTGGCGCCCGGTTAGCGCGCTTCGATCACATGCTCCTGCGCACGCGCGATCAGCCAGCTTTCGCGCAAAAGCCGCCTGACCTCAGCGGCCACGTCGGCGTCGAGCGTCGCTGGGTATTTCGCGGTCACCGCGAAGATCTCGAAGCACGAGCGATCCGCCGACGGAAACGGCCCGAGCAGATCGCCCACCGCCGCGTTAAAGATCTTTGCCTCGATGTCCGGCTTTAACGAGCCACGCAGTACTTTGCCGATCACACCGCCCGCTTCTCGCGTATCGGCAATCGAATGCTCGCGCGCCATGTCGGCGAAACTATCGGGATCGTCGCGCAGATACGAGATCATTTCCTTCGCCTTGCCCTCGCTGTCGAGCACGATATGGCTCACTTCGATTGCATCGAACTTCGGCGAATTGAGCGCGAAGTAGTCTCTGACGGCCGCTTCGTTGCCGACTTGGTCGAGCATCTTCTCCTGATACAGGCCGTCCGTGATGAACGCCTCGAATTCGTCGAGACTCACGTTCAGCACGTCGAGATACTGGTTCATATCCGTCGCGCGATGCAGCCCTCGCACGCGGCGAAACTGATCGGCGCGCTCCTGAATGTCGTCGGCGGTGACGACGATGCCCTGCTTCTTCGCCGCGTGCACCGTCAGCTTGTCGCGCACTATCTGCTCTATCAGGCTTTCGAACTGGCCAGTCAGTTTGAGAAGCCGGATGAACTCGCCCACATCCACGACTTCATCGTCAATTCGCACTATTGCGGTCATGTTGTCCGCTCCTTTGGTTGATGTGTGATCCGCGCGGTCAACCCGCCACCTGTCTGAACGGATCGAGGCCGAGGTCGATCAGCCGCCGCTCGCGCACGACGATTTCCGCGCTCGCGGTCATGCCGTAACGCAACGGATAGTGCGTACCGGCGATCTCGTAGTAGTTTTTGTCGAGCGTGACGCGGCCTTCATAGACCGGCTGCTTGTCCGTCAATGACGGCTTGGTGGCCGGCGAAATATAGGCCAGCGTGCCGTTGATCAATCCATAACGCTGATACGGAAATGCGTTGAACTTCAGTTTGACCGGCAATCCTTCGTGAAGAAACGCGCGATCGTGTTCGGCGATTTCGATCTTCAACACCGGCTTCGCGTCTTTTGGCGCGATGCCTCCGAGCGGCGAATTGGCCTGAATCTTGTCGCCTCGCTGCGTCGACGTGACATCGGTAATCACGCCGGAAACGGGCGCGAGAATCAGCAGAAAGTTGTCCTTGTCGATGTTCTCGAAGCGGATTCGCGCGGCGGCTTCCGAGACGAGCCGTGCGCTTTGTAGTTGCAGCCGCACCTTGCCTTCCGCGTCGGCGACGTCGCGCACTGCTGCGTCGTATTGAAGCTGAAGATCCGTAGCCTGCTGGCCGCTCGTTTCGAGTTCAGCATTCGCCTTTGCGTACTCGTGACTCAAGCGGAAATCCAATTCGGCGAGCTTCGATTGCGCGACACGGTACGCGTTATCCGCTTCCATCGATGCGGTTCTCTTTTGCTCCACCTGCAATTCCGCAATACCGCCGCCGCCCGGCTGCGCGAATAGCCGCGAATAGCGGTCGAGTTCCTGGTGTGCGGCCTCGCGTACCCGCCGCGCGTTGTCGAGTGCACTGCGCGCTTCGTCGAGTTCGGCCTTCTGTCCTTCGGCGAGCTTGGTGGTTCCTTCCGAAACACGGTTTTCGTGCAGACGTGCTTCCACTTCCATTTGCGCCTTTAATGCCGCGGCTTTTCTCTCCATCAGCGCTTTCTTCTGCGGGAACTGCTTCCAGTCGCGCTCGGCGTCTTCGAGTTTTAATTGCGCCTGCAACGCATTGCTTGCGGCCTCGATCGCGCCGCGCGCATTCAATCGCGCGAGTACATCGCCTTTCGACACGGGCTGGCCTTCGGCGATATAGAGGTCGGCCAGTTCGCCGTCGATAGGCGCATAAATGCGGCGCACTTCCGATTCCGGCGATAGCGTGCCCTGTGCGCTGACGATTACGTCGGCACGTCCCACGAACGACCACAGCAAGCCTGCGACCACCAGCGCGACCATCGCCCAGATCAGCGCACGTGCGATCCGCACCGGCTCCGCAGTGAGTATCGCAATGCCTTCGACACTGTGGTCTTCCAGCGCTTGCGCCAGCGACCTAGGGTAACTGTCGCGCTTCACTCTGCTCGCCTCCAATTAACGCCAGCTTCGCTTTTAGCAGCGCCGGATCCAGCACCATGCGCAACTCGGTCAGCGAGCGGCGCTGCAATGTTGTTTCCGCTTCTATATCGGCGAGCAAACGGTCGAAATCCGCGGGATATTCCGCCTTCAACTGCGAATAGATGCGCATACCCTGCTGTGCGGCCGTTTGCGCATCGGACAGCAAGCGCGCCTCGTTGCGAAAGCCCGGCGAGATGCCTGCTTCAAGGCGCTGCGTGCCGCCAATCGGACCGCTCGCGCGATACTGCTTCCACAGGCTCTGTGCGCGCAGCATCAGATCTTGCGCGCGTGACAGCGCTTTATCGTGCAACGCGGCGACGTCTTTCTGAATGGATTGGGCGAACCACACATCCGTTGACGGATCGAGGCTCGCATAGAAAGACAGCAGACGCTGGTCGTAATCTTTTCCGTTGCGCGTTTTCTGCAAGTCGTTGTACTGATCGAGGAGTGCTTTCTTGTGAGCAAACTCGGCGGCCAGTACATCGGACCACGGCCCCGCCGGCATCGACTGCAATCCGGTCAGCGCCTGTTGCGCGTCACCGCGCCGCCACGCAGCGGCGATTGCGTCGTGCCGCTGAACGACATCGGCGGATGGCAAACGCGTCGCGGCCAGTTGCCGATATTGCTCCTGAAACGGCGGCGTACTGAAGCGCGCGGCTTTCATCAACGCGAGCAAAGTACTCAATTGACGGCCAAGCGCGGCTTCCAGCAAAGCGGTGTATTGGCGCAAGTCGTCGCGCACACGGTCGAGTCCCGCGAGACGCGGATAGCGCTGCGCATAATCGTCGAGTACCGATGGCAATGCCGCCGGTTTGTCGCGCGCCAACTCGGTGCGAATCGCGCCGTCCAGACGTCCGATTGCCGCGAGATAAACGGAGTCGTCGCTCTCGAGCTTGCGCAAATGACTCATGGCCTGCGCGTACGGTTCTGTGAAGACCGGTACATATGACGCGATTCTGTCGAGCGCTCGCTGATGACTCTTCGGATCGTCGTCCCAGCGTTGCAGCAAACCGCCGATAGCCGCTTCATCCTGATACATGCGGATCGGTGCCTCAACACCGCCGCGCCCCGCGACGAAGCGTTCGAGATCGCCCACCCATTGCAATTCGCCGAGAAGCGAAAGTGCGTCGGCGTTATTCGCGGTCAACGACTTCATCTCGGCGAGTTGCGCATCGGCCTGATCGAATTGCGACTTTTGCAGCACGTTGAGCCAATCCGGCAGCTTTGCCTTCAGCAGCGCTTCGCTTGCAAGCGCGCTCACCTTCGTGTCCGCCGGATGAGTCACCAGGTAGTTCTTCGCGGATTGCACAGCACTCGTATAGTCGCCGCTCGCCAGCAGGTTCTTCAGTTCACGTTCGGAGGAACCGCGCATATAAAGTGTGAAGGCGACGGCGCCGAGCAACACGACGCCCGCGCCGCCCCACATGGCGAAGCGTCGCATGCTCGCGCGATCGTCGCCTGCGAAAGCCTTGCTCAACTCGCTTGCGATGAGGCGCCAGCGCCGCTGCTTGCGCCTGGAAACGCCGGCGACGCGGCCGCCATTCGATTCATTCGTGGCGCTGTCCGCACTATGCGATCCGTTCGCACTTTTTGCCGATGCACCCGCCGCTCCACCACTAGCCGGCGGCGTGCGTCCCGCATGTCCAGATGCAACGTGCGCCGCCTCGTTGATTTCGTCCTCGCGTTGCCTCGCTGGGTCGACGCAGAAGATGTCGAGAAACGAATGCGCCGCGCCCACGAAGGTCGTTTTGTCGGCGTCGACATCGGCGACATCCGAGAGTTTGGCGACTGAGGGATTGAGGAGCAGCTGAGTCACGGTCGGCTCGACTTCGGGCGGTTTTTGCAGCGTCACCCTGTAGACGAAGTGGTCGCCGCCAAATGCAACGACGTCGCCATCGGCAAGCGGCAGCGCGGATTCGCCGACGCGTATTCCGCCGACGAATGTGCCGTTCGTGCTGCCGAGATCTTCGACGTAAAGCTCCGCGCCCTTCAGAAAGATGTGCGCATGCCGACGCGAGATGTAATTGACCTGATGCGGATAGCGGTCCTTGTAGCGAGAAAAGACTTCGTCCGCTTTACTGACGAGAAACGGAAACGCCTGCACTTCAACCGGCTGAAGCCCGAGATCGCCGCGCTGCGGCACAAGTAGCAGGCGCGGCGCGACCACCGCGCTGCTTTTCGCGACGATGCGGGCGCGCGGCTCGATACTCACGCGATAACAGAGATCGCCGCCAAAGCACAGTTCGTCCCCTGCTCGCACGCGCGCGGGCGTCTCGCGCACGGCAACGCCGTTGACCGTGGTGCCGTTCTTGCTGCCGAGATCCGCCACATAAACCGCGCCGTGCTCGATGAACACGCGTGCATGACGGCGCGACAGACGCGCGATCCACTCGGCGGGGTAGTCGTTGAACGGCGCTTCGCTGCGCCCAATGGCGAACAGGCTATCGACAATGCGGATCGCGTCCAGTGCCGGGCGTTGCGCGGACGCAAGCGGAGACAGCAGCACGTCGAAAGCGGTTTCGACTGTCGCGCGCTTCTCGGCAATGGATATTTCGCCGTCGGCCATTTTATCCGGATCACTAATCGTTTACCCGCTGCTGCGAGAGCGCAACGGAGTCAGCACGAAGGACGACGGCGAGAGAATCTTGTTTGAAAGAACCGGCGGAAACACGGTTCCTCAACGATTGTAAGTCACGCATTGCGAGTGTCAATTCCCGGTCGTCGGTGATAAGCCGCTGCACACGATATGAGAAACCGCAACGGGTTTCACATGCGCGCCTGAGCGGATTAGCTCAATGCTCCTTTACTTCTGCTCTACCTCTTTTCTACTTCTCTTTCACTTGCGCCTGCACATCGACATTCGGCCAACCGCCGCCGAGCGCCTTATAAAGCAGCACCGTATCGGACAAAATCAGTTGATGATTCGCCAGCAACGACAACTGCGCCTCGAGCAGCGTGCGCTCGGTTTCGAATACTTCGAGTTGCGACACCACGCCGAGCCGCAGTTGCGACTGAATCTGATCGGCCACAATTTGCAGACGATCCACCTGTTGCTGCAATTCAACGCGCTGCGCCTTATGCGCGTTCAGATTCACCAGCGCGTTTTCCACTTCCTCGAACGCGCCCATTACAGTCGCACGGTACTGCTGTTCCGCCACCGTCGATTGCGCCTGCGTCACCTTGACGTGTGCGCGCACACCGGGATCGAGCAGCGGAATATTGATGCTCGGCATGAAGCCGTAGGTGAACGACTTCAGCAAGTCAGTCAGCGCGAAACTCGCCGTGCCGCCGTGCCCGGTCAGGCTGATAGTCGGCAATTGCGCGAGTTTGGCCTGACCGACGAGGTCATAGGCCTCGAGTACTCTGAATTCCGCGGCGACCAAGTCTGGGCGCCGCGCGAGCAGTTGTGCGGGCAGACCGTCGGGCACTCCCGGCGATTGCACGCGCTGTTGCAGATGGCCTTTGGGCAATTGAAACTCACCGGCAGGTACACCGGTCAGCGTGCACAGCGCGTTATTCGCGAGGTCACGCGAGCGACGCAGTTCAAGCAACTGATTCGTCAGTCGATTGATTTCCGCCTGCTGCCGCAGCACCTGCGTCTGCGGAACAAGTCCGCTGCGGCGCTGGCCCTCGTAGATCGAGAGAATCTGGCGATTGGTGACGAGTGTCTTTTGCTGCTGCTCGATCTGGTCGTCGAATTGAAGGATCTGGAAATAGGTACTCGACACGTTCGACACCAGTTCGAGATAACCCGCACGCCAGTCGGCTTCGCTCGCGTGGAATTCGGCTTTCTGTGCCTGCACGCCCTTTTCCACTTTGCCCCAGATGTCGATATCCCAGTTCACCTGCGCCGCGACGTTGTATTGCTTCGCGAAGGTCTGTCCGGTCGTTTTCTGGAAACTCGCGCCGGCACCGAGGTCCATGGTCGGCAACGCGCCGGCCTTGGCTTCGCCGATCTGCGTGCGCGCGACGTCAATACGCGCAGCCAGTATCTTGATGTCGAAGTTGCCGCCTATGGCTTTGGCAATCAGCGAGTCGAGAGCCGGATCGTTAAAGCCTTTCCACCAATCCGGTTCAATGGTGGCCGCCGCGGAAACCGGCGCGCCGCTCTGTCCCGTCCAGGAAGTCTTGCCAGGCGTATCGGGCCGCTTGTAGTCGGGCATGCTGACGTCGACGCAAGCACACAGTGAGGCGGCGCAGATCGTTGCCGCGCACAACCCGCGCAACGCCGCCGTTGTCGAGTGGTTGAAGAAGCGCTGAACCATCTTTGAATCAGGCAACGCTGACACGATTTTTCTCCGATGACGCCGACTTCACTGCACAATCCGCGCGCACCATTTAAGTAAAGCATCTCCGACGCCGCTTCACCATCGAAGCGGCGCATGACAAAAGCTCGGGAGATGTGCGGTGAGGAAGTGTCGCGTGAAAAGAACGATTGGGTGCGCGAACTTTTTGAGGACCGCAGCTAGCGGACGCGCCGCTTACGGCATGTAGATGTTGTTGCTCGCGGTCACATGCGGGTTGAGGTTGGTCGTCGCGCCCTCAATGAACGCGCCGTTGCTGCCATTGACGCTCTGGATGTTCATCGTCGTGCTGATCAGTTGAGTGGCGTCGACGTTCCTGCTGAAGTTCGGCGCATAGATCGGCGCGAAATTCAGATACGACGGCGGTAACAGGTGGCCGGTGCCGCCGCGCACGGCGCTCATCGCCTTGCTGTCGAGTTGTTCGGTGATGGACAGGTCTTTGATCGTCAGCGTGTTCATGGCAAATCTCCGGAACGAAAGGTCACAGTCTTGCGGTTGGTTTCGAGCAACTTGTCTACTCGAACGTAACTAACGCATGGGCTGTGCCAGTTTCGTTTCCCTATCCAAAGAAATTTATGGAAGTGCCGTGAATAAAAGCTTTGGACAATACGTCGACCGGGCAATACAGCGTGTGACCAGAAAGCATCAGCGTCGATGTGATGGATCGGGGCCAACAGCAGGTGTGAAATGGTTGGCTGCGGCATGACATCGGCGCTAACTAACGTCAACGCGCAATGACCGTGATCTTCTTCGAGTACACCGGTGGGTTGTGCGGAACGTGCATGTCGTCGCCCATCAGCAATTGCAATGTATGTTTGCCGGGCGGCAGTTGAATCATCGTCTCGGTTTCGCCCGCGCCGAAATGCAGGTGATTGCGATCCGAGGGTATCTCCTGGTCCATCGGCGGCAAGTCGGTGTCGATCAGAAGATGATGATGTCCCGTGTTCGGATACTTCACGCCTTTCGGCGCGACGCCCATATAGCGCAAACCGAACCACACGCGAAACGGCTTGTTGGCCGTAACCACCTGGCCGTCGTTGGGATAGCCGATATAGGCATGTGCGCCGGAAGGCGACGCCGCCCCGGCCGCCACGGCGAAATCCGCCGCGCCCCATGTCGCCGACGCCACCAGCGCCGCGACTGCAATGAACTTATACATGAAGGCTTCTCCGTCCTGAGCAGGCCGCGATGAACGCGCTAGTCTTTCTGCACGGTGATGGTGATCTTTTTCGAGTACACGGGCGGCGCATGCGGCACGTGATTGTGGTCGCCGAGAATAAGCTGCAACGTGTGCTTGCCTGGCGGCAACTCGATACGCGCGTCGGTCTCGCCCGCGCCGAAGTGCAGGTGATTGCGGTCCGACGGAATCTCCTGATCGAGCGCGGGCAGGTCCGTATCGATCAGCAGATGATGATGCCCGGTGTTGGGAAACGCGACGCCTTTCGGGCACACACCCATATTGCGCAGGCCCATGCGCACCCACAGCTTGCCGCCGTGAATCACGGCGCCGTCGGGCGGCCAGATGATGTACTCCTCCGCACCGGCAGGCGATGCCGTGGAATCCGCGAATGCCGCCACCGGCAAAACCATGCCGACAATCGACACGGCGAGCACGGTCCGCGAAATCGCACGCAATGCACATAGGCGCAGCGTGCTTCTGGGATTCGGGTTGGGAACAGCGGGGACGTCGGTTCTTCGCATGGCGCACTCTCCCGAAGAGCGGTCGTGACCATCTCGACTGCGCAATGCAGCGATGGGTGATTGTGCTTGATCGCGGGCGCGCGCGATGCGCCAGCCGCATAGTTAAAACGACCGTGCCACGTTGCTTTGTGAATTAGCTTAGGACGTAACTTGCCAAAAAGATACGCCACACTCGTTAACCGTATAGCGCACTCGGTAAAAGTGTTGGTTGTTGCCCGCCATGCGCGTGCTATGGTTGTTGATACGTTGCAACGCGGATGATCGAAAGCGCGTCGATGCTTCGCTTTTCGGGGCGGGGGTATCGGCGAATCGCAACGTATTCCAGCGGCGATGCGGTGCGCGAATACCTATGTTCTGTCCGGAACAAACAGGATGCGAAGATGTGGCGAATATTCCTGCTGACGTGGATGGCCGGGGCCATTCTGGTGAATTGCGGCGGTGCATTTGCCGCAACGCCGCGTGAAAGTACAAGCGCGACTAATCTGGCCGCACCGGCTAATAGCGTGATCGCGCCGTTCGCTCCGCAGCACGACCATGTTGGCGCTTCACGCATCGCGCTCGTTATCGGCAATGGCGCCTATGGTCCCGATGCGTCGAAAGTTATCGAGCGAAACGCGCCGCGTGATGCTCAAGCGCTGGGCAAGCAATTGCGCGCGCTCGGCTTCGACGTCGTCGTGCTTGCCAATGCAACGCCGCTGCAAATGCGGCGAGCGATTGGCGAATTCCGCGAGCGTCTGCGTGCGGGCGATGTCGGTCTGTTCTATTTCGCCGGTCATGGCATGCGGCTCGGCGGACAAACGCTATTGATTCCTGCGAGTGTCGACATGCGTTCGCCGGCCTCGCCAATTCGCGAGGGCATCGATCTAAATGACGTGTTGCAGGCAATGCACACGTCGCGCAATGCACCATTGAACATTGCGATTCTCGACACCTGTCTCGACAATCCATTCACGCGCGATGTCGCGCAGGCGGCGCCAGCACTGCCGCCGAACACGGTCGTTGCCTATGCAACGGCGCAAGGCGGCTTTGCGGCCGACGGCTCCAGCCACGGCATATATACGCAAGCGTTACTGCGCGCACTCGACGAGAAGCCCACGCAGCCTTTGATGAGCCTGCTCGCGAGCGTCGCTGCGGAAGTCGAACACGCAACCGGAGGGGAACAGCAACCGTGGGTTGAGTCGTCGTTGCCCGATTCCACCTTAACGACGAGCAACGTAAAGGTTAGGGATACGCGACTCATCGCCAGTAACGAGCATGTCGTCACACTGCACAGCCGAGGCATTCTGCCGAAAGACAGCACCGAGCAATACGAAATCACCTTCTGGAATTCGATCAAGGACAGCAATTACCCCGCCGATTACGAAGCGTATTTGAAGGCCTATCCGAATGGGCGCTTCGCCACGCTCGCGCATGCGCGAATCGATAGGTTGCGGGCGGCGTCGGCGAATGCGCCTGCGCCGAACGCGTCGACACAGCAGGTTGCGCCGTCAGTTGCGCCGCCGCCGACAGCGCGGCCGGCGACACCTGCTGCGCCCACTGCATCGGCGGCGCAAGAGCGCCCGCGTGCCGCTTCCGCACCGCCAGCCGCGAGCACCACTCCACCGCCAGCATCGCCCGCTGCAGCCACCGCGCAAAAGCCTGCAACGCGTGCGCCAGTAGCAGGCGAAAGCCGTGACTGCGCCACGTGTCCGATCATGGTCGCGTTGCCCGCAGGCTCGTTCTCGATGGGCAGCAACAGCGACGATCCGTCCGAGAAGCCGGTTCATCACGTGACGATTGGTGCGCCGTTCGCTATCGGCAAATACGAAGTGACAGTCGAGCAGTGGAATGCCTGCGTCGCGGCGAATGCATGCCCGAAACTCTCGCCGGAAACGAATGCCAATAAGTCAGCTCCCGCGCGCGACGTGAGTTGGGACGACGCGCAGCAGTACGTGAAGTGGCTCACGCGGACGACGGGCAAACCGTACCGTCTGCCCACGGAAGCCGAGTGGGAATACGCGGTGCGCGGCGGCACGACGAGCGCGTACTGGTGGGGCGATCAGATGCGCAAGGGCAACGCCAATTGCAAGGATTGCGGCGAGCCGTGGCACAAGGAAGGCCCCGAAGCCGCAGGTTCTTTTGCGCCGAATCCGTACGGCCTCTACGACATGAACGGAAGCGTATGGGAATGGACCGCCGACTGCTGGCATAACTCGTATCAGTCAGCGCCCGTCGACGGCCGCGCGTGGGAAAACCCCGGTTGCGACATGCGCGTGATTCGCGGCGGTTCCTGGCGCGAAGGCGGCGGCTACATGCTGAGCGCGACGCGCTTCAAATACAGCGCGGGCGTGCGTCAATCGCAGGATGGTTTCCGCGTAGTCAAAGATCTCAAGTGATCTGTTGCGCCGGGAAGTAACTCATAGCATCAAGCTCCGCAGCGCTCGCTCGACGAAAACATCATGGCGCGTGCGGCTTCGTGGTGATCGGCGCGAAGTCCGCCACGATCCGCTCGCGGCCGTATTTCGTCGCTATTTGCGCGAGCCGTGTGTCCAGTGCGCGCAGATAGTCGGCGCGCGATTCGGCTTCCGGGCGCGGCTTGTCGAAGAGCGGCGCGGGCGTGATCAGCAGCACGACCATCTCCGAACCGAACGGCTTTGAAATGACCCAGTCGCCCGCGCTGCCGACCGTCGCCGAATAGTGCGGCGGCGCCTGGTTGTCCTTCGCGCGCGGACTCGGCACCATGTGAACGACATTGCCGTCGAGCTGGTAGTAATCCAGATTCACATACGAGTCGTAGCCGGGCGTGCTCACGTCGACAACCAGTGGATCGCCCTCGTTCAATTGGCCGCTCGGCGGCCGCACCTGCAAGCCCGCGATGTGCCCGGCTTGCCAGTTCTGCGTCCAGTAGGGTGCAAGCGCCTTGACGGTGTCGCATTTGTCGTCCGCGACCGGTTCGACGTCGAGCTTTAGCGTGTCCACGCCGGGTAGCGCCGTGAGGCCGTCTTTTAGTCGCGCGACGCCATAGCGTTGCGAAAGATAGCCGCGCACCGTCAACGTGTGGTCCTGCGTCGACGCGGATAACGCCGAGCACGGCACTTGTGCGAGCGTCGGAGCGACCGCTGCGAGTGTCAGTGCGGGCTTGGGTTTGGGTGCAGCAGGCGGGGTGGGGGCTGCTACTGCCGCTGAAGCGGTCGCCGATGCGGACGTTGCTGCGGTCGGATTCGTTGTCGCTGCACTTGCGGTGCTGGTCGCCGCTGTCGCCGCTGCCTCGCTCGCTTGCATCGCCGACGACGCCGCCTCCTCCACCCGCCCCTGCGACGCGCTCGCAGCCAACTGCGTTTCGCTGTGGCGATTCGGCGCCGAGCGCCACGCATAGACGGCCACGGCCGCTGCGCAAATCACCGCAAAGCCGGCGAGTCCCGCCTTCGCCAATGTCCCCGACTTTTCCGCGCGCGCCTCGTTGTCGAACTCGGCGATGAAGCGCGCGACGCTCGGCATGCGCGTCGCGCGGTCGAAGGAAAGCGCGGCCCGTAATGCACGCCATTGCGTCGCATCGAGATTCGGCGGACGCTGCAGCTTGAATTCGGCATTGCGCGCCTGCGTCGCGGACAAGCGGTCGAACGGATGGTGTCCGGTCAGCAACTCATACGTGATACAGCCGAGCGCATAAATATCGTCGCGCGGATCGGGCTCGCGATGCTCGATCATCTCCGGGCTCGCATACGCAGGCGTCAACGCGCCGAGGCTGCCTGGATCGAACACGGTTGCATCGCTTTCTTCTTCGGGCCGCTGAAACACGCGGGCAATACCGAAGTCGATGACCTTCACTTCGGCATTCGTCGTTAGAAAAACATTGGCGGGTTTGAAATCGCAATGCACAAAGCCGCGTTCGTGTGCATACGCGAGCGCGCTGCACATGCCGCGCACGATCGGCAGCGCGGCGCGAACCGGCATGCCCTGATAGCCCGGCGTGCGCAGCAACTGGCTGAGCGGCTTGCCCGACAGGTACTCCATCGTCAGATAAACGATGGGGCCGTCGCGATCGAAGTCGTACACCGTGATGATGTTGCGATGCGCGAGCACCTGCGCCTTGCGCGCCTCGCGCTGCAACGCGACGAGCGAATTCGGATTGCCGCGGAACTGAACGTTGAGCACCTTGACGGCAAGGTACGGTTTTCTGTCGGACGCCTCGAGCTTGCGCAGATCGAGCGCCTTATAAACCGTCCCCATTCCGCCGACGCCGAGGCACTCTTCGAGAACGAAGCGGTTATTCAGCGTATCGCCGATGCCTTTGATCTGGTCGAAGCCTGCGCCGTTGGGCACGTTCGCGCTACTTGCGGACGCGCCTGTGCGTCCCGCGCCGGCCGGCACCACCGAGGGCATCTCCACCGTGGTCTGTATGCCGGTTTCCTCGCCGCCGGCCGCCACGTTCGATACACGCAGTTGCTCGATGCGCCGCCGCACTTCGATATAAAGGTCCTCCGGCAGCGGCGCTTTACGATGCGCGGCGCCAAGCGTCTCCAGCAGCTGCGTCGGACCGAGGCCTTCGGTCACCAACGTGCTGTCGAGTTGAGCGACGAACTCGTCACGTGACAGCTCGCCGTTCTGGAAGTCGTGAATCACACGCGCAAGGCTAGCCATGTTGTGCGAATTGCCGCCGTTGCCGTGAGCCCCGATCGCGTTCGACCAAGGCTCTGCCGGCCGTTAGGAAAGCTGTCGTAACCAGTTACATGTGCCGCTTCGATACTAGCTCCCGGCCTGTTCTTTCGCAAACCAGGATTGCCCCGCGCGATGCGCGGCTCGCGCTTGTCGCGCGCCGTCCAACATAATGCGGCGGGTTGTCGGGTGAATGCCACCACTCGCCTTGCTCGTCGCAGCTTCCACGGATAGGAAAAGACGCGCGGCTTAGCGCTGCAAGCCTTATCCATAAAGGCACCATAACTTTTATTAGGAACCTTGAATAAATCTGGCACAGGCCGTGCATCCTTGAATCGGGCAGGCAGATTAAAAACAGATTTCCTATACTCATAGTGCGACGAGACCTCAGCACATCTGACGACACCCGCGAGCGCACGCCGGATCATCGCACCGGCCAATCGCTCGACTTTCGCGGCGAACACATCATGGCCAAGCTTCTCATCAACGATCTCGCAGACAACGTCGAACTCGACCGTGAGGCGATGGCCGCCATTGTCGGCGGCGCACGCATTGGGGCGCGGCTCTCGAGCGCCGCGCCGCTCGTGCCGACCGCGACTCGCGTCGTCGAATATCCGCCCGGCTTTCCCGCGGCGCATCAAACCATCGTGAAAGTGGCGGCGACGCGCAATACACGGCACAGCTAGATTCGCGTTTATCAAGGCAGTACAGCGGCACGCGTCATCGACGCGTGCCGCTTTTGTTGTTGCCGCGAGGCGTTTCGGGACGCGTGCATCTCGTGCGTCGTTCGGCGTACACGCGGCCCAACAGTTCGGGTGCGCTCTGTCTGCTGTATCCATACATCTGGCCGCTGGTTTTGCATCATCGCGCTTTGCGATTAAAGGCCGCGCAATGCGCATCCTTGCCTGGCCGGGCATCGGCGGACGCGTTGCGGATCGACTCTTTATCGCGTGCAAATTGGCATATCCCTTGCAGAAACATGAGCGAGCACTCCGCCGTGCTCGCCCATTCACCTCAAGGAGTATCGCCATGAAATCCACCGTCATCATCAAGGACCTGCCTCGCGGCGCCGAGGCCGCCCACGAAGAAGTCACGCTCAGCGCCGAGCAGTTGAAGCTGGTGCGCGGCGGCCGTTCCGTCGTCGTCACCGTCGACGGTGGCGCGCTCGGCCATGTCGACGACTTCTCGATCAACACCGCCATCTTCGAAGGCCGCATCAAAGGCACTTATCTGTAGGACGCTCGAGATGTCCTCAATTGGAAACCGCCGCGCCACGTCATTGCGCTCGTGACGCGGCGGCGTCCATGCGCGCCGCCGCACATCGTCCCTTGCATTCTGTGTCGATCGATATATAATGCCGTTCTATATCGATTGATACAAAACCACCGACGCAGGCGGTAAAGGACACTCATCATGGCGCGACCCCGCGGATTCGACGAGCAAGAGGTGCTCGAAGCAGCAAGCGCAACGTTCTGGCTGAAAGGCTACGAGGCGACGTCCACGCGCGATCTCGTCAAATGCACGGGTCTCACGCAGCCGAGCCTTTACAACGCCTTTGGCGACAAACGCGGGCTGTATCTGCGCGCGCTCGAGCACTACCTGGATCACTCGCTGCGCGAGCGCATCAAGCGCTTCGAGAGCACCATGCCGCCTGCCGATGCCATTACCGGTTTCTTCGAAGAAACCATCGAGCGGTCGGTGTCCGATCCGCACAAGCGCGGCTGCATGCTGGTTAATTCGGCGCTCGAAATTTCATCGGAGGACGAAGCATTTCGTCAGCTCGTCGCAACCGAAATCGCCGAGATCCGCGAGTTCTTTTATCGCTGCCTGGTCGCGGCGCAAAAGAGCGGCGCGATTGCCAAAACCGTTTCCGCCGACGAAACCGCCACTCATCTACTCGCCACCGTGCTAGGCATGCGTGTGCTGGCACGCGTCGATCCGCAGCGTGCCGTGCTGACGAGCGCGGTTGCCGGCGCGCTGAAGCTGCTCGGCTTGCCGGCGCTGCCGGCCAAACACGGCGCGTCAAAGACACGCGTCTAACCTAACGAGCGATCCCTTCGCACTTTCACCGACATCCGGCGCGGCGTCATGCACGTTGGCCGGTAAAGGAACCGTCATGTCCACAGCGCCCTCCTTGTCCTCGTCGAGCTCGACATCGCTCGACGCCCGCGCGCTCTTTGCCACTTTCGCCGGGCTTTCCGGCAGTCTCGTTGCCATTGGCCTCGCGCGCTTTGCGTACACGCCGCTGATTCCGTCTCTGATCCAGGCGCACTGGTTCACGTCGTCGCAAGCAGTCACATTGGGCGCTGCGAACTTCGCGGGCTATCTGATCGGCGCGCTGATCGGCCGTCCGCTTGCGTCCGCGTTATCGAACCGGACCGCGTTGCGCATGCTGATGGCTGTCGTGACGGCGGCGTTCTTCGCGTGTGCGTATCCGCTGTCGATAAGCTGGTTCTTCGTGTGGCGTTTGCTGTCGGGCATCTCGGGCGGCGCGATCATGGTTTTGGTGGCGACCTCGATTCTTCCGCATATTCCCGCAGCGCGCCGTGGCTTTGTCAGCGGCATGATCTTTCTCGGACTCGGGCTCGGCATTGCTGCGTCCGGTACGCTGATTCCCGAGCTGTTGCACTTCGGCCTGCAAACCACATGGCTCGGGCTCGGCGCTGTTGCACTCGTATTGACAGTAGTGAGCTGGTTCGGCTGGCCGTCGACGAATCCGCCCGCTCCCGCCGCGGCGCCCGCTCATCATCATGGCGCGCAGACCAGCACGCTCGCGCTTCGCGTGCTGTACGCGCAATACGCCGCGAACGCACTCGGACTCGTGCCGGCGATGATCCTTCTCGTCGATTACGTGGCGCGCGGTCTGGGCCGAGGCGCGGCAATCGGCGCGAACTATTGGGTGTTGTACGGGCTCGCCGCCATCGCGGGGCCGCTGATCGCGGGCAACGTTGCGCACCGTATCGGTTACGGCAAGGCTTATCGCGTGGCTTTGTTACTGCAGGCAGTGGCCGTCGCGATGATCGCGCTTTCCGGCAATGCGTGGGTGCTGGCACTGTCGACCGTTATTCTCGGAGTCTTCACGCCCGGCATCGTGCCGCTCGCACTCGGCCGCATTCATGAACTCGTGCCGCACGATCACACGGAACAGCGCGCCTCATGGAGCCGCGCGACGACAGCGTTCGCTCTCTTCCAGGCGCTCGGCGGGTATGGCTACTCGTATCTGTTCTCGCACTCGCATAACAACTACGCGTTGATCTTCATGTGTGGCGCCGCGGCGCTTGGCGTCGCGTTCATCGCTGATCTGATTGTTTCGCGGATCAGAACCGCGGGTTCTTTAGCGGCGTGACACTGCGTATGTTCCGCGTTGGGCACATGCCTTGCTCCTCAAAGGTGACGATGCTGTCCGGTCCGTCTTCTCTTTGCGCGCTCACTATGTAAGTGCGCAAAGCCGCGGACAGGAGAGCTTCATCAACCAAGCGGAGGTCATACATGTTGGGAACTATTCTTCTGGTTGTGCTGATTCTTCTTCTCCTTGGCGCGTTGCCGACCTGGCCGCATAGCCGTTCGTGGGGCTATGGGCCAACGGGTGGTCTTGGCGTCGTGCTGATCGTCGTGATCGTGCTGCTTGTCGCCGGCGTGATATAGCGATTGCGGTGACACGTTCACATCAGTAAGTCAAACGCAGGGCCGGCCGCCGGATTGCGATGCAGTGAACTGCTCGCAGATCCGGCGGCCTCGCTACATCTGAAGCTAGACGAATGCGCTTTTCAGCGCCGAGGAATTGCGATGGAAAAGTTACTCGCCAATCAGTTTGCGTTGGTCACGGGCGCGAGCTCCGGCATTGGCTATGGCGTTGCGCGAGCGCTTGCGGATGCGGGCGCGTCCGTCGCGCTGAACTATCACTCGCATGCGGAATCGGCGGAGAAGCTCGCTGACGAGATCAACCAGTCGGGTGGCACCGCGTTCGCAGTTAAAGCCGACGTATCGAATCCGGCCGATGTCGATGCAATGTTCGACGCGTGCCGCGCGCGCTTCGGCACACTGGACATCGTCGTCGCGAATTCGGGTTTGCAGAGGGACAGCGCTATTGCCGATATGTCGATGGAAGAATGGCAAACAGTGCTGGGCACCAATTTGACGGGACAGTTTCTCACTGCGCAAGCCGCTGTCAAAGAGTTCCGGCGACGCGGGCCGACATCCGCATCCAAAGCACTCGGCAAGATCATTTGCATGAGCTCGGTGCACGAAGTCATTCCGTGGGCCGGGCATGTGAACTACGCCGCGTCGAAAGGCGGGATTCAGATGTTCATGAAATCGCTCGCACAGGAAGTCGCGCCCGAGCGCATTCGCGTCAACTCGATTGCGCCCGGCGCGATTCGCACGAAGATCAATCGCGACGCGTGGGAGACTCGCGCGGCAGAGCAAAAGCTACTGCAATTGATTCCTTATGGCCGCGTGGGTGAAGTCGAAGACATCGGCAAGGCGGCCGTGTGGCTCGCATCGGATGAAAGCGACTACGTTGTGGGCACAACGTTATTTGTCGACGGCGGAATGACGCTCTATCCTGGGTTCATCGACAACGGCTAGACGGTGTGCAGCTTTAACGCGCTGATCACACGAATCCGCGGACACCTCAGGCACGGGCCATGCTGAATGCTCTCCGTATTCCAACTCGATACGAAAGGAGATACATCATGCCTTACCTACTCGGCTGGCTTCTCGGTGTTCCGGTGATCGTGCTGGTCATTCTGTACCTCATCTTCCATTGATCATTCGAAACACGCTCCACGGCGCGGGCCTTCTGTGGCCGCGCGTCTCTTTCATGTAGTGCAATACATGCGTTCGGGCCCGAGCGAGCGTTCGCTGCGACGGGGTAGCGCCGCGGTTTCCGCTCAGGCTGCTTCGGTAAAAGCAGCGTCATACCGGTAGCGGCTTGTGGCCGCGCGTGGACGCCATAGGATCGGCGATCCGGACGGTTCTCCCGGGCGCGAATGCACCCTAAAAATATACCGGGACGCTCGCTGGATAGGCTTCCTAAAGCGGTGTGCCATGCGGCGACTAACGGAACGTTCTTCCGATAGAATCACGTCTGAACGAACAATCTTCCGAGTCAGCCCATGAACAGCCGGACCCGCGAGCTGGACAATCAGGACGCGCAGAATCCTCCGCGCGTTGCAAAAGAACGCACGCGTGAGCAATGCGGAACTGGCCGAACTCGTCGGCATGTCGACCACGGCATGCTGGAACCGCACACGCCAACTCGAAACCGAAGGCTACATTCGCGGCTACGTCGCGCTGCTCGATCAGCAGAAGCTCGGCTTGGCGGATATCGTTCTGCTCGAAGTCACACTCGATCGACACGACGACGATGCGCTCGCGCGTTTCGGCGCGGAACTCGCGACACTCACCGAAGTACTCGAGGCGTATCTCGTCTCCGGCGATTACGACTATCTGGTCAAGGTGGCTGTGGACGGCACGGCGGGTTATGAGCGCTTCCTGCGCGAGAAGCTGTACAAGATCGCCGGCATTCGTCATAGCCGCTCGATGTTCGCGCTGCGCTGCATGAAGAGCATTCCGTCTGTGCAGGTTTAATGCGCGCTGAGGAGTCGTTGCGAGCGCTTCCTGCCGTTGCCCGGAGGCGCCGGTCGGGGCTGACCGTTAGTTGCGTCATGGGCGCAATAACAAGCGCTGCAAAAAGAGCCCAACAGTGGGTTTGCTATGAAGCAAGCGGCGTCAAAGACCACGCAACACACGCCGCGTAGCCGCGCGGCGCGGCTATCCATTGCGCGGCGATCGCACGCATATCATCGGGAATCGGGCCGCGCACCGTCACGCGCTGGCCTTCGCGCGGCAGCACGCTCAAATGCTGCAACCCGCGCGCAATGCCCACGCCTGTCGTTTTGACGAGCGCTTCCTTGGCGGTCCATGCATCGTAGAACGCGGCCATTTGCGCGGAACGATCAAGGCGCTCGATCCACGCCGCCTCGTGCGGATCAAGCGTCAACGTGACGATGGAGCGCCAATCGAACGTATCGCTGCACTGCTCTATATCGACACCCACGCGCCGCGCCGACGACATCGCGATCAAGCCACACGCGCCCGCGTGCGACACGTTGAAGTCGAATGCCGTCGAATCTGCGAGACGCGGTCGCCCGTTTGCATCGACCGTAAAGCGCAGAGCGTGCGCATCGGCGTCAATACGTTCTGCAAGCAACTCGCGCAACGCAGCGCGCGTTGTGGCGAAGCGCAGCGCGTCTTCGGCGCGGCGGAAGCTGCGTGCTCGCGCGCGCTCGTCGTCGGAAAGCGATGCAAAGGACGCGGCGTCGAGCGACGTGTCGAATGACAGATCGACACGCCACAACGACAGGTCATGCGGGCCTTCATGCTGCAGCGGAACGGGGGCGATAAGGGCGGACATCGCAAGAGTCGAGGCGCAATGGAATTACCGCGACTCTACACGATGGTCCTTTTATAAAGCACCGCGCCGTTAAACCCGCCTGGTTTCCTTCGGCACGCCGAACAGCAATGCAATCCCGCTTGTGAACAGCAACACGGTCAGCAGATAAAGCGCGTTGTCCATGCTGCCGGTATGCGTCTTGATCTGCCCGATCACCCACGGGCTCACAATGCCGCTCGTAATGCCGATGCTGCTGATCAGCGCAATGCCGCCCGCCGCCGCGGTGCCCGACAGATAGCTCGCCGGCACCGTCCAGAAGATCGGCAACGCGGCGAAAATGAGCACGGCGGCGAGCGAGAGAATCGCGAGCATCGCAGGAAAACTGCTTAAATGCAGGGTCAAAAGCGAAAGCGCGATGCCGCCGCCGATCGTGCATACCGCGAAGTGCCGGCGCCGTTCTCCGCGCCGATCGGAATGGCGAGCAATCAGAATCAGCCCGACCGCGCCGACTGCATTCGGAATGACGCTGTACAGACTGATCGCGAGAACATCGCGAATGCCGAAGTCGCGGATCATCAACGGCATCCAGAAATTGAGCGTCAACGACGCGCACGTCAGCGAGAAATAGATGAACGCGAACAGATAGACGCGCGGATTACGCAGCGCCTGCGTGAACGAGCGCGATGAATGCGATGCGTGCGACGGCTGCGATAAAGCCGCGCGGTCCTCGTCGCGTTGCGCGATCAATTGCGCTTTCTCATCAGCGGTGAGCCATTGCGCGTGCTGCGGACCGTCGACGAGATAAACCGCGGCGATGAGACCGAGGATAAGCGCGGGCGCCCCTTCGATGATGAACATCCACTGCCAGCCGAACAGGCCGAGCACGCCGCCCATATCGCGCATGATCCAGCCCGACACGAGCCCGCCGAGCACGCCCGCGACTGCCACGCCGGCGAAAAATATCGACAGCACCGCCGCACGCCGCCGCGCCGGATACCAGTACGTCAGATACAGCACGATGCCGGGAAAGAAGCCCGCCTCGAACACGCCGAGCATGAAGCGAAGCACATAGAAATGCGCGGGCGTCGACACCATCATCATGCCGACCGACGCCACGCCCCACAGCAACATGATTCGCGTGAACGTGCGGCGCGCGCCGAACTTCGCAAGCAGCAGGTTGCTTGGCACTTCGCACAGTACATAGCCGATGTAAAACACAGCGGCGCCGAGTCCGTACATTGCGTCGCTGAACCCGAGGTCGTGCTTCATCTGCAACTGCGCGAAGCCGATGTTGATGCGGTCCAGAAACGACACGACGTAGCAAAGAAACAAAAATGGAATGATGCGCAGCGATACCTTGCGGTATAGCAGATCGTCGTGCGCAGCGGCGCTTGAACCAGGCTCGAGCGCTGGCGAGAGGGACTGACTCATCGGTTATCTCCAGACATGAGGCGTGATGGGTCCAACGGACCCGCGGGTCCGGCGTCTTGATGCGCCGCGTTGTGGTTGTCGCTGAAGTGCGCGTGCTCTGATCAGGCCGCGAGCGGATGAACTTCGCCGCCTTCCGGCGACACGTCCGCCACGCCTTCGCGCGCGTGCCGGATTGCTTCGAGCAGCGTCGCGTGATCGCCGATATGGTTCGCGAGCAGCAGAATGAGTTGCGCATTCGCCGACTGACTGCGCGCATCGTCGAGGCCGCGATGCATGTCGATCAACGCCTCGTAAAAGTCGTCGGGACGCGCGAGGTTCGGTTGCGTGATCAGTGCCATGATTTGTCTCCGGATTCTATTTTTTTGCTGCGAACGCGGGGCGTTCTTTCAGGCTGTGCCTTGCACGCACAACGCGCGCTTTAACGCATGCTCGACAGCAAGCGGTTCGAGTTGCCGCCAGCGCGCGCACACATGCTGGTCCGGGCGGATCAGATAGAACGTGCCGGGTCGCGCGTCGTAGCGCGCGCTCGCGAGACCCTCGGTGTCGCGCAAAATCTTTGCATCTGCGATTGCTGCCGGCGGCGTTTCGCTGCGCGCAATCACCACGAGCTTCAACGGAATAGTGCTTGTACGAAGCGCTTTCAGCGCAGTTTCGGTCGCGGCGTCGATGCCTTGATCGCCGCAAAAAAGCACGCCTGTGAATTGCTGACCGAGATGCTGAAGCAGCCACGCCGATTCGCCGGCCGCCTGCACCGGTGCATCGACACATGAGGCGCCCGGCACCATGGGGCCCTCGAATGTGTCGCTATCCGGCGTATTCAGCGGCGAATCGCTCAACACCGCCGGCACCGACAGCCGACCACTGTTCGTCAGTTGCCGCGCAAACGGATGGTGACGCGCGAGCTTCAGCACGGCATCGCGAAACACGCGGCTAACCGGGCTCTTCGGCGTGATGAAGTCAGTAGAACGCGTGGAGTTGCGGATGTTTTCGTCGGCGGCAAACTCGCGCTCGCTGGCATACGTGTCGAGCAACGCATCCGATGCGTTGCCCTCCAATACCATTGCCAGTTTCCATGCGAGGTTCTCCGCATCCTGCACGCCGCTATTCGCACCGCGTGCGCCGAACGGCGAGACGCCGTGTGCGGAATCGCCCGCGAACAGCACGTTGCCGTGCCGGAAGCGTTCCATGCGCAAACACGAAAACGTATAGACGCTAACCCATTCCAGTTCGAACTTTGCATCCGGTCCGAGCAAGGCACGCACACGCGGAATCACGCGCTCGGGCGTTTTCTCAAGCACCGGATCGGCGTCCCATCCAAGCTGAAAGTCGATTCGCCACACGTTATCCGGCTGACGATGCAGCAACACCGATTGGTTCGGATGGAATGGCGGATCGAACCAGAACCAGCGCTCGGTCGGAAAGTCCGCTTCCATCTTCACGTCGGCGATCAGGAAGCGGTCCTTGAACGTCACGCCTTTACTATCGAGTCCCATCAGATTGCGGATCGGACTGCGCGAACCGTCGGCGGCGACGACATACCGGCCACGCAACGCATATTGCCCGTCGGGCGTTTCCACCGTCAGCGTAACCGACGCGTCGCGCGCGCCTGGCGTTCCGCACTGCTCGATACCGACCACCTTGCTTTTCCAGCGAATCTCGATGTTTGGCATTTGCTGCGCGCGTTCGAGCAGAAAGCCTTCGACGTAGTACTGCTGCAAATTGATAAACGCCGGACGATGATGACCTGCTTCGGGCTGCAAATTGAACGAGTAGACGAGCTCATCCTTGAGGAACACCTTGCCGACATTCCAGCTAATGCCCTTGTCCACCATTCGCTGCCCGCATCCGAGGCGATCGAAAATATCGAGTGAGCGCTTCGAGAAGCAGATCGCGCGCGAACCCGTGGACAACGAGCAGTCGTCGTCCACGAGTACGACGGGCACGCCCTGCTGCGCGATGTCGATTGCGGTGGCAAGACCCACCGGCCCCGCGCCGACCACGATCACCGGATAGACCGTCTGTTCCGTGCCGTGGCGCGCGTCCTGTTCGCGGCACGGCTGATATTCGAACGACAGCGTCTGGTAGTTGATGCTCATGTTGTGTCTCCGTCCTGCTCCGCTTTGCTTTGCTGCGCTTGCCTGTTCTTTTGTATGCGATGCCGTCAGGCTTGCAGCGCGTCCCACATTTCCTTGTCGCGCTGCGCGGTCCAGATGCGCGGATGCGTGATGCCGCTTGCTTCGTCGAAAGCGCGCGAAACGTCGAACGGCAAGCAATGTTCGTAGATGAACACGTGGCCGAATTTCGGGTCCATCGCCTTGCGCGTGTGCACCATCGCGGCCTTCAGATCGAGCTTCTGCTCGACCGCTTCACGGCCTTGCTGCAGCAACGTCGTCACGAAATCCTTCGTGTAATCGAGACCTTTGTTGACGTCTTCCGGCGTGGTCAGCGCGGGGCCGCGGCCCGGCACGAGCTTCTCGGCATTGAGCGCGCGCAGTGCTTCGAGCGTCGCCGGCCATTGTTCGAGCTGCGCGTCGCCGCAATAGCACGCCGCGTCGTATTCGACGAGATCGCCGGAAAACAGCACCTTTTGCGACGGCAGCCACACGACCGTATCGCCCTTCGTATGACCCGCGCCGAGATGCGCGATGCGCACTTCGAGCTTGCCGAGGAACAGCGTCATTTCCTTTTCGAAGACGAGCGTCGGCCACGTGAGGCCCGGCACCGTTTCGACGCCGGCAAAAAGACGCGGAAAGCGTTCGATCTCCGACTTCATGTCCGCTTCGCCGCGCTCGACGATCATCTCGTACGTGCCGCGGCTCGCGATGATTTTTCCTGCGCGCCTTCCTCGAAATACGCCGACGCGCCGAGCACGCGCACCGCGTGATAGTGCGAGAGCACGACGTATTTGATCGGCTTGTCGGTGACGCTGCGAATCTTCGCGATGAGGTCTTGCGCCATGGCCGGCGTGGCGGTCGTGTCGACGATCAGCACGCCGTCGTCGCCGATGATCACGCCCGAGTTCGGATCGCCCTCGGCCGTGTAGGCGTAGGCGTTCTCGGACAACTTCGTCCACGTGACTTTCTTGACTTCCAGATCGGCCTGCGATGCAAATGCCTTTGCCATGCTCGTCTCCCTCAAAAGTTGGATGTGAGGCGAGACGGCCGGCTGCGCGCTGCGGCGCGGGCTGGCGGTATTGAAGGTTGTCTCGCCCCGTTTTTGACTCTGTGACTGCGCCGGTGTGTCGGGGTGATTGCATCTTATGGCCGCGCCTGTTTATTTGTCAATAGCGAAATGTATCGCTATACGCAAACCACCAAACGCCTAACATTGAAGCGTGGACGGTGACAGTTCGCAGTCACGGTTCGGTTAACATGGACCCTTTTTACGGACGAGCGCAGGCGTGAGCAAAGCAGCGAAAGCGGCCCCCGGCAAAGGCGCGAGCGGTACTGAAATAGCGGAAGGCGGCAAGACGCAGCGCGGCATTCAGAGCGTCGAAGTCGGCGGCCGGCTGCTGCTCGCGCTCGCGCAGGCGCGCATGCCGCTCGCGCTGTCGGATCTCGCCATCGCCGCCGATCTGGCGCCCGGACAGGCCCATGCTTATCTCGTGAGCCTAAGCCGGCTTGGTCTCGTCAAGCGCGACGAGTTGTCGGGCCGTTATGAGCCCGGCCCGCTGTCGCTGCGGCTCGGTCTGTTGCATCTGGAAAATCAGCCGGCGTTTCGCGCCGCCGTGCCGCGCGTGGCGGCGCTCGCCGAAGCAATCGGCTTTAGCGTCGCGATCTGTATCGCCGGGCCGCAGGGGCCGACCATCGTTCGCTATGAACATGGGGGTTTTTCCGCTGCACGTGAATCTGCATGTGGGCACGGTCATGTCGCTGCCGGCGACGTCGACGGGACGCGTGTTCTGCGCATACCTGCCGCGCGAAACGCTCGACGCGATGTGGGCGAATCAGTCGGGCGCCGACCAAAGCGCGACGGCCGCGCCGCGCGACGCCGCGTTCCAGACGTCGCTCGAGAAGATTCGCGCGCGCGGCCTCGAAAGCAGTGTCGATGCGCCGAGTCCTGGCATCAGCAGCCTGAGCGCGCCCGTGTTCGATCCGGACGGGCGCCTCGCGCTGGCATTGACGGTGATCGGCTCGACCGGCTCGATCGACGTGGCCGCCGATGGCCGCATCGCCCGCGCGTTGCTCGGCGCGGCTCGCGAGATCGGCGCCGAGCTTGCCGCCCAACCCTCACTGCTTGCATCGTCCGCATCGTGACCGCTCGTACTGACAACCCTTCTTCCACGCCGCTTTCCGCGCCTGCTTCCACGGCTGTTTCCACGGATACAAAGCCGCAGCGCGGCATCCAGTCGCTCGACAGCACCGGCGAACTGCTGGCCGCGCTCGTCGCGGCAGCGCGGCCGCTGACCTTGCGCGACCTCGCCGCCGCAGCCGGCATGCCGCCGGCGAAAGCGTTTCCGCATCTGGTGAGCCTGCTCAAGACCGGCTTGCTGAGCCGCGGCGCGTCCGGCTGTTTCGAAGCCGGGCCGCTTGCGCTGGAGCTTGGCTTGATCGGCCTGCAGCGTCTTTCGCCGACGCGCGAGGCCGAGCCCGAAGTGGTCGAACTGGCCGCATCGACGGGAATGAGCGTCGCCATGGCGGTGCTCGGTCCGCTTGGACCGACGGTCGTGCGGCTGGAGGAATCGCCGCGGCCCTTGCATGTGAGCTTGCGGGTGGGCACGGTGATGTCGCTGGTGAATACGGCGATCGGGCGCGTTTTCGCCGCCCATGTCGCCGACGACGTGCGTGCCGGGCTGCTCGCGCAGGATCACTTGCGGCTCGCAGGAGCGAACGAGGCCGATGCTTTCGCCGGCAAAAGCGCGCCGCCGACGCTGAACGCAAGCTATGCGCAGCGTCTCGCGCAGATTCGGGCCGACGGAATCGATACCGCGCTGAGCCGGCCCGTGCCGGGCATCGACACGCTCGCGGCGCCCGTGTTCGACCACACGGGCAGCATTTGCCTCGTGCTCGCGCTGATGGGACCGAGCGGCAGCTTCGACAGCGCCGCGGCGGCCGGCCCGGCGCAGACGCTGCGTGCAGCGACGCTGCGGTTGTCGCGGCGGTTTGGCTGGATGGGCTGAATCAAGGGTTTCTGCGCGGCGTCGGCCGCGTCGTCGGCGGCCTCGGTCCGGTAATCGTTTTTTTTGAAAAACGGCGGTTCGTAATCGTTTCGGCGGAGAAATAATCGAAACGATGCGGACGGCCGGGGCCCGAATAAGCGTTTTTTTGGAAAAAGCGCTGTTTGTAATCGTTTTGCACGTGGAATAATCGAAACTGATGCAGACGACCTGCTTCCCGCCTCTCAAGCGCACCCGGATCGACCCCATGCCGCACATCGGATATCAATGGTTGGCCAACACGTACGGCGTCGTACCGGTCCACCCGTTCGCCGTTCAGAGCGAAATCGGCCGGACGCGCTCGAGCGCCACTGACGGCGACATCAGCCGCGAGGTCTATCCCGCCGCCTATCGCCCTGTTTCGAGCCTGACCGATCATCTGACATTCGCCTTCCGCCACGAAGGCATCCATCTGGAATTCCTCGCGCGGCTGTTTGCGCTGAAGTCCGTTCGCGGGGAACTGGAAGCGTGGATCGCGAGAGAACCGACCGGCGCGTATGCGCGCCGCGCGTGCTTTTTTTACGAATGGCTGCGCCCCGAGCGTCTTGATGCGCAAGGCGCGTCGCGAGGCAATTACGTCGATGCGCTGAACCCCGACGAGTTCGTCGTGGGCACGACCGTCAACAACTCGCGCTGGCGCGTGCGGGACAATCTGCCGGGCAATCGCGACTTCTGCCCGGTGATCCGGCGCGCGGAGTCGGTGCGGCGCGCAGAAACGTACGACCTTGCGTCGCCGCTGGCTGAGCTCGAAGCCGATTACGGCGTGGATCTCATCATGCGCAGTGCCGTCTGGCTGACGGTGAAGGAGAGCCGCGCGAGTTTTCTCATCGAGCACGAACAGGACAAGGAGGATCGCATCCGCCGCTTTGCCGCGGTCATGGAAAGCGAATGCGGCCGGCATGCCAATCCGTTCGATGCCGAGACGCTCGTTGCCTTGCAACGCGGCATCCTCGGGGAGTCGGCGTTGCGCTATGGCATTCGCCGCTCGCCGGTCTATGTGGGACACGTCGCGCGCTATGAGCCGGTGGTCGATTACATTGCTCCGCATTGGCAGCAGGTCGAAGCAATGCTCGCGGGCTTGAGCCAGTTCCTTCAACGCACGCAAGGCGGTGCGCCGATTGTTCGCGCGGCGGCGGCATCGTTCGGCTTTGTCTATGTGCATCCGATGGCCGACGGCAACGGCCGCATCTCGCGCTTTCTGATCAACGACGTATTGCGCCGCGATGGAGCCGTGCCCGCGCCGATCATCCTGCCTGTGTCCGCGACGATCACACAAAGCACGCGCGATCGCGCCGCTTACGACAAAGTGCTCGAACGATTTTCGCGCCCGCTGATGAAGCACTACGCGGATCAGTACACGTTCGGGAAAACGGAAACGGCCGACGACGGCGTCGAGTTCAACCTGCACTTTCGCGCCTACGACGACGCGTTGCCCGCGTGGCGCTACCCGGACTTCACCGCGCACGTCAGCTATCTCGCGGATGTCATCGACGTGACGCTGCGCCACGAGATGCGCAACGAAGCGCGGTTTCTGCATGCGAACGACACGGCGCGGCGCGCGATCAAGAACTTCCTGGAAGCGCCGGACAACGATCTCGACAGCATCATTCGCAGCGTCCGGCAAAACGGCAACAGCATTTCCAACAGCTTGCGCAAACGCTATCCGCTTCTCGATGAGCGGCCGAATCTGGCCGCGCAAATCGTCAATGCGATCACCGAAGCTTTCGCCGAAGAGAACATTCCCTAATCGCCCGTTTGCGGTTCATGCGACGACAACCTCGCCTTCGCATGCCGCATTTTCTCCAGCGTCTTCGGACCCGCTTTGAGTGCGACGCCGATCGCGAGCGCGTCCATGATGCAAAGATGCACGAGGCGCGATACGCCAGGCGTATTCGGATCGATGGGACTCGGCACGCGCAGCAGCAGCGCAATATCCACGAGCCATGCAAGCCGCGAGCCGACATTGGTCAGGGCGATCGTCGTCGCGCCGCGTTCCTTGGCAATCTGAATGCTCTCGTTCACCTCGACGCTGCGGCCCGAATGCGAGATGGCAAAGGCGACGTCGCCTGGCTCCATCATCCCGGCGTAGAGGCGCTGCAAATGCGCGTCGGTAAACGCAGTGGACGCGATATCGAGCCGCAGGAAGCGCAACGCCGCATCTTGCGCGACGAGGCCGGACCCTGAGCCGACGCCGAAAAAGAACACGCGCCGCGCGCTGGACAGCGCTGCAATCGCGCTTTCGACCACCGCCGGATCGAGCGCGCCGCGCGCGTGCGTGATGCCGTCGACGGCGGCTTCGCCTACCTTGTCCATCAGCGTCTGCACGTCGTCGCTGCGCGCAATGGCCGCCGACGAATACGGCATTCCGCCCGCCACGCTCTGCGCCAGTTGCATCTTGAAGTCGCGCAGACCATGCGCGCCGATCGCGCGGCAAAAACGCGTGACCGAAGGCTCGGAGACATCGGCGCGCTGCGCGAGTTCGGTGATGCTCGCGCGCATCGCGAAGTCCACGTCGTTCAGCACCATGTCCGCGACCTTGCGTTCTGCGGGCCGCAAACTGGCGAGTGCGCAGCGGATATGGGGAATCAAGTTCGGTGCGGACACCCGGTGTTCCTTAAGGGTTAAATGAATCCGCGTCGCTCGCAGCTTCAATCGGCAACACGCGGTTCAGACCAGTCTGCGTCCACTCTCCGTATCGAACAGATGAATATGAGCAGCCGGCAAGCGCAACGCGACGCGCTCGCCGGGCTCAACCTTCGAGCGTTGACGCGTCGTCACGCACCACGTGTTGCCGCCTATTTTCCCGTACAAATGCGTCTCGGCGCCAGTCGGTTCGACCACCTCGACTTCCATGATTGCGTCGGGCGTCTGCGTGATCGTCTCGATGTGTTCGGGCCGCACGCCCAACGTGACTCTCGCGCCCACGTTCGCCGACAGCGGCGCGCCTTCGAGCACGATCTCGCCACCGTCCGCGAGTTTCAGCGCAAGTCCCTGCGAGTGATCCACTACGATGCCTTCGGCGAAATTCATCGACGGCGAGCCAAGAAAGCTCGCGACGAAAAGATTCGACGGACGGTCATAGAGTTCGAGCGGACGCCCGATCTGTTCGATCCGCCCCGCGTTCATCACGACGATGCGGTCGGCCATCGTCATGGCTTCGATCTGATCGTGCGTGACGTAAATCACCGTATTTTTCAGGCGCTGATGCAGTGCCTTGATCTCCGTGCGCATTTGGACGCGCAGCTTCGCGTCGAGATTGGACAGCGGCTCGTCGAACAGAAACAGCGACGGCTCGCGCACGACCGCGCGGCCCATCGCGACACGCTGACGTTGACCGCCCGATAACGCGCGCGGCAAGCGGTCGAGGTAGCCGCCGAGATTGAGCATCTTCGCCGCAGCCTCGATGCGCGGCTTGAAATTCGCCGGCGACTCTTTACGAATGCGCGGCCCGAACGCGATGTTCTCGTAGACCGAAAGATGCGGATACAGCGCGTAGCTTTGAAACACCATCGAGATATTGCGCTGCTGCGGCGCGAGATGGTTCGCACGCGTTCCGCCGATCATCAAATCGCCGCCGCTGATTTCCTCGAGCCCGGCCACCATCCGCATCAGCGTGCTCTTGCCGCAGCCCGACGGGCCGACGAGCACGACAAACTCGCCGTCGTCGATATGAAGGTCGATGCCGTGCACCACCTGCGTGTCGCCGTAGCGTTTGAAGATGCCGCTCAGTTGCACTGCTGCCATGCTGTCCTCGTCGTCTGCAGGTTTCGCTCAAAGCGATTCGAGCGTCAGTTCTTGCGCCATCAGCCGGTTGCCGGCCATCAAGCCACCGTCGACGGGCAGCGCGACGCCGGTAATCACGCGCGCCATCGGCGACGCGAGAAACAGCACGGCATCGGCGATGTCGTCAGGCGTCGCGAAATCGCGCAACGGATACCACTTTTTCAAATCTTCGAAGACCTGCGGGTTCTTGTCGACGCGCGCCTGCCATGCCTGCGTCTTCACCGTGCCCGGACATACGATGTTCGCGCGAATGCCATAGCGGCCCAATTCGAGCGCGAGCGCCTTCGTGTAACTGATCAAGCCCGCCTTGGCCGCGCTATACGCGGGATGTCCGAGCGCCGCCATGCCGTTCACCGAGCCGATCAACACCAACGCGCCCTGCTCGCGCTCGATCATCGACGCGCGCACGGCTTCGACCGTGTTGTATGTGCCGTTCAGGTTCAGATGAATGTCGCGCTGCCAGCTTGCGGCGTCGGTGGTGGCGAGCGTGAGGCCCTCGGCTGCGCCCGCGTTGGCGACCAGCACGTCCACGGGTCCGCGCTTCGCCACCGCCGCGGCGACGGCTTGTTGCACCGCGGCGGCGTCGCCGAGATCGACGGCAAGCGGCGTGACCTGCGTTTCACCGAGTTGCTTCGCCAGGCGATCGAGCGCGGCCCCGTCGATGTCGAGCGCCAGCACCGTATCGCCTTCCTCCACGAAACGCTTGCACAACACGCTGCCGATGCCGCCGCAAGCGCCCGTCACTAATACGACTCGATTCATTTTGCCCTCGCTTTTCCACACGCCCGGCACTTCGCAGACCGTGTAAATTTCTTACAGCGCGACGCACCGCACAAGCCGCTTCGTCCCGGATATTGGGTAACGGGCGCGCAGCCCGCATCCAGAATATCCCTGTTTTACAGGCATCTTATGCACAAACGCCGGCGAGAAAAATATCGCAGACCCTACGTGACAACGCATTTTTAGCCGTGTAGGATTTTTTCAAACAATTCAACCCACAGCAGCCGGCGACGGCAGCGGACCTATGAGGAGAGAGAGATGTCGTTGCATGCCCGTGCTTCCCTCGCGCTTGGCAAAGTCGCCGTGGCGCTCGCGTTTGCAGGTATTGCCGTATCGGCTCAAGCCGACACGGTTCGCGTGACCGTCGCGCATTACAGCGACGCAACCGCGCCGTACTTCGAAAAGATGGCTCGCAATTTCGAAAAGGCCAATCCCGGCACCACCATCAAGATCGAAGACGTGAACTGGGATACGTTGCAACAGAAACTGCAAACGGACATCTCCGGCAACGCGAACGCCGACCTCGCTATCGTCGGCACGCGCTGGCTGCTCGACTTCGTGAAGGACGACGTGGCCGAACCGCTCGACGGCTATATGGACGCCAATTTCAAGGGACGTTTTATCGGTCCGTTCCTGGCACCTGGCGAAATCAACGGCAAGGTGTACGGTTTGCCGATCGCCGCGTCCGCACGCGCGCTGTACTACAACAAGGATCTGCTCGCGAAAGCCGGCTATCCGGACGGCCCGAAAACATGGAACGACGTGATTGAAGCGTCGAAGAAACTGAAGGCGCAAGGCATTGCCGGCTTCGGTCTGCAAGGCAAGGAAATCGAAACGGACGTCTATTTTTACTATGCGCTGTGGACGAACGGCGGCGAAGTAGTCGGCAAGGACAACAGGGCGGCGTTCAACTCGGCGGCGGGCGTCAAGGCGGCCACGCTGTATAAATCGCTGATCGACCAGGGTCTGACGCAACCGGGCGTTACCGGTTACAGCCGCGAAGACGTACAGAACCTCTTCAAGCAAGGCCGCGTGGCGATGATGATTTCGGCACCGTTTCTCGCGAAGCAGATCAAGAAGGAAGCGCCTAACCTGAAGTACGGCATCGATCCGATTCCGATGGGCACCACGCACGCAACGTACGCGGTCACGGACTCGATCGTGATGTTCAAGAACTCGAAGGTGAAGAAGTCCGCGTGGAAGTTCCTCGACTATCTGTTCACCAAAGAACCGCGCGTCGAGTTCACGACGACTGAAGGTTTCCTGCCGACCACCAAGGCGGAATCGTCGGACCCGGCATTCAATGATCCGGATACCAAAGCATTTGTCGCCTTGCTGCCCACTGCGCGTTTTGCACCGACCGTGACCGGTTGGGAAGACACCGCGAAGGCCGTGACCGACGCGATGCAGTCCATCTACCTGGGCAAGGCCAAGCCCGCCGATGCGCTGAATGCGGCGGCTACGCAAGCCAACAAGTCGCTCGGCCATTGATCGGGGCGACGCTCTGACGTCGCGGTAAGCCGTCACTATCCGGCCCATTCCGACGCGCCCGCATGCTTCATGCGGGCGCGTCTCACGATCGAGCATGTATGAGCCGTTCCGCCTCTTCGCGTCTGCAAGCGCCGTGGTTACTGATTGCACCGAGCCTGGTGCTGGCGCTTTTTATCATCAGCTATCCGATCTTCAACATCGTGTGGCAATCGCTGCATGAGGTATCGCGTTTCGGGGCGATTCGCGACTTCACGGGCTTGCAGAACTTCTATTCGATCTTCAGCGACCCGACGTTTCTGGCGGCCGCGCGCCGCACGATCGTGTGGACCGTGTTCGTGGTCGGCGGCACAGTCGCCATTTCGGTGCCTGTTGCACTGGTGCTGAATCAGGACTTCTATGGGCGCGGCGTCGCGCGAACCATCGTCATGCTGCCGTGGTCGGTTTCCCTCACCATGACCGCGGTTGTCTGGCGCTGGGCGTTTAACGACGACTACGGCATGGTCAATGTCACGCTGCAACGCCTCGGCTTGATCGGCGGCCCGATTCATTGGCTCGCGACTCCCGAACTCGCGTTTCCCGTGGAAATCGCAGTGGGCATTCTCGTGTCGATTCCATTCACGGTGACGATTCTGCTTGGCGGATTGTCCTCGGTGCCTGGCGACATTTACGAAGCGGCGCGCATCGACGGTGCGAGCGCGTGGCAGCAGTTTCGCAAGCTGAAGCTGCCGTTGATGCGGCCGTTCATCAACATGACCATTCTGTTGAACGTGATCTACGTGTTCAACTCGTTCCCGATCATCTGGGTCATGACGCAAGGCGGCCCGGATAACAGCACGCATATTCTCGTCACGTATCTGTACGAACTCGGCTTCAGGCTCGGACGACCGGGCGAGGCCGCAGCCGTGTCGCTGATCATGCTCGTCATGCTGTTCGTTTTCTCGATGGCGTATTTGCGCATGCAGCCGGCAAAAGAAGGAGAACCGTCATGACGCTCAGCACGAAAACGAAACGCTCCCTGTGGTGCTGGCTCGCGTTGTCGCCGCTGGTGATTGTCGTGCTGTTCCCGTTTGCCGTGATGCTCTTCACCGCACTCAAACCTGCATCGGAGATTTTCGTTTATCCCGCGCGCTGGTTGCCGGTGCATTGGCAGTGGAGCAACTTCGCCGATATGTGGCAAGCGGCCAATTTCGGCGTGGCGCTGCGCAACAGTGCGGTTATCAGCTTGCTGTCGACATTGCTCGCACTCGCGGTGAGCTTGCCCGCCGCTTACGCCTTGGCGCGCTTCCCGTTCCGGGGACGCGGACCGTATCGCCAGTTCCTGCTCGTCACGCAGATGCTGTCGCCTATCCTGCTGGTCGTCGGGCTATTCCGGCTTGCCGCCATGATCCCTTATGGCGACGGCAATCTTGTCGATTCGAAAATCGGCGTGATCGTTTCGTATGCGGCGTTCAATATTGCGTTCGCCGTATGGATGCTCTCTTCGTATTTTCAAACGGTGCCGCGCGATCTCGAGGAAGCGGCGTGGCTGGAAGGATGTGGACGAACGCGGGCGGTTTTCAAAGTGTTTTTACCGCTTGCCGTGCCGGCAATTGTCGTCACCGCGATCTTCACGTTCATCAACGCGTGGAATGAATTCGCCGTTGTGTATACGCTAATCCGCTCGCCGGAAAACAAAACGCTCACCGTGCAGGTCACCGACATGGTCGCCGGCAAGTATGTGGTCCAGTGGCATCTCGTGATGGCCGCGACGCTGTGCGCAACGCTACCGGTTTCGGTCGTGTTTGCGTGGTTGCAGCGGTATCTGGTGAAGGGCCTGGCTTTGGGGGCGGTGAAGTAGTACGTTTTTGCCCACCGCGCCGAGGTTTGCAATCTTCGGCGCGGTCATGGTGATCCTGGCAATTAGTGCGTGTTCCGCTGAGCCCGCTTGCCGTTATTCCTTGTGCTTATTCCGCGCCGCGCACAATGCGCAGATCGCGTTCTACTGCGTCGCCCAAAGCGTCGAGCGCTTTCTTGTAGTCGTCGTGTGCATACGCTGCGACTGCATCTTCATACGACGGAAACTCGATCACCACCGTCCGCTCCTTCAAGCCCTGCTCATGAACTTCGTCCGCGACGCCGCGCACGAGGAACTTGCCGCCCGCAGCCGCTACTGCCGGGCCGGCCAACTGACCGTAGGCGGCCAGCTTCGACGGATCGTTGATCTTGCGATACGTGGTGACCCAATACCCCTTGCTCATTTGACGCTCCTCGTTAGTGACGGTCATGAATGCAGGAGCGTAACAGAGAACGCCCCGGAGAATACGCGGCGGCCAGTCATGGCCCTATTGCGTAAAGGACTATCGGCGCGGCGGGCCGATCCGAATGTTTGCCCTGCGAATCGCGCCACATGTCCGAAAAAGATGGCCCAAAAAGTTGAACCACGGCGCATGACAAACGGCCAACTTGTATGGAAACTCTTCCCTGCGATCCACGCGACGTGTCGATGGCTGGCCGCTCGTGTTTGAAACGCAGCGACCGCTGTTCGCGGTAAGGCAACGAGTCGTCGTTTATCATGAACCTGTGCCTTTCGATGAAGATTCAGTTTTAGATATGACCAATACCGGAAAGACGTTGATCATCGGCCTTGTGCTGGCTGACCTGGTGATCTGCGCCTATTTGCTCTATCCGCGCGAGGAAAAGAAGTCGGCTGCCGCGCCCGAGGCCGCGCTGACCGCGCCCGAGATTACCGATTCGCGCCCTGCCGAGACCCACGTGATTGCGGGCAGCATTGCTCGCCCGGCGTCGCCGGAGACATCGGCGAAGGCTAATAGCAACGCGCCTAGCGGCACGAAGGTGAGCCGCATGGACGTGCGGCCGTCGCGGGCTCCGACCCCGACCGTTGCGCCGCAGCCTGCGCTGCCGGCGGCACCGGCGTTGCAGGGCGTTCCGAACACCAGCGTCGCGAACGTGCCCGCGGCAGACATGCAAACGCAGGCGCAGTTCCCACAGGTTCAGCAACCGACGCAGCCGATACAGCAGCAACCGGTGCAAGCGCAGCAACCCGTGCAAACGCAGCAGCAGGTACAACCGCCGCAACAAGGGCAACAACCGCAACACGCAAACAACACCAGATCGAAGACCGCGCAGCGCGCTGCCGAAGATTCGCGTGGTCATGATGACCTGCGCCGCCGCGGTTCAAGCGACGTTGGTGCGTTGATGACGGAACTGCTCGTACGCGAGTCGGCGAAACTCGATCCGTCATTGCCCCCGCCGCCGCCGACCGCTCCGGTCGAACTCAATCGCCGCAGTTCGAACCCGGTCGCGGACGCGATGACCGATCAACTGGTCAAGGAGTCGGCACGAGTTGCGCCCGCGTCCGGCGCGCAAAAGCAGCCGGGCACGCAGTAGACGCGGAGCGCGTTGTACGCTCGCGCGTCTCGATGGAATCGGCAGATATGCGTTCTCCCGATTCCATCCACTCGCGCCCACACGCATCGAGCGCCTTTACGACTCCGTAATCCCCGCAACGGCGAACTGCCCACCATGCCAGTGGTCATCGCCGCGCCGCTGTTCACGCAGCCGCATCATCGACAATCGGTTCGCGAGCCATGAACCAGTAGAAGAGCGCCGCGCATCCCGCAATCGCGCCGCCTGAAATAAACGCCAAGGCATACGAGCCGGTGCGGTCGACAATAAATCCCGCGACGACCGGCGAAAACGCACCGCCGAAATAGCCGCCGAAGTTCTGGATCGCGCTGACGGAGGCGATCATCGACGAAGGCGCGATGTCCGCCGCGAGCGCCCAGGCGGAACCCACCACGGCCGCAATGAACGCCAGCCCGACGGTGAAGAGTGCAAGCGTCACGTTCAACGTATGGCTAAACGGCAACGCAATCGCGCATACAGCGGCGCCCACCGCGCAGCATGCAATCAACAGACGCTTTGCAGCGATCGGCGAAGCGATCTCGCGGTCGACCATCTTCTTCGCCAGATAGCCGATGGCAATCTCGCCCAGCGCGCCGCCTGCCCACGGAATACCCGCATACACGCCAAGCTGTGCGAACGAAATATGAAAGCGGTCGAGTAGATAGAGCGGCAAGAACACTAGGAAAATATTCCACAGCCAGATCGTGCAGAAGTAGCCGAGAATCATGCCCCACACGCTGCGTCGCGCGAATAGCGAACGCCACCGCAGCGATGAATTGGCGAGTGAGCGTTCGTGCCCGCCGCCGCCCGCCTCGATGTACTCCCGTTCATCTTTCGAAAGACGCTTGCTGTCCACGGGGTTGCGATACAGCATCAGGAACAGCAACGCGAAGGCAACACCCACCGCGCCTGTCACATGAAAGAGCGAGCGCCAGCCGAATGCGACCATCAACGCGACGAGTACAGCCGGTGCAATGGCCGGTCCCCATTTCGAAGACGAGTCCCACACGCCCGTCGCGAATCCGCGCTCCTTCGCGGGAAACCATGCAGCGGTAATTTTCGCGGATGTCGGCCAGCACGGCGCCTCGCCGACCGCGAGCAACGCGCGCATGACCAGTAGCCCCGAAATGGAACCGACCACGCCAGTGAGCCATGTCGCGACGCTCCACCAGATCATCGCGAGTGCGTAAGCGCGCTTTGCGCCGAAGCGGTCGATCACCCAGCCGGCCGGCAATTGCATGACCGCATAGGTCCACGCAAACACACTGCCGAGCAGGCCGATTTGCGTGCGAGTCAATCCCAGCTCGGCAATCATGCCCGGCGCTGCGATCGAAAGACTCGCACGGTCCATGTAGTTGATAATCCCGCCGATCAGCAGCCAGATAAGCACATGCCAGCGGAAATTGAGGCGAGCGGGCCGCACTGCGGCGGCCGTGAGCGAACCAGTGGGCTTGTCCAAAATCGTGTCTCCGTCCAGATGGCCATCAACGTTGATAAAGGCCATTCGTCGTTGTCGATATGCATCGTGCCGCAGAGCGCGGCACTTGTATGCAGGTGCTGAAGGACAAGTGTACGGATGCAGGCGCAAGAGCTCCAATGTCGAAACCGCATGCCGTGATAGCGTTTTCGTTATTGCCGCGGTTCGCGGCGCACTAAACTAGCGGGCGGCGCATGCGCCGATTCATCGTTGAATACCCATTGGAGACCAAGTGAAATTCGACACGACAACTGTCCGGCTGATCCTTGCCATTGCGGAAGAAGGCAGCATCTCGCGCGCCGCGGACAAGCTGAACCTGGCAGTCGCGGCGGCATCGCGGCGCGTGTCGGATCTCGAAGAGCAACTCGGCGCGAAGCTCTTCCAACGCGTGCCGCATGGCGCGCAAATCACCGAGTCCGGGGCGAAGCTGATCGAGTACGTTCGGCAGATCGACAACCTGATTGACCGCATGGAAGGCGATGCACAGGCCCTCAATCATGGGCTCGAAGGGCGCATCATCATCGGTGCGCCGAAGGCAGTCGTCATTCAGTTTCTGGCGCGTGAAATCGCCGGGATTCAGCGCAAGTATCCGCGCATCGCGCTGAAAATTGTCGAGGAAAACAGCAAGATCGTGCAGCAACTGCTGCGCGACAAAGTGATCGACGTCGGCATCTACGAGAAGAAAAGCGGCTTTCTCGATCTGGACAAATGCGCGTATCGAGAAGATCGCCTCGTGCTGGTTTATAGCCGCGCGCATTTTGAATTCGGCAATGGACCAGTGGGCATCGACGATATTCTCGATCTTCCCATTGTGAGCCTCGGCAAGGGCTCGGCCGTGCTGTCCGCCGTGGAGCGCGCGTATCGCAGCCGCGGCCGGCTGTTCCCAGACAACCTGACCGTCAACGGTTTCGACACCATGCTCGCGATGGTGCGTCACGGCTTAGGCGTCGGCTTCATGCCGCCCGATGTGTTGCAGAGCTTTCATCCGGAGGCATCGCTCGCATCGGTCGAACTCGACGGAGACTGGTCGCGGCGCAGTTACGTGCTGTCTTGCGTCGAGGGGCACGCACAGGAGCAAACGCTGCGCAACGTCGTCGCGGAGTTGCTGGCGGGTGCCTAGCAGTCTAGCGGTCTAGCTGGAGCACACGCGCGCGACGGTTTCGCGATCCGCGAAACCAGCCATGACGTAGCGATTCTTGCGGCAACGCTTCTGCCCGGCGACAGTGGAGTCACAACATGACTCACCGACCGAGGAGGAAGCCCGACATGACGCAATCTACGCATCTACCGCTGCAAGGCATACGCGTGCTCGACGTGAGCCAGGTCATGGCGGGGCCGTTCGCCTGCATGATGCTGGCCGACCTCGGCGCGGACGTCATCAAGGTCGAGCCGCCCGAGGGCGACCAGACGCGCAGTTCGATGGGCTTCAAGATGAAAGGCCCCGACAGCATGGGTTTTCTCAACCTCAACCGCAATAAGCGCTCCGTCACGCTCGATCTGAAAAGCGACGAAGGGCGCGAGATGTTCTACAAGCTCGCGAAAACCGCGGACGTCATCGTCGAGAACTATCGGCCGGGCGTCGTGCAGCGGTTGCGGATCGATTACGAGTCGATCAAGGCGATCAATCCGACGATCGTCTACGTGAGCATTTCCGGCTTCGGGCAAAGCGGACCGTGGGCGTCGCGGCCTGGCTTCGATCTGATGGCGCAGGCCATGTCGGGCGTGATGAGTGTGACGGCGCTACAAAGGCGGCAAGCCCGTGAAAGCCGGCGTTCCGGTCGCGGATATCGGCTGTGCGATGTTCGCGGTGTTCGGTCTGCTGTCGGCGTATATCGGCGCGCAGCGAAGCGGTGAAGGCCAGCATATCGACGCGTCGCTATTCGACTCGATCATGGCCTTCTCGATCTGGGACATGTCCGACTATTGGGGCACCGGCGTTCCGCCGACACCGCTCGGCACGAGCAACAAGATGAGCGCACCGTACCAGGCCGTGAAGGCGCGCGACGGTTACTTCGTGATGGGCGCAACCAACCAGAAGCTATGGACCCGGCTGTGCGAAACGCTGGATCGGCGCGATCTGATCAATCACGCGGATTACGCAAGCGTGTCGCTGCGACTGAAAAATCGCGAGGCGATGATCGAAGTGCTGGAACAGGAGTTCGGCAAACGGGACAGCGCCGAGTGGGTCGATTTGCTGCTCGCGGCCGGCATCCCCGCGGGACCAATTCTTTCGTATCCCGAAGCATTTGCCAGCGAGCACGCACAGCATCGCAACATGTGCATGGAGATCGACCACCCGAACGAGGGCAAGGTCAAGAACATCGGCTTTCCGGTCAAACTGCTCGGCACGCCGCCGACCGTGCGCCGTCATCCGCCGCTGCTCGGCGAGCACAACGACGAGATCTTCGCCGAAATCAACGGAGCCGCGTCATGAGCGAACCGGTTCGTCTGACCGTTCACGCTTCGGGCGCGGCGGAAATCCTCATAGACAGACCCGAGCGGCACAACGCGATGACGCTCGACATGTACGAGTCGCTGCTTGCACTCGTGGCGCAATGCGAAGCGAACGACGACGTGCGCTGCATTCTGCTGCGCGGCGCGGGCGGCAAGTCGTTCATTTCCGGCACGGACATCGGCTATTTCAAGGACTTCCGCGATGGCCGCGATGGGCTCGCATACGAAGCGTTCGTCGAGCGCGTGATCGACACTATCGAGCGAATTACCATGCCGACCATTGCGGTGATAGACGGCTGGGCGGTGGGCGGCGGTCTCGCGCTCGCGACGGCCTGCGATTTTCGCGTGTGCACCGACGCTTCGCGCTTCGGCGCACCGATTGCGAAGACGCTGTCGAACACGCTGTCGTCGCGCAATATCGCGCGGCTTCAGGCAGCCTTCGGCACACCTCGCGTGAAGAAGATGCTGATGCTCGCCGACTATCTGAGCGCCGACGAAGCGCTCGCGTGCGGATACGTGCACGAAATCTGCGGGCGAGACGCATTGCAGGAAGCGGCGCACTCGCTCGCGCAACGTTTGATTGCGCTTTCGCCCGTCACGCAGCACGCGGTGAAAGAAAGCCTGCGCCGCATCGTGATCGATCAGCGGCTCGACGACGAGGATCTGATCGAAAGCGTCTACGGCAGCAGCCGTTTCAGGGAAGCGGTCGCGGCGTTCACGTCGAAGTCATGACGGCGTAGCCGCAGTCGCGATACCTTCGCATAAGAGACTCGCTCGAGGCGCCGCAACAGCGGCGCTTTTTTTATGCCTTTGTTTCGCACGAGCGTCCACCGCGGCGGGCACGTGGCGTCACGCCAGGGTTTTCATCGACAAAAATTCCTGTTGCCAAACTTTTTGATGTCGTAGTATCCGCATTGACAACATATGTTGTCGCTTATGCCGACGGAACACCGCATGTTGTAGAAACAACGCGTGTTCATCGTCAATCAATGCGGAGAAAATCATGGTACGTCGCGTCTTCCTCATGTCCCTCGTTGCGGCCGCGCTATTCGGCAGCGCGCTCGCCCGCGCGGACACCAAAGAACTCGTGGTCGGCACGGACACGTCGTTCATGCCGTTCGAATTCAAGCAGGGCGACAAGTACGTCGGCTTCGACCTGGACCTGTGGGCCGAAATCGCGAAAGACCTGGGCTGGAAATACAAGGTCCAGCCGATGGATTTCAGCGGCCTGATTCCCGCGTTGCAGACGCAAAATATCGACGTCGCGCTGTCGGGCATGACGATCAAGGAGGAGCGCAGGAAAGCCATCGACTTCTCCGACGCGTACTACGACAGCGGCCTCGCCGCGATGGTCCAAAGCGGCAACACGAGCATCCGGTCCATCGACGATCTGAACGGCAAGGTGATCGCGGCGAAAACAGGCACGGCCACCATCGACTGGATCAAGGCGCATCTGAAGCCGAAGGAAATCCGCCAGTTCCCGAACATCGACCAGGCGTACCTCGCGCTCGAAGCGGGCCGCGTCGACGCCGCGATGCACGACACGCCCAACGTGCTGTATTTCGCGAGCACGGCCGGTAAAGGCAAGGTCAAGGTCGCCGGCACGCCGGTGAGCGGCGACAAGTACGGCATCGGCTTTCCGAAGGGCAGTCCGCTCGTCGCGAGCGTCAACGCGGAACTCGCGAAGATGAAGGCCGACGGCCGCTATGCGACGCTCTACAAGAAGTGGTTCGGCTCCGAGCCGCCCAAATCGTAATCGTTGCGACGTCCCGTGCGGCAGTTCCCGCGCCGCGCGGCAGACGCACACCTAAGGAGCGGTTCGTGGAATTCGATTGGACAGTTATCTGGAGTGCGCTTCCAGATCTGATAGACGGCGTGGAGCTGACTGTATTCATCGCCTTCGTGGGCTTGATCGGCGGCTTTATCGTCGGTGTCGTGGCGGGCACATGCCGCGCCTACGGCCCGCTTGCGCTAAACGTGATTGCGCAGGTTTACGTCGAACTGATACGCGGCACACCGATTGTGGTTCAGGTGATGTTTCTCTACTTCGCGCTGCCGTTGCTTGCGCATTTGCGAATCGACGGGCTGACCGCCGCCATCATCGCCATTACGGTGAATTCGGGTGCCTATCTTGCCGAGGTGGTGCGCGGAGCCTTGCTGTCGATCCCGAAGGGCTTGATGGAAGCAGGCCTCGCGATGGGACTCTCGACGCCGCGCGTGCTGATGAAGATCATCGGGCCGCTCGCATTTCGACGCCTGATTCCGCCATTGGGCAATCAGTGCATCGTCAGTTTGAAGGACACGTCGCTGTTTATCGTGATCGGCGTCGGGGAACTGACGCGCAAGGGTCAGGAGATCATCGCCGGCAACTTTCGCGCGGTGGAAATCTGGTCCGCCGTCGCGGTCATTTATCTGGTCCTGACCGGTGTCATGACGCTGTCGCTGCGCGTCGTCGAAAGAAGGATGCGAATTCTATGAGCATGATCGAATTTCAGCGCGTCTCAAAGAGCTTCGGCCATCTGCCGGTGCTCAACAACATCGATCTTCGCATCGAGAGTTCGGAAGTCGTGGTGGTCGTCGGGCCGTCGGGCTCGGGCAAGTCGACCATGCTCCGCTGCATTAACGCACTCGAAAAAATCAGCGGCGGCGAACTGCTCGTGGACGGGCTGAGCGTGAAAGGCAATGCGTCGGACATCCGCGCGATCCGTCTGGAAGCGGGCATGGTGTTTCAGCAGTTCAACCTGTTCCCGCAAATGACCGCGCTCGAAAACGTGATGTTCGGCCCGATTCAGGTGCGCGGCGCATCGCGAGCCGAAGCGCGCGATCAGGCAATGGCGCTGCTCGACAAGGTCGGGCTCGAATCGCGCGCGAATCACTATCCGTCCGAGTTGTCCGGCGGCCAGCAGCAGCGCGTCGCAATTGCGCGCGCGCTGGCGATCAGGCCGAAGCTAATGCTGTTCGACGAGCCGACTTCGGCACTCGATCCCGAGCTTCGTCATGAAGTGCTGAAGGTCATGCAGGATCTCGCGACGGAGGGCATGACGATGATTGTCGTCACGCACGAGATCGGCTTCGCCAAGCGTGTCGGTACGCGCCTGTTGTTCATGGACAACGGCGGCATCGCGGAAGATGGCGCGCCGGGCGAGCTGATCGACAACCCGCCCACGCCGCGCTTGAAGGACTTTTTGAAGCACGTCGGTTGAAAAAGCCCGGCCTCGATTCGCCGAAGCAAGCGCCGCTCGCGCGGCGCACCAGGCTTTTCGCGGCCTTCACCGCACTACGCTACTGCGTGCTGCTTAGTCGTAGTGGCGATGCTTATGACGCTTCTTGCCCGAACGATAACCACGCGAGTAGTCGTCGGAATACGAGTTCGAGCGCGAGATGTTGCCGCCGAGCGCCGCGCCCGCACCGCCACCCAGGGCTGCGCCGACGAGGCCGCCGCCACGGCCGCCCATTGCATTGCCGGCCGCCGTGCCCGCACCGCCGCCCAGCGCGCCGCCGACGATCGCACCCGTGCGCTCACGGCGGTTCGACGTCACTGCGCCGCCCGCGCCGCCGCCCACGGCGCCGCCGATCACGGCACCCGTGCTGCCACCGACCGCGCCACCCAGTGCCGCACCCGCAACGCCACCGAGCGCGCCGCCCAGCGCATTGTTCATGTCGCCGGCCACAGCCGACAAGGACGCCGCGCTCGCAAGCGCCGCGACAGCCACAATCTGGAGGATTTTTCTGGACATAAAAGGTCTTTGGTTTTTATGAGACGGCGCCGAGTATAACCGGTGACATGAAAGCCCTCTGTAACCACTGCACGGCTTACCGGTAAGACGTGTAACAAATGATGTAGCGCCGTCATTTTTACCTTTTTACTGTCCGCTGGCCTCAGCGCTTGCGCTTCTTTTTTAGCTCGATCGTTTCGAACAATTCGTAGTTGGCGGTCGGCGTCTGATCGGCGCCGGGCGCATGGTAGTAGTTCATCGTGATCGTCGTCTCGCCGCCCGCGTGACCCGGATCGTGATCGAACACGGCGATGCCGTAGCCCGTGCCCGTATCGCGTTGCGCGGACCAGATCGCATCTTCGACGGCATCGGCGCTCGCACGAACGAAGGTGCCCGCGGTCGTGCCCGGCACCGGACGATTCGGCCGCGTGAAGATGCGCGCTTGCGGCAGTCCCGTGCCCGCGTTGACGCCATAGACATCGAGCGGCGCACTCGTGCCGCCGCCGCCGAGAATGAGGTGGATCGTGCCCTGGCTCGTATCGAACGTGGACGCGCCCGCCGAGATCGCCGACATCACCGGCTTTGGCTGCAAGGTATCGACCGGGTGGCCCGTGGCGATGTCGGTGCCCTTGTGGTGATTGCAGCCGCGCACGGGGTAGCTGCGCTCGTAGTCGTGATCGTGGCCGCACAGCACGAGGTCCACGCCGTAGCGGTCGAAGAGCGGCAGCCATGCCTCGCGAATGCCCTTATCGGAACCGTTGCCTGTCTTCGACGAACTCAGCGCGTCCTGGTGCATCTGCACGACGATCCAGTCGATGTCGTGATCGTCGGCCGCGTGGCGCAGTGTCTTTTCGAGCCAGCGCGTCTGTTCGCCATCGCTGTAGCCTCGCACATAGAGCGAGGTGCCTGGCTGGATCGGCGGATTTCCGGTGCTTGCGGCGGGCACGAGCGGGGCCGGTCCGGCGACGAAGGCGGCGGCGTCCTGATAGACGACGTCGTCGGCATCGAGCGAAATGAACAGCACCGAGCTTACGCGGAAGCTGTACCAGCGGCCCTGAAAACGCGTGTGATTGTCGGGCAGCGCATAACGCGCGAGATACGACGCGAAGCCTTGCTCGCCGTTATGGAATTCGATTTCATGGTTGCCGGGGCACGGCATCCACGGACGATTCGCCGCCGAGTTCTGGCAGTTGTTGCCGAAGTCGCGCCACACTTGCGGCTGCTGCGTGGGATTCAGGTTCGCATAGCAGAGGTCGCCGTTGAGCAGATGAAACAGCGGCTGAAAGCGCTCCACGGCCTGCACCGCGAAGCGGCTTTGCGGCGACGACAGCACCCAGCCGGTGTTCGGCGTCGCGAGGTCGCCATAGCTCGTGAAGCGGAACGGCGCGCGGCCGCGCGGCGCGGTGCGGAAACTGCCGGTGAAAGGCTGCGCGGCATTGCTGTCGTTCTCGGCCGTGACCTCGTATTCATAGCTCGTGTCGGGCTTCAGGTCGCGCAGGCGCGCGTGATAGCTGAACACGACGTCGCCGTTCAGGCCGTCGGTGTAAGTGGTCTGCACGCCATGCACGATGTGCTTCGCGTCGCCGATGCGGCCAATGCGCAGATGCGGCTTCACGGCAGCCGCGAGCGACGTCCACGACACGGTGACGTCGCTCGAAGGATCGTTGCCCCACGTCAGATGGATCTGCTCGGGCGTGCCGTCCGGCGTGCTGCTCGCGGCGCGTGCCGTCGACAGCGCGTTGGCCGCGCCGGCAAGACCCGATGCGCCCGCGAACTTCAGGAACCCGCGACGCGAAACGATGGATGCGCCCTGATCGGCTGGCGAGGCATTAGCGTTCTTTGTATTCGACATGTCTGTGTTTGTGGGTAGGAAGGACTGGCGGCTTTGACCAGTGATCCTAGTCGCGAAACGGTGACAGTTGAATGAAAAGGGCTAACCGCTAATGAGCAAGCGACGGGCAAATGATGCGCAAGCGGCTAACGCTTTGGCGGCTGCGGACTATTCGCGGGATTGGTGTCGAACTTCGAAACGCTTTCAATGCCACCTGGGCTGTCTACGCCGGCGAGCTTCAATAGTTCGTTCTCCATCGCATCGGCGATCTGCTTGTCGTAGATCTGCTCGCCCTTCACATAGACCGTGAACGATCGCAGGTACTTCGCTTTCTTCTCCGGATTCCGGATCGTTTCGCGCGTCCACTGATAGAGCGAGTACTTCTCGGTGCCGAGCCGCTCAGCCTCGCTCACGTAGTCCGCGAATGCGTCGTACTGGCATTTCAGCGTCGCATCATGCCGACGCAAGATACGCTGCAGTTCCGCGTGCGCCGCGCCCGAACGGTCGGTGCGCAGCGCATCGGCAAGTTCCGGCGATACGGCAAGCCGTAGCTGGAATTTCAAGGTCGAATCCACATTTGCCTCGCCGTTCGCTGTTGGATAAGAACCCTCGCGTTTGCAATACAGGCCGTGGCTCAGGACTGGTTCACGGAGCGCACGGACTGCACGGGCAGCTTGTCGTCGATACGCGCGATCTCGCAGCCTTGCACCGGCCTGCCGAGCAGGAAGCCTTGCGCATGCGTGCAGCCGGAGCGCCGCACGAAATCGAGCTGCTCCTGCGTTTCGATGCCTTCGGCCGTGGTCGGCATGCCAATCTCGCGCGCCAATGCGACGATCCCTCGCACCACTGCCGCGGATTCGCGCCGATGCACGGACTCCTTCACGAACGAGCTGTCGATTTTGAGCTTGTCGAACGTGAAGCGCACGAGTGTCGACATGGTCGAGAAGCCGGTGCCGAAATCGTCGAGCGCAAGACCGATGCCCAATGCACGCAGCCGCGAGATGTTGCGCCGGGTCACCACGTCGTCGTTCAGAAGCACTGTCTCCGTCACTTCGATGTTCAGGCGCTCGGGCGGAAGCCGCGTCTTGCGAAGCACGCCCGCCACGATCGACGCAAATGCCTCCTCACGCAATTGCACCGGCGACACGTTGACCGCGACCGGCACCTTGTCCCGCCACATGACCGCTTCCTTGCACGACTGCAGCAAAGCCCACTCGCCGAGCGCGAGTATCAGCCCGGTACGTTCCGCTGTCGGAATGAAAGCGGACGGCGAGAGCTCGCCGCGCGTGGGATGCGTCCAGCGAATCAGCGCTTCGCGGCCCGTCACCTCGCCGCTTGCGAGGTCCAGGATCGGCTGATACTCCATGCGCAGTCCGATGAACGTGCGCAACGCGCCTTCCAGGTCGCTGCGCAACAGGCTCAGGCTTTCGTCGGAGACATGTTCGTGTGCATCGAAAATCAGATAAGCGCTCTTGCCGCTGCGCTTGACCGCGTATAGCGCGCGGTCGGCGCAAATCAGCAATTGCGGACCCGTGCACGCGTGCTCGGGGTACAGCGCCACGCCCACGCTCGCGCCGATGTGCACGAGCGCTTCCGTCAGTACGAAGGGGCGCGCCAGCGTCTTGACGATGCTGTCCGCGATGAGCCGCACCTCGCGGGACGGCTCTGGCGCTTCCGAGATCACCACGAACTCGTCGCCGGCGAGGCGTCCGACGATGTCGGTGGCCGGCATCACTTCACGCAGGCGAACCGCGGCTTCCTGAAGAATCTGGTCGCCCGCGGCATGGCCGAGACTGTCGTTGATCGCCTTGAAGCCGTCGAGGTCGATCAATAGAACAGCGAACAATCCGTCGCGCTGCGCCGCGCTGACCGCCGTGCGCTCGAACAGCAATTCGTTGATGCGCGCACGATTCGGCAAGCCGGTGAGGCTGTCGTGATGCGCGAGCCGCTGACTGCTTTCGCGCGCGAGCAGCAGCGCAACCGTATCGCGATTACTGCGCAGCGCAACCGTGAGAAAACCGGCGGCGCAAAACGGCGCCTGAAACAGAAGCACGAGTTTTCCGGAGCCCGGCGACAGCGCCGCGCCGACGCCCAGCAAACCGATGATGAAGACGATCTGCAGCATCACGAGCCGCGGCGTGGCCGCATTGCGTCCCGCGAGTCCGCCGACAACGCCGACCGCGCAGACATTGCCAAGCAGGAAAAGCGTTGCGTCTCCGCTGATGTTGCACAGCAAAGCGCCCAGGCCGAACAACGCGCTCCACAGAACGCTCGCAAACAGAAAGGCCGCGGTAGGTGTGGGCAAACCCAGCGCGCTGCGGCGGCGGCACGACCAGATGAGCGCGAGCCGCACGATCAGCAGCGCGACAACGGCGCCCGTCCACGTCGCATACAGCAAGCTCGGGTGCAGATAGTAAGCGGTCGCGCAGACGCTGATTTCGCAAATGGATGCGAAGACGATGGACGCGGTGCGTGTGAAAAGATTGGCGAGAAGTATCTGGCGGTTCTCCGCGCTCAGATTCTGAGCCGAAGACACGAGCCACCTGAAAAATGGAGACCTTGGTTCGCTAAAAGCCATGACCCGCGCATTTTTAGTGGTTAGTGGTTCGAAACCGGCAGCGTGCGTATCGATTATCACGTAAACGTTCGGCAAAAGGTTAATTCCGCCAAATAGTGGCGCGAATCCGCTTTCCCACTTGCTGGGTATATGCTCGACAGAAAACGGCTTGGTAGGCCCTTTACGGAGACCCGTATCGACGAGGCTCTCTATTTCCGCCTTTCGTAAGGTTAACCCCGATTTAAACGCAAACCAACAAAAGGGAAATTCTGTCTGCTGCGTGTAATAAAAGTGCAACCCAATCGATGCCATCGTCAAGCTGCGGTTTGACGGTCGCATCGCGCGCGCCTGAAAGGAGAACAATTTGGTCCTGGAACTGGAGCAAGTCAGTGTCGTTTCTGGCGGGCAACCGTATCTGTACGGCGTGGATTTGCGTCTTGTCCCAGGCGCTATCAATGTGCTGCTCGGTCCGACCCAGGCGGGAAAGACCACGCTGATGCGCGTGATGGCGGGACTGGACAGGCCGAACGCGGGCCGCGTGCTGGTGGACGGCCAGGACGTGACAGGCGTCAGCGTGCGCCAGCGCAATCTGGCGATGGTCTATCAGCAGTTCATCAATTATCCGGCGATGACCGTGTTCCAGAACATCGCGTCGCCGCTCCAGTTGCAGAAGACCGATTCGGCGGAAATTCGCCGGCGCGTGCTCGAGGTCGCGGGGAAACTGCATATCGAGCATCTGCTCGAGCGGCGGCCGAGCGAACTGTCGGGTGGTCAACAGCAGCGCTGCGCACTCGCGCGTGCGCTCGTGAAGCGCACGTCGCTCGTGCTGCTCGACGAACCTCTCGTGAATCTCGACTACAAGCTGCGCGAGGAATTGCGCATGGAGTTGACCACGCTTTTCGCGGACGGCAAGACGACCGTGGTCTATGCCACCACCGAGCCGCTCGAAGCGCTGCTGCTCGGCGGCTATACCGCGATCATCGACAAAGGTCGCGTGCTGCAATTCGGTCCGACGCTCGACGTCTACAACGCGCCCGTCAACGTCGATGCAGCAGCCGTCTTCAACGATCCGCCGATGAACATGCTGACGAGCGAACTTAACGGCAACGGCAGCGCGCGTCTGCCGATCGGCGTCGACGTGCCGCTTCGACAGGGCACCGCTGCGAACGGCGCATGCCGCATCGGCATACGGCCAGGGCACTTGCGTCTTCACGCGAAAGCGCCGCATGCAGTCGCCGTTCCCTGCCGGCTCGAACTGGCCGAGTTGAGCGGCTCGGAAACCTATCTGCATTTGCGCACGCTCACGGGCGGCATCGACCTCGTCGCGCAGTTGCAGGGCGTGCATCAGATCGAGCTCGGCACCGAACTCAACGTTTTCATCGACCCTGACGAACTGTTCGTGTTCGGCGCGGATACGAAACTGGTATCGAGCCCGGAGGCCGCTCATGGCGCGCATTGAGTTCCAGAATCTCGCGCACGCGTATCGTCCGAACCCCGCGACACTCGACGACTACGCGCTGCAGCCCATGAGCATGGTGTGGGAAGACGGCGGCGCTTATGCGCTGCTCGGGCCGTCGGGCTGCGGCAAGACCACGCTGCTCAATATCGTGTCGGGCCTCGTCAAACCGTCCGAGGGCAAGGTGCTGTTCGACGGACGCGACGTGACCGCGCTCGGCGCACGCGAGCGCAACATCGCGCAGGTGTTCCAGTTCCCGGTGATCTACGACACGATGACCGTGTTCGACAACCTCGCGTTTCCGCTGCGCAATCGCAGGATGCCGGCCGCCGAAGTAAAAAAGCGCGTGCACGAAGTCGCGGAAATTCTCGACATGACGCGCGATCTGCCGCACAAGGCCAGCAATCTCGCGGCCGACGCAAAGCAGAAAATATCGCTTGGACGCGGCCTCGTTCGCCAGGACGTCGCGGCGATTCTGTTCGACGAACCGCTGACCGTGATCGATCCGGCGATGAAATGGATGCTGCGCCGGCAGTTGAAAAAGATCCATCAGCAACTGAAGCTCACGCTGATCTACGTCACGCACGATCAGGTCGAGGCGCTCACTTTCGCCGATGAAGTCGTCGTCATGACCAACGGCCGCGTCGTACAGAAAGGCGGCGCCGATGCGCTCTTTCTGCGGCCGGATCATGCGTTTGTCGGCTACTTCATCGGCAGTCCGGGTATGAATCTTTGCCCGATCGAACTCGACACCGAGGGCGCGCGAATCGGCTCACAGCGTCTCACGCTCGGCGCCGCCACGCTCGCGGCGCTGGGCGACGCGCATCAGCAGGCAAAGAGCCCGCTTACATTGGGCATTCGCCCCGAGTTCGTGCGGCTCGCCCACGACGGCGAAGCCGGCGCCGTCAAAGTCGAGGTGCTGCGCGCGCAGCAACTCGGCAACTATCAACTCGTGACCGCGCAATGCGACGGCCATCTCTTCAACGCGAAACTCGAGCCGCATGTGCGCGTGGTGAACGGGCCCGCCTGGCTGCGCGTGGCCGCGCCAGAAACGGTGTTCTTCTGCAATGACGAAAGAATCGATGCACGTAACGCAGAAGGAGCCGCGCAATGAACAAGCCCGTCAATCAGAAAGCGTGGCTGCTCGTAATACCCGTGTTCATCTGCGTGGCCTTTTCCGCGATCTTGCCGCTGATGACGGTCGTCAACTATTCGGTGCAGGACATCATTAGTCCGACGCAGCATGTGTTCGTCGGCACCGAATGGTTTCGCAACATCATGACCGATCCCGATTTGCGCGACGCGCTCGGCAGACAGATCATCTTTTCCGCTTGCGTGTTGCTGTTCGAGATTCCGTTGGGCGTGGGCCTCGCGCTTTCGATGCCCGCTTCCGGATGGCGCGCATCGGCGGCGCTCGTCGTGCTCGCCATGCCGTTGCTGATTCCATGGAACGTGGTCGGCACAATCTGGCAGATTTTCGGGCGCCCGGATATTGGCCTGCTCGGTTACTGGCTCAATAGCCTCGGCTTCGATTACAACTACACGGCAAGCCCCACGGCCGCATGGATCACCGTGCTGGTGATGGACATCTGGCACTGGACGCCGCTCGTCGCGCTGCTCTGCTACGCGGGCTTGCGCGCCATTCCCGATGCGTTCTATCAGGCCGCCGAAATTGACGGCGCGAGCCGCTTCGCGGTTTTCCGCTACATCGAACTGCCGAAAATGCGCGGCGTGCTGATGATCGCCGTGCTGCTGCGGTTCATGGACAGCTTCATGATCTACACCGAACCGTTCGTGCTGACGGGCGGCGGCCCCGGCGACTCGACAACTTTTCTCAGCCAGTACCTGACGCAAAAAGCGGTCGGCCAGTTCGACCTCGGCCCCGCCGCGGCTTTCTCGCTGATCTATTTCCTCATCATTCTGCTGCTGTGCTTCATTCTCTATAACTGGATGAGCCGCGTAGGCAAAGGCGGCCCCGCTGCGGAAGGAGACGAACATGCAGGATAAGCGCCGCTGGATGCGCACGTTGGTGCTCGTCGTCTATATGCTGTTCGCACTGATTCCGCTTTACTGGATGTTGTCGATCTCGCTGCGCACGAACGAAGAAACCATGTCGACGTTCGCCACGCTGCCGCAGCACATCACGTTCGACAACTACAAGATCATCTTCACCGATCCCTCCTGGTACTGGGGCTACATTAATTCGATCATCTACGTGCTGATGAATACGGTGATGTCCGTGCTCGTCGCGCTGCCCGCCGCTTACGCGTTCTCGCGTTACCGCTTTCTCGGCGACAAGCACATGTTCTTCTGGCTGCTCACCAACCGGATGACGCCGCCCGCCGTGTTTTTACTACCGTTTTTCCAGCTCTATTCGAGTGTCGGTCTAACCGACACCTACATCGCCGTCGCGCTCGCGCACATGCTGTTCAACGTGCCGCTCGCCGTGTGGATTCTCGAAGGCTTCATGTCGGGCGTGTCGCGGGAAATCGACGAGACCGCGTACATCGACGGCTATACGTTCCCTGCTTTCTTCGTGAAGATCTTTCTGCCGCTGATCAAATCGGGCGTCGGCGTTACGGCGTTTTTCTGCTTCATGTTCAGTTGGGTCGAACTGCTGCTCGCGCGCACGCTGACGTCCGTCAACGCGAAGCCGATTGCGGCCGTGATGACGCGCACCGTATCGGCGGCCGGCATGGATTGGGGCGTGCTGTCGGCGGCGGGCGTGCTGACCATCGTGCCTGGCGCGCTGGTGATCTACTTCGTGCGCAACTACATCGCGAAGGGCTTTGCGATGGGGAGAGTCTGATGTTCACGTGGATGTACTGGACGCCCGAGGTGGCGATCTTCTTCGTCTGCATCGTCGTGATGCTGGCCGGCATGACCGTGTGGGAACTGCGCTCGCCGACGCATGAACGCAAGGGCTTTCTGCCTATCGCGACCACGCGCGGCGATCGCCTTTTTATCGGCCTGCTCGCGGCCGCGTATGTGAATCTCGCGTGGATCGGCATTAGCGCCGAAGGCTCGACTTCGTGGCCGGGCTCGCTGGCTTCGCTACTGGTTCTGCTCGCGATCATGTGGAAAGGTTGAATAGAAACGAAACGCACGCAATGAGCACTCGCAATTGCCGGTTCCGCTGATGCCCCAAGCGGGCGCCGGAAAGATCGAAGGGGCACGAAGGACACAGGAGAAGACCATGCAACAGAGGAGACGGATCGTCGCGCTCGCAGTGGCAAGCATCGTGTCGGGTGCCTTTGGGAACCAGGCTATGGCGGGCATACCTGAAGCGCAGAAGTGGGTCGATAGCGAGTTTCAACCTAGCACGCTCTCGAAACAGCAGCAGATGGACGAAATGAAATGGTTCGTCGACACCGCGAACAAACTGAAGTCGCAAGGCGTCAAGGAAATTCACGTCGTGTCGGAAACGATCGACACGCATATCTACGAATCCAAAACGCTCGCGAAGGCCTTCACTGAAATCACCGGCATTCAGGTGAAGCACGACATCATTCAGGAAGGCGATGTCGTCGAAAAATTGCAGACGTCGATGCAATCCGGGCAAAGCATTTACGATGGGTGGATCTCGGACTCCGATCTGATCGGCACGCACTATCGCTATGGCGTCATCATCCCGCTGTCCGATTACATGGAGGGTGAAGGCAAGCAATACACGAATCCTGGGCTCGATATCAAAGACTTTATCGGCACCAGCTTTACGACCGCGCCGGACAAGAAGCTCTATCAACTGCCCGATCAGCAGTTCGCCAATCTTTACTGGTTCCGCGCGGACTGGTTCGCCCGCAAGGACCTGCAGGACAAGTTCAAGGCGAAGTACGGCTATGAGCTGGGCGTGCCGGTGAACTGGTCCGCGTATGAAGACATCGCCGAGTTCTTTACGAATGACGTGAAGAACATCGACGGCGAAAAAGTCTACGGCCATATGGACTACGGCAAGAAAGACCCGTCGCTCGGATGGCGCTTTACCGACGCATGGCTTTCAATGGCGGGCGAAGCCGATAAGGGCATTCCGAACGGCATGCCCGTCGACGAATGGGGCATTCGCGTGACGCCGGACGGTTGCCATCCGGTTGGCGCATCGGTGTCGCGCGGCGGCGGCACCAACAGCCCGGCGGCCGTCTATGCGACGACCAAATACATCGACTGGCTCAAGAAATACGCGCCGCCCGAAGCGTCCGGCATGACCTTCAGCGAGGCCGGCCCCGTGCCCCGCGCAAGGGAAGATCGCGCAGCAGGTGTTCTGGTACACCGCGTTCACCGCGTCGATGTTGAAACCCGGCAACGTGACGAACCCGGACGGCACGCCGAAGTGGCGCATGGCGCCGTCGCCGCACGGCGCGTACTGGAAGGACGGCATGCAGAACGGCTATCAGGACGTCGGCTCGTGGACCTTCTTCAAGTCGACGCCGGCCAATCAGCGCGCCGCCGCATGGCTGTATGCGCAGTTCGTGACGTCGAAGAGCGTGTCGCTGAAGAAGTCGATTGTCGGTCTCACGTTCATTCGCGACTCCGATATTCATAGCGACTACTTCACGAAGAACGCGGACAAGTACGGCGGTCTGATCGAGTTCTATCGTAGCCCGGCACGCGTCGCGTGGACGCCGACCGGCAACAATGTGCCGGACTATCCGAAGATGGCGCAGCTCTGGTGGAAGAACGTGGGCACCGCAGTCGCTGGAGAAAAGACGCCACAGGCCGCAATGGATAACCTCGCCAAGGAGATGGACCAGGTGTTGTCGCGCTTGCAGAGAGCCGGCATGAAGGCATGCGCGCCGGAGATGAATGCGGCAAGCGATCCGTCGAAGTGGTTGTCCGATCAGCACGCGCCGTGGAAGAAGCTCGCCAACGAAAAGCCGAAGGGCGAGACGGTCAAGTACGATCAGTTGCTGTCGGCGTGGAAGGCGGGCAAGGTGCGGTAAGCGGCTAACGTTGCGATCGGCAATCCGCAGTCAGTTTGTGAAAGGGCGGCACGATTGATTGTGCCGCCCTTTCCTTTCTTATTAGCGCCGATTGAAGACTTTAAGCTACTCGTTCGCCATCTCGACTAGCTTTGCAACCGTGTTCATGTTGCGCGCGGTTCCCGTTTTGGCTGCGGGAATTTTGAGCTTCGTGTCGGCCATTCCGTTGTTGTAGTGCACGTAAATCTCGCGCGTGCCGAGCGCCATTTCTTCGTCGCGCTGGCCGCTTGCGTGAGCGAGTGCATCGGCGGGCGGCGGTGCGTCGAGAAAGATCGCGACCGTACGATTCGCTGGGGCCGACTTGAACGGATTCGCCGCGAGTATTTGCGCAAGTTCCGCGCTCGTGCGCACCGCGACGCCGACCGGCTTGCCCGCATACGCTTCGAGACAACGCTCGAGCCGGCTCTTCACCGACGCTTCGGCAAGCTTGCTGTCGAACACGACATTGCCGCTCGCAATATACGTGCGGACATTCGTGAAGCCAACGGACTCGCACATGCTTCGCAATTCAGCCATTGGCAGTTTGCCGGTGCCGCCGACATTCACGGCGCGCAGCAGAGCGATATATCGGGTCATCAGTTCGTTTCTGTTTTATTGAGCGTTGCAACGAATGCTTTTACATGAGCGAAGCGGCTCGCGCGATCATCAGCAAACCCATGCCGACGATTGAATACCCAATACCTCGCGCGACAAGCGGACCACGCGGCGCGAGACGCTCGAGCGTGATCGCCACAGTAAGCGCGGCCATCGCAAGAAGATCCATCACGCCGATCGCGACGAGCACCGCGGTGAAGCTCGCGCAGCAATAGCAGCAATGAAGCCCGAGACGCAGGCCGTATCGTAACGCGGCATCGGAACGCAGCGGCAATGCAGCGTGGCCGCATTCCTGTGGCTGTTGGCAGCAGTCGAGATAATGCGCCTTCCATGCGGAGGATTGCAACGCGCCTGCGAGCAGCACCATTACACCGGCTATAACGGGCACAGCATGCGAAAGCGCCGGCACTCGCATTTGAAGTGCGGCGAAGGCCGCGCCGAGCGCGAACACCACCGCGCCCAATGCAGCCCATACGGCGAAATAGCCGATGCCTGCGAGCCAGGTCAACCATGTGAGCATCGCTGCCCGCGCGTGCGTCACACTACAGAGCGCTTCGCGATAACGCCACAACACAGGCGCGACGGAAGGCAGCATCATCGCGGTCATCATCGCGATCCACATGCCGACGAACGATGCCGCGACGCGCAGCCACGTCTTTCCGCACATGGGCATCCACATCATCGACAAGCTCCAGCCGCCGCGCATCGGCAACTCGCCCATCGCCGACATCGACAGGCAAGCCGCGATGGTCGCGCCCGCACTGATCGCGAACAGCAAGCCGCAGACGCTGTAGAAAACAGCGCGCGCAGAGCATCGCGCGCCGCTTTCGCCGACGCTAACGAGGTCCATCACGCGCCTCAGCGCTTCTCGTATTCGTCGTGACGGCGCCACCAGATGCCCGTCTCGTTGCGCCCTTTCGGCGCGCGGTCGAGCCATTGGTACATGCCCCACAGTCCGTCGAGTCCGCGCGCATAAGTCGAGTACGTGTGGTACACGTGGCCGTCTTCGAGCACGAACGCGCTGAGTCCTGGCCGGTCGCGCGCATACGTCGACGGGTCGGTTCCGCAAGTCTCCGCGAACTGAGCGACGGGTTCGGGCGCCGGCACGGCGTCCATTGCGTGACGCCCGCGCTGATAGTTATATTCGACGGTGCCCTCGCGCTGCTGCTGCTCGGTGAACGAGATATTGAAGTCGAAGTTGAAGTCGCTGCCTGCCGACGACGCCCACGGAAACGTCCAGCCCATGCGCCGTTTATATTCCTGAAGCTTCGCAAGCGGGGCGCGCGAAATCGCCATCAGCCTCACGTCGTGATTCGCGAGATGAACCTCGAAGCCGTCGAAGCCGTCCGCAATCGACGAGCACGACGGGCAGCCCGCCTTGTAGTCCGGCCCGAACATGAAGTGATAAACGAGAAGCTGCGAGCGCCCCGCAAAAAGATCGGCAAGCGTTGCACTGCCCTGCTCGCTTTCGAATCGATACGTCTTGTCGACGCGAACCCAGGGCAATTCCTGGCGTTGCCGAGCGATCTCGTCGCTGCGCCGCGTCAATTCTTTTTCCGCGTTGAGCAGATCGAGGCGCGCGGCCAGCCATTCTTCGCGTGTCCCGGTCTTATGTGTCGTGGTCATGACTCTCTCCGTTCGGTTTCCGTAGTCGTTCGATCGCTTTCGATACGACGTACTGGTTAGCGGTCGTGCTAGATTAGTACCGGGATTCCTGAGCGTGGGAGTGACAAGTGTGGCGCGATTTCAATGAAGACCGATCCGCTCATTCAAGCCGCGGCGCAGGCACTCGCGGCCGGTGATCCGCTCGGCGCATTGAAGCGCGTCGCCTTGCGCGACGACGCGCCGGCGCTCGCCCTTCGCGGCATCGCCCTGGCGCAACTCGGCGATCTGATTCGGGCGAAGGCGCTGGTGCGAAGTGCCGCGCGCGCGTTCGGCGCCCGGCAAGCCGTCGCGCGTGCGCGATGCGTGGTGGCGGAAGCGGAGATCGCCCTCGCCTCGCGCGATCTTGCATGGCCAGCCAAAGCGCTCCGCGACGCGCGCGCGATTCTCGAAGCCCACGGCGACCGCGCCAATGCCGCGCATGCAGCGTATCTGGAGGTGCGGCGGCTCGTGCTGATCGGTCATATCGACGACGCCGAACGCCTGCTTGGCGCGCTCGATCCCACACCTTTGCCGCCTGCGTTGCGGGCCGCGCATGAGCTGGTCGTCGCAGGCGTCGCGCTGCGGCGCTTGCAAACTGCCGCGGCTCGCGTCGCATTCGCACGCGCGAAACAGGCCGCCTATGAAGCGCGTATTCCCGCGCTGATCGCCGAAGTGGAAAGCGCTTCGCATACGCTGAAGCTGCCCGCCGCGCGTCTGATCGCAAGCGGCGAAGAGCGGCTTTTACTGCTCGACGAAGTGGAAGCGTTGCTCGCGTCAGAGGCGCTCGTGGTCGACGCATGCCGTCACGTCGTGCAGAAGACCGGCGCGATCGTCTCGTTGACGCGGCGGCCCGTGCTGTTCGATCTCGCGTATCAACTCGCCGAAGCGTGGCCCGCCGATGTCCCGCGCGACATGTTGATCGCGCGCGCCTTCAGGACGAGCCACGCCGACGACTCGCATCGCGCGCGCCTGCGTGTAGAAATGGGCCGCTTGCGCACGATGCTCGGCGCGCTCGCCGAAGTGAGTGCAACGCGGCGCGGCTTTGCGTTGATGCCGCGTCACGGGCATCGCGTTGTGCTGCTCGCGCGTCCCGTCGAAGAAACTCACGCGGCCATGCTCGCACTGCTCGCCGATGGCGAGTCGTGGTCGAGTTCCGCGCTTGCGCTCGCACTCGGCGCAAGCCAGCGCACCGTTCAGCGCACGCTCGATTCGCTCGCGGCCGCAGGCAAGGCGCAGTCTTTTGGCCGCGGACGCGCGCGCCGCTGGATGGCGCCGCCCGCATCCGGATTCGCGACAACGTTGTTACTCTCCGCGCCGCTCGCGCTCAATTAGGATGACAGCATGAATCGATCAAACGCCACCATCATCCGTGAATACGGTCCCTTTCCGGACGTCGAGCAAGTCGGCGGCGTCACATATGACGGCCAGCATGTCTGGATCGCGGCCGGCAAGACGCTGAACGCATTCGATCCCGCGAGCGGTGACACGCTGCGCAGCATAGAGATCGCCGCCGACGCGGGCACGGCCTTCGACGGCCAGCATCTGTACCAGATCGCCGAAGGCCGCATCCACAAGATCGACCCGGCGAGCGGCCGCGTACTCTCGTCGATCCCCGTGCCTGGCGGCAACGGCGCTTCGGGACTTGCGTGGGCGGAAGGTTCGCTGTGGGTCGGCGAATATCGCGAGCGCAAGATTCACCAGGTCGATCCCGAGACCGGCGCGGTGCTGTCCACCATTCAATCGAATCGCTTCGTGACGGGTGTCACGTGGGTCGACGGCGAGCTGTGGCACGGCACCTGGGAAGACGACGCGAGCGAGCTGCGTCACATCGATCCGGGTACCGGCGAAGTTCTGGAAAGCCTCGAGATGCCGGCGGGCGTCGGCGTGTCCGGTCTCGAGTCGGACGGCGGCGAGCAATTCTTTTGCGGCGGCGGCAATAGCGCAACAGTGCGCGCCGTGCGCCGCCCCGAACGCGAGACTGGCGAAGTCAGATAGCAGCAGTTGCGGCGCGCGGCATGCTGCGCCGCACCGCGCGTTCACGCATGCCGATGACCATGATCGCCGCTGTTCATCGACTGCGGCTCGTCGTATTCCTGCGAGATGTCCTTGTTCGTGTAGTCGCCCAGACGCGATGCAGCAATGAGGCTCAGCAGCCCGCAAACGAACACATAGATGGCAATGGCGTAGCCCGAGTGATAGTAAGCGAACAGCGCCGTCGCGATCAGCGGCGCGGGACCGCCCGCGATCACCGACGCCAGTTGATAGCCGAGCGACGCGCCGCTATAGCGCAGCCGCCCCGTGAACGACTCGGCGATCAATGCGGCTTGCGGCCCGTACATCATCGAGTGCGGTACGAGCGAAAGCACGATGGCCACGAAAATCCACGTCGGATCGCGCGTGTCGACCATGGCGAAATAAACAAAGCCGAACAGGCCCGCCGCGGCCGCGCCGATCATGTACATGCGACGCCGCCCGATCAGATCGGACACATGGCCGAACAGCGGAATAGTGCCGAATTCGAGCACGGAAGCCACGAGCACCGCCGTCAACAGCAGATCGCGAGACGCGCCGAGTGTCGTTACGCCATACGTGAAAACGAATGCCGTGAAGATGTAGAACGGCGCCTGTTCCGCCATGCGCGCAATCGCCGAAAGAAGAATGTCTTTTGGCTGACGGCGAATGACTTCGAGCATCGGCGTCTTTTCGATTTTGCGCTCCGCGAGGAGCTTCGCGAAGATCGGCGTCTCGAGAATGTTCAGTCGAATGTAGAGGCCGATTGCGACCAGAACAATGCTCAGGAAGAACGGCACGCGCCAGCCCCAGGTCAGGAACGCGTCGCCGGAAACGGCGCTCATTGCCAATACCGCGAGGTTCGCGATAAACAGCCCGGCCGGCACACCGAACTGCGGCCACGACGCGACGAAGCCGCGGTGCGCGTTGGTGCGCGCCCATTCCATCGACATCAGCACCGACCCGCCCCACTCGCCGCCCACACCCACGCCCTGAATGAAGCGCAGCACCGTGAGTATCACCGCGCCCCAGATTCCGATGGACGCATACGTCGGAACAAACGCGACGGCGAAAGTCGCCAGCCCCATCAGCAGCAGCGTGACGATAAGCGTGGCTTTGCGGCCGATACGATCGCCGTAATGCCCGAAAATGGCCGCGCCCACCGGCCTCGCGATAAAGCCGACCGCGTAGATGAGAAACGCCTGGAGTGTGCCGACGAGCGGGTCCGATTGCGGAAAGTACAGCTTCGCAAATACCAGACCCGTTACCGTGCTGTAGAGAAAGAAGTCATACCATTCGATCGTCGTGCCGATCGTGCTGGCGATAACGGCGCGGCGCAGTTGGCGCCGTGCGTCCTCGTCGGAGAGGGGCACCGCCCCTGGTTGCGTGGCAGTCATTTCGCACCCCCGATTGAATGCGCGACATTGCTGTATTGACATGTCGCGCGGGGGGAGGTTCCGGCTTGCCATCGCATCGCCCGATTGTTGGCCTCACGCCGCTGATATTGAGCGCTTGCCCACAAAGCGCGCGACGTTACCCAGTCGCATGACCACATGTGTTAGTTCGCCCACGGTTGAACCTGTCCCTCTTGCCTAAAGTCCACTCAGAAGCACGACATCAAAAGAACAGAAACACATCAAGCATCAATCATTAGATGCGTCGGGGAGACAGTCATGAACACCAATACAAACCGCATGCGGGCGGCCGACACGGCCGCGCCGACATGCGCGAACGCTGACCTGTGTGTGCCGATTAAACATGGCGCCACACGGCACTGTCTTCTTCCCCGACAGCACCACTTCTTCGCAGCGAACTCTTCCGCGACTTGTGCACTTGCATCGCGCGACGGCCACGGGTTGCCTCCATGACGTTCGCCCGCTGCCCGCACGCCTGAGACAGGCGTCAATCCAAAAATTTTCTTGCAGTACCTGCTACATATCCGCGCCGATGTAGCGGGATAACCACGCGCGTCCTATGGGAGATCAATTATGAAACGCAACCTTATTGCAACAGCAGTCCTCTCGTTCATTTCCGTCGCCGCTTTCGCTACCGGTACAAGCTCCACTTCGAGCTCGACGTCGGGCGGCTCGACCACCGCCGCGGTGATCGGCTTCGGCCACTTCACCGCCACCGATGCCGGCGCCGCCAACGGTCACGCGTCCGCCACGGCCGGTTCGGGCTATGGCGTCACGGGTAACACGACGAATGCAACGACGAGCCACATCAACACGTCGCAAGCAGGCGGCTTTGGCTTCGGCGGATCGACAGCCGGCGGCCTCTCGGGCGCCGACGCAGCGGCCAATGCATGGAGCAAGCTCGGCAGCGGCTGGCACTAAGCAACTCATTCGAGGCGGTGCATGGGCCGAGTGCGGCCCAATGGGCACCGCCTCATTTGCACGCCGCCTCGTTTGTAGTGAAGAAGGGTTTGGGGAGAACAAAAGTGAACAAAACTATCTTGCATCTGGCATGCGCCATTGCGCTTTGCGCCGCGCACGCCGCTAACGCCGATACGACCGCCGATTCGTCGTCGGGCTCCGTATCGGGTTCCAGTTCGATCGGCATCGGCCAGGGCGGCGGCTCGAGCCTGAACAACATCGGCACATCGTCGAACTCATCCGCCACGACGAACTCGACGTCGACTTCGGTAGGCGGCATTGGGCGAGCCACCGCTTCGGGCGGCTCGTCCAACGTGAATGTATCGGTCACGATGCCGACGATGACCGCGTCGACGGGAGGCTTGTCGGGCAGCGGCACAGGCGCCGACACGACCAGCAAAGCTTCGGCAGGTCCGGGAACGAACGCGTACGACACGCGAGCGACGGTCGACTACAACCAGAGTTCGTACTCCGTGCGCACGACGCCGAGCATCGCCGCGCCCGCACTGACGACGACGCTCTCGGACACCTGCATGGGATCGACCAGCTTCGGCATCTCGGTGACGGGCTTCGGTCTGACGGGCGGTACGACCCAAGTCGATCAGGCTTGCGTCCGGCGACTCGACGCACGCGAATTCCGCGCGATGGGCCTCACCGACGTCGCGCTTGCATTGCTGTGTCAGAGCGACGCGAACCGCAAGGCTGTCGAATCGACGGGCCATCTCTGCCCCGGCACGACCGCGCCTCTTGCACGCACGCCCGACGCGGCGCAATACTCAGAGGACGAAAAGTATCGCGATCCGATTGTTCGCGCCCGGCTCGGTCTGCCTGTGGCTGCAACGAACGAACGCACGGCGCCGGTGAAGGCCCAACCTGCAGCGGAAACGCGCAAGGCGCCATCGCTCAACGTTGGACACGACGAACTCTCTGATGGAAAGCCGGCATCGCCCGCGAGCGACAACTTCAAGGTTTCGCTAATCAAATAGGGCTTTCTTTGCGCATGGCAAAGTGGACCGAAGAGAGAACAGTCGAGGCACTGTATGAAGAGCCATTTGGTATTCGCGATGCTGACGCTCGCCGCGGTGACTGGTGCGAATGCGCTGGCCGCGGCGCCACCGGCGAGCGTGTGGGCTGGCGAGCCGGGCGGAGTGTCGGCAACGTCCAGCGTGTCGGCTCCTGCATTGCTGCAATGGAGCGGCGCCATTCCCTTAAGTACTGCAGGCGGCGAAAAATGCCTGCTCGTTGCTCGTCGGCAATCGCATATCGTGGCGATCGAATTGTCGCCGCTGGTCGTCGGACCTGGCGTAATCGGCTGGGCACCGAATGGAATCGGCACGAGTACCGCGAAGTCAGAGCAGGCTAATGCCGCTACTGCACGGGACGGCAATCCGCCGCGCTTCAGCAATCCGGCGACTGCTGCGATCACGGCATCGAATCATGCGATGCCGCGACAAAGCGTGACGCCCGAAACTTTTTCGAAGTCCGGCTCGTGGCGCAATAGCAGCGTCGAAGCCGACCGGAAATCCGCGGCTGCTAAAGAGTCGGTGGAAGTAGTGACCGTCAAAGGCAAAACATACAGAACCTATGGTCACTTCAAGACTGCGCCGAAAGAAGTTCCGACTGCAGTCTCCGAGGAAAAGGTCTGTCAATAACGGGCTGTCGCCGTGGCGGCTAGTTCAGTTCTTGTTGTCGTTGCGCGATGTCTTGCGCGGCGAGTCACGCCGCCGCCGATGCACGCAGCCGATTGACCAACTGGTTGTCCTTGCCTTCTACGCGCGGCGTCAAGCGCACATCGAACACGATTTCCTTGTACGCGTCAGTCTTGAGACCCAACGCCTCGCCGCCGGTCTTCTCGACCACATGGGGAATAAGTTCTTCGCGAGTCGCATAGGCGAAGTCGTCCCACATCAGCGGATCGCCTTCGATATTGATCTGCGTAGTGAGCTTGCGGTGTTGATTGCTCGTGACGAAGAAGTGCACATGCGCCGGACGATTGCCGTGCCGGCCGAGCGCATCCAATAGTTGCTGCGTTGCGCCATGCGGCGGGCAGCCATAACCGACCGGCATCAAGGTGCGGAACTCATAGGTTCCATCCGTACCGGTCTTTACCGCACCGCGCAAATTGAAGTCGCTCTGCGTCCCGGTCGGATCGAAGTGCGAATAGAAGCCCTTCGAATTCGCGTGCCAGCACTCGACCACCGCACCCGCGACAGGTTCGCCATCGGGCCCAGTGACAGTGCCGCGAATGACTAGCGGGCCCGCTTCGTTGTCTGGATCGAGGTCGATTTTCGACACGCTGTCGCGCACAGGCGCACCGGCCACATACAGCGGACCTTCGATGGTACGGGGCGTGCCGCCGTCGAGTCTGGCCTGCCTGTCGGCACCATCCATGCGGATGTCCAGGTACTTTTCGAGGCCAAGGCCGGCAGCTAGCAAGGCCGCTTCGCCGTCTCGTCCCAGCTTGTTGAAGTAGTTCACGCCAGTCCAGATTTCATCCGGCGTCATGTCGAGATCGTCAATAGCCTTGAACAGGTCGCTTAGCAGGCGATGCGTGATCTGTCTCGCGCGCTTATCGCCGCTATCGCTATTGAGATTCGCGGCTGCCGTCAGTAGGTCTTGGACTTCCTGTGTTGCAAATACTTTGACACTCATGATTCTGTCTCCATGTTGTATTGGGAAAGCGGCGTGGGCGCGCGTCAGTACATCGCGCGCTTTGTCGGCCTCACGCGTCGCCGGTACGAACGGAAGAAGGATGACGGCACAACGGCGTGACGGAAATCTTCATATACGGATACAACGGCAAGGCCATCAGAATGTCGTGAAGCTCAGCGTTGCCTTCCACGTCGAACACGCTGTAGTTGGCGTACTCGCCTGCAATGCGCCAGATATGGCGCCACTTGCCACTACGCTGCAATTCCTGCGAATAACTCTTCTCGCGTGCTTTCAGTTCATTTGCCTTATCGGCCGGCATGTCGGGCGGAATGCTGACATCCATGCGTACGTGGTAGAGCATTGTCGTGTCTCACTCTTTCAGGGAATTACTGTGTGATCTTCTCGGAGCCGTCGCGGGTAAAGCGCTTTATCCTGTCTTTGTCCAGTTCGATGCCGAGGCCGGGACCATCCGGCACGGTCAATTCGAAATCGCTGTAATCGAGCGGCTTTACGAGAATTTCCTCGGTAATCAGCAACGGACCGAAGAGCTCGGTTCCCCATTGCAGATTCGGAATGCTCGCAAACAGATGCGCCGATGCAATCGTGCCGACCGCGCCTTCGAGCATCGTGCCGCCATAAAGCTCTATACCGGCGGCGTCCGCGATAGCAGCGACACGCTGTGCCGCGAAGAGTCCGCCGCTCTGTTCTATCTTGATCGCGAATACATCGGCGCCCTCGTTCTTCGCAATGTCGAAAGCGCTCTGCGGACCCTGGAGTACTTCGTCGGCCATCAATGCAACAGGGAAGCGACGCATTAGCCGCTTGAGCGCTGCCGCGGAATTCACCGGTTGCTCGACCAGTTCGCATCCCGCATCGGCGAGTGCAGGAATAGCCCACGCCGCCTGTGTCTCGCTCCACGCCATATTGACGTCGACGCGCACTGCGCCGCGATCCCCCACTGCTTTCTTGATGCGCGCTACGTGTTCGATATCCACCTTGGGATCTCTTGCGCCGATCTTTAACTTGAAGGTCTTGTGCCGGCGCAATTCGAGCATCTTCTCCGCTTCCGCGATGTCCTTTTCGGTGCTTCCCGAAGCGAGCGTCCATGCAACCGGCAGACGATCGCGGCAACGCCCGCCGAGCAGTTCGCTGACCGGCACGCCAAGACGCCGTCCATGCGCATCGAGCAACGCTGTTTCGACGGCGCTCCTGGCGAAGTGATTCACTTTGACGAGCTTACTCAAATGCGCCATTAAAGCCTGAACACGCGAGGCGTCTTTGCCGATCATCGCGGGGCCCAGGTATGCGTCGATTGCGAGCTTCATCGACTCCGGGCTTTCAGGTCCATACGCCATGCCGGCAATCGTCGTCCCTTCGCCAGTACCGACGCTGCCATCGCTGCAATAGATCGTCACGAGCATCAGCGTCTGGCCGTGCATGGTGCCGACTGACAGCTTGTGCGGCCGGATCGTCGGCAAGTCGACGAGGCGCGTTTCGATACGTTCGATTGTCGGTTGAGTCATGGCCAATGAAGTGAACTGATAGCTGCGTCACAAGGTAAGGTCGCCCGCAACGCCGGTCAAATAAATCAATATCGCGCGCCGCATCCATATCGCTGATTTGCCGATTAATGCCGAGGGTTTTCACGGACAGCTCATGCACCGAATTCATATCGCGCATTTTTGGCTCGAATTTGACCGGTGTCATGGCGGCTTATATCGTTCGACGCATGCCGTTTCCGTGTCGATTGAAAGCGCCGCGCCGTCTTCGAGCAATTTGAAGCGGGTTAAAAACCTTCGTTATCCGAATGACTATGAACCCTGACGCCGTGAATCCCGATCTGAGCGCGCCGACGCTCGCCGCGAGGCCCGCGCCCCGCGGCGTGAGCAACGTGCAGCGCGCCGTCACGACTGCCGTGCTTGGGCAGATCCTCGAGTGGTACGACTTTTTCCTTTACGGCACCGCTGCGGCGCTCGTCTTCGGCAAGCTGTTCTTTCCTGTCGGCACCGATCCGTTGACCGGCACCATCGCTGCATTTGGCGGCTTTACCGTGGGCTTCATCGCACGGCCGATAGGCGGCGTACTGTGCGGCCATATCGGCGACCGCTACGGCCGCAAGGTCGTGATGATGCTCACGCTTCTCACGATGGGCTCGGCCACGATGCTCATGGGACTGTTGCCCACATATCACCAGATCGGTATCGCAGCGCCGGTGCTGCTCGTGCTGTTGCGCATCTTGCAGGGGCTCGCGGCGGGCGGCGAATGGAGCGGCAGCATTCTGCTCATCCACGAAAACGCGCCGCAATCGAGGCGCGGCGCGCTCGCCGCGTGGAGCCCATGCGGCGCCGCGCTTGGTTTTGTGCTGTCGACCGCTGCGTTCCTGCTGGTCCAGAATCTTCCGTCCGGCGACTTCCAGAGCTGGGGCTGGCGCATACCGTTCGTCGCGAGCGCGGCACTCGTCGCACTCGGCTTGTGGATGCGCCGCTCGGTCGGCGAAAGCGCCGCCTTCGCGGAAGTCAAGGCGACGCGCCACGCAAGCCGGATGCCGGTGATCGAAGTCCTCAAGCAATGTCCGCGTGAAGTGCTCACCGTGTTCGGCCTGCGTTTCGGCGAAGGCGGCGCGTCGTACATCTTCTTCGCGTTCTCTATTGCATACGGGCAGTTCCTCGGCATCAAGTCGAGCTGGATTCTGGGCGGTCTCACCATCTCCATGCTGCTGATGATTCCGGTCTCGCTGCTGTCCGGCCACATCACCGACAAGGTCGGGCGCAAGCCGGTCTACCTCGTGGGCGCCATCGCGATGGTGCTGGTCGCATGGCCTTACTTCTCGCTGTTGGGCTCGGGCGAATACTGGAAGGTCATCGCCGCACTGCTGCTGGCGAACAGCCTCACGCTGGGCATTCTGGAAGGCGCACAGCCTGCCTTCATCAGCGAAATGCTGCCGGTGCATCTGCGCTTCTCGGGACTTGGCATCGGCCGCGAGTTGTCGTCGGTACTCGGCGGCGGTCTCTCGCCGATGATCGCGACCGCGATGCTGGCTCACTATCGCAGCGCCGTGCCGGTTGCGATCTATCTCGGCGGCCTGGGCCTCGTCACCGTGATTGCGACGCTGCTCGCGCGCGAGACCTTTCCCAAAGCGATGCGCAGCGCCGCGCATCAGCGATCCGAATGACGCATCACTTCATTGACCAAGAGGTACTTCGCATGCAAGCCCTTCATAGCGGATCGATTAGCCGATCGATTAGCGAATCGATTATCGACTCGCAGAACGACTACCCCGAATACGCCGCGCCCCTTTCGCTCGACGCGCTGATCGACGAGGTCGAGCGCCGCCGCGATGAATTCGATGCACTCTCGCATGTGCCGCGCGATATGGTCGCCAAGATGAAACGCGCAGGCATTTTTCGCGCGAGTACGCCGAAGCGTTTCGGCGGCGACGCACTGCCGCCGCCGCGCTTTCTCGAGGTGCTCGAGCGCATCGCCATTGCCGATGGGTCCACCGCATGGGTCGCCGCGTTCGGCTCGGCCAACACCTATCTCGCGTCATTGCCCGTTGAAACGCAGGCCGAAATTTATGCGTCCGGACCCGATCAGGTCTTTGCCGGCGGGCTGTATCCGCTGCAAAAAGCCGAGCGCCTGGAAGGCGGTTACCGCGTGTCCGGGCAATGGCGCTTCGCGAGCGGCTGCAAGGGCGCGGACTGGATCGGCGTCGGCATCGGCGGCGCTCCCGCCGGCGCAGACGATAAAAACGCGGGTAAGCCGTTCACCGCGGTCTTTCCCGCGAGCGAAGTCGAAATCGTCGAGAACTGGAACGTGGTCGGCATGCAGGGCACCGGCAGTCACGACTTGCGCCTGAAGGACAAGTACGTCGACGAGCGATGGACCTTCGTTCGTGGCGGCGTCGCGCTGATCGACGAACCGTTGTATCGCTACCCTGCCGTCAGCTATCAGGCGCAGGTGCATGCCGCCGTCAACGTCGGCCTCGCGCGCGCGGCGCTCGACCTGCTGGCAGGCATGTCGGGCGTGACGAAGACCACCACGGGCGCGCCGCGTCTTGCGGACCGCGCCTACTATCGCTCCGGCCTCGCGCAAGCGGAAGCGCAGTGGCGCAGCGCCCGCGCGTTTTTCTTCGACACCGCGGAAGCATCGTGGCGCACCGTGCTCGCAGGCGACCCCGTGCTGCCCGCGGAAGCGAACCTGCTACGCCTGTCCGCGACGCACGCGGCGCATACGTGTGCCGACATCGTGATGCAGGCGTACAAGATGGCGGGCGTTGGCGCGATCTACCGGGAGAGCCGCATGCAACGGCTCGTGCGCGATTCGATCGTCGTGACGCAGCACGCGTTCCTCGGCGAAGGAACCTACGACGCATCGGGAGCCGTCTTCGTCGGCATTCCGCCTGTGACGCCGTATCCCTGAGCCGTGAGAGGAGCGATGGCCATGACGCACGACGAACAACGCACGCAGTTCCGCAACGCGATGGCGAGCCTCGCGGCGGCGGTCAACGTGATCACCACCGACGGTCCGCACGGCAGATGCGGCATCACGGCGAGCGCCGTGTGTTCGGTGACGGACTCCCCGCCGACCATGCTGATCTGCATCAATCAGTCGAGCTATGTGCACGACGTGCTGCACGGCAACGGCCGCGTAGGCATCAACGTGCTGGGCGCGCAAGGCCAGGAGCCGGCGCGCGTGTTCGCGGGCATGACCGGTTGCTCGATGCAAGCGCGCTTCGATCAATGCGCGTGGCACGCGGGCCGCCTTGCGGTCCCTGTGCTCGACGATGCAATCGCCACGCTGGAAGGCACGATCATCGACAGCAAAACGATAGGCTCGCACTCCGTGATCTTCGTGCGGATCGAGCATATCGATCTGTGCGGCGAAGGCAACGGCCTCGTCTACTTCGGCAGACGATTCCACCTGCTCACAGGCGAGGCGGCATGACGATGCAAGTTTGCCTTTTCGTGATCGGCGCGCCGCGCATGCAGCCGCTGCTTGACGGCGCCGCGCTGCAACAGGCGGCGGAAGGCATCGAAGGTCTGAGCAGGCTCATCGTTCACGAACCGCTGGAGCAGCACGTCGACCCGCGCATCGCGGCCTCGAGCGATGCGCCGTCGACCGTACTTCAGTGGTACTTCGACGATCTTGCGCCGCTCGAAGCCGCCTGCGCGGAAGACGGCGCGATTCATCGCGCGTTGCAGGCTGCGGCGAGTCACGCGTTGAGCCGGCAATCGTTCGCGCAGCAGGTGATGGCGGTGCGCACGCATAAAGCCTCTGCGCGATCCAAACCGCAACGCTGCACCTATCTGGTCGCCTACGAAGGCATCGCCGACAACTTCAACGCGTGGCTTTCGCATTACCTGGAGCATCACCCGCCATTGATGCTGCAACTGCCGGCGCTGCGTGAGCTGGAAATCTACACGCGCATCGACAGCAGAAGCGGCTTGCCCTTTGCCCAAGCCAATGCGATGCAGCGCAACAAGGTCGTATTCGACGATGCCTCCGCACTCGCGATCGCGCTTGCCTCTCCGGTCCGCGACGCGATGCGCCGCGACTTCCACGCGCTGCCGCCTTTCACGGGCGCGACGCCGCATTTTGCAATGCGCAGCAACTACGGTAATCTCGGGACACACTGACCGGCGTCGCGAGATGCGCGTTGCCCCCTTTGTCCGCGAGCGAAGCGCATGACCAAGCCGCATGTCGGCATCGCCGATCTGAACCTGCTGCGCGTTTTCCTTGCGATCTGGGATCTGCGCAGCCTCACTGCCGCCGGTGATCGCCTGGGTTTGACGCAGCCGGCCGTGAGCCACGCGCTGCGTCGTCTGCGAAATCTTTTCGAAGACCCGCTGTTTCTGCGCACGCCCGGCGGCATGGTGCCCACCGATGCCGCCTACCGCCTTTATCCGCCGCTCGCCCAGGCGTTCGCGATCATCAACGACGCGGTGCAGCAGCTCGCGAAGTTCGACCCCGCCACGGCGCAGCGCGTGTTTCGCGTGTCGATGTCCGACATGTCGGAGTTTTATTTTCTGCCGCCGCTCGTTTCGATGCTGGATCGCGAGGCGCGCGGCATTCGCATCGAAGTGGCGAATATCCCTGTTCAATCGGTGAGCGCCGCGATGCGCGCCGGCGAGATCGACCTGGCGCTCGGCTATGTGCCCGGACTCGACGCAGGCTGCGTGAGCCAGACGCTGTTCGTCGACGAACATGTGTGCGTGGTGCGCGCGGGTCATCCACTGCGTAAGACGAAGCCGACACGCGAAGACCTCGCCGCGCTGCGCTACGTCTATGCGACCACCAACGCGACCGGGCACCGCATGGTCGAGCAGTGGCTCGACGAACTCGACGTCAAGCGCGAGGTCGTCGTGCGGCTGCCGCATTTCGTCGTCGCGCCGGAGATTGTGATGAACACCGACCTCGCCGTGATCTTTCCGAAGAGCATCGCGCGCCGGTTCAATCGCGGCAAGGCGTTCCGCGTGCTGCCGTTGCCGTTCTCCTTGCCGCCGATCGAAATCAAGGTGCATTCGCATACGCAGTCCGCGTCCGACCCCGGCATTGCCTGGCTGCGGGACGCGCTGTTCGCGATGTTCCATCAGCCGCAAGCCTGACGCGCGGGCCCGCCCGGACTATTTGCCGCGCTGATATTCCCCGCCCTTTTCGGCCGATTTGACGCAGTTATCCGGCGCTTTGAAACTGTCCGCTATGCGAAGCCCGAGAGGCGCGCGCCACCTACCTACCCAGCGAGCAGACATGTCCACGGTTCAATCCTCCTCGGCAGCCGAACGTATTCCAGCGACGCCGGATCGCGCACTCAGACGTATCGTCGTCGCGTCCGTCGCGGGCAATGCAATGGAGTGGTATGACTTTTTCGTCTACGGCACGGCCGCGGCGCTCGTGTTCGGGCAACTGTTCTTTCCGGCCAACGCGGACCCGCTGGTCGGAACGCTCGGCGCTTTCGCGGCGTTTGCGATGGGCTTTGTCGCGCGGCCGCTAGGCGGCGTCGTGTTCGGACATATCGGCGACCGCTACGGACGTCGCGCGTCGCTGGTCTGGACGCTGCTCATCATGGGCGTCGCGACGTTCGGAATCGGCCTGTTGCCGACCTACGATCACGTCGGCCTGTGGGCGCCCGCCGCGCTGGTCGGCCTGCGTCTGCTGCAAGGCATTGCCTCCGGCGGCGAGTGGGGCGGCGGCGTGCTGATGATCAGCGAAAGCGCACCGCCCGAAAAACGCGGCTACTACGCGGCGTGGAGCCAACTGGGCGTGGGCGGCGGCTTCGTACTTTCGTCGGCGGCATTTCTCGGCGCTCAAGCGTTGCCGCACGATCAGTTCATTTCGTGGGGCTGGCGTCTGCCGTTCCTCGCGAGCATCGCCATCTTCGCGATTGGTGTCTACATCCGCCACAACCTGCCGGAGAGCCACGATTTCGAGGAAGCGAACAAGGCCGGCAAGACCGCGCACATGCCGGTGATCGAGGTCATCAAGCGTCACCCGAAAGAGATTCTCATGGCGATGGGCCTGCGCGTCGCGGAGAACGGCGGTGCTTATATTTTTCTCGCGTTCTCATTGGTCTACGGAAAGTTTGCCGGTATCTCCAACTCGATCATGCTCACCGGTGTGATGCTCGCGATGATCATCGAGATGTTTGCAATGCTTCTGTGGGGCAAGCTCTCCGACCGCATTGGACGCAAGCCCGTCTACATGATCGGCGCGGTGTCGCTCGTGGTCATGGCGTTCCCGTTCTTCTGGCTGCTCGACACGCATTCGACACCGCTGATCTGGCTCGCGCTGGTGCTCGGAACGGCCGTCTGCCACGGCGCGATGATCGGCACGCTGCCCGCGCTGGTCGGCGAATTGTTCAGCACGGAAGTGCGCTATTCAGGCGTTGCACTCGGACATGAGGTCGCGTCGATCTTCGCGGGCGGCCTGTCGCCGCTCATCGCGACGGCGCTGCTCGTGCGGTATCACGCTTACTGGCCCGTCGCGTTATTCCTCATCGGTCTGGGTCTCGTTACCGTCGTGACGCTCAGGTTCACGCATGAGACGCGGCGCTAACCACGACTCATCGTTTTTGAAATTGTCATCGGAAAGCATCATGCAAGCTCAAGCCCTCAAGGTCCGCGTCGACGCCCTGTCTGAAGAAGCGCACGGCGTGCGCTCGTTCAAAATCTCGCGCCTCGACGGCATGGACTTCGAACGCTTCGAACCGGGCGCGCATATCGACGTCACGAGTCCCTCGGGAATCACGCGGCAATATTCGTTATGCGGCGATCCCGAATGCGTATCGTCCCAGGTTTTCGCGGTTAAAAAAGAAGAGCAGTCGCGCGGCGGATCGCGCTCGCTGCATGAGGAAGTGAGTATCGGCACAGAACTGCAAGTCGGTGCGCCGCGCAATCTGTTCCAACTGAACGACGGCGCCAGCGAGCATATCCTGATCGGCGCGGGCATCGGCATTACGCCGTTGCTCTCGATGGCCTATCGCCTCGCTGCACGCGGCGCGCGCTTCACGCTGCACTACTTCGCGCGTAGCGAGGCACATGCCGCCTTCATGACGCTGCTCACGCGCGCGCCGTTCGACTCCCATGTGAGATTGCACTTCGGTGTGCGGCGCGATGCGCTTGCCGCTGAACTCGACATCTGCGTGAGCGAAGCGGGCGCCGACGCGCATGTCTACACATGCGGTCCCGCGCCGTTCATGGACCTCGTGGTCGACACCGCGCAAAAGCGCTTGCCCGCCGATGCCATTCATCTCGAACGGTTCAAGGCCGAGCCCGCAAACGAAACGGGAACCTCGCTCGCGAGCTTCCAGGTACAACTGGCGAGCACGGGTCAGACCGTGAAGGTGGACGAAAAAACATCCATCGTCGATGCCCTCGCGACGATCGGCATTGAAGTAGACACATCATGCGGCGAGGGCGTGTGCGGCACTTGCATGGTCGACGTAATAAGCGGCGAACCGGAGCATCGAGATCATTGCCTGAGCAAGGCGGAACGCGCGAGCAACAGCGTGATCTGCTGCTGTGTATCGCGCTCGCGTACGCCGGTGCTGGTGCTCGACCTGTAGCTCTGCGACCTGTACTTCTCACATCTTCGTGAAGCCGGCGAGGATGTCGGTGATGAGACCTCGCATCCAGACAATGCCTTCGTCGTCGTTGAAATGCTCGTGCCAGTGCATTGTGACGGCCGCTTTCGGCACATGCACCGGCAACGCGTAAATACGGAAAGCGTCGCCGCGATTCAGGATATGCGCGAGCCGCTCCGGCAACGTCGCCAGCAAACCCGTTGCAGCGAGCACGCCAGGCACCGCCACGAAATGCGGCAGCACGAGCGCGACATTGCGCCCGACGCCTTGCGAACGAAGCGCATCGTCGAGCGCATGATGACTGTGCTCGAGCGAATTGATCTGCACATGCGATGCGGTCAGGAACTGCTCGAGCTTCAACTCATTTCCGCGCGGCAAATCCGGCCGGTTGCGCGTCATGCAGACATACGATTCCTCGAACAGCAACCCATGCTTCGTGCGCGGCAACAACAGCGGCAGATTGCCAATCGCGAAGTCGAGGCGGCTGGAACGCAACGCCTCTTCCATCTCTTCCACGCGCATCGGCTCGACCACCAGCTTGACGCGCGGCGCGGCTTTCTGGAGCGCGGCACATAGCGCCGGAAGATAGGCCATTTCGCCTGCATCCGATAGCGACAGACGAAACGTGCGCGTGCTCGTCGCCGGATCGAAACGCTCGGCGTATCGCAGCGCCTGCCGCACGGTATCCAGCGCACGTCCCACGATGTCCGCGAGTTCCAGCGCAACGGGCGTCGGTTGCATCCCGGCTCTCGTGCGAATGAAAAGCGGGTCGTCGAAAAGCGTGCGCAGTCGTCCGAGCGAGTAGCTGACTGCGGGCTGCGACAGCGCAAGCCGCTCGCCTGCTTTCGTCAGACTGCGTTCCTCCACGATGGCCTGGAACACGCGCAGCAGATTCAAATCGATGTGGTCGATGGAGGTCATGGGGACTCGCGTTAAATCGGCCGCGTTTATCGGGCGACCTGTTTTTAATCGATTTGACGCATGATCTTCGCAAAGCGAGACTGATGTCAACGAGACGATGCGCTCACGTCGCAGTGCCTCTCCCTTCTCAGCCACTCAACCTCCCCACGATCACGATGAGTACGCCGACCTATCAAACCATCGACACCAGCGCGCTCGCGAAGCGCGCGGAAGCCGACCGCATCGCGCCTTCGCTTTACTACGATCCGCAACTGTTCGAAGAAGAACTTGAGCGCATTTTCTACAAGACGTGGGTGTGGGTCGCGCATGACAGCGAGTTGCCAAAGCCAGGCGACTTCGTGACGACGACGATCGGCCGGCAGCCGGTCATCGTCGTACGCGACAAGACGGGCGCGGTGAACGTGCTGCAGAACCGTTGCCGTCATCGCGGCGCGACCGTCTGCGAAGAGCACAAGGGCAATGCAAAAGGCTTTACGTGCCCGTATCACAGCTGGTCGTATGCGCTCGACGGCACACTGCGCGCACTGCCCTATGGCGACGGCTACGAAGGCGTTTGCGAGAAAGGCGATCTGCCGCTCAAGAAGCTGCGCGTCGGCGTGTACCAGGGTTTGATTTTCGCGAGCTTCAACGAAAACATCGAATCGCTGGAAGACTTCCTCGGCGGTGCAAAACCGTGGATCGACCTTTTCATGAAGCAAGGCGCCGGCTATCCGATCAAGGCCAACGGCGAGCACAAGTTCAAGTTCAAGGGCAACTGGAAGATTCAGCTCGAGAACACGACCGACCTGTATCACTTCCCCGTCGTGCACAAGTCGTGGATGAAGTCGATCGACGACGAAACCGCCGCCGCCATCACCAGCTTCATGACGAGCGAAGACGCGTTTTGCCGCTCGCTCGGCAATGGCCATAGCCTCGCGGTGCTGGTGCCCGAGATCGTCGATCTGGATAAGGACGACGGCGCGCCGTTGCCCGAGCGCTTTAACGAACTCGCCGCGCAACTCGCGCACAAGCACACGCCCGAAGAAGTGCGCCGCATTGTGCGATCGCTGATGGGCGTCGGCTTCAATCTGAATCTGTTCCCGAACCTCGCGTTGTCGATGGCTTTCTTCCGCGTGCTGCGCCCGATCTCCGCGGAAGAAACGGAGATTCGTCACGTCGCGCTCGCGATGGACGGCGGCCCCGAAGAAGCGAACCGCGTGCGGCTTCGCATACACGAGCACTTCCAGGGCCCGTTTGGCTTCGGCAGTCCCGACGACGCGGAAGCATGGGAACGCGTGCAGCGCGGCTCGTACGCGGGCCCCGACGTACCGATTCTCGTGAACCGTGGCCTCAACCGCGAAACGACCGCGCCGAACGGTGAAAAAACCGCGCACGCAACCGACGAAACCGGCATGCGCGAAGCGTACCGCCAATGGCGCGCAATGATGGAGCAAGCATGATGGACGAGCGCAACGCACTTTTCTCGCACCAGACCTTTGCACGCGCGATCGAGTTTATCTGGCGCGAAGCCGAGCTTCTCGATCGGCGCGACTATCACGCGTGGTTGCAGATGTGGGATCCGAAAGGCGTTTATGTCGTGCCGATCGATCCCGATACGACCGACTACGCATCCACGCTCAACTATGCATTCGACGATCAGCACATGCGCGAATTGCGTGTGCAACGCATGACGTCGGGCTACTCGGCATCCGCATCCGATGCCGCGCGAACGGTGCGCACGGTGTCGCGCTTCACGCGGTCGTCGGAGAGCGCGGACCTCGTTGAAGTGAAGTCTTCGCAGATCATCATCGCGTACAAGCGTGGCGTGTCGACGATCTTCGCGGCCGATCTCACGCACAAGATCAGCATGGCCGACGGCGAGCCGCGTCTCGTCGAGAAAGTCATCCGCCTGATCAATTCGACGGAAGCGCTGAACGCGATCGGCTTCCTGCTTTGATGTTCAATCGCGCATCGGCACATGCATGCGCCGATGCGCTTTCGCCTTTTCATCATGCCGACACTCGAAGTTTATTTGCCGCAAGGTCACAGCGACGACCGCAAGGCATCGCTCGTTCATGGCCTCACGCAGGCTACCGTCGATGCCATCGGCGCGCCCGCCGAATCGGTGCGGATTCTATTGTCGGAGTTGCCGCTGTCCAATATCGGGCTGGGCGGCAAGCTCACGCCAGCCGCGTTGCCGGTGATCGTCGGGATACTGATCGCGGGCCGCACCGACGCGCAGAAGGAAGCGCTGATCGCACAGCTTTGCGAAACGAGCGCCGCCGTGCTTGACGTGCCGTTGCAGTCCACGCGCGTGATGATCAAGGACATTCCGAATACGGATTTTGGTCTTGGCGGTAAAACCGCTCGCGCTTTGGGCCGATAGCGACGCGATGCGTGCGCGCGGCTCACCAACCCGCTGTCACTCCAAAGAACATGATGACCGACACTCGAGAACTACCGTTGCGCGTGCTGTTTTGCTGCGGCGTCACACAGAATTTTTTCGACCTGCCGCGCGACGAGATCGGTGAAGTATGGCAAGCCTACAGCACCATGCTCGCCGCGATTGAAGCAATGGAAAATGTACGCGTGCTCGGCGTGATGGACGACGACAGGCTGGTCGTCGGCAACGCTGACGGCGCGCCGTGGACCTTCTACATCATGGCCGATGTTGCCGACTTCGACACCGCCGTTGCGGTCTGCAATCTGTATCGCACGACGCCTGTCGGCCGATACAACCTCTGGCGCTACGGCAAGATCGAAGCGCGTGTAGGCCGACCACTGACCGCGCCGCCTGTCTCCGCCAACAAAGATATATGACGCGATGATCGACATCACTCTCGAACGACTGCAGGCGCGCCTGCACGCACTCGAAGCGCAAAACGCCGTGCGCAACACCATCGCTCGGTACATGGCACTCTGCGATGTACCGGCGCGCGCACTCGAACACGAATCGCTCGCGGCGCTATTCACCTATGACGCCGTGTGGGAAGGCATCGGCCCGCAGTACGCGAACAAGTTCGGCCGCTTGCAGGGACCGGCGGACATCGTCGCGATGTTGCAACGCTATCTGCCGCCCACGCCGCACTTCGCGACCAACGTTCATTTTCTGACGAGCGAGCATATCGAAGTAGACGGCGATACAGCCAAAGGCCGCTGGGTCATGTTGCAGGCTTCCGGCTATGTCGGTGCCAACGCCGAGCTCATCTCGGCACGCCTCGAAGTGGATTTCACGCCGTCGCCGCGCGACAACGATAACTGGCTGATTCGCCACTTCCGCACCGAGCGTCTGTTCAGTGCGCCCTGGCACGTCAACCCCGTTCAAGGAGCGTGCGCATGAGCGCTTTCCTGCAACAGTTCGATCTCATCGCGCAACCGCGCGCGAATGCGCCCACGATCGCGATCAAGGACAGCATCGACATTGCCGGCTACCGAACGACCGCTGCAAGCCGCGCGCTCGCCGATACGCCGCCCGCCTCGCGTCACGCGGAAGTTGTGCAGCGCCTGCTCGATGCAGGCTGGCGCATCACGGGCAAGACCAACATGCACGAGCTGGCGTTCGGCATGACCGGCATTAACGACTTCAGCGGCACGCCGCGCAATCCGCAAGACGCGGCGCGCATTCCGGGCGGCTCGTCGAGCGGCTCCGCGTCGGCTGTTGGACTCGGGCTCGTCGATGCCGCGCTCGGAACGGATACGGGCGGCTCGGTGCGCGGTCCTGCTGCATGCTGTGGCGTGATCGGATTCAAGCCGACGTTCGGGCGCGTGTCGCGAGAAGGCGTGTCGCCGCGGGTTACCACGCTCGACTGCGTCGGTCCCTTCGCTCGCGACATGAAGACGATTATCGACGTGATGCTCGCCATCGACCCATCGTTTGAAGTCGACCGTGCGCGCCGTGACGCAAGAACCGCGCGTATCGCCATGCTCGATGTCGAAGCCGATGGCGAAATCAGTCGCGCCATCGCGGCCGCCGTGACACGCAGCGAACTTGGCTCGCATGACGTGCGGCTGCCATCCATGCGCGATGCGTTCGCGGCAGGTCTTGCGGTCATCAACGCGGAGACATGGCGCGCGTTCGGTCATCTCGTCGACGGCGGCAAGCTCGGCGCGGACATCGAAGCGCGCCTGCGTGCCGCGGCGAACACCAAAGCGGCTGATCTGGATTCGGCCGAACGTATCCGCCACATCTTCACCGATGAGGTCGACCGCGCGCTCGAGCAAGCCGACGTGCTTATCCTCCCGACAATGCCCGCGCTGCCGATTACGATCGAAGCCGCGCGTGCCGGCACGTCGGTGATCGGCATGTCGTCGCTTATCCGGCCTTTCAATCTCAGCGGACATCCGGCGCTCACGTTGCCGGTTCCGATCGTCGGGTCGTCGCTTAAAGCGGGATTGCAGGTCGTGGGTCGCACGGGCGAAGATGAAACGGTGTGCGCGGTTGCGGCACATATCGAAGCCATGTTGATGCGCTGAGCGCGTCGAACGCACATTCAGGAACCGCGCTTATGTCCAATAGAGTCGTACTCGTTACAGGCGCTGCGAGAGGATTGGGCGCAGCGGTCGCGCGCCGCTTCAATGATGCCGGGTATCGGGTCGCGTTAGGCGACATTGCCGTCGACGCCGCTCAAGCGCTCGCGCGCGAACTGAGCAGCGATGGATCGCGTGCGTTTGCGATCAGGCTCGACGTCACATCGAAGGCGGACTTTGAGGCCGCACGCGATGCGATGCTCGAGCGCTGGGGCGCGATCGATGCGCTCGTGAACAACGCGGGCGCATCGAAAATCGTTCCGGTCATGGACATTACGGCCGAGCAGTTCGATCAGGTCATCGACGTGAATCTGCGCAGCGTGCTGTTCGGCTGCCAGGTTTTCGGACAGCACTTCGCGACAAAGGGCGCAGGGCGCATCGTCAATATCGCTTCGCTCGCGGGACAAAACGGCGGCTCGGCGACCGGCGCGCATTACGCCGCCGCGAAAGGCGGCGCTCTCACGCTCACGAAAGTTTTCGCGCGCGATCTCGGCCCGCTTGGGGTGACTGTCAATGCTATCTCGCCGGGTCCGCTCGATCTGGCCATCGTTCATGAAACCGTACCGGCAGAGAAGCTGGAGAAGATCATCGCAGGCATTCCGGTGGGGCGCCTCGGCTCTGCAACTCATATCGCGGACGTCGCCGTGTTGCTCGCATCGCCAGATGCCTATTTCACCAACGGTGCTTGCTGGGACATCAACGGCGGGCTTTTCATGCGTTAAGCGTTGAGCGTTAAGTGGATCATGGGCTGGCCGCCTGGTCTCGCAACGTCTTTTACTTGACATCTAAACTATCTAGACCTAAATTAACCCCACAGCAAAGTCCACAGTGGGGAACAGCATGCGCATCGTCTGTATCGGCGGCGGCCCGGCGGGGTTGTACTTCGCCCTGTTGATGAAGAGCCGCAACCCGGCGCACGATGTCACCGTCGTGGAACGCAACCGTCCATACGACACTTTCGGCTGGGGCGTCGTCTTTTCGGATCAGACGCTCGGCAATCTGCGCGCCGCCGATGCGCCGAGCGCCGACGCAATACTGAACGCGTTCAATCACTGGGACGACATCGAAATCCATTTCGGCGGGCGCAAAGTGCGCTCGTCCGGTCACGGCTTTTGCGGCATCGGCCGTAAACGTCTGCTGAATATCTTGCAGGCGCGTTGCGAGGAATTGGGCGTGAAGCTCGTCTTCGAAACGCAGGTCACTGACGACACCCAGTACGAAGCCGACCTGATCGTCGCGTGCGATGGAGCGAACAGCGCCATTCGTCAGAAGTACGCGTCGGCCTATAAGCCGAACGTAGACATGCGCGATTGCCGCTTCGTGTGGCTCGGCACGCGAAAGCTCTTCGACGCGTTCACCTTCGCATTCGAAAAGACGCAATTCGGCTGGTTTCAGGCACACGCCTATCGTTTCGACGACGAGACATCCACGTTCATTGTCGAAACGCCGGAGCGCGTATGGCGCGCCGCCGGACTCGACGAAATGAGCAAGGAAGAAAGCATCGCATTCTGCGAGAAGCTCTTCGCGAAGTACCTGGACGGCAATCCGCTGCTCTCCAACGCCGCGCATTTGCGCGGCTCATCGCAATGGATTCGCTTTCCGCGCGTGGTCAACGAGGAATGGGTACACTGGCGCGGCAACGCAGACGGCACGCAAACGCCGGTCGTGCTCATGGGCGACGCTGCGCACACCGCGCATTTCTCGATCGGCTCGGGCACCAAGCTCGCACTCGAAGATTCGATCGAACTTGCCAACAGCATCGGCGCGCATCGCGACGATCTGCATGCGGCGTTGGAGCACTACACGCAAGTGCGCAGCGTCGACGTATTGCGCATTCAGAACGCCGCGCGCAATTCGACGGAATGGTTCGAGCACGTCGAACGCTATACATCGTTCGAGCCCGAACAGTTCGCGTACTCGCTGCTCACGCGCTCGCAGCGCATCTCGCACGAGAACCTGCGCGAGCGCGACGCGCGTTATGTGTCCAGTTTCGAAGACTGGCTCGCGCGGCGTTCGGGCTTCGAGCGCGCGCCGCAAAAGCATTCGGTCCCGCCCATGTTCACGCCGTTCACGTTGCGCGGCGTCACGCTGAAAAACCGCGTGGTGGTGTCGCCGATGGCGCAATACTCGGCCGTCGACGGAATTGCCGGCGACTATCACCTGATGCATCTCGGCGCGCGCGCAATGGGCGGCGCCGCGCTCGTCATGACGGAAATGACCTGCGTGTCTCCCGAGGCGCGCATCACGCCCGCCTGCCCCGGCATGTACGCGCCCGAGCATCTCATCGCGTGGAAGCGCATTGTCGATTTCGTGCATCGTCAGTCCGATGCGAAAATCGGCATTCAACTCGGCCACTCGGGCGCAAAAGGCTCCACGCGCGTCGCGTGGGAAGGCATCGATCAGCCGCTCGACGAAGGCAACTGGCCGCTCATTTCCGCATCGCCGCAGCAGTATCTGCGCGGCGTCAGCCAGCATTCGCGCGAGGCCACGCACGACGACCTGCGCGAAATCGAAGCCCAATTTGTGCGCGCGACGCAGATGTCCGCGGAAGCCGGCTTCGACTGGCTCGAATTGCACTGCGCGCACGGCTATTTTCTGTCGAGCTTTCTGTCTCCGCTTACTAACCGTCGCACCGACGAATACGGCGGCTCGCTCGAAAATCGTCTGCGTTATCCGCTGCAAATCTTCAAGGCCATTCGCGCGGTGTGGCCGCAAGACAAGCCCATTTCCGTGCGTATTTCCGCGAACGATTGGGTCGATGGCGGCACGACGCCCGACGACGCCGTGCAGATCGCGCGCGCATTCAAAGCCGCGGGCGCCGACATGATCGACGTGTCGTCGGGCCAGGTGAGCAAGGAAGAAAAGCCCGTCTATGGCCGCATGTTTCAGACGCCGTTCGCCGATCGCGTGCGCAACGAAGCGGGCATCGCGACCATCGCCGTGGGCGCGATTTCGGAAGCGGACCACGTGAACAGCATCATCGCCGCCGGCCGCGCCGATCTGTGCGCGATCGCGCGTCCGCATCTCGCCAATCCATCGTGGACGTTGAATGAGGCCGCAAAGATAGGCTATTTCGACGTAACGTGGCCCAATCAATACATCGCCGCGAAGTCGCAACTCGAACGCAACCTGGAACGTGAACGCGCACAGGCTGTGGCCAATGCGGGTTTGTCGGCGCAAGAGCGCGCACAGCGCGCCGAAGGAACCACGTGAATTCAAACCAATCGTCACTCGCGGGACAACATGCCGTCGTCACGGGCGGCGGCAGCGGTATCGGCGCCGCTATTGCCGAAGCACTGCTGCGCGCCGGCGCGCGCGTCACCTTGATGGGCCGCAATGCGGAGCGGCTCGAAATGCAGCGCGAAAAATGCCACGCATTGGGCGATGTCGCGAGCATCACCGTCGATGTCACGCAAGAAGAGTCCGTCGCGAAGGCTTTCAGTAAAGCGGGCGCGGTGGACATACTGATCAACAACGCGGGTCAGGCCCAGGCCGCGCCGTTCACGCATACCGACATGACGCTATGGCAGCGCATGCTCGACGTGAATCTCACCGGCGTCTTTCTCGGCACGCGCGCGGTGTTGCCGGGCATGCTCGAACGCAAGAGCGGACGCATCGTCAATGTGGCGAGTACGGCGGGGCAAATCGGCTATGCGTATGTGGCCGCGTATTGCGCGGCGAAACACGGCGTGATCGGTCTCACGCGCTCGCTTGCACTCGAAGTCGCGACCAAAGGCATCACCGTGAATGCGGTTTGTCCCGGTTACACCGAAACCGAACTGCTGCATGCGTCGCTCGAGCAAATCACCAGCAAGACTTCGCGCACGGAAGAACAGGCGCGCGAAAGCCTGCTTCGCTCGAATCCGCAGCATCGTTTCGTGAGTCCCGAGCAGGTTGCGAATGCGGTGCTGTGGTTATGTCAGCCTGGTTCGGACGCGATCACGGGGCAGTCCATTTCCATCGCCGGTGGAGAAGTGATGTGAGCAAGTCATCCAACATCAAGAAGATTGCCACCGGCGACGCGAAGCCAGCAGAAGCCAAAGCGCCGCGCAAAGGCGTCGCGAAACCCGCGGAGAACGTCGTGGATCTGGAAATGAGCACTGGCGCCGACAGTCACATGGGCTTGCGTTTGTGGCTGCGCATGCTGACCACGACGAACCTTGTGCAGGCCGAATTGCGCAAGCGTCTGCGTAACGAATTCGACACCACGTTGCCGCGATTCGACTTGATGGCGCAACTCGAGCGTCATCCTGAAGGGTTGAAGATGACCGAACTTTCGCGTCGGCTGATGGTGACGGGCGGCAACGTCACTGGCATTACCGATCAGCTCGAAAAAGAAGGCCTCGTCTCGCGCGATAACGATCCAAACGATCGCCGTTCGATTAGCGTGTGCCTCACGCCTGCGGGCCGCAAAGCGTTCGACAGGATGGCGGCCGCGCATGAGCAATGGGTTGTGGAGCTGTTCGGCGGCTTGAGTCTCGAGGAGAAGTCGCGCACGCATCAGCGGCTTGGTAAGTTGAAGAAGCATCTGCTGGATAGTCTGAAGGACTAAGGCCTCGCGCACCGAAGGAGTAGACACCAACATGTCAAAAGCAAACGCCGACGCGCTATTAGCAGGCAACCGCGTCACACTCGCGAATTACAAAGCGCGGCACTTCGGCTGGTCGGTCGCGAACAAAGTCGCGACCATCACGCTCAATCGCCCCGAGCGCAAAAACCCGCTTACCTTCGAATCGTATGCGGAGTTGCGCGACCTGTTCCGCCAGCTAGCGTATGCGACCGACGTGAAGGCCGTCGTGATCCACGGCGCAGGAGAGAACTTCTGCTCGGGCGGCGACGTGCACGACATCATCGCGCCGCTGATCGACCTGCCGATGCCCGAACTGCTGCTTTTCACGCGCATGACGGGCGACCTCGTCAAAGCGATGCGCCATTGTCCGCAGCCCGTGATTGCCGCCGTCGACGGCGTGTGCGCCGGCGCAGGCGCGATTCTCGCGATGGCGTCCGACATGCGCCTTAGCACCGCGCGCAGCAAGCTCGCCTTCCTGTTTTCGCGCGTCGGTCTCGCGGGTTGCGACATGGGCGCTTGCGCGATCCTGCCGCGCATCATCGGTCAAGGACGCGCCGCCGAACTGCTTTTCACGGGACGCTCGGCGAGCGGCGACGAAGGCTATGCATGGGGTTTCTATAACCGGCTTTGCGAGCCGGCCGCGCTTCTCGACGAAGCGCAGAAGCTCGCCGCCGATCTCGTCGCCGGTCCGACATTCGCACACGGCATCACGAAGAAGATGCTGCACCAGGAATGGAGCATGAGCATTGACGAGGCGATCGAATCCGAAGCGCAGGCACAGGCCATCTGCATGAGCACTCGCGATTTCGAGCGCGCATATCAGGCGTTCGCTGCGAAATCGCGCCCTGTGTTCGAGGGAGATTGACGTGAGCGCCGATAAGCACATCGATTTGCATAGCGCGCTCGCGTGGCCTTTTTTCGAGCCGCGTCATCGTGAACTGGCTGCGGGCATCGAGGCCTGGTGCCGCGAAAATCTATCGCATGCCGAACACACGGCAAACGTCGAGCGCGATGATGTCGATGCGACCTGCCGCCGGCTCGTGCGCGAACTCGGCGCAAGCGGATGGCTTAAGTATGGCGTCGGCGGCGTCGCTTACGGCGGCCACGGCGACACCATCGACACGCGCGCGGTCTGCCTGCTGCGCGAAACGCTGGCCAAACATTCGGGCCTCGCGGATTTCGCACTCGCGATGCAAGGCCTCGGCTCAGGCGCAATCTCGCTCGGCGGCACGCATGAACAGAAAACGCGCTACTTGCCGCGCGTGGCGAACGGCACCGCGATTGCGGCCTTTGCGTTGTCCGAACCCGACGCCGGCTCGGACGTCGCCGCCATGTCGCTGGCTGCGCGCGAAGACGGCGACGCCTACATACTCGACGGCGACAAGACGTGGATTTCGAACGGCGGCATCGCCGATTTCTATGTCGTGTTCGCACGCACCGGCGAAGCGCCGGGCGCGCGCGGCATCAGCGCGTTTATCGTCGACGCGGATACGCCGGGACTCGAAATCGCCGAACGCATTGACGTGATTGCGCCGCATCCGCTCGCGCGTCTGCATTTCGCGGGCGCACGCGTGCCGCGTAGCCAGATGCTCGGCGCGCCTGGTGAAGGCTTCAAACTCGCCATGCGCACGCTCGATATTTTCCGCACGTCGGTTGCGGCCGCGTCGCTCGGATTCGCGCGGCATGCGATGGCCGAAGGACTCGCGCGCGCCGCGTCGCGCAAGATGTTCGGCCAGACGCTCGCCGACTTTCAACTGACGCAAGCGAAGCTCGCGCAGATGGCGTTGACCATCGACAGCAGCGCGCTCCTCGTCTATCGCGCGGCCTGGTTGCGCGATCAGGGCGAAAGCGTGACACGCGAAGCCGCAATGGCGAAGTGGCATGCGAGCGAAGGCGCGCAACAGGTCATCGACGCCGCCGTGCAGCTTCATGGCGGTATGGGCGTGCAAAGCGGCGTGCCGGTCGAAATGCTGTATCGCGAGATTCGCGCGCTGCGCATTTACGAAGGCGCGACGGAGGTGCAGCAATTGATCGTCGGCCGCGATCTGTTGAAGGCGCACGCAGCCGCAAGCGCCGTCGCTGGAGAAAGCGCGAAATGACCGCGCACTTCGAAAGGCCCGTACGTATCCGCTTTTCCCACTGCGATCCTGCGGGCATCGTGTTCTTTCCGCAGTATCTGGTGATGACGAATGCGCTCGTCGAAGACTGGTTCAACGAGGGCTTGCAAATCGACTATGCGCAGATGATCGCCCAGCGCCGCATCGGGTTGCCTATCGTCAAGCTCGACTGCGAGTTCTCGCGGCCGAGCCAGATGGGCGAAACGATCATGTTGACGCTGAGCGTGAGCGCGATCGGCCGACGCTCGATCAGCATCGACATTCTCGGTCATTGCAACGGCGAGGTGCGTTTCCGCGCGAAACAGGTACTCGTGACGACATCGCTTGAAAGCGGCCGCTCGATCGACATTCCCATCGACATCGCCAACGCACTCGCGATGTTTGCTCCCCAGCCCGAATTCAGCGAGGCGCAACGCTCATGAAAAAAGCACTTCTTCCCGCCGGCTGGATCAAGCCACGCGGTTACGCAAACGGCGTCGCGGCAACCGGCACGCAAGTGTTCATTGCAGGCCAGATCGGCTGGGACGAACAGGCGCAGTTTCAGACCGACGACTTCGCCGGCCAGGCGATTCAGGCGCTCAAAAATGTACTCGCCGTGCTGCACGAAGCCGGCGGCAAACCCGAGCATCTCGTGCGAATGACGTGGTACGTCACCGACAAACGCGCGTACCTGGACTCATTGAAGGAAATCGGCCGCGCGTTTCGCGAGTTGATCGGCGACTACGACATCGCGATGAGCGCGGTGCAAGTCGTCGCGTTGATCGAGGACGAAGCCAAGGTCGAGATCGAAGCCACCGCCGTCATTCCGCAGTAAGGACACGCAAGCTCTCGTCAACTGAAGCGCATGGAGCCGGCTCGATACCGGGGAGACCACGATGGAACCGTCAGCACACGTCGATACTTTCGCGCGCGACAATCTTCCGCCGCAGGATCAATGGCCTGTTTTTCTGCTGGACAACCCCGACGTCGCTTATCCGGCGCGTTTCAATTGCGCAACGGAGTTGCTCGATGGCACGATCGAAGCAGGTCACGGCGAGCGTCCGGCTGTTTGGTCGCTGGTGGACGGCGAGCCGCGCGCCACCACGTATAACGAGTTGCTCGCGATGGTGAATCGCAGCGCGCATGTACTCGTCGATGAAATGGGTTTGCACCCTGGCAATCGCATTCTGTTGCGCGGGCCTAATACGTTGCAGATGGCGGTCGCCATGCTTGCGTCGCTGAAGGCCGGGCTTGTTGTCGTGCCGACCATGCCGCTGTTGCGCGCGAAGGAGTTGAAGCAGATCATCGTGAAGGCGCAGGCGAGCGCCGCGCTTTGCGATGCGCGCCTGACCGAAGAACTCGCGCGCTGCACAAATCCACAAGACGAGTTCTATTGCGCGGACTTAAAGCAAACACTGCTGTTTCATGACGACGCAGCCGATTCGCTCGATACGCTCGCCGTCAATAAGCCCGACGACTTTATCGCATGCGATACGGCAGCCGACGACGTCTGTCTGATCGCGTTCACGAGCGGCACGACAGGCGCGCCAAAAGGCTGCATGCATTTTCATCGCGACGTGTTGGCGATGTGCGATCTGTTTCCGCGTCATGTGTTGAGGCCTTCGGCCAGCGATATTTTCTGCGGCACGCCGCCGCTCGCTTTCACATTCGGGCTTGGCGGCTTGCTGTGTTTTCCGCTGCGCGTGGGGGCGTCGACGGTACTGATTGAGAAGCTCACGCCCGAGACGTTGTTGCAGACCGTCGAGCGCTTTCACGCGACCATCATGTTTACCGCGCCGACTTTTTATCGGCAGATGGCGCCGCTCGTCGCGCATCACGACGTGTCGAGCTTGCAGAAAACCGTGTCGGCCGGCGAGGCATTGCCTGATTCGACGAGGCGTTTATGGCACGACGCGACGGGCATCGACATGATCGACGGAATTGGCGGCACCGAGTTGATCCACATTTTCATTTCGGCGCAGGGCCATGAGATACGCCCGCATGCAATTGGCCGCGCAGTGCCGGGCTATGTCGTGCAAGCCGTGGACGACGCGATGCAACCGGTCGCGCCAGGCACCATCGGCAAGCTCGCGGTGCGCGGGCCGACCGGCTGCCGGTATCTCGCCGATGAACGGCAATTGAAATTCGTGCGCGACGGCTGGAATCTGCCGGGCGATTCGGTTTATATCGACGCAGACGGCTACGTGTTCTACCAGGCGCGCGCCGACGACATGATCGTTTCAGCCGGCTATAACATCTCCGGTCCGGAAGTGGAAAGCGTGTTGTTGCAACATGAAGCCGTGGGCCGAATGCGGCGTGATCGGCGTGCCGGACGACACGCGCGGGCAGATCGTGAAGGCGTTCATCGTCGTCAATCCCGGCTATACAGCCGACGACAAACTCGTCGCACAGTTGCAGGAATTCGTGAAGAATACGGTGGCGCCGTATAAGTATCCGCGCGTCGTCGTGTTCGTCAATTCACTGCCGCGCACTGAAACAGGCAAGCTCAAGCGCTTCGAATTGCGTACGATGGCGTAGCCCTCTTCCTCGCAAATCTTACGAGACGTCAGGAGACACACGCATGGCTGGCTCTTTCATCGAAGTTGTCGCCCAGGACGGCGGCCGTTTCAATGCCTACGTTGCGCGTCCGGCGCAAGGCTCGGGACCTGGGCTCGTTCTGCTGCAGGAAATTTTCGGCATCAACGAGACCATGAAGGCGACGGCCGAGCGCTTCGCCGAAGAAGGCTATGTGGTGCTGGTGCCCGATCTGTTCTGGCGCATCAAGCCAGGCATCGAACTCGGTTATGGCGACGCCGACATGAAGCAGGCGCTCGACTATCTGGCGCAATTCAACACCGACCTTGCCGTCGACGATATCGCGGCCACCGTTGCCGCGTTGCGCGCTATGCCCGATCAGGCCGGCAAGGTCGGCGCGGTCGGCTACTGCCTCGGCGGCAAGCTCGCGTTCCTGAGCGCCGCGCGTACCGATGTGGATTGCGCGGTGAGTTACTACGGCGTGGGCCTCGACGCGTATCTGGACGAAGTACCGGCCGTGCGTTGTCCGATGGTGTTTCACTTCCCCGCGAACGATGCGATGTGTCCGCCCGAAACGCGCGAGCGGATCAGCGCTGCATTGCGCACGCGTCCGCAAATCGAGCAGTACGTGTACCCCGGTTGCGATCATGCGTTTGCCGCGCCTACGCGTCCGCAATACGATAAGCCGGCTGCAATGATGGCGTATTCGCGCACGCTTGCGCTGCTGCGCAAAGTACTCGGGCCTGTCTACGATCTCAACGCGTTGTGGGAAGCGCATTGCTATCACGAGTTCGCGACGCGCGACGTGGAAGCGGTCATGCCGACGATGGTCGCCGAGCCTTACGTCAATCACGTGCCGACGATGACGGGCGGTGTCGGTCACGACAATCTCAAGCGCTTTTACACGCATCACTTCGTCAACTCGAATCCGCCCGACACCAAGCTGATTCCGATTTCGCGGACTATCGGCGCGGATCGTATCGTCGATGAATTCATTTTCAGTTGCACGCATAGCTGCGAAATCGACTGGCTATTGCCGGGTGTTGCGCCGACGGGAAAGTACTTTGAAGTGCCGATGCTGGCTGTGGTGTGCTTCCGCGGCGACAAGCTTTATAACGAGCATATCTACTGGGATCAGGCGAGTGTGCTGGTGCAGGTGGGTTTGCTCAATCCCGAGGGATTGCCGGTGGCGGGGATTGAAAGCGCGCGTAAGTTGCTCGATGAGAGCTTGCCTTCTAATGAGTTGATGGGAGCGAAGTCGCGCGTGTGACTCTTTGTTTCGTGCAAGGGTGCGGCTAGAGGCCCGCCTCTGCACAATGGCCCTATGATGTGACGTTCCATTGGCCACCGTTTATCGACCATGCTGACTGTCCATCATTTGAATAACTCGCGCTCGCAACGCGTCTTGTGGCTGCTCGAAGAACTCGGCGTTCCGTACGAGATCAAGCGCTATGAGCGCGATCCAAAAACGATGCTCGCGCCGCCCGAGTTGCGCGCGGTGCATCCGCTCGGCAAGTCGCCGGTTATTACCGATGATGGGCTGACCATTGCCGAGTCGGGCGCGATTATCGAATATCTGGTCGACAAGTATGGGCAGGGGCGCTTTGCGCCGGCGGCCGGCACGCCCGAGCGTTTGCGTTACACGTACTGGCTGCATTACGCGGAAGGGTCGGCGATGCCGCCGTTGCTGCTGAAGCTGATCGCGCTGCGTATCGCGAGTGCGCCGATGCCCTTCTTTGCGAAACCGATCGCGCGAAAGATTGCCGGGACGCTGCAATCGGGTTTCGTCGATCCGCAGTTGAAACTGCATCTTGGGTATATCGAGGAGCAGTTGAGTAAGAGCACGTGGTTTGCTGGCGATGAGTTTTCTGCCGCTGATGTGCAGATGAGTTTTCCGCTGGAGGCAGCGACGGCGCGCGGTGGGATGCGGCTGCCTGCTGTGACTGCGTTTTTGCAGAGGATTCATGCGCGCGCGGCGTATCGGCGGGCTTTGGAGAGGGGTGGGGAGTATGGGGTTTTGGGTGGGGGGTGATCGGGTGACGAGCCATGGCGCGGAATGCATCGTTGCACTAAACTCCCGCGATTTCAAAAAGAACAAAGGACACCCGCAGGATGATCAAGTCAGTCCATCAATACCCGGAAGACTACGACCCGCACGCCGACAATCCGCCGTTGACCGCTGCACAGCAGGAAGCGGTCAGTCGCCTCACGGAAGCAGATCTGCATGCCATAGATGCTGCAACCATTGCTAACATTGTCGACAACTGGCGGGAAGGTTGCGAGAGTCGTGGGTACGACTATTATCGGACTCGCCGACCAATCGTTATATCCGGGTTTGGGCGATGTCTTTTACGCGCAGCGGATAAGGCTGATGGTCGAGAAGGGTCTTGTCGAGGCGGTCGGCGATCTGAAGCGCATGGGCTATAGCGAGGTCCGGTTGCCGCAGCGCGCCAGCTAACCACCGCGCCCCACCCGCCCAGGAATTCGTAGTTGTGACGCAAAACTCGCGAGTGCTAGACTGAAAAACCCCTCGCCCTCAACAACTTGCCACTAGCTTGATCAACCTCGGGTTGATCAACATCGCGCCGGGCGGCGGGCCCGTCCGGCATCGCATTGAAACAGCCCACGTTTGCTCGAAGCCGCCGGCAATTTCAAACGATCGCGGCACAGGAGCCTTCGCATGACCCATTCCATCCACGGCAATAAACGCTGGCTCGCGCTCATGGTGCTGTGCCTCGGTGTGCTGATGATCGTGCTCGATACGACCATCGTGAACGTCGCGTTGCCTTCTATCGCCGCGGATCTCGGCTTCACGGAAACATCGCTCGTGTGGGTCGTCAACGCGTACATGCTGACGTTCGGCGGCTGTCTGCTGCTCGGTGGACGGCTCGGCGATCTGTACGGTCATCGCAGATTGTTTCTCGGCGGCATTACGCTCTTCACCGTGGCATCGCTCGCGTGCGGCCTCGCCAATTCGCAGATCCTGCTGATCTGCGCGCGCGCCGTGCAGGGCCTGGGCGGCGCTATCGTATCGGCCGTGTCGCTGTCGCTCATCATGAATCTGTTCACCGAGCCCGGCGAGCGCGCGAAAGCGATGGGCGTCTATGGCTTCGTCTGCGCGGGCGGCGGCAGCATCGGCGTGCTGCTCGGCGGATTGCTGACCAACCTGCTGAGCTGGCACTGGATCTTCCTCGTCAATCTGCCTATCGGCATTGCCGTGTACGCGCTGTGCGTCGCCCTCCTGCCGTCCGCGCGCGGTCACGCGCACGGCGAACGGCTCGACGTGGCCGGCGCCGTGTCAGTCACCGTTTCGTTGATGCTCGCCGTCTATGCCGTGGTCAACGGCAACGAAGCCGGCTGGACGTCGGCGCAAACGCTCGGCTTGCTGCTCGTCGCGCTTGCGTTGCTCGCCGCGTTCCTGATCATCGAGTCGCGCGTGCAGCATCCGTTGATGCCGCTCGGCCTGTTCCGCTTGCGTAACGTGGCGACCGCGAATGTCGTCGGCGTGCTGTGGGCCGCGGCGATGTTCGCGTGGTTCTTCATTTCCGCACTGTATTTGCAGCGCGTGCTCGGGTATCGGCCGCTGCAAGTCGGGCTCGCGTTTTTGCCGGCGAACCTCATCATGGGATTCTTTTCGCTGGGGCTGTCGGCGCGCGTCGTGATGCGCTTCGGTCTGCGGATTCCGCTCGCGGTGGGTCTGCTGGTTGCCGCGTGCGGTCTTGCGCTGTTCGCGCGCGCGCCGGTGGGCGGCAGCTTCATCGTCGACGTGTTGCCCGGCATGATGCTGCTCGGCTTCGGCGCGGGCATCGCGTTCAATCCCATGTTGCTTGCGGCGATGAGCGACGTCGATCCCGCCGATTCCGGGCTCGCGTCGGGCATCGTCAATACGTCGTTCATGATGGGCGGCGCACTCGGCCTCGCGGTGCTCGCGAGTCTCGCGGCCGCGCGCAGCGGCGAGATGCTGTCGACGCAAAACGCGCTCGCCGCGCTCAACAGCGGCTATCACGTCGCGTTTGCGGTCGGCGCGATCTTCGCGGCGGCGGCGGGCGTGATCGGCGGTGTGATGCTGCGCGCAGGACGGCCGGGCGCTGCGGATGCTGGCGCTCATGCGGATGCGGGTGATGGACATGGCGTGGCCGCTGCCGAACGTCCGCGTTCGGCGGGGAATACGGCGGCGACGGAGAACGTTTGATCGGACGCGTCGCGTGGTGCGCGACGTGATGCGCGGAAGGCGGCTCGCTGGCTGCTGAATGCGGTTTGGCTGTCGCGCTCACGCTGGTCGCAGTGGTCACAACGCTCGCGCCGCTTGCATCGCGTGCATGAATTGCAAAACCGCAAGCGCGATCAAACGCACGCGGTTGCGCCTGGCTATGCTGGCTTCATGTTGACATGAGAGCCGCTATGAATCCGGTAGGAAAAGCGCTGTGGTTTATCGAAAGCCACTTTGCCGAAGAACTCACGCTCGACGACATCGCCCACTGTGGATGCGTGTCGCGCTTTCACCTCGCGCGTGCTTTCGAAGCGGCGACGGGCGTGCCGGTCATGCGCTACGTGCGCGGGCGTCGCTTGAGTGAGGCTGCGCGTCGGCTCGCGGACGGCGCGCCGGACATACTGACGGTTGCCATCGACGCCGGTTACGGCTCTCACGAAGCATTCACGCGCGCGTTTCGCGAGCAATTCGGGCTCACGCCCGAAGCGCTGCGCGCGCGTGGTCATCTCGACAATCTTGTCATCGTGGAGCCGATCAAAATGGACGAAACTCTTCTCACGCATCTGGAGCCGCCGCGCTTTGAAGACGGCAGGCCGTTTCTCGTCGCGGGTCTGAGCGAGCGCTATACGTGCGAGAGCGCCGCCGCAATTCCATCGCAGTGGCAGCGCTTTAACGAGTACTTCGGCAAAGTGCCGGGCCAGGTGGGCAACGTCGCGTATGGCGTCTGCTACAACGCGGACGATGCCGGCAACATCGACTACCTGTGCGGCGTCGAAGTCAGCGATTTCTCGGCCTTGCCCGCCGAATTCAGCCGCTTGCGGATTGCCGCGCAGCGCTATGCGGTGTTCAGCCATCGCGAGCATGTGTCGACGATACGACGCACGTGGAACACGATCTGGAACACGTGGCTGCCGGCATCGGGGCACCTTCCCGCCGATGCGCCCAACTTCGAGCGCTACGACGAGAAGTTCGATCCGGTTAGCGGGATGGGCGGGTTGGAGATCTGGTTGCCTTTGAAGGCGTGATGCGGGTTGGTTTGTGGATGGGCGCGGTCGGCGGGCATTTTTATGCTGCCCGCCGTGGTCCTTGGCTTCCTTTGCCTTTGTCTTTGTGACTCAGTGAGGCGCGGCGGGCGGCTGCGGCGTCGAGTCCACTCCCAATGCAGCGGCGTTTTTCGCGAACGACGTTTTGCCGCGTTTTCCGTTTGCCGTAGCCTCCTGCGACGCGCCGCCTTTCTGCGCTGCCTCCGCCAGCAGATTCGCCGCATGGCGCGCGGTGATGCGGCTGTGCGGGACGCCCTTTGCATCCAACGCGATGACCTGAAAAAGCTCGCGGTCGCATTCGAGTTCCTGCTGATATTGCTCTGCCGTGTCCACCAGCAATTCGATCAGCTTCTGGCGACGCTGACGCTCGTCGCGCGTGAGCGCAGGATTCCTATGTATCGACGACGCGAGTGTGATCAGTGTGTCCAATTGTGTCAGGCTCCGGTCGCAGAGGTCGAAAGCTGACAGGGCGAGCTTTTCGTACTGAAGGGCGTCGACGGGGGGACGGGTGGGCGTCGTGGGTTGAAGCTTGAGTGACTTTTTGGTCATGGTGCGATCTCCCTGTGTTTCGGTAGGTCGCCCGGGCACTCGGTTTAGCGTGGGTGAGCGGGCGCGAAGTAGGGTTGACAGACCGGGACATAAACAAACCGGCGAGCCTTGCGGCTCCCCTACCAAGGCCCGCCCATTGAAATATAGACGTGCAGAGGTAGACGCACGACCCGCGTGAGCGGGTGTGCGGTTTATGCCGCAGGCTGTCAAACCTGGCCGCTGAGTGTTTCCCAGCGACTGGATGATTATAAGGGAGGCAGGCCAGGACATTGCCGAGCAAATGAATGGAACGCTCTCATTGGGGAACCGAACAAGGCGAGCAGGGTTCGGATTATTAGGAAAGGTCACTCGCTCGTGTAGTCCGCGCTTGTGGGATAGTCTGGCGGCGGAGGCTGGAACTGTTCTGAAGTGCACGGAAATTTCACACGCTCTCTCAGTGGGCGGCGATGAGCATGATCTGACGCCTTGAAACCCAGATTTTCTGGCATTCGACCTCGTTCTTATATTTTTCGCTTCTTGCTGCTTAGGCTATTGTTTGGGATGGCGGGTAATGGGCTATGGGACGTGTTTAAACCAGGAGCGGACAGTTACCTAGATACACTGAGGAGTCAGCGCCATTCGCTTATGTTTATCTTCGGGATATTTGTTTTGAGCTTCCTGTTGATGCTTCTGCCTCTGGACAAAATACGCTTAAAACTGGGGCGGATAAAATAGGCGCCGCTCTTGACAGATTAGCCGACGGGAGAGCCGATGTAAGGAAAAACGTCGTGCACGCCAGACAGCGGTCGAACCGTCGCAGCACCAAATAACCGGCGAGGCAAATTTGGCCTATAAGTTTCCGCTGTCGACGTCTCGTGAGAGACAAATAAGACTACGACGGCTGATCGCAAGCGGACTGCGAAAAGACCGGTGTCCCGTTCTCAATAGTTAAAACAGAGACCTGCTTATCCCCGAGATGTTGCGTCAGGACACCAGTGGGAATGTTTTTGCACGCACGATCATCTACATATTCGGTCCGCGCCAGGACGAGCGCGGGAGCACTGAATTTCTGTAGAGCGGCGATTCCTAGCTGCGGCAGTTCCAACAACTGCGAGGCAACCAACAGCAATCCGACCGGGGTCAAAAGTGAAATTGCATCGGGTAGGACATTCCGACGGCGGTGCTCGTCGTTACCTTGCGATAGACGTTGGCGGGAGAGGCCCGTACGCAACATTCTTCCAATAATTCTCGGCCACGACGCGAACAACAATAGCACCGCACAGACCGATATTAACGCGCTACCGAACTGGAGCATTCGAAAGATGCTGTATGGTCCTGACATCACACCAACAAAGATTGGAAAGTACTTCGCATCCGCATGGGTCAGCTGCCGAACTGCCGCCGCTGCGTCGCTCCGTCCGAGCCATAAGGCGACGGAAAAAAGACTCGCATAGAGCAACTTTCCCAGTGTACCGCTCCAAGTTAGCTTGGCTATGGTTCTAATTGCAACCAAGCCGTGTCTAAAAGCCCCCAGCCCGATAATCCACTCCGTAGCGATCATGAATGACATTGCTGACTCGGTCGGCTTCATGAACGCACCCAGTACCGTCCCGGCCAACGAGAGCATGAGCGCAATGCCATAAAGGAACGGGACATCGGGTGGAATGCGTGCCAACCTCTTCACGAACCGCCGGGCGCGAATGCCATGGATCACATATAGCGTGCGAACCGGCCTTAAATATTCTTTCCATTCTCGGTACAACCCAACCGCGAGGAATAAGACCAGTCCGGCTCCGAGCATCTTCCCACCGTTCGCCGGAAAATAGTGCAGTACGAGCAATGCAATGATAATGAACAGTGCACCACGTGCCCTGCCATTGCGCCACAATAAGGAAACGACCTCAAGCAATCGAGAATTCATTTAGTACTTTAAAATTGGTCGTACGGAAAAGCTCGCGGCCTTAACCCAACTGCATACGGACGCGAAGCGAGTGTCTTTGCCAAGAAAAGCTTGACACCATCTATTTGACGGCCCGAATGCTCCATACTTGAGCGCTGGCTCACGTTTCGGTCGGCAACTTTGCGGCGCGATCTCAACCGTGAGCCGGTCTGAACTGAAGCGGCCATCTTGGTTCGTATATCAATCGTCTAATGTCTGACGCTCTTCCGATCTGCAGCCGTCAGCAGAGCGTCCCGATATTCTTGGCATCAACTCGGGAAAACGGCAGCGTGCGCTCGTTATTTTTCGTTGAATGGCCGCTACGGCATGATGCGAGAGCGAACGCTAAACTCTACTCCTTAACTCCACAGATCACCTATCCCCCCTTGACCACCCACCTCCGCCCCGCCACCACCTCCGACGCCCCGCTCATCCTCCACTTCATCACCGAACTCGCGGTGTACGAAAAGGCCGAGCATGAAGTCGTCGCCACCGTCGCAGACATTGAAGCAAGCCTGTTCTCCGACGCATCGACAGCAACCGCGCTCATCTGCGAAATGAACGGCGAGCCCATCGGCTTTTGCGTCTACTTCTTTTCTTACTCGACGTGGCTCGGCAAGAAAGGCCTGTATCTCGAAGACCTGTACGTGTCGCCGAAAGCGCGCGGCAGCGGCGCGGGCAAACTGATGCTGCGCCACCTCGCGGCCATCCCATGCGAGACCGGCTGCGGCCGCTTCGAATGGAGCGTGCTCGACTGGAATGCGCCCGCCATCGGTTTCTATGAATCCATCGGCGCGAGCGCGCAAAGCGAATGGGTTCGCTACCGGCTCGCCGGCGAAGCGCTCAAGGCATTTGCCGCAGGCGACACGTCGAACGCTTCGCCCGTGGCAAAAAACGTCCCGCCCGCGACGTAATGGCAGGTGCGAAGCTCGGGGTCGTCGCCGAAATGCCAGCGGTTGTTCGAGTACACGCGGCTGTCCGCGTACGCCGCCACCACTTCGCCGATAATCAGATCGTGACGCTGGCTGTCGTCGGGAATCACCTTGCACTCCATCCACGCGATGCAACCGGCCAGCATCGGCACATCGATTTTTTCGGCGGCGAAAGTTCCGAGTTCAAAGGCTGAGAACTTGTCGACTTCGAGCCCCGCGTTCGTGCCCACGGCCAGCGTCTGCGCGGCGAACTTGCGGCTCGGCAATTGCAGCCCGAACACGCCGCTCGCTTCGATCAATTGACGCGTGAGCGTGCGGCTGTCGACCACCACAATCACCTTCGGCGGGTCGAAGTCAAGCGGCATGGCCCACGAAGCCGCCATCACGTTCGAGCGCCCGCCATGCGCGCTGGTGATGATCGTCACAGGTCCATGATTGAGTAACTGCGTGGCCCGCGGCAATGCCACGGGTTCCCGGGTAGCTTGCATACTTGGTTTCTGCCCGAAGGTCTGGTTTTGTCAGGGCGGCAGCCAGCAAGCCGCCGCCCTTCATGCGTCAATGCGGCGCTTTGCCATTGGGGACGGCGTCCACCGGCTTATGCTGCTCTTCCCCGAGGCCGGGGAAAAACGCGTTCCATGCGGCTCGCACGCCGTTCGCCGCAGTGGCCTCGGCGTCGATGGGCTCATCGGCGCCTTTGGCCTCGGCTGCGGGTGCGGCTTCGGCGCCGTCGGCGGTGGCCTCGGCGTCGGCTTGCGCCTTGCCGTCAGCCGCCTGCGATGGATCGGCGGACAGCCCGCGCCAGTGCGTGAACGCGTCGTCCGGCTTGTCGGTCCACTCGCCCTCGCCGAATTTCGCAAAGGCCGTGTCCCCGCTCGTCAGTTGCACCTCGTACCAGCCGTCGCGCGCGGGCGAGTGAGCGGCCAGTTCAAACCACGGGGTCGGTTCGATTTCCTTCATGTCATCTCCACTCGGATAAATCGTCATAGAAAACACACCAAAGGGAAGCTTCATGCCCGGACTGCACAGCCATCCGGCGACGCGCACCAGACGGCGCGCGGAACATGATGCGGGCGATCGGTCGACATCGCGTGTCCGGTGTCGCCGCGCATAAACGACACGATAGCGCGACATGGGCCGCGCGGACAAACCCAAAAACTTACGCGCGCCGCCGACGCGGTTTTTCGATGCCCGCAGCCAGTTCCGCGAGCACGCGGACGGCCGGCGTGAGCTGCTCCGCGGCGGTGTTGCCGTAGCCGATCACGAGGCCGTTGGTGCCCGCTCGCTGCTCCAGCGCGAAGCTGGACAGCGGCCGCGGGGCCAGGCCTCTGGCGAACGCGCGTTCGGTCAGCGTGTCGTCGTCGATGCCGGCCGGCAAGCGCAGCGTCAAATGCATCCCGCAGTCGCCGCCCAGAATTTCAGATGCGGCGAAGTGCTCTGTAAGCGCTTCGCGCAATGCCTGCTGCCGCTCGCGATAAAGCCGCCGCATGCGCCCAAGGTGCCGCCCGAATTCACCGCCTTCCATGAAATGCGCGAGCGCAAGCTGTTCCAGACGATGCCCGCCGCGCAGCATCTCGTACAGCGCGACTTCGGCATGCGCGGCGATGGCGGGCGGCAACACCACGAAGCCGATGCGCAGCGCCGGAAACATCGTCTTGCTGAACGAGCCGACGTAGAGAACCGGCGCGTCGTCCACGAGCCCTTGCATGCTTGCGATCGGCTCGCCGGAGTAGCGGAATTCGCCGTCGTAATCGTCCTCGATCACCCACGCGCCGCAGCGCCGCGCCTCGGCAATCAGCTCGAGCCGCCGCGCCACGGACAACACCGCGCCCGTCGGATACTGGTGCGCGGGCGACGTGTAAATCAGCTTCGGCGGATGCGCGGCCCACGCGCCGGGCGGCACGCACATGCCTTCTTCGTCGACGGGAATCGGCTGAACGCGCACGTCGCCCTGTCTGAACGCGGCCTTCGCGCCGCGATAGCCGGGGTCCTCGATCCACGCGACGTCGCCGGGATTGGTGAAAAGCCGCACACACAGGTTCAGCGCCTCCTGCGCGCCCTCGGTGATGATCACCTGCGAGTCCTCGCAGCGCACGCCGCGCGCCATCCGCAAATGCGCGGCAATCGCGTCGCGCAATGCCGGCTCGCCGGCCGGCGTGCCGTAGCCGAGCGCGAGCGGCAACGCGCGCTCCATCGAACGTTCGAGTGCGCGCCGCCATGCGGCTAGCGGAAAGCGGTCCAAAGCGGGCGTGCCGGGCGTCAGCGGCAACGCGCCATCCATGTAGGTGCGCGTCGCCTTGAATTCGCCGACGCGAGCCGCGTAGGCCACTTTCGGCGCGGCGGGTCGCGCGGGCGGCTCGGCGCGCGCCGCGCGGCTCGACAGCGCGGTCACGCGCGTGCCCTTTTTGTCGGCGACCACATAGCCGACCGCGGCGAGGTGCTCATACGCGATGACGACGGTGTTGCGCGACACGCCCATTTCCGCCGCCAACAGCCGCGACGACGGCAGCAGCGATCCGGGCGGCAGGCGTCCGCCGAGAATGGCCTGCTGCAGGCGCTCGATTAGCTGCTTTTGCAGCGGCGCGGTTTTCCCGGCGGGGTTGCCAGTGGCGCTGCGGTCGCTGTTGCCACGGTTCGCGGCCGTATGAGCAAGCGGACCAATAATCTCGATCATGACGGCTGGACCTATCGAATTCGATTGAGCTGGATCTTTTTAACATACCACGATTGCCGTATCGTTCTTCCATGATTTCGACGATCAACGACAACCACGACGCGAGGAGTGCACACATGGAACCGCAACGTAACGCCTTCGACCAGCCGATCGGCGCGCCGCTGCCCCAGTGGCGCGGCGCAAAGCCGCCAGGGCGCGCGCAGTTGGCGGGCCGCTATTGCCGGATCGAAGCGGTCGACGTCGACGCCCATGCGGCGGATCTGTTCGAAGCCTACGATTCGGCCGACGATGGCCGCGACTGGACCTATCTCGGCGTCGGCCCGTTCGAGAGTGCAGAGGCGTATCGCGAACATTTGGCGCGGCTCGCCGCATCGGCTGATCCGCTGCACTACGCGGTGATCGACAGCGCGAGCGGCAAGGCGGTCGGCACCTTCGCGCTGATGCGCATCGACCCGGCCAATGGCGTGATCGAAGTGGGACACGTCGTTTATTCGCCGCGTCTGAAGCGAACGCGCATCGCGACCGAGGCCATGTTTCTGCTGATGCAATATGTGTTCGACGAGCTCGGCTATCGGCGCTTCGAATGGAAGTGCGATTCGTTGAACGGACCGTCGCGCGCGGCGGCGCTGCGTTACGGCTTCACGTTCGAAGGCATCTTCCGTCAGGCGATTGTTTATCGTCAGCGCAATCGCGATACGGCGTGGTTTTCGATTATCGACAGCGAATGGCCGGTGTTGCGGCCGAGTTATACGCGTTGGCTGAGTGATGCCAATTTCGATGCCGAAGGCGGGCAAGTGGAAAGGCTGGCGGATTTGATTGCGCGGGGAAGAGCGGCGTCTGATTGAGTCCCGCTGATATCAGTTCGAACGATGAATTTTTGAGCCGGCTTTCGCGCCGGCTTTGCTTTTACATCGCCGCGCCTGGCTCGCGCTTGAACATGATGGTCGGCTGACCTTTATACGTCGTGCGAAGCTGCTCGCGATAGCCGGCCTTGTGCGCGACTCGCAGCGACGCTTCATTCTCCGGCGCGACGATGCATGCGGTTGCAGCGCCCGGCCATTTTTGATCGGCCCATTCCAACGCGGCGCGCACGGCTTGCGTCGCGTAGCCTTTGCCGTGCATCGCCGGACTCAAAGCCCAGCCCATTTCCGGCGTGCCCGCCAATGACGGCTCGATCTCGCGCTGAAAATCGGCGAAACCCACTTCGCCGACAAAGCGCCCGGTGTCCGTTTCGCGGACTACCCAATAGCCGTAATCGAGCAGCGCCCAGTGACCGGCATAGCGCAGCAGACGCGCCCACACTTCCTCACGCGCAAAAGGCTTGCCGCCGATGTACCGGACGACCTCGGGATCGGACCACATAGAGAAGCTGTCGAGGAAGTCGTCGCGCGTGTGTGGGCGGAGGGTGAGGTGGGGGGTGGTGAGGGTGGAAGGAGGCGTGGGCATTTGACTGAGCGGCGGCTCGGCGAGTGAGCTTGAAGATTGAGAAGTTGAACGTTGACGCTCAAAGACGTTGCGCTTGCATCATCGCAGATTCCTCGCGTCGCCAAATTATCGCGGCGGTTAGTTGCCGCCCGCGGCTCACGCCAACTCCAAAAACCGCCCCAAACAAGGATTACGATTCGCCGGCGACCACGCCAGCACCTGCTCGACCAAAGGCGCATCCACGAGCGGCTTGAACACCACGCCCGCAAGCTGCGCCTTGCGCATTGAAGCCGGCACGAGTGCGACACCCACGCCTTCATCGACGAGACTCAGCACCGTCTGCTGCAATTGCACTTCGAAGCGGATGTCGGGCTCGAAGTCACCCGAGCGGCAATGCTCGAGGATCGTCGCGCGCAACGTGGGCGCCACTTCCTCGGATGCCAGCACGAACGGTTCGCCGGCCAGTTGCGCGATCCTGAGCCGCCGCGCGCGGGCTCGCGGATGACCACGCGATAGCGCCACGCACAACGGCTCGCGCAGAATCGTGCGCGTCGCGAGTCCCTTGCCCGGCACATGCGGAAACATGATGGCCGCGTCGATATGCCCGGCCACCACCTGCGCGGCGAGATCGTTCGAGACGACCTCGCGCAGACTCAAAGCGACTTCGGGATACGCCGCGCCGAATGCGCGCGCATAACCGGGCACCACGTTATAGGCCGCGCACATCGTGAAGCCGATGGCGAGCTTGCCCGCTTCGCCGGACGCCGCTGCCTGCGCATTGCTCACCGCCTGCTCGACCGACGCGAGGATCGCCTTCGCATCGGCGTAGAAACGCTCGCCCGCGGCGGTCAGCGTGACGCTGCGCGGGCTGCGCTCAATGAGCGTCACGCCGAGGCTCGCTTCCAGCGCCGCGAGTTGCCGGCTCAACGGAGGCTGCGACAAGTTCAGGCGCGCCGCCGCACGCCCAAAATGGCGCGTCTCGGCAAGCATCACAAAATAGCGCAGCGGCTTGATGTCGATCACGTTGGTATCCCCCTTTTCCAACGATGCATAAAAGGTATCGTCGAAGGCAAAAAACGGTATTTGATTGTATCAACGCAAATCACTACGCTGACGGCTCGCCCTTCTATCCGCGTTTATTGCCCGCGTGTTCCACACCGATGTTAGCCACTCTCGAGATTCTGCTTCCAGTCTTCGGCCTCATATTCGCGGGCTTTGCGTGCCGCCGTCGCGGCGTGCTCGGACCGAACTCGGCATCGGAACTGAATCGCTTCGTGGTCTGGCTGGCGTTGCCGGCGCTGCTCTTCGACACGATGGCGCGCGCCACGTGGGAGCAGTTGTATCAGCCGGCGTTCGTCGTCACGTTTTCCGTTGCATGCGCGGGCATCTTCGCGCTGATACTCGTGATGCGCCTGCTGAACGGACGGCATCTCGCGGACGCGAGTGTCGATGCGATCGCCGCCTCGTATCCGAACACGGGCTATATCGGCTTTCCGCTCGGCATGATCGCGTTCGGCCAGGCGAGCCTAACGCCCACCACCATCGCGACGATCCTAGTCGCGTGCGTACTGTTTGCGGGCGCCATCGTGCTGATCGAAGTCGGCTTGCAGACGGAGCGCACGCCGCACAAACTCGGCCTGAAAGTGCTGGGCTCGCTGGCGCGCAATCCGCTGATCGTGTCGCCGATTGCCGGCGCGCTTTTCGCCAGTCTTCATGTGCCGTTGCCGCCGAGCGCGGAGACCTTTCTCAAGCTGTTGAGCGGCGCGGCCAGTCCGTGCGCGCTGGTGAGCCTCGGCTTGTTTCTCGCGGAAAAGCGTCCTTCCGAATCGGGCACGCGCGGCATTGCGTGGCTGCTCACGCTCGTCAAGCTGATCGTGCAACCGGCGCTCACATGGTGGCTCGCGGCGCGCGTCTTTCGCCTCTCACCCGCGCTCGTCGAAATGGCGGTCGTGCTCGCCGCGCTGCCCACCGGCACCGGCCCGTTCATGCTGGCCGAGTTCTATGAACGCGAGGCGCACATCACATCGCGCACCATTCTGTTGTCGACGGTAGGCTCCGTCGTGACGCTCTCGCTGCTGTTGCTATGGATGGGTCATCGCGCCTGAATCCAAACGCGCGCACCCATACCGCAAAACGCGCGCTTTTCCAGCCACGCCCCATCACACGCTAAGATTGAGGCCGCCGGGCCCGCGCGACGCCCGGCACGACAAGACAGTTTGCCTCGGAGAATCTGATGCCTGAAGAGTATGAAGTGCATGGTCCGCACGACCATGCGGTGCAGCACGCCGGTCACCACGACGCGGACTCTTTCGGGAGCCGCATGGCCGTGATCACGGCAGTCCTCGCGACGATCGGCGCGCTGTGCGCCTATCAAAGCGGGAACAGCGAAAACCTCGCGCTGTACTACAAAAACGAAGCCGCGATCAAAAAGACCGAAGCATCGAATCAATGGAATTACTACCAGGCGAAGGGCGAAAAGCAGAACCTCGCGGAGTTGGGCGCGGCGCTGTCCGCGGGTCAGTCGGACGAACACGCAAAGTTTCTCGCGGACGTCGACAAATATAAGCAGCAGAAAGAACCGATCCGCGCCAAAGCCGAAGAGATCGAAAAAGAAGTCCTCGATAACAACGCGAAGAGCGAAGTGCTGCTGCACGGTCACCATCGCTGGGCGCAAGCTACTACGCTGATTCAGGTGGCCATCACGCTGTGCGCAATCACGTTGCTGACACGCAAGAAGTGGCTGCGCAATCTGTCTTTCGTGGTGGCAGCCGTGGGTGTCGCCACTGGCGCGCTCGCATTTTTCTCGGCTTGACGGGAGCTTCGTGTGATCGATAGTTCAGCCGTTCTCGGCGTGTTATCCGTGTATGTGGCCGGCGTCGTGATTCCAGGACCGAACTTCGTGGCCGTCGCGCATAAGGCAGCCTCGACCACGCGCACCGAAGCGCTCGCGGTCGTGGCGGGCATCGTCCTCGTCAATCTGTTCTGGGCAAGCTGCGCGATTCTCGGCGTCGGTATCGTGTTTGCGGCGTTTCCGTGGCTGGCGTTTGCCGTGAAGATGGCCGGCGCGGCTTATCTGATCTGGTTCGGCGGACGGTTGATCTTCAAAGCCTCGGCGGGCAACTCGCAACAGATCGCGCAAGCGCCTGGCGGCAGCCTTCGTCAGGCGTTCGCGCAAGGCTTCGCGACCAATATCGCCAATCCGAAGTCGGTCGCGTTTTTTGCCGCGGTGTTTTCGTCGGCGGCGCCGCCGCACGAGAGCGTCGGCACGTTCCTCGCGATGCTCGGCATGGTGTTCGTCGTGGCAAGCAGCTGGTATGGCTTTGTCGCCCTGACGTTGTCGCATGCGCGAATTGCATCGGCGTATCGGCGCAGCAAGGCGTGGGTTGATCGCGTGTGCGGCGGCGTGATTATCGCGTTGGGCGTGCGGCAGTTGATACGGTAGGGGGTTTGTGGGGGCGTATGTTCGCGGACCTCGCCGCATGACGCCGCGCCGCGTCCACCCCAGTTTATGCGCACAAACTACGGCGCCCTACTGCATCGCCGAGCGGGCGCGCTCCAGCAGCAACTCACGCTCTCGCACATTGCGCGTCATCGCCGCGGCGCGTTCGAACTCCGCGCGCGCTTCGTCCAGGCGGCCGAGTTTCGCGAGCAGATCGCCGCGCACACTCGGCAGCCAGTGATAGTTCGCGAGCGTGGCATCGGCGGCAAGTGCATCGACTATATCGAGCCCGGCCGCCGGCCCGAACGCCATGCCCACCGCGACCGCGCGATTCAATTCGACGACCGGCGAAGGCGCCACCTGCGCAAGCGCGTCATATAGCGCGACGATCTGCGCCCAGTCGGTTTCTTCCGCGCGATGCGCGCGTGCGTGACACGCGGCCAGCGCGGCTTGCAGCGCATACGGCCCGCTCGCGCCGCCAAGCGCATGCGCCGTGTTGAGCGCAGCCAATCCGCGACGAATCAGCAGCGGGTCCCAACGGCTGCGATCCTGGTCCAGCAACAGAACCGGGCGGCCCTGCGCATCGGTTCGCGCATGCATGCGCGACGCCTGAATCTCCATGAGCGCCACAAGGCCATGCACTTCGCTTTCATCGGGCACGAGACCGCTCAGCACGCGCCCGAGTCGCAGCGCTTCTTCGCTGAGCGCCGGGCGCATCCAGTCGTCGCCGGCCGTGGCCGAATAACCTTCGTTGAAAATCAGATAGATCACTTGCAGCACCGACGCGAGCCTCGGCGCGCGCGCGTCGGCCTGCGGCACCTCGAACGGCACTTTCGCCGCCGACAGCGTGCGCTTCGCCCGCACGATCCGTTGCGCGATGGTCGGCTCGGGCACGAGAAACGCGCGCGCGATTTCGTCCGTCGTCAGACCGCCGAGCAGGCGCAGTGTGAGTGCGACGCGCGCGTCCGTCGACAACACCGGATGACACGCGGTGAACACGAGCCGCAGCAAGTCGTCGCCGATGTCGTCGGCACGCGCCGCATCCAGCGCATCGACGAAATCGGGCACCAGATGCGCCTCGAGCGCGTCCATGTCGTGGCCCAGTTCCTGGCGCTTGCGCGCGTGCAGCGCTTCCTGCCGCAAGCGGTCGAGCGCGCGATTTTTTGCAGTCGCCATCAGCCACGCTCCGGGATTGTCGGGCACGCCCGCGTCCGGCCAATGTTCGAGCGCGGACACGAGCGCGTCCTGCGCCAGTTCTTCGGCGAGCCCGACGTCGCGCACCATCCGCGCGACGTGGGCGATGACCTTGGCGGACTCGATCCGCCAGACGGCCTCGATGGCACGATGAGTGGCCAGTTTCGTCACAGGCTCAGCCCGCCGCCTTGGCGTTCGGGTCCATGTAGATCAGCTCCCAGATATGTCCGTCGATGTCCTCAAATCCGTGGCCGTACATGAAGCCGTAGTCCTGCGGCGCGCGCGGCACGCTGCCGCCCGCTTCGACTGCTTTGGCGACCAGCGCGTCGACTTCGCCCCGGCTTTCGCACGACAGGCCGACGAGTGTTTCCGTACTTTCTTTCGGATCGCAAAGCGATTTACGCGTGAACGACTTGAAGAGGTCTTTCACGAGCAGCATCGCGTAAAGGTTTTCACCGAGGATCAAACATGCGGCCTGATCGTTGGTGAATTGCGGATCGAAGCCGAAACCGAGCGCGCTGAAAAATGCCTTCGACCGTTCGAGATTACCGACGGCGAGGTTCACGAAAATTTGCTTGTGCATGATGGAATCCAATAATCGGTTCGCGGCGCTCAGCGGCAATTTAGCGGCGGCCCGCTTCAAGTTCGCGGAAACGGTCGAGCTCCGGACCCGGCTCGAAGTCCTCGAGTTCGAAGAGTTGCCGCACTTCGATTTCGCCATCGGCGTTTTCGCCGAACGGCGCGGGAAAACGCCGCGCCCATTCCATCGCTTCCTCGCGCGAACGCACCTGGATCAGCGTGTAGCCGGCAATCACCTCTTTGGTATCGGCAAACGGACCGTCGATCACCGAACGCTGGCCGCCGCTGTAGCGAATGCGCCACCCTTTCGAAGTCGGCTGCAAGCCGGTGGCGTCGAGCAGCACGCCGGCCTTCGCGAGTTCTTCGTGATACGCGCCCATCGCGGCCATGAGGGACGCTTCGGGCATTTCGCCGGCTTCGCTTGCGGCGGTTGCCTTCACCAGGATCATGAATCGCATCGCGGTTACTCCTTTTGTCGTGATGTTGTAGAGAGCGTGCGGCGCCTTGGCCGCTCTTACTCACACGACGAGCAATGCACGAACGATTCGACAGCTATGATGCGTCGCCTGGGGAAAACCCCGAGTCAAAAGCCGTCGCTCGCTTACATGAAGCACGGGCCGAGCTTGCGTACCTCGACGGTGCACCACGTCGCCGCCGGACAGGCTTGCGCAATCGCCACGGCTTCTTCGCGCGATTCGCAATTGAGCAGGTAGAAGCCGCCGATCATTTCCTTCGCTTCGGCGAACGGTCCGTCGACCAGTTTCGGCTGGCCGCCGCGCACCTGCACGCGCACGGCGTCGCTGGAGGATGTGAGCGCTTCGGCCGCCAGCAGTTTGCCGCGCTCCTTGAGATCCGCGCCGAAGCGCACCATCTCGTCGTAGACTTCGCGGCCCTTGGCCTCGCCGCGTTGCGCGCGTTGTTCGGGGGGTTCGACGATCAGCAGCATATAAGACATGGCGTCTCCAATGAATGACGCTGCGGACCGTCAGCCCGGCAGTCGTATGACACAAATGGACGCTCATGCGAGCGCGGAAAGCCAGTCTAACAAGCGCGCATCGTTCCGGTAAACCTGCCTCGATGGGTAATCGGCCGTCGGCGGTTGAGTTTTACGAAGACTCGTAATAGATGGACGGCAAGCGAATTGAGTTTCGCCACGCGCGTGGCGTTGCGCCGATTTGAAGCGGTTGCGAACGCGCTAACGTCTGCTTCAAACTAAGCGGCAGTCGGAAGAAGATTGAGCACTTCAATGTGACGCAGCACAACGATCAACAGACGCAAAGCAGACGCAAAAAAAACGCCCCACGTGGGGCGTTCTATCGTCTTCAACTTACCGACTTAAAGCACCGCTTCCGCGATCGCTCTCGTCCGCGCGGACCGCATCAAGCCTTCGATCATGCGCGCCTGCGCGTTCGCGATCTCGCTCAACGACGCCACCGAAAGTTGCGCATCGAGAATCGCCAGCGCCGTGCAGAGTCGCGCGTATTCGTCGTCATTCAACTTCCATGCGCCGGTTCGCTGCTCGCGCTCGTCGAGGTGAACCATCGCCGCATGCCCGCTCTGAATATCGTCGAGCGTGTCTTCGCCGAGGCCGAGGCGCGCCAGTTCCTGCGACACCAATAAATGCCGGCTCAACATCATGTGTAGGTCGCGCGAACCGTGGCCGTGCTGGAACGCGTCGAGCGACGCATAGCACTGCAGGATCATCGCGGCGGTAACGGGCTCGTGTGCGCTGCGGCTGTGAGTGAGCGCACGCAATAGCGGCGACATGGCCGGCACATTGTGTTTGCGGACTCGCGCTTTACGGGACATAGATTCAACCTCCTTCGCTAACTCTCGGCTTCGTCGCCACATCGGTACGATTTTCCGGCGACGAATGCCGCCGATGCGCCGGCGGCTCGACAGCCTCTAATGTGAGTCTGTGTAAGCATGATGGCAAGCCTTTATTAAGACCGGCTTAAACGGCGAAATTCCCGGTCGTGCGCCGCAAGTACAAAAAAAAAACCCTGTTCCCGCGAGAGAACAGGGCCGGACAGGATGGAAGTCGTGCTTGCGCGTGGATGCTCGCCGACCTTTAACCATCGAAACTAACCAAGCTGTTGCTGCTTGTGCTGCTACTGCGAAAAGCAAAACGTTTGCTGCCTGCTTTACCGCTACTGCGAAGACTTTTGTTGCGACGTCAACTGCTTGTGTTATTGCTGCTCAAGCTATTACCGGTGCTGCAAAAACTGCAAACTGCAACTTGAAAAAAACGATCTGCTACTTCACCTGCCACTGCGCCATTTGCTTCTACTTCCTACTGCTTTACTGCCCTGCCGTGTCGACTGCCACGGCAAACTGCCATCAACGGTACGGTTCAAAACAACGCGGGGGAAGACCGCGTCGATGGGCTCGGTGATTTGTCGCTCCATGAAAAACAGTTTATGCGAGCGAGCGCTCGAGCAATTGGGCAAAAGGAAGGGCATTGCCACGCCTGTTTGACGAATGGACGTAACAATCGGGGACGCATGTGGAAGAGCACTGCGGGGAACGACGCGAACGGACACCGCCGCGCGCAAGTCAGAGCAACTCGGCGCGAATCAGAGCAACTCAGCGCAAGCGGACACAGCACAACGAATGCGCACGCAGCATCACGTAGACGCTGCATGCGCAACGATCAATCGACATCAGCGCGCGGCAAAGTCGCTGATCGTCAGCAGGACTTTTTCGCCCGGACGCGCCAGCATCTTTCTTTCGGCCACAGCGGTGATGCGCTTGCGGCCATCGGCGAAAGTTTTCAGCATGCGGTCTTCCGCGGCGCCGCGTTGCAGCCAGAAATACTGCTCCAGTGCTTCACGCGTGACGGCGCATTCGAGTTCCCGTCCTCGCGCCGAAAGCTGGAAAATCACCGCGCGCCCGTCTGGGGAGACGCTTGGTTCAAGCTCGATAATCTCCATGGCCCACCTCGCAAAGTTGCTTATGCCGCCCGTCGTATTCAACGAGCGACGCCGAACAAAACTGAATAGACACGCAAGCCCGCATCGGTCTTTCGGCTGATGAATCCGCTACTGCGCCGCCGCTACCTCAATCGTAAGCGAACGTGAAAACGCGTGCATGTCAGCGTGCCCCAACCGAAGCGCAGGCGAAACTGCACGCGCGTTCGTCAGCTCGGGCATACGTGGCGTCGCGCTCATCCACCGCGAGCGTTTCACACAGAAGTCATGCAATAGCGTACTCAAACCTTCGGACATCGCGTGTGTCCCGCCGCGCACTCCGCGCGACGCGGACGCAATCGCGAACCAGGAATGCGGCGGCCGCAATTCGTGGGACGTCACACCACGCGAATCGCGGAAACGCAGGCAGCCCGTGTCGGGATAGAAGACGAGCGTCGTCACGTCGCCCTCGATTGCGCGCGTCAGAACTTCGGTTCTCGGGTTCAGCATTGTTCGTCGTATGCCAGGTGGCGCCGTCTGTCGGCGTTTCGGCGTGTCGCGCCGCGAGGTCTCGACCTGCGCGCGTATCAATCCGCGGGTAAGGGCAAAAGCAAGGCACATGCCAATCTGTGTCGAACGCGCCGCGTCCGGTTTCCGTCGAGCACCATAAAGTGCAAACGTAGCGCGGTCTGCGAACGGCGAAGCATCGGCGGCGCTTGATGCGTCGCGGGTAAAGCCGCGGTGGTGCATCGTGTTGTCGACAGTCGCGTGAGCCGCGATACACGTCGATCAACTGCGCAAGCGAGCACGTTCACACGCCGATGCATGGTAAAAACGCGCAGGCAGCATGACAATTCGCGCCCATTCTTACTAACGCCCCGCGCGCCGACTCCCGACGACATGTCCGACCACCAACCTGCGATAACCCTGCGCCCCGCTTCCGCCGACGACGAAACGTTCCTCTTCGAGTTGCGCAAGGCGACGATGACCGAGCATCTCGCGCGCGTCGGCGAACCCGCGGACGACGCCGAGCATCGCGCTCGTTTGCTGCATCGTTACGACGCGGCGCGCGTGATTTGCGTCGACGGCACGCCTGCCGGTTTGCTCAAGGCGCATCGTTCCGATACCGAATGGCGAGTCGTTCAATTGCAGATCGCGCCGGCACTGCAAGGGTGCGGCATCGGCGAACGGGCGCTGCAAACGGTGCTGCGCGACGCCGACGCCGAGACCTTGCCCGTCACGCTGAAGGTGCTCAAGGGCAATCCGGCGCGGCGTCTTTACGAACGGCTCGGCTTCGAAGTCGTGAGCGAAGATGAGAGAGAGTTTCACATGAGGCGCTCGCCACGCGCGTCGGCGGAAACTGAAGCAGAATGAATGGCGGATAAGAACTGACACCGCACGAGCTGACATGACCATTCACGAACGCGCGTGCCGACAGATGCGTTGATGTGAAGCTGATCCCAAGCTGATCCGACGAATATCGGCCCGCACGCGTCACATGTTCGTATACGAACTGCACCATCCTGGCGCGGCGACCTGCTTATCGCCGAACAACGTACAGCCGCCGTAGGCATCCGCAGCCTTGCCCTGAAACAGCGAACATGTGCTGCACTTCTGGTCTGCTGCGTATTGCGGATACTTCGCCTTGTCGACCTTCGACGCGTCTTCCTTATAGCCGAGCGCTTGCGCTTGCGGGTCGGTCTCGCTGAGTACATTTGCGTTTGCGCTCGCGGCGAATCCCACGCGTGACATCACGAGCGAAGAGCCGGCGCTCACGCTCATCAATAGAAAATGGCGGCGCGACGTTTTCATTGTTGTGCTCCGATGGTGGTCATGGCGCGTGTCATCGCGGGGATGAATCAACTGCAACGATTCTAGCGTGAGCGGCCATTCGCACGCACGCAACCACGCATGCTTACGATTTGAATGCACGCCGAGCGCTCGCGAACGCGACTCTCGTTTTGCGTTTATCCTCTTTGCTCGTTTCTCGCAGTGTTCTCCATCGCAATCGTTTGGTCCCATTCGGAGTTGAGCATGCAATACCGCAAATTCGGCCGCACAGGGCTGACTGTTTCCCGCCTGTGTCTCGGCACCATGACGTTCGGCCTGCAAACCGAGGAAGACGCTTCGCGCCGCATTCTCGACACAGCCGCCGATGCCGGCGTGAACTTCATCGACACCGCCAACGTTTATCCGCTCGGCGGCGGCGAGGACAACGCGGGACGCACCGAAGAAATCGTCGGGCGCTGGCTGAAGGGCAAGCGCGATCGCTTCATCCTGGCCACCAAGGCAGTCGGCAAAATGGGCCCTTCCGCGTGGGATCAGGGCGCGTCGCGCAAGCATCTGCTCGATGCCATCGACGCCTCTCTAAAGCGTCTCGGCACCGACTACGTGGACCTGTATCAACTGCATTCCGACGACGCCAACACGCCGCTCGACGAAACGCTCGAAGCGCTGGACGTGATCGTGCGTTCGGGCAAGGCGCGCTACATCGGCGTGTCGAACTTTCTCGCGTATCGGCTCGCGCGCGCACTCGGCCGCGCGGACGTGCTGCGCGTCGCGCGCTTCGTCTCCGTGCAGCCGCGTTATAACCTGCTGTTCCGCCAGATCGAACGCGAACTGCTGCCGCTCGCCGCCGAAGAGGAACTCGCCGTGATGCCATACAACCCGCTCGCGGGCGGCTTGCTGACCGGCAAGCACAAGCTCGATGCAGCGCCTGCGTCGGGCCGCTTCACCGAAAGCGTCGGCAAGGCGGGCGCGATGTATCAGGAGCGCTACTGGCATCACCGCGAATTCGAAACGATCGAGCGGCTTAAGAGCATTGTCGAGCCGACCGGCGAATCGCTCACGCGCGTTTCGCTCGCGTGGGTTCTGGCGAATCCACTCATCACGTCTGCGATTATCGGTGCGAGCCGCGCCGAGCAACTGAGCGACACGCTCGCCGCCTCCGAACTCGTGCTCGACGGCGACATCAAGAAGCAACTCGACGAAGCGAGCGTCGAATATCGTTGGGGCGATGCGGCGCGTTAAACGTTGCAGTCAGTATGGCGAGTGATCGCGAGCCGCAACACGCGCGCTGCGATCATCGCCCGTATCTGAGCACCGTGCTGGTGGCCGCAATCACATGGTCCTTCATGGCGGCAAGCAGCGCGTCTCTCGTCAGACCGGCCGGCAATGCATCAGGCCCGAGATCGAGCGCGTAGATCTGCACGACATAGTGATGCGGCACCTCGCCGACCGGCGGACACGGGCCGTAATAGCCTGGGCCACCGGTGCGGTTCGTTCCGGCGACGCTTCCAGGCGGCGGCGCGGCTCCCTCGCCAAGCGCGGTCACGGAAGACGCAATGCCGTATAGCACCCAATGCACGATGCCGAGACCTTTGGCGCCATCGGGATCGAAGATCGTCACTGCATAACTCTTTGTGCCTGCCGGCACGTTGCGCCATTGCAGCGCGGGCGACACGTTGCCGCCGCCGCAGTTATTCGCGCTGGCCGCATGCGTCGATTCGAGTGTGCCGCCATCGGCCAAACCGGGCGAACTCAACGTGAAAGCCTCGGCCGCATAGGCGTGAGCAACGGCGAACGTCAGCATCGCGCCGACGCTCAAAGAAATCATGCGACGCGCAGCGCCAACGTAAGCCCTTCGAATCATTGTTGTTTGCTCCCGGCGATTCGCGCCAGTTGAGATCTATTTGAACTTCCCCGTGCGTGCATTCGCTTCGGGCAATTGCCGCGTTTCGCGCACCGACCGCGGATGCCATAAGCGCGCGCCGCCTTCAATACCCGCATCGTTCGAAACGGTTGCAACGTTCGCGGGCAAATCGAATGTCAGCCGCGCCGCGTTGCCGCCGCCAATCCATAGCTTGTCGTAATTCACGAGCGATTCGAGAATGCCGATCACTTTGTGAACACGCTTATTCCAGCGTTTATTCCCGGCTTTTTCGCGTGCTGCGTCGCCGATGTACTCGTCGTAAGCCACGCCTTTCTTGCTGACCGGATGATGCGCGAGTTCGAGATGAGGCATCAACTCGCCGTCGCGAAAGAGCGCGGTTCCCGCGCCGGTGCCGAGCGTCAACACGAATTCGATGCCCTTGCCTTCTATCGCGGCGAAGCCCTGCATTTCGGCGTCGTTGATCATGCGCGCGGGCAAGCCGCCCAGTTTTTGCGCGAGCAGATCGGCAAGCGCAAAGTCGCGCCATCCTTCCACGCCGAAATGCGGCGCGGTCAGAATGCGGTTGTTGCGGACCACGCCGGGAAAGCCGATCGACATCAACTGCGCCGGCGCCTTCGCGATCAATGGCTCGACGAGTTTTGCCAACGCATCGACGAGTTGCTGCGGCGTGCACGGATGCGGCGTCGCCACGCGCAAGCGCTCGGTTTGCATCTGACCGTTTGCGTCGATGATCGCCGCTTTCAGTCCAGTGCCGCCGACGTCGATTGCAAGAATCCGTTCGTTACGCGTTGCTGCCTTGTCTTTCGATGCCGCCATGTTGCCCCCCGTTGATGTGGTTTTACCGAGCGCGTTCACTTCTTTTCGATTGCATTGGTCTTTAATGGCCGCCACGCGCGGCCGTCGCGTGCGAGCAGCGCATCGGCTTCGGCGGGCCCTTCACTGCCGGCCGCATAGCCGTGCACGGGCATCGCGCCGCCCGTCTTCGGATGCAGCACATCGTCCACCGCGCACCAGCTCGTCTCGATGCTGTCGGCGCGCTGGAACAGCGTCTCGTCGCCGAGCATGCAGTCGTACAGCAGCGTTTCATAGCCGACGTTGGCGCGCTCCGCGAAAAAGTCTCCATAGTTGAACGAAGACTGCACGGGACCAATCTGCATCACCGGGCCCGGCGTCTTGACGTTGAAGTCGAAGCTCGTGCCGTGCGCGGGATCGATACGCAGCGTCAGCACGTTCGGCGTGAGCGCGTCGACGGGCGTGTCGCGAAACAGACGGAACGGCACCGGCTTCAGTTGCACGGAGATTTCAGTGCCCCGCACCGCAAGCCGCTTGCCCGTGCGCAAATAGAAAGGCACGCCGGCCCAGCGCCAGTTTTCGACGAACACGCGCGCGGCCGCATACGTTTCTGTCTTGCTGTCCGGCGCGACGTCCGGTTCCTCGCGATAACCCACGCCCGCAGCGCCCTTTTCGTATTGACCGAACACGACGTCGTTCGGCGTGAGCGGCAAGATCGCGTCGAAGATCTCGGCTTTTTTATTGCGCACGGCTTCTGCGTCGAAAGAATTGGGCGGCTCCATCGCCACCATGCCGAGCAATTGGAACAGGTGGTTCGGCACCATGTCGCGAAACGCGCCGGTCTGCTCGTAGAACTTGCCGCGCCCTTCCACGCCGATCGTTTCAGCCGCCGTGATCTGCACGCTGTCGATATATTCGCGCCGCCACACAGGCTCGAATAACGCGTTAGCGAAGCGCACGGCGAGAATGCTTTGCACCGTATCCTTGCCGAGAAAATGATCGATGCGATAGATCTGCGATTCCTTCGCCTGCGAAAGAATGTGCGCGTTCAGATCGCGCGCCGATGCGAGGTCGGTGCCGAACGGCTTTTCGATCACGATACGGCGAAAGCCGCCGTCCTCTTTCAGCAAACCGGTCTCGCCCAAATGTTCGACGATCGGTTTGAAGAAGCGCGAGCCCACGGCCAGATAAAAAATCACATTGCCGCCGGGCGCCTGAGCGAGCGTTTGCTTCAGACGCGCGAAGGTGTCGGGCGTGTCGAAATCGCCGGCCATATAGGTGAGGCGCTGCGCGACCCAATCCCATGCGCTGTCGTCGAGCTGACCGGCGTGAAATGTACTGGCTTTGTCGGCGGCGAATTTTTGCAGCGACTGGTGCAGTTCTTCGCACCATGCGCTCGTTTCGCGCTCGCCGTGATTCACGCCGACAATCTGCATGCCGCCGTCGAGCAGGCCATCCACGGCGAGGTTGTAGAGCGCGGGCATCAGAAGGCGCTTGGTGAGGTCGCCGCCCGCGCCGAAGATGACCAGCGTGCAAGGCGGCGCCGGGCGCTTGCCGGCGGGCGACGGCGGCTCGCCGTGCGCACTCGCACTCACTTTGCAACTGCGCGGCGCGGCAAGGTTGCCGTTAGCATCCGCATTCGGAGAATTAGCGGCTTGGGGATTCGATGGAGTCGACATGGGATTCACTCGAGTAAGCCAATGAAACGGACGTGGCAATAGAGAGAAGACCGCGCCCGCCCCCACACAGTTCAACAACGGTCACGCGCTATTTGACCGCACTGCTCGCCAGCGCGGAAACCGTCTCAGGTTCGACCGCAGGCTCCGTGGGCCGCGCCGGAGCCGACGGCGCTGCCGGAATCGGCGCGCGCCCAGGCTCGCCCGCAAGCGGCACGCTGCCCGATGCGGCCATCTCACGCGGTTGCAGCAGCAATGCGACAAGCCCGGTCCAACCGGTTTGATGCGAAGCGCCCACACCGCGCCCGTTGTCGCCGTGGAAGTATTCGTGGAACAGAATCAGATCGCTCGAACGCGGGTCCGCTTGCAGCAACGGGTACGCGCCCATGACCGGACGCTCGCCGTCACGGTTCTTGAGGAATAGCGTGGTCGCGCGGCGCGCGAGTTCATCGGCGATTTCGGACAGCGACAAGGTCTTTCCCGAGCCCGTCGGATATTCGACGCGGAATTCGTCGCCGTAATAGCGGTGAAATTCGTAGAGCGATTCGATCAACAGATAATTGACGGGCATCCACACCGGACCGCGCCAGTTCGAATTGCCGCCGAACACGCGCGTATCCGATTCAGCCGGCAGATATTTGACCGTGAAGCTATTGCCGTTGTGATCGAACACGAACGGATGATCGCGGTGGTATCGCGACAGTGCGCGCACGCCGTGATCGGAGAGAAACTCGCTTTCGTCGAGCGCGCGCCGCAACAGCGCTTTCATCCGGTGTCCGCGCAACACCGACAGCAACAATGCATTGCCCTTACCCGGCTCGTTCCAGCGCGAGACGAGTTTCGCGAGATCCGGCCGATGCTTGAGGAACCACACGAGCCGCTCGCGCAATCCGGGCAACTCGCCATGCAGGCGCTCTTCGAGTACATGCACCGCGAAAAGCGGAATGAGCCCGACGATCGAGCGCACGCGCATTGGAACACTGGTGCCGTCAGGCAGGCGCAGCTTGTCGTAGAAGAACTCGTCCTCGCTGTCCCATAGTCCGGTATCGCAGCCGTCGTCGCAACTCACGGCTTGCGCGATATACAGGAAGTGCTCGAAGAACTTTACGCCGATGTCGACAAACACATGGTTCGCATACGCAAGTTCCAGCGCGATACGCATGAGGTCGAGTGCATACGCGGCCATCCACGCGGTGCCGTCCGCCTGATCGATGTGGCCGCCCGTGGGCAGCGGCGACGAACGATCGAAGATGCCCACGTTGTCGAGCCCAAGAAAACCGCCCTGAAAAATGTTGTGACCGTCGGCGTCCTTGCGGTTCACCCACCACGAAAAGTTGAGCAGCAGCTTATGAAAAATGAGCTCCAGAAAATCGCGATCGGGCTTGCCGGTGAGCGCGCGGTCGATCTCGTACACGCGCCACGCGGCCCACGCGTGAACCGGCGGATTCGCGTCGCCTAGCGCCCACTCGTAAGCGGGCAGTTGTCCATTCGGATGCTGATAGCGGTCTTTCACCAGCAGCAGCAATTGACGTTTCGCGAAGGCCGGATCGATCAACGCAAACGCCGCCGCATGAAACGCGAGATCCCACGACGCGTACCACGGGTACTCCCACTTGTCGGGCATCGACACGATGTCCGCATTGCACAGGTGCATCCAGTCCGCGTTGCGTCCACGTTTGCGCGCGGCCGCCGGTTGAGGCTGCAACGGATCGCCTTCGATCCAGCGATGCACGTCGTACCGGTAGTACTGCTTCGACCACAGCATGCCCGCGAGCGCCTGGCGCTGCACGAGACGCGCGTCCGGATCGTTCATGTCGCGTTGCAGCGCGCGGTAGAATTCGTCGGCTTCGGCGATACGCTTTGCAAAGAGCGCGTCGGCGTCGAACGGCACTTCGTCGGGCGTCGCCTCGGGACGCCAGCGCATATACACGACCGCGCGCCCATGCGGACCGAGTTCGATTGGCGCATGCGCGCCCGCCTTCGTGCCGCGGTCGCGGCGCACCGCGTGCTGATCGCCATGCACGAGGTAATCGTTGAAGCCGTCCTTGAACGGACCCTCGCCTTCCATATTGAAGAGGCGCTTTACGTTCGTGTCGTTCTCGCAGAATAGCCACGCGATTTGCGGCGCGTCCTTTGACCACGCGGTGACGACAATCGGTTCATGCCCATGCTGATGGCCGATCAACTGCGCGCGGCCGTCGTGGTCCGTGCCTGCTGCAAGCGACGGCTTGTCCGTGTTCGGTTTCCACGACCACGAATTGCGCGCCCAGATTTGCGGCAGTACATCGAGCGATGCGGGTTCGTCCGCGCGATTCTCGATTGTGACGCGCATCACGATGTCGTCGGGCGCGTGCTTCGCGTATTCGACCTGAACGTCGAAGTAACACAAGTCGTCGAACACGCCGGTATCGAGAATTTCGTACTCCGGCATGTCGCCGCCGCGCCGCGCGTTTTCCTCGATCAGATCCTGATACGGATAAGCCGCGTGCGGGTACTTGTAGAGCATGCGCATGTACGAATGCGTCGGCGTGCCGTCGAGATAGAAGTACAGCTCCTTCACGTCCTCGCCGTGATTGCCCTGCGCGTTCGTGACACCGAAGAGCCGCTCTTTCAGGATCGGGTCTTTGCGATTCCACAGCGCAAGCGACACGCACCAGCTCAGCGTGTCGTCGCCGAAACCGGCAATGCCGTCCTCGCCCCAACGGTATGCGCGGCTGCGCGCATGGTCGTGCGGAAAGTAGTCCCACGCAGTGCCGTCCGCGCTGTAATCCTCGCGCACGGTGCCCCATTGACGCTCGCTGAGGTAAGGGCCCCAGCGCTGCCAGTGGGCACAATCCGCCGAATGCAGACGTGAACCTTCAACAGTGGCGAACAGATTCGCAGCGCGCAGCGGTGGCATGACAGCTTCCTTGCGTCGGGCTTGGCGGTGGGACACACATCGTAGCGCGGTTTACGCGATGTGGCGATCCAACCCGGCAAGCAAATGCTCGACGCGCAGCAATTCGCCGAGCGACCACGCCTGCCACGGCGTGCCGGCGGGCGCGTGCGGCAAATCGCCGTCGGCGATTTCGGAAAGGTGATCGAGCCCCGCGTGATCGAGATGCGCGTACAGCGGATCGAGAAAACGCGTTCGAGCTTCGCGGCGCGTTTCGTCGGTGTTGCCACGCACGCGCAGCCACGCTTCGACGAATGGACCGAGCAGCCACGGCCACGCCGTTCCCTGATGATAGGCGCCGTCGCGTTCGTACGGCGCGCCGCTGTAGCGGCCGCGATAAGCCGGGTCCGACGGCGCGAGCGTGCGCAAGCCGAGCGGTGTCAGCAATTGCGCTTCGACCTGATCGACCACGGCGCGCGCCGCCGCGCCTTCGAGCAACGCGAACGGCAGCCCGCCGACCGCGAAAATCTGATTGGGACGAATCGCGCGGTCCACTGTGCCGCTGACATGATCCACGTCGATGTTATCGAAAAGCGCCTGTGTCGACGGGTCGACGAAACGCTCGCGGAACGCCTGCCATGCGCGGTCGGCCGGTTGTTGCCATTGCGCATTCCACGTTGCTGCAATGCGCAATGCGTTGATCCACAGCGCCTGCACTTCGACCGGCTTGCCGATGCGCGGCGTCACCACCCGGTCGCCGACCTTCGCGTCCATCCACGTGAGCTGCATGCCTGCGACGCCCGCGCACAGCAAACCGTCTTCCGCCGATGCCTTGATGTTAAAGCGCGTGCCTTGCGTGTAGCCCGCGAGGATCGCGTCGGCGGCGGCCTGGAGACGCGCCCTGGTTGCCGCGCCCGCGTGATCCGTCGACAGATAGTCGTGCACGGCGACGATGAACCACAGCGACGCATCGACGGAGTTGTATTCGGGCGTGTCGCCGTAATCAGGGAAACGATTGGGCAGCATGCCCTCGGACAACGTGCCCGCCCATTCGAGCAGGATCGCCTCGGCGGCATCCAGACGGCCCGACGCGATCAGCAAGCCGCGCATCGCGATGAACGTGTCGCGGCCCCAATCGGTGAACCACGGGAAGCCCGCGAGTATCGTGCGGCCCTCGTTACGCTGGACGACGTAGGCGTCGGCGGAACGTTGCAGACGCGAGCCTAATGCTTCGCGGCGTTGTTGTTCGGTTTCGGCGAGGGTTTCTGCGTGGCGCGATGCGGTTACGTGTGTTTGTGTCGCATCCGATGCGCTGAGAATCATGACCGCTTGCTCATTCGCGAGATTGAAGCTGAATACGCCGGGCGTCGCGAGGTCTTCGCTGAAATCCAGCCCGCGCTCGCGCTCGCGAACGTAGCAGAAGTTGCGATACCAGTCCGGCGCGTGCGCGTAGCTGCCATTCGTCGCGGCATGAATGCGCGGCAGATCGCCGTAGGGTTGCCAGCTTACGTTGCGCGCGTCGTCGCTGATTTGCGCGCCAAAGTTGAACGCCGCGTTCTCGTGATGCAGCGCGTGATAGTCGCGGCCGGACAGCAACGGCCTGACCTTCAGCGTAAGCGCGCCTGTTGGCGTCGCCGCCTGCGGGCGTTCCCATTGCCAGCGCAATACCGTTTCGCACGTCGCCTTGCTGACGAACACTTCGGCCGTGATGACGATCTGCGCATTGAACTCGAAGCGCCATGTCGGCCACGGCTCCGTGGCGAACTCGAGCAGATTCGCGCTCGCATCGGGATACAGCAGGTCGGGCACGTAGCGCTGCATGCTGAGCGGATAGCGCTCGCCGTCCGCTTCGAGCCAGGCTTCGACACCGTTGACCAGCACGACGCGTCCACCTGGCGCGCGCGTGGCCGCCAGCAGCAATGCGTGATAGCGGCGCGTGCGCTCGGTGCCCACGGTCCCCGACGCGAAGCCGCCGAAGCCGTCTGCCTCGAGCCATTCGTCTTCGAGCCGCGGCATGTCGAAAGGTCGTTCAATGCGTGTCATGGCGTGAGTGATCTTGCGATGGAAGGCATTAGCGTGTCCATTCTCCTACTTATCACTTTCCGGTTCCTTTCGAAGAACTCACAAACGCGAGTCATTTTTCCCACTCGCAAACGTTTCACAATTATTTCTTGAAAGGGTTGGAGACTGCATCCGCCTTCACAAAACCGGATGCCGACATGAGAAGAGACAAACGCCTCGTGAGTGCCTTTTTCGTTGCGCTCGCAACGTGCGCATTAACGTGTGCATTAAGCGGCTGCGGCGCGGATGACTCCGCATCGGCCAATGCGTCTTCTTCATCGAATGTTGATGCTTCGCTCGATGCGCCATCTTCCGCGGCATTGTCCGCAGCCGCTATTCCGAATGCATCGTCGGCGCTCGCCGCGAATCCCGCTCTCGCATCCGACGCCATCACGCAGAACGTGCAAGCCAGCCTCGCCGCCGACAGCCAGCAAGTCGCGCCCGTCATGCGTTATGCACCGGGCGACAGCGCGAACAGCAACTGACCGATTCCACTGGCGCGCGTGGCGCGCTATTCTTCCCCCCGCAGAAGGTGATATTCCATGACATCAAATAGCCGTCGCCGTTTCCTGCAGACCGTGGCTTCGTCCGCCGGCGCTGCCGCTGCGCTTACCGCGCTGCCCGAGTCGATTCGCAATGCGTTGGCCGTTCCCGCGTTTTCGCGCACGGGCACGATTCACGATGTCGAGCACATCGTCGTGTTCATGCAGGAAAACCGTTCGTTCGACCACTACTTCGGCCATATGCGCGGCGTGCGCGGCTACAACGACCGCTTCCCGATTCCGCTGCCGAACGGCAAGCCGGTCTGGTATCAGCCGTCGAAGGGCGGACCCCACGAAGCCTGTGCTGCCCTTCCATCTGGATACGTCGACCACAAGCGCGCAATGCGTGGGCGACCTCGATCATAGCTGGTACAAGACGCATGCCGCGATAGACGGCGGCCGCTACGACCAGTGGCCCGCGACCAAGACCGACATGACGATGGGCTATCACCTGCGCAGCGACATTCCGTTCCACTATGCGCTCGCCGATGCGTTCACGATCTGCGACGCGTATTTCTGCTCGATGCCCGGGCCGACGCATCCGAACCGCTCGTATCTGATGAGCGGCACGGTCGACCCGACGGCCAAGTTCGGCGGACCGCTGCTCGACAACAACGACTGGGTGGACGGCGACGGCCCGCCGAACTATCAGTTGCTTTCGTGGACCACGTACCCCGAGCGCCTGCAAGCCGCCGGCATTTCGTGGCAGATCTATCAGCAGGGTCTGACCGGCGCCGATCCGCTGAACGGCAACTACGGCACCAACATCCTGCAGAACTTCAGCAACTTCATCAACGCGCAGCCTGGCTCGCCGTTGTATGAGCGCGCCCAAACCGTACGCACCATCGACGATCTGAAGGCCGACGTGCTCGCGAACAAGCTGCCGCAAGTGTCGTGGCTGTGCCCGCCCGCCGCGTACTCGGAGCATCCGAAATACACGCCGGCGTATGGCGCCGAATATACGTCGCAGATTCTGGATGCGTTGACGTCGAACCCCGAGGTGTGGAGCAAGACCGTGCTCTTCATCATGTACGACGAGAACGACGGCTTCTTCGATCACCTCGTGCCGCCGCAACCGGCAACCACGGCCGCGCAAGGCAAGTCGACGGTCAGCACGGAAGGCGAAATTCACAACGTGGTCAATCCGGGACGCGGCGGCAGCTATACCGCCGATGGCCTGCCCTACGGCCTCGGCCCGCGCGTGCCGATGACGATCGTCTCGCCGTGGAGCAAGGGCGGCTTTGTGTGCTCGCAGGTGTTCGATCACACGTCGGTGATTCGCTTCATCGAAACGCGCTTTGGCGTGTATGAGCCGAACATCACCGCATGGCGTCGCGCGGTGTGCGGCGACCTGACGACAGCGTTCGATTTCCGCACGCCCGACTCGCGCATTCCGCCGCTGCCCGACACGAGCAACTACAAGACCATTGCCGACAACCAGTGCGCGACGCAGCCGAAACCGACCGTGCCCGCGACGCCCGGCTCAATCGATCCGCAGGAAAGCGGCATTCGTTTCGCGCGCGCCTTGCCGTATGAATTGCATGTGAACGGCCACGCGGACGGGAAGCAGAACGCGTTCGAAATTTCATTCGGCAATACCGGCGACCAGGGCGCGCATTTCTATGTGTACGCGACGAATCGCACGGACGGTCCGTGGCGTTACACCGTTGAAGCGGGCAAGTCGCTCAGCGAGTCGTTCGATCTGACATCGACGAACGGCGTCTACGCTTTTCAGGTGTTCGGTCCGAATGGTTTCGTGCGCAAATTCGCGGGCAATGTCGGGAGCAATGCGCAGGCGGAGCAGCTTGCCGGCGGTCATCACAATGGCAAACCGGCGGAGCCCGAAGTGAAGGTGCAATACGATGTCGCGAACGGCAACGTGTTCCTCAAGTTCAGCAACAAGGGCGGCAGCTTCGCGCGTTTGACGGTGACGGATAACGCGTATGGCGCACGTCCGCGTCCGGTGATCGTGCCGCCAGGCGCGCATGTCGAAGAGGCGTGGGTGCTGGCAGCGAGCCATCACTGGTATGACTTGACGATAACCAGTAACGACGACGACAGCTTCTCGCGCCGCGTTGCGGGTCATGTGGAGAATGGGCGGCCGAGTATTAGCGATCCGGCTGCGATTGCGCCGGTGTTGGTGGCAAGTTAAGGCGGGTTAGGTTGAGGCTGCGGTTGCGGTTGCGCGTGCGTGGTGTCGGCGCGTCTGGCCGCAGCCTCTGTTGGTTGCAAGCAGAGTTCACACGAAGCTGCTGTCATCACGCCCCCAACAACACCCCCGTCCGAAACGCCCGCGTCCCCGTCACACGCCCCAGCGGCGCGCCCGCCGTCACAAACCGAATCGCGCGACGCATGTAAAACACGCCTTCCGTATTGCTCGTCAACGTAGTGGTTTCGTCCGTCAGCGGATCGACGATATCGAACAACGGTTGACCAACGCGAATCGTCTCGCCGATCTTCGCGCGATGCACGAGAATGCCGCTCACGGGCGCATAGAACTGCTCGCTTCCGGCGAGCGGCGTCGCAGGAGTCAGCAACGGCGGCAGCGGCTTCGCTTCCAGCCGAATCGCCTTGCGCCACATGAGATAGTCGACGATCGCATCGGCGTCGTGCTGTGCCGCTTCGTATGAAACGTCGCGCTGGCCGCGGCATTCGACAGTCACTGCAATCGTGCCGGTAGGCACCGGCTTGTCGGCGGGCATATGTTGCTGCAACTCCCACCACAGCAGGCTATGCGTTTCGTCGAAGGCCTCGCCGCCCGAGTTCGTCGCCAGCAGCGACGCCTCTGCGCCAAGATAGCGCGCGAACGGTTCGACTTGAGGCCACGCCGCCTCGCTCGTGTAGAGATGCATCGCGGCCTCGAGCGAACAATGCAGATCGATCACGACGTCTGCATCGAACGAGAGCTTTAGCATCGCCAATTGCAATGACTCCAACTCGGTCATCGGCTTTTGCGCGGCCAGTTCGTCGGCAATCAGACGACGAACGATCCGCACGTTTTCGGCGGCATCCGAACCTAGTGCTTCGCGCGCTTGTGCGACAAGTTTCGTCAGCCGCAGAAAATGCCGGTTGAAGTTCTTGCCGCTTGCAAGGTCGAAGCGCCCGATAAATTGTCCGAGTACGTATTGCCCGAGTCCGACGGGATTAGCCACGGGCACCAGCACGATCTCCGCATTGAGCGCGCCCTGCTTTTCAAGTTCGATCAAACGACGCTTCAATAGAAGCGTGGTCAGCATCGCTGGCGTTTCGTCGGCATGCAGCGACGACTGGATATAAATCTTTTTCCCCGTTACCTGGCGCGCCGAAGTGAAACGATACGAGTTCGCGCTGCGTGCCGATTGCCGGCGAAATGAGCGGATGCGATTGCCTGTTCATGAGAGACGAGCGTGGAGTTAAAGAGCGGAACGCGCGGGCATCAATTGCCGTACGGGTCGAAGTCGAAGTACTTTTTCGCGATCTGCGCATAGGTGCCGTCTTTCAACATCGCGGCAATCGCGGCGTTCATCGACGCCTGCACTGCCGTCTCGTCCTTGCGCAAGCCGATGCCCGTGCCGCGATCGCCCATCGAAAGCGGTTCGCCGACAAACGCAAAGCCCTTGCCGGACGGCGTGCGCAGAAAGCCAAAGTCCGCTTCCACGGAACCAAGCAACGCGCCGTCGAGGCGTCCATTCTGCAAGTCGGCGAACACCTCCTCCTGGCTCTTGTACGCGACGACATGCGCGCCGAGCGGCGTCCAGTTCTTCAACGCATAACCTTCGAACTGCGTGCCCGATTGCACGCCGATCTGTTTGCCTGAGAGCGCCTGCAAGCCCGCGGCGAGCGGCGAGCCTTGCCGCGCGATCAGCCGCGATTTGAACTGAAAGAGCTTCGACGTAAATAGAATCTGCTGCTCGCGTTTCTGCGTGATCGCCATCGACGAAAGAATCGCGTCGATCTTGCGTGCCTGCAGCGCGGGAATCATCCCCGAAAATTCGAGCTCGACCCATTGGCAACGCGCTTTAATGCGGCGGCAAATTTCATTGCCGAGGTCGACGTCGAAGCCTTTGAGGCTGCCGTCGGGCGACTTTGAATCCATCGGCGGATAGCTTGGGTCGATGCCGAGGCGCAGCGTGTCGGACTCGGCGGCAAACGCGCCGCTGCTGAGGGCCAGCGCGGCGCTTACGATCATCATCAGAGGCAGTTTCATGGGAGCGGAAGTTGTCGAGGTGGACGGAACACGGCGAGCCCATCGTATGCCGCTGCGCCGCTTCATAGAAGTCAGCTTCGGACTATCATGATCACCTTTGCCGATCGCTGGCAGTGAACCACGGACGCTCCAATGGCGTTGACGATCTCTCAACTGCGCGCCTTCAAGGCCGTCGCCGAACATGGCAGCTTGCGCGCGGCCTCGCGTGCACTCGGCGTCGCGCAAAGCGGCATCACGCAGCAGTTACAGAACCTCGAATCGATGTTGGGCGCGACGCTTTTCATCCGCACGAATCGCGGCATCGCACTGACCGCGCTCGGCCAGCGGCTGTTGCAGCGAGCGGGCGCGATTATCGGCGAATGCGAGCGCGCCGAGCAGGAGGTGCAGCAATTGCGCGGCGACTACGCGGGCGAGGTCACGTTCGGCATGACGACCGAGCCGTTAGTCGATGCATTGGCGCCCGTGCTGATGCAGTTCCGCACGCGCTTCGAGCGAGTGGCGCTGCATCTGCGCACCGGCACATCGCGCATGATGATTTCGTGGATTCGTGAAGGCACGCTCGACTTCGCAGTCGCGCTGGTGTCGAAGCACACGGATACCGCTGATCTTTCCGTCGTGCCGCTTTATCGCTCCGATCCAGTGATCGTCTGCCGCAAGGGTCATCCGAAGGCGCAGGCTCGCTCGCTTGCCGAACTCGTCGATTGCACATGGATCGCCACGCGCTCGCCGAATCTCACCGACGATCCGCAAGTCAATCGGCTGAATCATCTGTTCGAAAGTCATGGTTTGCCGCCGCCGAAAATCGTCGCGACCGTCGAAGGTTTGTACGAGACGCTGCATCTCGTGGGCGCGACGGATTGCCTGTCGCTGGAGTCGTCGATTGTCGCAACACAGGGCGCGTTTGCCGGCGCGCTGACCACGATCGAGGTCCGCGAGCGCGCGATCGAGCAAACCGTCTGCCTGTTGCAACGCGCCGCCATTCCGCTCACGCCCGCCGCGCAGGAACTCGCCACGATGATCGCGTCATACACGCGCACCGTGCGGGCGCGTTGATGGAGGCGCTGCAAGCAGGCTTGCCGCGCTGCGACTAGAATCAAAGCCCCCTTCTTCGCGCGAACAACTTTCGAGGCGTCAGTAAAAAGAAAGGCGCGAGGCTATGTCGCAGACCATCAACAGGAGTTTTCCCACATGATGAATCGAGACAATCCCGTCTGGCTGATCACCGGCTGTTCGACCGGCTTTGGCCGCGAACTCGCGAAGCTGGTGCTCGAGCGCGGCTGGCGCGCCGTGGTCACGGCACGCGATGCATCGAAAGTAAAAGACATTGCCGAGCCGCACGGCGAGCGCGCGCTCGTTCTGCCGCTCGACGTGACGAACCGCGCGCAGATCGCGGAGGTCGTCGCACAGGCAAAGCAGCGTTTTGGCCGCATCGACGCGCTCGTGAATAACGCCGGCTACGGCTATCTGGCGGCAATCGAAGAAGGCGAAGACGCGGAAGTGCGGGCGATGTTCGAGACCAACGTGTTCGGTCTCGTCGACATCACAAAGGCCGTGTTGCCGGTCATGCGCGAGCAGCGTAGCGGTCTGATCGTCAACGTATCGTCGATTGGCGGGCTCGCGAGTTTCGCGGCGACCGGCTATTACCACGCGACGAAATATGCGGTGGAAGGCTTGTCGGAAACGCTCGCAGCCGAGGTCAAGCCGCTCGGCATCGACGTGCTGATCGTGGAGCCCGGTCCGTTCCGCACCAATTGGGCGGGTGCGTCGATGAAGCAATCGGCCACCGTCATCGACGACTACGCGGCCACCGCCGGCGAGCGGCGCAAGCAGACGGAAGCGCGCAGCGGCAACCAGGCGGGCGATCCGGTGCGCGCGGCGCAAGCGATTATCGACGCCGCGCTATCGGACAAGCCGCCTCTGCGTTTGCTGCTCGGCAAGACCGCGCTCGAACTCGCGCGCAAGAAGCTCGACTTCATGCGCGGCGATTTCGATGCGTGGGAAGCGACCACCGTGGGCGCCGATTACCCGGACGCCTAGAACTCGACGAGCGCGAAGTCTTCCTTGCCCACGTCGCACAGCGGGCAACGCCAGTCGGCGGGAACGTCGGCCCAGCGTGTGCCCGGCGCGATGCCTTCTTCGGGCAAGCCGGCGGCTTCGTCGTAAATCCAGCCGCAGATCACGCAGACCCACTGCTTGAAGTCGTCGGCGGAAGCGGGGTTGGCGGCGTTGGCGGCGTTGGTGGCATTCGCCGACGGCGAATCCGGCGCGCTTTGCTGCTGTGAAGCCGGCGTCTCGTCCAGGCTGACGACAAGCGGCGCCTCCGTGCTCGCGCCGCTTACGCTGCTCGCTGCGAGGCGCGCCTGCAGGCTGTCGAGCAGGCGTTGCGCTTCGTCTTGCGTGAGGTCGATCCAGTACGGATCGCCTGCGCCGTCGTTGAGCCGTTCGGGGGAAAACTGGATCTCCAGCGCTACGCCCTTCTTGTACATGACGGCGTTACACGACCAGATTCAGCACGATGGCCGCGATAAGCGCAGTGCCGCCGATCAGGCCAAGCAATTGAAGCAGAGTGAGGGATTTGCGCGATGCGGTAGGGAGTTGTTGCGTGGTCACGAGACGGTCTTCGGAAATCGGAAAAAGCGAAATGGTACACGGGTCGCGCGGCGGCGCATGCCGATTTGCGCAAACCCGTGTGTGATGTTGGGCAAGCGGTGGCTCGCCTGATTCGCGAGCAGTTGCCATTATCGCAGCGCGAACGCGCCGGATTATTTACGGGGCGGAGATGAACTCATTCGCGGGCAGGCGCAAAGCCGCCCGCGGTAGGCCGCCCCGCGCTTCCGCTCAGCTTTTCGCCAGCGGGCTGCCGTGACGCGAGTCCCAGAAGCGGATCACTTCGGTATCCCCGGTGCCCGCGCCGACCACCTGATCCGGCGAGCCGCATTCGCGCAGCAGCGCGCGCAGGTCGTTGATAACCGGAAACACCTCGTGATTCCAGTCCGCGCCCTGCGAATCGTGCGCGCGTTGCTCTGCCTCGACGATTTCGCGGTCTTCCTTGAAGATGCGCTCGGTGAACCACACCAGCAGCGGCCACGCGAGATTCAGTGCGCCAGGAATGCCCGGCTTGCGAATCGACAGCAGCCCGAATGTGCGATTGGTGCGCTGCTCGCGATCGAGCGGCACATAGACGATCCACAGATCCATCACGAGCGTCTTCTCCGACGTGCGAATCTGCAGCGTCTGATACGGATACTCGGTGCGGATCGTCATCACGTCCTTGTCGTTGTCGCCGCCCGTTTTACGGCTCTGGCCGAATACGATAGCCTCGCCGATCGGCTGCTGGCCGGCCATGCGCGCAAACGTATAGTCGACCTCGACCCAGCCTTCGCCGCGCCGCCGCCCGAGCGAACGCGCGCGCATCTGGCCCATTTGCCGGCGATGCAAAAACTGATGGTTCATGTCCATCAGATTCTCGTGCATGAACGAGTAGTGGCAATTGACCGGACGGCCGAAGCGCCGCGTCTTGTACTTCTTGTCCGACACGGAGCCGAGCGTGGGCAGCGGCCGAACCTCGGCCATTGCCGGGTCGCCGGGGAATACGAAGATCAGTCCTTCCACTTCGCGGCACGGATACGAGCGCACGCCGTTCGGCAAACGCTCGCGCCCGAGATAGGGCACGTCGATGCATTTGCCCGAGCAGTCGTAAGTCCAGCCGTGGTAACCGCAACGAATCGATTCGCCATCGACCACGCCCTGGTGCAACGGCACCTGCCGATGCGCGCAGCGGTCTTCGAGCGCGAACACTTTGCCGGACTCGGTGCGCGCGAGCACGATCGGATCGCCCGCGAACGTCACCCCATGCGTCTTGCCGCGCTTCACCTCATGTGACCACGCGAGCGGATACCAGTAGTCCGGGTGAATCCCGACGCGGCGCAGGTCGCGAACCGGCGCGTCGTTGGCGGCCTGGCCCTGTGTGGGAGCGGCTTTTGGCGATGCCGCATGCGTTGGCGACGCCTCGACGGTGTTTTGTTCGAGCGGGGGAACAGCATGCATAGTGTGGAGCCTCCGTGCACGTGCGGATAGAGTAGGAGGCCGCGCGTGGCGGCCGTTATCGCCGTCAGTCTACTCGAACCGGGCGGAGCCTGGGGCGGGCGGGACATCGCGCCGCGCCCGGCGGCCGGGTGCTCGGGGGTGTCGCTACGCGTCGTCGCGGGCTATCAGGCCGGTGCGGCGCTGCACGCCCCACGAGCGTCCGCCGCGCAAAAAATGCAGCCAGCCGAGCGCCGCGCCCAGGTGCCGCAGCAACTGGAAAGTGAACGGCTCCGCGATTGCCGCGAGCATCGCCATCCCCATGCCGGCACGGCTGCGCGTGCCGGTCCAGCGTCGGTAAAGATGGATGCTCCACAGGTAAAAGGCGAGATCGATCGCCGTTTTGACGCCGATCACGCCGAAGATCGAGGCGACGATCGCGCCGTGCCCGCCCAGCAAAAAAGCGAGCAGCAATCCGAACGCAGTCAGGCCGTAGATGGGCTGCATCGTGTCGAGCGCCTTGACGGGCAGCATCAGCATGCCGAGCATTCCATAGCGCGGATTGCCGGTCATGTCGCGATTCCAGTACTGCGTTTGCAGGAAGCCCGCGAACCAGCGGCGGCGCTGGCGCAGGAAACTGGCGAGGTTGTCGGGCGCATCCGTGTGCGCATGCGCGTTGCCGATCACACGCACGTCCCAGCCGAGGCCGTGATCGACGGAATGACGGCGCAGCCGGTGAATCAGCTCGTAGTCTTCGACCAGACACTGCGGATCGAAACCGCCGACGTCCAGCAGCGCCTCGCGTTTGAACGATGCGAACGCGCCCGACACGAGCAGCAGACTGTCGGCGCGCATCCACGCAAAACGCGCGATGAAATTGCGCATGTATTCGTAGGTCTGGAACCATTGCAGCACGCGGCCCGACGCCGATTTGCCGCACACCGGCACCAGAATGCCGGCCGCGGCGACGAGCTTCGCGTCGTTCGCAAAAGCGGCGCGCATCGCGTAGGTGGCGTCGTCATCGAGCAGCGTGTCGGCGTCGACGGTCATCACGGTTTTCGTTGTCATCAACGTGATGGCGGCGTTTAGCGCGCGCGCCTTGCCGCCGTGCGGCATGCGCAGCCAGAAGAGGTTCGGATGCAGCGCGCTCGGTGCGCTCAGCGTGCCCTCGGCAGGCGCGGTGAGACCGAAGCGTTCGGTAAGGAGCGAGTGCGTTTGATCGGTCGAGCCGTCGTCGGCAATGACGATTTGAGCCGGGCCGTGCACCTGCCGCAGCAGCGCCGCGATCGTGACCGGCAGCACGGCCGCCTCGTTATGCGAGGCGACGATCACGCCCATGTCCGGCAGAGCGCGCCGATCGTAATCGGGCTCGAGCGGCGGCACACGGCGCATCAACGGCAAGCTTTTCCAGGTGACGAACGCGAGCAGCAACGTGTCGTAGATCACGTAGGCGATACCCGTCGACCACGCAACCACGCCGTGCAGAAAGAATGCACGCGCAAACAACAGCAGCCATGCAGCGACGACGGCCGTATGAATCAGCGTGCTCAACCACGTCGTGCCGCGCGGCACGATGCGGGGCGATGCAAGCGCGAACGCCTGTTCCAGGGTCTTTTTCAAAATTGCTAAGCGTCGATGGTTGCTGCCGTTTCAGAAAATGAGCGATGCGGTTGTCACGGCACCATGCGCCTCAGAACCGATTTGCGATCGATCCACTCGTGCTTCAGCGCGCCGCCGATATGCATGGCGAGCAACGCGTACAGCGCATAGCCGAGCCACGTATGCAATGCGCCGAAGCGGTCATGCAGCGTCTCCTTCAACGCGGGCTCGAGGTTCATCACGTAGCCGATGCGCGGCCAGGGAAACAGATCGAAGAGCCGCATGGGATGCGTGGCCGCGTCCTTCCATGCCGAGTCGTGCAGCCAGCCCGAGAGCGGCAGCGCGATCATCAGGAAATAGAGAACGAAGTGCGCGACATGCGCGGCCACTTTTTCCCACGACGGAAATTCGCGCGGCAACGGCGGCGGCTTGTGCGATACGCGCCACAAGATCCGCATTAGCGCGAGGCCCAGTACCGTGATGCCGATGGACTTGTGCGTATTGATCACCGGACGCACCCAGTCGTCGGGCAACGAGTCCGCGCTCAAGGCCAGCACCACGTTGCCGATGATCAGCAACGCGATGAGCCAGTGCAGCGCGATCGCCGTGCGCGTGTATCGCGGGGCCGCCAAAGCGTGGGTCTGGTTGGCCAGACGTTGAGTGTGCGTATTCATGAGTGATGTGATCGGCGAGAGAATCGTTGCAATGTCTTTGTAATGGCGCGTTCAGCGTGTTCAGCGTGTTCAGCGGCTTAAGCGACGCACTATTCACGGACAAGAACTGCTGAGTGTGCCGTTTTATTCCATGACGTGCTTAATGATGTGTTTCGGTTTATTTCACGTCGGCAGGCGTCGGCGAGTTTGCGCTAGACCCGAGAACTTCGTGGCGCAAAAAAAATATCTCTGTGGCGTGCAACCCGCGATAGCCCAATTCAATTGGCATCGGCGGAAATCGCATCCTCTAATAAAAGCCCTGTGTTTGGCTGCATTCGCCTATCGACCGTCGCTTAACCGGAGACATCAATGTCGCAACCCGAGCCAAATGTGGAAGAAGTGGTGAGAAGCATCGCGGAAGAGACCGATACGCCGACCGAGACGGTCTCGAAGATGTACGCGGACACGTTGGCCGACTATCGCCATCAAGCCAAAGTGCAGGACTACGTGCCGCTCTTCGCGGCGAGGAAAGTGCGCGACAAGCTTCGCGACGCGTCACATCGCAAGCATTGAATATCGCGGCGCGTGTGTCATGCGATTCGTCGGTTGATTTAGCCTGATACATGCGGCGATATACGCCGCCGATACCCGCGCCATTGCACGTAAAACACCGCTTATTTTTTCCCGCTGCTAGACTGAACTCCGTTCAACCGACCGGGGGATTGGCATGCGTGTGGCAATCGTTGGCGCGGGAATCGCCGGGCTGAGCACGGCATGGTCGCTCACCAAACTGGGGCATGACGTCACGCTGATCGAGCAGGGCTCGATCCCGAATCCGCTCGCCGCATCGGGCGACCGGCATCGCATGATTCGCCGGGCATATGGCGAAGCCGACGGCTATGCGCAAGCCATCGCCGAAGCGTTCGATAGTTGGGACATGCTATGGGACGATCTCGGCGTTTCGCACTATGCAAATTGCGGGGTGCTCGGTATTTCGCAGTTTGCCGGCGATGGCGCCGAGCGGTTCCGCATCGGTCTTGACCGCATGGGCTTCGAGTACGAACGGCTTGATCCGCGCGAGGCCGCCCAGCGTTACCCGTTTCTCGATGCCGCTACGTTTCGCTACGCCTACTTTGATCGCGACGGCGGCACGCTTTTCAGCGAGCGCATTGCGCATGATCTGAAAGCGTGGCTCCGCATGCGCGGCGTCGACATTCGCATGCACACGAAGGCCGTGGCGATCGATCCGCAGAACGCGAGCGTGCGCATCGAAAGCGGCGCGACGGTTCACGCGGACCGGCTCGTGGTGACGGCCGGCGCCTGGACGCTGCGGCTCTTTCCGTCGCTCGCCGAGAACCTCTCGATCTATCGCAACGCCGTTGCTTATCTGACGCCGCCCGCCGATCTCGACGATGCGTGGTCGAACGCGCCGGCAATCGTCGACATCGGCGGTTCGAGCGACGGCTATGTATTGCCGCCCAGCGACGGTATTGGTCTGAAGTTCGGTGCGCGTGCATTCAAACGGTCGGTGCCGGATGCGGAAAGCGACCGCATCGCCGGGCCCGACGAAGGCGACCGCTTGCGACGGCTCTTTGCGCCGCCGCTTAGCCGCATCGATGAATACACGGTCACGGAGGTGAAGACCTGCGCGTACACGTTCACCGCAGATGAGCGGTTCTTTTCGAAGCGCATCGGCAAGACGCTCGTCGTGTCGGCGTGCTCGGGGCACGGCTACAAATTCGGCGCGGCCGTGGGCCAGCGAGTCGCGCATGCGCTCGAAACCGATGACGACGCCACGCTCGTTCAGTGGCTTAGAGCGGAAACGGTGTGAGGACGTTATGAGCGACGTTGTGAGCGACGGCGCTTGATCTTGCGCTGACTGAGTGCATGGTTCCAAATTCTGCGCATGCGCTGGAGCTAACAATCGCGGCTCGATTTTCTTATGCTGACGGTTTGCGTCGATATAACAAAGGAGCCGCGCATGTCCGACACGATTCAGATCCGCCCCGTCAAACACGACGATTTCAATGCATGGCTGCCGCTATGGGACGCATATAACGCGTTCTACGGCCGCTCCGGCGAGACTGCATTGCCGCGTGAAATCACGCAACTCACGTGGGGCCGCTTTTTCGATGTGTACGAGCCGATGCATGCGATGGTCGCCGAACGCAATGGCCAGTTGGTCGGCATCGTGCACTTTCTGTATCACCGGCACACGACGCTCGCGGGACCGATTTGTTATTTGCAGGATCTGTACACGTTGGAATCCGAGCGCGGCAAAGGCGTGGGGCGCGCGTTGATCGAGGCAGTGTATGCGCGCGCGAAAGCAGACGGTTCGCAGCGCGTGTATTGGCAAACGCACGAGACGAATCACACGGCGATGAAGTTGTATGACGCGGTGGCGGATAAGTCGGGGTTTGTGGTTTATCGGAAGCAGGTGTGAGCAACGCCCCGCTGCTTTAGACATTCACGCGGCTCGCCCCAAAACAAAAAGCGCACCACCCAGTGCGCTTTTCATCCCTGCAATTACGGCACCAAATCACCGCCCACCTAACCGGCCCTCAAGCCTCCAACTGCTCGAGCACCTTGCCCTTGGTTTCAATCCCGAGAAAATGCACCGCCACCGCCGCAAGAAACGGCACAGCCGCGAGAATATAAAACGCGATCTGTAAATTACCGCCGATCATCGTCTTCGACACAATCGCCGGCGCGAAAATCGCCGCCACTTTCAGCCATGCGCCGCCGACGCCGCAACCCATCGCGCGAATGCTCGTCGGGTACAACTCCGGCGTGTATACATAAGCCGTGATGAAGCCGCATGCAAGAAAGCCCAAGGACAACGCACAGCACGTCGCCACCACATACACCGACGAATCGTGCAACACGCCCGCCATCAGCAGCGAAACTGCGCACGCCAGAAACGACAGATTAATGATCGGCTTACGCCCCACCTTGTCCACCAGCAGCGCGCAAGTCAGCGACCCCACCACGCCCAGCACCGAAGCCGCCACCGCAAGGTTCAACGCCAGTTGCAACGGCGCGTGATAGATCGTGCGATAGATGGTCGGCAGCCACGTCGAAAGACCATACTGAATGAAGCCGCATGTGATCCACAGCATCGCAACGGCCAGCGTTCGCTTCAAATACGCCGGACCAAACAGATCGCCCATGCGGCGCTTCGGATGACGATTCGCCATCGCTTCAAATTCGGCCGAATGCACGACCGGCGGCAACGGACCCTTCGCGGCGCGTTCAAACGCATGGACTGCTGCATCGGCATCGGCCATGCGTTCGCGTTCGGCGAGCCAGCGCGGCGACTCGGGCACGAGCTTGCGCAACACGAAGAACAGAATCAACGGCATGCCGCCGATAAAATACATCGCCTGCCAGCCGAAACGCGGCACGATCCACGCGCCGAGCGCATTTGAAGCCAGCAGCCCAACCGGAAAAACAATTTCATACAACAGCACGAAACGACCACGCCCATGCGCACGGCTAATCTCGTTGATGTAAGTCGCGGCAACCGGCAATTCGCCGCCGAGTCCCAAGCCCTGAATCACGCGCAACACGACAAATGCCGCGAACGTCGGCGCAAATCCGCACGCAATGCTCGTGACACCGATAATCCCCGAGCTCAGCGCAATCGCTCGAACGCGCCCATGACGCTCGGCATACCACGGGAACACGAACGCGCCGATCAGTTGCCCGACCGACCCCGAGCCGATCAGAAAGCCGATTTCCCACGGCGTCAGATGCCACTTCGCGATCAGCACCGGCAGCGTGGCCGCAATCGCGATCACGTCGAAGCCGTCGAAGAACGTGGCGAGCCCGATCAGAATCCGCGCGCGCACCTGCATCGCGTTCTTCGGCAGTCGCTCGAGCCGCGCGATGATCGAGCCTCTCGTGACAGGGCCCGAAACGCCTGCGGCGCTGCGGTCTCCAATGGTGTTGTCGATGGTTCTCATGCCGTGGTGCCGTCCGTAGATGTGGTTAGGCAAGCGCCGTTGAGGCGTCGGTCAGTGTGGCAAGGTCGATGGTCCGGCCTTGATTCATCCACTTGCGCGAGAGCTTCAGTTCGCGCGGAGTGTTGATGGCGATCACGCCGCGAATCGCGCCGTCTTCCAGATGAAAAAGCGTCGCGCGCTTGCCCGGCAAATCGCCGCGTATCGCGAGTTGCGCATCGGCGGGAATGTCGCCGAGAATCTGCAGATTGACGTCGTATTGATCGGACCAGAACCACGGAATGTCCGCGTATGGTTCGAACTTGCCGAGCAACGCCTTGGCCGCGCCAATCGCCTGGTTCTGCGCATTGGCCCACGATTCGAGACGCACGCGCCGCTTCAGCCACGCGCTCGGATGATTCGCCACGTCGCCGCAAGCGAAGATGCGCGGGTCGTCGGTCGCGCCGAAATGATCGACCACGATGCCGTCTTCCACCTTCACGCCCGCCGCTTCGGCCAACGCCGTGTGCGGCGCGAGACCGATGCCGGCGACCGCGAAATCGGCGTCCAAAGTCGAGCCGTCGGCGAAGGTTGCACGAATGCGATTCACGTCGTTCGGATGATCTTCGAGCTTCGTGAGCGCGGCTTTGAGGCGCACGTCCACGCCATTTGCACGATGCAGGTCGAGCAGGAAGTCGGAGACCATCGGCGGCAATGAACGGGCGCATAGACGCGGCGCGCCTTCCACCACGGTTGCATCCACGCCGAGCTTGCGCGCGGTCGCGGCCACTTCGAGACCGATCCAGCCGCCGCCCACCACGAGCACACGCTTGCTCGCACGCAGCCGTTCGCCGAGCGCAACGGCTTCATCGAGCGTGCGCAGATAAGTCACGTGCGAGGTCTTTACCAGCGCATCCGGCAAGCGACGCGCCGCGCCGCCCGTCGCGATCACGAGGCGGTCGTATTGCACTTCACGTCCCGCTTGCGTGCGAACAACACGCTTCTCGCGATCAATCGACGTCGCGCAATCCGGCTGCCACGCTTCGATCTTCAGCGCGTCGAAATCGTCGGGCTTCACGAGACGCACGGTGTCGATAGTTGCTTCGCCGGAAAGCACGGCCTTCGAAAGCGGCGGACGTTCGTACGGCAAATGCACTTCGTCGGCGATCATCACGAGGCGGCCGTCGTAGCCTTCCTTGCGCAGCGTCTTCACGACCCAGCCTGCCGCCTGGCCGCCGCCGATCACGACAATCGTGCGCGGCGTTTCGAGCTCGGCATGCGCGGCTCGCGCCTTTTCAGTAGCAGCGTCAGTCATTTTTGCGCTCCGTCATGAACTTGCCTTCCGGCGCCTTCGCGTTTTTCTGCCGACGCGTATTGCCGTCGATGCCGCCGTCGATCGCCCATTCGGCGAACACGGTCGGGCCCGGTTCGAAATCGCGCGGCTGCCATTCGGGCGTGAGTTGGTCTTCGTCGGCGTAGTACTCGATCAGGCCGCCGGCGGGATTCTGGAAGTACCAGAAGTACGCCGACGAAACCGGATGACGTCCCGGCCCGAGTTGCGTATCCCAACCGCAGCGGCTGATGTGCATGCCGCCGCCGAACACTTCATGGATGTCGCGAACGGTGAACGCGACGTGATTCAGACCGCGCTTGCCGTTCGGCAACGCGAGCAGAAAAATGTCGTGATGGCCGCCGTGCGGCGCGCAGCGCATGAATGCACCGCGGCCCGGATAACGGTCCGACATTTCGAAGCCGAGCAGTTCCTGGTAGAACTTTTCCTGTTCGGCCAGCCTGTTCGTGAAGAACACGACATGACCCACTTCGACGGGTTCGGCGCGCTCGTAAATCGGCGACGGCTGATCCACGCGCAGCGTTTGGCCCCCACACGTTCGAAGGCGAGCCGTGAATATCGAGCGCACGTTTGCGCGTCACTTCAACGCGAATCGCCATGCCGTTGGGATCAATGCAGCCGACTGCATCTTCGGTTTCGAAATGGCCCGGCTGACCCGCAAAGCGTCCGCGCAATTCGTCGAGTTCCGCTTGAGTCGCAACGCCCCACGTGACTTCGCGCAGCGTCGGACCTTCTTCAAATGCGGGCGGCAGCGACGGATCGTTGGCATCGACGGCGAGAACCGTGCAGCCGTTGAGCGTTTCGAAGCGCGCATGGGTTTCGTCGTGCGCGACTTCCTTCAAGCCCCAGTCCGCGAAAAAGCGTCGACAGGTAGCGAGATCCGTCACGCCGTAGATAATCTGTTCAATGCCGAGAATCGTCATAACCTGCCTCTTGCGTATCGTGTGTCTTCAGTCAGCCCACGCCAGCGGCGCGTCGTTCAAGCCCCAGTAGAGGCTCTTCTGCTGCATGTATTCGCGGATGCCGAGCCGGCCTTTCTCGCGTCCCATGCCGCTCTCTTTCCAGCCGCTAAATGGCGTCGAGATCGAGAACAGCTTGTAGGTGTTGATCCAGATCGTGCCGGCTTCCAGCGCGCGGGCGATCCGGTAAGCACGCTTGTAATCGCGCGTCCAGATGCCGGCGGCGAGGCCGAACACACTGTTGTTGGCTTCTTTGAGCAGCGACGCTTCGTCGTCGAACGGCATCGCGACCAGCACGGGGCCGAAGATTTCTTCCTGGCAGACGCGTGCGTCGTTGGTGAGACCTTCGAGAATCGTCGGCTGAAAATAGGTGCCTTGTTCGCGACCATCGCCGACCGGACGCTCGCCGCCGCACAGCAGGCGTCCACCTTCTTCAAGACCGAGCGCGACATAACGCTCGACCGTTTCGCGATGCGCCTGCGTGATCAGCGGACCCATCTGCGTTTCCACGCGCGACGGATCGCCGACGCGCAACTTGCGCGCGCCTTCTACCAGACGCTTCATGAACGCATCATAGATAGAGCGCTGCACGAACAGACGCGAGCCCGCGATGCACGCCTCGCCCGACGAGCTGAAAATGCCGTACAGCACGCCGTTCACCGCGTGATCGAGATCGGCGTCGTCGAAAACAATGGTCGGCGATTTGCCGCCGAGTTCAAGCGAAACCGGCATCAGCTTGTCCGCTGCAATGCGCGCGATGCCTCGGCCTACTTCGGTGCCGCCGGTGAACGACACTTTCTTCACGAGCGGATGACGCACGAGCACGTCGCCGATCACCGAGCCCTTGCCCGGCAATACGCTGATCACGCCCTTCGGCACGCCCGCTTCCTCGCAGATGCGCGCGAGCGCCAGCGACGTCAACGGCGTCACTTCCGCGGGCTTCAACACGACGGCGTTGCCGCCTGCTAATGCGGGCGCGAGCTTTTGCGCGTCGGATGCAATCGGCGAATTCCACGGCGTAATTGCAGCGATCACGCCGATGGGTTCATACACGCTCATCGTCAGATAATCGCCGCGCGAAGGCGTGACTTCTTCGTCGAGCGTTTCGAGGCACGCCGCGAAATAGCGGAACGTGTTGGCCGCGCTTGCCACGAGCACGCGCGTCTCACCAATCGGCTTGCCGTTGTCGCGACGCTGCAATTGCGCAAGCGCTTCGTGACGCGCCATGATCAGATCGGCGATGCGATATAGAATCAGCGCGCGTTGATGCGGCTTCAAACCGGACCAGTCCGCGCGACGCCATGCGATGTCCGCGGCTTCCACGGCTTCGCGGGCGTCGTCGGCGTTCGCCGTGGAGATTTCCATGTTGACCGACTGGTCCGCCGGATACAGGCTTTTATACGGGTTGCCGCGCCCTTGCCGCCATTCGCCGCCGATAAAAATATCGCCGGTCGGCACAAGGCTGGTATCGAAGTGGGTCATGTCGGTCATTCCGGTTTGCTTCAGCTATTCAACTATTCGGCCAAGGTCTCAAATCACGCAGCGCGCCGCGCGATTGCGTAACGCGCGAATCGCGCTGTACGCGGTCAACGCAGATGTTTTCGGGTTGTCGGGCAACGGCTTGCCGCACATTTCCAGCGACATCTCGCCGAACGCGCCGCGCGCGAGAATCCTATGCACGTTGCGCGTCACATTCGGATCGGCGATCAGGCGAACGGTCGTGTGATCGAGGCCGAGGCCAGCGAGCGCAATCGTCGCGGCCACGTTGGCGTTCTTCGGATAGAGACGCGCCGCTTCGCGCGCGCTGCCTTCGAAGATCACCTGCTCGACTTTCAACGTGTTCAGATCGCAGACCTGTTCCGCGGGCGTGCCGAGCCAGCCGGTCGGCGGCTTGCGGCCCGTGTACAACACTTCGTCGAGGCCGCCGAGCTTCGCCGCGGCCAATGCATCCACGCCGCCGATTGCGCCCGAGAGCAACGTCAGCGTTGCGTCGCCTTCGTCGGCTGCTGCGGACAACGCGTCGAGCAACGTCATATCGGACAACGCACCGATCGACGCAACCGCGCAATCCGTGCCGGCCTTCAGCAGCGGCACAACGTGATCGACCAGTGCGCTGTGCCCCGCGCATTCCAAAGCGAAATGCGGGCGGCTGCTCAATGCGGACACTGAAGCCACCACGTCCACCGTCGAGCCGACCACTTCGCGTACCGAAGCCATATGACGCTCCGGCACGATCACGTGCGACACGCGCACCGCCGGGTCAGCGGCGACCGAGCGGTACACCGCCTGGCCGATCGCGCCGAAGCCGATCATCGCGACATCGACGGGAGCGTGGTGCCCCGCGTAGCCCGCATCACGCATGTTCCGGCTCCTCTTTCTTGACCGGCGGCCCGGCGAACGCGGTCGCGAACGACCCGACCGATAGCATGTCCACTTCGACCAAGACCGGACCGGTCTTCGCCATGCCTTCGCGAATGATCGCGTCGGCTTCGTCGAGCGATTTGATGCGGTAGTGCGTGAGCTTCAGGCTTTCGCAGAACTGCGCGAAGTCCGGTTGATGCAGATCGACGTAGCAGCGGCGGCCGCCGTATTGCGCGTCCTGAATGTTGCGGATCACGCCGTAGCATTGATCGTTCATCAACACGATCATCACGTTGGCGTTTTCCTGCACGGCCGTCGCGAGTTCGCCGACGTTGACCATCAGGCCGCCGTCGCCGACGAGGCACACGGTCTTGGCAGCGCTACCCGCAAGCGCCGCGCCGATGCCCATCTGCATCCCCTGGCCGATGCCGCCGCCGAGTGCATGCACGCCCGCGCGCGGCGAGAAAATCTTCAGCATGCGGTTGCCCCACGTGCTGTTCGAGATCGTGACGTCGCGCACCCAGTTGTAATCGCGGCCCACCGCTGACTGCAATGCGTCGACGAGACGCTTGTACGGACCGAGACCCTTGCCTACATCGGCGACTGCGCTTTCGCGCGCCGCGGCCAGATCAGGTCCGAATGAAGGATCGACCTTCACGCGTCCTTCGAGCAGCGTCGCGAGTTCTTCGAGCACCGCCGACGCATCGCCGTGAACGAACATCTCGTTGCGATAGCCGCGGTTATCGGCGAGCGCGTCGGCGTCGATGCGATACAGCGGTTGCGGCAATGCGAGCTTGTACTTGAGCGTCTCATTGCCACGCAGACGCGAACCGACGACGACCAACGCATCGCAAGTCTTATAGAAACTTTCGACGGCCGAATGCACGTTGAACGCACCCAGCGTCGCCGGATGATCTTCGGGCAACACGCCGCGGCCCTGCACGCTCGTCACGACGCCGAAACCAAGCGTGACCAGACGCTCGACGGCATGCGTCGCATGACGCGCGCCGCCACCGAGCCACAACAGCGGACGCTTCGCCTTCGCGAGTTGCTCGGCGAGTTGCGCGACGCGCTCGCTGCAATGCGTGAGCGTGGTGATATGCGGCGCGGCCATGTCGGCAGGCCATTCGATTTCGGCGGCCTGAATGTCGATGGGAATCTCGACGCTCACCGGACCGCTCGGCGCGGTTTGCGCAACGCGCACGGCTTCGCGGATGGTCGGCAGCGCGGTCTCCACCGAACGCACGCGATACGCGGCCTTCGAGATGGACTGGAGCATCGACAGTTGATCCGGCGCTTCGTGGATGTACGCAAGATCGCGGTCGAGATATTCGGTTTCGATCTGACCGGTCACATGCAGCAGCGCGGTGCCTGCGGTCAGTGCTTCGACCATCGCGCCCGCTGCATTGCCCGCCGCCGTGCCGGTGCTCGTGAACGCCACACCGAGTCCGCCCGATACGCGCGCAAGACCGTCGGCCATATTCACAGCGCCCGCTTCGCCGCGCGCGCCGACATAGCGAATCTTGCCGCGGTTGTGGATCGCGTCGAGGATCGGCATGTTGTGGATCGAGATCACGCCGAACGCGGTTTTTACGCCGCACTGCTCGAGAAAAGCGGCGATCAGTTCGCCAACGGTGGTTGTGTTAGACATGTCGTGCAACGCCTCCAGAAACATCGATGTGACTGCCCGTCGTATAGGACGACAGCGTCGTAGCCAGATAAAAGAGCGCTTGAGCGGCTTCTTCGGGTTTGCCGAAGCGGCCTAGCGGAATGTTTTTCTTGCGCGCGAGTTCGGCGGTCCAGTCGTCCCAGCTCTGGCCCGGCTGCGCTTCTTTCGCATAGCGTCGGCGCCATTGCCCCGACTCGACGATGCCGATCAGAATCGAATTGACGCGCACACGCTGCGGCGCGAGTTCCACCGCGAGCGACTTGATGAGGTTCTGCACGCCCGCACGCGCCGACGAAGTCGCGACCATATGCGGCTCCGGCTGCAGCGCGAGCAGCGAATTCACGCAGACCACGGCCGCGTTGCCCGCGCCGCCGTTGGCTGCATCGCGCAGCATCGGCAGAAAGGCGCGCGTGGGGCGAATCACGCTGAAGTATTTGAGGTCGAGTTCTTCGCGCCATGCTTCGTCGCTTGTATCGGCGAAGGTCGACACGCGGCCCTGGCCCGCGTTGTTGATCAGCATGTCAGTGCGGCCGAAGCGTGCTTGCACCGCTTGTGCAAACGCGTTGACGTCGTCGGCGTTCAGCACGTCGCAGCGGCGAGCGAGCAATCGCGCGGCGGGAAACTGCGCGTTCAATGCGGCCTCGGCTTGCGCGAGACGTTCGGTATCGCGGCCGCAGATGGCAACCGAAGCGCCCGCTTTCAGGAACAGTTCGGCGCACGCGAGGCCGATGCCGGACGAGCCGCCCGTCACCACCGCTACTTGCCCGCTGAGATCGATTTGAATCATTTGAGTCCCAATGCCTTCATGTATTTGCTGCCCGCATTCGAACCGTTGCCCGGCCGGTAATTGAGCCGCTGCGAAAGCTCGTCGGCTGCGCGGCGCACTTTGTCGACCAGACCGCTGTCCAGCAGCGACGCGTCGATCTCCTGGCGCGGAATCGTCGTCGTGATCACGGCGACGATGCGCCCCGTGTCATTGCGCACCGGCGCGCTGACAACCGAAATGCCGCGCTCGAACGACGACTCGCTGATCGCGAAACCGCGGCGCGCGTCGTCGCAAATCCGTTCGTACAGGTCGTCTACCGTCGCGGGCGTCTGTCGGGTGAAACGTTCAAGTTCCGGCTCGGGATAAAGCTTTTTCAGTTCGTCTAGCGTCATGTCGCCCATCAGGACCTGACCGTGCGTCGTTGCATATGCGGGCAGGCGCGTGCCGACGTTGACCTTCACCGAACTGAAAATCGGCGCGTGGCTCTGCGCCTTTGCGACGAAAACGACATCGCGTCCATCGCGAATCACAATGTGCGCGGTGAGACCCGTTTCGTCGCGCAAGGCTTCGATGATCGGCAAGCCGAGGTCGGTCAATTCAAGCGAGCTCAGATATTCGAAGCCGAGGCGCAACACGGCGACGCCGAGTCGATAGTTACGGTCTTTATCCGCGCGTTCGAGAAAGCCGAGCGATTCCAGCGTTTGCAGCAAGCGGAAAACTGTCGTGCGAGGAATCTTCAGGCGTCGCGACAATTCCGGCGCGCCGAGAACCGGCTCGTGCGGTGAGAATTCGGTGAGGATCTTCAAACCGCGTTCCAGACCGGGCACGCGGTAACTGCTATCGCTGTTGCTATCGCTGCTGTCGTTGCGGTCTTCGTCCGCGTCGCGCTCGTTGAGGGTGTCGGGCGTCATTCATTGGCTCCGTTGTCCGGCGCTTGCGCGGCAGAACGTGTCGATGATCGCGGTGTACGCGGCGCTTGCTTCGATATAGCCGGCGTGCCCCGCGCGTGGCACGACTTGCAGTTGGGTGTCCGCGGCGAGCGCGAGTCGCTCGCAGGCCGCGGGTGTCGTAATGGTGTCGTCCGCGCCGACCGCGATATGCAGGCGGCCGTTATAGCGGCCCTTCAACCGCGCGAGGTCGCTGGCGAGGTCCGCGTTGGCGAGCAGATGCGTGGCCTGCGCGTAGCCGTGCGGAATCACACGCGACATGTTCCAGCGCACCCATGCACGCGCTTCGTCGCTTGCATGCGCGGACAACATATTGGCGCTGCGCTTTTTCCGCGAGACCTTGCGGGCCGAGTTCGTTGAGCATCGCGAGCCGTTGATCGCGCTTCGTCTCGCGCACTTCCGCGGAAGCCGCGCCGTAGCCGCCGGCCGGCGACAACAGCAACAGACCCGCCACACGCTGCGGATGCATCGCGGCAAACGAACCGGCGATGATCGCGCCGAGCGAATGACCAACCAGCACGCAACGTTCGATGCCGAGCTTTTCCAGCCATTCGTAGAGCACATTCGCGTAGTCGGTGGCTGCGGGAGAAGCGGCGGCAACCGGCGTCGATTCGCCATAACCCGGCGCGTCCCACGCCAGCACGCGACGGCTCGCGCTCAATGCCTCGAACTGCTGCACCCACGAAGCCGCGCCCGAGCCGATACCGTGCAGCAACACGAGCGGCAATGCATCGCTCGTCTCGCATGCTTCGCGATAACTCAGCACGCGCTGCGATGCCAGTTCGACCTGCCGCGCAGGAAAGCGCGCAACGCGTGCTTCGAGCGTGGCGTGTGAAGCTGCGGCGGTAGCGGACGGGACTGCGGACATGATTTCCTTCGTGGACGTTTTGACGAAAAGCGCTTAGCGCTTGAGCGCGGCGAGCGGCGAATCCGGCGGATACGTCGGCGTAATCGGCTTCGGCGAACCGAGCATCACGCACATCAGCGCGTCTTCTTCGCCGATGTTGATCTCCGTGCGATACACGCCCGGCGGCACCGAAATGAGATCGCGCTCGCCGAGCACGGCTTCCCACGTTTCGCCGTCTTTCTCGCAGATCACTTTCATCTTGCCGCGCAGCACGAAGAAAATTTCTTCGACATCCATATGAATATGGCTCGGGCCGATGTTGCCGGCCGGAATCACCATCGTCGAAAACGTGAAGCCGCCTGCGGGCACTGTGTTCGAATCTTTGGCGACACCTGTGCCGCCCGTGCCGACGTAGCGCATTTGCGCGCGGCGATACTTCGGGTCGTAGTCAGCCTGGAATTTCAGCGCGTCCCAGTCGTAGCGACGCGTTTCAAAGCGCGCGACGCGGCTGTCGAGCCACTGCGCAAAGCTCGCGTCCGTGGGTTGGTCCCACGATTTGCGTTCGATATCGGCGTCCGCCATCTCTTTCTCCTTTCGATTCGACAAGATCAATTCATCACGAAGCCGCCGTTCACCGGCAGCAACTGGCCGGTCACGAAGCGCGCGGCATCGGACAAGAGGAACAGCACCGGCCCGGTCACGTCGTCGGGCACTTGCGCACGCGTCAGCGCACGGCCTTGCAGGTAATACTGATGACGCTCGGCGGGCACATACGCGGTCGCCTCGACTTCGGTGAGGCCGGGCGCAATCGCGTTGACGGTCACCTGATGCGCGCCGAATTCGCGTGCGAGCGAGCGCGTCATCGAGATCACGGCGCCCTTGCTCGCCACGTACGCGAGCAACTTGGGCGCGCCCCACATCGCCGTGTCCGATGCAATGTTCACGATGCTGCCGCGGCCCGAGTCGCGCAGATAAGGCAACGCGGCGGTGCTCATCAACCAGGTGCCGCGCACGTTCACATTCATTACGGCGTCCCAGGTATCGACGGAAAGCTCGTCGGCAAACTTGCCGCCCGAGTTCGTGATGGCCGCGTTGTTGATCAGCGCGTTGATGCCACCGAGTTGCGTCGCCGCTTGCTGCGCGAATTGCGCGATGCTTTCGGGGTTGGCCAGATCGAGCGGAAGGTACGTCGCCGCATGGCCTTCGCCAGCAAGCGATGCCGCCAGCGCGCGTCCTTCGTCGTGCAGCACATCGCCGAATACGACTTGAGCGCCGGCTTGCACCAAGGCCCGCACGAACGCCGCGCCGAGACCGCGCGCGCCGCCCGTCACGAGGACGCGCCGGCCGCTGAGCATCGCGGGCGCGTCGTTATGCATGGTTCTGGCCCGCTGCTTCGGTTTGCGCGGCTTGCGCCTGATGCGCTTCCAGCGCAGCGAAATCCTGTTGCGCGCGCTGACGCAGCATGCGCCGCACACGCGTCATGCCCACATCGTGCTGATAGAGAAACTCATGCTCGCGCGCATTCGGCGCCATGCTTTCGAGCACATAGCGGTCTTGCTCCAGCACGGCCCAATGCAGACCTTCCAGGCGATTGCGATACATGAAGCGCCACGCGTCGCGCTGCCAGCCCTGCACCTTGCGGGTACGCCAGAAATAAACCTGGCAATTGTTTTCGTCGACGGGAACCGCGAAGCCGATGATCCCGAAGTTGCCGCCGGGGCCGAACTTCTTCTTGTACGGAATCGCGAGGCGCATCCACAGGCAACCGGTTTCGCCGAGTTCGACCCAGTCGAAGTTCACGTCGCGCTGGCCGACCTTTTCGAACATCAAACCGGTTTCGGTTTTGCGCACGCGCATGTCGGCCTGCTTGTCGCCTTCGGCCATCGAATGCGAAGTCGCGTGCAAATAGGCGCCGTGCATCGGGTCCATCACGTTGTCGATCGCGTACTGGTAATTGCACTTCCAGTTCGACATGCAGAGGAAGCTCGCGTATTCGTCGCCGACCAGTTCTTCCGGCAACTTGAGCGGCGCGGGTTCCTTATGAGCGTCGTCGCCGAACCAGAGGAAGATCGCGCCCGCGTGTTCTTCGGCCGGATACGACTTCACGCACTTCTGGCCTTCAAGCGGACAGTTCGACACGGCCGGCACTTTAGTGACGGTGCCGCCGCCGTTGATTTCAATGCCGTGATACCAGCACGCGACGCTGCCGCCGAGATTCCAGCCGAGCGACAGACGCGCGCCGCGATGCGGGCAGCGGTCTTCGAGCGCGTGGACTTTGCCTTCCTTGTCGCGCCACAGCACGATCTGATCGCCAAGGCGCGTGATGCCGATGGGCGCATCGCCGACTTGCCAGCTCGGCGCGACGGGATACCAGTAGTTGCGCAGGCCGCGATCCAGGTACGACTGGATGGGATCGGCTGCGGGTTGACTTGTAGCGGGGGACGTCATGAAGAGACTCCGGAAGCGAATGCGGACGCAGTGAGCGTGGTCGAAAAAGCGCGCTTATTCGGCGAGCAGACGAAATTCGGCGGCGAGGCGTTCGGCGTTCCACGCATTGCCTTCCGGCGTGCGAAAGCCAATGCCATTCAAACCGTCGACGACTTCCTGCAACTCCACCGCGCCGGCTTCGAAAACTTTTTCAAGCGCATCGCCGAAGTCGTTTTCGTATTGCGTCGGCTCGGCCTTGCGCGTTTGCCAGATGAAGTTTTCCGTCTCGCCCGGCTTCTCGATCACGCCCTTGCCGGCGACGTTGTTCGGCTGCGGCGCGAGCCACGGCTTCAGAAAGGGATTGAAGTTCACGGCTACTTCTCGCATGTCATTCCACCTTGATCTGGATTTCTTCACCGGCGAGGCGCACCGAATACGTCTTCAGGTCGCGGCCGCCGGGCTCTTTCAGGCACTTGCCCGTCGGAATGTGAAACACGGCTTCGTGCAGCGGGCATTCGACCGTGTCGCCGTCGATAAAGCCCTGCGTCAGCAGCGCGTATGCATGAGGACAGACGTTTTCGAGCGCATAGAGCGCATCGCCCACCTTGTAGATGCCGATTTCCGTGCCGTCGAGCTTGAACTCGAGCGGCGCGTCGTCGGACAGGTCGCCGGCATGGCCGGCGCAGCGCCATTGTTCAGTCATTTCTCGCCTTCTCCTGAAGCTCTATGTTCCATATAAGGAACATCAGTTCGTGTATGGATAATTATAGGAGTGACTCTAGCCGCGACAAATAAAAATCTCAAGCGTTAGGGGAAAACACTGACGGTCACTGACCACGCCCGGCATTGCTCCGGTCGGCACACACGGCCACAACGCTTTGCCGGCGCGGTTTCGGCCGTAAAACCAGCGCATCCGGCAAGTCCTGGACTCGGGTTTCTACGGACACCGAAAATTTATTTTGACCACTTTCGAAGTCACTATACTTTCCATAGGCGATACACACGCCCATAGGTGGAACATAAAGCGCGGCAGATTTGGCGGCTCGACCAAAGCTGCATCAACCCAAAAAGCAAGCGATCAGGGACGACGAAACTGGCCCGAGCCACGCGTCGTGTGATCAGGAGAACCAACGGTGAAGCACATCATTGCAGCCGGTTTGACGGCAATCTGCGTAACGACAGGCGCATGGGCGCAGAGCAGCGTGACGCTGTACGGCAGCCTGGATGCCGGCATCGCGTACATCAGCAACGTGGGCGGCCACGCGAAGTGGATCGAGGAACAGGGCAACATGCAGCCCGACCGCTGGGGCCTGAAAGGCGTCGAAGATCTCGGCGGCGGCCTGAAGACGATCTTTCAGCTGGAGAACGGCTTTTACATGAACACCGGCGCGTTCGCGAAGGCGGGCACGCTGTTCAATCGGCAGGCGTTCGTGGGTTTGAGTTCGGACAAGATCGGCACGCTGACTTTCGGCCATCAGACGCCGTTCAGCTTCGACGTGCTGGGTCCGCTCAGCACCGCCTACCTCGCGGCGAGCTGGTATGCGTTCCATCCGGGCAATATCGACGAACTCGCGGACACGGGCGTCGTGCCGTTCGACAACTCGGTGAAGTTTCGCTCGGCCACATTCAACGGCTTCAGCGTCGGCGCGATGATGGGTCTGGGCAACACGACGAACTTCTCGACCGGCAAGACGCTGAGCTTTGCGCTTAGCTATGCGAACGGTCCGTTCAAGGCCGGCGCGGCGTATGCGAACGAGCACAACCGCACGCCGTCGATCGTCACCACGGGCATCACCAGTTTCCAGGGCGTGCCCGCCGCCAGCTACAGCGCGGACAAGGTGCAAAACATGGGCGCGGGCGCGTCGTACCAGTTCGGCAAGCTGCTCGTGCACGGTCTCTATACGCGAGTGAAACTGGAGTCGGCCGGGCACTCGGACACGTATCAGAGCTACGACGTCGGCGCGAATTATCAGTTCACGCCGTTCAACAGCGTGTCGGGCGGCGCCGCGACTACCACGCTCGCCGGGCACCGCTGGACGCAGTTCGAGATCGGCGACATCTACGCGTTGTCGAAATCGACGCAACTGTATGTGAATGCGCTCTATGAGCGTGCGGGTTCGAATACCGACGCTGCGTTCTTCACTGCGGGCGTGTCGAGTGGCCGCAACCAGACGATCATTCTGACCGGCATCCACCACTCGTTCTGAGCGGAAGATCGGAACCTCGGAACCTCGGAACCTCCGAACTAGCTCGCCGTGACCGGTTTGCGGCGAGCCTGCGACGCGGTAGGGTCGTCCGCGCGCGGACGATAGCCCAGCCGCTCCGACAATTCGAGCGCGGCCTGGCACACGGCGCTAATGAGCGGCTCGCGCTCCTCGCTCTCGCCCAGATCGGAACGCGGAATCGTGACCGTCAACGCGGCGGCGATCTTGCCGCTCTGGTCGCGCACCGGCGCGCTCACCACCGAAATGCCCCGCTCGAACGACGCCTCGCTCAGCGCATAGCCGAGCGCCGCGCTTTCGCGCACTCGTCCGTACAGTTCTTCGACGGTCGCGGGCGTGCGTTCGGTGAACCGTTCAAGCTGCGGTTCGGGATATAGCTGACGCAGTTCGTCGAAAGTGAGATCGCCCATCAGCACCTGGCCATGCACCGTGGCATGCGCGGGCAGACGCGTGCCGACGTGCACCTTCACCGAACTGAACATGGGCTCATGAGTTTGCGCTTTGCCGACGAACACCACGTCGCGCTGATCGCGAATCAGCAGATGCGAACTCAAACCGGTGACGTCGCGCAGACGTTCGAGAATCGGCGTGCCGACGTCGGTCAATTCCAGCGAGTTGAGATATTCGAAACCGAGCCGCAGCACCGCGACGCTCAGCCGGAAATAACGGTCGCCGTTGACGCGTTCGAGAAAGCCGAGCGCTTCGAGCGTCTGCAACAGACGGAAGGTTGTGGTGCGCGGAATGCCGATGCGCCTGGACAATTCGGGAGCGCCGAGCACAGGTTCGCGCGCGCTGAATTCGGCGAGGATACGCAGGCCGCGCTCGAGGCCCGGCACGAGATAAGTCGAGCCACCGGCGCTGTCTTCGTCCACGCCGCTTTCCTGCGCCGAAGGCATGACATCGTCCTGCGAAACCGGCGCTGCCGCAGCGCGGGGCCTGGTCTGCTTGCGTGCCGCTCCTGTCTGCTCTTCTTTTGCCATCTTGGCTGCCGTTTTTCTGCTGTTCATCGAGGTCAGATCAGCATGATAGCGTCTTTGCGGTGCTATGCTTTGATGCGGTCCGCTGCGCGAGGCCTCGTAGCCGCGCCTTCGTTCCGCTCAAGCGTCCGGAGACTACGCTCATGCCTAATTCCGTGCAGATTCAGGTTGCCGATTCGCATCTCTATCCTGGCTGCGCGGTGCACATCGCGCACTTACCGGAGCCGGCGCGAGCGGCCGCCGCGATCGTCGAATTCGCGGATGGCTCGGGCGCTCATGCCACCTGTCATCTGCGGGCGCACGACGAACTCGAGCTGACCGTCGACGGTTACGCGACCCAACAGCGCCATCCGGTCAATTCAAGGCATTGGCTGCTGTTTGCCGTCGATGCAACGCACAACAGTTGGCGCGTGAAGCGCCGCTTGCCTTAGTTGCCGCTTAGTTGCCGCTTAGCTGCAAACCCCCGCCGCACCATCAGCACGATCGTAGCTTTCGCCGGCGTCTTGCGCGCCGCCCCGAGCCGCATTTGACGCTCGCCACGCCCACCTGGGAACCGACCGATGACAGACCACGACTCCTCGCCGCCGAACTCCAATAGCGCCGACAGCGCCGATCACCCCGCCAACGTCGCGGACGACCCTCTCAATCCCGAGCGCCGCCGTGTACTGACGGGCCTCGCCGCCGTCGGCATCGGGCTCGCGCTGAGCGGCTGCAAGACCGAAGAGATGGCGAGCGCCGCCGGCCCGCGCAGCGCGGCGGATATACGGCTCGATGCCGCACTGCGCGACCAGGTCAAACAGATCGTGGTGATCTACGCGGAGAACCGCAGTTTCGCCAATCTCTACGGCAATTTTCCAGGCATCCAGCATCCACTCGACGCCGTCGCCGCCGAGCGCTATCTGCAACTCGACCGCGACGGCAAGACGCCGTTGCCGCGCCTGCCGGCCATCTGGGGCGGCCTCGTTCCGCAAGCCCAGGAAGTGGACGGCAAGCGCTACATGATCGGCCAGAAGGACCTCGGCAATCTGCGCAACGGGCCTTTTCATCTCACCGACGCGCAAGGCGCGCCGCTGCCCACAGGTGTGATCACGCGCGACCTCGTGCATCGCTTCTATCAGAACCAGATGCAGATCAACGCGGGGCGCAACAACCAGTTCGCCGCGTGGGGCGATTCGGGCGGCCTCGTCATGGGCCATTACCGCAATTCCGCCGATACACTCAAGCTCTGGAGTCTCGCGCAGCAATACACGCTGTGCGATAACTTCTTCATGGCCGCGTTCGGCGGCTCGTGGCTGAACCACATCTTTCTGATTTCGGCGCAGGCGCCGTTCTATCCGGACATCCATAACAGCCCGGCGAAGAAAATGGTGTCGGTGGTCGAAGGCGACGATCCGACCGGCGTGCGGCTGAAGCCCGCGCCCGACTCGCCGGCATCGGCATTGGACGGTCCGCCGAAATACGTCAACGACGGCGCTTTCACCGCCGACGGCTACGCGGTCAACACCATGTCGCCGCCGTATCAGCCGAGCAACGTGCGCCCGGCGGAAGGCGGCGACCCGGCGTTCGCGGACGCGTCGAATCCGCGCGTGCTGCCGCCGCAGCATTACGCGACGATCGGCGACCGTCTCTCGGACAAAGGCGTGGATTGGGCGTGGTACAGCGGCGCGTGGCAATACGCGCTGGAGCATCAGGACACGGGCGCGGTGCCCGACTTCCAGTATCACCATCAGCCGTTCAACTACTTTGCCAACTACGCGCCGGGCACGGCGGCGCGGCGCAAATATCTCCGCGATGCGGGCCTCGGCAGCGAGCCGTCGACGAACCGTCTGATCGCCGACATCGACGCGGGGCGTCTGCCCGCCGTCACGTTCTACAAGCCGCAAGGCGATCTGAATATGCACGCCGGTTACGCGGACGTCGAGTCGGGCGACCGGCACATCGCGCGCGTCATCGAGCATATTCAGCGCGGTCCACAGTGGGCCAATACGGTCGTGATCGTCACCGTCGATGAAAACGGCGGCTGGTGGGACCCGGTCGCGCCGCCGAAGGGAGACCGGTGGGGGCCGGGCTCGCGGATTCCCGCGCTGGTGATTTCGCCGCTTGCCAGAAAGGGCTACGTCGATCACACCGTGTACGACACGAATTCGATTCTTCGGCTCATCAGCCGCGTGCACGGACTCGCGCCGCTCGATGGCGTCGTTGCGCGCGATCGCGCGTTCGCCCGTAACGGCCTTGTGCCGCCTGGCGATTTGACGGCGCCGCTGGACCTCGCGTGAGCTCGTCGAAGGACGCGCGCGCGAGCTGCGCGTTCGTGTCGCAGGCGGGCGTTTGCGCGTCCATCCAGGCGTGTTTCCGCGCGGGCTTCGGCGTCGCTTTTTAACGCCGAAACTCATAGCTTCGCCTTGAATAACCGGTGCCGCGACATAGACTGTTAAAGCAATTCTTGGCACTTTGCACGGAACTGATATGCGCCTGACTATCCTTATCAACGGTTCCGATCCCACCGTCAGTCACGACTACGCTGTTCTATGGCTCGACACCGACCAGCACCGGTGGTCGAGGGAAGCGCATCAAGGGATCGATCTGCCCCCGTGGGGCGAACTGCACGACGAAGACGGCGTGACGACACTGTGCGCGCCGAGTAACGACGCGCCGCTTTGCACGCTACGCGGCTTGCATGTCGACCGAAAGCAGCGTGTGAGCGCGGCGCAAGGCGACGCGGCCTGGACCGCGATGCACAACCGCGCGCCGACGAGCGGCTTCTGGCGTTTGCAAGCGGTCGATCGTCAAGACGTGCACGCTGAAAATAGCGTGTTCGGCAATTAATTCTCGCGTCGTTCTTCTGCTCGGTCGAAATTCCACGCGCGGGTCGTTGAGGCTCGCGCGTGGAATTTTTTTGTCCGCGCGCTGGCGCGAAGTGAGCATGATGTGAGCGCGATATGAGTGCGAGCGCACCAAACGCGTTTCCGCGATGCATGCCCTTAAGCCGGCCTTAAGTTTGCGTGCGTAGAGTTGGAAATCCACGCATTCGGGTCGCTGCAAGGCGGCCCATTTTTTTTGCCCGCGCGAATCGCATTACATCGCCTCATGCGTGCGCGCGACGCTATACTTTGCGCCCCTTCCCTCTCCACCGTTCGACACATGAAGAAGTGGTTCGCCTGTCTGCTCGTCGCGTTTGCCGCTCACGCGAATGCAGCGCCTTCCTGTACCCAGTTCACACCGAATGCGCAATGGCCCGTTCTGACGAATCAGAAGATGGCGCCCAAAGCGCGCATGCTTTGCTATAGCGATTTCGCCGTCATGCATTCCGGTATCACGCATGGTCCGTTGTGGTCCGCGGAACATCTGACGCGCGACCATATCGAAGCCGCGAAAGACATGGTGCGCACCAACAAGTTCTTCGAAGACGCGCGCTTGCCCGACGGCGAAGGCGCGACGCTCGCCGACTACAAGCGCAGCGGCTTCGACCGCGGGCATATGAGCCCCGCGGGCAATCGCTGGAATCGGGACGCGATGGCACAATCGTTTTCGCTTGCCAACGTGGTGCCGCAAAATCGCGAGAACAATCAGCGCTTGTGGGCGCGCATCGAAACGTCGGTGCGTAAAATCGCGATGGCGTATGACGACACTTACGTCGTGACAGGCCCGATGTTCAGCGGACAGCAGTTGCAGACTATCGGCTCCTCGCGCGTGTTCGTGCCGACGCAGTTGTTCAAGGTGGTCTATGTGCCTTCGCGGCAACTCGCGTTCGCGGTCGTGGTCGACAATGTATCCACGAACCGCTATGACATCAGGACGATTCACGAACTCGAGGCAGTATCGGGCATCCGCTTTCCGGGCATTCCGGAGAACCTCAAAGATCAGCGACCGGGAGGACTCAAAGGTGTTTAAACCCTATTCGAACGACGACGACGTGCTCAACATCCAGGGCGACGCCATGACCGTGAGCAACGGCACGACGCGCGTCGTACTCAACGGCACGCTCGAACTCACGCAAGATCAGCGCGGGCTGAAGGCCGCGCTCGCATTGAAGCAGGCGGTGGATGCGATCGTGGCGGCGTTGCAGGCGCAGCCGGCGCTGCCCGCGAAAGTGAAAGAGGAACCAGACGCGAAGCCGGGCGTCGTCGATAACCCGTTTCAGTAACGTCTAAAGCGCAGCGTAGTCGCATGCCGATATGTTTCCGCGACTGCGTCGCAGTTACTTTTTGTCACCAGAGCATCGTCAACTGCTGTCTTCCGGACTGCGTTAAACCGGCAGCGCTGAACAATTCAGCCGCGATCAGGAATCCAAACAGGAATCCACCGGTTCAACAAGGAGTCAAAACCATGAAGACGCTTTTCGCCGCTCTCGCTTCCGCTCTGCTCGTGTCGACCGCTTTCGCTCAAACGGCGGCACCCGCAGCGTCTCAATCCGCGCAGCCCGCGCAAACGCAGCCCGCCGGCCAGGCGAATCTGAAGGCGAGCACCGCCGTGCAAACCGGCGCGTCGGACGACAGCGCGGCCACGGCCAAAGCGCCTTCGGCAACGACTGCAACGACCGCGAAGTCGCATGTGAAGACGTCCTCGAAGCACGTCACGAAGAAGCATAAAGCCGTGAAGAAGACGCCGGCCGATTCGAGCGCTGCGAAAGCGAAAACGAAAACGGACGGCACGCAGCAGACCAGCACCGCGCCGGTGAACGCCGACGGCGCAAAGACCGGCACGACCAAAACGCAATAACACGTGTACGGTTTTCTGCGCGCACCGGCCACGCATGTATTAAAAGCTAGAAGCAGATAATCGAAGCCGGGCGAAGCCGTTCAGGGAGGGGCGAATCGTATGATTCGCCCTTTTTTCATGGCGTTTTTCAGCGGGGCAATGGTTGTGTGGCAATCGCGCTATGCCTGCACATGCGCGCATGCCATTAATCCTGTTTCGCGTTCGACTGCGCAAACTCGGCAAGCCTGCGTGCATCGACGATTTCTATTTCGGCGTAGCCAAGCCTCAACGCGCCCTGCGTTTCAAACTGCTTCAGCACCTGATTGATCGTTTGCCGCGACAGCGCGAGCATCATCGCGAGATCTTCCTGCGGCACGCCGATAACACGCCGCATAACGCCCGCGTCGCCATAGCCGCCCGCCATCAGCAGCAAGCGCCGCGCGACGCGTTGCGCGGCCGGCAGCAACGCGGCTTCTTCTATTGCATCGAAGGCGAGACGCAGCTTTTGCGTGAGCAGCAAGCCGAACGTGTGCCAATAGGCCGGCGTGCGTTCGAGCAGCGCGGCGAGTGCGGCGCGCGGCACATGAAACAGTTCGGTTTCGCGCTCGGCATACGCGTCGTGCGTTCGCGGACGATTATCGAACAGCGCGATCTCGCCGAACCAGTTCACTGGCTCGATGACAGCAAGCAGCGCTTCCTTTCCGCTCACACTCGCGGCGCCGATCCGCATCAGACCGCTTAGCACGCAATAGAGGCCGTCGTCGGCATCGCCGCGCGTGAAAAGACGCTCGCCGGCAGCGAGGCGCTCAATTCGCCCGCCGTCGATCAATTGCGTCTGCAACGCGGCCGGCGCCGAGCGAAACCATGCGCTGCGTGCGAGCCGCGTGGCAAGCTGAGTGGGAGAAAGAGCTTCGGTCATTGAATATGAATCGCGCCAGTGCGGACTGCCGATTGTCGATTGTCGGCTACCCGATGGTTTCAAATTTCGATCGCCGCGATTATGCTGACTTTGACCGAGGAGCGGCATCCATGAGAACGCTGACGCAACAGCTTACGCAGTATGCGGCTTACCATCGCGACCGGCGCAACATCGCCACGCATTTCATCGGCATTCCGCTGATCGTGCTGGCGTTGGCGGTGCTGCTGAGCCGTCCGTCGTTTGTGCCGGGCGGGTGGCCGTTCGCGTTATCGCCGGCGTGGCTGTTGTTCGTCGCGGCCACGCTCTATTACCTCGTGCTCGACGTGCCGCTCGGTTTGATGATGGCCGTGGTGTCCGCGCTGTGCATCGCATTCGGCGAGTGGATCGCCGCGCAGTCCACGTTGGCCTGGCTCGCAACGGGTGTTGGGCTCTTCGTGATCGGCTGGGTGTTTCAGTTTATCGGGCACGTTGCCTACGAGCATCGCAAGCCGGCTTTTATCGACGATGTAATTGGCCTCCTGATCGGGCCGCTGTTTGTGTTGGCCGAAGCGCTGTTCGGCATCGGCTGGCGGCCTGCATTGCGTGAGGCGATAGAACGCGAGGTGGGGCCGACGCGCATCAACGAAGACCGCGCCGCGGCACACCGATAACACGCGCCGCCTTGCCTCATGAACCGTGCGGCTTCAGTCTTTTAATCTTTCAGCCGAAGCGCAAGAACCGCATGCTATGCAGCGCCGTCAGCGCGACGGCGATCCATATCGGCACATACGTGGCCAGTTGCGCGGCGCTCAACGTTTCGCCGAGCAGCGTGATCGACACCAGCACCAGCAACACCGGCTCCACGTAGCCGAGAATCCCAAACAACGCGACCGGCAACAGACGGCTTGCCGTCAGATACGAAGCCAACGCGAGCGTGCTCAGCAGGCCAAGCCCCGGCAGCAGCAGCAACCACATGTCGATGCGCCCGGAGATAAGCGGCAACGATCCTCCGCTGACGACAAACGCGACCGCGGCCGGCAGCAACAAGATCATTTCGACGGTGAACACCGCAAGCGAATCGTATTGGATTTTGCGGCGCAACACGAAGTACGGCGGATAGCCGAGCGCGACCAGCAGCGTCGGCCACGAGAATGCGCCCGTCACCCACAATTCGTGACCGACGCCGACGGCCGCGCTGACGACCGCGGCCCACTGCAAGCCGTCGAGGCGCTCGCGATAGTAGAAGCGCCCAACCAGCACCATCACGAGCGGCAAGAGGAAATAGCCGAGCGATACTTCGAGCATGCGCCCATGCAGCGGCGCCCACAGAAAGACCCACAGCTGCGCGCCGAGCAGCGCGGCGGCCGCGATCATCGCGAGGCCGAGCGTGGGTTGCGTCACCATCCGGTAAAGAAGCTGCCGCAGAATCGGCATGCGTTTGCGCAACGCGACGAGCAACAACGCGCCAGGCACGGTCCACACGATACGCCACGCGAAAATGTCGAGGCCGCTAAGCGGCGCGAGCAGCGTCGCGTAAGCCGACAGCAACGCGAACATCGCACAGGCGCTAATCGATAAGGCAATGCCGCGCTTCGGCGAATAGGCGTTCATTGCGCGGCCCGTCGCGCGGCATGGCGGCGCATCGCTATAGTTGTTGTCATTCGATGTGAAAGTCGGTGAGCGGCAGCGCTTACGTGCCGCTTTTTTGCTTTTTGATCTGACGATGCAAGCCGGGCATTCTAGCCGGATTATCGACGTGGCATCCGCGGGATCGTTGCGCGCGTTCTGCACTTTTTCGCGTTGCAGCGGCAAATTAATCCGTGCACATCTCGCGTCGATGAACTAGAACATAACTTCACGCGCGCGGGCGGCAACGCCCGCGCGTCTGCATCCGCAACGCAGCACTCCGTCGCTCAAGCGCGAAACTTGCTTCGGGATCATCCTGCGGCGTTTGCAACATCCACGAGCCGGGCCGGCTTTGCCGGACCTGCTTCCTTCGCAGCACGCATCGCATACTCGCACGCGTGCCGGCGTCCCGCCACGAATCCCGCAAACCGAATGTGACTACTGGAGCCAGCATGACCCAGCCAGCCATCTCGCACGACGCATCGCCAGATCTACGCTCAGCTTTCGCCGCCGACGTCCGCGCCGGCCTCACCCATTCGCCGCAGAAAGAGTTGCCCTCCAAATATCTGTACGACGAAGTCGGCTCCGCGTTGTTCGAAGTGATCACCGTGTTGCCCGAATACGGCGTGACGCGCGCGGAAGAACGGCTGCTCGCGAAGCATGCGGCGGACATCGTCGAGCATCTGCCACATGATGTGACGGTCGCGGAACTGGGCAGCGGAAGCGGCCGCAAAACGCGGCGCATTCTTGAAGCGCTGTGTAAAAAGCGCCCCACTTCTTACTGCCCGATTGAAATTTCGCGCAGCGCGTTGCAGTTGTGCAGGCGCGAACTTGGCGACATCGAGCGTATTTCGATTGTCGGTTACGAACGCGATTATCTGGCCGGTCTCGCGGAAGTCAGCAAGAAGCGCGCGGCCGACGAGCGGCTACTCGTGCTGTTCCTCGGCAGTACGATCGGCAATTTCGGCCGGCTTGCGGCGACGCGTTTTCTGCGCGACATCCGCAACATGCTTGCGCCCGGCGATGCGCTTCTGCTCGGCACCGATCTCATCAAGCCGACGCCCACATTGATTGCCGCTTACGACGACGCAATCGGCGTGACGGCGTCGTTCAACCTGAATCTGCTCGCGCGCATCAATCGCGAACTGGGCGGCGATTTTCCGCTCGACGCGTTCGAGCACGTCGCGCGTTTCAATCCGGACGCGCGCAGCATCGAAATGCATTTGCGCGCGAAACGCGACGTGAGCGCGCATATCGCGGCCGCGAAGCTCACCGTCACGCTAAAGGCAGGCGAGACGATCTGGACCGAAAGCAGCCACAAATATCGCGCCGACGAAATGCCTGCGATCGCCGACGACGCGGGCTTTGCGTGCAGCCATCAGTGGGTGGAAAACGAGTGGGGATTCGCGGAGAGCCTGTTGGTGGCGCGCTAGGCCAGGCTGGGCGCTTAAGGCTTTTCATAACGCTGCGGATTTTTCAACGCAGCCAGTCGAAGCGGCGCGCGATGCTAAAAATCGCGCGCCGTTTTTTGCGTCAGACGGCGCCGCGGTTGAGCCTCTTACCGCTCAATGCTGCTCGAAACGCTCATAGCGTTTTTCCGTCGCGCGTTCTTCGCCGCTCACTTCGGTCACGCGCGCAGCCGGCGGCCCATGCCGCAGCCACGACAGCATCCGGTCGACCTGATTCGCCGCGCCCTGCAACATGGCTTCGACGGAGCCGTCCTCGAGATTCGCCACCCATCCCTTGATGCCGAGCGCGTGCGCCTGGCGCACCGTCGCGTGACGAAAGCCGACGCCCTGCACAGTGCCGCGCACGCGCACGTAATACGTTTCGATCCGCTCATCCAGATCCGGGGCCATGCCGTTCTCTCCTCACAATCTTTCAAGCCGGCATTCTAGTCGGGTCGCGGCGACCCTGCTTGGGCGACAGCGGCCGCGCGCGCCACGTACAATCCCCCGACTGTCACGCAGGAAACGGAAACAGAATGACCGAACAGAATCGCGATCTCGTGCTCGTGACCGGCGCATCCGGCTTCGTCGGGTCGTCGGTGGCGCGCATCGCGCAACAGAAGGGCTTCAAAGTGCGCGTGCTGGTGCGCGCCACCAGTCCACGGCAAAACGTCGAAGCGCTCGACGCGGAAATCGTCGTCGGCGATATGCGAGACGAAGCGTCGATGCGCAACGCGCTGCGCGGCGTGCGCTACCTGCTGCACGTCGCCGCGGATTACCGGCTGTGGGCGCCTGACCCGAGCGAGATCGAGCGCTCGAATCTGGAAGGCACCGAGGCCACCATGCGCGCGGCGTTGAAGGAAGGCGTCGAACGCATCGTGTACACGAGCAGCGTGGCGACGCTCAAGGTGACCAACTCCGGCAATTCCGCGGACGAAACCTCGCCGCTCAAAGCCGATCAGGCCATCGGCGTGTATAAGCGCAGCAAGGTGCTGGCCGAGCGCGCGGTCGAGCGCATGATCGCCGAAGACGGGCTGCCGGCGGTCATCGTCAATCCGTCCACGCCGATCGGTCCGCGCGACGTGAAGCCGACGCCGACCGGCCGCATCATCGTCGAGGCGGCGCTCGGCAAGATTCCCGCTTTCGTGGACACCGGCCTGAACCTCGTGCACGTCGACGATGTCGCCGCAGGCCACTTTCTCGCGCTCGAACGCGGCAAGATCGGCGAACGCTATATTCTCGGCGGCGAAAATCTGCCGCTTCAGCAGATGCTCGCGGACATCGCGGCGCTGACCGGCCGCAAGGCGCCCACCATCAGCTTGCCGCGCTGGCCGCTTTATCCGCTTGCCGTGGGCGCGGAAGCCGTCGCCAGGTTCACGAAGCGCGAACCGTTCGTGACCGTCGACGGACTGAAGATGTCGAAGAACAAAATGTATTTCAGTTCCGCGAAGGCCGAGCGCGAACTCGGTTATCGAGCCCGACCGTATCGCGAGGGTTTGAGCGATGCGCTCGAATGGTTCCGGCAGGCCGGCTATCTGAAGCCGTAGCGCAAGCATTTTGTTACAACGTCGCTGTGGTTGCGAAAGGTAAAAGCCTGCGCGCAGCAGTTAAAATCGTGGGTCTTACCAGAGAAACCTCGCATGAATCTTCACGAACAGCTCGGCGCGCTGGAAGTGGGCGTCGATCAGCTCATTCAGGCTGTCGTGGCCCCGCCGGCCGAGAATATCCCCAGGACACGCAACGAGAACGCCGCGCATGAGGTGGTGGAGCAGGCTGCGTCCGTAGCGCACGAAGCGCAAGCAGAAGCGGTTGACGCGGAAGTTGATGTTGCGGTGAACGAAGCCGCCGCAGAGCCGGTTCCGCCCACGCTCGAAATCAATCGTCCGGCGCAGAACGAAATCACCATGACGATCGGCGGTCAGACCGTCGCGCTGCGTGCCGAGCAGATCGGACAACTGATCGAGGAACTGTCGAACGCGCGCGCGTCGATGACGCCGGAGCCGCCGCCAGGCATTCCGCCGGGCTGGCGTTTCGTGTCGACGAAGAATCCGGTCATGGCCGTGCAGAAGCAGTCGAACGGCGACCGTCTGCTGGTCATGCGCCATACCGGTCACGGTTGGGTGCCGTTCACTTTTTCGCCGGATATGGTGATTCAGCTTTATATGCTGCTCACGAAGGGCTAAATGACGAAGCGGCGCTTGTGCGCCGCTTTTTCGTTACCGCCCTGCACTGCTTCGTGCGGCCCGATGCGGGCCGCACCCATCTCAACGTTCCTGCACCGGCGCCTGAACCCGCGCCTTCCATTGCCCGCCTTTCCCGCGCCAGTAGCGCACCGCCGACGCGAACGTCGCGCCGACATAAAACAGCGCGATGAGCGGCAGAAACGGCGCCCACAGGGGCGAGCGACGGTAATAGCTGAGCATCGGCGCATACGCGCAGCACATGGCCGCCCAGGCGAGCCATGCGGGCCAGCCGGTCGGCCCGAGCACCAGCGCGGCGACGGGCGGCACGAGGTAGATGACCGTCATGCCGGCGAGCGTGCCCGCAAGCAACACCGGCGAATAATGCAGTTGCGTGAACGCTGTGCGCGCAATCATGTTCCAGATGTCGCGCCAACTGTCGTAAGGACGCAGCGACACGCTGCGCGCCGCCACGTCGAGCCGGATTGCATGACGCCCCGCGCCGCGATGCTTGATGCGCGCGGCCAGACTGCAATCGTCGATCAATTCCGCGCGGATCGATTCGATGCCGCCCGCTTCCTCGAGCGCGCTGCGGCGCACGAGCATGCAGCCGCCCGCCGCAGCCGCCGTGCGATTACGCGGGTTATTGACCCACGCGAACGGGTACAGCTTCGCGAAGAAGAACACGAAGGCCGGAATCAGCGCCTTCTCCCAGAACGAATCGCAGCGCAGGCGGACCATCAGCGAGACGAGATCGCGGCTTTCGACGTCGGCGCGGGTCACGAGTTGCGTGACGGCGTCGGGCGGATGACCGATATCGGCGTCGGTCAGCAGCAGAAAATCCGCCGGCAGGCCGAGCGTGCGTACCGCCTCGATGCCTTGCGACTGCGCCCACACCTTGCCCGACCAGCCCGGCGGCAACGGCTTCGCGCTCAGCACGGTCAGGCGGTCCGGGCATTGCAGCTGCAATGCCGCCGCGCGCGCGGCGTCGGCGGTGCCGTCGGTGCTGTGATCGTCGACGACGATCACGTGAAACTCGCCGGGGTAGTCCTGCTCCAGCAGCGTCGTGACGGCCTCGGCAATGACGTCGACTTCATTGCGGGCGGGCACCACGGCGGCCACCGCGGGCCACGCGTCGCGCGGCGCGGGCGTGAGCGGCGCGGCCGGCCGCGCGCGCCAGAAGCCGCCGCGAGCGAACAGCAGCACGGCCCAAATCAGCAGGGACAAACAGGAGAGAAAAAACAGAATTACCGCCACCAGGCCCATTAAGCGTTACCCTCGATTTCCAGCAAGCGTCGCAATCATTTTTAATGTGGGCGCGAAGCGCTCCACGGGACGACGTAGTTTAAGGGTTCCGCCAAAGCGATGCAGCGTGCAATTATTGCCGCCCGAATTATCGGCGCGCCGATTGAAAGTGCCGCGTGCGCCCAACACTGTGGCGGGGCCGCCAAAGCAAAGCTGGCCTGATAGCGTTAGAATGCGCGTTTGGTTTTGCTGTACCCGGCACGTCGCCGGAGCTCAAGACGCTAACTAATTAGATGGTCGCGGCGATAAAGTCAGAATTTCCGGCTTCTTCGAAACCCGCGTCAGTCGGAGTCCGCCAACATATGCGAGTCATCCTTGCCCAACCCCGCGGCTTTTGCGCGGGCGTTGTTCGTGCAATCGAGATTGTCGATCGGGCGCTGCAGCAGCACGGCGCGCCCGTGTACGTGCGCCACGAAATTGTCCACAATCGCCACGTGGTCGACAATCTGCGCCAGAAAGGCGCGCGTTTCGTCGAAGAACTCGATGAAGTGCCCCAAGGCGCCGTGGCGATTTTCAGCGCGCATGGCGTCGCCCAAACGGTCGAACGCGACGCGGAAGCGCGCGGGCTCGACGTGCTGGACGCGACCTGCCCGCTCGTCACCAAGGTTCACGTGCAGGGGCGCCAATATGTGGCCGCCGGGCGCACGCTGATCCTGATCGGCCATGCCGGGCATCCGGAAGTGGAAGGCACGATCGGCCAGATTCCGGGCAAGGTCCTGCTGGTGCAGAGCGAAGCCGAGGTCGAGCATCTGAACCTGCCGGTCGATACGCCGCTCGCCTATGTCACGCAAACCACGCTGTCGGTGGACGACACGCGCGGCATTATCGACGCGCTGCTGCGCCGGTTTAACGACATCGTCGGGCCGGACACGCGCGACATCTGCTACGCGACACAAAACCGCCAGGCCGCGGTGCGCGAGTTGAGCAAGCAGGTCGACGTATTGCTGGTGGTGGGCGCAACCAATAGCTCGAACTCGAACCGGCTGCGCGAAATCGGCAGCGAAAGCGGCGTGGCGAGCTATCTCGTCGCCGACGGTTCGGAGGTGAAGCAGGAATGGTTTGCGAATGCGCAGACCATCGGCATCACCGCCGGTGCTTCAGCGCCGGAAGAAATGGTCAAGAACGTAATTGATGCGCTGAGCGCAATGGGGCCCGTCGACGTCACGACAATGGCGGGCCGTGAAGAGAAAGTCGAATTCAAGTTGCCATCGAAGCTGATGCAACCACTCGCGGCACGCGAAGTTTAAGGAGGACGTCTTGTCTATTCCGCTGCTACAGAAAGTCCGGGTCGGCGCATACATCATGCGTCAGCACCTTTCCGGCAACAAACGCTACCCGCTCGCACTGATGCTGGAGCCGCTGTTCCGCTGCAATCTCGCCTGCAATGGCTGCGGCAAGATCGATTATCCGGACCCCATCCTGAATCAGCGTCTGTCGCTGGAAGAATGTCTTGGCGCAGTCGACGAATGCGGCGCGCCGGTGGTGTCGATTGCAGGCGGCGAGCCGCTCCTGCACAAGGAAATGCCGCAGATCGTCAAGGGCATCATCGCGCGCAAGAAGTTCGTGTACCTGTGCACGAACGCGCTGCTGATGGAAAAGAAGATGGACGACTACGAGCCGAATCCGTACTTCGTCTGGTCGGTTCACCTGGATGGCGATCAGCAGATGCATGACCATTCGGTGTCGCAAGACGGCGTGTACGACAAGGCGGTCGCGGCCATCAAGGAAGCGAAGCGCCGCGGTTTCCGCGTCAACATCAACTGCACGCTGTTCAACGACGCCGTGCCGGAGCGCGTGGCCGCGTTCTTCGACACGGTCGGGCCGATGGGCGTGGACGGCATCACCGTGTCGCCGGGCTATGCGTATGAGCGCGCGCCGGATCAGCAGCACTTCCTGAACCGCGACAAGACCAAGCATCTGTTCCGCGAGATTTTCAAGCGCGGCAACAACGGCAAGAACTGGTCGTTCAGCCAGTCGGCCATGTTCCTCGACTTCCTCGCCGGCAACCAGACGTACGAATGCACGCCGTGGGGCAACCCGGCGCGCACGGTGTTCGGCTGGCAGAAGCCGTGCTACCTGGTCGGCGAAGGCTACGTGAAGACCTTCAAGGAATTGATGGAAACCACGGACTGGGACAAGTACGGCACGGGCAACTACGAAAAGTGCGCCGACTGCATGGTCCACTGCGGTTTCGAAGCGACGGCCGTGATGGATACGGTTGCGCATCCGCTGAAGGCGCTCAAGGTGAGCTTGCGCGGCCCGAAGACGAGCGGTGCTTTCACCAAAGACATTCCTTTGGACAAGCAGCGCCCGGCCGAGTACGTGTTCTCGCGCCACGTCGAGATCAAGCTGGAAGAGATCAAGGTGGCGGGCAAGGGCAAGAAGGTGCAGACGGCTACGGCTGCGCACTGAGCGTTGGATCGAATAAAAAAGCGCGGTGGCTTTAGAGGCCACCGCGCTTTTTCTTTGCAGCTTTCTTTGCAGTGCAGTTATCCCGCGCTGCGCGCGTTATGCGCGGTCAGGAACTTGATCAATCCGTCGACGCCGCCTTTGGCCAGTTGATCGGCGAACTGCGTCTGATACACCTGGATCAGCCACGCGCCCATCATGTTGATGTCGTAGATCTTCCAGCCGGACGGTCCCTTGGTCAGCCGGTAGTCGATTGCGTCATCGCCGCCATTGCTGAGCACGTGCGATTGCACGACGATGTCTTTTGCGCCGCCCGGCGCGTTGACCGGCAGAAACTTGAACTTCACGTCCTGATCGCGCAACTGCGAAAGCGACGAAGCATAAGTGCGCACGAGCAACAGCGTGAACTGCTCGTACAGTTGCTTCTGCTGTTCGGGCGTCGCGGTGCTCCAGGCCTTACCCACCGCGATACGCGTGGTGCGCTGAAAGTCGGTTGCCGGCACGAAGCGCGTCTCGACCAGTTGCGTGATCTTCGACATATCGCCGCCGCGTGCCTGCGGATCGGCCTTCATTGCCGAGACCGTGCCTTCGACGGCACTTTTTACCACGGCGTCGGGCGCAGTTTGCGCATAGGCAGCCGTCGACACAACGGCCGCAGCCAGAAAAGCAGATAGATAACGTTTCATACGCTCAGGCAACCTGGAAAAAGTGTGCGCCGCCCGCTAGCCGCGAAGCAGCGAACCAGCAAGCACAACGGATAAGCAAGCTGGCGGCGAAAGCTGGATAGACCAGTATACCGAGATTGCGTTCCCGCCCCATCGAGCGATGCCGGCGAGCAGTGCCATCCAACGGCGCGTCCGGGAGCCGCATTTGCTACCGCCCTTGCTGCCGGCCATGCCGCGCACGCCGGCGATGCCGACGCGACTACGCGCCGCCGACGCGCATTGCCGTCGAATGCGGTCCGGTTTGCTCCGGCTCTGTATACTTGTGCACTTTCCTGAAAATGCCACCCGTGATAAGGCCAGCTCCGCCTACATGCTGAAGTCATCTATCGTTCGCCTCGTCGCCTACTCGGTGCGTCATCCGCTGCGGATCATCGCACTGTCGATCGTGCTCGCCGTCCTGAGCGGGATCTATGTCGCGCATCACTTCAAGATCAACACGGACATCAGCCGTCTCATCGAAACGGACAAGCAATGGTCCACGCTCGAGCACGCGATGGACCAGGCCTTCCCCGATCGCGGCGAAACGGTGCTGGTCGTCGTGGAGGCGCGCGCGCCCGAGTTCGCCGACGCTGCCGCGAATGCGCTCACAGCCGCACTGAAGGCCGAGACGAAGGAGTTCGTCGCGGTCTCGCAGCCCGCCGGCGGGCCGTTCTTCGAACACAACGGCCTGCTGTTCCCGTCGACGGAAGAAGTCATGTCGACCACCTCGCAACTGGTGCAGTCGCGCCCGCTCGTGAACACGCTCGCGCACGACCCGAGTCTCACGGGACTTGCCGGCACGCTCACCACGAGCCTCTTACTGCCGCTGCAAATCGGCCAGGTGAAGCTCTCGGACATGAGCCGCCTGTTGTCGCAAAGCGCCAACACGCTCGATCTTGTGCTGGCGGGCAAGCCCGCTGCCTTCTCGTGGCGCGCGTTCGTCGATAAGAGTGCGGCCACCAATCCGGCGCGCGCATTCGTGGTCGTGCAGCCGGTCGTGAACTACGATGCGCTCGAGCCGGGCGCAAGCGCGTCGAAGGCGATCCGCGATACAGCCGCTTCGCTGCACCTTGACTCGCGCTATGGCGCGAGCGTGCGCCTGACCGGCGAACAGCCGCTCGCCGACGAGGAATTCGCGTCGGTCAAGGACGGTGCGGTGCTCAACGGCATCGGCACGTTCGTCGTCGTGCTGGTGATCTTGTGGCTCGCGCTGCGCTCGGGCCGCATGATCGCCGCGGTCTTCATCACGCTCTTCGTGGGACTAGCGATCACCGCGGCGCTCGGCCTCATGATGGTCGGCGCGCTGAACATGATCTCGGTTGCGTTCATGGTGCTGTTCGTCGGGCTCGGCGTGGACTTCGGCGTGCAGTTCGGCGTCAAGTATCGTGAGGAGCGCAATCGCGACGACCGGCTGTCCGCCGCCCTCGCCCATACCGCGCACAGTATCGGCGTGCCGCTCACGCTCGCGGCGGTCGCCGTCGCGCTCAGCTTCTTCTCGTTTCTGCCGACGGCGTATCGCGGCGTGTCCGAGCTCGGCGAGATTGCCGGCGTCGGCATGTTCGTCGCGTATCTGACCAACATGACGTTGCTGCCGGCATTGCTGAAGATCTTCAATCCGCCGGGCGAGCCCGCATCGCCTGGCTTCAAACAGCTTGCTCCCGTCGACGACTTCCTTGCTCGTCACCGCAAGCCCGTGCTGATCGGCACGTTGATCGTCGTGATCGGCGCGACGCCGCTGCTCACGCGTCTGCACTTCGACTTCAATCCGCTGCATCTGAAAGATCCGCATACGGAGTCGATGGCCACGCTGTTGTCGCTGAAGGATTCGCCCGAGGCCGCGGTGAACAACGTGCATGCGCTCGCGCCCTCGCTTGTCGACGCGGACCGCATGGCCGAGCGCTTGCGCGCGTTGCCCGAAGTCGGCCGCGTGACGACGCTCGACACGTTCGTTCCGGCGCAGCAGCAACAAAAGATGATGCTGATCGCAAGCGCCGCGCAGCAACTGCTGCCCGCGCTTCAACAGCAGCCCGCGCCGCAAGCCACGGACGCCGTGCGCGTCGCGGCGCTCAAGCGCGCGTCGAACCAGCTCTCGCTCGCCGCCGACGATCACCCCGGCCCCGGCGCGGCCGAAGCCAAACACTTGTCGGACACGCTGCAAAAGCTCGCCGCCGCCGATGCCGCCACGCGCGACCGCGCGGAAAACGCGATGTCCGAGCCGCTCCGCATTGCGCTGAAGCAACTCGAAAACCTGCTGCAACCGACTGAAATCACGCGCGACAATCTGCCGAAGGAAATCTCGAAGGGTTGGGTCTCGAAAGACGGCCGGGCGCTCGTCGACATCGCGCCGAAAGTAAAACCGGGCGCCGATCCGAATGACGACGTCGCGCTCGCCCGCTTCGCGCATGCGGTGAAGAAGGCCGAGCCGGGCGCGATTGGCGGGCCGATCTCGATCCTGCATTCCGCGGACACGATCATCAAGGCGTTCCTGCAGGCTGCCGGCTGGGCGCTGCTGTCCATCGCGATCCTGTTGTGGGTCGCGCTGCGGCGCCTCGGCGACATGTTGCGCACGCTGGTTCCGTTGCTCGTGTCGGCGCTCGTCACGCTCGAATTGTGCGTGGTGTTCGGCATGCCGCTGAACTTCGCGAATATCATCGCATTGCCGCTGATGCTCGGCGTCGGCGTGGCCTTCAAGATTTACTTCGTGATGGCGTGGCGCAATGGCCAGACCGGCCTGTTGCAGTCGAGCCTGACGCATGCCGTGCTGTTCAGCGCCGCGACCACGGCGACGGCGTTCGGCAGCCTCTGGTTATCGCATCATCCGGGGACGTCCAGCATGGGTCGCCTGCTGGCGCTTTCGCTCTTTTGCACACTCATCGGCGCCGTGGTTTTTCAACCTGTGCTGATGGGCAAGCCGCGCCCACGTCGCGCGAAGCACCAAGGAATATAAGCATGAAACTGCGTACCACTGTGCTGGCGTTCGCCGCCACCGGCCTCATATCGGGCTGCGCGACCGGTCCTGAGCGCAAGCCAGGCGATCCGTTCGAGCCGATGAACCGGGCGGTGTTCAACTTCAACGACGGCCTCGACCGCTACGTCGCGGTGCCCGTCGCGAAGGGCTATCAGAAGGTGACGCCGCAACCGCTGCGCACGGCCGTGAGCAACTTCTTCTCGAACCTCGGCGACCTCAGCAACGCCGCGAACGCGCTGCTGCAATTGAAGATCACCGACGCGACCGAGGACATCATCCGTTTCGCGTTCAACTCGACGTTCGGTCTTGGCGGCCTGCTCGATTGGGCGACGCCCGCCGGCTTGCCGAAGCATCACCAGGATTTTGGACTGACGCTTGGGCATTGGGGCATTCCGTCGGGACCGTATCTGGTCTTGCCGCTGTTCGGCCCGAGCACGGTGCGCGACAGCATGGGGCTGGTGGTGGACGTGAAGTTCAATCCGTTGAACTACATGGAGCCGGCGGTGCGTAATCCGCTGTATGTGCTGCAGTTCGTGAGCGTGCGCTCGGACCTGCTCGGCGCGACGGATCTGCTGCAACAGGCGGCGTTGGACAAATACTCGTTCGTGCGCGACGCGTACACGCAGCAACGGCGGGCGCGTCTGCGCGGCACGAGCGATAACGCGGCGCCGCTGCCGGAATACGACGATGAGGGCGACTCGGGCGCCGCGACGGTTCCGGCGAAAGGCGCTGCGGCAGGCGCGCCGGCCGCGCTGCCGAACTACGCGGACCCGGGCGATACGGCGGGGACGCCCGATGCGGCGTCTGGTGCGGCTACGGGCGCGCCGGCGGGGGTGCCGGCGGCAGTGCCGGATTACACGGACCCGGGGGAGGCGCCGGCGGGTGGTGCGGCGGGTGGTGCGGCGGGTGGTGCGGCGGGTGGTGCGAATGCGGGAGCGAATGCTGGAGCAACTGCACCGCCTGCGGCTTCCGCGCCGGGCACAACCACGCCGGCTCCGCAGTCTGCGCCTGCTGATAATAAACAGCCGGCTTCGGCGCCCGCCGCGCAATAAGAGCCATCGGCGAGTCATGGTCCGAGGTGGGCGGGGATAGGCAAGCAGTCCGCTTATAAAGTGCCGCAGGCAGTCGGGCGGCAGATGGGTGTGCTCAGGCGGGCGAGGATAGCAGAGCAGTCGGATCGAAGTGGCGGCAGGTGGGTGCGCCGCCGCAGGTGGGTTTGCCGCAGGTGGGTTCGCCGCAGGTGGGTTTGCCGCAGGTGGGTTTGCCGCAGGTGGGTTTGCCGCAGGTGGGTTTGCCGCAGGTGGGTTCGCCGCAGGTGGGTTCGCCGCAGGTGCGTTTTCGGCAAGTAGGCGTCATAGCTGAACGTCGCAGATAAGCACTGCGGATGGGCGAGCAGCGGCTGGCCGTGCCAGAACTGTGCGGATGCGGCGCGGGCGGCCGGGGCAAAACTACTGGCCCAGCCGCCCTCACCGCGCGCAGTCAAGCCACGCGCATATCCAACGCACGAGCCGCGCCAAGCGCATGCCGCGCCTGCACCAACGAAACCCGCGCCGCTCGAGCATCGACGGCCACCTGAATCAGCGCGCCAATCTGCGACGGCTGCCGCAGCAGTTCACGCAAAATCGGCGCAAGCGCGGTACTGCCGTCGTCGCGCAGTCCGGCAGTCGCCGCCGACGGCAACGTGCGCCACGCCGGATCGACAATCGCGCGGCACACGGCGAACGGCAAGCCGCGCGCCGCAGCCACCGCGCCCGCCAGATGCGACTCCATATCCACAGCCAATGCGCCCGTCGAGCGATGGAGCGCGCGCTTGTCATCGGCGGACATGAGCGGTGCGGCCACCGCGGCCATTGGACCGCGCCGCAAACGCGACGCGAGCGGCGCGGTTCCGAGCGCGGCAGCGAGCCGGTTGGCCCAGGCAGCATCGGTCGGAACACGGCCGAACGGGCCGACGACTGCATCGGCGATAACCAGCGCGCCCGGCTTCAGATCCGGCGCGAGACCGCCCGCCGTCCCGAAGCTGACGATGCCCGAGCAACCGCGCGTCACCGCCGCGCTCAGCGCGCGCTCGAGCAGATCGGCGCGTGCCGCGTACACGACTTCGACGCCCTCGCCGCGCGCAATCCGCGCCTCGAAGGCCATGCCCGTCACGACGATCACCGGCAGATCGCCGGAGCCGGAGCGTGAGCCGGCATCCGCATCGGCGGACCGCCCTGTTGAACGAACCATCCGTTACATCCCGACCGCGACGCGCGTGAGCCCGTTGCGCTTCAGATGACGGTAGCGCGCCAGCGCCCACAGCGGGAAGAACTTGCGATAACCGTGGTAACGCAGATAAAACACGCGCGGGAAGCCCGTCGCCGTAAAGCGCGTCTCGTCCCACAGACCATGCTCACGCTGTTCGCGCTGCAAGTACTCGATGCCGCGCGCCACAGCCTCGTGATCGACCTCGCCCGCCGCCATCAAACCCATCAGCGCCCATGCCGTTTGCGACGCCGTGCTCGGCGCGCGCTCGTAGCCGCGATAGTCGAGCTTGTAGCTCTCGCCGCCCTCGCCCCAGCCGCCGTCTTCGTTTTGAATCGACAGAAGCCATTGCGCGGCGCGCCGGATGCGCGGATCGTCGTGCGGCAGGCCGGCCGCGTTCAGCGAACACAGCGCGGTCCACGTCCCGTAGATGTAGTTCAAACCCCAGCGGCCGTACCAGCTACCGTCGGCTTCCTGCTCCTTCAGCATGTAGTCGAGCGCGCGTTGCGCCGGTTCGCTGTTCTGCGGGAATTCGCCAAGCTGCGCGAGCATCGACAGGCAACGGCCCGACACATCGGCGGTCGGCGGATCGAGCAATGCGCCGTGATCCGAGAACGGAATGTTGTTCAGGTAATACTGCGTGTTTTCGGGCTCGAATGCGCCCCAGCCGCCGTCGCTGCTCTGCATGCCGACGACCCATTCGCGCGCACGCGCAATCGCCTCGCGATCCGCGCCCGAGTGCGTGAGCGCCTCCGAGCGATGCATGGCCATCGCGACCACTGCCGTATCGTCGACATCGGGGTAATACGCGTTGTTGTACTGGAACGCCCAGCCGCCCGGCCGCACATTAGGCCGGCGCGAAATCCAGTCGCCGCGCACATCCAGAATTTGCAGCGGACGCAGCCACGCAAGGCCGCGCTCGGCCGCCTGCTCGGCGCGCGCCTCGCCCGTCTCGAGCAGCGCATGCGCGGCGAGCGACGTGTCCCATACCGGCGACAGACACGGCTGGCAATACGCTTCGTCGTCCTTGATGACGAGCAGCTTTTCAATCGACCGGCGCGCGATCGCACGATTCGGCTGATCGGCCGGATAGCCGAGCACGTCGTACATCATCACCGAGTTGGCCATCGCGGGGAAAATCGCGCCGAGGCCGTCTTCCCCGTTCAGACGCTGATCGACGAACGCCACCGCCTCGCGCACCGCGCGCTCGCGCGTGGCTTTGGGGAACAGGCCGTCGACCGCTCGCAGCACCGTGTCGACGACACGGAAAAAGCCGAACCAGCCGACGTGCTGATGCGGCGCGCGCGCCGGCATGCCGGTGTTCACCGGTGCGCCGCGGAACAGTTCGTCGATACGCACGCGGCGCGGATTGCGCGCGAGCGGCCGCTTGGCGTTGAGCACGAGCAGCGGCACGATGACCGTGCGCGCCCAGTACGACACCTTCGACAGATGGAACGGGAACCACATCGGCAGCAGCGTGATTTCGACGGGCATCATCGGCACCGCGCGCCATGACACCACGCCGAAGAGCGCGAGCAGGATGCGCGTGAACACGTTCACGGTTTCCGCGCCGCCGTGCGCGAGAATCGCTTCGCGCGCGCGGACCATGTGCTCGGCATCCACGGGATCGCCGATCATCTTCAGCGCGAAGTACGCCTTTACGCTTGCGCTGATGTCGATGGCGCCGTCGGTGAAAAGCGGCCAGCCGCCGTTCGGCAACTGGATGCGGCGCAGATAGCGCGCGATCTTCTGCTCCAGCTCCACGTTCGGCGTCTCGCCGAGGTAATGGACCAGCAACACGTATTCGGCGGGGATGGTTGCGTCCGCCTCGAGTTCGTAGACCCAGTGGCCGTCCGGTTTCTGCGCGGCGAGAATGGCATCGGTCGCGCGCGTGATGGCGGCGTCGAGCGAAGGAGCCAGTGCGGCGGATGCTTCGGCTGCGGTGCTCGCCGTGGCCTGCGCGCCCGGCGCTTCGCCGGCGGTTTCGGGCATGGCGGCGCCCAGCGCGTGGGCTTGAGATAAGTCGTTCATCAGCGTTCCATCGGTTGATTCAGCAGCGTATCCGCGGCCTTCTGGCCGGAGCGGATCGCGCCTTCAATCGTCGCGGGCAGGCCGGTAGCCGTCCAGTCTCCCGCGAGCATCAGATTATTCCAGCGAGTGCGCGTGCCGGGACGCAGCGTTTCCTGGTCCGGCAGCGCGGCGAATGTCGCATTCCTGTCGACGACGACTTGCCAGTCCGGCATCGGCGCGGCGGGCAGATTGGCCGCCTGCGCGACATCGGCCCACACGCGCGCCGCAAGCTCTTCGGCGGGCGTGTCGATGAGCGATTCCGCGCCGTGGATCGTCGCCGACAGACGCCCGTCGAACGCGAACAGCCACTGCGCCGTTCCGTTGACGAGGCCGGTCACGGACGGCAAGCCGAACGGCGGCTCCACCGCGAAATACACGCTGACGGTCGCGGTAAAGCGAGTCGGCGCGCGCAAACCGGGAACCAGCGTCTGCGCGACGTCCGGCGGCACGGCGAGGATCGCGGCATGGTTCGCGTCGAGCGCGATGGTTTCATCGACGAAATTCAGTGCCTTTACGCGGTTCGAATTCGACGTTGCGCTCGCGCTCACGTTGGCGCTTTCGGCGAACACGAGGTTTTCGAGCCGCGAGCCGAGTTCGATGGTCGCGCCGCCATGCTGCAGCAGGCGCAACGCCGGGTCGACGAAAGCATGGCTCAGGCCGTTGCGCGCAACCAGCGGACGGCACGCCAGACCGCCGGCAATCAGCGTCTCGCGCACCATCGCCGCGGTGAGTTCCGCCGACGCCTCGCGCGGCTCGACGCCGAGCATCGCGCGAAACAGCGGCGCCAGCAGACGGTCCCACAGCGGGCCGTTGCTGCGCATGGTCTGCGCGACACTGCGGCCGGGCTTCGCGAACAACAGCGGCACCACGCTCAGGTAATCGCCGGGGCCGGTGTTCGGCACGCGCGCGTTCGGGTCGAAGATCCACCACGGCAGTCGCCCCGGCGACATGCGCACCGTCCAGCGCGCCCGCGTGGCGAGGTCGACGAAGGGCAATTCCGGCAGCGCCGGCCCCGTGAGTTCGTCCGCCGAGCCGATCGCCCGAAGGTAGTTCAGCGTGGCCGCGTTGCCCGACATGATCAGGTGATTGCCGCTGTCGATCGTCGCGCCGAGCTTCGCGTCGTAATACGAACGGCACCGGCCGCCGGCCTGCGCGGCCGCTTCGTGCAACACGACCCGCGCCCCGCGCCGCTGCAACTGCACGGCGGCGGCGAGGCCGGCGAGACCCGCGCCGACCACATGTACGAGCCTCGGCATCGGCTCAGAAAAGCGCGTAACGCGCGACGATCCACAGCAGGCGCAGTTTCGGCTTGCTGACCTTCGTGCGCGGAATGTCGAAACCGCGCTCAAGGGTCCGCTCGAGCAGCACGCGATACACGCCGGACATGATGCGCGGGGCGCGCACGTGGCTGCGCGGCTCGTGGTCCATGATCGCGTCGGACGCGGCGAAGTGTGCCTTGGCCCGCTCGGCAAGCGTCGCGCAGACGCGCGGCAGCGACGGGTCGTCGGCGATCTGCGTTGGGTTTTCGACGGCGATGCCTTCGCGCGCCAGCAACTCGCGCGGCAGATAGCAACGGTTGATGCCGGCGTCTTCGTCGATGTCGCGAAGAATGTTCGTGAGCTGCAGCGCGCGGCCCAGATGGTGCGCCAGCAAACGGCCCGGCTCCTCCTGCATCCCGAATATTCTCACCGATAGACGGCCCGCCGCACTCGCGACGCGGTCGCAATACAGGTCGAGCGTGGCTTCGTCGGGCGCGCAGATGTCGCCGGCGGCGTCCATCGCCATGCCGTCGATCATCGCGTGAAAATCCTCGCGCTGCAGATGGAACGTGTGAATGTGCCGCGTCAGCGCGCGCAACGAAGCGCGCGGCGCACCCGCGTAGCAGGCGTCGATGTCGGCGCGCCAGCGCTCGAGCGCGGCGGCGCGGTCGGCGCGCGGCAGATCGCTGTCGGCGATGTCGTCGACGGCGCGGCAAAAAGCGTAGACCTGATACATCGCGTCGCGCTGCGCGGCCGGCAGGATGCGCATTGCGAGATAGAACGAGCTGCCGGATGTGGCGGCAGCGGCGTCGATTTCAGTATCGTCCACGACAAGATTGGAAACAGCCAAGACGATCTCCGCAGGAGGGCGCCCGCTGAAAGGCGTTCAGGAATTTTTTATGCCTCGCCGCAGGGCGGGCGGTCCGCGCGCGCGGACACGCGCGAAACAGACGGCTGGGATGCCGGAAACGGCGAAAAGTATATCAACGTTTGTCGGACGACGCAGTTTCCGCTGCTGTATACGGGGGCGAGCCGCCAGATCGCCCGGCGACAGACGATGTCACGTCAACGCCACCGAGCGGTTGCGTCCTTGCCGCTTGGCGCTGTAAAGCGCCGCATCGGCCTCGTTGATCAGCACCTCGTAGGCGGGCAACCCTGGGCGCGCAGCCGCGCCACCCACGCTCGCCGTCACGGGCACGCTGGTGCCCTGCACTTCGACCGGCGTATCCGCGATCGTGCAGCGGATTTTTTCGGCGACGCGCATTGCGTCCTCGAGCGGCGTGCACGGCAGCAGCAACGCGAACTCCTCGCCGCCGAAACGCCCAAACGTGTCCTGCGCCCGCACGACTCCGGCGACGCGCTGCGCCATCACGCGCAGCACCGTATCGCCGACGCCGTGACCGAACTGGTCGTTGATCTTCTTGAAATGATCGAGATCGAACAGCAGCACCGACATGTCGCCGCCGTAGCGCTGCCAGCGCGTGTATTCGTCGAGCAGACGCGCCTCGAAATAGCGGCGGTTGGCAATGCCGGTGAGCCCGTCGCGATCCGCATACTCCTGCAACTTCGCGACGGCCTCTTCGCGCTCGCGCTGCACGATGCTCACGTGCGTCACATCCGAGATCGTCACGCACACGGCCACCACTTCACGCTCGCGAGTGAGCGGCATGAACGTGCAGTCCTGCTGCATGTAATCGACACCGCCCGTGATCGGCCGGTCGTGATCGAACTTGAAGAGATACGGGCGCTGCTCCCACGAACTGAACGCGAAACTGCCCAACTGAAACACGCTTTCGATCTTGCGCGACAACCACACGCGCGGCAGTTCGGGAAAATGGACGAACAGCGATTTGCCGACCACCTGTTCCGCCGACAAACCGCTGTGATCCTGCATGAACCGATTCCACATCAGCACGTTCATGTCGCGATCCAGCACGAAAATGCCGAAGCCGACACGCTCCACGACCAGGTCGCTCAACGATTGCGCGGGCGAGCTCATAGGCTGGACAGCAACGCGTCGAGCGCGTCGTTCATGTGGCGGATCGATTCTTCCGCCATCAGCATCACGAGATGCGCGCGGAAGCTCTGATCTTCGAGCGTGAAATTGACCTCGACGAGCAGCGCGACTTCCCATTGCAGCACGCCCGGCTGGAACACTTCGTCGAGCGTCATGGCGTCGCCGAGAAGACCGGGCGCGGAGAACACCGGCGTGCGGCCGAGCTGGTCGAGGATGCATGACACGCACGCGCCGGTCAGCACGTTGGCGACGTCGAACATCAACTCTTTCTGGCTCACCGATTCGTAGGCCGAGCGCGAGTACGGATCGCTCACGAGCGCACACAGATCGTCGACGCTGTCGCTGCGGCAAATCACCAGCGCCTCGCCCTTGATGTCCGAGCGGAAACCCTGGCGCACCGCGCTCACCGGGTCTTCGATCCCGGTCATCTCGCGCAGCGCCTGCGCCGCCTCGCTGACCGCCACTACCCTCACGCGCGGCACCGACAACTCGATGAACGAATCGAGCAGCCGGGCGAGACGCGTCGCGGCTTGACCCATCGCCAGATTGGCGACCTCTTGCAGCGCGTCGCGCTGATCTTCGGTGAGGACTGGCTCAGACATACAACCCGTACTCCTTGAGGATGGGCAGTACCGCCTCGGGCGTCACGGGCTTGGCGATGAACGCCGCGGCGCCGAGCGCGCGCACGCGCGCCTGGGCCATCGGCTGAATATCGGCTGAGACGACGATGACGAAGGTATTCAGATCCTCATGCTGCAACGCCTCGAGCACCTGATAGCCGTTCATGTCCGGCATGGTCAGGTCGAGGAACATCACCGAGGCTTTCCCTTGACGATACAAAGCGAGCGCTTCGCGTCCGTTCGTGGCGTAGGACACGTCGACGTCCCAATCCGGCGGCAATGCCTTGGTGAGCACCTTGCGGGCAAGCAATGAATCATCGGCGATCACGATAGGCAAAGGCATGGCGGACGAAAGACGGAATGAGCTCGTGCGTGTTAACGGCGGATAGCGGGATCTCTTTAGGGAGAAGTCTGACGGCGCGCGGCGAACCGCGCCGATGCTGGCGGGAAAGCGGAGAACGGCAAGACGTGGAGAAGGCGCGGCGACGCGCGCCTGGCGTAACCATTGCTCGCGCAGGAATGCGCGCGTGTGCGGCGGACGACGGCTATGACCGGCATGTGCTGAGCCTACCCCGTATATGAATCGGCGCGGCTCGCTGAACCTGGCTGATTCCGTGCCGCGCGCGCGTGGTTTCCGCGAACGCCGGCACTCACGCGCGTACGCATGATCCGGTGCCCTCGCGGCGTATGCGTTCGAACATGGCGGACGCACTTTTTATCGTGCGTCGATTCTCGAAGTAAAGCAGCCGAAAAGCAATACACGGTATTCGCGTCCCGCTAACAATATCTTCCTTGGTTCGACGCTTTTCGAAAACATACGCGCCGCATAATAATCGTTTTTATACCGTTTATACTTTTGTGTACGTTTGCGCTTCTCGATTTGTCACTGTTTTAAAAGGGCGACGAATTACGCATTAAAGCGGCAAGCCCAGTTCATAACGGTAACTTCTACCGCCGTTCTGCGACTATGCTTCTCGTATCCTTTCTTTTTCCGCCTTGAAACACCGAGCGTTTATTAATGACACAAGACCGGTTCGACCCGCATCGAGCGAGCCGCCTTTCCGCTGACGGGCAGGGCGAGGCGGTATTTCCCGCCGTGCCGGAGCAGAATTTTCAGGTTCGGCGCATGACTTTGATCGCGCTGCTTGTCGCCGCGGTCGTGCTGCCGTGCCTTTACGTCGCGGCCATGGCGTTCAGCGACCTGCGCACCCGCGAAGCCGACGCCACCGACATGACCCTGCGCACCGTGCGCGTCGCTGAGGAACACGCGCTGAAAGTGTTCGACATGAACGAAACGCTCGACACGCGCATCGTCGATTTGACGGAAGGCCTCGACGACGACGGCATTCGTGCGCGCGCGGCGGTCATTCACCAGAAAGTGCGAACGATGGGCGGCGGCTATCCGCAAGTGGCCGCCGTGTCGATTTTCGGCCGCGACGGCGCGTTGCTCGTCAGCAGCCGGTTTTATCCCGCGCCGGTGGTGTCGATCGGCGAACGCGACGATTTCGTCGGCCTTCGCGAGGGCCGCGACCTCGAACATGTATCGAAGGTGATGACGGGGCACGTCGCGGGCGAGCAGGTGTTCAACACCGGCGTGGAACGGCGCGCGCCCGACGGCACGTTTGCGGGCGTCGTGTCCGTCGCGCTGCGTCCGAGCTATTTCGACGCGTTCTACCGCGAACTGCTCGGCGGCAACGACGGCCTGCCGATGACCATGACGCTCGTGCGCGCCGACGGCGCGGTTCTCGCGCACTATCCGCGCCGCCCGCGCGAGCCGGCGGCCGTCGCCGCGGATTCGCCGTTCGCCCAGGCCATGAAAGAGGGACGCCGCGCCGGCGTCACGCGCATGCATTCGAACATCGACGGCGACAACATGATCGTCGCGTTCCGGCACGTCGGCTCGTATCCGGTGTACGTGATGTGCGGTTATCGCGCGTCGGCGATGTGGGCCGCCTGGTATCGGCATCTCGCGGTGCTGTTTCTGACGATATTCACGCCGTCCGTCGCGCTCTGGTGCGTGATCTGGCTGTCGTTGCGGCGGCTCGGCGCCGAAGAAGAAGCGTGGGCGCGCTGGCAGGCGGAAGCGTCCATGCGCCGCTCGATCGAATCGGCATACCGGCAGTCGCGCAAGATGGAAGCGCTCGGCACGCTGGTCGGCAGCGTCGCGCACGACTTCAACAATCTGCTGATGATCCTCTCGGCCAACGTCCAGGTCGCGCGGCGGCGCGGCGCGGCGGGGCTCGACCGCGAACTGTCGGCGATGGAACGGGCGCTGAAAAGCGGCCAGTCGCTCACGCGGCAATTGTTGGGCGTCGCGCGCAAACAGCCGCTTCGCAACGAAACCGTCGCGCTCGAACGCTGGCTGCCGGCGTGCCGCGATCTGCTGCGCGCGTCGCTCGGCGCAAAGGTTTCCCTGGTGATGGATATCGGCGTCGATATCTGGCCGATGCGCGTGGACGTCGCCGAGCTGGAACTCGCGCTCATCAACATCGCCGTGAACGCGCGCGACGCCATGCCCAACGGCGGGCGCTTCACCGTGCGCGCGACCAACATCACGTTCCGTCATGAAGACGGCTTCCCGCTGACGGGCGATTTCGTGCAGTTGTCGCTGGAGGACACCGGCGCCGGCATGGCGCCCGAGGTGCTGGCGCGCGCCTTCGAGCCGCTTTTCACGACCAAGGCGAAGGGCATGGGCACGGGGCTGGGCTTGCCGCAGGTGTTTGCGTTCTGCGAGCGCTCGGGCGGGCTGGCCGCGATCGACAGTGCGGTCGGCGCGGGCACCTCCGTGCGGCTCTATTTGCCGCGGGCGACGGAAGAAGCGACCGTCGACGGCCCGATCGAAACCGGCGCCGACGACCCAGCCGCGCAGCACGCGCTGCGCATTCTGCTGGTCGAGGACAACGAGGAAGTGGCGGCCGGCACCGAAGCGCTGCTGCAGATGATGGGCCACCACGTCACCTGCGTATTGAATGCGGACATGGCGTTGGGCCTTCTGGACGACGCCCACACGCGGCAAATGCGCACCGGTGAGCCGCTGCCGTTCGACGTCGTGCTGTCGGACATCCATATGCCGGGAAGCCTGAACGGCATCGATCTCGCCGAGGCGATCAGGGCGCTCGACTCGAGGCTGCCGGTCATCCTCGTGACCGGCTACGCGGAAGAGCTCGATCGCGCGCGGCACGTCAACGTGCGGGTGCTTTCCAAACCGTTCGACATCGCGCTGCTCGAAAGCTTGCTGAAGACAATCCAGCATGAACTCGCTCAGAGCGGCCTCGATCCGGCGGCGCATCACGTGCAATAACCGGTTCGCCGGCGGCTTTTTGCCTCTTCCTCCCGTTACGCGGAATTGTAAAAAGCGCGGTTGACGCGGCCACGGCGGGTCGACAAAGCGTTTCGCTCACGCCCACGGCGGCGGGCGGGCGGCGCATGGCCGCGTTCCGGCATGAACGTTGCGGCATCCGACAGGTAATGGGGATGGCGCGCGCTGCGCTGTCCGTCGTAGCCAAACGGGAGGCAGCCATGCGACATACCGTGATTGGTTTATTCAACACCTACGCTGAGGCCGAAGCCGCCCGCGACACCTTGGTGCAGACCGGTTTCGCGCGGGAGACGATCGAATTGCAGGCAAACGCCGAGCCGTCGGTCGGCTCGGCCACCGACGAAGTCGCCGGTTCGGGCGTGCTCGCAAACATTGAGCGGTTTCTGGCGAGCCTCTTCGCGAGCGGCCCGCGCGCGCCGGAGACGGCGCGCTACAGCGAAGCGCTGCGTCGCGGGGCGGTGCTGGTCGTCATCGACGCCGCCAGCGAATCGCACGCGGAACTCGCTCGCAACACGCTGACGCGGCTCGGCGCGACGGACATCGGCGAGCGCTCGCCGGATTGGGGCAACCAAACCGGCACCGAAAACCGCGCGCGAACATTCGCTGCTCGACGAACTGGGCATCGGCACGCCTACGCCCGGCGCCACACGCGGCTCCGCGGTCGGAACGACGGGCGTCGGGAGCCGGGACACGATGACATCCCCGAGAACCGGAACGACGACGCCGCCGGCCGCTGGCGTGGCAACGCCCGGCAGCGCGGCTGCGAATGCCGCCGCCGCACGGTCGGATGTAACGGCCGACCCGCTGTATTCCACGCCACCGCGCAGCACCGACGCCGAACCCTTCGTGCCGCCGCCGCTTGGCGAGCGGCCGACCGCCGATCCGCTCGGCGAACCCGTGCGCGATCCGCTGGCCGGCGATGTCGGACGCAGCGCCATTGCCGCGGGCTCGGCGCCGGGTTCGGGCGCGGTGATGCAGCCGTCCGAAGTCGTGTCGGGCACCGCTCAGCCGACCGCGGGCCTGAGCGGCCAGATTCCGAACGAATATCTGGAATACGAAGAAGACTTCCGCACGCATTACGACGAGCAGTACGCCGCCGACGACTCGCGTTACGAGGATTACGTGCCGGCTTACCGCTACGGTGCGGAGATCGGCAAGGACGTGCGTTATCGCGATCGAGCGTGGGATGACGTCGAGCCGGAAGCGCGGCGTCATTGGGAATCGACGTCGGCCGAGAACAGCACATGGGAGCGCTTCAAGCTGGCCGTGCGTCACGGCTGGGAGCGCGTGACCGGGCATCATCACGTATGAAACTGCAGCGGCGGGCCGTGAAGCGATGGCGACGCCGCTGCATTTGGGAGCGGCTGATGTGAGCAGCTTGTCTTGCGAAGCGTAGGTGCCGGCGTTAGGCGGTGGTATGCCGCTTCACCCACGTCACGTAGCGATCGACGAAACTTTGCAGGAACTTGCGCGTGCCGTCGTTGAGAATTTCGCCCTTCTCGTTGATGACCGCCGGGTCGTGCTTGATGAACACCTCGGGTTGGCCGAGCGTCGCGACGTCCAGATAGGCGAGCACATTGCGCAGATGTTGTTGCGCGAGAGCCGAACCGGTCGCGCCGACCGACGTGCCGATTACCGCGCCCGGCTTGTTGCCCCAGGAATTCTTGCCCCACGGGCGCGAACCCCAGTCGAGCGCGTTCTTGAGCACGCCGGGAATCGAGCGGTTGTATTCGGGGGTGACGAACAGCAGGCCATCGGCGGCTTCCACGCGCTGCTTGAGTTGCCTGGCGACTTCGGGGAAGTCGGCGTCGTACTCCTGGCTGTAAAGCGGCAATGAACCGATGTCGATGAATTCGAAGGTGAAGTCGGGCGGCGCGAGAGAAATGACGGCTTGCGCCAACTGGCGGTTGAACGACTCGCGGCGCAGGCTGCCGACGACGACTGCGATATGTAGGGCCATGATTCGCTTCCTTGGATTAGGCGCTCGAAGCGCGAAGGGTACGAACTGCTCATCATAGGCAAAAAGCCCGACGCCGGTGCGTGGTCGAGCGCCAGAGCGGTGAATCGGCGGAAAAAGTGTGGCGGGTTTGCGCTAGGCCGGTGGATAAGCCACGGCCAGCAAAAGTTATCCACAGATTTACTGAATAACCTTGTGGATAACTGGTACTTTTGCCTTGTCAATCAAGCCTGCCTCCGGCCTATGCCATTTGGAGGCAGCAAGCATTCACGGAGGATCAGCCATGAGTCTGGATCACGCGGGAAAATCGCACGATGAAGCAGTCGCGGCCCGCAAAAAGGAGAAGCCGCGCTCGCTGGAACAACCGGGCGGCGAGATGGCCGTCGACGGCACGCAGGCGGACGCGACGCATAGCAGCGGGAAGCTGTCGGAGCGCGGCAAAGAGGTGTGGCGCACGGGCGCCGGCATGGACGGCAGCGGGAAGTCGTAGCTGTCGGTTCTGCGCTGTGTGCTGTGTGCTGGGCGGCGTGGGTTGCCGCGCTGGTGTTGGATGTGACAAGGGCGCCTTTTAATGGGCGCCCTTTTTTGTTTGCGTCGGCTCGGGGTTCGTGTAGCCGGCGCCGGCCATCAGTTGCCGAAGAACACGTTGCAGTAGGACGCCGGGCCGTTGCACTGCGACGGAGCGGCGGCCTCGGCTGCGCCCGAAGCGGCGGCGAACAGTGCGATGGAAGCGATCAGGGCGGACAGAATGCGTTTCATGGTGCTACTCCTCAGGGTGTTGGCAGCGATCTCGGTCGATCGACGGACGAAGAATAGCCATTCGGCGTCTGCGTAAAAATGGGGAGGACCGGAAGACATCTTTTCGCTTTTTGAAATGATCGGTGCGGGTGCCGAGCGTTCTTTGCGGCCGCGCCGTTGCCTGCCTGCGTTTGCCGGCGGCCTTATGGCTTTCGATATCAGCACGGCGTGCGGTTTTCGATTTCCGCAATAATCAATTTCCGTTCGTCATAAACCGGCGGCGCGGCGCGACAGAACTCTTTGAATCGCTCGATGGGGGAATCGCGCATGTCCATTACTCATTCGCTTGGGCCGCAACCTACGGCAGAATGGCGCACATCTTCGAACCTCGTACGAGACAGACGCCCGGCTTATGAGCGACAACTATTCAAACGACACCCTGCGCGTGCCGCGAAATGTGCCGCGGAGCTTTTCGTGGCGCAGGTGAGCGGCGCCGCACTCGACGATCGCGCCTACCTGACGCGACTTCGCCGGGACCTGGTGCGTTTCGCCCGCCTTCAGTTGCGCGATGCCGCCGCTGCCGAAGACGCCGTCCAGGAAGCGCTGGCGGCCGCCTGGACGCAGAGCGACCGGTTTGCCGGGCAATCGGAGCATAAGACGTGGGTATTCGGCATCCTGAGGCACAAGCTCGTGGATACGTTGCGGGCCCGGCAACGCACGGTGAATCTCTCGGCGCTGGAGTCCGAACTCGAGGACGAGGCGCTGCTGGATCGCGAGTTGTTCAAGGACAACGGCCATTGGTCGCAGCAGACCAAACCCCGACCGTGGCCCACACCGGAAACGGCGCTGCGTCAGCAACAGTTCTGGACTCTGTTCGAGATGTGCCTCGAGCATCTGCCCGAGCACATCGGCCGCGTTTTCATGATGCGCGAATTTCTCGACCTCGACACCGACGCTATTTGCGCCGAATTGCAGATGACCGCGAACCATTGCAGTGTGCTGATTTATCGCGCGCGACTGCGCTTGCGGACGTGCCTGAGCGAGAAGGGTCTATCCAGCGAGGACGCCAATGGGGAAGTGTAAGAACATCACTCGCCTGTTGTCCGATGCACTCGATCGTTCCTTGACGACCGGCGAGTGGGTCGCGATCCGGCTGCATTTGCCGACGTGCAGCGGCTGCCGCAACTATCGCAAACAGATCCGATTGCTGCGTGAAGCCGCCCACACGATCAGCGGCATTTCGACGTCTGGCGCGGCGAACGGCGACGATTGAGGTCGCGTTGGCTTGGCTTGCCTTGCCTTGCGGGGTGATGCCCGTTGCGACTGCCAGCGTTACCGTTCGCCAGGCGGCGTGTTGCGATAACGCTCGAGGAATTGTGCGTGCGCGGCTTCGTCGATTGAGACGGGGCTTCGTTCATCGCGCGCCGGATGTTTCGCTAATTGCGCGCGCGTGCGTATCGGCCGATGCTGGAAATTGCCGCCGCAGTTCGGGCACACGTTGCGCAACGTGGTGAGTGCGCATACTTCGCAAAAAGTGCATTCGTAGGTGCAGATCATCGCGTCGGACGCGTTCGGCGGCAGCGACTTGCCGCATCCTTCACAGGACGGTCGTAGTTCAAGCATTCGGACTCCGCATCAAGTTCTTTCGGTTCGCGCGCTGACGAACCTGGCTAGCATTGAGCGCAGCGCCAGTGTAGGTGGCATGGCGTTTCCGCAACTGACAGCGCTGCGTCAATTGCTGCCAGTGTGATTGCGTTTGCAAGTTGCGTTCGTGCTTTGCCTCGCGACTGGAGCAGGCAGCAACGGCGTCAGACGAACAACGCCGCTACGTTTTCGGGTGGCCGGCCTATCACGGCTCGTCCGTTCCGTACCACGATGGGTCGCTGCAAAAGGATCAGATGCGCGGCCAATGCTTCGTATAACTGAGCGTCCGAAAGCGTCACATTGGAAAGACCCAGTTCCTTATATTCGGGCTCCGAGTCGCGGATCATGTCGCGCACGGGACAGCCGAGTTGTCGATTCAGCTCATGCAATTCGGCGACTGTGAGCGGTTGCTTCAGATATTCGATGATTGTTGTGGGTTCTTCGTCGCGGTTGTATTGCGCGGTGATTAGCTCGCAGGTCGAGCGCGATTTTGAGCAACGGGGGTTGTGGTAGATGGTGATCATCGTGCGGTGAGTAAAGGAGGTGGGTGAGCCAGTCAGTCGTTTCGTTCCGGGGATGGGGCTTGGCCTGATTTTAGCCGCTCCGGTTGGACAGGTTGGGGCTTGTGGGCGAGGGTTGGGTGTCGGTGGAGCGGTGCGCGGACTGCTAACGACGCGAGCGCCAGGAGATTTGTGCGGATCCGGGACGCTTCGTGGCGATGGTTGGCGGGGCTTCGCTAGATGCGTCGTTGAGCAACTTTTCTAGGCGGCTAATGCGCGCAGGGCTGTCTTGCAGCGATTGACTGTCCGTTTGTGCGATAGAGCAGGCGGTGTTTCTTGGTCGTTCGCTGGCGGCTCCCCGAAGCTTGTGCCTTGCCTGCACGCCGCTGTCAGTTTTTTTCTGGCGGCTTTTGCGATACGTGACAGAGAGGCCGATCGCGCGAACCGCGGTTTATGCGCATAAACCGCTCCGGGCAGGCGTTAGCTCTAGCCTCACCCAAGACAGTTGTTACGTCTAGTTCGCGGGGTTGGTAGTCAGGCGCCGCCTCGCACGGGACACTGCGTACTGCATGGTGATCGTCGAGTCGTCCCTCGCAACACGTGGCCCACGGACCTACCAATCGCGTCGACCCACAAAGACACGCGCAAGCACTCCGGGATAGACGCGAGTTTATGCGCATAAATCGCTTCGGGCGCTTCGGAACGAACCCACTGCATTGCGCCCACGCCCCACGCTGCCAAGCTCGCGCCCGCGCCCGCGCCCGCGCCCGCGCCCACGTCTCGCGTCTCGCGTCTCGCGTCTCGCGTCTCGCGTCTCGCGTCTCGCGTCTCGCGTCTCGCGTCTCGCGTCTCGCGTCTCGCGTCTCGCGTCTCGCGTCTCGCGTCTCGCGTCTCGCGTCTCGCGTCTCGCGTCTCGCGTCTCGCGTCTCGCGTCTCGCGTCTCGCGTCTCTCGCGTCTCATGCCTCGTGCCCATGCCTTATCCGCAATACGAGATCGCACGGGCAAGCCGACGCATGAGCCCACCGTGGCACGCGTCGCATTCATCGCCAGCGACGCCCCAATCGATCTTTGGGGACCGGCACGACGTTGACGGGTACGAGGCGCATCCGCACAGCACAAACCGCGAAGCATTTCTCCCCAACCTCCGAATCGCCACATTCACCGGCCTTCTTTATGCGCATAAACCTAACCCGATCGGCCATTTCTATCTCTTTACACAAGAAACGATTGAAATGCGAAGTCATCCAGGTAAAATCCTTTTGCGTCTAAAAAAGGAGGTGAACATTGGCAGCGGAAATCATCGCGGTAACTCAACAGAAGGGCGGTGTCGGGAAGAGCACAATCGCGATGCACCTCGGGGCAGCTTTTCATGAGAAGGGGAAACGGGTCCTCGTCGTCGACGCCGACGGTCAGAACACTCTGATCCACTGGGCGAGCGCCTCATCCGACGGTGATACCGGCATCCCGTTCCCCGTTGTCAACCTCTCCGAAGCCGGAAGCCAGATCCACCGCGAGATCAAGAAGTTCGTGGCCGACTACGACATCATCGTCGTCGACTGCCCGCCTTCCATTACGGAAAAAGTGTCGGGCGTTGTGCTGCTGGCGGCGAGCGTCGCCGTCATACCGACGTCGTCATCGCCGGCCGATTATTGGTCGAGCATCGGCCTCGTCAAACTCGTTCAGCAGGCACAGGTCATGAACGAAGACCTGCGCGCAGTATTCCTCCTGAACAAGACGGAAGAGAAACGGATGCTCACGCGTGAACTGAAGCGTGCGCTAGAGGAACTCGGATTTCCTCTCCTTAAGACCCAGATCCCCACGCGCGAAGCCTACAAGCAGGCGATGGCGCTGGGTCAAACAGTGCTACAGATGAGCGATCGAGGCGCGAAGCTCGCCGCGATCGAAGTACGGGCGTGCGCGAATGAGATCGCCGCCTTGCTCCCGTGAAGTTTATGCGCATAAAGGACCCTGAATGAAACCCTCCCAATTCGCCAAAGGCTTTCAAGCACGTCCTGATACGACCAGCAGCGAGAAACGAACTGCACTTGACCGCCTGAACGCCATCGACGGTCTGGTCAAGAACAACGTCGCGAAGTCCCAGGACGGGACGGCGCGGACCTTATCGTCCGTGATCCCGCAGGCACACACCGACCTCGACACCGTTGATACGGAGAACGAGTCCGCCGCCTATCGCGCGTGGAGAATGGAACACGGGTACCGCCCCGGCCAGGTGATCGAACTCGCGTTGAAGACCATCAAGCCGAGCCCGTTCAATCCGCGGCATTTTTATCTGAAGTCGTCGATTGCGGAACTTGCCGTCAACCTGGCGAAGCAAGGGCAGCAGCAGGCAATTCACGTCATTCCCGACTACGACAATCCCGGCACCTACTTCGTCAGTGACGGTGGCCGACGCGTGCGCGCGCTGAAGGAAGCAAACAAGGAATCGGTGAAGGCGATCGTTATCGACCTGCCAATCGGAATCCAGAGCTACAAGCTCGGCTACGACCTCAACGTCCAACGTGATTCGCAGACCGTATTCGACAATGCAGTCGTTTGGAAACGCTTTCTGGAGGATCGCCATTTCCAGAGCCAGAAGGAACTTGCCGAGCACCTTGGCCTCGACGAGTCGACGGTTGCAGTCGCCTTGTCGATCGCCAAATTGCCGGAAGCGGTCATGCACGAGATGGTCGCGCGGCCGGATCGTTTCGGCTCCAACATGGCTTATCAAGTGGGCCGCTACCACACCGCGCGCGGTGCCGACGCGACGCTGCGCCTCATCAACAAAATCATCTCCGACGACCTGAGCACGCGGCAGGTCGCCGACATCGTCAAAGGCAGGGCAACCACGCAGGAAAGCACCAAGCCCGCGGGTCGCCAGCGCTACGCGCAGCGGCTGGAAATCAAGCTGGACGGCGTATCGGTGGGCGACCTGAAGTCATACGGAGATGATCGGATCGAGTTGCGCCTGAAGGGTCTCACGCGTGAAAAGCGCGACGACATTCTTCGCCAGATCGAGAAGATGCTGAAGTAATAGACGCGGAACAAAGCGCGGAACAAGGCGCAGAACCAGGCGCGGAACGAAGCGGCGGCACAACGGCGCAAGCCAACCGCCGCCGCCAGCAATCAGAGCGGGATGCGGCGAGGCGCGGCGCAATCAGGCCGCGCGCGACTGACTCAGCGTAAAGGCGAGCAGATCGCCATCCGTCGGTTCGCCCCACGTCTTGCGAGCGAGCCAATCGAAGAAAGCGGTTTCCACAATCTTCGAGTCCAGTCCCCGGCGGCGCCAGTCGTCGCGCATGTGAGCGCCGAGCCCCGGCAATTCTTCTTCCTCGAAAGACTGCCGCGCAATCTCGCGTTCCGACTCGCCCTGCTCGTCGTAGAGCTCGCGCGCTTCCCGGCGGCGATACGCGGAATACTCGCCCAACAGGCGCGCCTTCAGGTCGTCCGCGGGCGCCGCCACCGCAGCCTTCGCGCTGCCGACGGACGGCACGGCTTCGACCGGCGGTGCGTAGCCCTTCTTCAGCGCGTCCTTGAAGAGCGCCGGCGCGCTGCGGACCGGCGGCAACGACGTACTACGCATGCGCTGCTCGGTCATCTGCAGCGCCGCGCGGATACGGTTCTCCTCGCTGTCCGCGTAAAGCGTCTGCGCCTCTTTGAGCGGGATGCCGATCTTGACCATCCGGTCGACCAGCGTGCTGTCGAATACGTTCGGATGCTCATCGAGCGCGAGCATCGGCTGCTTGCGCTCGGTCACGCGGAACTGGATTTCGGCGACGCGCCGGCCTTCGCGGTGCTCGATCAGCTCGACGAAAATGTTCGTGACCGCATTAACCTCGGCAATCGCCGGGCGCAAGTAGTCGCGCTTGAAGTACTTGTACTCGCGCTTCGCTTCGTCGCCGGCTTCCGTGTCGGGCGTGCCCGACAGGATCGGGCGCCACCATTCCCACGATTCGCGCATCGTCAGATGGCTCGGATTAGTCAGATAGCGCACGCAGATTTCGTACAGCGCGAGACCCGCGCTGCTGCGCAACTGGCTCTGGAATTGCAGGCTCAGGCGCGCATACTGGACCGGATCGAGCAGCTTCTTCTTGATCTTCGGCGCGAACGAAAACTCCACCCAGACCCGCCGCGTAGTCGGATCTTCGAGAATTTCGGCGTCGGCGATCAGCGTGGAGATGCCCCACTTGCGGCCGGGCTTCTGGCTGGACGTGCCGGTGCTCCATTCGACCTGAACCGACACCATACGGCGCAGGTGTTCCTTGACGAGCGCGGTGTCGTTGGAATCGAACGCGGAATTGGCGACGATGTCGGACAGCAACGCGCGGTAGGTATCGCCCGATTCGTCGGCCTGTTGTGCAACGGCGAGCAGCACGTTGAACAGCTTGCGCGTCAGCAGCGTGATCTTGCCGCTCTTCGGCTGAATGGCGATCGCCTCGACGGCCTTGCGCAACTCCGCCGAGCTCGGGCTGACTACATCGGTTTTCTTGGCGCGCTTCGTGGCCATGCGTCTGGTCAAGGAGGGATTTGGCGAGAGCATACCGACTGTGGTGATACGCGTCTATAGCGCGACTCTCACCGTTGCGGGTGAAGGCAGTTTACGCGACGCGGCTCACCTCGGGCGACTCCCGAAAACCCTCACCTGACCATTTGACGCGAGATTCCGGCGATCCTTTAGCGTCGCGGCTTGGGAAAAAACCCGCGCTTTTTGTGCGGACGGAAAGGGGAACTCGATGGTCCCGAATCTTCTCACCTTAAAAATTTTTGGGTTTTGGACCGCAACGCTTGTCGTCCACGGTCACGGCGCTGGCAAGCGGGACGCAGACAGATCGACGACGCGAATACTGCGATCTCGGCGGGCAAGCGCACCCTTTACCTATGCGTTCGCGGAGCGCCGCAGCCAACTCAGTCCAGTTGTCCGGCGACGCATGCGATCAGTAGTGCCTGCAGCTTCCCGCAAAAGCTCACCATTAAGTGCGTTCAGCGCTCCGGATGACGCGGGTTCCAGCAACCCAGGCTATCGGTACTGCTTCAAAACAGTCCCGGAAGTCCTCACCTTTGGCATCGGCGATGCGCTGGCGCAGTTGCCAAACCTTCCTCCCGAAAAGCCTCACCTTTCGGCTAACCCAGTAATTTTCCCCTTTGTTGTCAGTGACTTACGTCGAACACAAAAGAATCACCATGCACCGCGCGCGGCTCTGCATCTCCCGTAAAACCTCACCTTAACGCCGAATTGTCTCTGTCCAGGAGCCTTGGTGCAGCGCAAGACGCCCCCGAAAACGCTCACCGTTCAGATCCAACTCGCTCGGGCCTGATGAAGATCAAGCCCCGTCCACAGGACATTTGCGGACCATGAAGTCGGCTGCTTTCCTGCATTCGCTCACCTTTGGGCGAAAAACGCGGCCGAAAATCTCCCGAAAAGCCTCACCTTTGCCTGTCGGCGCCCGGATTTTGACCAGCCGTGGCAAGCCCCTCGTTGCAGGTCCCGTATTTCCTCACCTTTTGCATAGAGCAGTCACCGCTCACCGCCATGTCGTGGCAAAAAGCATCACCAATGCCGCCAACGCTCCCGAAAAAGCTCACCTACGCCAGTCGACTGCACAAAATCAAGGCAAAACAGGCTGCCGATCCCCGTAAAACCTCACCTTGCATCCGCGTTTTCTCCTGTCTTCGCTCACCTCGAGGTTTTTGGACCCCCGAACAGGGGCAAAAACAGCGTGTTGCGACCGTCCTGTAAACACTCACCTTGGCTCCGCCGGCGCGAGAGATCGCTTTCTAGCGCAGCCGGGCGCTCGCGAATGATAAGCTCCCGCAAAATCTCACCTTGTGCCGGCACTCACTGCAAGGACGCTTCCCGAACCCGCTCACAATGTTTCCCGCACCGGCTCACCACTGTCCCCGAACCTCATCACTCGTGCGTCCCGCAGGATCTCACCTGGCTTCCCGGAAAGCTTCACCTTGCCGCCGGGAAATCCTCGCCAGGTAAGGCTTTGCCATGGCGTTAACGTTTTTAACCTAGGTTCAAGGGTGTTTACTTTTATTACTCTCTAGTCTCGAACCCGCGAGTCCTCCGGAAAGAGCCACATCCCCAACCACCTTGCGAAGCTTGCGCATCGTGAAACAGTGCCTAATGAAAGAAAAAGTGGATAATCAGCCGACAGAACAAAGACTTACATGACGTTCTTCGTTTTGTTTCACGGAAAAAACCAGCACGCACGACGCAACGAACAGGAAGCGCAGGCTACCCAGCATAAAAAGGCTCTGCCACAGCCAGTACACAAAAAATCGTAGCGCATGATACGTAACTTGTTATGATTGCTACACTTCACGACTCGCAGAGGCCTAAATGAACCTGGACGACGAACGTCGAGCCCTACGCGAAGAGCTGGATGCGATGCGAACCAAAGGCGCTCGACGGCAAGAACTCTCACTGCACGCCTGCAAGCGGCTGTTCTTCGATCTCGGTATACGTCCGTCGATGGCAGCCGTGCGCGATCTGACCCAGACCGGCAGCGCCAGCGACATCCCGAAAGACATCGACCACTTCTGGGAGCGCATCCGCAACGTCTCGCGTGTGAAGATCGGCGGCGGCGCAATCCCGAAAGCTTTGGAAGAGCGTGCCGGAGAACTCTTGGGCGCACTCTTTGAAGAAGCGGTCGCACAAGCACGCACCTCATTGGATGCCGAGCGCGACGAAGCACGCGCCCAAATCGCCGCGGCCGAGCAGCGTGCGCACGACGCGGAAATCCGCCGCGACGCCTCCGAAGAAGCCATCAAGCGCAGTGAGCAACGGGCGGAAGCCGCGTGGGAACGCATCCGGGCGCTGGAAGCCGAGCTCTCCGCCGTCGCCACGCACGGCACTGCCCATCAGGAAGGACTTCAGGCAGCGGTGCGCCGGCTCGAACACGAAAATCAGACACTTCAGCAACGCGTCGACACTGAGCAGGCGACAAACGCGACGCTGCGCGATCGCATCGACGCCTTACATGTCGAGCTGCGCCAGAGCACCGAGCACTATGCCCAGCAGATCAAGGACGCCGTCGCGGAAGCCGAGCGCCGGGTCAAGCCGATGCTCGTCGAACTGGATTCGTTGCGCAGCATGGCCGCGACCTATCAGTCGGGTGTGCGCGACGCCAGTCGCAAGGAGTTCGAGTTCATTCAGCAACTTGCCGCGGCGAAAGCGCGCGGCGACCGGCTGGATGCGCAACTGCGCGAACAATCCGACGAGATCGACGCGCTGACGAAAGAACTCGCGAGCCTGCGCAGCCAGCAGGGCATCGATCCGGCGATCGGCGGTTTGCTGTACTCGCTCGTGCAAGCCGGCCGTCTCACCAGCGACGAGTTGCGCACGATCGGCACCGCAGCCGATGGCCACGTGAGCTTGCCGTTGCGTTGTCCTAAATGCGAAGAAGGTGAGCCGGAACTGTCGCAAGTCGATCACCAGTTCGAATTGCAATGTCCGGAATGCGATCACTCGTCCGGGCCGGGCGATTCACGGCTGGAAGCCGTGAGCCGGTTTTTGTCGCGCGGCTCTTTGTCCGCTCCGGCCTGAAGCAAGGAGCCCGAGAGCCCGAGAGCCCGAGAGCCCGAGAGCCCGCAAAGGTGAGGAAATTCGGGACCTGAAAAGTGAGAAGTTTCAGGATTCCGCCGAGCCCGCTTTCCTCGTAAAACGCCCGTCGGGGCGAGCTTCGGGCAGGAGCGGCGCGGCCGGATCGGGTTCCTCGGTGACGCGTGAATTCTGCTGTTCCATCCACGTTTGCCACGCGCGATACAGACGATTCGCGGACACGGCCTGAACAAATCCGAGCCATTGTCCGACCAGCTCCGCTTCCACGCCGCTCTCGAACAGATCCGCGGCAAACGTGTTGCGCAAGGTGTGCGGACTGGCGCGCGAGGTGCGCGACGCCGCGATCCCTGACGCCTCCACGAGCGCATCCACTGCGCGAAGCATCGTGGCTTTATGCATCGGCCTGCCGGAGGGCGACGCGGCAAAAACGAGATCGCCAGCGAGCCCGACCAAACGCCGCTCGGCCAGCCAGGCGTCGAGAATCGCGGAAGCGAACGGCGCAAGCCGTGTCCGCCGAACCAGCATGGGATTGGTCGAATCGATCGTGATCCACGGCGAGCCTGGCGTCGCGCAACTAACCGTAAGCGCGGCGGCCTCGCCCGTTTTCAGTCCGCCGCCGAGAAACACCGCGATCAGCGCGCGGTCGCGCCGTTCTTTCCAGCGCTGCGCGCGTGAGAGCGCCTGCACGGGCGAAAACAGATGCGCGATTAGCGCGGCGCGTTCGGCGTGATGAAGGAACCCGGTCGGCTCGTTGTCGCGCGCGTTGCGCCACGCAGCTTCGCCATCCTGAGCGATGAAGCGGGCAGGATTGGTCGACGATGCCTCGACTTCACGCACATGATCCAGCACCCGCTCGATAAGCCGCAGATAGCGTACGCGTTGCGGCTTGCGTATCTCGAGCCCGGCGACGAAATCGGCGATGGTCTGCGTATCGACGGTGACGAGACTCTTTTGGCGCGCCGTTAGCCACTCGAGGAAAAGCCCCCACTGCGCCTGGTACACCTGCGCCGACGAGCGCCTGAAATGCTGCCGGGCGAGCCATGCGTCGAACGCGACTTGCGGATCGCGGCGCCAGTCTTCGCGTTGCTGATCGAACAGATCGGTGGACGATTGGGGACGCGGCACCGGGTCGGACAACTGAGGAGGCGACATGCGCTATCTATCGGTTAGTTGCGCATATTGTAGACGTGGTGCAAGCGCAGCCGGCTTAATCGCCCCAGGCTTGCACTCGCTTGTGGACAGCAGCGCCTTCGGAGGTACGTTGCGCGGCGCGGCGAGCGGCTTCCTCGTAAGCCGAGACAGCAAACGCGAACACGGCGGGCAGCGCGGTCGACATGCCGAAGTCCACGGCCTCGTCAGTCTCGGGATACGGCAAATCCGACGGACGTTGAAACAGACCGAGCATGAGCGCGTCATGCCGGCTGGCAAATCCGAGGTCGGCGAGCGCCTCGGCTTCAATCGCGTGAAGCAGGCGCCAGGTGAGCGGCACTTGCTGCACGATATAGCGCCCGGCGATGTTGCGGACGATACGTTCGAGATCGCGCGCCGCGGTTTGATAGCGCAGCGCAGCCAGAGCGTGGTCGGTCGGGGCGGTTTTCAGGTCGTTCATTATCGGCTCCAGTCGATAGCCTGTACTGTACAAACATACAGTATCCCGCGCAACCTCGCGCAAGCCCCGATTCCGCGTAGACGCCTCTTGCTGCTCGATGCCTCAGCCGTGAATCACCACCAGCAAGGCCTTTGCCTCGCCTTTGCCGGTATTGCGGATAGCGTGCGGCTCATCGGCGACGTAGCGCGCCGTGTCCGCAGCCTTGAGCCGTTTTGTCGTCCCCGCGGCCTCGATTTCAATCGACCCCTGCAGCACCGTGAGATGCTCGCGCGTGCCAGGTTCGTGCGCGTTCGACACGAGCGCACCACCCGCCTGAAGCGTCAACTCGTACCACTCGAATTTGCCGGCCAGCTCGATCGGCCCCCACACGCGCAACTGGTATTTCGCGTCGTGTCCGCTTAACGTAGGAATCTCGTGCGGACCCGCGACGGCGATCGCCTCCGGCGTCTTTTGCGGCGCGAACAGCGAATCCAGGCTCACGCCAAGCGCATTGGTCAGCCGCCAGGCGACTGCGATCGTTGGATTCGCCTTGTCACGCTCGATTTCAGAGAGCATCGATTTCGACACGCCCGCCGCACGCGACAGATCGTCGAGCGTCATGCGCCGCTCGGCGCGCAGGCGCTGAATCTGTTCGCCGACGCGCGGCGGCGCCGCGATTGTCGGAGCCGCGATTGCACTCGGAGTGGGTGCCGCGCCGGCCGCCGCACGGCGAATACCCGAACTTGCCATTTCCTGACCCATCGTTTAGAGTTGTTCGATATACCGGATTTTAGTTCGAAAAAACGAAAATATCCGATAAAACTGACAACCGACTATAGCAGGCCGTTGCCTGTTCGCCCACGTCGGTCTCACCCATTCAGGAGCCCGGTTCATGCGTGACTCATTTCTCGCCCATCTGCGCGGCACGCTCGAGCAGATTCGCGCCGACGGCTTTTACAAGAGCGAGCGCGTTATCGACAGCCCGCAATCGGCCGATATTCGTCTCGCCGACGGCGCCGAAGTACTGAACTTCTGCGCGAACAATTATCTCGGTCTTGCCAACGACGCTCGCCTTATCGAGGCCGCGAAGCAAAGGGCTCGACAACGACGGCTTCGGCATGGCGTCGGTGCGTTTTATTTGCGGCACGCAGACGGTCCATAAGCAACTCGAGCAGGCGCTCGCCGCGTTTCTGCAAACCGACGACTGCATTCTTTACTCAAGCTGTTTCGACGCGAACGGTGGCCTGTTCGAAACGCTGCTCGACGAGAACGACGCAATCATCAGCGACGAGCTGAATCATGCGAGCATCATCGACGGCGTGCGGCTTTCGAAGGCCAAGCGCTTTCGCTACAAGAACAACGATCTCGCGGACCTCGAAGCCAGACTGAAAGAGGCGGACGCGGCCGGCGCACGCTTTAAGCTCATCGCGACAGACGGCGTATTTTCGATGGACGGCATCATCGCCAATCTCGCCGGCATCTGCGATCTGGCCGACCGCTACGGCGCGCTCGTGATGGTCGACGACTCGCACGCCGTCGGCTTTATCGGCGAACACGGACGCGGCACGCCGGAACATTGCGGCGTGCTCTCGCGCGTCGACATCATCACGGGCACGCTCGGCAAGGCACTCGGCGGCGCATCGGGCGGCTATATCGCCGCGCGCAAGGAGATCGTCGAATTGCTGCGTCAGCGCTCGCGCCCGTATCTGTTCTCCAATACGCTGACGCCGAGCATCGCGGCGGCGTCGCTGAAAGTACTCGAACTGCTCGCCAGCGACGAAGGCGCGCAACTACGCGCCCGCGTGCGCGAAAACGGCGCGCACTTTCGCGAGAAGATGAGCGCGCTTGGCTTCACGCTCGTCCCCGGCGAACATCCGATCATTCCCGTGATGCTCGGCGACGCGCAGCTTGCTTCCAGAATGGCCGATGCGCTGTTGAAGGAAGGCGTCTACGTGATCGGCTTTTCATTCCCCGTCGTGCCGAGAGGCCGCGCGCGCATCCGTACGCAAATGAGCGCGGCGCATACGACGGAACAGATCGACCGCGCCGTCGATGCGTTCGCGCGCGTCGGCCGTGAGCTTGGCGTGATCAAGGCGGAGGGCGCATGAAGGCACTCGCAAAACTCGAACGCGCGCCGGGTCTCACGCTGACCGATGTGAAGCTGCCCGAAGTCGGCCATAACGACGTGATGATCCGCATCACGCGCACGGCGATCTGCGGCACGGACATTCACATCTGGAAATGGGACGACTGGGCGCAAAAAACGATTCCGGTGCCGATGCATGTCGGCCACGAATATGTCGGCGAAATCGTGCAAATGGGCGAGGAAGTGCGCGGCTTTTCGATCGGCGATCGCGTGTCGGGCGAAGGCCACATCACTTGCGGCTTCTGTCGCAACTGCCGCGCGGGACGCCGGCATTTGTGCCGCAACACGGTGGGCGTCGGCGTGAATCGCGAGGGCGCGTTCGCCGAGTATCTCGTGATTCCGGCGTTCAACGCGTTCAAGATTCCGCCCGAAATCTCCGACGACCTCGCCGCGATCTTCGATCCGTTCGGCAACGCCACGCACACGGCGCTGTCGTTTAACCTCGTCGGCGAAGATGTGTTGATTACCGGCGCGGGGCCAATCGGCATCATGGCCGTGGCGATTGCGAAGCACGTCGGCGCGCGCAACGTCGTGATTACCGACATCAACGATTACCGGCTCGACCTCGCGCGCAAGATGGGCGCGACGCGCGCGGTGAACGTGTCGCGCGAATCGCTGCGCGACGTGATGGCGGACCTGCACATGGCCGAAGGCTTCGACGTCGGCCTCGAAATGTCCGGCGTGCCGAGCGCTTTTACGAGCATGCTCGAAGCGATGAACCACGGCGGCAAGATCGCGCTGCTCGGTATTCCGCCGGCGCAGACCGCGATCGACTGGACTCAGGTGATTTTCAAAGGCCTCGAAATCAAGGGCATTTACGGCCGCGAGATGTTCGAGACCTGGTACAAGATGGTGGCGATGTTGCAAAGCGGGCTCGACTTGTCGCCGATTCTCACGCATCACTTCAAGGTCGACGATTACCAGCAAGCGTTTGCGACCATGCTCTCCCGGAGAAAGCGGCAAGGTCATTCTCGACTGGACGGCCGCGTAAGCATCACAACGCTTGCCGTCTCACACACGCCCGCGATGCGCTCACGCGCCCGCGGGCGTTTTGCCGAATTCAGCCTGAATTCGTACGTGAATGTCGTCGCCCACTGCGGGATACCACGTCGCGAGGCCAAACTTCGCGCGGCTGAACTGTCCTTCCGCGGAAAAGCCGAGCGTGTCTTTTTTCGTTAGCGGATCTCGCGCGAAACCGTTGAACGTGACATCCAGCGTGACGGGTTGCGTTACACCATGAATGGTCAGATTGCCCGTCAACGTGCCGCGAGATTCGCCGGTGCGCTCGAACTTCGTACTCACGAAACGAATCTCCGGATAGCGCTCCACGTCCAGCAGGCTTGCGCTTTTCACCATCTTGTCGAGCAGCGGCACGTTCGTGTCGATGCTCGCGGCGTCGATTGAAACCGACACGCTGCTTTGCTCGAGACCGCCTTCGTTCCAGTTCAGTTGCCCTTTCTTGCGATCGAAGCGCATGGTGAAGCGCGAATACTTGAAGTGTTCGACGTCGAACGTAATGCTGCAATGATCCAGGTCGAGGTCGTAGCGCCCGACCGGCACGCGCGCTTCGTTCTGGCTGACCGAATGCGTCAGCACTTGCAGCGGCGTGCAGGCCATTGATGTAAGCAGCATTGCGGCGAGTAAAGCGCGTACGGCAATGCTGCGGGCAGTGAACGCATTCATCAAGTGAGTTCCGGTTGTTTGCTGGCAACCAGGATAACAGGTGCCGCGCACGTCGTGCAAAAAGCGGCAAGACTTGACGATGGAGAATGATCGTTCTACCCTTCGCACATGGCTACGGATACTCTCATGGAAAAGGCATCGGCGGCTGGCGCGCGTGAGCGTCTGCTGGACGCTGCCGAAGCGTTGATCTACGCGGGCGGCATTCATGCAACCGGCGTGGACGCGATCGTCAAGCAGTCGGGCACCGCGCGTAAGAGCTTCTACACGCATTTCGAATCGAAAGACGCGCTCGTCGCGGCCGCGCTCGAGCGGCGCGACGAACGCTGGATGAACTGGTTTGTCGAGGGCACGCGGCGGCGCGGCAAGAGCGCGCGCAAACGGCTGCTCGGCATGTTCGACGTATTGCGCGAATGGTTCGCGTCGGAGGACTTTCACGGTTGTGCGTTTCTGAACGCGGCCGGTGAGATCGCTTCGGCGGAAGACCCGATTCGCATCGTCGCCCGCGAGCACAAGGAGCGCTTGCTGGCTTTCGTGCGGACGCAATTTGACGAGTTCATCGCCGAGACACAATTGGACGCGAGGCGCGCCGCGCGTTTGTCGCGGCAATGGCTCGTGTTGCTCGACGGTGCGATCGCCGTTGCGCTTGTGAGCGGCGAGCCCGATGCGGCGCTCGACGCGCAGGCCGTCGCTGTCACCTTGCTTGACGCACAATCAGCCGGCAACGGGAACACGCTCGCACGCAACAAAACTTCAAGCCAACCTTCACGCAAGTCCCCGCCGACGAGGCGACCCGCATCCTGACTGCCCACCTGACCAAAAGCGAGGTATCTCATGACCGATCCGATCGAAACCCGTCCGCCGCTGCCGCCCTTTACGCGCGAAACCGCCATCCAGAAAGTTCGCGCCGCGGAAGACGGTTGGAACACGCGCGACCCCGAACGTGTGTCGCTCGCCTATACGCAGGACAGCGTGTGGCGCAATCGCGCGGAATTCACACATGGCCGCGCGGAAATCGTCGGCTTACTGCGCCGCAAATGGGCGAAGGAACTCGACTATCGCTTGATCAAGGAACTGTGGGCGTTCACCGATAACCGCATCGCCGTGCGCTTTGCCTACGAATGGCACGACGATTCCAACAACTGGTTCCGCTCGTATGGCAACGAGAACTGGGAGTTCGACGAGCATGGATTGATGGCGCGCCGTCACGCCAGCATCAACGATCTGCCGATCCGCGAAGCGGACCGTCTGTATCACTGGCCGCTCGGCCGCCGTCCCGACGATCACCCTGGCCTTTCCGACCTCGGTCTATAAACACTCTGCCTGCAACGTGAAAACGCGTGAAAATGCGGCGCGCGTCTTCACCGCTTTGCCATCGGTCCTCCATTAGAGTTGTGTTGACGCTTGCCGGCACGTCTTGTGCCCGCAAGCCCGAGTGCGTCTTCAACATCGCGCGAGTGGCTTGCGGTACAGTGCGCGACGGGCGGCACGCACCGATATGAGAACAGCATCGCGCCGGCGTTCGACTGGCGATGGAGAGGACATGCATCTTCGGCAGATTAGCAGGCGGATGACCACGCAAATCGGCAGGCAAATCAGCCAGCACAAAAGCCAGCACAAAAGCCAGCACACCGGCCAGCATACCGGCCAGTTCAAAACGCACCTTTGCCGCGTATTGTTCGCGCTTGCCGCGAGCGCCGCAGGCACCTCCGCGGCGCATGCGGGCAACTGGTGCGAGGGCGGCGTATGGGTCGACGCGATGCTCGGCTCGTATCACATCAATCCCGACCCAGACAAACACTTCGAGCAGTTCAACCCCGGCCTCGGCGTCGAATGCTGGCTCAACAATCAATGGGCGCTGACGGCGGGCGGCTTTCGCAATTCACTGCGCCGGCCGTCGTATTACGGCGGCGGCGTCTGGTCGCCGGATTTTCTGCACTGGGGCATTGTCCGCATAGCGGCGATGGGCGGCATCATCTCCGGCTATAACTATGGCAACTGGGGACTCGGCCGCGATCACACGATCGGACCCGTGCTCGCGCCGCTCATCATGGTCGAATACAAGCGTGTCGGCGCGAACTTCATCGTGATTCCGCCGATCCCTTCCGACGATCTTCCCTTCACCATCGGCTTTCAGGTGAAGGTCAAGTTTTAGTGCTTATTCACCTTTCAGTGAGCGCCGCTTTCAGTGAGTCCCACTCCCCGAGACATCGTCCGGGAAAAAGCCCAAGAAGGTAGCGCCCTTTGCTTCCCAAGCCGACGTTCTCGATACGACCGCATCAACTGAATCCAATGCGTTCGCCGTCTCACTTCGGTTCGAGACAAATTGCCAGGAACTTGCCGTGGCCGTCTTGACCATTTGCGCCGACTCAAGAGCGCTTAAGAGACTGGATCGGTCTGGCGTGTGAACAACGAACCCTTCGTTGCTCAAGGCCGCACGGCTGATTCCGAGCGTTGTGCAGAGGGCGGCTTTCGACCAGACATCGGCAGCATCCGTGTTGCGCGACTCAGCGACTAGCGCGGCGATCTGCGCGTCGACAATTTGTCCTTGACGCAACAGTGGCGAGCTCGCACCCGTCCAGGCCTCCGGCGGACACGCTTTCTGCGCTGGGTCCATGGAAATGAACGGGTTAATTTCCGCAGGATAAATGCGGCATACCAGAGGCCGACTCTCGTAAGCGCCGCATCGCATGTCTTCTTGCAGGTTCGGACATGGACCATCGAATGCTGCAACGATGACAACGACCACTCGTACGGGCAGAGAACCGCTTGTAGCCGCAAACGAGCGCCGGCGCTTATGTGCCGCGACCAGATTGTCTTCCGGCGGCTCTTCCGGCCACGGCAGCGCTTCAACAAATAGCTGAACGTCGTGGCCTCGCTTGAGCCACGCGATTGCTTCGGATACGGTCAGCGGCAACCGAAGGTTGTGACAACATTTGCCGCACATCGTGCAGTCGAAGTCGATATCCATCCGTCAAGCTCCTTTGGCCAAATCATTCTTCCCGTGTTGCGTTTGATAGTTCGGACGTTGTCGCGCTATCCAGCACGGGTGATGTTGGGCTTAGTCGGGGCTGCACCAAAAACCTGACACTGCTTTTCAAAAAAATTGTTATGCGGTGGCATCACGGCAATAGCCGACGCAAAAACGCTTCGCGAGAGCCTGTCACGGCTCTCCAGTATCATTGCACCCTTCCACCATCCCCACCGCCCTGGAGCCTCTCGTGCCCGCGCGTTTGTTCCGCTCCGCGAAAGCCGACCGTAACCGTTTCATTGCGCTCTACATCAGCATGGCCATTGGCTTGCTCGTCGCAGCCGGTCTGTTCGTGTACGAAGCGAAGATCATTGTCGCCGACGGTCTGCGCGACGAGGAAGCGTTCGCCGTGCTCGGCGCCGCGAATCGCGTGCTGCACGATCTCGAGAACGCGGAGACCGGCCAGCGCGGCTATCTGCTCACCGGCGACGAGGCCTACCTCGTGCCCTATCGCCAGGGCATTCGCGATCTCGACGACACCGTTTTGCGTTTGCAGCAGACAGCAGGCAGCGACGAAAAATCGCTCGAACTCGTGCGCCGTGTCGAGCATGCGAAGACCGACAAGGTGGTCGAACTCGCGCGCACGATCGAACTGGCTCGCAGCGGGAATCGTGCGGCCGCCATCCAGCTCGTGCAGACCAACGAAGGCAAGGCGTATATGGATGGCCTGCGCCAGGACCTCGGCGAACTGCTGAACGAGTGGCGCGAAAGGCGCAAGGTCGCCACGCAGGATGCGCATCGGCGCCTCGTGTTCGGAAGCGCCGCGCTCGTTGCCATTGCCGTGCTCGTGTGCTGCCTGATGGGTTACACGGTGTATGTCCAGCGTCGTGCGTTCGCGAGGGTGCACGCGTATTCGAACATGCTCGATCAACAGGCCGCGCAGGATACGCTGACGGGACTTCCGAACCGCCGCCGGCTGCTGTCCGCCATCGACGCGCTCTCGGGCAACGAGGCCGAGTCGCGCCGAATCGCGCTTCTGTACCTCGACATAGACGGCTTCAAGAAGGTCAACGACGCGATGGGCCATAGCGCCGGCGACGTGTTGCTGCGTCGGCTTGCAGAATCGCTGCGGGCCGCGACGCGGCAGAGCGACATGCTCGCTCGTGTCGGCGGCGATGAGTTCGTGCTGCTCGCAACCGATTGCGGCGACGACGCCCAATTGCGGGAACTCGCCGAGCGCCTTGTCTCAGGTGTGCGAGCAATCGGCGACAAAGAGTACGGTGGCCGTTTTGCGATTTGGCGTGAGTATCGGCATCGCCACGTTTCCCGACAGAGTGCAGAGCATCGCGGGCTTGCTCGACGTCGCCGATGCCGCCATGTACGCGGCCAAACGCAGCGGGCGTTCGACCTATAGCTTCGGCAATTCGCCGGCTGCGGGGCTGTCGAATGTCATCAAGCTGACGCGATAACGTATCGCGTGAGTCCGCACGTTGCTTGCGGATATCGCCAAAGGTGAGCCGTTCCAGGATGGTGAGGAATTCCAGGAGACGGCATCACCATCGACGTCTTCAATGCAAAGGTGAGATGTTCCAGGAGATGACGCGACGCCTGCAATGGTGAGTCGTCCCAGGATTCACGCCGCACCTTTGCTGCATTTCACCCGACAGCGTGCGTAAAGGTGAGGAGTTCCAGGAGGTCGCCGCAAAGGTGAGGAGTTCCAGGAGGTCGCCGCAAAGGTGAGATCGTGGAGGAGTCCAGTACTGTGCGCGACGAAGTGGCTGGTTTTCTTTCGGAACCGGAACGGTCTCGGCATCGACATGAGCGATGCATGGCAAAGCATCAAGGTCGTTGATCAGCGACGTAGACACGCCGGATATAGCCGGCCTCACGATGGTCGAAAAAATTCGCGGGAGCTCGCGAACAAGACCGTCAACGTCATCATGCTCACAACCGAAAGCAGCCCGGCAATGAAAGAACGCCGCAAGGCTGCGGGCGTCAAGCGCTCGATCGTGAAGCCGTTCAAGGGCGACGCGGTGCTGGAGACGTTTTATAAGCTCGCGAACTGACCCTTGCGCGCCACGCCTCAAAGGTGAGGGTTTTCGGGAGCGGTTCGGCGCGTGAGTTCCGCGCTTGATTCGCACGCATTATCGTCGCGGAAATGGGCGAAATCCGCTAAATGTCCGCCTGGTGCGGAGGCCAAAGCTGTGTCGTCCCGGGGCTTCATCCGCTCTAAGGTGAGGGAATTCGGGAGCACTTCGACGCTGCGGCGATCCGTGAGCGAGTGCAGCGCGTGTGGCTCACCGTCCATATCGAGTCGGACGGTTCGCGGTTTGCGAGTCGTTTTGTCACCGCACCGCACGTCAACGTCTTACCTGGGTATCCCGATCATTCGCGTGCTTCTAAAGGTGAGAGTTTTCGGGATTCGCCTGTTCTGACGCCTTCGGCCCACGCCCAGCATGGCTTTGCGGGCGGTCCGCAAGCGCTTAAGGTGAGGGTTTTCGGGAGTTGTGAAACTGCTCCCTCCTGCCGGCCTTCGACTGCTGTGTGCCAAAGGTGAGGATTTTCGGGAGCCCGCTGTTCTGGGCGCAGGTGGCGATGCAAGCCGCAGCAGCAGCGCGGTAAAACCACTGCATATCAAGCGCAATTCGCGCGACGCGCCGCTGCAAAAAGCACACGAATCATCGCCGCCCGCGCCCAAAGGTGAGACTTTTCAGGAGCCGCGATAGTGACTGTGCACCCCAGCGCATCAACAGCGCATCACGCCCGCTTCCCAACCTCGCGAATATCGGCCACCGGCGTTTCGCCGAATGCATCGCTGAACGCATAGTCGAGCAACTGAGCCGCGGCTTGCTCGGGCGTCGAAAGCTGACCGTTGCGCTTCAAGTCCTCGAACTTCTCACGCATTGGAAACTGTTCGACGCCGGTGCTGCGAATCTCCGCCTGCATGTTCGTATCGATGACGCCCGGCGCGAGACTGCAAATACGCAGCGCGCGAGTGGCATCGAGTGCGACGGCGCGCGCATGATGGTCCAGCGCGGCCTTCGTCGCGCAGTAGATGCTCCAGCCGGCGTAAGCGTTGCGCGCCGCGCCGCTCGAAATATGCATGATGCGCCGGTCGCTTACGTTGGAGCTTGCCGCGGCTAGCGCGCTTGCGAGCATCAGCGGCGTCGCGACGTTCAGGCTCACTGCGCTGGCAATGGCCGCTGCGTCCTGCGCGTCGATCGGACCGATCGGCTGCACCATGCCCGCGTTGTTGATCAGCAGCACAGTCTTCGCGCCGCTGACGAACGCGCGCAGTGCATCGGTCGCCGTCCATTGCGCAACACGCGACGTATCGGCGAGTTCGAGTTCAACTTCATCGAGCAGCGCGGGAAAGCGCTGTTTGAGCGACGCATGACGCGAGCGTGAGAGACCGAGCACCGCGACATCGCGCTCAAGCAGTTGCGTGGCGAGCGCCGCACCGAGGCCGCGCGTATGGCCGGTGACGATCGCGCGAATGGGAGAAGAGGGATTCATGTCGTTCCTTGAAGATAGCTCATGCAGGCCGTTATCTTCTCACGCATGTTTCGCACGCGCAGCGGCGCCGCTCGCGCGCTTTCAGGCCGCGCGAAAGCGCTCGCGGTATTGCATCGGCGTGACGCCGATTCTCTTCACGAAGACGATCCGCATGCGATCCGCGGTGCCGAAACCGCAATCGTAGGCAATCGCTTTCAGCGCCGCGCCGCTGCTTTCCAGCAGCTTGCGCGCCGCATCGACACGCGCGCGCTCGACGAATTCATGCGGCGTCACGCCGGTTTCCTGCACGAACACGCGCGCGAAATTGCGTGAGCTCATGCCGGCGACATCGGCGAGTTGCTTGACTGTAAAACTCTCGTGAATGCGCTCCATCACATGCGCCTGGACTTTTGCAACCGGCGATGTTTCGTCGACGGGCGCCGTGAGATACGGACTGAATTGCGACTGTCCGCCCTGGCGCTGTGCGAACACGACGAGCCGCTTTGCCACCGCGAGCGCGATATGCGCACCGTGATCTTCGGCGACGAGCGCAAGCGACAGATCGATACCCGCAGTCACGCCCGCGGAAGTGACCAGTTGCCCGTCGCGCAGATAAATGCGGTCGTAGTCGACGCGCGCTTTCGGAAACTGCGCGGCGAGTTGGGCCGCGTGCTGCCAATGCGTCGTGACGTTGCGCGCGTCGAGCAGACCGGCATGGCCGAGCGCGAAAGCGCCCGTGCAGATGGAGCCGTAACGGCCGCATTGCGGCGCGATGTTGGTCAACCAGTCGAGCAACGACGCCTCGGGCGGAGCGCCTTCGGGGAGCGCGGGGCCGCCCGCGACTAACGCGAGGTCGAACGGTTTGCGAGCGCGCGCGAACACGGCGTCGGCGATCAGCGTCATGCCATTGGACGCGCGCAGCGGTGCTTGTTGCGCGCTCAGAAGCGTGACCTCGTAGCGCGCGTCCGGCGCGATGAAGCGGTTCGCTTCTGAGAAGACGTCGACGGGACCGGCGACGTCGAGCGCCTGCACGCCAGCAAAGATCGCGATCGCGACGGTGGGCATCGAATGATTCCTTTCACGATAAGCAAACCGCGGCAGTGAACGCGGTGCGATGGGCAGCGTTCGACGGCCTCGCGCGATTGTCGGGGAAAACGCGGTGGCCCAGCATACCAAACGCGCTTTGACGCTGCACGGCGAGGCCAAACAGCCTCGCATACTCGTCGCGCAAGCAATGATTCACGCGCCGCATATGGGATGATTAGCCACTGACCGAACTTCCGGCGCCGCGTCATGGTGATTAAAAACCTTCTCCGCAAGCTCGACCTGACCACGCTTCAACTGTTCCTCGCCGTCTACGAGGAAGGCACGCTCACGCGTGCCGCGGAGCGCGAGGCCATTGCCGTCTCCGCTGCGAGCAAGCGGCTGCTCGAACTGGAACAGGCCGTGGGTGCGACGCTCTTTCAACGCAACGCGCGCGGCATGACGCTCACGCCGGCCGGCGAAACGCTGCTGCATCATGCGCGGCGCGTGATGCGCGACATCGAAAACATCGGCATCGAACTGGCTGGCCATGCGAGCGGCGTACGCGGCTATGTACGGATGATGGCGAACCTGTCTGCCATCGTCGAATTTTTGCCTGAAGATTTGCGCGCGTTCCAGTTGCTGCATGAGCGCGTGAAGCTCGACCTCGAAGAGCGGCCCAGCGGCGGCGTGGTCGAAGCGGTGGACGATAGCCTCGCGGATCTCGGCATCTGTTCCGCCGATGCCGACACGCGCGAGCTGCACGTCGAGCACTATCGCCGCGATTCGCTGGTGCTCGTGATGCGCGACGATCATCCGCTCGCCGCGCGCACGAGCGTGGCGTTTGCCGAAACGCTCGACGGCGATCACGTCGGTCTGCACGCCGCGAGTTCGATCAATGCGCGAACGCATATCGCCGCGCGCGTCGCCGGCAAGCCGTTGCGATTGCGCATCCACGTGCCGGGCTTCGACGCCGTTTGCCGGATGGTGCAGGCGGGCATGGGCGTCGGCGTGTTGCCGCGCAAAGTCTATGAACTCATGGGACGGCCGCTCGGGCTTGTCGGCGCGCCGCTCGAAGACGACTGGTCGGAGCGCAGCCTCGTGCTGGTCGTGCGCGATGTCGATGCGCTCTCGCCCGTGAGCCGTTTGCTGTTCGATCATCTGCGTTCGATAGAAGCCTCCGAAGCCACGCAAACGCCGGCGGCATGAATCTGCGCCGCGCTTGAGCGTTCGTCGTTCGCGAACGGTCGTTGGCGAATTGCGGTTGGACGCGGCCGCCGCACGCCTGCAAGCTGTCTCCCAAGAGAAAACCACTTCGGAGACAGCACATGGGTGGACCCCTTCAAGGTATCCGCGTCGTTGAAATCGGAACGCTGATCGCCGCGCCGTTTGCCGCGCGCCTGATGGCCGAGTTCGGCGCGGACGTCGTCAAGATCGAAGCGCCGCAAACCGGCGACCCGCTGCGCAAATGGCGCAAGCTGCACGAAGGCACGTCGCTCTGGTGGTATCTGCAGTCGCGCAACAAGAAGTCGGTGTGCGTGAATCTGAAGTCGCCGGAGGGCGTCGAGATCGTGAAGCGGCTCGCGGCCGAGGCCGATGTCGTCATCGAAAACCTGCGTCCTGGTGCGCTCGAAAAGCTCGGCATCGGCTGGGACGTGCTGCACGCGATCAATCCCAAACTGACGATGGTGCGTATCTCCGGTTATGGCCAGTCGGGCCCATACCGCGACCGTCCGGGCTTCGGCGCAATCGGCGAAGCGATGGGCGGCATTCGCTACACGACGGGCGAGGTGGACGGCGCGCCGGCGCGCGTCGGCGTGAGTCTCGGCGATTCGCTCGCGTCGCTGCATGGCGTGATCGGCGCGTTGATGTCGCTGCTGCGTGTGAAGACAGGGCAGGGCGACGGGCAAGTGGTCGACGTGTCGCTCGTCGAAAGCGTTTTCAATCTGATGGAAAGTCTCGTCCCCGAATACGATCTGCTCGGCCACGTTCGCGAGCGAAGCGGCGGGGCGCTGCCTGGCATCGCGCCGTCCAACACCTATCCCACCGAAGACGACGGCTATGTCGTGATCGCCGGCAACAGCGATCCGATTTTCCGGCGCCTCATGCAGGTGATCGGCCGCGCCGACCTCGCCGACGATCCCGCGCTCGCGCACAACGACGGCCGCGCCAAACACTGCGCGATGCTCGACGAGGCGATCGCCGCATGGACCTCGCATCATTCCACCGACGACGTGCTGGCCGCGCTCGAACGCGCTGAAGTGCCGGCGGGGCGCATCTATTCCGTCGCGGACATCGTCGCCGATCCGCACTACCAGGCGCGCGACATGTTGTTGCAGGCACAACTGCCGGGCGGCGCCTCGGTGAAGATGCCGGGCATCGTGCCGAAGCTGTCGGAGACGCCAGGCGAAGTGCGCTGGCAAGGCCCCGCGCTCGGTGAACATACGGGAAGCGTGCTGAGCGAACTCGGCTTCGCGAGTGAAGAGATCGAGCGGCTGCGCCGCGAAGGAGCCGTGCAATGACACATGCAACGACACATGCAACGAACGGTGCAACGAACCGCGAATTGAACTCACAAGTCGCCGACAAGCTCATCGTGCAGGAAGTCGCGCCGCGCGACGGCTTGCAGATCGAACCGACGTGGGTCGACACCGCCGACAAAATCCAATTGATCAACGCGCTCTCGACGGCGGGCTTCACGCGCATCGAGGCCGGCTCGTTCGTATCGCCGAAAGCCATTCCTGCGTTGCGCGACGGCGAGGCCGTGTTCCAGCAGATCGAGCGGCGCGCGGGCGTGATCTACGTCGCGCTCGTGCCGAATCTCAAGGGCGCCGAGCGCGCGCTCGCCGCGAAGGCGGACGAACTGAATCTCGTGATGTCCGCGAGTCAGACGCACAACCGCGCCAACATGCGCATGAGCTGCGAGTCGTCGCTGGCGGCGTTTGGCGACATCGTGCGTCACGTGAAGGGCGCGGGCGTGCTGTTGAACGCATCCGTCGCGACGGCGTTCGGCTGTCCGTTCGAAGGCACGATCGACGAGGACCGCGTGGTCAGCATTGTCGGTACGTACCGCGAGATGGGCATTGAGGGCATCACGCTCGCCGATACGACGGGCATGGCTAATCCGCGCCAGGTGACGCGGCTCGTCGAGCGAGTGCTGCAACGCGTGCCGTCGTCGGCGCTCACGCTGCATTTTCACAATACACGCGGACTCGGGCTCGCCAATGTGCTGGCCGCCTACGAAGCCGGCGCGCGGCGCTTCGACGCCGCGTTGGGCGGTCTCGGCGGATGCCCGTTTGCGCCCGGTGCGTCGGGCAACATCTGCACTGAGGACCTCGTGAATCTGTGCGACGAAATGGGTATTCCCACGGGAATCGACCTCGAGAAACTGCTCGCGCTGTCGCGAGCGTTGCCGGCTTTGCTGGGCCACGACGTGCCCGGGCAAGTGGCGAAGGCGGGGCGCAATCGTGACCTGCATCCCGTGCCGGACTACGTGCTGCAAATCTGACTTTCCCTGATCCACTAAACGACCGGACGGCGCAGCCGAATCCGGCATTGGAGACGAATCATGAGTGACCTCGGCGCAATCGCAACCGGCGGCCGTGAACAGAGCGCGGACGGCGCGGCGGCCATCATCCGCAAAGTGGCATGGCGGCTGATGCCGCTCATCATGATCTGCTATCTGTTTGCGTTTTTCGACCGCATCAACATCAGCTTCGCGAAGTTTCAGTTGCAAAGCGATCTCGGCTTGTCGGACACCGCATATGGTCTCGGCGCGAGTTTGTTCGTGATCGGCTATGTGTTGTTCGAGGTGCCGAGCAATCTGTTCCTCTACAAGGTCGGTGCGCGGCGCTGGATTGCGCGCATCATGATTTCGTGGGGACTCGCGACCGCGGCGATGGTGTTCGTCAACACCGAATGGCAGTTTTACGGCCTGCGCTTTCTGATTGGCGCGATGGAAGCCGGCTTCGCGCCGGGCGTGCTGTACTACCTCACGCTGTGGTTTCCGCCGAGCTATCGCGGTCGCATTACGTCGATGCTGTTTCTCGCGTCGGCGTTTTCGGGGCTGGTCGGCGCGCCGCTGGCGGGGCTTGTCATCGGCCATATGAACGGCGTGCTTGGCATGCCGGGATGGCACTGGCTGTTCCTGCTCGGCGGCCTGCCGTGCGTGCTGCTTGGTTATCTTGTGCTGAAGCTGCTGAAAGATCGCATCGACGACGCGAACTGGCTGTCGCCCGCGGAGAAGTCATTCCTGGCTGAGCAGATTGCGCAGCAGAGCCGTCATCCTGAGACTGGGCATTCGTTCATCGGCGCGATAAAGACGCCGGGATTTCTCACGCTGGGGCTCGTCTATTTTCTGATTCAGGTGGCGTCGTATGGATTGAATTTCTGGGCGCCACATTTGATCCGCGTGGCAGGTACGCATAATCCGACGCTGATCGGTTTGCTGACAGCCGTGCCTTATGTGTGCGGCGCGATCTGCATGGTGGTTGTGGGGCGCTTGTCCGATGCAAGCGGCGAGCGTCGCAAGTTCGTGTTCGGTTTGCTGGTGATGTCGGCGATCGGATTCTTTGCGGCCGGTTTCTTCGACAAACAGACGGGCTTCCTGATCGTCGCGCTTGCGGTGATGGGCGGGGGCGTGGTGGCGTCGATCCCGGCATTCTGGGCATTGCCGCCGAAGCTGGTGACGGGGGCGGGCGCGGCGGGCGGCATCGCGTTGATCAACACGCTCGGACAGCTTGGCGGGATCGTGAGTCCTATCATGGTGGGACGCGTCAGGGATCTGACTGGGAGCACGACGCCGGCTTTGTATGTGATTGGGACGATGAGCGTGATTTGTGCGTTGATTGTGTTGCGGGGGTTGCCGGAGTCGCTCAGGGCCAGGGATGGGGTGCGGTAGGGCGCTTGAGGTGTAGTGCGTTTCTATGTGGGGAGACGCGCACTTTGGTGCGCGTTTGCGCAGTTGGGGCGCGGTGTCCCGCGCCCTGCTTTGCCCTGCGGTGTCTCAATCAGTGATGCCACTCACGCGCAGTCCTTCGGGGACAAGAATCGGATGCTTCTTGTAGATGGGGATGAGGGCTTCTTCGAACACCTTGTACATGATCTCGCCCATAGCCCGTTTGAACGCCTGAATCTCGATAGCAGAACAGTTGTCCTGAACGAAGACGACGGCTTCGTCTAGCGCGCCGTTCACTTGCAATAGTCGGTCGCTTACTTGCTGCGCGATCGCCTGATCTTGAATCATAGAGGTCCTGCTCCTTCATGCGTGCGCAGTTGATAAAAATCGAGAACGATACGCTCGAGTTGGCACAATGAGCCCGTAGAACTTCTTGAATCAATCACCGCACCATTTGCCCATGACCTACCGCGCCATTACAGTAACCCTTGACGACATAGGAGGCGTTGTTTTTGAGAAAGACAGGAGTGGCGGCACGGTCGCCACAATGTTTAACGTAACAATCGCTGGACGACGTCAGTACGCCGTGAAGATGGACGGCAAGCCGAGGCTTGAAAGCGGCACGGTAGTGACCGCAGTACTGCGCGACCCGGATAACTGGCAGACACTGGTCGGCTGGGTGGATCACGCGACTGGGCAGATCTGCGGCGTCAATTCGCCCGTAAAGTCTTTGGGTTCGTTTGTCGTTATTGCCGTTATCTCAGCCGCTTTTTCAATTAAGTGGTTGGGTGAAGTCCTCAGTGGAGGCGCCAATACGGTCGGAACCGTCGTTTGCCTTCTCGCGGGTTTGGCGATGAATGCATGGGCGTTCTCCCGTTGGCGGAAGTCAGCGACGGTGTACAAACTGCTGAGGCCATGAAGTTGCATCGCTGCCACTGCGTTGCGCCTGGGGTTTTGCCACCTTTCGGCGCGGAATGGCAGATGTCATCCATAGGCTATTCGAGACAGCGATTGGGAGAATGGCCGTTTTCCCTGCACCGCAGCGGGCGTGCGGGGAAACGTAGGTGAACAAATGTTCGAACGACAGCGAGGAATACATTTTTCCGCGCAGGCCGCGATGAAAGCGTACCAAGGGCAGAGTACTCAAACCCACCCCTCCCTGCCCATACATCACTCGCCTGCAAATTCAGCCATCGCATCAACCACTTGCGCCGACTATAAGAACGTTATCCACAGCAATACGCACAATTTACGTGGATAACCCCGCTCCCCCCGCCACCTCTTCCCGCGACTGAACCTGCAACACCGCATCGCGCTTATCAAGCAGATGCTGCCGAAGAATCGCGCTGAGCTTCTTGCCGTCGCGCGCCTCGAGCGCCTTCAGCATTTCATCGTGATCATGAATCGCGCGATCCCACTTCGGAATCTGAAAATTCGAGCGAAAGCGCAGCGCCTGCAAACGCCGGTTCACCGACACATACGTCTGGCGCAGCGCGGAATTGCGCGCGGCCTCGTTGATCTTGTCGTGAATCGCCTGATTGCGGCTGTAGTACCCGGCCAGATCGTTCTGCGCGCGACAAGCGAGCATTGCGTAATGCAATGCCTTGATTTCGGCGAGCTCGGCCGCCGTCATTCGCTCGGCCGCGAGTTCGCCCGAGAAAGCCTCGAGACCGCTCATCAGTTCGAAGGTCTCGCGCAGTTCGGCTTCCGACATCTTCGACACCGACGCGCCGCGATTCGGCGAAATCTCGATCAGCCCTTCAGCGGCCAATACCTTGAGCGCCTCGCGCAACGGCGTGCGTGAAATGCCGAGCGTTTCGCACAACTCGCGCTCGTTCAACTTCTTGCCCGGCTCCAATACGCCTTCGACGATAAACCGGCGAATGTGCTCGACCACCGTGTCGTGCAAACGCTGACGCTCTACTTTCGGCAACACTGCCGAACCCGCCGAACCTGCTTCAATTTCAGAATTTTGCATACAAACGTCCTCAGATGCCTCTCTGCCGCAATTTTATCGGATCACCGCCCACAGCGATACGGCGCGGGTAAACACCTGTGCCCGCACGCAATTTTCGCCTTTCGCTCGCGCAACTTCGTCTGATATAGTTTTTTGCATGCAAAATTCAATCGGAGGAGCGTAATGCTGAAGTTAGATTTCCACCCCGCTGGCCGTCACTTCCTGCAGATCCCTGGGCCGAGTCCGGTGCCGGATCGCATCCTCCGGGCGATGAGCTATCCCACCATCGACCATCGCGGGCCGGAATTCGGCGAACTGGGTTTGAAGGTGCTCGACGGAATCAAGAAGATCTTCAAGACGCAGCATCCGGTCGTGATTTATCCGGCGTCCGGCACCGGCGCATGGGAAGCGGCGCTCTCGAACACATTGAGTCCCGGCGATCACGTGCTGATGTACGAGACCGGGCATTTCGCGACGCTCTGGAAAAAGATGGCGGAGAGTCTCGGCCTGAAGCCCGAGTTTCTCGGCTTGCCTGGTATCGAAGGATGGCGGCGCGGCGTTCAACCGAACCTGATCGAAGAACGGCTGCGCGCCGACACGCAGCATTCGATCAAGGCAGTGTGCGTCGTGCACAACGAAACGTCGACAGGTGTCACGTCGGACATTGCTGCCGTGCGCCGCGCAATCGACGCCGCGGGCCATCCCGCGCTGTTGCTCGTCGACACGATTTCGGGTCTCGCCTGCGCCGATTATCGCCACGATGAGTGGGGCGTCGACGTGACGGTGTCAGGCTCGCAGAAGGGCTTGATGCTGCCGCCGGGCATCAGCTTCAACGCGATTTCGCCGAAGGCTCTGGCCGCCAGCAAGCAGGCAAAACTGCCGCGCAGCTTCTGGGACTGGAGCGACATCGTCGAGATGAACAAGACCGGCTACTGGCCGTACACGCCGAATACCAATCTGCTTTACGGCCTTCACGAGGCAATCGACATGATTCTCGGCGAAGGGCTCGACAACGTCTTTGCGCGTCATGAGCGTCTTGCCGAGGCGACGCGTCGCGCGGTGCGTGCGTGGGGGCTCGACATTCAGTGCGCCGATCCGGCCGTGTATAGCCCGGTGTTGACCGGCGTGATGATGCCCGAGGGTATCGACGCCGACGCGGTGCGCAAGCTCATCTACCAACGGTTCGACATGTCGCTCGGCACGGGCCTCGGCAAGATGAAAGGCCGCATGTTCCGCATCGGCCATCTGGGCGATTGCAACGATCTGATGTTGCTCGCCACCTTGGCCGGCTGCGAAATGGGCATGCGGCTCGCGGGCGTGCCGCTCGACGAAAGCGGTCTGCCTGCCGCGATGGACTGGTTGAGCGAGCCGACGCAAGCCTCGGGTTTGAGGGCGGCAGCGTAAGCGAGGCCGCATCAATAACAACAAGCAGGCATCAACGAAGTCAGTTCCGTCATGAAGCCGCGCAGTAGAACGCGGCCCCGAACAATGCGATGGCGAGGCGGCGCGTGCCGTCTCGCGACGACGAAGCGCGCCATCTCAGGAACGCCGTCGATACATGCAAATGGAGAGAGACGATGAAGCGGTTTCGTGTGACCAGTGCGACCAGTATCGTTCTATTGATGCTCTGCATCATGTACTTCATCACTTACCTGGACCGCGTCAACGTCAGTACGGCGGCGGCGGGCTTCGGCAAGGAATTCCATCTTTCGCATACGGAAGTCGGCCTGGTGTTCTCGGCTTTCGCGTATCCGTATCTGCTTTTCCAGATCATCGGCGGATGGGTCAGCGACCGTTTCGGCGCTCGACGCACGCTGCTCGCGTGCGGCGCGGTGTGGGGCATCGCGACCTTGCTGACCGGTTTTGCCGGTGGCCTCATCTCGCTGCTGGCAGCGCGCGTGCTGCTCGGTTTCGGTGAAGGCGCGACCTTTCCGGCGGCGACATCCGCGATGGCGCGCTGGGTCGCGAAAGAAAAACGCGGTTTCGCGCAGGGCATCACGCATGCGGCGTCGCGCGTCGGCAATGCGGTCGCGCCCGGCATCGTCGTACTCGTGATGGCGAACTGGGGATGGCGCGAATCGTTCTACATCTGCGGTGCGTTCAGTCTGTTGTGGGTCGTCGTGTGGGCTTTGACGTTCACCGAGCATCCGAAAGACCATCCGCGTATCACGAAGGAAGAACTCGAAGTGCTGCCCGCGCCGAAAGCAAAGTCGGCGGGCGTGCCCTGGAGCAAGCTGTTTCGCCGCATGGCGCCGGTCACGATCGTCTACTTCTGCTACGGCTGGACACTGTGGCTGTTCCTGAGCTGGATTCCGCAGTACTTCCTGCACAGCTATCACCTGGAATTGAAGAAGTCGGCGATCTTCGCTTCGGCCGTGTTTCTCGCGGGTGTCGTCGGCGACACGCTCGGCGGCATCGTGACCGACTTCATCTATACGCGCACGGGGAGCCTGAAGCGCGCGCGTAGCTGGATGGTGTCGGTGTGCATGTTCTTCTGCCTGCTGTCGCTGATTCCGCTGATGTTCACGCACCACCTGTATCTGTCGATGGCGTGTCTCGCGTCGGGCTTCTTCTTCGCCGAAATGACGATTGGACCGATGTGGGCGATTCCGATGGACATCGCGCCGGACGCCTCGGGCACCGCGAGCGGCATGATGAACACGGGCTCGGCGCTCGCGGCGATCATCTCGCCAGTGGTGGGCGGCTTCCTGATCGACTATTTCGGCAGTTGGGAATTGCCGTTCGTCGGCAGCATGCTGTTGATGGCGCTCGGTGTCGTGCTCGCGTTCCGCATGCAGCCGGAAAGCAAGTTCGCAGGCAATGCCGCGGACAAGGGGCAGGTTTCCACCAGCATGGGCGTTTGAGCGATGCTCAAGTCCCCTCACGCCGACGCAATGAAGCCGGGCGCCTCGCCCCTTAGCCGCCTGCTTGCCGATGCCCGCCACGATCATGCGACGCTCGGCAAGCCGCAGCCCAACCTCACGCCCGCCGACGCCGACGCGGCCTATGCGATCCAGCACGAGATTCTGGCGATCGGCGGCGCGCGCATCGGCGGCTGGAAGATCGGCGCCAAGTCGCCAACGGGCCCGATCCAGGGTGCGCCGCTGCCGCGCATCGACTTGCATTCCGACGGCTCCACATTGCCGCGCGCGGCCTTTGCACCGTTGGGGCTGGAACTCGAAATCGCCTTTCGCTTCGGCCGCCGCTTCGAGCCTTCGGCAACGCCTTATAGCGAGGCCGACGTGCACGCGGCAATCGGTTCGTTCGGCGCGACGATTGAAATTGTCGCGAGCCGTTTCGCCGCGTGGCCCGACATCGACAAGCTCGCGCAACTCGCGGACTTGCAGAACTTTGGCGCGCTGATCGTCGGCGAATTCATGCCGTATCACGACGATTTTCCGTTTGCCTCGCCTGCGCTGCGATTCGATTTCAACGGACGCGATGTCGTCGAACTGACGCCCGCCAACCCGGCCGGCGATCCGCGCCGCTCGCTCACGTGGCTCGTCAATCACGCGACATCGCGCGGCATTGCGGTGACGCCGGACATGGTCGTCACCACGGGTTCATACACCGGCATGTTCTTCCCGCGAAGCGCGGGCCTCGCGCACGGACGCATTGAAGGACTGCCGTCCGTGAGCGGCACGTTGTACTGAACCTTTGCGCAACGCACGCAACGCAATAACCATCGACGTTATGACGAATCCCACTTCCGCTTTGCTGGTCAAGCCGATTCATCTTGTGCCGTCCGCCGCGCGTCTGACGAGTCCGCTTGCGCAACATCTGCGCAAGGCATTGCGCGGCGACGTGCTGTTCGATGCAGCGAGCCGCGGCCGTTATGCGACCGATGCGTCCATCTACCAGATCATGCCGGTCGGTGTCGTGGTGCCGCGAGATCAGGATGATTTGCGCATCGCGCTGGACATCGCGCGCAGCGAAAAAGTGCCGCTGCTCGCGCGCGGCGCCGGCACGAGTCAATGCGGACAGACTGTAGGTGAAGCGCTCGTGATCGACACGAGCAAGTGGCTCAATAACATCGTCGATTTCGATGCGGACGCACGCACGGTTACCGTCGAGCCAGGCGTCGTGCTCGATCATCTGAACGCGTGGCTCAAGCCGCATGGCTTGTGGTTTCCCGTGGATGTATCGACGGCAGCGCAATGCACGATCGGCGGCATGGCGGGCAACAATTCGTGCGGCTCGCGTTCGATCGAATACGGCAACATGGTGCACAACGTCGAGGCCATCGACGCGATTCTCGCCGACGGCAGCGAAGCGCGTTTCGCGTCGTTGCGCGACGCGCCGCAAGGCGCACGCTTGCAGCAGATACTCGAAGGCGTGAAGCGGATCGCGGAGCGCGAGCGCGACGAAATCGCGGCGCGCGTGCCGAAAGTGTTGCGCCGCGTGGCCGGCTACAACATCGACCTGTTCGATTGTCAGAACCCGCGCGCTTATACCGACGACGGCGTCGCCAACCTCGCGCATCTGCTGGTCGGTTCCGAGGGCACGCTCGCGTTCAGCCGTCAGTTGACGTTGAAGCTCGCGCCGCTGCCCGCGCACAAAACGCTCGGCGTCGTCAACTTTCCGACCTTCTGGCAGGCGATGGATTTCACGCAGCACATCGTCAAGCTGAAGCCGGTCGCGGTTGAACTGGTCGATCGCACGATGATCGATCTCGCGATGAGCAACCCCGCGTTTCGTCCGGTGGTCGCGAGGGCGCTGGTCGGCGAACCGCAAGCGGTGTTGCTCGTCGAGTTCGCCGGCGAATCGCGCGACGCGCAACTCGAGTCACTCAGGCAGCTCACCGAATTGATGGCCGATCTCGGCTTGCCTGGCTCTGTCGTCGAAATGCCGGACATGAATGCGCAAAAGGCGCTGTGGGAAGTGCGCAAGGCCGGGCTCAACATCATGATGAGCATGAAGGGCGACGGCAAACCCGTGTCCTTTATCGAAGACTGCGCCGTGCCGCTCGAACATCTCGCCGAATACACGAGCAAGCTGACGGAAGTTTTTCATCGGCATGGCACGGAAGGCACCTGGTACGCGCACGCAAGCGTCGGCACGCTGCATGTGCGGCCGATTCTCGACATGCGTCGCGACGGCGCCGTCAAAATGCGCGCGATCGCCGACGAAGCCGCGGCGCTGGTGCGCGAATACAAGGGCGCCTATTCGGGCGAACACGGCGATGGCCTGTGCCGCGGTGAATGGGTCGCGTGGCAATACGGCCCGAAACTGAACGAGGCGTTCAGCGAGATCAAAACGCTGTTCGATCCGGACAACCGCTTCAATCCCGACAAGATGGTGCGTCCGCCGAAAATGGACGACGCGCGCTACTTCCGCTTCGCTCCAGGCTATCGCGAACGGCGCATCGACACCGCGCTCGACTGGTCCGCGTGGAATGTGGAACGCGATCCGCTGACGGGCCGCGAGAGCGCGCCGGGCAGCGGCAACGATCTGTCGGGCGGTCTCGCGAAGGCCGTCGAAATGTGCAACAACAACGGCCACTGCCGCAAGTTCGACGCGGGCACCATGTGCCCGAGTTATCGCGTGACGAAAGACGAGCAGCATGTGACGCGCGGGCGCGCGAACACGTTGCGCCTCGCGATCTCGGGACAACTCGGCGAAGCCGGCCTTGCAAGCGACGACGTCAAGGACACGCTCGATCTCTGCGTATCGTGCAAGGGCTGCAAGCGCGATTGCCCGACCGGCGTCGATATGGCGAAGTTCAAGATCGAGGCGCGCGCGGCGCGCGTGAAGCGGCACGGACTGACGCTGCGCGACAAGCTGGTTGCCTTCATGCCGCGTTACGCGGCAACGGCGAGCCGCGTGCCGGGCCTCATCGCATTTGCCGACAACGTGCCGTTGCTGTCGACGTGGTTCAAGCGTTCGGTCGGCTTTGCAAGCGAACGGAGCTTGCCGCGTTTCGCAAAACCGTTTCTGTCGAGCGCGAAGCCGACTGTGAACGCGCGCGGCGCGGCGTTGAAGGAAGTGCTGCTGTTCGTCGATACGTTCAACAACAACATGGAGCCTGACAACGCGCGGGCCGCGCAGAAGGTGTTGGAAGCCGCGGGCTACACGGTGCATTTCAACACGCGGCAAGGCGAGCGGCCGGTCTGCTGCGGGCGCACGTTCCTGGCCGCGGGGCTTGTCGATGAAGCGAAGCACGAAGCGCGGCGCATGCTGGATCTGTTCGAGCCGTATGTGGAGCGCGGCGTGCCGATTGTCGGACTCGAGCCTTCGTGCCTGCTGTCGTTGCGCGACGAATTCCTGCACTACGGTTTCGGCGACGAAGCGAAGCGGCTCGCCAAACAGGCGTTTCTCTTCGAAGAATTCCTCGTGCACGAGCAACAGGCCGGGCGCTTGCAGCTTGCGCTGAAGCCTTTGGCGACGCAACAGGCGCTCGTGCATGGCCATTGCCATCAGAAGGCGTTCGACGCCTTCACGCCCGTCCAAACGGTGTTGAAATGGATTCCTGAACTGACGGTATCGACGGTGGAATCGTCGTGCTGCGGAATGGCCGGCAGCTTCGGCTACGAAGCGGAGCACTACGCGACTTCGCAGGCGATGGCCGAGTTGTCGCTACTGCCGGCAGTGCGCAAAATGGACGCCGGCACGATCATGGTCGCCGACGGCACGAGCTGCCGTCATCAGATTCATGACGGCGCGGGTGTCGAGGCGATCCACGTCGCGCGCGTGCTGGCGATGGCGCTGCAATGACACGGCGCGGGCGCTGCGCTAAAAGCCCGCTGCTATCACACCGCCGACATAGCCTGCCGGTACGCGCCCGGCGACACACCGACGCCTTCGCGGAAACGATGGCTCAAGTGGCTGGCGTTCGCATAGCCGCATAGTCCGGCGACTTGCGCGAGCGGCAGCGCGGTGGTGCGCAGCAGCGTCCGGGCGCGTTCTAGCCGCTGCTGCGCGATCCATGCAGCGGGCGGCAATCCGAACGACGTGCGGAACATCCGCGCGAGGTGAAACTCCGACAACGCGGCGATACTCGCGAGTTCGCCGAGCGTGAGCGGCTCGGCGAGATGGCTCTCGATGTAATCGCGCAGACGCCGCCGCGTCCCGACCGACAAGCCGCCCTTCAGCGCGACGCCGCTGCGCCGCACACCTTGCGCCTGCAGCAGCAGACTCAGCACTTCATGCGCGGTTTCGTTGGTGCGCAGCAAGCCGTCGGCATCGTCCCAATGCTCGTTGGCGAGCGACTGACATAACCCGGCAATGCGCGCATCTTCGAAATACGTGCGATCGGCGAGCGTCAGCTCGCGCGGTTCGCGGTCGAGTTCCTGCACGGCGCGCTGCGTGAAGTGCTCGGGCAGAAAATACAGGTGCATGAAGTGCATATGGCCGCGGACCCACCAACGCGATTCATGATCGCCGGGCAATGCGCACAGCCGGGACGGCGCGCCATAACGCCCCGGCATTTTCTGACGCTCCGTGCGATAGCCGCCGTCCAGATAGCACGACAACGTGTGATGGCCTGGTCGCTCGTAGACGGTTTCCGCGACTTCGGTGTCGCGCGTCCAGACGGCAATCGCGAGACCGTCGCCGAGCCACGCGAAGCGGTCCAGATTCGCATTCGAGGTGCCGAGCGTGTGACATACCGACTGAATGCCGAACGGCGTTTCAGTGGCGTCGATCGCGGGGACGGGCGGGCTCGTGTTCACGGAATGGGCGGGTGTCTTTCTTGCGAGGAATAGTGGCAAGTATACGACCCGCCGCGCATGACAACACACGCCCTGGCGACGCGCGCCAAAAAATGCGCAATCCTGGACAAGTGCCGCGAGCCGCGCCGACGCATAGTCGAACTCCCGTATCCGCCGCTTGCAGGCTTGACCATGAATCTCTTTCTTTATGCCATTACCGTCCTGATCTGGGGCACCACGTGGATCGCGATCAAATGGCAATTGGGCTCGGTGCCGCCGCCGGTGTCGATCGCGTGGCGCTTCTGGATCGCGGCCTTAGTGCTGTTCGCGCTGTTGCGCATCATGCGCCGGCCGATGTGGCCGCCGCGCGCCGCATGGCGCTTTCTGTTCGCGCAGGGGCTCGCGCTCTTCTGCGTCAACTTTCTGTGCTTTTACTACGCCGAACAGGTGGTGCCGAGCGGGCTCGTCGCCGTCGTATTCTCGACGGCGCCGCTTCTCAATTCGATCAACGGACGGCTTTTCATGGGGCGCCCGTTGCAGCCTTCGGCGATTGCGGGCGCGATGCTCGGCCTCGTCGGCATCGTGTGTCTGTTCGTCCAGCAGATGAGCGGGCATCTCGGCGATCACGCGGCGTGGCTCGGGCTTGGCATCGCGTTTCTCGGCACCTTGTGTTTTTCGGCGGGCAATCTGCTGTCGAGCCGCATGCAATCGATGGGCTTGCATCCATTCGCCACGAATAGCTGGGCCATGCTGATCGGCGCGAGCGTGCTGACAGTGGGCAGCGTCGTGGCCGGTTTCCCGTTCGCGATCGAGCCCTCCGCGCGTTACGTCGGCGCGCTCGCGTATCTCGCGATCTTCGGCTCGGTGATTGGCTTTACCGCCTATCTGATGCTGGTGGGGCGCATCGGCCCGGAGCGCGCGGCCTATTCGACGGTGCTCTTTCCGATCGTGGCGCTCGCGGTGTCGACGGTATTCGAAGGCTACCAGTGGTCCGCGTTGGCCGTGGTCGGATTGCTGCTCGTGGTGGCCGGCAACCTCATCGCCTTCGACATGACCCGGCGCATCTTCGGGCGACGCGGCCATTGCACGAACATGAAGGCGTAAGGACATAACGACATAGAGACGACGACGCACGGACGCCGCGTTCGTCAAGGCCATCGGTGAGCTATTTCGGGAGCGCTGCGAACCTCAGCGCGCGGGCCCGTGCGGCGAATCGCTGCGGGCTCCTCGCGCGGATCACGAATAGACGGCAACGCGCGATCGGTATATAACAAACGTGAAAGGATCGCTCGTTTACCGAAGCTTCAACGGGGAGATGCATCATCATGACGCAAGACGTAACGCCCACGCCCAAGCCGCCCACCGGCGACCGGCCCGATCTCGACAACCTCGACGCGGCGCTCAGTCACGTGAATCAGCAGGTGTCATCCGGCAGCATTGCGTCGGGTGCCGCGAAGGGCATTCTGTACAGCCTGATCGAAACGCTAGGCACGTTCGTCGGCGATCCCGACTTGCCCGAGCATGCGCGTTCCGGTTACGAAGGCTTGCTCGAAGCCGCCCGCGAACTGCGCGCGAAGCTCGAGCACTGAGCGGACTCTCGCGGCTGGCCGCTTGACCCTTGACGATTGCGGCCGGTTATCGCGATAGAGCCTGTTTGCGGGCCGAATCCGCTTCTGTGATAAAAAGGCGCACTGTTTCCACCATTGCGCCTTTTCCATGTTCTCTGCGTCCGCTATCGCGTTATTAGCCGTCGGCATTGTCGTCGTGCTCATCACGCCGGGCCCCACCAATACGTTGCTCGCGTCGGCTGGTCTGCGCCAGGGCGTGCGGCGCTCGCTGCCGCTCATAGCCGCCGAACTCGCCGGCTATCTCGTCGCCATTTCCGTCTGGGGACGCTTTCTCGCACAGGCCGCGCACGCGCTGCCCTGGCTGCCCGCGTTGCTGCGCGTGGCGGCGGGGACGTACATCGCGTGGCTCGCCGTCGATATGTGGCGCGCGGCCGTCGCGCTGCCGGACTCGACGCAAAAAGCGAGCGGCACGCTGCGCCTGTTCATCGCGACGCTGCTCAATCCCAAGGCGCTGCTGTTCGCGGGCACCATCTTTCCGGCTGCTGCTTTCGCGCTTTGGCCGGCGTATCTGCTGTCGATGCTGATATTCGCGTGCCTTCTCGCGCCGATCGCGCTCGCGTGGATTGCGTTCGGCGCGGCGCTCGGCAGCGGCAAGCTCGGCTGGCTCGATCCGGCGAAGATCCAGCGCGGCGCGTCGGTCGTGCTCGGCGTGTTTTCGCTGACGCTTGCATGGTCGGCGTTGCATTGACGGCACGCGCTGAAGGCGTGCCTATGCGCTCGCTTTCACTTTCGGTTTCACGTCTTCGGCTTCGGTTTCCGCTTCGTCCTCGCCCGCGCTGAGCGCTTCGCGCCATTCCGGCGCCGCCGACGTGATCTGCAGATGCGGCGTGCCGTGCCAATCTGCACACCGTTGCAACGCGCGTCGCAGATCGCCCGCGAGCCGCGCGCTTGGGCGTACGCCCGCTTCCATGTGCACCGATTTCAATTCGAAAACACCTTCCGCGCGGTGCGCTTTCGCATCGACGCGGCCGACCAGACGCCCGCGGCTTAGCAGAGGCAGCACGAAGTAGCCGTATTTGCGCTTCGCTGCCGGCGTATAGCATTCGATCGCGTAGTCGAAGTCGAACAGCGCGGCCACGCGTTTGCGATCCCACACGACCGGGTCGAATGGCGAGAGCACCGTCGTCACCGTCGATGCGAGCTTGCCGCTCGCGGCGTCGTCGAGCATGGGGCCGAAGTCGCGATGCACGAACGTGTCCTGCTTCCAGCCGGGCACCTGCACAGGAATCAGTTCCCCTTGATCGGCAAGCGCATGAAGTTCGTCGCGATACGGACGGCGCGGCAGCCGGTAGTAGTCCGCGACCCAGTCGGCCCGCGCGACGCCGAGCGCGCGGCACGTGCGGCGCAGCAGTTCGTCGGCGACGGCCTGTTGCGGCGGCAGATCGCGAGCGTCGTCCCAGTGCGGCAACACGCGTTCCGTGACGTCGTAGACGCGCTGAAAATTGCGCCGCTCGGCCACCATCAATTGCCCGATGGCGAACAGCACTTCCAGATGACGCTTCTCCGGTTTCCAGTCCCACCAGCCGTTGCCTTTGCCGGACTCGCGAGCAAAATCCGCCGAGCGCACGGGGCCCGTTGCGCGAATGTGTTCGAGCAGTGCGTCGATGTCCTTGCGATGTTTGTGGTGCCAATCGGCCGCGTATTTCCAGCCCATGCCGCTCGGGTCCAGCATGCGATGGCGCAGCAGCCCGTAGTCTTCGATCGGCAGAAAACAGGCTTCATGCGACCAGTATTCGAACAGCTTGCCTGCGGCGAGATGTTCGTCGAGCCATTGCTGCGGATAGGCGCCGAGCCGGCTAAAGAGCACGAGATAAGGACTGCGCGCGACCACATGAATCGTGTCGATCTGCAATTGCGCCATGCGGCGGATTGCTTCGAGCACGTCGGCTTTGGTGGCCTTGCGGCGCGGCGGCGACAGCAGACCTTGCGCGGCCAGGTGGAGTGTGCGAGCGGCGGAAAGCGAAAGAGTCTTCACGCGGACGTCGTTCAGTAAGTGACTGCCATGAAGCGGGCAGAAAGCCCGCCTGAATCAGCAGACGCTACTGTAGCGTGAATGCGTCGGCGCCGTGGTTGACGTCGTGACGAGCGAAGCGGCGCGCGGCCGAGTTGCTCGCTCCGACGATTACCAGCCGCGGCCGTGATGCTTGTCCCAGCCGCGATGACGGCCGTGATCGTGATGCCAGCGGCGCTCCCGGTAATAGTCGTCGCGATAGCCGTAACCGTAGACCGGCTGAGGCGCATAGACGACCGGCGGCGGCGCGTACATGACCGGCGGCGCGGCATAGACGGGGCCCGGCGTGTTGACGAACACGCCGACGTCGACGCGAGCGGAAGCGGCAGTCGATGCGCAGGCGGCGGCAAGTCCGAAGGCGGCGAAGACGATCGCGCGTGTGTTCATGCTTTTCTCCTGTGTCCCAGCAAGACAATGGCTGTTTCGACGGTCGGCATTCACTGTCGAATGGCTGACGTCTATCTTACGAGGCAGAAAGAAAAGCAGGTGCAACGAGTTGCAGGCGTGTGTAACAGGGGATTACTTCGGAGGGGATTACTGCAGGGCCGCCGCTCCGCGTGTGGCGGCGGCAGCGGCCCTTGTATGAGCGCGGTTCAGGCCACGGAGGCGACGGCTTCGTCCGCGGAAACGGCCAGCAGTTGGTGAATTTGCGCGACCACGGCCGCGCCTTCGCCGACCGCCGCCGCCACGCGTTTGGTCGAACCCGCGCGCGCGTCGCCGATCGCGTACACGCCTTTGACGGTGGTCGCGAGGTCGCAAGCCGACGCGCCGTCCGCGCCCGTGCCCGTCAACACGAAGCCCTTCTCGTCAAGTTCCACGCCGCAGGTGCGCAGCCAGTCGGTGTTCGGGTCCGCGCCGGTGAAGAGGAACAGATGCCGCGTGTCGATCTGCTCGGTGCCGTCGGGCAAAGGCTTTTTCAGGGCGACCGCCGCGAGTCCGCTTTCGTCCGCGATGAGCTGGCCGATCTCCGAATTCGGATGAACGACGACGTTCGGCAACGAGCGGATACGGTCGATCAGATAGCGCGACATGGTCGCCTCGAAGCCGCTGCGCCGGATCAGTACGTGGACCTTGGCCGCGTGCGTCGCCAGATAGACGATGGCCTGGCCGGCCGAATTGCCGCCGCCCACCAGCACGACTTGCTGGCGCTTGCACAGCTTCGCTTCGACGGGCGACGCCCAGTAGTACACGCCGCGTCCCTCGAAACGGTCGAGTCCTTCCAGCGCGGGGCGCCGGTACACGGCGCCGCTCGCGATCACGATGGTCCGCGCGCTGATATGGCCGCCGCATTTGAGCTCGAGCCGGTACGGCGCCTCGCCGCAATGCAGCGCCTTCACATGCACAGGAATGGCGACGTGTGCGCCGAACTTCTGCGCCTGCACGAACGCGCGGCCCGCTAACGCCTGACCGGAGATGCCGGTGGGGAAGCCCAGATAGTTTTCGATTCGCGAGCTCGCGCCCGCCTGGCCGCCCGGCGCGCGGCTGTCGAGCACGATCACCGAGAGACCTTCCGACGCCGCATAGACCGCGGTGGCAAGTCCGGCCGGCCCCGCGCCGACGATCGCGACGTCGTAGACCATGCAGTCGTTCAGATCGGGCAGCAGGCCGAGCGCGGTTGCCAGTTCCGGCATGCTCGGATGGCGCAGCACTGAGCCGTCGGGGCAAATCACCAGCGGCATGTCTCCGTCCTGCGCGCCGAACTGCTCGACGAGGCGCAACGCGTCCTCATCGCATTCGTCGATCGTGGAGTGCGGATGGCCGTTGCGCGACAGGAAGCCTTGCAGCATCACGAGCCGTGCGTCGGTACTGCTGCCGATCAGGATCGGCCCGCCCGCGCCTTTTTCGATCAGCGATACGCGCCGCAGAATCAGCGCGCGCATGATGCGCTCGCCAAGCTCGGCTTCCGCCACGAGCAGCGCGCGCAGCCTCTCCGGCGGAATCAGCAACGCCTTGACGTGAGTGAGCGCCATGCCGTTGACGAGCGCGTGACGCCCGGACAGTTGACCGACCTCAGCGAGGAAATGCCCCGGCCCGTGTTCGCCGATCACCACTTCACGGCCGATGCCGTCGCGCTGGGAAATCTTCACGCGCCCTTCGAGCAGCACGAACATGCCCGGGCCGGTGTGGCCCGTCTCGAACAGCAGCTCGCCAGCCTGCCATTGGCCGACTTCGCCGAACTTGCGCACGCGATCGATTTCCGCCGCGGTGAGCTCGGGAAACATCTGGTGCATGCGCGTCGACAGATTGGAAAACGGTGCGTCCGCGACTACCGCATCGGGCTGTACTTCGGGTTCTGCAGTGGAAAGCATCGAACCGCTCCCTCGATGTTCGTTGATTGACTGAACGAAGGCGCGACGGCGCGCATCCGCCAGCGCGCGCGCTAGCGAAGGTGCCGCGCGCGGCGTCAGACCGCTTTCGGCGCGATGTGCTCGACGGCGGCTTCGGGTGGCGGCATGCCGGGCAAGCCCTCGACGGGCCGGCCGGAGTCGCGCCAGGCTTCCATGCCGCCGCGCAGCGGCAGCACGTCGTCGAAGCCCGCTTCGTTCAACTGCTTGGCCATCCATGCGGCCGAAATTTCATTTGGGCACGAACAGTAGATCACCAGTTTCTGATCGCGCGGATAAGTGGCGACGATCTGATCGAGCTGCCGTTCGTCGGCGAATTGCGAGCCGGGAATCACGAACGGATCGAGCTTGCGCTTCTCTTGCGAGCGGATGTCGAACAGCACCGGCGTGTTGCCCGCGGCGACCAGCTCGGCGAGCTCGTCCACTTCGATGCGGGCGGACGCGAGCTTGTTGATCAACTGACGACGGCGAATCCAGCGGTACACCGCATACAACAGCAGCAACGCGATGGCGACCGCGCCGGCAGTGCGCCCGAGACGCCCGGCGGCTGCGAACACCATGTCGATCTGACGCGCGAACAACGCGCCGACGATGAGCCCCGTGCCCGACCACAACGCGGCGCCAATGCTGTCGTAGGTGAGGAACGTGCGGTAGCGCGTGCCCATTGCGCCCGCCATTGGAATCGACACGATCGACAGGCCGGGGACGAACTTGGCGACGGCCAGCACGCGCACGCCCCAACGCCCGAAAAACCGCTCGGTTTTCTTGACGCACGTGTCACGCGACAGCGACAGACGGCAGATGGTTTTCAGCGTATTGCCACCGTACAGCCGGCCCGCCAGATACCAGGCGCTGTCGCCGATCAGCGTCGCGAAGATCGACAGCACGAGCACCGGCAGCAATTCCGTGCCGACGGAGCCCGGATGCATTGCGGCCATCGCGCCGAACAACACGAGCGACGGCATGGCCGGCACCGGCAGGCCGATGGAGGCGGCCAGCACGTTCACAAAGATGAGCGCCGGGCCATATTGCTCGACGAGGTCATGTAGCATCGACTTACATCCGCGGCCTTTTCAGGCACGGCGCGCAGTAGGGAAGCAAAGGAGAATGGAGCGATTATGGACCATTTTCAAGACGTGCAAAGCCCTTGAAATGCCCCGGTTATTCGGGGTTGGAAGCGCTACCGCCGCGCGGCCCGGATTCTAATAATCAAAAACGATTAAAGCTCGCGCGCTCTGAATAAAATCGGCGCGCGAAGACTGCGGGAAGGACGAGCAACAGAGCGGCGAGCATCAGAACCGCGAGCAACAAACGCCGACTGCAATGCCGGCGAAAACCGCTGCCTACGCGGCGCCCACCGCGAGGCGCCGCACCTTTGCGTTATTGACGATGATTGTGCTGCTCGCCGGGCAACTCTGCGCCGTGCGCGCGAATCGCGGCAATCAGTTCCGCCGGCGTGATTTCGTAGCGGACTTCCCGATGGATGCCAGGCTTGCGCTCGTCGACTTCGACCAGAAGGATGCCTTTGCCGTCTTCTGTCGATTCGAGGCGCAGCGTGCGCAGTTCACGCCCGGTTGCGTCGTCGTATTCGGTGAGCAGGGCCATTGACCCGGAGGACCCGGTAGTGCGCATCGAAGTTGTCCTTGTTCCGTTGTTGATCGAATCATTGTACGGGCAGCATGACGCGCCGTCTGTCGCGCAATGTTGACGCTTTTGGCGATTGCCGGCGCCTCTGCCTGCAAGCCCGAGCGCCGCCGTGCGCGTGGCCTTGCGGGCCGCGCGCCCACGCAGGCGATGACGTTCGCAGTGACAATGAGTTTAACGGAGTCGTCGCGACGACGGCTGCATTTTTCCTGCCCCGTCGCGGTGCAATCGTTCTTCGACGTTGTCATGCGGGTGACGCGCGGTACGGTTAGACGCGACGCGCAACCGCGTGCGCGCTGATCGGCAAAAACGCCCGATGCAAAGCGCACCTGAAGAGATCATGAGGCGCGTGTCGCAGCCTCGGCCCGCAACCCTTGCGCGCCGCGACGCTATAGCGGCGGACGATCACGCTCGTCACGCATGCGCTCCAACTCCCGCATCTCCGAGGCGCGCAGCGGCGCGTCGGCATCGAGAAAGAACTCGTCGAGTTGCGGCGGCGCGATGGCGGTGCCGCTCAACATCGCATGAACCTGTCCGCGATGATGGATCTGATGCACGAACACATGCGGCAGCACGTTGCCGATGCGTTCGCGTTGCACGCCGATCGACGGGCCCCGGTCGATTTGCACTTCGCGCTGCAAGTCGTCGGCCGTCAGCGATTCGCAGAAGCTCAGCAGCGCGTGGTCGCTGGCCGCCTGAGCCTGCCATAGTTGCGCGGCGCGCGGATAGGGCACTTCGTCGTCGAAAATCGTGAGGCCCTGGCCGCCGCCGATCAGCGCGTCGAAGTAGTAGCGGTCCACCAGCAGAATGTGATTCAGCGTGAGCTGCAACGACGGAAAGAAGCTCACCCGGTGCGCGGCGAACGCTTCGTCGCTCAAGCTCAGACATGCGCGGTAAAGGCGCAGGTTGGACCACGCGTTGTTGCGCGCCATGTCGCTGAAATGCTCAGACAGCGCATCGCGCGGCGCAGCGCCTCGCGAGTCGGAACGAATCATGTCTGCCTCCGTGGATGGTGTGCGCACATCGACCTCTGCGCCTGAACAGCATAGACCGCGCACAAAAAAAACGGCCCGTCTTGCGACGGGCCGCTAAACGCCGTTGTTACTTGGGTCAGTCCGCCCCATGCATTCATCGGGCACTGACGCATGCATCGTGGGTCGCCAATTCATCGCTGTCGAGGTGGGAGTAATGCTGATCTATCGGATCAATGCGTAAGGTCAATGCGTGAAAGGTCAATGCGTAAAAGGTGCCGGATGCATCGCGCATCATCTTCAAAAAGACTACACTGCGCCGGTATAGGTCAGCAGACGTGGTTCGCCAAAGATCGCAGCGGTCTGCCTGCGCGAACCGCAACGTACTTGGGCCGATGCAGAAAATCCTTGATCGTACTCAAGAGTCACTCGCTCAGGCGTTTGCCTCGCTCGCAAAAAACGCGAAGCGCCAGCGGCGGGTTTATCTCGCGACAATCGGCTCATTGATGCTGATGGTGGTGATCTTTTCGCTCCTGCTGGCTGTGGTCGCGGGGCTGAAGCAACTGGAATACCGCCGTGCGTTCGCCACGCAAAGCGCCACCGACCTGTCGCTGCTTCTGCATCGCAAAGAGTCGTTCTTGCGGCGCACCGAATTCACTCTCGACTATTACTACAGCGCGACCCAGGTGCGGCGCGCACCCGAAGCGGTGGAGCGATCCATCGCGCAGACGGGCGCGGCGCGCGGCAAGGTCGACCGGGTCGACGCGGAATTCGACATCGTCATCGGCCAGGCAACGCGCGCGGCGTGGGGTGCGCAGTTCGGCGACAAAGTCTGGCGGCTGTATGAATCCGCACAATCGACGCTGGTCACGCAGCAGGCGTTCGAACTCGCGCAGCACGCGACGCTGATCGGCCTCGATGAAAATTACGCCGTGATTTTGCCTTCGCTCGCGGATTCGGCAACCGACGTTGGAGCCGGGGCCACGCGGGCGCCGCCGCCGCAAGAGGCGGTAATCGGCACGTTGCGCGACACGATCGAGCATGAGCTGCAAGCGCAAACAGGCAAGCGCGTGCCCGGCAAAGGCGAGCACGTGTGGATCGGACCGTATCGCGATCCGCTGCGCAACACGCCGGTCATCTCGGTGGTGAGTGCCTACTACGAAGGCGACAAGCCTGTCACGCTGATCGCCACAAGCGTTTCGCTCGACGTGCTCGCCGCGCGCCTTGCGCCGCCCGGCGGCGCGGGCGCGACTTTGCTGATGGGCCCTGACCGGCGCATTCTCGTATCTTCCGCCGCGCTCAGCGCGCAAACCGGCGCGAGGCTGCAACGGACGATAGCCGCGACCCCGTCTCACGCCTTCCACTTCGGCCGCGAAGGCGCGATTTTTCACGAGCCGTTGATGCCGGGCTTCGGCTCGCTGGTCGGCTACGTGCCGTGGGGCGCGCTCGCCGTGGCGCTCGGCTGGCAACTCGGCGTGATCGGCGGGCTCGCGTTGCTGGTGCTGCTGGCTATCGCGCTGACCGCGCGCTTCTTCGGACTGCGGCTTCTGCGCAGTGCGTTCGCCGAGACCTCGCGCGCGCTGGAAAGCGAGACGCTCAATCACATTCTGGTGAGCGCGACGCCGGTCGGACTGTGCATCGTCCGGCGAAGCGACTGTTCGATATTGACCGCGAATGCACTCGCCACCGAACTCCTGGGTATCGAGCCGGGCACGAGCCGCCTGCCGCCGCATATTGCCGCCGAGTTTCTGACGAAGGTGCCGGAGCAGGTTTCGGCGGCCGCGTTGGCGCGGATTGCCGCTTTCGTCGCACCGGCGAGGCCCGTGCAGGAAGTTCAGCCGGCGCCTCCGCAAGCGTCCTCGGCGCCGGTTCAGACGGACAGCACGCCCGCCCGCTTCCTGCAGTTCACCTATGCGCCCGCTCGTTATGCCGGCGAGGACGTGTTGTTCTGCGCGATCCTCGACGTGACCGCGCAGCACGAGCTCGAACAGCAACTGCGGCAAGCGCAGCAGACGTCGGAAGCGATGATGCGCGCGCGCACGAATTTTTTCGCCGCGATGAGTCACGAAATCCGGACGCCGTTGAATGCGCTGCTCGGCAATCTCGAACTGTTCGCGCGTACGCCTGGGCTCGACGCGCATGCGCAGCGGCTCGCCAGTCTGAACGTGGCGGGCGATGCGCTGCGCCGCGTCGTCAACGACATTCTCGATTTCTCCAAGATCGATGCGGGCGAAATGCTTCTGGTGCGCGCGCCCTTTGCGCTGCTCGACGCATTCGAGAACATCGCGCTGTCGTATGCGTCGATGGCGGGCGATCGGCGCGTGCGTTTCTATTCGCTGCTTTCGCCCGCGATCGATCGCACCGTGATCGGCGACAGAATGCGGATCGCGCAGGTCATCAACAATCTGTTGAGCAATGCATTCAAGTTCACGTCGAGCGGCAAGATCACGCTGCAAGCGGAACTCGCCGACGACACGCCAGGCCACCCGGTCCTGAAGTGCCGCGTCTCCGATTCGGGGCCCGGCATGAGCGAGGAACTCGTCGGGCGGCTTTTCAAGCCGTTTGTGCAAGGCGAGGCGGGCGCCTCGCGCGGCGCGGAAAGCACCGGCCTTGGACTCGCGATCTGCGCGCGGCTGTGCGAGTTGATGGGCGGCGCGGTGTCGGCGGAAAGCGTGGTGGGCGTCGGCAGCGTATTCAATGTATCGATTCCGCTGGTTGCGTCGCCTGACGAAAAACCTGCGCCTCAGGCGGCAACGCGTGGACCGCTGCTCGCGCTGTTTCCCGATCGCGAGATCGTCAATCTGCTCGACCGCTGGCTCGAACACTTTGGCTGGAGCGCGCACGTCGTCTCGACGCTGGCTGACGCGCAGAACTGGCTGCGGACGAACTGCGCAATGGCGCTGATTGTCTCCGACGCATACGATCTCGAGGCGATCGCGAGCTTGCGCGCGTTGCAGCCGCTGAGCGCCGTGTGGATCACTCGCGAGGGCCCGGCGCGACCGCGCGCGCGTGATGAAGGCGTGCTCGAAGTGACCGAATTCAGCGCCACGGCGATTCGCAGGGCCATCGAGCAGGCCGTCGACGGCGTGCCTGTTGCTGCGGTGTCCGCATCGGCGGCAGCGGCGGCATCGGAGATGGACGCATCGAACGCATTGGACGCGGCGCCTGCTCCCGCGCCTTCCGTGGCGACGCATCCGGCGTTGCAAGGACTCAGGGTTCTGGTTGCCGAAGACAATCCGCTGATCCAGAGCCTGATCGCCGAACAGCTTGCGACGCTCGGCTGTGTGCCGACCATCGCGCCAGACGGCGAGCAGGCGCTCGCCACGTTTCAGGCGAAGCGTTTTGACGCCGTGCTCACCGACATCCACATGCCGGCGATGGACGGCTATCGACTGCTTGCCGCGCTGCGCGAGCGGGACCAGCAGGTGCCGGTGCTTGCCTTCAGCGCGGTCGCGGAGAATCAGGAAGCGCATAGCTGGCGCGAGCGCGGCTTCAGCGGTCATGTGTCGAAGCCCGCTTCGTTGAGCGAACTCGAGGCTGCGCTGGTCGCGGTGGCGCCCGTCGCGAAGGACAGCGCGGCGCGCACGACAGAGCCGGCGTCCGCTGCCTCGGCTGCAAGCACACTCACCGTCGATAAGAGGGCGCGCTACACCGCGATGCTCAAGGAGCATTTGAAGAACGACTTGCCGCGGCTTCTCGCCATCGTCGATGAAGAAGACCGGGAGGCGCTGGCCGGCTGGGCGCATAGCGCGAGCGGCGCGTTCGTGATCGTGCAGGAGCCGGGATTCGTCGACGAATGCAGGCAGTTGCAGCGGCTATGCAACGAAAGCGAGAGCTGGACGACGGAGATGGACGAGCGCGCCGTGTCGCTGCACGAAGCGTTGTGCGATCGCTATGGCGTCGACGAAGCGTCGGCGCATTGAGTCGGCGCATAGATTTAAAGAGAGAAGTGTTCATTTTCACCAATGCAGTGATTGAAGCGGCGCCCTTGCCAAGGGTCCGACGGACAAGGGCGCCGCTTGCAGTTCAGTCAACGCAGATCCGGTTGATGGACCGGACTTGCGTCCGATCCATCACGGCACTTACCACTGATACGAAGCACCCATGCCAACCGTCGTGTCACCCGCGCTGGTGCCCGCGCCGGCCTTGATCTTCAGGTTGTCAGTGATACGCGCCGAGATGCCGAGCGCCACAGCCTGCGCACCCTTGTACGAACCGCCGCCGATACCGACCGCGATCCTTTTGTCCTCATCGACGTCCGGGATCATCGTCAGCGCGGTGGCTGCCGCAATACCCGAGTAAGCGCTCCTGGCGACCTGGTTGACGCTGTTCTGCACCGAGTTGATCTGCTGATCGACGTAGGTCTTTGCCGTCATGCCGGCCGGCAGATTGCCGATCGCGTCGTTCAACTGACCAAAGTTGACTGCGTCGTGCGTCGCCGTACCGGCTGCGACGTTGGCGACCTGGCGCTGGTTCGTTGCCGAGCCCACCGACACCGTGTTGTCGCGGTCTGCCACCGAGTCGGAACCCAGGGCAACCGAACCCTTGCCGGTCGCCTGAGTATTGGCGCCGATCGCAGTTGCACCTTCACTGCTTGCGTTGGCATTGTTGCCGGCTGCAATCGACTGCTTGCCGCCGGCATTGGCGCTGGCACCCATCGCAGTCGAATACGAGCCAGTTGCGCTAGCCATCTGCGTGTCCTGGTTGCCGTCTGCTGCAAACATCGGGTTGCTGGCTGCTTTGGCAATGTCCGTCGCCGTCGAGATCGCTGCGTTCATCTGGTCGACGTTGACTGCGTGGCTACCGGACGTGCCTGCTGCCACGTTGCGAATCGTCGTGCCGCCCGCAGCACCGTTACCCATCGTCACGCTGCTGTAGTTGGTCGTACCATCGGCGTTGTGGTCGTACGTGACTGCCGCGTTGGTCGTGCCGTTCGGGTTGATGATGCCCGAGGCCTTCAACTGAGCGAGGTTCACTGCGTCCGTGTCGGCCGTGCCGGCTGCGACGTTGGTGATCTGGCGTTCGTTGCCCGCCGAGCCGACCGACACCGTGTTGGCACGATCAGCCGCCGAGTTCGAACCCAGCGCAACCGAGTTCGTCGCGAGAGATTGCGCGTTGCCGCCGATCGCCACCGATTCCGCGCCCGTCGCCTGTGAATCCGGCAACGTCGTGTTGGCGTGGAAGTACCTGGTAGCGACGCCGCCATTGGTGATGTTGTTCAGCGTGTTGTTGATGTTGGTGATGTCCGACGTGTTCTGCGTCGTACGGCCGTCCAGATTGCTGAGCGCGTCACCCACGTTGTTGACGGTCGTGCCGCCTACCGAGTACGTCGGGTTCGTGATCGTGCCCGTCGTCGTGTCGTAGGTCGAACCGCCGCCCAGCGAGGACGCCGTGCTCGTGCCGATCTGGTTCACCTTCGCGTCTTCCGACTGCAACTGGCTCACGTTCACCGCATCGGTCGCGTTCTGACCTGCTGCGACTTTCGTGATGCGACGCTCTGCACCTGAAGCGCCTACCGACACTTCGCCGCCGGCTGCCGTTGCTGCCGAGATTGCGCTGCTGCCCGGGTTGAAGCCTGCCGTCGTTAGCGTGCTCGAGTTGGCAACCGAGTTGGAGCCCAGTGCCACCGAGTTCGCCGTCGTCGCCTGAGCATTGCCGCCGATCGAAACTGCATCCGTGCCCGTTGCCGACGAGTCCGCCAGCGTCGAGTTAGCGTTGAAATACTTGATGCCGCCGCCGCTGCTGATGTTGTTGACGACGTTCGTCAGGTTCGAGACGTTCAGGTTCGTCGCGTACAACTGCGAACCGCTCACCGCATCCACGCTCGTGGCGTTGAGCGCGCCTGCTGCTACACCGGTCAGCGTGCGCGAACCTGCCGTACCCGTGAAGTTCACCACCGTGCCGCCGGTATCCTTCGCCACCGTGACGTTGCGCGACGTTGCGTCCTGCTGCACGAGGCCGACCGTACCGTTGTTGATGTTCTGCGTCAGGCTGCCGATATTCGTGGTGTTCTGCGTCGTACGGCCGTCCAGATTGGTGAGCGCGTCACCCACGTTGTTGACGGTCGTGCCGCCCACCGAGTACGTCGGGTTCGTGATCGTGCCCGTCGTCGAATCGTAGGTCGAACCGCCACCCAGCGACGCCGCTGTGCTCGTGCCGATCTGGTTCACCTTCGCGTCTTCCGACTGCAACTGGCTCACGTTCACCGCATCGGTCGCATTCTGACCTGCTGCCACGTTCGTGATGCGACGCTCTGCACCTGAAGCGCCTACCGACACTTCGCCGCCTGCCGCCGTGGCTGCCGAGATTGCGCCGCCGCCGGGGTTGAAGCCTGCCGTCGCCAGCGTCGCCGAGTTGGCCACCGAGTTCGAGCCGAGCGCTACCGAGTTCGCCGTCGTCGCCTGAGCGTTGCCGCCGATCGAAACTGCATCCGTGCCCGTTGCCGACGAATCCGCCAGCGTCGAGTTAGTGTTGAAGTACTTGATGCCGCCGCCGTTCACGATGTTGTTCACCGTGTTGCTCAGGTTGTTCACGTTGTTGTTGATCGTGTTGACCTTCGCGTCTTCCGACATCAGTTGGCTCAGGTTCACCGCGTCCGTGGCGTTCAGGCCTGCCGCGACGTTCGTGATGCGACGCTCTGCACCTGCCGAGCCCACGGACGCTTCGCCGCCGGCTGCCGTCCCTGCCGAAATCGCCGTGCCGCCCGTCGGCGTGAAGCCTGCCGTCGCCAGCGTCGTCGAGTTCGCCACCGAGTTCGAGCCGAGCGCTACCGAGTTCGCCGTCGCTGCCGACGCTCCGGCACCCAGCGCGGTGCCGGAGCTACCTGTCACCACGCTGCTGTGACCGACAGCGACTGCGAATGTGGTTGCCGACGTGTCGGCACTATTACCCAGCGAACTTGACTGACCACCCGATTTTGAGTCTCCGCCAATTGCAATCGAATTGTTGAGAGTCGCCGCATTGGTGGCGCGTTGACCGATCGCGATATTGGCAATGCCAGTGGCGGTTGCATTCTGGCCGATTGCAACAGCAGCCGTACCGTTGGACATACTTAGCTGGCCCACGGCAATCGCACCACCGGAGGATGCGGCCGCGGCCCCACCGATCGCGATTGCCTCGGAGCCAATCGCCGACGAATCCGCCAGCGCCGAGTTCGCGTGGAAGTACTCGATGCCTGCGCTGAGCTTGTCGCTTAACTTGCCCAGGGCTGTATCGACCGTAGCGAACGCCGAACTCACGTTGTTAGCCGGGCCCGACGTCCCATCGATTGCATTCGCTTGCGGCAGCGCGTAGCCAGGCGCAACGATCGTGCCGTTCGCCGCCATCGTCGTGCCTAGCGCGGCCGCCGTGGTACTTGCCGTACCGTAAAGCTGGGAACCGCTAATAGCATTCAGGCTTGAGGCTGTTACTGCTCCTGGCGCCAGGCCGTCCAACAACACGTTGGTGTCGGACACGCTCATTGTGAGCGTGTTCTGGGTCATCGTGCTGGCCAGGTAGTACGTTATGTTTCCAGCCTGGAGCACGATGCCGGCAGCTCCAGACGGCGAGCCGGATTCGAGGAGGGCATAGTAGTCGCTGGAGGGCACGTACCGGCTTGAACAGCCACTAGCAAATGTCGAATTACTGGAGACCTGGTCTTTTCCATTATTGTCATACAGACACAAAACGCTTGCAGATGCCGGCAAAGAAAAAATCGCAAGCGCAATGCCCGCCGTACCGCCTAACGACCAGGAAATAGCGCTCAGCCTACTCTTACAAGCGGGCTTCGAATTTTTGCTTATTCCTTTTGCATCTTCCTGCGCAGCCACCCAAGTGCCGGTTGACTCGTTCCAAACCGAGCGAAATGCTTTATTCATTTAAAACCCCTTATTGAACAAATATCGTCACGCGTTCTGTCGCTGCTCAACTCAGGCTTGGGAGTGGACGTGACGATTACTGCGCTCGGCTCGTCACAATTAAATCGCCCAAAAATCAAATGAATCGCACACCGATTCACGATTATGCGACGACTGCTCGTCCACTATGGATTTGAATTCAGCTCGATAGCTAAGTCACACCCCGTCTCAAAATTGCCGGCAACAACCGAACTTTATGAGACTTGAACGATGGCTCAATAGGACTATTCCTAAATACCAGGGAAAATTCAGAAATCAGCGGTGACGGAGATCAAGAAAATGCAAGACGCAAGAATGTGGCGCGGACGCTTTTAGGAATTGTCCCAACGAAAAGTACCGCAAGGTGTGGTAGCGAAGAAATGCTTGAATAGTCGCCTCAATTTCAACAAAGCGAAAATATCAGCGCCGGACATGTGCATTGAATGTCGGAAAATACTGGTCGTATTAGATGTAATAGAAACGCCGCCGCCTTCCCCGCTGCATGCAATTATTAATGGTCACAACGGGACTTTTTACATCGCCCGTTTTAATCCATTCGCATTTGATTGGATAATTAGTCCGCTCTCAATAAGCCGGACGTCATGGAGAAGGCCATTGCCCATTCAACCGATTCGCGATTCTCGAACGGTGTCGCGAACATCGGGTGAAGGCCGCGGCACGGCACGGCCTGAAGCTGCGGCAAAACGAATTGCTCAGGATGGGCTATCGAGCCAGTGCTGAGGCCTCGGCGCTCAGCCCGGCCGTCGCGCGATGAAGTCGATTTCCACCAGCGCGTCACGCGCCAATGCCGTTACGCCGATGCACGTCCGGGCAGGCAGCGCGTCGGCGGGAAAGTACGCGCGATAAGTGTCGTTCATCGCCGCATAGTCGCGCTTGAACTCGGTGAGGAAAATGCGCACGGCGACTACGTGTTGCAAGCCGAGTTCGAGACCTTGCAGCACGAGCACGAGGTTGTCCATCACGCGCTTCGTCTGCGCGACCACGCCTTCGGGAAGCGGCGCGGCGTCGTCGGTGGGCGAGGTCGGCATCTGGCCGGTGAGGAAGACCCAGCCGTCGGTTTCCACGGCGTGCGAAAACGGACCGACCGGCGTCGGCGCGCCGGGGACCATCCAGAAAGCGGGGGTAGGGCTCATGGAGATTGCACCTCACGGCTGCGAATGTGGGTTGATACGATAACCGATCAAAAGTCGCGACGCGTGGCCGACGCCGATGTCTGGACATCGTGGAATCACTTACTGATTGACGCGCTTCGCGAACGTCGGGATCGCGTCGGCCATTGCTTTCGGCTGCTCAGGCGCCATCGCGTGACCTGCGTTGGGCAACACGACACAGTCACCCGCTCTCCGAGCAAGTTCTCGAGCACTTGCGAAAATCGGCGAGGCGCCACTGCGTCGTTCTCGCCCATCTCCGGCGCCGTCGACCGCTTTGCGCACACGGACACCAAGAGAATGATTGCAGCGAGAGCCTGTTTTCTGGAGGTAGTGACTCAATTGAATTTGCTATTCGAAGCCGGATATGACATGACCACTAATAGGTAGTGATACTAACTTTCTACACGGCCAGCGCAGAAACTTGATGCCATGACTGACTAGTTCATCTGCGGCTGCTCGAGCCCGGTATTGTCGAAAATCGCGAGCGCATGCTCCGACTTCAGGAACGCGAGCTACCGAGATTCGCCACCGCGTGGATCGCGATTTTGCAGGAGAAGTTAGCGCGCTTGACGAGCAACGAGCCGTGGAAAGACGATGTCGTCTGGCTCGCAAACGAGACGGGCGACTCGCCGCGCCAGATGCTGATGGGCGGGTTCAGGACCAGCAGTCCCCGAACCCGCCCAAGCCCTTCTTAAACCAGCCCCGTCGTGTAATAAACGGCGATCACGAAGAACACCGCCAGCGTCTTGATGACCGTCACCGCGAAAATGTCGCGATACGACTGACGGTGCGTCAACCCGGTCACCGCCAGCAGCGTGATCACCGCGCCGTTATGCGGCAGCGTGTCCATGCCGCCGCTTGCCATTGCGACCACGCGGTGCAGCACTTCCATTGGAATATGCGCCGCCTCCGCTCCCTTGATGAACACGTCCGACATGGCCGCGAGCGCAATGCTCATGCCGCCCGACGCCGAACCGGTAATGCCCGCCAGCGAACTGACCGAGACGGCCGCATTGACGAGCGGATTCGGAATGCTCTTCAGCGCGTCGCTGACCAGAACAAAGCCAGGCAATGCCGCGATCACGCCGCCGAAACCATATTCCGACGCCGTATTCAGCGACGCCAGCAGCGCGCCCGCCACGGCGGCCTTCGTGCCGATCGCAAAGCGCTCGCGCACGCGGCCGAACGCGGTGACCACGACCATGACGATGCCGAGAAGCAGCGCGCCTTCGACAGCCCAGATCCCCAGCACGGTTTTGATCGTCGTGGTGAGCGGCGTGTGAACGCCCGGCAGAATATCCGGCGCGACGGTGTACGACGTGCCGTACGCGTCGGGGATCCAGCGAGTCAGGAAGAAGTTGGCGACGCCCACCAGAACCAGCGGCGCAATCGCCAGCAACGGATGCGGCAATTGCTTCGACTCCACGCGCTCCGGCTCGTTGACGAGTTCCGTGCCGTAGCCTTCGCCGGTTGCCATCGCCGAGCGGCGGCGCCACTCGAGATAGGTGAGACCCACCACGATGATGAACAGCGAGCCAATCACGCCGAGCGCGGGCGCGGCCCACGACGTCGTCTTGAAGAACGTCGTCGGGATGATGTTCTGAATTTGCGGCGTGCCCGGCAGCGAATCCATCGTGAACGAGAATGCGCCGAGTGCGATGGCGCCGGGCATCAGGCGCTTCGGAATATTGCTCTGGCGATACAGTTCGGCGGCGAACGGGTAGACGGCGAACACCACCACGAACAGCGAGACGCCGCCGTAGGTGAGCAGCGCGCACACCGCGACGATCACCGCATTGGCGCGGGAGCGGCCGATATAGCGAATCGCGGCCGCCACGATCGACTCCGAGAAGCCGGACAGTTCGATGACCTTACCGAACACGGCGCCGAGCAGAAACACCGGGAAATAGAGTTTGACGAAGCCGACCATCTTCTCCATGAAGATGCCCGTGAACACGGGCGCGACGGCGGCGGGATCGACCAGAAGGACGGCGCCGAGCGCGGCGATCGGCGCGAAAAGGATAACGCTGTAGCCGCGATACGCGGCGAACATCAGAAACGCCAGCGCGGCAAGGACGATGACAAAGGACATTGAGTCTCCAGAAGCTTGGTTTGTTCTACGTGTACGCCGTCTCCCGCTGACGACGGCATGGCGCCCGCGAACGCAGGTTCCATGCCATGCGGCCGGCGTTGGCTCGCGCGCTGACGCGGCGGGCCAAAAGCCGGCAAAACCGGGAGACGTGCCGCCGCCGATTGTACCCAAACGTCTCCAAACGGGGACGTCAATCGTGCGAAGTGTGTCCGGTATTGACACGAAATCCGCATGGCGATGGGGTTGCCGGCGATCTCTACGTTGAGATAAGCTTGTCCACGAAAAGAGACAAGCGACAAATAGAACGATAGCCGGAGACATCGACAACATGATGAACGACTGGGCGGGACTTCCCGCCATCTACGGCGACGTGCTGCGCCGCGCGATGGATTCCCTCTTCCGCACATTCGAGAACTTCAGCGAAGGCACGTTTATCGTCGACGCCGATGCGCGCGTCGTGTGGATCAACAAGCGCTATGCGGCGCGCTTCGGCTTTGCCGACCCCGAGCAGGCGATTGGCCGCGATTGCGAAGCGGTGATTCCAAACAGCCTCATGCGCGAGGTCGTCAAAACCGGCAAGCCGATTCTGCTCGACATTCTCGAAACGGACCGCGAGCCGCTCGTCGTCACGCGTCTTCCGCTGAAGGACGACGCCGGTGCGACGGTCGGCGCCGTCGGCTTCGCGCTGTTCGACGAGTTGAAGGCGCTCACGCCGCTTTTTTCCCACTATTCGCGCGTGCAGGAAGAATTGATCGCGACGCGTCAGTCGCTCGCGCAGGCCCGCCGAGCCAAGTACACATTCGGCAGTTTTGTCGGCACCAGCGCGGCCAGTCTGGAAGTGAAGCGCCAGGCGCGCCGCGCGGCGCAGCTCGAATCGCCGGTGCTTTTACTGGGTGAGACCGGCACCGGCAAGGAATTGCTCGCGCATGCGATCCACGGCGGCTCGGCTCGCGCGAATCAGCCGCTCGTGACCGTCAACGTGGCCGCGATTCCGGACACCCTGCTCGAAGTCGAATTCTTCGGCGCGGCGCCTGGCGCCTACACGGGCGCGGATCGCAAGGGACGGGTCGGCAAGTTCGAACTGGCGAACGGCGGCACGCTTTTTCTCGATGAGATCGGCGACATGCCGCTGCCTTTGCAGGGCAAACTGCTGCGCGTGCTGCAGGACAAGGAGTTCGAGCCGCTCGGCTCCAACCGGATCGTGCGCGCCGACGTGCGGATCATCGCGGCCACGTCCGCGGATTTGCCGGCGCTGGTCGCGGCGGGCCGTTTCCGTGCCGATCTGTTCTATCGGCTGAACGTGCTGACGATTCATGCTCCGCCGCTGCGCGAGCGCACGTCGGACATCGAAGCGCTCGCGTACGCAATGCTCGAGGACCTGTCGACGCAGGCACGCGGCGGCAGTCACTACGAATTGCAGGACGACGCGTTGCGCCTCTTGTGCTCGTATGCGTGGCCAGGCAACGTGCGCGAGTTGCGCAATACGCTTGAGCGGGCCGTGATGCTGTCGGACAGCGAACGGATCGACGCGCGCGCGCTTGCGCCGTTCATCGGTTCGGGACAAAGCGGCGCGCAAGGCGCGACGGCGCAGACGCCGGACGGCTCATCACAGACGGCTGCGAGCGGCGCGGATGCGGCGCGCGAGCCATCGTCATGGAGCGACGCGATGGCGGCGTTCGAAAAGCGCTTCCTGAGCGATGCGTTGCGTGCGAACGGCGGGCGCGTGATCGAGACCGCTGCGCAAATCGGCATGGGGCGCGCGACGCTGTACAAGAAGATCGCGGCACACGGCATCCAGGTTTGAGCGGAGCGGGCCTGCATCCTGTCACGCAGCGTCATGGCCGCGTGGCACAATCGCGTGATCGAAAAACAAGACGTGATCGGGGTTTCATATGAACCGGAGCTTCTCTTTCCTTGCGCGCTATCTCGGCCTGATGCTGGCGGTGTCAGCCGGCGCCGCGCTGGGCGGCTGCGGCAGCAGCGCGCCGCTGTTTCTGTCGGACGGCCGCCCGACGACGCTGGTCGAATGCCCCGCGGGTTCCGACTCCTGCGCGCAGCAGGCGGCCGCAAGCTGCAGCGGCGGCGCGTTCGACACCGTGCGCCAATCCACGAGTAACGGCACGCTTAGCCTGATCTACGCCTGCCGCGCGAAGTAACGCGATGCGCGCCGCGTCATGCGGCGCGCGGCCGGACTTTCACTGTATTCTGCGATTCGCAACCCGTCGACGGGCTGCGCTCGCCTTCCTTTAAAAAGCGGCTTAATCCGCGCGCCGTTGTCTGCGCTCTCCTCATTACTCCACGTGCGCGTTTCTCGATACGTGCATCCGCGTCATAAATATATGCTTCTAATGCGGTCAGACGAAGGAAGTTCCACTATGCGCGCCGCATAATGAATTTCGATTTGACAAGATTTATTCCGAACGGATCGACAGCAATAAAAAGTCACTGTATTTTTTCGCACTGGAGTGAAGTCGGTGCGGAAGGTAACGGAACCCTGAATTAAGCGGCAGTATTCTATTTTCACAGGTTCGCTAACGCATGCGATGAGCAGCTTTTGCCGGATAGGGAGGCCAATCGGCAAAAGGCGGGAAGAACTTGCCGACCAAGAAAAACAGGCTTTGAGAGCGGCACAATCTGTGCTTAACGTTGCGTTTCGAATTAAGTCAACGAGCATTCCGGGGAAACGAATGAATCACCATCAACTCGAAAAAGACATCCGACATCTAGAACACGTCATTTCACACATTTCCGCTGAAGACCGAATACCGCTGTCTTATTGGCGCAATCGCATCGATTCGGTTTCCGGCGCGGTTCGCGTGCCGACGCAAGTCAATCGCATCAAACGGCTGAATGCCGCGCTCGCCGCACTCGAGGAGCGCCAAAAAGCCTGAGGCGATAGCCTCTGCTGTCGGCAGCGGTTTTTCGCCTCATTACGATCCATCGACGAAGCCAGGCCGGACAACATCGATATGCAAGCAGTGGGATTTTCATCGCCTCGGCTCGCGGTGCTGACGGGTACGTTGCTGGGCTACGTCGAACGAGGCGATGTGGCCGGCGTCGTCGCGCTCGTCTGGCGGCGCGGCGCAACCGCTTACTTCGAGGCGCTCGGTCTGCGCGACGAAGCCCCGTCATTGCCGATGGAGCGCGATACGCTGTTTCGCATCGCGTCGATGACCAAGCCGGTGACGAGCGCCGCCATCCTCATGCTGGTGGAAGAAGACCGGCTCACGCTCGACGCGCCGATCGCGCAGTGGCTGCCTGAATTCGCCGCGCCGCGCGTGCTGCGCGACCCCGGCGGCCCGCTCGATCAAACCGACCCGGCGCGCGCGCCGCTGACCGTGCTCGACTTGCTGACTCATCGCGCGGGCTTCGCTTATCACTTCACGGCGACCGGGCCGCTAGCCGAAGCCTATGCGGCCGCCTTCAACGGTCTCGACGCGCGCGCCGATGTGAACGCGTGGCTCGCGCGCATCGCCGGATTGCCATTGATGTTTCAGCCCGGCTCGCGCTGGCATTACGGCGTCGCCACCGACGTGCTCGGCGCATTGATCACACGAGTGACCGGCATGCCGCTGGGCGAGTTTTTCCGCACGCGGATTTTCGAGCCGCTCGGCATGCGCGACACCGCTTTCTGGGTGCCCGAGCCGCAACTCGCACGGCTCGCCACCGCCTATGGCGTCGATGCCGGCACGCGGCGGCGCGTGGTCGAGGATCACGCGTCGGCGAGCCGTTGGGCGAATCCGGCGCGTTTTCAAAGCGGCGGCGGCGGGCTCGTTTCGACCGCGCAGGACTATCTGCAATTCGCGCAGTTGCTTTTGCGGCGCGGACGTGTCGGCGACACGCGCTTGCTCTCGCATCGCTCGGTCGATCTGATGCGTTCGAACTTTCTGACGCGCGAGCAGCGCCGCCTGCCGGCGTTTGGTCATGCGATGTGGGCGGGTCAGGGCTTTGGCCTCGGCTTGTCGATCGTCGACGATCCCGCGCAGCAGTTGCCGCAAGGCTATCGTTCGATCGGCTCTTTCGGTTGGCCCGGCGCTTTTGGCACGAGCTGGTTCGCCGATCCGGTGGAAGATCTTATCGGCGTCATGCTGATTCAGCGCCGTTCAATCGATCCGTTTCCCATGGCAGTCGACTTCGAACGTCGCGTGTACGATGCAATTGACGATTGAGCGCGCCTCGCCAATGGTCCGCCGCTCGTTCAAGCGCCGCACGATGACGGGCTTTCTCTTTCCAGCGTTTTTTGGTCTGATAGCGTCCGCATGTCGGTCCGCCACAATCAATGGGAGCATTTCGTCATGGCCTCTTACAAGCAGTTGACCGCTCAGCTCGAAAAGCTTCACAAGGAAGTCGCGGCGGCTCGCGAAAAGGAGATCGCGCAAGCTATCGCCGACATCAAGCAGAAGATTGCCGAGTACGACCTGACGGCCGAGGAACTCGGCTTCGCGAAAACTCGTACGGCGGCGAGCAAAGGCGCTGCGGTCGCCAAGTATCGCAACCCGAAAACCGGCGAGACGTGGAGCGGGCGTGGCCGTTCGCCGGGTTGGCTTGCGGGCAAGAATCGCGATCGCTATCTGATCGACGCGTAGCGCGCATTGCGTGACCCATCACTCTCAGGTGACGATGCCCGCGGCTTTTTTCGCACCGCTGCACAAGTCCCGAAAACGCTCACCTTTGCTTCAATTCCCGATTCGACTGGTGAATAGAAACCGGCGGCTTGCACCTGGCGGCATTGCTTCGGTGAGCCTGGTTTCTCTGCGGCGCGCACCGGCCGCGAGGTGAGCCCGGCGCAAGCATCGGGTCTCACCGACGCGCCGAAAACCCGCGCCAGCCTTTGCTGGCGGGCATTCCCAGGCTGTGCGAAGAATCCGGCGAAGCTCCGGTTGCGTCCATCGGTCTTTCGCGGATAGGCGTCGGCGGGCGCCTCGCGCGGTATTGTCGGTGCAATATGCAGTTCGCGGATGCTCACCTTTCGCTGTCCTCCACGCCTCGTCGCTGCTAGTCCCGAAAACCCTCACCTTTGCGCGCGTCGTCACCGGCAACGCGATGCGTCGTAACGTTCGTCCGCACTCGTCGGGACAAACCCGGAGTTGAGTTCGCCTCATACCCCGGATCAAAACTCATCGATACATGGTCGCGGACGCCGAACGCCACAATCGGTCATCCACTTAACTCGACGGAAAGACCATGAGCGTATCGGCGGACAAACAACTCTTTATCGGCGAAGGATTCGAAGGGCCGGGCGTGAACCTCGCGCATATCAACGTGCTGGTCGGCCCACGCAACGGTCCTGCGGGGCAAGCCTTCGCGACGGCGCTGGCGACGCCTTCGGCGGGTCACGCGCCATTCGTCGTCATCGCGCGTCCGGGCGTGCCGACCAAGCCGTTGACGCTCTACGTGAACAAGGCGCAGATCGGCAGCGAGTTTCACGGCAACGCGACGTGGGGCGCGTCGCAGGCGGGCATCGCGAAGGCAGTGGCCGAGTCGCTCGAGAACGGCACGCTCCCGGCTGAAGCGGAGAACGACTGGGTGGTCGTGTCGGCGAACTGGGTCAATCCGGCCACCGACGACCTCGACGCCGTCTTCGAAAACAACTACCGCGCGTGCAGGAACGCCATTGTCGCGGCGATGAAAGGGCTGCCGCATCGCGACGAAGTGTTCGCGGCCGCGCGCGACGTCTCGAATCCCTTCTACACGCCGAAACAACGCTGACCACACGCTGAGCGCGGCGTCGACTGCACGCGCCGCATCCGAACTACAAGGAGACAGGTTTCATGGAATACATTCGCCTCGGCCAATCCGGCCTGAAGGTTTCGCGCTTGTGCCTCGGCACGATGAACATGGGCACGCCGCACTGGAAGCCCTGGATTTTCGACGAAGCGCGCAGCGAGCCCATCGTTCGACACGCGCTCGAAGCCGGCGTCAATTTCATCGACCTCGCCGATTTCTATTCGACGGGCGTCGGCGAAGAAGTCGTGGGCCGCATTCTGAAGCGCCTCGCGCGCCGCGAGGAAATCGTCGTGACGACGAAGGTCGGCTACGACATGGGCGTCTATCAGAACGCCGGCGGCCATTCGCGCAAGCACATCATGGACGGCATCGACGGCTCGCTCGCGCGCCTCGGCATGGACTACGTGGACATCTACATGCTGCATTTCTTCGACGTGAACACGCCGGTCGAGGAAACCATGAGTGCGCTGAACGATATCGTTCGCGCGGGCAAGGCGCGCTATATCGGCGTATCGACCATGTACACGTGGCAGTTCGCGAAGATCATGCAGGTCTGCGAGCGCAACGGCTGGCATAAGCCGATCAACATGCAGTTGCAGTTGAATCTGGCGTATCGCGAAGAAGAGCGCGAGATGATCCCGTATTGCCAGGATCAGGGAGTCGGCGTGTCGGTGTTCAGTCCGCTCGCGCGCGGCCTGTTGACGAGCGACGCCAACTCGACGCGCAATCAGACCGACTTCTTCACCGCGCAAATGTACGGCGATAACGTGTCGCGCGAAATCGCGGCGTCGGTCGCGCGCGTCGCCGCGCGGCGCGGCGTGTCCGCTGCGCAGATCGCGCAGGCATGGGTGCTCAACCACGAAGGCGTGGCGAGCATGCTGGTCGGCGCGGATACGCCGGCGCAGTTCGACAGCGCGCTCGCCGCGCTCGGCACGACGCTCTCCGACGACGAGTTCTTCGAACTCGAACGCAATTACACACCGTGCGATCTGATCAACGATTACACCGCCGGCAAGCGCATTGCGCGCGAGCCGCGGCTTGCGCAAGGCGCGTTCGTCGAAAACCTGGAGAAAGCGGCATGAGCGAACTTCTTCGAACCGGGCATTACATCGGCGGCGAGTGGTATGAAAGCGCGGAGACCTATCCCGTCCGCAATCCCGCGACAGGCGAAGTGATCGCGCAAGTCGCGAAGGGCGGCGCGGCGGAGACGGCGCAAGCCATTGCTGCTGCCGAGCGTGCGCTTTCCGCGTGGCGCCTGTTGACCGCGAGAGAGCGCGGCGCGCGTGTCAGGCGTTGGGGCGAGTTGATGCTCGAGCATCGCGATGCGCTGGCCGAGCTGTTGACGCGCGAACAAGGCAAGCCGCTTGCCGAAGCGCGCGGCGAAGTCGGCTATGCGGCGAGCTTTTTCGAATGGTTCGCGGAGGAAGCGAAGCGCGCCTATGGCGACGTGATTCCGAGCCCGAATCCGAACGCGAAGATCATCGTGACGCGTGAACCCGTGGGCGTCGTCGCGGCCATCACGCCGTGGAATTTCCCGCTCGCGATGATCACGCGCAAGGCCGGTCCCGCGCTCGCGGCCGGTTGCACGATGGTGCTCAAGCCATCGGAAGAAACGCCGTTGTCCGCGCTTGCACTGGCCGTGCTGGCCGCGAAAGCGGGCATTCCGCCGGGCGTGTTCAACATCGTTTCCGGCGATGCCGTCGCGATCGGCGGCGCGCTCACCGAATCCGACGTGGTGCGCAAGCTGTCGTTCACGGGCTCCACGCGCGTGGGCAAATTGCTCGCGAAGCAGTCGGCGGATACGTTGAAAAAGCTCTCGCTCGAGCTTGGCGGCAATGCGCCGTTCATCGTTTTCGACGATGCCGACATCGACGCCGCCGTGCAAGGCGCGATGGCTTCAAAGTTTCGCAACACCGGGCAAACCTGCGTGTGCGTCAATCGCTTCTATGTGCAGGACGGCATCTACGACGCGTTCACGCAGGCGCTCGCACAGGCCGCGCGCAAGATGCGCGTGGGCGACGCGTTGCAAGGCGACGTCGAACAGGGTCCGCTGATCAATCAGGCTGCGTTGAGCAAGGTCGAAGCGCACGTCGCCGACGCATTGCAGAAAGGCGCCAAGGTGTTGACCGGCGGCAAGCGGCACGCGCTGGGCGGCACCTTTTATGAGCCGACGGTTCTCGTCGATGCATCCAGTTCGATGCTGATCGCGCAAGAAGAAACCTTCGGGCCGGTCGCCGCGTGCTTTCGCTTCAAGACCGAAGACGAAGCCGTTACCGCTGCCAACGCAACGCCGTTCGGACTCTCGGCCTATCTGTACACGCGCGATCTGGCGCGCGCGTGGCGTGTCGGCGAGGCGCTCGAAAGCGGCATGGTCGGCATCAACGAAGGGATTCTGTCCACCGAAGTCGCGCCGTTTGGCGGCGTGAAGCAATCGGGCCTTGGCCGCGAAGGGTCGAAGTACGGACTCGATGAATACACCGAGCTCAAGTACATGATGATGGGCGGCTTGGGGCGCTGATCGTTAGACCGTTGGCGGATGTCGTTACGCGGCATCCGTCGCTCAGAACAAACACAGGAGACAAGATGAATAATCAGGATATCCAGGCAAGTGCGCTCGGCCTCGCGCCTGCGTTCCCCGCTGCGGCGTCGTCCGCGACGCGCGCCGTTTCCATCGACGACGTGCCGCTGAATGCGTTTCACATCAAGATTGCGGGCCTCACGTTCGGCGCGCACTTCACCGAGGGATTCGCGCTCGGCACCATCGGCTACGCGCTCGCCGCGATGAATCGTCAGATGCCGATCGACGCCTTCTGGATGGGCATGATCGGCAGCTCCGCGCTGATGGGCATTTTTCTCGGCAGCCTCGTGTTCGGCTGGTTGTCGGACCGGCTTGGCCGGCAGAAGATTTTCCTGATGAGCTTTGTCATCATCACCGTGGCAGCTTTTGCGCAGTTCTACGTGCACTCGCCTTTCGAACTGTGCTTGCTGCGCGTGCTGATCGGCTTCGGCATGGGCGGCGACTTCGCCGTCGGACATGCGATTCTCGCGGAATTCTCGCCGCGCAAGCATCGCGGAACATTGCTTGGATCGTTCAGCGTGATATGGACCGTCGGCTATGTGGTCGCAAACGTGCTGGGCATGCATTACGCCGATGCGTCGCCCGATGCGTGGCGCTGGCTGCTCGCCTCGGCGGGAATTCCCGCGGTGATCGTGCTGATCGCGCGCATGGGCACGCCGGAGTCGCCGCGCTGGCTGCTCGGCAAGGGCCGCGTTGCGGAGGCGAAGTCGGTCGTGCTGAAGCACTTCGGCGAAAACGTGACGCTCGACGGCGTGCACGACGAACACGCGCAAACGGCCAGCGGGTTCATGCGTCTCTTCGAAAAAGACCTGATTCGCCGGACGATTTTCAACTGCGCGTTTTTCGTGTGTCTCGTCATTCCGTACTTCGCGATTTACACGTTCCTGCCGACCATCCTGAAAGCGATTCACCTGAACAACGATTCCGGCGCGGATCTGCTGCTGAACGGCTTTCTCGTGCTTGGCGCACTGATTGGGATCTGGCTGACCATCAAGCTGTCGCGGCGTGTTTTCCTGATCGGCTCGTTCGCGGTGACGTGCGTTTCGCTGATCGCGTTGAGCGTGCTGCCGGAGTCGGCGACGCTCGCGATGATCGTCGCGTTCGGCATTTTCACGCTGACCATGTCGGCGTTCTCGAATCTCGTCGGCGTGTTCCCGCCGGAGTGCTTTCCGACCGAAGTGCGCGCGTGCGGCGTCGGTCTCGCGATTGCGTGCAGCCGTCTCGGCTCGGCGGTGGGTACGTTTCTGTTGCCGCTCGGCATTGCCGGCTTCGGGTTTCACGTCACGATGATGGTGCTGGCGGCGGTGCTGCTCGTCGGCATGGTTGTGTCGATCGCGTGGGCGCCTGAAACGAAGCATTTGACGTTGAACCAGGCGAGCGGCGGGTAGGGCGTATTCGCGGCGAGCCGGGAGCCGGAAGCCGGGCGCCGCGAACCGCGAACCTCGAACCTCGAACCTCGAACCTCGAACCTCGAACCTCGAACCTCGAACCTCGAACCTCGAACCTCGAACCTCGAACCTCGAACCTCGAACCTCGAACCTCGAACCTCGAACCGCGCGCGAATTGCCCGGCGGCCGGCGCCAAGTTCCGCTCGCCACGGCGACCACTACGGCACGAAGGCACGACCGCCCGCGGACCACCGCAACGACCTAACGCACTCTCCGCCTCCCCAATCCCCCTCCCCAGACAGCCGCCCCTCGCGGGCGGCTTTCCCACGTCCGGCGTCCCGGCGTGTATCATTCGTTCCCTGCGCTGTTCTGCGCTGGCGATTATCCGTATTGTCGAACGCTCGTTCCCGACCTGTTTTCCGACGCGGCCCGGTTGCCATAGTGATGCGGGTTCCCGACCCGACTCCCGCAGCTCGACGCCGCCGCGCCACGCGCGGCAGCCCGGAAGCCAGCCGCTTCCGAAGACCGCCGAACCCCTATCCGTGACCGCCAGACCCGATGTCAGTCTCCGAACTCAAACGCCGCCGCACCTTCGCGGTTATTTCCCACCCGGACGCGGGTAAGACCACGCTGACCGAAAAACTGCTGCTGTTCTCGGGCGCGATTCAGATCGCCGGCACCGTGAAGGGCCGCAAGAGCAATCGCTACGCGACATCCGACTGGATGGAGATCGAAAAGCAGCGCGGCATTTCCGTCGCCAGCTCGGTGATGCAGTTCGAGTACGGCGACGCGGTGATCAACCTGCTCGACACGCCGGGCCACGAAGACTTCTCCGAAGACACGTACCGCGTGCTGACCGCGGTCGATGCCGCGGTGATGGTGATCGACGGCGCGAACGGCGTCGAAGCGCAAACGCTCAAGCTGCTCGAAGTCTGCCGCAGCCGCAAGACGCCGATCGTCACGTTCATCAACAAGCTCGACCGTGAAGTGCGCGAGCCGCTCGACCTGCTCGACGAAATCGAACAGCATCTGGGCGTGGCGGCGGTGCCGTTCACGTGGCCGATCGGCATGGGCAAGGATTTCCAGGGCGTCTACGATATTCAGCGCGATCAGGTTCGCGTGTTCCGCGCCGGGCAAGATAAGGCGGGCGGCGACGTCGAAACGCTGCAGGCGCTGAGCAGCGAGGAAGGCGAACGCCGCTTCGGCCAAAGCTGGGTGAAGGCGAAGGAAGAGATCGATCTGATTACCGGCGCCACGCCCGATTTCGACCGCGAGCAGTTTCTTGCCGGTCAGCAGTCGCCGGTGCTGTTCGGCTCCGCGATCAACAACTTCGGCGTGAAGGAAATTCTCGACGCGCTGGTGGACCTGGCTCCGCCGCCGTCGATGCGTATGACCGTGCAGCGTCCGGTGATGCCCGACGAGCCGAAGTTCACCGGCGTCGTGTTCAAGGTGCAGGCGAACATGGATCTCGCGCACCGCGACCGCGTGGCGTTCATCCGCGTGTGTTCGGGGCGTTTCGAGCGCGGCATGGCCGTGAAGGTGACGCGTTCCAACAAGACATTCCGCGCAAATAACGTCGTGACGTTTCTGTCGCAGCGGCGTGAGACGGTGAGCGAGGCGTATCCGGGCGACATCATCGGTATTCCGAATCACGGCACGCTGAGTCTCGGCGATACGTTGACCGAAGGCGAGGCTCTGCAATTCGTCGGGCTGCCGTTCTTTGCACCGGAAATTTTTCAGACCGTCGAAGTGGTCGATCCGATGCGCGCCAAGCAGCTTGGCGAAGCGTTGAAGCAACTCGGCGAGGAAGGCGCGATTCAGGTGTTCCGTCCGGAAGTGGGCGGCTTGATGATCCTGGGCGCAGTCGGGCAACTGCAGTTCGAAGTGGTGTCGCATCGGCTGTCGACTGAGTACAAGGTCGATGTGCGCATGGCGCCCGCGCGCTACCGCATGTCGCGCTGGGTCACTTGCGACGATCCGGCCGAGCTGCGCCGCTTCACAGATTCATACGCGGCGCGGATCGCGCTCGACGCATCCGACGCACCGACGTATCTCGCTTCGCATGTCTCGGAAATCGAAGTCGCGCAAAAGGCGTGGCCGAAGATCGTGTTCAACGAGTTGCGCGAGCATTCGGGCGCGCCGTTCAAGAAGGCGATGTAACGCAGGCGGGCCGCGAGCTCACAGCGGCTTACGTAACAAACTTACGCAACAACAAAAAGCCGCGTGGTGCAGTCATGCCCACGCGGCTTTTTCCATTCGATTGCGGGCTCATTGCCTGCATGGGCACTGCCGCCGGACACGGCTCCATCAGCCCATCTTCAACACTTCCTCCCGCAGCCAGGCCGCGAACGCCTGCACATATTCAAGCGCGGCGTGCTGTGGCGCGACGTCGAGCCAGTAGCCGAACGGGCCGGCCACTTCCACATCCGAGAAGCGCGCAAGACTGCCGTCCGCGAGTTCCTCGACGATCATGTTCCTGTCGACGATAGCCAGTCCCGCGCCCTTGCGCGCCGCGCGAATCGCCTGTTCGAGCGTCGAGAATTCAATGCCGTTTTCCGCGTAACGCGCGGGCAGCCCCGCCGTGGCCAGCCAGTTCGGCCATAGGTCGAGCCTTGCGTCGTTGTGCAGCACATGCAGCGCGGGCATGTGTTCAAGCAGCCTGTCGAGCGGCTCGCCGAGCAACCTCGGCGCACCCACGAGCACATGGCGCTCGGTCATCAGCAGTTCGGAATGCGTATCGGCCAGCGCGTGCCGGCCAAAGCGGATGTTGCAATGACAGTCCGTGGTGGGCTCGGTGCGGATCGACAATTCGACGTCGGGCATTTCGTCGGCCAGCGAACCGAGCCGCGGCGAGAACCACTGCGTCGCGAACGTGGGCGGCACGGCAACCACGAGACGGCGCCGGCCCTTGGCCGCGGTGATCTGACGGAAGCCGCGCTCGATCGTATCGAATGCGTCGGACAGGCAAGGCAGAAACTGCACGCCCACCGGCGTCAGGCGGATGCCCTTGTGGTCGCGCTCGAACAGCTTCGCGCCGAGCGATTCCTCGAGCAGCTTGATCTGCCGGCTGACGGCGCCTTGCGTCACGCACAGTGCGCTCGCCGCGCGATTAAAGCTCATGTGGCGCGCGGTTTCCTCGAAAAAGCGCAACGCGATGAGCGATGGCAAGCGTCGCATACATCACCTTCTGATTCTTTGACATCCGGGGCAGTGCGGCCGATGGGAAGGCGCGCGGATCGTCTGCGATTGTCGCACTGAAGCGCGGTATTTTGCCTGCGCACGCTAAAAAAATCCCGGCGCGCGGTCGCGTTAATCAAGCGTCGATTGACGGCGGCCAAGGCTTGCGTTCGAGAAGCGCCGCGCGATCGCTCCACTTCGCCTATCCTGACGAAGACGCGCGCGTCGACGCCCGAGCGGCGCGCCCTTTCATCTGCGGAGCGCCTGTGACCGTTCGCAATCTCGACGCGTTGTTCCGACCGAAATCCGTCGCCGTGATCGGCGCTTCCGAGCGGCCGGGCAGCACCGGCGCGATGGTGTGGGCGCGGCTCCTGGAAGGCGGCTTCGACGGCCCGCTGTGGCCCGTCAATCCGAAGTACCACACGCTCAACGGCCACGCCGTGATCGCCGATGCCGGCGACTTGCCTCAAGCGCCGACCGTCGCGCTGATCTGCACGCCGCCCGCGACCTGGCCTTCGATCATTCACAAGCTCGGCGGCTTGGGCACGCGCGCGGCGATTATCGTCGGCGAAGCACGCTGCGATGACGACCGGCTCGCGTTGCGGCATGCGCTTTCGGCGGCGCGGCCGCATCTGTTGCGGATCGTCGGGCCGGGTAGTCTCGGCGTCGTGTCGCCGGCGCTGCGCGCGCATTTCGGCGCGCCGTCGTGCACGGTGAAGGCGGGCGGCGTCGCGTGGGTGTCGCAATCGAATGCGCTGACCAATGCCGTGCTCGGCTGGGCGCACGCGCGCGGCCTCGGCTTTTCGCACGCGGTCGCGCTGGGCGGCGAGGCCGACGTCGACGCGGGCGACGTCCTCGACTATCTGGCGAGCGATCCCGGCACGCGCGCGATTCTGCTTGAACTCGACAGCGTGCGGGCGGCGCGCAAGTTCATGTCGGCGGCTCGCGCCGCGGCGCGCAACAAGCCGGTGCTCGCGCTGCGTTCGGGCCGCGCCGATCCGGCGGACGCGCTGTACACCGCTGCCTTCCGCCGCGCGGGCATGGTCCGCGTGGATGCACTCGACGATTTGCTCGACGAAATCGAGACGCTCGGCGTGGGCCGCGTCGCCGCGGGCGCGACGGCGACGCTGATTACGAGCGACCGCGGCCTCGCAACATTGGCCTGCGACGCCTTCGCCGCCGCTGGCGATACGCTCGCGCCGTGGCCGGACGAAGCATCGCAGGCATTGCAGCAAGCGTTGCCGAACGTGGTGGGCGGCAATCCGCTGCAACTCGGCGACGACGCGCGTCCCGAGCATTTCGGCACGGCGCTAAAGCTGCTGGCGCAACATCGCGGCACCGGCACGGCTTTCGTCGTGCATGCATCGACGCATAGCGCGCCGGTCGACGAGGTCGCGCAGGCATTGATCGCGAATCAACGGTTCGCCTATCGCGGTCTGCTCGCCTGTTTCTTTGGCGGCGTGGACGCGGCTACGCGCGATGCGTTGCACGCGCAAGGCATTCCGGTTCACACGACGCCGCAGCGGCTCGCCCGCGCGTTCGCACGTCTCGTCGATTATCGGATGGGGCGCGAATTGCTGATGCAGACGCCGGAGGGTTTGCCTGCCGAAGTCCCCGACGCAATCGACGCCGCGCAAGCGCAGGTTTGCGCGGCGCTCGCGGCAGGTGAGCACCAACTAACCGGCGAAGCCGCGGCGGGCCTATTGGAGCGGTTCGGGCTTCGGGTCGAAAACGAAGCGGGCGGCGCGCATGAGGCCAAGCCGATAGTCGGCATCGCGGTCGCGCTTCACGATGACGATAATTTTGGCCCGGTGTTCCGCTTCACCGCGCCATCCGCCGATGGTGTCTCCGAGCCGTTGCGCGTGTACGGCCTGCCGCCGCTGAACCCGGTTCTCGCGCGCGACATCGTCACGCGGTCGCCTTATGCGCGGCTCGTCGCGCCCGAGCCGGCGCTCGCTGCGCTCACGGCGCTGTCGCACGCGGTGTGCGATGTGAAGGAGATCGTCGGATTGTCGTTGACGCTCAATGTGTACGACGACCACGTCGCGGTGCTTGAGCCGATCGTCAGCATTGCGGCGAAACGCAGCCGGCTCGCGATCGTGCCGTATCCGCGCCGTTTCGAAGAGACGCTCGACTGGGAAGGTCTGCGTGTGACCGTGCGGCCGATTCGCCCGGAAGACGAGGCCGCGCATCACGATTTCGTCGAAGCAATGACGCCTGAGGATTTGCGCTTGCGGTTCTTCGGCGCGGTCGGCAGCTTCGATCATTCGCAGCTCGCGCGCATGACACAGATCGACTACGACCGCGAAATGGCGCTGATCGCGACCGTGCGGGACGAAGCCGGCGTTTCGCGCACGCTCGGCGTGGTGCGCGCGGTTGCCGATCCGGATAACGAAACGGCCGAGTTCGCGGTGGCGATCCGCTCGGATCAGAAGGGGCGACGGCTCGGGCGTTTGCTGACGGACCGGATCATCCGGTATGCGCGGGCACGCGGCACGCATTGGCTGGTGGGCGAGGCGCTGCGCGAGAACACCGCGATGATCGCGCTCGCGAGGGCGAGCGGCTTCACGATGACGCCGACGGAAGATCCGGGCGTGGTGGGGTTTCGGATGGCGCTGGATGAGGGGGTGGATAAGCAGGGTTAGCGATGTCAGCGGCATGTGCGCCATTGAAGGATCGTTATCCGTTCGCCGACTTTCTACTGACGCCGCAGTGATGCTTGACGCACATTGACCCAGCCAAACAGACAACTGCACGCTGACAAGCCAGCGGGACGTTCAGAGATTTCGTCAAGCATCCCAACAGAAGCGTGAATAGAATATTACGACTTAATTACGCTTCCTTTCGAGTGTCGTCGCGCGTGCTCTATACGCTTGCTCGCATGACGATTTTATTTAGCTGTCTTAACAGGTTGACAGATGACTAAGAAAATTACCCGCGAGACAAGCGGGCGCGTCACAGAGCCGAATTATCGCTTCGCCGTTCTTCCCGCCATGCTGGCTGCGGCCTTGGGCTGCAGCAGCACAGCATGGGCTGTCGAAGGCGGAATGGTGGCCGCAGGCGCGGGCACGATCAAAACGCAGGCGAACAAAACGACGATTTCGCAGTCAAGCGACAAGATGATCGTCAACTGGAAGAACTTTAATATCGGTCAGGACCAGTCGGTGGTCGTCAATCAGCCGGGCACGAGTTCAGCGCTGCTGAACCGTGTGACCACGGCAAATCCTACACAGATTGACGGTGTGCTGAAGGCGAACGGCAGGGTGTTCGTGGTGAATCCGGCGGGCGTCGTGTTCGGCAACGGCGCCAAGGTCAATGTCGGAAGCCTGGTGGCGTCCACGCTGGATGTGAACGACCAGCAGTTCATGGAAGGCGGCAAGCTCGTCCAGAATAAGCGCTACCTGAATTTTTCTGCCAGCGGCGGAGAAGGCAAGGTAACGAACAACGGTCAACTGACCGCGCAGGAATCCGTGGCGTTGCTCGGGCCTCAGGTTGTTAACAACGGGTCGATTCGCGCTAAAGACGTCGCGCTCGGCGCTGCCAATGGCGTGGCGATGGCCATCAACGACTCGGGCTTTTCAGTCCAGGTGGGTCGGCAAGCGGAGCAGGCATTGGCCGCCAATTACGGTGTGATCGTCGCCAAGGGCGGCAACGCCACGCTGTCCGCTGCGGCCACTGGCGCGGTGCTCGGCACTGTGATTCAGAACAACGGCCAGATCGAGGCAACCAGTGCGTCGGCGGGTCAAGGCGGCACTGTCCAGCTTGCCTCGCGCGACGGTGGCAAGATCAGCGCGAACGGTCAAATGACGGCTGACAGCGGTATCTCGATCACGTCCTCGGCCGTCAGGGGAAATGTGGCGCCAGCTTTCTATCAGATGTTCGATTCGTCCGCCGCTCCCCGGGCAGTATCTCCCGCACCATCAAGCCGTGAAGTGACCGTCGGCGCCGGGGCAACCTTGAAGACCGGCGGCTCCGTACAGGTTCACTCTGACGGCGGTCGCGTGGATATGAACGGTCTGATCAACGCTGGTGGCGATGTCAACATCGGGTCCGCAGCCTACTACGGCGACAACATGACTGTGCCTGACGCCAGCGGCGTCGTTACGACGAATGGCCGCATCAACGCGAGGTCCGTGTATCTGGACGGGGCTGATGTCAACGTGAATGCGCCGATTCGCGCTCTCGACAGTGTGTACGCTCAAACCTACACGGGCGATATGCATCAACGCGCCAATGTGATGGCGACCACGGGCTCGGTTAACATGATTTCCGGCGCGAATCTCGTCCAGGCCGACGGCGTCAACACGTCTGCTGGAACCGGCGTTACCCTGAAGTCCGAATCGCGCTTACCGGTCTGGCCGCGGCGCCCGAACGGTTCATTGCGCGTGGCGAATGTCCAGGCCAAGACCATTAACATCGACGGCGGCGACGTTACGCTCACTGGGAACGTGAAGGCGGACGGCAATATTTCGGTCAATTCCAGAATGTACAACCCGCCGTGCCCCGCAGACATGGCGTGCATAGCGGTAATGGCCGGCGGCCAGCTCTCGCAAACGGGTAACGTGGTTAGCGGCAATGGCGACGTTGCGCTGCACGCGGACGCTTCCCTGTCACAGAGTCGGTTCTCGCGTACCAAGGCAGGCAACAACGTTACGCTGAGTGGCCGCAATGTTGAAACGGGTACCGTGCAGGCCGGAAACCGGATCACCGTCGACGCGAATTTTGCCCACCTTGGTGGAAAGCTGACGGCGCAAGAAATCAACCTGCCGGCCAACACAACGAACAAGGACGGCAATATCCGCATCTTGCCGAAGTCCGCGAACCTCTAGGCACTACGGCTGGCGCGACGAGGTGACGCTCGTTGCGCCAGCGGCTTTTATTCATGAAGCGAAATAGCGCGCAAGCATGAGACGCAGAGGTGTGTACCACCTCTGTTCGTCTTTTTCCGTGCTGCCGCGTCGCTTCACCATTTTCCCGTTTCCCCTCCTGACGTCGCGGCCGCTCGTATGAGCTGTCGCCGACGCGCTTGCCTATCCTTCATGCCGAAAGCCGCTGTTCGATTCAGATATTTGCGCCAGAGTCTTGGCGGCGCATGGTTACCGCTATTTGGTTTGACTGCCTGGCATGCTACCGCTCATGCATACGAGCCAACGAACGCCGGTTCTTTGCTTCGGCAGAATCCTGAACTTAAGCAAGGCGTCGGAGTTGAGCCCGGAATGGTTCCAGCGATGCCTGGCGAGCCGTCGAATTCGCACGAAGCAAAACCCGACAGCGGCGAGTTCACTTTCCCCGTGTACGGTTTCGACTTTGGCGGTGCGCTGTCTGACGAGGAGCAACAGCGCGTCGATGAATTCCTCGCGCCGTGGCGCGGGCGTAACGTCACGCTGTCACAGTTGCGGTTGCTGCGCGATGCGCTTACCACCGTGCTATACCACGGCGGCGATTCTCTCGTACGCGTCATCCTCCCTCCGCAGACAATGACCGACGGTATCGTGCACTTCGAGATCGCGCGCGGACACGTTGAATCCGTCAATGTTGAAAACCACTCCGATGTCGCCACCGACCACCTGCGCGAAATCATTGAGTCGACCCATGACGGAGCACCTTCCTTGCGCGACATTGAGCGCAACACGCGTCTTGTTGAAGGTATCCCCGGCATTGACTCGACTGCGTCGACGTTGTCGGCGGGAACGGAGCCGGGTGGCACCATCGTCACGGTGGACGTGGTGCCGGGAAAACGCTTCTACGGCGCGGCAGTCATGGACAACGCCGGCTCGAGACAAGCGGGCTGGCGCCGCGTTGGGCTGACCGGCGGCATCAACAATCCGTTAGGACTAGGCGATCAGTTGCAGGCGACGGTCTATGCCACGCCGCGCTTCATGCAGACGCGCGGCGGACAAGACGGGCGAACTCGCCTCGGCCGCATTTCCTACGACATGCTGACGGGTCTCGGAGCGAGCCGCGCCAGCGTCGCATACTCGCATGTGGATTACCGGCTCGGTGGAATCTTCGCAGGTCTGGGAACGGGAGCGGCGAACGTCGTCAGCATTTATGGCAGCAGTCCGTTGATCCGTTCAGACGCGGCCAGTCTCGATGTAGGCGCCGGTCTAGACTTCAAACGTTCGAGCGATGAGCGGTTCGGCGACATACTCCGCACGGAGCAGCGCAGTGCCGTTGCGTCGGTGCGCGCGGAAGGTGTCGCGGCGGGCGAAATCGGCGAGCGCCGAAACGTTATCCAATACAGCGCAGTGCTTAGCCGAGGTACGTCAAAGCTGAGAGAGGCGGACTACTCAGGTAGCGCGCCGGCGCTGAACGGCCGGCGATTCGACTTCTACAAAGCCGAGCCATCTTTCGCTTACGTCCAGGCCATTACACCGACCATCCGCGCGACGATACAAGTGCGCGGCCAATACGCCAGCGGCAGTCTCGACAGTCAGGAAAGAATGGGGCTTGGCGGTCCGCTTGCCGTGCGCGCTTATGACCAGAATGCGGCCTCGGTCGACGACGGGCTGATCTTGTCGATTGCCGCCAGCAAGTCCCTAAGTATGCTGCCAGGCGCATCTGTGCAGGTGTTTTATGACGACGCGCGAGGTCGAACGCGCGCCGACGGCCCAATGCCCGCCGCTTATGCGCGGCTGCAGGGTTACGGCATTGGCGCCAGCTACGGCGGCAAGGGCGTCGCCGCGCAGCTAAGTTATGCGATGCGTGCGGGCCGGCCGCTCGCTCAGACTGCGCGACAGCAGACCTGGGTCACTGTGTCCGCGACCTTCTAGGAAAGGCGGCAATAACGACGCCCGCAGCGTCTCGTTGCTTCTAAATCAGGGCCGTTGGCGCAGGTGTCACGCCCCCAACTTCCCCGCCGCCTCATCAACCTGCGCCCGCGTCACCGCCAACTCTTCGAGCCACGCATCCGCGTACACCGCACCGGTTTCACGCTCCAGTCGCGCGATCGTCGCCGCGCAACGATTGGCATCTTTTGGCGTCGCGATAAACGACTTCACCGACTGCCCCGCCTTGAACGCATCGAACAGCGGTACGCGAATGTCGTCCGGCAGCGCGCGCGTCGTCCACTGGTACGGCTTGCCGTTGAACGTGAACGACGGCGGCAGCACGCGCTCCTTCTTGGCGGCCGGAATCAGGCCATAGGTGCGCGCCGCCTCGCCGATCTGCTCCGGCGAAAACAGCTCGTCCGGGCTGATGTCGAATTGCTGGATGAAAGTCTCGATGCTCTGCATTGCCGCCGCGCGATCGTCGCGGCGCTTTTGCGCATGAGCGACGATGTCGCGCAGTTCGTCGGCTTCTTCCGGTGTGATCGTGAAGCTCGATTGCTTCTGCTGGAGTTCGGAAAAACGCTGGAATTCGGAATCGGTCAGAAGTTTCGCCATTGCTTATCGATGGATGCGCACGAATGACTTCACGCGGCGTCGTTTTTTGAGAGGGCCGCCATTCTAAACCATATGCGCAAGCGGCCCGCTTCTAATCAAACTTGCCGCGGCGAATTCCATCGACCACACGCCGCAGACACCGCAACTGCACTTCCACCACACCTCAAACCGTCTGCTCGCGAAACATCGAAAGCGCCTGCACCGTTTCACGCAGCAGCGTCGTTGCGGCCGCGAGCGTGGGCGCGACATATTCGTCGATACGCTTCAGATACGGGCAGGTGAGCGCCGCAATCGCCTGGCCGGACGGGCCGAGAACCGGGAATGTGACGTCGGTCACGCCGAACGTCTGCTGGCTGTCCTTCTGCGAGAAACCGGCCGCTCGAATCCGCTCGCACGCGGCTTCGAGCGCCTCGCGGTCTATCGTCACTTCGCCCTTGACCTTGGTGTGCTCGGCAAGCATCTGCGCGCGCTGTTCGACGGTCTGGAACGCGAGCATCACGCGGCCCGAGCCGGTGTCGATCAAGCCGACGCGCGAACCGAGCCGCACCGACATGCCCCACGTGCCCGGTCCATCCACTTGCGCGATGACGAGCAGATTGCCGCGGTCGTACACGGCCAGATGGCACGATTGTTCGGCGGCATCGGCGAAACGTTGCATCAGCGGCAACGCCTCGGAGATGAGCCGGTTCATCGGCGGATGACGATGCGCCAGCGCATACAGCTTCAGGCTAAGCGAATAGCGGTCGCCGCCCGTGGAGCGCACCACGTACTGCCGCGCGACCAGACGCTCGAGCATCCGATACATCTCGCTCGCATTGCGCCCGAGCAGCTTCGTGATCTCGGCGCGCGTGAGCCCTTCCTTCTGCTCGGCCAGCAACTCGAGGATGTCGAGGCCCTTGTCGAGCGCGGGCGCGCGATAACGGTCGGCATCGTCCTTGTCTTCTGCGTCCATCGTGAGCGAGTTCCGTGAGCTGTTCTCAGTAAGTGGCGCTTGAGTGTAAGTGCCGCAGCGCGCTCCGTGCGCGCCGATGCGTCCAGGGAAAACACGGACGGTTGGTGCAGTGCACTTCGCTTGACTTCGAAAAGTCCGTATATGAATAATACGTTCATTGGTGAATGAGCGCACGCCAAGATTCGCACAGAGTCGCCAATGCACATAAGAAAGCGCAGGACGAAGTGCCGGCATCCACGACCGGTTCACGCAGTCAACAACGCATATCAGGAGACACAGTCATGTCGTTCGCGAAAGAGCCGAAGCCGGCTCGCCAATCGTTTTCCCGTTCGTTCCGTCAGTCGCTCTTCACCGCGGCCGCGTCTGCGTGCATCGCCGGTTTGAGTCTGGGCGGCGCTGCGCAGGCCGCCGAGACAGGCAAGGTCGGCCTCGGCCTGCCGCTGCTGACGTCGCCGTTCTGGCAGTCGTACAACAACTATCTGCCGAAGTACGCGAAGGAGATGGGCATCGACATCCTCGCGCCGGTGAATTCGAACGGCGATCCGGTGCAGCAGATCACCGACATGAACAACCTGTTGAACCTGGGTGCGAAGGGCATCGTGGTCGGCCCGCTCGACTCCGCCGCGATCAGCCGCGCGCTCGACGCCGCGACGGCGCGCAACGTGCCGGTCGTCGCCGTCGATGTCGCACCGACGCAAGGCAAGATCGCGATGGTCGTGCGCGCCGACAATCACGCGTACGGCGAGAAGGCGTGCAAGTACATCGGCGAACACGTGAAGTCGGGCAAGGTCGTGCAGATCATGGGCGACCTCGGTTCGGTGAACGGACGCGACCGCTCCGAGGCGTTCCGCTCATGCCTGAAGGGCTTTCCCGGTTTGAAGCTGCTGGAAATTCCGGCGAGCTGGAAGGGCGACGTGGCGGCTACCGGGCTCGACAGCCTGCTTACCGCGAATCCCGACGTGAAGGCGATCTACATGCAGGCGGGCGGCGTGTATCTGTCGCCGACGCTGCAAACGCTGCGTCGCAAGCAGATGCTGTTTCCGGCCGGCGACGCAAAGCACGTCGTGATCGTCAGCAACGACGGCATTCCGCAGGAATTCGACGCGATCCGCCGCGGCGACATCGACGCCACCGTGTCGCAGCCCGCCGATTCGTACGCGAAGTACGGCCTCTACTACATCAAGGCGGCGTTGGCCGGGCAGACCTTCAAGCCGGGCCCGACCGATCACGGCAGCACGATCATCCAGCTCGCGCCGGGCATCCTCGAAGACCAGTTGCCCGCGCCGCTCGTCACGAAGTCGAATGTCGACGACAAGGCGCTGTGGGGCAACACCGTCAAATGAGCGGCGACATGAGCGGCGACATCAGCGAGCGCACGTCACGCGCGCGAATTGCTTCGGTGGTCGAAGCATTGTCGGTCACCAAACGCTACGGCTCGACGGCGGCGCTGAACGACGTGAGCATTCGCGTGATGCCCGGCGAGTCGCATGCGCTCGTCGGGCGCAACGGCGCGGGCAAGTCGACGCTCGTGTCGATCCTGACCGGCTTGCGCAAACCCGATACCGGCGACGTGCGCTTTAACGGCGAGCCCGCGCCGCCGCTCGCCGACCGCGATGCATGGCGCGAGCGCGTGGCCTGCGTCTATCAGCATTCGACGATCATTCGCGACCTGTCCGTCGCGGAAAATCTGTTCATCAACCGGCAGCCGTCGCGAGGCGGCGTGATCGACTGGCGAACCATGCGCCGCGACGCGCGCGCCTTGCTCGACCACTGGAAGATCGACGTGCGTGAAGACGCGCGCGCCGGCGACCTGAGCGTCGAGGCGCGGCAACTCGTCGAGATCGCGCGGGCGTTGTCGTACGGCGCGCGCTTCATCATCCTCGACGAACCCACTGCGCAGCTCGACGGCGACGAAATCAAGCGGCTCTTCCGGCGTATCGAGGAATTGCAGCGCGAAGGCGTGACCTTCCTGTTCATCTCGCACCATCTGCAGGAGGTGTACGAGATTTGCCAGGCGGTCACGGTGTTGCGCGACGCGCGGCATATCGTCAGCGCGCCGGTTTCCGCGTTGCCGCGCGAACAGTTGATCGAAGCGATGACGGGCGAACGCGGCGGCCTTCTGGTCGCGGACGCGGCGGCGCGCGAACCGTTGCGCGCCGACACCGCGATTGCGCTGCAAGTCGACCGGCTCAGCGGCGCGGATTACGAAGACGTGTCGTTCGCCGTCAAGCGCGGCGAAGTCATCGGCTTGACCGGCGCGACGAGTAGCGGCCGCACGAGCGTGGCGGAAGCGATTGCCGGCCTGCGCGCGGCGAAGCGCGGCACGATCAGCGTGGACGGCGTGAGCCTGCCGCCCGGCGATGTGCCCGCGGCGCTTGCGCACGGCATCGGCTGCGTGCCTAAAGACCGCCATCACGAGGGGCTCGTGTTGACGCAATCGATCGCGGAAAACGCGTCGATGACGATCGCGCGGCTCTTCGGCAAGTTCGGCATCGCGACGCCCGCAAAGAAAAACGCGTTCGGCCAGAAGATGATCGACGCGCTCGGCATCGTCGCGCAAGGACCGGAGCACGTCGTATCGGGCCTCTCGGGCGGCAATCAGCAGAAGGTCGTGATGGCGCGCGCACTCGCCACCAATCCCAACGTGCTGGTGCTGATCGACCCCACGGCGGGCGTCGACGTGAAATCGAAAGAAGCGCTGCTCTCCGTCGTGGATCGCGTGCGCGAAGAAGGCAAGGCCGTGCTGGTCGTGTCCGGCGAACTCGACGATCTGCGCACCTGTGACCGTGTTCTGGTCATGTTCCGTGGCCGTATCGCCGCGGAATTTCCCGCGGGCTGGCAGGACCAGGATCTGATTGCATCCGTTGAAGGAGTAAGTCTCCATGAAGAATAGTGTGCCCAGTCCCGCGTTCGGCGCGGCGCAGGCCCAGGTCCACGCGCAAGCGTCCGCATCCGCATCTGCATCGGCTTTGCGCGGCAAACGCGGACGCTCGCAACTTGCCCGCTTGCGTGAACTCGCGCTGTTGCCTGCGCTCGTGCTGCTGATCGTGATCGGCGCGTTCGTGAGCCCGAGCTTTCTCACGCGTGCGAATCTGATCAGCGTGCTCGGCGCGTCGGCGGCGCTCGCGCTTGTCGTGCTCGCCGAATCGCTGATCGTGCTGACGGGCAAATTCGATTTGTCGCTGGAATCGACGGTCGGCATTGCGCCGGCCGTGGGCGCGATGCTCGTGATGCCGGCCGCCTCGGCCGGATTCGGCACGCAATGGCCCGCCGCGGCCGGCTTGCTGGCGATTCTCGCGGTCGGCGCAGTAGTCGGCGCGATCAACGGTTTTCTGGTGGTGCGTTTGCGGCTGAACGCCTTCATCGTCACGCTGGCCATGCTGATCGTGCTGCGCGGCATGCTCGTCGGCGCGACCAAGGGCGGCACGCTGTTCGACATGCCGCCGTCGTTCTTCTCGCTCGCGACCACCATCGTGCTGGGCTTGCCGTTGTCGGTGTGGCTCGCCGCGGTGGCGTTCGCGATCGCCGCCTTCATGCTGCGCTATCACCGGCTCGGCCGCGCGCTCTATGCGATCGGCGGCAATCCGGAAGCGGCGCGCGCGGCGGGCATTCGCGTCGAGCGCATCACGTGGGGCGTGTTCATTCTCGGCAGCATGCTGGCCTCGGTCGGCGGCCTGATCGTGACCGGCTATGTCGGCGCGATCAATGCGAACCAGGGCAACGGCATGATCTTTACGGTGTTCGCGGCAGCGGTGATCGGCGGCATTTCGCTCGACGGCGGCAAGGGCACGATGATCGGCGCGCTCTCCGGCGTGCTGCTGCTCGGCGTCGTGCAAAACCTGCTGACTCTGGCGCAAGTGCCGTCGTTCTGGATTCAGGCGATCTACGGCGCGATCATCCTCGGCTCGCTGATGGTGGCGCGCCTCGCGAGCGGCGAAGGCCAGAACTAACACAACGCTCATTCAACGGCCTGACGGAGAACTCATTTGACGAGCCGCCAACAAGAAACCGATCCGCGACTGATCCTGCTCAGTCCGGACGACAACTGCCTGATCGCGGCGGCGCGTCTCGACGCCGGCACGCAGGTGCAGATCGAAGGCGAAAGCGTCACGCTCTCGCGGACCATCGAACTCGGGCACAAGGTGGCGCGCCGCGATCTGGCGAAAGACGACAAGGTGCTGCGCTACGGCGCCGTGATCGGCCACGTCACCGAAGCGGTGCCGCGCGGCGAGCATCTGCATACGCACAACCTCGAAAGCGATTACCTGCCGACGTACACGCACGACGCGGGTTATCAATTCGTCCACCACTGATTTGCGCATCACGAGGCGGCCTTGCGCCGCGCTGGAACGAACATGACTGAGACATCCGTAGCAAGCGCCTCTGCGCAACAGCCGACGCTGCAAGGCTACCTGCGCAGCGACGGCCGCAAGGGCATCCGCAACGTGGTTGCGGTCGCGTATCTGGTCGAGTGCGCGCATCATGTGGCGCGCGAGATCGTCACGCAGTTTCGCGAGCCGCTCGACGCGTTCGGCGACGCGCATGCCGCGCAGGAAGCGCCGGTTCATCTGATCGGCTTTCCCGGCTGCTATCCAAACGGCTACGCGGAGAAAATGCTCGAGCGGCTGACCACGCATCCGAACGTCGGCGCGGTGCTGTTCGTGTCGCTGGGATGCGAGAGCATGAACAAGCACTACCTCGTCGATGTCGTGCGCGCGAGCGGCCGTCCCGTCGAAGTGCTGACCATCCAGGAGAAAGGCGGCACGCGCAGCACGATTCAGTATGGCGTGGACTGGGTTCGCGGCGCGCGCGAGCAGCTCGCCGCGCAGCAGAAGGTGCCGATGGCGCTGAGCGAACTCGTGGTCGGCACGATTTGCGGCGGCTCCGACGGCACCAGCGGCATCACCGCGAATCCGGCCGTGGGCCGTGCGTTCGATCATCTGATCGACGCGGGCGCGACCTGCATCTTCGAGGAAACCGGCGAACTCGTGGGCTGCGAGTTTCATATGAAGACGCGTGCGGCGCGGCCCGAACTCGGCGATGCGATCGTCGAGTGTGTGGCCAAGGCGGCGCGCTATTACTCGATTCTCGGCCACGGCAGTTTCGCGGTCGGCAACGCGGACGGCGGCCTCACCACGCAGGAAGAAAAGTCGCTCGGCGCGTATGCGAAAAGCGGGGCGTCGCCAATCGCGGGCATCGTCAAGCCGGGCGATATTCCGCCGACCGGCGGCCTGTATCTGCTCGACGTGGTGCCGGACGGCGAGCCGCGTTTCGGCTTTCCGAACATCAGCGACAATGCGGAAATCGGCGAACTGATTGCGTGCGGGCGCGCATGTGATTCTGTTCACGACCGGACGCGGTTCGGTGGTGGGCTCGGCGATCTCGCCGGTCATCAAGGTGTGCGCGAATCCCGCGACATATCGCAATCTGTCCGGCGACATGGACGTCGACGCAGGCCGCATTCTGGAAGGGCGCGGCACGCTCGACGAAGTGGGCCGCGAGGTGTTCGAGCAGACCGTGGCGGTGTCGCAAGGCGCGGCGTCGAAATCGGAAATGCTGGGCCACCAGGAATTCATTCTGACGTACAAGACGTTCGAGCCGGTCGGGCCCGCGTGCCTGCCGTCGAGCGTGGCGGCGCCGCGTCGTGTTGTTGCGGTCGAGCCGCAGTAACGCAACGCAATAAGGCAACGAAGAACCGCAGTGAAGAACCGCACTGAGCGTCGGCTCGCGGTGTGATAAAAAGCTCATTCGACAGAGTGTGACCAGGATGGAGACGGGTACATGACCGCAACGATCGGTTCGAAGGTTCGGCAGCGCCGCCGCGTCGGGCGTAGCGCGCTGGAATTAACCGGCTTGAGCCTCGGCAGCGCGCCGCTTGGCGGCCTCTATCGCGACCTGTCGGATGAAGAAGCGCACGCGACCATCGCGGCCGCGTGGGACGCCGGCGTTCGCTATTTCGACACCGCGCCGCATTACGGGCACACCAAGGCGGAGCATCGTCTGGGCGACGCATTGCGCCGCTATCCGCGTGGCGAGTATGCGCTGTCGACCAAGGTAGGCCGCCGCTTCGTGCCGCGCACGACGCCCTACGACGGCAAGGAAGGCTGGCAGAACCCGCTGCCCTTCGAGGCGATTTACGACTACACGCACGACGGTATTCTGCGTTCGTTCGAAGACAGCCAGCAGCGGCTCGGCATCGTCGACATCGACATTTTGCTGGTGCACGACATTGGCCGCGTCACGCACGGCGACAACAATCCGCATTACTGGCGGCAACTGACCGAAGGCGGCGGCTTTCGGGCGCTCGACGAACTGCGCTCGGCCGGCGCGGTGAAGGCCGTAGGACTCGGCGTGAACGAAAGCGCCGTGATTCTCGACGCGATGGCCGAGTTCGATATCGATTGCGCGTTGCTTGCGGGCCGTTATACGCTCCTCGAACAGACGACGCTCGACGACCTCCTGCCGGCGTGTGAACAGCGCGGCGTCAGCATCCTGTTGGGCGGCGCTTTCAACTCGGGCATTCTGGCGCGCGGTGTCGAAGGCGATCTGAAATTCAACTACGGCGAGGCGCCGCGCGAAGTGATCGAGCGTGTTGCGCGGCTTGAAGCGGTGTGCCGCGCGCACGGCGTGCCGCTCGCCGCCGCGGCCTTGCAGTTTCCGTATGCGCATCCGGCGGTCGCCACCGTGCTGACCGGCGCGCGCAGTGCCGAAGAACTGCGCGAGAACGCGGCGTCGTTCGAGTTGCCCATCCCGGCGGCCTTGTGGTCCGCGTTGCGCGACGAGGGCCTGCTCGACGCCCGCGCGCCCGCGCCAGAGGACTGAACAGAACATGCGTATCGATGCCCACCAGCACTATTGGGACCCCGCCCGCGGCGATTACGAATGGCTCACGCCGGAACTCGAGATTCTGTACAGGCCGTTCGGCCCGGCGGATCTCGCGCCGTTGCGGGAGCAAACCGGCATCGAGAAAACGGTGGTCGTGCAGGCGGCGCCGACCATCGACGAAACGCGTTATTTGCTGGACATCGCGCGCAACGAGCCGTCGATTGCCGGCGTGGTCGGCTGGGTGCCGCTGCTGCTGCCCACCGCACCGGCTTTGATCGGCGCGCTCGCGGACGAGCCCAAGTTCAAGGGCGTGCGCCCGATGCTGCAAGATCTGCCCGACGACACCTGGATCGCGAATCCCGATCTCGCGCCGGCCATCGACGCGCTGATCGCACACGACCTCGCTTTCGACGCGCTGATCTACGCGCGGCACGTCGAACACGTTGAAACCTTCGCGCGACGCTTTCCGGCGCTGCGCATCGTGATCGACCACGGCGCGAAGCCGCCGATCCGCTACGGTCAGGCGGGCTGGCAGACCTGGGCCGATGCAATTACGCGGCTCGCCGCGTTGCCCGGCGTGCACTGCAAGCTGTCCGGACTCGCGACCGAGGCGTCGCCAGGCTGGACCGAAGACACGCTGCGGCCCTACGTCGAGCATCTGCTGACCATGTTCGGTCCCGCCCGGCTGATGTGGGGCAGCGACTGGCCGGTGCTCGAACTCAACGGCGATTATCTGCTGTGGCATTCGGTGGCGAACACGCTGCTTTCGTCGCTCGCCGACAGCGAGCGCGAAGCGATTTTCGGCGGCAACGCCGCAGCGTTTTATCGACTGTGATGTGACCCAAGCAAACAGACCAACACAGGTTAAGCCCATTCAACTGGAGTCGTAGATGACGCAAAGACTGGCCGGCAAGACAGCATTGATTACCGCAGCGGGACAAGGCATCGGGCTCGCGACCGCGGAAATGTTCGCACGCGAAGGCGCGCGTGTGATCGCCACGGACATTCGCATCGACGGCCTCGCCGGCAAACCGGTCGAGGCGCGCAAGCTCGATGTGCTCGACGGCGAGGCGATCAAGGCATTGGCCGCCGAAATCGGTCCGATCGACGTGCTGTTCAACTGCGCGGGCTTTGTGCATGCGGGCTCGATCCTCGAATGCAGCGAGGAAGATTGGGACTTCGCGTTCGACCTGAACGCGAAGGCGATGTACCGGATGATCCGCGCATTCCTGCCCGGCATGCTGGAGCGCGGCGGCGGCTCGATCATCAATATGTCGTCGGCGGCGTCGAGCGTGAAGGGCGTGCCGAATCGCTTCGCGTACAGCGCGTCGAAGGCGGCGGTGGTCGGGCTGACCAAATCGGTCGCCGCGGACTTCATCACGCGTGGTGTACGCTGTAACGCGATTTGCCCGGGCACGGTGTCGTCGCCGTCGCTCGAACAGCGAATCGCCGCGCAGGCCGCGGCACAAGGCGCGACGCTCGAAGCCGTGCAGGCCGCGTTCGTCGCGCGTCAGCCGATGGGCCGCATCGGCAAGCCGGAAGAGATCGCCGCGCTGGCGCTGTATCTCGCGTCGGACGAGTCGGCGTTCACGACTGGCCATGCGCATGTGATCGACGGCGGCTGGTCGAACTGATTCATGCGCGCCTGCCTGAGCCGGCGCGCGTTGACGTACCAACTGAACACCACTGAAACCCAGAGGAAAGTGCAACGATGAAACTGCTTCGTTACGGGCCGAAAGGCCAGGAAAAGCCGGGCTTGCTCGACGCGCAAGGCAAGATTCGCGATCTGTCCGGCGTGGTCGCCGACATCGACGGCGCGGCGTTGACCGACGCAAACCTCGCCAAACTGCGTGCAGTCGACGCGGCCTCGCTGCCCGTGGTCGAAGGCAATCCGCGCATTGGTCCGTGCGTCGGCAAGATCGGCAAATTCATCTGCATCGGCTTGAATTACGCGGATCACGCGGCTGAATCGAATCTGCCCGTGCCCGCCGAACCGGTGATCTTCAACAAGTGGACGAGCGCGATTTCCGGTCCCAACGACGACGTGGAAATTCCGCGCGGCTCGAAGAAAACCGATTGGGAAGTGGAGCTCGGCGTGGTGATCGGCAAGCCCGCGAAGTACGTGGACGAAGCGAATGCGCTCGACTACGTCGCCGGCTATTGCGTGATCAACGACGTGTCGGAACGCGAATGGCAGATCGAACGCGGCGGCACGTGGGACAAGGGCAAGGGCTTCGACACGTTTGGCCCGATCGGCCCGTGGATGGTCACGCGCGACGAAGTCGCCGATCCGCAGAACCTGGGCCTGTGGCTCGAAGTGGACGGTCACCGCTATCAGAACGGCAACACGAAGACGATGGTGTTCGGCGTCGCCAAGCTGGTTTCGTATGTGTCGCAGTGCATGAGCCTGCAACCGGGCGACGTGATTTCCACTGGCACGCCGCCTGGAGTGGGCATGGGCGTGAAGCCGAACCCGGTGTATCTGAAGCCGGGGCAGACGATTCGCCTCGGCATCGAAGGTCTCGGCGAACAAACGCAGAAGACCTACGCGGCGGAGTAAAACGCTCGCGGCCGATGCGGGCGCGGGGCGCGCGGCGCATGAGCTTCGCGCCTGCAACTTCAATTCGCCGGTTCGTGGTCGCCGTTCTCACCGATCCGGTTGATCGTGCCTTGTGCAACCGCCACGAGTTTCTCGCGGTTGCCGTCCATCACGAAGATGTTGCACTGGCAGGTCGCCTGATGGCGGCCTGCATACACCACTTGCGCCCTCGCAATCAGCGTCCCGTTCACGGCCGGACGCAGATAGTTGATCTTATATTCCCCCGTCACGACCTTCGGCCCCAGCGAGAGCGCGCCGGCAAAGGTCAGCGCGTTGTCGGCGAGATAGCTGATCACGCCGCCGTGCACGAAGCCGTGCTGCTGCCGCAGCTCGTCGCGGATCGGCAGGCTCAGCGCGAGTTCGCCGGTGCCCGTGTACATCAGCTCGGCGCCTAACAGCATGCTGAACGGCTGGGCGTGCAATGCGCCGCGCGCCCGGTCGAGTAGGTCAGTCATTGTGATTCCTTCGAGGAAGGCCCGCGGTGGCATTGCGCACGAGGGTGCGCTCGTCGGTCCCTACCCACTCTAGGAAGCGCCGACGCACGCCGTCAAGGTGAATCGGAAATATCTGCGCGGCATGCTTGTGTCGGTCGACAGAAATTCAGACGATGGCCGACGTAAACGCATCGTAAGGCGAACTTTGACGAATTTGATCTTCAGCCAGCTTTGATGCTGCCGTTAACCCTGACGTAGCTCCCGTTATTCTTTGCCTTCAGGTGTTCACGATGTTCAGCAAGATCAAGGTCGCATCCGGCCTGTTATGTGTCCTGGCCGCGTTCTGCGTTTTCCAGCTTGTCACGGTGGGGTTGGGTTTCTGGTCGTTGACGCGCACTCATCACGACGTTGGCGACCTCGCGAATATCGCGTTGAAGCAGGTCGATGCCGTCAACGAAACGACGCAGCATCTGATGGACGCCCGTATCAACCTGTCGCGCGCCGGTACGCGGATGGTGCGCGGCGGCGCGGAGCCGACGGACATCGTCCAGCATGCCCGCGAGCAGCTCACGGCCGCCGAGCAGTCGTTCAACGCGTTCTCGAGCGCGCCGAAAACCAGCGACGAAAACGGCGCACGCGCGGCGGCGCTCGCCGAGCGCTACAAGAAGCTGCATGGCGCGCTCAGCGAGCTCGCGCAGTTTCTCGACGCGAACAACATTCAGGCTTTTCTCGATCAGCCGACGCAGTCGTTCCAGGATGCCTATCTGACCGAGCTCCATAACTTCACGCAGTTCGGTAACGCCGCGAGCCGCGCGTCGCTGGATTCGATCGACGCGCGCATGGCGACTTTCCGCGTCGTCAGCATTGTGATTTTGCTGGCGCTGGTCGGCGGAACGTTCGCCGTGCATCTGGCGTTGCGCCGTGGCGTGGTCGCGCCGCTCGAGGAAGCCGGCCGTCACTTCGAGCGCATCGCTCAAGGGCGCCTCGATCAGCCGATCGCCGCGCGCGGCACGAATGAAATCGGCCGGCTGTTCTCGGGCCTGGCGAAGATGCAGGCAAGCGTCGCTCGCACTGTGCAGACCGTGCGCGAATCCGCCGATTCGATTCACCTTGGCGCCGATGAAATCGCGACCGGCAACGCCGATTTGTCTGCACGCACGGAGAACCAGGCGGCATCGCTGGAAGAAACGGCATCGAGCATGGAGGAACTGACCGCCACCGTGCGTCAGAATGCCGACCACGCGCGTCAGGCCAATGCGCTCGCCGAGACCGCTTTGGAGGCCACCTCGCGCGGCAGTGAAGTGGTCGACAAGGTCGTCGACAAGATGCGCGGCATCGCGCAAAGCTCGGACAAGATTGCCGAGATCATTTCGGTGATTGACGGCATTGCGTTCCAGACCAATATCCTCGCGCTGAATGCGGCCGTCGAGGCGGCGCGCGCGGGCGAGCAGGGCCGCGGCTTCGCGGTCGTGGCCGGCGAAGTGCGCGGGCTCGCGCAGCGCAGCGCGCAATCGGCGAAGGAGATCAAGACGCTGATCAGCGAGTCGGTTGCCGAAATCCAGGGCGGTTCCGCGCTGGTCGAGCACGCCGGCGAGGCGATGAGCAACGTGTCGGCGTCCATTTCCCGCGTCACGCAGATGATGGCGGAAATCAGCGCGTCGTCGCTCGAACAAAGCACGGGCATCGAGCAGGTGAATCAGGCCGTGGTTCAGATGGACGAGATGACGCAGCAGAACGCGGCGCTCGTGGAAGAGGCGGCGGCAGCGGCGGCTTCGCTGCATCAACAGACGCAGCAATTGAAGGAGGCGGTTTCCGTCTTCGAAATTTCTGAAGCTGTGTTGCGGACACAACAGTTCGACGCAATGCCGGTCCAATCTGCGCAATCTGCGCAATTTGCGTTGTCGCGAATGCGCGCGATTTAAATCGTCTGCGCATAAAAATCAGGCAGCCGCAAAAAGAAAATGGCCCGCAAAAGCGGGCCATTTTTTTGTCAGGCGCAAGCGCCTACGCAAAGCTCAAAGTACCGTAAGTACTTAGGCCGGCGTGATGTTCGCAGCTTGCTTGCCCTTCGGGCCTTGCTTCACTTCGAACGACACCTTTTGGTTTTCTTGCAGGGACTTAAAGCCGCTGCCTTGAACTTCCGAAAAGTGCGCGAACAGGTCTTCGCCGCCGTCGTCCGGCGTAATGAAACCAAAGCCCTTTGCATCGTTAAACCACTTCACAGTACCTGTTGCCATTTTTAATCCAGTAAATGTTGTGTATTGCATTCGCGACCGCTACTTCTCAACCCGAGATCGAGCGCGAAGTACGAGTTGTATCACGTCTTTATGACGGACGCCAATCAACCAGTATTCGGGTATTCCCAGGTTTGGGGGTTTTTCCGGTGTCAACGGCGCAAAAAACGCATTACTCGAACCAGGGTAAACCCTTGGTATTAAGGGTTGCCCCGGCCGTTCCCGCCCCGGAATTTTCGGCGCTTCAGGCCGGTAACGCGTCGAAAGCGGTGGCGAGGTGATAGGGGGTAGTCGACGGCATGTCGGCGCGCGCGACTTCACCGGCCGAGGTTTTGCATTCGAACCAGCCTTGCGGCCGCAGGAAGCGCTGCTGGAACAGTTCGATTTGCCGCGGCAGCGCCGCGCGTACGGCGGCATCGTCGTGGCTCGCGAGTGCACGCAGATATTCCGTCTGCGCCCAGATGCGCTGGATCGGGTCTTTGACTTGTCCGTCTTCATTCAGCGACGCATACACGCCGCCGGTTTCCTGATCCACGCCATGACGTTGCGCGAAGGCGAACGCGCGCGGCAACGCTTCCGCAAGCCCGGAGCCGTCGAACAGTTCGCGTGCCTGCGTGACCAGCCAGAACCATTCGAACTGATGGCCTGGCTCGAGGCGATTGTCCGGCGCGCCGACCGGCAATTCGGCGATGCAGCCCGACGGCGCATGCACGAAGTGACGAGCGACGGCGCCGGCGAGGCGCCGCAGCGCGGCGTCGAAAGCGTTGTCGCGCGTGGCCTCGCGCGCGGCGAGCCACGCTTCGGTCAAATGCATCAACGGATTCTGGATCGGCGTGCCGGTCACGTTCGCGAAGTCGGCGGTGAGCGCGGCGTTGAAGAGATCGTCGTCGGCGGTAAAGCGCGATTGGATCAGCGCCGACGTTGAATGCACGATCTCGAGCGCGTCGCGATTGCCCGAGCGGCCGGCATATTCCGCGCACGCAAAGACGACGAACGCATGCGTGTACAGGTCTTTGACGGTGTCGAGCGGGGCGCCTTGCGCGTCCACGCTGTAGAACCAACCGCCGTGTTCCGTGTCCTGAAAAGTGCGCGTGAGCGAATCGAACAGGACTTGCGCGTGGGCCGCATCGCCGGCCTGCGAGAACACGAACAGTTGACGCGCGCACGCCATTGCCCGGTAACGCTCGACGGGCGCCGGACGGTGGTCTTCCGCGACGAGCGCTTCGTACGGCAACCTGAGCGCGGGGTTGAAACCGGGCCCGCGCCACATGGGCAGGATGACGCCGTTGAAGTGGTCGCGCAGGCCGGCGGCGAGCGCGATCGTCGAGGCGGCGTCAGAGTGGGTGCTGGGCATAATCAAATTCAAGCGCGGGTTTCAAGGCGCCCGTGAGAGCGGGCCGGGTTCGGCGGCAGCGCGGCTGCGGCGTGCGGCCTGCCTCGCGGGTACGACAGGAGCGGCGGGTGCAGCAGGAGCGGCGGAACCAGCAACGGCACGCGGCTTAGCATAATGCAAACGGATGCGAGCCGGCACCCAAAATCGGCAGCGAAAAGGCTTAATAACTTCAAGAAGGAGAGAAGACGATGCTCGGCAACTTTGATCTCATCTCCCGTCTGGTGCTGGCCGCGGCGCTCGGCAGCGTCATAGGCTTCGAGCGGGAGCGTCTGTCGTGGGCCGCGGGCTTGCGCACGCACATGCTCGTGTGCGTGGGCTCGGCGCTGATCATGATCGTGTCGGCCTACGGTTTCGCCGAGGTGCTCACCGGCGAACACGTCGTGCTCGATCCTTCGCGGATGGCGGCCCAGGTCGTCTCTGGAATCGGCTTTCTCGGCGCGGGTTCGATTCTGCTGCGCGGCGAAATCGTGCGCGGGCTGACGACGGCGGCCAGCCTCTGGTCGGTCGCCGCGATCGGTCTTGCGGTCGGCGGCGGGCTCTATACGGCGTCGATTGCGGCGACCGTCATCATTCTGATCATCCTCGCGGGCATCAAGCCGCTTGAGCGGCGCTTCATCACCGTGAAGCAGCGGCGCCAGGTGACGATGCTCGTCGAGCGCGGCACTCTCACGTTTCACTCGCTGCACGACGAGCTGGGCGCGGCGAGCCCGCGCGTGAAGCAATTCGTGATGCAGCAGAGCGACGAAACGCCCGAATGCGACGAGGTGATGATCACGCTGCATCGCGTGTCGAGTGTCGAATACGAGGCGATTTGCACGCGCTTGCGTCAGTTGCAGGGCGTGAGGGAGTTCCGTCAGGACGACGCGTCGGGTTAAGCGAAAATCGTCGGCGAATGGCTTCGGCGGCGGTGGGCGCCATGCGACAATGCGGTCTCGAAAAATTCCAATGGCATTTGACGAGCGGTGCCGGCGCCCGCTCCCCGGCGACGGCCGCTTTCTTCTCTATGGCAGATTCCGCAGTAACCAAGCAGTCCCGGCCTGAGCGCGCCGCTTCGAAGAAGCGTCGGCAGGCCACCGTCCCAACCGAAACCGAAAAGAAGCTGGCGCGCGCCGCGCGCTCGGCGCAACGCCTCGCGCAACTGAGCGACGTCGCGCGCGACGACAGCACGCTCGACCTGTTCCCCGACGACCCCACCCGCGCGACGCTGGAAGCGATGAATATCGACATCCGCCAAGGCACGCTGCATGGCTTCGAGCTGCCCGATGTGGTGCTCGCGGCGGTGGGCGCTTTGGATGCGTCGGCTGAGGGTGCGTCGATGGATGGTGGTAAGGCGGCGCGGCGGACAGGTCGCGGCGGGAAGAGTGACGAATCTGAGGTGGTGAGCGCGCAATTGACTGGGCTGGAGATCGAGCCGTCGGCGGCCGTTGCGTCGGATGTGGCGCGCGAATCGTCGGCTGTGGATTCGGCTGACGGCGATAAGCTGGCGACTCCGGCGCTTACGCCGGCTATGGCGGCCGCGACCGTCGCGCGCAGCGTGACCGCGCTGCGTCAGGCCGTGGAGCCTGGCGGCGCGAGTGTGGACTCGGCGGCTGGTGACGGCGCAAGACAGGGGAACGCCAAATCCGGGCAGCGGTTGGCTTCGACCGAGCGAACGGAAGCGGCGCTGCCTGGCTTGGCGGATGCGACTGCAGCGAGCCCGCGCGGCGGAGCGGCTGTAGCGCTGGAGTCTGGGCTTGGGTTGGCCGCAGGCGTGGCGTCGTCCAGGGCGGCGGACGCGCAAGCGCGTCGGACGGCCGCGTCGACGGACAGATTTGCGAGCTCATTTGCGGACGAGACGAAGCCATCGGCGATTGGATCAGCGCGCGACGCAACGGCAACTGCAACCGCAGGCATAGAAGCGCCGGAAACCAAACGCATCGGCACCGCGGCCGCGTCGGCGCACGATACAACGTCAACCGCAACTGCAGCGAAAGAAGCACTCGACACTAAACGCACAGTCACCGCGCCCACCTCGGCGCGCGATACGACACCGACTGCGACCGTGGCCACCGAAGCGCCAGAGACTAAACGCACCGCCACTGCACTGACGTCGGCGCGCGGCGCAACGTCAACCGCGACAGCAGCGACAGAAGCCCAACGCGCCGAACCCGCCGCCGCCGCGCCCACCGCGCCCACCGCGCCCACCGCGCCCGAACTCGACCGCGCCCGTGCAACCGCCTTCGCGGACACCGTCGATGCGCTGTACGGCGTGATCGCCGACCAGCGCCGCGCGGCGACCGACCATTCGCGCCGCATGAAATGGATGCTGTCGATCGTGGTCGGCGCGCTGCTGATGACGGTCGCGATCGGCATCACGCAAACGCTGCTCCTCATGCGCCTGACGCGCGAGACGACGGCGCAGCAGCATCGCGTCGAAGAGATGATGCAGAACCAGCAGGCCGCGATGGCCAGTCTGCTCGACACCCAATTGGCGATGGCCAATGCAGCCGCTGCGAAGGCCGCTTCCCCGGCCGTGATGCAGACGGCGGGCGCCGCAGCGGGCGCAGCACCGCAGCAAGCCACCACGACGCCGACAGCGAACGGCAAGCGCGCCATCCGTACTCAACACGCGCACAAGCCGAAGACCGCCACGCGCTGATCGTCCGCGAGTCCCCGCCGCGCCGGCGCAATGCCGGCCGCGCCGCGATTTCCACCGCCTCGCCCGGATAGACGCCGTAAGGCGGACGCCGCCCGCCGTCCGCCGCAATCGCGATCGCGCGCTCTACACTCTGCATGCTGCCGCGAAGCCGAATCGGACACGCGAGCGCCTCATCCGACCCGAGCCACATGCCGACGAGCGAACACAAATATTCCATCGACGACCTGATCGGCGCGCTTCTGCGCGATCAAGGCATACATGACGGACACTGGGCCCTGAACGTCGAGTTCTCGGCCACCGGCGCCGCCGTCAAGCCGCAAGACCAGCCGACGCGCACGCTGCCGGGGCTGATCGTGTCCGTCAACGGCGCGACGCTGGTGGCGGCTGACCCGTCGGCGGAAGGCTCCGTCGACGCCGCCGCCGTCAACCCGCGCAAAAGCGGGCCGTCAAAGCGGCGAGCGGCCAGCCCGAAAGCAGGGCCGACGACGCTGTAATAAGCGCTGACGGCGACAAACGGAAGGCTGGGCAAAAAAAGGGACGTTGTCATGTTGCAACGCAATATGTCCGTACATGCGGCCAGGCGTCGCACCTCCGATTTATTGCTGCGCTGCACTAGCTTTCGCCTAGGGAAAACCCTATAATTCTTCTTAAGGGAAAACCCTAGCAAATGCAGCAATCAACCGGGAGTCGCCATGAGCTTCATCTTTGCACTGTTTCAAAAGGTCAGCGACCTCTTTGCGTCGCCCCACCTGCCGCTGGACGCGGACTACTCGTACGCGGCACGCGCCCGCGAAGCCGAGCGTCAGCGCAAGGCGCAAGCCACGCTGTTCGGCATCAAGCTGACCGACTAATAGCAAGCTGTTCGGCCCGCGCGCGTTAAAGCGCCGGGTGCGCACCTCGAGTGCGCGCGCATCATTTCAAGCCACTGCCCGCGAAAGCGTGCCGTGGCTTTTGTTTATTCGGCGCCTGGCGCGCCGCTTCAGCGGGTTCTCTGCCGTCTTATATTTCCCCGCCGAAATGAATGTAACGGCGGCTGACGTGATTGCGCCGCGCAAAGCGCGCGCTCGGCCCCGAGAGCCTTATTGCCCGCAGGTCTCAGCCGAGAAGGCGCTAACGCCATCCGTCCCTATCTTTGAAATGTGCGCTTACAAGTGCTCACGTCTTCATGCGGTTTGCGTCGTTAAAGTGGTTTTCAAGCGCACGGCGTCGTGTGCAGGCCCAAAACCCGGGTCAAATGCAGCGCGGCGCCGGCTTGATCCGAACTTTACGGGAGAGAACCATGAAAGCCTTCAACAAGACATCGCGGACTATCGTCGCGGCATTGCTGGCCGGCGGCGCCATGCTGGCAGCCGGCGGCGCGTCCGCTCAGGAACGCGTCATCGTCGAACACGGCCCGGCGCCGGTCGTTTATGGTCAGCCGCATATGATGCCGGTCGGCGTGTCGATCGACATCGGCTGGCACGGCGATCGTTATTACGACGGCCATCGCTATTGGCAGCACGACGAGTGGATGCGTCATCACCCGCACGACTATGATCCGCGTCACCACGGCCGCGACGAGCACCGTCCGCCTGCGCGCTACTAATTCGCGCATGAACCTTCGTGCCGCCTGAAACGGCGCGAAGCTGACAAAGCCGGCTCTTCCGCGAGGAAGGCCGGCTTTGTCGCGTTCGGCATGACGCATGCTCGGGCTGCGCTATGCTTCAACGCTTTATGGATTGTCAGCGAGGTAGCGGCGTGAGCAAGGCAGCAAAGGCAGTGATAGGCGTAGTGGGTACCGGGTTGATGGGCGTCGGCATCGCGACGCAAAGCGCGTTGCACGGACACCGGACGGTCGTCCATGACGTCGACGCGGCTCGTCTCGCGAGCGTCGTGCCGAAAGCCGAAGCGGTGCTGGACGAACTGATCGACGCGGGCCGCATCGGGCCGGAGGCGAAGCAGGCGGCGCTCGCGCATATCGAGACGCATGCCGCGCTGGACGTAATGCGCTCCGCCGATTTCGTCATCGAAGCGATTCCAGAAGTGCTGGAAGTGAAGCACCGCCTATACGAAAAGCTGTCGACGCTTCTCGCCGACGACGCCATTCTCGCCAGCAACACAAGCGGCTTCCCGCCGGATCAGTTGGTCACGCCGTTGCGCGCAAAAGAGCGCTTTGTCATCGCGCATTTCTGGAATCCGCCGCACATGATTCCGCTCGTCGAAGTGGTGCCGGGAAGCGCGACTGCGCCGGACGTCACCGCAAAGACCGCGGAATTGATGAGCGCGATCGGCATGGAGCCGGTGGTTCTGGCGAAGGCGATTCCCGGATTCGTCGGCAACCGTCTGCAGTTCGCGGTATTGCGCGAGGCGCTGAACATCGTGCGCTCGGGCGCGGCAACGCCGGATGTGGTCGACCGCGTCATGAAGGCGTCGCTTGGGCGCCGCTGGGGAATCGTCGGTCCGCTGGAGGCGGCGGACATGGGCGGGCTGGACACTTTCCTCGATATATCCACGCATCTGATGCCCGAGCTCGCGAAAGACGAAGACGTGCTCGATCTGCTGCGTCGGCAGGTGGACGCGGGGCGCGTCGGCGTGCGCAGCGGTGCCGGGTTTTATGACTGGGACGAAGCGCATCTCGCGCAGGTGAAGGAAGGGCGCAAGCGGGTGATCGGGCGGGGGTAGGGTTACGGCGATACGGCTGACTTAAGGCATATAAATCGCGAATACAGGCTTAAGCCTGTATTCGCAAATTACAAGCTAAACCCTGTTAAACGCATGTTGCACCGCCCGCCGCGACTCTGCGCTATAACTACCCATCATCCTTCCAACACGCGCCACGCCCATGTCCCACTACTTCTACGACCCTGCCGCCGGCCACAACCTTCCGCACGATCCGTTCAAGGCGATCGTCGCGCCGCGTCTGATCGGATGGATTTCTTCTCGCGACACCGACGGCACGTTGAATCTCGCGCCGTACAGCTTTTTCGGCGCGTTCGCGACTTTTCCGCCGATCATCGGTTTTTGCAGCGAGGGGCGCAAAGACAGCGTTTCCAACATCGAGGCCACCGGCGAATTCGTCTGGAATCTCGCGACGAAACCGCTCGCCGAGCAGATGAACCGTTCGTCCGCGCCGGTTGCGCCGCATGTCGATGAATTCGAGCTCGCGGGGCTCACGCCTGCGCCGGGGCGTAACGTGCAGGTGCCGCACGTCGCGGAATCGCCGGCCGCGCTCGAATGCAAGCTGCTGCAGGTCGTGCGGCTGCATACGCTCGACGGCAAGCCGATGGACAACTACCTGTCGCTCGGGCAGGTGGTCGGCGTGCACATCAACGAGGCTTATCTGAAGGATGGATTGTTCGATACGCACGCCGCGCAACCCATCATGCGCGCCGGTTATCGCGCGGATTACGCGGAGATTGGCAATATGTTCGAGATGTTCAGGCCGACCGCGTAACAGCAGGCCTCTGCAGAGGTGGCGCGCCCGCAGCCCGAGCAACGTACAGCCCGAGCAATGCACAGCGGGAGCACGCTTGGACCGCGCCTTCGAGCGCGGCTCAGTCCCGCCCCGAGCGCGCATTCAAGCGCGCCTCATCCCAACCGCACCCGCGCCTCGAACCCACTCAATCCCGCCCACTCTCAAGCTTAAACACGCTAACCACTTGCGCCAAACGCGCCGCATGGTCGCGCAATTCCGCAGCCGCCTCTTCCGCTTCCCCGACAATGGTCGCGTTCTGCTGCGTCGCTTCGCCGATCTGCGTGACGGCGAGATTGACCTGCTCGATGCCGCCCGACTGCTCGCGCGACGCCACGCTGATCTCGCCCATGATCGCGCGCACCTGGCCGACCTGCTGAACGATGCCTTGCATCGTCGAGCTGGCCTGCTCGGCAATCTGGAAACCGCTTTGCACGGTCGCGGTCGATTCGGCGATCAGACCTTCGATCTCCTTCACCGAAGCCGCGCTGCGCTGCGCGAGCGCGCGCACTTCCGAGGCGACGACCGCGAAGCCCTTGCCGTGCTCGCCAGCGCGCGCCGCCTCGACGGCCGCGTTAAGCGCAAGAATGTTGGTCTGGAAAGCGATGCCTTCGATCACGCTCGTGATCTCGGCGATCTTCTGCGACGAGCGGCTGATGTCGCCCATCGTCGACACCACGCGTTCGACCGCGCGTCCGCCTTCGAGCGCCGCGTCCGCCGCGCGCGTGACCAGCGTATTCGCTTGCGACGCGTGATCGGCGTTCTGCTGCACCGTCGACGTGATCTGCTCCATGCTCGCCGCGGTTTCTTCGAGGCTGCTTGCCTGCGTCGCGATGCGCGAGGCGATGTTGCCGCTGCCCGTGGCGATCTTCTCGGTGCCTTCCGACATATCCGTCGACGCGCTGCGCACCTGCGAAACGATGCGCGCGAGACCTTCGCCGATGCCGTCGATCGAGCGCATCAGGCGGCCGATTTCGTCGGCGCGTCCGCTTGCGCCCTGGGCGACGCGCACGCTCAGATCGCCCGACGCGAAGCGCTCGGACGCCTTGACCGCTTCGTCGAGCGGCCGGCTGACGAGGCGGCGCACCGCGAACAGAAACACGACCGCGAACACGCCGACCAGCACGAAGCCAGCGATCAGGAAGTGATTGCGCGTCGCGTTGACTTCGGCCATCACTTCGTCGCGCGGCGCGACGCCGCCCACGAGCCATTGCCATTCCGGCACGGTGATGAACGAAACGAACTTGTCGCGCGCGCCTTGCTCGCCAAGCGTGGCGTCGGCGGAACTGTATTCCAGCCGGCCTTCCTTCATGTCGAGCATTTGCTGATACGGCGCGTTCGCGTTGTCCGCGTTCTGGCCGGCGGCGGCCGGATGCACGACCAGCTTGCCGCGGTCCGCGCCCTTCGACGCGTTGACCACGAAGTAATAGCCGCTGTCGCCGATCTTCAGCTTGCGGATGCCGTCCTGGACCTGCTGGATTTCCGGATCGACGTTCACGCCGACAAACAGCGCGCCGATCACGCGGCCGCTCGCGTCCGTCACCGGCCGGTATTGCGTGATCCAGCGCTTGCCGAACAGCGCGGCGAGCCCGGTATAGGTCTTGTTGGCGACGACGAGCGCATACGCCGGTCCGTTGCGGTCGAGCAGCGTGCCGATTGCGCGCGAGCCGTCCTGTTTTTTCAGCGAGGTCGTCACGCGCACGAAGTCGTCGCCCGTGCGCGCGAAGATCGTGGCGACCGCGCCGCTGCGTTCGAGAAACTGGTCGGGGATAGTGAAGTCCATGTTCAGTACCTTGTCGCCGGCTTTGAACGTGGGCGTGGCAACGCCGTTCACGTCGATCTTCTGCGTTTCGTCGAGCGTATAGGTGCTGGGCAGGAAGCTCGCGAACAGCGACGTCGAGCGGTCCACTTCGGCGGACAGCGCCTTGTCGAACAAGCTGATCATCGCGGCGATCGAGCGATCTTTTTCGGCGATGCGTTCAAGCACCTGGTCGCTGACCTGCTCGCCGGCGCTGCGCGTGAGCGCCCACGTGAACGAGGCGAAAATCAACGCGACCAGCACGCACGAAAGTACGGCGAGCCGCGCGCCGACGCTGGCGCCGCGCAAAGAGAATGATTTCATGGACGTGTGCGGAGTAAGAAGGACAAACGATGCACGGCGGGCGCGCAGGCACCCGCCGGCATCGTGTCTGGTTTACGGCCGCCGATAACGCTTCCTTTAGCGAACTGGAAGCTTTTCGTAATACTGCGGCGCTTCAAAGCGCCTGTCTGCACGTCTCAACGCACCGTCTGACAGCGCCTTAACGCGGCGTCAGCCCGTCAGCGCTTCGTCGTCCACGTGCGCAGCAACAGCGCGTTTGTGACCACGCTCACGCTCGAGAACGCCATGGCCGCGCCGGCCAGCATCGGATTCAGCAAGCCGAAGGCGGCGAGCGGAATGCCGATCAGGTTGTACACGAATGCCCAGAACAGGTTTTGCTGGATCTTGCGCCACGTCTTGCGCGAAATGTCGATTGCGTCGGCCACGAGCGCCGGGTCGCCGCGCATGAGCGTGATGCCGGCCGCGTGCATCGCGACGTCGGTGCCGGTCGCCATCGCGATGCCGATGTCGGCGGCGGCGAGCGCGGGCGCATCGTTGATGCCGTCGCCGGCCATCGCGACGATGCCCGCGCTGCGGATTTTCAGATCGCGGATCACGCGAGCCTTGTCATCCGGCAGCACATGCGCATGAAATTCGTCGATGCCGAGTGCTTGCGCGACGCTCGCCGCGCTGCCGCGATTGTCGCCGGTCACGAGCACGCTTTTCACGCCCATTGCCGCGAGCCGCGCGACGGCCGCGCGCGCGGTCGGTTTGACGGTGTCGCCGAATGCCATCAACGCGAGCGCGACCGGCGTCGACGGATCGAGCTGCATGAGCCAGGACACGGTATTGCCGGCCGCTTCGAGTTCGCGGGCGCGCGCGGCGACTGGCGGCGGAAGTTCGACGCCCAGTTCATCGAGCCAGCGCGTGCTGCCGAGCGCGAGCTTGCGGCCGCCGACTTCGGCTTCGACGCCGCGGCCGGCCACGGCGCGCGCGTCGCTGGCGGTCGGCGCGTGCGCGCTGGATTTCGCCGCCTCATACGCGCTGACGACGGCCCGCGCGAGCGGGTGATCGCTTTGGCGCTGCACGGCTGCCGCGAGCGCGAGCGCTTCATCGCGAGCGATCTCGCCGACCGGTTCGAACGCCGTCACCGAAGGCTGCCCGATGGTCAGCGTGCCGGTTTTGTCGAACGCGACAAGATTCACGCGATGCGCGGTTTCGAGCGCCTCGGCGTCCTTGATCAGCACGCCGTGCCGCGCCGCGACGCCGGTTCCGGCCATGATCGCGGCCGGCGTCGCCAGGCCGAGCGCGCACGGGCAGGCGATCACCAGCACCGCGACCGCGTTCAGGATCGCCGTTTCGCCGCCGGCGCCCGCCAGCAGCCAGCCGATCAGCGTGAGCGCCGCAATCGCCAGAATCGCCGGCACGAAGATTTCGCTGACGCGGTCGACGAGCCGCTGGATCGGCGCCTTCTCGGCCTGCGCGCTTTCGACAAGCCGAATGATCCGCGCGAGCGTCGTTTCCGCACCGGTCGCGGTGGTGGACACGGCAATCGCGCCTTCGCCGTTGATTGAGCCGGCGGTCACCGCGTCGCCAGTCTGTTTGGCGACGGGCAGGCTTTCGCCGGTAATCAGCGATTCGTCGATGTGCGTGCGGCCTTCGAGCACCGCTCCGTCGACCGGAACGCGTTCGCCCGGCCGCACGATCACGACGCTGCCGACCGTCACTTCCGCGAGCGGCACTTCGCGCTCGCCCGCGCCGACGCGAATGCGCGCGCGCTCGGGCCGCAGCGCCTGGAGCGCGCGGATTGCGTCGGTGGTTTGGCGCTTCGCGCGCGCTTCGAGCCATTTGCCAAAGCGCACGAGCGTGATGACGACCGCCGACGCTTCGAAGTACAGATGCATCGCGTCGTCTGGATGACGCGCGAGTTGATAAACGCTGATGCCATACGCCGCCGACGTGCCGAGCGCGACCAGCAAGTCCATGTTGCCCGCGCCGGCGCGCACCGCGCGGTAGGCCGCGCGATAGAAGCGCGCGCCGAACACGAACTGCACGACCGACGCGAGGCCGAACTGCAGCCAGACCGGCAGCATCGCCTCTGTGCCGAACCATGCGGCGATCATCGGGACGATGAGCGGCAGCGTCAGCAGAGCGCAGACGAGCACGGCCGCGAGTTCGCGGCGTGCCTCGCTGCGTTTGCGCTCGGCGGCGGACGGCGCGGCGGCGCCGGAAGCGCCGGCAGCGCTGGACGGGCCGGCATCGACTGATTCCGGCGCGGTGTCCGGCGGCGCGACCAGCGCGGCTTCGTAGCCGGCTTTCTTGACGGCGGCGATGAGCGCGTCGGCAGTGACCGCCGCGCCGGTCGCCGCATCGCTCATCAGATTGACGCTCGCGGTCTCGGTCGCCAGATTGACGGACGCCCCGGCGACGCCCGGCACCTTCGCCAGCGCTTTTTCGACGCGCATCGCGCACGACGCGCAGGTCATTCCGCCGATTTCCAGCTCGGCGGTGTGGATCGGATCGGCGTCGGCAGGACGGGCAGCAGCGGCAAGTTCGGTCATGGTGATGAAGGCTCGTGGCGGCATCGGCCGCATGATGAAGCCTAGTATCGACCTTCCCATGATGGGAAGGTCAAGCGCAGTCTCGCCACGCGCCGGGCTTTGCGGCAATCAGCGATTCACGCCTTTGCGCTTGCCTGGTGAGCGCGGATACGATACAACGCGATGTTGTCGGCGATGCAACGCGGACTGGCTGCGCTGGTTTTGGGAGACCGCGCGAGCACTGTTGCCCTCACGCCGGCGTCTCCCTTTGGACAGCACGTTCCGCCCTCTGAACGAATGATAAAAAATCGCCGAGCAGTGTTTACGAATTACTGGACCTGCGCATCGCTCGCAGGCCTCGCATTTTTGGCTGGTTGCGCGTCGACGCCGTCCACGACGCAAAAATCCACCGGCTGGATCAAGGACGAAGTCGCCGATTCCTATGTATTCGGCTATCCACTGGTGCTGATGGGGGTGGCGCGCGACGCGGCCGTCGGCACCGAGCCCGGCCAGGCGCCGCTCAATACGCTGCGCCATGCGCAGGCGCTGCCGCCCATCGGCGCGGCGAATCCGATGCAGCCGAGCCTCGACACGCTGGACTCCACCGGCTGGCTCGACGTCGGCAGCGAACCGGTGATCCTCGCGCTGCCCGACTCGCGCGGCCGCTATGTGGACGCCCGCGTGCTCGATATGTGGACCAACGTGGTGTGGTCGACGGCCGACCAGTTCGCGACGCGCGCGAACGGCATCAAGGCGCAGGCCATCGCGTTCGTCGGACCCGGTTGGCAGGGCGATCTGCCGAAAAACGTCAAGCGCGTCGACGTGCCGACCCGCAACGCATGGGTGAGCGTGCGCGTCCAGTCGAACGGCACGCGCGATCTGACGGCGGTTCGCAAACTGCAGCGCGCGATTCGCGTGGCGCCGCTTTCGGTGTACGCGGGCAGCACGCGCTCGGCGTCGATTGCGCCGCCGCGCAGTAATGCCGATGCGCCCACCGGCGCCATTGGCGCCGCGGGTGCATCCGGCACGCCCGCCGCACAGGTCGCCGCGCTCGACGCAAACGGCTTCTTCAACCGGCTCGCGCAGGCGCTGCCCGACAACCCGCCGACGCCAGCCGATCCGCACGCGCTCAAGTTTCTCTCCGACCTCGGCGTGACGCCGGGCCAGCCGGTGAAGCTGCCGGGCGCATCGGACGCCATTGCAGCGGGTCTTGCCGACGGCCACGAGCGCGTGGTCACGCCGCCGTCCAACCTGCTGACGGGCAACGGCTGGAGCTGGTTCGGCGACGGCGTGGGTAGCTACGGCCCCGACTATGCGCTGCGCGCTTACGCCGCTTTCGCGCAGCCGGGCATCGGCACGAAAGACGATGAAGTGCGCGCGGTCGTCACTCAGGACAGCGACGGTCACGCGCTCAACGGCGCGAATCGCTATGTGATTCACTTCGCGCCGAATCAGTTGCCGCCGGTGCGCGGCTTCTGGTCGATCACCGCTTATACGAAGGACGGCGCGCTCGGCGAAAGCGCGCCGGCGCGTATTGCGGTCGGCGATCGCAACGGCGCGCGCCGCAATCGCGATGGATCGCTTGATGTCACGGTCTCGTCGACGCGCGGCAAGAGCGGCAACTGGCTGCCCGGCGCCGCGCGCCGATCTGCAACTCGTGCTGCGCCTTTATGCGCCGAAGCCTCAAGCCACCGACGGCACGTGGCAGCCGCCCGCCGTCGTGCGTCAGTAACTTGCGCTTCGCATAGTCGGCAAGATTCGAAGGCCGGCAGCGCGCGTCCGTCACGACTTCGCGGTCAATGACGGACGCGCGGTTGTAGAGCGCCGGCGATTGTGTAAGCACGGCTTACATTTCTATCCGACGAAAGATTCACGACTTATACTGCCGCTTGCGGGATTTTCGTGTCGCGGCCGGCTTGCCGCCGCATTACCCAAAACCGAGCATGGCAAGCATCAATAAAGCATCACTCGCGTCTTCCATGCAGACCATGCGCGATGTCGCGCAGTCGCGCCGCACACGTCGCGTCATCACCGGTCTGCTGATCTTCATCGTAGTGTTCGGACTGCTGGGCTTTTTCGCGGCGCCGCCGCTGATTCGCCATATCGCCGAACAACAGCTCAGCAAGCAACTCGACCGGCCCGCTACGATTGGCCGCATTGCGCTCAATCCCTATACGCTGAAACTCGAAGCGGACCGCGTGCATATCGGCGAGCGCGGCGGCGCGGGCGATTTCGTGGACATCGAAAGGCTTATTGTTCAGCCGTCGTGGAGTTCGCTGTTTCGCGCGGCGCCGATTGTCGATGAAATACAGCTTGATTCGCCGCGTTTTCATATTGTTCGCTACGACGCGCAGCGCTTTAATTTCACCGATCTGATCGAGAAATTCTCGAAGCAGCCAAGCACGCCCGACAGCAAGCCGACGCTCTTCTCCGTGTCGAACATTCGTCTCGAGAACGGCCAGATTACGTTCGACGACAAACTGCTCGGCGCGACGCATGTGATCGATCAATGGAAGCTCGGCATTCCGTTTATCGCCACGTTGCCGTCGAAAACCGATATCTTCGTCGAGCCGTTGCTGCGCGCGCGCATCGACGGCAGTCCGCTCGCCATCGACGGCAAGACGAAACCGTTCGCCGCGTCGCGCGAGTCGGAAGTGTCGTTGCGCTTCGAAGGGCTCGACGTGCCGCGCCTCATCTCATATGTGCCGACCAAACTGCCGGTGATCGTGCAGGCGGGCAAGCTCTCGACGGATCTGAAGCTCAACTTCGTGATGTCGAACGACGCGCCCACGCTGCGCGTGGCGGGCACCGTCGATCTGAACGATGTCGACGTGCGGGACGCAAGCAAGGCGCCGTTTTTCGCCGCGCGCGCGGTGCATGTCGCGGTGCGCACACTCGAGCCGCTGAAGAGCGTCTATCACTTCGACGACATTCGTATCGACGCGCCGATCGCGAATCTCGCGCGCGACAGGAACGGAGCGCTGAGCGTCGAGAAGATGTTCGCCCCCGCGCCGGCGCCTTCGGCTGCGAAGAATGCGGCGCAAGCGGCGAGTTCGCCGGCGCCTGGCTCCGCAGCGGCGGCACCGTCGGCGGCATCGGCGGCAAGCGGCGCGCAGAACAACGCTCAGCACGAAGCGCAAAAAAGCGCGGACAAACCCGCACCGCCGCTCGACCTCTCGATCAAACGCTTCGTACTGAACGACGGCACCGTCAACGCACGCGACGAAGCTACGTCGCGTCCCGTCGACGTCGGTATGGAAAAGCTCGCGGTCACGCTGACCGATTTTTCGACGCTCGCCACCGCGCCCGCGCACTACACGCTCAACACGAACCTCAAACGCAGCGGCGGTTCACTGGGCGTCGCAGGCGCATTGAGCCTGGCCGCCAAAACCGCGAGCGCCAAACTCGATATCAGGTCGCTGAATCTGCCGCTGCTGCAACCTTATCTCGATGCGGCAACCGTGGCGCAAGTCACCGACGGCACGCTTTCGACGACCGCGAATATCGGCGCGAACTGGTCGAAGTCGCCGGCCGCGGTGATGGTCGCGGACTCGCAGCTCGATCTGCAATCGCTGAAATTGACGACGCGCGGCGCGAAGGCTCCTGTGATCTCGCTCGCGCAGGGCAGCGTCAAGGTCAAGCAGGTGGACCTGAACGCGCGCACCGCCGATGTGACGAGCGTCGACACGACCGGCCTCGCCGTCGACGTGCAACGGCTGAAAGACGGCAGCATCAACCTTGCGTCGCTCGCCGGTCCGCATGAGGCGGAGCCGAAACGCACGGCCATTCATGCTGTGAAGAAGGCGCAGGCGGAAGGTCCGGCATGGCACTACAAGATCGGCGAGCTGAACGTGAAGGACGGCACCGCCAATTTCACCGACAACACCACGCCGCAGCCGGTCAAACTCGGCATCGCGCCGCTGCAACTGAAAGTGCAGCAGATCAGCGACGACCTGAGCCGTCCGCTGCCCGTGGAACTGCAAGCCACGCTGAACAAGAAGGGCACGCTCGGCCTGAAGGGCGACGTCACCGCGACGCCGCTCAAGGTTGCGGTCAAGGTGAACGCGAACCGGCTCGACGCGGCGGCGTTCGAACCGTACTTCGGCAGCCAGTTGAATGCGACCATTGCGAGCGCGCTGCTCAACGGCAGCGGCGATCTTGCGTTGACTCAGGCGAAGTCGTTGAAGGCGACTTATCGCGGCGACGTGGCGCTTGTGGACGTGCGCATGCTCGACAAGGCCACCTCCGATCCGTTCGCCGGGTGGCGCTCGCTCGCGCTGACCGGGCTGAAGGCGGATTACGACGAGCGCGGGACGTCCGTGGACGCGGAGCGCGTCACCTTCACGAAGTTCTATGGACGCGTGCTGCTCGATGCGCAAGGCAAGCTCAACCTTAACGACGTGGTCGCGCATCAGAGCGGCGCGGCGCAGTCGCTCACGCGCGACAAGAACGCCAAGGACGGCGCGGAGCCCGTGCCGTTGACGCCGCCGACGGCCTCGGCCGTGGTTGCCGCGTCGGTACCGATCGTGGCGTCCGCGTCCGCGCCGGCGTCGTCCACCACGACCGCTGCGCCCACCACGCCCGCCACCGTCACTGCCGCGACGCCGCCGCAAAGTCCGGTCAAGCTGCACTTCGGCCAACTGGTCTTGCAGCAAGGCCGCGTGACCTACACCGACAACTTCATCAAGCCGAACTTCACGGCGAACCTGGTTGGCATTCAGGGCACCGTCGGCGCATTCGGCACGCAGTCGACCACGTCCGCGCCCGTCGACATCGCGGCGAAGCTGGCCGCCAATGGTCCGCTGTCGATTCGCGGCACCGTCAATCCGCTGATCGCGAAACCGGCGCTCGATCTGACCGCGAGCGCGCACGACATCGAGCTGACCAATCTCACGCCGTATTCCGCGAAATACGCGGGCTATCCGATCACCAAGGGCAAGCTGAACGTCGATCTTCACTACAAGCTCGAGAACGACCAGTTGAACGCGGACAACCATTTGTTCATCGACCAATTGACGTTCGGCGATCACATCGAAAACGATACGGCGACCAAACTGCCGGTACGGCTCGCCATCTCGCTCCTGAAAAATTCGCGCGGCGAGATCGACGTCAATCTGCCGGTGTCCGGCTCGTTGTCGAACCCCGAGTTCAGCATTGGCGGCCTGATCTGGCATGCGGTGCTGAATCTGCTGCAAAAGGCGGTGACCGCGCCGTTCTCGCTGATCGCGAACGCGTTCGGCGGCAGCGGCGAGGAACTCGGCTACGTCGAGTTCGAACCGGGCTCCGCGCAACTCACCGACGCCGACACCAAGAAGCTCGAGACGATCGTGAAGGCGCTCGGCGCGAAGCCGTCGATCAAGATGGATCTGATCGGCCGCGTCGACCCGAAGATCGACGAGCCCGCGTTGCGCATGCGCTACGTGGACCGCCTCGTCAAGCAGCAGAAAATCAAGGACGTGGTGGGCAACGGCGAGAGCGTGGACCTGTCGAGCGTCACCGTCGATCCGAAGGAATACGACAAGTATCTGACGAAGGCCTACAAGTCCGCGGACTTCAAGAAGCCGCGCAATTTCGTCGGCCTGACGAAGTCCTTGCCCGACGACGACATGAAGAGCGCGCTCGCAGCGAACGCGCCCATCGACGAGGCCAGCCTGCGGCAGCTTGCGCAGCAGCGGGCGCAAAGCGTGCAGCAGTATCTGGATGGCAAGATCGACAGCAGCCGCGTGTTTGTCGTCGCGCCGAAGCTCGACGCGGACGGCATCAAGGACAAAGGCGCGACTACGCGCGTTGACTTCGGGCTGAAGTGAGTAAGGTCACGTGCGCGCCGTCGTAGGCGCGTCGCTCAGGCGGCGCGCGTCGGCGTCTTCAACGCGGTCTGCTCGATGACGCGCGCGAGCGTGTCGAACGCGGGCCCGATCTTCTCGTTCGGCACGCACGCATAGCCGAGCAACAGCCCGCGCCGCGCGGGCGGATCGCTGCTGTAATAGGTCGCGAGCGGCCGCACGATCACGCCGGCGTCGAATGCGGCCGCCGTCACCGCGCGGTCGTCCGCGTGATCCGGCAGACCCAGCACCAGATGCAAGCCCGCTTCGTCGCCCATGACCGGCAGTTCGCTGCCGAAACGCGCGGTGATCGCATCGATCAGAATTTGCCTGCGCTCTCCGTACAGCGCGCGCATGCGCCGAACGTGCGACGTGAGGTGGCCGTCCATGATGAAGTCGGTCATGACGGCTTGCTGCATCAACTGTCCTTCGCGATAAAGCTCCGCGACGCCCATGCGAAATGTATCGACGAGATGCTCCGGCGCGATCATGTAGCCCATGCGCAGACCCGGAAAGAGCATCTTGCCGAGGCTGCCCACGTAAATGACCTGACCGGCTTCGTCGAGACCTTGCAGCGACGCAAGAGGCCGGCTGCCGTAGCGAAACTCGCTGTCGTAATCGTCCTCGATGATCCACACGTTGTGCTGACGCGCGTATTCGAGCAACGTGCGGCGGCGCGCGAGGCTCATCACCATGCCGAGAGGGTATTGATGCGACGGCGTCACGAGCGCGAGGCGCGGCGGCTCCCGCAAATCCTCTTCACGCGGATTAAGACCTTCATCGTCCACGGGCACCGGCACCAGCGTGATTCCCGACGACTGCAACACGCTGCGCGCGCCCCAATAGCACGGCTCCTCCACCCAGGCCCGATCGCCGACGTCGGTTAACAGACGCACGGCGAGATCGATGGATTGGTGAATACCCGTAGTGATGATGATCTGATCCGGCGTGCAATTCACAGAACGCGCGACGCGCAGATAGTCCGACAACGCGCGGCGCAGCGGACGATAGCCGCCGCCGGGCGCATACGTCAGCAGATCCGGATTCGCTTCTTTCCACAAACGCGCTTGCAGGCGGCTCCACGTTCGGGCCGGAAATTCCGCGACGTCCGGCACGCCCGGCATGAAGGCGCCCCATTGTTTCGCCGAGACGCCGGCCTGGCCGATCAGACGCCGCCCGCGATTGGACAGATCGTTCAGATCGCGCTTCGGCGGTTTGGTTTGCGTGCCGACTGCCGCATCGGCCGTAGCGCCAACCGCCGCCACCGCCGGCTTTCGGCGCGCGTTGACGGCGGCGGTGTCCGGCTGCGTGTCGGCGACATAAGTGCCGCTGCCCGTGGTCGAGATCACGTAGCCTTCGGCGGTCAACTGGTCGTACACATGCAGCACCGTATTGCGCGCGATGCCCAGGTCTTCGGCGAGCGTGCGCGAACTCGGCAGCTTGGTGCCAGGCGGCAACTGACCGGTGAGAATGGCCTGCTGCATCAGCCGCAACGTCTGCCGGTAGAGCGGTTCCGAGGCCGCGCGATCAAGCCTGGCGGCGAGCCAATCCGACAAGATGATCGTATCCAAGTGGTTCTATCCGGAATAATGAAATGGTTCCATATTGTAGAACCGTAACGGTCTATAGTGGGCCACGCAATTGATGCAAGCCCGCTGTTACGCAAGAGCAGCCGGCTCGACCGCAGAGGAGACTACGGCGATGAAAACGGATGAAGTGATCGTCAGCTTTCGAGGCGTGCGCAAGACGTACGACGGTGAAACGCTGGTCGTCAAGCAACTGGATCTGGACATCTATCAGGGCGAATTCCTGACGCTGCTCGGGCCGTCGGGCTCCGGCAAAACCACCTGTCTGATGATGCTCGCCGGCTTCGAATTTCCCACCGGCGGCGAGATCTGGCTCGACGGCACATTGCTCAATACCGTGCCGCCGCACAAGCGCAACATCGGCATGGTGTTTCAGAACTACGCGCTGTTCCCGCATCTCACGGTCGAGCAGAACGTCGCGTATCCGCTGACCGTGCGCAAGGTTTCCGCGGAAGAGCGCGCGCATCGCACGAATAACGCATTGAAGATGGTGCGCATGGAGAGCTTCGCCAAGCGCTATCCCGCGCAGCTTTCGGGCGGACAGCAGCAGCGCATTGCGCTTGCGCGCGCGCTGGTGTTCGAGCCGAAACTCGTGCTGATGGACGAGCCGCTCGGCGCGCTCGACAAGCAATTGCGCGAACACATGCAGTACGAACTGAAGTCGCTGCACGAGAAGCTCGGCGTGACCTTTGTCTACGTCACGCACGATCAGGGCGAGGCGTTGACCATGTCCGATCGCGTCGCCGTCTTCGATAAAGGCATCGTGCAGCAACTCGATACGGTGGACCGTCTGTACGAATCGCCGTGCAACGAATTCGTCGCGAACTTCATCGGCGACAGCAACAAGCTGCGCGGCACGATCGCGAACGTAAACGGCGAATATTGCGAGCTTCATCTGGCTGACGGCACACGAGTGACGGGCCGCAACATCGGCGGCGCGCGGGCGGGCACGCCGGCCATCGCGTGCATCCGGCCGGAACGCATGAAGCTCTCGGCGGGCGGCAATGGACATGCCAACGGCGCTGCGCGGCCGGGCGCCAACGCGCTTGCCGGCGAAGCGCGCGGACTCATCTATTTCGGCGATCACGTCCGTATGCGCTGCGGTTTGCCGCAGCAGGACGAGTGCTTCGTCAAGGTGCCGCTCGGCACCGACGCGCTCAACGCGTTCGCACCCGGCGCGCCCGTCGCGCTCGAGTTCGCGCCCGAGCATCTGCGGGTATTCGCGGGGGCGTAAGCGCGGCAAACGCGAGCATGATTGCATCAGCGGGGCAGTCAGCAGCACATAAGAACGTCGCATGGACTCATGCTTGAAACCACCACCAAAGGAGAGCAACACACCATGAGCAAGATCGGGAAATCGCGCTGCGCCATCGCTGTCGGTGCTGTGGCGCTCGCGCTGGGCGCGGCGCAGGTGAATGCGGCCGAACTGACGGTCGTCAACTTCGGCGGCGCCAACGGGGACGCGCAAAAGGCAGCGTTCAACCAGCCGTTCGAATCGCAGACCAGCAGCAAGGTGACCGCCGTCGAATACAACGGCGAGCAGGCCAAGGTCAAGGCGATGGTCGAAGCCAAGCATGTCAACTGGGACGTGGTGGAAGTGGAGTCGGGCGACATCGGCCGCGGTTGCGACGAAGGTCTGTATGAAAAGCTCGACTGGTCGAAGATCGGCAAGAAGTCGGATCTGATTCCTGAAGCGCCGCAAACTTGCGGCGTGGGCTTTTTCGTGTGGTCGACGGCGCTCGCGTATAACGCCGACAAGCTGAAGAGTGCGCCGTCCGGCTGGGCCGATTTCTGGGACGTGAAGAAGATTCCGGGCAAGCGTGCGATGCGCAAGGGCGCGCGCTACAACCTCGAGTTCGCGCTGATGGCCGACGGCGTCGCGCCGAAAGACGTCTACAAGGTGCTGGCGACGAAGGAAGGCCAGGACCGCGCGTTCAAGAAGCTCGACGAGCTGAAGCCGAACATCCAGTGGTGGGAGGCGGGCGCGCAGCCGCCGCAGTTTCTCGTGGCGGGCGACGTGGTGATGTCGACCGCGTATAACGGCCGCATCGACGCCGCGCAGAAGGAAGGCAAGAACCTCAAGGTCGTGTGGAACGGCAGTATTTACGACCTCGACTATTGGGCGATTCCGAAGGGCTCGCCGAACAAGGCGCTGGCCGAAAAGTACATCGCGTACACGCTTTCGTCCAAGCCGCAGCAGGACTACGCGCACCACATCGCTTATGGTCCGGTGAACGTGGCGGCGATCAAGGGGCTCGACGCGAAGACGCTCTCGAATCTGCCGAACTCGCCGGCTAACGGCAAGAACGCGGTGCTGCAGAACCTGTCGTTCTGGACCGATCACGGCGACGAGCTGGAGCAGCGTTTCTCGTCGTGGGCTTCGAAGTAAGCCGTGAAGTGATGCGATGACGCGCGCGCGTTGGAGCGATCCGCTGCGCGCGCGGGTGGATGGACTGGAGCCGGACTAACGCTGACTCCGGTCCGCAGCTTTGCAGGGAGACCAGGTGTGACTACGATGACGATCGCCGCCGATTCCACGCCGGAATCAACCGGCCGGCTCAAGCGCGAACTGAAGGCCGCGGAAGCGAAAAAGCGTGCGATGGCGCTGCTGCTCATCGCGCCGCTCGCGATTTTTCTGCTGCTGATCTTCGTCGTGCCGATCGGCGCGTTGTTGACCCGCGCCGCGCAGAATCCCGAAGTCGTGAACGCGTTGCCGCATACGCTCAGCGCACTGCACGCATGGGACCGCAAGACGCCGCCGTCCGATGCCGCATACGCCGCGCTAGCGACCGACCTGACCGCCATCGCCGATAGCGACGGCATGGGCGCGCTCGCCCGCCGGCTCAATGTGGAGATTTCTGGTTATCGCTCGCTGGTGGCAAAGTCGGCGCGCGCGATGCCTTTCGTCGACGACAACAGCAAGCCGTTGCAACTGACGCCCGCGCAATTTCACGCGAAGTTCGCCGAGCTCGACGAACGCTGGAACAACATCGCGTACTGGCAAGCCATCGCGAAGAACGGCAGTCCGTATTCGCCGTTCTACGTGCTCGCTTCGCTCGATCACAAGCAGGACGCGTTCGGTCACATCATTCCGACCGATCCCGACCAGCAGATCTATCTCGCCGTGTTCACCCGCACCTTCGTGATCGGCGCTGCCGTTACGTTGTTCGCGCTGCTGCTTGGCTATCCGCTCGCTTACTGGATTTCGACGCTGTCGGAGCGTCGCGCGAATCTCGTGATGATTCTCGTGCTGATTCCGTTCTGGACGTCGATCCTCGTGCGCGTCGCGGCATGGATCGTCATCTTGCAGAGCGAAGGTCTCGTGAACAAGGCGCTAGTGGGCAGCGGCCTGCTGCACGATCCGCTCGCGCTGCTGTTCAACCGTACCGGCGTCTATATTTCGATGACGCACATTTTGCTGCCGTTCATGATCCTGCCGCTCTACAGCGTGATGAAGTCGATTCCGCCGACGTATCAGCGCGCGGCCATTTCGCTCGGCAGCCATCCCTTCGCCGCATTCTGGCGCGTGTATGTGCCGCAGACCTATCCCGGCATCGGCGCCGGCGCGTTGCTCGTCTTCATTCTGGCGATCGGCTACTACATCACGCCGGCGCTGCTCGGCGGCCCGAACGACCAGATGGTCAGCTACTACGTGGCCTACTTCACCAACGTGACGATCAACTGGGGCATGGCGTGTGCGCTCGGCGCGCTGCTGCTTGCCGCGACGCTGGTGCTGTATGTGATCTATGGACGCTTCACGCGTTCATCGCTGAGCCTCGGCTGAACGGAGCCTACCGACATGAAACTTGCCAAGCCCCTGTTCGCGCCGCACACGTCCTGGGTGGAGCGCGCGTGGTATTTCGCGTTGCGTGCGCTTGCCGTGCTCACGCTGCTGTATCTGATCCTGCCCGTGCTCGCGATCGTGCCGCTGTCGTTCTCATCGAGTACGTTCCTCGTCTATCCGATTCCGGGTTGGTCTCTGCGCTGGTATCAGAATCTGATTGCGTCCGATGAATGGCGTATGGCGGCTAAGAATAGCTTTATTGTCGCGCCGTCCGCGACCGTAGTCGCGACTGTGCTTGGCACGCTGGCGGCAATCGGCCTCACGAAAGCCAACTTCCGCGGCAAGGGCTTGCTCATGGCAATCCTGATTTCGCCGATGATCGTGCCGGTGGTTGTTGTCGGCGTCGGCATGTATCTGTTTTTTGCGCCGCTCGGACTCGCCAATACGTATGTCGGGCTGATTCTCGCGCATGCGTCGCTCGGCGTGCCGTTTGTCGTGACGACGGTGGCCGCGACCTTGCAGGGCTTCAACTACAACCTCGTGCGCGCGAGCTTGTCGCTTGGCGCAAATCCGGTGAAGACGTTCTTTCGCATCACATTGCCCGTGATTGCACCAGGCGTGATTTCCGGCGCCTTGTTTGCGTTCGCGACGTCGTTCGATGAAGTCGTCGTCACACTGTTCCTGGCCGGCGCGGACCAGACGACACTGCCGCGCCAGATGTTCACCGGCATCCGCGAAAATATCAGCCCGACGATTGCAGCGCTCGCCACCATTCTGATTATTTTTTCGACGTGCTTATTGCTGGCGCTGGAATGGCTTCGTGGCCGCAATGCGGCGCGCGCGGTTCGGGCGTAAATGCGGCGCGAGCAAATAGTCGGTAACTTCGTTGATGCAACATGAGAATCGACAACTCTTGACACCGTTCTAAGATTCATCCCATTCCGCGGGCTTCTGCGTCTCGTCATACTTTTATCCCTTGATAAAAAGATGCGCGAGGCGCAGATAACCAATGAAAATCCCGCTAACCGTGCTTGTGTGTGCGCTCACGCTGACAGCTTGCGCGGATCACGCCGCGCGCGCACGGCTCGGCATTCAAGACCCCACCCTGCTTCAATCCGGCATTGGCGCCTCGCAAGACGAGGCGGCAGGCGCCGCCAACCCGCAATGGATCAACGCATACGCGCCCGCTGCCAGCGGCGGCACGGCGCTCGCGTCATTGCAAGCACGGCTGAACCGCCTGCCGCCTGAACAGAACGGCTATTTCCGCGCGAAGGCGCAGTGCTGGATCAGCGCGGGCCACGAGGCGCGGCAAGCCGGCGACCATTGGGGTTTCGTCGAAGAGGCCATCGGTCAGGCGGCGGTCATCACCCTGGGCCTTGAAAATGGCACGTCGTTATCGGCTGCCAATCCGGCGCTGCGCACCGTCTCCGTGGTGCGTCCCGATCTGTGGAAGATCGTCAATACCATCAAGTCGGACCCGGTCACGGCTTCCTGTCGCGAAGCGCAGCAGCCGCTCGCATGCGCTGAAGTCGAGCTCATGCAAGCGGGCCATGATGCATGGGTACGCAACTTCGCTCATGCCGAAAAGCGTCTGCCGGACATTCAGGATAACTTGCGTAAATCGGCCGAGAGCGCGCTGCAATGCAAGCAGGCCGCGCCCGCGAGCGCTGCGGCGCAGAGTCCGGCAATACCGCGAACGGTCACGCTGCGCGCCGACTCGCTGTTCCGTTTCGACGGCGGCAACGATGCCGCGATGCTGAGCGCCGGCAGACGCGAGCTCGACAAAGTGGCGCGAAGCATGAAGACAACGGCCACGCTTCGCGAACTCAGAATCACCGGCTACACCGACCGTCTCGGCGACAACGCCCGTAACCAGAGCCTGTCGCTGCAACGCGCGCAAACGGTAGCAGCCTATCTGCGCGCTCGCGGCGTCACCGTGCCCATCGCGATTCGCGGGCTTGGCAGTGCGAAACCGGTGGCGCAATGCCGGCAAACCAGGCGCGACGAACTGGTGCGATGTCTCGCACCGAACCGGAGGGTGGAGATCGAGTTCGTCGTCGCGCCTTCCTGATGTGCTCAGGCTGCGCACACGAACGTCGTACCCCGCGGACGCCAACGGCTTATGGCTGCCGGGAGGTCACGAGAGGGCCGTCAGAAGTCCATGATCGACCCAACCGGAAATGGAAGTTTTTCAGGAGAAATGCAACACATGTCGACTATTCTGATTATCGATGACCACCCAGCGTTCCGGATGATTGTCCGGTTGCAGCTCATGCAACTGCTTAGCGTCGAACAAGTGGTCGAGGCGGACAACGGCCAGACCGCTGTCGAGATGGCTCGTCAATACAAGCCCGACCTCGCGATACTCGACCTGGACATTCCGCGCATCAGCGGACTCGATGTGATTCCGCGTCTGAAGCTCGTGCATCCGTCGATTCGCCTGATGGTGCTGTCGGGCCACGACGCGGCGACCTTCGCGCCGCGCGCAATGCGTTCGGGCGTTCATGGCTTCGTCGGCAAGTCGCAGGACATGAAGGAAATCTTGCGCGGCGTCGAAGCGGTGCTCGCGGGCTATACGGTTTTTCCGGTCGGACCCAACGGCGCGAGCATTGCGCCGGGCATGGCGCCGAGCGGCGAGGAAGGCCGGATCATGCTGCTGTCCGACAAGGAACTCGTCATTTTGCAGATGCTCTCGCGAGGCATGTCGAACAAGGCGATCGGCGACGCGCTCTTCATGAGCGACAAGACCGTGAGCACTTACAAGAGCCGTATCCAGGAGAAGCTCGGGGTGTCGTCGCTCGCAGCGTTGATCGAGTTTGCTTCGTTGCACAAGCTGATCAGCTAGTTCCACGCGCCATGCACAAGACCAGTCTGCATTGCGGCGAAGGCGCCGATTGCCACCAGCCGGCGCAGCGCGCTGTTGAGCTGGAAGGCGCGCGCGCAACGCAGCAGGTCACCCTCCCCGCTGTTGGGAGAAGCACGTCGCGGGCTGACGCTGACGCGCGGCCGTCCGACTCGCGCGAGCAAGCTCGCGATTCCGGCAAAGGCGTGAGTCCTTCTTTCGAGCCATTCGATCGCCGCTATCTTGATGCACTGATCCACGAAGGGATCGATCTCGGCGCATTTCTCGAAGGATGGTGCGTGGCGATGCGCAACGATCTCGACCGTCTCGGCAATCTGCAAAGCGAAGGCGACTTCGACGATTTACCGCCGCTATTGCACAGGCTCAGCGGGGCGCTAGGACTTGTCGGCGCGCACAGTTTGATGGACGCATTGCGGCGCGTACCCAGCACGCGATCGGAGCACACTTGCAGACTAATTGATGCGCTTGCCGCACGCATGCGGGCGCTGATCGAGCAACTCGAAGGCGTGCGTGACGAACATCGGAGCGCACGACCATGAACAGGCCGTTGGCCTTGATCGAGGGCGCGCTTGCGCTTCCCAGTTCGCGTCCGCTGTCCGGTTTGCCGCCGCCTTTCGGCTCGTGGCGACGGTCGGCGTCGTACACGCAGGAACGCGTCCCGCAACCGGCAATGCCGGGCGTGCCGCAATACACGCCAAGGTCGCAACCTCGCCGACGGAATCCACCGAACAACAGGTTCCGATTCTTCTACAAGTTGCCGCAGCGGCCCAATTCGGACAGCCGTTTCGACGAGCAATTGGCAGAAGCGCGGCATTATCTCCAGGCGGAGTACGTGCGTCCGCATTCGTCGCGTTCGGATCGGATGCTTGGCGCCGCGATCTTCGTGGGCTGCAGCATTGCGCTCGCGTGGCTCCTGGCGACCTGTTCCACGCACGACGTCGCCGATCAATTCGCAACAGCGGCAAAGCCGTCTGCAACGTCGACGCGTACTGGCCGCGTGACAGTTCAGCCATTAGCAGACGTCCAGCCGGACGCACCCAAGCCGATGCCACGCGTGGCAGAAGCGCCTCAACGTACTGCGCAGGCGCAGGCGTCATCGTCAGTGACGGCTCGGTCACCGCAAGCCGCACATCGCGTCGACACAGCGAGTTCGCCGCAACAACGTGCCGACTCGCAGCGTAACGCCGGTACGCAACGCCATATCGCCGCGGACAACCGCTTGGCAAAAGCGTATCGCACTGCGACAACTACAGCGGCACTGGCGGATCGCGTGGAAATTGAAAGACTGCGTCGCGGATCGAACCATTCGGTTGATTCGCTGGCGAACTCTTCGGTATCGAGGGGACAGGGGCAACCCGAGCGGCCCACACCGCGAACTCTCGCAAACGACTCAACCGAGAGCGCGGCACTGTTCGATTGGGCCGCTCAACAGCGGCGCGCAAACGCCAACACACGTGCAACGTCGCCGGCATCTTCGCAAGCCGACTCCGACTGGAATGCTCACATGACGCAGCGCCGGATTACCGACAATCCCGCCGCTTTCCAGGCCGACCGCGCACAACCATAAGCGCCGAGAAACCAGCGACGAAAATCGACGAAAAAAAAGCCCGACCAAGGTCGGGCTTCAAAAGTCGGCTGCGCCCTCCACAGGACGCAGCCCCTGCAAAACAGCAAGCTGTTTGCGTCGTCGCGAGCCTTAAGCAGCCAGCAGCGAACGCAGCACGAACGGCAGAATACCGCCGTGCTTGTAGTAGTCGACTTCGATCGGCGTGTCGATACGCAGCAGCACCGGCACGCGCTTCTCCTGGCCGTCCTTGCTGCGAATCACGAGCGTCACTTCCTGCTGCGGCTTGAAGTCCGCGCCGAGCCCTTCGATGTCGTACGTTTCTTCGCCGGTAATGCCGAGCGATTGCACGCTGTCCGAGCCCTTGAATTGCAGCGGCAGAACGCCCATGCCGACCAGGTTCGAACGGTGAATCCGCTCGAAGCTGCGTGCGACCACAGCCTTCACGCCCAGCAGTTGCGTGCCCTTCGCCGCCCAGTCGCGCGACGAGCCCGTGCCGTACTCTTCGCCCGCGGCCCGAACACGATGGTCGGCGTGCCGGCGTCGATGTACTTCATCGCTGCATCATAGATGGACAGTTGTTCGCCGCTCGGCTGGTGAATCGTCAGGCCGCCTTCCACGCGCGAACCGTCTGCCTTCGCCGGGATCATCAGGTTCTTGATCCGGACGTTCGCGAACGTGCCGCGCATCATCACGTCGTGGTTGCCGCGGCGCGAGCCGTAGCTGTTGAAGTCGGCCTTCTGCACGCCGTTTGCCTTCAGCCACTTGCCTGCGGGCGAGTCTTCCTTGATCGAGCCAGCCGGACTGATGTGGTCGGTCGTGACCGAGTCACCGAAAATGCCCAGCGCGCGCGCGTTCTTCACGGCGGCGATGCTGTCGGCCGGCGTCATCGAGAAGTCGTCGCCGAAGAACGGCGGCTCTGCGATGTACGTCGACTTCGGCCAGTCGTAGACCTGACCTTCCTCGCCTTCGATCTTGCTCCACAGGTCGCCCTTCTTGGTCAGCGACGAGTAGTTCTTGCGGAACGCTTCGGCGTCGAGCGCGAACTTGAGCAGGTCGTTCACTTCGTCGCTGGTCGGCCAGATGTCGCCGAGGTAGACGTCCTTGCCGCCCTTGCCCTTGCCGACCGGTTCGGTCATCAGGTCGCGCGTGATGTTGCCGGCGATCGCGTAAGCCACGACCAGCGGCGGCGAAGCCAGGAAGTTCGCGCGGATGTTCGGGTGGATACGCGCTTCGAAGTTACGGTTGCCCGACAGAACCGCTGCGGCCACGATGTCGTTCTTCGTGATCGCTTCGTTCAGTTCCGGCGTCAGATCGCCCGCGTTGCCGATACAGGTCGTGCAACCGTAAGCGGCCAGCGTGAAGCCGAGCTTGTCGAGGTACGGCAGCAGGCCGGTCTTCGTCAGGTATTCGGTGACGATACGCGATCCGGGAGCCAGCGACGTCTTGATGTGCGGAGCGACCGTCAGGCCAGCTTCGACAGCCTTCTTCGCGAGCAGGCCGGCAGCCAGCAGCACGCTCGGGTTCGACGTGTTCGTGCACGACGTGATCGCGGCGATCAGCACGTCGCCGTTCTTCACGTTGACGCCGTTGGTCGTCGTGTATTGCGCGTTCAGATCGTCGGGCTTCTTCGCAAAGCCGTTTTCGGCAACCGGCTTCGAGAACAGGTCGCTGAACGTCGACTTCACATGACCGATTTCGATGCGGTCTTGCGGACGCTTCGGGCCTGCCAGCGACGGCGCGACGGTGCCGAGATCCAGCGTGACGACCTTCGTGTAGTCGATGTCGCCGTCCTTCGGAATACCGAACAGGTTCTGAGCCTTGAAGTAGTTCTGGAACGCCGAGATTTCTGCGTCCGTGCGGCCCGTGCCCTTGAAGTAGTCGATGGTTTTTTCGTCGACCGGGAAGAAGCCCATGGTCGCGCCGTATTCCGGCGCCATGTTGCCGATCGTCGCGCGGTCCGGCAGCGACAGCGAGCGCGTGCCTTCGCCGAAGAACTCGACGAACTTGCCGACAACCTTCTCTTTACGCAGCAGTTCGGTGATGGTCAGCACCAGGTCGGTTGCCGTCACGCCTTCGCGCAGCTTGCCCTTCAGGTGCACGCCGACCACGTCCGGCGTCAGGAAGTACACCGGCTGGCCGAGCATGCCGGCTTCTGCTTCGATGCCGCCCACGCCCCAGCCGACCACGCCGATGCCGTTGATCATCGTCGTGTGGCTGTCGGTGCCGACCAGCGAATCCGGGTAGTACACGGTGTCCGTGCCGTCGGCCTTCTTGTGCACGCCGCGTGCGAGGTACTCGAGGTTCACCTGGTGAACGATGCCGACGCCCGGCGGCACGACCTTGAACGTGTCGAATGCCTGCATGCCCCACTTCATGAACTGGTAGCGCTCGTTATTGCGCTGGAATTCCAGTTTCATGTTCAGGTCGAGCGCGTTCTTTTCGCGGAAGTGGTCGATCTGCACCGAGTGATCGACGACCAGATCGACCGGCACCAGCGGCTCGATCGACTTCGGATTCTTGCCCACGCGCTTCGCGACGCCGCGCATTGCAGCGATGTCGGCGAGCAGCGGCACGCCGGTGAAGTCCTGCAGCACCACGCGCGACACGACGAACGGGATTTCGTCGACGCGTGCCGCCGTCGGCTTCCAGTTCGCCAGTTGCGTGATGTGTTCTTCGGCGATTTTCTTGCCGTCGTAGTTACGCAGCACCGATTCCAGCACGATTCGGATCGAAACCGGCAGGCGGTCGATCTTGATGTTCAGTGCCTTGCCGAGTTGCGGCAGGGAGTAGAACTTGCCTTTGCCGGAACCGCTGTCGAATTCCTTGAGCGTTTTGTGGAGGTTGTGGGCCATGGTGTTTTCCTTGGTTTGATCGCGGAACTACAGTACTTAACTTGACTAGATGACGTACAAATCGACGTACTCATTGACCGGCATGGCTTCGAGCCGCGCCTGATCCAGCGACACGTCGAGGATCGCCAGTTGTTGCTTGACCGGGAAGCGGCGCGCGAGGTTGGTCTTGAACTTCTCGACCAGCAACGGAATTCCGTCTTCGCGACGACGCTTATGACCGATCGGGTATTCGACTACGACTTCGTCGAACTGCGATCCGTCGTTGAATTCGATCGTCAGTGCATTGGCGATCGAACGCTTCTCGGGATCGTGGTAATCCTTCGTGAACTGCGCGTCTTCGACGCATTGCATCTTGGCGCGCAGCACATCGATACGCGCGTCTTGCGCGATCGAATCTTCGTAATCGGCAGCCGTCAGGCGGCCGAAGATCAGCGGCACCGCGATCATGTACTGAATGCAATGATCGCGGTCGGCCGGATTATTGAGCGGACCTTTTTTATCGATGATGCGAATCGCGGCTTCGTGCGTGCGGATCGTGATCTTGCGGATGTCGTCCACATGCTTGCCGTGCGCGACGAGCTGCGCCTGCAACGTCATGGCCGCTTCCACGGCGGTCTGCGCGTGGAACTCGGCCGGAAATGAGATCTTGAAGAGCACGTTCTCCATCACATAGGAGCCGTACGGGCGCTGGAATTTGAACGCGTTGCCCTTGAAGAGCACATCGTAAAAGCCCCACGTCTTCGCCGTCAGCACCGACGGATAGCCCATCTCGCCAGTTTTCGAAATGAGCGCGAGACGTACGGCGCGCGAGGTCGCGTCGCCGGCGGCCCACGATTTGCGCGAGCCGGTGTTCGGCGCATGGCGGTACGTGCGCAGCGCTTGCCCGTCGACGAGCGCCTGCGAGACCGCGTTGATGAGCTCGTCGCGCGTGAGGCCGATCAGCTGACCGACGACCGCCGTGGACGCGAGCTTCACCAGCAATACATGATCGAGCCCGACCTTGTTGAAGGAGTTTTCGAGCGCGATACAGCCTTGAATTTCGTGCGCCTTGATCATCGCGATCAACACGTCTTTCATCGTCAGCGGCGCTTTGCCCGCTGCGATGGCCGTACGCGAGAGCCAATCGGCTGTCGCGAGAATTCCGCCGAGGTTATCCGATGGATGACCCCATTCGGCGGCAAGCCAGGTGTCGTTGAAGTCGAGCCAGCGGATCATCGCGCCGATGTTGAACGCGGCCTGAACCGGGTCGAGCTGGAACGGCGTGCCCGGCACCTTGGCGCCGTTGGGGACGATCGTGCCCGGCACGATGGGTCCCAACAGCTTGGTGCAGGCAGGGTAGGTGAGCGCCTCGAGTCCGCAGCCGAGCGTATCGATCAGGCAATGACGCGCGGTTTCCAGCGCGAGCGCGCTGTCGATCGGATAGTCCAGAACGTAGTCGACGATATCGACCAGGACTTTGTCCGGGTCGGGTCGCACGTTGGAAATCGGAGCGGACATCGAGAGCTCTTCCTGATGACGACAGTTAGTTCGTCTTGTTGATCGCGTTCGATTGCGTCGGAGCCGGCGCGCCTTGCACCATGGCTGCCGTCTTGCATTCGTCGGCGAGACGCGAGCTGTCCTTGTCCGAGAACAGCATGGCCTTCGTCGGGATCACGACGAGATCCATGCCGGTGGCGGCGTCGTGGAAACGATCCGCACCCGTGGTCGTGGACTGACGCGGCAGATTGTAGTTCTTGTTCGCCCAGTGAACCGTGACGATCTGGTCACGCTTCATGTCGCCTTTCAGATCGAACGACAGGCCTTCGTTGCACGACCATTTTTCCGCGCCTTCCGGGACCGGATCGAGCTTCGCTTCCTTCACCGGGTTTGCCTTGCGCTTGATCAGACGGCGCGGCTGCGGCTTCTTGGCCACGGCCTTGGCGGCGGGCTTTGTGGTGGTCGCCGTTTGCGCGGCGGCGTCAGTCGCGACGGTCAGCATCGTCGTGGACAGGGCGCCAATCACGGCGGCGATCATCAACTTGTTCATGGAGAACCTTTCTATCTAATTTCAGTTAAACGGTACGCGGTCTACCGGTCCTGGCGGCCGCGGGGTTGAACTGCAGCGCCTTCAAAGCGCACAGCGACCGCTATTTTCGCTTATTTAGCGGCACGTACTTCAAATTCTCAGGTCCCGTGTAATTCGCGCTCGGACGGATGATCTTGTTGTCGATCCGCTGCTCGATGATGTGCGCACTCCAGCCTGCAGTGCGTGCGATCACGAAGAGCGGTGTGAACATGGCCGTCGGCACGCCCATCATGTGGTACGAAACCGCGCTGAACCAGTCGAGATTCGGAAACATCTTTTTCACTTCAGCCATAACTGTTTCAAGACGCTCGGCGATATTGAAGAGCTTGTTGTTGCCCGCTTCTTTGGACAGCTTCTTCGCGACTTCCTTGATGACCTTGTTGCGCGGGTCCGAGATCGTATAGACCGGATGACCGAAGCCGATCACCACTTCCTTGTTCTCGACGCGCCTGCGGATGTCGGCTTCCGCTTCGTCCGGCGTCTGATAGCGCGACTGGATTTCGAACGCCACTTCATTGGCGCCACCGTGTTTCGGGCCACGCAGCGCGCCGATTGCGCCGGTAATTGCCGAGTAAATGTCCGAACCCGTGCCCGCGATCACGCGGCCGGTGAACGTCGACGCGTTGAACTCGTGTTCGGCATACAGATTGAGCGACACATGCATCGCCTCGACCCACGACTTCGGCGGCTCCACGCCATGCAGCAGATGCAGGAAGTGGCCGCCGATCGAATCGTCGTCGGTTTCGACTTCGATGCGCTTGCCGTTGTGCGAATAGTGATACCAGTAGAGCAGCATCGAGCCGAGCGACGCCATCAGCTTGTCGGCGATGTCGCGCGCGCCCGGCAGGTTGTGATCGTCCTTTTCCGGCAGCACCGTGCCGAGCACCGACACGCCGGTGCGCATCACGTCCATCGGATGCGCGGCCGCCGGAATCCATTCGAGCGCGGCCTTGACGTTCGCGGGCAGGCCGCGCAACGCCTTCAACTTCGTCTTGTAGGCGGTAAGTTCGGCTTGCGTCGGCAGCTTTTCATGCACGAGCAGATAGGCGATTTCTTCGAATTCGCAATTGCCCGCGATGTCGAGAATGTCGTAGCCGCGGTAATGCAGATCGTTGCCGGTCTTGCCGACCGTGCACAGCGCCGTATTGCCCGCAGTCACGCCGGACAGCGCGACGGATTTTTTCGGTTTGAAGCCGCCTTGTACGCCGGCGGTTTGCGTTGTCTCGCTCATCTGCCGCTGTCTCCTGTTTGCGTGCTCATTGCTTCACGTCCCCGAAAAGCGGCGCGGCATCTTGCGGGATCGCGCGGCCGGTGGATCGCGCGCGACGCAGCACCGACCAGTAATAGCGGTAGCTCGCGCGGTCGTGCAAGGTGTCGCGATGGCGCGTGGGTCCCCATTGAGCGGACTGCGCGGCCAGCAGAATTTCGGCGGCGGTGGCGATTTCCTCGTCGCGCGGCGCGAACGCGCCCACGATGGCCTCAATCTGCGCGGGATGAATGCTCCACATGCGCGTGTAGCCGAATTCGTTGCGAGCCCGCGCGGCGTCGCTCGCGACCACGCTCATGTCGCGCACTTCGGTGCTGACGTTGTGCGACGGCACCTTGCCGTGCGCATGGCAAGCCGCTGAAATCTCCAGCTTCGCGCGCCGCACGAGCGGATGATCGAACTGGCCGGGCGAGCGCATGGCCGTGTCGGGAATCGCGCCGTTGTGCGCGGAGACGAAATCCATCAGGCCGAAGCTCAATGCCTCGACGCCCGGCAATGCGGCAAGATCGAACACACGCGTGAGCGCGCCATGCGTTTCGACGAGCAGTTGCACCGGGATGGCTTTTGCGATGCCAAGCTCACGCCGCGTGGCTTCGATGAACGCGACCATTTCGGCTGCGTCCAGCACATTGCGGATTTTCGGCAGCGTGATGAAAGCAGGCGCTCGCTTCGCCGCGCGCAGAATCAGGCGCACGTCGTCACGCCAGTACGGGTGATCGTAGCCGTGAATCCGCACGCCGACGCGTCCGAAGCGGTCATGCTCGCTGCCGATGAGCGACGCGACCAACTCCGCATGCTCCGCTTCGCGGCCGACTTGCGCGCCGTCTTCGCAGTCGAGTGTGATGTCGAACACGGGACCCAGTTGCTGCTGCAACGCGAGCGATTTCAGCATCAGCTTTTCGCTGCCGGCGTAGTGATCGCAGGCAGGCAGCACAGCGGGCGGCACTTCGCCGTCAAACAGCACTTCGGCGGGTGTGAGGGCGCGCATCTTCGGCGTCAGGGGCGTGGGTTTTGTTGAGGAAAAACCGATTCGGGCGCGCTCTGTCCGGTCGTACAGGCAGACAGGCAAAACGCGCTCGGATCAGGTGCGAATCGACTGGTCTGCTCGATTCGCACGAAAAAAACCGGAACCCGCCGCGGTGACGCTACGGAGTTCCGGTTGGTCTGCATCAGGTGCTTAGCCGAGCAGATGCTGAACGCCTTCGCGTTCTTCCAGCAGTTCCTGCAGCGTGCCGTCCATCTTTTCGCGCGAGAACGCGTCGATTTCCAGGCCTTCCACGCGCTTGTATTCGCCGTTTTCGCAGATCACCGGAACGCCGTAGACGATGTCTTCGGGAATGCCGTACGAGCCGTCCGACGGAATACCCATGGTGACCCACTTGCCGTTCGTGCCGAGCACCCAGTCACGCACGTGGTCGATTGCAGCGTTAGCCGCCGACGCCGCCGACGACAAACCGCGTGCCTCGATGATCGCCGCGCCGCGCTTGCCGACGGTCGGGATAAACGTGTTGCGGTTCCATTCGTCGTCGTTGATCAGCTTGGTCAGGTTTTGACCTTCTGCGGTCGCGAAGCGGAAGTCCGGGTACATGGTCGGCGAGTGGTTGCCCCACACAGCCAGCTTTTCGATCGAAGCGACCGGCTTGCCCGACTTCGCGGCCAGTTGCGACAGCGCGCGGTTGTGGTCCAGACGCAGCATGGCGGTGAAGTTCTTCTTCGGCAGGTCCGGTGCCGACTTCATCGCGATGTAGGCGTTCGTGTTGGCCGGGTTGCCGACCACCAGCACCTTCACGTCGCGGCTGGCGACTTCGTTCAGCGCCTTGCCTTGAACCGTGAAGATCTCGGCGTTTGCCGACAGCAGGTCTTTACGCTCCATGCCCTTCGAACGCGGACGCGCGCCGACCAGCAGGGCGACGTCGGCGTCTTTGAATGCGACCTTCGGGTCGTCCGTGATCACGACGCCCGACAGCAGCGGGAATGCGCAATCATCCAGTTCCATCACGACGCCTTTGACGGCGCCTTGCGCTTGCGGCAGGTCGAGCAGTTGCAGGATCACCGGCTGATCCTTGCCGAGCAGATCACCATTGGCGATGCGGAACAGCAGGGAGTAAGCAATTTGACCTGCGGCGCCGGTGACGGCAACGCGCTTTGCGGGCTTAGCCATTGAGAAATCTCCAGGACGATGCGTTAGACGCTAGGGAAAACGCCATTCTATATGCGCGTTCAGCGAAGCGTTGTTAAACACGGCGGAATTCGCTGTTCGCGGGAGGCTCGCTGCCGGCCCGTTAATTGCGGGCCGAAAGCGGCGCTGCGGCAAGACCGCCATGCCGGAAACCGGTACTGCTGAGCTCTCTTGAGCCGGCGCTTCGCCCTTCTTCCGCCGACATATCAAACGGGGAAGCGGCCGTTTCTTCAGAGCGGGAGCGGTCATTGAGGCGCCGGGGCAGCCGCTGCACGGTGCGGGCTCCTGCAAACAGCGCGTTTCGGCAAGCGTCGGACCAACGAACGGCGGCGAATCGAAACCCTGGACTGCGTGGGAACAGCATGGTGCAGAGTGGCTCCGGTGCGTGGCGGCGCTGCCAAACCGGATGCAGCGCAGGGCCGTCAAAACGCCCGCAAACCCTTGCTCGACAAGGAGTGTAGGAGTCGGCAGAGGCAAAGTCAACATTATCTTATGTCTTATATAAGACACATCTATTGCCGGGGAAACGCTGGACGCGAGCCAGCGCTTTATGATGAAATGCGCGCATGAATTCGAACCCGGCCAACACCACGAATCCCGGCGGCCAGGCGGCCGCGGGCGAAGGTGCATCCGCGGCCGTCCCCGCTGCGTCACCCACTTTCAGCCCGCTGTACCAGCAGATCAAAGGGCTGATCACGCAGAGTCTCGAAAGCGGTGAATGGAAGCCCGGCGAGATCATTCCTAGTGAAGTCGAATTAGCGGCCAGATACAAGGTCAGCCAGGGCACGGTGCGTAAAGCGATCGACGAACTCGCCGCCGAGAACCTGCTCGTGCGCCGCCAGGGCAAGGGCACGTTCGTTGCGACGCACAACGAAGATCGCGCGCAGTTTCGCTTTTTGCGGTTACTTGCCGATGACGGCGCCGAACATCCCCACGTTAGCCGCCTGCTCGAGTGCCGGCGCTTGCGTGCATCGGCGGACATCGCGCGGCAACTTGACCTGAAGCCCGCCGATCCCGTTGTGCTCATCAAGCGTCTGTTGCAGTTCGACGGCGAAGTGACCGTGCTCGATGAAATCTGGCTGCCAGGCGCCGTGTTTCGCGGGCTGACGCTGGAGCGGCTGTCGGAGTACAAGGGTCCTCTTTACGCGATGTTCGAGACGGAGTTCGGCACGCGCATGATCCGCGCCACGGAGAAAATCCGCGCGGTCGCCGCGGAGCCGTCGGTGGCCGATCTGCTGCAGGTGCCGCCCGGTTTTCCGCTGCTGTCCGTCGAGCGCGTGTCCTACACCTATGGGGATCGGCCGGTGGAAGTCCGGCGAGGTTGGTATGTCACAACCGGGTACTACTATCAGAACGATCTTAGCTAAATCGGGCTGGACCGAGCTGGATTGAAGGCGCGGCGTCCCACACGCGCGCCGTTTGACGGCGCCTTTATTGCGCGCGCTGCAATGGACCTGTCGGGGTTTTCGCTGCAGCGCGAAATGAAAAGGCGCTAAAATTGCGGATTGGTGTGAACTACATAGCAGGGGGTCTAGCATGGCTGAAGCGGTAAAAAAACCGAGGCCGGAGTTCCGGAACATCGGTATCGGGCAGATATTGACGGCGTATCGCCTGCCTCTTGCGGGGCGCGTGTCGATTCTGCATCGGCTGAGCGGCGGCCTGCTGTTCGTCGCGTTGCCGTTCCTGCTGTACCTCTTCGACCAGAGCCTGACTTCCGAGCTGAGCTTCGAGGTCTTCAAGGGCTTTCTCTCCAACCTCATCGTCAAGCTCATCACGCTGGTGCTCGCGTGGGCCTACCTGTTCCATTTCTGCGCCGGCGTTCGCCACCTGCTGATGGACACCAACCATGAAGCCGTCACCAAAGAGAAAGGCAAGCAGACCTCGATCGTGGTGTTCGTGGTGTCGTCGCTGCTGACCATCGTGTTCGCGCTCAAACTCTTCGGAGCATTCTAAACATGGCAGCCAATAACCGAATCGGCTCGAAGCGTCTGGTCGTGGGCGCCCACTACGGTCTGCGCGACTGGCTCGCGCAGCGCATCACCGCCTGCGTGATGGCGCTCTACACGGTGATCCTGCTCGCCTGGTTCTTCGGCGCGCGCGACTTCTCCTATGAAGGCTGGGCGTCGATCTTCGCCACGCAATGGATGAAGCTCGCCACCTTCGTCACGCTGCTCTCGCTCTTCTATCACGCGTGGGTCGGCATCCGCGACATCTGGATGGACTATGTGAAGCCCGTGGGCGTGCGTCTGCTGCTGCAGGCGCTGACGATCGTCTGGCTGCTCGCGTGTGCGGGCTACGCCGCGCAGATTCTCTGGAGAGTGTAAAAGCATGGCTGCAATCAAGAATGCCCTGCCGCGTCGCAAGTTCGACGTGGTTATCGTCGGCGCGGGCGGCTCGGGAATGCGCGCGTCGCTGCAACTGGCGCGCGCGGGTCTGTCGGTGTGCGTGCTCTCGAAAGTGTTCCCCACGCGCTCGCATACGGTCGCCGCGCAAGGCGGCATCGGCGCGTCGCTCGGCAACATGAGCGAGGACAACTGGCACTACCACTTCTACGACACGATCAAGGGCTCCGACTGGCTCGGCGACCAGGACGCGATCGAGTTCATGTGCCGCGAAGCGCCGAACGCCGTGTACGAACTCGAACACTTCGGCATGCCGTTCGACCGTAACGCCGACGGCACGATCTACCAGCGCCCGTTCGGCGGCCACACCGCAAACTATGGCGAGAAGCCCGTGCAGCGCGCGTGCGCGGCGGCTGACCGCACCGGTCACGCGCTGCTGCATACGCTGTATCAGCAGAACGTTGCGGCGAAGACGCAGTTCTTCGTCGAATGGATGGCGCTCGATCTGATCCGCGACGCCGACGGCGACGTGCTCGGCGTGACCGCGCTCGAAATGGAAACGGGCGACGTCTATATCCTCGAAGGCAAGACGACGCTGTTCGCCACGGGCGGCGCAGGCCGCATCTTCGCGGCATCGACGAATGCGTTCATCAATACCGGCGACGGTCTGGGCATGGCGGCGCGCTCGGGCATCGCGCTGCAGGACATGGAGTTCTGGCAGTTCCACCCGACGGGCGTGGCGGGCGCGGGCGTGCTGATCACCGAAGGCGTGCGCGGCGAAGGCGGCATTCTGCGTAACTCGGACGGCGAGCGCTTCATGGAGCGTTACGCGCCGACGCTGAAGGATCTCGCGCCGCGCGACTTCGTTTCGCGCTCGATGGACCAGGAAATCAAGGAAGGCCGCGGCGTCGGTCCGAACAAGGACCACGTGCTGCTGGACCTGTCGCACATCGGCGCCGAGACGATCATGAAGCGTCTGCCGTCGATCCGCGAGATCGCGCTGAAGTTCGCCAACGTCGATTGTATTAAGGAGCCGATTCCGGTCGTGCCGACCATTCACTACCAGATGGGCGGCATTCCGACGAACATCCACGGTCAGGTGGTCGGTACGGCGCGCGGTCACGAGGAGCCGGTCAACGGTTTCTACGCGGTCGGCGAATGCTCGTGCGTGTCGGTGCACGGCGCGAACCGCCTGGGCACGAACTCGCTGCTCGATCTGGTGGTGTTTGGCCGCGCGGCGGGCAATCACATCGTGAAGCACGTGAAGGAAATCAAGGACCACAAGCCGCTGCCGGCCGATGCGGCGGACTTCGCGCTGTCGCGTCTGGCGAAGCTGGAAAGCTCGTCGTCGGGCGAGTATGCGCAGTCGGTGGCGAACGACATCCGCGGCACGATGCAGAAGCATGCGGGCGTGTTCCGCACGTCGGCGCTGCTCTCCGAAGGCGTCGAGGCGATCCGCGAAGTGGCCGCACGTGTGGAGAATATCCACCTGAAGGACAAGTCGAAGGTGTTCAACACCGCGCGCGTCGAGGCGCTGGAAGTGGCGAACCTGATCGAAGTCGCGCGCGCGACGATGGTCTCGGCCGAGGCACGCAAGGAAAGCCGCGGCGCGCATGCGCAGAACGACTTCGAGCATCGCGACGACGAAAACTGGCTGCGCCATACGTTGTGGTTCAGCGAGGGCGACCGCCTCGACTACAAGCCGGTGCACATGCAGCCGCTGACGGTTGAATCGGTGCCGCCCAAGGCGCGGACCTTCTAAGGCACACGCACAAGTCAAAGGACCCACAATATGGCCAAGCGTACATTTGAAATCTACCGCTACGATCCGGACAGGGACGCGGCGCCGCGCATGCAGACGTATGAGATCGAGATCGACTCGCATGAGCGCATGCTGCTCGACGCGCTGGTGAAACTGAAGGCGCTCGACGAAACGCTGTCGTTCCGCCGTTCGTGCCGCGAAGGCGTGTGCGGCTCGGACGCGATGAACATCAACGGCAAGAACGGTCTGGCGTGTCTGACGAACCTGAACGATCTGCCGCAGAAGATCGTGCTGCGTCCGCTGCCGGGACTGCCGGTGGTGCGCGACCTGATCTGCGACTTCACGCAGTTCTTCAACCAGTATCACTCGATCAAGCCGTACCTGATCAACGACACGCCGCCGCCGGAGAAGGAGCGTCTGCAGTCGCCGGAAGAGCGCGACGAGCTCGACGGTCTGTATGAGTGCATTCTGTGCGCGAGCTGCTCGACGTCGTGCCCGAGCTTCTGGTGGAATCCGGACAAGTTCGTGGGTCCGGCGGGTCTGTTGCAGGCTTATCGTTTTATCGCGGATAGCCGTGATGAGGCGACCGGCGAGCGTTTGGATAACCTCGAAGATCCGTACCGTCTGTTCCGTTGCCACACGATCATGAACTGCGTCGACGTCTGCCCGAAGGGACTGAACCCGACGAAGGCGATTGGCAAGATCAAGGAATTGATGGTTCGCCGTACTGTCTAGAGTGAAGTGAATAACCCACGCTTCGTGTCGTTGGCTGCCCGAAAGAGCGGTCGGAGCGCCGCGGAGCGACCCGGCAAGTATTGACATGAACGATGCATCGCATCAGTCCGATCCTCTCCGCCGCGCGCGTCTTCGCTGGCGCGCGCGGCGGGGCCTGCTGGAAAACGATCTGATCTTTGAACGTTTTTTCAGCCGATATGAGCATGACCTCAGCGATGCCGATGTGGGCGCACTTACGCGCCTGCTCGAGCTGAGCGATAACGACCTGATGGACTTGCTTCTCGCGCGCAAGGAACCTGAAGGCGAGCTTGCCGACCCCGATGTGATTCGGGTCCTGGAGCTGCTGCGCAACGCTTGAGCGCCGCGAGTGCGTTGTTCCAGGCGTGCAATTATCGAAACCCTGTTTACATACTTCGATTGAGGATGTGCTATGACCCCGTCAGATGTTAAAGCCACGCTATCGTTCAGCGACAATTCGCCGAGCGTTGAAATGCCGATTTACAAGGGCACTCTCGGCCCGGACGTGATCGACATCCGCAAGCTGTACGGCCAGACCGGCAAGTTCACGTACGACCCGGGCTTCATGTCGACGGCGGCGTGCAACTCGGCGATCACCTACATCGACGGCGATAAGGGCGAACTGCTGTACCGCGGCTACGCGATCGACAACCTCGCGCAAAACGCCGACTTCCTCGAAACGTGCTATCTGCTGCTGAAGGGCGAACTGCCCAACACGGAGCAGAAGGCCGAGTTCGTGAAGACCGTCACGAATCACACGATGGTGCATGAGCAAATGCACTTCTTCTTCCGTGGTTTCCGTCGCGACGCGCACCCGATGGCCATTCTGGTTGCCGCAGTCGGCGCGCTGTCGGCGTTCTATCACGACTCGCTGGACATCAACAATCCGCGTCACCGTGAAGTGTCGGCCATTCGCATGATCGCGAAGCTGCCGACGCTGGTCGCGATGGCGTACAAGTACAGCATCGGCCAGCCGTTCGCGTATCCGCGCAACAACCTGTCGTACAGCGCGAACTTCATGCATATGATGTTCTCGAACCCGTGCGAGGAGTACGAGGTCAACGACGTGCTGGTGCGCGCGCTCGACCGTATCCTGATTCTGCACGCGGATCACGAGCAGAATGCGTCGACGTCGACCGTGCGTCTCGCCGGTTCGTCGGGCGCGAATCCGTTCGCGTGTATCGCAGCGGGCATCGCCTGCTTGTGGGGCCCGGCGCACGGCGGCGCGAACGAAGCGGCGCTGAACATGCTGGAAGAAATCGGCTCCGTCGACAACATTCCTGAGTTCATCAAGCAGGTGAAGGACAAGAACTCGGGCGTGAAGCTGATGGGCTTCGGTCACCGCGTCTACAAGAACTACGATCCGCGCGCGAAGCTGATGCGCGAAACCTGCCACGAAGTGCTGAACGAACTGGGCCTGCACGACGACCCGCTGTTCAAGCTCGCCATGGCACTGGAAAAGATCGCGCTGGAAGACGAATACTTCGTGTCGCGCAAGCTGTACCCGAACGTCGACTTCTACTCGGGCATCGTGCAGCGCGCGCTGGGCATCCCGACGTCGATGTTCACGTGTATCTTCGCGATGGCGCGTACGGTCGGCTGGATTGCGCAGTGGAACGAAATGATCGCCGATCCTGAGCAGAAGATTGGCCGTCCGCGTCAGTTGTTCATCGGCGATACGCCGCGTGAGGCGAAGCCGATCGGGCAACGCTGAGCGGGTTGAGTCTGCCTGGCCTGCTACGGGCTTGAGTGGGCTTCAACGCTTGAGATAGAAAACGCCTCAACGGGCACACCGTTGGGGCGTTTCTGTTTTCGACGCGTATTGCGACGCGTATTGCGACGCGTGTTGCGTGCGGCGAGCCGTTCGTCGTGGAAGCTCATTCGCGCCGCTGCCGCCTTCCCGACCTTTCGAGCGAAGGCGGACGCATTTGCAAATTGTGCGGCGTCGCGGCTGCGTCTTTCGCGGTCCGGCCATGCGTCTCGAAGAAGCGTCGATACGCGCTCGGCGTCATGCCGCGCGCCGACAGAAACTGTCGATTGAAATTGGCCAGATTCGCAAAGCCGGCCTTCGCTGCGATCAGCGCGATGGGCCATGTCGTGTCCGTCAGTTGACGCGTGGCATAGCCGATCCGCAGACGGTTCAGATAGCGCCCGACGCTTTCGCCGAGATGCCGCACGAAGTAGCGGTGCAACGAGCGCTCGGACAGGTTCGCTACCTCGCACAGTTCGGTGATCCGCAGCGGCTCGTGAAAGCGCCGGTCGAGCAGATCGAGGACGCGGTTCAGCCGCTCGGCTTCGGACGCGCTTGCGCCCGGCGTGACGGTAACGCCTCCGACGGGGCGACGCGTTCTTGATTCTGCTTCACCTCCCGCTCCCGCCTCGACGGAATCGGCCGGTCGGCCCGCCCCGGTAAATCGCACGGCGCTATACGTTGACGCACCGCCTCGCTTCGTTGCACTTCGATACGCCGCTGGCGACGCCAACGGCTCCGAAGCGCCTTCCGCAAGCCGCGCGAGCACGTCGAGCACAGCGCCAAGCCGCACGCGCGGCGACGGGTCCAGCAACGCCTCCATTCGTTCGCGCATCGACGCAGCGGCCTCGCTCGGAAAGCGCAGCCCCGGCGCGGCGCGCCGCAGCAGCGTGCGCAGCGACGCGAACTCCGGGCAGCAGTCCGCGATTCGCCGCGCCCAGTCGCCGCTGAACCACACGACGATCGCCACCTGAGGCGCGCTTGCGTCGATCGGTGCCGTCGACGCCCACGTATGCGGCATGTCGGGCGGCACGAGCACGAGATCGTCGCCGCTGTAGTCCGCGATGTGATCGCCGATAAAACGGCGGCCGCGGCTATTCATCGTCAGCGTGAGTTCGTATTCCGGGTGGTGGTGCCACTCGAACGGTATCTGCGCGAGCTGCCGATGGTAGACGCGGATCGAGCAGCCGTCCGGAATGGTGACGCGTTCGTATTGAGGTTTCACGATAGGCAGCCTGGCCGCACTGGGGAGCCGGAAACGGCGGCGAATGTCTGGATTGTATCGGTATGTGGCCGTAAAGCATGCTTGGCGATGGCCGAACATCCTTAATCTGCAGGAAGGCCGAAGCACACAGATCATCTCAAGGAGACAACCCATGCCGCTCGTCATCGACAATCTTCCCGAGGCTATTCGCAGCACCAAGCGCACGTTGCGCGCCGCGCTGCCGAACCACAAGCAAGTGTTCGAGCAGGTGGAAGGCGCGATCCGCCAGCAGATCGACGCGATTCACCGCGACCGCGCGCAGGGGCGCGATGCGATTCCGCGTGTTCGATTATTCGTCGATTGTGTCCGGCGCTGTCGATCAGGCGACGATCGCCAGCATCAAAACGCGCGGCGCATGCGTCGTGCGCGGCGTTTTCGACCGGCAGCAAGCAAGCGACTGGAACGACGAAATCGCCGAATACGTGCAGCGCAACGACCTCGACGCCAAGCTGGCGCATCGCGCGGAAGACAAGTATTTCGGCAACCTCGCGTCGAGCAAGCCGCAGATTTACGGCGTCTACTGGTCGAAGCCGCAAACGGCCGCGCGCCAGTCGCAACAGCTAACGAATACGCGCGTGTTCCTCAACCGCCTGTGGACGTCGGAGAGCGAAGGCCGGCGGCACTTCGATCCCGAGCGCGTGCCGGTGTACGCGGATCGGATTCGTCGCCGGCCGCCGGGTTCCGAGTCGCTCGGTTTGTCGCCGCACGTGGATGGCGGCTCGGTCGAGCGCTGGCTCGACACGAATTTTCAGCAGGTTTATCGGCATGTGCTGTCGGGCAACTGGCGCGCGTATGACCCGTTCGACGCCGCGTATCGGCCGGACGTGCAGGAAATTCCGTCGCCGGCCGTGTGTTCGATGTTTCGCACTTTCCAGGGCTGGACTGCGCTAACGCCGCAAGGCCCCGGCGACGGCACATTGCAATTGATCCCGATCGCCAACGCGATGGCTTACGTGATTCTGCGAGCATTGCAGGACGACGTTCCCGACGACGAACTATGCGGCGCTCAACCCGCCCGCGCGCTGTCGATCAAGCCCGAATGGCACGGCCTGCTGCTCGAAGCAGTCACGCCGATTCCGCACATGCAGCCGGGCGACGCGGTGTTCTGGCACAGCGACGTCGTGCATTCCGTCGAAGACGCGCATCGCGGCAGCGGCTACAGCAACGTGATGTACATCGCTTCGGCGCCGTGGTGCGCGAAAAACGAGGCCTACCTGAAGCGTCAGTTGCCGAGCTTCTTGCGCGGCGAAAGCCCGCCCGACTTTCCCGCCGACCACTTCGAAACGGACTTCGCCGGCCGCGCGCAGGAAAGCGATTTGACGACGCTTGGCCGCGCGCAACTCGGCTTCGATCTTTCGCGCTAAAGCATCGGATGCCCGCCGGCGGCGACTCGGTTTATTCGCTTGCAGACCAGAGCCGACTCCGGCGGGCGCGCCGCGTTTCGTCATGACGCGCGGCGCGTCACTGCCAGGTGCTCATGCCCGGCGCCGCACGATTCCATAAATGACCAGCAGCACGATCGCCCCAATCACCGACGCCACCCAGCCTGCCGGCTGCCCCGGCTGATACCAGCCCAGCGCACGTCCGACGTAGCCCGCAATCAGCGAGCCGGCAACGCCGAGGATGATGGTCATGATGAGACCCATGCGGTCGTCGCCTGGCTTCAGCGCGCGCGCAATCAATCCGACGACCAGCCCTACGATCACTGTACCAATGAAGGAAAACATGCTGACCTCCCAAAGAGTGTGAGTACTTCAGTCTTCTTTACTACGAGCTGCCGCTTTCCCGGCGACGCTTTTCGGAGCATACGCGAGACGCGGGATAGGGCCAAAAAAGGCGCATTGGTTTGTGCATCGCGTGCGCCGTCGCAACAATCGCGCCCAGGTCCAGGCGCCACTACGACGTCCGGGAATGTCCCGCACTTTTGCCGTTGAGCACTGCGTTGGATTGTCGGTGATGCTGATGCGGGTATCGATTGTCGGCTCGACCTGGCCGCGCGATAGGCGAATTGCGTTCGAGCCCGACGGCGTGGAAATCATCGCGGAACCAGGAGCCGCCGCCGCAACGTCGGACGAAGCACTTAGCGCTGCTGTCCCTCAGCGCGCCAACTCGTCCGTCTCGTCCGCAGCGTAAATGATCTGCGTGCCGTTATCGCCGAGCCACTTTGCGAAGTCGTCCGTCAAGCCCCCGTCGGTGACAAGGTAGTCGATTCGGTCCATCGCCCCGAACGCCGCGAACTCGCGTTTTCCGAACTTGCCGGAATCGGCGAGAAGGTAGACGGTCTTTGCCGCATCGATCATCGCCCGCTTAACGTGCAGGTCGATGAAGTCGGGGTACGAAATACCGGATTCTTTCGACACACCACCGGCAGCCAGAAACAGCTTGTCGACGAACATGCCCTGGAAAAAGGCCGACGCCTTTTCTCCTGAGACCGCAATGGTTTCCGGCTTAAATTCGCCGCCCGTCAGCATGATCCGGTTGGTAGGCTCCGCGCCGAGAATGATCGCGATGTTGAGCGCATTCGTCACGATCCGCAGGTTCTGACGATCAAGAAGATTTTTCGCGAGTTCGGTCGTCGTCGCACCGCAATCCAGAATGATGGAGTCGCCGTTCTTGACGAGGCTCGCCGCCATCCGTCCGATCAGCGCTTTTTCCGGACTTGTCGGAAGGATGTTGGCCCGATCGACAAAATGCCGCTTCGGACCCGCCTCCGACGTGACCAGGCGGACGTTGCCGTGAACGCGTTCAACGCGTCCCTGCTTCTGCAGCTCATCAATGTCTTTTCGAATAGTTGGCATCGAAACGCCAAACTCGCTGGAAAGCTCGGAAAGCTTTACCAGCCTGGCGGCCTGCACTTTCTCAAAGATCTTCTCTGTTCTTGTCCGTTGGTCCATTTGCTCATCCCGCGAAGCGTCGGTGCGGCTTCACAACACCCGTCGATATTGTGCCCTAAACGGCAGCAGTATGGCCCGGCCAGGGGTTTTCCCGCTTTCCATCTATTTCTCTTTGACTTTCGAAAGAAAGTAACAGAAACTGAATCTCAAGCAAACGGGAAGTTCGGGAGTTGGGAATGGAAAACCCCTACAAGCAGTCTGGCGACGCCCTACATCGGCGGGCGCAGGAAATCCGTAAAAAAATCTGCGTGATGAATTCCGCTGCAAAGAGCGGCCACACGGGCGGCGACATGTCCGAGGCCGATGTGCTCGCGGCGCTGTACTTCCATGTGCTCCGCTACCAAGTTCAGTCGGACGGCACCGTCAAATGGCACGACGAATTCATCCTCAGCAAAGGACACGGCGTAGGCGGCCTCTATTCCTGTTTTGCCGAACTCGGCTGGCTGGCTGACGAAGAACTTCTCACGTATCTCAAGGACGGTTCGCGTCTGCCGGGACATCCGGTCAGGCAAAAGCTGCCGTCGCTGGTGACAGTCAACACGGGCGGGCTCGGACACGGCTTCCCGATCGCGGCAGGGCTCGCGATGGCTAAGCGGCGTCATGCCGCTAACACGCAAGGCTCAGTCGGCCGCGTTTTCGTTCTCACAGGCGACGGCGAACTGGAAGAGGGTTCGAACTGGGAAGCCGCAATGGCGGCGGCGCATTTCGAACTGGCCAATCTCGTGGTGATCGTCGACCGCAACCGGCTGCAACTGGCGGACTTCACCCACAACATCATGGACATGGACCCGCTCGACGAAAAATTCCGGGCCTTCGGCTTCGAAGTGCACGACGTCAACGGTAATCAGGCCGACGCCATCTGGAAACTGATCGAAAGTCTGGACTACGAAAACGGGAAGCCGAAAGTCCTCATCGCTCATACGATCAAGGGCCGCGGCGTGTCGTTCATGGAGAACGTGCCGGCATGGCATCACAAGGTCCCGGACGAAACGCAACTGAAGCAGGCCTTGGAGGAACTGGACCATGCGTGAGTACGCCGATTTGCGGGACGGTGCGGTCAGCGCGCTCGGACGGTTGACGGCCGAAGGCCGCGACATTGTCGTGATGGTCGCGGACTCGACGTCCACGTCGAAGATCAGCCCGTTTCTCGAGACGTACCCCGAACGGGTCATCAATGTCGGCATCGCGGAACAGAACATGGTCGGTATGGCCGCGGGCCTGGCCCTGGGCGGCCATGTCGTCTTCACGGCCAACGCTGCACCGTTCCTCGTGGCTCGCGCTAACGAGCAGGTGAAGAACGACGTCTGCTATAGCGCGACAAACGTGAAGATGCTGGGCTTGAACGCCGGTGTCGCCTACGGCCCGCTGGCGTCGACGCACCATGCCATCGACGACATTTCGATCATGAGCGGATTCGGCAACGTGCAGATTCTTGCGCCGTGCGACGGGATCGAAGTCGTGCAGATGATCGAATACGCCGCGGCCGTCGAAGGTCCCGTGTATATCCGGCTCGATAACGCGAAGTTTCCGATCGTTCACGAGGCGAGCTACCGTTTCGAGCCTGGTCGCCCGGACGTGGTGATCGAGGGCAGCCGCGTCGCGGTGATTGCGTTGGGCTCCGTGGTCGGCGAGGCGCTCGAAGCCTGCGAGTCGCTGAAGGCAGAGCATGGCATTGCGCCGACGCTCGTCAACCTCTCTTCGATCAGGCCGCTCGATGCCGATGCGCTCGCAAAAATCATTGCGGCTCATGACTCGATTGTCACCGTTGAGGAACATTCGCTTCATGGCGGCATCGGCGCGCTTACCGCTGTGCTGATGGCTCGGCGTCAGCTCTCGAAACCGCTGACCATGCTCGGCATCACCGAAGGCGAATTCGCAAACTACGGTACGCGCAAAGGCATCCGGCGCCATTACGGAATCGACGCGGCAGGTATCGCCGACGCAATTCGCGCCCAGTGCGCGCATTGAACGTATAGCAAAGACCTCAAGGAGACACTGGAATGGCAATTCAGTACGACATGTCGCTGCGTCATGGCGTCGACTTCGACTTCCGGCTCGACGGCAAGGTCGCCGTCGTCACGGGTGGTCTGGGCGGTATCGCGATGGCGACGAACGCAGCGCTTATCGCGAAGGGTGCCCGCGTTGCGATCTTCTATCCGAGCTTCGAAGAGCCGCGCGTGCAGGCGGCGATCGAAGAACTCGGAGCCGCTAACGCCCGGGCGTTTCCATGCGACGTCGCTAACGAGGCCGACGTCGAAAAGGCAATGAAGGCTGCGCTCAGCCACTTCGGCGATCTTCATCTGCTCGTCAATGCGGCCGGCTGCATCACGCTGACGGCAGCCGAAGACATCGCTGTCGACGAATGGCAGCAGCAGATCGGCGTGAACCTCACGGGTCCGTTCCTGTGCGCGAAGCATTTCGCGCGGCATGTTCTCGCGAGCGGCCACGGAGGCAAGATCGTCAATATTGCTTCGCAGGCTGCAACCGTGGCGATCGACAAGCATTGTGCGTACACGTCTGCCAAGGCCGGGCTGATCGGTATGACGAAAGTGCTGGCCAAAGAATGGGCGTTGCGCGGAATAACGGTGAATACCGTTTCGCCGACCGTTGTGCTGACGCCGATGGGCGCAGCCGCCTGGGAGGGCGAAAAGGGCGAAGCGATGAAGAAGCTAATACCCGTCGGACGCTTTGCGTACACGGATGAGATTGCCGCGGCCATTCTGTTTCTGCTCTCGAATGGAGCGGACATGATCACCGGCGCTGACATCATGATCGATGGGGGATACACCATCTGCTGATGCAGTTCGAGCGCAGCCGGTCCGAGGCTGCAACACGTTAAGAAAGAGATCAATCTGGAGACAAAAAATGCTGAAGAAGATCGCACTTGTTGCTGCCGTCGCTGCTTCGTTCGCAGCGGTTCATTCCGTCGATGCACTCGCCGCTTCTAAAGGAACCATCGCCATTCTGGTGAACGCGCTCGACAATCCGTATTACGCCGCCGAAGCCAGGGGCGCCGACACCGAGGCGAAGAAGCTTGGCTACGACACCATCGTGCTGTCGCACGGCGAGGATGTGAACAAGCAGAATGAACTGGTCAATCTGGTGATCGGCAAAGGCGTGAAGGGCATCATTCTCGACAATGCGGATTCGAACAGTAGCGTCGCCACGGTTCGCACCGCGCAGGAAAAGAAGGTGCCGGTCGTGCTGATCAACCGCGAGATCCCGAAGGATGGCATTGCCATCGCACAACTGAGCCACAACAATCTGCAGGCGGGTACTGAAGTCGCGCAGAAGTTCGTGGAAGCGATCGGCGAAAAGGGCGAATATGTGGAGCTCACCTGCAATCAGGCAGACAAGAATTGTGTGACCCGTTCGCAGGCTTTCCACCAGGTGCTTGACCAGTATCCGGATCTCAAGATGGTTGCGCGTCAGGATGCCAAGGGCGCGCTGCTGCCCGGCAAGCAGGCAATGGACTCGATCCTGCAGGAACATCCGAACATCAAGGGCGTGATCTGCGGCAATGGGCCCGTGGCCCTCGGCGCGATTGCGTCGCTCGAATCCGCCGGCAAGAAAGACGTTGTCGTGATGGGTATCGACGGCAGTAATGACGAGCGCGATTCGCTCATGCAAGGCAAGTTGAAGGCGAGCGTCATGTTGCAAGCGCAGGGCCTCGCGATTCACGGCGTCGACCTGCTCAACAAGTACATCACGACGGGCAAGACCGGCGAACCGGAGCGCCAGCTCACGCGCGGCATCCTGATTACGAAGGACAACGCGTCGCACGTCAAAGACTTCTACTACAACAAGTAAGCGCGCCAGCTTTTCAAGTAGGCGGGTGCGGCCGGCGCTGCACCTGTTGACGTGTCGTCAGGAGAGGTTGTCATGGTGTTTTCCCCATCTGTAGCCAGGTTCGCGCTGGTGGTCGTCGCTCTCGTTTCAGTTGCCGGGTGTCACGTCGTGACGGATACCGAGCTGGCCCAGATTCGCAGTCAGGGCCAGCATCAAGGCCCGGACCCGGAAAAGATCCTGAATGAACAACTGATTCCGTATGCGGACAAGAATGCCAGGCCCGCTGCACAGGTGATCGGCGCTGCCGGTCAGAACTTCGAGAACGCCTGCAAGGAGTACGGCTTTCGCCAAAGCGCGGCTTTTCCATGCAACTTCTGGATACGCGTGCAGGGCAAGGTTATCAAGGTCGACACTTCGTCGCGCGTTGGGAAGGTATTCGTCGATGTCACGCCCGCTTCGGGCGGCGAGCCCGTCCATGTCGCACTCGAGACGGGGCCGGTCGTGATCGGTACTGGCGTGCGCGACGGATTCCCCGGCGTCAAGTACAGCGACTTCGACGATCAGACGCGTTTCGCCGTATTCGGACAGGACCTGAACAAGCTGGTGGTCGCGCGAGCGCAAAAGTCGCTCAAGCCTAAAGTGGGCGACACGGTCGACGTAGCCGCGGTATTCAGCAGTTGGAGCGAACCGACGGGCGAAATCCGCGCAATTCCGGTGACATGGAAATGAACCAACCGCACACCATGAATCCCGCCAACGTGATCGAGACGCGCGGACTGTCCAAGGTCTATCCGGGCACCGCTGCGTTGGTCGAAGTCGACTACAAGGTGCGACGCGGCAAGGTCAATGTGTTGATCGGCGAAAACGGCGCCGGCAAATCGACGCTGATGAAGCTGCTCGCCGGTGCCGAGACGCCGACATCGGGAGAGATATGGGTCGATGAAAAGATTGCCCACATCACGGACGTGCGTAGCGCCGAAAAGCACGGCATCGGCATCATCTTCCAGGAATTGAACCTCTTTCCCGATATGACCGTGGCGGAGAACATCTTCGCAGGGAATGAGTTGACCAGTTCCGGTGTAATCCGCACGAAGGACGAGAACCATCAGGCGAAAGTACTGCTTAACCGTCTGCAGATTCCAATCGACCCGCGCATGCGGCTCGGCGATCTCTACGTCGGGCAACAGCAACTGGTCGAAATTGCAAAGGCGCTCTCCAAGCACATCAAGGTGCTCATCATGGACGAGCCGACTTCCGCGCTCTCGAAGACGGAAGTCGAGATTCTCTTCAAGATCATTGCGCAGCTCAAGGAAGAGGGCGTCACGGTCATTTACATCTCGCATCGTCTTGAGGAAATCATGGCGATCGGGGATTGCATTACGGTATTGCGCAATGGGCGCCTCGTCGCAGAAGACGACATCGCGAATATCGACATTCCCTGGATCATCGAAGCGATGGTCGGATCGTCGAAGAAGCGTTTCGCATTCGAGCAGCACGCAATCGGCGAGGAAGTCCTGAAGGTCAAGGACCTTGCGCTGAAGCGCTCGAATGGCATCTACGCGGTTGACCATGTTTCGTTTTCCGTCAGGGCCGGAGAAGTCATTGGAATTTACGGCTTGATGGGCGCCGGCCGCACTGAACTGCTCGAGTCTTTACTCGGCGCGCAGCCGCTGGCTCTCGGCGAAATAGAACTCGCCGGCAAGGCAATCGAAGATCTGCCAATTCCGAAACGGATCGAGGCGGGCATTGCGCTCGTACCCGAAGACAGACAGAAGCAGGGGATGGTGCAGCTCATGTCGATCCTCGAAAACATGACGCTGTCCAGTCTGTCCAGATTCACTCGCCGTCTCGCGTTCGGTGCACTGCGACGCGACCGGCAGCTCTCTGCGTCCAACGATATCGTCAAGCGCCTCGCAATCAAGGCGTCGTCGGTGGATGCGCCGATCACGTCGCTGTCGGGCGGAAACATGCAGAAGGTGGTGATCGGCAAGGCATTGCTGACGTCGCCGAAAGTACTGCTGATGGACGAGCCGACGCGCGGAATCGACGTAGGTGCAAAAGAGGACGTGTACAAGACGATCAGCGTGCTCGCGCAGTCAGGCATTGCAGTCGTGTATGCGACCTCGGAACTGGACGAGGCAATGGCTGTTTCCAATCGGGTCTTCGTGATGGCCAGCGGCAAGCTGACGGCGATCATGGAACGTGCACAGTTTGACAGCGAGCGCATCGTGCGCGCGTCAACGCCCGCGACAGCCGTAGTGTGAAGCACCATGAGGTGGAAACCATGACTACTCAGAACAGCAGCACTCCTTCGATTCAACCGGTTCACGGCAAGCACAACCGGCAATCCGCTTACATGGCTTCGCGCATGGCGGTGAACCTGCTCAAGCTGCGAATCTTCATTGCGCTCTTTGCGATCATTATCGTGTTCTCGCTTGCAACCGAGAACTTCCTGTCGACAAGCAACATGCTGATCATGGCGAAACACGTGACTATCGTCGCGATTCTGTCGATCGGCATGACGCTCGTGATTCTGACGGGCGGCATCGACCTGTCCGTGGGTTCCATTGTCGGAATAAGCGGGATGGCGGCGGGCTATCTTCTGCTCGAAGGCGTGAAGATCGATCATCACGTCGTGTTCTTCAACCCGTGGGGCGTGACGCTGATTGCATGCGCGCTCGGCGCGATCATCGGTGCGGTGAATGGTTACCTGATAACGGCGCTCAATGTGGCACCGTTCATTGCAACCCTCGGCATGCTGTATGTCGTACGCGGCGCAGCACTGCTCGTGAATAACGGCAGCACGTTCGCCGATCTCGGAGGCAATCCGGCTCTGGGCAATACGGGCTTCGAATTCCTCGGCAACGGCACAATTCTCGGCCTTTCCATGCCCGTGTGGATTCTCGTGATTCTTGCTGCCATCACCATTTTTGTTGCGAGGCGCACGCCGCTTGGCCGGCGCATCTATGCGATCGGCGGCAACGAGCAGGCGGCGCGCTTCTCGGGAATCCGCACCAACCGCGTGAAGCTGTTCGTGTACATGTTCTCGGGATTCTGTGCGGCGATCGTCGGACTGGTGATCACTGCGCAGTTGCAGACCGCTCACCCATTGACCGGCCAGACGTTCGAGCTGAACGCGATTGCCGCGGTCGTATTGGGAGGAACTGCGTTGATGGGTGGCCGCGGTACGGTCTTCGGTTCGGTCGTCGGCGCCTGTGTGATCAGCATTCTCGGCGACGGCATGGTGATGTGCGGTATCAGCGATTTCTGGCAGATGGTGATCAAGGGCCTCGTCATCATCTTCGCTGTCGTCATCGATCAGTTGCAGCAGCGCCTGCAAAGCCGCATGGTTTCGCTCACCGCGTGAGCGTCACGAGTTGAGCCGTCTTCTGGAAAGCAACATGCAATATGTTCTGGCAATCGATCAGGGCACGAGCGGTACAAAAGCACTCGTGTTCGATGCGGAAGGGCAGGTGCACGCTCGCGGTTTCGTGGCCGTACCGTGTACGCATCCTCGCAACGGATTCGTCGAGCAGGACCCGCAGCTGATTTATGAGTCGGTACTGCAAGCGGTCTCCATTTGCCTCGGTGAATTCAAAGGCGACCGGAAACAGATAGCAGGTGTCGGCATCTCGAATCAGCGTGAGACGGTCGTGCTGTGGGATGACGAAGGTCGCCCGATCGTTCCGGCAGTGTCGTGGCAGTGCCAACGTTCTCTCGCGATATGCGAGCGTCTGAAGCAGGAAGGCAGGGCACAGGTCATTGCAGAGAAGACGGGACTATTGATCGACCCGTACTTTTCGGGAACGAAGCTCATCTGGCTTAACGAAAACGATGAGCGGGTGCGCACGCATATTGCCGCCGGCACCGCTCGCTTCGGCACGGTCGATAGCTGGCTTCTGTACCGTTTGACAAACGGCGACGTGTATCGCACCGATTACACGAACGCGTCGCGAACCATGCTGTTCAATCTTGCAGGACTTGAATGGGATCGCGAACTGCTCGCCGATTTCGGTTTGCAGAAACTGCGGCTGCCTGAATTGCGTCCGTCGGCATCCGATTTCGGCGCGAGCGATTTCAACGGCATTTTCGATCGACCCGTGCCGATCGTATCGATGATCGGCGATTCCCATGCGGCGGCCGTTGGCGAAGGCTGCCTCAGTCCCGGATTTGCCAAGGCGACAATGGGAACGGGCTCCTCGATCATGATGAACGTGGGCGGCAAGCCCTTGCCCGCGGACCACGGTCTCGTGTCGACGCTTTGCTTTGCCACCGAACAGCGGGTGGATTACGCGCTGGAAGGCATCGTCATCAGTGCGGGGTCAACGCCTTCGTTCCTCAAGGAAAAGCTGCGCATCGTCAAGGATTTCGCGGAAGCAGAAGAGGCGTTCACGGAATACGATAACGGCGGCGTGTTTCTTATTCCGGCTTTTTCGGGAATCGGTTGCCCGCACTGGAAATATCCAGGCGGCGCGCAAATCGTCGGGCTGAATTTCTCGACGTCCTGGCAAAACGTCGTGCGCGCAGCTTATGAATCGATCGTCTATCAGATCAGGGACGTGATCGCAGTCATGGAGCGCGCTGCCGACGTCCCGTTGCGCGAACTCTTTCTCGACGGAGGACTGGTTCAGCGGCCATTCCTTCTTCAATACCTGGCGGACACATTGAACCGGCCAGTCAGCACGCTGACGCTGAGCGAGATATCGGCTGCGGGCGCAGCAGTGCTTGCCGCGTTGAAGCTCGGATTAATCAACTCGCTCGATGCCTATCGCGAGACTCGCGTGGTGGCACGACGCGTCGAACCAGGGCCAGGCGTCGAAGCGGCTGCAAGAAATCACGAGCAATGGTTGCAATGGATACGACGGCTTTGAGCTCCGTCGATTAGTGGAGATCGGCATATGGCATTCCAGCAGCGTTTCGAAAACAAGGTGGTGGTTGTCACTGGCGGCAGCCGGGGTATCGGATTGGGCATTGCCAGGCGCTTTGCGCAGGAGGGCGCGAAAGTGTGCGTGTCGGCGAATGAAAAAGCCGTGCACGACGCTGCCGCGCAGCTACGCGATTCCGGCTTCGAGGCCATCGCCGTGCAAACCGATGTCACGAGCAAGGAACAGGTTGTCGCGCTCTACGAGGAAGTGGCGGCCACGCTAGGTGAGGTTGATGTTTCAGTCCAGAACGCGGGCGTCATTACGATCGCGAAGCTGGAAGATCTGACCGAGAAGGAATGGGACAACGTACTTGCGGTGAACACCAAAGGCGTTTTTCTGTGTTGCCAGGAAGCGGCGAGACGGATGCTGCGTGCCGGGAAAGCGGGCCGTCTGATCAATACGGCGTCGGGACAGGCCAGACAAGGTTTCGTCTATACCCCGCACTATGCAGCCAGCAAGTTTGGCGTTCTGGGCATCACGCAGAGCCTCGCGAAAGAACTGGCGCCAACGGGCATCACAGTGAACGCGTTCTGCCCCGGCATCATCGCGACTGACATGTGGTCGTATAACGACGAAGCGTGGGGCAAGCTGCTGGGCAATTACAAGCCTGGCGAACTCATGGCCGAGTGGGTCGAGAACATTCCCATGAAGCGTGCAGGTAGCGACAAGGATGTAGCAGGTCTGGTCGCGTTCCTGGCGTCCGATGACGCGTCGTACATCACGGGGCAGACCGTGAACGTCGATGGCGGAATGTTCATGTCCTGAGGCCGCGTTCGCAGGTCGCGAGACACGTTGCCTCGCGACTTTCTATCGGAATCGGTCCGTGAGCGTCAGGCGGTCTGCAATAGCGAAAGCTTATTCACTGTCTCGCCGCAAGCGCGCGCCACTTCTGCGCCCTTCACGACGAAGTGCTCAGTGAAGAACTTCACATGCTCTTCCCCGTGGTGAAAGTGGTGCGGCGTCAGCACGGCAGAGAACACAGGAACACCTGTTTCGAGTTGAACCTGCATCAAGCCTGAAATGACTGCTTGAGCGACGAATTCATGGCGATAGATGCCCCCGTCGACAACGAGTCCGGCCGCAACGATGCCAGCGTATCGACCGCTCTGTGCCAGCCGTTTTGCGTGCAGCGGGATCTCGAACGCTCCGGGTACTTCATAAAGATCGATGTCGCCGCTCGCATAACCAAAGTCCTCGATGACCTTAAGGAAAGAGGTTTTGCATTGGTTGACGATGTCGCGGTGCCAGCACGCCTGGACAAAAGCGATGCGACCGCGGTTGCCGCCGGAAACGAATGCTGCTTGTGCTTCGATCGAGTGAGATGTGTTCATGGAGTTCAGCCTGTTTTGTGTGAACAGGGCGAAGAACAGCCGTCTCCCGCCAGTGCGGGCATTCTGGCTGTTCTGTTCTCTTTCATCCGGACTATACCGTCGGCCCCGGAATCCAACCGGGTCTGCTGACCTCTGTTATCGCAGCAATATCGAAACAGAGCGCTCGCGGGCTACGTCTGCAAAAGACGATTACCGCCGGTGGGGAATCGCACCCCGCCCCGAGAACGTGTTCTTGAAGAACGGTGCGTAAATTACCACGTATCCGGCAAATCTGCTGCGCCACCCGCACCAAATTTCACTCTCCGCCCGCCTGAAATTGTTGCCCTCCAGGCAACATGGTGTACGCATTCGCGATGCTACTGGCGCTCGTCCTCGCTGACTACTATCTGTCACACGCTCCTTCGAAATGCAGGCAATACGGAGCGCGTGACACTCGTAGTCGTGCTCGTAAGCCGCGTCGCGCGGTGCAGTGCGGCTCACCCCACTTAATCAATTGGACTATTGAACATGAGCGAAACAACTCGCAATGTGCGGCCGGTTATCGCCAACGTCGGCAAAGAAGGGTCAGGCGAACTCGTGTCTTCCCGCTACGGCGTGCGCGTGGGCGACGTTGACGTCGTGCTGATCAGCGATGGCGTTCTGCCGCTGCCCACCTCCACCATGTCGACTAACGTGAGCGAAGCTGACCGCAACGAATGGTTCGATGGTCGCTTCCTGCAGCGCGACATGTTCGACTGGGCGCTGAATATTGCGCTCGTGCGCAGCGGCGACCGCCTGATCCTGATCGACTCGGGCGTGGGCGACGGTTTCGAATACTTCACGCGCGCCGGCCGCTCGGTGATGCGCCTGGAGTCGGCGGGCATCGACCTCGCTGCGATTACCGACATCGTGATCACGCACATGCACATGGACCACGTCGGCGGCCTGAACGTTGCCGGCGTCAGGGCCAAGCTGCGCCCGGACGTGCGCATTCACGTGTCGGCGAAGGAAGTAGAGTTCTGGAAAAATCCGGACTTCAGCAGGACGGTGATGCCGGAAACTGTTCCTCCGGCGCTACGCAAGGCTGCTGCGACGTTCGCGGAACTCTACCGCGAAAACATCGTGCAGTTCGATCAGACCGTGGAAGTTGCCAAGGGCGTGTCGGCGCGCGTGACGGGTGGACACACGCCGGGGCATTGCGTCGTGGACGTCGCATCGAACGGCGAAAAACTGACGTTCGTGGGCGACGCGATTTTCGAGGTCAACTTCGACCATCCCGACTGGCAAAACGGCTTCGAGCACGATCCTGAACTGGCTGCGGACGTGCGTATCGCGCTACTCAATGAAGCCGCTGAAACCGGCGCTCTGCTGGCCGCAGCGCACGTCGCGTTCCCATCCATCGGTCACGTTGCGAAGACGGACAACGGCTTCCATTTTGTGCCGGTGGTGTGGGACTACTGATCGGTGCCCGACGATCAACCATCGCCGTATAGATTGCACTGACGTTTGTCAGAAAACCGCCACGAGCGCACAAGGCTCACGGCGGTTTTTTGCAAACGGTCACTTGCCCTGGTGTGACCGCGGCAGATCAATGCGGTGCCGTTGATACCGGTTGCACGCATCTTTCATCCTTCAACGGAGCGCATCATGAGAGTGAAGAGTTTGTTGCCCGCAATTTTATGCACGTCGATGGCGCTGGCGGTCATCCCCGCGATAGCCGGCGCCGAGCCGTTCACGATCAGGGTCGATGACCTGCGTGACGGGCACTTTTCGAACGAGCAGGTGTACGGAGGCTTTGGCTGTCACGGCAACAACGTTTCGCCGCGCATTTCATGGGCTCACGTTCCGCGCGGCACAAAGAGCATTGTCGTGACCATCTTCGACCCTGATGCGCCGACTGGCGGGCTCGGCTGGACGCATTGGGAGATCGCCAATATTCCACCTGCCGAGTCGTCGCTCGAAAAAGGCGCTTCCGGCAATCCGAAGCTCTTGCCGGCAGGCGCCATTGAGACGTTGACGGACTTCGGCGAATCCAGATACGGCGGACCGTGTCCGCCTAAAGGGGAATCGCATCGATATGTCGTGACGGCGTCTGCTCTCGACGTGGCGCAAATCGATGTCGCCCCGGCGGCGAGTCCCGCAGTCGTCGCCTATCAGATGCATGGGAAAGTCATTGCTCAGGCGAAGTATGTCGCGAGATATCATCGCGCGTCGACTAACGATTAACGATTGACGGGTGCAAGAACCAGGATATCGGCAACCGTTCCTGGCAGCTCGGCTGCCGGTGAACGGTTGCAGTATTTCAAATACAAATCCTCTGCACGCCGTTCAATTGCACGATGCTCCGCTTATCGAGCGCAGGCTGATTGAGTTGTTCTCGTGCATAGATTCTTTCCGAAGCCGCGAGCCGATAGCGAGGCAAGTCGTCCGGTCCGGGCTGGATGTGCAGCATGTGCTTTGCAACCAGACCTTCAACTACGTCTATCGCATTCGAAAGATCGCCCGTTCCATTCGTTCCGTTCGCCACCGCCGCGAGGACCGCATCGAGCGTTGCCGGCTGTTCAAACGACGACAACCGACGGAAAGCGGACCTCTCCTCGTCCGACAGCAGCGCGTAACTCCATCCAATCGATGCGGCGAGACTCCGATGCCTCGCAGGCGCATTGCGGCATCCCTGCCATTGAAGACGTGAGCGGGTTCCGAGCAGCGTCATGGTGCCGGCCAGGCCAAACGTCGCGACGCGCGCCGCAGCAAGTTCGATTGCAAGCGCGACGCCTTCCAGTTCGCGGCACATCTCCGAAATGGCTGCATAGCTCTTGCTGGTCTGCGGGAATCTCGCGCCCGCTTCCAGAGCGCGTTGAATGAATACCTGCACGGCGGGATAAGTATGCGCATGTTCGATCGAAATCACCTCGGGTCCCGGCGGGACTTCGAGCGCAGGCAGGCGGCAGACGTGTTCGTATTTCACTCGTAGCGCCTCGCGACTTGTCAGCACGAAATAGGTCGCGGATGAGACCGCGAGGATTTGCGTTGTGAGCGACGTCACCTCGTCGATGACATGCTCGCAGTTGTCCAGAATGATCAGCGCGCGCCGGGTGCAAAGATAATTGGCGATGCATGCGACGGGTATGTGGTGAAGATCGCCTAACCCAAGCAGACGAGCGAGCGTGAGCGCTACCGTATCGCCATGAGTAACTTCGCTCAAATCGGCGACGTGGATCTCCGAAGGAAACACTCCGGACAGTCTCTTCGCGAGAGCAATGGCGACTGTCGTTTTGCCGATGCCTCCCGGTCCCACAATAGATATGAGCCGATGTCTGCCCAAGTCGGACGCAAGCGTTCGCAAGACCTCGTCGCGACCTTGCGGGCAGGCGGCTCCTGGTGTGAAGTCGCCGGAATGTACTCGGGAAGACGGTTCAGCAAACAACGAACTGGATTCGACAACGATGCGTTCACGCGTAAGCTGACCAACAAAGCAGTAGCCGATGCCCTGAACGTTTTTAATGTAGCGCGCACCGTCCTCGCCGTCGCCCAGTGCTTTGCGTAATCCAGCAATGTTCACGCGCAGGTTGCTTTCGTCCACGACGATATTCCGCCACGCATGCGACATCAACATGCGCCGCTCCACGACCTGTCCGGCGTTCTGAATAAGCGCAATAAGAATATCCAGCGCGCGGCTGCCTATTTGCACGAATGAACCTGACCGTTCGAGACGCCTCTCGGCCGGAAACAGCGTGAACGGCCCAAATGATATGGCCTCGCCGTAGTCCTGCCGGTCGCTATTTGTCACCACGCCGGAACGCAAAAAATCTTCCTTGGCATTCATCTTCTCAGCAGACTCCGGATTGCGCGATTCAGGTGCATTGGAATAGACCCATACCACGGTCTCTCCGCGACGAAACATTGCGTCACAAGCAATCCTAGTTGCGCCGGTGAGAACATGGAAGACGCCAGCGGGATATCACAGTGTTGCCGCCAGGACAACATCGGACCATCGAGCGATTGGCGTACTAGCCCATTCACCGTACCTCATCTGCAGAAGCGGTTGATTGGGCATAGAGTGCCAGCGAGACCTGGTCTCGAACGAGGTTTGCGCCTCCGCGCGTGATCTGCTGGTGGGGCGAGAAGAGAAGAGTTGATGCGGCGAGAAGCGAGAAACAACATCCAACTGTGAGACATGCCATGACAAAGATATCGGTTCCCATTATTTGCCTCGAATGCAACCCGGACGGAAGCTCCGCAGGGAATTCCGTTCTTTCTTCTGTTTTGCTGGATCTTCGACCCGACGGCGACGGAAGGTATAGATCCGAGTGCTCGCGCGGTCATCAGCAGATCGTGGCATTGCGGCAGCAGAAGTTCGAGATTCTTTTTGAACTCGCCGCTTACGCGATACGCGATGGACACTATCGACAATCGGTATCGTCCTGCACCGCGAGTCTCGAAGCCTTTCACGAATTCTTTCTGCGCGCGATGGCGTACGAGAACGGAATAAAGAAAGAGCGTTTCGATGCCGCGTGGAAGCTGCTGGGCATTAGCCCACAAAATCGCCAGGAAGCCTACTTGCTGAACTACCGGAACTTCTGCGCGCGGCGTCCCGTTCTACTCAGCCACCAACAGAACGACTGGAAAGACTCGGTCATGCAGAAAGGAAAAATGCCGACGCGCGAAGAATGCGTGAAGTTTGGCCAAGCCGTATTGCATGTATTGCAGACGGCGGTGGGAGACACGAGGGTTGCCTTTCCCAATGGCGTAAAGCAGGCAATGCAGGAACACGCGACTGCGGCTGAACAACACGCGTCCAGATCAGAAGCGCCGTGGAGCATTCGCACCATCGTGAATCTTGCCAAGGAGGATGGCGAACATCCCCATGCGACGCTCGAAGCCGAGCTCGCCAGAATGAATTGACGACATTGAAGCCGTCGATTGTTGTCCCCGAGACAACACGGTGATCTCCTTTGCGTGCCTACTGCCATTCGAACACCAAGTCTACGATTTGTCGTGACGGCGGGCGGCAGATGAGTCGGCCGCCGCGATCATTAGCGATCGTCGCGCAGCGCAGCAGAGCTCGGTTTGTCGTGAGTTCCGGTGCACATCGTCAACTTGGCAATTTAAAAACTTAGGGCAAGAATCATGTCGCAGAAGATCTTGATTGTGGGTGCCGGCTTCGCCGGAGTGTGGGGCGCGCTTGGCGCGGCTCGCGTGCGCGACCGTGCCGGCGCAACGGCTGGCGACATCGACATTACGCTTATCTCGCCGAAACCCGAGTTGGAGATCCGGCCACGGATGTACGAAAGCGAGCCGCATCTGATGTCCGCGCCGCTTTTGCCTCTGCTTGACGCCGTCGGTGTGAACTACGTCGAGGGCAGTGTCGATGAAATCGCTGTCGGCGATAAGACCGTGCGTGTGATAGCCGCGAGCGGCGCAACCCGCACGCTCGGTTACGACCGGTTGCTGCTTACGAGCGGCAGCAAGCTGAGCCGGCCGTCGATTCCAGGGCTCGCCGAGTATGCATTCTCGGTCGATTGCATGGAGGACGCATCGGCACTTGAAGACCATCTGAAGGAACTCGCGAAGCTGCCCGATTCAAGCGCTCGAAATACCGTTGCCGTGGTGGGATGCGGCTTTACCGGCATCGAGATCGCAACCGAATTGCCTAAACGAATGCGCGCGCTATTCGGCCCGGATGCGGCGATCAAAGTGATCGTCGTAGGTTCGCAGGCCGACATCGGTCCCGATCTTGGACCTAACCCGCGGCCTTTCGTCGCCGAGGCATTCGCTTCGCTGGGCATCGAAGCGGTATTGGGCTCGAGTGTCGTATCGGTCGACGCGAGTGGCGTCCGAACCGCCTCGGGTACACATATCGAAGCGCACACGGTGGTATGGGCGGGCGGCATGCGAGCGAGCACGCTTGCAGCGCAGGTTTCGTCGCGACTCGACCCGCTTGGCCGTGTCGAAGTCGCACCCGATCTGCGCGTGGAAGAAGCGCCCGGCGTGTTCGTCGCAGGCGATGTGGCGCGAGTGCGTAGCGACGATCAAGGGCACTACGCGTTGATGTCCTGTCAGCACGCAATGGTGATGGGCAAATTCGGCGGCCACAATGTCGCGGCCGATCTGATCGGCGAATCGACGCTTGCGTATACCCAGCCGTTTTATGCGACTTGTCTCGATCTCGGCGAGTGGGGCGCGGTCTATTCAGAAGGCTGGGACCGCCAGATCAAGCTGACGCATGCAGAAGGAAAAGCACGCAAGCAGATGATCAATACGCAGTGGATCTATCCACCGGCGCCGAATCGCGCCGATGCACTCGCGGCAGGCGACCCGCTCGCGTCATTTGGCTAATGCGTTAGTACGTTAGTGCGTTCGGGCATCGCGGTTAGTCGTTCACTATGGCTCCGGGCGGGGGCGGCATGAGTACTCGTCAGGCGCGTTTTTCCCGTCGGAGCGTCCGTGAGCGATTCGCTGGTGTTCGGTTATGCCGTCGTTCTGATCGACGTGGCACTGTGGCGTTTCAAAGTGCCGAAGCAAGACGTTTCGCGTCTATTGCTTCGGCTCGCGATCTTTGCCGTGTTCACGGCGAGCATTTTCACCGCGGGCCTCAGCCCCTTCCGACAGGCTACGCATCTTGAAGCGTCGCTGCTTCACGAAGCGGCGCAGGCCCTGAAGATATTCTGGTGGCTGACAGGTGCCCGCCTGTTCACGCTTGCTCTCGACGCACTTCTGCTGCCGCAGACCTGGCGCAAGCAGAGACTGTTTCAGGACGTATTCGGCGCCGTGGTGTTTCTTGCCGCGGCAGTAGCCGCGACGGGATTCGTTCTGGAAATACCCGTTCGCGGCCTGATTGCGACGTCGGGAACATTGGCCGTTATTCTCGGTTTGGCTATTCAAAGTACTTTGCACGATGTCTTTGCGGGCATCGTACTGAATTCCACGGAACCGTACCGCGTGGGTGACTGGATCTCGATTGACGGCGCCGAAGGCAAGGTGATCGAGATGAACTGGAGAGCAACGCATCTTCTCAATTCGCACGGCAATGTAACCATCGTTCCCAATGCCGCGGCGGCAAAGGCAAATATCACCAATACGAACCGGCCGCACGCTTTGCATGGCGTGACGGTGTCTCTGGAAATTTCGCCCGACGAGCGGCCTGCAACGGTGATTGCAGCGCTTGAATGCGCACTGGCTGCGGCGCGTTCCATTCTGCCGACACCGGCTCCCTTCGTGCAGGCGAGAAAATCGACGATACATTCCATTCAGTACGAAGCAACGGCTTTCGTGGATGACACGGCGAAAAAGACGCCATTGACGAACGAACTGTACGACCTCTGCTATCGACACCTCACCGCCGCGGGAGTCGCTTTGCGGCCACCAGGCGTGCCATCTGTCACGGCCATTGTGGCAAACGCCGAGGAGCGCCTGCTTAGACGCATCGAACTGTTCGCCGCCATCGGCGACGACGAGTTGAAGATGCTTTCCAGTTGCATGGTGCGGCATGAATACGACGCGGGGCAGGTGATCTTCACGCCGGAAGTGGTGCCCGACAGTCTCGCAATCGTCGACTCGGGCGTGCTGAGTGTTTCAACGGAGCAATCTACCGGGGCCGTCGAAGTGGTGCGTCTCGGACCTGGCGATACGATGGGCGAGACCGGACTACTCGCGGGTTTGCCGGTTCAGGTGAAGATCGTGACGCTCACCCGGAGTGTCATTTACAGATTGAGTAAAGACGCTGTGACGCCTCTATTGAGGGATAGCCAGGAAGTGACTCATCGGATGTGCCGGCTGCTTTCCCAACGGCAAGACATGTTGCACAAGATGGCGATGAAGAACGCCGCTCATGCAGACGATGAGCACGCCAGCTTCCATTGGCTTCTGGATAAGATTCATCGGCTGCATGCGTTGAAGTTCTGATTGTTAAGCGTCGTTAAAGGAAACGGCTATTTTTAGTTGGGTGTACGTAGAAAGATAAACGGAGTTTTGCAGCGCTTAACTGGGCCGATAAACGCGTCGTCGTTACTCTGAATACTCGACCGGTAAGCAAGCCAATTCCCTTATCTCCCGGTCGAATAATTCCTGGACTTGAGCCATGACTAAAGACTTGGGACACGTTTCCCCCGACGCAAAACGCCGCAACCTGCTGATTGGCGGAGTTGCCGCAACGTTGACGACAACGGTGGCATCGGCCGCCGGCAAGCAGTCAGGACCCGGCGCGGCGGTCGCGCACATGTCGTCCGCAAACCATACCGGTGACGTTATCCGCACCCGGGACGGAGTGAGCCTGTACTTCAAGGATTGGGGCGCGAAAGACGCTCCCGTCGTCACGCTGAGTCACGGTTGGCCGCTCAACTCGGATAGCTGGGAAAACCAGGCCTTCTTTCTGGCGTCGCACGGGTTTCGAGTCATCACACATGATCGCCGCGGTCACGGCCGCTCGAGCCAACCGTGGGACGGCAACGACATGGACCACTACGCGGACGATCTCGCGACAGTCATCGACACCCTCGGCCTGCGCGAGATAGCCGTTATCGGGTTCTCGACCGGCGGGGGCGAGGTCGCGCGTTATGTGGGCCGGCACGGTACGTCACGCGTATCGAAGATCGGATTGATTTCAGCCGTGCCGCCGCTGATGGTTAAAACGCCCGGCAATCCGACAGGTGTACCTATTGAATCGTTCGATAGCGTTCGCGCCGCGATGATCGCCAACCGCTCGCAATTGTTCAAGGACATTCCCGCCGGTCCGTTCTACGGCTTTAACCGGCCGGGCGCCAAGGTGTCGCAAGGTCTGATCGACGCATGGTGGCGTCAGGGAATGAGCGGTGGTTTCAAGAACGTCTACGAATCGGTCAAAGCCTATTCCGAAACCGATTTCACGGCGGATCTGCTGAAGTTCGACCGACCGACGCTGATCATTCACGGCGACGACGACCAGGTCGTTCCCGTGGATGTTGGAGCCCGTTCGAGCAAGAAACTCGTGCCTCACGCGATCCTGAAGATTTATCCCGGTGCGCCGCATGGATTGACCGATACCCACAAGGACCAGCTCAATCAGGACCTCTTGTCTTTCCTGCGAAGCTAGTTTGCGGAAAGCGTGATTCAAAGCAACCAAGGAGTGAGCCGTGACAAAAGACGATATCCGCAAACATGCTTTTTCGATGCCGCTGCACAATCCGGCATACCCGCGTCCGCCGTTCCGGTTCGTCGACCGGGAGTACTTCATTATTTCCTACGAGACGGATATCGAGGCGCTAAGAGCCGTCGTTCCCGAACCTTTGAAGGTCGATAACGCGATCGTTCATTACGAGTTCATTCGTATGCCGGATTCGTCGGGGTTTGGCGACTATACGGAGAGCGGTCAGGTCATCTCGGTTCTGGACGAGCAGGGCAGAAAGGCGAACTACACGCACTCGATGTATCTGGACGACGAAGGTCCGATCGCCGGCGGCCGGGAAATCTGGGGCTTTCCCAAGAAGCTCGCTTCGCCGCGGCTTTCGATTGATGGAAAAGACACCTTGCTCGGAACGCTCGACTACGGCACGCAGCGAATTGCCACCGGCACGATGGGCTATAAGTATCGTCCGCTCGACGCCGCTGCCGAGCAACACAAGCTCGCCGACACACCCAACTATCTGCTCAAGGTAATACCGCACGTCGACGGTTCGGTTCGAATATGCGAACTCGTCCGCTTCTTTTTGCGCGACGTTCAGGTGACCGGCGCCTGGGAAGGGCCGGCTGCGCTCGAACTTCATCCGCACGCGCTGGCTTCGGTCGCGGACCTGCCCGTTCGCAAGGTAATCGGCGCGCGTCACGTCGTCGCCAATCTCACACTCGATGTGGGCGAGGTGGCGCACGACTACCTTGCCTCCGTCGATCCGATGAAACTCGTAGTGAACCAATAACTCTCCCGGAGGATATATGGCATTGAAAGACAAAGTGGCGCTCGTCACGGGCGCGGCGAGCGGAATTGGCGAGCAATGCGCACGCAAGCTGGCCGCGGACGGAGCGACGGTCGTCGTAGCGGATCTGAATCTCCCGAGCGCAACGAAAGTGGCCGAAGACATCGTCCGCAGCGGTGGCCGCGCGGTTGCTCTCTCCATGGATGTGACGAACGAAGAGGCGGTCAATGCGGGCATTGCCGATACGGTAAGCCGATTCGGCGGCATCGACGTATTGGTGTCGAACGCCGGTATTCAGATCGTCAACCGGATCGAGGACTACGCATTTTCCGACTGGAAAAAGATGATGGCTATCCATCTCGACGGTGCGTTCCTCACTACTAAGGCAGCGGTGAGGCATATGTATGCATCGGGCAAAGGCGGCGCGGTTATCTACATGGGTTCGGTGCATTCGCACGAGGCATCGCAACTTAAGTCGGCTTATGTGACGGCCAAGCATGGGCTGCTTGGGCTTGCACGTGTTGTCGCGAAGGAAGGCGGGCCGCACGGTGTGCGCGCGAACGTCGTGTGCCCTGGTTTCGTCAGAACGCCGCTGGTGGACAAGCAGATTCCTGAGCAGGCGAAAGTGCTCGGAATTTCAGAGGCGGAGGTCGTGAAAAACGTGATGCTGAAGGACACGGTAGATGGCGAGTTCACGTCGCTGGCCGATGTCGCCAATACGGTCGCGTTTCTCGCCGGCTTCGAATCGAATGCGCTGACCGGCCAGTCCGTCGTGGTGAGCCACGGCTGGTTCATGCAGTAAGGGGATAACCGTGAGATCGAGTCAGCGCAAAGAGTTGCAGCAGCCGTCTCCTTTCAGGCTGCCCCGGTACGATGAAATCGGACTTGTGCTCCAGGGTGGCGGAGCCCTGGGTTCGTATCAGGCCGGCGTATACGAAGGGATTGCCGAAGTGGGTATTGAGCCGACCCGGATCTCCGGCATATCGATCGGCGCGTTGAACACCGCAGTGATTGCGGGGAACGCGCCGGAAGACCGGGTCGAGGCGCTACGCGGATTCTGGAACACGATAAGTCAACCCGCGGATGTTTTCTCGCATGTCCGTTCCCTGCTGCCCGTCTATCCGGGCTGTGAAGACATGGCGCGCAAGTGGTCGAGCGCGTGGGCGGCAACGCGCACGCTGGTCGAGGGGCAGCAGGGATTTTTCTCGCCGCGTATGCGCACGCTTGCGGCCGATCTCGTGAAGAGGCGTCCCGACGAAGTCAGCTATTACGACACCACTGCGTTGCGTGAAACGCTGATGAAGTACGCCGACTTCGACCGGATCAACGATGGAGGCATCCGTGTTTCGGTGGGCGCTGTCAACGTACGGAATGGCAATCTCGTGTACTTCGACAACTCGACGATGCGACTGAAGCCGGAGCACTTCATCGCGTCCGGCTCGCTGCCGCCAGGGTTTCCCGCCGTCGAGATCGATGGAGAGTTTTACTGGGACGGAGGGCTCGTCTCCAATACGCCGCTGACGGAAATTATCAGGGAGAGTCAGCACAGAGACACGCTCGTTCTGCAGGTCGATTTGTGGAGTTCGCGCGGCAAGTTGCCAGGTGATTTTCTCGACGTCAACGAGCGTGTCAAGGACATTCAGTATTCAAGCCGTACGCGGGCCGTCACCGCCTTCATGGCGCAGAACCAGAAGCACGCTCAGCTCATCAAGGCACTGCTCGAACATATCCCCGAGTCCGCGCGCCGTGATCATGCGGTCATTCAGGAAGCGCAGAAGACGGCGGATGGCAGCGCGGTGAATGTCGTGCATCTGATCTACAAGAACAAGTCGTTCGAAGGCCACTATAAGGACTACGAGTTCAGCAAGGACACATTGAATGAGCACTGGGCAAGTGGATTAGACGACATTCGCAATTCCTTCTGTCATCCCGAGTGGTTCGATATTCCCAGCCGTGAAGTCGGCTTTATCAGTCACGACGTGCATCGATACAGGCCGGGTGCGAAATCGTGACGCGGCCAATCCACTGCGGCTCGCTCGATGCGGGCCTGATCGCGCTTCTCGAGTTGCGCGCATCGCAAATCAACGGTTGTTTGCTGTGCGTTCAGCACGGCCTGCGCCTCGCGCTGCAAGCTGCCGTCGCCACATCGAAGATCGAGCATATCGGAAGCTGGCGGCGCGCCGATGTTTTCTGTCATGCGGAGAAGGCCGCGTTGGCCTGGACTGAACATCTTTCGGGTGTCAGCGAACAATCGGCGTCCGATGAAATCTGGTCGCGCATGCGGAAGTACTTCAACGAGACGCAAATCTCAGAGCTGTTCAGGTACTGGAGCAGCAGCGCATTGTGGTCGACCGGCGAGGTCATCCGTTGTTGCACCGCCGGTATCGCGGTCAATTCCGCTGTTCCCTGGCACGTCCAATAGCACCCGGCCGTTCCCGGGTCAGGAGGCAACGTGTTTTCCCATGAACTCATCGCGCAGTACGGCGCGCTCGTCGTATTCCTGAGTGTGCTTGGCGCGTCACTCGGTCTGCCTGTGCCCGCTATGCCAACGTTGATTACGGTCGGCGCCAGCATCACGATTGCAACCGGTGCCCAGCAATCGGCAGTGTCGCATTTCGCGTCGACGTTAGGGGCTGCCGCGTTGGGCGGAGTGCTTGGCGATCTCGTCTGGTATGAAGGCGGAAGACGATTCGGCGAACGCACGCTTCGAACGGTTTGTCTCTTATCGTCGTCGCGTGATAGTTGTGTGAGAAAAACCGAGCGGTTCTTCGGGCGCTGGGGCGTGCGAGTTCTGATCGTCGCCCGTTTCGTCCCCGGCCTGTCGCTCGTTGCAGTGCCGTTGTGCGGGGCAATGGCGGTGAGGTTGCGGTACTTCATCGCCTGCGATTGCGCTGGAGTGGCCTTGTGGGCTTCCATCGCGCTCGCTATTGGCGGAGCTTTCGCCGCGCAGATCGACCTGTTATTCGCGGTGATTTCGCATCTCGGCTGGCGGGCGCTGGGTATCGTCGCAAGTGCACTCGCGCTGTATTGCTGCTATCGCTATTGCCGGCATCTCATGCTGTCCAAAGCGCTCGAAACGTCGCGGATCGATGCGGTGGAGTTGCACGGTTTGCTAACCGACGAACCGCGGCCGGTTATCTTCGACATTCGTTCCCCGGAAAGGCGGACGCTCGATCCGTTCGTCATTCCGGGCGCCGTATTCGCCGACGAACGCAAATGCAGCGAGATAGTACGGGCGTACGACGCGAACCGGACGTTCGTCATTTACTGCTCGTGCCCGGGAGAAGTGTCCGCCGCATGGATGGCCGGCCGTTTGCGGCGCGCCGGAATCAGACTTGCGTTGCCGCTGACCGGAGGCATCGACGCATGGCGCGACGCGGGTTTCAACGTTGCCCCTGTACCAGCAGCCGGCAGCGAGCGCCGTGCGCAGTAAAGATTGGCGGAGGTGCCGGATTTCATGACGGTATACTGATCGGCGCGAATGATCGCGCGGGCGTATGTGCGCGGTTTGGTCATGCGTTTCTGCCACGGAAACGCAATAGATCCCATGTACTGTGCACAAGGACCGCTCCATGGACGACACCAGCGTTTTTGACAAGCTACGCCCGCGTTTGCAGGGCATTGCATATCGGATGCTGAGTTCGGTCGCAGAAGCGGAAGACGTGGTGCAGGACGTTTGGTTGCGCTGGCATTCGACCACACGGGAGACCATCGAGAACGCGGAAGCGTGGCTTGTCGCCGTGACGACGCGGATCTCCATCGACCGTTTGCGCGCCGCGAAAATCCAGCGCGAGCATTACACCGGCATCTGGCTTCCTGAGCCGCACGTTACCGACTATCCCGCAACGCCGGAGCAGGCGAAGGAGCGCGCTGACGATGTGTCCGTCGCCTTTCTGATGCTGCTCGAACGGCTGAGTCCTGAGGCGCGCGCGGCCTTCCTGCTGCGCGAAGTATTCGATGCCGACTACGATGAAATAGCAAAAGCCATCGGCAAGAGCGAAGCGGCGTGCCGGCAACTGGTGAGCCGCGCGAAGGCGCAGTTGCGCGACGATCGTCCGCGCTACGTCGTGTCGCGGGAGACGCATCATCGGTTGTTGCAGACTTTTGCGCACGCTTTGCAGCGCGGCGATTTTGCGGCGATCAATTCAATGCTTGCCGAAGATGCCGTGCTCATGGGCGATGGCGGCGGCCGGGTGCAGAGCTTTCCAAAACCGATGGTGGGCGGGCGGCGCATCGCGCAGCTTTTTTATGCGGCTGCGCTTCGCTACAAAAGCGGACTGCGCGTCGAACTCATCGTCCTCAACAGCCAGGCGGCACTGTTGCGTTTTTTCGACGGCGCACTCGAATCGGCGCAGACGTACGAGACGGATGGCGAGCGCATTGTGCGCATTCAGGTGCAGCGAAATCCCGACAAGCTGGCGCGCATCGCGGCCAGATTCGACGGCCGATGATTCGCGACCCCGCCAGGTCTGGACAACGTTTATACGATTAATTGCAATAGCAGCGAAATCGATGCGGCAACATTGCTGAACGGGAAGGGCGCGCCCGCCATCGCGCGGCTGAAATTGCGGGCGGACTGGCAGATTGTCTATCCCAGCGGATTCGTGAGCCGGGTTTGTCACAGACGGCCGGGTTAAAACGTCTTGTCGAGTACGAAACCTTTAAATCGTGCCCGCCCATGTCCGACGATCATTCCGCCCGCCCCTTGACCGACAATTCGCTCGCGAGCAGCTTTGCCACGAGTTACGCCGGTGTCGTTTCGTTTCTCGCCGTGGCCAATGAAGGCAGCTTTGCCAAGGCGGGTGACCGCCTCGGCATTGGCCGCTCCGCCGTCAGCCGAAACGTGCAAAAGCTCGAAGCGCAGCTCGATGCGCGGCTTTTTCTGCGCACCACGCGCAGCACGTCGCTGACCCGCGAAGGCGAACTGTTTTATCAGAACTGTCATCCGGGCGTCGAACGCATCGTGCAGGCGCTCGAGGACATGCGCGAATTGCGTAACGGACCGCCGCGCGGCCATCTGCGTATCTGCTCGACACCCGGATTCGGCCGCAAGATCGTCGCGCCGCTGCTGCGCGGTTTTCGCTCGCGGTATCCAGACATAGCGCTCGAACTGTTGCTGAACGATCGTCCTGCCGACTTCATCGCGGATCGCGTCGATGTCGGCTTTCGCGACGGGCGCATGGAGGACAGCGAAGTCGTGGCAAAGCAACTGATACCGATGCAGATGATCGTCTGCGCGTCGCCCCAGTACGCGAAAAAACATGGTGTGCCGCGTCATGTCGACGATCTCGCCCAGCATCGGTGCATCAACTTCCGCAGTGCGTCGGGGCGCGTAAGCGATTGGGAGTTCAAGGTCGATGGACTCATACAAAAGCAGTTGCCGCGAGCGCAGCACACCTTCAACGACATGGACCTCATCGTGCAGGCCGTGCTCGACGGCGAGGGCATCGCTCAATTGCCGGCCTACCAGGTCTGCGATCTGTTGCGGAAAGAGCGCCTGGTTTCCTGCCTCGCCCAATATGCGCCGGACGACCGCGGTCACTATGTCTGTTATCTCAGCCGCAAGCATTTGCCCGCCAGAATCCGCGTGTTCATCGACTACATGGCGGAACAAACGCGCGCGCTCGACCTGCAATGCCTAAGCACCATGATGGCGGTGCCGGCGCTCTGATTGGTGCTTTGGAGGCAACACGGTGCGTCGCCGCACAAGCCTTCCCGACGGGCGGCCGCGCACCTACGATGCACTCATACGCTGACGGCGCATCCACGCCGGTCCGGCGCACTACCTACAGAGTCGCGAACTCACGCGCATGGTTCGACTGGTTGCGAGCCCCGGCGTGAGCCAACGGCTGTCGGACATACATGATGAGCCCTTTGCATCCGCCGCCCCTCACGCTGCTCGATAAGTACTTCGGGCCAGACTTTCAGTCACTGTATTCGACGACCGTGACCGCCACGGGCGGCGAGACGAGTCATGGCCGGGCATCCGGCGTAGTCCAGTCGGACGACGGCCAACTCCACCTCGACTTGCGCCTGCCCGCAGCGCTCGGCGGCCCGGGCGGCGGGACGAATCCCGAGCAGTTGTTTGCCGCCGCCTATGCCGCATGCTTTCACGGCGCGTTGAACCTGCTCGCCGCCAAGGCGGAGATAGCGATCGTCGACGCGAAGGTGGAAGTGACGGTCGATTTCGGGCGGGACCCCGTCGATGGCCTGTTCAGGCTGATTGCGCAGGTCCGCATTCATTTGCCGGGCGTTGAGCCGGCCATTGCGGAAGCACTCGTGCGCGACACCGAACGTTTCTGTCCGTACGCGAAGATGGCGCGCGAGGGGATCGTGAGCGTCGTCGCACTCGCGCGGCCGGACAGCGTGCCAAAGCGGTAAGCCGGCAGCGTCAGCCCGCAGCCATGAGACTCTAAAGCCAGAGGCGATGCATTGTGCAGGCGATCGCCGCTGCAAGTCGCAGGAGAACCGGAGATGTGTGGACCCGACCCCTGGTCGCAAATTATCGGACGGCTGAGCGCGCATTGGCATGAGACTGCATCGGCGGTTTGCGAGGCGTCGGGGCGCCGCAACCGACGCAGCCGCCCGTTGGCTGCGCATGCGGTGTTCAACGGCCGCCTGCCTACGATTCGAAGCATCGAATGGCAAACCGACACGACGGTGCTCGTTTCGTGGAGCGACGCCACGCGCGGCAGCTATCTCGATCAGACCTGGCGCGCCGGCTATGCGCGCGTCAGAGGTGTTTGCGCGCTGAGCGGCATGTCCGTCAAGCGGGGCGATGTGGTGTTCCGGCCGTTCCACCGCGGCACCGCACCGCCGTCGAATGCGCTTGAGATGATCCTGGCTTCGGTGCTGACGGGGTATGCGGAGAGGCTGCTTGTGCTGGGGTGATGTGTGGCGCGATCGGCGCTGCATCGTTCGATCCCGGCACCAGCGCCGGCATTAAACCTTGCCGGGTGCCGCCGATACAGGTATCGACACTACCACCCAACTCCCTGTTTTTTATCGCTTTTTTGCATGGTTGCGCGGCCCACGGCGTGACTTCGCGTGGCATAATCGACCGACACAGTCAGCCCGCAGTCATTACTACCCCCGCATACCATGGCACAGACTCTCTACGACAAATTGTGGAACACGCACGTGATCCACACGGAAGAAGACGGCACGACGATTCTCTATATCGACCGTCACCTGCTGCACGAAGTCACCAGCCCACAAGCGTTCGAAGGCCTGAAGCTGGCCGAGCGTCCGGTGTGGCGCATCAGCGCGAATCTGGCCGTGTCGGATCACAACGTGCCGACCACCGACCGTAGCCACGGCATCGCCGATCCGGTTTCGAAGCTGCAGGTCGACACGCTCGATTCGAACTGCGACGCCTACGGCATCACGCAGTTCAAGATGAACGACCTGCGCCAGGGCATCGTCCATATCATCGGGCCGGAGCAGGGCGCCACGCTGCCGGGCATGACGATCGTATGCGGCGACTCGCACACGTCCACGCACGGCGCGTTCGGCGCGCTCGCGCACGGCATCGGCACGTCGGAAGTGGAACACGTGCTCGCCACGCAAACGCTCTTGCAGAAGAAAAGCAAGAACATGCTGGTCAAGGTCGAAGGACCGCTGCCGCGCGGCTGCACGGCGAAAGACATCGTGCTCGCGATCATCGGCAAGATCGGCACGGCGGGCGGCACGGGCTACGCCATCGAATTCGGCGGCTCGACCATTCGCGCGCTCTCCATGGAAGGCCGCATGACGGTCTGCAACATGGCGATCGAAGCCGGCGCGCGCGCCGGCATGGTCGCTGTGGACGACACCACGATCGAATACCTGAAAGGCCGTCCGTTCTCGCCCGAAGGCGCGGAGTGGGACATCGCAGTCGATTACTGGAAGCAGTTCAAGTCCGACGAAGGCGCGCAGTTCGACCGCGTGGTCGAACTGAACGCGGCCGATATCGTGCCGCAAGTCACGTGGGGCACGTCGCCGGAAATGGTCACCGCCGTGGACGGCCGCGTGCCCGATCCCGAGCGCGAGAAGGACCCGGGCAAGCGCGAGGCGATGGAGCGCGCGCTCAAATACATGGCGCTCGAACCGAATGCGCCGATCGAGTCCATCAAGCCGGATAAAATCTTCATTGGGTCGTGTACCAACGCGCGCATTGAAGACATTCGCGCCGCGGCTTACGTCGTGAAGAAACTGGGCCGCCGCGTCGCGCCGAACATTCGCCTCGCGATGGTCGTGCCGGGCTCGGGTCTGGTGAAAGCGCAGGCCGAACGTGAAGGCCTCGACAAGGTGTTCACCGACGCCGGTTTCGAATGGCGCGAGCCGGGCTGCTCGATGTGCCTCGCGATGAACGCCGACCGGCTCGATCCGGGCGAGCGTTGCGCGTCCACGTCGAATCGTAATTTCGAAGGTCGTCAGGGCGCCGGTGGCCGTACCCATCTCGTGAGCCCCGCCATGGCCGCAGCCGCGGCTATCGAAGGGCATTTTGTCGATATTCGCAAGCTGGGATAAATCGCATGATGAAGAACATGAATCGCACTACTCTACTGCGCCGCTTCGCGCTCGGTACTCTGGCTGGGTTGCTGCTCGGCCTGGCCGGCTGCAACACGGTGCACGGATTTGGGCAGGACATGTCGCACCTCGGCAATTCGATCAGCAATCACGCTGAGAAATAACCGGTTTTTGATTTTTTGCCGGCGACGCAGCGAGCGGCTTTCGTGCCGCCACGCGCATCGCCGGTCCTGAAACAGGCGCAAGCGTCATGGATAAATTCATCGTACACACCGGCGTCGTGGCGCCGCTCGATCGCGAGAACGTCGACACGGACGCGATTATTCCCAAGCAATTCCTCAAGTCGATCAAGCGCACGGGCTTCGGTCCGAACGCGTTCGACGAGTGGCGTTACCTCGACCACGGCGAGCCGGGTCAGGACAATTCGAAGCGTCCGCTGAATCCCGACTTCGTGCTGAACCAGCCGCGTTATCAAGGCGCGTCGGTGCTGCTCGCGCGCAAGAACTTCGGCTGCGGCAGCTCGCGCGAACACGCGCCGTGGGCGCTTCAGCAATACGGCTTCCGCGCGATCATCGCGCCGAGTTTCGCCGACATTTTCTATAACAACTGCTTCAAGAACGGCCTGTTGCCGATCGTGCTGACCGAGCAACAAGTCGATCACCTGTTCAACGAGACGTATGCGTTCAACGGCTTTCAGTTGACCATCGACCTCGACAAGCAGGTCGTGCGCACGGCGGACGGCGGCGCCGAGTATCCGTTCGAAGTGGCGGCATTCCGCAAATACTGTTTGCTGAACGGTTTCGACGACATCGGCCTCACGCTGCGTCACGCCGACAAGATCCGCCAGTTCGAAGCCGAACGCATCGCGAAGCAGCCGTGGCTTGCTCACCGCATCGTCGGATAAGACTCGAAGTCTCGAAGAAAATCACCAAGGAATTCGCATGAAGATCGCAGTGTTGCCGGGCGACGGCATCGGCCCCGAAATCGTCAAGGAGGCCGTCAAGGTTCTCAACGTGCTCGGCGAAAAGTTCGAACTGGAAGAAGCGCCGGTTGGCGGCGCGGGCTACGAGGCGAAGGGTCATCCGCTGCCCGATTCGACACTCGCGCTCGCGAAGGAAGCCGACGCGATCCTGTTCGGCGCCGTCGGCGACTGGAAATACGACAAGCTCGAACGCGCGCTGCGCCCGGAGCAGGCCATTCTCGGCCTGCGCAAGCATCTGCAACTGTTCGCGAACTTCCGCCCGGCCATCTGCTATCCGCAATTGACCGGCGCTTCGTCGCTGAAGGAAGAGATCGTTTCGGGCCTCGACATCCTGATCGTGCGCGAACTGAACGGCGACATTTACTTCGGCGCGCCGCGCGGCGTGCGTGAAGCGCCGGACGGTCTTTTTGCGGGCGCGAAGGAAGGCTTCGACACCATGCGTTATTCGGAGCCCGAAGTGCGCCGCATCGCGCACGTCGCGTTTCAGGCAGCGCAAAAGCGCGGCAAGAAGCTGACGTCGGTGGATAAAGCGAATGTGCTCGAAACGTCGCAGTTCTGGAAAGACGTGATGATCGACGTCTCCAAGGAATACGCGGACGTCGAGTTGTCGCACATGTATGTCGACAATGCCGCGATGCAGCTCGTGAAGGCGCCCAAGTCGTTCGACGTGATCGTGACCGGCAACATGTTCGGCGACATTCTCTCCGACGAAGCCGCCATGCTCACGGGTTCGATCGGGATGCTGCCGTCGGCCTCGCTCGACAAGAACAACAAGGGCTTGTACGAGCCGTCGCACGGTTCCGCGCCGGACATCGCCGGCAAGGGCGTGGCGAATCCGCTCGCGACTATTCTGTCGGCTGCCATGATGCTGCGTTATTCGCTGAACAAGGCGGAGCAGGCGGATCGCATCGAGAACGCGGTCAAGAAGGTGCTCGAACAGGGCTACCGTACCGGCGACATTCTCACGCCCGGTTGCAAGCAGGTCGGCACGGTGGCGATGGGCGACGCAGTGGTCGCAGCACTGTAAAAGAGGCTCGTGCATGTGGGGCGTAGATGGCCGCGCCCCGCGTTTAAGTCGGCGGTAATCAGTTCGTTAAAATGATCTTTAATACGCGAATCGGCCTGCAACAGGCCGATTCGTGCGTGTAATACGGGCGGCAGCGACGGTTAGGGACGTCGCCGGATTCCGGTTTTCGTGTATATTGTAGCGATGGCACAGATGGCTCAAATCTCCTCGATTTCGAAACTGCACGGCAAAACGGCCCGTGTGGTTGAGCTCGCCATTACCACCAAAGCACTGATTAAAACGATTACCCCGAAAACGATCACGAAACGCTGATCGTCCGTCGTGCCCGCTCATCTTCCCCGCGCGGTCACTGCGGGCAAAGATGCGGGGAAGTTTCCACTCGAAGGGTATGAAGTCATGAACGTAGGTCTCGTAGGTTGGCGCGGCATGGTCGGCAGCGTCCTGATGCAGCGTATGCAGCAGGAAGGCGATTTCGACTTGATCGAACCGGTGTTTTTCAGCACCAGCAACGCGGGCGGCAACGCGCCGTCGTTCGCCAAAAACGAGACCAAGCTCAAAGATGCGACAAGCGTTGACGACCTGAAGAAGTGCGAAGCAATCATCTCCTGCCAGGGCGGCGACTACACGAACGAAGTGTTCCCGAAGCTGCGCGCGGCCGGCTGGAACGGCTACTGGATCGACGCGGCTTCGTCGCTGCGCATGAAGGACGACGCGGTCATCATTCTCGATCCGGTTAATCTCGACGTGATCAAGAACGCGCTGGTCAAGGGCCAAAAGAATTTCATCGGCGGTAACTGCACAGTCAGCCTGATGCTGATGGCGCTCGGCGGTCTGTTCCGCGAAAACCTCGTCGACTGGATGACGGCCATGACGTATCAGGCCGCCTCCGGCGCGGGCGCGCAGAACATGCGCGAACTGCTGTCGCAAATGGGCACGCTGCACGGCGCAGTGAAGAACGAACTCGCGGACCCGGCTTCGGCGATTCTCGATATCGACCGTCGCGTGCTCGAAGCGATGAACAGCGACAGCATGCCGACCGATCACTTCGGCGTGCCGCTCGCCGGCTCGCTGATTCCGTGGATCGACAAGGATCTCGGCAACGGCATGTCGAAGGAAGAGTGGAAGGGCGGCGCCGAAACCAACAAGATTCTCGGCAAGCCGGCCATGGGCACGCCGGGTTCGATCCCGGTCGACGGCCTGTGCGTGCGGATCGGCGCGATGCGTTGCCACTCGCAGGCGCTGACCATCAAGCTGAACAAGGACGTGCCGCTTGACGAAGTGAACAGCATCCTCGCTTCGGGCAACGACTGGGTGAAGGTGGTGCCGAACGAACGCGAAGCGTCGATGCGCGATCTGTCGCCGGCAGTGGTGACGGGCACGCTGACGGTGCCGGTCGGCCGCGTTCGCAAGCTGGCCATGGGCGGCGAATATCTGTCGGCATTTACTGTCGGCGATCAGCTGTTGTGGGGCGCGGCCGAGCCGCTGCGCCGCATGCTTCGCATTGTGCTCGACAAGTAAAGTAAACTACGCGCTCACGACGCGTAGAAAACTCAAGAAGCGTCGCGCTTGCGCGGCGCTTTTTTCATTTGTGTGCTCCGATTATCTTGTCTCTTTATAACCGCAAAAAAGGGCCGCGCGCTGACGCGCCAGGAGTCCCGATGAAACCTCGACTCTCTTCCCTTCGGGCCATGTTTGCGCGCCCACGTACCGGCCGCCCCGCGGCCACGGCCGCTTTGGCGTTGATGCTGACGGGCGCCGGTTTGGGCAGCGCGATGGCCGCGCCCGGCGACGCCGCGAGCGCGCCCGAAGGCGCCACGGCATCTGCGGCTCAAGCCGCGTCGGCCTCTTATTCGGCGGGTGGGCAATACACGGTCAAGCCGGGGCAGTCGCTCAACGACGTGGCAATTGCCGTCACCCAATCACACGATCGCGCCACGCTCGCACGCGCGGCACGCGCTGTCTTCGACGCGAACCCGAACGCCTTCATGGGCCACGATCCGAGCCGGATGCGTCTGGGGGCGGTGCTGACGGTGCCGCCGCTGGACGCGTCGGGCGCAGTGGTTGCGGCGGCGGGTGCAACGCCAGCGGCTGCTGCTTCGGGGCCGGCGGCTGGCAGCGGGTCGTCGTCGAATGCTTCGGTCGCGGCGGCCGCGAGCGGCGCCGCGCAAGGCAATGCGGCGGCGAGTGCGGCGGCGAGCGCGCCAGGGGCGGAAACTCCCGCGACGCAGGCTGCGCCGTCGGCAGCGCCTGCGGTTCAGGCCAACGCCAATGCGGCATCGGACGCGGGTTCGGCAGCGTCGGCCGGGGCCGGCGCCGCGTCGTCGGAGGCTGCTGCTGGTGCGCAGCCGACGTCCGCCGCGAGCGGCACGCATGTGTGGGCGGGGTCCGTGCAGCCGTCAGCGAGCGAAGCCGCCAGCGCGGGCACGGGTGCATCGCAGCCGCGCGCGCAGGTGTCGAGCTTGCAGCAACTGCTCGCGCTCAAGAATCGCGTGCTGATGGAGTTGCAGAAGCATGGCATCGGCGGCTCGCCAGCGGCGCCGGCTGCGCAGTCGTCGGCGAGCGGCGTGCAACCGGCGGCGGGCGCATCGGCCCCGGCTGTCGTGTCGGGTCATCCGGGCGCTGCTGTATCGACGTCGAACCAGGCCGGCCTTTCGCAGACGAATCTCGCCGTGGGCGCGGCGGTCGGCGCGGCGCTGGTCGTGCTGCTGACTGCGTTGCGTCTCGGTCGGCGTAAGCGGGAGCGTTTGGCCGACGCGCAGCGAGCGGAGGCTTCGGAGGCATCCGAGAAGGCTGCGGCGGCCAATGACGCCGTGCCGGTAGTTCCGGCTGCTATCCCCGTTGACATCGCCAAACGCGAACCCGAAGCCGACGCCGAAGACGCCGCCGAAGACGCCGCGACCGCGCGCCACGCCGCAACGATGGCCGAGGCGGAGCGCGAAGCGGCTGAAGGCGACGCCGCCGCACGCGAAATGTCGGAGCGCATCGCGGCCGAGCGCGAGGCGGAAATCCGCACCGCAACCGCACGCGAGGCAGAGGCGAGCGAAGCGGCGGAGCAGGCGGCTGCGCAAGGCGCCGTCGAGCGCGAAGCGGCAGAACGCGCGGCAGCCGACGAGGCTGCGCATGACCGCGTCGCGGCTGAGCAGGACCTCGACGCAGCACGCCTCGCGGCCGAGCGTTCGACAGCGGAAAACGCCGCAACTGGCGCTAGCGCCAGCGAGGAAACCGCAGCCCAGCAAGCCGCGGCAGACGAGGCAACTGCAAGGCAAGTCCAACTCGCGTCGGAGCAGCCCGCGGCTGAACGCGTAGCAGCGCACGAGCCTGCATCGGAACAGGCAGATCGAGCGGCGCCTCATGAACCATCGGCGGCTTTCGAATCACACTCGCCGGAACAACCCGCTGCCTTCGACGAAAGCGGCCTCGCATCGGAAGAACATCGCCACAACCTGGACGACGCGACGACAGCCGCGAGCCTCGACGCCGCCGCCGAACTAGGCGCCGACGCGTTGCCGCGAGCGCCGCTCCAGCCGTTCAACGAGGCGTGGGAGCCCGAGCCGGTGTCCCATCGTCTGGAATGGGATGACGAGCCGTTGCCGCCCGAGCCGATGGAGCCGTCGATCCCAGAAGCACCGGCAACGCGCGCCCAAGTCGATCACGACCAGCCGCGCGCGCCCGCATCGGCGGAATTCCCGCGCGACGCGCTCACCGCGTTCGGCAGCCTCGATATGCCGTTGCCGCCGCGCGTGGGGTCGGCAGCCGACACCGTGAGCGCACCGCAGTCGCTAAGCAGCCAGCCCGTGGCGTCGCCGGAAGCCACCGCTCGTCAAGCGGTGCCGCCGCCGCCCAACGCCGAACAAGCGCCGCATGCCGCCGACGAAATCGCGGCCGGCACCGCCGGGCCTGGCGCCGTAGCGGGTCTTGGCGCGGGCACCTTGGGCGCGGCCGGTTTCGGCGCGCTGAAGCTCGACTTCGACCTGGAACTCCCGCCGAGCCCCGCGCAGCCGCTGCCCGCGTTCACGCCGGCGGATCTTGCCCGCATCGCGCGAAACAAGCTCGATCTGGCCGCCGAGTACATCGAACTGGGCGATCTGGCCGGCGCGCGCACGCTGATCAACGAAGTGATCGAAGCCAACGATCCGGCCACGCGCAACGATGCCCGCGCGTTGCTCTCGACGCTCGCTCCGTTGTCGTGAAGCGCATTGCTTTAGGCATTCAGTACGACGGATCGGCGTTCTGCGGATGGCAGTCGCAGCCGCATGGCAACACGGTTCAGGACGAGCTGGAACGGGCGCTGCGCGAGTTCGCACAGACGCCTGTGCATACCGTCGTCGCGGGCAGGACGGATACGGGCGTGCATGGCCTCGGCCAGGTCGTGCACTTCGATACCGAACTCGAGCGGGCCGACGTCTCATGGGTCCGCGGCACGAATACGTTTTTGCCGAAGACGATTTCCGTGCAATGGGCCAAGCCGATGCCCGAGGCGTTCCACGCGCGGTTTTCCGCGTTCGAGCGCACTTATTACTATCTGCTGTACGTGCATCCGGTGCGTTCGCCGATGCTGGCGGCGCGGGCGGGTTGGGTGCACACGCCGCTCGACATTGAAGCGATGCGGGCGGCGGCCGCTCATCTGATCGGCGAGCACGACTTTTCGGCGTTCCGCTCGTCGCAATGCCAGGCGAAGACGCCGATCAAGCATCTGCATCAGATCGACATCGAACAGTACGGCGACTTCGTGCATTTCCGTTTCAGGGCGAACGCGTTTTTGCATCACATGGTGCGCAACCTGATGGGATGCCTGGTGTATATCGGCAAGAAGCGTCGTCCGGTCGAGTGGATGGCCGAGGTGCTGGCGAGCCGCGATCGCGAGTCGGCGGCGCCGACCTTCATGCCGGACGGGTTGTATCTCGCGCAGGTGGGCTATCCTGAGCACTTCGAGGTGCCCGCGCCGCAGACCGGCAGCGTGCCGTGGAGCACCGTATGGAACGAGCAGGCACACACATGAGTTCGACCGAAAACCTCGCAACAGCAGCGTCAGAGTCAGATACGGGCGCCGCACAGCAAGCCGTGCCCCGGCGCACGCGCATCAAGCTGTGCGGCCTGTCGAATCCGGCCGACGTCAACCACGCGATCGAATTGGGCGCGGACGCCATCGGCCTCGTGTTCTATCCGCCAAGTCCGCGCTCGGTGAGCGTCGCGCAGGCCGTCGAAATCATGCAGGATGTGCCGCCGTTCGTGTCGGTAGTCGGCTTGTTCGTGAATCCGTCGCCGGAATGGGTGCGTGAAGTGGTCAGCAACGTCGGGCTCTCGCTGTTGCAGTTTCACGGCGACGAGACCGCCGAGCAGTGCGAATCGCTCGCCGGCATTGCGGGTTTGCCTTGGTTGCGCGCGCTGCGCGTTGCGGCGGATACTCGACCGGCCGATTTGGTAGAATCGGCTCTCAACTATTCAGGCGCCAATGGCTTTCTGTTCGACACACACGTCGAAGGCTATGGCGGCGGCGGGAAGGTTTTCGATTGGTCACTTATTCCAGCAGAGCTCGCGCGTCGGGCCGTTTTGAGTGGTGGGTTGAACGCGCAAAACGTCAGTGATGCGATCCATCGCGTGCGCCCGTACGCGGTCGATGTCTCGAGCGGCATCGAAGTGCCGGGCGCCAAGGGCGTGAAAGATCACGCCCGGATGGCGGCGTTCGTACGCGCAGTGCGCGCGGCGGACGCCGGATGATTCCGCGGCGCGGCGCTCCAAAGAGCTCGCCGCGCGCCACGAAAAGAGTGATCCACATGTATAACTTGCCTGACGAAAGAGGCCATTTCGGCCAGTTTGGCGGCGTGTTCGTCGCCGAAACGCTGGTTCACGCGCTCGACGAGCTGCGCGCAGCCTACGAAAAATTCCAGAAAGATCCTGAGTTTGTCGCCGAGTACGAGCGCGAGCTGAAGTACTTCGTCGGCCGGCCTTCGCCGATTTATCACGCGCAGCGCTGGAGCGAGATGCTCGGCGGCGCGCAGATTTTTCTGAAGCGCGAAGACCTGAACCACACCGGCGCACACAAGATCAACAACGTGATTGGCCAGGCGCTGCTCGCGAAGCGCATGGGCAAACCGCGCGTGATCGCCGAAACCGGCGCCGGGCAGCACGGTGTTGCCACCGCGACCATCGCCGCGCGCTTCGGCATGGAGTGCATCGTCTACATGGGCGCCGAAGACGTGCGCCGCCAGGCCGCCAACGTCTACCGCATGAAACTGCTGGGCGCGACCGTGGTGCCGGTCGAGTCGGGCTCGCGCACGCTGAAAGACGCGCTGAACGAGGCCATGCGCGACTGGGTGACCAACGTCGAAAACACGTTCTACATCATCGGTACGGTGGCGGGGCCGCATCCTTATCCGATGATGGTGCGCGACTTTCAGCGCGTGATCGGTGACGAATGCAAGGTGCAGATGCCCGAGCTCATCGGGCGGCAACCGGACGCGGTGATTGCGTGCGTGGGCGGCGGTTCGAACGCGATGGGCATCTTTTATCCGTACATCGACGATACTTCGGTGCAGTTGATCGGCGTCGAAGCGGCCGGCGACGGCATCGAGTCCGGTCGTCACGCCGCTTCGCTGATCGGCGGCAGCCCCGGCGTGCTGCACGGCAATCGCACGTATCTGCTGCAGGACGAGAACGGCCAGATCATCGAGACGCATTCGGTGTCCGCCGGCCTCGACTATCCGGGCGTCGGGCCCGAGCACGCGTGGCTAAAAGAGAGCAACCGCGCGCAATACGTCGGCATCACCGACGAAGAAGCGCTCAAGGCGTTCCACGACTGCTGCCGCATCGAGGGCATTATTCCGGCGCTTGAGTCGAGTCACGCGCTGGCTTACGCCACCAAGCTCGCGCCGACGCTGGCCAAAGACAAGCACCTGCTGGTGAACCTGTCCGGCCGCGGCGACAAGGACATGCACACGGTCGCGGAGCGATCGGGCATCCAGTTCTGAGCGCCGCCACGATGCGCGACGAGTTCGACGAGCCGCAGCCGGCGACCAGTGAAACGACGCCGGCCGGCGAGCTTCTGGCGCCCGAGGCGCCTGCGCTGCTGTTGCCGCAGGTGCCCGCGGGCATCCAGTTGTTGAACCGCGATTTCTTGACCGATGTAGCGAATATTCCCGACGCGTCGATCGACCTGATTCTTTGCGACCCGCCATATGGGCTCGGCAAGGACTACGGCAACGACTCCGACATGCGCACCGGCGACGACTTCCTCGCCTGGACGCGTGGCTGGCTCGAGCTTGCTATTCCGAAGCTCAAGCCGTCGGGCTCGCTCTACATCTTCTGCACCTGGCAGTACGCGCCGGAAATCTTCAGCTTCCTGAAGACAAAGCTCACGATGATCAACGAAATCATCTGGGACCGGCGCGTGCCGAGCATGGGCGGAACGACGCGCCGATTCACCTCGGTGCACGACAACATCGGTTTCTTCGCGGTGTCGAAAGATTATTACTTCGACCTCGATCCCGTCCGCATCCCGTACGATGCCGTCACGAAGAAGGCGCGTTCTCGTAAATTGTTCGAAGGCAGTAAGTGGCTGGAGCTTGGCTATAATCCAAAGGACGTCTGGTCTGTATCGAGGCTGCATCGGCAACACGCCGAACGCGTCGATCATCCCACGCAAAAGCCTTTGGAGATTGTCGAGCGAATGGTGCTGGCCAGTTGTCCGAAGGGCGGCCGCGTGCTCGACCCTTTCATGGGCAGCGGCACCACCGCAGTCGCTTGCGCCCGCCAGCAGCGCGAATTCGTCGGCTATGAGATCAATGAAAGTTACTGCGCGATAGCGCGGGAACGCGTCAGCGCCGCTGCTGCCGCGCCCGCCGCGCGTCGGCCGGCCAAAGCCAAAACGCAACGGCAAGCCGAAGTGCAATGACGCTACGCGCCGAGCGCAGTAGCTCAATCGAGAACAACTCCATGTCCCGTATCAAGAACACGTTCGCCGCACTGTCCGAGCAGGGCAAAAAAGGCCTGATTCCTTTCATGACGGCCGGCGACCCCGACCCGGCCCGCACGGTCGAATTCATGCATGCGCTCGCCGCCGGCGGCGCGGATGTCATCGAACTCGGTGTGCCGTTTTCCGATCCGATGGCGGACGGCCCCGTGATCCAGCAATCGTCCGAGCGGGCACTCGCACACGGCGTGTCGCTGCGCCATGTGATCGCCGATGTGAAACGCTTTCGCGAAACCAACGACACGACGCCGGTCGTGCTGATGGGCTACGCCAATCCGATCGAGCGCATGGGCACCGAAGCCTTCGCGCAGGCGGCGAAGGAAGCCGGCGTCGACGGCGTGCTGGTGGTCGATTATCCGCCCGAAGAATGCGCTAACTTCGCCGAAAAAATGCGTTCGGCGGGGATCGATCCGATCTTTTTGCTGGCGCCCACGTCGACTGACGAGCGCATCGCCGAAGTCGGCAAGATCGCGAGCGGTTACGTCTATTACGTGTCGCTGAAAGGCGTGACCGGAGCGGCAAATCTGGACGTTTCCAGCATCGCGAGTAAAATCCCGGCGATCAAGTCGCGCGTGCCCCTACCGGTCGGCGTCGGTTTTGGCATCCGTGACGCGGAAACGGCGCGTCTCGTGGGCGAAGTTTCCGATGCCGTCGTGATCGGTAGCCGTATCGTGCAATTGCTCGAGCAGGCGGCCCCCGAAACCGCTGCCGAGACGCTCACGCGTTTCATCGCAGAGGTGCGCGAGGCGCTCGATAGCGTCGCGACTGCCCGATAACAGTGATTTTGTCGTCTGTAGTGTGAGCGGCGGGTTCGTCCCGCCGTTTGCGCAACCGTTGACCCCAGAAGGATTCAATATGAGCTGGCTCGATAAGCTGCTGCCGCCAAAAATCAAACAAACCGACCCGAAGAGCCGCAAGGGGATTCCGGAAGGCCTGTGGATCAAGTGCCCGTCATGCGAAGCCGTGCTGTATCGCAACGACGTCGAGGCCAATCTGCATGTTTGCCCGAAGTGCGATCACCACATGCGCATTGGCGCGCGCGAGCGGCTCGACGGCCTGCTGGACCCGGAAGGACGCTATGAAATCGGCCAGGAAATCGTTCCGGTCGACGCGCTCAAGTTCAAGGACAGCCGCAAGTACCCGGACCGCCTGAAAGAGGCGATGGACGACACCGACGAAACCGACGCCATGGTCGTCATGGGCGGCGCGATTCACACGTTGCCGGTCGTCGTGGCCTGCTTCGAGTTCTCGTTCATGGGCGGCTCGATGGGCTCGGTGGTCGGCGAGCGCTTTGCGCGCGGCGCGCAGAACGCGCTCGAGCAAAAGGTGCCGTTTATCTGCTTCACCGCATCGGGCGGCGCGCGGATGCAGGAAAGCCTGCTCTCGCTGATGCAAATGGCCAAGACCACGGCGATGTTGACAAAGCTGGCCGAGGCCAAGCTGCCGTTCATCTCGGTGCTGACCGATCCGACCATGGGCGGCGTATCCGCGAGTTTCGCGTTTCTCGGCGACGTCGTGATCGCCGAACCCAAGGCGCTGATCGGCTTCGCCGGCCCGCGCGTGATCGAACAGACCGTGCGCGAAAAACTGCCGGAAGGCTTCCAGCGCGCGGAGTTTCTGCTGACGAAGGGTGCGATCGACATGATCGTGGACCGCCGCAAGCTGCGCGAGGAACTCGCTCAATTGATGGCGCTGTTGAGCCATCAGCCGGCGGACGCCGTCGCGTAAGCTGCGAAGGCCAACGACAGACGTCTTCGTCGTCGGGAAAAACGCAAAAAACAGCGCGCCGCTTGAGCAATCAAGCGGCGCGCTGTCATTTCCGGGATAATCACGGTCTCACATACTGCGCGAGGCCCTGCGCCGCGCATGTTTGCCACACCGCTCAATGATTTTCTCGCGATTCACCCGATGACCACATTCCCCACCCTCGACGCGTGGCTCACGCATCTCGAATCCGCGCATCCGGTCGGCATCGACATGGGGCTCGCGCGAATCAGCCAGGTTCGCGACGCGATGCAGTTCTCGTTTGCGTGCCCGGTCATCACGGTTGGCGGGACGAACGGCAAGGGCTCGACCTGCGCGATTCTCGAATCGATCCTGCTGCGCGCCGGTTTCACGGTGGGCTGTCACACGTCGCCGCATTTGCTGTCGTTCAACGAGCGCGCGCGGATCAACGGCCAGATGGCGACGGATGCCGATCTGCTCGAGCACTTCGAGAAGGTCGAGGCCGCGCGTTCAAGCCTCGCCCAACCGGTGTCGCTAACGTATTTCGAATTCACGACGCTCGCGATCATGAGCCTGTTCGCGTCGCGCGGACTGGACGCGGTGATCTTCGAAGTGGGCCTCGGCGGGCGCCTTGACGCCGTCAATATTCTCGACACCGACTGCGCGATCATCACCAGTATCGACATCGATCACACCGAATATCTCGGCGACACGCGCGAGAAAATCGCGCTCGAAAAGGCGGGGATTTTCCGCTCCGGCAAGCCGGCGATCTGCGCGGACCCGGTGCCGCCGCAAACGCTGATCGAGCACGCGGAGCAGATCGGCGCTGAACTGTGGCTATTCGGCCGCGATTTCCGCTACGAAGGCCAGGCCGGCAGCGAGCGTCAGCAATGGAACTACGTCGGCCCGACGCTGCGGCGCTCGGCGCTTGCCTATCCGGCGTTGCGCGGCGCGAATCAATTGATCAACACGTCCGCTGCATTGGCCGGACTCGAGGCGCTGCGTGATCGCCTGCCGGTTTCGGCCCAGGATATCCGGCTTGGGCTCGCGAACGTCGAGTTGCCTGGCCGTTTCCAGGTCCTGCCGGGCAAGCCGGCGGTCGTGCTGGACGTCGGCCACAATCCGCACGCGGCCGCGGTGCTGGGCCAGAATCTCGGCAATATGGGCTTTTTTCCGTACACCTATGGCGTGTTCGGCATGATGGGCGATAAAGACATCGCCGGCGTGCTCGCGCATCTGAAGGGCGAAATCGATCACTGGTGCGTGACCGATCTGCCCACGCCGCGAGCGGCCTCGGCCGGGCAACTGGAAGCCGCGTTGCGCGAGCAGGGCGTGGAAGACAGCGCCGACAGCAGCGTCACGCGTTACGCCAACCCCGCCGACGCGTACCAAGATGCGCTAAAGCGGGCGTCAGAGAATGATAGAATCGTGGTTTTCGGCAGTTTCTATACGGTAGCAGGCGTGATGGCCTACCGTAAATCGCAGCAACACTGAACGGGCGCCACGCTCGAACCAAGCGATTCATGGGAATTTTCTCGTTCGGCAAGAAAGACGACGCGCCAAGCCGGCGCGGCGCAAACACCAGTTCCACCCGGGCCGCCCGTAGCGAGCGCGTGGAGCGGCGGACCCGCCGCACCGAGCGCACCGTCGATGCCGATGCGATGCTGCTCGACCCCACGTTGCCGGAAAAGCAGCGCGCGCGGCGGCGGCTCGTCGGCGCGATCGCGATGGTCGTCGCGGCAGTGGTCGTCCTGCCGATGGTGCTTGACTCGCATCCGAAGCCCGTTACCGACGACATCTCCATCGACATCCCCAGTCGTCCCGCACCGAAACTCGCAAAGCACGAAATCGACACGCAGGCTGGCGTCGCGCCGGACAATCCGACGCCGGACGCGGCACTCGCCGCTTCGAGCCTCGCGCCGGCCACGCAAGCGCCGTCGAAGGACACCAGGCGGGCCGACGCGAACGCAGCTTCGGCGTCCGCCGCGAAGCCCGCTACGAAGCCGCAAGCGCCCGCCGTCGCAGCCAACACCGCGCCGACACCGGCGCCCGCCACATCGACAGCGCCTGCCGTGACGGCCAAGCCGACCAGCAAGCCGGCGGCCCGCAGCAATGCCACGGCCGCCGCGCCATCCGCGGATGAAAGCAACGTCGCCGCGAGCGCAGACGCGAATTCCGGCACGCCGGCCTCGCCGCCAGGCAACCGTTTCGCCGTCCAGCTCGGCGCTTTTGCAAACGAAGCCAATGCGCGCAACTGGGCAAGCAAGTTGAAAGCGGCGGGAGTGCCCGCATATACCGAACATCGGAAGCAGGCTGACGGCTCGACGCTCACGCTGTTGCGCGCCGGACCATTCGCGGATCGCGCGGCGGCAAGCGCCGCCATCGCGAAGGTTCGCGAGGCGGGTCTGGGTTCGGGCACGAACAACGGCGCTGGCCAGTAAAGCGAGCGATGTTCACTGCCTTCGACTACGCTGTAATGGCGGTGATCGGTTTGTCGGCCTTGCGCGGCACATGGCGCGGGTTTTTGTCCGAGGTGTTCGGGCTGATCGGCTGGATCGCGGCGTTTTTCATTGCCTGCCGCTTCGTCGGTTATGTCGTGCCGTATATCCCGTCCACGTGGCCGGGCGGCGCGCTGACCCAGTGGCTGTTGGCCTTCGCGCTGGTGGCGATCGGCGTGGTGCTGGTGGCGAGCGTGCTGAATGCGCTCCTGAGCCGCATCGTGCAGGCTTCCGGCTTGAGCGGCGTGGACCGCTCGCTCGGTTTTGATGTTCGGCCTCGTACGAGGGGTCGTTCTGGTGCTGATTCTGGTCGCCCTCGCAGGCCTGACCGAACTGCCCCAACAGGAATTCTGGCGCAACGCCTTGCTGCGGCCATATGCGGTAGAGGGCGTGCACGTAATGAAACCGCTGCTTCCGGAAACGCTCGCTGCGTACGTCCGCGTGTGACGATCAGTTAAGCGAAAAGGGAACGCGGCAGGACTCCGGCTCAAACCGGTTGCCTTGTCATCATGTCGCGAACCGTCGCGGCATATCGCGCGCGCTTCGCGAGGCACCGGCCGCTCTGACGAATTTCGTACCTTTGAAGGACATGCCATGTGCGGCATCGTAGGCGTAGTTTCCCATTCTCCGGTCAACCAGCTGATCTATGACAGCCTGCTGCTTTTGCAGCACCGCGGTCAGGACGCCGCCGGCATCGCGACAGCGAACGGCAGCAATTTCCACATGCACAAGGCCAACGGCATGGTGCGCGACGTGTTCCGCACGCGCAACATGCGCAGCCTGCCGGGCAATACCGGCATCGGCCAGGTGCGTTACCCGACGGCCGGCTCGGCGTCGAGCGAAGAAGAAGCGCAGCCGTTCTACGTGAACGCGCCGTTCGGCATCATCCTCGCGCACAACGGCAATCTGACTAACTGGCAGCAGTTGAAAGATGAGATGTTCCGCATCGACCGCCGCCACATCAACACCAATTCCGACACGGAAGTCATGCTCAACGTGCTCGCGCACGAATTGCAGCTTTCGAGCTCGGGCCTGCAGCTCGATCCGGCGGCGCTCTTTAAGGCGGTGTCGGGCGTGCATCGGCGGGTGCGGGGTTCGTATGCGATTGTTTCGCTGATCGCCGGTTACGGCCTGCTCGCTTTCCGCGACCCGTTCGGCATTCGCCCGCTGTGTCTCGGCAAGCAGGAGACGGCGGAAGGCGTCGAATGGATTCTGGCGTCGGAGTCGGTGGCGATCGAAGGTATCGGCTTCGAATTCGTACGCGACGTGGCGCCGGGCGAAGCGGTGTTTATCGACCTCGACGGCAACTTGCACTCGCAGCAATGCGCGACGAGCCCGAGCCTGAACCCGTGCATTTTCGAACTCGTGTATCTCGCGCGTCCGGACTCGGTGCTCGACGGCGTGCCGGTTTATAACGTGCGTCTGCGCATGGGCGATTACCTCGCCGAGAAAATCAGGCGCGAACTGCCCGATGTCGCGATCGACGTCGTCATGCCGATTCCCGATTCGTCCCGTCCGGCCGCGATGCAGGTCGCGAAGAAGCTGGGCGTCGAGTATCGCGAAGGCTTCTTCAAGAACCGTTACGTGGGCCGCACCTTCATCATGCCGGGCCAGGCGGTGCGCAAGAAGTCGGTGCGCCAGAAGCTGAACGCAATGGGCATCGAGTTCAAGGGCAAGAACGTGCTGATCGTCGACGACTCGATCGTGCGCGGTACCACCTCGCATGAAATCGTGCAGATGGCGCGCGATGCCGGCGCGAACAAGGTGATCTTCGCTTCGGCGGCGCCGCCGGTGAAGTTCCCGAACGTCTACGGTATCGACATGCCGACGCGCGGCGAACTGGTCGCGCATGGCCGCTCGGACGAAGAAGTCGCGCGCATGATCGGCGCGGATCATCTCGTGTATCAGGACGTCGACGCCCTCAAGCAGGCCGTGCGCGACATCAATCCGGCGCTGAAGGAGTTCGAGGCTTCGTGCTTCGACGGCAACTACGTGACCGGCGACGTGACGACCGAGTATCTCGACCGCATCGAAACCGCGCGTCTCGCGCCGTCGTCGCAATCGGATCGCGACGCCGCGAGCGAAGCCATCGACGGCGGCGGTCCCGCTCGCTCGCAGTTACACTTGCAGTTGTCGGTAGGTTAAATGCCGACCGCGCGTTCGCGGCATCGCGTGCGTCGCTGCACGCCGCGCCGCGAGCGTGTTAGCATGATGGCTTGCGTCGATTTGATCTCAGCTTGCGGACGCGGGGCAACCCGAAACAGCTAAAGCGAATGGTGGAAAAGCCGCACTTGTCCGCCTCCGCTCCAGCTTTCCCCGCACATGAAGCCCGTTTGTACCGACGCAAAAAGCGCCGGCGCAAAAACGGGCTTTTTTTGTTACTGCCATTCGACCACGCGGTCTGGTTGCATGACGCAAGCCGCGCGCCGAATGCAGTCATGGAACTTTGGAAACCACAACGACTATGGACGACTCCCTGAACTTCGATACGCTGGCAGTCCGCTCGGGCACGGTGCGCAGCGACTTCAACGAGCATTCCGAAGCGATCTTCCTCACCTCGAGCTTCGTCTTCGCGAGTGCCGCGGACGCAGCCGAGCGCTTCAAGAAGTCCGAGGACTATTACACGTACTCGCGCTTCACGAACCCGACCGTCTCGATGTTCCAGGACCGTCTGGCCGCGCTCGAAGGCGGCGAAGCCTGCATGGCGACGGCTTCGGGAATGGCCGCGATCATGTCGGTGGTGATGTCCACGCTGCAGGCCGGCGACCATCTGGTCAGCTCGCAGGCGCTGTTCGGCTCGACGCTCGGCATGTTCTCGCAGATATTCAGCAAGTTCGGCATCACGACCACGTTTGTCGATCCCACCGATCTCAATGCGTGGAAAAACGCGGTGCGTCCGGAGACGAAGATGTTCTTCCTCGAAACGCCGTCGAATCCGCTGACCGAGATTGCCGACATCGAGGCGATCAGCAAGATCGCCAAGGCGGCGAATGCGCTCTTCGTCGTGGATAACTGTTTTTGCAGCCCGGCGTTGCAGCAGCCGTTGAAGCTCGGCGCGGACGTGGTCATGCATTCGGCCACCAAGTTCCTCGACGGCCAGGGGCGCGTGCTCGGCGGCGCGCTGGTCGGCTCGAAGAAGTTCATCATGGAAAAGGTCTTTCCGTTCGTGCGCAGCGCCGGGCCGACGCTGTCCGCGTTCAACGCGTGGGTGCTGCTCAAGGGCCTGGAAACGTTGTCGCTGCGCGTCGAAAAGCAGTCGGCGAATGCGCTTGAACTCGCGCGCTGGCTCGACTCGCATCCTGCCGTGAAGCGCGTGTTCTATCCCGGTCTCGAATCGCATCCGCAACACGCGCTCGCGATGCGTCAGCAGAAGGCGGGCGGCGCGATCGTTTCGTTCGAGTTGAAGGGCGACACGCCCGAGCAGATGCGCGCGAACGCGTGGCGCGTGATCGACAGCACGAAGATCTGTTCGATCACGGGCAACCTCGGCGACACGCGCACGACCATCACGCATCCGGCGACGACAACGCATGGCCGGGTGACGCCCGAAGCGCGAGAAGCGGCCGGCATCACCGAGGGCCTGATTCGTCTCGCGGTGGGATTGGAGAATCCGGCGGATATTCGCGCCGATCTGGAGCGCGGCCTCGCTGGCTGAGTGCTGAGTTATCGCAGAGAGTAGGTATAGGGCGCGCTGAGCTTATTGGCCAGCGCGCTTTTTTATGCGGCGAAGTTTGATGCGTCGATGCGGCAGCGTCTGAAGCTCAACGCCCTCGACCCAAAACCGCTCAATGCCGCAACGCGCGCCACTGCCCAGGCGCTAACCCGAACCGTCGCGTGAATGCGTGCGTATAAGCGCTCTGATCGCCGAAACCGATGTCGAGCGCGATGTCCGCCAGCGAAAGCCGCGGATCGGCGAGCAGCGTGAGCGACGTATCGAGCCGCAGCCGCTGCAAATAGCGATGCGGCGTTTCGCCGAACGCGTCGATAAAAAGTTGATGGAAGCGCCGCATGCCGAAGCCGCAATGCGCGGCAAGGCCGGCAATACGCAGCGGTTCGGACAGATGCGTGCGCAACCAGCGGTCGATCCGCGCGAAGTCGAGCCCGGCCGCGGGCGCTTCGGCGCCTTGCATGCCGGCGCCGGCAATCAACGCCGCGCCGAGTCGCGCAGCCGCGTCCCAATGAAAACGCCGCACATCGAGATCGTCCGCCGGCGCGCGCTGCGTGTCGTCCGCGCCCTCCGCCGCGTGCGACGCAATGCGCTGCACGAGTTCGGTAAACGGCGCATCGACGACAACAGCCCGTGCCCGATCGAACAATCGCTCGGGCACGGCGAGCGTCGCGGCCGGCAAGTCCAGCACCAACTGCCGGTTTTCGCCGAGCCCCGCGTAATCGTGCCGCGCGCCTGCTGGAATCAGCCACGCGCAGCGCGCGTCGATTCGTTGCGCGACGCCGTCCACCGCCATCACCATCGCGCCGTCGAGTCCGAGCACGACCTGGTGGAAGTCGTGCACGTCCGACGCCTGCGCCGCGCCGAAGCGGCGCAGCGAAACGCTAGGTGCGGTAACGGCGGCGTGCGTCATCGAAAGTCAGGCAACAGACCAGCGGCGAAACGGATGGCCGAAGCCTCAAACGTCGAGCAGTTCGACTTCGAACACGAGCGTCGCATTCGGCGGAATCACGCCGCCCGCGCCGCGCACGCCGTAGCCGAGTTGCGGCGGAATGGTCAGCTTGCGCGTGCCGCCGACCTTCATGCCTTGCACGCCTTCGTCCCAGCCCTTGATGACCATGCCGCCGCCGAGCACGAACGCGAACGGATCGTTGCGATCCTTGCTCGAGTCGAACTTCTGGCCGTCGGTCAGCCAGCCGGTGTAATGCACGCTGACGGTCTTGCCAGCAACCGCTTCCGCGCCCGTTCCTTCAACGATGTCTTCATACTTCAAGCCGGATTCGGTAGTCACAGTCGACATATGTCGCTCCTTGGTTCACAAACGTAAAACCGACATTGTAGGCGCGTTGACGCAGGCCAGTCGAACAGCGCGGCGCGGCACGCGGATTGCGGCCAGCAATAGCCATCCGGCCAGGCTGGTGGCGTCCGGTGGCATGCCTATAATGGGACTTTCCCAATCATGATGCATTGCCTGAGAGGTCGATCGTGACAACGTCTACAACGGGAACGGCCGGGGCAACCGGGACCCAGCCGGCGGCTTCCGCGTTCGCCGTATCCGAACGCACCGCGCATCTGCGCGCCGAAGCCGCGCTTTTCATGCGCGACCATGTGCTGTCGCTCGTGTCGCACGACTTGCGCGGTCCGTTGAACGCTATTCATAGCTGGGCTTATGTGCTGGAGCGCAAGCTCGACCCCAACGATCCCAATTCGCAGCGTGCGGTGACCGGCATTCGCAACGGTGTCGATCAACAGGTGAAGTTGCTCGAAACGGTCGTCGACGCCACCCGCGCCGAGACGAAATCGCTCGCGCTCGCGTATGCACCGTTTCCGCTGCATCCGCTGCTCGACGAAACCGCGGAAGAAGTGCGCTCGGGCCTCGCGCGCACGCGCGGCGTCGAAGTCGTCGTCAATTCTCAACTCGGCACCGAGCAACTGAATGGCGACCGCGAGCGCCTCGCCGCCGCGTTATGGATGATGCTCACCTTTGCGGTCGAATCGAGCGCGCAAGACTCGGCTGTCACGCTTGAAGCGCGTGCGGATGCAACGGCCTGGCATGCCGCGGTCACGTACGAGGCGAGCGCCGCGCTGGTCGATGCGTCGCTGCCTCATCTGCTCGAAGCGTTTGCGCGGAAGCAGGCTCGCGAGCCGCGCGAAGCCAATCGCATCGCGTGGGTGCTCGCGCTGTGCAAGCGCGTCGCGGAAGCGCATGGCGGCGGCTTCGAGCAACAGGACGCCACCGACGCCGCTCCCGCCACCCTGTCGTTGCGCGTTCCGTTGAGCGCCCCGGCAGCGCGATGAACGCTTGCAGCGCTTACGGCGCTTACGGCGCTTACGGCACTTACTCATGGCACGCGTCATCGGCGATTAACTTTTCGACGAGCTTTCACCCTCTATACTGACAACTTTTGTTGCCGGAGCCCGCCGCTTTGATCCAGGTTGTCGCCCTTCTCGGGGCATTGCTTCTCGTCGCCCTGAACGGTTTCTTCGTTGCCGCCGAATTCGGCCTGGTCAAGTTACGGCAGACGCGCGTGCGCAGTCTCGCCGAACACCACGGCATGCGCGGGCGCCTGCTCGCCAAGGTGCATGGCCGCCTCGACGCGTATCTGTCCGCGTGTCAGTTGGGCATTACGCTCGCCTCGCTCGGGCTTGGCTGGATCGGCGAGCCCGCGTTTGCCGAACTGCTGACGCCGCTCTTCAGCATCGCCGGTGTGCAGTCCGAGCAGTTGATTCACGGCATTTCGCTGTTCTTCGCGTTTTCGTGCATTTCGTTTCTGCATATCGTGGTCGGCGAACTCGCGCCGAAGTCGCTCGCAATTCGCGAAGCGGAAAAGGTCTCGCTATGGGCCGCCACGCCGCTGTACGGTTTTTATTGGGCGATGTATCCGGCGATCTGGCTGCTCAACACGAGCGCGAACGCGGTCCTCAAACTCGCCGGCCTCCACGCGGAGCATGCGCACGACTCGCATTATTCGACCGACGAACTGAAGCTCATCCTGCGCAGCCGCCGTAATGTCGCGTCGGAGCGCGGCGCGCCGGAAGACGCGTACAGTCAGGACGAGTGGAACACCATCGCGCATTCGCTGGATTTTTCGCGCATGACCGTGTCGGACCTGATGCGTCCGGCCTACGAAATGATCGGCCTGCGTGTCGATCTGCCATTGCGCGAAAACATGCAGGTGGTCGCGCGGCATCGCTTCAGCCGCTACCCGCTTTTCGAGGATGCGTCCGGCGAACGCGTGGCCGGCATGATCCACCTGAAGGACTTGCTGCTCGCGCGCCATGCCGGCAGCACGCTCGACGATCTGTCGCACTACGCGCGGCCCGTTCAATACGTGAAGCCCGATATGCCGGCACTCGAACTGTTTCGCCGATTCCGCAAGGGCGCGCCGCATTTCGCGCTGGTGGGCCACAAGAATTCGAAGCCCATTGGTTTTCTCACGCTCGACAATCTGCTCGGCGCGCTAGTCGGCCAGATTCACGACGAATTCCGCCAGGGCGACGCCGACTGGTCGCGCATGGACGACGGCACGTTGATGGGCAAGGGCAGCTTGCCGGTCGTGTCGCTCGAACGCGCACTGGGCATCGACATCGACGAAGGCAAGGCCGAATCCGTTGGCGGCCTCGTGATTCAGGCGCTCAACGATTTGCCGACCGAAGGGCAGCGCGTCGAATTCGACCGCTTCGACGTGGTCGTGAAAAAGATGAAGGGACCGCGCATCGTGCTCGTGCGCGTGTACCCCAAGGTGTTCGACGACGAAGGCGGTTAGCGAAAGCGCTAAAGCCGCCGTCAACTCCGCGGCACGCCGTCCTCAACCAGCACCGCAATCGGCATCGCGGCGAGCGCATCGCGTAGACACAACAAGCCGTTCTCATCGACCTTCGGCGCGGCCGGACTCAGCCAGTCGAAGAGCGCTCGCGCGGACAGATCGGCGGGCATCTCGACGGCGGTGTCCTGCCACTTCTCCGGGTCCACCATCGGCAGATCGCCTTCGCCGCCGAGCAGCCCGGCCGCAAGCCGGCTCGCGACGACAACCGCCCACGCATTGCCATGCCGCCGCGCAAACGCGATCACATTCGACGCATGCGCGCCGCGCACGGTCAGCGGCAGATAAGTGCCCTGGCTCAGCAACTCCGGCAAATGCGCGCGCAGCGCGAGCACGCGCTGCACGACCGCGAGCTTCACGCGTCCGTTGCGCCACGTCGACAGAAATTCGGACGGCGGCGTTTCCGCGAGCAACGCGGCGCGCGCGTCGAAATCGACGGGCCTGCGATTGTCCGGATCGACGAGGCTGAAGTCCCACAACTCGGTGCCTTGATAAAGATCGGGAATCCCAGGCGATGCAAGCCGCAAGACGGTCTGCTGCAGACTGTTGAGCGCGCCGGCGCGCGAGATGCGTGCGACAAACGCGGCCAGTTCCTGGAGGAACCCGTCGCGCCGCTGCGGCGCGAGAATGTCGAACAGGAAGTCGCGGCAACCGGCTTCGTAGGCTTCGTCGGGCGTGAACCAGTTGGTTTGCAGCTTCGCCTCGCGCAGCGCCTTCAACTGCCATTGCGCGACGCGCTCGGCCAATGCCTTGACGCCCGCCTGGTCGTCGGGCTGCAGGTCGGGCGGCCAGCAACCGACCAGCGTCTGATACAGCATCGCCTCGGCGGCGGGACCGGGCGCCCAGTCGTAGCTCGTGTCCTGCCCGACGCTGCTGACCGGCTTGCCGTCGAGCGAGCGGCGCTGCGGCGCGTTCAACGTCGACCACGCGCGCAACGTCGCCGTCCACTCGTGCGGAATTTCGCTCAGCACCGCGAGCCGCGCGCGCACGTCTTCACCGCGCTTGTGATCGTGCGTGGCGGTGGTCAGCATTGCGTGAGGCAAGCGCTGCGAGCGCTCGACGTTGCCCGCGTGAAACTGCTCGACCGACAACGCAAACTCGCCCGGATCGGCGCCGACTTCACACCGCGACAACAGCCGGCCATAGCGATAGCAGGCGGTGTCCTCGACGGCCTTCGCGGCAACCGGCGCGGTCAACTGCGAGAACAGCGTTTGCGCGGTGCGCCGCGCGGAGCCGGCATGGTTGGGCGGTGCGCCGTTCGGGCCTTGCTGCGGCTGACCGTGGCGCGCGCTCTGCGTGTCGTCGACGCCGCCGCCGAGCCACGCATCGACACGTTCGAGCACGCCATGATCGGCGCGCGAAAGCGTCGCGCGCGCGCCCGCCAGCGCCTGCTCGAAGAACACGTTGTCGGCGGCGCTGCGCAAGCCGCTTTGCGGATAGATGCGGTACACGGGAAAATGCACGACCAGTTCGGTCAACACGCGGCGCAGGCTGGTGAACGTGTAATCGCGCGTGGCGAGCGAGTCGCGCGCAATGCGATGCAGCGCGCGCGCCGCGCGGTCGAGTTCCGCCGATAGATTCTCCGCGACGATCTTGCGCCGCGCGGCCAATGCTTCATCCGCGAAATTCGGGCTGCGGCCCGTGAGTTCGGCCCACGCGTCGGCAAGCGGCTCTGCACCTGCCGGGTCATGCAGCAGCGCGCCGACGTCGTTCATGAAGTCATAGCCGGTCGTGCCGTCCACCGGCCAGTCGTCGCGCAGCGGTTCGCCGCGCGCCAGAATCTTTTCGACGACCACATACGGCGTCGTATCGCGCAATTCCGTCAGACGTTGCCGCAGCCGCTGACAGTACTCGCGCGGCTCGGCGAGGCCGTCGACGTGATCGATCCGCAGACCGTCGATCACGCCTTCCTGATACAGACGGAAAACCAGCGCATGCGTCGCTTCGAAGACCTCGGGCCGTTCGGCGCGCACGGCGGCGAGCGTCGAGATGTCGAAGAAGCGCCGCCAGTTGACTTCGTCGGCGGCGGTGCGCCACCACGCGAGGCGGAAATGCTGGCGTTCGAGCAGCCGATGCAGGCGGTCGCGCGTGAGCGGATCTTCGGGCGAATAGGTTTGCAGCGCGAATTGAATGGCCGACTCGCCGTTTAGCGCAACGAACTCGCGCAGCATCTCGCGGCCTTCGGCGGCGCGCGGCTGATCGGTGGGCTGCGTCGTCAGTCCCTGGAAGCGCTCGGCGAGCGCGCTGAGATCGGCGCGATCGGCGCTTTGCAGGATCGACGGGTAATCGACCGGACACACCGGAAACACGTGCGGTCCGTAGCCGACATAAAAGCGCCCGCTGTCCGCGGCGAAATGCAGCGCGATGCGGCCTGACGCCAGCTCGTCGCCATACGGCGCGCCGAGCGTCGGCAGCAGCACCTTGCCGCGCAACGCCGGATCGGGCGAATGCCAGTCCACATCGAAGTGACGCGCGTACGTGCTGTGACGGCCCCATTCGAGAATATCGAGCCACCACACATTGCTCGAGCCGCCGACGCCCATGTGGTTCGGCACCATGTCGACGATCAGCCCCATGCCGTGCGCGTGCAATTTTTCGACGAGGCGCTTCAGGGCCGCCTCGCCGCCGCATTCGGCGCTCACATGCGTGTAATCGACGGTGTCGTAGCCGTGCATCGAACCGGGCTCGGCCGTGGTGATCGGCGACGCGTACACATGGCTGATGCCGAGCGCGGCGAAATACTCGACGTGCTTCGCGGCATCGTCGAAAGTGAAGCCCCGATGAAACTGGAGGCGAACAGTGGAGCGTGGGACGGTCATGGCGTATCAGGCTCCGAAGCGGTATTGGCTGAAGGAGTGGAAACGGTTGCGGCGCTGCGCGCCCGGTCGACTGCGAGCAGCCGGTCGCAGAAGGCGTCGTCGAGAAACATTTCGTCGATGGGCAGATTCATGCGGCGGCGCCAGTTCGGATGCTCGTCGATCGAACCGGGCAAGTTCGGCTGTTCGCTCTGCGCGAGCAGGTCTTCGAGCGGAAACGTGACGAGCGGGCCGGGCGTTGCCGCGACAAAGGCGAGAGCTTCGTCGACGGGCGGGCTCTCGAGCGGCGGCGCGTCGACATCCGGCGCGGCCACGCCGGCTTCCTGGAACGCGCGCCACAGGTCGGCGCGGTCGCTCGCGCGCTCTTCCTGCGCGGCTTCTTCGGGATCGCGGCCATCGGGGCGCGCCATCGTCTGGCCGATCTTGTTGCGCCAGCTAATGTCGCTGCCGGCCCACCAGCCGGCGACGGTCGGCAGATCGTGCGTGGTCGTCGTGCCGACCGCATTGCGGTCCCACGCCTGCGGCGGCTTGAAGCCTGTGCCGTCTTCGCCGCGTTCGAACCACAGCACGCGGATGCCGGCAATGCCATGCTCGTTGAGCCGCTCGCGAAAGCCGGGCGGCACGGTGCCGAGATCTTCGCCGATCACAATCGCGCGATGCCGCCACGATTCGAGCGCGATCAGACGCAACTGGTCTTCGAGCGGATAGCGCAGATACGCGCCGTTGCGCGCGCTCTCGCCTTCCGGCACGAGCCACAGGCGCCGCAAGCCAAGAATATGATCGATGCGAATTCCGCCAGCGTGTGCAAAGGCGGCGCGCAGCATGTCGATGAACGCGGAGAAGCCTTGCGTGCGCATCGCGCGCGGCGAGAACGTGGTGAGGCCCCAGCTTTGTCCCGCCTGATTGAAGAGGTCGGGCGGCGCGCCGACGGACACGCCTTGCAGCATGTCGTCGCGGTAGGACCATGCATGGCTGCCCGCGCTGTCGCATCCCACGGCGAGATCGGCGATCACACCGACCGCCATGCCCGCCTCGCGCGCCGCGTGTTGCGCGTGCGACAGACCTTTCGCGGCAAGCCATTGCAGAAAGAGATGAAAGTCGACTTCATGGCGATGCGCTTGCGCGAACGCATCCACTTCCGGGCTGCGCGGATCGCGCAATGCTTCCGGCCAGTCGCGCCAATGACCGTTGCCGCCTTGCGCGAGTTGCGCGGCCTGCAGCGCTTCGAAGCGCGCATGATCTTCGAGCGCTCGTCCCGCGCGTTCGCAAAAGCCGTGAAATTCGAGCGCGCGCGGCGTATCGGGCGCGCCGTCGTGGGCCCGGTCATGCGCGCAGAAATTCTCGAACAACGCGCGCAACACCTTCAGCTTCAGCACGACCGCCTTCGGCCAGTCGATCAACGGCAAGCCTTCGAGTTCGGTCCACGCGTCCGCGGCTTGTGCGGACTCCATCGCGGCGCGCGCAGCGTCCGCGCCGAACACCGCTGCCGGATCGATATGCGTGACGTTCAACCACAAACGCGACGACGGCGAATACGGACTGAAGCGATTGGGCTCCGCGCTGAACATCGCGTGCGTCGGGCTCACGGCGAGCGCATGCGCGCCGCGTTTTGCGCTCTCCGTCGCGATGCGGGCGAGCGCCGAATAATCGCCGATGCCGCCGTCGCCCACGCGTCGCAAGCCATACAACTGCGCGGCCACGCCCCATAGCGGCGGCGCCTCGGCGCGCTCGTCGTCACGCAACGTGCGCCATGCGTCGGCGACGGTATAGCAGCGCGACGGCGCGATCGCGAGCGTCACGCGCTGTTCGTGAATGACGAGCGTGTGATAACCGGGTTCGTCGATGGGCGCGAGCAACGCCTCTTCGCCTTTGGGCGCGGTAAAGCGTCCGTCGATGATGGAGCCGCTTTCCAGTTCGATGCGGTAATGGCTGCCCGACTTGAGCGCGGTCGCGGGCAACGCAATGCCGCGCCCGACTTCGGCGGTCATCAGCGGCGGCAGTTTGCGGCCCGACAATTCGGCGTCGAGTGCGGCCGCGCTTTGCCGGATTTGCGTCGCGTTGCCGCACGGCAAGCCCATGCGTTCGAGCAGAACCGCGAGCGTCTTCTCGGGCACGCGATGCACCTTGTGATGCGCGTCTTCCCACTCCACCTCGAAGCCGGCGCGCGCCGCGAGCGTGTCGATCGTATCGCCAGAGCGTCGGGTACTCACGAGCGGCGCTCCTCTTTGCCGACGATGCGCGCATCATGACCGATCGCATAGTCGTTGATGTCGCCGGTCAGCCACGCGACGAACGCATTCGGCGGCAACACGTTTGCGTCGATCTGCTCGCGCACGCGCGGCGGCGTTTCGAAAATGACCTTGCCGGCAGGCACATCGTTAAACGGCACGCTTTGCTTCGACAGATTGAGCGCGAGCGACAGCGTCTCGCCATCGCTGAGTTTCCAGCGTGCTATCAGCGCATTCGCGTCCGTGCCGTTTTCATCCACAAGCACCGTTGCGTTGAGCGCCTTGCCGTGCTTCAGACGCGGCGTGATCAGTTTTGCGCGTACCGTCAGCGCGGATTTGTAGAAGTGCATCCAGTCGAGGCGGTCTTTTGCTTCGTCATCCTGCGCAGTAGAAGACGAGGCGGTCACGGGCTCGGGCGGCGACGATGCGGCAAACGTCTTCACGTCGTTCGGATCGGGAATCTGCGCGCGACGTTTTTCGTCGCTGAACGACGAGAAACGCGCGAACTCGCGGCGACGTCCCTCGCGCACGGCGTCGGCGAGATCGCCGGTGTAATCGGTGAAGAACAGGAACGGCTGCGTCGAGCCGTATTCCTCGTCCATGAAGAGCAGCGGAATTTGCGGCGACAGCAGCAGCAAGCCGGTGGCCGCGCGCAATGCGTCATCCGACGTGAGCTTGCGCAGACGCTCGCCGAATGCGCGATTGCCGATCTGATCGTGGTTCTGCAAAAACATCACGAACGACGTGGGCGGCAAATGCCCGCTCGATTCGCCGCGCGGCGCGCCGTCGTGCAGCGGCGACGGATCGCCCTGATACGCGAAGCCCTCGGAGAGCACGCGAGCAAGACGGCGGATCGGCTGATCCTCGTACGCGTGGTAATAGCCTTCGGTCTCACCGGTCAGCAGCACATGCAGCGTGTTGTGCGCGTCGTCGTTCCATTGCGCGTTGAAGTGGTTCTCCAACAGGCTTGCACTGTTGTGCTCGTTTTCCAGCACCAGATGCACATGGCGGCCATGCTGCACATGGGCGCGAATATGATCGGACAGCTCGCGCAGCCAGCGGTGATTGTCGATCGCGTGAACCGCGTCGAAACGCAGGCCGTCTATCCGGTATTCGTTGATCCAGTAGACGGCGTTGTCCATGAAAAAGTCGCTGACTTCACTGCGCTCGAAGTCGATGGCCGGGCCCCACGGCGTATGCGTGCCTTCGCGGAAAAACGAGCGCGCGTATTCGTGCAGATAGTTGCCGTCAGGGCCGAAATGGTTGTAGACCACGTCGAGAAACACCATTAGGCCGAGACCGTGCGCGGCGTCGATCAGCGCCTTCAGTTCCTCGGGGCGGCCGTATGCGGAATCGGGCGCGTAGGGCAGCACGCCGTCATAGCCCCAATTGTGCTTGCCCGGAAAGTCGTTCAAGGGCATCAGTTCGATCGCCGTCACGCCGAGCGCCGCGAGCGCGGGCAAGCGTTTTTGCACGCCCTGATAGCCGCCCATCGCACCGACGTGCAGTTCGTACAACACGGTTTCTTCCCACGGCCGGCCATGCCAGTCGCAATGTTCCCAGCGATACGCGCGCGGGTCGATGACTTCGCTCGGACCATGCACGTCTTGCGGCTGAAAGCGCGACGCCGGATCGGGCACCGCATTGCCGTCGTCGAGACGAAAGCGGTACAGCGTGCCCGCGCCGCTCTCGACGCTCGCTTCGAACCAGCCGTTGCCGGCCGGCGTCATTTCATGCGCGCCTTGCGCGGCGCCGTTCTCGATTTCGACCTGCACGCTTTTGCACGATGGCGCCCAGAAACGAAAACGCGTGCGCGGATTCGCGCCCTTGGGCCCGAGCAATTGCGCGCCGAACGGCAGGCAATGCGCGTAATGATGCGCGTGAGGATCGATTGGATGTTCGGACATGACTCTTCACCATTCGGTTTTGCTGTCGGATTGCTCACGCATCGTTCGCAAACGGATGCTCGCCCGGACGCGGCGGCAACGCCGTCAATAGCCGCTGCCCGTGCTGCGCGCCGGCTTTCCAGCCCGCTTGCCAGTCGGCTTCGCCGACCGGGTGCGCGGCGAGTATCACGAGCCCGCGAGCGGCCACTTCCAGATCCATTGCGGCGAGCCGGTGCGGGGCGCCTTGCGTATCCGCAGTGTCTAACAGCACGTGCCATTCCAGGTGCGGCGGAGGCGGTGTAAAACGCAGAGTTTCCGCGCTCGCGTTGAGCATCATCAACAATACTTCGGTTTCCCCGTTCAGACCTGGGCCCGCGCGCCGCAAGGTAAACGCGCGGCCTTCCGGGTCTTCCCATGCTTCGATCGTCAGCGGCTCGCCGTTTTCGTCGAACCAGCCAATGTCGAAAAGACCCGGCAGCACTTCGCGGTCGCCGAACAGAAAACGCGTTTCGCGCAACAGCGGATGCTGCTTGCGCAGCGCCACCACGCGCGCGACGAAATCGGTCATCTGGCGTCCGTCCGGCGAATCGGCGCGTTCCCAGTCGATCCACGATATTTCGTTATCCTGGCAGTACGCATTGTTGTTGCCGTTCTGCGTACGCAACGATTCATCGCCGGCAAGCATCATCGGCGTGCCGAGCGCGACGAACAGCGTCGCCATCATCGAGCGCGCCACGCGTTTGCGTGTTTCGAGAATCGCGGGGTCGTCGGTCGGTCCTTCGACGCCCCAGTTGCTGCTGCAATTTTCGTTATGGCCGTCGCGGTTGTCTTCGCGATTCGCCTCGTTGTGCTTGTCCTCGTAGGCGGTCATGTCGGCGAGCGTAAAACCATCATGCGACGCGACGAAATTGATCGACGCCCACGGCTTGCGAAAGCGGCGGTTGAAGAGATCGGCGGAACCCGTCAGGCGCGCGGCCAGGTCCTGGCGCAGGCCCGCGTCGCCGCGCCAGAAGCGGCGCACGGTGTCGCGGAAACGGTCGTTCCATTCGCCGAAACCCGGCGGATGGTTGCCGAGCTGATAACCGCCCGGACCGATGTCCCACGGTTCGGAAATCAGCTTGCGTTGCGAGAGGACCGGGTCCTGGCGCAACGCGTCGAAGAAACCGGAGCCCGGATCGAAACCATGCGGCTCGCGCCCGAGCGTCACGCCGAGATCGAAACGGAAGCCGTCGATGTTGAACGCGGTCGACCAGTAGCGCAGCGAATCCATCACCATCTGCAGCACGCGCGGATGCAGCAGATTGACCGTGTTGCCGCAGCCGGTGTCGTTGATGTGATGCCGCTCGTCGCCGGGAATCAGGCGGTAGTAGCTCGCGTTGTCGAGACCGCGCCACGAAACGGTCGGGCCCATTTCGTTGCCTTCGCACGTGTGGTTGTAGACCACGTCGAGAAACACTTCGATGCCGGCCGCATGCAACTGGCGCACGGCAATGCGCATTTCGTCGAGCCGATGCGTGCTCAGATACGACGGCTCGGGCGCAAAAAACGCCGCCGTGTTGTAGCCCCAGTAGTTGCGCAGGCCGCGCTCGACGAGAAAGCGGTCGTTCAGAAACGCATGAACGGGCAGCAGCTCAACGGCAGTCACGCCGAGCTTCAGCAGATGCTCGATAAATTCCGGCGACGACAGCGCGGCAAACGTGCCGCGCTCATGCTGACGCAGATCGGCGCGCAGCATCGACGCGCCGCGCACATGCGTTTCGTAGATCACAGTTTCGCCCCAGGGCACATTCGGGCGCTTGTCGTGCGACCAGTCGAACGCTTCGTCGATCACCACGCATTTCGGCATGGCAGGCGCGGAGTCGCGCCGGTCGATGGAAAGATCCGCGCGATTCGAATGCACGCGATAGCCGAACAGCGCGTCCGACCAGCGGAACTGTCCGACCAGTTTGCGCGCGTACGGATCGAGCAGCAGCTTGTGCGGATTGAAGCGATGCCCGTGTTGTGGCTGATACGGCCCATGCGCGCGAAAGCCGTATGCGGTGCCGGGATGCGCGTTCGGCAGGTAGCCGTGCCAGACCTCATCGGTGCATTCGGGCATCGGGTAGCGTCGGATTTCCTTGCGGCCGGTGGGATCGAACAGACACAGTTCGATTTTCTGTGCGTTCGCCGAGAACACCGCGAAGTTGACACCTAGACCGTCCCAACTCGCGCCGAGCGGATACGGCGAGCCGGGCAGAAGCCGGTCGGGCATTGCATGCGACATGGTTCCCCTTCCTTGTTCTGATTCGATGGAGCGCGAGCGCGGTGCTTCATGCGACGAGCGCGCGGCCTGTCATCGCACAGGCCGCGCGCTCGCCTTCTGCGGACTCGGGCGGAATCGGGCGGCGCTGCCGGATTCCGCGGTCAGTGCCGCTCAATCGGCGCGCAGCACGATCGTCGCCAGCGGCGGCAAGGTCAGTGAAGCCGAATGCGGCCAGCCGTGGCTCGAGATCGCCTCGGTGTGAATCACGCCGCCGTTGCCCATGTTCGAGCCGCCGTACACGCCCGCATCCGTGTTCAACACTTCCGACCAGCGCCCTTCGCGCGGCAGGCCGATGCGATAGCCGACGCGCGGCACCGGCGTCATGTTGCAGGCCACGACGAGCTCGCGGCCCGCGCCGTCGGTGCGTCGATACGCGAACACGCTGTTGGCGCTGTCGTCGCCGATCAGCCACCCAAAGCCGCCTGGCTCGCTGTCGAGCAGATGCAGCGCCGGCTCGTCGTGGTACAGGCGATTCAGGTCGCGCACCAGCAACTGCACGCCGTGATGATGCGCGTCGTCGAGCAGATGCCAGTGCGGCGACGCGTCGTGATTGAACTCGGCGATCTGACCGAATTCGCCGCCCATGAAGAGCAGCTTCTTGCCCGGATGCGTCCACATGAAGCCGAAATACGCGCGCAGATTGGCGAACTTCTGCCATGTATCGCCTGGCATCTTGCCGAGCAGCGAGCCTTTGCCGTGCACCACTTCGTCGTGAGAAAGCGGCAGCACGAAGCGCTCCGAATACGCGTACACCATGCCGAACGTCATGTTGTGGTGATGGTATTGGCGATACACCGGATCTTCGTGCATGTAGTGCAGCGTGTCGTGCATCCAGCCCATGTTCCACTTGAAATGGAAGCCGAGGCCGCCGTCTTCGACGCGCGCCGTCACGCCCGGCCATGCCGTCGATTCCTCGGCGATGGTGATCGCGCCAGGCACGCCGGGCACATAACCGACTTCATGATTCAAACGCTTGAGGAACGCAATCGACTCGAGATTCTCGCGTCCGCCATAGATGTTCGGCACCCACTCGCCGGCCGCGCGCGAGTAATCGCGATACAGCATCGACGCGACCGCATCCACGCGCAGGCCGTCGACGTGATAGCGCTTCAGCCACGCGAGACCGGAGGCGACGAGGAACGCGCTCACCTCGTTGCGGCCGAGGTTGTAGATCATCGTGTTCCAGTCCTGGTGGTAGCCTTCGCGCGGATCGGCATGCTCGTAAAGCGGCGTGCCGTCGAACTCGATCAGACCGTGCGCGTCGTTTGGAAAGTGCGCGGGCACCCAGTCGAGAATCACGCCGAGCCCGGCTTCGTGTGCCTTGTTGACGAACGCGGCGAACTGCTCCGGCTTGCCGAAGCGCGCGGACGGCGCGAACTGCCCGAGCGGCTGATAGCCCCACGATCCGCCGAACGGATGCTCCGCGACCGGCAGAAATTCGACGTGCGTGAAGCCCATCGTCTTCACATACGGAATCAGGCGCTCGGCGAGCTCTTCCCAATTGAGACCGCGCTGACCTTCTTCGGCGACGCGCAGCCACGACTCCGCATGCACCTCGTAGATCGAGATCGGCGAACGCGGCGTCTGCTTCGCGCCGCGCGACTGAATCCACTCGTGATCGGTCCACGGAAACTGCTCGATCTCGTCGACATGCGCGACCACCGACGCCGTGCCTGGCGGCTTCTCGCTTTGCATCGCGCAAGGGTCGGCCTTCAACGGCAGCGGATGACCATCGCGCGAGAGCAACTCGTATTTGTAGCGCGTGCCCGGCCCGACGCGCGGCACGAACAGTTCCCACACGCCGGCCTGATGACGCAGACGCATCGGATGACGACGGCCGTCCCACGCATTGAAGTCGCCGACCACGGAGACGCGCCGCGCATTCGGCGCCCACACGGCGAAGCGCACGCCGGGCACGCCGTCGATTTCCATCGGACGCGAGCCGAGGCATTCGAGCACCGCATACGGATCGCCGCCCGCGAGACGGCCGAGCGGTTCATCGCCGAGAACGGGGCCGTACGAGTAGGTATCCTCGATTTCCTGCACGACGCCATGCCAGTCGATGCGCAAGCGATACGGCGCCGCCGAACTCACGCGGCCCGCGAACAGGCCAGGACGCAACTGCTGAAGCTCGCCGAGCAGCGCGCCGTCGGCGCGCGAAATCACGCTGACGTGCGCGGCATTCGGCAACAGCGCGCGCACCACGGGACCGCCGTCGGTGTGATGCGGCCCGAGTTGCGAGAAAGGATCGGGATGGCGCGCCTCGACGAGCGCGTCGATGTCGAGCGGCTGGAGGCCTGCGGCCGGATCGTGTTCACTCATGATCGCCCTCGGCCGGATGAGGCGGTGTGGCGGCGTCTGGCGCCTGGGTTGAGGAATCGTGCGGCGCGCCGGTGTCGCCGAGCAGCCGGCTCGCGAGCGCCGCAAGGCCTCGCACCGGCAAGCTGAGCCACGTCGGACGGTTGGCCGCTTCGTAGCGGATTTCATACGCGGCCTTCTCGATCAGGAACAGATCGAGGAGCGCCTGCTCCGCCTCGGGCGCGACGAGCGGCGTCGGCGCTTCGGCGGTGGCCGCGCGGTATTCCTTCAGGAAGACGTTGGTGGCTTCCGCGCGGAAACGGTCGAACAGCGCGCGCTTGCGGTCCGCGGTCTGTTGCGGCGCGGCTTCCGTCGTGGACTGCGCCGCGGCGCTCGCATACGACAGCGAACGCATCAGGCCGGCCACATCGCGCAGCGGGCTCGACTTCTGCCGACGCTCTTCGAGCGAACGCGCGGGCTCGCCTTCGAAGTCGATCAGATACGCGTCGCCCTGCGCGACCAGCACCTGGCCCAGATGGAAGTCGCCGTGAATGCGAATGCGCAGCGCCTGCGTGTCCGGCGCGATGAGCTTGTCGACAGCTTCGGCGAGCGCCGCGCGCCGGTCGATCAGACTTTGCGCGAGCGCCTTCGTGTCCGCATCGAGCAACTGGTCGATGCGCGGCGCGAGCAGATCGAGCGCGCTTGCGAGCATCGACTGCGTGCCGTCGACCCACGCCTTCACCTGCTCGGCGCTCGTCGGTTCGGGGGCGAACGCGGGGTCGTCGGTCGGCGAAGCGAGTGCGACGTGCAACTCGCCAAGCCGTCTGCCGATGATGCCGGCCAACGCCGCGTAGCCTTCGAGCAGAATCGCCTCGTTGCCGCGATCGGGTGCCGACGACGCTTCCGTATCGATCGTGATCGCGAGTTCGTCGACGGAGCGGCGCAGATAATCGAGCGACCAGTTCCACGCATCGCCCTGGTTGTCGACGAAGCCTTGCACGATCGCGAGCGTATGCGGCACGCCCTCGGGGTCGACGCGCACGACTTCGCCAAAGAGCGGCGCCGTGTTCGCATAGCCGAGTTGCGTCAGATAGCGGCTGATTTCCGCTTCCGGATGAATGCCGCTCACGAGACGCCGCACGAGCTTGAGCACCGCGGCATCGGCAATGATCAGCGAGCTGTTGCTTTGCTCGGCCGCAAGCCAGCGGATTTCGGGGCGTTCGCCGAGATTGTCGAGCTCCGCGAAACGGTCGGTTGGAATGAACCTGATCTCGCTCTTTTGCACGGTCGGCACGACCGCGCGTTCGCGCAATTTGCGCAGCACGCCGTGCGCGAAAATCGGCAGCGCGAACGCGTCGGTGAGATGCCCGACGTTGCGGCCGCGCCGTACGCGCGCCAACGCAAGCTGCAGAAAGAGCGGCGTCGTCGTCTCGCCGCCCCACGTGATCGCGATCGGCACCACGTAGCGTTCCGTGTGCTTGCCGACGTCCGCTTCGATTTCGGTGAACGCGAAGCCGCCGTTCGGGATCGTGGTCAACGCGGCGAGCCGCACCGCATGCATCTTTTGATCCTTCGATGCAAACCAGCGGCGCCGGCTCAACCACGAAGGCAGCACTTCCGATTCGAGCAGCCGCACGTTTTCAGGCGTCGGGCCGGCCTGGCCTTCGCGGATCACGATGGTCACGAATTCCGGCAATGGCTCGGGATGCGCCTGCGCCCACGTCGGACGCTGACCGCCTTCACACAGCAGGAACCACAGGAAGCCATACGGCGGGAAGGTCAGCAGATAAGTCAATTGACCGATCGCGGGGAACACGGAATCGGCGGTCATTTCAATCGGCACCGCGCCGTTGAATTCCGACAGATCGAGTTCCACCGCTTGCGGCGCACGCGACAGATTCGCGACGCAAAGAATCGGCGGCTCGCCGGGCAATTCGCGCAGATACGCGAGAATCTTGCGGTTCTCCGGCTTCAGGAAACGGATCGTGCCGCGCCCGAACGTCTGTTTCGCGCGACGCGTGGCGAGCATGCGCCGCGTCCAGTTGAGCAGCGAATGCGGATCGCGGCTTTGCGCTTCGACGTTGACCGCGTCAAAGCCGTAGAGCGAGCCCATCACCGGCGGCAGCACGAGTTGCTCGGGATCGGCGCGCGAGAAACCGCCGTTGCGATCCGACGACCATTGCATCGGCGTGCGCACGCCGTCGCGATCGCCGAGGTGAATGTTGTCGCCCATGCCGAGCTCGTCGCCGTAATAGATCACGGGCGTGCCTGGCATCGACAGCAGCAGCGAATTGATCAGCTCGATGCGGCGGCGGTCGCGCTCCATCAGCGGCGCGAGACGGCGGCGAATGCCGAGATTCAGGCGCGCGCGGCGATCGCTTGCGTAGGTGTTCCACAAGTAGTCGCGCTCGGAATCCGTGACCATTTCGAGCGTGAGTTCGTCGTGATTGCGCAGGAAGATCGCCCATTGATTCGACGGCGCGAGGTCCGGCGTTTGCCGCATGATGTCGGTGATCGGGAAGCGGTCCTCGCTCGCAATCGACATGTAGATGCGCGGCATCAGCGGGAAGTGGAAGGCCATGTGGCATTCGTCTTCGTCGCCGAAATATTCCTTCACGTCTTCCGGCCATTGGTTGGCTTCGGCAAGCAACATGCGGTTCGGATACTCGGCGTCGATGGTCGCGCGAATCTTCTTCAGCACTTCGTGCGTTTCGGGCAGGTTCTCGTTGTTCGTGCCTTCGCGTTCGACGAGATACGGCACCGCGTCCAGACGCAGCCCGTCGATGCCCATATCGAGCCAGAAGCGCATGATCTGCAACACCTCGCGCAGCACCGCGGGATTGTCGAAGTTCAGATCGGGCTGATGCGAGTAAAAGCGATGCCAGTAGTACGCGCCCGCGACCGGATCGTGTGTCCAGTTCGAAGGCTCGGAGTCGATAAAGATAATGCGCGTTTCCTGGTACTTCTGATCGGTATCGGACCACACATAGAAGTTGCGATGATTCGAGCCTGGCTTCGCGCGGCGCGCGCGCTGAAACCACGGGTGCTGGTCCGACGTGTGGTTAATTACCAGTTCGGTAATCACGCGGATGCCGCGCGCGTGCGCTTCCTGAATGAAGCGCTTGACGTCGGAGAGCTGGCCGTAATCCGGATGCACGTTGCGGTAATCGGCGATGTCGTAGCCGTCGTCGCGGCGCGGCGACGGATAGAACGGCAGCAGCCAGATCGCGTTCACACCGAGTTCGGCGATGTAGTCGAGCTTCGCGATCAGGCCGGGAAAATCGCCGACGCCGTCGTTATTCGCATCGAAGAACGACTTGATGTGCACCTGATAAATGATCGCGTCCTTGTACCAGAGCGGATCGTCGCTGAGCGCCGCCGGCTTGCCGCGGCGACGCGTGCGCGCGTTGGTTGCGCTGGCAGTCGCCGCGCTCGCATGTGCTTGCGACGCGGCCTGAGAGGGATCGTCACGCTTCATATCGCACCTTCCGTCGGGGTAGGGTTGCCGGCGTCTGCGTGAAAGGCGCCAGGCGGGGCACTGCTCGAATCGCTGTCGGCTTCATCGGGACGTTCGGCGGGCAGGCCGCCGAGCGGCGCGATGCGCCAGATCGAAAAAGGCTGACCCGTGCCGAGCCGCACATGCTGCCAGCGGCCATGCCATTCGAAACGGGCGCCCGTCATCTGGTCGGTCACTTCAAGCGGGCCGTGGTCATGCAGATTCCATTTCTGGAAGGTGTCCCACGACAGTTCGATGTCCGCGCCCTGTTCGTTGAACGGATCGAGATTGATCGCGACCAGGATCACGTTATCGCGCGCTTCGGTCGCCTTTTCGAAGAACAGAATGTTGTCGTTGTGCGCGGGCAGGAACGTGAGACCGAGATGCGTTTGCAGCGCGGGATTCGCGCGGCGAATGCGGTTCAGCGTGGTGATCTCGGCCATGATGTTGCCGGGCCGGTTCCAGTCCCACGCGCGCAACTGGTACTTCTCGGAGTCGAGGTATTCCTCGCTGTTCGGCAACGCCGCCGCCTCGCATAGTTCGAAGCCGCTATACACGCCCCACAATCCGGCGAGCGTCGACGCGAGCGCCGCGCGAATCAGAAAGCCGGTGCGTCCCTGCGATTGCAGATGACGCGGGTTGATGTCCGGCGTATTCACAAAGAAGTTCGGCCGATAGAAATCGCGCGCGCCGGTTTGCGTGAGCTCCGTCAGATACTCGATGAAATCGCGCTTCGACTCGCGCCACGTGAAGTACGTGTACGACTGCGAGAAGCCGATCTTGCCGAGCCGGTTCATCATGCGCGGCCGTGTGAATGCTTCGGCGAGGAAGATCGTGTCGGGATAGCGCGAACGCACGTCGTTGATCATCCACTCCCAGAACGGCAACGGCTTCGTGTGCGGATTGTCCACGCGGAAAATATGCACGCCCGCTTCGATCCAGAACAGGATCACGTCGCGCAGCGCGAGCCACAAGTCGGGCTTAGCGTCGTGTGCATAGAAGTCAGGATTGACGATGTCCTGATACTTCTTCGGCGGATTTTCCGCGTAACGCAGCGTGCCGTCGGGACGCCACGCGAACCATGTCGGATGCTCCTTCAGCCACGGATGATCCGGCGAGCACTGAATCGCGAAGTCGAGTGCGATTTCGAGTCCGTGCGCGTGCGCGGCCGCGAGCATCGCCTTGAAGTCGTCGAGCGTGCCGAGCTGCGGATGCACGGCGGTATGGCCGCCTTCCGCGGCGCCGATTGCATACGGACTGCCCACGTCGCCCGGCTGCGCGTTCAGCGTGTTGTTGCGGCCCTTGCGATTGGTCACGCCGATTGGATGAATCGGCGGAAAGTACAAAACGTCGAAGCCCATGTCGCGAATGCGCGGCAGCTTCCTCGTGACGTCGGCGAAGGTGCCGTGGCGCGCTTCGTCGTCGCTCATCGAACGAGGGAAGATCTCGTACCAGCTTGCAAAGCGCGCGGCCGTGCGTTCGGCGTCGATCTTGTAGGTCACCGGATCGCGGCTCAGGAACGGGCGATGCCGCGCGGCGGTCATCGCCTTCGCGGTGGCCGGATCGAGCAGCAGCTTGAGCTTCGTCTCGTCGTCGGCCTTCGTGAAGTCTTTGACGATGTGTTCGAGCGGCTCCTTGTCCGCGCCTTCGGCCGTTTCGACTTCGGCGAGGACGAGCGCGAACAGATGCGCGGCTTCGTCGAGTTCGGTTTCGACCGTTTGCCCCGCCTTCAATTTCTTCTCGACATGTTCGACGAGCGAAGCGAAGTCGTCGCGCCACGCAATCACCGTGAATTCATGACGGCCCATGCGTTCGAGTGGAATGCGCGCCTTCCAGATGTCGAGGCCCGCGGGTTGCGCGGGAGTCATCAGCACTTCGTGCCATGTGTTTTCGTCGGCGGCGCGCCACAGCACCGCGGCGGCAATCTTGTCGTGGCCTTCGGCGAAAATCGCGGCGCTGATCTCGGCCCGCTCGCCGACGCTGCGCTTCGCGGGGAAGCGGCCGTTGTCGACGGAAGGCATCACGCTTTCGATTGCCACGCGCGGCGCGTTGAGTGCTTCGAGCACGGTCTTGCGGCCGCTGCGCTTGCTGTTCGCCTTGTCGATGGGCGGCGCGAGGCAGATCGGTTTTTCCGTCACGGCCTGAAAGAGCCGCACCGCGCCGGGCGCCAGCGTGAACGGCGTCAATGTCGTGGGCGACGCGTGGCCCGGTGCATCGAGCGGAATGAAGCGCGTGAAATTGCCGGGTACGCCCGCGAGAAAGCGCGCCGGGTCCACGCGAACCGGCGCACCGAGTTCGGGATTGATCGCGATCAGGACCGCTTCCCCGGCATCGCGCACGTCGGGCCGATCCGCGCGCAGCAGCACGGCGGCGGGCGCGCCCGGTCCGCTCAACGGACGCAACTCGCCGTTCGCGTGCAGCGCGCCGGCCGTGCGTGCGAGTTCGTTCGCGCGCGAGATCTGTTGCGAGAGGTCGAATCGTTTGGATTGGCAAGCGAGCGCGAATTGCGACGCGTCGCCGCGCGTTTGCGACATCGGTTCGCTTACGCCGTATTCGAAGCCCATCGGCATCATCCAGCCAGCGCCGATTGACGCGGACGTGAAGAGCGCGCGCCGATAAGCCCGTTCGACGATGCCCGAATCGTGCGGATCGCTCAACTCGGCGGCGAGCCGTGTACCGTAAGGCGCTTCCGGAAAAGCAATGGGTCCGCCGATGCGCGCGAGCGCCGCGTACTCGTCGGCCATCCAGCTTTCGCGATAGTCCCACCAGCGCAGCGACGAGAACACGCTGTCGAAGCCGGCGCCTTCGAGCGCCGGAAGATCGCTGCGCGCGAGGCCGGGCGTCGCGGCGAGAAAGCGCACGTCGGGATGCGCGGCGCGCACGGCATCGCGCAACTGCCGCCACACGTCGGCGGGCACGCGATGCGGCGAGTCGAAGCGAAAGCCGCCGATACCCGCGTCGGCGAGCGCGAGCAGTTGCTGCGTCCACCATGAGACGAGCGCGGCGCGCGTGCCGGCATCGTTGAAGTTGGCGTACGCGACGTTGTCCTCGCGATGCACGTGGCGCGGATCGAGGCGCGCCTCTTCGGTCTCGAGTGGATGGAACCAGTCGTGATGCTCGGCGTAAAGCGCGCCGTCGGCGGCCACGCGGTCGATCACGAGATCCACCAGCAATGTCAGGCCATGCTGGTGCGCGGCGTCCGCGAGCGTGCGGATAGCGTCCGTGGCGGACTGCCCGGCTTCGAACACCGGATGCAGGCGCGCATGATTGCCGACCACCTGGCCATGACTCGCCCGGCCCGGCTCGAACAGACTGCCGATCAGCGCATGATCGAAGCCGAGCGCGGCCGCGTGGGCGAACTGCGCCGGCCACGCGTCAAGCGGCCCAACAAGAAGTGAATGAAAAAAATAGATCCGCGGCGCGTACCCTTTTGGAGGTTCCATCGGTCGTTTCCAGATTTGTCCTGCTGCGGTGTGGATGCAGTTGGCATGCGATCACAGCGCTCATTGGGCTTCCAGAGCCGGCGGCCGCGCGATTCGTGAACTGTCGGCGCGTACTTGGTCAATGTAGTGCAAAGATCGTCACGCCGCTGGCCAGTTACGGGTGCCTCGCCGCCAGGCGTCGCGACGCGAGCCGGCCAGAACGTCTGCGGAAGTCAGCAAGGCCTGTGCCAGTGAACTCGGCCGGCGCGCTATGAAGGGGTGCGGGTGCCCTTATGGGGAGGCTTGCTCCGGGGCTTGCGGCCCGACGCTGCCGCAGAGGGCGGGCGCGTGTAAAAGGCGCTGCAATCGTCCGCGTTTTACACGGGACTCGTCTGCGCGGAATTCAGCGGAGCGGAAAAGGAGAGGTTGCCGGGCGGCGATGCGCGCGCCCAGCGGAGCAGGTCACGAGCCGAGCAAGCCCGCTGCGATGTTCACGCACAAGCCGAGCACGGCAACGTTGAAATAGAACGACAAGATGGATTGCGCGAGCGCCGCGCGGCGAATGGTGCGTGAGCGCAGCACCACGTCCGACGTCTGCGAAGCGACCGCGATCGTGAACGAGAAGTACAGGAAGTCCCAATAGTCGGGCGTGAGCGAGCGGTCGGGAAACAGCAGCGGCGTTTTGGGCACGTCGGTGTCGTAATAGAGCCGCGCATAGTGCAGCGTGAAGATGGTGGGAATCATGAACCACGCGCCGATCATCGTGAGTCCGGTCAGCGTGTAGTGCCATACCGTCGACGCGCCCGCCGTGCCTTTCGCCGAAGCAAGCTCGAGCACGATCGCGGCAATGCTGGCGACGGTGGCGGCGCATATCACGAACAGCACGACGCCTGCGTTCTCATCGTCGCGGCGCGCGGAATCGCGCACGTTGCCTTCGTCGGCGCGGACCATGTGCGCCCAGATCAGCACGAGGTAACTCCACACGGTCGTGTCCCAGCCGACGAGTACGCGCGCCATCGGGCGTATGTGCGCGGGGATCAACACGGCAGCCGCGACGCCGAACGCGAGGGCGATCAGCATGCGTGGGCGGTTGCGAAGTGTTTGCGGATAATATTTTGTGAACATGGAATGGCGAGCGAGGCGCTGAAGTGGCGCTGAAGTGGCGCGGAGTCTGTTGATGCGCCCGTAGTGTTCCGTAACGGCCTTGCGGGCCGCTTTCAATCGAAAGCGCATTGCAGGCCGAGCCCTACGCGTGGCGCTTCCCGCAACTTTAGCCGCGCATGGGCGTCGAATCGGCGTTTATCGGCCAATGAGCACAGCCAGTTGGCAGTTTGCGAAGCCAGCAAGGACGCGCCCTCAAGTCGGCGATTTTCCGGCAAAATCTGCCCGTAACCTGTCGTTTTCGCGTGATTTTGTGTCAACTTTGCGCTTTCGATTGCCGCGCTACGAGAGGCAGCGCGCATACGCGTCGGACATTGCGCATTATCATGGGCTTATGGCTTCCGTACTCGACATCTCTGTTCAGCACCACCCGGCCAACCGGAGCGGCCGCGACTTCGTCGTCGGCGACTTGCACGGTTGTGTCGATGCATTGCGCTATCTGCTGCGCCTGGTTTCGTTCGACCCGGCGTGCGACCGGCTGTTTTCAGTCGGCGATCTCGTGGATCGCGGCGAGCATTCCGAGCAGGCGCTCGCGCTGCTCGACAAGCCGTGGTTCTTCGCCGTGCTCGGCAATCACGAAGACGCGCTGTGCGCCGTCGCCGATGGCCGCTTGCGGCGTCAGTGGTGGTACGGCATAGGCGGCGCGTGGGCCGCCAACCTGCCCGACGAAAGTTTGCGCCGCTATGCGGAGCGGCTGCGCACGCTGCCGCTCGCGCGCGTGGTGGGCAGCGGGCCGGAGCGTTTCAATGTTCTGCACGCCGAATTTTTCGGCACCGACGCCGAACTCGACGCCGGCAATTTCTCTTCCGACACGCGCCAGCAAATGCTGTGGGGACGCGAACTCGCGATGGGCAACGGCGATCCGCAACGGCAACGCGGTTTGTCGCTCACTTACTGCGGCCATACGCCGATGCGCGACATCAAGCAGATCGGCTCGCAGGTGTTCGTCGATACGGGCGCGTTCGGGCCTGGCGGCAGGCTGACTTTGGTCGAGCCGAGGGCGCTGCGGCGCTGGTCCATTTCCGTCGAAGAAGCGCGCGCGGAAGGCGCGGCGGCGTTGGCGCTGCCCTGATCGCGCGTTGCTCGACGCGTGTCAGCCGACCTGGCTGAGTTCGAACACCATATCCACGCTGCTGCCGTTCCAGTTGTATTCCAGGTACGCCGCGTGATGGCAATCGCGCAGCAGCGTCGTTCTGAACGCGGCGAGGCATTCGCCTTCGGGGTCGCGCACCGACGGATACGCGATGCCCGGCGCTCCCGCTTCGCGCACCGCACGTCCGAGCGACTGGCCGGCGAGATAGTCGTCCGGCGACAGCACCGCGAGGTCCAGCTTCGGGTCGCCGCGCAGATCGACCACTTCGCCTTGCGCCGCCACCGTGTAGAGACGCATCTGCTGACGCATGGGCGGCTCGGCGGTGGCTTCCAGGAATTTTCCCGTGTGATAACGCGTTTCGGCGATGGCGGTCGCGCGCGAGCGGGCGCAATAGAACACGCCGTACGTGCCGTCGGAAAAACGGCTGCCGAGCGGATTGAGATGCGTGAGCGCGGCCATGATCGGTCCATAACCCGGCCCGAAGCGGCGTTCTTCGCGCGGCACGAGATCGAGTTCGCCGATTTCGGTGCGCAGGCGGTCGTTGGTCATGGCTTCGAGCGCGTAGAGCGCGTCGAAATCTTCCGCCGATGCAACCCGGTCGAACAGATTGACGGCCGGAAAGCGTGTGGGAATCACGCGATACGCGGGCGACCAATCCAGTGGCGCGCTGCGCCAGCGGTCCTGCCAATGCGGTTCTGTCACGCCCAGCCGCCTCGCATTGCGTCGAGATACTGGCGCACGGCGACGAGGTCGCTAATGTTGCCGGCCAGCATGCGATCCAGCGCGCGGCGGCCGCCGAACGGCGGCGCGCTGTTGGGACGCTTGACCCAGTTGTCCGCGGCGCTGGGTTGCGGCAAGAGAATTTGCAGCGCCTTGTAGATGCCTAGCAGCAGCGACAGACGTTCCAGCGTGTCGCGGCCTAGCCGCGCCGTTTCCGGCGCCTGCTTCCATTTGAAGAAAGTCGAGCGGCCTGGCGAGCCGAGCAGGACGATCTGTTCGTCCGCGCTCAAGTCCCAGTCTCGTGCGATGTTGAAGAACGCGCGCAATCCCGCTGCGGACATTTCTGCAAACGAGGGTTCCGAAAGCGGCGGACGAATCGGCGCTTCAGCTTGGGCGGCGCGGGCGGCATGTGCCATGAGCGGGTAAGTCCTTATATGTACTTATTTCCTATGCTAGTCTATTTCGGGATTTTTGCAAGGGAATATAATCCCGGCTCGTCGTAAAGCAAAGAATTCAGGAGTTCAGGAGATGAGGTTTCGTGCAGTAGCAACGGCGGTTGCGGTGTTGTGCGCGTCCGGCGCGGCAATGGCGAGCGGTTATAGCGAAGTGTGGAATCCGCCTGAGGCGGCGGCGCACGGGAAGCATGGAGCGGCGAAGGCGCGGGCGAAGAGTGCTGCCAAGCATGTGGCGTCTGCGGGGACCGCTAAGTCGAAGACAGACGTAAAGCATGTGACAACCGCGGGCGCTAATAAGGCTTCGGGCCTCGCGAGCGGCAAGGCAAAGCCAAAGAGCGCGGGCGTCGCGGATGCCGCCAAGCGCCCGGCCCAAGTCGTTCAGACGAAGTCCGATCACGCGAAGGCCATTCATGCAAACATCGCGCAAGGTCAGAGCGCGCATGGCGGTGTAGTGAAGATTGCCGGCACAGCGAAAGGCTCGGTTGCCCGCCCGGCGCCAGCGGACCACAAGACGCCGGCGCTCGCCGCTAACACTGCCGCGGATCAGTTAGACGCAGTCGCCAATCCTGCGACAGCCCGCAGCGGCTCTCTTCCGCCGATTTTGCACTGAACGCCCGAGCCGGCGCGCGCTCAACCGCCCGCCAGCCCGCTCGTCACCAGCCGCAGCGTTTCCCTCAAACGCGCGTCCTTCACGCGCGAGTGCAGCGTCACGCGCGATTCCGGCAACGACGGCAAGCCGAGCCGCGCGCCGACATCGACTAAACCGCGCGGCGCCACTCTTCTCGCCAGCGGCGACACCGCGAGCCCTGCTGCAACGGCCGCGCCGACAGCCGCGACGCCACCGCCGACAAACACCTCCTGCCATGCCACCGACGCCTCCGTCAGCGTCCGCAGCGCCACGTCGCGCACATTGCACGGCGCGCTCAACAGCGCCAGCGGCAAAGGCTCGCCGACGCGCGGCAGCCACGCCGGCGTCGCGAGCCAGCAGACCGGTTCGCTGAACAGCACCTGTGCGTCGTCGCGCGGCGGCTCGTCAGCGCCATAACGGACGATGACCGCGTCCAGCCGGCGCTCGTCGAACTGGGCCAGCAGCGCGGCGGACGTGCCGAGGTGCAGTTCGACCACCAGCGCCGGATCGTGCGCATTCAGCCGCGCGAGCAATTGCGGCAGATCGGGGCCCGCGACGTGTTCGCTCAACCCGAGCGCCAGCCGCCGACGCTCCACCGACAGCGACCCCAGCGCCCGCTCATGCGCGCCCAGCAGTTCGCGCGCGGCGCCGAGAAACGCCTTGCCGTCGACGGAAAGCCGTACGACGCGCGGCGTGCGCTCCAGCAACTGCTTGCCCAGATGCGCTTCCAGCCGCTTCAGCTTGAGGCTGACGGCGGATTGCGTGGTGCCGAGCGCGTCGGCGGCGCGCGTGAAACTGCACAGGTCGGCGACGAGCACGAACGCGCGAACGGCGTCGAGATCGAGGACTTTCATTTCAATCCAACATAGATGAAATAGCGAAAGATGTCTGTTTATTATGGCTGAGCGAGCCTACGCTGTGTGCATGTATTCACCACCTCGAAGGAGAACGTCATGCCTTTCACCCGCATCGCTTTGCGCGCCGGCAAACCCGTCGAATACCGGAAGGCGCTCACGGACAGCATCCAGCGCGCGCTCGTCGCCACGTTCAACGTGCCGAAAGACGACATCTTCATGCTCATTAGCGAGCACGACGCCGCGAACTTTGTCTATGACAATCAGTATCTGAACGTCCAGCGAACGGACGATCTCGTGATGATTCAACTGACCGTGAGCAACACCCGCACGCTCGAGCAGAAGAAGGCGCTCTATCAACGCCTCGTCGACGAACTGCACGAGTCGCCGGGACTGCGGCGCGAAGACGTGCTGATCAGTCTCGTGGAAGTGGTCAAGGAGAACTGGTCGTTCGGCAACGGGATTGCGCACTACGCGCTGTGAGCGGTGCCAGGAAGGCCGGTCGCTATAATGATCCGCTGCCCTTTTCATTCCAGACCGCTGATCCCCGACCGCCCGCGCCATGACATCCGACCGCAACGATTCGTCCCACGAGCCGCTGGAACTCGGCGGCTCCGTCTGGTTCCAGGCGGGCGCGAACACGCTCGGCGGCGCGTCGCGAATCGCGCTGCTCGCGGCGATCGGCGAAACGGGCTCCATCACCAGCGCCGCGAAGGCCGTTGGCATGAGCTACAAGGGCGCGTGGGACGCCGTCGACGCCATGAACAATCTCGCCGGTGAGCCGCTCGTCATGCGGCTCACGGGCGGCAAGGGCGGCGGCGGCACGACGCTGACGCCGCGCGCGGTCAAGCTCATCGAGACGTTTCGCGCAGTGGAGCGCGAGCATCGGCGCTTTCTGGAGCGCGCGGGCGCGGCCATCGAAGGCTTTGCGACGGACTGGGATCTGATCGGCCGCATCGGCGTCAAGACGAGCGCGCGCAATCAGCTATACGGCACGGTTTCGCAGATCACGCGCGGCTCCATCAACGACGAAATCTCGCTGACGCTGCCCGGCGGCCATACGATCGTCGCCGTTCTCACGCACGAAAGCACCGAGGCGCTCGGCCTCACGGTCGGCGCGGCGGCGTTCGCGCTGATCAAGGCGTCGTGGGTCGTGCTGTTCGTCGAAGATGAAAGCGGCGCGCCGCTGAAACTGTCCGCGCGCAATCAGTTGCGCGGCAGTGTGCAGAGCGTGAAGCGCGGCGCGGTCAATGCGGAAGTGTCGCTCGTGCTCGAAGGCGGCGCGGTCATTACCGCCGTCGTCACGAACCAGAGTGCCGAGGCGCTCGGTCTCGTGGAGGGCGCGAGCGCGGTCGCGGCCTTCAAGGCATCGAGCGTGATACTCGGCGTAAAGGAATGAAGCGGACTGAGCGGACTGAGCGGACTGAGCGGACTGAGCGGACTGAGCGGACTGAAACGGTGAAACGCGCGACGAAAGTGCGCTCAGATCACGTTCACGTCTCGCTGCGCACGTAGCCGCTGAATGCCTGGTGTTCGCGGACGCGTCCGTCGCCGATCTGCACGACCTGATCGCCGAACGCGGCGACGTCGTCGGGATCGTGCGTGATCAACACCATCGGAATGTCGAGCCGCGTTTGCAACTCCGATAATTCCTGGCGCATGCGCTGGCGCAAATGGCTGTCCAGCGCGGAAAACGGCTCGTCCAGCAACAGCAGTTGCGGGTTGGCCACCAGCGCCCGCGCCAACGCCACACGCTGCTTCTGTCCACCGGAAAGCTGCGCCGGATAATGGCCGGCGACGCTGCGCAACTCCAATGCATTGAGCCAGTAATCGACTTGCGCGGAACTGTTGCGCGCGCGCGGATTGAACCAGCCGCGCTGCAAGCCGAAGCCGATGTTCTGGCGCACGTTCAGATGCGGAAACAGCGCGTAGTCCTGGAAGAGATACGCGACCTGACGCGCCTGCGGCTTCAGATCGATTTCGCGCGCGCTGTCGAACAGCGCTTTGCCATGCAGCGTGATCGTGCCTTCGTCGGGACGCAGCAGGCCGGCGATCGCCTGCAGCGTCAGGCTCTTGCCCGCGCCCGACGGGCCGAACAGCACCACCCGCTGCGTGGTCGCGGTAAAGGCGACGTCGAGCGTGAAGCGGCGCTCGGCGCTCTCGAAAGTCTTGCGGATGTCGACGCTTAGCGGCATATCAGCGGGAAACCAGAAGCGTGCGTTGCGGCACGAGGCGGCCGGCGAGCAGCAGGATGACGACGCACGTCACCGAAGTCACGACCACGAGGAAATTCGCGGTGCTGTCGTCGCCGGCTTGCACGGCTGAGTAGACCGCGACCGAAAGCGTTTGCGTGCGGCCCGGCAAATTGCCCGCAATCATCAACGTGGCGCCGAATTCGCCGAGCGCCCGCGCGAACGCCAGCAAGCCGCCCGCGAGAATGCCGCGCGCGGCAAGCGGCAGGCTCACGCGAAAGAACACCGCCGTTTCGCTGACGCCGAGCGTGCGCGCGGCGCGCTCGAGTTGCGGATCGACGGCTTCGAATGCGGCGCGCGCGGACTTCAGCACGAGCGGGAAGGCGACCACCGTCGACGCGATCACCGCGCCTTGCCAGGTGAAGACCAGTTGAATGTCGAAGCGGTCGAGCCACGCGCCGATCACGCCGCGTCGCCCGAGCAGAACCAGCAGGTAGTAGCCGAGCACGGTCGGCGGCATCACGAGCGGCAGTGTCAGCAACGAATCCACGATGTCGCGCGCCCCCGAGCGCCAGCGCGACAAGCCGAAGCCTGCCGCGACGCCGAACACGAGATTCAGCGCGGTCGCCCAGCCCGCCACTTTCAGTGACAGCATCAGCGGAATCCAGGCTTGTTGCATGACTTGCGGTTCCTGTGGGCGTAAGTGGATGGGCGGTGATGGCCGATCAGTGAGCGGGCTTGAAGCCGTACTTCGCCAGCACCGCCTGGCCCGCCGGCGACAACACGAAGTCGACGAAAGCCTGCGCATCCGCCGCGTGCCGGCTGCCTTCCACTTGCGCGATCGGATAGGTAATCGGCGTTTGCGTCGGCACGCTCAGCGCGACTTTTACCTTGCCCGGCACGATCGCGGCGTCGGTGCCGAACACGAAACCGGCGTCCACTTCGCCGCGCGACACGTAGTCGAGACTTTGACGCACGTTCGCCGCCAGCACGGCTTTGGCGCTGACCGCGTCCCACACGCCCGCAGCTTGCAGCGCGCCTTGCGTGTAGCGGCCCACCGGCACGGACGCCGGATCGCCATACGCGATCCGTTTCACGTTCGACGATGCCAGTTCGTTCAGGCTCGACGGCGCAAAACGGCTCTCCGTCGGCACGATCAGCACCAGCGAGTTGGCCGCGAAATCCTTGCGCGTGGCCGGCACGATGACCTTTTCGGCGGCGGCCTTGTCCATCGCCTTCTGATCGGCCGAGGCGAACACGTCGGCGGGCGCGCCTTTGGCGATTTGCTGCATCAACACGTCGGACGCGCCGAAGTTGAGCAGCACTTTGGTGCCGGCGTGCTGCTTTTCGAAGGCGTCGCTGACGGCCTTGAATGCGTTGGTCAGACTCGCGGCGGCCGAGACGATCAACTCATCGGCGCGTGCGTTGGCGCTCAAGGCAACGGAAAACGCGCTGGCGACAAGCAGCGCTTGTTTCAGCAGGCGGCGGGGAGGCGTCATGAACGTATCAGACTCGGGCGTATGCCGGAGCGGTGGTTAAAACGCTTATCGTAATATAGACGAGGTTATAGCGCTGGCATGACCGACATTCGGCCGGTCAAATACAGCAGCGAGCCAGAGCGAAAACGCGTTTAAACGTGGGAAGAACTGATGAGCGCGAGCGTGTCGCGCGTCTGCGAGACCGGCGCGGCGCCCGGCTGGACATCGCGCACGGCCTTCCATTTTGCGCGGATGAAGGGCCGGTCATGCCCCGACACTTTCAGCGCGATGTGCGTCACCCAGCGCTGCGTCGGCACGTGCACGCCGTGCATCAGCACCGCCAGCACCATCAGGCTCACCGCGACCGGAACCGCCGAAAGGCGCTCGGGCTGGGCCTTCCATGCCATCCGCACGAAAAGCAGCGCGGCAACGGCGCCGACGAGACAGCCGGTGATCGCTTCCGAAGGCGAGTGCGCGCTCAGCACGACGCGCGACACGCCCACGGCCATGCCGGCCCCGAGTCCGAGCAGAACGCCGAGCACGCGAAGCGGTGGACGCGTCCACAGCAGCATCAGGAACAGCGCGACGGGATAGACCGCCGTGGACAGCATCGCGTGGCCGCTGACGCCCGTGAAATCCAGCTCGCGCACGCCGACGCCCCAGCCGAGGAACGCGAGTTTCGTGACGGTCACGACGCCGATCGCCGCGCCGAGCAGCACCAGCCAGCCCGCCGCCATGCGCCACGTATAGCCGACCGCGAGCCACAGCGCGATGGCGAACGCGAGCGGCAGCGTCATCCCGGCACCGCCCAGGCTGGTGATGGAGTACCACAGATAGTCAGGCAATTCAGGCATCGGAAAAGGCGATCAGGGCCGCATAGAATCGTTCATATCAGACTGCAACGCGCGAGCCGGGCAAATCGACGACGCGCGCGACAACCGCCAGTATAGACGGCGGCCATCGACGGCTCGCGCCGTACGAAAAGCCTTTTTGTTTCGGGACGTTAGGTGGCCAACAGGGGCCGGCAGCGCTGCGCGCGCGTCGTCACCGCACGGGTTCATCGCAAAAAAACGGGGCGGCGAATTCGCGTGACGCGTTCTGCATCGCTGCTCGATTGATGTTATTGTGCATTGCACAAGAAGCCGGTTTCACCCGGCAGTCCTGCCCCTTTTTGCGAGGTTTTTGCGCCGATGGCAAAAAGTCTATCGAAGATCTGGCTCGGCGGTCTTAAGCGCCTGCTGGCGATTCAGAGCGAGCACGCCCACAAGACCACCAAGCGCACCACGACGCGCCCGGCCCGGCCGGCGTCCAGCAAGCCGTCGACGAAAGTTCGCCCGCTCAAGTCCGCCGCGCTCCGTACTCCCGCCAAACGCGAGACGCCGCACGCTGCCGCGCGCGAATCGCGGGTGCGTCCGCGCGCGGCCGCGTGGGCGAGCGGTGCGTGGACGCGTTCGTTTCATTCGGCGCCCGCGGCGCCGGGACGGCTCGTCAATCATCTCCAATATGGGCTGTATGTGCCGTCGGGCCACGCACTCGAGAGCATGCCGCTCGTCGTGATGCTGCACGGCTGCACCCAGTCCATCGACGAATTCGCGCAAGGCACACGGATGAACGTGCTGGCGGATCGCTACGGCTTTGCGGTCGTTTATCCCGAACAATCGAAGCACGCGCACTCGCACCGTTGCTGGCATTGGTACGACGCGGGCGAGAACGCGGGCGGCGCCGAGGCGCGCGCGGTGGCGTCGCTCGTCGATTCGTTGATCGTGCAGCACGGCTTTGACAGCGAGCGCGTGTATGTCGCCGGCATTTCCGCCGGCGCCGGGCTGACGGCGCTGCTCGCGCTGCGTTATCCCGAGCGCTTCGCCGCGGTCGCGCTGCATTCGGGCCCCGCTTTCGGCGAAGCCCGCTCGGGCATCACGGCGATGGACGTGATGCGGCGCGGCGCACGGCGCGATCCCGTCGAACTCGCCGACGAAGTGGCCGACGTCACCAATTATCCGGGCATGCCGGCGATCATCCTTCACGGCGACGCCGACCATGTCGTTGCGGCGGTCAACGCCGACCAGCTCGCGACCCAGTTTCTGCGGCTGAACCGGATGGTCGATCCGAAGGGCGCGCGCAAAGCCGGCGAATTGCGCGAAGAGCGCAAAGGCGGCGTGACGATTCGCGACTATTTCCGCAGCGGCCGGCGCGTGGTGCGCCTGTGCCGCGTGCAGGGACTCGCGCACGCGTGGGCCGGCGGCGACGACGCCGTGCCGTTCCATTCGTCCAAGGGTCCGGACGCGAGCGCAATGGTGTGGGAGTTCTTCAAGCATCAACGGCGAGTGGGCGCGGGCGTTGTTGAAAGCACCGCCGACGAGGCGTCCGCTCAGGCCCGGTGACATCCGAGCAACACTTCGAAAATGAATGCTGGCGCGCGCCTAGGGTTTTCCCTATAATAGGGGTTATCCCCTAGGCGTTAACACCAAGCTAACGCCAACACTCATTGCCGAGGTTCACCATGTACCTGCTTAGCCGCCTGTTCCTGTTTCTGACGAAGTCGCCCGAACAACTCGCCAAAGAACGCGCTGACGCGTTCCTCGCCGAAGCCACTGACCTGTACGACCTGGAATTCCGCATGCGCAAGCTGGATCGCGAAGCGAACTTCCGTCAGCCGTCGTGGATGAGCCAGCACTAAGCTGCGCGTCAGTTGAAGCATCGGCGGTAGTGAAGGACGCCGGTGCGGGGCTTGAGCGACTTTGCTTTTGCCCCCGAGTTTTCAAGCTTTTGAGCTTTCGAACTCAATTAAGCCGAAGCGAGCCATCCTCCGGCTGCATCGTTAGTTTCATGTGAGCGTGTGCTCACTTGCCGAATCGGGCCAACGTCCGCGCCCTTGCTTGCGCGTGATCCACGATCGGCGCCGGGTAATCTTCGCCCAGCACCACGCCGAACGCCGCCAGTTTTTGCGCGCCAGCCAACCACGGCGCATGAACCCATTTGGCCGGCAACTTCGCGAGCTGCGGCAAATAGCGCTTGATGAACCGCCCGTCGGCATCGAATTTCTCCGACTGCGTGATCGGATTGAAGATGCGGAAATAGGGCTGAGCATCGCATCCCGTCGACGCCGCCCACTGCCAGCCGCCGTTATTCGCTGCGAAGTCGTAGTCGTTCAATTGGTCGGCGAAATAGCGTTCGCCGCGCCGCCAGTCGATACCCAGATCCTTGACCAGAAAACTCGCCGTCACCATGCGCAGGCGATTGTGCATGTAGCCGGTGCGGTTCAGTTGCAGCATCGCCGCGTCGATCAGCGGGTAGCCCGTGCGGCCTTCGCACCATGCGGCGAACGCGGCATCCGCTGCCGGGCCTTGCTCCCAGCGCAGCGCGTCATATTCCTGCTTGAACGATGCGCCGCCCGCAAGCCTCGGGTGATGCGACAGGATCATGAAGTAAAAATCCCGCCAGATGAGTTCCGACAACCACGTCGCCGCTCCCAGGCCATCCGGCTGCAGCGATATCTCGTGAGCGAGTCGCGCGAGCGTGCGGATCGACACCGTGCCGAAGCGCAGATGCACCGACAAGTAGCTCGGCCCCCTGGCCGCCGGAAAATCGCGCCGCTCGGCGTAGCTGGCGATTCGCGTCACGAAGTCGTCAAGCAGACGCTGTGCGCCGCTCATGCCCGTAGGCAAGTCCAGTTCCGCGAGGTTGCCCGGCGCGAAGCCGAGTTGCTCGAGCGTCGGTAACTGGCTGTTCAGTTGCGGCGGCAGCGCGGCGAGGTGATTCGCGTAAGTTTCGACCGGGTAGGGCTTCAGATAGAAGCCCGTCAACTGCTTGAGCCAGGCATTTTTGTATGGCGTGAACACCGTGAACGGCTTGTTCTGGCCGGTCAGCAATTCCGCGCGCTCGAAGATCACCTGGTCCTTGAACGTCAGGCACGCGCGGCCCGCTTCGGCGAGCCGCTCGCGCACGGTCTCGTCTCGCTCGATCGCGGCGGGTTCGTAGTCGTGGTTCGCAAACACCGCGTCGACGCGAAGCTCGTCGGCCAGTTTCGGCACGAGATCCGCCGGATCGCCGTATAACACGATGAGACCACCGCCTTGCTCGCGCAGCGCGTCGTCCAGTTCGCGCAGCGACGCAAGAATGAACTCGACGCGCCGGTCTTGCGCCGGCGCACCCGGATGGCGGGCCTGCCATGTGTCGACGAGCGGTTGCAGGATCGTCGTATCGAACACGAACACGCACCAGACGCGCTCGCAGTGTTTGAGCGCGTGGTACAGCGCGGCGTGGTCGGTGGTGCGCAGGTCGCGGCGGAACCAGACCAGCGCGGTGTCGAAAGTGTCGTTCACGACGGACGCGCGGCGCCCTCAGGTCGCCGGTGTGCTCGGCAGATCGGGCGTCTGCGGCGCCTGTACGCCGTAGCAGCCGCGATATGTCGCGTAGAACGAGCAATACAGCATGGTCGTGACGATCATCGTGGCCGGCATGAGCACGGCGAACGCGAAGTCGCCGGCGCCGAGCGCCTGCATCAGCACTGACAAGCCGAGCGATACGGTTGTCGCCACCGCGAACCACAGCGCGCCGAACACGACAAACGCGCCGCGGTTGCGCCAGCAACTAACGAGGCTGAAGAACATCGCCTTGATGGGCGGCACGTCATGCCAGGCAGCAAGAATCGGCGAGAACCAGAAAAGCATGGCCACCGGAATGTAGAACGCGAAGGCCGTGACCACGGCAAGCGGCATATTGCTATTGGCCATCGCCTCGGGGTCCATTGCGCCGGCCGCGCCGAGCATCACCTTGAGCAGCATGCCGCCGTCGGCGAGCGCCGAGCCCGCCAGCACCAGCGCCATCGCGATCACATAGAACACGCCGAGCACGATCAGCCGGCGCGCGACTACCGAGCCGTAGGAACGGAAACCGTCCGCGAGAATCGTCGGGAACACCGGCTTGCCGGCGATCGTGTTGCGGCACGCGGCCATGAAGCCGACCGCGACGCCGGGAATGAACGCGAGCGGCAAAACGCTGCCGATCAGCGGAATTTGCGCGACGAGCGTCATCACCAGCAGATAGGTGAAGAAGAGCGTCAGGAACGCGAGCGGATTCTTGCGGAACAGCCAGATGCCTTGCCGGAACCACACATAGCCGGTTTTCGCGGGGACTTCGATCAGTTGCATGAGGTATGGATGCCAGGAAGTGCGACGCCGGACAGGCGCTCGCGCAGAATGCGCTCGAAATGGCCGGGGTCGTGCGGCTTGAGCAACTCGGCCGCGCGCGGCAAATAAAAATCATACAGGCGCGACACCCAGAAACGGTACGCGCCCGCCCGCAGCATGTCGCCCCAATGATGGTTTTCCTCGACGGTGAAAGGACGCACGGTCTGATACGCGCGCAGCATCGCCTCGGTACGCGCGTGATCGAGCTTGCCGGTGGCGAGGTCCACGCACCAGTCGTTCACCGTCACCGCGACGTCGAACAGCCACTTGTCGCAGCCGGCGAAGTAAAAATCGAAGAAGCCGCCGAGCCGCACTTCGTGGCCGGTGTCGGGCGCGGCGTGCGCGAACATCGCGTTGTCGCGGAACAGATCGGCGTGGCACGGGCCTTCGGGCAGCGCCGCGTAATCGGCGGATGCGAAGAACGCTTCCTGATACGCGAGTTCCGACGACAGCAGTTCACGCTGCTCGCCTTCGAGAAACGGCACGATGGTCGGCACGGTTTCCTTCCACCACGGCAGGCTGCGCAGATTCGGCTGATAGCCGCTGTAATCGCGCCCAGCGAGATGCATGCGCGCCAGCATCTGGCCGACTTCGATGCAGTGTTCGACGCCCGGCGCGAGCTCGGGCGCACCTTCCAGTTTCGTCACGATCGCCGCGGGCTTGCCGTGCAGCATGCCGAACAGCGAGCCGTCCTCGCGCGGCATCGGGTCCGGCACGGGTACGCGGTGCGCCGCCAGATGGCGCATCAGGTTCAGATAGAACGGCAACTGCCCGGCCGTGAGCTTTTCAAAAATGGTGAGGACGTATTCGCCGCGCGTCGTCGTCAGAAAAAAATTGCTGTTTTCGATGCCGGATGTGATGCCGCGAAATTCGACGACGTCGCCGAGATCGTAATGGCGCATCCATTCTGCAAGTTGGGATTCGGTGACAGCGGTGAAGACAGCCATGCGGGGAACGTCGGATCAGGTTGGTCGGGCTGGCGCGGTGCGGCCAGCAACATACGTGCGGTGGTCAAGGCAGTGGCGAACGCGCGAACAGCGGGTCCGCAAACGGCAGCGGGATTCACGGCAACAGCGGCATCGAAACGGTTACAGCGGCTAAAGCAGCGGAAGCCGCACAAGCGGTCAGGCGGCCAACTTCGCGACGCCATATCCACGCGCGCGTTGGCAAAAGCGGGGCGAGGCCACTGCCCCGCGATTCATCAGTACCTCAGATTCACCGACGGCAAGCGCGTGCTCGCGCGACCGTTGTCGCGCACGGATGGCGACGTGTCGAGCGGCGCACTCATCTGATAGCGCGTGCCGAGGTTCGAATGCACATTGATTTCGACCGGCTTGCCCTTGTCGCGGTATTCGGTGATTTCGGTGCCGTTCGCGCTGCGCTCGTAAAAGCTCGGCGTGCGCGGGACGTTGATCTCGACCTTCGAACTGACCTCGGCGGCCGGCCGGTTGATCTTGTCAAGGTCGGGCAGACCGGCGCGTTCGTTGGCGGACTGCGGCGCGCCTGGAGGCGGCGTGGCGTCGACAGGCTGAGCAGCCATCGCGGCGTTGCCAAAGGCAAGGGCCAGTGCAACGGCGACGGGAAGGAGCGGCTTCATGGTGATTCTCCGGAAGGGTGCCCCGATTCTAGCAAATCCAGACCTCTGCCACGGGCGCGATCCCTTATTTTGCGCCGCTTTCGCGCGACGCGTCCGCGATTGCGCGAACGCCGCGGCGGCGCATGTCGACGCGCGGCGCGGTCATTTGGCGATCACGGGTTCCGTGGTAATGTCGTCTCATCAATCGAGGCGAACGAAGATGAACAACGATACCAATCAACGCGCGGTGCAAACTCCCGCGAACAGCTTCCCGACCGAATCCTTCGACGACGCTGCCGAAGCTGTCACCCGCCTGTCGGCGATCTACGAAGCGAACACCTCCTTTTTGCGCGACGCCTTCGCGCGCTATCGCCGCAACGAACTGTTCGAGCGGCGGGTGCGCGCATGCTATCCGTTCGTGCGCGTCTGCACCGAAGTGAACACGCATATCGATTCGCGCCGCTCCTATGGGTTCGTCGCGGGGCCTGGCGTGTTCGAGACCACGGTGACGCGGCCCGATCTGTTCGGCAACTACTATCGCGAGCAATTGCGGCTGCTGGCGAAGAACCATCATGTGAAGATCGAAGTCGGCGTGTCCGATCAGCCGATTCCGATTCACTTCGCGTTCGCCGAAGGCATTCACCTCGAGGGCGATCTCGATCGCGAGCGTCTGTTCCTGATGCGCGACGTGTTCGACACGCCGGACCTCGCGCTGCTCGACGACCGCATCGTCAACGGTACGTATGAGCCGTTGGCTGGCGATCCGCATCCGCTCGCGCTCTTCACGGCGGCGCGCGTCGATTTCTCGCTGCATCGGCTGAAGCATTACACGGCGACTTCGCCGACGCATTGCCAGAACTACGTGCTGTACACGAACTATCAGTTTTATATCGACGAGTTCGTCAAGCTGGGCCGCACGATGATGGCCCATACCGACGACGAGGAACTGCGCGCCTATCGCAGCGAATACACGTCGTTCGTCGAACCGGGCGATGTCGTCATGTACAACGAGAATCTCGGCGAGCAGGCGCAGGAAGGCACGGCGCCGCCGCGTCTACCGCAGATGCCCGCGTATCACCTGAAGCGCGCGGACGGCAGCGGCATCACGATGATCAACATCGGCGTGGGGCCGTCGAACGCGAAGACCATCACCGATCACATCGCCGTGCTGCGTCCGCATGCGTGGATCATGCTTGGCCACTGCGCGGGTCTGCGCAATACGCAGCGTCTGGGCGACTATGTGCTCGCGCACGGTTATGTGCGCGAAGACCATGTACTCGACGCCGATTTGCCGCTGTGGGTGCCGATTCCGGCGCTCGCCGAAGTGCAGGTCGCGCTCGAGCGCGCGGTCGCGCAGGTCACGCAACTCGACGGTGTGGAACTCAAGCGCGTGATGCGCACGGGCACGGTCGCGAGTGTGGACAACCGTAATTGGGAGTTGCGCGATCATCGTGAGCCGGTGCAACGGCTGTCGCAAAGCCGCGCGATTGCATTGGATATGGAGAGCGCGACGATCGCCGCGAACGGGTTCCGTTTCCGTGTGCCTTACGGGACCTTGCTATGCGTGTCCGATAAACCGCTGCACGGTGAACTCAAACTGCCCGGCATGGCGGACCAGTTTTATCGCGCGCAGGTCGATCAGCATCTGCAAATCGGCGTGAAGGCGATGGAGCTTTTGCGCGAGAATGGGCTGCATCGTTTGCATAGCCGCAAGCTGCGCAGTTTCGCGGAAGTGGCGTTTCAGTAACGCGGCGTTTTCGGGAGCGCGCAGTGGTTTTCGCTGCGCGCTTCTGCGTTTGCAACCGCGACCGCAACCCGCCTTACTGCCCGAAGCCCGTAAGCCCGATCAAGCTCCCGGCGGCCAGCAGCCACAGCGGATGAATGCGCGTCTTCAACGCGACCGCCGCGGTCAACGCGGTAATTGCCCATGCGATCGCCGTCGAATCCGACGCTTGCGCAATCAGCGCCGCGCTCGCCGCGACGATGCCGGCCGTCACCGGCACGAGTCCGACTTGCGCGTAACGCCGCCACGGGCGGTCCTTGAAACGGTCCCACGCGTGCAGCGCGAATATCGTCACGATCGACGACGGCCCGAACTTCGCAATCGACGTGACCAGCATGCCCGGCCAACCGGCCACGTGCCATCCGATCAATGTGACGATCATCAGGTTCGGCCCCGGCGCGGCTTGCGCGAGCGCGAACAGCGCGCTGAATTCGCTGGCCGGCATCCAGTGATGCACCTCGACCACCTGACGCTGCATCTCCGGAAGAATGGTGTTCCCGCCGCCGAATGCGAGCAGCGAAAGCTGGCTGAAAATGATCGCGAGGGAAATCAGCGTGTCGTTCATTGCGCGTTCCTCGATGCAACGTAGATGCTGAGCGGCGTCAGCACCAGCATGGTAGGCAGGAGCGGCAGCCGCATGATCGCAATCGCGATGAAGCCGAGCGCGGCGATCAGCGCGGCCATCGGTTTATTGCGCAACGGCAGCACGATTTTTATCGCCATCGAAATCAGGAGGCCCGCCGCGGCAGCCGCAAGCCCCGCGAACAGATGGCGCACATGCGGGTCGTCTTGCGTGCGTTCGTACAGCACGCCCAGACCGATCACGACCAGCGACGGCCCAGCGATCAACCCAAGCAATCCGGCAAGCGCGCCCGCAATTCCGCGAAAGCGCATGCCAACGGCGACCGAAAGATTGATCACATTGCCGCCTGGCAGGAACTGGCAGAGGCCGAGCAGATCGGTGAAGTCTTCGGCGCTCAACCAGCGGCGTTGCTCGACGAGCGCGCGGCGCGCGAGCGGCAACGCGCCGCCGAACGAGATCAGGCCCAGGCCGAGAAAGCCGCTAAAAATTTCCCGCACGGTGGGCTTCGGGCCCGTGGCGGAATCGAGTGAGGTGAGGTTGTGGTCCATGGCGCTTCGCTTCCAGTTCAAGCTCAGAAGGTTAGCGCCGAACCGCCGCGCGACAAAACGATTTTTGCGCCGCGCCTTGTGACCTACAATCACAAGCATGGCTCGCAATCTTCCTCCCTTCCCCGCGCTGCGCGCCTTTGAAGCTGCGGCGCGTCACGAAAGCTTCAGCGCCGCCGCGAACGAGCTGCATGTGACTCACGGTGCAATCAGCCGGCAGGTCGCCGCGTTCGAGTCCTGGCTCGGCGTGCAGGTGTTCCAGCGTCACGGCAAGCGTGTGCGGCTGACGGCCGACGGCCGCCGCTATCTGTCGACGGTGCAAGCCGCGTTCGACAGCATCGCGCACGCCACCGACCAGTTGCGCGACACCGGCGTCGTGCACGTGCTGCGCGTGAATGCGCTGCCGACGTTCGCGATGAAGTGGCTGCTGCCGCGCCTGCATCAGTTCCAGCGCAAGGTGCCCAACGCCGAACTGCGGCTCGCAACGTCGAATGCGCCCGTCGAGACATTGGACAGTTTCGACGTCGCGGTGCGGCGCGGTCCCGCGCATTGGGCGAACTGCGTGAGCGGCCATTTTCTCGGCGAGAGCGAGCTGCCCGTATGCAGTCCCGCGTTGCTGCAGCGCTCGCCGATCCGAATCGCGGACGATCTCGCGCGGCATGTGCTGCTGCATTCGGACACGCGGCCCGATGCGTGGAGCAACTGGTTATCAGCGGCGGGCGTGACGGCCAAGTGCCGCAAAAAGCAATCGTTCGATCACTTCTATCTGGCGTTGCAGGCCGCGGTGGATGGACTCGGCGTGGCGCTCGGCCCATTGCCGCTGCTCGCCGACGAACTCGCGTCGGGCCGGCTCGTCGTGCCGCTCGCCGGACCGCGGATCGACGCGCGCGGCTATTGGTGGGTCGCACGCAGGGAGGTCGCGAATGCGCCGCTCGTCGCGCAATTCTGCGAATGGTTGCAGGCGCAAGGCGATCAGACGGACGAGATGCAAATGCAGGTGCAGGCGCAGACGTAGGCCGTTAAACATTAAACATGAAGCACAAACGCAAAACGGGCAGCACAAAGGCTGCCCGCTTTTTTAACGCTTCCGCGTGCTTGCGTTACAGATAGAACATCCGGTCTTCTTCCGACTTGGTCGGCTGCGGCTCGGCGCCTTCGCGATCTTCGTAGAACTTCAACACCGCTTCGAGCACCTGGTCCGGATCGTCGATCACCTGCATCAGGTCGATGTCGGTCGGATTGATGAGACCCATTGGCGTGAGCGAATTCTTGAACCACGCAAGCAGACCTTCCCAGAACTCAGCGCCGACCAGAATGATCGGCACGTGGCGCGACTTCTTGGTTTGAATGAGCGTGAGCACTTCGGCGAGTTCGTCCAACGTGCCGAAACCGCCGGGCATGACGATCACTGCGTCGGAGTTCTTGACGAACGTGACCTTGCGCGTGAAGAAGTGACGAAAGCGCAGCGAGATGTCTTGCCACTGATTGCCCGATTGCTCGTGCGGCAACTCGATGTTGAGGCCAACCGAAGGCGCCTTGCCTGCATGCGCGCCTTTATTCGCGGCTTCCATGATGCCGGGGCCGCCGCCGGAGATCACGGCGAAGCCCGCATCCGACAGCTTGCGCGCGATTTGCGTGGCGAGTTTGTAATACGGCGAGTTCGGTTTCAGGCGCGCTGAACCATAGATGCTGACAGCCGGGCGAATCTCCGAGAGGTACTCGGTCGCCTCAATAAACTCTGCCATAATCGTGAACATCTGCCACGATGCGCGGGCCTTTTTTGCCGTTGCGCGCTCTTGATCTGCGAGTGATCGCAGACTCGGAATCACTTTTCTCTTAGTCATAATGCCTGAAGAACGAAGCCTTGAAGGTAAGACCCTGCTATTGGTCGACGGTTCGAGTTATCTGTACCGGGCCTACCATGCGATGCCTGATCTGCGCGGGCCCGACGGTGGTCCCACGGGTGCGCTCTATGGGATGATCAACATGCTGCGGCGCATGCGCAAGGAAGTCACAGCAGAGTATAGCGCGTGCGTGTTCGACGCCAAGGGCAAAACGTTTCGCGACGACTGGTATCCCGACTATAAGGCGAATCGTCCCTCCATGCCGGACGATCTGTCGCGGCAAATCGAGCCGATTCACGTGGCCGTGCGCGCGCTCGGCTGGCCGCTTCTGATGATCGACGGCGTGGAAGCCGACGACGTGATCGGCACGCTTTCCACCGAGGCGGAAAAGCGCGGCATGAACGTGATCGTGTCGACTGGTGACAAGGATCTGGCGCAGCTCGTGTCGGATCATGTCACCCTCATCAATACGATGACCAACGAAAAGCTCGACCGTGCCGGCGTGCTCGCCAAATTCGGCGTGCCGCCGGAGCGCATTGTCGACTACCTGTCGTTGATCGGCGATACCGTCGACAACGTGCCGGGCGTCGAGAAATGCGGGCCGAAAACCGCGCTCAAATGGCTGACGCAATATGAGTCGCTGGATGGCATCGTCGCACATGCGGACGAGATCAAAGGTGCGGTAGGAGACAATCTGCGACGCGCGCTCGACTTTCTGCCGATGGCGCGCAAGCTCGTCACCGTCGAACGCAATTGCGATCTGACCGAACATATCGCGTCGATCGAGGAAAATTTGCAGAGCCGCCCGGAATCGCGGGAGGAATTGCGCGACGTGTTCACGCGCCACGGCTTCAAGACCTGGCTGCGCGAGGTGGAAATTGCCGATGCGGTCGAAGGTCCGGAAACCGACGTGCCGCCGGCGCTCACCGTCGATCACGAACGGCACTACGAAACCGTGCAGACGTGGGAGCAATTCGACGCGTGGCTGCAAAAGATCAACACAGCGGAGATCACTTCGTTCGATACGGAAACCACGTCGCTCGATCCGATGGTCGCGCAAATCGTGGGCCTGTCGTTCTCGGTTGAGGCAGGTCATGCGGCTTATGTGCCGGTCGCGCATCGCGGCCCGGATGCGCCCGTGCAACTGCCGCGCGATGAAGTGCTCGCGAAGCTCAAGCCGTGGCTCGAAAGCGCGGAGCACAAGAAGGTCGGTCAGCATCTGAAGTACGACGAACAGGTGCTCGCCAATTACGGCATTGAAATGCGCGGCGTCGAACACGACACGCTGCTGCAATCGTACGTGCTGGAATCGCATCGTCCGCATGACATGGACAACCTCGCGCTGCGCCATCTCGGCATCAAGACGATCAAGTATGAAGACGTCGCGGGCAAGGGCGCGCAGCAAATCGGTTTCGACGAAGTCGCGCTCGACAAGGCCGCCGAATACGCAGCCGAAGACGCCGACATCACGTTGCGTCTGCATCAAACGCTGTATCCGCAGCTCGCGGCGGAAGAAACGCTCGAGCATGTGTATCGCGACATCGAAGTGCCCACGTCGCGCGTTTTGCGCAAGATGGAGCGCAGCGGCGTTTTGATCGACGCGGAAAAGTTGCGTCAGCAAAGCAGCGAAATTGCAACGCGGCTTATCCAGTTGGAGAGCGAGGCATATGTGCTCGCCGGCGGCGAATTCAACCTCGGTTCGCCGAAGCAGATTGGCCAGATCTTCTTCGAACGACTCGAGTTGCCGGTCGTGAAGAAAACGCCGAGCGGCGCGCCTTCGACGGACGAAGAAGTGCTGCAAAAGCTCGCCGAAGATTATCCGTTGCCCAAGATTCTGCTCGAACATCGCGGCTTGTCGAAGCTGAAGTCCACGTACACCGACAAGCTGCCGCGCATGGTCAACGCAAGCACGGGCCGCGTGCACACGAACTATGCGCAGGCCGTCGCGGTCACGGGGCGTCTTGCGTCGAACGATCCGAACCTGCAGAACATTCCTGTGCGCACCGGCGAAGGCCGCCGCATTCGCGAAGCCTTCATTGCGCCGCCGGGACACAAGCTCGTTTCCGCGGATTACTCGCAAATCGAACTGCGCATCATGGCGCACATTTCCGGCGACGAATCGTTGCTACGCGCCTTCTCGGAAGGTGAAGACATTCACCGCGCGACCGCCGCGGAAATTTTCAGCGTGACGCCGCTCGAAGTGTCGAACGATCAGCGGCGCGTGGCGAAGGTCATCAACTTCGGCCTGATCTACGGCATGAGCTCGTTCGGCCTCGCGTCGAATCTCGGCATTACGCGCGATGCCGCCAAGCTTTATATCGACCGCTATTTCGCACGTTATCCGGGCGTCGCGCGTTATATGGACGAGACGCGCTTGAGCGCGAAAGCCAAGGGTTACGTCGAGACCGTTTTCGGCCGACGGCTGTGGCTGCCGGAAATCAACGGCGGCAACGGTCCGCGTCGTCAGGCCGCCGAACGCGCGGCGATTAACGCGCCGATGCAAGGCACGGCCGCCGACCTCATCAAGCTCTCGATGATCGCCGTGCAGAAGTGGATCGAAGAATCGAACATCGGCACGCGCATGATCATGCAGGTGCACGACGAACTGATCCTCGAAGTACCCGACGAAGAACTGTCCGACGTGCGCAAGCGTCTGCCGGAGTTGATGTGCGGCGTCGCCGCGCTGAAAGTGCCGCTGGTCGCGGAAGTCGGCGCGGGGCTCAACTGGGAGGAAGCGCATTGACGCAGGTGTGACGGCGCGCAATAGCGTCGTTTGCATGTCACACATGCAAATTGGCAGCTTGTGACAACCCGTGCGGCTCACGGACAATCGGTAAGAACGCGTGCCCGCGGCGCGCGATTACGACGCACAACCCATCGGCAAATACGGAGAGTTCAATGCATCGTTTTATCGTCGTTGGCGGAGGCGCAGGAGGACTCGAGCTGGCAACTCGCCTGGGCGATCGCTATGGTCACAACAACAAGGCGGGCACGCGTGCGCAGGTCACGCTCGTCGACCGTAACCCGACGCATATCTGGAAGCCGCTGTTGCATGAAGTGGCGGCCGGCAGCATGGACCCGTTCACGCAGGAACTCGAATATGCGGCGCAAGCGCGCTGGCATGGCTTCGAGTTTCAGCAGGGCGAGCTGACGGGACTCGATCGCGCGAACAAGCGCCTCACGCTCGGCACCGTACTCGACGACGACGGCGCCGAACTGCTGCCCGTACGCCAGCTCGAGTACGACACGCTGATCATCGCGATCGGCAGCACGACCGCATTCTTCGGCGTGAAAGGCGCGCCGGAATTCTCCCTTGCACTCGACACCGTCAGCCAGGCCGAGCGCTTTCGCAAGCGTCTTATCGCGGCTTGCATGCGGGCCGAGCATCAGGCGCATGAACCGGTCGAGTCGGGACCGGGCACGTCGCCTTCAACCGAGCCGCGCATTCAGGTGGCGATTGTCGGCGGCGGCGCGACTGGCGTCGAACTGTCGGCGGAATTGCGCAACACGGCGCAGGTGTTGTCGGCGTACGGTCTGCACAAGCTCGATCCGCGGCATGACGTGGGCATTGTATTGATCGAAGCGGGGCCGCGCATTTTGCCGGCCTTGCAGGAGCGCGTGTCGACGGCAACGGCCGAATTGCTGACCAAGCTCGGCGTCAGGCTGATGACGAGCGAAACGGTGGCCGAGGTCGCGCCCGGCATCATCCGCACGGCGAGCGGCAAAACAGTGCGCGCCGATCTGACCGTGTGGGCGGCGGGCATCAAGGCGCCCGCTATCCTGAGCCAGCTCGACGGCCTGCCCGTCAACCGGCTTGGTCAACTCAACGTGCGCCGCACGCTGCAAACCGAAATCGACGACAACGTGTTCGCGCTCGGCGATTGCGCGGCGTGTCCGTGGCCGGGCAACGAGAAGAATGTGCCGCCGCGCGCGCAGGCCGCGCATCAGCAGGCGAGCTTTCTGTTGAAGGCGCTGGCGGCGCGGCTCGAGAACCGGCCGCTGCCCGAGTTCACGTATCGCGACTTCGGCTCGCTCGTGTCGCTCGGGCACTTCAGCGCGGTCGGCAATCTGATGGGCGGGGTGATCGGCGGCAATATGCTGATTGAAGGGCTGTTCGCGCGCTTCATGTACATGTCGCTGTACCGGCTGCATATCGCCGCGCTGCACGGCTATGCGCGCATGGTGCTCGACACGTTCGCGCACTGGCTGCGGCGCACCACGTTGCCGCGGGTCAAGCTGCACTGACTGCGCGGCATGTCGCTGTCCGCACGTTCGCGCGTGGTTGCATGTTCGCATGTTCGGATCTGCAACGGGACACGCGTGAGGCGTATCCTGTTGCCTCCACCGTTCAACGAGGAGCGCCCGCATGCTGAACCCCGATGTCGACAGCCTCGCCCCGCACGTTCCCTTCAATCGACGCACCTTCATCAAGGCCGCACTCGGCACCGGCTTCGCGGCTGCGGTGTTGCCGGTGTCGGCGCAAACCATCCATACCGATAGCGAAGGTCTCGAGGCCGGCGAAATTGCCGTGCGCTCGGGCGGCACGCTGGTGCCCGCCTATCGCGCGCAGCCGAAGGGCAAGACGCATCTGCCGGTGATCATCGTGATTCACGAGGCGTTCGGCGTGCATGAGCATATCGCCGACGTTTGCCGGCGCTTCGCCAAACTCGGCTATCTGGCCATTGCGCCGGATCTGTTTGTCCGCGAAGGCGATCCGATGGCGCTGCCGACCATTGCGCAGATCAGTCAGCAGATCCTCAACAAAGTGCCGGACGACCAGGCGCTGGCCGATCTCGACGCGACCGTTGCATGGGCCGGCGAGCACGGCGGCGATCTGAAGCGCCTCGGTGTGACGGGCTTTTGCTGGGGCGGCCGCATGGCCTGGCTGTATGCCGAGCACGAGCCGCGGCTGAAGGCGGCGGTCGCGTGGTATGGGCGCGTAGCCGGCGATCACACGGCCACCAACCCGGCGAATCCGCTCGACCGCGTGGCCGATCTTCACGCGCCGGTGCTCGGTCTTTACGGCTTGCAGGATCAGAGCATTCCGCAGGAATCGCTCGAGCAGATGAAGCAGGCGATCGCGCAAGGGCCGAACGTCGCGCGCGGTTCGCAGTTCGTTGTCTACGACGATGCGGGCCATGCGTTCTTCGCGGATTATCGGCCGAGCTACAAGAAGGCCGATGCCGAAGATGGCTGGCGCCGCGCGCTCACCTGGTTCAAGCAGCACGGCGTGGCTTGACGGGCGATTCGGAGTGTTTGGAGGCGGGTGCGTTTGCTGAATGAAAAAAGGCCGTTGCCGCTTATAAGCGGCAACGGCCTTTCGTCTTTCAGACTTAATCTTCGCGCGGCCTCAAGGCTTCGGCCCGGTCGCAACGGGCCGCTTCGGGTCCGAACTCCATTCGCTCCAGGAACCCGCGTAGAGCGCGGCGCCATGCAGGCCGGCCACTTCCATTGCAAGCGCATTGACGCACGCTGTCACGCCCGAGCCGCATTGCAGGACGACGTGTTCCGGCGGCGTGTCGCCGAGCAGCACGTGGAACTCGTCGCGCAGCGTGTGAGCCGGCTTGAAGCGGCCGTCGGCGGTGAGGTTGTCCTTGAAGAAGCGATTGAGCGCGCCGGGAATATGGCCGCCTACGCGATCCAGCGTCTCGTTCTCGCCGCGATAGCGGTCGGCCGCGCGGGCGTCGACCACCACGCGTTCCTTCGAGCCGAGATTGCGCTCGATCATGTGCGCGTCGACGGTAACGGAAAGCGGCGCGCCGGCCTTGAAGTCGCCGGTGTTTTGCGGCGGCACGTCTTGCGTGAGCGGCTGGCCCGCGGCTTCCCACGCCTGCAATCCGCCGTCGAGCAGCGCGACGGCGTCGTGGCCGAGCCAGCGCAGCAGCCACCAGGCGCGTGCGGCATACATGCCGCCTTGCGCGTCATACGCGACAACTTGCTGGCCTTGCTTCAGGCCGCGCGATTCCAGCGTTTCGACGAGCCGCTCGCGATCCGGCAACGGATGGCGTCCATTGGTGCCGGTCTTCGGCCCCGACAGGTCGCGGTCGAGATGCAGATAATGCGCGCCCGGCAGATGTCCGGCGAGATACGCCTTTTCGCCGGCTTCGGGGTCGGCCAGATCGAACCGGCAGTCGATGACGAACACGCTGCCCGGTGCCTCGGCGAGCCGTTCCGCGAGATTGGTCGCGGAGATCAAAGTGGTGTAGTGAGTGTGGGGCATGACGTCTCCTCGATGCGGGCGATGGCGGCTCCCTTGCCGGCGGCCTCATGACGCGACCGGATGGCTGGGCTATATCGTTAGTCTAAACAAAAAAAGACGGGCCGAAGCCCGTCTTTCCATGCGTTCGTGCAAACGCGAATGAGGTGATGCGTGAGCGCCGATTCTAGATCGTGCCCAGTTCGCGCCGCAGGAACTCGTGGAAGTGCTGCATGCCGTCTTCCATCGGGCTCTGGTATGGACCAACCTGCGACTCGCCGCGTTCCATGAGTGCCCGGCGGCCCGCGTCCATGCGTTCGGCGATCTCGTCGTCTTCACGCGCCGTTTCCATATACGCGGCGCGCTCCGCTTCGACGAACTCACGCTCGAACAACGCGATTTCCTCAGGGTAATAGAACTCGACCACGTTGGTGGTTTTCTGCGGACCGCGCGGAATCAGCCATGACACGACCAGCACGTGCGGATACCACTCGATCATGATGCCAGGGTAGTACACCATCCAGATCGCGCCGAACTCGGGCGGATTGCCGCCGCGAAAACGCAGGACTTCGTCGTGCCATTTGCGGTACGTCGGACTGCCCGGCTGCTCGAGGCCTTTGTGGACGCCCACCGTTTGCACGCTGTACCACTCGCCGAATTCCCACGCGAGGTCGTCGCAATTGACGAAGCTGCCGAGGCCCGGATGGAACGGCGCAACGTGATAGTCCTCCAGATAGACCTCGATAAAGGTCTTCCAGTTGTAGTTGCACTCGTGCACTTCGACGTGATCGAACATGAAGCCCGAGAAGTCGAAGTGTTGCCTGGTGCCGAGGTTGGACAGATCGCGCGCGACGTCGCGGCCTTGTGCTTCGAACAGCAGCCCTTGCCAGTTCTGCAGCGGCGTGGCGCCGAGATTCAGACAGGGGTTGTCCGCAAAATGCGGAGCGCCGAGAAGCTGGCCGTTGAGGTCGTATGTCCAGCGGTGCAGGGGACAGACGATATTCTCCGCGTGGCCGCGGCCGTTGAGCATGATGGCCTGCCGGTGGCGGCACACGTTCGACAGAAGTTCGACTTGCGACTGCTGGTTACGAACGAGCACGCGCCCCTCGCTTTCGCTGGGCAAGGCAAAATAATTCCCCACTTCCGGCACCATGAGCTCGTGCCCGACGTAACGGGGACCTTTCCTGAAAAGGGTTTCGATTTCGCGCGTTAGAAGCGCTTCGTCAAAGTAAGCCGTGACTGGCAGTTGGCTGTGAACAGACCGCAACTGCAATGCATTGCTCAGATTGGACATTCCCACTCCCGATGAAGACGTGAAAGCAGTGAACAACCCAACCATCGAAGATTCGATTTAGGGAGCCCGAGATTATACCTGTTTCCCCCTCCTTGGGACAGTTAAGTCACTGATTTGGGTCAAAAATGTCGGGAAAGTTCGGCCTTTTCGGCACAGACCGATCGATTTTTTTCTGCGAGACTGACAGGGCGGCCACCGGCGAACACGCAGCCCGAAGGTGGGCTGAGAGATCGGATTTATCGCTTTTGCCGTAGAATGTCCGACTTGTTTTAATTTTTGCGACTATTCATGGCGAAGACCGCGTCGAACGATACCGCTGCCGCGCCAGCCGAGGGCGTCGACAACACGCCGCTGCCCGAGAATTACGAGGCGGCGCAGGCGGAGCTGGAGGGCCTGGTTGCACGCATGGAAAGCGGCAATCTGAGCCTCGAAGAGTCGCTGTCCGCGTATCGGCGCGGCGCGGCTCTGGTGGCGTTTTGCCAGCAGCAGCTCGAGAAGGTCGAGCAGCAGGTACGGGTGCTCGACGGCGAGACGCTCAAGCCACTGCCCGTGAATACAGCAGGAACAGCCGCTACTGAAAGCGGGGACGACCTATGACATTCGAACAATGGACTCGCTCGGTGCTCGAGCGCGTCGAAGCGGCACTCGAACACTACTTGCCGGCTGAAACAACGGAGCCTGCAAAGCTTCACGAAGCGATGCGCTACGCGGTGCTCGGCGGCGGCAAGCGGGTCCGCCCGTTGCTGTGCCATGCGGCGGGCGAACTCACCGGCGCGCGCGCCGAGTGTCTCGATGCGGCGGCAGCGGCGCTTGAAATGATCCACGTGTATTCGCTCGTGCACGATGACATGCCCTGCATGGACGACGACGCACTGCGTCGCGGCAAGCCCACGGTACACGTCAAATATGACGAAGCCACGGCACTGCTGGTTGGCGACGCGCTGCAATCGCAGGCTTTCGTTTCGTTGACGTCCGATGTGCTGGCGCCGCAGCAACAGGCGGCGCTCGTGCGCGAACTGGCTCTCGCGAGCGGTTCGATCGGCATGTGCGGCGGACAGGCAATCGACCTCGCGAGCGTCGGTCATACGCTGACGCGCGCGCAGCTCGAAACCATGCACCGCATGAAGACCGGCGCGTTGCTGCGCGCCGCGGTGCGCATGGGTGCGCTGGCGGGCGAGGCGCCCGACGCAAACGCGATGCGTTCGCTCGACGCCTATTCGGCCGCGGTCGGTCTCGCGTTTCAGGTCGTCGACGATATTCTCGACGTCACGACCGATTCCGCGACGCTCGGCAAGACAGCAGGCAAGGACGCGAAGGACGGCAAGCCGACCTACGTGTCGATTATTGGGCTCGACGCATCGCGTTCGCTCGCCGCGCAGTTGCGCAGCGACGCGCACGCCGCGCTGGCGCCGTTCGGCGCACGCGCGCAGCGTCTTGCCGAATTGGCCGACCTGGTGGTGAACCGGGTTAGCTGAACGCGAAAGCCCGCCGCCGCGCACCGTCCCACAAGGTGCGTGTATGAAGTGCGGGCGCGTAAGTTTTCCTACAATGGAACGACGATGTACGACTTGCTGAAAACCATCGACGACCCGGCCGCCCTGCGCCGCCTCGATCGCCGCCAATTGCAACCGCTTGCCGACGAGTTGCGCGCTTTTGTGCTCGACAGCGTGTCGCAGACGGGCGGCCATCTCTCGTCCAACCTCGGCACGGTCGAGTTGACCATTGCTCTGCACTATGTGTTCGACACACCGCACGACCGCATCGTGTGGGACGTCGGCCATCAGACGTATCCGCACAAGATTCTGACGGGCCGCCGCGAACGGATGCACACGCTGCGCCAGTTGGGCGGCATCTCCGGCTTCCCGAAGCGCGACGAATCCGAGTACGACACGTTCGGCACCGCGCATTCGAGCACGTCTATTTCGGCGGCGCTCGGCATGGCTATCGCGAGCAAGCTGCAGGGCGACAACCGCATGGGCATCGCCGTGATCGGCGACGGCGCCATGACGGCGGGCATGGCGTTCGAAGCCATGAACAACGCGGGCGTTGAAGACGACGTGCCGCTGCTCGTGATCCTGAACGACAACGACATGTCGATTTCGCCGCCGGTGGGCGCGCTCAATCGCCATCTGGCGCGGCTCATGTCCGGACGCTTCTACGCTGCGGCGCGCGCGGGCGTCGAGCGCGTACTGCGTGTCGCTCCGCCCATGCTCGATCTGGCGCGCAAGCTCGAAGAGCACGCGAAGGGCATGATCGTGCCGGCTACGCTGTTCGAGGAATTTGGCTTTAACTACATCGGCCCGATCGACGGCCATGATCTCGATTCGCTGATTCCCACGCTGCAAAACATCAAGGAACTGCGCGGTCCGCAATTCCTGCACGTGGTGACGAAGAAGGGCCAGGGCTACAAGCTGGCCGAGGCCGATCCGGTGCTGTACCACGGCCCCGGCAAGTTCAATCCGGCCGAGGGCATCAAGCCGGCCTCCGCGCCGTCGAAGAAAACCTACACGCAGGTGTTCGGCGAATGGCTGTGCGACGCCGCCGAACTCGACGCGCGCGTCGTCGGCATCACGCCGGCCATGCGCGAAGGCTCGGGCATGGTCGAGTTCGAGAAGCGCTTCCCGGATCGCTATTTCGACGTCGGCATCGCCGAGCAGCACGCGGTCACGTTCGCCGGCGGTCTTGCCGCCGACGGCATGAAGCCGGTCGTCGCGATCTATTCGACGTTCCTGCAGCGCGCTTACGACCAGTTGATCCACGACGTCGCGCTGCAGAATCTGCCGGTGGTGTTCGCCATCGACCGTGCGGGTCTGGTCGGCGCGGACGGTGCGACGCACGCGGGCGCCTACGACCTCGCGTTCATGCGCTGCATTCCGAACATGATGGTGATGGTTCCGTCGGACGAAAACGAAAGCCGCCAGATGCTGTACACGGCGCTGCAGCAGTCGTGCCCGACGGCGGTTCGCTATCCGCGCGGCGCCGGCACCGGCGTGGCGACGGTCAAGCAGATGGCCGCGCTCCCGGTCGGCAAGGGCGAAGTGCGTCGCGAAACCTCGCAACCGGCGGGCAAGCGCATTGCGATCCTCGCGTTCGGCACGATGGTCGCGCCGTCGCTCGCGGCTGCCGAGCAACTCGACGCCACGGTGGCGAACATGCGTTTCGTGAAGCCGCTCGACGCCGACCTCGTGCGTCAACTGGCGGAAACGCACGACGCCATCGTCACTGTCGAAGAAGGCTGTGTGATGGGCGGCGCAGGCTCGGCGTGCGTCGAAGCCCTGCTTGAGAGTGGGGTTATGCGTCCGGTACTACAATTGGGCCTTCCCGACCGCTTCATCGATCATGGCGATCCGGCCAAGCTGCTCGCCGCATGCGGACTGGACGCCGCGGGCATCGCGAAGTCGATTCGCGAACGCTTCCTGTCGAGCGGCGCGGTCGGCGCGCAATCGTCGGTTAAGCGGGTTGCTTGAGCGGAGGCTTAAGCTGGTCGATCGCATCTGTTGACCAGTCAGGCTAGCCGCTTGATCAACGCGCCGGCCGTCACGATGCGCCATCTCTAACTTGAGTCGATGGGCGTGTGCCCATCATCGAACGCCGGCAGGGGCCGGCGTTTGCCGTTGCGGTTTTTGCTTCGCGCGGCCGCTGACGACTCACAAACCTGTCGCTTCGCGAACGCCTCAAAGGGGCGACTCTCCATCCACGAAGACTTCCTTCAAGGAGCGGAGATTTTCTGCGAAGTTGAAAACAGGGTGGCGAGTCAGCGTCTTCCTGAAAGGACAAGAACATGAATCAGATGAATCCCGCCTTTGTGATGCCCGACGTGCAAAGCACGCCGGATACCCGCCAGATTCCGATTCAGCGGGTTGGCGTCAAGGCGGTGCGCCATCCGCTGACGGTGCGTACACAAAGCGGTGATGCGCAGCCGACGGTCGGCACCTGGAACCTCGACGTCCATTTGCCCGCCGATCAGAAGGGCACGCACATGTCGCGCTTCGTCGCGTTGCTCGAGGAGAACAAGGCGCCACTCGAACCGGCGACGTTCCGCACGATGCTCGCCGCGATGCTCCAAAAGCTCGAGGCCGAGGCGGGCCGCATCGAGGTGTCGTTTCCTTACTTCGTGAACAAGACCGCGCCGGTGTCGGGCGTGCAAAGCCTGCTTGATTACGAAGTCACGCTGACCGGCGAGACGCGTAATGGCGAAACGCGTCTGTTCCTGAAAGTGTTGGTGCCGGTCACAAGCCTCTGCCCGTGCTCGAAGAAGATCTCGCAGTACGGCGCGCACAACCAGCGCTCGCACGTCACGATCAACGCGGAACTGGCAGGCGAGGTCGCGGTGGAAGACCTGATCCGTATCGCCGAAGAAGAAGCGTCGTGCGAACTGTGGGGCTTGCTCAAGCGCCCGGACGAGAAGTTCGTCACTGAGCGCGCGTACGAGAACCCGAAGTTCGTCGAAGACCTGGTGCGCGACGTCGCGCAACGTCTGAACGCGGACGAGCGGATCGTCGCTTATGTGCTCGAGGCCGAGAACTTCGAGTCGATCCACAATCACAGCGCGTATGCGGTGATCGAACGCGATAAGCGAGTGGTTTAACGCCGACTGATAGCCGGCAATGACTGAATGAAAAGCCGCTTGCTGAAGCGGCTTTTTTGTCGGCATTTACACGGGATGCGTCGGGCGCTACGTGAAAATCTGACTCACGTTCAGCGCGCGAGCGAGCTCAAATCCCAGCGCGGCTTCACGGTAAACGCGTAGTCCTTGCCCGACTGATCCGGCCAGCGCTGCAGCCGCAACGCACCGGCGAGCGCGATCATTGCACCGTTGTCCGTGCACAGCGACAAGTCCGGGTAATGCACATAGAAGTTGCGCTTTTGCGCCGCCGCCGAGAGCGCTTCGCGCAACTGCCGGTTCGCGCCCACGCCGCCCGCCACGACGAGGCGGTTTAACTTCGTGCGCTTGAGCGCGGCGATCGACTTGGTTGCCAGCACATCGACGGCTGCGTCGACGAAACCGCGCGCCAGGTCCGCTTTCGCCTGCTCGCAGATGTTCGCGCCGCCGAGCTTTTTCGCGTGCGTGAGCACAGCCGTTTTCAGACCGCTGAAACTGAAGTCGAGGTCACCGGAATGCAGCATCGGACGAGGCAGCACGACCGCGCCCGGCGTGCCGAATTCGGCCATGCGCGAGACTTCCGGGCCGCCCGGATAGCCTAGGCCAAGCAACTTGGCGGTTTTGTCGAAGGCTTCGCCGGCGGCGTCGTCGAGCGTCTCGCCAAGGGTTTCGTACACGCCCACGTCGGTCACGCGCATCAACTGTGTATGGCCGCCCGACACCAGCAATGCGACAAACGGAAACGGCGGCGGTTCGTCGACGAGCAGCGGCGACAGCAAATGCCCTTCCAGATGATGAATGCCGATGGTCGGCTTGTCCCACGCCATCGCCAGCGAATTGGCGACGCTTGCGCCCACCAGCAGCGCGCCCGCGAGCCCCGGCCCTTGCGTGTAGGCGATCGCGTCGATGTCGCCACGTGCCGCGCCCGCGCGCTCCATCACCTCTTCGAGCAAGGGCAGCGCACGCCGGATATGATCGCGCGACGCGAGTTCGGGCACCACGCCGCCATACTCGCGATGCATCGCGATCTGCGAATGCAGCGCATGCGCGAGCAGGCCGCGCTCGGTGTCGTAGAGCGCGAGGCCGGTTTCGTCGCAGGAGCTTTCGATGCCGAGAACGAGCATGTCTGGTGGGGCTGAAACGGACGCTTGAGAGCGTCCGCAACGCAGAGAAGTAAGCCTGAAAGTATAGCAGCGCGGGCAAGGCGCCGCCGGCCCGCAGGTACAATGCGGCCCCATGGAATCTTTCGATATCGCAGTGATCGGCGCGGGCGCGGCCGGCATGATGTGCGCGGCCGTGGCCGGGCAACTGGGCCGGCGTGTCGTGCTGATCGATCACTCGCAGCGTCTCGCGGAAAAAATCCGCATCTCGGGCGGCGGCCGCTGCAACTTCACGAATCTGTACGCGGGCCCGGTCAATTATCTGTCGGCGAATCCGCATTTTTGCCGCTCCGCGCTCGCACGCTACACGCCGCGCGATTTCATGGCGCTGCTCAAGCGCCATCACGTGACGTGGCATGAGAAGCACAAGGGCCAGTTGTTCTGCAACGAGTCGAGCGACGCGGTTATCAACGTGCTCAAAAGCGAGTGCGACGCGGGGCACGTCGCCTGGCGCACGCCGCTGTCCGTCGAACATGTGAGGCAGGACGCCGAAGGCCGCTTCACGCTGGACACGAATGCGGGTCCGGTTGCGGCGCGCGCGCTCGTCGTCGCAACGGGCGGGCTGTCGATTCCGAAGATCGGCGCGACGGATTTTGCTTATCGTCTGGCGAAGCAATTCGGCCACAAGCTGATCGACACGCGCCCCGCGCTCGTCCCGCTGACTTTTGCCGCCGCCGACTGGGAGCCGTTTTCGGCGCTGTCGGGCGTCTCGCTGGAAGTGCGGATCGCGACGGGGAACAAGAAGACGGGCGCCGAATTCGAAGAGGATTTGCTGCTCACGCACCGCGGGCTTTCCGGCCCTGGCGTGCTGCAGATTTCGAGCTACTGGCAGCCGGGCGAGCCGATCCACATCGATCTGCTGCCGAACCAGGATGCGGCTGCCGCGTTGCTCGAAGCGAAGACCGGGACCCGCCGCCAGATCGCGAATCTGTTGTCGGAATGGGTGCCGCAGCGGCTCGCCCACGTGTGGCTCGACACCCATCAGATTCCCGCCGAAGCGCGCGTGGCCGATCTGCCGGACAAGGCGCTACGGCGCATCGGCGAGGCGCTGTCGCGCTGGACGCTCACGCCCAACGGCACCGAAGGCTACCGCAAGGCCGAAGTGACGCGCGGCGGCGTCGACACCCGCGACCTTTCGTCGACGACGATGATGAGCGCCCGCGCGCCGGGCCTGTACTTCATCGGCGAGGCGGTGGACGTCACCGGCTGGCTCGGCGGCTACAATTTTCAGTGGGCCTGGGCGTCGGGCGTGGCGGCCGGCCAGGCTGCCGCGGAGTACGCTCGGGGGGCTTGACGGCGCAGTGGCTTTGTGTAAAAGCTCTGCTATACTCCTGAACCTTTACAAAGTTCCGTTATTGAAAAATGACGACCATCCGCGTAAAAGACAACGAGCCGTTTGAAGTCGCCATGCGCCGTTTCAAGCGCACCATGGAGAAAAGCGGGTTGCTGACGGAACTGCGGGCGCGCGAGTTTTACGAAAAGCCTACGGCTGAGCGCAAACGCAAGAAGGCCGCCGCGGTGAAGCGTCATTTCAAGCGTCTGCGCAGCCAGATGCTGCCAAAGAAGTTCTACTGATTCTGGTGTTGCCGCTGTTGCAGTCCAACGGAACAACGACAACGAACCGGTGACGGCGCAACCAGTGCCGTCACGGAAAACACGGTCTCTTCGGACCAGCCAGCAGGGTCGCATCCACTACGCACAATTGCGTCAACCCGCTTGAGGAAGCAGTCCCAAGCGGGCGTTTGTGTTCATGCGCTGCTTATGCGTGCTTGTGCGTGCTTGTGCGTATGTCCGACGCGGCCGGTTCTCAATTTTCAACGCATTCAGGTGAGTGATGAGCCTCAAAGACCGGATCAACGACGATATGAAAACCGCCATGCGGGCACGTGAGACCGAGCGTCTTGGCACGATCCGGCTGCTGCTCGCCGCGATCAAGCAACGCGAAGTCGACGAGCGTGTGACGCTGGACGACGCCGCGGTGACTGCTGTCATCGACAAGATGATCAAGCAGCGCAAGGACTCGATCAGCCAGTTCGAAGGCGCGGGCCGCACGGATCTCGCTGACAAGGAAAAGGCGGAGTTGGCCATTCTTTCGGCATACATGCCCGAGCAGATGTCCGAGGCGGAAATCGTTGCCGAGGTGCAGGCCGCCGTCGCGCAAACCGGCGCCGCCGGTCCGCAGGACATGGGCAAGGTAATGGGCGTGCTGAAGCCGAAGCTCGCGGGCCGTGCCGACATGACGGCGGTGTCGGCGCAGGTCAAAGCCGCGCTCGCGAAGTAAGGCGAAAGCGCGGGCTGTGTGTGTGGTTCGCGTGCCCGCGGTTGAGCGTGGCGCGCGCCGCATCGGGTGTTTCAGGCAGTCATTCAGGCAGCGTCATCTACCTTGATTCCTCCGTCATTCCTGCAGGATCTGCTCAACCGCGTCGATATCGTCGACGTGGTGGGCCGGTACGTGCAGTTGAAGAAGGGCGGCGCGAACTTCATGGGGCTTTGCCCGTTTCACAACGAGAAAAGCCCGTCGTTCACCGTTAGTCCGACGAAGCAGTTCTATCACTGCTTCGGCTGCGGCGCCCACGGCACGGCGATCGGTTTCCTCATGGAACACGTCGGCGCCTCGTTTCCCGAAGCCGTCAACGAACTTGCGCAATCCGTCGGCCTGACAGTGCCGAACGAGCCTTCGCCCGGCTACGGAGGCGCAGGCGGCTCGGGCGGCGGCTATTCGCCGGCCGCTTCCAAAGCAGTCACCACCGCGCTTTCCGACGTCATGCAGACCGCCTGCGATTACTACCGCAAGCAACTGCGCGGCGCGCCGGTCGCGATCCAATATCTGAAGAAGCGCGGCCTCACCGGCGAGATCGCCGCGCGCTTTGGCCTCGGCTACGCGCCGGACGGCTGGCAGAACCTCGAAGCCGCGTTTCCGAACTATCGCGATGACTCGCTGGTCGAATCGGGTCTCGTGATCGTCAGCGAAAAATCGGACGCACAGGGTCAGAACCGGCGCTACGACCGCTTTCGCGAGCGGATCATGTTCCCGATACGCAATGTGAAGGGACAGGTGATCGGCTTCGGCGGCCGCGTGCTGGACGGCGGTGAGCCGAAATATTTGAATTCTCCGGAAACGCCGCTATTTAACAAAGGCAGCGAGTTATACGGCCTCTTCGAGGCGCGTCTCGCGATTCGGGAACAGGGCTACGTGCTGGTCGTCGAAGGCTATATGGACGTGGTCGCGCTGGCTCAATTGGGGTTCCAGAACGCGGTCGCCACGCTCGGCACGGCTTGCACGCCGGTCCATGTGCAGAAGCTGATGCGCCAGACCGACACGGTCATTTTCAGTTTCGACGGCGACTCGGCTGGGCGGCGCGCCGCGCGTCGGGCTTTGGACGCCTGCTTGCCGCATGCGGCGGACAACCGGACCATCCGCTTCCTGTTTCTGCCCACGGAGCACGACCCGGACAGCTACGTGCGCGAATTCGGCACGGAGGCGTTCGCCGAGCAGGTCGAGCGTGCGATGCCGCTGTCACAGTTCATGCTGAACGAGGTACTCGCCGGCAAGGAACTGGATCAGCCCGAAGGCCGGGCGCGCGCGCTGTTCGACGCGAAGCCGCTGTTGCAGGCGCTGCCGGCCAATGCGTTGCGCGCGCAGATCATGCATATGTTCGCCGACCGGCTCGACGTGCCGTTCGACGAGGTGGCCGCGCTCTGCGAGGTCGATTCGCGCATCGCGGCGGCCGCGCGCCTCGCGCCGGCTCGCAAGGACCGGCGCAGCGTCACGGGCATCGAGGAAAAGACACTGCGCAATCTTGTGATGTATCCGCGCACGGTCGCGGTGCTCGACGAGGAGGCCGAACAGGCGCTGCTGACCGTCACGCGGCACGGCGAGCTATTCGAGGAAGTGACGACGCACGCGCGCGCACTCGGCGATTCGGCGGAGTTCCAGTTGCTCTCCGACCTATTGCGAAACGGTGCAAACGCCCCAACTTTCGAGGAAATCTTTCGCAAAATTCTGGACTATGATGAAAATGTCCGGGATTTGTTGCTGAAGGACCCGGAAGATGCGACCGTCATCGAGGAGCGGCGCGAGCAGGAACGGATCGTCGGAGAGGAATTGAAAGCGGCGATTCTGAAGATGCGTTACGACGCTTATTGCGATCGTCTCGAGCAGCTTTCGCGGCAATCCCGGCACACACCGGAGGAGTTCGCGGAACTCGCGGAGCTTAATCGTAAGCGAGCTGACATGAAGCGCCAGCTCGGCTTGTAGGCGGAGCCGCAGAAGCCTGAGTGGTATAATAAAAGGTTTCCAGCGGTTTGTTTTTCAAGGGTTTTCCTAGCAAAGGCGAAAAGGCGATGCGATGGCAAAGACTACAGGTGGAAAGAGCAAAACAGGCCCACGCTCCACGGAGCAGACCCCAAAGGTCGCCTCGGCCAAGTTGGTTTCTTCTACCCGGAAGGTGTCTGCTGCCAGCGTGACACCGGCTGCCAGGAGAAAATCATCGACCACTTCGCCCGCGCAAGCGGAGCCGGCAGGCAAGGCAAAAGGAGTGGCAACGGCGGTCACGAAGACGGCGCAAGCCGTACCGCCTCCGGCTGCGAGGCGGCCGGGTGTCAGAAGCGCAAGGGAAGCGGCTGTCGCGCAGGACGATGCGGCAGTGCGCGAGACTCCAGTATCCACGGTTCAACCGGCTGTTGTCCACCAGCCGCGAGTCGAGACTACAGCCGGTACGGCGAACTCCATGACGAAAAAGCTGAATGAAGTACCCGTCGATGACGACGCAACCCAAAGCGAAGAAACCCCTGTGGCCGCTCCCGGCAAAGTGGAAAAGGCCAAGGCTCGCGACCGCCGTGCGAAAGAAAAGGCGCTGCTGAAAGACGCGTTTTCGTCGTCGCAGCCCGGCACGGTCGAGGAACTGGAAGAGCGTCGTTCGAAACTGCGCGCGCTGATCAAGCTCGGCAAGGAGCGCGGCTTCCTCACGTACGCTGAAATCAACGATCACCTGCCGGACAACTTCACCGAGACCGAGGCGATCGAAGGCATCATCAGCACGTTTAACGACATGGGCGTGGCTGTCTACGAGCAGGCGCCCGATGCCGAAACGCTGCTGCTGAACGACAACGCTCCGGCCGCTTCGTCGGACGACGAAGTGGAAGAGGAAGCCGAAGTCGCGCTCTCCACCGTCGACTCCGAATTCGGCCGCACGACCGACCCCGTCCGCATGTACATGCGCGAAATGGGCACGGTCGAGCTGCTCACGCGCGAAGGCGAAATCGAGATCGCGAAGCGGATCGAAGACGGCCTGAAGCACATGGTGATGGCCATCTCCGCGTGCCCGACTACGATCGCCGACATTCTGGCCATGGCCGAGCGCGTCGCGAATGAGGAAATCCGCATCGACGAACTGGTCGACGGCCTGATCGACGCCGACGCGGAAGACGCGGACGGCTTCTCGGTGCAGGAAGCGGAAGCCATCGAGAGCGAAGACGAGGAAGAAGAGGAAGAGGACGAAGAGGACGAGGAAGAAGACGACGGCACCGCGCAGGCCACGGCCAACGCAGCGCAAATGGAAGCGCTCAAGCGTGCGTCGCTCGAAAAATTTGCCCTCATCAGCGAATGGTTCGACAAGATGCGTCGCGCGTTCGAGAAGGAAGGCTACAAGTCCAAGTCCTATCTGAAGGCGCAGGAAACCATCCAGAACGAGCTAATGACGATCCGCTTCACCGCGCGTACCGTCGAGCGTCTGTGCGACACGTTGCGCGCGCAAGTGGATGAAGTGCGTCAGGTCGAGCGTCAGATTCTGCACACGGTCGTCGACAAGTGCGGCATGCCGCGCGCCGAATTTATCGCGCGTTTCCCGGGTAGCGAAACGGATCTCGAATGGGCCGACAAGATCGTCAGCGAAGGGCATCCGTATAGCGCGATCCTCACGCGGAACATTCCGGCCATTCGCGAGCAGCAACAACGTCTGCTGGATTTGCAGGCGCGTGTTGTACTGCCGCTGAAGGACCTGAAGGAAACCAACCGTCAGATGGCGGCCGGCGAACTGAAGGCGCGTCAGGCCAAGCGCGAAATGACCGAGGCGAATTTGCGTCTCGTGATTTCGATTGCGAAGAAGTACACGAACCGCGGTCTGCAGTTCCTCGACCTGATTCAGGAAGGCAACATCGGCTTGATGAAGGCGGTGGACAAGTTCGAATATCGTCGTGGCTACAAGTTCTCCACGTATGCAACGTGGTGGATTCGCCAGGCCATTACGCGTTCGATCGCGGACCAGGCGCGCACCATCCGCATTCCGGTTCACATGATCGAGACGATCAACAAGATGAACCGCATCTCGCGTCAGATCTTGCAGGAAACCGGACTCGAGCCGGACCCGGCAACGCTGGCCGAGAAGATGGAAATGCCGGAAGACAAGATCCGCAAGATCATGAAGATCGCGAAAGAGCCGATCTCCATGGAAACGCCGATTGGTGACGACGACGATTCGCATCTTGGCGACTTCATCGAAGACACGAACACGGTCGCGCCCGCAGACGCCGCGTTGCACGCGAGCATGCGCGATGTCGTGAAAGACGTGCTCGACTCGTTGACGCCGCGCGAAGCCAAGGTGTTGCGCATGCGCTTCGGTATCGAGATGAGCACCGATCACACGCTCGAGGAAGTCGGCAAGCAGTTCGACGTCACGCGTGAGCGGATTCGTCAGATCGAGGCGAAGGCGCTGCGCAAGCTGCGTCACCCGAGCCGGTCCGACAAACTGAAGTCGTTCCTTGAAGGCAACTGATCGACGCGATTGTCTGAAGCGTTGTTAGCGGCACATGATGTTGAAGGGGCTTCCCGGTCGTTTCGCAAAAGCGAAGCGGTTGCGGAAGCCCATTTTTCATGTAGTCGGCCAGTCAGAAGGCGGGCCGCACGCGAAGCCCTTCGTTGTTTGCATCCGATACGGTAAAATCCCGAGTTCTCAGGGCCTCTAGCTCATGCCTGGTTAGAGCAGCGGACTTAGCAAAGGCTCACCTAAACCATGCGGCTTGGCATGGTGAGTCGTGAATGGGTTGCCTTGGGGTAAGTTAGCTCTGCCCCCTGGTAGAACTGCTCAAATTCGGGGAAACCTCTGCTGCTCGCAGCGTGGCAATCCCGAGCGAAGCTCTCTTTGAGAGAACGTGTAGAGACTGAACGGGCAGGTCGTAAAGACAAGAGACAGTCCAGACCACAAACCCGAAAGGGGCGGCGAAAGCCGTAGCTGGTTAGCATAATCCGTTGGTGCCGTGTTCGACTCACGGGAGGCCCACCAAACATTTCGAAAGCCACTCATCGCGAGTGGCTTTTTTCTTGGTGCGTGCCTGCGCGTTGCCGTCTACGCATTGAACAGTTCGCTGCGCGCGGCGTCGATGATCATCGCGACAGCCGGATGGCTAATGCGGCGCTCGATCGAGATCGCGAAGAATTCCTCGACGATCGTATTGATCTGGCCGACCGTGGTCAGTTTGTGTTCCGCCTGCAACTGCGCCTCGAGCACGGTCGGCGCGAACAGCAGACCGCGTCCTTCGCGGCCGAACGCGAGGGCCATCGCGCCATCATCGAATTCGCCGACGATCCGCGGTGAAATCGCGCGCGACGCGAGCCAGTGATCCAGCTTGCGGCGCACCGCCGACTCGGTGCCGGGCAGCAACAACGGCAACTGACCGAGCGACAACGGGAAGCGTTTGCGAACGCCCTGCAGCAGCGACTCGGCGCCAAAGCAGCTTAACGTCGAACGGCCGAGCCGGTGATTGAACGCCTTGATGTTGACGTCGGCGGGAATGGGCGCATCGGCGATGATCAGATCGAGCCGGTGCACGGCCAGTTGCGCGAGCAGTGCATGCAGCTTGCCCTCGTGACAGATCACGCGCAGCGACACCGGCGCGCTCAGCGCGGGTTCCAGCAGCCGGTAGGCGATTGCCTTCGGCACTGAGTCCGCGATGCCGACGCGAAACCGCGATTGCGTGCCGACCTCTTTCTCGCGGCGCACCGCGCTTTCCAGTTCCGAACCCAGTGAAAAAATTTCGTCCGCATAGTCGAGCGCGAGCCGTCCCGCGTCGGTGAGTTCGAGCGTGCGTCCGCTCTTTCTGAACAGCTTCTTATCCAGCGCTTCTTCGAGGAGCTTGATCTGACCGCTCAGCGTTTGCGGCGTGACATGCAGTTGCTCGCCCGCGCGCACGATCCCGCCCGCGTGCGCCGCGACCCAGAAGTAATACAGATGCTTGAAGTTCACGCGTTCCTCCGTCGATTCAGCAACGTTACGGTTTTTACGAACGATCAGCAATAAAAATACGAATTTTCCGTCGTCTGGACTTCGGCTAGATTGAAGGCTCGCAGGTCGTACATTGCAAATTGCCGGCAGACCAGCGGCAAACATGGCGACCGAAGAAAATTACCGTCCGTAAGCTAGTCGCGTGTGAAGACGACGCGCGAGGCGGGCGCCCCGGTTCATCAAGAGAGGTTTATATGCATACGCAAGCCATCAATCAGTTCCGCCGTGTCGCCAGTAAGGTGACGCGCGGCACCGCGACGCTCGGTCTCGCGGCCGTGCTGGCGCTTGGCGCGCTGGCGGCCAATGACGCCGAAGCGAAGCGCGTCGGCGGCAGTCAAAGCATCGGACGCCAGTCGCAGATGGCGTCGCCGTCCGCTCCGGCGCAACGAGGCCAGCAGGCTCAGCCGGCGCAGCAGGCCGCGCAGGCGCCGGCCGCGGCGCCCGCGCGCAACCGTTGGCTCGGTCCGCTGGCCGGTCTCGCCGCCGGCTTCGGCATCGCCGCGTTGCTGTCGTCGCTCGGGTTGGGCGCGGGGCTTGCGCAAATGCTGTCGAACATGCTGCTGATCGGCCTCGTCGTGATGGCCGGCGTGATGCTGTTCCGCTTCATCGCTAATCGTCGTCGTCCGGATCTGGCTTATGGACAGGGCGCCGCGAGCCGGTCGCAGGGCAACGGTTCGCCGTTCCAGCACCCGAACCAGAACGGCCAGGCGCGGCCCGATACGAATTTTTTCGGCACGCAGCGCGCCGCGACGAATCCGGTCGCTGCAACGGGCGCATTCAGCGCGCCGTCGCAGCCGCACGGGCTCGATCAGGCTGAACTGGTGACGTCGGCGAAAACCATGTTCATGCGTCTTCAACGTGCATGGGACGCCAACGAGCAGGGCGACCTGTTCGAGCTGACCACGCCTGAGATGTTCGCGCAACTCAAGCGCGATCTGGAGGGCCGCGGCAGCCAGCCGAGCCGCACGGAGGTGCCGCAACTCGATGCGGAAGTGCTCGGCGTCGAAAGTACGGCGGACGAAACGTTTGTCAGCGTGCGCTTCTACGGCCAGATGCGTGAGGACGATGCACCGACCGCGCAACCGTTCCAAGAGGTCTGGAATATTGTCCGGAGCGCGCATACCGGAGATACGTGGCGACTCGCGGGCATTCAGCAACTGGATCGTTAAGCGAGCGAAGGAACTACGCCTGACCGGATGCAATCGGTCGGGCGTGTCTGCGAGGGCGTGCATCTTTTGGTGCGCGCCCTCGTCAAAAAGAACAACGTCAATCTATGCGCTACATGCGCGCCTCTCCTAATACACCGTTGTCGGCGGACCGCATCTGCCGCGGCATCGTCGGCAGCGGTCCCCACGGCACAACCTCTTTCCCCCGGCCGTAAAAACATTTTCTGCGTGCGGTTTTCGCCGCCTCAACGACGAGACACGCACCCGGTTACCGGCTAAGTTAACGTCGGCACCGAAAGACGCGCCCCCGCGTCGCGCCACGCAGAGGACGAGCGAATGCACACGGACACTTTGAGCTTCACAAAAACCAACGCCGGCGTGGACTGGGCACGCGTGCGCGAGTCATACCCGAAGCAGCATCCGCTGCTTAATCTGAACAACGCCGCCGTGAGTCCGCCGCCGCTCGTTGTCGAGCAGGCGGTCATCGACGCCTATCGCTTCGTCAGCAAAAACCCGGACGTCAACATGTGGACCGGTCTGGATGCGAAGCTGCCGGACATCAAGCGGCAGTTGGCTGCACTAGCCGATTGCGCCGCCGACGAAATCGCGCTCAACCGGAACGCAAGCGAAGGCCTGAGCGTGGCGATTTTCGGCATTCCGTTGTCGGCCGGCGAGCGGGTGCTCGTGTCTCCGTGGGACTACCCGAGCGCACTTGGCGGCTGGCAGCAGCGGCAGACGCGCGAGGGCATTGTTGTCGACACGGCCGCGTTCGATCCGCTTGCAAGCGACGACGAAATCGTCGCCGCGTACTTATCCGCGATGCGTCCCGGCACGCGCGTGCTTCACCTGACGCATATGCTTCACTGGACCGGCAGAGTGCTGCCTGTCGGCCGCTTGTGCGCGCTCGCGCGAGAGCGCGGCATCATCACCGTTGTCGATGCAGCGCAGTCGTTCGCGCAGATGCCGGTGAGCTTCCGCGAACTCGGCTGCGATTTCTTCGTCACGAGTTTGCATAAGTGGCTCGGCGCGCCCGTCGGCAATGGCATGCTGATCGTCAATCGACAGCGCATAAGCGAGACCTGGCCGCTGCTCGCTCCGTTCGATGCCGCGCCGGATGCCATCGACAAATTCGATCACTGGAATCTCGGCACCTATAACTCGGCGCTGCAAGCGGGCATCGAACCGGCGATTCGCTTCCATCAGGCGATCGGCGCCGCCAACATTCATGCACGGCTCAGCGCGCTGACCCGTTACTGGGCAGCACGCGCCGCGGACATCGCCGGCTTACGCTTTCACACGCCGCTCGACACGGAAACGCTCGGCGCCGTGAGCCTCTTTTCTATCGAAGGCGTCGACGCCCTGCGCGTCGAGCGTACATTGCGGGAATCGTTCGCGATTCACGTCAAGTACCGTTGCGTCGGCGAGCTGCAAGGCCTGCGCGTGTCGCCGCATATCTACATGAACGAAGCGGACCTCGATATGTTCGTCGATGCCCTCCGCGCGGCCGTCAGAGACGCGCGCGCATAAATCGCCGCCTCGGCTAGCAGCAAACGGACGGGCGCTTTCGCGCCCCGTCCGCCATCGCCTCCTTCCCCGCCATCGCCGAAAAACCACCGCGCTCGACGGTGTATACCCCATTGCCAGCATTTTTTTCGCATGGAACACTGCGGCTATCTGCTGTGCCGGACACAATTCCGGTATATCAGACGACCAACTTCAGCCGTGCGATCACTTCTGTCCCGCCTATAGCGGACATGCCGCGAAGACCATGCTGATCGCCGTTTCTTCCACGCACGAAGCTTTATCACCAGACCGGGATCGAAAATGAGATTTGTCAGGGAAAGCGCACGACTTGCCTCTTTGTTTGCCGTGGCCGCGTTGCTCACGCTCGTGGGCTGTACCAAGGTCGCGCCGCCGGAACAAAGCGCCGGAGCCGATTCGACGCTCAAGCAGGTCTTGCAGCGCGGCACGCTGCGAGTCGGCGATTGCCTGACCTTCGCACCGTTCGGCTTCTACAACAAGGACGGCCAACCCGACGGCTACGACGTCGACCTCGCGAAAGAACTGGCGAAGCAGATGGGCGTCAAGCTCGAGGTCGTCAACACGACGAGCGCGAACCGCATTCCGAACCTGCAAACGAGCAAGGTCGACGTGGTGTTCTGCAACTTCACGCGCAACCTGGAACGTGCGAAGGAAATCGCCTTCACGAATCCGTATGTGGTGGCGAGCGAGGCGCTGCTGGTCAAGAAAAGCAGCGGCATCAAGTCGATCAACGATATGGCCAATCGTACGATTGCGACAGTGAAGGGTTCGACGAACGGCGACGAAGTGCGCTCGCTGAACATGCAGGTCAAGATCCAGGAATTCGACAGCTCGCAGGCCGCGATTCTCGCGGTGAAGCAGGGGCAGGCGGACGCGATGATCGAGGACAACAACTTTCTGGCCTATCAGGCATCGCTCGATCCGAATCTGACGGTCACCAACGAAGCGCTTGTGCCGCTGGAGTACAACGCGTTCGGCGTCAAGGCGGGCGATCAGGTGTGGCTCAATTACCTGAACCTGTTCCTCTTCAACATCAATGCGTCGAAACAGAATGCGCAGCTCTACAAGAAGTGGTTCGGAACAGAGCCGCGTTTTCCGCTGAATCCGCAGTACTGAATGCGCGCATGCAAGTTGTTGTTCGACGGACGGAGGAACCATGAGCTATGAATGGATAACCCTCGCGGGTTATTTGAACGATTTCGTTCGCGCGTCGTGGCTGACGCTCCAGGTCACGCTGCTGGCCTTCGTTCTGTCGATGGTGCTCGGCTTGCTGACCGCGCTGGCGAGCGCGTCGCGCGTGCGGCTGCTGAGAGGTATTGCCAGTGTTTATATCGAGGCGATCCGCAATACGCCGGTGCTATTGCAGATCTTCATCGTGTTCTTCGGGTTGCCTTCACTCGGCATCACACTCAACGCTTATACGGCAGGCGTGATCGCGTTGGGCGTGAACGTCGGCGCCTATCTCGCCGAGGTATTTCGCGCGGGGATTCAGTCGGTGCCGCGCGGACAACTCGAGGCCGCGTCGATTCTCGGGCTCGAACGCTCGCAGATTTTCATGGAGGTTGTGTTGCCGCAGGCGGCGCGCGCGGTTTATCCGGCGATCGTCAACAACCTGATTCAGTTGCTGCTGGGCACGTCGCTTCTGTCGGCAATTGCGCTGCCCGAATTGAGCGGCACGGCGACCGTCATCAACGCTCGCACGCTGCTCTATATCCAGACGTTCACGATCACGCTGATTGCGTATCTGTTCCTTAGCAATGTGCTGTCGTGGGTCGCGGGCCAAATCGGCGTGCGCGTTTTTCATCCGCCGCTCGAAGTGAAGAAACGCACGCGGCGACTCTTTCTTGTCGCACGACAGGCCGATCGCACCTGACCGCTGAAACCGGAGACCGAACATGTCGAGCGAATTGTTAATGACGAGCCTCGCCATCCTTTTTCAGGGATTGCTCGCGACACTGCTGTTGTCCGCGGCGGCGATTGTCGGCGGAACGTTGATCGGCCTGCTCGCAGCTGTGCTGCGTTCGTTCGGGCCGTGGGGCACGCCGACCGTCGCACGGCTCTATACCGAACTGTTTCGCGGCACGCCGGTGCTCATCACGCTGATGTTCATCTACTTCGGCGTGTCCTACTTCGGCTACGCGATCGATGTCTTTGCCGCGGGCGTCGTCGGCTTAAGCGTTTATCAGGGCGCCTACATTGCCGAGGTGTTCCGCTCGGGCATCGAAGCGGTGCCGAAAGGCCAATGGGAAGTCGCGCAGATTCTCGGGCTCAGCAAGACGCAGGCGTTCTTCTCGGTGATCTTGCCGCAGACGGGAAAGATCGTGATGCCGCCGCTCATCGGCCAGTACTTATCGCTCATCAAGGACACGTCGATTGTGAGCATGATCGGCATGTCGGAATTGATGCATGGCGGGCAGGCCATCGTCGACCGGATCGGCAAGCCGGTTGAGATTTATGGACTCGTTGCCGTGCTTTATTTCATCGTGTGCTTTCCACTATCGCAGTGGGTGCGCCACCATGACCGAAGAAGGAGCCTGCTGTCATGACCACAGTCACTACGTCGAAGCCGATTATCAAACTCACGGGCGTCGGCAAATCGTTCGGCGCCACGCAGGTCCTGAAGGAAATCGATCTCGACGTGCGGCCGGGCGAAGTACTCGTGCTGATCGGCGCATCGGGTTCCGGCAAGAGCACGGTGCTGCGCATCATGAGCGGCCTTGAAACAGCCGATGCGGGCGAAGTCTGGGTGAACGACGTGCCGCTTCACGATGCACGTCGCGCGAAGGAGATTCGCGGGCACGTCGGCATGGTGTTCCAGCAGTTCAATCTGTTTCCGCATAAGACCGCGCTCGGCAACGTGACGCTGGCGCTCATCAAGGCGCGCAAGATGAATGCGGCCGACGCGCGCAAGCGCGGCATGGAAGCGCTCGACAGAGTAGGTCTCGCGGACCGCGCCGAACACTATCCGAGCCAGCTCTCCGGCGGCCAGCAACAACGTGTGGCCATTGCAAGAGCGCTGGCCGTCGAACCGGGCATCATGTTCTTCGACGAAGCCACGTCCGCGCTCGACCCGGAGCTCGTCGGCGAAGTAACGGAAGTCATGCGCGGACTCGCGCGCGACGGGATGACGATGGTCGTCGTCACACATGAAATGGGTTTCGCGCGCAAAACGGCCGACCGTGTCGTGTTCATGGATAAAGGCGTGATCGCGGAGCAAGGTGCGCCTGAGCAGATCTTCGTCAATCCGCAGAACGAACGCACGCGGCAGTTCCTGCATCGCGTGCTCGACCATTGAGGCGCCGCACGGCGCATCGCCCGCCGCATGCCAGACTCGCGTCACATAACAGATACAGTGCGAACCCTATCGCTGACGGAGTTGAATGAATGTCTGCACCGGAATCAACCAGGGCCAGGGGAGTCGATCGCGTGATCGGCATTCTGAAGCAGTTGCATATTGCGCGACGCCCGATGACGATGCGCGAGTTGATCGAAGCGACGGGCGCGCCGCGCTCGAGCATCTACGAACTGGTGACCATGCTCACGGAAGCGGGCTGGCTCGAGACAACGCCCGACGGCAGCGTGTTCTTCGGCCGCGAGATGCATTACTACGGCGCCGACTATGCGGTTCACAATGACCTGATCAGCCGCGCGCACCAGGCGATTCTCGGACTCGTGCGAACCCACGACGAGACCGCGCAGTTGTGCATGCTCGAAGGCAACAAGTACACGGTAGTGCTGTCGGAGAACAGCTCGCGGCCGTTCAATATCAGCTCCGACATTGGCGTGAAGGTGCCGATTCCGTGGACGGCGTCCGGACGCCTGCTGCTCGCTCATTTGCGTGCCGACGAAATTCGCAGCCTGATTCCGGACGATGACTTCGTGCTCGACAACGGCAGACGCATTGACTTCGACAATTTCGTTCATGACGTGCAGCGCGCCGCCGAACAGGGATATTGCTGCACGGAAGGCTTGTCTCACACTTTCCGGCTCTGCATGGCCGCGCCGATACGCGACCGCACGGGTCTTCCCGTCGCGGCGCTGTGCTTCATGACGAGCCGCGATACCGATCCCGAGAAGCGCGCGACGATGCTTGAAGATCTGATCAGGTCGGCGAAGGCCTTGTCGCAACCTTATGTGCGGTTGTAGATCTCAGCGTGGTTGGAAGTGCAACGACATATGCACTTCGTCGTACCGCTTTCCTTCGACAATCATCGAGCCAGGCTCGAGTCCGAACTGTTTAAATCCGAGCGATGAATAAAGCCGGATAGCGACATCGTTGCATGCGTTGGCCGTGATATTGACTTGCGTAATGCCAGGCACGGACTGCGCGAAACGGATCGCCTCGCTGACGAGGGCTCTGCTCACACCGCGGCCTCTTTGTTCCGGTGCGACGTAGACGCCCCACACGAACGCCTTGTGGCGCAACTTGGTGTGGTTCTCGCGTCCGAGTCCTGCAATGCCTATTAGCTGCGTGTCGTCGAACGCGCCAAAAACTCCGCCGTCGTCCTGCTTCGTTAACTGCCTTTCGATGTCATCGGATGAACGATGCACTTCTTCTTCATAGCTCGACGCGAACGATGTGGGCGTCTCCTTCAGTCCTGAAAGACGCAGGGCTTGAAAGGACTGCGCGTCGGATGGAACAAGTTGGCGAATGAGCAATTTGGCGATCTCCGTGACGGGCGAAGAAGGTGTAGCAAAGCGCGACTGTTGAGCGGAAGAAAAATCCTCGTTGAACTCGTCTTCGCTGTGAACTTCAGCGCTTACTTTAAAGGATCACGAGTAATCTGCCGAGAGCCAATGCGAGGCTTGCCATTTGATCCCTTGCATGGTGTGCACAGGCACTCAGGCACAATACGAAGCACGCGGCGACTGCGCGACGAACTGCGTTGTTCTTCATCTGGTTTCCAGGTAGTGGCAATGCGGCCGCGTTTCGAACCTTCGTTCAGGAGCCATTCAATGGAAACCAGCATCACAGTCATCGCAGCCGCGCTTGCCTTCGTGGGCGGTCACTTCGCACACACGTTGCTCGGTGGCCTGGTTGTGTGGCTTGCCGCTACGTGGGCGCATATTCCGCTTTCGGGCTTCGCGGCAGGCATCCGGCGCTGGCTTTAAGTCGGACGCAAACGTCGCTTCTAATGGTTACGATACATAGATGATTCGTCATCCGAACAGTTTAACGCGCGAGATATGCTGATCTCCTATTTCTCCAGCGGCGATGCGATTCGCAGTCGTCGCGTGAGCGACGTAGTACTGTCGGGCGTCGTCGATATACCCGTGCCCCCGCAGCGTGTGCTAATGGATTGGGAAAGAGAAACCTCGTCGCGCATGAACCTGGAACCTGGCGACGTCGAGGCGATGCCTTTCGCGCGAACGCGCGTGCGTTGGCCGGACTACCCGCGTTGCGTGCAGGCGATGTCGGACTGGACGCACTCACTCGGATTAGCCGGCGTGCTGGCCTCGAGCGACGTAGCGTTGATGGCGTGCCGCGGCGCGAGGTATCACCACGACGCCGAGCAGTATGGCGGCGCGGCCTTCTGCAATCTCTTCCTCACCGAAGACCAGGGCTTCGACGTGCATTTCGCGGGCACAGGTCAGCGTATTCCGTTGACGCGCGGCACGGCGCTGATATTCGACACCGGCCAGCCTCATGGTGTAATCCGTCGCGACAGCAGCGGTTTTAGTGCGAGCGACTTCACGCTGGATCAGCATTGCGTGCAGATCTTCCTGACGTGGGAGCTTCCTATCGAAGACGCGCATGTGGCACGCGCGCTCCACATCGACTTCGACGTTGCCGCATTGCCCGCCTCGCATCCGGACACAGAGCAAGTGTTGCTGGACGGCGAACCGGTAGTCGTATGCGAGGAGTCTGGCCGCTGGCGCCGGGCCGACTGATCCGCAGCGCGATGCGCATGCCGTTACACGGCCGCGCTCGCCTGTATCATGGCGGGCTTGCATCCGACCGCGCGCTTGCGTCGATGGTCGGCGCAAAATGCATACAGCAGCGCTGCCGCCACGCGGCGCACGCGCATTCTTTCACGACGACTCACAGGAACATCGCCATGACGGCCGCTACTCAATTCGATCAGGTTTCCGTTATCAAACGCGCCAACGTCTACTTCGACGGCAAGTGCGTGTCGCACACCGTTCTGTTCGCCGACGGCTCGCGCAAGACGCTCGGCGTGATCCTGCCGGGCACGCTGAATTTCGGCACTGACGCGCCGGAACTGATGGAAGTGCAGGCGGGCCAATGCCGCATCCGCCTCGCAGGCAGCGACGAGTGGAAAACCTATAGCGCGGGAGAGTCGTTTTCGGTGCCGGGCAAAAGCCGTTTCGACATCGACGTGATCGAGACGCTCGACTACGTTTGCAGCTATCTGTAAGCGCGATCGAGCGACGTCATAGGGAAGAATGAAGATGCTGGAGTCCCGGAACAGGACTCCAGCCAACGCAGCGATGCGTGCGTCGATGCGTGCGTGTCAGACAGTGCGGCGAACCATCAATTCCTTGATCTTGCCAATCGCCTTGGTCGGGTTGAGCCCCTTCGGGCAGACGTCGACGCAGTTCATGATCGTGTGGCAACGGAACAGACGGTACGGATCTTCGAGGTTATCCAAACGCTCGCCGGTCGCCTCATCACGGCTATCCGCGATAAAACGATAAGCCTGCAACAGACCCGCCGGACCCACGAACTTGTCCGGATTCCACCAGAAGCTCGGGCACGACGTCGAGCAGCTCGCGCACAGAATGCACTCATACAGACCGTCGAGCTCGTCGCGCTCTTCCGGCGACTGCAGACGCTCCTTCTCCGGCGGCGGCGTGTCGTTGATCAGGTACGGCTTGATCGAGTGATACTGGTTGAAGAACTGCGTGAAGTCGCAGATCAGGTCGCGCACCACCGGCAGTCCCGGCAGCGGACGCAGCACGATCTTCTGCGGCAGATCGTTCAGGTTCGTCAGACACGCCAGACCGTTCTTGCCGTTGATGTTCATCGCGTCCGAGCCGCACACGCCTTCGCGGCACGAACGGCGGAACGACAGCGTTTCGTCGAGCGCCTTCAGTTTCACCAGCGCGTCGAGCAGCATGCGCTCATGCGAGTCGATCTCGATCTCATACGTCTGCATGCGCGGCGCCGCGTCCCTGTCCGGATCGTAGCGGTAGATTTCAAATGTACGCTTGGCCATATTGTGGGTCCTTTGACTTGTGCGTGTGCCTTAGAAGGTCCGCGCCTTGGGCGGCACCGATTCAACCGTCAGCGGCTGCATGTGCACCGGCTTGTAGTCGAGGCGGTCGCCCTCGCTGAACCACAACGTATGGCGCAGCCAGTTTTCGTCGTCGCGATGCTCGAAGTCGTTCTGCGCATGCGCGCCGCGGCTTTCCTTGCGTGCCTCGGCCGAGACCATCGTCGCGCGCGCGACTTCGATCAGGTTCGCCACTTCCAGCGCCTCGACGCGCGCGGTGTTGAACACCTTCGACTTGTCCTTCAGGTGGATATTCTCCACACGTGCGGCCACTTCGCGGATCGCCTCGACGCCTTCGGAGAGCAGCGCCGACGTGCGGAACACGCCCGCATGCTTCTGCATCGTGCCGCGGATGTCGTTCGCCACCGACTGCGCATACTCGCCCGACGACGAGCTTTCCAGCTTCGCCAGACGCGACAGCGCGAAGTCCGCCGCATCGGCCGGCAGCGGCTTGTGGTCCTTGATTTCCTTCACGTGCTTCACGATGTGATTGCCCGCCGCGCGGCCAAACACCACCAGATCGAGCAGCGAGTTCGTGCCCAGGCGGTTCGCGCCGTGCACCGACACGCACGAGCATTCGCCGACCGCGTAGAAACCGTTGACCGGCTCCTCGTGACCGCGCGCCGTACCGACCACCTGACCGTGGATGTTCGTCGGAATGCCGCCCATCTGGTAGTGAATGGTCGGCACGACCGGAATCGGCTCCTTAATACAATCGACGTTGGCGAACTTCAGCGCGATCTCGCGGATCGACGGCAGACGCTTCATGATCGTCTCGGCGCCGATGTGCGACAGGTCCAGCAGCACGTGGTCCTTGTTCGGACCGACGCCGCGGCCTTCCTTGATTTCCTGGTCCATCGAGCGCGAAACGAAGTCGCGCGGCGCGAGATCCTTCAGCGTCGGCGCGTAACGCTCCATGAAGCGCTCGCCGTCCGAGTTACGCAGAATGCCGCCTTCGCCGCGCACGCCTTCGGTGATCAGCACGCCCGCGCCCGCCACGCCCGTCGGGTGGAACTGCCAGAACTCCATGTCCTGCAGCGCGATGCCCGAGCGCGCCGCCATGCCCAGACCGTCGCCGGTATTGATGAACGCATTCGTCGATGCCGCGAAGATGCGGCCTGCGCCGCCCGTGGCGAACAGCGTCGTCTTGCCTTCGAGGATATAGACGTCGCCCGTTTCCATTTCGAGCGCGGTCACGCCGAGCACGTCGCCGTCGGCGTCGCGGATCAGATCGAGCGCCATCCATTCGACGAAGAACTGCGTCTTCGCCGCAACGTTCTGCTGATACAGCGTATGCAGCAGCGCGTGACCGGTGCGGTCAGCCGCCGCGCACGCGCGCTGCACGGGCTTCTCGCCATAGTTTGCGGTGTGGCCGCCGAACGGGCGCTGGTAGATCGTGCCGTCGGCGTTACGGTCGAACGGCATGCCGAAGTGTTCGAGTTCGTACACGGCGTTCGGCGCTTCGCGGCACATGAACTCGATCGCGTCCTGGTCGCCGAGCCAGTCGGAGCCCTTGATCGTGTCGTAGAAGTGGTAGTGCCAGTTGTCCTCGCTCATGTTGCCGAGCGACGCGCCGATGCCGCCTTGCGCGGCGACCGTATGCGAGCGCGTGGGGAACACTTTCGAGAGCACGCACACCGACAGACCCGCGCGCGCCAGTTGCAGCGACGCGCGCATTCCCGAGCCGCCCGCGCCGACGATAACCACGTCGAACTTGCGACGCGGCAGGGCATTCTTGATTGCAGCCATGCTTTTACACTCTCCAGAGAATCTGCGCGGCGTAGCCCGCACACGCGAGCAGCCAGACGATCGTCAGCGCCTGCAGCAGCAGACGCACGCCCACGGGCTTCACATAGTCCATCCAGATGTCGCGGATGCCGACCCACGCGTGATAGAAGAGCGAGAGCAGCGTGACGAAGGTGGCGAGCTTCATCCATTGCGTGGCGAAGATCGACGCCCAGCCTTCATAGGAGAAGTCGCGCGCGCCGAAGAACCAGGCGAGCAGGATCACCGTGTAGAGCGCCATCACGCAGGCGGTGATGCGCTGCGCGAGCCAGTCGCGCAGACCGTAGTGGGCGCCCACGACCAGACGCTTCGAGCCGATTCGGTTATTGGCTGCCATGTTTAGAATGCTCCGAAGAGTTTGAGCGCGAACACGATGGTCAGCAGCGACGACACCACGAACACCACGATCGAGGTCTGCTTGCCTTTCTCTTTGGTGACGGCTTCATGGTTGGTGTCCATCAGCAGGTGGCGAACGCCGGCGCAGAAATGGAACAGGGAGGCCCACGCGAGCACCAGCGTGATGAGCTTGACGATGAGGTTGGAGAGAAAGCCCTTGAAGACCTCGAAGCTCAGCTCGGAAGTCAGGCTCTGGTCGAAGAGGTACAGCAGGAACGGCAACGCGACGAACAGCAGGCCGCCGCTCAGCCGATGCAGAATCGACACGCGCCCCGCAAGAGGCAGGCGATACGCCGTCAATATCTGCCCGATACCGATGTTCCGGAATTCCGGCCTCGGTTTTTTTAATGTGTCAGCCACAGTAGACCCCTTCGCTTCATTAGATAAACACAACGGCGCATACCGCCGCGCGCTCCCTGAAGAGCGGCTCGTCCTGCCTTCATCGTCGAAGATAAAAGCCCATGTATTGCGGGAAAGACTTATAGGACGCGGACTGCGCGATGGCGATATTTTGTCGCACCGCTGATATACTGTCCAATATCTATCGCGTCTTACTGAAATAGCTTTTACAGATATCGCATGGAGCTGCGTCACATCCGCTACTTTCTCGCGGTCGCCGAGGAGCGCAACGTCACTCGCGCGGCCGAAAGACTGGGCATCGGCCAGCCGCCGCTCAGCCAGCAGATTCATGCGCTCGAAGACGAAATCGGCGTGCGGCTGTTTCGCCGCACCGGCCACGGCGTCGTGTTGACCGAGGCGGGCGAGGCCTTCGCCGCCGACGCGCAGCGCATCCTGCACGACACGCGTCTTGCGGTCGAAAAGGCGCAGAGCGCGGGGCGCGGAGAAATCGGGCAATTCAACATCGGCTTTACGGGCTCCGCCGCGTTCAACCCGGTCGTCTCGAAGCTGATTCGCGCTTATCGGCAGGATTATCCGAACGTCACGCTCACGCTTGCCGAGGGCAACACCGCGCAACTGCTTGCCTATCTCGGCGACGGCCGCGTGGATGTCGCCTTCGTGCGCCTTGGCAGCCAGTCGCCGGCGGGCGTGCAGTTCCATCACATCGCCATCGAGCCGATGAGGGTCGTCTTGCCGGCAACGCATCGTCTCGCGAAGAAACGCAGAATCCCGCTGTCCGCTCTGGCCGACGACCCGTTCGTGATGCTGCCGCGAGAGGCGAGTCCGACGCTGCACGACGTCATCGTCGGAGCGTGCCGGGAGGCGGGATTCGAGCCGATCGCCGGACAGCAGGCGCCGCAGCTTTCGTCCGTGGTGAATCTGGTGGCGGCGGAGTTCGGGGTGTCGCTGGTGCCGGCGTCCGTGTGTCAGATACGCGTGGAAGGCGTCGCTTATACCGACGTGCTCGGCAACGCCATTTCGATCCGGCTGTCGCTGGCCTCGCGGATGGAGGCCGCGCCGGCGAAGACGGCGAATTTTCTTCAGAAGGCGTTTGCGTTGGGGGCGTCGATTACGTGAGGGTTCGGCGCTTCGCTTGGGCTCTGGCTATTCGCTAATCGTGGCCGCAGACGTCGCGGCCCGCGGGCGCCGCGCTTCTATCGCCTCCGCTTTGTGCGCGAACGCCTCCACGATCGCGCCGGCGAGTTCGTCGGCGATCTTTGGCGAGGAAGCCCCCGACGCGAACATCGTGAACTCGACATCGGGCAGCACCGGCAAACCGGCATCCGGCGGCATCACACGCAAGCCGTTCACCAGTTGCGTGTGAACTATCGGCGTCACCGCGAAGCCGGCCTGCGCCGCGGCGCGCAGACCTGCGACGCTCGAGCCCACGAGCGCGATCCGATACTCGACGCCGCCGCGAGCGAGCGCAGCAAGCGCGGCCTCGCGATAAGGGCACGGTTCGGGGAACAGCGCGAGCGGCACCGGCGCGCCGTGCGTCAGCGAAGACCATTCCGCTCCCGCCCACACGAGCGGCTCGCGCCACAGCACTTGCCCTGGGCGGCCGCCGTCGCAGCGTCCGCCGATTACGACGTCGAGTTCGCCGTGATCCATCGCGACCAGCAGATCGGCGGGAATGCCGACGCGCACACTGAACGCGATGCGCGGGTAGCGCACGGCGAACGCCTGCATGACGTTCATCAGCCGCACGTTGGACAGGTCTTCCGACAGGCCGACGCGGACTTCGCCCTCGCTCGGCGCACGCGACAGTTGCGCCTGCGCGTCCTGATTGAGCGCGAGGATGGCGCGCGCGTAGCCGAGCAGCAATTCGCCATCGGCGGTGAGCGCGACCGAGCGTGTGGTGCGCGCGAGCAGTTCGCGGCCGATCTGATTCTCGAGACGCCGCACGTGCGCGCTCACCGCGGACTGCGTCAGATTCAGGCGGGCGGCGGCATGCGTGAAGCCGCCTTCCTTGACGACGGCCACGAATGAACGCAACAAAACGGTATCGAACACGGCGCGTACTCCTCGGTTCAGGGATTCAGTGCGATTGCGACTGAATCGGCTCACTATACTTCGTTTAAATTTCGCGTCGAACTATGTTGAGATGGCTGCACCTTAACCCGTGTGGAGCAATCTCATGCCGACTCTGCTGCATGTCGAAGCGTCGCCGCGTAAAAAGCGATCCGCGTCGCTCGAAGTGGCGCGCGTTTATCTGGACACTTACTGGGAGGTTCATCGGGACGCGCGAATCGACGTGCTCGATTTGTGGTCGACCGAACTGCCGGAATTCGACGGCGATGCCCTCGACGCCAAATATGCCGATCTCAGCGGCACGCCGTTCACCGACGGCCAGCAGAAAGCGTGGTCGCAGATCCGCCAACTCGCGCAGCGGTTGCACGACGCGGACACGCTGCTGTTCTCGGTGCCGCTCTGGAATTTCTCGATTCCCTACAAGCTGAAGCACTTTATCGACGTCGTGTCGCAACGAAACGTGCTGTTTTCTTTCGACGAGCGAGGGCTCAACGGGCTGCTCAAAGACAAGAACGCGGTGGTGATTTACGCGCGCGGCCTCGACTATTCGATCGACTCGATCACGCCCGCGCATTCGTTCGATTATCAACGGCCGTTCATGGAAGCCTGGTTGCGCTCAGTGGGCGTGACGGACGTCGAATCTATCGTTGTCGAGAAGACGCTGTTGGGGCCCGAGGTCGATCATGCGGCGCGGCAGGCTGCCTGCGAGCGGGCCGTTGCGTTGGCGAGGTCGCGGGCTGAGTGTGCTGTGAAGTGAGGTTTGCCGCGTTTTGATGAGGCGTCGCTGAGCGGTCCCGGCGACGCTCGTTCGGCGTGTGCGAGGCTTTCGTCACTTTACGCAATAGATGTTACGTTATATCATTCCGTCGACATTGGGCGCGGTCGGGCGATGGCCTGTCGGCATCGGCGATAGTTCGGGTCGCCCAGTGTGAGCCCGGCGGAAATGCGTCTTTCTAGTGCAACGTTATAACATTTCACGAAAACGCGCGGCCGACATAAAAAGACAATTCTCGAAAAGACCGTGAACAAAAAACCTCCACGCGCTTCCGTGCGCGCGCTTCGGCTGTCGCCGCTTTCCTTTGGGCTGCTCGCCGCGTTGGCTCATGCGCAGTCCGGCAACGTCAATCCCACGCAGAATTCGACGCAAGCGCCTGGCGGCTCGCTGGCGCCTGTCTTCGTCACCGCGAATCCGTTGGGCGAAACCGACCTGATCGCTCCGGCCACCGCGCTATACGGCGACGCGCTGACGCGTCGCCAGACGAACTCGCTCGGCGAGACGCTCAACGGCTTGCCTGGCGTCTCGACCACGACATATGGACCGATGGTGGGGCGCCCCATCATCCGCGGCATGGATGGCGACCGCATCCGCATTCTGCAGAACGGCGTGGCCGCGTGGGATGCGTCGTCGCTGTCCTACGATCACGCGGTGCCGCAGGAGCCGTTGACGATCGAGCGCGTTGAGATCGTCCGCGGACCGGCAGCGCTGCTGTATGGCGGCAATGCGATCGGCGGCGTGGTGAACACGATCGACAACCGCATTCCGCGCGAGCCGATCAACGGACTGACGGGCGGCGTCGATGCCAGCTACGGCGGCGCAAACGATGCGCGCGCCGGCGCGGCTCAGGTCGAAGGCGGCAACGGACGCTTCGCGTTCCACGTCGACGCGTTCGATCGCGAGACCAGCAAGGAGCGCATTCCCGGCTTCGCGCACTCGGACCGCCAGCGCGCGCTCGACGGTCCCGATGCGGACGAAGCCTACGGCAGCCTGCCCAACAGCGACGGCCGCTGGCACGGCGGCGCGCTCGGCGGCGCCTATACGTGGGCCGACGGTTACGCGGGCCTGTCGTACAACGGCTTCGAGGCGAACTACGGCTCGGTCGCCGAAGACGACGTGCGTTTGCGCATGCACCAGGACCACGTCGCGTTTGCGTCGGAAGTGCGCAATCTGCGCGGGCCGTTCTCGCAGCTCAAGTTCGATTTCGGCTACACGGACTACGAGCACAAGGAGATCGACAACGGCGAGACCAGCACCACGTTCCGCAATCACGGCTACGAGGCGCGGATCGAGGCGCGTCATCGCAAGATCGGTCCGTTCGAAGGCGCGATCGGCGTTCAGCTCAGCCAGAACACGTTTTCCGCGTTAGGCGACGAGGCGCTCGTTCCGACGACGCAAACAACCAACGTCGCGCTCTTTGGCCTCGAAGAGTGGAACGTGACCGACGCGTTCAAGCTGAGCGCGGGCGCGCGTTACGAGCACGTCAAACAGCAGCCGACGGCAGCCGGCAACGACAAGTTCGCAAGCGCTCACGACCGGGATTTCAATGCGGTCAGTGCGTCGCTCGGCGCGCTCTACAAGCTGACGTCGCTCTGGTCCGTGGCGGGCAATGTCGCCTATACCGAGCGCGCGCCGGCGCTCTATGAGCTGTATGCAAACGGTCCGCACGACGCGACCGGTCAGTATCTGATCGGCAACCCGGATGCGCAGAAAGAAAAGGCCGTGTCGAGCGATCTGTCGCTGCGTTTTGCGAGCGGTCCGAACAAGGGCAGCGTCGGCGTGTTTTACAGCCGCTTCAAGAACTATCTGACCGAGTTCAACACAGGGCGCCTCGTGGACGACTCCGACCAGGTCGTCGCGCCCGGCACCGACGATGCGTTGAACGAAGCCGTCTATCGCGGCGTTCGGGCGGAGTTCTACGGCATCGAACTCGACGGCAAATGGCGCGTGTTTCAGAAGGGCGCGCATCAGGTGGACGTGGAACTCACCGGCGACTACACGCATGCGCGCAACATGGACAACGATCAGCCGCTACCGCGCATTTCGCCGTTGCGTGCGACGCTCGCGGTCGACTACGGCTACGGACCGTTCGGCGCACGTGCCGAACTTGAACACGCATGGGGACAGCACCGCGTGCCCGAAAACGATCTGCCGACAGCCAGCTATACGAAGCTCGGCTTGCTCGTCACCTACAAGTTCCACGTCGGCGCGACGGACTGGCTCGCCTATCTTCGCGGCGACAACCTGACGAACCAGGACATCCGCTATGCAAGCTCGGTGGTCCGGGACATTGCGCCCGAGGGCGGCCGAAGCGTGATGGTCGGACTGCGCACGAGGTTCTGAGCCGCGCGTCGATTCGATCAAACGCGGCGCTTTTTCCACGCGTAGTCTGGCGGCGGATCGGCGACGCCCGGCCGTCCCACCGAATTCGGATTCTCCGAGCACAGCGTGACGAAAGACACGGACTCGCCGCGCGACTGACGGCGTCGCAACGTTTCGGTGAACGCCAACGCGTCCGCCATCGCGCCGGCGGGAAACGACGCGCAGCGCGGCACGATGCCGTCGTCTATGGTCTCCGACCAATAGACCATGTAGACCGGCTTCACGGAGCAGGCGACTGGCTGCCGGGCGTACCCACGCCGGGTATATCGCGCACGGGCTGCTGGTCCGGCTCGAGATCCGTTTCCGGGAGCGACTCGGGCGTGCGGGCAGGGGGCGTGCCGCGACTGACTTCGGACTGCTGGGGATCGGGCTTGTTGGGCGCGGGTGTTTCGCTCATCGGTGGCTCCTTGCAGTGCTGCGATTGAAGTGAGGTTGTCGTATGCGCAGCATCGGCTATGCCGACGCTCGGCCAACCGGCCCGCCGAGCGCGCGGACAACGTCCGCGAATCGCGCTTTCTCAGTTATTACAACGGCTTGTAAATTCCACGCCGGCAACGCAATGCGCGCGGCGCCTTTACAATTCAGCACTTCAATCCGACAGACGAACATGCGCGATGAGATACCACTTTGCATTGACCTTGGCATTCACCTTTGCGACGGCCGTCGCAGCGAGTGCGGCCGCTAACGCGCAAACGCCCGCGAGCGGCGAGACGGGCGCGCTGCAATGTGCGATCGGAAAAGTGACGGGCGTCGGCGGCTCGGAGCAGAGCGTGCGCGAATACCTTGCGACGCCCGGGCGCGATCAGTATCGCTACCTCGCCGATCATCCGATTCAATGCCGGATCTCCGACGAAGGCCGCGCGTCCGCGTGTACCGGCATTACGACGCTTCGCCGCGAACAGGTGAGCGTGTACGACCAGATCGACAGCTCGTTGACCGCCGTGGTTGCGCGCGTCGACCTCGATCACGGCACGTATCCTATCCTGATCGTCGTGCCGAGCAAGGACGTGCAGTGCCAGGAGTGAGTGGCGAGAGTGCGCCGCCTTTCGTCGCCGGCAACACCTGATGAGAGCGCTTGCCTGAAGGCCGCGTTATTCGCTCAGCTCAGCGACGAGACGCGACAGACGATCGAGGCGCTTGTGATACATCGGCGCCTGCGGAGAGCTCTTCAGATGTTCGATGCGGTCGCGCCAATAGGTCGGCGGAAAAGGCTTTTGCGATGCCCATGCGATCACGCGCTCCAGATGAAGGAGCTCGTTTTCCAGAATGTGGTGATGCATTGTGAACCCCCGTGGGTGGCCAGCCTTGGTCTATTCGCGGCGTCGCTAACGGTCTGACGCTGCGTGGACTGCTCGTGCAGCTTGCTCTTTGCGACTACTGCAAAGGACGAGCCGCCGTTGCTGCTCCCGCAGGCGCAGGCAACGGCGGCCAGACCAACCCCGCAGCGGATCGTCTGGTACATAGCCAAAAGATTTTCCGCCATTCAGTGCGTTGCAACTCGAGCTGCTTCTCTGTGGAAGCATGCCCTCGCGATGTTTCGACACTGTCACTGCTACAGCACAGCCCTCTCTCAATCTGATGCCGACAACCTTTTGCTATCGGCGAAATTGGCGCATCGACACTCGTTCGTATAACTAATCGAATCATCGCGATCATGTGCGGCGATCGCTCGGTTAGCGGCGGCGCGACGCAATCTTGTCTGGTCTCTCAGGCGCCCTGCATTTCGGACGAATTCGTTTGCATTTCTTTGGGCTCAAGGCCACGAGCATTTGTATAAGCAATGACCGTGCCATTCGCCGATGCGGCTGTGCGTAGGGGATCGACGAAATTCGCTCGATGATTCTGGTCAAACCCGTCCAGGTACAGCCCTAAAAGTGGACGTTTTCGTCCAGGTGGCCATGCAAGGGGCGTGGAGCGGCGATTTCGTCCGTTAGGATCGAAAGGCGAGGGCGCGATGGAGGCAGAGCGAAGCCGAAAACGGCCACAGAAGCGGCCACGGCGGAGACGCCCGGCGAGGCGACGGAGCGCCGCGCCGGACCAACTGCAACGAACTGGAAAGAACTGGAATAAGCAGACGCGAGACCTACGACTGCAGGCTGACCTTGCTGTAAGTCAGCCGGCTCGGGCGCAACTGCATGCGCACCAGCGAGACGAGGAAGCTGAAGCCCGCCTGATTCGGATCGATGACCGGCACGAAGCCGCCCATTTCGTCGCTCAGCATTCGTGAGACGCGGCTCGCGACGTCCACGAAACCGGTGCAGCCCAGCAGAATGGATTGCGCGCCGTCCTCCTTGATCGCCTTCAGCGCGGCTTCGAAGGTGCGGATGATGACGACGTCGATATCCTCCAGTTGCGCGACCGGGCAATTGATCGCGCGAATCGACGCGAACGTATCCTCGATGCCATAGGTCTGCGGATGAGCGCGCTGCATCGCCAGCGTGCTTTGCAGGATCGTGACGATCGAGAAGCGCTGGCTGAGCGCGAGCGCCGTGAACGCCGAAGCCGGAAAGCCGCCGATGATCGGAATGTCGATCACCTCACGCGCGGCTTCCACGCCGCACATGTCGAAGTCGGTCAGCCAGATGCCGTCGAAGCCGTCGTTGGCGATGGCTTGCGCGAGCTCGACTACGGGCATGCCGTTTTGCAGCCAGTTAGTGCGGTTCTCGATGTCGGGATGTCCTTCGGCGATGTTGCGAATCTCGACATGCACGTCCGGCGGCACGACCGGCGCAATGGCCTTCATGATGCGGTCGTTGTATTGCGACGTGGCGACCGGCACGAGCACGCAGATGCGAATGGGCGAGTTCAAGATGCCTCCCCCTTGCGCGCGGATTGCAGCGACTGCAGTGCTTCAAGCGGCACATACGGGCCGAGGTAGTTGAGCGAGTTCAGCAACTGCATGAAGCTGTCGAGAATCAGCCCCGGCTTGCGCAGTTCGGCTTCGGCGCGCCAGGCGATCAACGTCACGGGACGCTTGCCGATCGCCGGATTCAGCGAGCCGTCGGCGTTCACGAGATCGCCATTGCTGAACACAGATTGACCTTCCCCGCCGACGTAATACGCGACGCTATCGGGCGCGAGCACGATCGGCTGCGGACGTTCGCTGTCCCATACGAGCAGCGACTCGTTCTGATACATCACCGTGTAGGTACGCTGCCCGGCCTGAATGCGGATCTTGCCGACGTCGAAGCCGCCGCTCGTGTCCACTTCCGCGGAAACCAGTTCACCCGGCTCCGACACAGCGCGCGCCGCAAGGCCGCAATATTCGACGAGATAATCGGTCATCTGCCGCGCACTGCCGATTCCTCCCGCGTGCAACGCGCGCCCGAGTGTGAGCGCGCGTGTCAGCGTGCCGCGGATCGGCGTCGCGCGGCCGATATCGGCCGGCTGCATGACCCACATTGCGAGTCCGCCGAACTGCCCGAATTCCGGATCGGCGACAACGGGACGCATCATCTGCTCGACAATCGCCGACACGTCGCGCTGATGAGTCGGCGCACCCGCATTGCCGCTGCGCGGCGTCACGTCGAGTTCGACGCACAGGCCGCCCTGGCTCACGAGGAACGCCGGGCGCGGGTCGATCTCCGCGGCGGCGAAAGTGAGCATCGGCAAAGAAGGCACCGCGCGGCCGGCGCCGTCGGCGTCGATCACCGCGAGGCCGAGCTTTGCCGCCACCAGCGCGGCGACCGTGAAGCCGAGCGCGCCGCTTTCCGGCGGCATGACGTAGGCGAGTTTCGTCGATTGCGACCCAAGCTGTGCCTGCACATTCTGCACGGCCGTCACCGGACCCAGCGGATAGGTCGCCGAATTGATCGCTTCGGGCGCGCCGAGATAGGCGACCATGACGGCCGCGCCCTCGGTGGCTTCTTCAACGGACACGACCTTCACTGTGTCGCTCGGGTAGTAGTCGCCGGCGACGAAATGCGCGGCCAGATGCCGCGCGGATTCGATCGTGCCGCCCCCGCCACTCCCGAAAAAAGCCGCGCCCAATAGCAGCGGCTCCAGATCTTCCCGGCGTAGGTCAAATGCCATTGACGATTCCTTTAGTGTAGTTATCGAAAGAACTCTGTTGCTGAAGTTCGGCAAGCAGTTTGGCCGCGCCCGTGACGCGCGGCGTGGCGTCCGCGGGCAACGAACGCAAGCCGCGCTCAAGCGTCTCGATCGCTTCCGGCACGCGATCAGTCGAGCGCAGCAGATCCGCGAGGTAGTGCGCCGCGTCCACGCGCGCGGGCACCGAGCCGAACGCGAGCGCGGTCGATAGCGCGGTGCGCAGGCCCAGTTCCGCCGCGTTCACATCGCCGAGCGCCCACTGCGCGCGTGCGCGCGTGACCAGCAGCTTGCCGAGATAGACGCGCTCCTGACGGGCGAGCGTTTCATCGATCGCGGCTGCGAGCATTGCTTCGGATTCCTTTGCACGTCCAGCGCGCAGCAGCAATTCCCCGTGATGCCACGCCTTGAACGAATAGAACAGCGCGCCGCCATTGCAGACGACGTGATTATCGTAGCCGTCGAGCATGATCGTTTCCGCTTCGTCGGTTTGACCGAGCGCGCTCAGATGACAGGCACGCAGCACCTGGCCGACGCCGCGATAGAACGCAAAGCCGTACGCGATCGACACCGATTCCAGTTCGCTCGCAAGCCGGCCGAGCCGCTCGACGTCGTCGAACAGCGCGGCGAGCCACGCGGCGCCCTGCAGATTGACGACGTGAGCGAGCGCGTGCACGCCGGGCTCCGACGCGCGCAGAATCAGCATCTCCATCGCGCGGCGTGCCTGCGCGAAGGCGCCGATCTGATACGCGGCGAGTCCTTCGAAAGTCAGCGCCAGACTCGCGAGGTCGATGCCTTGCGAGCCGGTGCGCACGTCGTTGCGTCCCACGCCGAGCAGATTGCCGCGCGCGAGACAGGCAAGCGCTTCCTCGCTGTCGCCGAGCCAGAACAGCGTGTTGGTCATCGCGACGTGCGCTTCGTCGAGCGAGACGCGGTCGCCGCCGTTTTGCGCGCGCTCCAGCATGTTCTGCGCGGTCGCGCGCGCCTGCTTCAGTTCGAGCGTGGTCAACTGCGTGGTCCAGATGCCGAACTGGATCGCGGCGATTTCCGCGGGCGTGCAAACGCCTTCGCCGATCGCGAGCGCCGCGGCGTAGCAGGCGGTGGCTTCCGCATACAGCCAGCCGTGCACGCTGCGCAAACTCATCCCAAGCAGGCGATATGCGTCGAACTGCAAGCGGCGCACGGCGCCCTGTTCATTCGGTGTCTGCAGCACATCGAGGCAGCGGCGCAGCGGTGGAATCGCTTCGGCGAATTTCGATTCCTCGATCAGCGCTCTCGCATGTTCGAGGCATTTGCGCGCTTCGCGGTGATGTTCTTCGCGCGACTTCAGACGCCGTTCGATGGTCTTGCGGCCCACGCCGAGCAATGTCGCCGCCGCGCTCTTGTTGCCGCTCGTGCGTTCGAGCGCGCGGTCGATCAGCATAATCTTCAGCGGCGCCGAGCTTGTCGCGGCCTTCGAGTTGCAACAGCATGTCCGCGAGACTCGCGCGCGACACCGGCCCGCTCGCCTCGTTGGCGAGAAACGGCTCGAGCGTATCCACGTCGATCTGCGTGGTCTCGGCAAGCACGCTCAACTGGCTGATCAGATTGCGCAATTGCCGGATATGGCCCGGCCACGGATGTTGCGAAAGACGCCGCAGCGCGGTCGGAGAAAACTCGAGGCGGCGCGTGTGCTGTGAAGCGAAGTGGTTGACGAGCGCGGGAATGTCTTCGACGCGCTGTTCCAGTCCGGGCACTGCGAGGACGAACACCGCGAGCCGGTAGAACAGATCCTCGCGAAAGAGTCCCTCGCGTGCGAGCTCGCGCAGGTCGCGATGCGTTGCGGCCACCACGCGTCCGCCGAAGTGAAGGTTGGTGGTCGATCCAAGCGGACGGAAAGTGCGCGTCTCCAGCACGCGCAGCAGTTTCGGTTGGAGCGCGAGCGGCAACTCGCCGATTTCATCGAGCAGCAGCGTGCCTTTGCCGACCTGCTGCAACAGCCCCTGGCGATTTTCGCCCGCGCCGGTGAACGCGCCTTTGACGTGCCCGAATAGTTCGGCTTCGACGAGATGCTCGGGAATCGCGCCGCAATTGACGTCGACGAAGGGTTGATCCTGGCGCTGGCTGTGCGCGTGAACACGGCGTGCCACGAGTTCCTTGCCGGAACCGGTCGGCCCGAAAATCAGCAGCGGATGATCGGTGGGCGCGACGCGATCGATCATTCGAACCAGTTGGCGAAACGCCGGCGCGCCGCCCACGAAGGAGCCGGATGCGGCTTTGTCGTGAGCGAACGGAACGACAGGGCTATAACTCATTTAACAAGTACGCTCCACATGATCCGCGTGCGGCGCTACGCGGAGAGTGCCGTCAAGCGACGGCGGTCATGCATCGATCTGGTGTCTGGCGAAACTTCCGATTCCGCTGTCGGAATGTTCCGCCCCAAGGAGAGACAGAGTATGACGGCTTGCTGTCGATGTTGTCTTTCGAAATTAATCCTTGTGCCGGTGGACTTGCGCGTGTCGTCACAACGTCTTGCGGCGCTGACGCAAAGCGCCGCGCATGTTGGATCGCGAGCTGAAATTCTGCATATCGGACGAGTTACAGCGGCTCGCTGCAAGCGCGCCAACGTGGCTTGTATGCATGACGGATATAACGGCGGCGCGGCGACGATTCTTTAGGAGCTGGACGGAATTGCGCAAAGATAGCCGCTTGCGTGGCCGAGGTACGAGGCGAGAGCGTTTGAGCAGCCACTGCGACGCTTCGGTTTGCGTTAAACCGCGTCGGGCCTGCCGCCGAAATGTGACGAGCGGGCGATGTGTCATCGCCACGCTCAAGGGATGTTGAACGGCCGCATGCAGCGGCCGCCGTGCGATGTTGCCGCTTACGGTCCGACTCGCAGAACCACGCCGGTGGACAACTGCACCATCAGATAGTCGCCGCCGATGCCGACCCACGAATAACCGCGCGGCGGCGGCGCGAGCCGATACCCGCGCCAGTCGTCGATAACATACTGACGGTCGCGGTATTCGGGAGGCAGCCGATCACCCTTGCGCCAATGTCCGGGCGCGTTCGCCGAGTTGCCAGGACCGTCGGGGCGGTGTCCCGGCGGCATCGGCTTATGGCCGTGGCTGTCGTAGCTGTCGTGACCCTTCGGTCCCTTGCCGTGCTTCGGTCCCTGCCCGTGATCTCCGCCGTGGCCGGGGTTGTCGTGCGGCGGCTGTGCAAGCGCGAGCGGCGATGCGAGCATACCCGCGGCCATCATCGACACGAGCAATAGACGGGATTTGTTCATTAGTTCGTTCCTGTGAAAACGTTTGCTAAAGGCTAACGACGGGTTAACGAAGCGCCGGAACCACCGCGTTGGCATCCGCGATACGGACAATGCCGCGCGCCCAAAATTCCTTTGGAAAACTTGCGCGCTTTATTGTGGCGTATTGTGGATTATTAGCTCGTGCTGATTGCGACGCCGTGAGCGTGGCTATTCGAGCTTTGCGCTTCGAGTTCGTCCAGTTGGAGCAGAAGGACGTCGATAGAACGCAATTGCGCATTGGTCAGGTGCTGGGAATCGAGCAGTTGATGAAGCCGCTCGCGCCAGTAGGCGGCCGGCAGAATGGGCCCCGCGAGATCTCCGGCCATTGATGCACTCATGACTCGCGCAAGATGCGCGATCTCCAGGTCGATTAGCGTGTGCATGCCTCACCTCGCAACGTTCGTTCTTGTTGTGTAACCAAGAGCTACTAAACCTTAGTCCAAATGCGGCAAATAACCAATTCGATCGGCTATTAACCACGCCGCTAAAGCGCGGATGCTACGTTTTAGCTCACTCAGAAAGCATGATATGCGAGCCGCGAGTCCCAGTCTCGCCCGTTATGACAAAGAATGTCAAATCGGCCGAAGTTACCGTCCGTTTCAAATTGGCCGATCTCTTTTACGTAGAGTTTCCATATCCTTCAGGGCACAACAACGATGATGGAGGAATCGCCAATGAAAACCGTGTTTAAAACGCCGACGTGCGTGCTTGAATTTCCGCTCGTCGCGCAAGCCCTTCGTCGGGGAACCTGATGAAAAAAATCCTTTGCCTGTTTGCTGCAAGCGCCGCGCTGTTGAGCGGCTGTGCGCTTTATGTGCCCGATTCGCCGGGCGTGGTCGTCGTGCCGCAAGGCCATCCTCAGGGCGGTCCAGGCAATGGTTTCTGTCCGCCGGGGCAGGCGAAGAAGGGGAACTGCTGATCGTGAGGGAGTCGGTCCGCGCGCATCAGCGGCTTTGCGCGTTGTACGCGGCGGCTTCCTCGAGCAACCATGTCCTGAACAGTTCCAGTGGTTTGCCGTGACTGAGCTCGGTTGGATAGACCAGGTAGTACGCGGATTCTTCGACCGCCGTAGCGGCGAACGGAATCACCAGACCCAACTGCGTCAGTTGTTCGTCGACGAAAAATTTGGGCACCAGCGCAATGCCGAGCCCTGCGGCGGCGGCGCTGATCAGCATCGAATGCAGTTCGTAGCGCACGCCCTGCATCGTGGCGTTGTCTTCGACGCCGAGATTCGCGAACCAGCGCGACCAGGCATCGGGGCGCGTGGTGGAATGCAGCAGCGGATAATTCAGCAGTTCGTGCGGTTTGCGGATGCGCTTTGCAAGCAGCGACGGCGCACACACCGGCACGACTTCCTCGCCGAACAGATAGTCCGACGACGTGCCTGGCCACGTGGGCTTGCCATAGTGAATGGCGGCTTCGAAATGCGACTCCTCGAAAGAGAACAGGTCGGTGCGAATGCCCATGTTGATTCGAACGTCCGGATTGCGGTCGTTGAAATCCTTCATTCGCGGAATCAGCCATTGCGACGCGAACGTGGGAAGCACCGCGAGTTCGAGGTAGCCGCCGCCGCTGCCGTGCGCAATGATGGACAGCGTGTCGCGATCCAGATTCTCCAGCGCGCGGCGCACCTGTGTGCCATATAGACGTCCGGCGCGAGTGAGCATCACGCGCTGCTTCGAGCGAACGAAAAGACGCACGCCGAGATTCGATTCGAGCGTCGCGATCTGCCGTGAGATCGCGCTCTCCGTGAGGAACAGTTCCTTTGCCGCATGAGTGAAGCTCTCGTGCCGCGCGGCAGCTTCGAAGGCGAGCAGCGCACTCATGTTGGGAATCTTGAACTTGCGCATGTTAGTTCCGAAAGGTCATCAAGTGACAATTTAATCTCGCTTTACGAGGTGCGCAACAGTTTGAATAATGCGGTTCACGTATGTCGGGCTAGCCCGTAGTGAGAGAAAAACCAATGCGCAATTCGAACGTCGAACGCCTGTTATTGAAGCTGCTGGGTCCGGAAAAAACGGAGTCGCTCTTTACGACGCTGACATTCCCGACCGCACTGAGCGACTGGGAAGACGGCACGGTCACGCGCGCCGAACTCGCCCAGGCCATGAACATGGCGCTGTTCGAAGATCTGCTCGAGCGTTCGCCGAATGGCCGCGCTTACACGAACGAGGCAATCGCGAACGGCGGTTCCGTCTACTTCGATCACGGCGCATTGCGCACGGTGCGTTGGGACAACAATGGCGCATTGCCTCCGGGCGAGGCGGCGTTTACCCGCATCCTCCGGCCGCTCGGCTTCAAACTGAATGGCCGTTATCCGCTCGACAAACTGGGCATGACCGGCCGCGCGTACGCGCACGAAGATGCACCGGACGAAATCGCGCAGTTCTTCGTGAGCGAGTTGCATCCCGAACGCTTCTCCGCGGAATTCCAGCAGGCGGTGACGAATGTGGTGAGTTCGTCGAAAGATCCGTTGACGCCGCTCGCCGTTTCGCAGCTTTGGGAGCTGGAGCGCGAAGGCTCGCTTCCTATGGACGCGGCTCACAAGCTGCTGCCGGTGATTGTCGGCGCGTTTGCGCGTCAGCACGATGTGCCGAACGAGGCGGACTACGAAGTGCTGTTGCGCGAATCGGCGGAAATGGCGTGGATTTCAACCGAAGGCAATGCGTTCAATCACGCGACGGATCGCGTCGAAGACGTCTTCACGCTTTCGGACGAAGAGAAGAACAAGGGCCGGCCGATGAAGCCGGAGGTCGAGCGTTCGCGCTCCGGCCGCGTGTTTCAGACGGCCTATCGCGCCGATACGGTCGAGCGTCAGTTCAGGTCCGTCGGCGGCAAGCTCGTCACGCGCGATGTTCCGGGTTCGTTCTACGAGTTCATCACGCGTAAGCGCACGTTCGATCAGGCATCGCGTAGCTGGGTGACCGATCTGCGTTTCGATGCCGGCAACGCACAAGGCATTTTCAAAATGACCGCGAACGCGGCGCAGTAGAGTGGATAATGCGCTGAACGAAACGGTCGAGGGAGCGATGAGCGACGCACCACGCTACGCACAAAAGCCGGCCGCACCGTTCGTCGCAAGCCCGCGCCTGCTCGAACACGTCCAGGCGGATTTGCGCGCTACGCTGCGAGGCGAAGTGCGCTTCGACGCGGGCTCGAAAGCGTTGTATGCATCGGATGCGTCGAACTATCGGCAGATTCCGTTGGGCGCCGTCGTGCCCGCGGACGTGGACGATCTCGTCGCAGCACTCGAAGTCTGCCGCCGCAACGACGTGCCGTTTCTGACGCGCGGCGGCGGCACATCGCAAAACGGGCAGTGCGTAAACGTCGCGGTCGTGGCCGACACGAGCAAGTATGTGAATCGCGTCGTCAGCGTCGATCCGCAAAACAGAACGGCGCTTGTCGAGCCCGGCGTGATTTGCGACACGCTGCGCGATGCGGCCGAGGAACACGGCCTCACGTTTGCGCCGGACCCTGCCACGCACAGCCGTTGCACGCTCGGCGGAATGATCGCGAACAACTCATGCGGCGCGCACTCGGTGATGGGCGGCAAGACCGTCGAGAATATCGAAGCATTGGAGATTGCGACGTATGACGGCGCGCGCTTCTGGGTCGGCCCGACCAGCGACGCGGAACTGGACGACATCATCGCGACAGGCGGACGCCAAGGCGAAATCTACGCGAAGTTGCGCGACTTGCGCGACCGCTACGCCGAGCGCATCCGCGGCGAATTTCCGCAAATCAGACGCCGCGTGTCCGGCTTCAATCTCGATCAGTTGCTGCCGGAAAACGGCTTTAACGTCGCGCGTGCGCTCGTGGGCACCGAGGGCACTTGCGCCGTGACGCTGCAAGCGAAGGTGCGTCTCGTGCATAGCCCGGCGTGCCGTGTGCTGCTCGTGCTCGGTTTCAGCGACATCTATACCGCCGCCGATGCCGTCCCGCACTTCAACCGTTTTTCGCCGATCGCGATTGAAGGACTCGACCGCGCGATCATTCGCGGCTTGCAGGCGCGCGGTTTAAAGAGCGACGAAATCGCGCTGCTGCCGGATGGCGACGCATGGGTCGTGCTCGAATTCGGTTCGGACACGGTTGCCGACGCGCTCACGCAAGCGAACGACGCAGCTGCGTACTTCAAGTCAGGCGCGGCGGGCGCGGATATCAGCGGGCTTGTCGTCGAAGACAAGCACAAGCAGCAGAAGATCTGGTCGATACGCGAGACGGGCGCGTCGGCGGTCGCTTTGTCGATCGATCCGTCGAAGCCCGACCCGATTGTCGGCTGGGAAGATGCGGCAGTCGATCCGCTGCGGCTAGGCGATTATCTGCGCAAGTTTCAGGCGCTCGTGGACCGCTTCGGTTACGAGACGTGCCTCTATGGTCACTTCGGCGACGGCTGCGTGCATGCGCGCATCACGTTCGATATTCGTACCGCCGAAGGCGTCGGCAAATGGCGAAGCTTTCTGCGCGAGGCGGCGCAACTGGTGGTCGATTTCGGCGGCTCGCTATCGGGCGAACATGGCGACGGCCAGGCCAAGGCCGAGTTTCTGCCCATCATGTATGGGCCCGAAATCTTGCAGGCGATGCAGGAGTTCAAGGCGATCTGGGACCCGCTCAATCGCATGAATCCCGGCAAGGTGGTTCATGCGTATCGCGCCGATGAAAACCTTCGTATGGGTCCCGCTTATAAGCCGGTCACGCTGACAACGAAGCTCACGTTCGCGAGTCGCGAGGGCGACGGTATGCAGCGCGCGGTGGAACGCTGCATCGGCATGGGTAAATGCCGTTCGCTCGACGGCGGCACGATGTGCCCGAGTTTTCGCGCGACGCGCGAGGAGAAGTTCTCGACGCGTGGCCGCGCGCATCTGTTCTGGGAAATGCTTCAGGGCGAAGTGATCGAGGACGGCTGGAATAGCACGGAAGTAAAGGACGCGCTCGACACCTGCCTCGCGTGCAAGGGCTGCAAATCCGATTGTCCGACGCATACCGACATGGCCTCGTACAAGGCCGAGTTTCTGTCGCATTACTACGAGAGGCATCGTCGGCCGCGTCAGGCGATGTTCATGGGCCGCATCGGTCAGTGGGCGCCGCTTGCGAGCCGCTTCGCGCGCGTGACCAATTTGATGACGTCGGCGAAACCGCTGGCTCATATCGGCAAGTGGATCGCGGGCGTGGCTCGCGAGCGGCATCTGCCGGTCTTTGCGCCGCGCACGTTCCGCGCTATGGAGGCGCGTCGCGTGAAGGTCGGCAGCGCCGCGGCAAATGAGCCTTCACGCAAGGTCATTTTGTGGGTCGACACGTTCAACGACCACTTCTCGCCCGAGATCGCGACGGCCGCGCTCGAGGTGCTGACGCGCATCGGCTATCACGTCGTATTGCCGCGCAAGCGTCTTTGCTGCGGCCGGCCGTTGTACGACTATGGGCTGCTGGACGAAGCGCGCGCTCTACTTCGCAGCGCCGTGAATGAACTTGCCGACGACATCGAAGCCGGCGTGCCGGTAGTCGGACTCGAACCCGGATGCCTGTCCATCTTCAAGGACGAACTACTCAAGCAGCTTCCCGACGACCCTGTTGCAAAGAGGCTGTCGGACCAGACGTTTCTGTTCGCCGACTTTGTCGCGCGCGCGGATTACGAATGGCCGAAGCTCGACGCGGATGTCGTCGTGCATGGACATTGCCATCAGAAGTCGATCTTCGGCATGAAGGGCGACACGGAGTTGCTCGACAAACTGGGCGTGCGCTGGACGCTGCTCGACACGGGCTGTTGCGGCATGGCCGGCTCGTTCGGTTTCAGTGCCGACCACTACGAACTGTCGATGAAAATCGCCGAAGACAAGCTCTTGCCGCTTGTGCGCAACGCTCCCGCTGAAGCGATTGTCGTGACGAACGGCTTTAGCTGCCGCGAGCAGATCGAGCAGGGAGCTGGCAGACACACGCTGCATATCGCGCAATTGGTCGTGAAAGCGTTCGAACCGATGGCGGAGACGGCGCCATTTCCGATCAGAAATGACGGCTCGCAACCCGCGCACGCCGCGCAACCCACGCCGCACGCTTAGTGTTGCCGCCTAAAACCGGGGCGTGTATAGTTTCCGAACGTACCAAAATTTCGTATTGGAAATTCAAAGAGGTCTCAATCGTGAAAGCATCGACAATTCTCTCCGAACTCGGCATTTCCCACCTCGCGGAAGCGGGCGACATCGCCGTTCACTCGCCGATCAATGGCGAACTCATCGGCCGCGTCGCGAGCAACACGGTTGCCGACGTCGACGCCGCGCTGGCTAACGCGCAGAAGGCTTATGCAAGCTGGCGCAGCGTGCCCGCGCCGCGCCGCGGAGAGTTGGTGCGCCTGCTCGGCAACAAACTGCGCGAGCAGAAGCATGCGCTCGGCAGCATCATCACGCTCGAGACCGGCAAGATTCTTCAGGAAGGCCTCGGTGAAGTGCAGGAAATGATCGACATCTGCGACTTCGCGGTCGGCCTGTCGCGTCAGCTTTACGGCCTCACCATCGCGTCCGAGCGCCCGGGGCATCGCATGGCTGAAACGTGGCATCCAATGGGCGTGTGCACCGTCATTTCCGCGTTCAATTTTCCGGCGGCCGTGTGGTCGTGGAATGCGGCGCTTGCACTCGTGTGCGGCAATGCGGTGATCTGGAAGCCGTCCGAGAAAACGCCGCTCACCGCGCTTGCCGCCGACAAAATCCTGCAAGACGCGTTGAAGGAATTCGGCGATGCGCCGGAAGGCCTGACGCGCGTCGTCAATGGCGGCCGCGATGTCGGCGCGAAACTGGTTGCGGACCCGCGCTCGAATATCGTCAGCGCGACGGGCAGCACGGAAATGGGCCGCACCGTCGGCGTCGAAGTGGCGCGCCGCTTCGGCCGCTCGATTCTCGAGCTCGGCGGCAATAACGCAGGCATCGTCTCGGGCACCGCCGATCTGGAACTGGCGCTGCGCGGCATCGTCTTTTCGGCGGTCGGCACGGCAGGTCAGCGCTGTACGTCGCTGCGCCGCCTGTTCGTTCACGAAAGCGTGTACGACAAGGCCGTCGAGCGACTGAAGACGCTCTATAGCAAAGTCGTGATCGGCAATCCGCTGGAGCAGGGTGTGCTGATGGGACCGTTGATCGACGAGCAGTCGTTCAACCCGCATGCAGGCCGCGCTGGAACAGGCGAAGAGCGAAGGCGGCAAGGTATTCGGCGGCGAGCGCCACGCGGTGGCCGGCAACGAGAAGGCGTTCTATGTGCGCCCCGCCATTGTCGAGATGCCTTCGCAAACGCCGATCGTGCTGAAGGAAACCTTCGCGCCGATTCTTTACGTGCTGAAGTACAGCGAATTCAATGACGCGATCGACGGCAATAACGCAGCCGTGCACGGCCTTTCTTCGTGCGTGTTCACTACAGACCTGCGCGAAGCCGAGCGATTCCTGTCGGCGTCGGGCAGCGACTGCGGTATTGCGAACGTGAACATCGGACCGAGCGGCGCGGAGATCGGCGGCGCGTTTGGCGGCGAAAAGGAAACCGGCGGCGGGCGCGAATCGGGCTCCGACTCGTGGAAGGCGTATATGCGCCGCGCGACCAACACGGTCAACTATTCGTCGGCACTGCCGCTTGCCCAGGGCATCGACTTCAATATTGGTTAAGCGGGTTTCTTTGCATATAACGGCCGTTGCGAGACGGCCGTTTTTTTAAGCCGGCCCCGCTTTTGCGGGTCTGTCGGGCAAGGTCGATTACTCTGCGTCGGCTGGCGTTTTTTGAAATCGCCTCGCCGTGTGCAATCGGGAGCAAGTCTTGAGTTCTCAAGTCGTTATTGTCGGCGGCGGCGTTATCGGTAGTTCTATCGCTTACTTCCTGCGCGCTTCCGATCCGACGGTTTCGGTGACCGTGATCGAGCGCGATCCGAGTTATGCGAGGTCGTCGTCGGCGTTATCGGCCGCTTCGATCCGGCAGCAGTTTTCCACGCCGCTATCGATTCAGATGTCGCTGTACGGCATCGAATTTCTGCGCAATATCGGCGAGCTTCTCGAAGTGGACGGGAATAGGCCGTCGATCGATCTGCATGAAGGCGGCTATCTGTTTCTCGCGACGCCCGCCGGCGATGCAACGCTGCGCGAGAATCACGCGTTGCAGACGAGCCTTGGCGCGGACATCAATCTGATGGACCGGCAAACACTGAAGGCGAGATTCCCGTGGCTGAATGTCGAAGATCTCGTGTCGGGTGCATTCGGCGAAAGCGGCGAAGGATGGTTCGACGGCTACGGGCTCGTGCAGGCGCTTCGCAAGAAAGCTCAGTCGCTCGGCGCGCGCTATGTCGCGGCCGACGTAACAGGCGTGGTTCGCGAGGGCCGCAAGATCACTCACGTAATCGCCGGCAATGGCGAGCGCTATCCATGCGATACGGTGGTGAATGCCGCGGGTGCGTGGGCGCGCAAGATCGCCGGCATGATGGACATCGACATTCCGGTGTTCGCGCGCCGCCGCAGCATTTTCAACGTGTCGTCGCCGGCGCGGCTCGAAGCTTGTCCGCTGCTGATCGACCCGACTGGCGTGTACTTCCGCCCTGAAGGAAAGACCTATATTTGCGGCACATCGCCGGGCGCGGATAACGACCCGGACGATCTGCCGCTCGACGAAGTCGATCACGCGCCTTTTCGACGACATCATCTGGCCGACGCTCGCGCATCGCGTACCGGAATTTGAGGCGCTGCGTGTCGAGAACTGCTGGTCGGGCTACTACGAGTACAACGTGTTCGACCATAACGCGATCATCGGCTATCACCCGCAGATCGAAAACTGTGTGTTTGCCAATGGCTATAGCGGACATGGTCTTCAGCAAGGTCCGGCGACGGGGCGCGGTGTGAGCGAACTGATTCTGAACGGACGCTATGTGTCGCTCGATCTCTCTTCGTTGAGTTGGCAGCGCTTGCTGGAAAACCGTCCTATTGTGGAAAAGAACGTGGTGTAGCGCGCGTTTTATCCACGTAGTCTGATCGCCCGCTTCGAGCCCATCACAACATGTACGAATTCACCGCGCCTTTCCAGAATCCTTCGGGCTCTCCGATTCGCGAACTGTTCAAGTATCTCGGCGAGCCCGGCATGATTTCGTTTGCCGGCGGCTATCCCGCGAGCGATCTGTTCGATGTAGACGGTCTAAAGCAAGCAGCGGGCCGCGCGTATCACGACCCGAACCTGTGTCTTCAATACGGACCCACCGACGGGCTACCCTTACTCAAGCACCAACTCATCCAGTTGATGGCGCGCCGCAATGTATCGTGCGAGCCGAACGAGATGCTGGTCACAACCGGATCGCAGCAGGGACTCGACCTGTTGCTTCGCGTGCTGGTGAATCCTGGCGATGTCGTGGTGACTGAGCAGCCTGCATATCCCGCGACGCTTCAGGCACTTCGGCTTCAGCAGGCAAAAATCGTTACGGTTCCCGTCGATGCACACGGCCTCGACGTCGCCCGTCTCGCCACGCTTCTTGCGTCCGGTACGTTTGCGCGACCGAAGCTGCTCTACACTGTCCCCACGTTTGCGAACCCCACTGGCGCAACGATTACGCGCGAGCGCCGCATCGCATTGCTGAAGCTGGCGGTGCAGTACCGATTCCTTATCGTCGAGGACGACCCATACGGCGACCTGCGTTTTTTCCGGCGAAGCCGTGCCGTCCATCCTTTCTCTTGCGTCCGAAGTCGACGGCGCGCGTGACTGGGTCGTTCATTTCGCGAGCCTCTCGAAGATCGTTGCGCCCGGCCTGCGTGTAGGCTGGACGATTGCACCCGCGGAAATCACGCGCCGTTGCGTGATCGCCAAGCAGACAGTCGACCTTTGCAGCGCGCCGTGGACGCAAGCCATCGCCGCCGAATACCTCGCCGACGGCGCGCTCGAACGGCATCTGCCGCGCATTACCGCAATGTACGGACGCAAATGCGAAGCGCTATGCAACGCACTGCACGCGCAACTCGGCGATGCGCTCGAGTTTCATCGGCCCGAAGGCGGCATGTTTGTGTGGGCGCGTTTGAGTGAGAGCGGCAACGGCATCGACGCGTCCGCGCTTCTTCAACGTGCGATCGGCAACAAGGTGATGTTCGTGCCAGGCAAGGCGTTTTTCGCGGACAACGTCGACGCTGCGTCGCTGCGCCTGTCGTTTGCGGCGCCGGGTATCGCCGACATCGAAGAAGGCGTAACGCGGCTCAAGCGCGCGTATGGCGAGGTGACGGCAGGCGGTGCTTAGCCGGCCGCGCGCGTAGCCGCCGGCCCCGACGACTCTCTCACATGCAGCAGCGCGCGCACTTCATGGCTGCGTTGCGGCCGCTTGCCGTCGAGCGCGTCGAGCAGATGTTGCGCGGTGAGCTGTCCGATTTCGTAGGTGTCCACACGCATTGTCGTGAGCGTCGGGCGAATCGCTTTGGATATTTCGAGGTCGTCGAAGCCCGTCACCGAGAGTTCATCGGGAATCGCAATGCCGAGTTCTTGCGCTTCACGCAGCACGCCAAGCGCAATGTGATCGTTGCCGCAGATGATCGCAGTCGGACGTTCGCATGGCGCTTCCCAGATCGCGCGCAGACTGCGGCGCCCGAATGCAATGGTGGATTCGCCTTCGCACATGTGTTCCGGCCGCACCGCGAGGCCGTGGCGTTCGAGCGTCGCGCGAATGCCGGCGACGCGCGCCTGCACGCGGTCGTTGTCGCGCGTCGGTTGGATGCACACAGCGAACGAGCGATGACCGAGGCCAATCAGATGCTCGGTCATCTGCACATAGGCGGCGAAATTATCGAAACCGATGCAAACGTGCGGGCTTTCCTTGCGATACGCGTACGTCACCGCATACGGCACGCGGTAGAGCCGCAACGCGTCGAAGAGTTCGGGTGGATGCGCTTCGCCGACCACGGCCATCGCCTCGGCGCCGCGCGCGAGCATCGCCCGCACCTGCACGAGCGCCTGCGCGGGATCGTAGTTCGAGCAGCCGAGCACGAGCGTAATGCCGCGCGCCGCGAACGCGGCCTGCATGCCGCTCACCTGCGACGCGAACACCTGATCGTCGAGCGTGGGAATGATGATGCCGGCAATGTGGCTGCGCGTGGACGCGAGCGCGCGGCCGGCGGCGTTGGGAAACCAGTTGAGCGTGACGGCGGCCTGCTCGACGCGCTCGCGCACGGCGGCGGATACTTTCTCGGGCTCGTTATAGACACGCGATACGGTCGCCGTCGAAACGCCCGCGAGCTTCGCGACGTCCGACAGCACCGTGCGGCCCGTGCCGCGGCGCACACGGTTCGTCTGGGTTCGGGCAGTGGAAGCGGGTGACTCGGGCGTGTCGGACATGAGTTCGAAAAGCAAACGCGAAGCGGGAAGCCTGCCATCTTACCGCCGCGCTTCGCACAGCGTAATCGCGGCGATGGAACGCATGGCGCGGCATAGCGCGCGCAGTACTAGCGGAGCGCCGCGATGCGCGCGCGAAAATGCTCGGTGCCGGCGACGATCTTGTCGAGGATCGCATCCAGCGCCCAGAACCGTTCGCGCACGTCGTAGTCGATCACGCGGCAGCGGATCGAGCCGAACGTGCCGATGCGCTGGTGGTACATCTTCGCAAGCGCGGGATAACCGAGCGATTCGCTGACGGCAGCCAGCACGAGGAACGTCGCGAGTTCTTCGGCGAGTGCGGGATCTTGCGCCGCGTCGTTGCGCAGCCATTTGTACAGGTCAGGATGGAAGTTCGTGAACACGCCGTTAAAGCCCGCGGAGCCGGCTTTCATCGCGTCCCACGCAATGGCCGCGTTGGCGTTGAGGATCTTCAGCGACGAGCCCTCTGCAAGTGCGACGCGGCGCTTGACCGTCGGCAGATCGCAGCTTACGTCTTTCAGCATGATGAAGCGACCGGTGTCGATGCAGAGCTTTAGTTCGTCATCCGAAAGAAGCCGTCGGTAGGGTGCGGGACATTCATAGAGACCGAGCGGCACGTCCGACGGAAGGCGCGCGAGCAGCCGCTCGAGATTCGCGGCGAATGCCTGCGTTCCTTCGCGAGCGGGGTCGAGTCTGTTGGTCACGAGCACGACGCCTTGCGCGCCCGTGGCCGCGGCTACGTTGAGTTCCTCGGCTTGCGCGTCCGGATCGTCGCTGATGTGGCCGGACACCACGACAGGAATTCTGCCCGCGACTTTCTCGACGACGAAGCGCCCCAGCGCGCCGCGCTCGGCGAGCGTGAGGAACTGCATTTCGCTCGACTGCGCGACTGCAAAAAGCGCGTCCGATCCATTCGCGATGTACCACTCGATCAGACGTTCGAGGCCGGGGTAGTCGATTGCGCCGGAGTCGTCGAAGGGAGTCAGCATCACGGGGACGATGCCTTCAATTGACGAGGTAGTTTGCTGCGCGTTTGTCATGGTGTGATGCTCCTGAAGTGGGTTCGTGAGTCCGGCGCGCTCATGCCGGCGCCTGCATCGGTTCGTTGGCGGCGGGTTCGTCGGCGATGGGTTTGCGCACCAGCAGCAGGTAACTCATTGCGCCGATGAACGCGATGCCCGCGGCCGTCAATAGCGCGGGCACGAACGACCAGGTCTGCGCGATGTAGCCGGTGAAGATGGGCGCGAGCGCACCGCCGAGAAAGCCGCCGAAGTTCTGGATCGCGCCGAGCGAGCCGACGCGGTTCGGCGGCGCGGCCGCTGTCGCGAGCGCCCACGAACTGGCGGACGCCGCGTTGGCCAGAAAGATCACGACGGAGATGCACACAATCGCGAGCGTATTGCTCTGCACGAGCGCGGCCGGAATCGTGAACGCGACCATGCCGAGCATCGCGATGACCACGGAATTGCGACGGCTCGCGACCGGGCTCGCGCTGCGGCTCGTGATGAGGTCGGAGAACCAGCCGGCCGTGAGCGAACCGAGAAAGCCGCAGAAAAACGGCACCGATGCGGCCACGCCGGTGTGCATCAGGCTCATGTGACGCGCCATCGTCAGATAGCCGGGCAGCCATGTCAGGTAGACCCAGTTCAGATAGACCGAGCCGAAGAAGCCGATCAGCATGCCCCACGTCGTGCCGTGCGAAAAGAGCGACCGCCATTCCGCGAACGTGACGGTCGGCTGCGGCTTTAGGTCCGCTTCGTCGCCTTCCAGATAGAGGCGGTCGGCTTCGCTCATCGTCGCCTTCGCCGGGTCGCGATAGAGCGCGAACCAGACGGCCGCCACGATCAGCCCGACGACGCCGGTCACGATGAACGCCCAGCGCCAGTGAAAATTCACGACCAGCACCGAGAGGCAGAGCGGCGCGAGCGCGGTGCCGAGCGGCGACGCAGAATTGAAGATGCCGGTCGGCTTGCCGCGTGCGCGCAGCGGAAACCAGTTGCTGACCACGCGAGCCGCCGACGGAAACTGCGGCGCTTCGCCGATGCCGAGCACGATCCGCGCAAGCACGAACCAGCCGAAGGTGGACACGAAGCCGCCGGCCACCTGCGCGAGCGACCAGACGATCAGGCCGATGCCGAGCAGCTTGCGCGGTCCGATCCGGTCGACGAGTCCGCCGACTGGCAACTGGAAGAGCGCGTAGCTCCACGAGAACGCCGAAAGCAGCAGGCCCATTTGCCCGAGCGACAGGCCCATGTCGTGACGGATCAACGGATTGGCGACGGCCAGCGTCCCGCGATCCAGATAGTTGACGATGCCGCTCACCATCAGCAGCGTGAGCGCCACGACCTGCGCGCGGCGGATGGTGGGCGGGGCCAGCTCGTGGCTCGGGGTTGCGCTCATGATCGTCGTCTCCGTTTCATGTTTGCGGTTCTGCTGGGTGACCGCGCCGATGCGGTGCCGGGCGGGTGGATGTTGCGCGTCGTGGCGGGCGGCGCGCGGTGGTTCGGGGCCTTGGCGGCTTGTCTTGCTGTGCTGCTGCCGCAGGCGTTGCTACGTTCGGATGTTGTGTTAGCGCTTACATTACGACTCATCGGGTGGCGTTTAAACGCGGTGGCGCCCGCATCTAAGGTGGATTCGTCGCGATGATAGCGCTTACATTTTGTGTTGCACTGAGCGTGTGTGCAAGTCGAAAACGCGGTTGACGGGTAAACACCGACCTGGCGCGAGCACGTCATCGGCCTTCGTCCGAGCGCTAATAGGAACAGTGGCAAGCGCGGCACGCACCTTGCTAAAGCTCGGCGCACAGACAGAAGTCAAATAACGAGAACGCCATGCCACAAGACCAGACCGCTATAGAGTTTTCACAGTCCCAGCCCGTGCTCGTCACGCCGTTGCACGGCGTCGTCGACGGTGCGCCGTCGCGTCAACTCAGCCTGCTGGCGTGCATCACGTTCTGCTTTGCGTGGCTGTTTGGGCTGGAGCCTTTTCTGACAGGCGCCGCCGATAATCCGACGACGTCCGGCGCGGATCGCCCTTAAAGGAATGTCGCCGCAGCAACGACGCGGGAAATTTCCGCTACGCGCAAGCGCAGTTTCTACATCGACGATCAAGGGCTTCGGCCCAAGCCGCTGAAGCGGCACACAGCGGGAATACCCGTTGCGCGGCTCACGGTGGGAGATGTTCCCATCCGCAGGAGGCTGACCATGCAAACCGATCCCACCATCGACCCCATTGCCGACCCGTCGAACCAGCCGCTCGATGCGCCGGAAGAGCAGCCACGTCCGTTGACGGACACGCCGCCCGACACCGATCCGCTGGCGCCCGGCAGTTCCCCAGAGGACGAGGACGCGCTCGGGCTGCCCGAAGACGACTCCTAGATCACGGAGTCCAGCCGACGGAATTGGGGAAACTACTCGTGAAAAGGCGAACGGCCGTGCCGTTAATGTAGATGGAAGGCTGTTCGATGCATTGCCGTCCGCTTTCAGCACCGGGTTTGTCACGCGGCGGTCGGCGCCGCAGTTCACCTCCGGGCAACGCCCGTGCTGAAGGCTTCACTTATCATTCACTTATCAGCATCGAATAATGTGAGTGCGGCGTCATTCCGCAATCGCAATAAGCCGCCTAATGGGCGGCTTTTCATTTTCTGCGCGAGAACTGGATACGGTATTAATAGGCAATCCACGCGAGAAGACAATATTAATTCGATTTAGTTCCCGGAATTCGTAAATAAACCTAACCGCTCATTGCCCGCTGGCAATGCTGCTTAATTAATAAGCAAACTCCGCGAGCGGTTAATTGCCCGCCTGCTCCCCGTATTGCTTCGCGCGTATTACAACCTGTTGCATTTGCGCAACTTGAGTTATTGAAAAGTTGCAAATATTTTATGGCGAAGGCAGTCGGCCCGCCTGTCCCTTATTCCGGTTAATTCTCCAAAAACAATAACTTAGCGGAAACGGCCGTTCGATTATTGCGGATCGGGAAAGACCGTGTTGCGTAAATTGCGCGCGCCGCTATTAGGGTGACCCCCTACACTCACGCTTCGTTTCAAGGGTGCCCGGCCGTCCCAGAACGGGGCGGCGTCAAGGGCGGCGGCGCCTCCGTGCACCGCCGAGGCTGGTCCCGCTCCCCAACGAAAATTTATCGAACAGGAGTCCCACGCATGAAAAAGAGTCTCATCGTCGTTGCGGTTGCCGCATCGTTCGCATCCGTTGCTCACGCACAAAGCAGCGTTACCCTGTACGGCCTGCTGGACGCTGGCGTGACGTACACGAGCAACGTTGCTCACAACTCGAAGTGGGCAGCCGGCAGCGGCGGCATCGATCAGAGCCGTTTCGGTCTGCGCGGTTCGGAAGACCTGGGTGGCGGCCTGAAGGCAATCTTCACGTTGGAAAGCGGCTTTAACATCAACAACGGCCGTTTCGCTAACAACAACGGCATGTTCAACCGTCAGGCATTCGTCGGTCTGTCGAGCGCGCAATTCGGTTCGGTCACGCTGGGCCGTCAATACGACGCAGCGCAAGACTACCTGGCACCGCTGACCGCAACGGGCAGCTGGGGCGGCACGTACTTCGCGCACCCGTTCAACAACGACAACCTGAACACGAACGGCGGCTTCGCAGTCAACAACTCGGTCAAGTACTCGAGCGCTAACTACGCTGGCTTCACGTTCGGCGGCACGTACGGCTTCTCGAACCAGGCTGGCGCATTCGCAAACAACCGCGAATACAGCTTGGGCGCTGCTTACCAGTGGCAAGGTCTGCGTTTGGGCGCTGCTTACGCACAGCAGAACAACCCGGGCGCAACGAACGCAGCAGGCACGGCTAGCAACGGCGGCGCTTCGGACGGCGCGTTCGCAGGCTTGACGGGCAACTTCCGTCAGCGCGAATTCGGCGCGGCAGGTTCGTACTCGTTCGGCCCGGCAACTGTCGGTCTGGCATGGACGCAATCGCGTATCGACAACGTTGCAGGTGTTCAGCAATCGCTGCGCGCTAACAACTACGAAGTCAACGGCAAGTACAACCTGACCCCGGCTCTCGGCCTGGGCGTGGCGTACACGTTCACCGACGGCAAGGGCTATGGCGTTGCCGCAAACGGTGGCTCGACCTCGGTTCGTTACCACCAGATCGGCCTGCAGGCTGACTACTCGCTGTCGCGTCGTACGGACGTCTACGCTCAAGCCGTGTACCAGCACGCAATGGGCGACGGCGGTGTCGCTTCGATCTACAGCGGCGATATCACGCAAGCTCCGTCGTCGTCGAAGAACCAGACGGCTGCTACGGTCGGTCTGCGTCACCGCTTCTAAGCTTCACCAGAAGCTGCTTGTTGTACAAAAAGGTGCCGTTCGCGGCACCTTTTTTTATGCGTGCGAGAAACGTGTGGGCGTGCGTGTGTCGTCGGCAAAGATCAGCCGGCTTGCCCGACCCTGAACACCGCGACGGCCTCGCGCAGCCGCTCGGTCTGCTCGTCCAGCGAGCCTGCGGCGGCCGCGGCCTGCTCGACAAGCGCGGCGTTGCGCTGCGTGACGTCGTCCATCTGGCGAATCGCGAGATTCACTTCGCCGATGCCTGAGCTTTGCTCCTTCGACGCCGCCGAAATTTCGTTCATGATCGCCGTGACGCGGCGCACCGCCTCGACGACCTCGCCGATCGTGCTGCCGGCCTTGCCGGCCAGCGTCGAACCTTCGCCGACCTGCTCGACGGACTGGTCGATCAACACCTTGATTTCCTTGGCCGCCGTCGCGCTGCGCTGCGCGAGATTGCGCACTTCGCCCGCGACGACCGCGAAACCGCGGCCTTCTTCGCCGGCGCGCGCGGCTTCGACCGCGGCGTTGAGCGCGAGGATGTTCGTCTGGAACGCAATGCCCTCGATCACGCTGATGATCTCGCCGATCTTGCGCGAACTATCGGTAATGCCGGCCATTTTCTCGACGACGTCGTTGACGACCTCGCCGCCGCGTGCCGCGATGCTCGACGCGTCTTTCGCCAGTTCGGACGCGGTCGCCGCATTGTCCGCGTTCTGCGTGACGGTTTTGGTGAGTTCATCCATGCTGGCGGCGGTTTGCTGCAACGACGCCGCCTGTTCTTCGGTGCGGCTCGACAAATCCAGATTGCCCGCGGCGATTTCCTTCGAAGCAACCGTGATTGTCTCGGCCGAATTCTTGATGCGCGCGACGGTGGCCGCGAGCTGATCGCGCATCTCGCGCAGTGAGAAGAGCAGGCTGGAGGTATCGTCGCGACGCAAGTCGATAGGCGTCGCGAGGTCGCCGCGAGCGATGCGCATGGCGATCTGCGCAGCCGCGGACGGCTCGCCGCCAATCGAACGCGAGACATTGCGCACCACGCGCGACGCGACGAACGACACGAGCACGCCGAGTACGAGCAGCATGCCGCCCGAGCGCAGCAGCGTCTCGTAGAACTGCGCCTGAATGTCGTCCATATAGGCGCCGGCGATGAAGTCCCAGTTCCACGGCGCGAAGCGCTTCACGTAGCCGATCTTTTCGCTGGGTTTGGTCTCGCCGGGTTTCGGCCACCAGTAACGCAGGTAGCCCGAGCCGGCCGACGAGCCGCCCGCCGCTGCGATGTCGTGATAGAGCGCGGTGCCCTTGGCGTCGCGAAAGCCGCTCATGTCCTTGCCGTTGAGCTGCGGGCTCATCGGATGAGCGACCATTACGGAGTCGCTGCGCACGATCGTCACATAGCCCGATTTGCCATAACGCTGTGCCGTCACACGGGCAATGGCCTGCTGCTTCGCGTCGTCGACGGAAAGCTTGCCGGCGTCCGCCTGCTTCGCGTAGTCCGCGACGATCGACGCCGCCATGTCCGTGACGTCGGCAAGCGCCGAGCGACGCGCGTCCATTTGTGCGCTACGCGCTTCGAGCGCGTTGACGACGGTCACGATCAGCAGCGCTACCCAGCAAAGCAGCAGGGGCACCCACAACTTCTGTTTTAGTGTCAGACGGTTCATTTATCGGATTCGACGGTGCGTTGAGCGCGAAATAGGGAGCGCGGGCGAGGCCGCGCCATAGTTCGCATAACGGCTGTCGAAGCGGATTCTTTATCCGCGTGCCGATAAATTGGACAGGAAAAGCGTGGCCGTTCTGGCCTGTGCTTTTGACGATAAGCGCCAATAGATCAGAGCTTCTGACTTCGCGCGCTTATCGTGGCGTCAACCGCGCGTATCGACCCACTCGCGTGCCCAACGTGCGGAATGCTCCAATGCCTGTTCTTCGTCGGCGAAGTAGTCGAGCGAATAGAACTGGTAGAGGCCATCCGCGCGCGCGCTGTCGGCGCGTTCGAGCAGCAGGTTGGACGAGAAGGTGCCATCGGGCAGACGGTGCGCCGAAGGTTGAACGGCATAGCCGTTGTAATGATGAATATGTTTGTTTTGCATTTGTATTTTAATAATGTACGGGTGCGCGGCCGCCATGCGAACTGTCATTGAGTCGCGCGGACGAGCCGATTCAAAGCCATTGCGAGCCGAATCAGGGCGCAGCCGGAAAGCTAAAAGGGCGTTGAAGCCGAAAGGGGAATGACGTGCAACGAGGCGTTTGGCGCTCGGGCGAGTTGCCGACATAGCTGCAACTCTGAAGCGATCGCGCGCCAACTGTGGGAGACGAAGCTCCGCGAGGATGTCGCTGCAGCCCGATGTCCGTTGCCGGACACCGAGCCCTTCAAACTTTGCTTAGAGCGGCGTGATGTTGGCCGCTTGCAGACCCTTCGGGCCTTGCTTGGTTTCGAAGCTCACCTTCTGGTTTTCAGCGAGCGTCTTGAAGCCGTTGCCGCTGATTTCGGAGAAGTGCGCGAACAGGTCGTCGCCGCCCTTGTCCGGGGTGATGAAGCCAAAGCCTTTGCTGTCGTTGAACCACTTAACGGTACCGGTATCCATGAAGAATCCTTGAGGAAAGAAATAGAAAATATGCTCTTGCGAAAGAGCGGCTGAAGCGTCAAGGAGGGAGAGGACAACGAATACCGCTGAGGGAGCGAGACATTGATGAACAGCAATCGAACTTCTTGAACTTCGGATGCAACAGTAACCGCTGGGGCATACCGGCGTCAACACTTATCTTGTAACTATCGTTGGAGAGTTGTTCGCTCGCAGCCCGCCGCGGCCTGGCAATGCCGCCCTGATAGCCGTCCTGTTCCCGGCCAACGGCTTTTCGTCGATGCAAGCAAAGCCGTTGGTCCGCACAATGTCAGATGCCGACCTTGTGCGCGGTCACGATCAAACGCAAGCCAAGTGCCGCGACGGCGCTTGCGGCGATGCGATCGATCCACGCTTTCCACTGCAGATAGATTTCGCGCGGGCGCTTGCTCGAAAAGCACAAGGCGACGATCGTGTACCAGCCCGCTTCGATGGCGAAGATGGCGGGCGGCAACGCGAAATAACACCAGAGCGGCGGATGCTGCGGCAAAAGCGCCGCGAAAATACTGCCGTAATAAACCGCTGTCTTGGGATTGCTGAGTTGCGTGCTGAGACCGATCCAGAAAGATCGACGTGGATTGGTCGGCACGCTTTGCGTCGCGTCGAACGCAAGCGGTTTGGCCGCGCCGCGCCAGATCTTCGAGGCCAGATAAATGAGGTAAAGCCCGCCGGCCACTTTCAGGCCGATATAAAGCCATTCGACGGTCGCCAGCAACGTGTATAAGCCGAGCAGCGCAATGCCGCTAAAAAACACGCCGCCGATGCCCATGCCGAGCGCCGTTGCCAGACCGTCGCCGCGCGACAGACCAATCGCATTGCGCGCGACGATGACGAAACTCGGTCCCGGACTCATCGCGCCTAACAGCAGCGCGGCAAGAATAGTGAGGATGGCGGTTGAGGCAGGCATGGCGTGTCTCCTTTGCGTTTCCACTGAGTATGAACAGAGGATGTGCCGAAACATAGCACGGGCGTGAGCGTGCCGCTTCTGCTTTATTGAATCGGTTTCACATCGGCGATATTCACAATGCAATAAACAATAAGCGCCGCGCAATGCAAAGAAGTACACGCTGGCTGCAAGCAGAATTGTTTGAATGCTAGAATTGGTTTCATACGCTGAAGATGCTTCGGGACTCCGGGCAAGCGCGGTGCGATTCAAGCAGTAGCGGCGAATTCCCCTTAAATCCGAGACTTGCTGGGCATGATTTCCAGATGCGTTTCTTTGCGCATCGGAGAGGCATTGCAAGCTCAATTGCACGCAGCTCATCTCAATCATGCGTGAATAGCGCACTGGCTTCGCGTTCTTTTAGCCAAGCCATTTTATTTCCATCACAAACATTATTAGCTGCAACCGGTCATGATGAAAGAGCGAGAAGAACAACAAAGGCTGTTCGACCTCGACGGGAATGCGCGTGAGCGCCTGATCGCGTGGATACGCCGGCGCATGGACGAATACGGCGTCACGATCGAAGCGCTCGGCGAGTCGATAGCCGCAGACGTCGCCGCGACGCGCGCGGTCATGTATCGCGACGCGTTCGGCAATACGTGGGACGGCCACGGCGACAAGCCCGACTGGCTCGCGCGCGCCATTTACGCCGGACAGAACATCGACCACTTTCGCTGCTAAGCGTTCGCGGTGCTGTCGCGGCATCCACGCCGCTTACGACGAACCGGCGTGGACATTTGCCGTTGATCGTGTGCGCGATCTCCCTTAACATCCCCGGGTCGTTGCCGGCCACGCGCTCCGCTGCAGTTCTTCATCACGGGCGCGCGCGGCACAGAACTGGAAGCTGCATGCCGTACCGTCGACCCACTCCTTCATCGTCATTCCCTGAATTCCGTTTTGCTGCGTGGCTCCGTTATGTCGCCGTGCTCGGCCTGTTGTGCCTGAACGTCGGCTGGACCTTCGGCGCGACTCACGAGCCTGTTCGGCATGCGTCGGTTCGCGTGAGCCGTCATATCTCGCCGCCCGCGCGGCATACGTCGAAGGCCAAAGCGCGAAGCGCCGGCAAAGCGAACAAGGTTGCCACGCGCAAGGCGCACAGGCGCAAGCATGTCACCGACGACGAGCGTTCCATGCACGCAAGCAAGCTCGCGCCGAAATCGCGCCGCCACGCCGCACGCATTGCGCGCGAGCCGCGCAATGGACGGCGTACTGCCGGAGTGACCGCGCATCGCAACCGGCAGCCTCGAGAACCCGCATCGCGCACATCGATGAATACCGCACATGGGGCCCATGCGGGGCTCCGCCTGTTGCCCCGCTGCGGATATACGCCAAAGTCCCGCGCATTGCTGCGCGCGCGTTCAGTCTTCGTGGTCGACGAACGAACGCAAACCGTGCTCACCGAAAAGCAGGCCGATCGCGTGATGCCGATTGCTTCAGTATCCAAACTAATGACGGCCGTCGTCGCGCTCGATACACGGCACGCGCTCGATGCACCGCTGAACGTCACCGTCCAAGATCAGGATTTCGACAAGTTCACAGGTTCGCGTCTGAGCGTCGGCTCGGTTTTGTCGCGCCACGACATGCTGCACATTGCGCTGATGTCGTCGGAAAATCGCGCGGCTGCCGCGTTGAGCCGCGATTACGCCGGCGGCAGGCCGGGCTTCGTGGCCGCGATGAACGCGAAGGCGCGCGCGCTCGGCATGCGTCATACGTCGTTTGTAAACGGCACGGGCTTGTCGCCGCATAACGTGTCGACGGCGCGCGACTTGGCTCGGCTCGTGGCGGCCGCCAGCCGCTATCCGCTGATTCGCGCCTATTCGACCGATCGCGATCAATGGGTATTTCCTGGCGGTCCGCGCGCGCGTTTGAGTTATCACAACTCGAATGCGCTGGTGAGAAGCGGCGACCGGTCGATCGTATTGCAGAAAACCGGCTTCATTAACGAGGCGGGACACTGCGTTGTCGTGCGAATGATCGTGCACGGCAGACCGATCGACATTGTCGTGCTCGGCGCGCCAGGTCCGCATGACCATATTGCGGACGTGATCAGAATCCGCCGCTGGCTGCGTTGCTCGTTGTGATGATCGAGCCTCCAGATCGAGCCTGCATTTTCAGCGGACGCAAAAAAAGCCCGCACTAAGGCGGGCTCAACTACTCGGAGTTTCGCGATCCAGTCGCTTGACGGATCGCTTTCAGTGTAGGCGAAAGCTATATGAAAGTGTAGGGATTCCGCGTCACAGGTCGAAAAAAACCGTTTCCTTGTCGCCCTGCATGTGGATGTCGAAGCGATATACGTTCGCCGTATTCGCGTCGCGCCGCGCGATCAGCGTATCGCGGCGATCGGCCGGAACGGCCGCCAGTACCGGATCGCGTTCATTGGCATTCGCTTCGTCCTCGAAATAAATGCGTGTGAACGTGTGCAGCAGCATGCCTCGCATCGTGACGATCACGTTCAGATGCGGAGCTTCGTCCGCGCTCACGCGGCCGGGCTTGATGGTCTCCACGACAAAGCGCTTGTGCGGGTCCGTGCCCGTGCCGACGCGGGCAAAGCCGCGAAAACCGGTCTTCAGGATGTCCTCGCGCGATTCCGGATAGCGGCCGTCCGCGTCGACTTGCGACACTTCGAGCATCGCATCGCCGATCACGTTGCCGTCGCCGTCGAACACCTGGCCCACGATCGTGATGTGCTCGCCGGCCGCCTCGCGGTCCGCGAGAACGGGCGTGAACAGGCTCTTGAAGTCGAAATCGTATTGCTGCGGGCACAGGCCGTACGCGAAGTACGGTCCGACCGTCTGCGAGGGCGTTTGCTTGAGAGTGGTCATGGCTTAGCGCTCCATCGGAGTTTCGTTGCGGCCGCGCAGCACGATGTCGAAGTCGTAGCCGAGCGCGTACGACTCTTGCGTCGTGTCGAGCGAGAAGTTGGCTATCAGCCGGTCACGCGCATGCTCCGGCGTGCCCTGGAAGATCGGATCGAACGCCAGCAGCGGGTCGCCCGGAAAATACATTTGCGTGACGAGGCGCGAACCGAAATGCTCGCCGAACAGCGAGAAGTGGATGTGATTCGGGCGCCATGCATTCGGATGATTGCCCCACGGATACGCGCCGGGTTTGATCGTCAGAAAGCGATAACGGCCTTCGTTATCGGTGATGCAGCGGCCCGCGCCGAGAAAATTCGGATCGAGCGGCGCGTCGTGCTGATCGACCTTGTGCACGTAACGGCCCGCCGCGTTCGCCTGCCAGATTTCGACGAGCGTGTTGCGCACCGGTCGGCCGCCCTCGTCGAGCACACGGCCCGTCACGATGATACGTTCGCCAAGCGGCTCGCCATTACGCACGGCGTTGCGGGTCAGATCGTTGTCGAGCGCGCCGAGGTCTTCGGTGCCGTAGACGGGCACGCGCTGATCGCGCAGCTTTTCCTTCAACGGAATCAGCGGACGCGTGGGCCCGCGTTTAACCGACGAGCCGTAGCCGGGATAAATGTACTCGGGATGCGACGCGAAATCGCGCGCGCTGAGAAAGGAATCGTCCATCGATGTCTCCTTCGGGGATTGTGGGATGCAAGTTTATGAAGTCACTTTATCCAAACTGACTGGTTATGAAAAATGACGTTTTGGCGTTTTTCGTATAACCTGCCGTTATGCAACGCAGCCTCGCGGACAGTCGCGTCAAATTCCGTCATCTTCAGTGCTTTCTGGCCGTTGCCCAGTTCGGCAGCGTCCAGCGGGCGGCTGACAGCCTGTCGATCACCCAGCCCGCCGTCTCCAAGACGGTCGCGGAACTCGAAGCCATTCTCGGCGTGAAACTGTTCGAACGGGGCCGTCATGGCGCCGTGCCGACGCGCGAAGGGCAACTCTTCATGCCGCACGCGAGCGCCTGCGTCAGCGCATTGCGGCAAGGCGTCGATCTGCTTTCCCGCGCCGAAGGCGCCGCCGCGGCCACGCTCGAAGTGGGTATTCTGCCGACCGTGGCCGCCGCGCTGATGCCGCCTGTCCTCAAGCGCTTTGCGTCGCTCTGGCCACGCGTGATCGTGCGTCTGGCAACCGGCGCGAACCCGGAATTGCTCGAGCGTCTGAAAGCGGGCACGATTGAATTCGCAGTCGGCCGGCTCGCCGATCCCGAGCGCATGGTCGGCCTCAGCTTCGAGCAGTTGTTCAGCGAACCGCTGATCGCCGTCGTGCGGGCGGGGCATCCGCTCGGCGACACGCCGGGGTTGCCGTCCGCCGCATTGCAGGATTTCCCGGTGGTGTTGCCGCCGTTCGGCACGCTGATCCGGCAGTCGGCGGACAGTCTGCTGAGCGCATGGGGCGTGCTGCCGTTGTCCGCGTTTGTCGAAGTGTTGTCGGTGTCGACGGGGCGCGCGCTGACGCTCGAGAACGACGCCGTCTGGTTCGTGCCGCTGAGTGCAGTCGAGTACGAGTTGGCGCACGGCATGTTCGTGCGTTTGCCGTTGCCGTTTGCGGGCACCGACGAGCCTGTCGGTCTGATCCGGCGCTCGGACACGCAGCCTTCGCCAGTGGGACGGGCGTTTATCGACGCGGTGCGAGAGGTCGCGCAATCGAGGATGGCTGCGAGCGGTGGCAAACTGGCGAGCAAGCCTGTGCGCAAGCGGGTGCGCCGCACGGCGGCGGCGAAGTAACAGAGTTGGCGTTTCAGGCTCATTGCGCTCACCGGAGCACCGGATATTCGAGCGCGCGACTCACGGTGTTTGTGAACCATCCAGTACAAATTCAAGTTGCGAACCAGGCGCGAGCCGGTGTAAAAACACGGTGCGAAAGCCGTCGACAACCGCGCGCGGTTGCGTCACCTCGCCCACGCAGTGTCACACTGCGAGTGCTGCACAGCTTCCACCGCGATGAGCCACACAGAAAACAGCGTCGAAACACAGTACAAGGAGATTGCCATGCCCAGCGACTTGCCCACTCCAGAGGCCGCGCTTCGCGCTGTGTCGGCGCCTGAGCACAATCCGCTTGGCACGGCCGGGATCGAATTCGTGGAGTTCGCCTCGCGCGATCCGCAGGCGCTCGGCGACACGTTCGTCAGACTCGGCTTCAAGGCGATTGCGCGCCACATCAGCAAGGACGTCACGCTATACCGGCAGGGCGAAATGAATTTCCTGATCAACGCGGAGCCGGATTCGTTCGCCGCGCGCTACGCCGAAGAGTACGGCGCCGGCATCTGCGCAATCGGCATTCGCGTGGCCGATGCGCAGCGCGCTTTCGACCGCGCAATCGAACTCGGCGCGTGGGCGTTCGAAGGCGAGCGAATCGGCGCAGGCGAGTTGCTGATTCCGGCCATTCAGGGCATTGGCGATTCACACATTTACTTTGTCGACCGTTGGCGCGGACGCGGCGGCCAGCGCGGCGGGCTTGGCGATATTTCGATCTTCGACATCGACTTCCGTCCGATCCAGATCGACACCGCGCAGGCGGATCTGAGCCATGCGGGCACCGGCCTCGTCGCAGTGGATCACTTGACGCAAACGGTCGGCGAAGGCCGCATGCAGGAGTGGCTCGACTTCTATCGCGATCTGCTCAATTTCCGCGAGATTCACGAACTGCACGCGAATTGGCATGTGTCGGCGGAATCGCGTGTGATGGTGTCGCCGTGCGGCGCGATCCGTATTCCGCTTTACGAGGAAGGCACGCGCCGTACGAACCTGATGCACGAATACTTGCCCGATCATCCGGGAGAGGGCGTGCAGCACATTGCACTTGCAACCGACGACATCTTCGCTTGCGTCGAGCAGTTGCTTGCCAACGGTGTGCAATTTGTCGAGCCGCCGCCGCGCTATTACGAGCAACTGGACGCGCGTTTGCCGGGACATGGACTCGACGTCGAGCGCCTGAAGCGCACGCATGTTCTCGTGGATGGCGAGATTGGCGCGGACGGTATACCGCTATTGTTTTTCCAGACTTTCGTGCGCCGCGGACCCGGCGAGATTTTCTTCGAGATCGTTCAGCGCAAGGGACATCATGGTTTCGGCGAAGGCAATCTCAGTGCGCTCGCACAGGCGCGAGGACAAGCGAACGCTTGAGACGTTGCGCTATTTCCGGGGCGATTCGTCTATTGCGGGTGCTTGCGGAATGTCGGCGCTTGTCGCCATCCATAATACTTCGGCATCCTCTTCACTCGTCGACACTGCGGCGTGGCCGGTGCGGCTGTCGAAGTAGAGACTGTCGCCGGCGTTCAGATGCGTCGGCGCATACAACTCGGAATAGAGGCACACGCTGCCGCTAATCACGTAGAGAAACTCTTCGCCTTCATGGCGGCCCCAGTCGTCGAACGCATCGAGCGTGTGCGCCGAAATGCGGATGCGAAACGGCAGCATGGCTTTGTGCGCGAGATCGGTCGCGAGCAGTTCCATTTGATAGCCGCGATATGCGTGGCGCTGTCCTTCGCCTTTGCGCGTGAGTGCGCGACGCCCATTTGCGCTGATCTTCGGCGCAGAGCCAAACAATTCGCCGATCTCGATCTTCAGTCCAAGGACGATTTTTTGCAGCACGTCGAAAGTCGGGGACATGAGGCCGTTTTCGACTTTCGAGAGCGTCGAGCGTGAGACGCCGCACAGGCGGCTCGCGGTTTCGAGCGTCAGGTCTTGCGACTGACGGGCGGCGCGTACGCGACGGCCCAGATCGGTCGTCAAGGGTTCGGCGGGCTTCGTGATGTGCGTGTCCATGAGTTGCTGCTTTGTTTGCGACTGAAGGGCGATTGTATTGCGTGTTTCCGATAATAACATTCGCCGTGGCTGAGCATGCCGACGCGGCGCTCGTCGCAAACCGGCGACGGCGCTGGTGCTTAGTCGTTGCCTTTCTGATTGGAAACGCGCAGGCGAAAGATTGAGTCGCCGCGCGCGAATGAGTTGTCGCGACGAGCGTGCAGGCCCGCGTCTGATTGGATCAAAAAGCAACCGTCGCGGTTGCCATGAAACTCGCCGTACTTCGCAAGCGGGTGCTTTCCGTTTATCTTCGTCTCGTCGGTGACGATGGGACCCATCGCGAGATGTCGATCGCGTTGCCGTCAGACGAAGCGATTCTTTTTCGCGCTCTTCTTTCTTGCCGCGGGCTCGACGCCGACACGCGAGTCGCGCCTTCTGACTACTTCAACCACCGCGCCCGCCAGCGCTTCAAACTCTTCATGCGTCTGCGACAAATAAAGCCACTTGCCGAGTACAGGATGCGGCGCCAACTCAGGAAACTCGCGAATAAGATCTGCGTGGCGATCGCGCGATGTACATACCAGCAATCCATTCCACGGCTCTTCGCCATTGCCGACCGAAAGACAAAGCAAGCCATCGACATAAGCTGCTTCAAAGCCGAATAAGCGCTTCCTCATGAAACCGGGGTCGTCCTCGATAGGCTCGAACACCCACAGCAATGAATTCTTGACGGTTGATCCCATGACCGCTCCTCGTTTCGAGCGGTCATCTTAAAGCGAATCTGTGCGATGTCGTATCTACGGAAAAGCGGTCGTCACTGAGCCGGCGCGGCCGCTCCTGTTTGCGACGTTCCCGTTGCCGTCGATCCGTAACCCGTCGTGTCGCTCTGAGCCATTGCATTCTGTGCGGCAACGCGAGCCTCGGCCGCCTGAATGTCGGCGGGATAATTGGCATCCACTGCAGCCGCCGGGTTATAACCGGCCTGTTCGATCTGCTTTAACTGAGCCTTCACTTCCGCGCGCGTGAGCGGCTGTTCCGATTGTGCAAACGATGCGACTGGCGCGGCCAGCGCAACAGCAAGAGTCACTGCCTTGATCAGCGTGTTCATGATGCTTCCCTCCGGGAATGGTGTCGTCCGATGCCGCTGTGGATCGTCGGCACCATGCGCGGATTGTAGGAAGCGGTTATTCGAGGGCAAACCCCCAATGCAGTAATTCACTCTTGCAGCAATTGATAAGTCGGCGTGCTGTAATCCCAGCGACTGCAAATGAAGGCGTTTTGTCACACGCCCTTCGCGCACACCCACGCGATACGCAGTCACTTGCCGGTACGTGTCGCCGGGTCGCAGGATCACGTCATTCTGTTCCTCCGGCATGTTGACCTGGTTCGGAAAGCCGCCCGCTTCCAGACACAGTCCCGCATGTGTCTGATAGCGAGCTCCGCCGCGTCCTGCATCGCCTTTTAGAAAGTTGCCGCTATAAAACTGCAAGCCGCGCTGATCCGTCGACACGGTCAGTTCGCGGCCGCTGCCGGGGTCGTAAAGACACGCGACTTCTCGCACCTTGCCTGCGCCGCCTGGTGCATCGCGCAACACGTAGCAATGATCGAATCCGCCCGCTTGCACGAGTTGCGCGTGCGGCCATTCGAGGCGTGCGCCGATCGGCGCGCTTTGCCGGAAGTCGAATGCGTTGCCCGCTACGTCGGCCAACTTCGAAGGGATCATCGCTGCGTCGACTTCGAAGAACCGGTCCGCGTCGATTGACAGCATATGTCCGCGAATATCGGCACCCGCGCGGCCCGTCAGGTTGAAGTACCCATGACTCGTGAGATTGAGCGGCGTCGCGGCGTCGGCAATGGCCTCGTATTCGATGGTCAAGGTGCCGTCGTCGTCGAGCGTGTAGCGCACTTGCGCGGTCACATTGCCTGGAAAACCGGCATCGCCTTCCGGCGACTCGAGCCGCATCAACAGCGAGCCATTGTCTTCGCTCACGTCCCATATCGCGCGATGAAAACCGACGCTTCCACCATGCAGCAGCTTCGCGCCTTCATTGCGGTCGAGTGTGTACTCGATGCCGTCGAGCGTAAAACGCGCGTCGGCAATGCGGTTCGCCCAGCGGCCGATCAGACCGCCCATAAAAGTCGTGGCCGCGAAGTACTGGGCCGGTGTGTCGTGGCCGAGAAGAATATCGCCGAGACGTCCCGCGCGATCCGGCGCATGCCACGAAACCAGCGTCGCGCCGAGATCGCTAATCGCGACCTTCATGCCGTGCGCGTTACGCAATGTAAAGAGCCGTACCGGATCGCCGCCATTGAGCGTGCCCCACGGCTCGGAAGAAAGTTGTGCGATGCTGATCATGTCGTCGATAGAAAATAAAAAAGTAAAGGCATGCTCAGCCTGGCGTCGAAGCCTGAGTCAAACTCGCGCGCTCCTGGTACTCGCGCGGCGTGCACCCAAGCTCCCGACGAAATACGGCGTACATGTATTGCAGCGACGTAAAGCCGCAACGTATTGCCACTTCCGCGCTCGACGCATCGCGTTTTGCAAGCAGCGCTTTCGCGACGTCGAGTTTATGGCGCAAGATCTCCTGATGCACCGTGCACTTGCGCTCGCGTCGAAAGTACTCTTCGAGCGACGAACGCGACACGCCGACATAGTCGGCCACCTGTTCAGTGCGAATACCCTGGCAAGCATACTGGCGAATAAAATGCCGCGCGCGCATTACATAGGGACTCGCGAGCGGCTGATGCCTGGTCGATTCGAGTACGTTGATGCCGACAGGCGGCACGAGAATGCGCCGCCCAGGAAAGCGCGCGCCATGCAGCATCTGATGCAACAGGTGAGCCGCGGTGCGGCCCATTTCCTCAGTACCCTGAATCACGGAAGAAAGTGGAATACGAGTGAGCGTGCGCGTGAGCGGATCGTTGTCGATACCGATAATCGCCACTTCTTCCGGCACCGGAATGCCCGCAATCAGACACGCTTGCAGCAAATGCCGCGCACGCGCGTCGGTCACGGCAATAATGCCGACCGGCTTCGGCAATTCGCGCAGCCACGCGGTGAGTTGTTCGGTCGCCTGGTTCCATGAAGGCGCGCTCGTGGAAAGACCGCGATAGATCTCGCTTTGAATCTGCTCGGCACTGTGGCCGTCCGCATTGCGCAAATGTGCGAATGCAAGTTCGCGCTGCTGCGCCCAGCGGTTTTCTTGCGCTTGCGGCAGGCTGTATAGCGCAAAGTGTTCGAGGCCCGCGCCAATCAGATGCGTGTACGCGAGCGAGACGAGCTTGCTGTTGTCCGTTGCGATATAGGGTAAATCCGGGGGATATTGCGCGGGGTCCTCGAATGACGATCCCACAGCGACCACCGGCAATGGACAGTCGCGCAGCGCCTCGCTCACGGCAGGGTCGTCGAAATCCGCGATGATGCCGTCGCCGTCGAAGCGCTCGATGCCCGTCAACCGGCAGCGAAAGTCGTCTTCCAGAAAGAGGTCCCACGCCACGCGCGTGGACAGCAAGTAGTTGCCGATGCCGGTAATGATCTCGCGGTCGTAGACCTTGTTCGCGTTGAAGAGCAGCGCGATTCGATGCGTCGTCTGTGGTGTTTGCGGACGGGTCATGGCGGTGAGCGGCAGGCGGACGTTGAAACCCGCACAACCTTTGTCTCCTTTGAATCCGTATTTTTAAGCGTCCGGTTATTCTAGGCCGCCAATAGCGCGCGGGGGCAAACAAAATGGCGGGCGGTAAGAAACATCAAGCACACTGCGCAATTTCGCAATTGCCGATGCCTCCGGCAAGCGGCAGCATGGCGTCACCTTATCGACCGCCCCGGCCACGTCGCACGGGTTGCGGTGCAACATAATCCCTTTAGATGGGAAGGAGACGCTGATGTCCTACTTCGAACATATTCCCGAGATTCGTTATGAAGGCCCGCAATCGGACAATCCGCTTGCGTACCGCCACTACGATAAAAGCAAAAAGGTGCTCGGCAAAACGCTCGAAGAACATCTGCGGATAGCGGTGTGTTACTGGCACACGTTTGTGTGGCCGGGCGTCGATATTTTCGGGCAGGGCACCTTCAAGCGCCCCTGGCAGCAACCGGGCGACGCGATGGAAATGGCGCATCTGAAAGCAGACGCTGCGTTCGAATTCTTCTCGAAGCTCGGCACGCCGTATTACACTTTTCATGACACCGACGTTGCACCCGAAGGTGCGAACCTGAAGGAATACAGCGAGAACTTTTCCCGCATAGTGGACTACCTCGCGCGCAAGCAGCAGGACACGGGTATCAAACTGCTATGGGGCACCGCCAATCTGTTTTCGCATCCGCGTTATGCGGCCGGCGCCGCGACGAGTCCCAACCCGGACATCTTCGCGTTTGCCGCGACCCAGGTGCGCCATGCGCTCGACGCGACGCAACGGCTCGGAGGTGATAACTATGTATTGTGGGGCGGGCGCGAAGGTTACGACACGCTGCTTAACACGGACCTCGTGCGCGAACGCGATCAACTCGCGCGCTTCCTGCATATGGTCGTGGACCATGCACACAAGATCGGCTTCAAAGGTTCTCTGTTGATCGAGCCTAAGCCGCAAGAGCCGACCAAGCATCAATACGATTACGATGTCGCGACCGTCCACGGCTTCTTGCTGCAATACGGTCTCGAGAAAGAAATCCGCGTGAATATCGAGGCGAATCATGCGACGCTTGCGGGCCACTCGTTTCATCACGAGATCGCGACGGCCTATGCGCTCGGTATTTTCGGCAGCGTCGACGCCAATCGCGGCGACCCGCAAAACGGCTGGGACACGGATCAATTCCCCAATAGCGTGGAAGAACTGACGCTCGCCTTCTACGAAATCCTGGGCCACGGCGGCTTCACGACAGGCGGCATGAACTTCGACTCGAAAGTGCGGCGGCAAAGCGTCGATCCGGAAGATCTCTTTTACGGCCACGTTGGCGCAATCGATAACCTCGCGCTCGCCGTCGAACGCGCGGCCGTATTGATCGAAAATGACCGTCTCGGTCAATTCAAGCGTGAGCGTTATGCCGGTTGGGACGCCGACTTTGGCCGCAAGATTCTTTCCGGCGACTACTCGCTGTCGACACTCGCCGCAGACGCACTGTCGCGCGACCTCAATCCGCAGCATGCAAGCGGCCACCAGGAGCGCATGGAAAACATCGTGAATCAGGCTATTTATAGCGGACGCTAAAGGGCATCATCGTTGCAAATGAAGAAAGCGCGCGGGTGCAACTCGCGCGCATAAAAAGAAGCTTTGGGTTGTCGCTTGTCCGGACCTGCGGCTCGCAGCGCAGGCCGTCCAATCCGGAATTCCGGCTATCAGAAGAAGGAGACAGAGATGAAATTCGCAACGCGTCGTACTGTATTGAGTTCGCTCGTATGTGGAGCGGTGTTGGCGAGCCTTTCGCTTATCGCGCCGCTTGCGCACGCAAGCAAGGATCACCCTGAAATCGGCTTCTGTATCGACGACCTGCGCGTCGAGCGCTGGTCGCGCGATCGCGACTATTTCGTCGCTGCTGCGGAAAAACTCGGTGCGAAAGTATCCGTGCAATCCGCCGACGCCAGCGAGGCGCGGCAAATCTCGCAGATCGAGAACCTCATCTCGCGCGGCGTGGATGTGATCGTGATCGTGCCGTTCAATTCGAAGACGCTCGGCAACGTCGTGGCCGAAGCGAAGAAAGCGGGGATCAAGGTCGTGTCGTATGACCGCCTGATTCTGGACGCCGACGTGGACGGCTATATCTCGTTCGATAACGAAAAGGTCGGCGAATTGCAGGCACAAGGCGTGTTTAACGCGCAACCGAAGGGCAACTACTTTCTGCTCGGCGGCGCACCGACCGACAACAACGCGAAGATGTTGCGCGAAGGCCAGTTGAAGGTACTCAAGCCTGCCATCGACAAGGGCGACATCAAAGTGGTGGGCCAGCAGTGGGTGCCGGAGTGGAGCGCATCCACGGCGCTGCGCATCGTCGAAGACGCGCTGACCGCGAACAACAACAAGATCGACGCCATCGTCGCGTCGAACGACGGCACCGCAGGCGGCGCGATCCAGGCGCTCGCCGCGCAGCACATGGCGGGCAAGGTGCCGGTGTCGGGTCAGGACGCGGACCTCGCCGCGGTCAAGCGCGTGATTGCGGGCACGCAGACCATGACGGTCTACAAGCCGTTGAAGCTGATTGCCGGCGAAGCCGCCAAGCTCTCGGTTGCATTGGCGAAGGGCGAGAAGCCCGCGTTTAACGCGCAGTACGACAACGGCAAGAAGAAAGTCGACACGGTGCTGCTGCAGCCCACGTTGCTCACCAAGAGCAACGTCGATGTAGTCGTCAAGGACGGCTTCTATACCCAGGCCCAGCTCGCGAGCCAATGAGCGTAACGCGCGCGCGGTTTGCGCCGATACGGCTGTCGCGTATCGGCGCGATCGCGCGCCTTGCAGCGAGGCATAGCGAATGACGCAACCGTTACTGACGATGCGCGGCATCGTCAAGGCATTTTCAGGCGTGAAAGCACTCGACGGAATCGACCTGACGGTCGCGCCGGGCGAGTGCGTCGGCTTGTGCGGCGAAAACGGCGCAGGCAAATCGACGCTGATGAAAGTACTGTCCGGCGTATATCCGCACGGTACCTGGGATGGCGAAATAACCTGGGAAGGCACGCCGCTGAAAGCAGCGGGCATACGCGACACCGAGCGCGCCGGCATCATCATCATTCACCAGGAATTGATGCTGGTGCCCGAATTGTCGGTGGCCGAGAACATTTTTCTCGGCAATGAAATCACGCTGCCGGGCGGCCGCATGAATTACGCCGCGATGTATCAACGCGCGGACGAATTGCTGCGCGAGCTCGGCATTCAGGGCATCAATGCGGCGCAACCGGTGATGAACTACGGCGGCGGCCATCAGCAGTTGATCGAGATTGCGAAGGCGCTCAATAAGCGCGCGAAGCTGCTGATTCTGGATGAACCGTCGTCGTCGCTTACTTCCTCGGAGATCGCCATTCTGCTGGACATCGTGCGCGATCTGAAGCGGCGCGGCGTGGCCTGTGTCTACATCTCGCACAAGCTCGACGAAGTCGCCGCCGTTTGCGACACGATCAGCGTGATTCGCGACGGACGCCATGTCGCCACCGAGCCCATGCACGCGTTGACGACAGACCGCATCATTTCGCTAATGGTCGGACGCGAGATCAAGAACCTGTTCCCGCGCGAACCGCATCCGATTGGCGACGTCGTTTTCGAAGCGCGCAACGTCACCTGTTTCGACGTGACGAATCCGCGCCGCAAGCGCGTGAACGATGTGTCGTTCGCGTTGCGGCGCGGCGAAATTCTCGGTGTGGCCGGGCTCGTCGGCGCGGGGCGCACGGAATTGATGCAGGCGATTTTCGGCGCCTATCCCGGCACGAGCGAAGCGACGGTCGTCATGGAAGGCAAGCCCGTGAAAATTCGCGCGCCTATCGATGCGATTCGCGCGGGCATCGGCATGGTGCCGGAAGATCGCAAGCGCCACGGCATCGTGCCGTGCCTGAGCGTCGGCCACAACATCACGCTCGCGGTGCTGCAGCGCTTTGCATCGGGTGGACGCATCGATTCGGCGGCCGAGCTCGACACGATTCATACGGAAATGAAGCGGCTTTCCGTGCGCGCCGCTCATCCGATGTTGTCGATAGCGAGCCTTTCCGGCGGCAATCAGCAGAAAGCCGTGCTCACGCGCATGTTGCTGACCGATCCCAAAGTGCTGATTCTCGACGAACCCACACGAGGCGTCGACGTCGGCGCGAAATTCGAAATCTACAAACTCATTTTTCAACTGGCGCAGCGCGGCATGTCGATCGTGATGGTGTCGTCCGAATTGCCGGAAGTACTCGGCATTAGCGATCGCGTGCTCGTGATCGGCGAAGGCGAATTGCGCGGCGATTTCGTCAACGACGGCCTCACGCAGGAAGACATTCTCAGCGCCGCGATCCGTCCCGTGCAGCGAGTCCCGAACCCAACCGCAGCGAGTGCAGCATGACGCCCGACGTTACTTCCCAACGCGCCGACAATACTGCGCCGCGAGGCGCATTCGGCGGCCCGCAACGCGTTCAGCAACTGTTCGCGCGCTACAAGATTCTCGCGCTGCTGATCGCCGTGGCCGCCATCTGGATTTTCTTTTCGGTGCTCACGCACGGCGCCTTCGTGACGCCGCGCAATCTGTCGAACCTGCTGCGGCAGATGTCGATCACCGGCATGCTCGCGTGCGGCATGGTGTTCGTGATCATCGCGGGCGAGATCGATCTGTCGGTCGGATCGCTGCTCGGTTTGCTCGGCGGCGTGGCCGCGATACTCGACGTCAACCGTCACTGGCCGATAGGCGTCACGTTGCCGGCCGTGATGCTGCTCGGCGTGCTCGTCGGCCTCTTCAACGGATGGTGGTCGACATACCGGCGCGTGCCGTCGTTCATTGTCGGTCTCGGCGGCATGCTCGCGTATCGCGGGATTCTGCTCGGCGTGACAGGCGGTTCGACCATCGCGCCGGTCTCCGACAGTTTCGTGTTCGTCGGCCAGGGCTATCTACCGAAACTGGCCGGCGATACGCTTGCCGTCGTGCTGTTTCTATTGCTCGCATTTCTGACGATACGTCAGCGCCGCAATCGCGAGCGCTATCAGTTAAGCGTGGTGCCGGTCTGGCAGGACGTTGCAAAAGTGGTCGGCGCGGGCGCGATTCTCGCGGGCTTCGTGGCGACGCTCGATCGTTACGGCGGCATTCCGGTGCCCGTTCTTCTGCTGCTCGCGTTGCTCGGCATCTTTACCTGGGTCGCCACGCAGACCGTCTTTGGCCGACGCATTTACGCAGTCGGATCGAATCTCGAAGCGACGCGCCTGTCCGGTGTCAACACGAATCGCGTGAAGCTCGCCATTTTCGCGCTGATGGGATTGATGTGCGCGTTCGCCGGCATCGTGAACACGGCGCGCCTGGCCGCGGGTTCGCCGTCGGCGGGCTCGATGGGCGAACTGGACGCGATTGCCGCGTGCTTTATCGGCGGAACGTCGATGCGCGGCGGCTCGGGCACGGTCTACGGCGCATTGATCGGCGCGCTCGTGATGGCGAGTCTCGACAACGGCATGTCGATGCTCGACGTCGATGCCTACTGGCAGATGATCGTGAAGGGCGGCATTCTGGTGCTCGCCGTATGGATCGATGTCGTGTCGGGCTCGAACCGGCGCTGAGCCTGTTGACCAAAGCAAGGCAGAGCTAAGCCGCACGCTCTGCACATTTAATGAAACGCCCCACGGCACGCTAGCCAGGCGGTCCGCCTCGCTAGCGTGCCCCTCGCGCCCGCCCCGCGCGCGCACGGCTTCATCCGACGAATTTAAGTCCGCGGCCGTTCCTCCGTCTTACTAATATTGCGTGGGGACGCAGGGCGCGCATCGCGCCCTTGCAGCTTGTTACCGGCGGGCAAGCCGATGGGCCATTCATCATGAAGCGCAGAACCTTCGTCATCGGCGGCGCCGGCGCGGTGGGTGCGTTGTTGGTCGGCTGGTCCGTGCTGCCGGCGCGGCAGCGTCTCACGACCGACGCGCCGTTACCCGTCGAAGGCACGCAAACGGCGCTCAACGGCTGGGTCAAGATCGCCGCCGACAACAGCGTGACGATCATGATGAGCAAGGCGGAAATGGGCCAGGGCGTTCACACCGGTCTCGCGATGCTGCTTGCCGAAGAACTCGACGCCGACTGGTCGCGCGTGCGTGTCGAGGACGCGCCGATCGACAACATCTACAACAGCGTGCAGAACGTCATCGACGATCTGCCGTTTCGTCCCGATCACGACAGCATCACGAAGCGCGCGGTCGTCTGGTACACGCGCAAGCTCACGCGTGAAGCCGGCACGATGATGACCGGCGGCTCGTCGAGCATCAACGACCTGTGGACGCCCATGCGCGAAGCGGGCGCCTCGGCGCGTGCGATGCTGATTGGCGCGGCCGCCGCGCAATGGCACGTCGCGCCCGGCGAGTGCGTGACGCAAGGCGGGTATGTCACGCATCCGTCGGGACATAAGGCGAGCTTCGGCGAGTTGTCGTCGATGGCGGCGCAACAACCGCTGCCTCGCAAGGTGGCGTTGAAAGACCCCGCGAATTTCACGCTGATCGGCAAACCGCTGCGCCGCATCGAGGCCGCGTCGAAGATCAACGGCAGCGCGCGATTTGGCATCGACGTGTTGCCCGACGGCCTGCTCTACGCGAGTGTCGTGATGTGTCCGACGCTCGGCGGCACGGTTGCGAGCTTCGACGCGAGCGCGGCGCAGCGAATGCGCGGCTTCGTGAAGGCGCTCGCTTTCGAGCCGTATGCGGGCGGCACGGGCGGCGTCGCCGTGATCGCGGACAATCCATTTCGCGCGACGAACGCCGTCGACGCGATCAAAGTGACATGGCAGCATGGCGCCGCGGCCACGCTTTCGAGCGCGGAAGTGGAGCGCCGTCTCGCGCTCGCCCTCGACGACGGCGACGGCCACGCGTACTACCGCCGCGGCGACATCAACGATGCGCTAAGCGGCGCGGCGCGCACCATCACGGCTGAATATCACGCGCCGTATCTCGCGCACGGCGCGGTCGAGCCGCTCAACTGCACCGTGCAGGTCGCGGACGGCGCGGCGACCGTCTGGGTATCGACGCAAACGCCCGCGCTCGCGCGGCGGCACGTCGCCAAAGTGCTGCATATCGACGACGACAAGGTTCATGTGCATGCGCAGTTGCTCGGCGGCGCATTCGGGCGACGCCTGGAAACCGATTACATTGCGCAGGCCGCCGCGATCGCGCGCGAGGCCGGCGGACGTCCGGTGCAAACGCTATGGTCGCGCGCGCAGGACTTTACGCACGACTTCTATCGCCCCGCATGCGTATCGCGCCTGAAGGCGGGCTTCGACGATAACGGCAAGCTCGTCGCGTGGCACAGCGCGTCCGCGAGTCAGGCCATCGTGCCCGAAGCGCTCGCGCGTTATTACGGCGCGCCGCGCATTCCGCTCGACAAGACGACAGCCGAAGGCGCGTTCGATCAGCCGTACGAGTGGCCCACGGCGCGCGTCGCGCACAAGATCGTGGACTTGCCCGTGCCGGTCGGCTTCTGGCGTTCGGTCGGCCACTCGCACCAGGCCTTCTTCACCGAGAGCTTTACCGATGAGATCGCCGCCGCCACCAGCCAGGACCCGATTGCGTTTCGCAGCGCACTGCTTGCGCAGCATCCGCGGCATCTGAAAGTGTTGCAGAGAGTGGCTGCGTTGTCCGACTGGACGCATCCGTTGACGCGTGCCGCCGATGGCGCTCCGCGCGCGCGTGGCGTCGCGCTTCATGAGGCATTCGGCAGCGTGGTCGCGCAGGTCGCGGAGGTATCGATTGGACCGCACAGGATGATTCGCGTGCACCGCGTGGTTTGCGTGATCGATTGCGGTTTGCCGGTGAATCCGAATCTGATCCGTCAGCAGATGGAGAGCGGAATCGTATTCGGCCTCTCGGCCGCGTTGCAGGACGAGATCACGATCGTCAACGGCCAGGTCGAGCAGAAGAACTTCGTCGACTTTCCGGTTGTGCGGATCAACGATTGCCCGATCATCGAAGTCGACATCATGCCGAGCCAGTTGCATCCGCAAGGCGTCGGCGAACCGGGCGTGCCGCCAATCGCGCCGGCTGTTGCCAATGCAGTGTTTGCACTGACCGGCAAGCGACTGCGTACGTTGCCTTTGAAGTTCACCTGAAGCCGGAGACCGATATGGCAGCGCTCAACATCAACGGACGCGCGGTGGCTGTGCAAGTCGAGCCGGATATGCCGCTATTGTGGGTGCTGCGTTGCGAGCTCGGCATGACGGGCACGAAGTTCGGCTGCGGCGTCGGCATTTGCGGCGCCTGCACGGTGCATCTGAACGACAAGGCGTGCCTGTCGTGTCAGACGCCCATGTCCGATTTGACGACGCAGAAGATCACGACCATCGAAGGGTTGCAAGGCGGCGAAGCGCAGGCACTGAAGGCCGCGTGGATCGATCTCGATGTCGTGCAGTGCGGCTATTGTCAAAGCGCGCAACTGATGGCCGCTTGCGCGCTGCTCAAACAGAAGCCGCATCCGAGCGACGCCGACATCGACGCGGCCATGAGCAATATCGTCTGTCGTTGCGGCACGTATCCGCGGGTGCGCGCCGCGATTCATCAAGCGGCGAAGCGCCGGCCTGCGTAGCGCAAGCCGGCGCTTCGCGAGCGAGCAACGGGCTTAGCCTGCCAGAATTTCGACGATGGCCACGACCGCCGTGAAGATGCCGATGCATCCGCCCAATGCTGCTGCGCTTTTCATGAATGACGACATACCTTGGCCTCGTAACGTGTGGTGAGTGCCAAGTATTTAACCGTAAATGAAAGGCAAAAGAAAGTTATTCAAAAATAAAACGTAAGGTCGGGCGATGCGGCTACGGGGCTTGGGTTTTTGCTGCCGATGCTCGTGTCGAAGCCGAAGCCGAAGCCGAAGCCGAAGCCGGTGTCGAAGCCGAAGCCCCCGCCACCCCAGGCGCAGCTTGCCCATCCCGCTCCCACCCGCCGCCGAGTGTCAGAAACAGATTCACCTGGTCGATCGCCACCTGACCTTCAGCCGCTGCGACTTGCGCTTTCGTCGACGTGAGCGTGCGCGTCGCGTCCAGATCGGAGATGAACGACTCGCGGCCCGCGCGATACAGCCGGTGCGTTTCGTCCGCGGATTGCGCCGCGGATTTCAGCGCGGCCTGTAGCGCTTCCGTGCGAGCGTAGTCCGATGCATAGGTGGCAAGGCTGGTCTCCGTTTCGCGCAACGCGGTCAGCACGACGCCGTCGAAGCGGGCAAGCGCGACCTGGCTCGACGCCTGCGCTTCGCGCACGCGGCCGCGCGCGCCGTTGGCGGGGAACGTCCAGCTGATCAGCGGACCGAAGCCCCAACGCGCTGTCGGCGACGTGCCGAGATCTTCGAGAACGCCCGTCAAACCCGCCGATGCGCCGATGCTCACGGTCGGATACAGCGCGCCGGTCGCAACGCCGATACGCGCCGTCGATGCCGCCAGTTGACGCTCGGCTTCGCGCACGTCGGGCCGGCGCCTCAGCAGCGCGGCGCCGTCGCCGACGGGAATCGGTTGACGGATTTGCGGCAGCTTCTCGCAGGCGAGAACCGCGGGCGGCAAGTCGGACGGCGCGCGCGCGAGCAGTGCCGCGAGCCGGTATTGCGCGATCTTGCGACGTGCGGTGTAGCGCGGAATGTCCGCGGACAACGTATCGACCTGGGTTTGCCCGCGCGTGACTTCCGTCTGATTGCCGCGGCCCACGTCACGCAAACGCCGCGAGACATCCACGCGCTGTCTTTGCAACGCGAGCGACTGCTGCGCGATCTTCAGTTCCTCGGCGGCCGAGCATTGCTCGACGTAGGCGCGCACCACGTCGGCGACCACTGAGATGCGCGCGAGATCGCCCGCGGCCTGCACGGCGTCGGCGTCGGCTTGCGCCGCTTCCACGCCGCGCCGCAGCTTGCCGAACAGATCGATTTCATACGCGACGCTGATGCCGACGTCGCCTTCGTTCACGACCGGCAGTTTCTCGGTGAGCAGGTATTGTTCGGCCGATTCCTGCGCGCGCTCAAACACCGCCGACGTCTTGCCGGAAAAGCCGCCTTGCGCCTGAGCCACGCCGAGCGCCTCGCGCGAGCGCGCGAGATTCGCGGCGGCGACGCGCAAGTCGGTATTGGATTGCAGCGCTTCGTCGACGAGACCGTTGAGCACCGGATCGTCGTACAGCTTCCACCACACCGCGGGCACGTCGGCGTGTGACGTGAGCGCCGAGTCCGCGCCTTCGATCGGCGCATTCGCAAGCGGCGCGTTCACGAGTGCGTCTTTCGGCAGCGAGTAGTTCGGGCCGACGTTCATGCAGCCGTTGAGCAACGCGGCGAGCGGGAGCAGCGCGAACGCGCGCGAAGGCAGGCGCAGAAACGGCGCGAAGCGGGACGCTTTCATTGCGAGGCGCCCGAAGTGGCTGCGGCAGTCGCGGGCGGTGTTGCGGAGACACTCGACGCCTCCGAAGCCTGCGCGGGATGCGCGGCGCGCGCCTCCGCCAACTCGCGCACCGATACGGTAGCGGTGCGCCCCGCGATCATGCGGAAATCGGGCGGGACTTCATCGAGCGCGACACGCACTGGAATGCGCTGCGCGAGCCGCACCCAACTAAACGCAGGATTCACATTGGGCAGCAGATTGGTGCCCTGCGTGCGGTCGCGGTCCTCGATGCCCGCGACGATGCTTTGCACATGCCCACGCAGCACCTGCGGCTCGCCCATCACGCTGATGTCGACCGGCTGTCCGATGTGGATGCCGCCGAGCTTCGTCTCTTCGAAGTAGCCGTCGACGCGGAACGAATGCATGTCCACCACCGACAGCACCGCGCGTCCCGCCGCGACGAATTCGCCGGCACGCGGCGCGCGATCGTTCAGATAACCGTCGACGGGGCTCACGATCGTCGCGCGCTGCAGGTTCAGCTTCGCGGTGTCGATCGCGACGTTCGCATCCGCCAGCGCCGCTTCCGCCTGGTCGACGCGCGAGCGGCTCTCTTCCGCGACTTCGGCGGCGACGAGGTTGCCGAGCTTGCGATTGCGCACGTCTTCGCGGCGCGCCTGGTCGAGCGTCGCGCGCCGTTGCTGCGCCGTGGCCTGCGCCTGACGCAGCGCGAGCGCGTAGCGGGCGTGATCGATCACGAACAGCACCTGGCCTTGCCTGACCTGCTGGTTGTCCACCACGTCTACCGATGAAATCAGCCCCGACACGTCCGGTGCCACCTGGATCACGTCGGCGCGCACGTGTCCGTCGCGAGTCCACGGTGCGAACATGTAGTAGCCGATCAGCTTCCACAGCACGAGCGCCGCGGCCACGACGACGATCAGGGTCAGCACGATCTGACCGACGGAGAACCAGGTTTTTTTCACGTTGATTTCACGAAACGAGTCTGTGCGAAACGACGACGACAAGGCCCAGCACCAGCACATAGATGCCGAGATCGAAGATCGAGCGATGCCACACGAAGCGGTAAAAGCCGACACGCGCGAGCACCGCGCGAATCGCGAGGTTGATCAGATAGGCGACCAGCATCAGCACGAGCACGGCCGGCACGAATACGCCGAAGATGTCTATTTCACCGATCATCGTGGGAATGGGGCCAAGGGGTTGAACGGCGCATCAGGCGCTTGCCTCCTGCGCGGGTGGCGTTGCGGCTTGCAGCGTGGCCGGAAAGAGCGAGAGACGTAAGCCGATCAGCGCGTGCAGCGCGTCGCGCAAGTGACGTGCCGAGGTTTGCGCGGTCGCGTCGGGCGTGCCGGCATCCGCGAGTCCTTGCGCGGTGACGCGCGCGACGGCCGAATCGATCGACGACATCAGGCTCGCGGGCACGGGCTCGCGCGCGTGGCGGTTCGCGCAGCTTTCGTAATAGCCGCGCACGCCGTCGAGCACCTGCTCGATCGCGGCCGGCGCCTCGCCGCCGAGCTTGCGCGTGAGACGGCGCAGGTCGAGGGAATTGAACGCGATGCGCAGATCGCGAAAACTTTCGATGGAAGGATGACGATGGTCGTCGGTCGCGGCGAGCCGTGGGATCAGTTGCATCAGACGATCCAGCATGCGCGCGGCGTGATTGCGCGGGTCTTCGATGGGCCGCGTCGACGCGGTCAACGCGACATCGCTCCAGCTCGAGCGCAGCAGGCGAGCCGCCGCGAGTTCGGCGCCGAACGGCCGCGTCACGCGAGTCCACAGATAAGCGTAAAGAAGTCCCGCGAGGCCGGCGAGGTTGCTGTTGAGGAAGGTCAGAAAGTTGGCGTCGTACGCGTCCTGAATGCTGATGAACGTGGCCGTGTTCACGGCGACGAGCACCGTGACCATATTGAACTGCGGGCGCGGAATCAGCGTGCCGACCAGAATGAACGGCGCGGCGAACAGGATCACGAGCATCGGAAAGTCGTGTACGTGCGGCAACACGGCAAACAGATAGACGCCCGCGGCTAATACGCTGATCGCGGTCGCGACGAAGAAGCGGAACACCATCGGCGCGGGTTCGTCGAGTGCGGCGAAGAAGCAGCAGGCGACCGCCGCGAGCGTCACGGCGCTTGCGCCGTCCGCCCAACCGGAGGCGATCCACAGACTGCACGCGAGTATCACCGCGGCCGCGGTCGAGCCGGTCGAGAACAGCATCATGCCGCGGTCGAAAAAGCGCTCGGTGCCGCCGAGCCGCCAATGGCGAAAACGCGGCCGCCACAAGCCTTCTTCACGCGTGATGATGATGCGCAGCGAGCGGCAGTCCTCCCAGACGTCGATCACCTGCTTCATGCGCCACAACGCGCTGGACAGCAATGCGCCGTCCCAGGTGGTGAGTGCCTCGGGCGGCGGCTGCATCGCGGCAATGCGCTCGCGCAGCGCATTCGCGGCCGGGTCCGCATGATGGCCCGCGCTCGCGGCCGGCAGCGGCGCATTGAACCATTTGACGATGTCGGCAAGCAGCGCCTCGAGCCCTTCCGGCCACTTGTGGCTGCCTGCGTTGTAGAGCGCGATCAGCGGATCGGCGAGCGCCGACATGAGCGGCAGCAGCAACTGCATGCGTCCGCGAAGTTCATGCGCGCGCGTGAGAAGGTCGGGGCGCGTGTGATCGTAGGCGAGCTGGCTGAGCAGCAATTCCAGACCGTTGATGGTCGCCGCGAGCCGCTGCCGCGCGCCGGAAATCGCCGCGCCAGCAATGCGGCCCGACAGCGTTTCCGTCGAGTAGAAAGCGGCGTCGCGAAACCATGCATCCGTCCGCTCGATGATGGTCGGCGCGAGCCGGCTCGGAAACACCACGCTGCCCACGATGCTCGCGCAGACGATGCCGAGCGTGATCTCTTCGGTGCGGCTCACCGCAAGATCGAACACGCCTGCCGGATTCGTGACCGCGGGCAGCGCGATGATCGGCAGCGTATAGCTCGCGAGCAGAAACACGTAGCTGCGTGCCGTGCGATCCGAGATCGCGAGAAAGAGCAGGGTGCCGACCCACAGCGCGAGGACCACGCTGAACAGATACGGCGATTCGACGAAGGGCGGCACCAGGAGCACGGCCGCCGACGCGCCGAGCGCGGTGCCGAGCGCACGATAAATCGCCTTCGAGCGCGTCGCGCCGACGAACGGATTCGACACGATGTAGACCGTCGCCATCGCCCAGTAAGGCCGCGGCAACTGCAGTGCGAGGCCGATGTACAGCGCGATCATCGCGGCGGCAAACGTCTTGACCGAGAAGAGCCAGTCGCGAAGGGAGGGGTAGATCATGGCGCGTTACGCTGCACTGTCAGACAATCGTTAGCCAAGCAATGTAGTTGGAAAATTTTCTGCGCGCCGGCTGAAGCGGGCGTTTTTATCAGCCAATCAATCCGAGCCGGACGGTCCGCGCGAGATCGTCGAGCTGGAAAGGTTTGCGCAATACCGTGCAGCGCTCGACCGAAAGACCGGATATATCGACGTCGGCGTAACCGGTTGCGAGAATCACCGGCAGATCGCTGCGCATCTTACGCGCTTCCGCGATTACGTCGATGCCATTCATGCCAGGCATCGCGAAGTCGACCATCAGCAGGTCCGGGTTGTCGTCCGCCAGACGGGCGAGTCCGGCGCGGCCGTCGGGGGCTTCCGTCACGTTGTAGCCGAGCATTTTGAGCGACTCGACGAGCATGGCCCGCACCTCGCTGTCGTCTTCGATCACGAGCACGCGCTTTTCGCCGACGGCGTTCGCTTCGGTATCGGAAGTCTTGGCATTCTGCGGCGCGACGCGCTCGCGCAGCGGCAGCCACAGTTCGACCGTGGTGCCGACGCCTTCCTGGCTGAAAAGCCGCGCGGTGCCGCCGGCCTGGCGCGCGATGCCGTACACCTGGCTCAGGCCGAGGCCGGTTCCCTTGCCGATCGGCTTGGTCGTGAAGAACGGATCGAACACGCGCGTGACGAGGTCGGGCGGCACGCCTGCGCCCGTGTCGGCGACTTCGATCACGACATAGCGGCCCTCGGCGAGTGTCTGGTCGGGCGCAGTGCGCTCCTTCACGCGCACGCTGAGCTCGCCGCCGCCCGGCATCGCATCGCGCGCGTTGATCGCGAGATTCAGCACCGCAAGCTCGAGCTGGTTCGCGTCGGCGTGCGTCCACATCTCCTTGCGTTCGAAGTCGTTGCTGTAGCTGATACCCGATCCGAGCGACACGGTGATGATGTCGCGCATGCCTTGCAGCAGCGTGACCACGTCGACGGCCTTCAGGTCCAGGTTGCTGTTGCGCGAGAACGTGAGCAACTGGCCCGTGAGTTTGGCGCCGCGTTCGGTCGCGCGCTTGACGGTCGCGGCCATGCCGCGAATGCGCTCGTCGCCGCTCACGCGCGCGATCAACTCCGAGTTGACCATGATGACGTTCAGCAGATTGTTGAAGTCGTGCGCGATCCCGCCCGTGAGTTGGCCGAGCGCTTCCATCTTCTGCGATTGCACGAGCACGGCCTGCACCTTCGCGCGCTCGTGGATCTCCATCATCAGCCGGTTGTTGGCCGAAGCGAGTTCATGCGTACGTTCGGCAATCCGGCTTTCGAGCGAATCGTTTAGCTGGACTAATGCTTCTTGCGCTTCGATCCGTTCGGCGAGATGGCGGCGCGATTCGTATTGCCGTGCGCGCGCCCGCAGCGCCGACGCCACGGCTCGCCGCAGCGTCTCCGAGTTCAGCGGACGTTCCAGCACGACGACGTTGCCGAGCCGCTCGAGCACTTCCAGTCCGCGCGCCGACCGATGACCGACGCGCGTCGCCGCGAGCAGGATAAACGGCAAGTCGGACCATGCGGGCTGATGTTCGAGCCACTCGAACAGGCGCGTTGCACGGCTGTCGGCGAGCGCTTCTTCGGCAATCAGCGCGGTGCCCACGCCGGCGTCGAGCGCTTCGGTCAGCGCGTCCGCATCGCTAAAGGCGACGCACGTCCGCTTGTCCTTGCTCAGGACTTCGGCAATGACATCGGCGTCGCGGCCAAACGGCGCGAGAATCAGGACGCGTTGCTCCATGAGCTTACTGCCGCGACGTATCGATGAGGTGATCGGTCGCACCGAGCAGCGCGGTGCTGCCGCTATAAGACGGCAACCCGGAGAGCACGCCTTCGAAGTCGCGCAGCGCTTCGCCCACCTCCACGCCGTTGTTCGACAGCCTGAACTGACGGATCGAGCGTTCGTGCGCGTTCGCGCGGCTCTTCACGGCGGTCACGGCGGTCAGGACTTCGCCGTGGTGCTCGAAGTAACGGAACAGAACGACCACGTCGCTCAGATAGCTGATGTCGATGTCGGTCTGAATTTCGCCGATGATGCCGTGCTGCCCCAGCACAAGCATCGTGATAACGCCTTGCTGGTTGAGATAACCGAGCAGTTCGTGCATTTGCAGCAGCAGGTAGCGTTCGCCCGGCATCGCTTGCAAGTACGCATTCAGGCTGTCGATCGCTACGTATTTCACGCCTTTTTTCTCGACGGACATGCGAACGTCGCTCGCGAATTCTCCGGGAGAGATTTCGGCGGGATCGATCTGACGCAATGTGAGCAGCCCGCTTTCGACATAGGGCTGCAGGTTCAGGCCGACCGTCGTGCAGCGCGCGATCAGCGTCACCAGCGTTTCGTCGAACACGTAGTAGACGCAGCGCTCGCCTCGCTCGAGAGCCGCGATGAGGCACGAGACCACGGTCGTGGTTTTGCCCACGCCCGAGGGGCCGACGATCAGCGCGTTGGTGCCGGGTATCAGGCCGCCGCCGAGCAGCACGTCGAGACCGGTCGTGCCGGTGCTCACCGTCTGCGTGTCGAAGTCCGCGTGATGTTCGGCCGCGACGAGCCGCGGATAGACCTTGATGCCGCCGGTGTCCAGCGAGAAGTCGTGGTAGCCCTCGCGGAACTTGATGCCGCGCATCTTCGCGATGCGCATGCGCCGCCGGTTGCCGCCGTAGTCGTGCACGACGTTGTCGAGCGAGATCACGCCGTGCGCGATGCTATGCAATTGAACGTCGGACGGATCGGATGTGTTGTCGTCGAGCAGCAGCACCGTGCATGCGCGCGTGGCGAAATAGCGCTTTAACGCAAGGATCTGCCGACGATAGCGCAGCGTGTTCTGCGACAGCAGCCGCAACTCGGAGAGACTGTCGAGCACGATGCGCGCGGGCTTGAGTTCTTCGACTTGCTTGATTACGTTGCGCACAGTCTCGCCGAGTTCCACTTCAGCCGGATGCAGCACGGTCTGCTCGAATTGCGGGTCGAGGCCTTCGTCGGAAAGCAGCTCGAGAATGTGGAAGCGGCCGAGATCCCAGCCGTGACTGTCCGCGACCGAGATCAACTCGGAACGCGTTTCCGAGAGCGTAATGTACAGACCTGCCTCGCCTTGCTCAACGCCTTTGAGTAAGAATTGCAATGCCAGGGTAGTTTTACCCGTACCCGGCGCGCCTTCGACGAGGTACATGCGGTGCGGCGTGAGGCCGCCTCCCAGCACGTCGTCGATCCCGTCGATTCCCGAGCAAAGGCGTTTAGGCGTGTGATTGTTCGCGTCGTTTGACATGGCGTAGTCGTGGCGTCAATGAATAAACCGGGCTCGGTCAGCCGGTATCGCCAGGATGCAAGTTGCATGCCTATTTGCAGGGTGCATTCGCTTTGCTTCGCCGCGAGGGCACGAAGCCTGCTGCTTTGGCGCAATCCATCAGCCACTTTCAAGGACGCGCGCCGCTATGAAAACCAGCACGCTGTTCACCAGCACGCTCGCTGTCGCGTTACTCGCAAGCCTCACGCCGTATCGCGCGAGGGCCGATGATTCGCCGAGCCCGTGTTCGTCGTTGAAGCGGATCGTGGCCGCGGCGCCGGACGGATTCACTGCGCTTTCGCCGGACGACGGCAAAGGCGTCGCGCAACCGTATGGCGACGACGCGCAATGCTCGGCGGCGCGGGGAAGCTATCAGTGCATGTGGACGCCGCATCGCGATGCAGGGTCGAGCGCGGACGCATTGCAAGCGGTCGCCGCCGACATTGCTTCCTGTCTGCCGGACGCCACGCACGATCAGAATTCGCCGGGACGTCAGCATTTTTATCTTGGTGCGCCGGCGAGGCGCACGCAGATCACGTTGACGTCTGCGGGATCGGGAAAGCTGCGTTTATCGGTATCGGGCAAATGACGATGTGTGCTCTGCGAGATTCACGACGATGCGGGCCACCATGTCCAGCCGCGTTGTTCCGAGCGATGCAATTCGACCACTGTTAGCGGTGCGATTTCGATGCGAGGGAAGATGGCCGGCGAGGCGCTCAACGCATGTATGACAGCGGCGCGGATGATCGCTGCGTGGGTGACGGCGATGACGTCGCGCGCGTTGCCTGACGCTTTGCCTTGTGCATCGTGGAGCGCAACGTCGAGCGTGTCGAGCCATTCGCCGATGCGCTTCACTGCCTGACTGAATGGCTCGCCGCCGTGCGGGGCGGCGTCGGGATCGCGCATCCATGCGGTTAGGTCGATTGGCGTTTGCGCCGCGAGGTCGGCAAGGCGCCGGCCTTTCCAGTTGCCGTAGTCGATGTCGGCGAGCGCTGCGTCCACCTTCGCGTTGAGACCCAAGGCCGAGGCCGTATCGCGGGCGCAAGCGGCCGGGCTGACAAAAGCGGGCGCTTCGTTGAACGCGGTCAGATGCGATAGATGCGACAAGCGCGCTTGCGCGGCTTGCGCTTCAGCGAGGCCGCGAGCGTCGAGTGGATCGTCGGCGGAAAAGCGGCCCGCGCGCATGGCCGCGGTTGGCGCATGGCTGATCAGCAGCAGCCGAAGGTTCATTTTTCGCGTTCCATTCAATATGCGCGCGCGTCAGTCCGCGCTAGCTGGCGCCGAAGTTTACCGCGTAGAATAGCCGGACTGCGAAGCGCGGAAGCCGGTGAGAGCCCGGCGCGGTCGCGCCACTGTAATCGGCATCGCAAGCCGAAAGCCAGACCTGAGCTTCGCACCATTCCTCTGCAATCGACTACGGGGCGCGTTACCCCAGGAGATGTCCTTCATGACTGAAGCTGTTTTCGATCCCGCTCGCGAGCCCGCTGTTCAGCCCACGCCGATTCCGCTGCGCGAATTGTTGCCCTGGGCCGTGTTCGGCGGATTGCTGTTGCTGCTCGCGCTGTACTTCGTCGGCGCGGAACAGGGCGCCACGTCTCTCGTGCCTGGCATGTACGTGCATGAGTTCGTGCACGACGGCCGCCATCTGCTCGGCTTTCCCTGCCACTAACGGAGCAGAACATGGTCGGTAAGTTGTTGTTGCGCGGCATGCTTGCAGGCATCGCCGCAGGACTCGTCACGTTCGCGTTCGCCCGAGTGGTGGGCGAGCCGCAGGTCAATCAGGCGATTGCGTTCGAAGAGAAAGCCGGCGAGGCGGGTGGTGCAGCGCATGGGCATGAGCATGAACATGCGGCTACTGCTGCTGCCGATGCCGATGAGCACCAGCATGCACATGAGGAGGAACTCGTCAGTCGCGAGACGCAAGCCGGTTTGGGATTGCTGACCGGCGTGGTCGTGTACGGCGCGGCGTTCGGCGGATTGTTCTCGCTCGTGTTTGCCTACGCTTACGGGCGAGTCGGCCCGATGAGTGCGCGCGCGTTGTCGGCGTGGCTCGCGCTGGGCGCATTCGTCGCGCTGGTGATCGTTCCGAACATCAAGTATCCGGCGAATCCGCCCGCGGTCGGCGACCCCGCGACGATCGGCCCGCGCACGGGACTCTTCTTTCTGATGATCGCGATCTCGCTGACAGCGCTGGTCTTTTCGCTGAAGGTCCGACGCCACGCGGCCATCAAGCTCGGTGCATGGAACGGCTCGATCGTGGCTGGGCTCGTGTTCGTCGCGATCATTGCCGTTGTGCAGATGTCGATGCCGGTTATCGATGAAGTTCCTGCGGGTTTTCCGGCAGCGCTGCTGTGGAAATTCCGCGTCGCTGCGCTTGGGATGCAGGCGATTATGTGGGCGACGATCGGGTTGTTGTTTGGCGCGGTTGTTGAGCACAGTTCATTTACGCGTGCAGATAATCGGCGGGTGGGGGCGAGGGTGGTTTGAGGTTGTTGGGCGACGCTATTCGGTCCATGACAGTTCTTTGGCGACAGGGCGACTTCGGTCGCCCTTTTCCGTTTGACAACAGACTACGGACTTTCAGACACATCTGATTGAAGTGAATCACCCCGCCAGGTAAAAACGCGTGAAGAGCTGAAATGGCTCCAGATCGCGGCCAGCCTGACGTTTGCAGTCCTCATGTACCCGGCCGCGTCTCCAACAATCAGCAAGGAGGCCGGGTCATGGCAGACCTGCAAGACGCGCTGCGTGCCATAACCGGGCGCCAGGCATATTTTCTCGACGTACCTGGCACGGACAGCGCGGCGGCGCTGTCGGTCGTGTCGTTCACGGTAACCGAAAAGATGGGCGCGCCCACCGAGGTGCGCATCGAGTTGACCCACCCGCAGCAGCTTGCACGGGCTGACTATCTGAACCTCGATGCGGTTTTCGGCATCGAGAATGACGATGGAACAGTGCGGAAATTCAGTGGTTTCATCGAGCGCTTCTCCACCATCCAGACCACGAAGGACTACGTAAAGTACGAGGTCGTGGTGAAGTCGCACTTCGGACGGCTCCAGGCGGTTACGGACACGCACGTCTACCAGCGCGTCGCCACACCGCAGATCCTCACGGCGGTGTTGCGCCGTCACGGCATCCGGGATCACCAGACATCGTTCCGTCTGCGCCGTCAGTATCCGGTCCATCTCTGGCGTTTCCAGCACCAGATGACCGATTTCGATTATGTCCACATGCTGATGGAGAAGGCGGGGATCTACTGTTTTATCGTAGAAACGGAATACGGTGACGAGGTCGTCTTTGCAGATGACATCGATCATTACCTCTACGACGATCCACGGCGGATCGTGCCGTACCGCGAAGCGGCCGGTCTCGAAGCGGGCGGCGTGGAGGCGGTGACGACACTGAAGACTCACACAGAGACAGTGCCGCAGTCGTTCATGGTTGCGGACTATAACCCTGAGTCAGCATGGGAGCGATACCGGGATTCGGCTAACGTCGCGCCTGGCGATTCCACGACCTACGGACAGCCCTACATCTACGGCACGCATCATCTCGACTAGGCGGGCGCCAAGTGGGAAGCGCAGTTGCGCCACGAGGCGGTCATCGCACGACAGGTCATTTACGAGGGCGAAAGCAACGTACTCGCATTGCAGTGCGCAAGCGTGCTGGAGACGGATATTGTCCTGCCCGACGCGCCGAAAGGTATGGTGATTACCGAGGTCACGCACAGCGGCGCGCGCGATACGTCGTATTCGAACAGCTTCAAGGCGATCCCTGCCGACCGGCGTTTCCGGCTCCCGCTCGAACCCGAAAAATGGGCCCGCATTTCTGGCACGCTCAGCGCCCGTATCTGCAGCCCGGACAAATACACCTACGGCTATCTGAATGCCGCCGGCTATTACATCGTCCGTCTGGATGCGGATTTCGGCAACTGGCCCAAGGGTGGTGAGAGCGTACCGCTGCGGCTTGCAAAGCCGTTCGCGGGCAAGCTGCAAACCGGCATGCACTTCGTCGCGCTGGACAACGACGAGGCCGTGATTGCCTTCCGGGACGGCGACCCGGACAAGCCAGAAATCACCGCGTTCCACCATCACAGCCAGGCGCGCGACCTGGTGACGAACGACCGGCGCTGGCTCTCACGCAACATGATCCGCACGCAGGCGAACAACAAGCTGCGCATGGAAGACTGGGCGGGCCAGGAAGGCATCAAGCTGAGCACCGAGCATTCGGGCAAGTCGCAACTCAATCTGGGTTACCTCGTCAACAGCAAGCTCGAATATCGGGGCGAAGGCTATGAGTTGAGGTCATCGGGCTGGGGGGCGCTGCGCGCGGGCAAGGGCATCATGGTCACGACTTATGACCGCCCCGGCGCGAGCGGCAAGCAGCTCGACATGCAGGAAACCATTGCGCAGCTGGAAAGCGCGCTGGCGATGGCGAAGGCCCTCGCTGCGTCCGCCAGCAGCGCGAAGGCCGAGCCTGCCGACACGGACGCACAGCAGCAGATGAAGGAGGATTTCGACGGCCTGAAGAAGCCGGGACTGCTGATGAGCACGCCCGCATCGGCGGGCATTGTCGCGGGCGACGGCGTGCAGTTCGCGGCACAGGGCAATATCAACACGGTGGCCGGCAAGAACGCCGACTGGAGCGTGGCGAAACGCTTCACGGTTGCGGCGGGCGAGAAGATCTCACTGTTCGCGCAGAAGCTCGGCATCAAGATTTTTGCGGCCAAAGGCCCGATTGAAGTGCAGGCACAGAGCGATGCCATGTCGCTGATCGCCGCACAAGACCTGACGATGGCAAGCGTCAACGGCACAGTGCGCATCAGTGCGAAGAAGGAACTCACACTCGAGTCAGGCGGCGCGTTCATCCAGTTGAAGGACGGCAGCATCACGCTGGGCGGCCCGCTCGATCTGTTCATCAAGACCATTACCGTTCAGAAGAAGGGGAAAGCGTCGCTGAACATGCCGCTCGACTTGAACCATCCTTCGCTGGCCGGTCTGCCGACCGTGCCGTTCACGGTAAATACAGCGGGATCGCCGGCGACGAGAGCAGCTATGTCGGCCGGCATGCCCTACAAGCTTTTCGCTGGCGGCGCGCTGGTTAAGCAGGGTGTATTCGATGAAACCGGGCTGCTTCAGATCGATCACCATCCCACGACGCAGGAATACTCGCTGAAGCTCGCGAACGGCGTCAGCTACACGATTCCCGTTGCGGAAGAATACCGGGGCAACGCTGACAACGGCGCACTCGCCAATCAGGGCATTCCGTTTCACCAAGGCCGGCCCGGTACGGCTGCTGGGGCGGTTGATCGCGCGGAACACCGCACGAGTTACAACAAGCTGCTCAACCCTGATACGGACGTCTGAATGACAAAACAACAATCCATTACCGTTCCGGTCGCGCTGTCCAGCACCCGCAGTGCAACGGTCCCGTCCCCGTGGTTTGTGCAGAACACCGAATACAACCCTGCGCCCGCAACGTACCTTCCGCTCGTGAACGGCGAGGCGGCATTTGGGGCTGTGTTCGACGCGATACGGCAGGCGGAGCACAGCATCGATATTTTGTGCTGGGGTTTCCAGCCGTCGATGTATTTCAGACGCGGCGGCGATGCGCACGGTTCGCCGTCAATTGGTGAACTGCTCGAATTCAAGGGGCTCGAAAAACCCGGCATCAAGATCCGGCTGCTGGTCTGGAGCGATTCGCTGCACGTGGCTTCCTTCTCGGAAGACATGATGCCTGGTAACCACGGAATATTCGGCTTGGCGGGTGCCGCAAGCGACGGCCGTACCCGTGCCCAGCAGGAGTTCGATCAGCTCTGGTACCGACGAGCTAACCTGAATAATGTGACGCGGACTTCAGCCGAGACGAGAGTTAATCCGTTGTCGAAGGCAAAGTCTACCGCCACGGCGGTACTCGGCGCATTGCCGGGCGCGTTGAAGCCATTGAAGAACATCGAATTCGCCACGCGCGATTTCGATCTGAGGGAACGCGTTGAAATCGCATGGCGGACGTGGATGAGCGGCCCGCACGGCGATCCCAAGCTTAGAGATGTCAACACTGCGGCGATGACGGCTGAGCCCTCGCATCACCAGAAGATGGTGCTTGTCGATTACGAGGTTCCGGAACAGGCAATCGGGTTCGTGATGGGGCACAACACGCTTGACGAATACTGGGACAGGGACGACCACACCTACCTGAGGCAGGCGCCGCGGATGGGGCGCAACGGCCTTCATCCCAGACAAGACATGTCCGCCAAGGTAACGGGGCCGATCCTCGACTGCCTGAACCGTAACTTCTGCCAGGCTTGGGACGACGCAACCGGCCAGAACCTGACTCACGCTCGGGCGGCACTGGCTGGCAGACTGACGCTGCGCCGCGACCCGAAAAACGGTACGCCGGTCATGGCGCAGATTGTGCGCACGCAGTCACAGTTCGGCAAGAACGGCAAGGGCAGCAAGGACGCCACCAAGGACATCTCAGCGCTGTACCTCCAGGCGGTGAACAACACGACGAAGTTTGTGTATATCGAAAACCAGTATTTCCGCTACATGCCCGTGGCGGACAAGCTGCGGAAGAACGTCAACGCGCAGATAGCGGGCGGACGCAATCCCGCGAAGCACGGCGTCGTCTATCTGTTCGTGATCACGAATTCGAACGACGACGGCATCGGGCTCGGGACGGTCAGCACCTACCAGATGCTCGATGCGCTCGGATACGGCGACCGGATGCCCGGTATCGAGAAACTGGAGAGGAACGACCAGCTTGCGCAGCAGGAACAGGCGTTGGAGAAGCAGCTCGCCGACGAACAGGCAGCCAGCAAGCGCGCGATGATGCAGGGCGCGGATTTCTCGCATATGCAAGGGCTGGCCAACTACCTTCAGGACGGACAGGCCCGGCAGAGCGAGTTACAGCAGAAACTCGAGCAGACCAGGCAGGAGCAACGCCGGACGGCTAGCGTCAGCGCGGACGGCTTGACGAAGGACGGGGATCTCGTGCCGCCGCAGGATATGCCCGGCATGAAAGTGCTGGTCTGTACCCTGGTCGCCCCGGATACGCCGGCAGGTCAGGCGTGGGATTACGTCTACATCCACCAGAAGCTGATGATTGTCGACGACGTGTTTACGACGCACGGCTCGGCCAACGTCAACCGGCGCAGCATGGAAGTCGACAGCGAACTGAATATCTGCCATGAGCATGGCGGAGCGACGCGCGCGCTGCGCAAGCAGTTGTGGGCGCTTCATACCAACGATCTGGGCGCGCAGGACGACATTCCGGAGGCGTACACGCAGTGGAGCAAAGTCATTGTCCAGAACACCAAAAACCAGAACAAAAGACTGGCCCCAATGGCGTCTCTTGTGGGCTTTCTGCGTACGTCGTCCAAGCGCACTTACGCGGACTGAACCATGAGACGAGGCATTGTTGTCGCGCTGCTGGCGGGCCTTGCCTGCGCCTGCACAAAGGAGAACCCATTGACTTCACTACCTGACCTGAGCGCCGTGCGCGCGAATCTCGCCTTTACCTGCGTGCATGAGGCCGACCACCTGCCGCCGCTCGATCCGGATGCGGACCAGTTGTTCAAATACGCCCGCTGGCTGCAGAAGCAGGACGGCCCAAAGGATTTCAGTGATGTCGCGCGGTATTACCGGATTGCGGCAGCCCACGATCACTACAAGGCCAACACCAACCTTCAGGCGCTGGTGTCGACGCGATTGGCCGATTCACCTAACGCACAGAAAGAGGCGGTCGATCTGGCGGTGCAACTGGTGAAACAGGGCGTGCCGGGCGGCTATTACGACATCGCGCATTACCTCGAACTCGGCTACGGCCTGAAGCAGGATAGCGTGACGGCCTTGCGCTATTTCCGCAAGGCGGCGGACCTCGGCAGCCCGGATGCGCAGTATTACCTCGCGGAGAAACTGGACCCAATTGATGCCGCCCCCGAGGTTGCGTTGCAGATGTACCGGTGTGCAGCCGACCAGGGACATGGCAAGGCCGCGACTTCACTGGCTGTTGACCGCAAGACAGATAAGTTCTATGCCGAGGCCCTCAAGGCATTCCAGCAGGGCGTCATGGCGGGAGACAGCATGGCCGCGTCGTTTATGGAAGACGGCTTCAAGGGCCCACCATCGGACGATCGCCTGAACTACCTTGCTCTTCAGAATGATCCCGAACGCTCGCGCCGCTACAGAGCGATCCGCAAATTCCTCGACGACAATGAAGGTCTGAACCCGAAAGTCCCCGATGTCGACCAGATCGTGCCGCTGCCGCCGGCGAAACTGCCCGCATGGGACGGCACCTTCCAGTGGCAAAAGGAACAGGACGCGGCCAAGCCGCCGCAGAAGCCTGCCGAATCGCTCGTTGCAAAACTGGCGCGTGAAAAGAATCTCGACCCGGCGACAGGGCTGCCACTCGCGCCCGCCAAAACCGCGGAAGCCGAACGCGTGCCGCTCGGCACGGTGGTGTCCACGGGCGCGGTATGTCCGCAGGACGGCATCTGGAGCGACGGGCGCTGGGCAGACCGGAATCTCGAAGCGACATGCCGTTTCAGAAAAGGCGAAACGATGCCGCAACTCGCGATGAAGAATCCCCGGCCCATTCCGGGACTCGACGCGCTGCTCGGCATGCGCATTTACCGGACCAATGCGCGCTGGCGTCTTGTGGCTTACACCGACGAGACAGCCTGAACCATGTATGAAGCCGTTGATAATTCCGGGGCAATTTCATGAGGCGAGGCGTTGTTGTCGCCGTGCTGGCGAGCCTTCTTTGCGCGTGCACGAAGAGAAGCCCATTGACTTCACTGCCTGACCTGAGCGCCGTGCGCGCAAATCTCGCCTTTACCTGCGTGCATGAGGCCGATCATTTGCCGTCGCTCGATTCCGATGCGGACCAGTTGTTCAAATACGCCCGCTGGCTGCAGAAGCAGGACGGCCCAAAGGATTTCAGTGATGTCACGCGGTATTACCGGATCGCGGCAGCGCACGATCACTACAAGGCCAACACGAACCTTCAGGCGCTGGTGTCGACGGGACTGGCCGATTCACCGAACGGACCGAAAGAGACGGTCGATCTGGCGGTGCAACTGGTGAAACAGGGCGTGCCGGGCGGTTATTACGACATCGCGCATTACCTCGAACTCGGCTACGGCCTCAAGCAAGATAGCGTGACTGGCTTGCGCTATTTCCGCGAGGCGGCGGACCTCGGCAGCCCGGATGCGCAGTATTACCTCGCGGAGAAACTGGACCCTATCGATGCCGCCCCCGAGGTTGCGCTGCAAATGTACCGGTGTGCAGCCGACCAGGGACATGGCAAGGCCGCGACTTCGATGGCTGTTGACCGCAAGACAGATAAGTTCTATGCCGAGGCCCTCAAGGCATTCCAGCAGGGTGTCATGGCGGGAGACAGCATGGCCGCATGGGCTCTTGAAACGGGCTTCAAGGGCCCCCCACCGGACAATCTGCTGAACTACCTCGCCCTTCCCAACGATCCCGAACGCTCGCGCCGCTACAGAGCGATCGGTAAACTCCTCGACGACAACGAAGGTCTAAATCCGAAAGTCCCCGATGTCGACCAGATCGTGCCGCTGCCGCCGGCGAAACTGCCCGCATGGGACGGCACCTTCCAGTGGCAAAAGGAACAGGACGCGGCCAAGCCGCCGCAGAAGCCTGCCGAATCGCTCGTTGCAAAACTGGCGCGTGAAAAGAATCTCGACCCGGCGACAGGGCTGCCACTCGCGCCCGCCAAAACCGCGGAAGCCGAACGAAGCCGTTGACCATTGAGAACATGCAGGCCATTGCTGTCTCGCGTGGTGGGCGTTGCCTGTCCCGGCACTACGTCGATTGGCAGCAGGTAACCCGCACAACCCCCTCAACTCGCATCATGAAAAATAACCCCCACCGTACACCTCCGCCCCGACCGTAACCGACTCACACCATGCCGCAGATTCACCCGATACGCCCCGCGCGTGCCCTGCACAGGCCGATGATGAACTGCGAACACCACGGCGTCTCCCTTGCGCAGCGGCACGACTTCCGCGCGCGACTGCATCCGCGGACGCTGCTCGGTCATGACGAATTCGCCGCCGGTAAAGTCGTCGCCGGGTTCTGACAGCAAAATCGCAACCTGTAGCGGGAAAACGTGCTCGCCGTAAAGGTCCTGATGCAGGCAGTTGTAGTCGTCGGTGGCGTATTGAAGGATCAGCGGTGTAGGGCGCGTCTGCCCCGCGGCATGACAGCGCTCGATAAACTCCGCGTGCGCCGCCGGATAACGCACATCGATTCGCATCACTTCATTCCAGCGATTCGCCACCGGCACGAGATGCGGATAAAGCCTGTGGCGCAATTCCGCGATCAACGGCGGCAACGGATACGCAAAGTACTTGTATTCGCCCCGCCCGAAACCGTGCCGCGCCATCACAACGCGGCTGCGATACAACTCCTCGTGCGGATATAACGCGGTGAGCGCGTCGCATTCGTCGCCGGTCAGCAGCTTGGGCAACATCGCGCATCCATAGCCGTTCAGTTCTTCTTCGACGTTGAACCAGTCGATCGCCTCGATGCGCGGTGCAAGCGAACTTGCGTGAGCCGGGTTATGGCGCGACGGCTTCGCCACCGTATTCATGACTGTCTCCCTCTGCGATATACGAACGATGATTCAGTGTAAGCGCGTGTCCGCCGCCGCGCACTCCGACTCTTGCTCTGCAATTCTCATCGATGCGATAGAACGTTGAGCTTTGCGGAACCGTATCGCGTCGTCCATAGTAGGTGCTGTGAATCTGAATGCTCACCGGAGGCATGCCATGTCCGATGTAATAGAAAAGCTCGACGATTGGCTCGGCGCAGAGCAAGTCGCCAAAGACCACATCACCGCGTTTCCGCTGGCGGCCTTGGCCGCGACGCTGAATCGCGAGGAAACCGGCGATACCATTCCGCCGCTTTGGCATTGGCTCTATTTTTTGCCGATCTCGCCGCTCTCCGAAGCCGGCCCCGACGGCCATGCGAAGCGCGGCGACTTTCTGCCGCCAGTGCCGCTGCCGCGCCGCATGTGGGCGGGCGGCCGCTTGACCTTCCATGCGCCGCTGAAAGTGGGGGAGCACGCCACGCGCACGTCGACGATTGCGAACATCGAAGAAAAGACGGGGCGCTCCGGCCGCCTCGTTTTCGTGACCGTGCAGAACACGATCGAGGTCGACGGTCAATTGAAGCTCGAAGAAGAGCACGACATTGTCTACCGCGATGCGCCGCCGGCAGACGCGCGGCCGCAGCGGCCCCAACTCGCGCCGGAAGGCGAAACGTGGAGCCGCACCATCGACGCCGACGCCGTCATGTTGTTCCGCTATTCGGCGTTGACCTTCAACAGCCATCGCATTCACTACGACCAGCCTTATGCGACGCAGGTGGAAGGCTATCCTGGGCTGGTTGTCCACGGTCCGTTGATCGCGACGCTGCTCGCCGACCTCGTGCGCCGCGAGCAGCCGGAAGCCACGCTGCAGAGTTTTGCCTACAAGGCGCTTCGCCCGACCTTTGCCGGTCAGCCTTTCAAGGTGTGCGGCGCGCCGTCGACGGATGGTAAAACCGTCGAATTATGGGCAAAAGATCATGAAGGATTTTTGACGATGCGGGCGACGGCGGCAATTGGCTAACTTCAGAACGGAAGTGATTCCGTTCTGCATACGCTGCGCGACGTTTAAAATTGCACGTAATCCAAAGACTCGGCTCGTGTAGGTTTTTTGCCTCTAATGAAAACGATATTGCTGCACGAGTTGTGGGGCGACTACCGCATTAGCCGACTGGCACGGCGACGCACGGTTTTATAATCTCCTGCTGCATTAATCGCGGTCAGCTCGATTTTGTTAAATGCAGTTTTGGCTGTTGTGCGGTTAAAAATATCGGTTATCATCGCTGCCTTCAGCGATCGGTTACGGCGGCTTAATGCGACCGGCATCGACGTTAATATCGTCGCATCGAACAGAAAAAATCAGATGAAGATGTCGCGTAAAAAGATTGCAATCCTCGTGGCCGTGCTTCTGATCGTGGCTGCCGTCGTCATTCAGGCGGTGTGGCGTCCATTCGCACATCGCAAGGCGGCCAATACCGGGGAAGTCGTTCTCGATATTCACCATCCCGACGCGGTGATCGACAGCGAAGCACTCTCGCGTTTGCCGCGCGATATGTTGCGTGTGCCATTACTTCACGACGTGCTCACGCAAGACTTCGTCGACTATTACGAATCGGCCAATACGCGCCTTTCCGCCGAAGGTGCTTTGCGGCGCCTTGCATTCGAACATCAACTGGACTGGCGCGACGAACTGATTCGCCGTGTTTTCGATGAACCCGCGCATGTGCTGCTGTGGCGCTCGCCGGACGGCCGGCTCGGCTACTGGATCATGTCCATCCGCCGCAACGGTCTTGCGAAATTGCTGCAAGGCGTGGGCAACGTCGCTGCAAGCGACTCGCAACTGAGCCAGGTCGCGAAGCTCTCGGGCGACGTGCCGGTCTATGCATTGAAACTTGCAGTCGGCCGCACGCTTTTGTTCGCGACGAAAGACGACCGTCTGGTCGTGCTGTCCGCGCCGGGCGTGCTGCTCGACGAAAAGGGCAGTGTGCTGAGCGAACGCGCCGATGCTGTGTCCGACATGCTCTCGTCCGGTCGCGACGATGCCGCGCGCGCCTATCGGCTGGATGCGGCCGGCGATGCGCCGAAGGGTCATCGTCTGATCGTGTCGGCGAATTATCTGTCGTTCGGCTATCAGGCGTTCTTTTCCGGCATCGACGCGTTGCGCTTTGATTTTTCGCCGAACGGCAACGCCGCGGCGAGCTGGCGCACCTCGGCGTTGATCGATCCTGGCAAGCTGCCGCAGCAGTGGAACAGCGCTGACTTGTGGCGTGCGTTGCCGGCCAACGCTGCGGCGTGCACGAGCTTGCCGGCGGACTGGAAAGAGGCATCGGCGCTATTGGGCAAGGTCGCCGATGGCGGCGATGCGGCCGCGGCAATCGGCGATCGTCTGACAGGACCGGCGGCTGTCTGCTGGTACGCGAAGTCGACGCTGGTCGCGCCGGTGTTCATCGCGCGCGTGAAGGCGCAGGATGCCGCGTCCATCGCGGCGCTCAAAAGCGCGCTCGGCAAGACGTTCGGCGACGTGATCGGCGCCTATGAAGCGAAGGCGGCGAAGGCGGACGGCAACGACGCGGGCTATCGTCGCTTGCCTGTCAGCACGCGCGGGCAGGGCGCGAATGTCACCGTGTGGCAGCGGCCGGTCAGCGCTCGCTCGGGCACGGCGTTGAGCAGCAAGGCGTCGTTCGCCTCGCAGTTATCGGCGGAACGCTATTTCCCGGTGACGCTCGCGCTCGCGCACGGCTACGTGATTTTCTCCCCCGATGCGCGTCTCGTCGACGACACGCTCGCAGTGCTCGACAAGCGTTACCCCGCGCTCGCCGATACGCTCGCGCCGGAGCGTTTGCCGCGCACTATCCTCACGCTGACGCCTGCATCGGCGGCCGCGCTGATCGAACGCGAAGCAGGCGCCGCGCTGCCGGCCGATCAGGAGGCCGTATTCCGCAACGCGTCGCGCACGCATCTGACGCCGAAGCTGCGCGCGCTCGCGCACTATCCGGCGCTGTCGTTGTCGCTGCCGCAGAGCTTGCCTGGCTCGACGGGCTGGGTGCCGGTCGAGTGGTGGTTCGATCGTGCGAAGAGCGATGCAAACAGCGATGCCAGCGGCGACACCGCGTCGAACAACGCCGCGACTCAGGCGCCCGCGGAGCAGCCCGGCACCGAGGGCGATTAAGTGCGCCGCCTTCGTGTAGCAGGCGCTATGCGTGCGCCTCGCGAGTCGCACGCGGCGCGAGGAGTCGCGCTCGCGGCCTGGGATGCGAACACCGCAAGCGTCACCACGGCTTCTCGCCGCGCATGCCTCTCGCGCATCGCCACGTTTTTCGCGCTAACCGCCGCCGCGCCCTACGCACACGCGCTCGGCATCACCACGACAGCGCCCGACCACGACGCACTCACCACTCAACAATCCGCTGCGTTTCGCGCGTGGTTCACGCGCATCGTCGATCAGCAAATGCGCCGCGGCCCGACGCCGCGCTGGACGCAACGCGACTGCGCGGGCCTCGTGCGCTTTGCCGTCGGCGAAACGCTGCGCACACACGACAGCAAATGGCTGCGCGCGAACGGCATGACCGGTCTTGCGGACACAAGCAGTCTGCCGCCCGAACTGCAACTGTCCGCGTCGCAGCGCACGATCGCGAATCGCTGGACGCAGATCGACGGCTCCACGGGCGCGTATGCGTCGGCCATCGCGCTGATTCAACGCAATAGCCGTTTCGTTTCGAAGGACGTCAACAAGGCGCTGCCGGGCGACCTGCTGTTCTTCGATCAGGGCGACGACCAGCATCTGATGATCTGGCTCGAGCGCTACATCGCTTATCACACAGGCACCGTCACGCCGACCGATACCGGTCTGCGCGCGGTCGCCGTTTCCGACCTGATGCAATGGAAAGATTCCCGCTGGCAACCGCTCGACGGCAATCCGAACTTCGTCGGCGTGTTTCGTTTGGACTTTTTGACACCATGACCCGAATGAATTCCGTTGTCGCGATGAGCCACTGGTTGCGCAGCACGCGCCGTCGCTCGGCACTTATCTTGGCGACGCTGCTTGCGGCCATCGCGCTCGCGGCGACAAGCAGCGCCGCGTTCGCCGGCGACGACGCATCGTCGAGCGCTGCCGCCGCCGAGTCCAGCATCGCCGCGAATCCCACCTTGAACGCCACGCCGACGAGCAACTACAGCTCGCAGAAGGTGGACGGTCAACCGTTCTTCCTGCTCTCGGATGCGAGCTTCGGCAGCAATCAGACCGCGCAGGTTCGGCTCGAAGCGCCCGGCCGCGATTTCAAGGACGCATTGCAGCCCTACGGCGGCGCGGACATCGTCGTGTATCGCGTGGGCAAACCGCTCGACTTTCTGAAGGCGCAGAAGAATTTGCATCGGCTGAATGTCGCGCCGAATTATCAGGGCGAAGGGCTCGCGAACACGCTCGCTTATTTGTGGGACCGCTGGTTCACCGAGGCGCGCCGCGCATGGCAGCGTGTGCTTTCGTTCGCGACCCGCAGCAAGGCAACCGAAGCCGCGCCGCAATTCAGGCTCGGCGAGCAAACCGGCAAGCAGACGCAATTTGAACAGAACTCGCAATTCGCGCCGCTGAAGGGCTATGACATGGTCGCGCGCTTTCGCTATCCGATCTGGGACGCGAAAGTGATCGAGCCGCCCAAAGGCGTGAACCTCGCGGGCAGCAGCAGTAACTTTATCGAGGCAAGCGCGGGCAACGTGATGATTCCGGTGGGCAAGCTGCCGCCGGGGCTTTATATCGTCGAAGCCGTGATCGGCAACTATCGCGCGCATACGCTGCTGTTCGTGTCGGATACAGTCGCGGTCGTGAAGGCGGCATCGAGCGGAATGCTCGTGTGGACCACGCGGCGCGACAACGGCAAGCCGGTCGCGAATACGGACGTGAACTGGACCGACGGCGTGGGCGTTTTGCAAAGCGGCACGACGGGCGGCGACGGTGCGCTTCTGCTGCAACACGTCAGCCCCGAGCGCAGCTATGTGCTCGGCGTCGATCCGCAGGGCGGCGTGTTCGTGTCCGAGAATTTCTATTACGACAGCGAGATCTACAACACGAAAATCTACGCAGTCACGGACCGGCCGATGTATCGTCCGGGCGACCCGGTGCATGTGAAATTCATCGGGCGCACGTTCCAGAACGCGACGCAATCGTCGGCGCCCGCGGAGGCCGACATCAAGCTCGACGTGCTCGATCCGAACGGCTCGCCGGTCGCGACCACGAAGGCGCATTTCGCTTCCGATACAGGCGCGGACACGTCGTTCACGCTGCCCGCCGACGCGACCGCCGGCGGCTACACGCTGCGCTTCGACTACAACGGCGACGTGTATGGCAGCGCGTTTCGCGTCGCCGAATACGTGAAGCCGCATTTCGACGTCAACCTGTCGATGGACAAGGCCGACTACGCAACCGGCGAGCCGCTGAAGGGCAAGATCCAGTTGCGCTATCCCGACGGCAAGCCAGTGCGCGACAGCAAGATTTCGGTCACGCTGCGCGCGCAGAAAGTGACGATCGTCGACGGCGAATTGCGTTATGCGGGGCTCTTTCCCGTCAAGCTCGAGCAGCAGGAACTGAAGACCGACAGCGACGGCAACGCAAGCCTCACGCTACCGGCCGCGACCCAACCTAGCCGTTACGCGCTGACGCTCTTCGCGCAGGACGGCGCCGCGTACAAGGTGCGCGTGACGCGCGAAGTGCTGATTGCTCGCGGCGCGACGCCGTATCGCCTGACGACCGCGAAGTCGTTCTCGCAGCCGAAGGAAGAGGTGAGCTTCGATCTGCAAGCGCTGGCCGCGCTCGACCCCGCAGCGCATGCGCCAGCAAAATGGGAATGGACGCGCCTCGAATCGCAAACGCATGCCGCAGGCACGTTGAAGAGCGAAGCGAATAGGGAGTCCAAGAGCGCAGGCGGCAAGCTGTCGTTCACGGTCCAATTCGATCAGCCCGGTTCGTACATGCTGTCGGTGAAGGACGATAGCGGCAATCTGCTCGCCGCCGTCAGCCATTGGGTCGCGGGCGACGGGCTCAAGGCGATTCCGGGCAGCGTCGAGATCGTATTCGATCGCGACAAGTACAAGATCGGCGATACGGCCGAGGCGCTGATCACGTTCCCGTTACCCGTCGACGATGCGTTGCTGACGCTCGAACGCGATAACGTCGAGCGGCGGGCGCTGCTTAGCGCAGGCGGCGACTGGCTGCAACTGCAACGCGTGACGCCGATGCAATGGAAAGCGCGCATCAAGGTCGGCGAGGACTTCGCGCCCAACATGACGTTTTCGGTGCTGTACGTGCATGCCGGCGAATACGCGTTTCAGAACGCGGGCATCGTGGTCGCGCAGCCGCAGATCGAACTGAATGTGAAAAGCGACAAGCCGGTGTACGGTCCCGGCGACACGGTCACGCTCAACTTCGACAGCACGTTGAACGGCAAACCGGAAGCGGCGAATCTGACGGTGAGCGTGGTCGATGAAATGGTCTACGTGCTGCAGCCGGAGATCGCGCCGAACATCGTCGACTTTTTCTATCACCCGCGACGCAACAACGTGCGGACCTCGTCGAGTCTGTCGTTCATTACCTACGACCTCGCGCGTTCGCCGCTCAAGGGCGCGCCCGGCGGCCCGCAACGCGCGAACTACAACGAGCGCGGCGTGAAGGTGCTGGAACGGCCGCGTCGCGACGATCAGGACACGGCCGCGTGGGAAGGCAATCTGAAAACCGACGCGAGCGGTCACGCGACGATGACCTTCAAGATGCCGGACTCGCTCGCGCGCTGGCGCATCACCGTGCGCGCGGCCGCGCCCGATGGCATGGTCGGTCAGCGCACCGCATACCTGCGCTCGGACAAGGCGCTGTATCTGAAGTGGAGCGGGCCGTCGCGTTTCCGCGTCAACGATCAGCCGGCCATCGACATGATCGCCTTCAATCAGACCGATGCGGACATGGACGCGCAGTGGCTCGTCGAGGGCGGCGGTTTGTCGCTGAATCAGAAGGTCACGCTCAAGCGCGGCGCGAATTATCTGCGTCTGCCGAGCGGCGCGTTGAAGGCCGGCGTGATCAACGCGAGCTTGCGCCGCGGCGATAAGGACGTGGACCGCTTGCAGACCACGATTCGACTCGACGCAAGCGGCTGGCTCGATCTGCACCAGAACACCGTCACACTCGACGATACCGGCAAGCCGCTCAATCTACCGCAAGACGCGCAGGACGTGAGCGTGCGTTTCGTCGGCAATGCGGCGAGCCAGTTCATGCGCGTGGCCGACGATCTGATCGACTATCCGTATGGCTGCGCCGAGCAGACGTCGAGCCGGCTGATTCCGCTCGCGCTTGCACACGACGCGATCGGCCGTGGTGACAACGCCAGTTCGACGCAGGGCATCGAAGCGTTACTGCGCAATCAGCGGCAACGTCTTGCGATGCTTGCGGGCGTCGGCGGCACGTTCGGCTGGTGGGGCGACACGACCGGCGGCAGCGCGCTTGTCACGGCCTACGCGTATTACGCGGACTGGCTCGCGAGCCGCAGCCTCGGCATCAGCTTGCCCGCCGCCAACTGGCAGCACGCGATGGAGGTGTATCGCGACGCCGGCGCGAAAGAGCCGCTGTTGCATCGTGCGTTGGCGCTGTGGTTCATGCAGCAGATGGGCTTGCCGGTTGCGACACCGGTATCGGGCGTCGCGGCTGACTTGATGAGCGATGCGGCGGCCACGGCGAAAGCATCGGCTCGCGCTGCGGCCAATGCCGCATACAGCCCGACGGACAGCATCGTGTTCGCGCAAGCCGACTCGCCGCGCGGCAAACAGATGGCGACGCTGCTGGTCGCGAGCATGGCGCGCGGCACGGGCGCTCAAATGCCGGACGGTTTTGATGCCGCGGCAAGCGCGGCACGCGTCGCGTTGGGCAACGATCCTGCGCCGCTCGTGCAAAGCCTGCTTGCGATGTCAGGCGACGGCGTGGGCGTCGATGCAACTGCGTTGCTGGCGAAAAGCAGCGCCGACTACCCGACGCTCGACCGCGCGCTGACGTTGCTTTGGTTGCGCAAGGCGTTTGGCGGCGACGTGGCGGCTGCGTCGTTGCCGTCGCTGCAAGGCGCGGGTTGGACGCGCGCTGCGACAGCGACCGGCACGCCGTTGTGGAAATGGACTGGGGCCGCGCTGCCGTCCGCGCTCGACGCAGGCGCCGCGCGCGCGGACGTCAGCGCAATCGTCTCGTTCCGCAGTCATGCGAGCGAGGACAGTCGCCTGAACATCACGGTCGCGCGTCGCTTCTACAAACTCGAGCCGCTCGAAGTGAAGGCCGATCCGAAGAAGCAGGGCGCCGCCGAGAGCAGCGTGGGTCGCTCGGCGTTCACCGCACGTCTCGTGAAATCGGGCGATGCAATCGACAGCAATGCGCTGTACGTCGACGAAGTGACGCTCACGCCGCGTTCGGGCAACGCCTATCACTATGGGCTGCTCGACGTGCCGCTGCCGCCTGGCGGCAGCGTCGAAGCGACGAGTTGGGGCGTGTCGATCGACGGCTTGCCGGGCGAGAAAGAAGGCGAGAGCGGGCCGCAACCGTTCGCGCGCGCGGCGTCGTATGAAATGGGCGAGCTTTCGTATCATCAGCCGGTGCCCTTGCTCGACCGTCCGGTCGCGTTGCGGCAACTGGTGCGCTTCGCATTGCCGGGCACGTTCGCGCTGCCGCCCGCGCGCTACTTCCGCATGTATCAGCCGGATGCGAAGGCGTTCGAAGGCGGCAAGAGCGATCGCGCGACGACGCTGCGCATTCAATAGCGAGGCGTCGGAAATGTTCCTCGGCACGCTCGTCAGGTCGGTACGCGGTCGCGTTGCAGCAATGCTGCGGATCGCGTTCGCCGTGGCCGCGATGTGCGTGTTGTTTGCAGCGAATGTCGAGCGCGGGTATGCGGCGGTGCCGTTGGCATCGGCGTCCGCTTTCGTTGCGTCCGGTGCCGCGTCCAAACAGGCGTTGCGCTTTGCGTGGCTGCGTGATGGACAAAGCCAGCTTTGGCAGGCCGACGCCGGCGGCGCCGCTGTCGGTCTCTCGCCGCAATCCGCGGTGCCGTTGCCCGCGACACTGGAGACGCCGCTCGGCAGCGTATGGAAACTCTTCGTCTACGGCTATCTCGTGGACCGGAACATCGCGACGCCGGACTACACATGCAGCGGCGGCGATCCCGAAGAAGTGTATTGCTGCATGACCGGCGGTCGTATCGATCGCGAACACGCACTCGTGCAATCGTGCGGACGCTTTTTCGAGCCCGCGCGCCTGCAGCTCGATCCCGTCGACTGGCGCAAGTACTGGACCGCCGCGAATGCGCCGGCCTGGCTGCGCAATCTTCACGCGATGACGCCGACGCAGCGCGTGCCCGTCGCGCAACTGCTTGCCGCATTGCAGGCGATGCCGGCGCGCCCGCGCGAAGCGGCGGCGAGCACGCTGGTCTCGGTGCTGACGAGCGGCCGGGGCGAAGGCACCGTGTCGCTCTACGGCAGCCTGCTGCGCGCGAAGACCTGGACGATGCCCGACGCGGCGCGGCCCGGCGCATCGGTGGGCGGCGCGGCAGGCTGGCTCGCGGACGGCCCGCCGATCTGGCTCGGCGGCCCTGGCGGCAGCGCGCGCGTGCTCGCGTCCGCCGCGCCGCGCATCGCGCCGCTGCTCACGCAATTCGCCGTGCCGGATGACGGCGCATGCGTCGTCGTCGATTTTTTCAGCCGCTATCCGATTCGCGAAGTGCTCGGCGAGCACAGTTCAAAGCGGCCGGCGGCGATGGTGCCCGACGGGCCGCTGAACGGCGAGTTTCGCGTGGGCTTTGTGAACGGCAACTGGGCGCGCGTGACGAGCCGCGGAGAACTGCGGCTCGATCGCAATGCGGCGGGCGTGCCGCAACTGATCGGCCGCTTCGGCATGAACGACTATGTGGCGCGCGTGGTCGAGCGCGAAGGCGACACGGCGCAGCCGGAAGCGGCCAAGGCGCTGGCCGTGGCCGCGCGCACTTACGCCGTACAGCATGGCGCGCATGATCACGGCTGCTTGCGTATCGACGACAGCAGCAACACGCAGCGCGTTCTGCCGCATGCGCCGACCGCAGCGGCGCGCCGTGCCGCGGACCTGACCGACGCGCTCGTGCTGACCGGCGTGCCCGTGCAGTATCACCACGACAAGGCCGCACCTGGGCAAATGAGCTGGCTCGCCGCGAAGGCGTCCGCGCAAACGGGACTGACGTTCGACGCGATCCTCGCGCGCACGTGGCCGCAGGCGACGCTGACTTCGTTCCAGAGTCCGTTGTCCGGCGATTGCGTCGCGGTGGCCGGCGCACGCGAATGGCTGCAGCGCAACGCGCCGTTGTGGGCGCGGCGCATGGACGGTGCAGCCGGCTACGAGACGCCCGATTTGCCCGCCGTGTGCGCGGTCCGCGAAGGACGTCCGTATGCGGATGCGCAGCGCAATCGCGTGTATGTGTATCGCCTGCAGAGCGAGGAAGATCGCATCGCGCTCGCACATGAATATGTTCACCTCGCGTTTCAGCACCATCCGCGTGGGCTCGATGAAGATTTCGTCGAGCGCACCGCGCGCGTGCTGATTCGTACCGACAATCCGATCCAATGAACGACGTGACGTTTTTATTCCGGTTGAGGCGGTCTTCGGCGGCGGGTTGGGCTCGCTCGCGTGTTGCGACGCTGCTGGGTGCGGCTGCTTTGGGCGTGGTGGGCACATTCGGCGCGGGTCTTTTCGCTGACGCCTACGCGGCTGGGAAAGACGGCGCCGTTGCCGATTTGACCGGCGCGTTCGGCGGCTGGCGTCATAGCGGGCTGACGAACGAAGGCGAGCAATTCGTCGCGGCTTATCCGCGGCCGCCGATCGATCGCGGCGCGCAGCGCTATCGCACGCTGATCGAAGGACGCCTCAGGCAGATCGACAAGCACGCGCGTAAGCCGCCGACGCTCGTCGTCAACGGCAATGCAACGCCGCTCTATACCGACGACGAAGGCGCGTTCGCGCGGCCGTGGGCGTTCGGTGCGGGCTCGAACAGCATCGAACTGATTTCCGCCGATGGCAGGCAGCGTCAGCGCATGCAGTTTTACGAAGCGGACCGCAGCAAGCCGCAGGCGAAGCTGCGCGCGATGGTCACGTGGGACGACCCGCGTGCGCAGGTCGATTTGCATGTGATTACGCCCGGCGGCCTGCACGCGTTCTTCGGCAATCCGACTTTGGAAGACGGCAGCGGCTTCGACGTCGATTCCGTGGACGGCGCGGGGCCGGGGATTTTTTCGTCGGCGGCGCCGGAGCATGGCACGTGGCTTTTCTTTCTGAACTACTGGGGCAATTTCGATTCGACCGGCTACAACTTCGACGCCGCCGCGCACGACCGCGACGTGATCACCGCGACGTTGACGCTGGTCTTCAACGAAAACACGCCGAACGAACGGCGCGAAACGATGATGGTGCCGCTGCGCAAAATCGGCGACCTGATGCTCGTGAAGAGCGAGCGACTTTGATAGCGGGACGGGAGCAGTAACGATGAAGCGCAGAACGACGGGATGGATGAACGCGGGCCGCGGCTTGCTGCTGCTCGCATGCTTGCAGGGCATGTCGGCCGCGCAGGCGAGCGACATCGACATGAGCGCGCCGCTGAACGGCTGGCGTAATACCAGCGGCGACAACGAACGCTATACGCAGGACGTGCACTATCCGGCGGTATCGGTGACGACGCCCGAAGGGCAGTCGAGATTCGCGCTGATCCAGGGGCAGATTCGCAACGCGCCGAAGAAGAAGGGCAACACGGTCGGTACGCTGGTGGTCGACGGCACGCCGTTGCCGCAACGCATCGAAGAGGACGGCAAGTTTTCGCGGCCCTATGCGTTCCCGGCGGGCAGCAACAGCGTAGAACTGCGCGCGCCGGACGGCAGCCGCAAGCGCGTACAGTTCTACGACGCCTACAGCGGCAAGACGCAGCCGAAGCTGCGCGTCGTGCTCGCGTGGGACACCGACGGCACGGACCTCGACTTGCATGTGGTGTCGCCCGACGGCGCGCATGCATGGTACGGCGAGCGCGTGACGCCGAACGGCGGCGCGCTGGACGTCGACGTGACGACGGGCTATGGGCCGGAGATTTATTCGTCGGCCGCGCCGTTGAAGGGCACCTATCTCGTCTACGTGAATTACTACGGCAGCGGCAGCGGCCGCAGCGACATGACGGTCGCTCAGGTGACGATCATCAGCAACGAAAACACGCCCAGCGAAAAGAGCGAGACGATCCGCGTGCCGATGCGCAAAGCCGGCGAACTGACGCTTGTTAAGACGTTTGTGATGCCTTGAGCGGTGGGTGTTTGTTCGCTTGCGTACGATCGAGCCGCAGCACGTGCACGCGATGAAAACTGTGCGCGCTCAGACACTTGAGCGAGTCTTGCGCAGGATATCCACAGGCTTGTTCCCAGTTTCTGTGGACAACAATGATAGTGGTGTTGGGCGCTTGCACTTACCCTCCCTTACAGGGCTTCAAGTTTCAGCCGGTCACGGTCGATACAGCTTGTAAGCGGCTCTGCGCCGCAAGCCTTGAAGAAACGAACGGAGGTTGCAATGCAAATCGACAGCGCATTGCCGTCGACATCACAAGCCACTGCTCGTGCAGCGAAGAATGCTTCGTTATCGTCTGCCGGCTCGGGCGATGACGCTGCGTCGCGCTCCTCTAACTCGAACACGTCTGAGCAGGACGCGGCTGTGCATATCTCAAGCGAAGGCGCCGCTGCGGCGGCTCTTGCGCCTGATGCGGCAAGCGAAGGCGCTTCGGGTTCGGACTCGTCGGCGGTGAAGTCGTTTGCGTATGGCACGCTCGGACTCGAACGGCCGGATCAGCCGCACGAAGAGCGCAATGCTTTTTACACAGCGGGACGTTGGCTCGCGGCGGGCATCACCCTTGGCGGCATCATTTCGCTGCTTATTTGACTGTTCGCGAGCGTGTCCGGCTGAACGGACGAACTGCTGCTTGAGGACTTGAGGATTTGAGGCGGGGCGCGCTTGCCGTGCGATGTGCACGGCAAGCGCGATGTGATGCGGAGGTTGTTGCTTAGCGGTCGAGGAACGACTTCAGTCGATCGGCACGGCTCGGATGCATGAGCTTGCGCATGGCCTTGCTCTCGATCTGGCGAATGCGCTCACGCGTGACGTCGAACTGCTTGCCGACTTCTTCCAGCGTGTGATCCGACTTCGTGTTGATGCCGTAGCGCATACGCAGCACCTTCGCTTCGCGCGGCGACAACGAGTCGAGCGCGTCGTCGATGGCGGCGCGCAAGTCGGCTTGCATCGCCGCATCCGCCGGCGACGAAGCCGCCGAGTCTTCGATCATGTCGCCGAGCGTGGCATCGCCGTCGTCGCCAACAGGCGTTTCCATCGACACCGGCTGCTTGGCGATCTTCAGAATGCCGCGCACCTTCTCTTCCGACAGATCCATGCGCTCGGCCAGCACCGACGGATGCGCTTCCTGACCCGTCTGCTGCAGAATCTCGCGCGAAATGCGGTTGAGCTTGTTGATCGTCTCGATCATATGCACCGGCACGCGGATGGTGCGCGCCTGGTCCGCGAGCGAACGCGTCACGGCCTGACGGACCCACCACGTTGCGTACGTCGAGAACTTCCAGCCGCGACGATATTCGAACTTGTCCACCGCTTTCATCAAGCCGATGTTGCCTTCCTGGATCAGATCGAGGAACAGCATGCCGCGATTGACGTACTTCTTCGCGATGGAAATGACGAGACGCAGATTCGCCTCGATCATCTCGCTCTTCGCCTTGCGCATCTTCGATTCAGCCGCGACCATCTGGCGGTTGATCTCTTTCAGATGCTTGAGCGGCAGCGAAACGGTGGCTTCGATGTCGATCAGCTTTTGCTGTTCCGACTGAATTGCCGGCAGATGGCGCTCGAGCGCCGCGCCGTACGGCGTGTTGCCGCGCGCCGCACGCTCGGTCCAGCCGAGGTCGGCTTCATGACCCGAGAACGATTCGATGAACTTCTCGCGTGGCATGCCGCTCTTCGTGACGACGATCTGCAGAATGTTGCGCTCGATTGCACGCACCTGCGCGACCTGATGCTGCACGTCGCCGCACAGACGGTCGATGGTGCGCGCCGTGAAGCGGATCTTCGCGAGATGCTGCTGGATCTCTTCACGCGCCTTCTGGTACGCCTTCGAGCTGACGTCGCCGCGCGTGTGCGACGCGTTCATCTGGTCGTACAGAATGCCGACTTGCGCGAAGATTTCGAGGCAGTCGCTCGTGAGCTGCTTCAGGCGTGCTTCGTCTGCCGCCGACGAGTCGGCCGGGCCGACGTCGTCGTCGCTATCGCTGTCGTCGTCTTCGTCGGCATCCGCGTCGACGTCGGCTGCGGCGTCCGCGCTGGCGGTTTCTTCTTCCGCAGGGACGTTGTCTTCGTTCAGGCCGTCAACGAGTTCGTCGATGCGCAACTCGCCGTCCGCGACTTGCTGGGCGCTGGCCAGAATCGCGGAGATTGCGAGCGGGCATGCGGCGATTGCCTGCACCATTTCGTGCAGGCCGTCTTCGATGCGCTTCGCGATCGCGATTTCGCCCGCGCGCGTCAGTAGCTCGGTTGCGCCCATTTCGCGCATGTACATGCGCACCGGGTCGGTCGTGCGGCCGAACTCGGAGTCGACCGTGGACAACGCAACTTCGGTTTCTTCGTCCGCCTGATCGTCGGAGACGACAGCGGGGGCGTTCGAGTTCAGCAGCAGCGTTTCGGCGTCCGGGGCCTGCTCGTAGACCTGCACGCCCATGTCGTTGAACGCGCTGACGATGCTGTCGATCGCCGCCGTCTGCGCGAAGTTATCGGGCAGGTGGTCGTTGATCTGGGCATGGGTCAGGTAGCCTTGCTCCTTGCCCAACTGGATCAGCGCACGCATCTGGCGCTGACGCTCTTCGGCTTGCTGCGGCGGCAGTTCGGCCGCCACGGGGATCGCTTTGCCCGCACCCTTGCCCTTGGGCGTACGGCCCGACGGAGCCTTTGTGTAGGCTGCGGTTTCGTGTTGCGAATCTTCGCGATCAAAAGGGTTCACGTATTCTCCTCGAGAGGCTTCGCTATGAGACGCAAGACGCGACCGTCAGGCGTTTCGAGCATGGCTCAACATCACCTGAGTGACTCAACGCGGTTATAAGGCTGTGTGCTCTGGGGAGCAAAAAAGATGAGCCCGCTTGGAGCGGGCCGATAGAATGTGCGAAATTCGCGCGGCTCGCATTATATACGAGCTTGCGCCTCCGCGCGCATTGTGCGCAGCAATTCGTCGCATGTTGTTGCCGGTCTTCATACTGTGCGCGACCGACGAATGGCAGACCTGTAACTATAGACCAACTTGCGCGTGTTCACACGAGTGCGTTGTCCTGGTGGTCCTCGTCGTCCTATGTGGAAGCTTATCTATATATGTAGCGCGCGAACGTGACGAGCGTCGTGCGCGCATGCAAAAGAAAATTCGAGGAGGGGGTTGACGGCTTGTCACTCGATCTTCATAATCTCGCTTCTCTGCTGCTGATGCAGCGACGCAGAACGAAGCAGTGCCGGGTGGTTGAAATGGGCGCTGTGAAGTGTGCGAACCGATCTTTAAAAACTAACAGCCGATAAGTGTGGGCGCTTGATGCGCGACGCGCGCCGGGTTGCGGGGTTTTCTCCGGAGCCGGGCGAAAAGCGAAAGTATCAAGTCTCACACAGTAATGAAAGGAAGGTTTGGTCATCGAGAGATGGTTGAACACTTCGTCAGTACGTTGAGTGAGCGACCGGGTTCGAAAGAGCCCGAAAACAGTAACAGGTTTGAACTGAAGAGTTTGATCCTGGCTCAGATTGAACGCTGGCGGCATGCCTTACACATGCAAGTCGAACGGCAGCACGGGAGCAATCCTGGTGGCGAGTGGCGAACGGGTGAGTAATACATCGGAACGTGTCCTGTAGTGGGGGATAGCCCGGCGAAAGCCGGATTAATACCGCATACGCTCTGCGGAGGAAAGCGGGGGATCCTTCGGGACCTCGCGCTACAGGGGCGGCCGATGGCAGATTAGCTAGTTGGTGGGGTAAAGGCCTACCAAGGCGACGATCTGTAGCTGGTCTGAGAGGACGACCAGCCACACTGGGACTGAGACACGGCCCAGACTCCTACGGGAGGCAGCAGTGGGGAATTTTGGACAATGGGCGCAAGCCTGATCCAGCAATGCCGCGTGTGTGAAGAAGGCCTTCGGGTTGTAAAGCACTTTTGTCCGGAAAGAAAACCGCCTGGCTAATATCCGGGCGGGATGACGGTACCGGAAGAATAAGCACCGGCTAACTACGTGCCAGCAGCCGCGGTAATACGTAGGGTGCAAGCGTTAATCGGAATTACTGGGCGTAAAGCGTGCGCAGGCGGTTCGCTAAGACAGATGTGAAATCCCCGGGCTTAACCTGGGAACTGCATTTGTGACTGGCGGGCTAGAGTATGGCAGAGGGGGGTAGAATTCCACGTGTAGCAGTGAAATGCGTAGAGATGTGGAGGAATACCGATGGCGAAGGCAGCCCCCTGGGCCAATACTGACGCTCATGCACGAAAGCGTGGGGAGCAAACAGGATTAGATACCCTGGTAGTCCACGCCCTAAACGATGTCAACTGGTTGTCGGGCCTTCATTGGCTTGGTAACGTAGCTAACGCGTGAAGTTGACCGCCTGGGGAGTACGGTCGCAAGATTAAAACTCAAAGGAATTGACGGGGACCCGCACAAGCGGTGGATGATGTGGATTAATTCGATGCAACGCGAAAAACCTTACCTACCCTTGACATGTACGGAAGTCCGCTGAGAGGTGGATGTGCCCGAAAGGGAGCCGTAACACAGGTGCTGCATGGCTGTCGTCAGCTCGTGTCGTGAGATGTTGGGTTAAGTCCCGCAACGAGCGCAACCCTTGTCCCTAGTTGCTACGCAAGAGCACTCCAGGGAGACTGCCGGTGACAAACCGGAGGAAGGTGGGGATGACGTCAAGTCCTCATGGCCCTTATGGGTAGGGCTTCACACGTCATACAATGGTCGGAACAGAGGGTCGCCAAGCCGCGAGGTGGAGCCAATCCCAGAAAACCGATCGTAGTCCGGATCGCACTCTGCAACTCGAGTGCGTGAAGCTGGAATCGCTAGTAATCGCGGATCAGCATGCCGCGGTGAATACGTTCCCGGGTCTTGTACACACCGCCCGTCACACCATGGGAGTGGGTTTTACCAGAAGTGGCTAGTCTAACCGCAAGGAGGACGGTCACCACGGTAGGATTCATGACTGGGGTGAAGTCGTAACAAGGTAGCCGTATCGGAAGGTGCGGCTGGATCACCTCCTTTCCAGAGCTGAACGTGTCAAACGTTGAGCGCTCACGCTTATCGGCTGTAGTGAAGAAACGCAGACAGACTCAGGGGTCTGTAGCTCAGTCGGTTAGAGCACCGTCTTGATAAGGCGGGGGTCGATGGTTCGAATCCATCCAGACCCACCACTGTCATGTCTGGTGAGCTGGTCGGCTGTGACTCCTGCGATCTCTGTATGACCGGGGGATTAGCTCAGCTGGGAGAGCACCTGCTTTGCAAGCAGGGGGTCGTCGGTTCGATCCCGTCATCCTCCACCAATCCTCAATGCGTAGCGTTCTGTGAAACAGGCAGAGCGTTGTGCATTGGCGATTGAGCCAGTCAGCAAGTGGTATGAAGCAGAGCTTTGTATCGGCTGTCGTTCTTTAACAATCAGGAAGAAGTAGTAAAGAGATTCACGAAAGCATACTTAGAGATGGGTGTGCGAGTAGGTGAATCAGGGTTGTGATTGTATCGATGTATTTTAAAGGTAATCGAAAGATTGCTCTTGGAATACGGCGCAACACGAATACTCAACCTGTAGCGAGTGATCGGATCGCTGGTCCCCTTCGGGGATCGGGCCAGAGTAAGTGCTAAAGCACTAACACTGGCCGAGAAGACACACCCGTTATAGGGTCAAGCGAACAAGTGCATGTGGTGGATGCCTTGGCGATCACAGGCGATGAAGGACGCGGTAGCCTGCGAAAAGCTACGGGGAGCTGGCAAACGAGCTTTGATCCGTAGATGTCCGAATGGGGAAACCCACCTCTTTTGAGGTATCCGTGGCTGAATACATAGGCCATGTGAAGCGAACGCGGTGAACTGAAACATCTAAGTAACCGCAGGAAAAGAAATCAACCGAGATTCCCAGAGTAGTGGCGAGCGAAATGGGACCAGCCTGTACTCTTTATCTTCATTGTTAGTCGAAGGCTCTGGAAAGTGCCGCCATAGCAGGTGATAGCCCTGTAGACGAAAACAGCGAGGAAGAACTAGGTGTACGACAAGTAGGGCGGGACACGTGAAATCCTGTCTGAAGATGGGGGGACCATCCTCCAAGGCTAAATACTCGTGATCGACCGATAGTGAACCAGTACCGTGAGGGAAAGGCGAAAAGAACCCCGGGAGGGGAGTGAAACAGATCCTGAAACCGCATGCATACAAACAGTCGGAGCCTTTGAAAGAGGGTGACGGCGTACCTTTTGTATAATGGGTCAGCGACTTACATTCAGTGGCAAGCTTAACCGATTAGGGCAGGCGTAGCGAAAGCGAGTCCGAACAGGGCGTTCAGTCGCTGGGTGTAGACCCGAAACCAGGTGATCTATCCATGGCCAGGATGAAGGTGCGGTAACACGTACTGGAGGTCCGAACCCACTAACGTTGAAAAGTTAGGGGATGAGCTGTGGATAGGGGTGAAAGGCTAAACAAACCTGGAAATAGCTGGTTCTCTCCGAAAACTATTTAGGTAGTGCCTCGTGTATCACCTTCGGGGGTAGAGCACTGTCATGGTTGTGGGGTCCATTGCGGATTACTACGCCATAGCAAACTCCGAATACCGAAGAGTGCAATCACGGGAGACAGACATCGGGTGCTAACGTCCGGTGTCAAGAGGGAAACAACCCAGACCGCCAGCTAAGGTCCCCAAATATGGCTAAGTGGGAAACGAAGTGGGAAGGCTAAAACAGTCAGGAGGTTGGCTTAGAAGCAGCCATCCTTTAAAGAAAGCGTAATAGCTCACTGATCGAGTCGTCCTGCGCGGAAGATGTAACGGGGCTAAGCCATATACCGAAGCTGCGGATGCACATTTATGTGCATGGTAGGAGAGCGTTCCGTAAGCCTGCGAAGGTGCACTGGAAAGTGTGCTGGAGGTATCGGAAGTGCGAATGCTGACATGAGTAGCGATAAAGGGGGTGAAAGGCCCCCTCGCCGTAAGCCCAAGGTTTCCTACGCAACGTTCATCGGCGTAGGGTGAGTCGGCCCCTAAGGCGAGGCAGAAATGCGTAGCTGATGGGAAGCAGGTTAATATTCCTGCACCAGTGTTGAATGCGATGGGGGGACGGATCGCGGAAGGTTGTCCGGGTGTTGGAAGTCCCGGTCCTTGCATTGGAGAAGGCGCTTTGGCAAATCCGGGCGCGGAATTCAAGGGTGCGAGGCCAGTCGTTTAGGCGACGAAGCAATCGGAAGTGGTTCCAGGAAAAGCCTCTAAGCTTCAGTTCAACAGTGACCGTACCGCAAACCGACACAGGTGGGCGAGATGAGTATTCTAAGGCGCTTGAGAGAACTCGGGAGAAGGAACTCGGCAAATTGGTACCGTAACTTCGGGATAAGGTACGCCCCTGTAGCCTGACTGGCCTGCGCCAGAAGGGTGAAGGGGTTGCAATAAACTGGTGGCTGCGACTGTTTAATAAAAACACAGCACTCTGCAAACACGAAAGTGGACGTATAGGGTGTGACGCCTGCCCGGTGCCGGAAGATTAAATGATGGGGTGCAAGCTCCTGATTGAAGTCCCGGTAAACGGCGGCCGTAACTATAACGGTCCTAAGGTAGCGAAATTCCTTGTCGGGTAAGTTCCGACCTGCACGAATGGCGTAACGATGGCCACACTGTCTCCTCCCGAGACTCAGCGAAGTTGAAGTGTTTGTGATGATGCAATCTCCCCGCGGCTAGACGGAAAGACCCCATGAACCTTTACTGTAGCTTTGCATTGGACTTTGAACCGGTCTGTGTAGGATAGGTGGGAGGCTGTGAAGCGTGAACGCCAGTTTGCGTGGAGCCATCCTTGAAATACCACCCTGATCTGTTTGAGGTTCTAACCCTGGTCCGTGAATCCGGATCGGGGACAGTGCATGGTAGGCAGTTTGACTGGGGCGGTCTCCTCCCAAAGTGTAACGGAGGAGTACGAAGGTACGCTAGGTACGGTCGGAAATCGTGCTGATAGTGCAATGGCATAAGCGTGCTTAACTGCGAGACCGACAAGTCGAGCAGGTGCGAAAGCAGGTCATAGTGATCCGGTGGTTCTGTATGGAAGGGCCATCGCTCAACGGATAAAAGGTACTCTGGGGATAACAGGCTGATACCGCCCAAGAGTTCATATCGACGGCGGTGTTTGGCACCTCGATGTCGGCTCATCTCATCCTGGGGCTGTAGCCGGTCCCAAGGGTATGGCTGTTCGCCATTTAAAGAGGTACGTGAGCTGGGTTTAAAACGTCGTGAGACAGTTTGGTCCCTATCTGCCGTGGGCGCTGGATATTTGAAGGGGGCTGCTCCTAGTACGAGAGGACCGGAGTGGACGAACCTCTGGTGTACCGGTTGTCACGCCAGTGGCATCGCCGGGTAGCTATGTTCGGAAGAGATAACCGCTGAAAGCATCTAAGCGGGAAACTCGCCTTAAGATGAGATATCCCCGGGGCTTCGAGCCCCTTGAAGGGTCGTTCAAGACCAGGACGTTGATAGGTCAGGTGTGTAAGCGCAGTAATGCGTTCAGCTAACTGATACTAATTGCCCGTAAGGCTTGATCCTATAACAGGTGTGTCTCGACCAGCGTTGGCGCTTTAGCGCTTACACTGGTCCGATCCCCGAAGGGGATGCGCTGGAACTCCCCGCCAGGGAGAACAGGACGCACGGTTGAGTGATCGATGTTGTGCCTCGAACAACACAGCCCAAACAGCTTTACCCTGGTGAGCATCACCAGAAACTACTTCTTCCGGATTGGTTGTGTTGGCCCAAAACCCAGCACGACAACAAGTCATGCCTGATGACCATAGCGAGTCGGTCCCACCCCTTCCCATCCCGAACAGGACCGTGAAACGACTCCACGCCGATGATAGTGCGGATTACCCGTGTGAAAGTAGGTAATCGTCAGGCTCCCCAGCAGTGTCAGAAACCCCACCCCGAAAAGGTGGGGTTTCTGCGTTTACACGGCTGCAAAGGACGCAACCTCGCAACCGGCAAGCTCGCAAACGCTGCGCCAAACGCAGGCGTCCAGAACAGGACACCGGCAGCCGATCCGCAGCCATTTCAGAAAGACCCGCCCGCGCGCATCGCGCCCCCACACCCGGTCAATTTCCAATCAACCTCAGGCCGTCAGGCCCTCTTGCGCATCGGAAGCTGATACGGCAGCCCGGCAGTAAAGCGGTCCAGCCGTTCGCTCGCATCGGTGACTGCCCATAGCGGTGCGCCGTGCAATTGCCGATCGTAGTGGGTGGCAATGTCGGCGAAAAGCGCGAATCCACCCTCGTCTATCGCCCATCTTCCGGTATCTCGTCCGGTATCGAACACCTTGGCTATCTCGCGCTCGGCTGCGCCTAGTTGCTCGCCGGTCGTCGACCCGTAGCCGGCTTCGGCCAGGAACCCGGTCAATAGCATGGCCTGCGTGAGCGTTTGCGCATCGTTCACTCCGCCGTCGCCCCGTCGCAACGCGTCGAGCGCAAGATGCACGCGCAGCGCGAGGTCATCTGCGATTTGCCGGGCGATGGGCAACAGCATTGCCTTGGCATGCCGGGCGCGCGCGGCGCCGGTGTGTCGGGAAAACGGAATAGGTTGTGCCATGAAGGTTCAAGATTTTGCCTGTGCAGATGCAATAACGGCGCGCGCGATAAAAGATTGAGCCTTCCCGCCGCCCAGGCCGAAAAAACCACCGCGCCGCGGCGCATCAAGAAGCCCCTGTCAGACGCCACAAACCATCAAGCAACCTGCCGCTGCCAGGCCGTCGAGACCTATCCTCCGCGAGTAATCCCGCCCACCGTAAGCCGAAACCGCATCATTCCCCACTGCCCGCCGAATCTTCCTCGCCCAACCCCGCAGGACTAACACTTCGCGCCCGCACCCGCCGACGGATCTCCGAGTCGAGAATCAATCGCCCCCGCAGCTTCCCTTTCATCCGCTTGACGTATCGCGGCGCCTCGGTCATATGCACCGTCATCAACTCGCGCACTTTCTCGACGTCACGCTCGCGTGCCGCCTTGGTGATCGCCTTATGAATCTTGACGTTCGCCTGTCCGAATCGCTCGTGTTCCGCCTGCGGCGTATCGTTACGGAACTCGATCAGTTGCCGGATCATTTCGTTGATGAGCTCGCAACTGAAGCGCAAAAAAGGATTCGGATTCGCGGCCGCAAGAATGTCGTGAAAATTCACGTCCTCCTGGCGCTGACGCACGATGTCCTGGCCGCCGTGCGCGGAAGCCGGCCGATCGCAACATGCGATGCTCGCCTCGAGCGCCTCGAAGTCCTGCTCCGTCAGATGCGGCACCGCGCCCGCCGCGAGCTCGGGCTCAAGTAGCTTGCGCACGGTGTAAATGTCGTCGATGGACACGTCCTTAAAGAACAGATAGTTCTGCAGAAGCTGCAACGTCCGGTCGAGCGGCACTTCAACGACCATCCCGCCGCCGCTCGGTCCGGTCGTCACCTTGATAAGCCCTTGCACCTCCAGCGACTTCAGCGCCTCGCGAATCGTGCTCTTGCTCACCGAAAACAGCTGCTGCAACTCGACCTCGCGCGGCAGCCGATCGCCCGGCTTGAGATCCTTCTCCGTGATCAACCGCTTGATTTCCTCCGCGACCAGATCGCCGCGCTTTTGCTGCTTGATCTCGATCGCGGCGCCAGCCTTGGCTCGGTCAATGGCCATGTTTCGTACTCCAATTTTGTGTGCTGCACCGTCGGTGTTTCGCGGACGTCAACCGGAGGCGCAAGTACAAGCCGCCGCGTCGCCGCCAGGAATTTTGCCTTATTGACACTGGAATTTATTGTACCTACGATCAAGTCAATCCTATTTATCATGATAAATAGCACGAACCGCGGCACTAAGACCAAAGACTACACCGCGGCCAGCCACTTTTCGTAGTCGTTCACTGCGTGTCTCTCCAAGGAGCGTGATTTGAATCGCCGAAATATATTGAAGCTGGCCGCGCTGTCGGCCGTTCCGGGGACGCTGGGTTCGCTCGTCGCGCGCAGTGCTTTTGCGCAGGCGGGCAGCGTGCAATTCGCGTGTCCCGTGCCGATGTCCGGCGCGTTCGCGGCCAACGGCAAGTACGCCGACCTCGGCATGAAGCTCGCCATCGAACAATACGGCAAGGTGCTTGGCGAACCGCTCGCTTATTCGGTGCTCGACACCGAAGGCAAGCCGGCAACGGCGGTTCGCCGCGTGCAGGAAATCGCCCAGCAGAAGAACGCGCGCTTCTTTGCCGGAGGTATTTTGTCGTCCGAAGCATTGGCGATGGGCAAGGAAGTGCAGAAAGCCGGCGGCGTTTTCATCACGACGGCAGGTGCCGACGAAATCACAGGAAAGGACTGCAACGACGCAACTTTCCGCTGGTCCGTGCCCACGTATGGCGCGATCGAACAGACGGTGCGCCCACTGATCCAGATGCTGCCGAAGGCCAAGCGGTGGTACACCATCACGCCGCAATACGTGTTCGGCGACGGTCTTCTGTCCGCGGCGAAAGCGGTGTTCAAGGAGAAGGGCATCGAGCATGTGGGCAACAGTTATCACTCGCTGAATGAAAAAGAGTTCAGCGGCTATCTGACGAACGCGGTTGCCGCGAAGCCCGACGTGCTGCTGATCCTCAACTTCGGCTCGCAATCGTCGGACACGCTGCGCCAGGCCGTGAGCTTCGGCATGAAGAACAACTGCACGATTCTGCTCGCGTGGGCTTCCGGTCTCGAGCAATTCGAGTCGCTCGGTGCGGATCTGTGCGACGGCGTGTATTTCGGCGCGCAGTACTGGCATGGTATCGATTCGCCGCTGAACCGCGATCTCGTCAAACGCACGCAAGCGGCGTTCAAGACGAATCCCAACTACAGCCTCGCGGGCTCGTACGTCTGCACGAAGATTCTGCTGGATGGCATCGTCAAGGCCGGCAATGTCGATCCGAAGAAAGTGGCTGCGGCGCTCGAAGGCATGAAATACGATGGTTTGACAGGTCCGGAAGAAGTCCGCAAGGGCGATCATCAGGTGCTGAAGAACTACTATCTGCTGAAGGGCAAGGCGAAGAACAAGATGAAAAACGCCGACGACTACGCGGATATCGTGAGCTCCGGTCAATCGTTCCTGCCGCTCGACAAGACCGGTTGCAAACTGACCTGACGCGCAACGCCGCGCCGAGCAGCGCCGGCCACGTCGTGCCGGCATCCATGAATGCAGCGACGTTGCGCTCAATCACCAGACAGTCGCCATGAACGTTTATCTTCTGCAGATCGTCAACGGTATCGGAGTCGGGATGCTGTACTTCCTGCTCGCGGTCGGGTTTGTCGATTGTGTTCGGCCTGCTGCGCTTCGTGAACTTCGCGCACGGAGCCTTTTATCTGCTCGGCGCGTATTTCTGCTATCAGGCGATGCAGTGGTCGCTGAACTTCTGGACAGCGCTCGTCGTCGTCCCGATAGCAGTCGGCGCATTGGCATGGGTCGTCGAAAAGCTGATCTTGCGGCACGTCTACGCACAGCAGCACGAGTTCCACATTCTCGTGACGGTCGGCCTCGCGCTCGTCGTGCAGGAGTGCGCGATCCTCGTGTGGGGACCGCTCGGCGATAACGTGCCGGTTCCTGACATGCTGAACGGCGTGGTCATCTGGGGCAGCTTTGTGTATCCGAAGTATCGGCTGTTCGTGATCGGCTTCACGGCCGTGCTCGCCGCGTTACTGTGGTGGGTGCTGGAGGGCACGCGTCTTGGCAGCGCGGTGCGTGCGGGAAGTGAATCGACGGAAATGGTGTCGCTGCTCGGCATCAACGTGTTGCGTGTATTCAGCCTCGTGTTCGCGCTCGGCGCTGCAACGGCTGCGCTCGCCGGCGTGCTCGCCGCGCCGATTCGCGGCGTCGATCCCTTCATGGGCATCGAGGCGCTCGGCGTCGCGTTCGTCGTCGTCGTGGTGGGCGGCATGGGCAACTTTCTCGGCGCGCTGGTGGGCGGCCTGCTGGTCGGCATCGTGCAAAGCGTGATGAGCACGCTGTGGCCCGAGGGCGCGCGCCTGATGATCTACGTCGCGATGGCCGCCGTTCTTCTGTTGCGGCCGAATGGCCTACTGGGGAGAGCCGCGTGATCGACACTTCCAAATCCGGCGTCGCGAAGGCGGCGCCGCAGGCATCCGGCGGGCGCGCGTTGGGCCACACGCTGCATCGCTACCGTTTTCTTTTGCTCTCGTTGCTGGTCGTATGCATTCTGCCGTTGACGCTGCGCTCCGGCTCGCTCGCCACCGAGGTCCTCGTCTTCGCCCTTGCCGCGTTGGGCTGCAATCTTCTCCTTGGCCACACGGGGCTGTTGTCGTTCGGGCAAGGCATCTTCTTCGGACTCGGCAGCTATAGCGCGGGGCTCGTGCTGACCAAAGCCGCATTGCCGGTGCCCGTTGCGCTGCTTGCGGCGCTCGTGGTTGGCGCGGCAGCGGCTGCACTCGTCGGATGGTTTTCGATCAGACAGCGCGGCACCTACTTCGTGATGCTGACGCTCGCGTTCGGACAACTGTTCTACTTTCTCGCATACACGACGCCCGACCTGACCGGCGGCGATAACGGCCTGCTCGATATTCCGCGGCCCGCGCTCAGGTTGTTCGGCCACGAACTGATCGCGTTGACGTCTCCGTGGCAGTACTACGGATTCGTCGCCGTGCTGTTTCTCATCGTGTTCTGGCTGCTGATGCGCGTCTCGCACTCCGTATTCGGCCGCACGTTGCTCGCGATTCGCGACAACGAAGCGCGCGCCGCCGCGGTCGGCTACGACGTCAAGCGGTTCAAGCTCATGGCGTTCGTGATCTCGGGCGCGGTGACGGGGCTCGCCGGCGCATTGCATGCGTTGATGACGGGCATCGCGCCGCTATCCAACATCGATTACCACACGAGCGAAATGATCCTCGTGATGACGGTGATCGGCGGCACCGGCAATCTGTTTGCGTCGGTGCTGGGCGCCGCGTTCTATGTGCTGTTCGCCGACTGGCTTTCCACGTTGTGGCCGCGCTGGCTGCTGCTGCTCGGCATCGTACTGATGGCGGTGAGCCTTTACATGCAGCGCGGTCTGTGGGGTCTTGGCGAGCGAATCTGGCAAGCGCTGCGCCGTCATCCGCAAGACGACGCCCAGACCGTTCCCGCAACGGGTAGCAGCGACGACACCGCAACGGAGCGCACATGACCGAGCCCATTCTCAACGCAAGCGGCGTGATGAAGCGCTACGGCAAATTCACGGCGCTCTCCGAGGTCAACCTGCGCATCATGCCGCGCACCGTGCATTCGGTGATCGGCCCAAACGGTGCGGGCAAGACCACGCTTTTTCATGTACTTACCGGCACGTTGCCGATCACCGCAGGCAAGATCGTGTTCGACGGCCACGACGTGACGCACGAGCCCGATCACAAACGCGTGCGCCGCGGCGTCGCGAGATCGTTTCAGGTGACGAGCCTGTTCGCCAATCTGAGCGTGCGCGAAAATCTGCGGCTTGCCGCACAAGGCGTCGATGCCGTGCGCGCGCTCAATGCATGGACGCCGCCGCGCGGCGCGCTGGCGCACACCGATACCGTCGACAGTGTGCTCGAACGTCTCGCGTTGCAGCGCTTCAGCCAAATACCGGCGGGCGCGCTGTCGCATGGTCAGCAGCGGCGGCTCGAAGTCGGCATGGCGCTCGCCGCTCGACCGAAGGCGATCTTTCTCGACGAGCCGACGTCCGGCATGGGCATCGACGATCTCGACGATATGAAGCAACTGATTCGCGGCCTGCGCGACGACTACACCGTCGTGCTGATCGAGCACAACATGGGCATCGTGATGGACATCTCCGACACCATCACCGTGATGCAGCAAGGACGCGTCCTAGTGGAAGGACGCCCCGACGAAATTCGCGGCGACGAGCGCGTGCGCAGCGCGTATCTCGGCAACATGATCACCGGAGGCCGCGCATGATTCTCGACGTGCAGGACATTCACGGCTTCTACGGCAAAAGTCACATACTGCAAGGCGTTTCCTTGCAGATCGGCGAAGGCGAGACCGTCACACTGCTGGGCCGCAACGGCGCGGGCAAGTCCACCACATTAAAGGCGATTGCCGGCATCGTCGCGCCGAAGAACGGGCGCGTCGCATTCAACGGCACGACGATAAGCGGCCTGCAGCCGCACAAGATCGCGTCGCGCGGCGTGTGCTTCGTGCCCGAACATCGCGGCATTTTTCGTTTGCTCACCGTCGAGGAAAACTTGCGGCTCGGCGCGCGCAAAGATTCGCCGTGGCAACTCGACGACATCTACCGGATTTTTCCGCGGCTCAAGGAGCGGCGCACGAATGGCGGCGGACAGTTGTCGGGCGGCGAACAGCAGATGCTCGCCATCGGCCGCGCGCTGATGAACCACCCGCGTCTTCTGATGCTGGACGAACCTGTCGAAGGTCTGGCGCCCGTCATCGTCGAAGAAATCGTCGCGCAGCTCAAGCTGATTCGCGAGGCGGGCGTCGCGATTCTGCTCGTCGAACAAAACCTCGAGGTCTGCACGCAACTCGCGGATCGCCACTACATCATCGAGCAAGGTGTGATCGTTTATTCGGGCGATAACGCATCGTTCGCTGCCGACGATTCGATCAAGGATCGCTATCTCGGCGTCGGCGTCGTTTGAAGCTACGCCCGACTTCACTATGAGGAAGCATTGATGCAAGTTCATGACTCACAACGCGGCGACGCGCTTGCTCGTCTGCGCGTCGACGGCGAACGGCTTTGGAACAGCCTCATGCAACTCGCGCAGATCGGCGCGACGGAGAAGGGCGGCGTTTGCCGGCTCGCGCTCACCGAACTCGATCGCATCGCGCGTGACCGGTTCGTCGCGTGGGCGAAGGAAATCGGCTGCACCGTGCGCGTCGACGCGATCGGCAATATCTTTGCGCGCCGCGCGGGTTTGCGCGACGACCTGCCGCCCGTCACGACGGGTAGCCACATCGACACGCAACCGACCGGCGGCAAATTCGACGGCAACTACGGGGTGCTCGCCGGCCTCGAAGTGCTGCGCACACTGGCCGATGCAAACGTCACGACACTCGCGCCGCTCGAAGTCGCCGTGTGGACCAACGAGGAAGGCTCGCGCTTCGTTCCGGTGATGATGGGCTCGGGCGTCTTCGCCGGCGCGTTCACGCTCGAGCATGCGCTCGATCAGCGCGACCGCGAGGGCATTTCCGTGCGCGACGCGTTGGCGGCCATCGGCTACGTCGGCGAAAACACGAAACCGCATACCGTTGCAGCGTATTTCGAAGCGCACATCGAGCAGGGTCCTGTGCTCGAGGCGCATGACAAGACCATCGGCATCGTGCAGGGCGCACTCGGCCAGCGCTGGTACGACGTGACCGTGCAGGGCATGGAAGCGCATGCGGGACCCACGCCGATGGCGTTGCGCCGCGATGCATTGCTCGTCGCCGCCGATCTGATCCACGCGGTGAACCGCATCGCGCTGGATCATGCGCCGCATGGCCGGGGCACGGTCGGCTGGGTCGACGTGCATCCGAACTCGCGCAACGTGATTCCTGGCCGCGTGAAGCTGACGGTCGACCTGCGCGCCGCCGACGACGCCACGCTCACCGCAATGGACAGCGCACTGCGTGAAGCATGCAAGGCCGCGGGCGAGCAAGCGGGCATCGACGTGACTATCGAGCCGGTCGTGTACTTCCCGCCGCAACCGTTCGCCGCAAACCTGGTGGCAGCGGTGAAAGAAGGCGCCGACATGCTCGGCTTTTCGTCGATGGACGTCATCAGCGGCGCGGGCCACGACGCTGTCTATCTCGCGCGCGTCGCGCCGGCCGCGATGATCTTCGTTCCGTGCAAGGACGGCATCAGCCACAACGAGATCGAGGACGCACGCGCGGATCATCTCGAAGCCGGCTGCAACGTATTGCTGCACGCGATGCTGAAGGCGGCGCAAACCGTGCCGAGCGCGCCGGTGCCGGAGGGCTCGTGCATATGAAAATTCTCATCGCGCGGATGAATCACGAGACCAACACGTTCTCGCCGGTGGCCACGCCGTTGTCCGCTTTCGGTCTGAACGGCGGGAAGCTCGGCCCGAGTTTCGGCGACGACGCGTTCAACGACAACAAGGGCATGCAGACCGCGATGGCCGCGTTCATCGACGCCGCCGCGCGCGAGGGCGCGCATATCGTGACGCCCGTGTCGGCAGCGGCGAACCCGAGCGGACCCGTCGACGCTGCGGCCTACGACGCGATCTGCGATGCAATCGTTGCAGCCACAAACGGATGCGACGCTGTGATGCTCGATCTGCACGGCGCGATGGTCGCGGAAAATTCGAACGACGGCGAAGGCGATCTGCTCGAACGCGTGCGCGCCGCATTGCCGAATGCGCCGATCGCCGTCGCACTCGATCTGCACGGCAACGTCACGCAGAAGATGATCGACAACGCGGATGTGATCGTCAGCTTCAAGACTTATCCGCACGTCGATATGTACGAGACCGGCGCGCACGCCGCGCGTTTGCTGTTCGCGTCGATGCATGGCGACGTGAAGCCGGTGATCGCGTGGCGTCAGCCGCCGCTGCTCACGCATACGCTGCGCAGCTCGACGGCCGAAGGCGCGATGAAGCGTGCGGTCGATGCCGCCCGCGCCGCCGAAGCGGACGGCATGCTCGCGGTCTCGGTGCTGTCGGGCTTTTCGCTCGCCGATATCGAGGCGCCCTGCATCAGCGTCGTGGTGGTCGGCAACGGAGATCACGCGCAAGCGGAAGCGGTCGCCGAGCGCATCGCGCGGCAGATCTGGAACGAGCGCGAGGATTTCGTCTACCGCAGCGCACCGCTCGCGGAATCGGTTGCAGAAGCCGCCGCGCTCGCGAAAGACGCCGACAAGCCGGTGCTGCTGCTCGATCATGGCGACAACTGCATGTCGGGCGGTACGTGCGACACGATGGACCTGCTCGAAGAAGCGCTTGCACGGCAACTCGACGGCATCGTCACCGGGCCGTTGTGCGATCCGCAGGCGGTGGCCGCGCTGATGGCCGCGGGCGTCGGCAGCACGGTCACCATCACGATCGGCAACAAGGTCGAGAGCGGCGCAGGCGCGCCGCGTGCGCCGGTCGCGATGACCGGCGTCGTGCGCGCGTTGACCGACGGCGAATACGTGATCACCGGCCCGACCTACACCGGCCAGCGCGCGCATATGGGGCGCGCGGCGGTGCTCGACACGGGCACGGTGAAGCTCGTCGTGACCGAGCACACGCACGAACCGTGGGACCTCGGCGTATTCGAAAGCGTCGGCATCGATCCGCGTCGCGCGCGCTTTCTGCTGCTCAAATCGCGCATGTATTGCCGTCCGGTTTTCGTGCCGATTTCGGCGGGACTCGTGGAGTGCGATAGCCGCGGCGTGACGAGTTCGGACTATGGGCTCTTCGCTTTCAAGAACGTGAAGCGCCCCGTGTTCCCGCTCGATGCCGACGCCGAATGGAACCCGGCGCATTGAATGACGTCCGGCCCTTGTGCAGTTTCGAGAGACTCTCTATAATTCGCGCCTCTACAGGCTCGTAGCTCAGTTGGTTAGAGCACCACCTTGACATGGTGGGGGTCGTTGGTTCGAATCCAATCGAGCCTACCAACGCATTGCGACGTAGACGAAAGCGGCTTCGCTTTCGTCTACTGTCCTATCAGCAGCAAGTCGCTTCAGTTCTCTTTTCCCTTTCGAATCCGGCTCAGGCTTAGATCGCGCGTTGCAAAGCGGCGTTCGATGCGCTTGCGTCCTGCGGCGCGGCAGATTCCGTATCGAATCTATAGAACGACAAGGCCGTTTTGCGCACGATTGAATCGAGATCCTCCGCATGAAGGCCGAGATCGAGCAGCGCGGACAACGATTCGCCGTAGCTCGTGACCGCTTCGTATTGCGTGTGCGGCCAGTCGCTGCCCCACATCAGGCGATGCGTGCCGAAGTGCTCGATCAGTTGCGCCGTTGCGTCGGCAACGAACGGCGAGCCCGGCGCCGCACAGCGATACGCGCCCGACACCTTGACCCACACGCTGCCCGTGCTGCCATAACCGAGCAGCGCTTTGAAACCGCGGTCCTGTGTGCCCAACGCGGGATCGGGCCGGCCGAAATGATCGACGACGACTCGCACGCCGCGCTCGAGAAGCCGGTCGATCATCGGCGCGAGATCGACTGCGTTTCTGTGCAGCTCGACATGCCAGCCGAGCCGCGCGACGTTATCGAAGAGGGACGTCCAAGGTTGTGCGCCGAGATCCGGCAGCGTCTGTTCCATCAGGTTGAGACGAATGCCCGTCACGCCGCGGCGGTGCATGTCCGCCAATTCACTCGTGCTTATGTCGGGCGCAACGACGACGACGCCACGCAGGCGCTCGCTCTGCGCGGCCAACGCTTGCAACAGATAGCCGTTGTCGGTGCCGAGAAAGCTCGGCTGCACCAGCACCGCATGCGTCATTCCGTGCGCGTTGAGCAGCGGTAGATAGTCGTCGAGTGTTGCATCGTAGGCGGGCGCGTAGCGCCGCTCGCCGCTCAACGGCAAGCCTCGCTCGAAAACGTGCGCGTGCGAGTCCACGCCGCTGTGTGCAAACGGGAGTGAGGAGGCCAGTGCGTTCATATTCAACTACGCGGGTGATTCAGGGTGAGATGCGCGGCGTCAGTCGCGTCCGCAGCATCGGTACGATCGGCGGACTGATCCGGCGCCGTGCCGCGCAGACGCTTGCCGCGCGTTTCGGGAAGCAGCAGCACGGCGATCATCGCGAGCCCGTACGCAATGGCCGCGTCGATGCCGATGGCCGCGCCGAGCGACATCGAATGGCTCATGTAGCCGACCAGCACCGGAAAACCCGCCGACGCAATGCGCCCGAAGTTGTAGCAAAAGCCGACGCCGGTGCCGCGCATGTCGGCGGGATACAGTTCGTTGAAGAGCGGCCCGAGGCTCGCCGGAATGCCCGCCGCGAAGAGGCCGAGCGGAAAGCCGAGCACCAGCATTTGCATGTTCGTCAACGGCAGCATCACGTACGCGAGCACGGTGACGATGCAGCAGAAAGCGAACAACGCGATATTGCGTCGACGGCCGATGCGATCGAGCAGATACGCGCTCAGCATGCAGCCGCACCAGAATGCGACGATCACGACCGCGAGATAGCCGCCCGTGTTCAGCACCGACAGATGCCGCTCCTTCGCGAGAAACGTGGGCAGCCACGACATGATCGCGTAGTAGCCGCCGTGTGCGCCCGTGCCGAGCACCGCGCCGATGAGCGTCGTGCGCAGCACACGCGGCTGGAACACCTGCACGATCTGACCGAGCGCGGATACCCTGGCGTGCGCGTCGACGCCGACGGGCGCAACCCGCATCGGTTCCTTCAGATTGCGCCGCACGAACAGCACGAGGCCGGCGGGCAGCAGGCCGACCGCGAACATCACGCGCCACGCGGTGTCGCCGGGCAGCCAGGAAAACACCGCGGCGTAGACCAGCACCGCGCCGCCCCAGCCGACGGCCCATGCGCTTTGCACCGCGCCCATCGCGCGGCCGCGATGCTCGGTGCGGATCGTCTCGGCCATCAGCACCGCGCCCGCGGCCCACTCGCCGCCGAAGCCGAAGCCTTGCAGCGCCTTGAGCAGCAGCAGTTGCGGGAAATTCTGCGCGAACGCGCACAGGAACGTGAAGCCGGCGAACCAGAGAATCGTCATCTGCAACGTGCGCACGCGGCCGAAGCGGTCCGACAGCGCGCCCGCAATCCAGCCGCCGAGCGCCGACGAGATCAGCGTGACGCTGCTGATCGCGCCCGCTTGCGTATGGCCGATGCCATAGGCCGCGATGATCGCCGGAATGGCGAGCGTGAACATCTGCACGTCGAGCGCGTCGAGTCCCCATCCGGCGAAGCAGCCCCAGAAGGTGTTGCGCTCCACCGGCGTACTCTCTTTGTACCACCTGAACATAGCCATCTCCGTCCGTCGTTCTGTCGGAATTCATGCAGTCATATATATGAATGTATGAATCTTGCACTCGATCCGGCGCGCGGTCATTGGGTAATAACCCTTGCTCGCCTGAAACCGGCGCGATGCGGTAGAGTGGTGACTCCTCTGTATAACTGTATGAATCCATGAACACGGCGTCTTTCGCGTCAAGGCCGGACGACCGGCTGCCCCGTTACCAGCAATTGCGCGACGACCTCGTCAGCCGCATCGCCGCCGGCGAGTGGGCGCCCGAAGAGGCCATCGCCACCGAGGCCGAACTGGGTCAGTTCTACAACGTTTCCACCGGCACCGTGCGCAAGGCAATCGATCTGCTGGTCAGCGACGGCGTGCTCACGCGAACCCAGGGCAAGGGCACGTTCGTGCGGCGGCCGCGCTTCGACTCGTCGCTGTTCCGCTTTTTCCGCTTCGTTTCGCGCGACGGCCAACCTGTGCTTCCCACGGCGCGTGTGCTCAAGCGCGAGATCGTCAAACCGAACGAGGAGATCCGCGACGCGTTGCGCATGAAGGCCTCGGAAAAAGCGATTCATTTGTCGCGCGTGCGCATGATCGAACGCCGAACGGTTCTCGCCGAAGAAATCTGGCTGCCGCGCGCGCGTTTCGAAGCGCTCGCCACGTTGCCGCTCGATCAGTTCGAGGACCTGCTGTATCCGCTGTACGAACGGCTGTGCAAACAGATGGTCGCATCGGCGACGGAGATTCTCCGCGTCGAACAGGCTACCGCCGAAACCGCCACGCTGCTCGGCATCAAAACGGGCAGCCCGGTGATTCTCGTTCACCGCGTGGCTTCCGACTTCGCCGGCGCGCCGTTCGAATGGCGCAGCACGCGCGGCGCGGCCGATACGTTCCAGTATCAGGTCGACATCCGCTGAACGCGCCACGCCGGCGTTTTCTTCTCTCTCACGCAAGACAAGCTGGAGATGATGCACGCGCTCGGCATGACCGAGGCGTCGTACGGATTGGGCGCGTCGCTGTTCTTCATCGGCTATCTGTTGTTCGAGGTCACGAACATTAACGGATGTACACTCAGGATTCCTCTTGTTCACGAATCCTGGCACCATGAAACGACCCGGTGTTTACAGCGCGAACGCCATCACGCTGTTCACAACGACGATGCAGTAGCAAGTCCGGCGGCTGGACATTGATTTTTCAGACCAGTCCGATTGCTTAGGCACGCTAAATTATTTCATTTCCGTCAAATAATGTGAACTCAATTCCTGATAGTTTTTATTTGATGGACGTTCGCCATCGCGGCCCTAACAATGGCGCCCCTACTTTCCAACCAGATGCCGACATGAAGAACGAAAACGGCTAGGCAACGATGCGTGCCCGAGGCAGGGCGGGCCACGGCGGTATGACGATCCGGGCTTGGTCTGAATTTATCCGCGCAGACGTCGCGCTGGTGCGGGAAGGTTATCTGTTCGCTTGCCCGAAATTCGGTGGTGCATTTCCGGCCATCGCCGCCGGCCTGTCGATTGCGGCTGATAGATTCTACAGTTGGGAAAGATGGATAAAAGTTGTCGTGAAACGACTCTCTTGGGCAAGCTGTTGGTCCTCGTTATTTTTTCATTGCTGGCGATTGCCGCGATGGCCGATGGGCGTATGACCCGGGTTGGGCAGCTTGATCATTTCCGCGACTGCGATGGCTGCTCGGAAATGGTTGTACTTCCCTCCGGCAATTACATGATGGGCGCGACCGAAGAAGAATTTCGGGGCGTGGAAGATAAATATAAAGTCATGTATGGGTACGAAGTACCGCGCCATGAAGAGCACGTGGCTTCGTTTGCCATGGCGAACTTTGCTGTAACCCGGGGTCAGTTTGCCGTTTTCGCAAAAGAGACTGGATTCCCAAGGCAAGGGCTGCGAGATTTTCAACGGAAAAACCTGGGTCAATGACGCAAACGCGGACTGGCAGAACCCCGGTTTCAGGCAGACCGAGAATGATCCGGTAGTCTGCGTATCCTGGAGTGACGCGCAGAAATACATTGCGTGGCTCAATTCGAAGCTGCGCAGGACCACGGAAACAGCCTACAGGCTACCGACCGAGGCCGAATGGGAATATGCCGCGAGAGCCGGCACGGTAACCGCCGCGTACTGGGGCACCAATCCTCAGGATCAATGCCAATACGAAAACGCGCGCGATGAATCGGCGAGGCTCCTTGATCCGAAAATAGACCATGCGTCCTGCACGGACGGGTATGTCCATACCGCACCGGTCGGTTCTTTCAGGCCGAATCCGTGGGGCCTGTACGACATGCTGGGCAATGCGACGCAATGGGTTCAGGATTGCGTGGATGTCGAATATTACAGTCCGCCTAATCTATCGTCGAAACTGGATGCCTGTAAATCAAGAACCTTGCGGGGGACAAGCTGGGCGGGAGTTCCTGTCGCAGTGCGGTCCGCAATGCGCGGAGGGGGGGCTGCCAATAGTCGGGTGAGTGACTTTGGGTTTCGTCTTGCCAGAAGTATTCAACACTGACTGAAAAGGAACTGTCGTGTCTGGGATCAATGTTATTCAAACCGCAAAAGATGTTGGTGCCTTCTTTAATTCATGGGTTACGTATGTTAACTCTGCGAAGCAATACAGTGCGAACCCTAACGATTCTTCTGCGCAGCAGGGAATGCTCGCGAGCGCGAATGCGCTTTCGAGTGCAATAGCGACGCTTGGCAAGGATCCGCTCTACGCTTCGGCATTGGGAACCTTGGCGGGGGTGACTGACATACCGGCTCAAGTGTATGCATATCAGACCGCACTTGCAGCCGGAAAGATTAATGATCAAACAGCGGCACTTTCCTCGATCGCGGTGGACTCTGCCGGCATTGCCAACACTGCGGCTACTACAATTGCGGGATGGGCGACAGCAATTGGGAATAGTGGTCTTGCTGATTTGATGGGCGAGATTGGGGAGAACGCCAATGATTTCGCCCTGGCTGTTGGTGCAGTCGGGACAGCGGTGGATGTCGGAAACTGGTTCAACAGCACGTTCTTGCCCGGGTTCAACAAGTGGATCGGCAATACTCCCCCACAGTTGGATGAAGACATGCTCCTGAACCTGAATGACCCCAGCGGTGATTCGGAAATCATCATGCCCGGCGCAAGCGGCGACACGTTGGCTGAAAAGCCACTCAGCGGCGGGGCATTCCAGTACACGGAAAACAACGCTCAGGGAACGCAGACGAGTTCGGTACAGCTTGCCTACAATGGTTCAGTCGATGAATTGATGGTTACCGGCGCGGGAGTGGTGGCGGATGTCAGCGCGTTTCAGATCAATGTCTCAACCGGCGCAACTGATACGATCAGCGGGAACAACGACACGATTAACGCTGGAGCAAGTTCGACTACTGCCCTCTACGGGACCGGCGGCATTGTCAATTTCGTCCCAAACTCTGGTGCAATATTCAGGCTCTACAACGCGAATTCATCGGCGACGGTGAATGGAACTGGCAACACCGTGGGTATCTGGGCCACCGGCGACAGCGTTACGGCCTCAGGCGAGACGTTCAATTTCGCCCCAGGCGGCTTCAGTATTAACATCGCTGGCGGCAGCGATACGGTCAACGAAAACTCTGGCATGAGCGTCAGCGCCTCTGGTGGCGGCAACACGATCAACGCGGCCGCTGGCACGATGACCTCGGTCAGCGGTACTAACGGCAACGCCGACCAGATCAACGCGAATGGCCTTCAGTTCGGCGGAACCAGTGCGAACGGCCTGGGCACGGGCATCTGGCTGGGAGCCAACACACAGGTCAATCTCGCGGGCAGCGGCGACGGCCTCAACGAAAACGCCGGCGACAGCGTGACCGCCTACGGTGGCGGCAACACGATCAACGCGGCCGCTGGCACGATGACCTCGGTCAGCTGTACTAACGGCAACGCCGACCAGATCAACGCGAATGGCCTTCGGTTCGGCGGAACCAGTGCCAACGGCCTGGGCACGGGCATCTGGCTGGGTGCCAACACACAGGTCAATCTCGCGGGCAGCGGCGACGGTCTCAACGAAAACGCCGGCGACAGCGTGACCGCCTACGGTGGCGGCAACACGATCAACGCGGCCGCTGGCACGATGACCTCGGTCAGCGGTACTAACGGCAACGCCGACCAGATCAACGCGAATGGCCTTCAGTTCGGCGGAACCAGTGCGAACGGCCTGAGCACGGGCATCTGGCTGGGTGCCAACACACAGGTCAATCTCGCGGGCAGCGGCGACGGCCTCAACGAAAACGCCGGCGACAGCGTGACCGCCTACGGTGGCGGCAACACGATCAACGCGGCCGCTGGCACGATGACCTCGGTCAGCGGTACTAACGGCAACGCCGACCAGATCAACGCGAATGGCCTTCAGTTCGGCGGAACCAGTGCGAACGGCCTGAGCACGGGCATCTGGCTGGGTGCCAACACACAGGTCAATCTCGCGGGCAGCGGCGACGGTCTCAACGAAAACGCCGGCGACAGCGTGACCGCCTACGGTGGCGGCAACACGATCAACGCGGCCGCTGGCACGATGACCTCAGTCAGCGGTACTAACGGCAACGCCGACCAGATCAACGCGAATGGCCTTCAGTTCGGCGGAACCAGTGCGAACGGCCTGGGCACGGGCATCTGGCTGGGTGCGAACAGCCAGGCCAGCATCCTTGGATCCTACAACGGCGTGAACGTCACCGCGGGCGACAGCGTGGGCGTGATCGGCGGCGGCAACACCATCGACGCGACGGCTGGCTCGACGGTTTTCGTCAGCGGGACCAACGGCACGGCTGACATGGTCTTCGCGAACGGCCTGACATCGGGTGGCGTCTCGGCCAATGGTCAGGGCACCGGCATCTGGATGGATGCTAATACCCAGGCCATCGTGCAGAACGGAAATGACTCCATCCATCTGGGCACCGGCGACTATCTTCAACTGCAAGGCGGCTCAGGCTACACAGTGAACGGCGGCGCGAATGAAACGATCGCGATCGTTGGCCCGCAAAGCGACACCATTTCCCTTGTGTCCGGCGCGGAAAGGTTCTATACCACCGCCGGCCTGGAGTACCAGGAGCGCGACTTCCAGAATGGCAGTCTCGGCGAGCTGGTCAATTTCGACACATTAGGGCGTGTGACGGACGAGGCGTTTTTCAACCCAGCGGGCCAGGAGACGGAAGACGCGAAGTTCGGTCCAGGCGCATCGTACTCCTACGAGATAGACAAGTTCAATGCGAACGCCGCGGAAATCGAGCGGGACCAGTTCAATGCGGCGACCGGCCAGCTCACGGACGCAATGTACTTCAGTCCGTCGACGCGACTGGAAACTGAAGACATCAAATTCAATCCTGCTGCTGGACCGTGGTCGACCGAAATCATAAAGTTCAACGCAAGCGGCCAGGAAACGGAGGATGATCATTTCAACGCGGGCACGGGCGCGCTGAATTCAGTTTACCGGTGGGATGGGACGAACCCGTACGCCTATCAGGAGGAATTTGCTAGCGGCGGTGCATACTTCAGCCAGATTGACAATTTCAATGCTGCCACGGGCGCGCAGACATCCGGCGCGAACTTCGACCCCTTTACCGGTTTTGAATCAGGATACTTCAACAATGGGACCTGGTATTCAGGCGGTTCAGGCAGCACAGACTATTCTGATGCGGGATACACCGGGACTGATTCGACGCCACCCTGGGGGGACACGGAGCCGCCCATTCTCGGGCCCGACACCGGCGAGTTGAACATCCTCGTTTGCGGGACAGGTACTGATCCGATCATCCTGAACCTCGATGGCGAATCCGTCGAAACGACCTCGTTATCCGTGTCGCCCGCATCGTTCGACATGCAGAACAACGGCCAGCCGGTCCAGACCGCGTGGGGTACGGCGGGCGAAGGGTATCTGATCTTTGACCCGAACGATGCGGACAACACGACGGTCATCACGCAGGACAGCCAGCTCGTGGGCGGATTCGGCGCCCTGCAGTCACTTGCGCAACGGGCCGATGGTTCCGGCAGCGGATCCCTCACGGCGGGCGATGCGCTGTGGGATGACCTGAAGGTCTGGGTTGATACGACCGGCACCGGCCAGTTCCAGAGTGGCCAGCTGTACAGCCTCAGCCAGCTCGGCATCACGTCAATCAACCTCGACGGTACACAGGTCAACCGCGACAGCAACGGCAACCAGATCCTGGTCGACAGCACGTTCGCGTATGCCGATGGCACCACCGGCGACATCGCTGGCGTGAACCTGATGTTCAACGGAAGTCCGGATGGCCCGGTGACCGCAAGCCTCGCTGATCTGCAGATTAACAACCTGATTGCCAGCATGGCGACGTTCGGCGCGCAGCCCGCCGCCAGTTCCCCACTGGTTGCCGCTGCACAGCAGCACCCGCAGACGATGCTGGCCGCCAGCCTGCACTGACCCTTAACGTGATTGTGCGTCGCATCTGCAGCGTATCGCTGCAGATGCGCTGCTGCGGATGCGCGCACCTGATGCGCCTGGTGTGAGAGTGAAACGAACGAACATGAAAACCGGTTTTGCAATCTGCATGCTGACATGTCTGGCACTGGTGGGCTGCGCCAACGGGCCTCGTGCTGGCCAATCGCTTCAGCGCGATTCCGAGGGCAGAACACCTGATGCGCTGCTCACAGGGATTCGCCGGCAGGACCGTGAATTTGCAGTACAGGTCCAGTCGCGCGTACGCCCGCATCTCAGGCCCAGCCGTTCCGACACGCCATCTCATGCGTCGGCCGTAGTCGAGGTCCGGCTCGCAGACGATGGGCAGATCACGAGCGCAACCCTCGCGCAAAGTAGCGGATATGTGGAATGGGACACCATCGCGGTGGCGGCGGTGAGACAGGCTTCGCCGCTTCCTCCCCCTCAGATTGACAGGCAGCGGCACTTCATCATTACGGTCAAACCGGCTGGCTAGCCGGGCGCACCCGAAGCCGCACGCCACCATCTCCGTTCCCAAAATGTTCTCCACGTGTGCCTGCCTTCTGACGGGCACACCTGAAAGTGCCACAAACAGAATGAACGCACCTGACCATCGCACTCCTGCTGAATCCACGCCCGCAGCCGATCCTGGACTCGCGTGCCTGGTCGTGATTGCGCGCTTTCATGGCATTGCCGCCGACGCGGGGCAACTGCGACACGCGGCGGCGTCCGGCAACGAACCGTACAGCATGGACACGCTGGTGCTCAGCGCCCGTTCGCTCGGCCTGAAAGCGCGCGTCGCACCGCTACGCACCGAGAGGCTCGCGCGCACGCCGTTACCCGCGCTCGCGCTGGATTGCAACGGCGAGCATTTTGTCATCGCCCGCGTCGAAGGCGGCGGGGCACTGGTCCTCGAAGCCGGCGCGCCAACGCCTGCTGTGGTGCCGCTTGACGCGCTTGAAGCCCGCTCGACGGGGCGCATGATCCTGTTCGCGTCAAGGGCATCGCTCGCTGGCGAACTGGCCCGTTTCGATTTCTCCTGGTTCATTCCGGCTGTTGTGAAATACCGGCGCCTGCTGCTCGAAGTGCTTGCCGTGTCGTTCGTGCTGCAGCTTTTCGGTCTCGTGTCACCGCTGATGTTTCAGGTGGTCATGGACAAGGTGCTGGTGAACCGCACCTACAATACCCTCGCCGTGGTGGGCGTGGCCCTGTTCGCCTGTTCGACCTTCGAGGTCGTGCTGACCGGCCTGCGCAATTACCTCTTTTCCCATACGACGAACCGCATCGACGTGGAACTGGGTGCGCGCCTGTTCCGGCATCTGGTTGCGCTGCCGCTGAATTACTTCGCCGCCCGGCGTGTGGGGGATACCGTCGCACGGGTGCGTGAACTCGAAAATATTCGCAACTTTCTCACTGGCCAGGCGCTGACTGCCGTCATCGACCTTCTTTTCTCGGTCGTATTCATCGTGGTGATGTGCTTCTACAGCGTGTGGCTCACGCTCGTCGTCGTGATCTCGCTGCCCGCTTACGTCGGCATTTCGATGGCGCTGGTGCCGACGTTGCGGCAACGTCTGAATGAGAAATTCGCACGGGGCGCAGATAACCAGTCGTTCCTTGTTGAGATAGTCTCCGGCGTTGAAACGGTCAAGGCGATGGCCGTCGAGCCGCAGTTCACGAAGAAATGGGAAACGCAACTGGCCGCGTATGTGGCAGCGGGATTTCGTGTGACGGCCTTGGGCAATGTCGGCCAGCAGATGATCCAGTACGTCGGCAAGCTGGTATCACTGGCTACGCTGCTGCTCGGCGCGAAGCTCGTCATCGATGGCGGGCTCACGGTAGGCGGACTGATCGCGTTCAACATGATGTCGCAGCGCGTTGCTGCCCCCGTGCTGCGCCTCGCGCAGCTATGGCAGGATTTCCAGCAGACCGGAATCTCGATGAGCCGGCTGGGCGATATCCTGAACTCGCGCACCGAACTGCCACCCAGCCGGCAGGCGCTACCCGCCGTTCGGGGCGACATCCGTTTCGAGCAGATCCGCTTTCGCTACCAGCCCGACAGTCCGCCCGTTCTTGACGGGGTCTCGCTGGATATCCGGGCCGGTGAAGTCATCGGCATCGTGGGCCGATCCGGCTCCGGTAAGCGCACGCTGACGAAACTGCTGCAGCGGCTCTACCTGCCCGAGCACGGAACGGTGCGCATCGACGGTATTGATCTTGCGCTGGCCGATCCGGCATCGCTGCGCCGTCAGGTCGGTGTAGTGCTGCAGGAAAACCTGCTCTTTAACCGGACGGTGCGCGAGAACATCGCGCTCACCGATCCCGGCGCTCCGCTCGAAGCCGTCATGCGCGTTGCCAGACTGGCGGGAGCACACGATTTCATCAGTGAACTGCCGCACGGTTATGACACTCGCATCGAGGAACACGGCGGCAACCTGTCAGGCGGGCAGCGTCAGCGGCTGGCCATCGCCCGCGCGCTGCTGACCAATCCGCGTATCCTGATTTTCGATGAGGCGACGAGCGCGCTGGACTTCGAAACCGAACGCGTCATCCAGAACAACATGAAAGCGATCTGTGCAGGGCGCACCGTCATCATCATCGCGCACCGGCTCACCGCGGTCCGGCACGCCGACCAGATCATCGCAATGGACAGGGGCAAGATTGTCGAGCGGGGACGGCACGACGAACTGCTTGAAAAACGCGGTTACTACGCGCATCTCGTGTCACTGCAGAATGGATATGCTTCATGAATCTCCGACTTCAGGCGCTGCTCGATCTGCTGCGCCGCTATGCGACCGTGTGGTGCACCGCCTGGTCCATCCGTGGGCAGCTGGATGCGCCTGCGAAGCTCGAATACGAGCTGGCATTCCAGCCCGCGCACCTCGAACTGGTCGAGACACCAGTTCATCCCGCGCCGCGCTGGACCAATCGCATCCTCGTGCTGCTGACGGTGGTGGCGGTGCTGATCGGGATATTCGGCCGGCTGGACATCGTCGTTTCGGCGAGCGGCAAATTCGTCCCCAACGCGCGGGTCAAGGTGATCCAACCTGCGATGACGGGCGTGGTCCGCGACATTCTGGTTCATGACGGACAGCAGGTGAAGGCCGGGCAACTGCTGGTCAGGCTCGATACGACGCAGGCTGCCGCGGACGCGGATAAGGCCAGCTCGTCGAAGCTTGACGCCGCGCTCGGTGCCGCGCGCGCCAACGCGCTGCTCGCCGCCCAGCATGACAGTCGCGCACCGGTCGTCGCCACGGTGGAGGGTGCGCCCGACAACCGGCAGCAGGACGCACAACGCTTCGCCGAAGGGGCATTCCGTGAGTACCAGGACACCATCGACAGTGCGAAAGCGGAACTGCTCAAGCGCGAAGCTGAACTCGACAGCACGCGCCAGGAAATCGCCAAACTGCAGGCGACGGCGCCGCTTGCCCGGCAGCAGGCCAATGCCTATCAGGCGCTGGTGGCCGACCGCTACGTCGCGCGCAACGACTACCTCGACAAGGAACAGACCGCGCTCGGTCAGGAGCACGAGCTTGCGGCGCAACTGAGTCATGCGCGCGAGCTGGCCGCCGGTGTAGCAGAGCAACGCGCTCATATGGCATCAATCGCATCGAAATTCCGTCGCCAGCAGCTTGATGAACTGGAGAAGGACACCCAGCAGGTGGCGCAAAGCCGTAATGACGAAACCAAGGCACAGACGCGCCGGGCCCTCCTGAGCCTGACCGCGCCCGTGTCGGGCACGGTCCAGCAACTGGCCACGCATACGCTGGGCGGCGTGGTGACCACCGCGCAATCGCTCATGGAGATCGTGCCCGACGACGCGCTCGAAGTCGAAGCGCAACTCCAGAACCGCGATATCGGTTTTGTCGACGTCGGCCAGACGGTTGCCGTCAAGGTGGATGCCTTTCCGTACACCCGCTACGGCTTCATCAGCGGGACCATCGAATCGGTGTCCAACGACGCGGCACAGGACAGGAAGCTGGGACTCGTATTTCCGGTGCGCATCCGGCTCGCGACCAATCGTATGCATGTTGACCACAAGTGGATCACGCTGACCCCGGGCATGGAAGTCACCGCCGACATCAAAACCGGCAAACGCAGCGTGGCCGGCTATTTCCTCGACCCGCTGCTGCAGACCACCGGGGAGAGCATGCGTGAACGGTAGGCGTATCGCCAGGCTCGCGGCAGCCGGCGTGATACTGGTGATGGCGGGCCATGCGTGGGCGTTCGATCCGCTGTTCGCGCAAGGCAGCATTCCAGCCAATCCGGGCGCCAGCATGACTCCCGGAGAGCGGCCGTGCGAGTCCGGTGCGCCGGGACAGCCCCTGACCCTGCACGAAGCGGTCGGGCGCGGTCTGTGCCATAACCCGAAGACGCGCGAAGCATGGGCGGATGTGAAGGCGCAGGCGGCTGCTATGGGCGTCGCGCGTGCCGCATTCCTACCGACCATGTCGGGCAACTGGCAGGGTGTGCGCGACGATTCGGCGACGGACGTGAACGGTCACCCGGAGCTGGGCTCGAACACGACGGCCACGGTCCGCTCGGAAAGCGTGTCGCTGAACTGGGTGCTGTTCGATTTCGGCGCACGCGCGGCAGCGCTGCGTGACGCATCCGAACTGCTCGCGGCCGCGCGTGCGACGCAGGACGCGACGCTGCAGGACACATTCGCGACGGTTGCGAAAGAGTACTACGCCGCGCAGGCGGCGCTGGGCGCACGTGAAGCAGCGGCCCAGGTTGAGCGGATGACACAGGACAGCCTGACGGCCGCCCAAGCGCGGGTCGACCGCGGTGTTGCACCGGTCACGGATGCGCTGCAGGCGCAGACGCAGCACGACGAAGCGGTGTTCAATCTCACCAAGGCTGAAGGCGATGCGCAGACAGCACTCGGCATGCTCGCGTCGGACATCGGACTGGACCCCGGCGAGCCGCTCGTCGTGCCGGCGGCGACCGCGACCCCGCTGCCCGATGCGGCGTATAGCGAATCAGTGGCGCAACTGATTGACGACGTGAAGCGCACCCACCCGGCGGTTCTCGCCGCGCAGGCGCAGTTCGAGGCGGCGCAGGCCAAGGTCACGCAGACGCGCGCGGAAGGCCTGCCGAACATCAGCCTGGTCGGGAAATACAGCCATAACAACCAGCCTGCAACTCTCGGGCTCGGAATTCCGACCTTTCCCGCAACCGGTCACGACGCCTATGTCGGTGTGCAGGTCACGATCCCGTTCTTCGAAGGGTTCGGCCGGCATTATCAGGTCCGTCAGGCCGAGGCCGAAGCGGAACGGCAGGACGACGCGCTCGACGGAACACGGCAACAGGTCGCGCTTGATGTGTGGACCAGCTACCAGGCGCAGCGCACAGCGACAGAGAACGCGGTGCACAGCGAAAGCCTCCTTGCAATCGCGCGGCGTTCGTTCGACGCGGCTGAGCACCGCTACCGGGCCGGTGTCGGCAACATTCTCGAACTGCTGAACACGCAGACGGCGCTGGCGACCGCGCAGCAGCGGCGCGTGCAGGCGCTGGCTGACTGGCATAACGCGAAACTGCAGCTGGCGTCGAAACTCGGGCGGCTGAGCATGCGCGACATCACTCAGAGACTGCCGACGGAATGAAACAGTGCCGTCGCGGGCCTGGATTTCTTGGAGCGAAACAGTTCATCATCGTTCGGGGGTATGAAAAAGTGAGAGAGAACTCGTGAATTGCAGAACAAGGAACCGGCTCCGTCGGGCCGTGCTGATTGCCGGGATCGTGATGACCCCGGCCGTAAGCCTGGCTGGTGGCTGGAGCGTGCTCGACATCGCGTATGCGGATCGCGTCCGTTTCCGGCGCAGTCGGCATGGACGGTAGCGGCGCGGGAAAACGCTGCGCCGTCCGTGAATCCGGCAAACCGGTTCGCAGGTCACCGGCCGGCAACCGTGGCTTCCGACTTCGCCGGCGCGCCGTTCGAATGGCGCAGCACGCGCGGCGCGGCCGATACGTTCCAGTATCAGGTCGACATCCGCTAAACGCCACGCCGGCGTTTTCTTCTCTCTCGCGCAAGACCCCGTGCGCCCGCGCTATGCGGGTATCACCTCATGGCGTCGCATCGCGATTCATATAATCATATATATGACTGTATCAATATTGCCGATGCAATCCGGCAAGCGGAGAAACCATGTCGACACAACTCGCATTCGAGCAGCAGGTCATGAAGAAGATGGCGTGGCGGTTAATGCCGCTTCTCATCATCATGTTCCTGATTTCGTTTATCGACCGGCAGAACGTCGGCTTCGCCAAGCTGGAGATGGTGCACGCGCTCGGTATGACCGAGGCGTCGTACGGATTGGGCGCGTCGCTGTTCTTCATCGGCTATCTGCTGTTCGAAGTGCCGAGCACGCTCGCGCTGCATCGCTTCGGCGCGCGCGCGTGGCTTGCGCGCATCATGCTGACGTGGGGCGTCGTCACGGTATTGATGGCGTTTGCCCGTTCGCTGCCGGTGTTCTACTCGTTCCGTTTTGCGTTGGGCGTCGCGGAAGCCGGGTTTTATCCGGGCGTCATCTATTACCTCACACAGTGGTTTCCGCAGAGCTATCGCACGAGAGTGCTGGGCTTTTTCACGCTCGGCAGTTCGCTCGCGAACATGCTCGGCTCGCTGATCGGCGGGCTCCTGCTGACGCTCGGCGGCACGTGGGGTTTCGCGGGCTGGCAGTGGGTGTTCATCGCGACCGGCTTGCCCGCGGTGATCGTTGCCTTCGTCGCGCTCAAGTACCTGCCGAATTCGGTCAGCGACGCGCCGTTTCTCTCGCAACAGGAGAAGGACGTCGTGCTCGCCGCGCTGAAACGCGAGGCCTCGGACGCCGCGAAGGCGACGCATCCGTGGGCGGCGCTGCTCGATCCCAAGGTGTTGATGTTCGCGCTGACGTACATGCTGATGTCGACGTCGCTGTACGGCGTGACGTACTGGATGCCCACGCTGCTGAAAAGCGACGGAGTGTCGTCGTCGCTCAACGGTGTGCTCAACATGATTCCGTGGGCGCTCGCGACGCTGCTGCTGCTGTGGCTTCCCGGCAAACTCAAGCGCGAGCGCGTGGTGTTGAAGGCGATGAGCCTTGTTGCAGCGGTCGGCGTGGTGGGCTTCGCGTCCAGCCTCGTGCTGCCCACCGCAACCCTGCGCTTCGCGGCGCTGTGCCTCGGCGGCGCATGCATTCCGTTGCTCTATCCGTGCTTCTGGTCGCTGCCGCCGCGCTTTTTCTCGGGCGCGCGCGCCGCGGCGAGCGTTGCTGCGATCAATGCGATCGGCAATCTCGGCGGCTTCGCGGGACAGAACCTGATGCCGTACGTCGGCAAGACGGCGCACAGCCAGATCGCGCCGATGCTGGTGCCGACCGCATGTTTGCTGACGTTGGGAATCGGGACCGGCATTGCCGCGTTGATCGGCGCGCGCCGCCGCGTAGCACTTGAAACAGCGCCGCTGCGTTCGAACTGATAGACGGGTACAAAAAAACGGCCGCGCAACTGCGCGGCCGTATGCATTTACGAGCCTGAATCACGCACGCTCAAATCGGCTTCAAGGACGAAGCAGATCGAAGCTCGCCAGCACCAACACTCCGGTCACGGCGATGAGCGCCACCGAATGTTGGCCGAAGTAGAGAAGCGCCGCCGCCGACCACGACGCCAGCGTAAATACCGCAAGCTTTTTCATCAGAACCTCAACACCGCCGCGAGCAGGCCGCTGACTACGCCGCAGATCACCACGGCCAGCGCGACCACGCTCAGCACGCGCTTCGGGAACGAGCGCCCGAGCATCGCCATCGACGGCACGCTGATCAAAGGCAGCGTCATCAGCAGCGCGCCGGCCGGACCGGCGGCCACGCCGAACGACAGCATCGCCTGGATGATCGGCACTTCGCCGGCCGTCGGAATCACGAACAGCGTGCCGGCGATGGACAGCGCGACGATCCACAACACGCTGTTGTCGATATCCGGCCCGACATGCGGAAAGAGCCACGCGCGCGCCGCGCCGAGAATCAGCACGAGCACGATGTATTCGGGCACGAGACGCAGCGTCATCGTGCCGAGGATTTTCACCCAGCGCGTGAAGGCGTTGCCCGGTTCGTCTTCGGTGACGAGTTGCGCGATGGCTTCGCGCGACGCCTGGGCTTCCTTCGGCGTGACCATGCGGTTCACCAGGTAGCCGAGGCCGAACACCATCACGAGGCCGAGCGCGAGCCGCAGGCCCATCCATTGCCAGCCGAGCACGAAGCCCATGAAAACCAGCGTAGCCGGATTCAGCGCGGTATTGCCGAGCCAGAAGGCGATGGCCGCGCCGGGCGCCGCCTGACGCGCGCGCAGTCCCGCGACCACCGGCGCCGCGCAGCAGGTGCACATCATGCCGGGCAACGACATGAGGCCGCCTTTCACGACGCTGCTGAAGTCGCTGCGGCCGAGCGCGCGTGCGACCCATTGCGGCGGAATCAGCGCCTGGACCGCGGAGCCGAGCAGCAACCCCAGCACCATGGCTTGCCAGATCGCCTTGCCGTACGCGAACGCGTAGTCGATTGCGGATTGCCACGACGCTTCCGGCGCGCTCGCCGACGTGCCCATCAGAATGGACTTGCCGATCGAATGCTGGCTCGCGGCGACGAACGCGCGGTTGTAATACGGAAACCACTTCACATAGAAGAGTCCGACGACGGCGATCGCAAGGAACACGATCCAGCCAAGAGCGACGCGGGGCTGGCGAAGGGTTGATTGCATGTTGTTTTCAAACGTTGATGTTGAGTCAAACAAGCGCGAACGAGCGCTTGTCGAGTTGCGCGAGAAGCGCTTTGGCCTGGTCGACGACGTCGGCGTCGTTCGGCCGGAATTCGATTTGCAGCGCCTGCGGCAAGTGCACGAAATGCTGATGGCTGCTGCGCGCGTAAGCGGGATCGTAATGCAGTTCAATGAGCGCGTTCGCGAGTTCCTCGCGCCGGTTTTCGTCGACGAGTTTCTGCCAGCCGGCCACGCGCTCGCGGCTATGCAAGCCGATCAGGCGCTCCAGTTGCGTCTTCAGCAACGCGGGGTCGTCGAACAGATGCGCGTAGTCGTGGAGCAGAAACGCCGAGCGGTCTTCGCGGCTCGTCGCCACTTCCACGCACGCGCCGCGATGAAACGTCTCGAGCAGCGCGAGCGGCAGCGTAATCGCGCCGATGCGGCGGCTCTCCGCTTCCACGAACACCGGACGCGCGGCGTCGAAGCCGCGCAGCGCGCTAACGAGCAAGGTGTCGAAGCGTTTCTGCGACGGCTGCGCAACACCCGCCCATGCGCCGAGCAGCGAGCCGCGATGCGCGGCCAGCGCTTCCAGGTCGAGCGTTTGCGCGCCGGCTTCGTCGAGCGCCGCGAGCAGCCGCGTCTTGCCGCTGCCGGTCGGGCCGACCAGCGCGACGTAACGGAACTGCGTCGGCAGCGTGACGAGCGCCTCGACAGTCGCCCGCCGATAAGTCTTGTAGCCGCCGTCCAGTTGACGCGCCGGCCAGCCGATCATATTGAACAGCGACGTGACCGAGCCCGAGCGTTTGCCGCCGCGCCAGCAATAAACGAGCGGCCGCCAGTTGCGCGGCCGGTCCGCGAAGGTAGTTTCCAGATGCCGCGCGATGTTGCGCGCGACCAGCGCCGCGCCGACCTTCGTCGCCTCGAACGGCGACACCTGCTTGTACATGGTGCCGACGATCACCCGTTCCTCGTTGCTCAGCACCGGCGCGTTCATGGCGCCCGGAATATGATCCTCGGCAAACTCGAGAGGCGTGCGCACGTCGATGATTTCATCGAAATCACCGGCTTGATCGAGGCTGACGAGTAGGTTTTTCAAGGGCGTGCCGATACGAAATGGGACAAAAAGCAGAGAACGACGGAAACCGGGCAGCAACGCGTGCCAAGGGGCGCCGCAACGTCACAAGGCCGCCGGAAAGACCGAAATTATCGCATGCGCCGCGAGTGGCGGCAGGGCGCGGCTTTCTGAACCCTTACGGGCCGGCTTGTGGGCCGCCGGCTCCTTTTAGACGACGTCCACGCGTGCGTCGCCGGCAACCATCTCGCCGATCACGCGGGCATCGCCGAAACCGTCGGCGTGAAAGAGGGCGAGGACGTCGTTGACGGCGTCCGGCGAGCACGACACCAGCAGGCCGCCCGAGGTTTGCGGATCGGTGAGCAGCGTGCGCGCGGTCGAAGGCAACGTCGCGGGCAATGCAATGTCCTTGCCGTACGCGTCCCAGTTGCGCCCCGACGCGCCCGTGAAAACGCCGGCTTGGGCAAATTCGACGACGCCCGGCAGCCACGGCAAATCGGCATAGCGCACGCGCGCGGTCAACTTCGAGCCGCGCGCCAGTTCGAGCGTGTGGCCGAGCAGCCCGAAGCCCGTGATGTCGGTCAGCGCGTGCACGCCGTCGAGCGCGGCGAGTTGCGCGCCTGGCCGGTTGAGTTTCGTGGTTGCGCCGATCATCGCCGCGTAGCCGTTCGCATCGAGCCGGTCTTTCTTCAGCGCCGCCGACAGCACGCCGACGCCGAGTGGCTTGCCGAGAATCAGCACGTCGCCGGCCTTCGCGCCCGCGTTGCGCTTGACGCGCCGCGGATCGACCACGCCGATCGCGACCAGACCGTAGATGGGCTCAACCGAGTCGATCGAATGGCCGCCCGCGAGCGGGATGCCCGCGTCCGCGCAAACTGATTCGCCGCCCTTGAGCACCGCCGCAATTACGTCGTGCGGCAAGACATTGATCGGCATGCCGACGATGGCGAGCGCCATCAGCGGTTTGCCGCCCATTGCATAGACGTCGGAGAGTGCGTTGGTCGCGGCAATGCGGCCGAAGTCGAACGGATCATCGACGATCGGCATGAAGAAGTCCGTCGTCGCGACAATCGCCTGCTCGTCGTTGAGCTTGTAGACGGCGGCGTCATCGGCGGTATCGTTGCCGACCAGCAGGTCGGGAAAGAAGGGCAGCGGCGCGCTGCGCTTGAGCAGGTCGGCGAGCAGGCCGGGGGCAATTTTGCAGCCGCAGCCGCCGCCGTGCGACAGGCTGGTGAGGCGGGGCGAGGGCGTGGACTGAGCTTGGGCTTGAGCGTCGATCATTGTGGCGCGAATTTGTGGCTTCGAATGATCGCATTATGAAGCTTGTCGGCGTGGCGCGCTGCGGGCCGTGCTGCTAATGCACGCACGCGCCACGCCGAATCTTCACGCAACTTCCAAAGCTCAGCCGAGCCAGCCCTTGATCGCCGCCGACATCGCGGACGTCGAAATGCCATAGCGGTCATGCAGCGTCGGCAACGCGCCCGCAGCGAGAAACGCGTCGGGCAGCGCAACCTGGCGGAACGGGCACGACACGCCCGCGCGCATCAGCTCGGCCGCAATCGCTTCGCCCAGACCGCCGATCGTCGTATGGTTTTCGGCCACCACGACGAGCCGCCCCGAGCGCTTCGCCTCGCGCACGATCGTCGCCGTATCGAGCGGTTTGATGGTCGGCACATGCAGCACGCCGACGCCGATGCGGTCGTTCTCCAGCGCCTTCGCGACTTCCAGTGCGCGCATCGTCATGATGCCCGACGAGATCACCAGAACGTCGGCGCCGTCGCGCAGCATCTTCGCCTTGCCGAGCTCGAACGTGTAGTCGTATTCGTCGAGCACGGCGGGCACGTTGCCGCGCAACAGACGCGCATAAACGGGACCGTTGTGCGCGGCAATCGCGGGCACCATCTGTTCGATGTCGAGCGCATCGCACGGATCGATCACGGTCATGTTCGGCATCGCGCGCATCAACGCGAGGTCTTCAGCGGCCTGATGGCTTGGACCGTAACCCGTAGTGAGCCCCGGCAATGCGCAGACGATCTTCACATCGAGATTGTCTTCGGCGATCGCCTGATGCATGAAGTCATACGCGCGGCGCGTCGCGAATACGGCATACGTCGTCACGAACGGCTGCGCGCCTTCGTGCGCGAGGCCGGCCGCCGCGCCCATCAGCAATTGCTCGGCCATGCCCATCTGATAGTAGCGCTCGGGGAATTCCTTCGCGAAGATGTGCAGGTCCGTGTACTTGCCGAGGTCGGCCGTCATGCCGACCACGTTGCTCTTGTGCCGCGCGAGTTCGACGAGCGCGTGACCGAACGGCGCCGAGCGAGTGAGCTGGCCTTCGCCTGCAATCGACGCGATCATCGCCGAGGTCTTCAGGCGCGGTTTGCTTGCGGTGACGTTGCTCATGCGTGACTCCCGATCTCATGCGATTTCGTTGTTTCCAGTGCTTCGAGCGCGAGCTGCCATTCGTGCGCGTCGACGCGGATAAAGTGGTTCTTCTCGCGCTCTTCGAGAAACGGCACGCCGCAGCCCATGCGCGTATCGGCGACGATCATGCGCGGCTGCGCGCCAGGATGCTTGCGGGCCGCGTCGAATGCGGCGGCCACTGCGCCAATGTCGTTGCCGTCGACGCGCTGCGTGAACCAGCCGAATGCTTCGAGCTTTTCGACGAGCGGCTCGAACGCCATGACCTGCGTGGACGGTCCGTCGGCCTGCTGGTTGTTGACGTCGACGATGGCGATCAGGTTGTCGAGCTTCCAGTGGCTCGCGGACATGATGCCTTCCCAGATCGCGCCTTCGTCGAGTTCGCCGTCCGAGAAGAGCGTGTACACGAACGACTTCGAGCCCTTGCGCTTGAGCCCGAGACAGCGGCCCACCGCAATCGTCAGGCCGTGGCCGAGCGAGCCGCCGGACATCTCCATGCCGGGCGTGTAGCTCGCCATGCCGGACATGGGCAGACGGCTGTCGTCGCTGCCGTAGGTTTCGAGTTCGGCGGCGGGCAGAATGCCGGCTTCGAGCAGCGCCGCGTACAGCGCGATCGCGTAGTGTCCGTTGGACAGCAGGAAGCGGTCGCGCTCTTCCCATTCCGGATCTTCCGGTCGATAACGCATCGCGCCGAAGTACGCGACGGCCAGCACGTCGGCGATGTCGAGCGCCTGGCCGATGTAGCCCTGGCCCTGCACTTCGCCCATTAACAACGCGTTTCTGCGGATGCGATAGGCGCGCTCGGCGAGCGATACCACCGGCGCATTGAGTGGACTGTTCATGTCGTCTCCTGAGATCAGTCGAATAGTTGAAAAGGATCAGCGGTTCACGGACTTCGCGGGCACGAGGAACACGAGGCACGCGCCGAGCGTGACCGCGGCCGAGATGAAGATGAGCCCCGCGGTCGAACGGCCTGTCAGGTCGTTGAGCCAGCCCACGATGGCCGGTGAAAAGAAGCCCGCGAGATTGGCGAAGCAGTTCACCGCCGCGATGCCGGCCGCGGCCGACATGCCGCCGAGCAGCGCCGTCGGCAGCGACCAGAATTGCGACGACGACGCGAGAATGCCCGCCGCTGCAACGCTCAAGCAGACGATCGACGCGGGCACGCTGCCGAGCGTCGGCAGAATCGCGAAGCCTGCGGCGGCGATTAGCATCGGAATGGCGAGATGCAGCCGGCGTTCGCGGCGGCGGTCGGCGCTCATGCCGACCAGCGGCAATGCAACGATCGCGCACAGATACGGAATCGCGGTGAACACGCCCACCCACAGGGGATCGGCAACGCCCGATTTACGGATGATGGTCGGCAGCCAGAAGGTCAGGCCGTACTGGCCGAGCACCACGCAGAAGTAAATCGCGGCCATCAGCCACAAACGGCGGTCGCCGATGAACGAGCGAATCGAAACATGAGCGGTGGTATGCGCGTTGTCGCCGGCTACATTGCGGGCAAGCAGATTCTTTTCCGACTCGGTGAGCCACTTCGCTTTCGCGATGCTGTCGTCGAGATACAGCAGAATCGCGACGCCCAGCACGAGCGAAGGCAGCGCTTCGAGCAGGAACAGCCACTTCCAGCCGGACATATTCATCGCGCCGTGAAGCGAATGCATGATCCATCCGGACAGCGGGCCGCCGAGTATGCCGGCAAGCGGAATCGCCATGAAAAAGAGCGACAGCGCCTTCGCTCTGCGCGTGGCGGGAAACCAGTACGTCAGATAAAGAATCACGCCGGGCGCAAAGCCCGCTTCGGCGACGCCGAGCAGAAAGCGCAGCGCGTAGAACGCGGTGGGCGTCTTCACGAAAACGAACGACGCCGAAATCACCGCCCATGTCAGCATGATTCGCGCGAGCCACTTGCGCGCGCCGACACGATGAAGAATCAGATTGCTTGGCACTTCGAACAGAAAGTAGCCGAGAAAGAAGATGCCCGCACCCATGCCGTAGACGGTTTCGCTGAAGCGCAGATCGTTGAGCATTTGCAGCTTCGCGAAGCCCACGTTCACGCGATCCAGATACGCGCCGAGATAGCACAGCATCAGAAACGGAATCAGCCGGCGGCTGACTTTCGCGTAGGTTCGCGACTCGAAACTCGTCGAGTCCGCGGGCGCGAGCAGCTCGCCGTCGATAGGCGAAGCGGTGTATTTCGATTTCATGTTTGTCTCCTTCCATGTGCCCTGGGTGAGTCCCGGGTGCGAGGCGTCCGTCAATGAATGAGCATGCCGCCGTTCACGTCGAGCGTGATGCCCGTGAGATAGGTGGACAGATCGCTCACGAGAAAGAGGCACGCGTTCGCGACGTCGGCCGCATCGCCAAGCCGGCCGAGCGGAATGCCCTTGATGATGTCGGTGCGCATCTCGGGCGTGAGTTTGTCGCCGGTGATGTCGGTCTGGATCAGGCCCGGCGTGATCGAGTTCACGCGGATGCTGTCGGGACCGAATTCGCGGGCCATCGCTCGCGCGAGACCGAGCACGCCGGCCTTCGCCGCGCTGTAATGCGGGCCGCCGAAAATGCCGCCGCCGCGCTGCGCCGACACCGACGACATGCACACGATGCTGCCGCTTTTCTGTTCCTTCATCGCGGGCAACACCGCTTGCGACATGTACAGCGTGCCGCGCAGATTGACGTCGACGATCGCGTCGAAGCCTTCGGCGCTGATGTCGAGTGTGCGCACCGGCTGCGTGATGCCCGCGTTGTTGACGAGACCGTCGATGCGGCCATAGCGTTCGAGCGCCGCCTTCGCGGCCTTGACGCAGGCGGCTTTGTCGGTGACGTCGCAGGCGAGGCCGAGATGTCCGGCGCCGAGGTCGGCGGCGGCCGCTTTCGCATCTTCTTCGCGCAAATCGAGGATCACGACATGCGCGCCTTGCGCGGCCAGCGCTTTCGCCGTCGCCTTGCCGATGCCGCGCGGCGAAGCCGCGCCCGTGACGATAACCACCTTGTTCTCGAGCAGCATCACTTGTCTCCTGAATGTTGATGTGATGGCGCAAGTGTCCGGCAGGCCGCAACCCGCATCAACGCGGTACGGCTCAACTATGCTTGAGAAATTTTCAGGTGTTCATGCGGGGAAGCGCGACGCTTGCTGCGCGGCGGTTTGCGGGCAGCAAGGCAGCAAGCGGTGTGCTCGTGATGATGGAATACCCTGGTGCCGAAACGCCCGCGATATTCAGGCCGCGCGCGCCTGATGACCGATTTCCCGCTCGATCCACGCGATGAATCGTGCGACTCGCGGCAGCTCCGCATTTTGCGGCGGATAAACCAGATGATGCGCGCCGACCTCGACCGCATGCGAATGGTCGAACACCGGCACGAGCGCGCCTTCGCGGATGCGAACCGACGCAAGCATCAGGCTTTCGAGCGCGATGCCGAGGCCGAGCGCCGCCGTTTCGAGCGACATATACGAGCGGTCGAACGAGAAATCGAAGGTCTTATGCGCGGCCGGCACGCCGGTGCGCCCGAACCATTGCTTCCACTGAACGAGCGGTGTTTCGGAGTAAATCAGCCGATGCGCAAGCAGATCTTCCGGCGCGTTGACCGGGTGCTCGCGCAGATAAGCGGGCGACGCGAGCGGCGCGATGAATTCGTTGCGCAGCGTGCGGACTTCGAGATCGCGCCAGTTCGCGTAGCCGTGCCGTATGTCGATGTCGTAATAGCCGCTCGTGAACGACACGTCTTCATACGAGCAGGCGAGATTCAACTGGATATCGCCATTGGCTTCCTGAAACGATGCGAGCCGCGGCAGCAGCCACATGAGCCCGAAACTCGGGCTCGAATGCACGCGCAGAATTTCGACCTCGGTGCGGCTCGATGCGCGTTCGGTCGCGCGGCTCAAATCCGCGAGAGAACCGGTCACGTCCGATAGATAGCGCTCGCCCGTCGGTGTCAGCACGAGGCCGCGGCCCGAGCGATAGAACAGCGCCTGGCCGATGACCGACTCGAGATTGCTGATCTGATGGCTCACCGCCGAAGCAGTCAGGCCGAGTTCTTCCGACGCGCGGTTGACGCTCCCGGTGCGGGCCACGCTCTCGAAAGCGATGATGGCTTTGACGGGTGGGATGCGCATGTGAAGTCTGGTTCGCTGTTCGTTATGAAGTGTTCCCGATGCTGACCCCGGCCACACGAGGGCAGTAGTGCGGTAAACCATGAAGCGCCTCGTGCGGTGCAGCAAGTGCGCGAGCGCAGCCGCGATTATCCGTCAATCGTCGGAAAGTGCCTCGCCGGTACGCGCTTTGCTGCCTTCAGTTCGGGTCGATGCGGGCGGCAAGCCGAACCTCGGGCATGGAGGCGTGACATGGGATGCGGCGCGAAGGGTGTCATGACGTTGGGGCACGAAAAAGACGTTGCCGGCGAGGAAATGCTCAACATGCAGCATCTCGAAGCGAGCCCTGACGGCGAGTTCGTTCTGCTCGTGGAAACCGAGCGTTCCGAATGGGGCGTGCAGCAGCAGACCAGTTACCGGATGCCTGCGAAACGCCTGATCGAGTTGATCAGGACAGAGGGCGAACGCATCGGCGATTGATGCATCTCCGATGCGCGACGTGTCAATTCATCGTAGGCGCGGGTGTCCGGCGGTTATGGCGCGCAAGCGTATCGCGATAGATGCCCGGCACCATCGCCAGTTTCGCGGGCGTGCCTTCCTGAACGACGCGGCCGCGATTCATCACGATGATCCGGTCGAACGACTGCAACGTCGACAGTCGATGCGCGATCGCAATCACCGTGCGATTTTTCATGAGGCGTTCGAGCGCGGCCTGAATGACGATCTCCGATGCGGTGTCGAGCGCGGACGTTGCCTCGTCGAGCAGCAGGATCGGCGAGTCCTTCAGGATCGCGCGCGCAATCGCAATGCGCTGACGCTGTCCGCCGGACAACTTCGTGCCGCGATCGCCCGCTATCGTGTTCAGGCCGTCCGGCAATGCGGCGATGAAGTCCATGCAGCTCGCGTCCTCGCACGCGCGCTTCACGTCGGCTTCCGTTGCATCGGGACAGCCGTAGCGGATGTTATCGAGCAGCGAGCGATGAAACAGCGTGACGTCCTGAGGCACGACGGAAATCGCCGCCTGCAGACTCTGCAACGTCACGTAAGAGATGTCTTGATCCGAAATGCGCACGCATCCGTTGGCGGGATCGTAGAAGCGCTGAAGCAGCGCGAGCACCGTCGACTTGCCCGCGCCGGACGGCCCGACCAGTCCCACGCGCTCGCCTGCTTCGATATGCAGCGTGAGGTCGCTCAATACACGCCTGCGCCCCGGATAAGCGAACGAAACGTTGTCGAAGTCGACGGTCGCCTCGCGCACGATCAGCGGTATCGCTTTCGGCGCTTCGGGCATCGCGTGAGGCGTCAGCAAGGTTTGCGATGCTTCCGCGAGACGCGCCACGTGCTGCGTCAAATCGACGAATGCCACGGCGACGTCGCGCGAACCGTGCAGAATCGCAAAGCCCAATGAGCCGACCAGAACCACATCGCCGGTGGTCGCGCGGCCTTGCGTCCACAGCCAGATCGTCCAGCCGAGCAATGCCGCCGACAGCAACGCAGTCGCGAACGCGTGCACGAGACGCAGCTTCTCCAGATACAACAGACTGCGCCTGCGTGCCACGGCTTCGGCTTCGAGATGGCCGTCGAAGCGCCGCAACTCCGCGGGCACCGCGCTGAACGCGCGCACCAGGCCCATATTGCCGATCACGTCGACGAGTTCGCCGTCCACCGAAGCGGCCTGGCTCGCGAACGCCTCATGCCGCGAGGTGCCTTTGCGCGCGAGCCAGAACAGACACGCGGTGAGCAGCGCCGAAATGGCGACGAGCGCGATGCTCATCGGCAGGCTTACGGTTGCGACCATGACGATCGCGCCGATCACGGTGAGCGTCGGCGGCAATGCGGTCCACGCCACCGTGTTTTCGATTACGTAGACCGCGTTCGCCGTGGCCGACACGCGGCTCGACAGCACGCCCGGTTGCTTGTCCGCGAAGAAGGTCGGCGCGTGGCCCATCAGATAGTCGAACATGTCCTGGCGAATGTCGCCCGTCACGCGCACGAACGCGCGCGAGGAGACCCAGCCGGCGACGCGCCACATCAGGTTGTCCGCGAAAATGAGCCCGACGAGCACGGCGAACGCATACGCGACCGTCTGCGGATGCGCGCGTCCCTGAGGCAGTGCGTCGATCAGATTGCGGATGCCGTATTGCGACGCCAGCGCGAAGCCGACCGCAGCGACGACACTGGCGAGCACGATGGCGTGAGCCGTTTTACGGCGCGCGATGTAGCGCCAGATGAGACGAATCGGCCGGCCGGCGTAGCGCGACAGAACGCGCGAATGCCGCCGCCCGCGCACGCGGCTCGCGCGGCCCCGATCGCTGTGGTCGACGAGTTCCATGGTGCCCTTCCCGAACTTGCGCGCCGGCAGGCGACAGGTTTTCCTTCCATGCGGGAAAGGGTTCCATGTGTCCGGCGAAGGAGTTGCGCAAGGGGCATGCCTTGGGGCGGGGCGTGAGTCGTGCGCTTACCTGGCGGTATCGTCGATCGCGCCCGTTGCGTCGAACTGAATGACGTGCTCCGCCAACGAGCCGTTTCTTCGCTCGATATACACCGTGCCGTGATAGCTGACGCGCCAGCCGTGGCGCGGCGCGACGAGAGGAAAATTGCCGCCGGGGCGGCTGTCGATGCCGCCAAGTCCTGCCGCCGGTGCCGGCACATTGTTCTCGAGCGTCGCGTTCGATGAAATCACATTGTCGTGCCACGACGACTGTTCTTTGGCGGCTTCGAGACTCTTGCCGTCGGTGTCGACCGTGTTGTCGGTCGAAGCGGTGTTCGCGGCGTCGACGGAAACCGTGCGGCTCTTCGCGCGTTGCACCGGATCGGGAGAATCGGTGGTGATTGCATCGAGATCGATGGGCGGCAGATTCGCCGCGTTGTTCGTGCGTCCCGTCGGCTCGGCCGCGCCGGCGTTGCTCGTGCTGCCGAACTCCTTCGCCTGGGTGCGGGCGTCGGGAGAAGCCGTGCCGGTTGCGGGCGTTCGCGCCGGACTTTTTGCGGCCATCTCGTTCTGCTGCTTCTGGGTGGGATTCTGTTCCGCGTTTTGCATATCGATACTCCTGCCGTTAATGACACGCCAAAGCGCCCGTGAAAGCCTTACATGAAGCGTTGAAAAAAGTGACTGGCGCCTGGGGTTCGCGGGCGGCTTGCGCCGTCGCGAACGCGGGTTCCTGATTGATCTCCGCAGCGAACGTTCCCGGCAGGTGGGTTCGCTGCGAAGGTGTCACTCCTACTGCACCAGCCTTGGGGGAGTGTAGGCGCCGTAATTCGGTCCCACTCCTCCCGAGTTGGGCGTGCGGCAATGGCTCATGTCGTTGGACATCTGCACGAGAACGTAGGGACTCGAGCCATTCTTCGCATCCAGAATGTGCACGCAGGCGAACGCCACGACGGGCTGAAATCCGCTGGTCGCCGGATCGTTCACCACCGCCACGGTCGCCCACGCGCACTGCCCATTGCCGGCGGCACTACAGTCGCCCGCGCCCTTAAAGAGCGTATTTTCCGTGCCGCTCTGGATCCACGTACCCGGTGAAGCCCCAATGGAGAAAGTCGTACTGTTGCCACTCGTCAAGAGTCCTCTGGCATAGCTGGCACTCTGGTCATTGACATTAAACGTGGTCCACTGTCCCGACTCACAGGCGCCGTAGTGATAACTCGATCCGATCTGAAAGAAGTAAGGTTGGCCCTGTTGTTGTGCAACGCTTGTCCCAGGCAACGTATTATTGTTCGGCGACAACTTCGGGGAACTGGTGGCCGCGTTCCAGTAGTTGTCATATAGGCACTTGGACATGGCCAACGGAAACAATCCGCCAGGGCCCACATTACCGGGCGTGGAAAGCACCGCCGTCGCCACCGCACTGGCTTTCAGAATCTGGACGCCAAGCACGCTGCCGAAAAACACCGGCACTGCTCCGTTCGCGTTCGAGCCATCTTTGTGAATGGTCACCTGAACCGCCGGCAAGTCGGACGCGCCGGGTGTGAACGGCAGCGACTCGAGACCGTATGGCGTCCCCGTGGCGTTCCAGTAGCCGGTCGCTACCGTACTGGCTTTTACGTAGGCAGCTTGCACCTGGTTTGTCGCGGTCGACGTCGAAAACGACGACGCTTTTGCGGATGCCGTGATCCAATCCGGCTGCGTCGCAGTGGTGTTCCCGCATTCCGTGCGCCGCATCAGGCATCCGGCGCCGGCCATCGCCGCGGCGTCAGCCGCATTCTGAAGCTGGCTGCGTGCAACCAGCAGATTGCCGATGTCGATGGCAAGAGCTGCAATCCCCAACAGGGATAGCATGCAAAGCGCGACAGTGACGGCCACTGCCCCTTCCTGTTTCCGTCTGCTTTTTCCCGTGCGCATGACAGTCCCCTTATTCGTTGTTCATGACCGTGGTGGCGGTCAGCGTGATCGGCCCCGTCACCGCGGATAGCATTGCGCCCAGTCCTAGCCCGGCATACTGATAGGAAACCGTGACGGAGAGCGGAGTGCCAAAGGCGCCGCCCTGACCTGTCTGCGTGACTGTCGGCGTGTTGGCCGTTCCGAAGGTCACGAGAAAGGAAGACGTGTAGTTCTGGACGACGTTTTTAATGTCCGCGCTGGTAGGCTTCGGGCTCTTGAGCACAATGCCCGCACGGGCTCCTTCGCGACTGGCATTCGTAATCACCGCCTTGTCGTAAAGCGCAATCCCCAGTTCGACGGTTCCGAAAATAAGCAGCAGCAACAGCGGCAGGATCAACGCGAATTCCACTGCGGCCACGCCTGCCTGACGTCGCGATCGTCGCCGGCCCGACGCGTGCAGCGCAGGCGCATGACGTGATGCAGCCGAACTTTTCGATGCGGCATGCCCGGCGAACGGTCTCGTTGTGTGGCTCATTTCTATTCCCCTCTGGGCGCTGCTCGTTCGGTCATCCGATTGGTGAGCGCCGCGTTCTATGCCTCAATACCGCTGACCATCAGCTTCCCATCGTCGGCAACAGCACGCGGTAGATGTGAATGAAGGCCGGTCCGATCAGCACCGTCATCAATGCCGGAAAGATGCAGAAGATCAGCGGAAACAGCAGCTTCAATGCGATCTTCGCGGCGCGTTCTTCCGCGCGCATTCTGCGGCGCGTGCGCAGCGTGTCCGACATCACGCGCAGCGACGCGCCGATGCTTGTGCCGAAGCGTTCCGCCTGCACCAGCATCGACGCAAACGTGTCGATGTCCTCGGCGCCCGTGCGCAACGCGAAGTTGCGCAGCGCCTTTTCCTTCGTGAAGCCCGAGCGCAGTTCGAGCAGCATCAATTGCAGTTCGTTTGCGACTTCAGGACTGGCGAGCGTCATCTCGTCGGCCACGCGCATCAGCGCGGCGTCCATGCCGAGGCCCGCTTCGACGCAGACGGTCAGCAGATCGAGCGCATCCGGAAAGCTTTCGACAATCCTGCGCTGACGCCGCGCGCGGCAGCGTGCGAGCACGGCGTTGGGCACGTAGTAGCCGAACGCGGCAAGCAGCGCGAGAATCAGCGCGATAACCGTGTAGTCCGTGTTGATCGACGGCATGTGCGTCAACGCGACGAGGCCGAGCAAAGGCAGCAGCAGCGCAAGCGCGGTTTTCGCCGCGAAATAGAGCCCGGCCGCCGTCGACGAACGCCAGCCCGCATTCATCAAACGCAGCCGCAGCGGCGAGTCTTCCCAACCTTCCTTCGGAATCGACAACTGCGAGATGGGACGCGAAATGTCGGCGATTCTCTCGGCCCATCCCGACACGGCCGAAGGCCGCGCTTCCGGTGAGAGCGACACGCCGCCCGCCTGTTCGATGCGCCGCTGCATGTCGCGTGGCATCAACCACCACATCAGCGCGACGGCGCTGCAGAATGCCGCTGCAAACAGACCCGCAAGCAACAGCATGTTTGTTGAATAGAACGCTTCCATTACGGTTCTCCGGTTCGTTGGTGCGCGAGGGGCCCGCGTTCACACGCGGATCTGCACGATGCGCCGCATCCACAGGATTCCCAATACCATTGAGACAAGCATCATTTCGATGATCTGAAGCCCGGCTGGGTCTTCCCACAGCACCGAAAAGAAAGTCGGGTTCACCACCTGCATGGCGCCAGCGGATGCAAACGGCAACAGCGCGAGAATCCAGCCGGACAGACGTCCCTCGGCGGACAGGACCCGCACCTTGTCGAACAACTGCAGACGCGCGCGCACCAGCGACGCGATGCTGTCCAGAATCTCCGCAAGGTTGCCGCCGGTTTCGCGCTGGATCAGCACCGCGATCACGAAGTAGCGCAGGTCGCCTACCGGCACGCGCGTCGCCAGATTCAGGAGCGCTTCATTGAGGGTGACGCCGTAATTGATCTCGTCGAAGACGATGCGAAACTCGCCGGCCATCGGCTCCGCGAACTCGCTGCCGAGCATGCCGAGGGCGCTTGAGAACGAATGCCCGGCTCGCAGTGCGCGGCTGATCATGTCGGCGGCTTCGGGCAACTGGCGTTCGAGAACCCGCAGACGTTTGCGGCGAGCGCGCAGCATGCGCAGCGTCGGAAAGGCGAGAGCTGCAACGGCGGCGAGCACGGTCACGAGCGTCGGCACCTGCACCGGCGAGAAGTTCGCTGCGAGCGGAACGAGCACAAGCGCCACCACGCTATGCGTCGCGAGCCGGCCCACCGTGAGGCTCGAGCCGGACTGAAGAATGATGCGATCGAGCAGATGGATGCGCGGCACGCGCATCATCAGCGCATGGACCGACGCCGAGTTGCTCAGCATGCGCTCCTTGAGGATGGAGAGGCGCTCGCCGTTCGCATGCGCGCCGGCCGACAGCGCGCGAATGCGCTGGTCGAGGCGTCGCGCGGCGGGCCCGTGATGACTGTTCCACCACTGATAAATCCCCTCGATCCCGAGGACCACGGCAATGAACAGCAGGAAAGCGAAGGCGTAGAAGATCGGATTCATGGAAGCCTCGGAAAAGTGAGCGGCGTGCCGCCGGCGGCCGGCGTCATGCGGTGTCGAAGTGCCGGTTTGGGTCGTATAGCTGATCGGGCAGCACGATGCCGAACGCCTGCAGCCGCTCCGTGAATTTCGGTCTCACGCCGGTCGCGCAGAAGTGGCCGCGCACCGCGCCGTTCTGATCGACGCCGGTTCGCTTGAACGTGAAGATCTCCTGCATGTTCACCATCTCGCCTTCCATGCCGGTCAATTCCTGAATGCTGACGACCTTGCGGCGTCCGTCAGTCAGGCGAGCGACCTGCACGACCACCGAGATCGCCGACGAAATCTGCTGGCGCAGGTTCTTCGGCGGCAACGACAGGCCGGCGAGGCTGATCATGTTTTCAAGGCGCGTCAACGCGTCGCGCGGCGTGTTCGCGTGAATCGTCGCGAGCGAGCCTTCGTGGCCGGTGTTCATCGCGTTGAGCATGTCGAGCGCTTCGGCGCCGCGCACTTCGCCGAGGATGATGCGATCGGGGCGCATGCGCAGCGCGTTGCGCACAAGCGTGCGTTGCGTGACTTCGCCGCGTCCTTCGACATTCGGCGGCCGCGTTTCGAGGCGCAGCACATGGTGCTGGCGCAGTTGCAGTTCGGCCGCGTCCTCGATGGTCACGACGCGCTCGCCCTCGGGAATGAAACCCGACAGGATGTTCAGCAACGTGGTCTTGCCGCTGCCTGTGCCGCCCGAAACGAGCACGTTGACCTTCGCGCGCGTGAGCGCGTCGAGCAGTTCGGCCATCGGCGGCGTGAGGCTTTGCGACGCGACCAGATCGCTCATTTGCAGCGGATTCACGGCGAAACGCCGGATCGACATCAGCGGTCCATCCACGGCGGAGGGCGGAATGATCGCATTGACGCGCGAGCCGTCGGGCAGCCGCGCATCGACCATCGGACTCGACTCGTCGATGCGCCGTCCGACGCGCGAGACGATCTTCTCGATCACCTTCATCAGATGCGCGTCGTCGTAAAAGGTCACGTCCGTCAACTCGAGACGGCCGCGCCGTTCGACGTAAGTCGTGCGGTGCGTGTTGACGAGAATGTCCGACACGGTCGGGTCGCGCAGCAGCGCTTCGAGCGGGCCGAAGCCGAACATCTCGTCGTGAATGTCGGTGGTCAGTTGCCGGCGTTCGAGATCGTTGACGGGCGCCTTGTCTTCTTCGAGGATGCGCGCGATCAGTCCGCCGATTTCCTGGCGAACCTGTTCGGCGGGCAGCCGCGCGAGACGTTCGAGTTCGACGCGGTCGAGCACGGCCTCGTGAACCTTGCGCTTGAGCGTCTGGTAGGCGGCGCGCGCGAGACCTGACGGCGCGCGCATGCCTGACTGGCGGTCGGGCAGCGCATGCACCGCCTGTGACGACATCTGTTCGCGTAGTGACATGAAATTCTCCTCGCTGACGTTATGACGCCGCCGACTGGCGCTGCGTAGTTGAGCGGCCGAATAGCCGGCCGAGCAGTGGCTCGCCCTGTTTCTTCTGCGGCACGACGCCCGTCGACTGATTGACGATGCTTTGCGCGAGCGCTTGCACGCCGCGCGAGAGCGCGCTGTTGCGCGCGACCTTCAACAACGGTTCGCCGAGATTCACGGCTTCGCTCGCCGCGTGCGGGTCGTCGGCGATCACATGCGAAGGGCGCTTGCCGAGCACCTGTTCGAGCGCGCTCGCGGCCCGCTCGTCGTGACGGCGATGCCGGTTCAGCAAGAGACGCAGCCGTTCCGGCGAATACGCGAGCGACACCAGCATGTCCTGCAGACGGCGCGCCGCGCGCACATACGGCATGCTCGCCTGCAGCACCATGTGAATCTCCGCGCTGCGATCGAGCGCGACGATCGACAATGCATTGATGCTTTGCCCGAGATCGAAGAGCACGACGTCGTAGCGCGGCGCCGCGATGCCGAGAATCCATTCCAGTTGCTCTTCATGAATCTCGAGCGCCTTCAACGGATCGCCCGCGCCCGCGAGCACATGAAAACCCGATGTGACGTGCGTGAGCGACGCATCGAGAAACGCGGCGTCGATGCGCTCGATCTGCGCGCACATCTGCGGCAACGTTGACGGCGGTTCCTGGTCGCTGACGAGAAACGCGGCGTCCGCGAACATCGGGTTCAGATCGACGAGCAGCACGCGCTTGCCGTGCAGCGTCGCGATCGCGTGGCCGACGTTGGCCGCGATCAGGCTCGTGCCCGCGCCGCCCTTGCACGAAATGAACGACACCATATGCGTTTCGTGGCGCGCGTCGCCGGCATGCGGAGCCATCGCGCGCTGCACGGCGGCGCCGAGCGCGCGCGCGTCGAGCGGCCAGTTCAGCACGTCGCGGATGCCGGCGCGCATCGCGGCGATCAGCGTGTCGGGCGATGTTTGCGGCAACAGCAGCAAACACGTCAGGCGCGGATAGCGATGCACGAGCGCGTTGACCGAATCGAGTCCGGCGCGTTCGGGCGACGACGCGTCGATGATCAGGACATCGAACGCATCGAGACTGTCGCCCCGCTCGAGCAGCGCGGAAGGCGCGCCTTGCGTGCGAGTCGTCGTGCAATTGCCGCAGTCCGTCAGGAGCCGAACGATCTCGGACATTCGGCCCGCGTGCTCGGAGTTGATGAGGATATTGATCATGATGTTGTCATCCGCGGAATCGTTGCGGGGTTGGTCTTGCGACGGCTCGCGCCGTCGCGTCGCCCACGTTGGCTATTCGCCGTTCGCAGGCGGCGGCATCGCCGCGCCTCCGCCCGCGCCGCCGGCTCCGCTGCCGCCCACGCCGATCACGAAGGCGTTAGCGGTTGCGGGCGGCGCCTTGAACGACGCGTTGTAGTTCGACATCGCGCCGACGGCGGCTTTACCGTCGACACCCTGCGTCGACGGATTCTTGGTCGCCGCGTCCGGATCGATGATCTGCGCCGCCGTGAAGCTCTTCACGGATTCGCCGAAGTGCCGGTCGAAGTTCGGCGTCGTCGACATGCAGCCGTTGAGCGCGAGGCACGCCGGCACGAGCAGTGCAGTCCAGCGCGAAAAGAAGAGGATGCGATTGGTCATGACGTTCTCCCGAGGAGTGCATTAGTTGTGAGCGCGTGCGGACGGCGAGCGCGGTTTGTCGGACGGCGGCGCTTCGCGTGCGGCGATCTGCGCGGCTCGTGCTTCTATTTGTGCGGCGCGAGCGGTGGCGTTGTCGGCGGCGTTCTCGGCGGGTTTGTCGGCGGGCTTGCCGGTATCCGCGGGCGTGACGGCTCGCGGCTCGGGCAGCGGCGCGGCGCTTGCAGCGGGCGTCGGCACCATCGCGGAGACGGGCGGTTCAGCAGCGCTCGGCGTGGCCGGAGCCTGCGGTTGCGACGGTGCGGGAGCCATTGCGGGCGAGGGCGCCGGGGCAGGCATCGGCGGCGCGGGCTTTTTGCTGCCGGCCGGATCGCGGCCTTCCATGTTGCCCATCAGATAGACGTCGGCTTCGTTAGGCGTCTTCAGATGGTCCGTGGGCAGCGGCAGATTCGACGCCGTTTGCAGCGGCTTCACGAGATGCGGCGTGATGATGAACACTAGCTCGGTGCGGTCCTGCTGATACGACGTGCTTCTGAAGAGCGCGCCCAGCACCGGCACTTCGCCGACACCCGGTATTGCCTTCAGCGTGCCCGCCGCATTGCTCTTGATGAGGCCGCCGATCGCGAAGGTCTCGCCGTCGTTCATCTGCACCGTGGTCGATGCGCGGCGCGTGGTGATGAGCGGCAGCACCGTGAGGTTGTTGGTATTCGTCGCGCCGACCGTGACGCCGGTCGACGACAACTCCGACACTTCGGGCGCGACCTTCAGGTTGATGCGGCCGCCCGCGAGCACGGTCGGCGTGAACTTCAGGCCGACGCCGAATTCCTCTTCCTGCAGGATGATGGTCGACACGCCGTTCAGGTTGCTCTGCGGAATCGGAATGAACACCTTGCCGCCCGCGAGGAACGTCGCTTCCTGTCCGCTCAGCGTGACGAGATTCGGCTCGGCGAGAATCTTCACGAGGTTGTCACCGTGCTGGGCGTCTATCGCGACATTGAACGGACGGTTGTTCGCCTTGTTCACATCGACGATGCTCGACACGCCCGCGAGCAGGCTGCTGATGAGCGCCCCGCTCCACGAGCCGAAGCCGCCCTGGATGTTCATCGCCGCGCCCAACTGGTTGAGGACCGTCTTCGAGACTTCGGCGACCTTCACTTCGAGCATCACCTGTTGCGGCGAGTCGACGCTCATCATGTTCAGCACGGTCGCGCTTTTGCCGTTGCCGTTTCCGTTTGCAGCGCCGTTCGGGTTTGGCAGTGTGGTGCGCGCATACGCCTTGGCGATTTCCTGCGCCTGGGCCGCGGCCTGCGCGCTCGATACACGGCCGGCCAGCACGAGATCGCCGGCGACCGTCGACACTCGGATGTTCGGCTCATCGGGCATCAGTTGCGATAACGAAGTTTGCAGGCCGCCGGCGTCCGCGTTCACCACCACGTTGATGACTTCGCACGCGCCGCTCTTGCCTTGCACGATCATGTTGGTGGTGCCCACGGCCATCCCGACCACGTAGAGTGTTTTCGGCGAGACCATGGTTGCCTGCGCAATCAGCGGATTGCCGAGCGTGCGGTTGCGCACGGGTTCGGCGGTTTGCATCAGCGTGGACTTGCCGACGGGCACCACCACCGTGCTCTGTTCGCTCTGCGTGCGTGTGCATGCCGGGCCGCGCGCAGCGGCGTTTTGCATGGCGCTCGAGGGCTGAGCCGGCGCGGCATTCATGCTGATGGTCATTTGCACGGGACCGTGCGGCATGGGCGCCGCGCCGGCCCTCGCGCTCTCTACCGCTTCCTGTGCCTGTACGCCGTGCGCGGCGAGCAGGGATGCGCATACCGTTGTGGTCAGCAACGCCGTGCGCATCGCGCTACCCTGCTTGATCTTTATCCGATTCGATTTCATTTCCGTGTCTCCCCGTAGCCCGCTGCGAGCGAACCGTCGTGCGTCAGACGCTGCGGCATCGCGTGATGGTGTGTGTAATTAAAAGCATTCCTGACTACCTTGCGTGCCCGACAGTACGCCGACGCAGTCGCGCTTCGGCGCCGGCCGCGCCGTGTATTTCACGCGTGTGGGTGCCGCCGCGACAACCGGTGCCGATGCCGGTGCAGCGGGCTTGCCGAGCAGCGTGAACTTGGTCGCGCCGCCGGTGGGCAATGCGCGGTCGTCGATCTGATTGCGCAGCACGAGCGACAGGCTGCCGACACTGCGCGCGAGGTCGAGCTTCTCCGCCTGGTCCGGCGTGACTTCGAGCGTGACCGCGTTGACCACTTTCGGCTGCGTGTCGTCGCGGCTTACTTGCTGTGCAACGGCGAGCACCAGGATCTTTTCGAGGACGATCTTCGAAATGCTTTGCTGCGGATCAGCCGTCTTTGCTTCGGGTTCCTGAGTGTTGACGATCACGTCGACGTAGTTGCCAGGCAGCGCAAAACCCGCCACGCCGACAACATCGTTCACGCGCACCGTGATCGCGCGCTTGCCTTCGCCGATAACCGCCGACAGCCCGCCCTTCGTGCCTTGCGGTGCGAGCTTCGACTCGATCACCGGTTCGCCCGGTTCGAGGCTCGCGCGCACGACGCGTCCATCCAGCGCCTTCGGGTCTTTGAACGCGCCGGGCGGCACGCTCGCGGTGGGCCAGTTCACCGTGCGGATCATGGTCGAATTGAGCGGCTGGCCGAGGCTCACCTCGGCGGTCGCGACGGCAACGGGCGTCAGAGCCGACGACGACGTCTGCAACAGCCATCGCGACGCGAAGCCGACAGCGGCGAGCCCCGCGAGCAAGGCCATCCCTAACATCACAATTGCGCGACTGGTTTTCATGGTGAGACTCCTTTCAGGTGCTAGGCGGCTGCGGATCAAGCGCCGGCAAATCGTTTGTCGGATTGCCCGCTGTGTGAGGAATACGTCTGGTCAAGCTCCGGCGCGCTGCCGAAGTAGCTGTGCCATGCATGCGTCAGCTGATACTCGGTGACGGCCGGCACGTCGCCGTGATACAGCGCGAACGAGCGCAGTACGCCGAGCAGGTCCGCCGGATAACACGCGAGAAACGGCGTGCGATTGCGCAGATGCAATTGATGCAGCAGATACTCGAATGCGCCGGGCGCGATCTCGATACCGAGCGCCGCGCATTGCGTTTCGAAGAGGCGTCGATAGTCTTCAGCGCTGAGCGCGCCGATATGGATCTTCGAGCCGAGCCTGCGCAGGAACGCGTTGTCGTTCAGTTCGGCGGGCGTGAGGTTGGTGGAGAAGACGGGCCACACGTCGAACGCGCTTACGAAGCGCGCGCCGGATTGCAGCGCGAACTGATCGACGCCGCGGTCGAGCGGCGTGATCCAGCGGTTGAGCAGTTCGCCTGGCGCGACGCGCTGACGGCCGAGGTCGTCGACGACATAGAGGCCCATGTTGGCCTTCATATGCGGCGGCGCCTGATAGAAGCCGCTGTTGGCGTTGTACTGAAGATCGAGCATCGCCAAGGTCAGTTCGCCGCCGGACATCACCATCGGCCGTTCACACACGCGCCAGCGTCGATCCGTCACGGCGGGCAGCGCGCCGGGTTCCGCGTCCTTGTGAATCAGCGGGTCGTGCAACTGGATCACGTCGCCGGCGACATAAAGCGCGTAAGGCACGGGCACCGCGCCTCGCAGCAAGCTGCCGAGGCGTTCGGCGAGATAGGTTTTGCCGCTGCCCGCCGGGCCGTACAGCATGACGGGTCGCCCGGCATTCAACGCGGCCACTGCCGAATCGAGCAGCGACATATCGCCGATGAAGTCTGCGAAAGCCGCGCGCACGTCCGATTGCGCGACGTGGATGCGCTTCACCGAGTACGCGCCGATCACGCTCATATACGCTTCGAGCGAGACCGGTGCGGGGCCGCAATACGTCGAGCGGCGCGCTTCGTGAGCGGCGAGTTCGCGGCCGCCTTCGGTGAGGCGCAGATGCATATCGACATCGGCCGCGCCGCGATGCGCGATCTCGACGAGATGCTCGCGCACGAGAAAGCCAATCGTTTCGTCGAGTACCGCGGCCGTCAGACAGTGTCTCGCGATGAGATCGCCCAGCGACGATTTGCCGTTCTGCAGAATCGACTTGAGTAGCAGATGCGCGATGAAAAGCGCGGGCAGGCCGGTGTCTGCGACAGTGCGCGGCGCGCGTAGCGGAAGTGCCGGCGTTTGCGCCCGGTCGGCGCCCGTTGCGGCAGAATCGTCGAGGCACGTAGTGCTCTCTGCCTTGGACTGCTGTGTGCTGTGCTGGTCCATCTGTCGCTCCCCGGGTGCGGCGCCACCGATTTCGGTGCGGCACGGTATGTGATTCTGATAGCCGGATCGCATGTGGCCGGCTTACTTTCGTTGTGCGTTTTGTTCTACGTTTCGTTCTATAGCTGTGCCGCCGTCGCGAGCAGCACGACTACGGTTCCCGTCGCAATCGCGACTCCGTACGGCACGGATCCGACCGACTCGATTGAAGCGGCGCCGCCGCCGCGCATCGCCGGATGGACCAGGCTCAACACGTTCCCCAGCGCCTTCTTGAACTGCCGGCGTCGCGCAGTCAGTGCCAGCAGCCACACGCCACCAATCAGACATGTCGCCAGTGCGGCCTCAAAAACCAGTAGGGGTCCGATCCATGCGCCTACCATCGCGAGCAGCTTGACGTCTCCCGCAGCCATTCCGCGCAGCAGATAGAGCGGCAGGAACAGAAGCAGTCCGACGACAGCGCCCGCCAGCCACGCCCCCACGCCGCCCGCGAATCCTTGCAGCCAGCACTGCACAAGCAGCGCGCCGAGCAGACCGGCGCCGACGAGTACGTTGGGAATGCGGCGGCACTGGATGTCTGTGCTTGCGGCAGCGATCACCAGTGCAATGACGCACGGAATGATCGGCGGTAGTGGTGCAGTTGCGGCAATGAGCATGACAAGGCCTCGTTGGTGTGGGCAGCGGTCAGGACAAGCGCGGATGCGGCGGGCGAACCAGCGTGGCGGTTCGCCCGCCGTTCCTCTCAGGTTCCTGAGGTCACGTGCCCAGCGATAGCAGTGAATTTGTCGCTGACCGCCGTCGCGAGGGTCGAGTACCCTGCGAGGATTGCCGTCGCGATCAGTGCGGCCATCAGGCCATACTCGATGGCAGTCACGCCGTCTTCATCGCGAATGAATGCACCAGTGCTGTTGATGAACGATTGCATCATTACTCTCCATTTGAACTTGCCACGGCGTGTTGAGCGCTGCAGCGTGTTGCAAAAAGCCGTGATGCGACAGACGGGCAGGCAGGCCCAAGTCGTCTGTCGCATCGCTCGGGGTTAAGCCAGCTTCCCCGCGATTGCGGTGAACTTGGCGCTGACTGCATTGGCGAGCGTGGTGTAGCCGGCGAGAATTGCCGTTGCGATCAGGGCGGCCATCAGGCCGTACTCGATGGCGGTCACGCCGTCTTCGTCGCGAATGAATGCTTTCGTGCTGTTGATGATGGATTTCATGGTTTATCTCCCTTAGGATGGCTAACTTAAGTGTCATCGGATGACGACGGTGGGTACTGCGTGCTGCTTGACTACAGGGTGCTACAGGAAATGGCGCGCGGACGCCCGGTGAGAGCGCGGCCGGGCAGGAGCCATAAGCGGCTCGCTGGGATTCGTGTGCAAAGGATGGTGCTGCGTGACACGCAGCGGGATGAGCTGGCGGCAAGCCAGAGCGGGGAACATCGCGTTGAAGAACGCTTCGGCATGCAGCGCCATCAGGCGCTGCGCAAAGCGCACTGCGTACCGCAAGCGCGTCTGCAACCGCGTTTGCAACCGCGTTTGCAACCGCGTTTGAATCCGAATGAAAGAGTGCATCTTCCACTACTCCTTGTTTTCTTCTTTCGCAGCCGGATTGTTCTTCTCCGTGCCGTTGGCGGGCATGTATCGGAGAAGCCCCCGACGGCATCGACCTGGTCATGTGTCATGTCGCCGGCTGCGTAAAAAGGTAAAGGCAAGGAGTAGGCCAGCGTCGTCAGGTTCACGGAGCCATCGGACTTGTAGCCCGACAAGCGCCTTCTTTCGAATGACAGCCCGCGGAAATTTGACCGACTTGGCTCAGAACTGCATCATCGGCAGGTCATCGTTGCCGCTGCGGAATATGGCGCTCGTCGGCTATGGGCATGACTTCAAACCCAGACTTAGGGATTTAACCCAGGTGAGCCGAAAGTGAATGCTGCCGTTAATTTGCGGCGGTTTTTTCGGCTCGCTTCGGACCGATTCGTTGCAAGCCTGAAACGCAGCTAGCCGAAAGCGGCATTCATCGCGACCTGCTGGCGGTTTTGCATGTGGACTGCAGCACGCACATACAACACATGCGGTCACTGCTGCGTCACCGTTACGTCACAGGTGCGTCACATGCGTCGCTCAATATTGCCGACGGCCATCCCTCGGCCAACGGCTGCGCGCCGGCTATTCCTCTCATGTTGCGAACATCCATGCCGGCAAGTTTCTGGATGAGGCCCGGCGCCAGACACGTCTACAACAAGCATTCCATTAAGGATGACATCGTGTCTCGTTCAAGACTGTTTGCACTGACGGCAATCGCTTCGTCGCTTCTATTCGCGACGGCCGCACACGCCGCGGTCGACCTCATTGCGGTCGGTCAGCTGAGCGGCCTCACCGGCGACTTGTCGAAGGAAACGGCGGCGCCGCTGGAGAACGGCGTGGCGGGCAATCTGCTCGGCGGCCTCGGTTCGGGCATTGCGTACGCGGGCTGCCATACGTTCGTCGCGGTGCCCGATCGCGGGCCGAACGCGGTGTCGTATAACGCGGCCATCGACGACACGGCGTCGTACATCAACCGTTTCCAGACCTTGCGCCTGCGTCTGCAGCACAACGCAGCGGGCTCCGCCTTGCCGTATTCGCTCACGCCGAAGCTGATCGCCACGACGCTCCTGCATACGTCGGACAAACTGGTCTATGGCACGGGCGCCGCCGCGAGCGTGCCCAATGGCGCGCCCGCGCTCAACAGCCGTAACCACACGTACTACTTCACCGGCAGTTCGGATAATTTCGATCCCACGCGTCTGTCCACCAACGACCGCGACGCGCGCTTCGATCCCGAAAGCGTGCGCGTGAGCAATGACGGCGAGAGCGTGTTCATCTCCGATGAGTACGGTCCGTATGTCTATCGTTTCGATCGGCGCAGTGGCCGGCGCATCGACACCTACAAGCTGCCCGACACGTTTGCGGTGTCCACGCTGAGCCCGATCGGCAGCAATGAAATTGCGCAGAACACGACGGGGCGCGTCGCGAACAAAGGCATGGAAGGTCTCGCCATTTCTCCCGACGGCAAGACGCTGTTCGGCGCGATGCAAAGCCCGTTGATTCAGGACGGCGGCACGGACGGCGCGTTCACGCGCATCGTGAAGATCGACGTGCGCAGCGGTAAAACCACACAGTTTGCGTATCCGCTCACGAACATCGGCACGACAGCAAAACCGAAGTATCCGACCATCAGCGACGTGGTCGCCGTGAACGATCATGAACTGCTGGTGGACGAGCGTGACGGCAAGGGTCTCGGCGACAATTCGACCGCTGTTTTCAAGCGTGTTTTCCATATCGATCTGGCGAGCGCGCAGGACGTGAGCAACACGAGCGGGCAAGCCGGGCTCGCGCCGTATGCGGTGCAAAAAACGCTGTTCCTCGATGTCGTCGCGCAACTGACTGCGCACGGCTACAGCGCGAACGACATTCCCGCGAAGCTCGAAGGACTCGCATTCGGGCCGGACGTGGTGGTCGGCGGCGTCAAGAAGCACACGCTTTTTATCGCTAACGACAACGACTTTATCGGCACGGTCACCGATTCGAATCATCCGGCGGGCATTGCCAATCCGAATCAGTTCTTCGTCTTCGCATGGGACGCGAGCGAACTGCCGGCCTACGTCGCACAAAAACTGACGGGCGCTGCGGCGGGCAAAGGGCGCGGTCACGATGAGCATGTGTGCGAAGCCGAGCGCGACGACGACGATCATTAACGCAATGGGCGCGCACAGTGCGTCCGTCCACGCTAAAGAGCGTCGCTAGATAACGTTATAAAAATCGCTTCATTCCCTTGGCTCTCGCGGCTCGGTACGCTGACGCATCAACCGAACGCGAGGGCTTATCGCAGTGTCTGTTCCCACATCGTTTTCAACGCGGCGGCGCGCACTCAGGCTGCTCGGCGCCGCGCCCGCATTCGCCGCGGCGAGCCTCTTCCAATCGCATTCTGCGCAGGCCGCGGACCTCGCGTCGACCACGCTCGTACTCGGCGACCAGGCCGGCGGTACGCGTGCGCTTGTGGAGGCCGCCAAGGTGCTCGACGGTGCGCCGTATGCATATCGATGGGCTAATTTTCAGGGCGCGGCGCCGCTCTTCGAAGCGCAACGCGCGGGCGCCGTCGATCTCGCGCCCGCAGGTGACTTGCCCGTGCTCGCCGCAGCGGTCGGCGACCCCACGTTGAAAATCGTAGCGACGCGCGTGGGCTCCGGCGCACAACTCGGCATTCTGATCGCGCCGGATTCGACGATACGCAGCGTCGCGCAACTGAAAGGGCGCACCGTGTTCGTTTCGTCGGCGCGCGGCAGCATTTCGCAATTCCAGCTATACGGCGCGCTTGCCGAAGCAGGCTTGTCGAAAGACGACGTGACCGTGCGCTTCATCTTGCCGGTGGATGGCTTCGCGGCGTTCGCGTCAGGCTCGATCGAAGCGTGGGCGACGTTCGATCCGTACTACGGCATCGCCGTGCAACGCGGCGCGCGCATCTTGCGCGACGGCACGGGCATCAATAGCGGACTCGGTTTTATCACCGCATCGGGCGCGTCGCTTGCCGACACACGCAAGCGCGCGGCAATCGCGGACGTTCTGTTGAGACTGCAACGCGCGGGCGAGTGGGCGCTTGCGAACCCGGACGCCTACGCGCAGATCTATGCAACGCTGACGCGCTCTCCGCTAGATGCGGCGAGAGCTATCACGCGCCGCGCGTCGCTCAAGCAGCATTTCGTCAGCGACGCCGATATCGCCGCGCTTCAGAAAGTGGCCGACAGTGCGAGCCGGGACGCGATTTTGCCGCGCCGCATCGACGTTCGCGCGATCTCCGAGACGCGCATTGCGCAGTCGGCCACCGGCTGACGCATTACGCGAGGCTTATTAATCGAGGTCTATCAATCGAGGCCGCCCTGACACAAGTACTTGATCGACAGATAATCGTCGAGTCCGTACTTCGAGCCTTCGCGGCCATAGCCTGATTCTTTCACGCCGCCGAACGGCGCGGCTTCGCTCGACACCGCGCCCTCGTTGATGCCGATCACGCCTGCTTCGAGCCGCGCGGCCACGCGGTTGATGCGCCGCACGTCCTGCGTATAGAAGTAAGCGGCAAGACCGAACGGCGTGTCGTTTGCGAGACGGATCGCTTCGGCTTCGTCGTTGAAGCGGAACAGCGGCGCGACCGGTCCAAAGGTCTCTTCGCAGCACACCAGCATGTCGTCCTGCGCGTTGGTCAGCACCGTGGGTGCATAGTAATTCGGGCCCAGCTCGGTCAGACGCTTGCCGCCCGTCAACACGTTTGCCCCTTGTTTTACGGCATCTTCTACGTGACGCGCGATTTTGTCGATCGCGCGCTCGTTGATCATCGGGCCGATTTGCGCGCCGGCGTCCGTTGCGGGCGCAACCTTCAGCGCCCCAACGCGTTTGGCGAGCAGATCGGCGAAACGTTCATAAACGCCGGCCTGCACGTAGACGCGATTCGGGCATACACAGGTCTGTCCGCCGTTGCGAAACTTGGCGGCCATCAGTCCAGCGACGGCCGCGTCGAGGTCCGCATCGTCGAATACGATGAAGGGCGCGTTGCCGCCCAATTCGAGCGACAGCTTCTTCAAGGTGGCCGCGGACTCGCGCGCAAGATGCTTACCGACCGGCGTCGAGCCGGTGAACGTGATCTTGCGTACGCGGCCATCGGCGAGCCAGTCGGCCACGGCTTCAATGCCTTGTTCGCGCGAAGCCGACAGCATGTTCAGCACGCCGTCGGGCACGCCGGCTTCCTGCGCGAGCGCGGCGAGTGCAAGCGCGGTCAGCGGCGTGTCTTCGGCGGGCTTGGCAATCACCGTGCAACCGGCCGCGAGCGCGGGCGCGATCTTGCGCGCGATCATCGCGAGCGGGAAATTCCACGGCGTGATGGCGGCCACGATGCCGATCGGCTCCTTCACCGCGCTCATGCGCTTGCCGCGCTGCTGCTGCGGAATGATGTCGCCGTAAATGCGCGTGGCTTCGTCGGCGAACCACGCGACGTACGACGCGCCATACGCGACTTCGCCGCGGCTTTCCGCGAGCGGCTTGCCTTGTTCCGTCGACATCAGCTTCGCGAGATCTTCGGTGTTCGCGACGATCAGCGCATGCCAGCGGCGCAGAATCTCCGCGCGCTCGCGCGGCAGCGTGTCGCGCCACGCGGGCAGCGCGCGAGCGGCTGCGTCGGTGGCGGCGCGCGCATCCGCGGCACTGCTGTTCGCGACCTCGACGATCGTCTCGCCCGTCGCCGGATTCGTGACGGGAAAGCGCGCGCCGTTCGCGGCGGCGATCCATTTGCCGTCGATAAAATTCAGCGGACGGATCAGTTCATTGCGCGTCAATGCGAGAGACATTGCGTTGCTCCTTGGTGGCCTTTTGACGGAATCGGGCGTGCATTTTTCGCCATTGCGCCGGGCGGCGCGGCGGCACGCATGCGGTCATGCACGGCGATGCGATAGATCGATGCTACGCGTGTCGCGCGATCAATGAATCGCCTCAAAAAGCGGCCCACGGTGTGCATGTGGTTTTTTTCGAGCCGCTACAGCATTTTCTGCTGAATGCGTTGCCCGCCGTTGGAGGCGAGCGTTGCAAAGAGCGCTGCAATCAGCGCTGCAATCAGCGGCGGCGGCGCGGTCCTGTCGACGCGCGCACGACGAGTTGAGGCGGCGGCCCAAGCACCATCGACGGCTGCCGCTCGGGCGTCTGGATCAGGCGGATCAGACTGTTGATCGATAACTCCGCGATCTGCGCCGTTTGGATCGCGACGGTGGTCAGCGCGGGGTGCACCTGATGCGCGAGTTGAATGTCGGTGATGCCGATAACCGACACGTCGTCGGGCACCGCGCGCCCGAGCGTGATCAAGGCCTGCGCCGCGCCGATCGCGAGCAGGTCGTTGGTCGCGAAGATCGCGGTGACGAACGGCCGCACGGCCATCAACTGCATGCACGCGGTGTAGCCGGCGTCGATCGAGTCGCGCACCTGCAGTACCGCGGCCGTATCCGCTTCCACGCCGGCGGCGCGCATCGTCGCGCGAAAACCATTGGAGCGCGCGTCCTGCAAGCCGCCGCAACCGTCGCCGACCAGCAGCCCGACCTCGCGATGGCCCAGTTCCAGCAAATGCTGCGCGGCGAGTTCGCCGGCGCGTGCGAAATCCACGGCGATGCACGGCAGCGCGGGCGGCGTCTCGGGGTGCTCCCACATCGCCAGCAGGATCGGCGCGCTATGCGTGGCCGACGCGCACAAGTCGTTGATCGCGATGTCCGTGTTCATGACGAGCACGCCGTCCGCCAACGTGCCCGCGATCTGGTTCAGATACGCGCGGCCTATCTCGGCGTCGTCGTCGGTATTGCAGACCATCAGGAAATGGCCGGCTTTACGCGCCGCGCGTTCGGCGGCCAGCACGAACTCGGGGTAGAACGGGTTCGAGATGTTCGACAGCATCAACGCGAGTGTCGACGAGCGGCCCTCGGCCAACGCGCGCGCGTTCAGATTCGGCCGGTAGCCGAGATCCGCGATGGCCTTCAGCACGCGCTCCGCTGTTTCCGGACGCACCTTCTCGCGGTTGCGCAACACGTTGGAGACCGTCGCGGCAGTGACATGTGCGCGCTTCGCGACTTCGGACAGGGTGACCATTTTTCTCGTTTATCCCAAATTCAGGGAGCGCGCTTCAAATGTTGCAAGCAGCGAGCGACGTTGATAACTTGCTGGAAAACACAACTTCGATAACCCGCAGCGCCGCCTTCCACACGAACCGCGGTGAACAAGGAGACAGTCAATGGCTTTCCCGCTCGACCTTGAATTTAAGCGATTAAATGCCGTGTGCGCAAGACCCGGCGAATTATTTTTTCGCGCGATTTAAGCGGTTAAATCAAGGGGAGACAAGATGGCTACGATTCGTTTAATCGACGTGGAGAAGGCATACGGCGACCACGCGCCGGTGATCCGGCGCGTCAACCTCGAAGTCGCGCAGCACGAGTTCTGCGTGTTTCTCGGCCCGTCGGGCTGCGGGAAGTCGACGTTGCTGCGCATGATCGCGGGTCTCGAGGATCTCAGCGCGGGCGAACTGCGCATCGGCGGCCGTCTGATGAACGACGTGCCCGCAGCCGGCCGAGGAGTGGCGATGGTGTTCCAGAGCTACGCGCTGTTCCCGCACATGACGGTGTTCGACAACATGGCGTTCGGTCTCAAGCTCGCGAAGCAGCCGAAGAGCGTGATCGACAGCAAGGTCCGCGAAGCTGCGCGCATTCTGCAACTCGACAGCTTGCTTGACCGCTATCCGAAAGCGCTGTCCGGCGGCCAGCGTCAGCGCGTTGCGATTGGCCGCGCGATCGTGCGCGAGCCGGGCGTCTTTCTCTTCGACGAACCGCTATCGAATCTCGACGCCGCATTGCGTGGGCAAACCCGTGTGGAGATTGCACGCCTGCATCAGCGGTTTGCGGACGCGAGCGTCGTGTACGTCACGCACGATCAGGTCGAAGCGATGACCCTCGCGGACAGGATCGTGCTGCTGCATGCGGGCGCCGATGCCGAGCGCTTCGGCAGCATCGCGCAAAGCGGTGCGCCGCTCGAGTTGTACCACCACCCGAATTCGCGTTTCGTCGCGGGCTTTATCGGCTCGCCGCGGATGAACTTTATCGACGGTGTCGTCGACTCGATAGAACCAGGCAAAGTGTCGGTGACACTCGCTCGACAAGACGAGCAGTTGACCGCTTACGTGGATGGCCGTCGCCTGCAGCGCGGCCAGCCGGTCACGCTTGGCGTGCGCCCCGAGCATCTGCGTCTCGATGGTGACGATCAGTTCATTGAGTGCGCAACCGTTCTATCGGAACGACTCGGCGAACACAGCTACATTCACGCGGACCATGCAGGCGGCTCGCTTGTCGCGAAGGCACCGGGCGATACGCCGATCGGTTCCGGCGAGCGCATTCGCGTTCACGTGCCGCCTCAGGCGTGTCATCTGTTCGACGCGCAAGGTATCGCGCTGCGCCGTAGCACGTTCGACCCTGAGCGCATCGCCGCGTGAACAGGCCGCGATTCATGCATTACCGCAAGCCATAGCAGTAGTCGATTTTTAAAGCAGGATGCCGCCATAGAGCGGTTCACCACGTTGGCAGTGAATCGCTGCCAGCCAACAAGGTAGTCAAGGAGACAAAAGATGATTGCTCTACGCCTTCGCCGTCTAGCGCGCGTGTCGGTTGCAGCCGCGCTCGTTGCCGGCACGCTCGGCTACGTGACAGCCGACGCCGCTACGCTCACCGTCAATGTGTCGGCGCGCGGCAATCAGCGCTCGACATGGCAGGACGCGTTCGACAAGTTCAAGAAAGCCAATCCCGATGTCGATCTGAAAGTGACCTACATCACCGAGGAAGCGTACAAGGTGCAGATGGGCGGCTGGCTCGCGACCGATCCGCCCGATGTCGTGTCTTGGCACGACGGCGAGCGCATGGCGTATTACGCGCAGCGCGGCCTGCTGGAAGATCTCACGCCGGACTGGAACAAGAACGGCTGGTCCCAGCAATATGCGTCGGTGAAGGAAGCATCGACCTATAAGGGCAAGCAGTACGCGGCGCCGCTCGGCTATGACGCGTATGGCTTCTTCTATCGCAAGGATCTGTTCGAGAAGGCGGGCGTTAAAAGCGAGCCCAAGACATGGGATGAATTTCTCGATGCCTGCAAGAAGCTGAAGGCGAGTGGCGTCGCGCCTATTGCAGTTGCTGCTCGCGATAGCTGGACACTCGCCGCATGGTTCGACTATCTGGATTTGCGCATCAACGGCAACGAGTTTCATCAGAAGCTGATGGCGGGCGAGATTCCGTACACGGACGCGCGCGTGAAAAAGGTCTACACCGCGTGGAAAACGTTGATCGACGATCATTACTACATCGACAACGCGCTCTCCTATGATCTCGATTCCATTGCACCGTTTCTCGTGAGCGGCAAAGCCTCGATGATGTTGATGGGCACGTTCTTCTCGGCGAGCATTCCCGCATCCGTGAAGCCGCAAACGGGCTTTTTCCGCTTCCCCGTGATCGACGCGAATGTGCCAATGGCCGAAGACGGTCCCGTCAATGTACTGTTGATTCCGGCAAAAGCGAAGAACAAGACCGACGCACGCAAACTGCTCGCATTCATGGAGCAGCCGCAGATCAATGCGGACCTCGCGCGCGGCTGGGGCCAATTGCCTTCGAATAGTCAGGCAGCGGAGCCGGAAGACCCAATTTCCAAAGTTGGCTTTCAGACGCTCGCGAATACGAAAGGCGGCATTGCGCAGTTCTACGATCGCGACATGCAAAAAGAAATGGCCGACGAGGGCATGAAAGCGATGCAGCAGTTCTACAGCGATCCGTCGCAACTCGACGCGATACTCACGCGCCTCGAAACGACGCGCAAGCGTATCTACAAGAAGTAAGTCCACCGCGTCGGCGCCCATGCGGCGCCGGCGTACGCCTTCGACTTTCGACGAGGCTCGATCCATGTCTCATTCCGCAGCGCGCCGCCTACCCGCGGCCCAGCATCGTCACGTCTCCACGACGCGCCGTCATCAGCATCGCGCCGCATTGCTGTTCCTGTTGCCGGGCTGTGCGTTGTTCTGTCTATGCGTGATTTATCCGATTATCAGCAGCATCTCGCTCAGCTTTTATCACTGGGACGGCATGACGCCGAAGACCTTCGCCGGCTTCGACAACTACGTCGAGTTATTTCACGCGGATACCTTCTATACGGCGCTAAAGAACAACTTGCTATGGCTCGCGCTGTTTCTGCTGGCCCCGCCGCTCGGCCTGTTGTTCGCGCTTTATCTGAATCAGCACATTCGCGGCATGCGCGTCGTGAAGTCGCTTTTCTTCGCGCCGTTCGTGCTGTCGGGCGTGGTAGTCGGTCTCGTGTTTAGCTGGTTCTACGACCCAGGCTTCGGCCTGCTGCGACTGATTGTCGGTCACGGCATTCCTGTGCTCGGCGATCCGAAGACCGTGACGTTCGGCATTATCTTCGCCGCGTTGTGGCCGCAAACGCCGTTTTGCATGGTGCTGTATCTCACCGGCCTCACCGGCATTAACCCGGAAGTAGTGGAGGCCGCGCGCATGGAAGGCGCGAAAGGATTGCGTCTTTTGTGGCACGTGATTCTGCCGCAATTGCGGCCCGCCACTTTCATGGCGGTGGTGTTGACGGTAATCGGCGCGCTGCGCAGCTTCGATCTGATTGCCGTGATGAGCGGCGGCGGTCCTTTCGACAGTTCAACCGTGCTCGCCTATTACATGTACGACCAGGCGATCAAGTACTACCGCGAAGGCTATTCCGCGGCGATTGCCGTCGTGCTGTTCGCCATCATGCTCGTCTACATCGTGTTCCATTTGCGCCGCATGCTGCGCGAAGAACGTTGATTACCGGAGTCACGCGTCATGTATCCACTTCCCGTACAACGCTGGAAACCCCTGAATCGCACGCTATATAAAGCGTCTTTGCCGATTGCATTGCTGATCTGGCTATTGCCGATGCTTGCTGTACTCGTCACGTCGATTCGTTCTTCCGACGAACTTTCGCAAGGCGAGTACTGGACATGGCCCAAGCATTTTGCGCTGATCGAAAACTACGGCACCGCGCTCACGCAAACGCCGATGCTGCATTACTTCGCGAACAGCGTGCTCATTACGGTGCCTTCAGTACTCGGTGCGATCGTGCTGGCGTCGATGGCGGGCTTTGCATTGGCCACCTATCGTTTCCCGGGCAATACCGTGATCCTGTTCGGCTTCGTCGCCGGCAATTTCGTACCGATCCAGATTCTGATGATTCCGGTGCGCGACATGGCCTTGAAGTTCGGCCTCTTCAATAGCGTATGGGCGCTCGTGATCTTTCACGTTTCATTTCAGACCGGCTTTTGCACGCTCTTTCTGCGCAATTTCATCAAGCAGTTGCCGTTTGAAATGATCGAGGCCGCACGAGTGGAAGGCGCGAGCGAATGGGCGATCTACTGGCGCATTGTGTTGCCGCTGATTCGTCCCGCGCTCGCCGCACTCGGCATTCTCGTGTTCACGTTTGTCTGGAACGACTACTTCTGGGCGCTATGTCTTACACAAGGCGATGAAGCCGCGCCGATCACTGTCGGCGTCGCCGGACTCAAAGGGCAATGGACGACCGCATGGAATCTGGTCGCGGCCGGCTCGGTGCTTGCCGCGCTGCCCTCCGTATTGATGTTCTTCGCGATGCAAAAGCATTTCGTCGCCGGCCTGACTTTTGGTGCAAGCAAGGGCTAACCGGCTATTCGACGTCACTCATAAAGAGACTTTCACATGCAACTTGGTGTTTGCTACTACCCCGAACAATGGCCGCGCACGATGTGGGCCGACGACGCGAAGCGTATGGTCGAACTCGGCATCACGCACGTACGTATCGCTGAATTCGCGTGGAGCCGGATGGAACCGCGCGCGGGCGAATTCGTATGGGAATGGCTCGACGAAGCGGTCGCCACGCTCGCGAATGCCGGACTGAAACTCGTGCTCGGCACGCCTACCGCGTCGCCGCCGAAGTGGTTGATCGACGCGCATCCGGACGTGTTGCCTGTACGCGCCGACGGCACGCGCTGGAATTTCGGCTCGCGCCGTCATTACGATGTTTGCAGTGAGATTTATCGGCGAGAGTGCTTGCGTATTGTCAGTGCAATGGCGGAGCGTTACGGACGGCATGCGTCGATCATTGCGTGGCAAACCGATAACGAACTCGGTTGTCATGAAACCGTGCCGAGCTATTCGCCGGCTGCTTTAGCACGCTTTCACGCATGGCTGCGTCGACGCTATGAAACGGTCGATGCGCTCAACCGTGAATGGGGCAACGTGTTCTGGAGCATGGAGTACGCGTCGTTCGAAGCAATCGAATTGCCGAATCTCACGCCGACGGACGCGAACCCGATTCATCTGCTCGACTTTCGCCGTTTCATGTCCGACGAAGTGGCGAGTTTTCATCGCGAGCAAGTCGATGTATTGCGCCGTTATGCACCTACGGCCGATGTACTGCATAACTTCATGGGCTTCTTCACCACGTTCGATCACTATCGTTTCGCCGAAAACAATTCACTCGATGTCGCCGCGTGGGACAGCTATCCGATTGCGCGCACCGAATCGATTGCGTTGCCTGAAGAGCAGAAAGCGCGTTACGCGCGCACCGCGCATCCCGATGTATCCGCATTCGATCACGACCGTTACCGTGCAATCGGACGCGGGCGTTTCTGGGTGATGGAGCAGCAGGCGGGTCCTGTGAACTGGGCGCCGTGGAATCCGGTGCCCGCGAAAGGCATGGTCAGACTCTGGGCCTATGAGGCGTTCGCGCACGGCGCTGAACTGGTGTCGTATTTCCGTTGGCGTCAGTGCCCGTATGCACAGGAGCAGATGCATTCGGGCCTCAATCTGCCGAACAATGAGTTGTCGCCCGGTGGTTTGGAAGTGCAACAGGCGGCGCGTGAGATTGCTTCTATCCCGGAGTTCGCACGACTGGACGCTCCGACACAGGCGGCTACTGCGGTCGTATTCGACTACGAAACGCAGTGGATGTTCGAGATCCAGCGTCACGGCAAGGGCTTCGATTATCAGGCGCTCGTGTTCGACTACTACGAGTCGCTGCGCGAACTTGGGCTCGACGTGGACATTGTTTCCAGTAAGGCCGATCTGTCGTCATACCGGCTCGTGGTCGTGCCGAGTCTCGCTGTGATCGACGATGCGTTGGTCGCGCAAGTCGAGCGTGGTTCGGCGCAATGGGTATTCGGGCCGCGCAGCGGCTCAAAGACCGAGGCGTTTGCGATTCCACAAGAACTGCCGCCCGGCGCGCTGCAACGTGTACTGCCGATGCAAGTGCTCGAAGTCGAGTCGCTGCGTGCATCGCTCGCACCCGCTGTTTCTATTGATGGTGTCGACGGTATCGCAATGCATTGGCGCGAGCATGTGCGCGCTAATAGCGAAACGCGCGTCGATGCGCAATTCGCGGACACGTGGCCCGCCATTCTCACTCACGGGCGCGTTAGTTACGTGGCGGCTTGGCTTTCGCACGCATTGCATCGCGCGGTATTGCAGCGGGCGGCGCAAGAAGCCGGCATTGCGACGCAATTGCTGCCGGAAGGCTTGCGCATTCGGCGTCGCGCGGATTTGACGTTCGCGTTCAACTTCGGCGCGCAGCAGGTGCAGGTTCCCGCGCCGGCCAATGCAACGTTCGTGCTTGGACAGTCGCAACTGCGCACCGGCGATGTCTGCGCATGGAAAGACGCATGAAGTACCGAGCAGCAAGTCAGTAGTGGCATTGAGCAGCTTCAATCTGAACCAGGCGAGCCACGACGAGTCGCCATTCGATAGATGGAGGATGACAGATGAACAGAAGAGAAATGCTGGGATGGCTCGCGTCCGCGGCGGCAGCGGCCGGCGCGGGCTCGATGATCGGCACGCCGGCAATGGCCGCTGACGACGTCAAAACGGCTTCACGTAGCGGCCGGTTTGCAAAGGGCGCGGACGTTTCCACGCTGCTCGAACTCGAAGCGAACGGCGCGAAGTTCTACGATCATGGCGTGCCGCACGACTGTCTGCTGCTTCTGAGGAGTCACGGCGTCGACTCCATTCGCATCAAGGTCTGGAATGATCCTGGCAATCCGAACTATTTTCCCGCCGATCAAAGCCCGCGCGCCGGTTACAACAACGCGGAGCATGTGCGTGTGCTGGCGCGGCGTGCCGCGGCGCTCGGCATGCGCATCCTGATCGACTTTCACTATAGCGACTGGTGGGCCGATCCGGGCAAGCAGTACCCGCCGCATGCGTGGGCCGGCAAGAACATTACGGAGACTTGTGCATTGCTGTCCGAGTACACGTCGAATGTACTCAATATGCTCAAGCGCGACGGCGTTCGTCCCGAGTGGGTGCAAGTGGGCAATGAGATCACCGGCGGCATGCTGTGGCCGCTCGGCAAATACGATCAGTGGGACAACCTCGCGCAATTGCTGAAGGCGGGTCATGATGCGGTCAAATCGGTCGATGAGCGCATCAAGGTCATGCTGCACATCGACAGCGGCGGCAACAACGCGACGAGCCGTTGGTGGTTCGACAGCGCGATCCAGCGAGGCGTGAGCTTCGACATGATCGGCTTGTCGTATTACCCGCAATGGCAGGGCGCGCTGAGCGATCTGCAAACCAATGCGAACGATCTCGCGACGCGCTACGGCAAGGACGTGATGGTGGTGGAGACCGCGTATCCGTGGACGACGAGCGACGGCGACTCCGAGCCGAATGCGATGACCAACACCGGCTCGACTACTTTCCCGCAAACGCCCGCGGGTCAAGCGCAGTTTCTTGCGGCTGTCGCCGACATCGTGAAGGCAATACCCGACGGCCACGGCAAAGGCGTGTTCTGGTGGGAGCCGGAATGGATTCCGACGCCGAATGTCGGCTGGAAAGTCGGCGCGGGCGATCAGTGGGACAACAACACGTTGTTCGATTTTCACGGCAACGTGCTGAGTTCGCTGGATGCGTTTCGCAAACTGTAAACGGGCGTAAAGCCGTCAACGCATTGCATCGCAAAGCAGGCGTTAGCGCGCTGACGTCTGCTGCGTGCGCGCCTTCACGCAGTCGGATGTGAATGCCATGCTGGCCTGATCCGGTGTCATGCGCGGCGCGTTCGGCGCATAGATCTTCTCGATGATCGCGGCGAAGGTCTGGCGGTCCGCATCGTCGCGATAGTACTTTGCGGCTTGATCGAGCGCCTGCGCTTTGGTCTTTTTGTGCGCGCGCCATGACGCCACCTGACCGGCAATATCGCCGATTGCAAAGCATTGATTGCTGACCGTTTGTGCCGCGGCCTGAGTCGCCGCTTGTGCGAGACACGTTGCAAGCAATGCCGATACGACTACGCGTTTCATGACGACGAATCCTGTTGGGCGCAAAGCCCGCAGTTTACGCGCGAGCAAGCGATAGCTGCCCGCGTCGATTCGTCGCTGGCTGCTGCTATTTCTTGTCGGGCTCGGCTTCGGTGTTCGTCCCGCTTTTGCCGTTGCTTCTGTTCGTGACGGCGCCGGTCTCATCGAGTTCGTCGTCGAGGTCGTCGTCGTTTTCGCCAGCGGGCGGGTCGGATTCGGCGGCTGTCATCATCGACAGAATGTGACGAGCGGGCAGCGTATAGGCAATCGGATTCAGGTTCATGACGTGCGCTCCAAAAGAGAGTCCATATGATTTCAGCAAACCGCGAGCCCGCTCACGCACGTTGAACCTGCAAATAAAAAGCCGCCTCGAAAGGCGGCTTTGAACAAACTCGAAGCAAGCAAACCGGCACGCGCTCTCGCGCGCTGGGCTCCTCAATCAATGCCCAAACGATTCCGCCTTCGACACCGGCGCGTTCGCCACATACGGCCGCGCCATCTGCTTGATCAGCAACGCGATGCACGCGATGATGCCGGCGACCGCGATCGTCGCGAAGATGCCGGCGAACGTGAAGTGACGGCGCGTCAGTTCGGCCACGAGGAACGAGCCCGCGATGCCGCCGAAACGTCCAATGCCGAGCATCCACGCGACGCCCGTGCCGCGGCCTTGCGTCGGGTAGAACGCGGCGGCGAGCGCGGGCATCGACGATTGCGCGGTGTTCATCAGCACGCCCGCGACGAACACGATGAACACGAGCGCGCCGACATTGCCCGCGGCCTGGCCGATGAAGTACACGCTCACGGCGGTCAGCGCATAGCAGGCCGCGATGATCCGGTTCGCGTTGAAGCGGTCCATCAGCACGCCGCACACCACGGCGCCCACGCCGCCGAGCGGGAACAACGCGGAGATGAGTGTCGCGCGTTGCGGCGTGAGGCCGGCGTCCTTCAGCAGAATCGGCATCCAGTTGATCGACGCGTAGAAAATCACGAGGCCCATGAAGTAGGTGATCCACAGCATTACCGAGCCGACGATGTACGCGCGCGACAGCACGACGGCCGCGCCCTTGCCGCCGGTTGCCGGCGCGGTCTCGGTCATCGTGAACGCTTCCGCGTCGGCGGCCGTGCTGGAGACGCGCCCGAGCGCCGCGCGAATGCGCGCGACCGGCTGATTGTTGGCGACCATGTAGCGCACCGATTCCGGCATCCTGATCAACAACAGCACGAAGAGTACGAGCGGTGCAATGCCGCCGAGCAGCAGCACGCTGCGCCAGCCAAAGTGCGGAATCATCCACGCGGCGAGGAAGCCGCCGAATGCCGCGCCGAGCGGAAAGCCGCAAAACATCAGATTGATGATCGTCGCGCGGCGGCTGTCCGGGCAGTATTCGCCCATCATCGTGACCGCGTTCGGCATGGCCGCGCCGAGGCCGACGCCGGTAACGAAGCGCAGCACCGTCAGATATTCGATGCTCGTCGAGAACGCTGAGCCGAGGCACGCGGCGCCGAACAGCAGCACCGAGCCGAGCAGCATCGAACGACGCCCGAGCCGGTCGGACAGCGGCCCGGAGGCCAGCGCGCCGCACGCGAGGCCGAACAGCGCCGCGCTCAGCACGGGCGCGAGCGCCGGTTTGGTGATGCCCCATTCCGCGAGCAGCGACGGCGCGATGAAGCCGATGGCGGCCGTGTCGAAACCATCCAGCAGGACGATCACGAAACACATGGCAAAGACCAGCCACTGGAACGGCGAAAACGGATGCTCGTTGAGGAAGGTCTGAACGTTCACAGCGTCGCTGCGATTCATGATGGGTCTCCTGACTGCAAAAAGGCTCGTCGGAGCGAGCCTTGTCTTACCTTACGATGCGCGTCGCACGGTCCGCTTCATTCATGCATGGTATGCGGACGGTGTGCCTGTCGCCATGAGTTTTGATTTGTTCGTATATAGAACTGTGATTCTCTCAGCGAACAAGCGACACTGTAAGGAATTTCCCGACGACGGGTCAACGCGGGATTACCCGACACTGTGGGCGGTCGGCGTCGAAAGGACAATGGGGAAGGGCGAGGCAGCCGCGGCGCGCGCTCGCGCGCGCCGGGTAAGACTGAAGAGCAGATACAGCGGTTTAAATCAGAGAATGACGTACACCTTGCGCATGGTCTCCTCGACTTCCCAGAGACCCTCAGTATTCGCTTCGAAAAATAGCGTGTCGCCGCCCGCGAAATGGACCGTCTCTTCATTGTCCGGCGTAAAGCGTCCGCGTCCGGCGAGAATGTGCATCACCTCCGCCTGCTTCACCGAGCGGCGATACGTGCCGGCCGAGCATTCGAAGATGCCGGTGTCGATCGCCTCGGCGCTACTGAGCACGCGCTGCACACCCGACACGCGGATCGGCGTGGTGCCCGGCAAGCCGGCCGTGCCCCAATCCTCGAGATTCGGCAGAGTCACGCTCTGTTTGATTTGTTGAACCTTCATGGCTTTCAGCGCCTTTATTCGATGGATGCACGCAGCCTGCTCACAGGCTGCGGGTTGATGAGTTCGCAACGGTCTGCTCGACCTTGCCGAGTCGTACGACGGTGACGCCGGGGCGCAATTGCCGCAACGAAGGCATCACGAGCATGCAGTTGTCGTAAGGCGTGGCGACGGCTTCGCCGTTCGACCAGCCGATCACGGCGCCGGCTTCGGGAAAGATTTCGAGCCCGGTATAAGGACCGGCAAAACGAAAATCCATGCTCGTCGCGACGACCGGTTGCGTCACGCGCACGATGTGCTGCACGGGCGGTAACGGCGCGAGCCAGTCCGGCGGCAGATCGCTTTCGTCGATCACGTCGGCAAGCAGCAAAAACCGCGCGGTGGTGTCGCGCGCCACTGCGACGGCGCTCGCCTCCCAGTGTTGCCCGCATTCGATCAGCAACGCGTTCTTTGCGCTCGCCGGGTCGCCGAAGCCTTCGTAGTCGCGCATGCGGCGGCCTTCGGGATGGCCTTCGTCGCAGATCACGGTGGCAGGCGTGCCGAGCTGCACGGCGAGGTCGATGCCTTTTTGCAGCGGCCCGGCCACGATCAGCGGCTTGCTTTTTTCGTGCATCGAATGAAGATCGAGCAGCGCGTCAACGCTGTCGATCACCGGCCGCATCGCCCGTGCGCGCGCGAGTTCGCTCGAGTTGCGCGCGGCATCGTCGAGCACCGCCGCGGTCCACACGCGGTTGAAGTCCTGATCGACGAAACGGGCCGCGTCCGGCTTCGCGGGATCGAAGCTCCGGTAGGCATCGACATTGGCGAACGCGAGCGTGAGCCGTCCGCGGCGCGGGCGCAGCTTCAGGCGCAAGAGTTCATCGACAACAATCGCGCCGCACACCTCATTGCCGTGCGTGAGCGCGTTGATCATGACGTGCGGACCGTCTACGCCGGAGTCGAACGTGTGAACGTAGGCAATGCCCGACGTAGATTGTTCGTGCACCGAAATATCGGGAAACGCGACTTCGATCGGATAGGTTTCCATGTTCAGCCGAGCCTCGCCGCAATCGCCTCGCCGACTTGCGTGGTGTTCGCCTTACCGCCCAGGTCGCCAGTATGCGGGCCTTCAACGAGCGTTGCTTCGATGGCGGCCAGAATCGCGTCGTGCGCCTCGCGCTCCTTGCCTTCGTGGTTGCCGAGGAAGTCGAGCATCATCGCGGCGGACCAGATCATCGCAATCGGATTGGCAATGTTCTTGCCGGCGATGTCCGGCGCCGAGCCGTGCACCGGCTCGAACAGCGACGGAAACTTGCGGTCCGGGTTCAGATTGCCCGACGGCGCGAGGCCGATCGTGCCGGTACATGCAGGGCCGAGGTCGGAAAGAATGTCGCCGAACAGATTGGTCGCGACCACCACGTCGAAGCGATCGGGATTCAGCACGAAGCGCGCGCACAGAATGTCGATGTGCTGCTTGTCCCACGTCACATCGGGATATTGCGCGGCAATGCCGGCCGCGCATTTGTCCCACCACGGCATGCTGATCGCGATGCCGTTGCTCTTGGTCGCGACGGTGATCTTCTTGCGTTCGCGGCGCTGCGCGAGATCGAACGCGAACTTCAGCACGCGCTCGCTGCCGTGCCGCGTGAATACCGATTCCTGCAACACGAACTCGCGCTCGGTGCCTTCGAACATCACGCCGCCCACCGACGAATACTCGCCCTCGGTGTTCTCGCGCACGATCCAGAAGTCGATGTCGCCCGCCTTGCGGCCCGCGAGCGGCGAAGGCACGCCGGCAAAGAGGCGCGCCGGACGCAGGTTGATGTACTGATCGAATTCGCGGCGGAATTTGAGCAGCGATCCCCACAGCGAAACGTGGTCGGGCACCGTGTCGGGCCAACCGACTGCGCCGAACAGAATGGCGTCGGCCGATTGCAGTTGCGCTTTCCAGTCGTCCGGCATCATCTGGCCGTGCTTCGCGTAGTAGTCGCAGCTCGCCCATTCAATGTGCTGATACTCGAGCTCGATGCCAAAGCGCGTCTTCACCGCGTCGAGCACGCGCAGCGCCTCGGGCATGACTTCGACGCCGATGCCGTCGCCGGGAATGACTGCGATCCGATATTTCTTCGACATGCTGTGCTCCTCCATTAGGGCTTGTACCGATCCGATAACAGTTATTTTATTCCTGCTGTTTGGCCATAAAATGGTCGCTTTAGTTAAGCCACTGTGCACGATTCGTGTACAAAGCGGAACGCCACCGAACACTACCAGGCAACCTATGAACGCCGTCCCGTCACCCGATCTCGGCGACCTGCGCGTGTTTTGCGAAGTCGCGCGCAAAGCCAGTTTCAGCGCGGCGGCCGAATCGCTGTCGGTGTCCGCGGCGTATGTCAGCAAGCGCATCAACGTGCTGGAGACTACGCTCGGCACGCGCCTGCTGCACCGGTCCACGCGCCGCGTCGCGATCACCGAGGCGGGCGAGCGCGTCTACACGTGGGCCGAAAAAATTCTCGACGACGTCGATCAGCTCGTTGAAGACGTGTCCACCACGCGCCGCATTCCGGGCGGCAAGCTGCGCATTTCGAGCAGCTTCGGTTTCGGCCGGCGCTTCGTCGCGCCCGCGCTTGCGCGCTTTTCCGAACGTTATCCGCAATTGAGCGTGCGGCTCGATCTGTTCGACCGTCTCGTCGATGTCGCCGGCGAGGGTTTCGATCTGGACATTCGCATCGGCGACGACATCGCGCCGCATCTGATCGCGCGGCGGCTCGCGTCGAATCATCGCGTGCTGTGCGCGTCGCCCGATTATCTCGCGCGAGAAGGCGCGCCGCGTCAACTGGCGGATCTGTCGGCGCATGCGTGCCTCGCGATCAAGGAGCGCGATCATCCGTTCGGTTTGTGGCGTTTGACCGTGCGCGGCGAGGCGGCGTCGATCAAGGTCACGGGACCGTTGTCGACCAATCACGGCGAGGTCGCGGTGCAGTGGGCGTTGGCCGGGCGCGGCATCGTGCTGCGTTCGATGTGGGACGTGCGGCCGCTGCTGGAAAGCGGCCAGTTGCAGCAGGTGTTGCCGGAGGTGACGCAGCCGGCGAACCTGTGGGCGGTGTATCCGGCGCGACTCGCGCAGTCGGCGAAAGTGCGGGTTTGCGTGGACTTTCTCAGCGAAGAATTCGCGCAGTGGAACCCGCCGGACGACACCGCCTAGCCGTTAGTGGTTACTGCTTTAGTGGTGATTCTGCGAGAACAGCGTTTCGAGCGGATAGTGGCTTTTCACGAACGGCGACTTGATGATCACGTAGCTAAAGTACTTTTCAATGCCGATGTCGCGTTCCAGTAAGCCTTCAATAATGCTCTGATAATGGCTCACGCTGCGCGTGACGAACTTCAGCAGGTAATCGTAGCCGCCGCTCGCCAGATGGCATTCGACGATTTCGTCCACGTCGCGAATCGCATTCACGAACTTCACGAAGTCTTCCCGCCGATGATCGGCGAGCGTGACTTCGGTGAACACGATCTGCACGTCACCGAGCTTTTCGAGCTGGATCTGCGCGCCATAGCCGACGATGTAGCCGGCCTTTTCCAGCCGCTTGACGCGAATCAGGCAGGGGCTCGGCGAAAGGCCGACCGCATCGGCAAGCTCGACGTTGGTGATACGGCCTTTCTTTTGCAACTGCGAAAGTATGCGCAGGTCGATACGGTCTAGCTTGCAGTCGCTGCTCATCGTAACGTTGTGGCTCCGGCGGTTGAGAAAAGGGACTCAGGCGGCCCTCTACTCTAGCATGCAGCGGCGGTACTTTTGGCCTGGTGCTTAGCCGTGGTTTTGCCGCGCAGCGCGGCCCGCACGTCGGCTTGTGCAAGCACGTCGTCCAGGGTTTTCTCGAGCCGCTCGAACATCAGGTCGAAGTCCGATTCCGTGTACGAAAGCGCGGGCGCAAAGCCGAGAATATTGTCGCCGAACGCACGGAAAATCAGGCGGTTTTCATAGGCCGCGACGGCAATGCGCTCCGACAGTTTCAGCGCGGGGTCAAACTGCGCCTTGGTGTCCTTGTCGGTGACGAGTTCGAGCGCGCCGAGCAGGCCGCGGTGACGCGAATCGCCCACGAGCGGATGCGCGAGCAATGCATCAAGGCCGCGCGCGAAACGCGGCGCGCGCGCCACGCCGTTCGCCAGCAAGCCGCCTTCGTGATAAAGGCGCAGCACTTCCAGACCGATCGCCGCGCTCACCGGGTGCGCCGAATACGTATGGCCGTGGCCGACAATCGCCTCGGCGTCGCCATCGGCGATGCCCTGATAGATTTCGTCAGACATCAGCACGGCGCCCATCGGCGCGTAGCCGGCGGTCAAACCCTTGGCGACCGTCATCAGATCCGGCTCGACGTTCTCGCCCTGACATGCGAACAGCGGCCCGGTGCGGCCAAAGCCGGTGATGACTTCGTCGGCGACAAACAGAATGCCGAGCTTGCGGCAACGCTCGCGCATCGCCTTCAGCCAGCCGACCGGCGGCACGATCACGCCGCCCGAGCCCTGAATCGGTTCGCAGAAAAACGCGGCGACGTTATCCGCGCCGAGTTCCGCCACCTTCGCTTCGAGCGCGGCGACGGAGGCGGCGATCAACGCGGCGTCGTCGGCGAAATTATTGCGGTACGCGTACGGCGACGGCAGGTGATGCTGGTTCGGCAGCGGCAGATCGAAGTTGCGGTGGAACGCGGGCAGCGCGGTCAGCCCCGCGCCCATGCTCGACGAGCCGTGGTAGCCGCGTTGCAGCGCGATGATGTGCTTCTTCGACGGACGGCCCGTCGCATTGAAGTAATGCGTGATGAAGCGGATTGCCGAGTCGACCGCGTCCGAGCCGCCGAGCGTGAAGTACACGTGTTGCAGCGAAGCGGGCGCGACCTGCGCGAGTTTTTGCGCGAGTTCGATAGCCGGCTCGCAGCCGAAATGGAAATAGCTCGTCGCGTAGGGCAGTTTCTGCATCTGCGCGGTGGCGGCCTCGACAATGCTCTGCTGGCCGTAGCCCACGTTCACGCACCACAAGCCGGAGAAGGCGTCGAGCAGTTCGTTGCCCGCCGCGTCGCGCAGAAAAGCGCCGCTCGCGGATTCGAGCACCGTGACGCCGCGCGCCTCGTGCGCACGGTAGTTGATGACAGGATGGATCAGGTGCTGGCGGTCGGCTTCAATGAGCGATTGGATCGGCATGGTGGGTTCTCGTCGCGAAAGGGCTGTTGACGGTTCCATACTACTGATCCACGGCGATGGTCCGCTTACCTAAACAATTGCCTGAAAAGCGCGCGCGACGCGTTTTGATGCATGCCCTTAGCATTTTGTGCTGCGGACGTTGAAAAGCCGTGGCGCGCGCGTATCCGGTGGAATGCGGGAGCGCTCAATAGCCGCGCGTGCGGTCGACCTGGCCGAGCATCGGCAGGCCTTCGCGATGGCGGCGCAGGTTATCGAGCACGACGTCGACGGCGGTGTCGGGCCGCGTGGCGCTGGCGATATGCGGCGTGATGCGCACGCGCGGATGCGTCCACAGCGGATGACCGGCGGGCAACGGCTCGGGATCGGTCACATCGAGAATCGCGTTCTGCAATTGGCCGCTGTCGAGCGCCGTCAGCAAGTCCTGCTGATTCAGATGCGCGCCGCGGCCCGTTTGAATCAGCGAGGCGCCGCGCGGCAGCTTGGCGAACAGGCGTCCATCGAGCAGGCCGCGCGTGGCCGGCGTGAGCGGCAGCAGGCAAACCAGAATGTCGGTGCGGGCGAGGAAAGCGTCGAGCGAGCTTTCGCCCGCATAGCATTCGACGCCTTCGATCTCGCGCGGCGAGCGGCTCCAGCCCGCGCACGCAAAGCCGAAGAGACGCAGCCGCTCCAATACCGCGGTGCCGAGCACGCCGAGCCCGAGCACGCCGATGCGCCGTTGCGCGGCTGGCTTCAGCGGCAGTTCGCGCCACACCTGCTGTTGCTGCTGAAGCGCGTAGTCGAATAGATCGCGATGAATAGTGAGCGCCGCCTGCGTCACGTATTCGACCATGCCTTCGACGAGCCCCGGTTCGATCATCCGCACAACCGGCACATGCTCAGGCACGCCGGACAGATCGAATTGATCGACGCCCGCGCCCACCGAGAACACCACTTCCAGATTGGGAAACGTGCGGGTCGGGTCTTCGGGCGGCTGCCATGCGACCAGATAGCGGATCGCAGCGGGATCGCCGTGATCGGGCCAGATATGGAACGGCAAACCGGGCGCCTTTTCGGCGAAGAGCCTCGCCCATTGCAGGCCGCGCGCCGGGTCGGCTTTATAGAGTAAGGCCATGACGGGTCAGAAAATCGCCTGATTGATGATGCCGTATTGCACATAAGGTGTCGCGTTGGCCGCCACGCTCTGCGGTTGCGCGTTGCGCACCATTCTGACGACCGTGTCCACGCGCGGCAGCCCGAGCTGTTCGAGCCATTCGGTCAGGCCGCTGTCGCCGGGCGTGTCGACGCGCACGAACACGCCTTCGTTGAGCGCAAGCCAGTGGCTGATCAGCGCCTTCGCGCGGCTCGAACCTTCCGAGGCAGGCGCGACCACCGGGCCGATCGCAAAGCCGCGTCCGAAACGGCGAAAGAGCGCGAAGCCGACGAGTTCGCCGTCGCGGTCGAGCGCGATGCCATCGGCGTTTTCCAGCAGCGCGGGCAGCACTTCGCCGCGATCGAGGCCGCTTGCCTGTGAGGCCAGTGCGACGAGCCGTGCCGTGTCGCTCGACCCTAGCGGCCGCAAGCGTTCGCCCGCCGGCAACGACACGAGCGGCGGCTGGAACGCCGCGCCTTGATGCTGATCGAGCGTGCCCGTCGCGCGAAAGCCGAGCTTTTCATAGAGCGGCTGACCGGCCGCGGTCGCGTGCAGGAAGGTGATGCGGCCGCCGAGTTCCTCGAGCAGCAGTTCCATCAGCTTTCTGCCGATGCCGAGCCCTTGCCGCGCCGGCGACACGATCACCATGCCGAGCGACGCGCAATCCGCGCCGTACTTCCAGCAAAGCGCGGTGCCGATCACGCCGCTCGCATCTTCGGCGACGAAACCCACGCCCAGTTGCGCGACGAACTTCCAGTCGTCCGCGCGATGCGGCCATTTGAGTTCGACCGTCAACGCATGCGCCGCGGCAACGTCGTCGAGGGTGAAGCGTCTGTATGTGATCGGATCAGCTATCGGATCTGTCTTCGAATCGGGCACGCCGTGCTCCTGAATGGCTAAAGGCTTACGCGTCACTGTGTCATCCACGGCGCGGTGTGACTAGGACGATCTTTCTATCCGGCGCGCCGCGCAAGGCCGCATCGCAATTCGATGCAAAACATGCCGTATGCGCCCGCATTACAGGCGGGTTCTGCTGCGCGGCGATTTTTGTCGGCGACATATGCCAGGCGCGCGGCTCTACGATTTTACTTATGGCGGGCGTCGCGGCGACGGCGCGGCGCAGGCGGTTTCCATCAGCGTCATTCACTAGGACACTTTCTCATGGACAGCTTCAATCCGGACGACGTCGCGATTCGCAGCGGCCATTTCATCGGCGGCGAGTGGGTGGAAGGCAGCGGGCAGGGCACGCGCCGCATGGACGTGGCGCGGCCGTCCGACGGCGTCGTCTACGCGAGCGTGCCGGTCGCCGACGCGGACATGGTGGATCGCGCGGTCGAGAACGCCTGGCAGGCGTTTCGCACGAGCGGCTGGGCGCGCATGGCGCCGCGCGAGCGCGCGAGGATCATGCGGCGCTTCGCCGATCTGGTCGAAGCCGACGCACCCGCGCTCGGCCGCCTGGAAGCACTCGGCTCGACGCGGCCGGTTGCCCAGGCCGTGTCGTGGGACGTGCCGTTCACCGCCGAGGGCATCCGCTTTTACGCGGAGTTCGCCGACAAGCTGGGCGGCGATGTCGCGGCCACCGACCACGATCATCTCGGCATGACGATCGCCGAGCCGTACGGCGTGATCGGCGCCATCGCGCCGTGGAATTTCCCGCTCGTGATGGCTTCGTGGAAGATCGCCCCGGCGCTCGCCGCGGGCAACGCGGTCGTCCTCAAGCCTTCGGAGATGACGCCGTTTTCCGTGCTGCGCCTCGCGGAACTGGCTGTCGAGGCCGGCGTGCCCGCCGGCATCTTCAATGTGATTCAGGGCGACGGACGCACGACCGGCGACGAACTCGTGCGTCATCCGAAGATCAGCAAGGTCACGTTCACCGGATCGACGCGCACGGGCGCCGCGATCATGGCGGCCTGCGCGGCGAGCGGCACCAAGCCGGTCACGCTCGAACTGGGCGGCAAAAGCCCGCAAATCGTTTTCGCCGACGCGCCGCGTCTGGACGATGTGGCGCGCCGCATCGCGGGCGCGATCACCGGCAACGCGGGGCAGGTGTGCGTCGCGGGCTCGCGGCTGCTGGTCGAGCGCAGTCTTGCCGAGCCGCTGGCCGAACGCATCGGCAGGATTTTCGCGGAGCTGACGCCGGGCGCGACCTGGGCCGCGGGCACGACGCTCTCGCCGATCATCTCCGAGCCGCAGGCGGCGCGCATCGAAAGCATCGTGGGGCGCACGCTCGACGCGGGCGGGACCTTGCGCCACGGCGGCAAGCGTGCCGAGGTTCGCGGCGCATCGGCGGGCGCGTTCTATACGCCGACCTTGCTCACCGATGTCACCGCTCAGTCCGAGGCGGTGCGCGAGGAAGTCTTCGGTCCGGTGCTCACGCTGCAAACCTTCGACAGCGAAGAAGAAGCGCTCGCGCTCGCACAGCATCCCGAGTACGGGCTTGCCGCGGGCGTGCATACCGCCGATCTCGGCCGCGCGCTGCGCTTCGTGCGCGCGCTGGAAGCGGGCACCGTGTGGGTCAACCGCTATGGCCGCACGTCCGACTTCATGATCCCGACGGGCGGCTACAAGCGCTCCGGCATCGGCAAGGATCTCGGCCGCCAGGCTTACGAGGCGAACCTGCGCTTCAAAAGCGTGCTGATCGATTTGCGGCAGTGATGCAGGGGCGGTCTTGCGGCCGCCCTGGAGCCTGACCGACGCCCGACAGATTCCCTTCGTAACGCCGCAAACCCACGCCGGCTAAGGGTTGCGCCCGATCACGGCAGACTCTGCTGCGCAACGGCCTCAAAACGCATGGTTTGTGTCACAGGCAGCGCGCGAATCAGGAACATCTATGTTTTTGCGCTGATTAAATCTTTTACAGGAATCAGCTTTTACTTTTCGCCAATGAGCTCGACGCCGAGTTCCTTACCACGATAGGACGACTGCACCATGATCGAATTCGAACCGAAATACATCACCTTCGACTGCTACGGCACGCTGACCAAGTTCCGCATGGCGGACATGACGCGCGAACTGTACGGCCACATTCTGAAGAGCGACGACCTGGAAAAGCTGGTCGCGTTCTACGCCGGCTATCGCCGCGACGAAGTGCTGGGTGCATGGAAGCCGTATCGCGACGTCGTGGTCAATGCGCTGCGCCGTGCGTGCGCGCGCATGAACGTCGAATTCAACGAAGCCGGCGCGCAAAAGATCTATGAAGCGGTGCCGACGTGGGGCCCGCATCCCGACGTGCCCGAAGGTCTGTCGCGGCTCGCGAAGAAGTACAAGCTCGTGATTCTGTCGAATGCGTCGAACGATCAGATCCAGAGCAACGTCGACAAACTCGGCGCGCCGTTCCATGCGGTGTTCACCGCCGAGCAGGCGCAGTCGTACAAGCCGCGCATGCCAGGCTTCGAGTACATGTTCGACAAGCTCGGCTGCAATCCGGAAGACGTGCTGCATGTGTCGTCGAGCCTGCGCTACGACCTGATGACCGTGCACGACATGGGCGTCAAGCACAAGGCGTTCATCAACCGCGGCCATGAACCGTCGACGCCGTACTACCAGTACTACGAAGTGAAGGGCATTCCGGAACTGGCCGCCGAACTCGGCCTGTAAGCGCGCGACGAACCCGCCGCCCGCCACGTTGCCTCGCTGATTGCAATCATGGACCCGCACAGGATGAAGCTCGACTCTTACTGGCTCGACACTGCGCCGCCCTTTGTGTCGGCGTGCGAAGGCCCGCTCGACGGTGACGCCGATGTGGTGGTGATCGGCGCGGGCTTCACGGGTTTGTCGGCGGCTCTGGCGCTCGGCAAACGCGGCTCGTCGGTCGTGGTGGTCGACGCGGGACGCGTGGGCGGCGGCGCGTCGGGCCGCAACGGCGGCCAGGTGAACACGGGCGTCGCGCAAGACTTCGTCGCGCTCGCCGCGCAACTCGGCCTCGAGCGTGCGAGCGCGTGCTATCGCGCGTATTCGGATGCGGTCGATACGGTCGAGCGTCTGATCGACGAAGAACAGATCGACTGCGATTACGCCGCGACCGGCAAGCTCAAGCTCGCGTCGAAGCCGCATCATTTTGCGCATCTGGAGAAGACGGCGGATCTGATCCGTCGCGCGGTGGATCCCGACATCGAACTGATCGACGGCGAGCGGATTCGCGGCGAAGTGCAGTCGGACAGTTTTTACGGCGGGCTGCTGCATCGTCACGGCGGCCAGATGCATATGGGCAAGTTCGCGGTCGGGCTCGCTGAAGCCGCGGTTCGGCGCGGAGCAAAACTGTATGAGCACGCGCCGGTTACGTCGATCGTGAAAGACGGCGGCGCGCATCGTGTCGTCACCGCGCGCGGCGAAGTGCGCGCAAAGCAGGTGCTGATAGCAACCGGGCCGTCGCGGCATGGACCGTTCGGCTGGTATCGGCGGCGGCTTGCGCCGGTCGGCTCGTTCATCGTCGTGACTGAGCCGCTGCCGCCCGCCTTGCTCGTGCAGACGTTGCCGAACCGGCGTGCGTACACGACCACGCGGCTGATGCACAACTACTTTCGCGTGACGCCCGATTCGCGCTTGCTGTTCGGCGGACGCGCGCGCTTCACGGCGTCCGAGCGGCCATCCGATGCCAAGAGCGGGCGCATCCTGCAGCAAGGTCTCGCCGCGATGTTTCCGATGCTCTCAAGTGCGCGCATCGACTATTGCTGGGGTGGTCTCGTCGACATCAGCGCCGATCGCCTGCCGCATGCCGGGCAGCACGACGGCATCTATTTTTCGATGGGCTACAGCGGCCACGGCACGCAGATGTCGACGCACATGGGTCAGGTGATGGCCGATGTGATGGACGGCCGCGCGGAGCGCAACCCGTGGGACGAGTCCGAATGGGCCGCGATTCCTGGGCACACCGGCAAGCCCTGGTTCTTGCCGCTGGTCGGCACGTACTACCGTATCAAGGACATCTTCTACTGAAGTCCCGCTGTTGCACCCGCTGTTGCACCCGCTGTTGCAGTCGACAACTACAAACCCACGCAGCCCCCACAACTGCCTTACCTCGCGGAGAAGTTCGATGAATAAGGAAAACTCACCCCACGGCGCTCCTGGCCTCGACAACGGGCTCGAGCAATTGACAGCGAGAGGCGCGTCGCGGCGCGACGTGCTGCGCGCGCTGACCGCGGCCGGGATGATGTCGCTGACGGGCGCCGGGCTGATGGCCGCAAGCGGTTCCGCGCTCGCGCAAGCGAAGCCGAAGCAGGGCGGCAAGATTCGCGTGGCGACGCAGTCGGCCTCCGCAGCCGACACGCTCGATCCGGCGAAGGGCGCGCTCAGCACCGACTACGTCCGCTGCAACATGTTCTACAACGGCCTGACCGAACTCGATTCGCATCTCGGCGCAAAGATGGCGCTCGCCGAATCGATCGAGACGAAAGACGCGACGGTATGGGTCGTGAAGCTGCGCAACGGCGTGCAATTCCACGACGGCAAGTCGCTCGCGCCCGCCGACGTCGTCTATTCGATCATGCGCCACAAGGACCCGGCCACCGCTTCGAAGGCGAAGACGATCGCCGATCAGATCAAGGAAGTGAAGGCCACCGGCCCGAACGAAGTGACGATCACGCTCGACGGCGCGAACGCCGACTTGCCGGTGATTCTCGCGACGTCGCACTTCCTCATCATCAAGGACGGCACGAGCGATTTCAAAACGGCCGTCGGCACGGGTCCATACAAGGTCAAGGAATTCTCGCCGGGCGTGCGCACGGTCGGCGTGCGCAACGACAAGTACTGGAAGCCGGGCATGCCGTATCTCGACGAGATCGAGCTGATCGGTATCGGCGACGAATCGGCGCGCGTGAACGCGTTGCTGTCGGGCGACGTGCAACTGATCAACGGCCTTACGCCGAATTCGGCTGAACGCCTGAAGACCGCGCCGGGTTTCAAGGTGCTGGAAACGAAGACCGGCGGCTACACGGACCTGATCGTTCGCGACGAGGGCGGCATTACCGGCAACGACGATTTCCGCCGCGGCATGATGTACCTGATGGACCGCGAACAGATCCGCCGCTCGGTGTTTCGCGGCTACGGGTCGATCGGCAACGATCAGCCGATCGACCCGACCAACAAATACTATCTCGCCGGCCTGCCGCAACGCGGCTTCGATCCCGACAAGGCGAAGTTCTATTTCCAGAAGGCCAAGCTCGGCTCGGCGCCGCTGCAAGTGTTCGCCTCTCCGGCTGCGGACGGTTCCGTCGAAATGGCGATGCTGCTGCAACAGGCTGCGCCGCGCGCGGGCCTGAACCTTCAGGTGAGCCGTGTGCCCTCGGATGGCTTCTGGTCGAATCACTGGATGAAGCATCCGCTCGGCTTCGGCAACATCAATGCGCGCCCGAGCGCGGACGTGCTGTTCACGCAGTTCTTCAAGTCCGATGCGCCGTGGAACGAAGCCAACTGGAAGAACCCGAAGTTCGACCAGATGCTCGTCGCCGCGCGCGGCGAACCGGACGACGCGAAGCGCAAGAAGATCTACGGCGACATGCAGGTGCTCGTGCATGAAAACGGCGGCATCGGTATTCCGCTCTTTCATAGCTCGCTCGATGGCTATACGAGTAAGCTGAAGGGACTCGGTTCGATTCCGCTTGCCGGTCTGATGGGTTTTGCGTTCGCGGAAAACGTCTGGCTAGAGGCGTAACGCGAAGGCGCTCCGGCTCATTGAGCCGGAGCGCCACGACTTCGCACCTGCGCGCAATACACGCAATACACGCAATACATGCACTGGCGCGGCGCCGCGACGCCGCGCGCATGCTTCAACTGGAGGCGACTTTCAATGAAAGCACACGCGCAACGACTCATCGCCGCGCGCCTCGGCCTCGCGCTGCTCACGCTGCTGCTGGTGTCGGCCATCGTGTTCGGCGTGACAGGACTGCTGCCTGGCGACGCCGCGCAAGAGGCGCTCGGCCAGGCCGCCACGCCGGAGGCCGTCGCCGCATTGCGGCATCAGTTCGGGCTCGATCAGCCGGCGCTTCAGCGCTACGGCCAGTGGCTCTTTCATATCGTCACCGGCAACTTCGGCACGTCGATGTCGAACAATCTGCCCGTTAGTCAGTTGATCGCGACGCGTCTGCCGAACTCGCTCGTGCTCGCCGGTTTGACCGCGGTGGTCTCGGTGCCGCTCGCGCTGCTGATCGGCATTTCATCCGCGATGTTCCGCGGCTCGCTGCTCGATCGCGCATTGAACGTGCTGACGCTCTCGACGGTAGCCGTACCCGAGTTTCTCGTCGCGACCATCGCCGTGCTGATCTTCGCCGTGAAGCTGCGCTGGCTGCCCGCGCTGTCTTACCTGTCCGAAGTGAATTCGTTCGGCGCGTTATTGCGTATCTATGCAATGCCCGTCATGACGCTGTGCTGCGTGATCGTCGCGCAGATGGCTCGCATGACGCGCGCCGCAGTACTCGACCAGCTCAATTCGTCGTATGTGGAAATGGCGATGCTCAAGGGCGCGTCGCCCGTGCGCGTCGTGCTGCGGCACGTGCTGCCGAACACCATCGGGCCGATTGCGAATGCGGTCGCGCTGAGCCTGTCGTACCTGTTCGGCGGCGTGGTGATCGTCGAATCCATCTTCAACTATCCGGGCCTCGCGAGCCTGATGGTCGACGCCGTGACGAACCGCGACATGCCGCTCGTGCAAGGCTGCGTGATGGTGTTCTGCGCCGCGTATCTCGCGCTCGTGCTGATCGCGGACCTGTGTCAAATCGTATCCAACCCGAGGCTACGTCGATGATGAGCCAACCTGATCACCACGTCCCTCACGCGGGCACCGAGCTGTACGGCGTGAGCCGCGACGAACTCGTCGCCGATATACCGGCTGACATGGCGGCTGAAACGCTGGCCGCCGATACCGCAACCACGAGCGCACCGGCGAAGTACAACCCGCTGCAACGCCTCGTCCACCGCTTTTCGGTGCTCGGCCTGCTCGGCCTCGTGATGGTGCTGTTCTGGCTGCTGGTCGCGTTCGTCGGGCCGCTCGTCGCGCCTTACCAGGGCGGCGCGCTGACGTCGACGGAAATTTTCGGGCGTTATAGCGCGGCGTATCCGCTTGGCACCGACTACCTCGGCCGCGACATGCTGAGCCGCATTCTCTACGGCGCACGCTATACGGTCGGCCTCGCGCTCGCGGCGGCCGTGCTGGCGAGCGTGATCGGCACGTTCTTCGGTCTGCTTGCCGCGGTGTCGGGCAAGTGGGTCGATGAAGTGCTGAGCCGCCTGTTCGACGCGCTCATTTCGATTCCGAGCAAGGTGCTTGCGCTCGTCGTGATCGCGGCATTCGGTTCGTCGATCCCGATGCTGACGACGGTCGCGGCGCTCGCCTACATTCCCGGCGCGTTTCGCATCTCGCGTTCGCTCGCATTGAACCTGATGGGACTCGAATACGTGCAGGTTGCGCGGGCTCGCGGCGAAGGGCTCTTATATATCGCGCGTGTCGAGGTATTGCCGAACATGATTCATCCGATGCTCGCCGATTTCGGCCTGCGCTTTGTGTTCATCGTGCTGCTGCTGAGCGGGCTGAGTTTCCTCGGCCTCGGCGTGCAGCCGCCGAACGCCGATTGGGGTTCGCTCGTGCGCGAGAACATCGGCGGCTTGTCGGAAGGCGCGCCTGCGGTGCTGATGCCGGCCGTCGCGATTGCCACGCTGACCATCGGCATGAATCTGCTGATCGACAACTTGCGGCGTCGCAGCCGTAGCCACGGAGACGCATGATGACCGATCGGGACATGATTGAAGTGAAAGGGCTGCGTGTCGTCGCGGGCGCGGCGCACGGGCCGGTGACGGAGATCGTCAAGGGCGTCAGCTTTTCGGTGAAGAAGGGCGAGGTGCTCGCGTTGATCGGCGAATCCGGTTCGGGCAAGACGACGATTGCGCTGTCGCTGCTCGGTTATGCACGCGCGGGCTGTTCGATCAGCGGCGGCTCGGTGCGCATCGGCGAGGTGGAAGTGCTCTCGCTCGATGCCAAAGGACGCCGCGCGTTGCGCGCGCGCACGGTCGCGTATGTCGCGCAGAGCGCGGCGGCGGGCTTCAACCCGGCGCGCACGATCATGGATCAGGTGACCGAGCCCGCGCTGCTGCATCAGTTGATGACGAAAGACGCCGCGCGCGCCAAAGCGATCGCACTGTTTCGCGCGCTCGCGCTGCCCGCGCCGGATACCATTGGCGAGCGTTATCCGCATCAGGTTTCCGGCGGGCAATTGCAGCGTCTGATGGCGGCGATGGCGTTGATCACCGATCCGGCGGTCGTCGTGTTCGACGAACCTACCACGGCGCTCGATGTCACCACGCAGATCGAAGTGCTCGCGGCCTTCAAGAAGGTGGTGCGCGAACTCGGCACGACGGCGGTGTACGTGTCGCATGATCTTGCCGTCGTCGCGCAGATGGCCGACCGCATCGTCGTGCTGAACGGCGGCGCGGTGAAGGAAAACGGCGCGGTCGCGCAAGTGCTCGATGCGCCCGTGGATGCCTACACGCGCCAGTTGCTCGCCGCGACGCGCCGCCCGGAAGCGCCCTCGGCCGCGTTGCAGGACGGCGCGGGACAGGTGCCGCCGCTGCTACAGATTCGCGGGCTGTCGGCGGGCTACGGACGTATCGGCCGTGACGGCGTGCCAGCCGTTCGTGTGCTCGACGACGTGAGCCTCAGCATTGCTCGCGGCAGCGCGCTCGGCGTGATCGGCGAATCGGGCTCGGGCAAGACGACGCTGGCACGCGTGGTCGCGGGTCTCGTCGACCGTGCGCGCGGCGATGTGCTGTTCAACGGCGAGCCGTTGCCCGCGCAGCTATCGCGCCGCACGCCGGAGCAGTATCGGCAGATTCAGATCGTGTTTCAGAATGCGGATACCGCGCTGAATCCGAGCCATTCTATCGCGGATATTCTTGGCCGGCCGCTCGCGTTTTATCACCATCTGCGTGGCGCGGCGGCGAAGAAGCGCATGCTCGCGTTGCTCGATCTGGTGAAGCTGCCGGCTTCGATTGCAACGCGCACCCCCGCGGGTCTGTCGGGCGGCCAGAAGCAGCGTGTGAACCTCGCGCGCGCGCTTGCCGCCGATCCCGCGCTCATTCTCTGCGACGAAGTCACGTCCGCGCTCGATACGGTAGTGGGCGCCGCGATTCTCGATCTGCTCGCGGAATTGCGGCGCGAACTGGGCGTCTCGTACATGTTCATTAGCCACGACATTTCGACGGTGCGCGCGATCTGCGACGAAGTGATCGTGCTGTACGCCGGGCAGCGTGTCGAAGCCGGGCAGCGCGACGTGCTCGCCGCGCCGCCGTATCACCCGTACACGGGCTTGCTGGTTGATTCGGTGCCCGAACTAAAACCGGGCTGGCTCGACGCGCGCCGCCACGTCGCCGCCTGCAAGTTGCCCGCGATGGGCGAGAGCGCCGCCGTGCCCGAGCTGTGTTCGTTCCGCTCACGCTGCCCGGTGCGCATCGACGGTATCTGCAACATGACGCCGCCGTCGCTGAAGAAACTGCCTTCGGGCGCGGAGATTCTTTGTCATCACTCGGCGGCCGAGTTGAGCCGTTTGCAAAACGTGGAGACGATCCCGGCATGAACCAGCGATTTGTGCGGCTCGCGGAAACCGGTCGCAAGACCTTTCCGATTACCGTCGACGGCGTAGTGCGCGAAGCCGCCGAAGGCGACACGCTGATGGTCGCGCTGCTCACCAACGGCACCACGCTGCGCGACTCCGAATTCGGCGACGGCCGCCGCGCCGGTTTCTGTCTGATGGGCGCGTGCCAGGATTGCTGGGTGTGGACCGCGCAAGGCGAGCGCGTGCGCGCGTGCAGCACGCCGGCGGCGCCGGGCATGTCGATCGTCACGAGTCTCGCTGAAGACGGGGAGGGCGTATGGCCCCGCGTGTAGTCATCATCGGTGCGGGGCCGGCGGGCGTGCGCGCCGCTCAGGCATGCGTCGAAGCGGGTCTGCGCCCGACTGTGATCGACGAAGGCCGGCGCGACGGCGGACAGATCTACCGGCGTCAACCGGAAGGCTTTTCGCGCAGCTACGACACGCTGTACGGCACCGAGGCCGAGCGCGCGGCGTCGTTGCATACGGGCTTCGATGCGCTGAAACGCAGCATCGACTATTTGCCCGAAACGCTGGTCTGGAATATTTCGGCGAACGCGGTGCATACCGTGAGCGGCACGCGTTACGGCACGCTGCCGTTCGACGCGCTCATCGTGTGCAGCGGCGCGACCGATCGGCTCATGCCCGTCAAGGGTTGGCATCAGGCGGGCACCTATAGTCTCGGCGGCGCGCAGGTCGCGCTGAAATCGCAGGGCTGCGCGATCGGTTCGCGCATCGTGATGATGGGCAGCGGGCCGCTGCTCTACCTCGTGTCCGCGCAATACGTGAAGGCCGGCGCGCAGATCGCGGCGGTGCTCGATACGTCGACGTTCATGCAGCGCATCGCCGCGTTGCCGCGTCTCTTGGCGATTCCCGCCGCGCTGAAAAAAGGCATTGCGTTGACGCGCGTGTTGTCGAAGGCGGGCGTGCCGGTTTATCGCGGCGTGCAGCCCGTCGAAATCAAAGGTTCGCCGCAAACGGGTGTGAGCGGCGTCGAAGTCGCATTGGCCGGCGGCAAGCGCATGGAATTCGCGTGCGACGCCGTTGCGCTTGGCTACCACCTACGCCCCGAAACGCAGCTCGCGGATCTCGCCGGCTGCCGCTTTATCTTCGACGACGCCGCGCAGCAGTGGCTCGCGCAAATCGACAGCGATGGCCGCAGCAGCGTCAAGGGCGTCTATCTCGCGGGCGATGGCGCGCGCGTGCGCGGCGCGGACGCAGCCGAACGGTCGGGCCGCCTCGCCGCGCTCGCCGCGCTGCAGGACCACGGCGTGCAAGCGGCGGGCATCGGCGATATGCAGCGTTTGCGCGACGAGCTCGCGCGCTTCTCGCGCTTTGCCGCGGGCTTGCGTGAAGCGTTTCCGTGGCCCGCGCAATTCGCCGCCGCGTTGCCGGACGAGACGATTGTGTGCCGCTGCGAAGCGATCACGGCGGGCGAATTGCGCCGCGTCGTTCGCGAAACCGGCGCGCAGGAAGCCAATCGCGCGAAGGCGTTTTCGCGCGTCGGCATGGGACGTTGCCAGGGGCGTTATTGCGGACATGCGGGCGCGGAAGTCATTGCCGCGGCGGCGTGCGTGCCGCTCGCTTCCGTGGGACGCCTGCGCGGCCAGGCGCCGGTCAAGCCGCTGCCTGTCGCGCTCACCGAGGAGGCAGCGCAATGAGCGCGACTCGCAACGAAGCGGATGTCATCGTGATCGGCGGCGGCATCATGGGTACGACGACCACGTTCTTTTTGCGCCGGCGCAATCGCTCGGTGATCCTGCTGGAACGCGGACTGACCGGGCAGCAGGCGAGCGGCGTGAACTTCGGCGGCGTGCGGCGGCAAGGCCGCGCATTGCCGCAACTCGCGATGGCCAATCGCGCGCTGCGCACCTGGCAGCGTTCGGCGGAACTGCTCGGCGAGGACGTCGAATTCTTGCCGGTCGGCCATACGCGCGTGTGCTATCACCAGAAGGACGTCGAGAATTTCGACCAATATGCAATCGACGCGCGCGCCTACGGGCTCGAACTCGAAGTGCTGCATGGCGACGCGTTGTTCCGGCGCTTTCCGTTTCTGAGCCGCGAAGTGCTGGCGGCGTCCAGTTCGCCGCTCGACGGCCACGCGAATCCGCGGCTCGCCGCCCCCGCATTCGGACGCGCGGCCGCGCGGCTCGGTGCGCAGGTGATCGAGAACACGGAGATCGTGCGGGTGGAAAAAGAGGGCGATCTCGCTTTCGCGTGGAAAGCGCGCGCGGCGACGTGTATCGCGCGGCTCAACTCGTGATCTGCGCGGGCGCGTGGGCCACGCGTCTGACCGAACAGTTCGGCGAAAGCGCGCCGCTCGTCGTCAGCGGACCGCAAATGTGCGTGACGGAGCCGGTGCCGTACGTCTTCAAATCGTCGATGGGCGTGTTCACGTCGATCAAGCAGGAGGGCATTTACTTCCGGCAGATTCCGCGCGGCAATATCATCGTCGGCGGCGGTCCCGCGGGTCCGGCCGATGCCGCGACGAGCCGCGCGTCGGTGCTGCCGCAGAACACGGTGCGCCAGCTCGCGCAGATGCGGCGGCTCGTGCCCGCGCTCGCACCGCTGCACGTGATCCGCGTGTGGAGCGGCGTGGAAAGTTATCTGCCTGACAGCGAACCGGTGATCGGCCCGAGCAGCAAGGTCGACGGACTCTTCTACGCGTTCGGCTTCAGCGGCTCGGGTTTTCAGATCGGGCCGGGCGTCGGCGAGACGATGGCGGAACTCGTCGATACGGGCAGCACGCCGATTCCGCTCGACAGGTTCTCCATCCAGCGTTTTGCAAAAGAGCCCATCGCGACGTCATGAAACAGTCCCTCAGCCTCAATGCCGCGCGGGCTTTTATTGAAGCGCATTTCAACGAGCCGGTGACGCTCGCGCAACTCGCGGCGCTGTCCGCGCTCAGCGTGTCGCGTTTTGCGACGGTGTTCCGGCAGCAGTACGGCTCGTCGCCGTATCGCTATCTGTGCGGCGTGCGGATTCAGCGGGCACAGATGCTGTTGCTCGAAGGCGTGCCTGGTTCGGTGGTCGCGACCGAGGTCGGCTTCTTCGATCAGAGCCATTTTGGCCGGCATTTCAAGCGATGCTGCGGCATGACGCCGAGCATGTTCATCCAGCAGCGCGCGGCGGTTAATGCGGGCAAGCACGGCGCTGCCGCGAGCATCGCAAAAGCTAGCGCGCCCCGTTCAGCTTCCGCCATAACGTCGTCTTGCTGATGCCGAGCGCGTCGCACACCGCATCGCGGTCGCCGTCGTGCGCAGCCAGCGCGGCGCGGATTTCATCGGCTTCGACATGACGGCTGCGTTCGCGCAGCGTAAGCGCGGTCTTCTGCGTGCGCGGCTGCTGCGGTTCGACGATTTCCGGCGCGATGGTCCGCAGCATGTCTCGCGTGATGAGCGGTTGCGTCTGCGCCGGCGAGTCGGCGTCTGACTCCATTTCGGCAAGCTCCACTGCAATCCGCTCGATCACGTTCTGCAACTCGCGCACATTCCCCGGCCACGCGTAACGCCGCAACGGCTCGGCGAGCGCGGCCAGAATGCGTTCGGCGGCAGCGGCGTCGGGCAGGCGCGCGGCGAGCCTCGGCTCACGCGCCGCGGCTTGCAACAGCAGTTCGGCGGCAAGCGGCAGCAGATCGGTTGGACGCTCGCGCAGCGGCGGCAGCGCAATGCTGAGAATGTTGAGCCGGTAGTAAAGATCGGCGCGAAAGCGGCCTGCTTCGATACCCTCGGTCAACGCGCGGTGCGTCGCGGCAACCACGCGAATGTCGACGCGCGTCGGTTCCGTCGAACCGAGCCGCACGACTTCGCGCTCCTGCAATACGCGCAGCAAACGGCTCTGCAACGACAACGGCATCTCGCCGATTTCATCGAGAAACAAGGTGCCGCGGTGCGCGACTTCAATGAGCCCCGCCTTACCGCCTTTGCGCGCGCCGGTGAACGCGCCTTCCTCGTAGCCGAACAGTTCGCTTTCGAGCAACGCCTCGGGAAACGCGCCGCAATTGATTGCGACGAAGGCGAAGTCGCGCCGCGCGCTCAACTGATGCATGCTCTGCGCGACCATTTCCTTGCCTGTGCCGCTTTCGCCGAGAATCAGCACGGTGGCGTCCGACCTCGCGTAGCGCTGCACGAGCGCGCGCACGCGCTGCATGGATTCCGCCGCGCCGACCATATCTTCCAGGCGGTAACGCGCGCTGAACTGCTGCACCCGTTGACGCGAGCGCAGCGTGCGGTCCAGCCGTTCGACCGCACGCGATTCCTGAAACGTCAGCACCGTGCCCGCCGCTGCGCCGCCGCTCGCAAGCGGCCCGCGATGCACGACGTAGCTCGCGCCGCGCACGGTGCAGAACGCGTCGCCGTCCGAGTCGGGCAAGCTGCCGGCGAGATCGGGCGCGAGTTCGAGCAGCGCGCGGCCCGCTGCATTAGCGGCGTCGACGCCGAGCACGGCGGCAAGACGCTGGTTCATCGCCTCGACGCGCCCCTCGGCGTCGAGCGCGACGACGCCATCGCGCAAGTGTTGCAGCAGGTTGTCGAGCCGTTGACGGCGTATCGTTTCGCGCCGCGTCGCCTGCGCGACTTCGAGCGCCGTGTCGAAGCCGGCGCGCACCGAATCGCGCGAGTACAGAAACACCGCGCCCATGCCGGCGTGCGCGGCGAGATCGGTGACGAGTCCGGGGCCGACGACCACGTCGATGCCGCGATCGCGCAGGTCCAGCACGACGCTTTCGGCGTCCTGCGCGGATTGATGCGAGGCGAACGTCACGTCGAGCCCGAACGCCGTGACGAAGCGGCGCACTTCGTCGGGCGTTTTGCCGTGCGTGACCAGCGCGACCTTTGCGCCGTCGCGGCGCGCGCGGGCGAGCGCGTGCATGACGTCGAAGCCCGTCGGCGTGATCATCACGACCGGCACCGCGACGCGCGTTTTCAGGTAAGCGCCGTTGGAGCCGCCCGCAATCACGACGTCGGGACGACCCGCGCCGGCGGCGTCGATTTCGCGCACGGCGTCTTCGAAACCTTGTGCGACGATGCGCAGATCCGCGCGTTCCACGTATTCGCCCGCGATGTCGATAAACAGGTCGCGCAGACGGCTGATGCTGAGCGCCCAGATGCGCGGGCGTCGGGCTGTATCGAACGATGGAGTGCTCAAGTTGCGGCTCGCGCGAGGTGAGTGGCAGGGTCCGGCTATTATGCGCGCGTCGGTTTCAAAAATGAAATTTCATGATTTCATTGCCGAAACGTGCGCCGTTTCGCGCAAAGCGGTCCGCCGTGACAAATCAGGCACTTAGCGCAAGCCTGCGACGATGGCCCGTTCCTTGCATTTAAGGCCGCGTTCGAGAATCCCTAACGCATCTGGAGACAACGATGAGCGAAGCAGACAACAGCACCAGCACCACCAACGCCGGCGCGTTCAAACCGAAAAAATCCGTCGCGCTGTCCGGCGTGACCGCGGGCAACACGGCGCTGTGCACGGTCGGCAAGACCGGCAACGATCTGCATTACCGCGGCTACGACATTCTCGACATCGCGGGCAATTGCGAATTCGAAGAAATCGCCTATCTGCTCGTGCATGAAAAGCTGCCGACGCAAGCCGAACTCACCGCCTACAAGACGAAGTTGAAGGCGTTGCGCGGCCTGCCCGCGAACGTCAAGGCCGCACTCGAATGGATTCCCGCCGCCGCGCATCCGATGGATGTGATGCGCACCGGCGTGTCGGTGCTCGGCACGGTGCTGCCGGAAAAGGACGATCACAACCTGCCGGGCGCGCGCGACATCGCCGACAAGCTGATGGCGTCGCTCGGCTCGATGCTGCTTTACTGGTATCACTACTCGCACAACGGCAAGCGCATCGAAGTCGAAACCGACGACGATTCGATCGGCGGCCACTTCCTGCATCTGCTGCATGGTGTCGAGCCGCCGAAGTCGTGGGTCGAGGCGATGCATGTGTCGCTCAATCTGTATGCAGAACACGAGTTCAACGCGTCGACGTTCACCGGGCGCGTGATCGCGGGCACGGGTTCGGACATTTACTCGGCGATTACCGGCGCAATCGGCGCATTGCGCGGACCGAAACACGGCGGCGCCAATGAAGTCGCGTTCGAAATCCAGTCGCGCTATCAGACGCCGGACGAAGCGGAAGCCGACATCCGCAGGCGCGTCGAGAACAAGGAAGTGGTGATCGGCTTCGGTCATCCGGTCTATACGATCTCGGACCCGCGCAACAAGGTCATCAAGGAAGTCGCGAAGAAGCTGTCGAAAGAAGCGGGCAACAACAAGCTCTTCAATATCGCCGAGCGTCTTGAAACAGTTATGGCTGAAGTGAAAAAGATGTTTCCGAATCTCGACTGGTTCAGCGCTGTGTCGTATCACATGATGGGTGTGCCCACGGCGATGTTCACGCCGCTCTTCGTGATCGCGCGCACTGCGGGCTGGAGCGCGCACATCATCGAACAGCGGATCGACAACAAGATCATTCGTCCGAGCGCGAATTACACGGGGCCTGACGATTTGTCGTTCGTGCCGCTGGAAAAGCGCGTTTGATGTTGACGGCCTCGGTTCGATAGCGAACGGAGGCCGCGCTTTCGCAGCCGCGAGCTACACTAGACCGAAGCGCCTGCTTTAAATACCGGAACGCGCCTGCGCTTAGGGCGCGCTCGACGCACGTCGCCGCCTTGTTTGCGCTTCATTACCGATCGTCCCCAAGCCATGAATACTGCCTACCGCAAACGCCTTCCCGGCACCGAGCTCGATTTCTTCGACGCGCGCGCCGCCGTCGACGCAATCCAGCCCGGCGCCTACGACAAGCTGCCGTACACCTCGCGCGTGCTCGCGGAAAATCTCGTGCGACGCTGCGATCCGGTGACGCTCGTCGCGTCGTTGAAACAGATTATCGAGCGCAAACGGGAGCTGGATTTTCCGTGGTTTCCCGCGCGCGTCGTGTGTCACGACATTCTCGGCCAGACCGCGCTCGTCGATCTCGCAGGTTTGCGCGACGCGATTGCCGCGCAGGGCGGCGACCCGGCGCTCGTCAATCCGGTAGTGCCGACGCAACTCGTCGTCGATCATTCGCTCGCGGTGGAATGCGGCGGTTTCGATCCCGATGCGTTCGCGAAGAATCGCGCCATCGAAGATCGCCGCAATGAAGACCGCTTTCATTTCATCGACTGGACGAAGCGCGCGTTCAGGAATGTTGACGTGATTCCGCCGGGCAACGGCATCCTGCATCAGATCAACCTCGAACGCATGAGCCCCGTCGTGCAGGTGCAAGACGGCGTGGCGTTTCCCGATACGCTCGTCGGCACGGACTCGCATACGCCGATGGTCGACGCGCTCGGCGTGATCGCCATCGGCGTGGGCGGACTCGAAGCGGAAAGCGTGATGCTCGGCCGCGCGTCGTATATGCGGCTGCCGGATATCGTCGGCGTGGAGTTGACGGGCAAGCCCGGCGAAGGCATCACTGCAACCGACGTCGTACTGTCGCTCACCGAGTTCCTCCGCAAAGAGAAAGTCGTCGGCGCGTACCTGGAATTTTTCGGCGAAGGCACGACGAAGCTCACGCTCGGCGACCGCGCGACCATCGCCAACATGGCGCCCGAATTCGGCGCGACGGCCGCGATGTTTTATATCGACGAACAGACCATCAAGTATCTGAAGCTGACGGGCCGCGACGACGAACTCGTGACGCTCGTCGAAACGTATGCGAAGCAAACCGGCTTGTGGGCCGACAGCCTCGAGCAAGCCGGGTATGAACGCGTGCTCACATTCGATCTGTCCACGGTCGTGCGCACGCTCGCCGGGCCGTCGAATCCGCATCGGCGCTTGCCGGTCTCGGAGCTGGCCGCGCGCGGCATCAGCGGCAAAGTCGAAAACGAGCCGGGCCTGATGCCGGACGGCGCGGTGATCATCGCGGCCATTACAAGCTGCACGAACACCAACAATCCGCGCAACATGATTGCGGCCGGTCTACTCGCGCGCAACGCGAACCGGCGCGGATTGACTCGCAAGCCGTGGGCGAAGACATCGCTTGCGCCGGGCTCGAAAGCCGTCACGCTGTATCTGGAAGAAGCCGGCTTGCTGCCCGAACTCGAGCAGCTCGGTTTCGGCGTGGTCGCATATGCGTGCACGTCGTGCAACGGCATGTCGGGCGCGCTCGATCCGGTCATTCAGAAGGAGATCGTGGAGCGCGATCTTTACGCGACTGCCGTGCTGTCGGGCAACCGCAATTTCGACGGACGCATTCATCCCTTTGCGAAGCAGGCGTTTCTCGCGTCGCCGCCGCTGGTGGTCGCGTATGCGATTGCGGGCACGATTCGCTTCGACATCGAAAAAGACGTGCTCGGTGTCGATGCCGAAGGCAATGCGGTGACGTTGAAGGACATCTGGCCGTCGGACGAAGAGATCGACGCGATCGTCGCTTCGAGCGTGAAGCCCGAGCAGTTCCGCAAAGTGTATGAGCCGATGTTCGCGGTTTCCGTCGACACTGGAGATAAAGCCGACCCGCTCTACGACTGGCGCCCGACGAGCACGTATATTCGCCGTCCGCCGTATTGGGAAGGCGCATTGGCAGGCGAGCGCACGTTAAAGGCCATGCGTGCGCTTGCCGTGCTCGGCGATAACATCACGACGGATCACCTGTCGCCGTCGAACGCGATTCTGCCGGACAGCGCAGCGGGCGAATACCTCACGAAAATGGGCTTGCCCGAAGAGGATTTCAATTCGTACGCGACGCATCGCGGCGATCATCTGACCGCGCAGCGCGCGACGTTTGCGAACCCGACCTTGAAGAACGAGATGGTCGTGGTGGACGGCAAGGTGAAGGCCGGTTCTCTCGCGCGCATCGAGCCCGAGGGCAAGATCACGCGCATGTGGGAAGCCATCGAAACGTATATGGAGCGCAAGCAGCCGCTCATCGTGATCGCGGGCGCGGATTACGGTCAGGGTTCGTCGCGCGACTGGGCCGCGAAAGGCGTGCGCCTCGCCGGCGCGGAAGCGATCGTTGCCGAAGGCTTCGAGCGCATTCACCGCACGAACCTCGTCGGTATGGGCGTGTTGCCGCTCGAGTTCAAGCCGGGCGTGAACCGCATCACGCTCGCGATTGACGGTACCGAGACTTTCGACGTGGTCGGCGAACGCAAGCCGCGCGCGGACCTGACGCTGGTGATTCATCGCCGGAGCGGCGAGCGCGTCGAGGTGCCGGTGACGTGCCGGCTCGATACCGCCGAAGAGGTTTCCATCTACGAGGCCGGCGGCGTGTTGCAGCGCTTTGCGCAGGACTTTCTGGAGTCGTCGCGAGCGGCGGCTTGATCACGATTTCGTTTAAGGACACTTTCATGGCGCATCAACCGCAAATCAGGATTCCGGCCACGTACATGCGTGGCGGCACGAGCAAGGGCGTGTTTTTTCGCTTGCAGGATTTGCCCGACGCGGCGCAAATGCCCGGCGCCGCGCGCGACGCGCTGCTGCTGCGCGTGATCGGCAGTCCTGATCCGTATGGCAAGCAGATTGACGGCATGGGCGGCGCGACGTCGAGCACCAGCAAGACCGTGATCGTCGGCAAAAGCAGCAGGCCCGATCATGACGTGGATTATCTGTTCGGCCAGGTGTCGATCGACAAGCCGTTTGTCGACTGGAGCGGCAACTGCGGCAATCTGTCGGCGGCGGTCGGACCGTTCGCGATCAGCGCGGGTCTGGTCGACGCGAGCCGCATTCCGCGCGATGGCATCGCGACCGTACGCATCTGGCAGGCGAACATCGGCAAGACGATCATTGCGCATGTGCCGATGACGGGCGGCGCGGTGCAGGAAACCGGCGACTTCGAACTCGACGGCGTGACGTTTCCGGCTGCGGAAGTGCAGCTCGAATTCATGGACCCGGCCGCGGAAGAAGACGGCGCGGGCGGCTCGATGTTTCCGACGGGCAATCTCGTCGACGACCTGGACGTGCCGGGCGTCGGCACGTTGAAGGCGACGATGATCAACGCCGGCATTCCGACCATTTTCGTGGATGCGGAAGCGATCGGCTACAAGGGCACGGAGTTGCAGGACGCCATCAATAGCGATGAAAAAGCGCTGGCCATGTTTGAGACAATTCGCGCTCATGGCGCGCTGCGTATGGGACTCGTTAAGAATTTGGACGAAATCGCGACGCGGCAGCACACGCCGAAAATCGCGTTCGTCGCGCGGCCCGCTGATTACGTGTCGTCGAGCGGCAAGCGGATCAATGCGGGCGATGTCGATTTGCTTGTGCGCGCAATGTCGATGGGCAAACTGCACCACGCGATGATGGGCACGGCGGCGGTCGCAATCGGCACGGCGGCGGCGATTCCGGGCACATTGGTGAACCTGGCGGCCGGCGGCGGCGAGCGCGAAGCCGTGAGATTCGGGCATCCGTCGGGCACGCTGCGAGTCGGGGCCGAGGCGGCGCTCGCAGGCGGCGAGTGGGTCGTGAAGAAGGCGGTAATGAGCCGCAGCGCGCGCGTGTTGATGGAAGGTTGGGTGAGGGTGCCCGCGGCTGTTTAGCCGTGCGACGTATCTCGGATTTGTGCGTCGATGGACGATCGCGGCTGCCAGGCTAAACGAAATAATTCGGGTGACGAAACATCGTCATATTTAGCTTGCCTGGTTGTACTTTCACGGCTCGGTACTCGCTATAATCAACAGCCCGTTGAAGAACAACCGATGACCAGGTTTGACCGCCTGCGATCGTAACCGCATCGTCCAGCAGCAGGATGCGGGCGACCCACTGATGTCTTAGAGAGATCGCACAATGAGTAAGAACAAGAAGCCGCCGCAAGCCGATTCTCGCCCGCCTGTCGATGCTCTCCAGTACGAAAAGCTCGCGTTGTCGGCTTTCCATTTCTGTGACCGGCAGATGAGCAAACTGGATACGCTGGTTGCACTTGCGTCCACGATATGTAGGAATCCTGCCGTCACGGCCGACGAGCGCCACCGTCAGCAGAGCATGCTCGAATTACTCGTCAGTACTGGCGAGCAGTATCGGCAGGAACTCGCGTGCGACCGCGAATTGTTCCAGGTTATCGGACTGGATGCAAAGGGAGTTGCCCGCAAGCGCATCACGGCGAGCCATGCCGCGCGCCTGCTGCAGGAGGCCGCGAACAGCGCGGCCGCCGAGCAGGCGGAGTCGGCAGACGACGCGTTGGCGGACGACATGGAAGCCGGTTCCGGAGCGGGCGCCACCCAGCACTGAGCGGCTCCGTCCTCGCCTGCGAGACTACTTCGCGCCGTGTTTCGCCTGCCAGCGTTGCATGAAGGCGATCTCTTCGTGCTGCGCCTTGATGATGTTCCTGGCAAGGCGCTTCAGTTCGGGGTCCTTGCCGTACTTGAGCTCGACCTGCGCCATGTCGACCGCGCCCTCGTGGTGCGGGATCATGTGCGCGACGAAGTCCTTGTCGGCGTCGCCGGTGTAGGCCGGCGCGCTCATGTTCTTCATCATCTTGTCGTCGGCGGCCTTGAATGCCGGCGTCGAGTCGCCCGAGCCGGCATCGGCCGGTGAGGACATGTCCATGCCGGGCATGGACGCCGTGTGCTGCGCATGGGCAGGCACGGCGGCAACGGCGCATGCGAGGCCGGCGGATACCGATACGCATAGGACACGAAGCGGGCGAAACGCGCGAAATTTGTTCATAGTCGATTCCCGTTTAAAAGCTCTTTCGAGCGAAACATACATGATCAGTTTTTTATCGACGGATGAAAGCCCGCCGCTTCGATCGCCTCGATCAGTTGCGTGGCCGGCAGCGTCGAAGCAATCTTGACGATTTTTGTGGACACGTCGATGTCGACGGCCGCAGCCGGATCGACACCGGTGAGCGCGCGAGCGATCGAGTTGGCGCAGCCGCCGCACGACATATCTTTCACCGCTAATTCCAGTTCCATTTCGAATCTCCTGAGATAAATCTCAGGGCGATCTTGGACCTTCCCACGGGGGTAAGGTCAAGTCCGTATCCCGGCGTTTTTACTTTATTGCTGACGCCAATGTGCGCGTCCGATTCGGAACGGTCCTACACAAGCTCGCGCGCGGGGCATCGATAATCGACGCAGCTCGCAGCAACGCAGCGTTCGCAGCCCGCGCCCGGGCAACGCCTCCACGGTTCATCAACGCAATCTCATTCTTGCGATCATGCAAAGCCCAACTCCGCTGTCATCTGAAGTCTCGTCTGAAGTCATCTCGCTCTGGTTCAACGAGGCGGAGGAGGCGCGCGTCGCAGGCCGGCTCGATACGGCGCAGGCGCTGCTCGACCGGATCATCATGCACGATTCGACGCACGCCGGGGCTCTTTATGCGCGTGGGCTGGTGGCGCTCGCGTCGGATCAGCTTCCGTTGGCGCAGCGCTGGATCGAGCGCGCGATCGAAGTCGAGCCGCAGCCGCCGTTCTTCGACATGCTGTGCCTCGTCCAGATCAAGCTGCGCATGTTCGCGAGCATCGCACAGACCGCGAAGGCGGGACTTGTCCATCAGCCGGATTCGCTCCCGCTTCACTACTACCTGGGCGTGGCGCTGCAATTGCAAGGGCGTGCCGACGAGGCCGCGGCTGTGTATCGGCGTTTGATCGAGCTGAAGCCGGACTACGCGCAGGCGCATGCGAACCTCGGCGTCGTCGTCAAGGATCTGGGCTCGTTGAGCGACGCGGAGCGGCATATCAGGCAAGCCATCGCGCTTGATCCCGCGAATCGCGGTGCGCGCGCGAGTCTCAGCCTGGTGCTGCTCGCGGCAGGCCGCTACGAAGAGGCGTGGCCGTACTTCGAGGAGCGCACCGCGAATTTCGTCGATGCTCGCGGGCAGCCCGCGTCGCAGGCGCCGCAACTGCCGTTGCCGCAATGGAAGGGCGAGCGCCCCGACGCGGTGGGCGGCGCGCATGGTCTCAACGCGAGCGGCGCGCGTCTGCTGGTGTTGCCCGAGCAGGGCCACGGCGACAGCCTGCAATTCGTGCGTTATCTGCCGCTCGCGCTCGAACGCTTTGCCCAGGTGGGCTATATCTGTCCGCCGTCGTTGCGGCGGCTTTACGAAGAGTCGTTGTGCGCCCGCTGGCCAGGTCTCGTGATGCTCGACGACGTCATGCCGGACATCAGCCAATGGGACTGGCAATGTCCGTTGATGTCGCTGCCGCGCGCGTTCGGCACGCGCCTCGACAACATTCCAGCCGACGCGTATCTGTACGCGGACCCGCAGCGCTCCGCGACCTGGCGCGCGAGACTCGACGCGTTGCCGCAACAAGGGCTGCCGCGCGTCGGCGTCGTGTGGGCGGGCGGTCACTCGGGGCTTACCGAAGACCGCGCACGCAGTCTGAGCTCGGCGCAAATGGCGCCATTGTTCGCGTCGTCGCCGCTTCGCTGGATCAGCTTGCAAAAGACCGACGACCTCGCGAAGCGTCCGAGCGCCGCCACGAAACCGTACTTGACCGACTGGATGGATGAAGTCGCGGACTTCGCGGACACCGCGGCGATTATCGACAACCTCGATCTGGTCATTTCCGTCGATACGTCTGTGGCGCATCTCGCCGCTGCGATGGGCAAGCCGGTCTGGCTGCTCAATCGCTTCGCCGGTTGCTGGCGCTGGCTGCGCGATCGCGAAGACAGTCCGTGGTATCCGGGCGTGCGCATCTTCACGCAGCCGGAGCGGGACAATTGGACGGACGTCATCGCGCGTATCGCGGACGAGTTGAAGCGTCGTTATGAACTGGGCAAGACCTACGGCTCTTTTGTGCGCTAGTGGGGTGGCATCGCGCGTTCACGTTGGCCCGGTAGAACACAGATAAACGCACAGTTCGCGATGCCGCGCTCGCCGACATGCAACACCTGCTTGCGATATTCTTTGGCGAAGCAGGGCGCGCGTCGAGCGCCTGACAAAACCTAAAGGAGCCGCGATATGAAAGCCGTCAAGATTGGTTCACCCGCCAGCGTCGATAGTCTCCAGGTCGTCGATATCAGCGATCCTGGACAGCCCGGCGCGGGCCAGCTTCGGGTTCGCATTCACGCGAGCTCGTTGAACTTCCATGACTATGGCGTCGTCAGCGGCGTGCTGCCCGCCGAGGCCGGGCGCATTCCGATGGCGGACGGCGCGGGCGTCGTCGAGGCGGTCGGCGCAGGCGTCGACGGATTCAAGGCCGGCGATCACGTGGTGTCATGTTTCTTCCCGTTCTGGGAGAACGGCCCGCCCGCCATCGGCGATTTCACGACCACACCGGGCGACGGCGTCGACGGCTATGCGCGTGAAGTCGTCGTGCTGCCGAGCCAGTATTTCACGCATGCGCCGCAGGGTTATAGCCATGCCGAATCCGCGACGCTGACGACCGCGGGGCTCACCGCGTGGCGGGCGCTCGTGGTCGACGGTCAGTTGAAGGCGGGCGCCACGGTGCTCGTGCTCGGCACCGGCGGCGTGTCGATCTTCGCTTTGCAGCTTGCGAGAGCCATGGGCGCGTCGGTCATCGCGACGTCTTCATCGGATGCGAAGCTCGAGAAGCTGCGCGCGCTCGGCGCCGATCATACGATCAACTACCGCGACAATCCCGAATGGGGCAAGGAAGTGCGCTCGCTGACCGGCGGACGAGGCGTCGATCATGTGATCGAAGTGGGCGGTCCGGGCACGTTGCCGCAGTCGATCACGGCGTGCCGGATCGGCGGGCATATTGCGCTGATCGGCGTGCTGACGGGTCGCGCCGGCCCCGTGCCGACCGCGGCGCTGATGGCGCGGCAACAGCGGCTGCAAGGCTTGATCGTCGGCAGCCGGCAGGACCAGCGCGATATGGTTCGCGCGCTCGAAGTGACGGGCATCAAGCCGGTGATCGACAGCACGTTCGAACTCGCGCAACTCGCGGATGCGTTCAGGCACGAGGCGTCGGGTGCGCACTTCGGGAAGATCTGCGTGTCGATTTGAGCGCGGCGCGGTGCACGGGCCGCCAGGTTTAGCCGCGCTGCGCGAGATCGGCAAACGTGATGCGGCTAGCCGCGCAGGCTTCAGTGAACGCCTCGTCATAGCTCGAGAAAAACACCGTGCGAGTTTGGGCGAGTGTCGTGAAGAGATCGACCAGCACGGCGCGCGCGGCGGCGTCGAGTCCACCTACGGGCTCGTCGGCGATCAGCACGCTGGTTTCGCCGAGCATCGCCGACGTCAGAAAGAACTTCTTGCGCGTGCCGAACGACATCTGTTCGAAGCGCTTGTCCATATGCGGCGTGAGCCCGAAACGATCGGCGAGCGTCAGCGTGGCGTCGCTGACGCTCGCGTTGCGCGCCGCGGCCACGCGCTGCAAGTACTCGCGGCCGGCCGGATCGGGCGACGGCATGCAATCCTCCGGCACGTACGTCAAAAGCGACCTGGCGGCGACGGGCGCCGCGTTCACCGAATGGCCACCGACCCAGACATCGCCGGAATCGGCTGCGAGCGCGCCGGCGAGAATCGCGAGCAAGGTGGATTTGCCGCTTCCCGACTCGTCGTTGAGCGCGACGCAACCGGCGGCGGAGTCGTGATGCAGTCCCGCGAAAACGATGCGGTCGTTATAGCGCTTGCTGAGGTTTTCGAATCGAAGCATAAGTTGTGGCGTGTTGAATGTGCTTGCCGCGCAAGGCGATGTCGTCGTCTGCGGGATCAAGCATGAAGAATGGCGAAGCCTAACAAAAAAATGCGCGCGGTCCAGAAACGAATAATCAGGAACAACTGACCGATCGCCGCTCGACAGCGCATGACAAAAAATAGGGCGGGTTGAAAATGATAGGTCTACAGAATACACGGCCTTTTTTACGCTGCTAAACTGTGCGCCGGAGCAGTTTTCTACCGCATCTCATGCGCGGCTTGCGCCCTATATTCCGCCTTCATCAAACGGCGGGATAGGCGGTAGAAACAGGCCTTTTCTGCGATTTGGAAGAAGCAGCCGCACGGCATACTGGCTCGTACGCGACTGGTAAAAGGGATGCATGGTTGGGCATCCTCTCTTCCGGGCAGGCGTGGCGTCGCGAAAGCCGATTCCTCTCCCAACCGCTCATCCTCTGATTTGACATGTATTAGGGCTCGCTCGGGCCTGTTTTTGGAAGTGACTCATGAAGCCGGGAAAGAACTCGCTTGAGAAAAGACGTGCGCGCAAAATCACCGTGGCGGCTGTGGCCGCGCTCATTGCATTCGTGCTCGCATTCAGTTTGTGGCATTACCAGCAGCGCTCGGCGCAGGTTGCGCCCGCGCTAACCGGCGTCGCGAGTCAGATGCGGCACACGATACGTCCGCGTGGACGCGCGAGGAGAAAGACGCGTCGCAAATGCTGCGCGACATTCATGACGCGAACGTTGCGGCGATCGGCGTGAGTCCGAGTGCGATTCTCGTGTCGAAGCGCGACGGTTCGAAGTACTTCGTGACCGACCACAACGCGACGTTCTCGCATGCGCTGCTGCTTGGCGAACCTAAAACCGGCGACGCCGCTTCCTATCAGCTCGTGTGGTTGCCCGACGCAGACATTCGCACGGGCGGCTCGCGCTGGCTTCAGGTGTTCGACCAGACGCGCGACGTAATCAGCCTGCTTCTGCCGCTACTGCTGATCGGCGGCATGGTGTGGTTCATGCGCCGCGAAATGCGCGGCGGCGCGTCGCTGTTGACGAAGGCGCCCACGCTGCGCTTCGACGACGTGATCGGCGCGAACGAAGCGAAGGCGGCGCTCGCGGACATCCGCGGTTATCTGTCGAGCCCGAAGCAATTCACGTCGATGGGTGTGCGCGCGCCGTGCGGCATTCTGATGGTGGGCGGTCCAGGCGTCGGCAAGACGCGGCTTGCGCAGGCGCTCGCCGGCGAATGCGGCGCGAACTTCATCTCGATCACCGGCAGCTATTTCAGCGCGAAGTATTACGGCGTCGGCATCCAGAAGGTCAAGCACCTGTTCGAAATGGCGCGCAAGAATGCGCCGACGGTGATCTTCATCGACGAAGCCGACGGCCTCGCGAAGCGCACCGACACAGGCGGCGGCCCTGTCGAAGCCGAGAGCAACCGCATCATCAATCAGTTGCTCGCGGAAATGGACGGTTTCGCTTCGAACGAAGGCGTGATCATCGTCGCGGCCACGAACCATCCCGACAATCTCGACGAAGCATTGCGCCGGCCGGGCCGTTTCGATCGCACGGTGCAGGTTCGCCTGCCGGATCGCGAAGACCGCGCGAAGATTTTCCGCTTCTATGCGGAGAAGCTGAAATCGAAAGCGGCGGACATCGACTACGATCAGCTCGCGCGTCTGACCACGGGCCTGTCACCCGCGACCGTCGCGATGGTCGTGAACCAGGCGGGGCTCGTCGCGCGCAAGGCCGGCGACACGGAAATCGCGGCGAAGCATTTCATCGAGGCGATCAAGATTGCGCGTATCGGCGACGTGAGCGGCGCCGAGCGCGCGCTGACCGAAGACGAACGCACGCGCATCGCCGTGCACGAAGCGGGGCATGGTCTCGTGGCCGCGCTGCTCGGCACAGGCGTACTCGAAGAAGTCACGATTTTGCCGCGTGGCGGCGCGCTCGGCGTGGCGCTGATCACCAAGGCGCAGGACAAGCATCTGTACCGCGAGACCGAGATCCGCAACGAGATCAAGGTGCTGCTCGGCGGGCGCAACGCGGAAATTCTAGCGTTCTCCGAAGCGTCGAGCGGAGCGGCTTCAGATTTGCAGGAGGCTTCGCGCATCGGCCTCGACATGGTGTCCAAGTTCGGCTTTAACAGCGACGGCAATCTGTTCAGCCTCGCCGCGTTGCCTTCGCAATACGCGGGTCTTCAGATGAAGAGCGCGATCGAGCAGGCGAACGTGCTGCTGAAGGAATTGAACGAGCAGTGCTATGGCCTGCTGCATGCGTACGAGCCGGTGCTGCGCGCTATCGCCGACGAACTTCTCGAGCACGAAACGGTGCCTGGCGAGACGGTGTATCGGCTGATCAGGGAGCATAAAAGCACGCTGAAGATCGTGCACGAGCAGGAGCCTGAGCCGGAAGCCGCGTAAAGGCGGATAAGCCGACGCGCGCTAGGCGAAGTCGGATGGCCCCGGCGGCGGAACGCCCGGAGGCGTCTCCGTTTCGCCCAAAGGGTCGCGCTTCGCTTCGTCGTCATCCGATGGCGGCGTTTCGCCTTTCTCGGGCAGCGGCTGATCAAGCCCCGGTTCGACCGGCGTCGGGATTGCATCGCCGATAGGCTTTGAGACCTCGGTGGGTGGACCGCCGGGGTCTTTTGTTTCGTCTGGCTTCTGGTCGTGCTCGTTCGGGCTATCGGGCTGAGTGGCCACGGCGCATCTCCAGTTGATTGCAGTCACGACAGGCAGGCAGCAATGCGCGTGCCCAAGGGGTCGACTTCGACAACCTCAAGCGACCTCGGAAGCCGCATCATCGTCTGTCAGCACGCGCGCGCCGCGTTTATCGTGCTGCGGCGCTGCAGACTTTGCGTTATCCACCGAAACCCCCCGCGTCTTCAATCGAAGAATCGGCTCCTCGATCAGCCGCCATGACAGCAGCGCGAGCCCGAGCGAGATGCCGAACGACGCCGCAATTCCCAGCGTATGCGCCCACAGCGGCACCGCACCGCCGAACAACGCCTGCGCGCGATGGTTGCGGGTCAGGTCGGGAATCAGGTTGTGATACAGATAGAAGCCGTAGCTGATCCGCCCGAGCCCCGCGAGCCAGCGCGCTTCCAGCAGACCCACGACGACCGCATTGCGGCAGCATGCAATCGAACACACGAGCGCCGCGATGCATACCCGTACCGTACACGGCATTGACGACGGTGAACAGCAGCGGATCGTGCAACTCGCTCCACACCGGCTCGCTCGCGCAAAAGCCCACGAGACAAACGCTCAACGCAAACAGCGTGGCGCCGTGGCCGAGCCACGCACGCACACCGGCTGCGTTGCCGGCGACCATCAGGCCGCCCATTCCGCCGAGCGCCAATAGCCAGAAGTTGCTCAACGGATGCGTGTAGATCGTGATCTCCTGCCAATGCCCGGCGCGCATCGCGAAGAGCGCAACGAGTCCCGTCGCCGCGATCATCACGCACGCGACGAAATGGCGGCGCGCGGCAAGCAGCAACAGCAGCGGCGCGACGACGACATAGAACTGCTCCTCGATCGCGAGACTCCACAAATGCGAGTAGCGCCCTGGCCAGTAATGCAACACTGAGCCGATCCAGAAGTTCGACAGATAAGCGAAATGAAACGGCATGCCGCTCGCCAGTTCCGGACTCGCGATGCCGAAGAGCATCAGCACGCACATCACGGTCAGCATCAGGTAATAAGTCGGGAAGATGCGCAACGTGCGGCGAAACAGAAAACGCTTCAGCTCCACGACGAACCCGCTGCCGTTTTCTTCGATGCGAAGCCGTTGTGCCGAGAGAATGCCGATAATCAGAAAGCCGCTCAGCGCAAAGAAGATCCATACGCCGAGATGGCCTATTTCGCCGATGTCGCCGAATAGCCGGTGCTGAAGAAAGACCATCAGGACTGCAATGGCGCGCAGTCCGTCGAAGCCGGCAATTCTTTTGTTCATGTGAGTGTCTTCCAATGCGAAGGCGGTGCGCGTGCGCGAACCGTTCAGGTCGGTAATGGAAGGACCGGTGCCGCGTGAATGACCGGGCAGGCGTATCCGGTCCACATGAGTGGCCGCCGTGCGGAGCATCGTTCGAGCGGGACGCGCGAACTCCGACGGTCGTGCATGAAACCATCCTACGATGAAAAAAAGCGAAAAAAATCGCACACCGCAATGCGCGGATTTTTTTCGGCGGCAATTACCGGTGCATTCGCAAATAGCTGTGAAAGCCGCAAAACTTGCCGCGCATCGAATGCCATTTCCATCGCGAATTCTGAATTGCGTGAATCGCCGTAATCGCGCCAATCGCCTGAATCACAATTACCGCTTGCCGACAGCGCGATTTCAGATTGCCACCGCGCCACTGCAAACAGGAGGCTGCCTGTCAGCGTGCATGAACTCATCGCACGACGCCGCCCCAAACGTTATATCGTGCTGTGTTGCTGGATAACCTTGCTGCGAGAACCGAATGGACATTCGCCGCGGACGCTCCGTCGAAGTCGACTTCTTTCGCGGGGTCGTGCTGATCGTCATCGTGCTCGATCACATGCCGGGCAGCACGCTTTCGCATCTGATGCTGCATGCGTACGCGTTGTGCGATTCGGCGGAAGTGTTCGTGTTTCTCGGCGGCTATGCGTCGGCGGCGGCTTATACGGCGGTGCTCGCCACGCGCGGCGAGAAGGCCGCTAATCTGCGCTTCGTGCTGCGTTGCTGGGAAATCTACCGCGCCTATCTGTTGACGGCGCTGCTCACGCTGCTTTCGGGCGCGGTGCTCGCGTTCCTCAATCTGAATCACGCGATGATCGAACTCACCGGCTGGTCGCCTTTCGCCGCGGAGCCGCTGCATCAGGTGCTTGAAATCGCGGTGTTGCGCCGGCAGCCGTATCTATCGAGCGTGCTGCCGATGTACGTCTTTTACGCGCTGCTGGTGCCGGCCATGGTGCCGCTGGCCATGCGCTCGCGCGTGGCGGCGCTGGCCCTGAGCGCCGCCGTATGGTGGCTCGCGCGGCCGCTTGCGGCGCTTCTAAGCATTGACGACATCGCCGACTGGGCTTTTAATCCGTTTGCGTGGCAACTGATGTTCGTGCTCGGCATCGTGTGCCGCCTGGCGCCGGTCAGCGAGCGCTTTCATGCAGGGAAGGCCGCTCGCTGGTTGACGTGGGCGGCCGTCGCCGCCGTGCTCGCGTTTGCCGCGGTTAAACTTTCCGTGCTGACGCAGCCTTTGCCCGGCACCCTTAAACAGAATCTTTCCGTGGACCGCGTGATCAATTTCATCGTCATAGCATGGCTTGCCGCGCGGCTCGTGCGCTTGGGCAGCATCGCGCGGCTTGCGCAGCGCCTGCCTGCTGTCGTTACCGTGGGGCGCACGGGGCTCGTGTGTTTTGTCGGCGGCACGCTCGTGTCCCTGATCGTCGATACGGCGACGCCTCACATGTTTCATGGCTTTCGCGGCGTGCTGATCGGGCTGGCCGGCGATGTCGTCGCGATCGGCGCACTGCTGATTCTTGCGCGCGGCTGGCACGGATGGAAAGGGCAGCAACTGCGCGCGGCAGCGAGCGGGGCGCGTTGAGGATGAGGGCGCGCTCGCGCCGCACGGCTGTTCCGCGAGCTTCGCGGCTACGCGCATTAGCAATCTCGGTCGCAATAGCGGCCACGCTTGCCGGCGTGCTGTTCGGACCCGGCTCGCGTACGGTGCTCGCCGCGCAAAAGGAGGCGCCGCTTTCGATGCGTTGCGCCGAATTCGCGGGCGCCGTCTTGCCTCCGGAACTCATCGCATTGCCGACTGCGGGCGCGCAGATCGAGAGCGCGTCGATGGTCGGCGCGACCGCGCCGGGCAATCAGCAGGGCGGCGAATACTGCCGCATCACCGGGCGCATCAAGGCGGCGAAGCCGACCACGCCCGACATCCGCTTCGACCTGAATCTGCCGCGCCACTGGAACGGCCGCGCGCTGCAAGTGGGCGGCGGCGGCTATAACGGCGTGGTGGTGAGCGGCGTCGGCGTGATGCCGTTTTCACCGGATCGCGCGCCGCTTGCGCAAGGCTATGCGACGTTCGGCGACGATTCCGGGCATGTGGGCGATTCGTCGTTGGCGGTGTTCGGTCTCGTCGACGAAGCCGTGACGAACTTCGGCTACGCGCATCTGAAGAAGACACACGACGCCGCGCTTGCGTTGATCGCGCGCGCTTATGGGCGGCCGCCGCAGCGCATGTATTTCGCCGGCGGCTCGACGGGCGGCCGCGAAGGCTACACGGTGATGCAGCGCTTTCCCGACGACTACGACGGCGTGATCGCCAATTCGCCGGCACTCAATTTTTCCGGCGTGCGGCTCATCGGCGTGAAGGTCGGCCAGGCCGAATATGCGACGCCGGGCGGCTTCATTCCACCGCTGCTGCTGGATCATGTGTATCGACGAACGCTTGCGGTTTGCGACCGGCTCGACGGCGCCGCCGACGGCATCGTGAGCGACGTCGCCGCATGCCGGGAGCATGAAGCGGAGATCGTCGATTCGTTGCGTTGCGCGGGGCACACATTCTCACGCGACGAATGCGTCAACGAGCCGCAACTCGCTACGTTGATGGTGCTGCGCGATGGTTTGTCGCTGCCGTACAAGCTCGCCTGGAACGTCGGCGGCTATCGCGGTTACAACGTTTTTCAGGGCACGTATTTCGCCGGTTCGCTGGGCCTCGGGCACCAGGCGGAGCGGCTCCCGACGCCGAGATTCTTCGCCAACGGTTACCTGTTTGCGCAGGGCGACGGCTATGTGCGTTACTTCGTTGCACACGACGCGGACTTCGACTCGCTGAAGTTCGACCCGCAACGTCCCGGCAAATATCGCACGCAATTGATCGCGCTGTCGCAGACCATCGGCGCAATGAACACGGACCTCGCGCGCTACATGGCGCGCGGCGGCAAGCTCATCACGCTGCAAGGTCTCGCGGACGAAGTCATCAGCCCCAATCAGACGATTGCCTACCGTCAGGCGCTCGTCGATCGTTACGGTGTGGACGAGGTCAACCGTTTCATGCGTCTGTACATGGTGCCGGGGTTTCAGCATGGCAGCGGCGCGTTCGTGCCGTCGGTGGATCTGCTTGGCGCGCTCGATAGCTGGGTCACGCGCGGCGCATCGCCGGAAACGTTGATCGCCACCGACATCGCCGCCGCAACCAATGGACGCTCGCGACCGTTGTGCCGCTATCCGACGTTTCCGCGTTACGCGGGCAAGGGCAATGTGAATCTCGCGAGCAGCTTCGTATGCGCGGAGCCGTGACGGCGAGCCGTAAAGCGAAGCGCGACTTCTTTACATTGGAGCCGTTGCAAAATCCACCATCGACGCTGGAGCATTGCAAGCGCTCTGATTGCGGGTGAAAAAACAAATGGACGGCGATGCCGTCAAGCGGCGCCGCCGTCCATCTTTCCTCGCGCTCTTAAATCAGGGCCTCGAATTCATACGACTGCCCCGGCCCGAGCGCGAGTCTTCCCTTAACGTGATTACTGCCCGTTCTGCATCGTACCGTTAGTACCGCTCGTGCCGCTGCGGGTACCGTTGCTCATGCTGCCGCTATTCGAACGGTTCGTGGTTGCGCTGTTCGGCGATGCGCCGGTGCCCGTGCCCATGCCGCCGCCGGTGCCGGTCACGCCCGGCGAGCCATAGCCGGAATCGCCGGGGTGCTTCATCGTGCCGGGGCCGACGCCTGGCGCCGCGGTGCCGCCCGCGCCGCCCGTCGTGCCGCCGCCGGCGCCCACGCCGTTACCGCCGCCCGAGCCGCCCGCACCCGCTGCCGCACCACCGCCGCCCATGCCGCCGCTACCGCCGGCACCGGCACCGCCGCCCGCTTGTGCAAAGGCTCCGCCCGAGAGTGCCATTACGAGCGCTGAAGCAAAAATCGTTTTGGTAAAGCGTTTCATGGTTCATCTCCATAGAGTCGATTGATGTCACGCGAGCGCCTTGCACTCACATGAACAAACTGCCGCAAGCACTGTGCCTTGGATGCCGGCGCGACGCGCACGGGCGCAGCAGCACGGCTGAAATCGAGCACGCGGCGTTCCCGGGACGGTGGCGGCGGGAGTCTGCTGGGCGATCGGGGAACGCTGCGGGAGACGACGCGCATCGCGCCCATATCGTTACGGAAACCGAACTATCTTGCGCTGCAGCGAAACGGCTCGGCGATGAGTTCGGCGGTACGCGACTTCCCGTAGACTTCGATCCGTTGCGCTGCAGGCTTTCGCAGTTTCCATTACATTGCGGGTGCGGCCGCGCTTGCGCGTCATTTCATCCACTTAAACAACGGTGTCTGCCATCGTCGAATCCATGCAGCCAATCGTCTCAGTCACGAATCTGTCGAAAACCTATGCAAGCGGTTTTCAGGCGCTCAAAAACATCAACCTCGGGATCAACCGCGGAGAAATCTTTGCCCTCCTGGGGCCAAACGGGGCGGGCAAGACCACGCTCATCAGCATCATCTGCGGCATTGTCAACGCTAGCGAAGGCAGCGTGATGGTGGACGGCCGCGATATCGCCGCCGACTATCGCGGCGCGCGCTCGCTGATCGGCCTCGTGCCGCAGGAACTCACCACCGATTCGTTCGAAACCGTCTGGGCGACCGTCTCGTTCAGCCGCGGCCTGTTCGGCAAGCCGAAGAATCCCGCGCATATCGAGAAGGTGCTGCGCGATCTGTCGCTGTGGGAAAAGCGCAATAGCAAGATCATTACGCTGTCGGGCGGCATGAAGCGGCGCGTGCTGATCGCGAAGGCGCTGTCGCACGAACCTCGCGTGCTGTTCCTCGACGAACCCACGGCCGGTGTCGACGTCGAATTGCGCCGCGATATGTGGAAGCTCGTGCGTTCGCTGGCGGCAAGCGGCGTGACGATCATCCTGACCACGCACTACATCGACGAAGCGGAGGAAATGGCGGACCGCATCGGCGTGATCAACGGCGGGGAGATCATGCTCGTCGAAGAGAAGACCGAACTCATGCGCAAGCTCGGCAAGAAGCAATTGACGCTGCAACTGGAGAGCCCGCTCGACGCACTGCCGCCCGCGCTCGCCGGCTACGGGCTCGATGTCGCCAAAGGCGGCAACGAACTGATCTACACGTATGAAGGCGACGGCGGCCGCACGGACATCATCGCGCTGCTCAAGGCGCTCGACGACGCCAGCATCCGTTTCAAGGACCTGCACACCACGCAGAGTTCGCTTGAAGACATCTTCGTGAGCCTGCTTCGAGGTAATCAATGAACATCTACGCCATTCGCGCGATCTACAAGTTCGAGATGGCGCGCACCTGGCGCACGCTGATGCAAAGCATCATCGCGCCGGTGATTTCCACGTCGCTTTACTTTGTCGTGTTCGGCGCGGCCATCGGCTCGCGTATCAAGGAAGTGGACGGCATCAGCTACGGCGCGTTCATCGTGCCGGGGTTGATCATGTTGTCGCTGCTGTCGCAAAGTATTTCGAACGCGTCGTTCGGCATTTACTTTCCGCGCTTTACCGGCACCATCTACGAGTTGTTGTCCGCGCCCGTGTCGTATCTCGAGATCGTCGTGAGTTATGTGGGCGCGGCGGCCACCAAGTCGATCCTGCTCGGGCTCATCATTCTCGCCACCGCGGGCCTGTTCGTGCCGCTGCAAGTGCAGCATCCGTTCTGGATGATCCTGTTTCTCGTGCTGACCGCGGTCACGTTCAGTCTGCTCGGGTTCATCATCGGCATCTGGGCGGATAGCTTCGAGAAACTGCAACTCGTGCCGCTGCTGATCATCACGCCGCTGACGTTCCTCGGCGGGAGCTTCTATGCGGTGAACATGCTGCCGCCGTTCTGGAAGATCGTGACGCTGTTCAATCCGATCGTCTATCTGGTGAGCGGATTCCGCTGGAGCTTCTACGGTCTCGCGGATGTCAACGTCGAAATAAGCCTCGCCATGACGGCGCTCTTTCTCGCGGTGTTTCTTGCGATCGTTGCGTGGATCTTCAAGACGGGCTACCGGTTGAAGAGTTAGGCGCAAAGCGCACGAATTAAAAAAACGGCGTGGCGGCGGGAAGCCGCCACGCCGTTTTCGTGGCCTGCCTGCACTACGTGCGTGCTCCGTGCGTACTCCGCGTACTACCCGCGGCTACGACACGTAAGCCTTCGCGACGTTGATCAGTTGCACGCGATTGCGCACATTGAACAACTGCCGCAAGCGGCGCAGATGGTAGTCCACATTGTGCGGCGACAGCCCGAGGAAATACGCGATTTCCTTGTCGCGCTGCCCCTGAACCACCGCCTTCAGCACTGCGTGCTGCAACTCGCTCAATGTCACGCGATGCTGCTGCGCGGGCGTCATGCCGATCACGCTCTTCGCGTGCGTCCAGATGAACTCATGAATCGTGTGCGCGAACATCAGCGTTTCGGCCACGATCGATTCGGTCATCCAGCGCGGATTGGCGATCTCCGAGTTAAAGCACAGGCTCGCGCTCAGTTCCGGCTCGGGCAGCGGCATCTGCGTGAGAATGCCGCTCTTGCGCCCGGTTGCCTCCAGCATGTCGATCAGCCCGCCGAGCCGCTCGCTGCGCATTTGCGCACGCGGCAGATCGGCGCGCATGTCGACCGTGTTCCAGAGGAACGGCATGCCGGTCGGCGATGCGAGCGCCACGCGCGGATCGAGCTCGAAATAACGCTCGCGGAAATAGCGCGTGAGCCAGCTTTGCGACTCGTAGCTTGTCAGCACGAACATGGTCTTGCGATGCGCCGACGTGCGCGTGGCCGTATAGCTGAACGAGTTGAAGCCCAGTTGCCTGATGCGCTGCCGCACGAATTCGATGCGGTCCTGCGCACTGCCGAAACGCACCAGCGGACTGATGACCGGCGCGCGCCGCGCGGCCGGCGCGGGCGTGCCGATCTCTTCCTCGGTGAACAGCGTGAGGAAGCCTGCGGGCGCCGCGCCTGTTGCCGCGCGGCCAGATACGATCGATGCTTCAGCCGCGTGGGCTGACTTCGCGGCCTGCCGCGTACCGGCCGGGTAGGCCGGTTGTGCGGTGACCGCTGGGTTGTATGCTGCCGACGCATGGCCGGCTTCGCCCTGCGGCGAACCGGTCAGCCAATGCGGCAGCGTATCGCATTCGTGTTCCATGAAACGGTAGCTCCGGCGTTCGAAACGCGTGAAAGACGACAACCTGAATGATTAGCTATTTCCAAAAATTACGGTAGCCGGTTCCTTGCTATCATTTTTGCGATCTTGCGCTGACAGCCGACCGGCCACGCGGGTTTGACGGGTTTCTCTCTTTTGCATACGGCACCTCCTTGGGAATGGACGTGAAGACACGAATTCCAAAGCTGACAACGACGCTTGCCTACGACCGCTACATGGCGGGCCAGAAACTGGTGTCGAGCGTGGATCGCCCGTGGCGGCATCTGGTGTTGCGCTCCTATCTCGAGCCGGACGAGCAGGAACTGCTGGAAGCGCCCGGCCTGCAGGACCTCACGCTGATGACGCTGGCAAGCGGCGCCGAGCATCTCGAGCGCAATCTGAACGGGCGCTGGGAAAGCGCCGAACTGCGAGTGGGCGAACTCTGGTATGTGCCGCCCGCGCCGATTTCCTGGCGCTGGCGTTCGATCAGCGATGAGCCGCTGTCGACCGTCCATTTACATATCGAGCGCAGTCTGATCGACAGCGTCGCAGATCAGATGGAGCTTGGCGGGTCGTGCCGCGAACTGTCGCTCGGCGACGCGATGCGGTTTCATGATCCGCTGGTTGCCGCGATGCTTTCTGCATTGCATCGCGCCGCCAGTGATCCGGCCGACTCGCGCCTGTATGTCGATGCGCTGGTTCACGCGCTCGCCGCGCATCTTCTTCAACATTATTCGCGCGGCCGGGAAGCGGGCACGGCGCGCTTAGATCAACCCGAACGGCTGGTGCCGCGCCGCATCCGGCGTGTAACCGATTACATCCGGGCGAATCTCAGTGCCGACCTGACCATCGGCGAACTTGCCGCGCAGGCCGGCTTAAGCAGCTTCCACTTTGCTCGCGTGTTCCGCCGCGAAACCGGCGAAACGCCGCATCAATACGTGACGCGCTTGCGACTCGAAGAAGCGGCCAGGCTCTTGCGTTCGACCGATCAGACCGTGCAGCAGATCTCAATTGCGGTTGGTTACGAGAATGCCAGTCATTTCTCCGTGCAGTTCAAGCGTGATTACGGCGTGACGCCGCTGGCTTACCGGTTGCGCGGCTGACGTGCGGACCGTGCGGCAGCCAACGCTTGCGCCGGTAAGCGATCAGCAACGGACAAGCAGCCGACCAGCAAAATGGCCAGTTCAGCCTCAGACAGGTTATTGGACAAGGGCCGGCAACGGCCGGCAACACTAGGCAACAGCGGCAACAGCCGGTGATGGACGGCGTCCGCTGCGCTCGCCGCTGCGAGCGGTGCCCTCCGATGCATGGCGGCGCTGCGCCTTTCGTTCGCGCTTGGTTTGGCGGCCGGCCGGACTGCGCCACGCAGGAAGAAGCGAAGCTGGAAGCCGTCTGTAGGAATCACGCACCTTTCGAAGTGTGCTGTGCATTGCGCGGCTTGCAAACTACGAACTTTCGTGGCGCGACAACCTGCAAAGCTGGCATGGCCATGCTATGTCGACTCACGCACGGTCCGATTGGCGCGTGGCGCTTGCGGTCGAACTGGCCTGACCGGGCCCGCGCGAACTGTATCTGTCGAACCCTTGCACGGCACGACAGAATGACCAGCCCACGGCTTGGCCCGAGCCGCGTCTGACCGACCACTTCATCCAACATTCACCGTCATACCGGATATCAAGCGATGACCCGACTTCGAATCACCTCCTGCGGCCATGTCTTTATCGCCGAAACGAACCCCGACGCGCCGCAAACCGTGGCCGCTTTCCTGAAGCTGTTGCCGTACCGGCAGAAGATCATCCACGTACGCTGGAGCGGCGAAGGCTGCTGGGTGCCGCTCGGCGAATTCAAGCTCGAGAACGACGGCGCGGCGGTCGGCTTCGAAAATCACACGAGCCATCCGTCGGTCGGCGACATTCTGTTTTATCCGGGCGGCTATAGCGAAACCGAAATTCTGATCGCCTACGGCTCGTGCTGCTTCGCGAGCAAGATGGGACAGCTCGCGGGCAACCACTTCCTGACCATCGTCGAAGGTAAGGAGAAGCTGCGCGAAGTCGGCGTCCAGGTTTTGTGGGAAGGCGCGCAAGACGTGCTGTTCGAAAAGATCTGAGCATCGCCGGGCGTTTTTCGGACGCCCATGCAAGTTGCACGCGCGGCGTCTGCGTCGCGCGTTCATGCTTTGATTGCGAGCCGGCATCGACGGGCTCGCATTTCCTCCATGCCGGTTCTCGGCCACTCTCAGCATTCGACTAAAAACGCTTAATCGTCCGCATTTGGAATTAAGAGCTTTGGCAGTTTTCGTCTGAATCGCACTATGCCATTTAGCTAATTAAAGCTAAAAAATCGCTTTTAGGATTAATCGTATTCGCGAACCGCGGACGCGGTTGCACACTCGTCGCTCCAGCCTTGTTGGCCAAGTAAAAGCGCAGTGCGTCCTGAGTCTGTTTAGTCGATCAAATACTTAGGATGGCATAAGAAAAGTCTCGGCAAGAGACAGTAAATAAAAAGAATAGGAGGAATGTTGAACAAGACCTATAAAGCGGTATGGAATGAAGCGAGGCGCGTCTATGTGGCCGCATCGGAAGTCACGAAAAGCGGGGGTGCGAAGTGCGCTTCGGTATGCTGGGCGCTGGCCGCCGCGGCGGCGGGCTTGCTCGGCGCGCTGGTGTTCGCGCAACCGGCCGGCGCCCAGGAGTGCGCGCCCTCCGGCTGCCCGAATGTCGCCGACGCGCTGTTCTACGATAGCGACGCGCACGACAGCGCGACGCTCGGCAATGCGGGCACACCGGTCAGAGTGACGAACGTCGCCCAAGGCGCGCTCAACGCCTACAGCACGGACGCGGTAACGGGCGCGCAACTGCACGCCACGAACGATGCCGTCTCGCAGAACGCGGCAAGCATCTCGGACCTCGCGGGCAACATCGAAAGCGGTCAGACAGGACTCGCGCGGCAGGACCTGGGCACGCGCAATCTGAGCATTGGCGCGGGCACCGATGGCGCGTCCGTGGACTTCACCGGAACCGGCGGCCCGCGCGAACTGCGCGGCGTCGCGGCGGGGACGACTGCTCAATCGGCGGTCAACGTTACGCAGCTTAAGGAAGTCGTGTCGACGCTCGGCGGCGGCGCGTCGGTGAGCGCGAGCGGCTCGACCGTCGGCCCGCGGTACTACATGCAGTCGGGCACGCAAACCACCGTCGGCGGCGCGCTGAGTTCGCTCGATACCGGCATCGCCACGCTGCAGTCGCAAGTCGTGTCGGGCAGCATCGGTCTCGTCAAGCAGGACCTCGGAACGCGCGACATTCTGATCGCGCCGTCGTCGACGGGTATCCGGATGAACGTGGCCGGCCTGAACGGCAACCGCACGCTTACAGGGCTCGCGCGCGGCGCGATCGACGCGTCCAGCAGCGACGCGGTCAACGGCGCGCAGCTTTACGGCAATGCCGCGAGCGTGGCGGCCGCGCTCGGCGGCCAGGCGGCGGTCAAAGCGGACGGCACGGTCAAGCCGCCGCTTTACACCATCGGCGGAAACACGTTTGGCGACGTCGGCTCGGCGCTCGCGGCGGCCGTCAACACGAGCGTGACAACCAGCACCACGGCGAGTGCCGCAGCAAGCGCGAAGGCGATTGCAGCGGCCACGGCGGACTCCGTCCAGTACGACTCCGCCGCGCACGACACCCTGACGCTCGGCAACGCCGGCGCGCCGGTCCGCGTGACCAACGTACGCGCCACGAGGCTGGACAGCGACAGCCTGGACGCGGTGAACGGCGGCCAGCTGTTCGCGACCAATCAGGCGGTGGCGCAAAACGGCGACAACATTGCAAGCCTGGATCGGCGCGTCGGCAGCAACGCGAGCGACATTTCGAATCTCGACCAGCGCGTGAGCGTCAACACGACGAAAATCGCCGGCCTCGACACGCGCACTACAGCGCTCGAGGGCAACGTGACGAACGTCGCGAAGCAGATCACGAACGGCGAGATCGGGCTGGTTCAGCAGGACCTGACCTCGCGCGTCATTAGCGTCGGGCAAGATGCAGGCGGCGCGCGCGTGGACTTCGCGGGCACGAGTGGCGCGCGTCAATTGACCGGCGTCGCGGCGGGCCTGGCCGACACGTCCGCGGTCAACTTTGCGCAGTTGAGGCCGGTGGTCGCCGGGCTTGGCGGCGGCGCGCAGGTCAATATCGACGGCTCCGTGACCGGCCCGTCGTATCACGTGCAAGGCGGCACGCAGAAGAACGTCGGCGACGCGCTCGATTCGCTCGACAGCGGGCTCAGCACACTGCAGCAGAACGTCCAGCAGGGCGGCGCCGGCATGGTGACGCAAGACCCGTCTTCGCGCGTCATCAAGATCGGCGCCTCGACCGACGGCCGGGCGATCAATGTGGCGGGCACGCAGGGCAACCGCGTCGTCACCGGCGTCGGACGCGGCTCGCTCAACGCGGCGAGCACCGACGCGGTCAACGGCTCGCAACTGTTCGCGCAAGCCGCGAGCACGGCGACGGCGCTCGGCGGCGGCTCGACGGTGAACGCGGACGGCTCGGTCAGCGCGCCTTCGTACAAGGTGGGCGGGCAGGTCATCAACAACGTCGGCGGCGCGCTCGGCAATCTCGACGGCCGCGTCACGCAAAACAGCAACGACATTGCGGGTCTGCAGAACACGGTTGGCCGCATCAACGGAACGGTGGCGAATGCCGTTCAGTACGACAGTTCCGCGCACGACAAGATGACGCTCGGCGGCACGGCGGCGAATGCGCCGGCCGTGCAGTTGACCAACCTGAAGAACGGCGAAGTATCGGCAACCAGCAGCGATGCGGTAACCGGCGCGCAGCTCTGGCAAACCAATCAGCAGATCAGCAGCATCGACCAGACCGTCAGAAACTATGCGACGAGCGGCAACGGCTATACGGCCGTGAACAGTTCCGCGAGCGCGCCGCAGGCAACCGGCAACGGTTCTGTGGCGGTCGGCGGCGGAGCGAAAGCGTCGGCGGCGAACACCGTCGCGCTGGGCGAAGGTTCGGTCGCGGATCAGCCGAACACGGTTTCCGTCGGCTCGTCGGGTAACGAGCGCCGCATCACGAACCTCGCCGCAGGCCAGGCGCCCGGCGACGCCGTCAACATGCAGCAGTTCCAGGGCGGCATGGGCGATCTGGCGCGGCGTGCGTATGCGGGAACGGCGTCCGCGATGGCAATGACCATGGTCCCCGAAGTCGACGCGACGAAGAACCTCGCCATCGGCGTAGGCACGGCGGGTTACATGGGTTATCAGGCGGTGGCCGTGGGGCTGTCGGCGCGCGTCGCGCAGAACTTCAAGGTGAAGCTGAGCGCGGGCATAAGTTCGGTGACCACGGCGGTCGGCGCCGGCGCCGCTTATCAGTGGTAGCAAGGGAAGCCAGCCGGCGAGAACTGCCGGCGGCAAATCGAAGGCGCCCCGCGCGCCCCGCGGTGCGGGCGGCGGGGCGCGGGTACGCTTACTGGAACAGCTTCATCGCTTGCGATAGCGTGTTGAACACGCCCCACGCGAGCGGGATCATCACGTACAGCCAGAAGACGGCGATCTTGACCTTGTTGGTCGGGTGCACGGGTTCAATGGTCGACATGCGAGTCTCCTTATGCGCCTTTGGCGACTTGTGCGTCGGTCATGTGATGCTTGTCGTCCACACGCTTGACCAACAGATTGCAGATGAAGCCGACCACCAGCAGCACGGCCATGATGTGAACCGTCATCGTGTAGGCGTCGGCTTTCGCGACACCGTGCGCGACTTCGTACGCGCGGATGTAGTTCACGAGCACCGGACCCGCCACGCCGGCCGCGGCCCATGCGGTCAGCAGGCGTCCGTGAATGCCGCCGACAAACGCCGTGCCGAACATGTCCGCGAGATACGCGGGCACCGTCGCAAAGCCGCCGCCGTACATCGTGAGGATGATGCAGTACGCCAGCACGAAGAGTGCCATCTGGCCGGACGCGGCGAAGCTCGGCACGAGGAAATACAGCACGGCGCCAAGCGCGAAGAAGATGAAGTAGGTGTTCTTACGGCCGATCCAGTCCGACGCCGATGCCCACACGAAGCGCCCGCCCATGTTGAACAGCGACAGCAGGCCGACGAAACCCGCAGCGGCGGCAGCCGTCACGGTGCCTTTGAAGCTCTCCTGGATCATCACCGAAGCCTGGCCGAGAATGCCGATGCCAGCCGTCACGTTCAGGAACAGCACGAGCCAGATCAGATAGAACTGCGGCGTCTTCAGCGCCTGGTCGATGTGCACGTGGTTACGCGTGATCATCTTTTGCTGCGAGGTCGCGGGCGGCGTCCAGCCTGCCGGTTTCCAGTCCGTCGGCGGCACGCGAATGGCCAACGCGCCGATCGACATCGAAATGAAATAGACGATGCCGAGCACGATGAACGTCTCGGCCACGCCGATGCTCGTCGCGCTCTTGAAGTGGTTCATCAGCGCGACGGACAGCGGCGCGGCAATCATCGCGCCGCCGCCGAAGCCCATGATCGCCATGCCGGTCGCCATGCCGCGGCGGTCCGGAAACCAGCGGATCAGCGTCGACACCGGCGACACATAGCCGAGGCCGAGCCCGAGATTCCGCCGATCACGCCGTAGCCGAGATACAGCAACGCGATCTGGTGGAAGTAGACGCCCAGCGCGGAAATCAGGAAGCCGCCGCCGAAGCAGCAGGCCGCGGTGAACATGGTGCGGCGCGGGCCGACGTGCTCGAGCCACTTGCCCGCGAACGCCGCCGACAAACCGAGGAACACGATCGCCAGCGAGAAAATCCAGCCAAGGGAAGTCAGCGACCAGTCATCGGGCGCGGATTGCGTGATGCCGATCACCTTGGTCAACGGGCCGTTGAACACGGAGAACGCGTACGCCTGGCCGATACAGAGATGGACGGCGAGTGCCGCGGGAGGAACCATCCAGCGCGAGAACCCCGGTTTCGCGATGGTGGCTTCTTTCGAAAAAAATGGTGCGGAGCCTGAATTGTGCTGTGGCTCGGTCATGCTGCTCATGGTCGGTCTCCCGGAAAGCGAAGTCTTTGTTATCGGCGCATCAGACCGAATCCTTTAGTGCTTCGGCGTGAGAATTGCTACCCGATGGGGCGCTCATATATGCGGCTGGGCTTCATATGAACGTGCGCAAGTCCCGGATGGAGCTTGCCTGGTCGAACGATAGGGCGGCGGACCTAGGTTGGCAATATGAGATAGAAATGCATAAGGCATTGCCCGAGGAAATGCGACGCGCATCTGCCGGATCGCGGCAGTGGGTCCCAGATGTCGGGTCTGGCGCAACTTGGCGTGCGGCCAGAACCGCGCCTTCAAAGCAAAAAAGGCCGGCGGTGGCTGCAACGCCACGCCGGCCTCTTCGAACCGCGATCAACCGTTCAAACGCTGCGCCCGGTCTTCATTTTTGCGGCCACGAGCACAGAAATCAGGCAGCCGATCGCCAGATAGCCGGCCACGGGATGCCACGAACCGCCGGCAAAGCTCACGAGCGCAACGGCGATGAACGGCGTGAAGCCGCCGCCCACCACGCTCGCCACCTGATAGCCGACGCCCGCGCCGCTGTAGCGGTACTCGGTGCCGAAGAGTTCGGTGAACATCGGCTGCTGCACGCTGACCACCATGTCGTGCGCGATGTTCGCGAGCATCACGGCGAAAACCACGATCCATACCGTCGAGCGTGCTTCAAGGGCCAGGAAGAACGGCACGGCGCTGAACATACCGACGAGCGCGCCGATCATGTACACGCGGCGGCGGCCGAAGCGGTCGGCGAGCATCGCGAAAAGCGGAATCGTCACGCAACTCACCGCGCCGACCAGCAGACCGATGGTCAGGAAGAACTCACGCGGCATGTGCAGGTTCGCCGTCGAGTAATTGAGCGCGAAGGCGGTCACGATATACATCGTGAACAGTTCGGCGAGGCGCAGCGCGATGATCAGCAGGAACGCTTTCGGGTGACGCAGCAGCGCTTCGACGATCGGCAGCCGCACGCGGCGCTCGCCGTGCGCGCCGACTTTTTCGACGAATTCCTGCGACTCTTCCATACTCGAGCGGATCCACATCGCGATCAGCACCAGCACTACGCTGAAGAGGAAGGGCAGGCGCCAGCCCCAGCTCATGAACGACGCGTTATCCATCGAACGGCTGATCAGCGCGACCAGCCCCGTCGCCAGCACGAGGCCCACGCCGTAGCCGACCTGGACGCCGCTGCTGTAGAACGCCTTTTTTTTCTCGGGCGCGCTTTCGACCGCCATCAACGCCGCACCGCCCCATTCGCCGCCGACCGCGAAGCCCTGGATCGCGCGCAGCGTGACGAGCAGCACCGGCGCGAGCCAGCCGATAGTCGCGAACGACGGCAGCAGGCCGATGGCCGCGGTGGAGAGACCCATCATCATCACGGTCAGCACGAGCATGCGCATGCGGCCGAGCCGGTCGCCGAAATGGCCGAACACGAAGCCGCCGAGCGGCCGGAACAGAAAGCCGACGCCGAATGTCGCGAAGGCCGCAAGCGTGCCCATTGCCGGGCTCACTTTCGGAAAGAACTCCGCGTTAAAGACGAGCGCCGCGACAATCCCGTACAGCAGAAAGTCGTACCAGTCGACGACTGCGCCGACGAAGCTGCCCAGCGCGGCTTTGCGTGCCCGGCTGCGGGCGATGCGGTTGTCGGCTGTGGCGGCCGGCGAGAGAGTGGTGCTCATGACGGGGTCTCCGTGAGATTCTTGGACTACTGCGTGACCGGCCGCGTGCTGGCGGCGCGGCGTCGGCGCCTTCTGCGGGCCGCCGATCGCTTGCAGGTTGTGCGGAAGATTAATGACGCTGCGCTTGCCGCACAATCGGCACTCGACGTGGATTGCGCGATAGTCGAACGCGTCTGCGCGAATAGCGCGCGTTCCTGGCGTATACACGGAGCCGCGGCGCGCCGGCAACAAGCGGCAGGCGGGAGAACGCGGCGCATGCTACCGTAGTCATTGATCGAAAAACAACAGTCACTGATATACTACATACACAATATTGATTTTTGCGGCGATGCAGCATATGATTGAGTCATTCGATCACTCAATCAGTTGGAGCTACAAATGGAATTTGTTCCTCTCTCGCTGCTGGCCGTCGCTGTTGTGGGCTTGGGCAGTGCCGCCACGGTTCTTATCGCTCGCTGGATTCCGCAGCCTGTCGCGCAACTTGCAGCGCAACATGGCCGTTTCGTCGGATTGAGCGAGCAACGTGGGGCAGCGGTGGCGCCTTATCGTATGCATGTTCAACCAGAGGCGATGAATGTCGTCGGAACTTCAAACTGAAGCGGTGGCAACACCTTTGACGTTGTCGTTGCAGCCTATCGGCGCAAGCGCGAGCTTGCGCGATCAGGCTTATGCGATGCTGCGCCAGGCGATTGCCGATGCGGACATCTACCAGACGCGCGACGAAATCCGTCTGGACGAACGCGTGCTCAGCGAGACGCTTGGCGTCAGCCGCACGCCTGTGCGCGAGGCGATGACGCTGCTCGAGCAGGAAGGCTTTCTGCGCATGGTGCCGCGGCGCGGCATTTACATCGTCCGCAAAAGCAAGCGCGAGATCGTCGAGATGATTCACATGTGGGCCGCGCTGGAAAGCATGGCCGCACGTCTGGCGACCCAGCGCGCCACAGACGAGGAAATCGCTCGCCTGCGGCACATGTTCGACAATTTCCGCGACGCCACGCCGGCCGAGCACATCGCCGAGTATTCGGACGCGAACATCGCGTTTCACCAGTCGATCGTCGAGTTGTCGAAGTCGCAGATCATTCTCGACACCATCAAGAATATTTTTATCCACGTGCGCGCTATCCGGCGCATGACCATCTCGCAGAGCGATCGCGCGTCGCGGTCCATCGTCGATCATCTGCGCATTATCGAGGCGCTCGAGAAGCGCGATACCGAACTGGCCGAGCGTCTTACGCGCCAGCATTCGCTCGATCTGGCGGCCTTCGTGGAGAAGAACTGCGATTTTCTCGATTGACGGCTGAATAGGCGTAGCGTGCGGCGTTAGGTACGTTAAGCACGTCTGGCGTTCGGCGCGGAGTTTCGCCGGGCCTGCCCGCGCCCGTCACTGTAGCAACCAAGTCACGCAGGCATTGAAGCCCGCGGTGTTCACGCACCGCGGGCTTTTTTCGTTTGTCCGCGCTGCGTAGGGAAACACCGCGCTTGACGTCTGGTGAAATGTGGTATGTGATATATCAACAGTGAGCGATCTTAACCAGCGCTCAGTGTTTTCCCTTGCGGAAGGCCGAAAGCGGATCTCGAAACAGCCGCTTTCCCATGTCCCGCAGGGATTGCAGCAGAAACGCAGAGCGGACCCGGAGCATGAAATCGTCCTTGCCTGAATCTGATATATCACATACCGTATGTGAGCAAGCAGGGCGGCATGTTCTGAGAAGCGTTGCACAACCGATAAGCAGCAGTCTTTCATGGGGCCGGCGCAAGCGCTAATGCGCAACACCGGCCGATGCAAAGCACGGGACCGGCGCAAGCACTGACGCGCCAAGCCGGTCGACACACAGGAGACGACCATGTCTGCAGTTGTTTCATCCCTGAACTCCGCCACGAGCAGCACCACGGCCGAAGACACGCTCAAGCAAAAGACGCGCAACGCGGGCGTCGTTTCGGGCGGCCATCTGGTCGCGAAAGCGCTGAAAAACGAAGGCGTCGATACGATCTTCACGCTGTGCGGCGGCCACATCATCGACATTTACGATGGTTGTGTGGACGAAGGGATTCGCATCATCGACGTGCGCCACGAGCAGGTCGCGGCGCACGCAGCAGACGGCTACGCGCGCCAGACCGGCAAGCTCGGCTGCGTGGTCACGACGGCCGGCCCCGGCTGCACGAACGCGGTGACCGGCATCGCGACGGCATTTCGCTCCGAGAGCCCGGTGCTGCATATCGGCGGACAAGGCGCGCTGACGCAGCACAAGATGGGCTCGCTGCAAGACCTGCCGCACGTCGACATGATGTCGCCGATCACGAAGTTCGCCGCCAGCGTGTCGAGCACGGAGCGCGTCGCGGACATGATCTCGATGGCCGCGCGCGAGTGCTTCAACGGCGCGCCCGGCCCGGCTTACCTGGAAATTCCGCGCGATGTGCTCGACCGTGAAGTCGAACTCACGCGCGCCGTCGTGCCGCAGCCGGGGCACTATCGCGCGTCGACGAAGTCGATTGGCGATCCGCGCGACATCGAGAAACTGGCCGACATCCTCGTCAATTCCGAGCGCCCCGCGATCCTGTACGGACAGCAGGTGTGGACCGCGCGCGGTCACGAGGAAGCGATTGCATTGCTGCGCGGTCTCGACGTTCCTGGTTATTTCAACGGCGCGAGCCGCGGCTTGCTGCCGCCGGGCGATCCGCATCACTTCGATCGCACGCGTTCGCAGGCGTTTGCGAATGCGGACGTGCTGATCGTCGTCGGCACGCCGTTCGATTTCCGCATGGGCTACGGCAAGCGCATCAGCAAGGAACTGACGCTGGTGCAGATCGATATGGACTACCGGACAGTCGGCAAGAATCGCGACATCGACCTTGGTCTGGTCGGCGATCCGGGCGCGATTCTCGCTGCGGTGCTGCAAGCCGCGAGCGGTCGCCTGAAGGACGACAAGCGCCAGGCACGCCGCAAGTGGATGGCGCAACTTCAGGATGCCGAAGCAACCGCGACCGAAAAACTGATGCCGCTGTTCAAGTCCAACAGCACGCCGATTCATCCGTACCGCGTCGCTTATGAACTCAACGAGTTCCTTTCCGACGACACGATCTATATCGGCGACGGCGGTGACGTCGTGACAATTTCCGCCCAAGCGGTTCGCCCGCGCCGCCCTGGTCAATGGATGGACCCAGGCGCACTCGGCTCGCTCGGCGTCGGCACCGGCTTTGCGCTCGCAGCGGGGATCGCGCATCCGAACAAGGAAGTGCTGTGCTACTACGGCGACGGCTCGTTCGGCATGACCGCGTTCGACATGGAAACGGCCAACCGCTTCGGCGTGCCGTACCTCGCGGTGATCGGCAACAACTCGGCGATGAACCAGATCCGCTACGGCCAGCTCGCCAAATACGGCGACGAGCGCGGCAACGTCGGCAATCTGCTGAGCGATGTGCCGTTCAGCAAGTTCGCCGAAATGCTCGGCGGCTACGGCGAGGAAGTGCGCGATCCCGCGCAGATCGCAAGCGCATTGCAGCGTGCACGCGAGTCGATCCATCGCACCGGCCGCTCCGCAGTCGTCAACATCTGGGTCGATCCGCGCGAGTATGCGCCGGGCACCAAGAATCAGACCATGTACAAGTAATACGGACACCTTAGGAGACACGACATGGGCAAAGCACTCGACGGCGTGCGCATTCTCGATTTCACGCATGTGCAATCGGGCCCGACCTGCACGCAATTGCTGGCGTGGTTCGGCGCGGACGTGATCAAGGTGGAGCGGGCCGGCGCCGGCGACATCACGCGCGAGCAACTGCGTGATATTCCCGACGTGGACAGCTTGTACTTCACGATGCTCAATCACAACAAGCGCTCGGTCACGATCGATACGAAGAACCCCGAAGGCAAGCAGGTTCTGGAGGCACTGATCCAGAAATGCGACGTGCTGGTGGAGAACTTCGCGCCGGGCGCACTGGATCGCATGGGCTTTACGTGGGAGCGCATCCAGGAGCTGAATCCGCGCATGATCGTCGCGTCGGTGAAAGGCTTTGGCCCAGGTCCGTACGAAGACTGCAAGGTCTACGAGAACGTCGCGCAATGCGCGGGCGGCGCGGCGTCCACCACGGGTTTCGACGACGGCCCGCCGGTCGTCAGCGGCGCGCAGATCGGCGATAGCGGCACGGGCTTGCATCTCGCGCTCGGCATTGTCACCGCGCTTTATCAGCGCACGCAGACGGGCCGCGGCCAGCGCGTGCTCGCTGCGATGCAGGACGGCGTGCTCAATCTGTGCCGCGTGAAGCTGCGCGATCAGCAGCGGCTCGAACGCACCGGCGTGATGAAGGAGTATCCGCAATATCCGAACGGCAAGTTCGGCGAAGCGGTGCCGCGCGCGGGCAATGCGTCGGGCGGCGGCCAGCCGGGCTGGATTCTGAAATGCAAGGGCTGGGAGACCGATCCGAACGCGTACATCTACTTCATCACGCAGGCGCCGGTGTGGGCCAAGATCTGCAACGTGATCGGCAAGGAAGAGTGGGCCACGGACCCCGATTACGCGACGCCCGCCGCACGCCTGCCGCGTCTGAAGGACATTTTCGCGGAAATCGAACGCTGGACGATGACCAAGACCAAGTTCGAGGCGATGCAGATTCTCAACAAGTACGACATTCCATGCGGGCCGATTCTGTCGATGAAAGAGATCGCCGAGGAGCCCTCGCTGCGCAAGACCGGCACGATTGTCGAAGTCGATCATCCGACGCGCGGCAAATATCTGACCGTTGGCAATCCTATCAAACTGTCCGATAGCCCGACCGAAGTGAAGCGCTCGCCGCTGCTTGGCGAACATACCGACGAAGTCATGGCGGAACTGGGCTACTCGCCCGAGCAGATCAGCGCACTGCGCACCGCTGGCGCCATCTAGCGCATAGAAAAACCCGTAGTGCAGGCCGCCCGCCGCTCGCCATTCAGGCGAGCGCGGTGCCGGGCGGCGCCTTTCGAACCCGCATTGGAGACGGCAGGACATGGCATACGAAGACACGCTCTCACTGAAAGAACGCGGTACCGCACACACGCCGGACGACCGCGCGCAGGTCGCCAACAAGGACGTCGTGCGGCACATTCTCGATCACGCGAAAGCCGAAGGCCGCAACTCGCTGACCGCGCCGGAAGGCAAACTCGTGTGCGACGTCTACGGCATTTCGGTGCCGAAGGAAGCGCTTGCGACGACCGCGGACGAAGCCGCGCAATTCGCGGCGGACATCGGTTTTCCAGTGGTACTAAAGATCGTCTCGCCGGAAATTCTGCACAAGACCGAAGCGGGCGGCGTGCTCGTCGGCGTGAAGAACGCTGCGGACGTGGCGCAAGGATTCACCACGATCATGGAGAACGCGAAGCGCTATAACGCCAACGCGAATCTGCTTGGCGTGCAGGTGCAGCAGATGATCGGCGGCGGGCAGGAAGTGATTGTCGGCGCGGTGACCGATCCGTCGTTCGGCAAGCTGGTCGCGTTCGGTCTTGGCGGCGTGCTGGTCGAAGTGCTGAAGGACATCACGTTCCGCCTCGCGCCGGCCACGCGCGACGACGCTCGCTCGATGCTCGACGGCATTGCGGCTGCCGACATGCTCAAGGGCGTGCGCGGCGGCGAACCGGTCGACCGCGAGGCGCTCGCCGGGTTGATCGAAAACGTCTCGCGGCTCGTGTCGGACTTCCCTGAAATCTCCGAGCTGGATCTGAACCCGGTGTTCGCGAGCAAGCGTGGTGCGATTGCCGCCGACGTGCGCATCGTGCTCGATTTCGCCCCGCCGGTAGAGCGCTATCGGCCGAGTCAGGAAGACATCGTGCGGCAAATGAACCGCATCATGAAGCCGGATTCGGTCGCGGTGATCGGTGCATCGGCGGAAGACGGCAAGATCGGCAACTCGGTGATGAAGAACCTGATCAACGGTGGCTACAAGGGCGAGATCTATCCGATCCACCCGAAGGCCGACGAGATCATGGGCCACAAGGCCTATAAGAGTGTGCTGGACGTGCCGGGGAATATCGACGTCGCTGTGTTTGCGATTCCCGCGAAGTTCGTCGCCGGCGCGTTGACGGAAGTCGGCAAGAAGCACATTCCGGGCGCGGTGCTGATTCCGTCGGGCTTTGCCGAAACAGGCAACGTGGAAGGCCAGCAGGAAATCGTGGCGATTGCGCGCGAATACGATATTCGCCTGATGGGGCCGAATATTTACGGCTTCTACTACACGCCGAAGAATCTGTGTGCAACGTTTTGCACACCGTACGATGTGCAAGGCAAGGCGGCGTTGTCGTCGCAATCGGGCGGCATCGGCATGGCGATCATCGGCTTCTCGCGTTCGGCGAAGATGGGCGTGTCGGCGATTGTCGGGCTCGGCAACAAGTCCGATATCGACGAAGACGATCTGCTGACGTTCTTCGAACAGGACGAGAACACCGACATCATCGCGCAGCATTGCGAGGACCTGAAAGACGGTCGCGCGTTTGCGGAAACGGCGGCGCGCGTGTCGAAGAAGAAGCCGGTCGTGGTGCTGAAGGCGGGCCGCACGAGTCTCGGCGCGCGCGCGGCGAGTTCGCACACGGGCGCGCTTGCAGGCAACGATCGCATCTACGAAGACGTGTTCAAGCAATGCGGCGTGATCCGCGCTCGCTCGCTGCGCGACCTGCTCGAATTTGCACGCGGCATTCCGAAGCTGCCGACGCCGAAGGGCGAGAACGTGGTGATCATCACGGGCGCGGGCGGCTCGGGCGTGCTGTTGTCCGATGCTTGCGTGGACAACCGTCTGTCGCTGATGACCATGCCCGCCGATCTCGACGCTGCGTTCCGCAAGTTCATTCCGCCGTTCGGTGCGGCGGGCAATCCTGTCGACATCACGGGTGGCGAGCCGCCGTCCACGTATCAGAACACGATCCGGCTCGGCCTCGAAGACCCGCGCATTCACGCGATCATCCTCGGCTACTGGCACACCATCATCACGCCGCCGATGGTGTTCGCGCGCCTCGTCGTCGAGGTGAAAGAGGAGATGAAAGCGCGCGGCATCGAGAAGCCGATCGTGGCCTCGCTCGCGGGCGACGTTCAGGTGGAAGAAGCCGCCGAATATCTGTACGCGCATGGTGTTCCCGCGTACGCCTATTCGACGGAAATTCCCGTCGCGGTGCTCGGTGCAAAGTATCAGTGGGCACGCGGCGCCGGCCTGATCTGACGCGTCAAACGGAAGGCGGCACGGTTTTCTTCGCGACAGTCGATTGTCGTTTGCAACTCGCGAAGAAGATCGTGCCGAAGCGCTCAAGGAGCGGCGTATGGATACGTGGATGCGTTTCATGTCCAGCGACGGCGGTGTGGTGTTCGGCCGCGTCGAAGGTGCTTATCTGCACGAGTACGAAAGTCTCGATCAACCGGTGCCGACCGGCGCCGTGTTATCGACGCGCGCGCTGACGCCGCTCGCGCCTTGCGCGCCTGGCAAGATCGTCGCACTGTGGAATAACTTTCACGCGCTTGCCGCGAAGCTCGACAAGCCGGTGCCCGCGCATCCGCTTTTTCTGCTGAAGCCGGCGGGCTCGGTGATCGGCTCAGGCGAGCCGATCCGGCGGCCCGTGAGCTACGCGGGCAAGATCGTCTATGAAGGCGAGCTCGGCATTGTGATTGGCCGGCGCTGCCGCGATGCGAACGTCGAAGAAGCTGCTCAAGCGATCTTCGGGTACACGCTCGTCAACGACGTGACCGCGGCCGATCTGCTCAACGAGAATCCGCATTTTCCGCAATGGTGCCGCGCGAAAGGCTTCGATACGTTCTGTTGTATCGGACCGGCAATCGTCTCGGGTTTCGACTGGCAAAACGCGCATCTCGTGACGATGCTCGACGACGTCGAGCGGCAAAACTATCCGCTCTCCGACATGGTGTTTTCGCCGGCCGAGCAGGTGAGCCTCATTTCGCAGGATCTCACACTGGAGCCGGGTGATGTGATTGCGTGCGGTACGTCGGTGGGAGTTGGGTCGATCAAGGATGGCGCGACGGTGTCTATTTCTATCGATGGAATCGGCACGCTGCGCAATACGTTGCAAGCCGCGGCACGCGAAGCGCCGGGGCCGGGCGTTACTGCAACAGGCGTTACGGCGGGACTCGTTTGAAGAACGATCGGTCGATCCGCGGGCCACAAGTCCGCGGGTTGCAACAACACGGAAGGAGCGCGCGTGCCGCAAGCGTCGGATAGTACCGTGTGGCTTGGAATGCTCGTCTCGCTGACGGCTGCGTGTGCTGCATTGCTTGCCTGCGCGCTCGGCCCAATGCTCGCCGGTGCATCCGTCGTGCGCCGTCGCAATCTCACACGACGACCCGCGCTCGCCGCGTTGCTCGCGAGCGGCATGGGTTTATCCGTCGTATCCGTCGGCGTCGCGCGTTATCTGTCGCCAGGAAACCAGGCCAATCTCGCGATTCCCGAGCGGATCGAACTCTATGCGGCGGTGTTCGCCGGCGCGTTGATCTTCGCGGCATCGGCGATCGCATTCTGCAAATTGCACGGGCTGTTGCCGCTTCGCGTGACGGCGCGTCGCGGGCACGACGTCGTCAATGCGGTCGCGCTGCTGTTATGCGGATGGCTCGGCTATGGCTTCGTCACCGAAGCGGCGCAGCCGTTCGGGCTCACCGCGTTGCTCGCGATGAGCGCGCTGGCTTCGTCGATCGGTGTGCATGTGATGATGAGCCGCGAGTATTCGAAGAAGCATGCGAAAACGCACGCGTATGGCGCTCGCGCCGACATGCCAATGAAGTGGCGAGAAGACGCAGAAGAAGTCAGCCCAATGCACGTCATGGTGCGCGCGGCAGCATACCGTCACGGCCGACGCTGGCATAACAGCGACAGCAACGGCAGCAGGCAACGGAAGATTCAGGCATGCGCGGCACGGCGCCTGTCCAACCGATCCACGGTAAGCCGGCATCCATGAACGCGAACCCGATCAATCAGGCAACTGCCGCGATAAAAGGCGGGAACGTATTCCCGCCCATCCGCTCACTCGCCCAAAGCCGCGAATTCACTAAAGTACTGCGCCTTCTTCTGCAGGATCAATTGCGCGAGAAAGTCCGGATCATAGGCGCGATGCAGATGCCCATGAAACCGCTCGATGTATGCGGTAATCCGCGCGGCCTCGCTATTGAATTCGCTCAGCACGTCGAGCGTGGCGTGGTCCCAGCGAAAGCGCAGCCCGAGGTCGCTGAACGCCGCGTTATAGGCGCTCAGATGCGGGTCGTTGGAATGATCGGCGGAAGCGCGCGCAGTGGTGCGTGCGCTGGCATGAGTCGCAACCGAAGCATGGTTCATGATCGGCCTCCTGGGCTGTCAAGTGATGAAACTAGCTTGCAGCATAGAAGTACCGAACGATTTGCAATAGTTAAAGTTTTATTGGATCTCCATAGCCTATTGCTTATAGACGCTCAGTTCCTTCACACGAGTGATCTTCTCGATGAGGTTCGCGCCTTCCTCCATCAGGAAGCGCTTGAACGCCACCGCCACCGGCGGCAGGCGCTTGTTCTTGCGATGAACCACGTACCAGTTGAGCATCACAGGAAAGCTCTCGACATCGAGCACCACGAGATGGCCCAGTTGCAACTCGAGGCTGATGGTATGCGCAGACAAAAACGCGATGCCCATGCCGGCAATCACCGCCTGTTTGATCGTCTCGGTGCTTTTGATCTCCATCGCAATCTTCAGATTCGACAGTCGGCCCGCAAAACCTTCTTCCATCGAATTCCACGTGTCCGAGCCGCGCTCGCGCACGATGAACGCCTCGTTCGCCAACTGGCTGATCTTGATGTTGCGCTTGTGCGCGAGCGGATGCGTGGGCGCGGCCACGATGACATACGGATGAGGCGCGAACGGCTCGTTAGTGGCGTCCATCTCGTGCGGCGGGCGCACCATTACCGCGAGGTCTGTCTGATTGGTCGCGAGCTGATGCAACAACTCCTCGCGATTGTGGACAGCGAGGTTCAGCACGACGCCCGCATAGCGCCGCGTGAATTCGGCGAGCAGCCGCGGGAAAAAGTAGTCGCCTGCGCTGATCACCGCGACATTCAGCTTGCCGCCGGAGACGCCCTTCAACTGGCTCATCGCTTCGTCGACTTCGTGGAACTGCTGAATGATCGCGCGGCTGTAGTGCAGCATTTCAGTGCCGGCCGGCGTGAGGTAGATCTTTTTGCCGAGCTGTTCGAAGAGCGGCAGCCCCGCATGCTCCTCCAACTGACGAACCTGCGTGGAGACGGCAGGCTGTGTGAGATGCAGTTCCTCGGCGGCGCGCGAAAAGCTCAAGTGGCGCGCCACGGTCTCGAACACCTTCAATTGACGCAGCGTGGCATTGCGCATCGTCATGACCGATGTATAAGCAAATGTGAATCAACATAATAACAAACTTTAATTATTAGTAATTCAGCAATGACCCTAGCATGGGTTTGTAAACAAGGCGAAGCTGCCACGGAACACTCGGGTTAACGCTTGGATTTCTGGCGTGGCGGGACCAGGCGGCAGATTGGCGGAAAACAACAAAACGGATTAGTCGGAATTAAGAACTTCCAAAAGGCGATGAATAAAGCGCTTTTTAAAGGAAGCGCTTTAAAGACTCAAATATTAAACATTCCCGGATTGCAAGGCTTTCCGGGTCATAACGATAAGGTGGGACACATACAGCACGGCGCTTTGGCCGGCTGCACTAAATAATTGCGGAGACAAGGCACATGGACGACATCACTCAACAGACCGCGGCCCGCGTATTCTGGGCGAACCGTTGGTGGCAACTCGTCATCGGCATGGTGTGCATGGCGTTGGTGGCGAATTTGCAGTACGCATGGACGCTCTTCGTCGCACCGATGGACGCGCGGCATCACTGGGGCCAGGCCTCGATTCAACTGGCGTTTGCCATCTTCATTCTCACTGAAACGTGGCTCGTGCCGCTCGAGGGCTGGCTCGTCGACAAGTTCGGTCCACGGCCCGTGGTGGCAGGCGGCGCGGTATGCGCGGGCCTCGCGTGGGTGATGAACTCGTATGCGACGACCTTGCCCATGCTGTATACGTCCGCGGTGATCGCGGGTATCGGCGCGGGCGGCGTGTATGGAACATGCGTCGGCAACGCGTTGAAATGGTTTCCCGACCGGCGCGGTCTGGCTGCGGGTCTCACGGCAGCGGGCTTCGGCGCGGGCGCGGCAGTCACCGTGATTCCGATTGCGAACATGATCACGCGCTCGGGCTATGAGCACACGTTCTTCTTCTTCGGCATCTTGCAGGGCGTCGCGATTCTGCTGCTCGCGATGCTGCTGGTGAAACCGGTGTTGAGTAAGCACACGCCGGCGAAGAGAAAGTTCTCCGTGTCGAAGGTCGATCTCACGCCCGGCCAGATGATCAAGACGCCGGTGTTCTGGGTGATCTACGTGTCGTTCGTCGCGGTGGCAGCCGGCGGCTTGATGGCGACTGCGCAGATCGGCCCAATTGCGAAAGACTGGGGCCTCGCGCGCATTCCGATGACGATCTTCGGCGTCACGCTGCCGCTTCTCACAGCCACGCTTTCCATCGACAACGTCTGCAACGGCTTCACGCGTCCGCTGTGCGGTTTCATCTCCGACAAGATCGGCCGTGAAAACACGATGTTCATGATCTTCATTGGGGAAGGACTCGCGTTGCTCGGCATGATGGAGTACGGCACGAACCCGTATGCGTTCATGACGTTCGCCGCGTTGATCTTCCTGTTCTGGGGCGAAATCTTCTCGATCTTCCCGGCGATCTGCGCCGACACCTTCGGCAGCAAGTATGCGGCGGCGAACGCGGGCACGTTGTACACCGCGAAGGGCACGGCCTCGCTGCTGGTGCCGATTGCATCGGTGCTGTCGGCAACCGGCGGATGGAGCCTCGTGTTCACGGTGTCCGCAGTGATCACGATTGCCGCGGGCGTGTCCGCGAAGTTCATCCTCGCGCCGATGCGCTCGCGCTGGATCCACTCGCAGGACGAGCCGTCGCCAGGCGTGCTGGCCGTCGCCGGTAATGGGAACGGCAAGGCCTCGCGTCTTAGCCACTGGCCCGAGCAAACCGGCGAATAGGAACAACAGGAACAGGCCGGCAAGCCGCGCGCCGGCCACTACGTCATGAACGTTTCGTTGCAGCAACTCAAGGTGTTTGTCGCCGTCGCGCGTGAACGCAGCTTCACGCGCGCGGCGCGCGAACTCGATCTGACGCAGTCCGCAGTGAGCCGTTGCGTGCGTGAACTGGAAGACGCGGTCGATCTGAAGCTGTTCGACCGCACGACGCGCCAGGTTCAACTGACGCATGCAGGCGCGAGCCTCGAAAGAAGAATCGGCCGCCTGCTCGATGAAATCGATCTGACGTTGCGCGAAGAACGCGGTGCTTACGAAGGCCATCGCGGTGTGGTCGCGCTGGCGAGCAATCCGGTGTTGTCGTCCAGTTGGGTCGCACAGGGACTCGCGCGCTGCGCGTCCGCATTCCCCGAACTTCTCGTTACCGTCGAAGACCAGGCGCAAAGCGGTGTGCTTGCGAGCGTCGAGCACGGCGAGGTGGATTTCGGCGTGGTCTCGCTGGCCGAGCCGCTCGTCAGCGATCAATTGCATGCGCAAGTCGTTTTCACGACGCCGCTGCATGCCGTGATGCCGCCGACTCATCCGCTTGCCCGACACGCGAGCGTCGCCTGGGATGCGTTGCACGACTGGGCGCTCGTCACGCTGAACGCCGACGCCGGCGTGCGCGCGGCGCTCGATCGCGCGTTCAATGCAAACGGTTTGAAGCGGCGTCCGGTGCAGGAATTCGGGCACGTCGCGGCTGTGCTGCGCATGGTCGAACTCGGGCTCGGTGTCGGCGTGCTGCCCGTCGACTCGCATTGGCCCGCCGTGGGCGAGTCGCTCGTGAGCCGGCCTCTCGCACCCGAGGCGACATTGACCACGCTGCTCGTGCATCGCCGCAACCGCTCGCTCAGGCCGAATGCCGCGGCTGCGTGGGCGCAGTTTGCCGAGCAGGGCGGGGCGTTGTCGAGCAGCGCGAGCGTCGAGGCGAACCGCGAGGCAAACCCGGAGGCAAACACAAGTCCGGCTTCTCACACAGTCTCCGATTCTTCATGGCCCGTCGCCGCGCGCAGCGGCGCGGCGCTTCACGAGCCGTAGCGCCGCCTGGTCCTTGCGCGCACCGGTCATCCCCGGACCGGTTTGCAGCACTCAGCCACGCAACATCTCAATGCAAGGAGCTTTACGATGGACACTGACACCGACCTCAGGCGCCATGATCTGCTGATCGACGGCAAGCGGTTGCCGCCGGGCACAGGCGAATATTCCGTCGATATCAATCCGGCCACCGAAGAGCCGATCGCGCATGTGGCCCAAGGCAGCGCGGCCGACGTCGACACAGCGGTTATCGCAGCGCGCGCCGCTTTGAAAGTGTGGAACGGCATCAAGGCGGCGGAGCGCGGCCGCATTCTTGGCCGCCTCGCCGGCCTGATGCGCGCGAATCTCGACGAACTCGCCGCGCTCGAAAGCCTCGACGCCGGCAAGCCGATTGCTGCTGTCATGCGCCAGGACGTTCCGGCCGCGATCGACACGCTCGAGTACTACGCCGGCTGGTGCGACAAGATCAACGGCCAGGTCGTGCCGGTTCGCCCGGACGCGTTGACCTATACGATCCGCGAACCGGTCGGCGTGGTCGCGGCCATCGTGCCGTGGAATTTCCCGTTGATGATCGGCATGTGGAAAATCGCGCCCGCGCTCGCGTGCGGTTGCACGCTGATCGTCAAGCCCGCGGAGATCACGCCGCTCAGCGCGTTGCGTATCGGCGAACTCGCGCTCGAAGCGGGCCTACCGCCGGGAGTCCTGAATATCGTCACCGGCAAGGGACGCGTGGTCGGCGACGCGCTCGTCGCGCATCCGGGCGTGGACAAGGTCACGTTCACCGGCTCGCCTTCGGTCGGGCGCGGCATTCTGCAAGGCGCGGCGAGCAACTTCAAGCGCGTGACGCTCGAACTCGGCGGCAAATCGGCGAACCTGATTTTTGCCGATGCGAATCTCGACAACGCAGTGCGAGCCGCGGCGTCGGGCATCTTCTTCAACACCGGCCAGGTGTGCTCGGCGGGCTCGCGCATTCTCGCGCATCGCGATGTCTATGACGAAGTGGTCGACCGGCTCGCCGCGCGAGCGAAGTCGATCAAGGTCGGCGATCCGTCGCTGCGCGAAACGTCGATGGGCCCGCTCATCTCCGCCGCGCAAATGAAGACCGTGCTCGGTTATGTCGATGCGGGGCGATCGGAAGGCGCATCGCTCGTGACGGGCGGGGCGCGGGTCGGGGAACGCGGCTTCTTTGTGGAGCCGACGGTATTCGCCAACGTCGAACACGAAATGCGAATCTCGCAGGAGGAGATCTTCGGACCGGTGGCAAGCGTGATTCGTTTCGACGACGAAGCCGACGCGATCCGTATCGCCAACGGCACGTTGTATAGCCTCGCGGCCGGCGTGTGGAGCGCGGACATTGGCCGCGTGCATCGCGTGGCGAGAGACCTGCGGGCAGGCACCGTCTGGATCAACACGTATGGCTACACCGACGTGCGTCTGCCGTGGGGCGGTTCCGGCGATTCGGGTTTCGGCCGCGAACACGGCGACGTCGCGATTGAAAACTTCACCGAGCCGAAGGCGGTCTGGCTCGCGATCGAGCAGTAGCGATAGCGGTAATAACGGCGCAATAAAAAAGGATCGGACGCCGTCCGATCCTTTTGCACCTACCATCATCCAGCCACGACGGCCAACGCGATAAACGCGAACGCGCTCACGCGCCCTGCAAGGCCATGCGCTCGCGCAACTTGACGAGCGCGAGTACGACGTCGATGGTCGGCGTCGGTTCGTTGACGAGCCGCCCCATTTCCTGCACGACGGTCAGCAGCGGATCGATTTCCATCGGCCGCCGGTTTTCCAGATCGACCAGCGTCGACGTTTTATGCGCGCCCACCGCGCCCGCGCCGTCAATCCGTTTTTCGACATCGACGCGAAAGTGCACGCCGAACTGATCCGCGATGCGCTTCGCTTCGAGCATCATCGTGCGCGAGACGGCGCGTGTGCCGGGGTCGCTCGTGAGCACGTCGAGCGTCGCGTGCGTCAGTGCGCTGATCGGGTTGAAGCACAGATTGCCCCACAGTTTCAGCCAGATTTCGTCGCGGATGTTGTCGCGAATCGGCGCCTCGAAACCCGCGGCCTGCATGATCTCGTGGAATTGCTGAATGCGCGGCGTGCGTTCGCCGCTCGGCTCGCCGATCGGAAACTTCTTGCCGTACACATGCTTGATGACGCCAGGCTCGACGATCTCCGCGGCCGGGTAGAGCACGCAGCCGATCGCGCGTTCGGGGCCGAGCTTCGTCCATTGACTGCCGTCCGGATCGACGCTCGCGAGGCGCGTGCCCGCGAATTTGCCGCCGTGCTGATAGAAGTACCAATACGGAATGCCGTTCACGCCGGTCACGATGGCCGTGTGCTTGCCGAGCAGCGGCTGCATTGAGTCGACCACGCCGGGCAGCGAGTGCGCCTTCAACGTGATGATGACGACGTCCTGTACGCCTAGCTCGCGCGGATCGGACGTGCAGCGGACCGGCGCGCTCACTGTCTCGCCGTCCATGATCAGACGCGCGCCGTGCTCGCGCATTGCCGCGAGATGCGCGCCGCGCGCGATGAAACTGACGTCGGCGCCGGCGCGTGCAAGCTGCACGCCCATCAAGCCGCCTATCGCTCCCGCTCCGAAGATGCAGATCTTCATGATGCCGCTCCTGTGACTATGAGAAGTCGCTTGCCCATGCCGCGCGTCGCCGGACACGACGGAGGGTCACTGATTGAGCATAGGGGCGCGGCGTCAATACAGATAGTTAAAGTTTCTCGCGCTTTGCATAAGCGATCGCTTATAGCCGCGGCATGCGAGGCGCGGCCATCCCATCTTCACGTCTCTCCGTCGCCTTGGCTCGTCCGATGTCTATCTAGCTGACAAATAGCCGCCAGGCTTAGGAAATTTCTGGTCCCTGAGCATTCAGCGTAAGGGCAGAATGCGCCCTCACTCAAGAAGTGACGCGTCCGTCCATTTTCAGATAGCTCTTGTTGAGACTAACCCCATGGTGTCCGTATTTGTGCCCAGACGTACTGGTATGTCCGGTGATGGCGACTGCGCGGTTTCGCGATGTCGTCGCGCCGGCCGTTAGGCACAGTCATGCGTACGGTGTTTCGTCAAACGATGGGCCGCGAATCCGTCGATATGGAAAGCGCTCTCGCGCGCCTGCTGGATGTGCTCATGATCGCGATGGCGGCGGCGCTTGCGCGCCTGTTGCCGGCTGGAGAGGGGCATCCGGTCCTCGAGGGCGCATTCGTTGCGCTGGACATGGCGCTCGCCATGATGCTGCTGCCGTGGTTCGGCGTGTATGAATCGTGGCGCGGGCGTTCGAAACTGCATCTGACGCTGAACGTCGTCGCGGGCTGGATCGTGGTGCAACTGTGCGGGCTCGCGATGATGTTTCTGCTTCATCGCGCGGGGCTGCTGTCCAGAATCTGGTGCGTGCGATGGACCCTCATCACCGCGGTGCTGCTCGTCGCCTCGCGTCTGTTGATCCACGCGATGCTTGGCCGCATCAGACGAGCCGGACGCAATCTGCGGATGGTGGCGGTGGTCGGCAGCGGCGCGCATCGCGATGGCGTGCTCGCGAGCATTGCGGCTTCGACCGATTCCGGTTTTCGCGCCGTTGCGACGTTCGATCCGCTGCACGGCGAAACGGTCGCGGAGCCGGGCCTGTCGTCGTTCTCGGAGTTGCGCGACTTCGCAAACTGGGTGCGCCGTGAGCGAACCGAAGAAGTGTGGCTTGCGATGCCGATGTCGCAAGAGCACGCGGTGCTGCGCATCGTCGAGGAATTCAGCGGCGACCTCGTGAACCTGCGCTTCATTCCCGATGTGCGCGCTCTCGCCATGTTCGATCGCAACGTGGTCGAGCTGGTGGGGCTGCCCGCGATCAACCTGATGGCGTCGCCGATGACGCCTCATGCACTGATGCAAAAGGCGCTGTTCGACCGCGTATTTGCCGCGGCGGCTTTGCTTGCGCTGTCGCCGGTGATGTTGCTCGTCGCGGCCGCGATCAAGCTGACGTCGCGAGGCCCGGTGCTGTTCTCGCAGCGCCGCATGGGCGCCGACGGCAACGTGTTTCGCATCTACAAGTTTCGCTCGATGCGCGTTCACACGCAGCAGAACGGCGTGGTTCATCAGGCGACCCGGCTGGACCCGCGCATCACGCGCGTCGGCGCGTTCCTGCGACGCACGAGTCTCGATGAACTGCCGCAGTTTTTCAACGTGCTGCGCGGGCAGATGTCGGTGGTCGGTCCGCGCCCTCACGCGATCGAGCACGACGACCAGTACCGGACGATCGTCGATGGCTATATCCATCGTTACCGGATCAAGCCTGGTATTACCGGGTGGGCGCAGGTGAACGGCTTTCGCGGCGAGACGGATCGCGTCGAGAAGATGCAGGCGCGCGTCGAACACGACCTTTATTACCTGCGCAACTGGTCGTTCGCGCTGGATATGCGGATTGTCGCGGCGACGGTGGTGAGGGGGTTGGTGGATCGGAATGCTTATTAAACGGCATTTCGATGGAAGGGTGCAGCCCAACGAACACGAATCATGACTGCCGCGATGCAGTCGACAAGGGCGGCGCTGCGGCGCGCCCGCTTGAACAGGTTGAGTACGATGTCAGTTGCAGTTTTGTCCCAGCCGATGTATCGGCTCGGAGCCTTGATGACCGTGGTCGCGTTGCTGACCACCGGATGCGCGGTGGCGCCCGGTATGCGGATGGAGGAATCGGCCGCATTGCCCATGACCAGCGGCAGCGAGCAGACGCCGGGCGAGCAGTTGCCCGTGCCAGTCACCGAAGTGACCTTGGCTTCGCTCGATCAAATGGAAGGCGAGGTCGAGCATCGTAGCGACGCAAGCGTCGAAGCGCTTCTCGGGCACGCGACGGCCTATACGGTCGGCGCTGGCGATGTGCTGCAAATCACTGTCTGGGACCATCCGGAATTAGCGGCCGCATCCGGCTCACTTTCGCCCGCGGCGGCGCGCGCGTTCGATCCGCCGCCCGGATTCATCATCGACGATACCGGCAGCCTGCGATTCCCGTTTGCCGGCAATATCCACGTCCAGGGCATGACGGTCGCAGAAGTTCAACGCAAGCTTGCCGTGGAACTCGGCAAGTCGTTTCGCGATCCTCAAGTGACGGTTCGCATGGCGTCGTTCCGCGCGAAGCAGGTCTACGTGGATGGCGAGGTCCGGCAGGCCGGCGCGCAAGCGGTCAACGATATTCCGACGACGCTGTACGACGCCATCAGCCATGCCGGCGGCTTCAGCCCTGCTGCGGATCAGAGCCGCATCACGCTGACTCGCGACGGCAAGTCGTACGACATAAACTTCGTCCGCATGTTGCAGCGTGGTGTGAGTCCTGCGAGGCTGATGCTGCGTGCAGGCGACCTGGTTCGCGTGTCCGCGAGGGATGAAAGCGGCGTGTTCGTGATGGGTGAAGTCGCCAAGCCCGTCACGGCAGTGCCGCTGCGCAACGGTCGCATGACGCTGAGCGACGCACTCTCGCAGGCGGGCAGCATCAGTTCCGCGACCGCGGATGCCGGGAATCTCTATGTCATTCGCGGACGCGGCGCAGACGCGCGCATTTTTCATCTCGATGCCGCTTCGCCGGTCTCGATGGTCCTCGCCAACCGCTTCGAACTCGAACCGAAAGACATCGTTTATGTCGACGGCAACGGACTCGTTCGCTTTAGCCGCGTGCTGAGTCTGCTGTTGCCGGCCATCAACGCGGGGCTCACCGCGGGGCTGGTGGCGAAGTGATCCTGAGACTGCGCTTTGTGCTGGCTGGATGCGTGCGGGAAGCGGCACGATGAACCGCCGCTCCGCAATCGGACTCTCGGCCGGGATGGCAGTGCTCGGCGCATCCGCGGTCTCGCCTGGATGGGGCGAGCCGCAGCGGAACGACGCTGCCGGTGGCTTTCGCTGGCTGCATGATTTTGCGCGGAAGGGCGCGGGTGCGAGCGACGATACGGGCACGCTGCAGCGCGCGATCGACTTTGTGCGCGATCTCGGCCTACGCACGAAAGACACCTCCTGCTTGCCGAGCCTGCTGATTCCCGCCGGCCGATATGTCCTGACCGACACCATCGACACCTTGCCGTGGATCAAGCTGCGTTCAGTGGGCAGCGTTCTGCTCGACTTCTCGACGATGCCGGTGGGTCGCGACGGCCTGACGTGCAGAAACGAAACGATGCTTCCGTCGACCGAATTGCGCTTCCCCGGCAACCGTTCGCCATTCCTCGATGGAGCGGGAGGCACGATTTCGATCCTCGGCCCCGGCGTGGCACGCGCGGAAGGGCGGGGCGTCGTGATGGGCAATCGGCAGCCCTTGTTTTCGGGTGAGGTACGAGACGCGGGTGGCCGCAACGTTGTGATCACCGGTTGGCGCGGAGCGCTCGCGATCGATCCCATCAATACCTATCTGAGTGCATGGCATTCGTGCCGGTTCGAGCAGAACCGCGAACATGGTATTTGCGTCGCATCCGCCGATGGAAAGAGCGTCAACAGCGGTGAGCGGATGACCTTCGCCGATTGCACGTTTTCCGGTTCCGCGCGAGCCATTGCAATCGACGCCGACAGCATGGATTTCGTTTTCGACGCGTGTTCGTTCGACTTCAACGGCGACGTCGTGCATTTCGGGCCCCATGCGAGTTTCGGTACGGTCGCCTTCAATCACTGCCACATAGAAGGTATCGACGGCTTGCTGGTCGATGCCACGCAGGCGGGCAAACATCTTCGCACGGTATTCCGCGATTCGATCGTGCTGCCGAGGCACTGGAAGCGTAAGGACTTGAGCAATGCACCGCGTCAACTGGCGGCGGGCAAAGCGAAGCTTTCTGCTTCCGGCGTCGAGTGGCGATTCGAATCTCCGGCACAAGGCAGCCTGACGGCTTTGATCGGTGACGAAGTGTCCGTGGAGTCGCTGTCAGCGATGAGCTTCCAGCAAGTCCACGCGCTGCCCTGGCGAGGAAGCGTGATCAATGCCGACAGTCTTTTCGAACTGGACACTCCCGGCACACCGGTAGGCGCGCTCACCCATTGGAGCGCATCGGTGACCGCAGGTGCCGAACTCGCAGGAAGCATTGTGGTTGCGGGTCCAGTTGCGGACGCCACTGCGGCTACGCAGAGCAGCGCATCGGCGAAACGAAAGCAGGCTCTCCACGTGAGCTTGCCTGATGCAGGCAACGCGCGGTTCTCCGTGGCGACGCGAGCCGCTTTCCCGGTTGTACCGGGCGACGTCCTCAACGTGGCCTGCAGCGCAGCGACGACAGGTGTAACGGGCCGCGTGAAATTCGCGTTCCACTTCGATGCCGCGCCGGGCATTCCATTGAGCACAAGCGAATCGCAAAGCGCCGCGCATGAACTGCCGGCCGCGCAAGCAACCGTTCCAGCGGGCGCAACGCAGGCGATGGTCACTGCCGCTTTCATTGGATGGACGGGGCAGTTGCAAATAGATGAACTGGCGGTATGGCGCTCGTCATGACGCCGGTGTGCGAAGTCGAATTCCTCGGCACACCGCAATACAGAACCAAAGACAGATGATCTCCAACGTTTTGACCGTTTGCCAAGGCAACGTATGCCGCAGCCCTATGGCTGCGGCTCTTTTACAGCAGAAGATCGAGGGCGTGCACGTACATTCCTGCGGACTTGCGGCGATGGTCGGGCAACCGGCGGCGAGCAACGCCGTCGCGGTGCTTTCAGAAGTCGGCGTCGATATGCGGGAACACCGCGCAAAGCAGTTGACCTGGCAACTGGCAAGCCGGGCAGATCTGATTCTTACGATGACCGCGCGGCAGAAGCAAACCATTGAGTGGCTTTTTCCCTCGATGTGCGGCCGCATATTCTCCGTGCGCGGCTTCGACCACATGGATATCGACGACCCCATGGGCTTGTCCCTATCGGCGTTTCGCCAGTGCAGGGAGAGCTTGACGGTCGGTATCGACTACTGGGTAGAGCGGCTAGGCAAATTCAACGTGCGGTCCGCTGATCGTCATCGCGATGACGCGGCCCACGTCGAGGGGGTGGCACAGTGAACCAGTCCCGCGCTTTGCATGAGCCCGCCAACGCCGAAAAGGATTTCGATCTTGCGGCGATTCTCGATGTGTTCCTGCTTTACCGGCACATGATGCTGTGGATCTTCGGCACGCTGTGTGTTCTCGGCCTTGCCGCGGTGCTGCTTTCCGATCCGCAGTACGAGGCGGACATGGTGACTCAGGTCGATGAGAGCAGCAGTGCGAGTACCGCGTCGTCGCTGCTGGGTCAGGACCTTTCGTCGATGCTCGAGGTCAAGTCTTCCGCCGATACGGAGATGCAGGTGCTGCGGTCGCGGCTCGTCGTGGCTGCGGTCGTCGACGAGTTGGGCCTGTACATCGAAGCCGAGCCAGTTCGCTTTCCACTCGTCGGCCGGGCGATCGCACGCGCCAGCAAGGGATTATCGCGCCCCGGTTTGCTGGGCATGGGCGGCTATACGTGGGGTGAAGAGCGCGCGTACGTCGAACGCTTCGACACGCCCAGCGCACTGATCGGATCGGCGTACTCGTTGACCGTTGCTGACGCGGGCGCGTACCGGCTCTCCGGACCTGGGTTGAAGCAGGATGTGGTCGGCCGGCTCGGCGCAACCGAAACCTTCATGACCGATGACGGTCCGCTGACGTTGTGCGTCGGCGCGTTGCATGCTGCGGTTGGTGCCCGCTTCAAGCTCACGCGGCAATCGCGCCTCGAGACGATCGGCAAGCTGCAGGACAGCCTCTCGATCAGCGAACAAGGAAAGGATTCCAACGTGCTGCGCGTGAAGTTGCGCGGCGCCGATCCGGTACGGATCACCGAGGTGCTCAACCATCTCGCACAACACTACCTGGAGCAGAACGAGGCGCGCAAAGCCGAGCAGGCCGCGCGGTCGCTCGCGTTCCTGCGCGGCCAGGTGCCTGGCTTGCGCGACAGACTGGACAGCGCGGAAAAAGCCTATGCGGTAATCCGCAGCAAGTTTGGATCGGTGGACCTTGAAGGCGAAGCCAAAAAAGTACTGCAACTAGCGGCCGACAATGAGATACAGGTCGCCACGCTGCAGCAGAAGAAAGCCGAAGCGTTGACGCGTTTTGCGCCGACCAACCCGACCGTGATGGCTCTCGATAGACAGCTAGCAGTTCTGCAATCGCAGTCGAGTGGACTCAATCAACAGATCGACGGCCTGCCGGAGATGCAGCGCCAGGTGGTGAAGGCGGAGCGCGACGTCAAGATCAGCAACGATCTATACGTGGGTTTGCTGAACAACATCGAACAACTGCAGATTCTGCAAGTGGGACGGGTCGGCAACGTCCGCGTTCTCGACGAGGCGTTGTTGCCCGACCGCCCGGTTCGCTTCTGGCGTTTTCTGCTGTGCCTCGCGGTCGTCGCCGTCGCGTTACTTGCAGCGGTCGGCGCCGCGTTTATTCGCGACCTTCTGTTCCATGGGATTTCGGATTCCCGCGAACTGGCGGAGCGCACAGGTCTCGATGTGCTCTCCGTGGTGCCGGTGGCACGCAGGGGCGGATTCCATTGGTCTGGATACTTCGGTCGGGAAACGCGTCCGCGGCGTCCGCTTGCTTTTATCGACCCAGCAGATCCGGCAATCGAAAGTTTGCGCAGTCTGCGCACTGCGCTGCAGTTTTCATTGTCCGATGGCGGCGGTAACGTCGTGATGTTCACCGGGCCGTCGCCGAATGTGGGCAAATCGTTTATCGCGTCCAACGTCGCCGCGGTCGTGGCCCGCACTGGCAAACGTGTCCTGTTGGTCGACGGCGACCTGAGACGCTGCGGACTCACTCGCGCATACGGCTGCATTTCGGCAGTCGGACTGTCCGACGTGATCGCCGACATGGGCAAACTGGACGCGTCGATCCGCAAGCTGGAGCGCTCGACGCTCGACTTCCTGCCGGCTGGCGCGATGCCGCCGAATGCGGCCGACCACCTCGGTAGTGAACGCACAGGCGATCTTTTCAAGGCGTTGTCCGCGCGCTACGACCTCGTGGTCGTCGACACCGCGCCGCTGTTGCCGGTGCCCGATGCGGCGATTCTCGCGCCATATTCAAACGGCAACATCTTCCTGGTCGCTCGCGCCTCGGTCACGAAGGCTGCGGAAATGGAAGAGTGCATGCGCCGCTTGCAGCATGTGGGCGTTGCGGTGAAGGGCGTTGTGCTCAACGGAATCGATCGTCATGCAGGGCGCTTCCGCAATGGCACCACCTATGGCACGTACCTCTACGGGCGCTCACGAGGTGAAGATGCGCGTCCGATGATGGACGGAGCGCAAGAATGAATTCGCGCATCCGTGACGCTCGCGCTGCGTCGGTGCTGCTGGTCAGCGCGTCGATGTCGGCGGGCCTGGCGTTCGCCGTGCAGGCAGTGCTTGCGCGGTCTCTGTCGCCGGCGGACTACGGGCGGTTCGCTGCTGCGCTCGCTGTCGTGACTATCGTTGCGCCGGCGGTCGGGTTCGGCGTGCCGTCGTTCTGGCTCAAAGCGTACGGCAGCGAGGGTTGGTCCGCGAGTCGATGGATGGAAGCATCCGTGCGTTTCGTCACCCGCAGCGCGCTGGTGTGTCTTCTCGCTGCCGCCTTGTGGGCATGGCTAGGCACTCCGGATGCGCAGACCGGTGCACTGCTGTTATTCATGCTGCCGGCGGTGCTGACGCAAGGCGCAATCGAGATCGCCTCGGTGAAGTTGCAACTGGAGGAAAAATTCGGCCGGGTTGCAATGTGGCAAGGACTACAGCATGCCGGACGTCTCATGTTGCTTCTGGTGTGCTGGCGGTTGGGCGCAAGCAGCCTGATTGTCGCGGCCGGCTTTGGCTGTATTGCCGTCATCGTGACGCTCGGCGCATGGCAGTCAGTCTCGGCGCTGCGAAGCGGCGCGGTGCACCTGATCGGGCATGGACCAAAACTCGCGGAACGATTTTCGCGCGAAGGACTGCCGACGCCGCCCGTCATGGAACTCTGGCGCAACGCGCTGCCCTTCGGTGTATCCGGCCTGCTGTTTTATGCGTACGGCCAAAGCGGCCTGGTTATCGTCTCGCACCTGGGCGAACCTCAGGACGTCGGCGCATACAGCGTCGCGTTGACGATTGTTAGCGCGCTTTATCTGTTGCCGACGGTTCTGTTCCAGAAACTGCTCATGCCGCGTCTTCATCGATGGGCCGCATCGGGCGACGAACGTCTCGAGCGGATGTATCGGGAAGGCGGCAGATGGATGTTCGTCTCAGGTCTCGCGTTGGGCGCGATTGCGGCGCTGCTCGCGCCGGTCGCCATCCCGCTGGTGTTTGGCAGGCAATACGGGCAAGCGGTGCAAGTGGTCGTCATCATGGCACTGAGCACGCCGTTCAGATTTTTAACGGTCTGTGCGTCGTCCGTGATGACGACCCGCAACCTGGTCCGCGTGCGCAACTGGTGCGCCGCCGCCGCACTGCTATTCAGCGTGGTCGCTGGACTCATCGGCGTGCTGGTCGCGGGCACTGTCGGCGCAGCCGCCGCTTCGGTGATGGGCGAAGTGGTGTGGGCGGTGCTGTCCGTGCTGTGCGCTCGCCACTTCCTGTTCCGCGAACGGCAGCAGCCGATATCCGGCATCGACGCGCGGCCAGATGCACGCAGCATGTCGCCAATGCCTCCGGAACAGATTCCGGTGTGCGTGATCATTCCGTGCTTTAACTGCCGCGACACGATCGGGCGTGCGGTTCAATCCGTCTTCGAGCAGACATGCCGTCCGCAGCAGTTGATTCTGGTCGACGATTGCAGCACGGATGGCACGCGCGCATTGCTTCGCGAATTGGCGCAGATTTATCCGCGCAATTGGCTTCGCGTACTTCTGCAGCCGCGCAACGCGGGGCCGGGTGCGGCGCGTAACGCCGGATGGTCCGCGACGACGCTGCCGTACATCGCGTTCCTCGACTCGGATGACAGCTGGCATCCGTCGAAAATGGCGACGCAATACAAGTGGATGCGCGCGCATCCGGAGGTCGCGATAACGGGGCATCCCGTGGCGCAACTCGAAGCCGGCGGTCTGCCGGCGTCTCAACCGTGGCCGGCTGTCGTCGCCCCGCGCCGCGTATCGCGGCGACGCGTTCTGTTCTCGAACCGCTTCACGCCCTCGAGCATTTTGATGCGCGCGGACGTCGGCGCACGTTTCGATGAAAACAAGCGCCACGCCGAAGACTATTTCATGTTGCTGGAAGTGGTGCTCGTGGAGGGAGGCGAGGCCTATCTGTTCCCTTTCGCGCTTTCGTACATTTACAAGGCGCAGTTCGGCGCGCAAACCGGACTGAGCGCCCAGCTCCTGAAAATCCAGAAAGGCGAGCAGGACAACTACCTGCGCTTGCGCCGTCGACGAGTGATCGGTCCTGGTGAATGGCTGTGCTTTTCTGCGTTGAGCGGCGCGAAATATCTGCGGCGCTGCCTGCTGTCACGGAGGTTTGCGTGAGACGCATAGCGGCGATTCCCGCAACACGACAAGCGGGGTGGTGCGGCTCATGACGTACTACCTTGTGCCGTTGCTGTTCTTCTATCTCGGCGTCGCGCTGTGCGTTGCGTACGGTGGAACCAGCACCGCTGTCATTGTGACGTGTGCGCTGCCGATGGTCGCGCTCGCGGTCTTGCGCGGCCATTGCGGCACCGACACGGCCGCCTACTACCAGGCGTTCGCCGATCTGGGCCAGGGGAACGGCTATGGCGGCGAGCCGCTGTTCAATGCGTATGCGAGGCTTCTCTGGGCTATCGAGCCCGACCCGCGCTTCGTCGTCAACAGCGTGTCGATGACAACCGCGCTGCTGTTGCTCTGGTCCATTTCACGCAGTCGTCATGGCATCTGGTTCGGCGGCCTCGTGCTCGTGCCCGGCATGTTCTATGAACTGACCATGAACGTGATGCGATTCGGCCTTGCGGCTTCGATCTTTCTGCTGGCCACGCGCTTCTCGCCGCAGCGAAAGCCGCTTCGGTATTTCATCTTCGCGGTGGTCGGGACGTGTGTGCATTTCTCATCGGCATTGCTGTTCCTGCTCTTTGTCGCGACCACGCGGCGCGGGCACACGATCATGTTCGTCGGTGCGGCGTTAGCTGTCGCCGGCGGGTCGTTGCTGGTCCCAGGCTACCTCGCCGACAAGACGAGTCTTTACACCGGCATCGAAGCGCCCAATGCAACGTCTGGATTGCTGTTCCTGTTGATCCAGTTGCTCATGCTGGGCGTCATGGTCATGCATCGGCGGCAGTTCGCGATTCCACCCGTCGGCTGGATGATTTTTGCCGTGCTGGCAGCGGCGCTTTACGGCATGACACAGGTCACGTATGCGGGCATCCGCTTCCAGCTGATTCTCGTCTATCTGATGCTGGTTGTGCTTTGGCGTCAGTTTGCTCCGCCGACGGGGCGGATGAACACAAGGTTGGCGGCGTGGCTGTTCGCCATCGGTCTCATCGCACTCGCGGGACGAATCCACAACATGAGCGATGAAGAAGGTCGTGGCGCATCGCCATTCCTGCCTTATCGCGCAGCGCCAGAATTGCAGAATATGGAGTAGTGATCTTGCGGCAAAAAATCGTACACGTAACAGAAGCGCTGGGTGGCGGCGTGCTGCATTGCGTGGTTCTTCTAGCTAATCGTCAGGCCGCTGCGGGCGATGACGTCGTTGTGCTCCATTCCGTGCGCAAAGACACGCCGCTTAACGCAACGCTGGATAAGTTGTTCGATCCGCGCGTGCGTCGCCGGGTCGTGGAAATGCAAACTGCCATAGGAGTTCGCGACCTCTCGAGTCTGTGCAGGCTTTTCGTCGAGCTGTTTCGGGAGCGGCCCGACATTGTTCATCTCCACTCGTCGAAGGCGGCGGCGCTAGGCCGCATCGCCACGCGGTTGCTCGGACTAAGCGGGTGCACGATCTATTCGCCGCACGGGTTTGCGTTTCTGAAAGAGGACACGTCTGCGTTAAAGGCAAAGCTGTTCCTGTTAATCGAACGGACGCTGCATGCAATGGGCGGGCACATCGTTGCATGCTCAAAAAGCGAATGGCGTTACGCGCGAATGTTGCTTTCGAATCCGCAACGCACGAGCCTTGTCGAGAACGCGGTGAAACTCGATGACTTCGGGGCCGACACCACGAGACAAACTCGCGAGCAGGTCGTCGTATGCACGTCGGCGCGCGTTACCTATCAGAAGGCGCCGTGGCGATTCACGCAGCTTGCCCAACGTCTCGCGCGAACATCCAACGTCCGTGCTGTGTGGTATGGCGATGGCGAAGCGGAAGCGATTGATCGCTGGATTGATCGTGAGGTTGTTGAGTTGAGTGGATGGATTGCGGCGCCGGAACTCAGGCGAGCGCTTCAGCAATGCGACATCTTCGTTTTGCCTTCGCTATGGGAGGGCATGCCGATTGCGCTGATAGAGGCGCAGGCGGCGGGGCTGCCGGCGGTCGCCAGTCGCATCGTCGGCAATCGGGATGTCATCGTCCACGGCGTGACCGGCTTCCTCGCAAGCAACGATGCGGAGCTCGAGCATTACACACGTCGATTGATCGACGACCCGCAATTGCGCGAACGAATGGGCACGGCGGCGGCGAAGCACGCGCTTGCCCGGTTCGGCGACGCCCGATTGTTTCGCTCCTACGTCGGCATTTACCGGCGTCTGCTGTCGCCAGTGCATGCTCATCATTCGCCGGCCCTGACTCGCGCACTTTCAACAGAGGTCTTGAAATGAACGAGTTCGACGTAGCGGCGCCGGCCGCCGCGCAATCGAATGGGTGCAATAAGGGCGGACTTGGCCGCAGCACAGCTCGCGCATCGGGTAGCCGCACGACCCGCGTTGCTTTCTTCGGATTCTATGGAAGGCGCAACTTCGGCGACGACCTGTTCGGATATCTGTTGCAGTCCATATCGCTTCGGGCACGAGGCATCGAGCCGTTGATCGTGGGCGCTTCACCGGCGCAAGAGTTGACGCACTCGTTCCATCTGCCGGGGGCACGGGGGCTCTGGATGCGAAGAGGCGGAGTCGGTGCCGCGGTACGCTCGGTCACTTATGTTGCAGCGATGTTGTCTGCGCGGGCGGCCATTTTCGGTGGAGGCTCGCTATTTGGTGCTAACGCTTCGCTGTCCTTTGCGAAGCTGATCGTTCGTTTGGGCCGGCGGCTCAGCAAGCCGGTCGCAGCGCTTGGCGTTTCGGTCGGACCGTTTGCATCGGCAGAGCGGCGAAGCGCATTCGAGGCTGTCCTTCGCGACATACCATACGTGGCCGTGCGCGATGAAGCGTCGGTTCGCCTCGTCGCCGAAGTGACAGGATCGGCGCCCGTCAATCTCAGGGATCTTGCTTTTGCGTTGCCTGCAATCTACACGCCAAAGCGCAGACCGTCTGATAGACGAACGCTGATCGTGTCCATTCACCTGCGCCAATATACTGACGCGGTGCTTGCGATACTTGCGTACGTCGACAGCCAGCGGCTTGTCGATGAAGTGCTATTTGTCTCGCTGGACGAAGAAAGTGTTGCGGTGACAGGAGACATCGCTCGCCTGTTCTCGCCGTCGAACGTTTCGGTGGAGCGTTTTCGATACGGGGACTCGATCACAGCGGTCGTGGATCTACTCGCCGCAGCGGCCTGTGTCGTTACTTCGAAACTGCACGGCGCGATCGTCAGCTTTGTGTATGACGTCCCAACAATGCTGTTCTGCTACCAGCCAAAGTGTGCGGAATTCCTGCGTGACAATGGATTACCGGGTCCGCATGAGCCGCTGCCGGTCGAGGACGTCTGCGTCGATCATGTCGCCCGGCTTCTTACGCAAGAGACGACAAAAGCGCGCTATGGCGACGCCGAGTGGCATCGCGACCGGTTCACTGATTTCATCGCAGACGTCGGCAATGGCGGACACGCGCGGTTGCCGCTTTCCGACGAGGTCGTGGGATAGGCTAGGCGCATCCGGCTGCCGTGATCCGGCAATTCGATCCGGAATGTAGTTATGTCGGAACACGGTCGCCGTTGGCCGTGTTTCTTCCGACCCGCACCTCAACGCCGCCCTAACCCCGCCTAACCATCAAAAACCCCACCCCCATCGCAGCCAGAAACGCCCCACAGCATCGATTAAACCACCGCCTCACCCGTGCGCGCACCAGCCACTTGCCGAGATACATGCCGGCCCACGAATAGAGCGCGATCGCCACGCATTCGAGCACGAGAAAACTCGCGCCGAGCACGGCGAATTGCGGCAGCATCGGCTTCGCGATGTCGACGAATTGCGGCAAAAATGCGGTGAACACGAGGATCGCCTTCGGATTGCCGGCGGCCACGAGAAACTCGCGCCGCGCGACGGTCGCGAGCGATGCGCACTGTTCCTGCGTGGTGTCGATGGCCGGCGCGTCGCTGCGCCAGAGTTGAATGGCAAGCCAGATCAGGTACGCGGCGCCGGCCAGTTTGATCGCGAGAAAGAACCACGCCGACGCATGCAGCACGACCGCGAGGCCGGTCGCGGCCAGCACGATCATCGCCGCGAACGCGACGAGCCGTCCCGCGCCGCCGAGGAACGCCGTCATGAAGCCGTGCCGCGCGGCGACGTTGATCGATAGGAGATTGTTCGGCCCGGGCGCGAGATTGATCGCGAAGCAGGCGGGAAGAAAAAAGAGCCAGGCGGTAGTGGACATGGAGCCTCGCGGAGTGAGTGCTCATGGGCGCCGGCGCGGTTGGCGCGGCACGCACAAGAGCGCAGCAAAAAAGCAGCGGCATGTGCTGCTTCCGATTGTAGCGAAACGGGCGGCGCGCCTCTCCTGGTATCTCCGCTACCGTGCGTTGCACAGTAAAACGTACACGTCTACGTCGCGTCCGCTAGTTCACTGCGTTGATGAACCCGGCGTCCTTCACCAATGCGTCGACGCTGAGCTTGACCGTGTCCTCGATCGCAATGGTGTTGCTGGTGAATTTCGGCGACTTCCGTTTGACGGTCTTGGTGGTCGAGAACACGACTTTGTGCGTGACGGCGTCGGTCACGACATAGCGCATCTGCAGAGTCCAGAGCGCCGGCGTGCGAACGTCGTCGACGCTGAATTTTTCGATGCTGCCGCTCAGCAGTTTGCGCCTGTCCTCGAGATGAAAGCCCACCACCTTCAGGCGGCTCGCCACACTCTCGCGCACGGTCTCGCTGATGTCGTTCTTCAGCACGACCACGGTCATCGCCGTATTTTCGATGCGGTTCGGCGACACGCGGCCATCGACAGCCGGCATGTAGGCGAAGTCGCGGGCGGGCGCGACGCTGAGCCAACCCGTGGACGAAGCGGCGGCGCGCGGCGCACTATGACTGTTGAGACCGAACCACGACCATGAGCAGGCCGACAGCATCAAAGGCAGCGCGACGGCGCCGCAGCCCTTGAGCATTGTGATTCGTATAGACGCTGACGGGCGCGCAAGATGCGGCACAAGCGAACGATGCCGCGCCGATTCGGGCGCTGCGTGGGGACAAGCGGCGGTCGAGATCAGAGGAGTGGCCCTTTAAGTGGTGGCACGTGCTGGCGGTACATTCATACGCCGTTCGAGAACAGCATGGTAACAGCGGCCACTCGCAAGCCATCTTCTAAATAAAACTCGAACGCGCCGCTATCAGAAGAAGCCGGCCTTGCCTTGCGTCATATCGACCAGCGTGCGGCGCGCGTCGTCGATTTTATTCACCGGCAAACGGATCGTCATTTTCACGAGCATTGCGTGCGCGGTATCGGCGAGCGCGTAGCTTTCCGCTTCGATCCAGCGGCGCACCTTGGCTTCGTCGGCGTAACCGACTTCGACGATCAGCGATCCTTGAGCAATCCGTTCGACGCGCGGCGCGTCCAGCAGCGCGGAGGCGATCGCGTCCGTATAGGCGCGCACGAGGCCGCCCGCGCCGAGCTTCACGCCGCCGTAATAGCGGACGACGGCGGCCAGCACGCCGTCCAGATCGTGATGCCGCAGCACTTCGAGAATCGGCCGGCCCGCGGTGCCGGAAGGCTCGCCGGCGTCGGACATGCCGGACTGGCCGCCTGCCAGCAACGCCCAGCACACATGCGTCGCGGCCGGATGCTCGTCGCGCAGACGGCGCAGTTCGTCCATCGCGGCGTCGCGATCCTCGACGGGTATCGCATACGCAATAAACCGGCTCTTGCGAATCTCGAGTTCGTGGATGTGCCGCGCCGACAACGTGTAAGTCACCTGGAAATTCCGCTCAATAGCCTGCGATAAAAAACGTCGGAGCCGGCTTTCGGCCCAGACTCGAATCATAGCGACTTTGCGATGCGGGCTGTCGTGCAAGCGCGAACGCAAGCACCAACGCAACCGCAAGCAGGCACAAGCGCGAGCGCGGTACACTTTGCGGAGCACGAATTGAACGGAACCGCCAATCAGCAGGAAACCGCCAGGAGACAGAATGAACAGCATGCTCGAGTTGTCCACGTTAGGCACCTTCGTCGCCGTCGTACTCGGTCTTTTTTTGATTCCGGGGCCCGCGGTCCTGCTGGTTCTGACACGCACGGTTCACGGAGGACGCAAGGCCGGCATCTTCACCGGCCTCGGCATTGCGGTGGGCGACTTCGTTCATACGCTCGGCGCGGCAGTCGGTCTTTCAGCGTTGCTGATGACGTCGGCGCTCGCCTTCAACGCGGTCAAGTGGATCGGCGCGCTGTATCTCGTCTATCTCGGCATTCGGGCCTTGCGCGAAAAACCGGCGAGCGGCGAGATGCCTGCGAGCGCACCCGTGTCGGCGTCGAAAGCGTTCTTTCAGGCCATTCCCGCCGAAGTGCTCAATCCGAAAACCGCGCTCTTCTTTCTCGCGTTTCTCCCGCAGTTCGTGCACCCCGAGCACGGTTCGACGTTCTTGCAGTTCACCACGTTGGGCCTGATTTTCGTCGGCATGAGCGCGCTTTACACGACGCTGATCGTGTTGACGATCCGCCCACTCGGCAGACTCGTCGGACGCCTGACGTGGTTGCGCCGCTGGCAGAACAAGATTATCGGCGTGCTGTTCATATCGCTCGGCCTGCGCGTAGCGACGCAAACGCGCTAAGCGGGCGGCCGCGCGCCGCGACGGCTAGATGTTGCGGCGCTGTCTTCGCAAACGCCCTTCGCGCGCGTATTCGATCTGTTCCTGAGTTCGCACCGCGAGCCTTTCCTGCTCCGCGCGGCTGATTTGCCGCGTATCGTCGATTTCGCCGACGCGCAGTACTTCCTGCGCGAGGCGGATACGCAGCGTCATGAGCGGTTCGCCGCGTTCGACGAGCGTGCGGTCCGCGGCGCGCGCCTGCTGCACGCCGCAGTCGATCAGATTGCGCAGTTCGAGCAGCGTAAGCCGCTGCCGCTGGATTTCGAGGATGAGCCGCTGCACCGCGCGCTCGTCACGCGCGCGCCAGAAGGCGCGCAGCTCGGCAAGCGTGGGAGGCTCGAAGGGAGGAAGGCGCATTGCTCATACGAAAAGTACTGTATATATGTACAGTATATCGCGACTTTTCGGGGGCGCGCGTAGCGTTTGCCCGGAGCTTCAATTCAGCGCCAGCATGACCGACGCGCCCATCACGACGACGGCAAGAAGCATGGCGACACACAGATCGAGCGGGTAACGCATCATGCTTTCACCATCGGTTGAGAAACGCGAAGACTGTCATCATAGGCAAGCTTGTCCCGCTCGACTGTCAGACATTGCAAGAGGGAAGAGATGAACCCCACCACTGCTTCCACAGCGCCCGCGCGCGACATCGAATTCTGGTTCGACTTCGGCAGCAACTACAGCTACCTGAGCGTGATGCGTATCGAGGCTGAGGCTGCTGCGCGAGGCGTGCGTATTCATTGGCGGCCGTTTCTGCTCGGGCCGATTTTTCGCGCGCTGGGTTTTGACAATTCCCCGTTCGTCTTGCAGAAGGAGAAGGGCGCCTACGTCTGGAAAGATATGGAACGGCAGTGCCGCAAGTACGGTATCGCCCTGACACGTCCGAGCGTTTTTCCGCGCGCCGCGCTGCTGGCGATGCGCGTCGCGCTACTCGGCGCCGAGCGTGAATGGATCGCTGCGTATTGCCGCGAGATCATGCAGCAGAACTTCGTGCATGACCGCGATATCGGTTCCGTCGAAGTCGTGGGCGAAGCGCTCGTCAAACTCGGCTTGCCCGCTCAGCAGATCATCGCTGAAGCGCAAAGCGACGCGAACAAGCTGCGTCTGCGCGAACAGACAGAAGCGGCCGCGGCCAAAGGCATTTTCGGCGCCCCCACGTTCTTTATCGGCGATGAAATGTTCTGGGGCAACGACCGGCTCGAAGACGCGTTGGACTTCTGCTATTCGTCGCCGTGCTGACAGAAGCGCCGCCCCGGCACATGCGAGACGACAGCCTGGGCGATCTCGAGCGGCGTGCTCTCGGCGGGCACCACGCGGCGGCTCGCTTCGGGCGTGTGCTTCATCGTCCATTCGACAAGCCGGTATGAACGTCCCCAGGGCGGCTGCAGCGGGTCGGAGACCTTGCATGAGTGAATCTGCCCGACCCATTCGTTGCCAGGCATGGCGCGCAGATGCTCGAACACCGCGTCCTCAACCATGGTTCGTCCTCCTTCTTTTTCGCAGGCATGGAGTCTTTCTTTTGCGCGTCGGCAACATCGCTGAAAAAAACGCCGCCGATGATCTGGCGGCTCAACAGGGGATGTTGAGCCGCATGGTTGCAGCAAAGAATTAAGCGAGACTTAAGACGGCGCAAATGCGTGTGCGGCGTTTTGTCCGTCGACGCCCCGCGCATCCGGCGGCACGCCGAGCAGTTGCAGTGAGCCGCCCGTTACCGCGCTGAACACGGGGCCTGCGACAGTGCCGCCATAAAACGCCTTGCCGGCCGGATCGTCGATCATCACCGCGACGATCAGGCGCGGGTCGCTCATCGGCGCCATGCCGACGAAGAGCGCGCGATAACGGTTCTTCGCGTAAGACGCGCCGACCTGCTTGCGCGCAGTGCCCGTCTTGCCGCCGATGCGATAGCCTTCGACGGTTGCGGCGCGCCCCGTGCCGCCGTCGCCTGTGGCCATTTCGAGCATCGAACGGATCGCGCGCGCGGTGGCCGGCGTGGTGACCGCGTGGCCCGTTTGCGAAGCGGCGGCCGCGGCATCGATGTTCTCGCGCACGAGGCGCACCGGGTGCATGGTGCCGTCGCCGGCATAGGCGGTGTAGATCTGCGCGATCTGCAGCAGCGACGCCGAGAGCCCATAGCCATACGCCATAGTCGCCTGCTCGATAGGACGCCAGCGTTTGTACGGCCGCACCTTGCCCGACGCCACGCCAGGAAAGGTCAGCTCGGGCCGCATGCCGAGTCCGTACTCCTGATATTTGGCCCAGATTTTTTCGGCGGGCAGATTGAGCGCGAGTTTGGCGAGCGCGATGTTGCTCGATTTCTGCACTGCTTCGGCGACGGTCATCGCGCCGTGATTCGACGTGTCGTGGATCACCGCGGGGCCGATCTTGTACCAGCCAGGCGCCGTGTCGATCACACTTTGCGGCCGCACCTTGCCCTCGTCGATGGACAACGCGACGACCACCGGCTTGATCGTCGAGCCGGGCTCGAACGTATCCACCACCGCGCGATTGCGCAACTGCCGGCCCGTGAGGCGCGCGCGATCGTTTGGATCGAAGCTCGGATAGTTGGCAAGCGCGAGAATCTCGCCGTTGCGCGCGTCGAGCACGACCACGCTGCCGGCTTCCGCGCGATGCTTCGCGATGGCGTCCTTTAACTGTGCATACGCGAGCTGCTGGATGCGCCGATCGATTGTCAAATGAATCGTGTCGCCGTTCTGCGCGGGCACGAGCGGCCGCGTTTCCGACACCCACGCGGCCAAGCCGGTCGCGAATCACTTCGCGATGGCCCGGCACGCCGAGCAACTGTTCGTTGGCGGCAAGCTCGACGCCTTCCTGGCCGTTGTCCTCGATATCCGTAAAGCCGACCACGTGAGCCGCCGATTCGCCTTCCGGATAGAAGCGCTTTGAATCCGCGATCTGCGTGATGCCCGCGAGTCCGAGCTTCGACAGATGCCCGGCCGTGTCCGCGTCCACCTGGCGTTTGAGCAGCACGAACGTCTTGTCGCCGTTCAAGCGGCGGCGCAGTTCCGCGAGCGGCAGATCGAGCAGTTTCGAAAGCGGCGGCAGCGCGGCTTCGTCGAGCAGCTTGGGCGTTGCCCAGATCTCGTAAGTCGCGAGACTGACGGCGAGCATCGAGCCATTGCGGTCGACAATGCGCCCACGCGTCGCGTCGAGTTCGATCGTGCGTTGATAGCGCTTTTGCCCCTGATCGACATAGAAGTCGCGGTTCACCACCTGCACCCAGAACGCGCGGCCCGCGAGCGCGGCAAACGCGGCGAACACCAGCACGACGATGAACTTCGAGCGCCACATCGGCAGACGCGCAACCAGCAACTGGTTCTTCGCGACGGGCGCATAAGAATCGCGCGACGGGGATTTTTTCTTCGGGATCATGGCGGTCCGACTGACAGCGGATTAACTTGCGGCAGCGCTCATTGTAATGAGAACGTAATCTGTGTGCGAGATTACCGCAAGCCAACACGCGCGACAGACGTAAAAAAAGCCGCGCGGACTTCAAAATCCGCGCGGCTCATTTCGTTCGATTGATGCGTCGATTTCGACGCGGCGTGTTAAAGAGGCGCTCGCTGCCTGTCGAGCGCCTTCTTTTTCACGCGCGCCTTCATGCGCTCCTTCGTGCGTGCGCCTTCACGCGGGCAGCGCGAAGCTCGAGATCGCCTCTCGCAATACGCCCACCTGATCCTTCAGCGAATGCGCGGCCGCGGCGGCTTCCTCGACCAGCGCCGCGTTCTGCTGCGTGACCTGATCCATCTCGCCGACCGCGCGATTCACCTGCTCGATGCCCGCGCTCTGCTCGCGCGACGCATTGCTGATTTCCTCGAGAATCTCGTTCACGCGACGCACCGACTGCACGATCTCGCCCATCGTCGAGCCCGCGTTGGCAACCAGCGACGCGCCCGCTTCCACCGTGGTCGTCGACGTTTCGATCAGCGCCTTGATTTCCTTCGCGGCCGTGGCCGAGCGTTGCGCGAGGCTGCGCACTTCGGCGGCGACGACGGCGAAGCCGCGTCCCTGTTCGCCCGCGCGGGCCGCTTCGACGGCCGCGTTCAACGCGAGAATGTTGGTCTGAAACGCAATGCCGTCGATCACGCCGATGATGTCGCCGATCTGCCGCGAGCTCGTCGTGATCTCGCCCATCGTGCGAACCACGTCGTCGACGACGCGGCTGCCGCGCGTGGCGACGTCGGCGGCTTGGCCCGCCAGTTCTGCCGCCTGTTGCGCGCTGTCCGCGTTCTGCTTCACGTTGACCGTCATCTGATCCATGCTCGACGCCGTCTGCACCAGCGCGGCGGCTTGTTCCTCCGTGCGTTGCGACAGATCGGTGTTGCCGGCGGCAATTTCACTTGCGCCGACGTTGATGTTTTCCGTACCGGCGCGCACCCGCGAAACGGTATCGACAAGACCGGCCTGCATGGTTTGCAACGCATGCAGCAGGCTGCCGGCGTCGTTGTCCTTGACCGGCACGCGCACCGCGAGATTGCCGCCCGCCATCAGTTGCGCATGTTCGACGGCCACTTCCAGATCGCCGCCGAGCGAGCGGCGCACGCTGCGCAACACGAGCAGCATGATGCCCGTGGCGATGCCGCCGAGCGCAACCGTGATCGCGAGCCAGCGCAACAGGCTCGCGTAAAACGCGCGCTGCACGTCGTCCATGTACATGCCGGTGACGACATACCAGTCCCACGGCTGGAAGTGCTGCGAATAGCTGGTCTTCGCCACGGGTTTCTCGCTGCCCGGCTTCGCCCACAGGTAGTCGACAAAGCCGCCGCCTTCGTGATTGCCCGCGTTCACGATATCCACGAACAGATGGTTGCCCGCCGGGTCCGCGAACTGCGCGAGGTTCTTGCCGACCATCTCTTTCTTGAACGGATGCATCAGCATGACGGGCTGCGAGTCGTTCACGGAGATGTAGCCGTCCTTGCCGTAGCGCATCGATTCGAGCGTGGCGAGCGCCTGCTTCTTCGCTTCGTCTTCGGTGATGGCGTGCTGTTGCGCCATTGCGTAGTAACGGGCGACCACGTGGTTCGCCTGGTCGATCAGCGACGTGAGCTGGTCGCGCCGGTCGCTAACCATCGACGCACGGTTTTGCCATGCGCCGAAGCCGCCGATCAGAATCAGGCCGAACCACAGGACGGCGATCATTGAGGCTAATTTTTTGTTCAGAGTCATAGCAAAGAGTGGTGCTTGGCAAAGGGTCGATCGGATTGGGCTGTGTGCTTCTCGCTGACTCTGTTTACGGCAGGTTTCACTTTGCTCATGAGGGCAGGGGAAACCCTTTGCCATGCGCGTTTCGTCTGATTAAAGGGTGTGGGCGGAGGTAATGCACCTGATGCGAAAGCATTTATTTAATTCTGCGCAGTTAATAAAAAGCATTATTCGCAGCGACGATTCTCTGATTAATAAAAAGCCGGTGCCGAGAAATGGAATTAATTCCGCGATGACGCGCACCAACCCAACCCGGCAAGCCTTCGCATCAATAAACCACAAAACGCCACTCAATTCCAAAGCGCTTGCCAGCGCGCCTGCGCTGCAAAAATCGACACATTTCTCCACTTAAAAGCAATACAGCAAAAGCACAGCCGTCTAAATGACGACTAAATGAAAATTCCGCTATAGTCGCCATTTTCCAGTCGCCAGCCGGGCAAAAAGAGCGCCGATAAACCGGCAAGCAGGCCCCGCCAATAAGCCCGCCACCAGGAGTACAGAATATGAACGCCCGCGAACCCGCCTTCGTCTCTTCTTCACGCAGCGCACGTCTGCGCCAGATGCTTGTCAGCAGCGAACTCGAATTCATGATGGAGGCGCATAACGGCCTCTCCGCGCGCATCGTCCGCGAAGCCGGCTTCAAGGCGATCTGGGGCTCGGGCCTCGCGATCTCCGCGCAATTCGGCGTGCGCGACAACAACGAGGCAAGCTGGACCCAGGTCGTCGACAACCTCGAATTCATGGCCGACGCGAGCGATCTGCCGATCCTGCTCGACGGCGACACCGGCTACGGAAACTTCAACAACGTGCGCCGCCTCGTGCGCAAGCTCGAACAACGCGGCATCGCCGGCGTGTGCATCGAAGACAAGCAGTTTCCGAAGACCAATAGCTTCATCAACGGCGAGGCGCAGCCGCTTGCCGACATCGACGAATTCTGCGGCAAGATCAAGGCCGGCAAGGACTCGCAATCGGACGAGAATTTTTCGATCGTCGCGCGCGTGGAAGCGCTGATCGCCGGCTGGGGCATGGAAGAGGCGCTGCGCCGCGCCGAAGCCTACCGCCGCGCCGGCGCCGACGCGATCCTGATTCACAGCAAGCTCTCGCGCCCCGACGAAATTCTCGAGTTCGCGCGCGAGTGGGCGGGCCGCGGGCCGCTCGTGATCGTGCCGACCAAGTACTACAGCACGCCGACCGAAGTGTTCCGCGAAGCCGGCATCAGCACCGTGATCTGGGCGAACCATCTGATTCGCGCGGCCACGTCGGCGATGCAGGCGGTCGCACAAGAAATCCACACGAGCCAAACGCTCGTCAACGTGGAAGACCGCATCGCCGCGGTCAACGAAATTTTCCGTTTGCAGGACGCCGACGAGTATTCGGAAGCGGAAGACCGCTATCTGTCGAGCGGCCGCGCGGCGGGCGCCGCGGTCGTGCTCGCGGCGAGCCGCGGCAAGGGCCTCGAAGCCGTCACCGAAGACCGTCCGAAAGTCATGCTGCCGGTTGCGGGCAAGCCGCTGCTGCGCTGGCTCGTCGACGCGTTCAAGAAGCAGGGCGTCAACGACATCACGGTGGTCGGCGGTTATCGCGCCGATGCCATCGATACGGCGGGCATCAAGCTCGTCGTCAATGACAAGCACGAGCAGACCGGCGAACTCGCGTCGCTCGCCTGCGCGCTCGACAAGCTCTCGGGCGACACCGTGATCTCGTACGGCGATCTGCTGTTCCGCAGCTACATCCTGCGCGATCTGGTGGAGAGCGAGGCGGCCTTCAGCGTGGTCGTCGATTCTTCGCTGACCGATGCGGAAAACGCGAGCGTGCGCGACTTCGCGTGGTGCTCGGCTTCCGACGACCGCGGCCTGTTCGGCAACAAGGTCGTGCTGCGCCATGTGTCGAGCGGACAGGAGGCGTCGTCGTCGATCGCCGCACAAACGCCGCATGGCCGCTGGGTCGGTTTGCTCAACGTGCGTGGCGCAGGCCGCGAGCGTCTGCAGACTGTCATGGCGCAATTGCAGGCGCGCGCCGACTTTGCATCGCTCGACATGCCCGCGTTGCTGAACGCGCTGATCGAAGCAGGCGAGTCGATCGAAGTGCAATACGTGCACGGCCATTGGCGCGGCGTCAACGATCTCGAAGACTTCCGCCGCGCCGGCGACTTCGCGCATGGACAGACGCCGCTCGCGGCATCGGTCGGCGGTGCGGCCTCTGACGCAGCGAGCGGGGCGGCGCAATGATCGAAGCCGCACAGTTTGTCGAGGCGGCGCGCGAGCGCGGCTTCGACTGGTATGCGGGCGTGCCTTGCTCGTACCTGACGCCGTTCATCAACTACGTGTTGCAGGACGAGTCGCTGCACTACGTGTCGGCGGCCAATGAGGGCGATGCGGTTGCGTTGATCGGCGGCGTCACTCTCGGCGCACGCAACGGCCGCCGCGGCATCACGATGATGCAGAACTCGGGCCTCGGCAACGCCGTGAGTCCGTTGACGTCGCTCACGTGGACCTTCCGTTTGCCGCAATTGCTGATCGTCACGTGGCGCGGCCAACCCGGCGTCGCCGACGAACCGCAGCACGCGTTGATGGGACCGGTCACGCCCGCGATGCTCGACACGATGGAAATTCCGTGGGAGACGTTTCCGACCGAACCCGACGCGATCGGCCCCGCGCTGGATCGCGCGATCGCCCATATGGACGAAACGGGCCGCCCTTACGCGCTCGTGATGCAAAAGGGCAGCGTCGCGCCATACGAATTGAAGGCGGGCGATGCGGGCGCGCGTCGTGTGCCGGTCGCGCCGCGTTCACAGTTCACCGGCGTGGCGGCGAGCGAACTCGCGTCGCGTCATGACGCGTTGAAGAAGGTGATCGCGCACACGCCGCTCGAGTCGACGGTCGTGCTCGCGTCGACCGGTTTTTGCGGACGCGAGCTTTACGCGATCGACGATCGTCCGAACCAGTTGTACATGGTCGGCTCGATGGGCTGCGTGACGCCGTTCGCGCTCGGTCTCGCGCTCGCGCGTCCAGACCTGCATGTGGTCGCGCTCGACGGCGACGGTGCGGCGCTGATGCGCATGGGCGCGTTCGCGACAATCGGCGCTTACGGTCCGTCGAATCTCACGCACGTACTGCTCGATAACGGCGCGCACGACTCCACGGGCGGGCAGGCGACGGTCTCGCCGCAGGTCTCGTTTGCGGGCGTCGCGGCGGCGTGCGGCTATGCGTCGGCGGTCGAAAGCGACGATCCGGCTGTGCTCGACGCGCTGTTCGAATCCGCGCCGCTCGACGGTCCGCGCTTCGCGCGCCTCGTCATTCGCCGCGGCACGCCTGACGGCTTGCCGCGTCCCACCATCACTCCGCCCGATGTGAAAACGCGTTTGATGCGTCACATCGGCGCCGCCTGAAGTCAAAGGAAGACGCGCCCATGCTGCTGCTCAATCCCGGCCCCGTGACGCTCACCGAACGCGTTCGCAACAGCCTGTTGCAGACGGACCTGTGCCATCGCGAAAGCGAGTTTTTCGATTTGCAGGAAGAGGCGCGCACGCGTCTCGTCGACCTTTACGGCCTCGACGCGAGCGAATGGCAGGCGGTGCTGATGACGGGCTCGGGCACGGCCGCCGTCGAAAGCATGACGGCCGCGCTGGTGCCGCAAAACGGCAAGCTGCTGGTGGTGGAAAACGGCGTGTACGGCGAGCGTATCGCGCAGATCGCCGCGCAATACGGCATTGCACATGAAGCGCTCAAGCATGACTGGATGCAGGCGCCGGACCTGGCGAAAATCGCCGAACGTCTCGACGCGGACAAGGCGTTCACGCACGTCGCGGTGATCCATCATGAAACGACGACCGGGCGGCTGAACGATCTCGCCGCGCTCGGTGCGCTGTGCCGCGCGCGCGGTCTGCGTTTGCTGGTTGATGGCGTGAGCAGCTTCGGCGCCGAGGCGATCGACTTCGCCGATACGAGTCTCGACGCCGTCGCCGCGACCGCCAACAAGTGCCTGCACGGCGTGCCGGGTGCGTCGTTCGTGCTGGTGCGCCGTGCGGCGCTCGCGCAGGCGGCGAGCCGCACGTACTACCTCGACCTCGGACGGCTCGCGCGCCTGCAGGATCAGCGCAATACGCCGTTCACGCCGTCGGTTCACGCGTACTACGCGCTGGTCGAAGCGTTGCGCGAAATCGCCGACGAAGGCGGCTGGCGCGCGCGTCATGCGCGCTACGCGGCGCTCGCCGAGCAGGCGCGCGCGGGGCTGGCCGAGCGCGGCATCGATAGCGTGCTGGCGCCGCAGGAGTCGTCGGTCGTGTTGCGCGCGTACCGGCTGCCGAACGGCGTCACGTATCCGCAATTGCACGACGCGCTGAAGGCGCGCGGCTTCGTGATCTATGCCGGGCAGGGCGGGCTGTCGGCGGAACTGTTCCGTATCTCGACGATGGGTAACATCCACGCCGCCGACATCGACCGGCTGTTGCAGGGCTTCAGCGAACTGACGAGCTGATTGCGGTGCGGGTGTGCCGCCGTGGCGCCGTCGCGTGCCCGCATGTCGTGTGCGGTTTATGCACGCGGCTGTCGGTTCGCGGCTGATTTGCTAACGCTTCGCGGCTCACACCGGGTCTTTGTCGGGCGGTCCTTCGGGGCGCTGTGGTTCGTCGTTGTGATGACCGGGCGACGGCGGTGTCAGCGGATCGCCTTCCGGGTCGCGCGTCGGGTCGGCGTTGGGATCGGGGATCGGGCTCGTATGCATGTCGTAGCTCATTGCATCACCTGTGGTTGAGAGTTGTGCGATAGCGCGACGGCGCGTGCGGTTCACTTCAAGGGTAGGCGGTTTTGCTGTCGGGCGGGATTTCGCGGCGGCGCTTTTTGTCGGCGCTTTCGCCTGCGTTTTTGCCTACGCTTCCCGCTGTGTTTTTCACGCGTTCCGCTACCTTTTCACGCGACGGCCCACGCTCAGTTGCCAGTAGCGCTCGGTGGCGAAGACGTCGTCGTAATTGCCCGGCCCGAACGCCCGCAACTGACTCTGGTACGCGTGGACGGCTTCGCGCTTGATCTGCGCGCGCCGCTGCATGTCGATCGTGTGGCCGGCGCTCGGATTGGCCGGCGTCGCCACGATGCCGCGCTGCGCGAGATCGGCGAGGCGCGCCTGCACGACCCCCGGCGTGCGCCGGTGAATCGCTTCCTCGTAACCGAACCAGGCGAGATGCGACAGCCGCGGCAGGATCTCGCAGCAGGCTTCGAACACGCGCACGTGATCGTCGTGATACAGCCCGAGCGGCATCAGCAACGTGTTAGCCGTGGTTCGATAGATGGTTTCCTCGAGCGCGGCCGCCATTTTGCTGATGGACGGCGAATCGGAATACTGGCTTTCGCGAAACGGCATGCGCAGCGGAATCGCGTCGAGCAATTCGAGCGCGCGATTGTCTTCGAACGTGCGCTCGTGGATCGCTTCGTGGGCGTTGACGAAACCCGACTTTTCATCCCATTCGGTGTGCATCGTATGCTCGGGCGGCGCGGCGAATACCGTGCAGACCGCGGCGTCCGGATGCGCAGCGAGCAATGCGCCGCAACTGAAGACGGCGTCGTCGAAATGCGGTGACACGATGAACAGGCGCGGGCTGGTTTCGCTCATGGGCAGTCGGTGGTTTCGAACGCGTGCGCCGCTTCAACGACGGAGTAGCGTTGCGTGACAATCGCGGCGTCACATCAGCTTAGGCGGAATTGGAACGAGTTGCGCGGTTGATTCGCGGTCGATTGGCGGTTCATTCGCGGTCGGTTCACTGTCGGTTCGCCGTTCTGCGGCGCTCACGCATAGCTATGAGTGTTTGCGCAAGCCATGTGCCTGTGCACGCCCGAGCGATGGCATGGCTTAGGCGGTTATCACCGACGCTCGGAAGCGTCGCCCGCCAGTTCCGCCGCCCACCTGAACGCAGTCGCGATTCTTGCGACGATGTCGTCGCGCAAACGCGGGTCGGCGGTTCGCAACGCATACGCCGGATGCCAGGTCGGCACGATGATGCGCCCGCCATGACTGATCGTGCGCCCCGCATATATTCCGACAGGTTGACGTGCGCGCCTGTCAACGCTCTCAACGCCGTCGGGCCTAACGCGACGACCACCCGCGGCGCAAGCTGCGCGAGTTCTTTTTCGAGCCAGTACTGACAGGCTTCCACCTCGCGTTGCGCGGGTGTGCGATGAATGCGCTCCCGCCCGACGATCTCCCACTTGTAATGCTTGACCGCATACGTCAGATAGAGCGCCGCGCGTTCGAGCCCGGCGCGGGCGAGCACGCTGTCGAGCAACTGACCGGCCGGTCCGGTGAAGGGCACGCCGTGCTGGTTTTCATACTCGCCAGGTTGCTCGCCGACGACCATGATCGGGGGACTGGCGGGGGCAGTGGAATTTGTATGCGCATCGGCGTTGGCACTCACGCTGCCGCCCGCACCCGCACCCGCACCCGCACCCGCACCCGCACCCGCACCCGCACCCGCACCCGCACCGGGCACCGGCTGCTTCGCGTTGCGCCATAACGCGCAACGCCGGCAGGTATCGAGCGGACCGGTGGGCTCGCGCAGCGGTGGCGTCAGCGCGGAATATTCCGCCGGCGGAGCAGCCGGTACGGTCACGACAGCGTTTTGTCCGCGACGACAGATGCGCTCGCGCCCGAGTTGCGCGGGCAACGGCGGCCCTTCGGGCGGGGCTCTCCAGTACCGAAGCGGCACCGGCGGCGTCTCGCCGCTGACGGCTTCCTCGTAGTAGCCGAGCCAGAGCGCTTCAGTGGACTCGCTGGTGACGGCTTCGCCCGTCATTGCGTCTTCGGCCGGAACGTCGACGCTGTGCTCAGACACCGGCTGCGATATGTGCAGCAGCATGCCGTTCCAGAGCGCGGCGCCTCGCGGCGTGGCCAGCATCCATGTGGAGTAGCCCATGCGCGCTGCGAAGCGCTCGGCCGCGTACTCGAGCAGATCGTGATGCGGTTCGTACCAGCCGACGAATTCCGGCGGTCCCATCGACGGATCGCGTCTTCTGAACAAGGTCAGGTTCAGCATGTCCTCGGTTTCATGCTCGACGGCGCGCACGCGCTGATCGAGCAATGCGCCGTCGCTGTCGCCGAGGTCGAGAACGTCGCGTTCGCCGCGCGTCCAGCGCCAGAGGACTCGATAGAGCAGCGCCCAGCGGTCGGGCGCGCGGAAACAGGCGGCTGCTTTCAGCCAGGCGAGTAGCTCGCGTGGGATGGCGGTTGTTGCCGCGAGGCCGTTTGCTGCGTCCGGGGTTGCTGACGCGTGAGACGGGTGCGATGCGGCCGACGCGTGCGAGGCTTGCAACATGCCCGACGCACCCGACGCACCCGACGCACCCGACGAACCCGACGAACCCGACGAACCCGACGAACCCGACGAACCCGACGAACCCGACGAACCCGATGCACCCGATGCACCCGATGCACCCGATGCACCCGATGCACCCGATGCACCCGATGCACCCGACGCACCCGATGCACCCGACGCATCGGCAAGCGGCTGATTTAGCGCCGCGCCTGCGCCATTGCAACCGATGGTGCTCGCAGGCTCCTGCGCCGTCTCCGGGCACTCAATCCATTCGATCCGCTCCGGCTGCACGCCATGCCGCAACAGCAAGCGTGCGGCGTCGCGCCAGGCGCTGAAAGACGGGTAAATGGAAATGCGGTTCATGCGAAGGGTTGCGGCCGGGGGCACGCGGCGAGCGGCAGCTAGTGGCGCGTTAAAATACTGTATGGATATACAGTATGCGCCCAAGCTTGGCGTCGACGCAAGCCTGCGGTTTGCTGCACGCCAAGGCTCACGGCCAGCGCACAGCGGGCAGGGGCCAACGCCCTGCGCCGAACGCGGAACCCCAACGCCGTACGTCGCACGCTCAAAGCCCAACGCCCAACGCCCAACGCCCAACGCCCAACGCAGCTCCGAAGTCAACCGCCCGGCTCCGCACAACCGCCCGACTCCGCACCGCCGACTCCACGCTACCCGCCGACTCCACGCTACCCGCCGACTCCACACTACCCGTGGTTGCCGGCCAAAACGAGACCGGTCCCAACCACCACTTCAGCCCCGCTAACCCGCCCCCACCCCCCGCAAATCCCCCGGCGTATCCACATCCCGCAAAACCCCCGCATCGTCGACATCCAGCCGCACCACACGCCCAGACATCAGCAACGAACGCGCGCCGCTGTCTCCATCGAGCGACATCAGCGCCTCGCGATGTTCCGCGCCAAACCCCACCGGATGCCCACGCTGCCCTTCATAAAACGGCGCGACGATAGACGCCCCGCCGTCGAGCGTCCGCGCGACCGCTTCAATCGTCGACGGCTGGATGCGCGGCATGTCGGCGAGCGCGACGATCCAGCCTTCGGCGTCGTCGCTGGCCTCGATGCCCGCGGCGAGGCTCGCGCCCATGCCGCGTTCGGCGGCGGCCGCGAACACCACGTCGCAGCCGGCCTCGTTCAGCAGACGCGCGAGCGCTTCGGCGCCCGGCCGCACGACGGCCAGCACCGTCGGCACGACCAGCAACAGCCGGCGCGCGGCTTCGTGGGCGAGCGGCGTGCCGTCGGGCAGTCGCGCGAGCAGCTTGTTTTGCACGCCCTGCGGATCGAAGCGCGAGCCGACGCCTGCGGCAAGCAAAATGCCAGTGGCAAGCGACGAGTAAGCCATGAGCGGGCACCGGAGAATGAAAGTGCCTCCGATTGTGCGGCGCAATGCAACCCGAGGCAAGCGCCCGCCATGCGTTCAGACGCGCGTCGGCTGCATCACCTTGTCGAGCGTCACCGGCAGATCGCGCACGCGCACACCGGTCGCGTGATACACCGCGTTCGCGAGCGCCGCGCACACGCCCGTAATGCCGATTTCGCCGATGCCGCGCACGCCGAGCGAATTGATGTACGGGTCCGGCCGGTCGAGAAACGTGATGTCGAGCGAGCCGATGTCCGCGTTCACCGGCACGTGATATTCCGCGAGGTTCGCGTTCGTGAAGCGCCCATAGCGCGTGTCGAGCGACGACTCTTCCTGCAACGCCGCGCCCACGCCCCACACAATGCCGCCGAGCATCTGGCTGCGCGCCGTCTTCTCGTTGAGCACGCGCCCAACGTCATACACGGCGACGACGCGCGGCACGCGAATCGTGCCGAGGTCCGCGTCCACGCGCACTTCGACGAACACCGCGCCGAACGAGTGAAACGAGTACTTCTGCTTTTCGTCGCCCGGTTTGACAGTGGACGTCGCCTCAATCGGCTTGCCGCCCGCACGCGCGATGATCGCCGCGGCCGGATCGCGCTTCGCCGGTTGCGAGCGGCTCGTCACCCAGCCGTTTTCCACGGTGATGTCGTCGGGCGCGATGCCGTGCACCGGCGACGCCGGGTCCGCCAACGCGAGCGCGATCAACTGCGCGCGCGCCGCGTTGGCGGCGTCCCGCACGGCCGGCGCAACGCTCGCCGCCGACTGCGATCCGCCCGACACCGGCGCCTTCGGCAACGACGAGTCGCCGAGCGCGAAATGGATGTTCTCCGGCGCGAAGCCGAGCGCATCGGCGGCGACCTGGGTCATCACCGTGTAAGTGCCTGTGCCGATGTCCTGCGTGCCCGACGCCACCATCGCCGTGCCGTCCGGCAGGATTCGCGCGATCGCGCCGGCTTCGCTGCGATTGGCCGGATACGTGCATGTCGCCATGCCCATGCCGATCAGCGTGTTGCCGTCGCGCATCGAACGAGGCGTGGGATTGCGCCGCGACCAGCCGAATTTTTCCGCGCCGACCTGATAGCACTCGCGCAACGATTTGCCCGACCACGGCTTGTTTTCCTGCGGATCGGCCTCCGCGTAATTCTTCAGGCGCAAAGCGAGCGGGTCCATCCTGAGCGCGACGGCCAACTCGTCCATTGCCGATTCGAGCGCGAACGAGCCGGTCGTCTCGCCGGGCGCGCGCATGAAGGTCGGCGTGCCGACGTTCAGCGGCACGAGCCGGTGCGTGGTCACCTGATTGGGCACCGCATACAGCATGCGCGTGACCATGCAGCAGGTCTCGGTCCAGTCTTCGATCATCGACGTATTCGAAATGCTGTCGTGGCGTATCGCGGTGAGCGTGCCGTCGCGCCGCGCGGCCAGCACGAGGTGCTGTTCCGTGTGCGGGCGCGCGCCGACCGGACCGAACATCTGCGGCCGCTCGAGCACGAGCCGCACCGGACGTCCTGTCTGTTTCGCCGCCATCGCGCACAACGACACATGCGACCACGACGAGCCCTTGCACCCAAAGCCGCCGCCGACGAACGGCGAAATCACGCGCACGTCGCCGGGCGAAATGCCGAGCGTCTTCGCCACGGCTTGCGCTTCGCCGCTCACGCCTTGCGTCGAATCGTAGAGCGTGAGTTGCGGGCCGTCCCAACGCGCCATCGTCGCGTGCGGCTCCATCGGATTGTGATGCTCGATCGGCGTCGTGTAGGTCGCGTCGATATGCACGGCGGCGCTTCGCATGCCGCAGTCGAAACTGCCGCGCTGCGTATCCGTTTGACGTCCCTGCGGTTTGTCGGGCGCATGCGCGTTGGCCTTCGCCTGCGCAAAGTCGAGCGTGGCCGCGCTCGCCCGATACGTGATGCGCAACTGACGCGCGGCGTCGGTCGCATGCTCGAGCGTGTCCGCGACGACCACCGCAACCGGCTCGTTGTTGTAATGCACTTCGTTGTCCTGCAACAGCGACAGCCGACGCCCCGCGGGCGGCGCCAATTGCGCCTTGCCGCCGTTCGGCAGACGTGGCGCGTTCTCATGCGTCATCACCAGCAACACGCCGGGCACGGCTTGCGCGCGGCTGGCATCGATCGATGCAATCGTGCCGCGTGCAATCGTGCTCGTGACGAGCACCGCATGCGCGAGACGCGCCTCCGGAAACTCCGCCGCATAGCGCGCTTCGCCGGTTACTTTCAGCAGACCGTCGGTACGGTCGAACGGTTGACCGATCAGATTCATGCGAGACCTCCCGGCCGGCCCGCTGCTTCGTTCACGGCGCGCACGATCGCGCGTTGCGCGAGCTGCACCTTGAAGCGGTTATCGCGCAGCGGCCTGGCATCGTTCAACGCGGCCGTAGCGGCGCGGTTCAGCGTGGCTTGCGTGAGCGGCTGGCCGTTTAGTAGCTGCTCGGCGGCGCTCGCTCGCCAAGGCTTGTGCGCGACGCCGCCGAGTGCGATGCGCGCGGTCTGCACGCGCTCGCCATCCATCTGTAATGCGGCGGCGACCGACACCAATGCAAATGCGTAACTGGCGCGGTCACGCACTTTCAGATAGTGCGAATGCGCGCTGAAAAGCGGTGGCGGAAGATCGACCGCGGTGATCAGTTCGCCTGGGCGCAGCGTGGTATCGACATCGGGCCTGTCGCCCGGAAGCCGATGAAATTCCGCGAACGGAATGCTTCGCTCTCCAGTCGGCCCACTTACGCGCACGACAGCGTCGAGTGCCGCGAGCGCGACGCTCATATCCGACGGATTCACCGCGACGCACTGCGGACTCGCGCCGAGAATCGCGTGCATGCGGTTGTGGCCTTCGAGAGCCGCACAGCCGCTGCCCGGCGTGCGCTTGTTGCACTGTGAAAACGCGGTGTCGTAAAAGTAGCCGCAGCGCGTACGTTGCAGCAGATTCCCGCCGACGGTCGCCATATTGCGCAATTGCGCCGATGCGCCCGATAGAAACGCCTGCGAGAGCAGCGGATATTGTTCGCGCACCAGCGCATGATTCGCGGCATCGCTATTGCGCACCAGCGCGCCGATGCGAATGCCGCCGCCGGGCAACGTCGTGATGTCGTCGAGTCCGCCGATATGCGTGATGTCGATGAGCCGCACCGGCCGTTCGACACCGCCCTTCATCAGATCGAGCAGATTCGTGCCGCCGCCGATGAATACCGCGCCCGGTTGCTGCGCCGCTCGCACTGCGCCGGCGACATCGGCGGCGCGTTCGTAGGAGATCGCATCCATGCTCGTGCTTGCCTCACGCGTGATCGTGGTGGTCGTGGTGATCGTGGTCGACGTCGGCGGCGCTCGCGTTCTGGCCGCTGCCGTCATGCGCGGCGCGGATCGCGGCCACGATGTTCGCGTATGCGCCGCAACGGCAAATATTGCCGCTCATGCGCTCGCGAATTTCGTCGTCGGAAAGTTTGATAGGACGTCTACGAATATCCGCGGTGACGACGCTCGCCGTGCCGTTGCGAAACTCTTCGAGCAGCGCAGTCGCGGAGCATAACTGTCCGGGCGTGCAGTAGCCGCACTGAAACGCATCGTGTTCGATGAACGCGCGTTGCAACGGGCTCAACGCGCCGTTGCTCGCGAGCCCTTCGACCGTGGTGATGGTCTCGCCTTCGTGCATCAGGGCAAGCGTCAGGCATGAGTTGATGCGGCGTCCGTTAGCGATCACCGTGCACGCGCCGCATTGTCCGCGGTCGCAGCCTTTCTTCGTGCCCATCAGGCCCGCGTACTCGCGCAAGGCATCGAGCAGAGTGACGCGCGGCTCGAGTTGCAACGCATAACTGCGGCCATTCACGTTCAAGGTGACGGGCCGGGGCGGGACAGTTTGCGCAGTCCCTGCGGCCGGGGCGACGGGTGCCTGGGTTTGCGCGCGAAGGTGCGGTGCCGCACCGACAGTGGCGGCGGCCGCGGCCGATTGTAGAAAACGGCGCCGTGAAGGTTGACTCAAGGGCTCACGCAAGGCGGCTTCGTCACCCGAATGTTCACATTCGTTATCTCTTGCCATGACGGTCTATTGACTCCGCTGAAAGGTCAATGCAGGCTGACGATGCGTCGGTATCCGAGGCGTCGCGCTCAGAAGTTCAGCGTAGCAAATCCGGCGCGCTTGCGTGTACAACGGTTACGCAAAACGGTATTGCACAATAACGGAGACAAGCACAGATGACATCAGCCATTCGAAGCACGTCCACGCTTCCCATTGCAATCGTCGTCGCGCTCGCCATGAGCGCTTGCCACGGGGGCGACGACGACGGGCCGCCGCCACCGCAAACGAACACCTTGCCGAACTTCATCGTCGGCACGGTCAAGACGCAGTCTTATGACGGCAATAGTGACGACCTGCTGACGGCCGGACTCGGTAAAACTGGCCTTGCTTTAGCCACGGCGCCCACGATTGCGAACGCCGCGCAACCCACGGCCGCCGAACTGCGGCGGCTCGCGATCTGGTCGAACTATCGCGCGCTCGTCGATATGACGAGCAATGGCGGCTATGGACGCTTCTGGGGGCCCAATGTCGATCTGAACGGCAACGACACGCTCGGCGAAGGCAAGATCGCCGGCAAGGAATATCTGGCTTTCGCCGACGACGGCAGCGGTAAGCAGAACGTCAGCGTGCTCGTGCAGATTCCCGCGAGCTTCAACGCGGATCAACCGTGTATTGTCACGGCAACGTCATCGGGTTCGCGCGGCGTGTACGGCGCGATTTCCGCAGCGGGCGAGTGGGGACTTAAGCGCGGCTGTGCGGTCGCGTACACCGACAAGGGCTCGGGCAACGGCGCGCATGAACTGTCGACCAATCGCGTGACGCTGATCGACGGCACGTTGCAGGACGCGAACGCCGCGGGCAAGGCGAGTCTCTTCACAGCGAACCTCGGCAACACGGATCTCGCCACCTACAACACCCAGTTCCCGAACCGCTATGCGTTCAAGCACGCACACTCGCAGCAGAACCCGGAGCAGGACTGGGGCAAAAACACGTTGCAGGCGATTCAGTTCGCGTATTGGGCGCTCAACGATTCATACGGCACGTTGAACGGCTCGACCCGCACCGTGCGCTATAAACCGGGCAGCATTCTGACGATCGCGGCATCGGTGAGCAATGGCGGCGGCGCGTCGTTGGCGGCGGCGGAGCAGGACACTTCGGGTCTCATCACCGCGGTGGTGGTCGGCGAGCCGCAAATCAACATTCGTGTGCCGTCGCAAGTGTCGGTGTCGCAAGGCGGCGTGCCCGTCGGCGCATTCGGCAAGCCGCTTGCCGATTACATGACGCTCGCGAACCTGCTAGAGCCTTGCGCGGCGCTTGCGCCTGCCGCGACCGGGTCGCCGTATCTGACCGCGCTGCCGCTCGCGACGACCACCGCGATTCGCACCGCGCGATGCACGACGCTCGCGAACAATGGCGTGATCACCGGAGGCGACACCACGACGCAGGCGATCAACGCGCTCGCACTTCTGCATCAGAACGGCTACCAGACCGACTCCGATCTGCTGCATGCGCCGATGTGGGATTCGCAAGCGGTGCCGGCGGTCGCGGTGACGTACGCGAACGCCTATGCCAAAGCGAGCGTGACCGACAACCTGTGCAACTTCAGCTTCGGCACGACGAGTTCGACGGGCGCGGCCGGCGTCACGCCCGCCGTCTCGCCGATGCTGACAGTGTTCGGCAACGGCAATGGTGTGCCGCCGACCAACGGCATCAACCTGGTCTACAACGCGGGCACGCTGGGCGCATTCGATCACCGGCTCGCCACGGTCGATGCAAGTTACGTCGGCGCTGCGTGTCTGCGCACGCTGTGGACCAACGGCACGTTGACCACGAATGTCGAAGCAGTCAGGGTGAATGCGAATCTGCATGGCAAGCCGGCCATCATCGTGCAAGGACGCGCCGATGCATTGGTGCCGATCAACCATGCTTCGCGGCCCTACGTGGCGACGAACCGGCTGGTCGAGGGTGGGGCGAGCAAGCTGTCGTTCTATGAAATCACGAACGGTCAGCACTTCGACGCGTTCCTCGGCGTGGCCGGCTTCGATACGCGCTTCGTGCCGCTGCATTACTACAACGTTCAGGCGCTCAACCTGATGTGGAGCCACCTGAAGAACGGCACGCCGCTGCCGCCTTCGCAAGTGGTTCACACGGTGCCGCGCGGCGGCACGCCGGGCGCCGCGCCCGCATTGACGACCGCGAACTTGCCGGCAATCGCGACGAGCCCTGGCGGCAATGCGATCACGGTCGCAAACGGCGCGGTGAACGTGCCAAACTGATGCGGGTCCACTCACTCGCGTGACGCGGCGCGGCCCCGCGTCGCGCGGTGTGAGCGCCGCATTGAATCCGCAGCGGGTACGGGCGATGCTACGGGTGATCGGCATCAAGCGTTCAGAGGACAACCGATGCAGTTCGACTACAGGCATTTTCATATCGATTGCCGGGCACGCCATGCGGACGAAGGCGTCTACTACGCGCGTGCCAGAATCACGCATATCCCGCGGAAAAACGAGCATTTCCGTTCGCACGATTCCGGCGACATCGACGCCTTCTCGAACGAAGCGGATGCGATCTCGTGCGCGCGATCGTGGGCGATCGAATGGTGCGATGAAGCGGCGTCGCAGGTGTCGAGCGAGGCGTCGTCGGAATAACTTGCGTGCAGGGAGGACATGCTGTGGCGACGCTGCGCATTGCGACGTTCAATATCAATGGAATCCGCTCGCGTCAGGCCGCGTTGCTGCAATGGCTCGAGCGCGAGGCGCCGGACATTGTCTGTCTGCAGGAATTGAAGGCGGCGGACAGCGCGTTCCCCGCCGATGCCGTGCGCGACGCCGGATATCACGCGATCTGGCATGGCCAGAGCGCGTGGAACGGCGTGGCGATTCTGTCGAAGGGCGAAGCGCCGCTCGAAAGCCGCCGCGGCTTGCCGGGCTTCGAGGCCGACACGCATAGCCGCTATCTCGAAGTGGCCGTCGACGGATTGCTCGTGTGCTGTCTCTATCTGCCGAACGGGAATCCGCAGCCCGGTCCCAAGTTCGAATACAAGCTGAAGTGGTTCGACCATCTGATCGACCACGCGGCGAATCTGCTCAAGAGCGGGCATCCGGTCGTGTTGGCCGGCGACTTCAACGTCGTGCCCACCGATGAAGACATCTACAATCCGCGCTCATGGCTGAAAGACGCGCTATTGCAGCCGGAAAGCCGCGAACGTTATCGGCGCCTGCTCGCGCAAGGCTGGACAGATTCGTTGCGCACGCATTTTGGCGATGAGCGCGTCTATACCTTCTGGGATTATTTTCGCCGCCACTGGGACACCAACTCGGGCTTGCGCATCGATCACATCTTGCTGAGCCCGGACCTCGCACCGCGTTTGCGCGACGCGGGCGTGGATCGCTGGGTGCGCGGCGAGCCGCACGCGAGCGACCACGCGCCGACATGGGTCGAACTGGATATGAGCGCCAGGCGGCGTAAAACGCGTTAGCGAACTATCGTTGCGCCCGGTGCCGCATGCGTGCGCGCCGCGACTGCGGGAATCGCCGAGCTGGCCGGCGTGCTTTCGTCGATCGACGTACGGCCGCCATCGTGGAAAAACGCCTGCTCCGCGGCCTTGTTCATCACGAGAATGCTGATGCGCCGATTGGTCGGTTCATCGACGACATTGCTGTTAAGCGGCAGCACGTCCGCGAGGCCGCGCACCTGCAATAACTTTTCGGCATGCATGCCGCCTGAAACCAGCGCGCGGCGCGCCGCGTTCGCGCGTTCGGACGACAACTCCCAGTTCGAATAGCCGACAGGTCCGCCGGTGTACGGCACGGCATCCGTGTGGCCCGCAATCGAAATGCGGTTCTCGACGTCGTTGAGCGCCGCGCCGATCTGCGTGAGTATCGCGACAGCGTAAGTTTGCAGACGCGGACTGCCGGACGCGAACATCGGCCGGTTCTGCGAATCGACGATCTCGATGCGCAAGCCTTCGTTCGTAATCGAGATGCGGATCTGATCCTTGAACGCCTTCAATGTAGGGCTTTGCTCGATCAGCGAAATAAGTTTTTCCTTCAGTTGCTGCAAGCGTGCCGCGTCCGCGGGCGCCACCGTCGGCACGACGTTGACAGGCGTGGCCGCTTCGATCTGGGTCTTCTTGCCGTCGCCGGGGCGCGTATCGGAGATGTCGCGCCCGCCGCCTTGCACCACGCTCGGCCGCGCGGCGGCCGTGCCTTCACTGCCGCCGAGCAGGCTCGAGAGCGGCGTGTTGAAGTAATCCTCGATGCCTTGCTTGTCGAACTTCGACGTGGAGCCGAGCAGCCACATGAGCAGGAAGAACGCCATCATCGCGGTGACGAAGTCGGCATACGCGATCTTCCATGCGCCGCCGTGATGGCCGCCGTGGTCGTCACTCTTCTTCGAGCGACGCACGATGATCGGCGGCGGCGCCTCGTCTTCCGAGCCGCGTGAACGTCGTTGCGTCATTACGCTGCTCCGCTTGCGGCCGGCTTCGGCGTCTTGGTGGCGCGCACCGCGTCGTCGAGTTCCTGGAAGCTCGGGCGGTCGGCGGTGAACAGCACCTTGCGTCCGAATTCCACGGCGATGGGCGGCGCATAGCCGGACAACGACGCGAGCAGCACGGCCTTCACGCATTGAAACGGCTTCGCTTCGGCGCGGCCTTTCGCGTTCAGCAGATCGGCAAGCGGCCCGATAAAACCATACGCGAGAAGAATGCCGAGGAACGTGCCGACCAGCGCGCCGGCGATCATCTCGCCGAGCACCGCGGGTGGCGCGCCGACCGAACCCATCGTGTGGACCACGCCCATCACCGCGGCGACGATGCCGAATGCGGGCAGGCCGTCGGCCATCTTCTGAATCGCGTTCGCGGCCACCGACGCTTCCGCGTGATGCGTGGCCAGTTCTTCATCCATCAGGTCCTGCACTTCGAGCACGTTGACGTTGCCGCCCGACATCATGCGCAAATAGTCGACGATGAAATCGAGCAGATGATGATCGGAGAGCACATGCGGATACTTCTGGAAAATCACGCTTTCTTCGGGAGCGAAGACGTCCGCTTCGAGCGACATCATGCCTTCCTTGCGTGCTTTCTGAAGCAGCTCGTAAAGCAGCGCGATCAATTCCAGATACTTTTCTTTCGTATAGCCGCCGCCCTTGAAGCATGACGGAATCGCTTTCAGCGTCTTCTTCAACGTCGAGGTCGGATTACTGACGACAAACGCGCCAATCGCGGCGCCGAAAATGCACAGCAATTCAAACGGTTGAATCAGCGCCGGCAAATGGCCGCCCACGCCAATGAAGCTCCCTATGACGGAGCCGATCACCAATAACCAGCCAATTGCGACAAACATATTCTCTCCGTTATCTTGCGCGCCGCACGTCGTACCGGAAGACGTCCTTTTTCAAGGACGCTGCGTGCGTCACTGAATTTCCGCATGTACTGGTAAACGGCTCGAAAGGCTATTGCTGAAGTGTTAGAACGAATCAAAGCGGAAAAATAGAAGCGCGCGTGAGTCGCGTATGCGGCATCGGTAAAAAGCGCCCTCACTTTTTTACCGATTGCTCTGCTAGCATGCAATGCGACCGGCGTCAGGTCTCTCGAACGGATAGTGAACCTTCACAAGAAGAACGGAGATGAGCATGAAAGCCAGCACCATTGCCGACCGTGAGGCGCGTGGCCGTGCCGCCCGCGAAAAATCGAAGCGCTCGAGTCACAGGACAGTAGGCGAGTTGCGCCGCGATCCGATCGAGTTGCTGAAGGAGAGCAGCGAAGGCCGCGTGCGCAATCTCGTGCCGCTGCGTTATGGGCGCATGGCCGCATCGCCGTTCACGTTCTTTCGCGGCACCGCGCTGTTGCAGGCTCACGATCTCAGCAAGGTTCACGACACGGGCTTGACGATGCCCATCTGCGGAGACGGGCACTTGATGAACTTCGGCGGCTTCGCGACGCCCGAGCGTCAGCTTGTGTTCGACCTGAACGATTTCGATGAAGTGTCGGTCGGCCCATTCGAATGGGATCTGAAACGCCTCACCGCGAGTCTCGTGATCGCGGCGCGTCATATGCGCCTGAGCCGCGGCGCGGCGGAAGATCTGGTGATGACGGCGGTCAACGAATATCGCAATCGCATGGCGCAATACGCACAGTGCGGCGCGCTCGAACTCTGGTACGAGCGCATCACATTCGAGCGCATGGCCGAGACGGCGCTCACGCCGGAACGGCGTCGCGCCGTGCGCCGCGGCATGGAGAAGGCGGCGAGCCGCACGCACGAAAGTCTGTTCGAAAGAATGGCCGGGCATGACGGCGAGCGCTGGGTGATTCGCGATGCGCCGCCCGCGCTCTTTCATGTGCTGGGCGCGAACACGCTGTTCACCGCCGAGGAAACCGAAGAGCTAAAAGGCCCGCGCGGAGGCAACATGCTGGACGGCATGTGGAGCGACTACCTGAAGACGATGTCGCACGATCGGCGCGAACTGCTCGCTCATTTCAGCGTGCAGGACATCGTGTTCAAGGTGGTGGGCGTGGGCAGCGTCGGCACACGCTGCACGGCCGTGCTGCTCGTCGACCCGATGAGCAAGCCGCTCTTCATGCAGATCAAGGAAGCGAGGCCGTCGGTCGTCGCGCGCTATTTCAAGTCGCCGCCGGCCAGGCATCAGGGCGAGCGCGTCGTGCAAGGGCAGCGCATGTTGCAGGCCGCAAGCGACATTTTTCTCGGCTGGGCGACGAGTCCGCTCGGGCGGCATTACTACTTCCGTCAATTGCGCGACATGAAGCTGTCGGCGAGCATCGAGCTATTCGATAGCGACCTGCTGACCGGTTACGCGCAACTGTGCGGCTGGGTGATGGCGCGAGCGCATGCAAAGGCGAGCGGCCAGGCGATCGAGGTCAGCGCGTATATCGGTCGCGGCGATCAGTTCGCAGAGGCGCTGACAACGTATGCAACGACGTACGCGGACCAGGTTGAGCGCGACTACGACGCTTTCGTCAAGGCGTGCCGCAGCGGCGTACTGCAAGCGCGCTCGGACGAAGACATGGCGGCGGATTTCCGCATGTGATGCTGATGGCCGTGAAGCCGCGTATCAACCGTCGATGCGCGCTTCGCGCAGCGTGACGAAGCGCAGTTTCTGTTTGCGCGCGGCTTCGGCGACACGCGGCAGCACCGCGAGAATCAGCGGTTTGCCGTCGACGGTGAGCGCGGCGTTGCCGTCGTGCAGCAGCAGAATGTCGCGTGCCGCGAGGCCGTCGAGCAGCCGCCTCGCGACCACTTGCGGATCGCGTTCGCGCGTGTCGTAGCCGCGCCGCGTCCACGCCGCGAGCCGCAGATCGAGCTTGCGCAGCACCGGTTCGAGAAAGATGTTGCGCAAGCCGGCCGGCGCGCGAAAAAACATCGGACGCTCGCCGCTGAGTTCTTCGAACGTGCGTTGCGCGGCGTCGATCTCGCGCAACAGCGCGCCAGGCAGCGTGATGGAAAACGTATGCACGTGGACCTGCGAATGATTTTCCAGCGCATGACCGCGCGCGACGATCTCGCGTGCGAGTTGCGGATAACGCCGCGCCTTCTCTCCGATGCAGAAGAAGGTTGCGTGCACGCCTAACGCGTCGAGCAGATCGAGCACTTGCGGCGTGACGACCGGATCGGGGCCATCGTCGATGGTCAACGCGATGGCGTCCGCGTTGCGCGCGCCGGCGGGCAGGCGCGTCCAGTTCGGACCGAGCAGCGACGTGCGCGGCAGCAGACCGGCCACCGTGAAAACAGCGTGATTCGCGAAGATCGCTGCGAGCCACCACGGCCATGCGCGCGGCGCGACGAGCCACGCGGCCAGCACCAGCACGTGCCATGCGGCGGTCGCGGTGAGCATCGCGGGATAGCCGGTTTCGGGCCAGCGGCGCAGCCGTGCCGCGCGAGCGTCATGCGGCGTGTCGTGGGGCGTGGAGAGTGGATTCATAAAACGTGCTTCCGGTAATTGCGCGGCTTGATCAGGCGCCGCGAAGGCGCCGCGCGCAACGTCGAACGATACCATTGATGCGCGAGCCGCCGCGACCGCGGACAGGAACGGCAATGAAAGCGCGGCGTCAGGGCTATGCGCTCGCGTCGCGGGCATTTGTGATCGACCCTGCGCTGCGGTAACGTACGAGGCAGTGGCGCCTCGCCGCCGGCAAACAGGGAGACATGTTGTGACAGTGACGGGAATCAGAAAGGTAGCTTTGGTAACGGGCGCGGGCAGCGGCATCGGCCGCGCATGCGCGCTGCGCCTCGCGGAGCACGGCTATAGCGTGGTGCTCGCGGGCCGTCGACGGGCGGCGCTCGAAGCCGTGGTCGAAGCGGCGCACGCGCTCGGCGGCGAAGCGCTGGCCGTGCCCTGCGATGTGACCGACGCGGACAGCGTCGCCGCCTTGTTCGACACGATCCGCGAGCGCTATGGCCGGCTCGACGTGCTGTTCAACAACGCGGGCCGCAACGGCTCGCCGGTGGACATCGACGAACTCGCCATCGACGAATGGCGCTCGGTGGTCGACACGAATCTGACCGGCGTGTTTCTGTGCACGCGCGCCGCGTTCGGTCTGATGAAAACGCAGAATCCGCGCGGCGGGCGCATCGTCAATAACGGTTCGATTTCGGCGCATGCGCCGCGGCCCAACAGCATTGCCTACACGGCGACCAAGCACGCGATCACCGGCCTCACCAAAGCCGTGTCGCTCGACGGCCGCAAGTACGACATCGTCTGCGGTCAGATCGACATCGGCAATGCGGCAACGGAGATGGCCGAGCGCATGGCGCGCGGCATACCGCAGGCGAACGGCGAGATTGCGGTCGAACCGTTGATGGACGTCCAGCATGTCGCCGACGCCGTGCTGCATATGGCGCAGTTGCCGCTGTCCGTGAACGTGCAGTTCATGACGATCATGGCGAGCAAGATGCCGTTCGTCGGACGCGGTTGAAGGCGTCATGACCGATCTTCGTTCCGCGCCTGTTGAGTCGTCCCAAGCGCTTGAAGCGCTCGAAGCCGTTAGCGCATCGCACACGCTCGACGACCTTCACGACTTCGTGCAACGTTACCCGCGCCTGTTCGTCCTGACCGGCGCGGGCATCAGCACGGACTCCGGCATTCCCGGCTATCGCGACGACAACGGCGAATGGAAGCGCTCGCCGCCCATCACGCTGCAAGAGTTTCTCGGCGGCGATGCGATGCGCCGGCGCTACTGGGCGCGCAGCATGGTCGGCTGGCCGGTCGTCGCGCAGGCGCAGCCGAACGCCGCGCATACGGCGCTCGCGCGTCTCGAAGCCGCCGGTCATGTGCCGACGCTCGTCACGCAAAACGTCGACGGTTTGCATCAGCGTGCGGGCAGCCGCCAGGTGATCGAGTTGCATGGCGGTATCGACGGCGTTATTTGCCTGGATTGCGGAACGCAGCATTCGCGTGCGTCGATCCAGCAGACGCTGGAAGCGGACAACCCCGCGTTGCGCAGCGTCACCGCCGAAGCCGCCGCCGATGGCGACGCGCATCTCGAATGGCACGCGCTCGAGACGTTTCGCGTGCCGGCGTGCGCGAATTGCGGCGGTTTGCTGAAACCGGCGGTGGTGTTCTTCGGCGAAAGCGTGCCGCGCGAGCGCGTGGAAGCGGCGTCGCATGCGCTCGATGCCGCGGACGCGGTGCTCGTGGTCGGGTCGTCGCTGATGGTCTATTCCGGTTACCGCTTCTGCTTATGGGCGCAAAAGCAGCGCAAGCCGATCGCGGCGATCAACCTCGGGCGCACGCGCGCCGATCCGCTTTTGTCGCTGAAAATCGCGGCGCCGTGCGCCGATATGCTGACCGCTCTGGCCGGCCGCCTCGCGGTAGATTGAGCGGCGCCCGCCAACGCCTACGCTATCGAGCCAACGCCATTCATTCAATGGGAACGCCATCCTCATGACCGAACCTCTTCCGTCGATGCGGCAACATTCGCCGTCCGCCGAACGCAACCGCGAACCGATACTCGCGGTGTTGCGCACGGTGCTGCCCGCCACCGGCCGCGTGCTCGAAATCGCGAGCGGCACCGGTCAGCACGCGCTCTGCTTTGCCGGCGCGCTGCCCGGCCTCGACTGGCAACCGAGCGACGCCGACGCGGAAGCGCGCGAGTCGATTGCCGCATGGATCGCAGAGGACGCGCCGCCCAACCTGCGCGCGCCGCTCGCGCTCGACGTGCATCAGCCGGAGTGGGACGTCGGCGCGCTGGACGCCGTCGTGTGCATCAACATGATCCACATTTCGCCGTGGAGCGCCGCGCAGGCGTTATTCGCAGGCGCGAGCCGTTATCTCGTGGATGGCGGTGTACTGTATCTGTACGGCCCATACAAACGCGGCGGCGCACACACGGCGCCGAGCAACGAAGCTTTCGATCGCCAATTGCGAAGCCGCGATCCTTCGTGGGGCGTGCGCGATATGGAGGCGGTGGTGGCGCTCGGGGCATCGGCGGGATTTGAATGCGACGAGCCGATCGCGATGCCGGCCAATAATTCCAGCCTTGTATTCAGGAAGCGCGCCGCGCAAGCCGGCCAGACACGGTGACTGCGCGCAATCGGCGCGATCCGTGACAGCGGCGAGAGCGGCGGGAGCGGCCAAAAGCGCGGCCAAAGCGAACCCAAAGCGCGCCTTTGCTTGCCCGATAACAAGCGGCGAACCGGCATTTCTTTTATGCTTTCACCCTCGACGTCCGGCCGACGTTCATTCCGGCGCGGCGTCACGACACTTTTGGACACTGGAGAATTCACATGGGCAAACAGGCAATCGGCGTAGTGGGGCTAGCGGTCATGGGCCGCAACCTGGCGCTCAACATCGAGAGCCGCGGCCACGCGGTGTCGGTCTACAACCGTAGCCGTGAAAAGACCGACGAACTCATCGCCGAATATCCGGACAAGAAGCTGGTGCCGGCGTTCACGCTCGAAGAGTTCGTCGAATCGCTCGAAAAGCCGCGCCGCATTCTGCTCATGGTGAAGGCAGGCGAGCCGACCGACGCCACCATCGCATCGCTCAAGCCGCTGCTGGAGAAGGGCGACATTCTGATCGACGGCGGCAATACGCATTTCACGGACACAATTCGCCGCAATCAGGAACTGGCGAAGGCCGGTCTGCATTTCATCGGCACCGGCGTGTCGGGCGGCGAGGAAGGCGCGCTGAAAGGCCCGTCGATCATGCCGGGCGGTCAGCGCGACGCCTACGATCTGGTCGCGCCGATCCTCACCGAAATCGCCGCGAAAGCGCCGGACGGCGAGCCGTGCGTCGCCTACATGGGCCCGGACGGCGCGGGTCACTTCGTGAAGATGGTGCACAACGGCATCGAATACGGCGACATGCAGCTGATCGCGGAAAGCTACGCGGTGCTCAAGCAGGTGGCCGGCCTGTCGAACGAAGAACTCGGCAAGGTCTATACCGAATGGAATCAGGGCGAGCTCGACAGCTATCTGATTGAAATCACGTCGAAGATCTTCAGCAAGAAGGACGAAGAAACCGGCAAGGATCTCGTCGACGTGATTCTGGATCGCGCGGCGCAGAAGGGCACCGGCAAGTGGACGAGCCAGAACGCGCTCGACCTCGGCGCGCCGCTGCCGCTGATCACGGAAGCCGTATTCGCGCGCGTGCTGTCGTCGCTGAAAAGTCAGCGCGTGGCCGCGAGCAAGGTGCTGGACGGCCCGAAGGCGAAGCCGCTCGGCGCCGAGCGCGAGGCGTTCATCGAGTCAGTGCGCCGTGCGCTCTACTTCAGCAAGGTCATTTCGTACGCGCAAGGTTTCGCGCAACTGCGCGCGGCGTCGGAAGAATACAAGTGGGACCTGGACTTCGGCACGATCGCGAAAATTTTCCGCGCCGGCTGTATCATCCGCGCCCGCTTCCTGCAGAAGATCACGGACGCCTACACGAAAGACAAGGCGATCGCCAATCTGCTGCTCGATCCGTACTTCCGCGACATCGCAAGCAACTACCAGACGGCGTTGCGCGAAGTGGTGGTCGCGGCGATCAATGCGGGCGTGCCGGTGCCGGCTTTCGCGTCGGCGATTGCGTATTTCGACGCTTATCGCTCGGAGCGGCTGCCTGCGAACCTCGTCCAGGCGCAGCGCGACTTCTTCGGCGCGCATACGTTCGAGCGCGTCGACAAGCCGGGTAGCTTCCACGCGAACTGGAGCTGAACCTGCGGGCCGATGGAACGGCGCGGACGGCTTGAATCGCTTGAATCGCGCCGCCGCGCGCGCTTGCTGTAAGGGCGCACGCGGCGGCGCGGCGTTTGAATTCGCTGTGCCGCTATTGTTGCTGCAGGCTATCGACGGGATAGATCGGCGGCAATTTCAGACGCGGACTATTGCAATTTGCGGAATAGAGTTTCGTCGTTTTAGGGGTTTCCCCTAGATGACCGGCCTCCTAAACTTCTGTTCAAGCGCAAGGGACAACAAACCCGGAAGCGCATCACAACAAGTTCTGGAGGTTTTACATCATGAAGACGATCATCTCTGCCGCTGTTATCGCCGCCGCTCTGGCCGCTCCCGTTGCTTCGTTTGCTCAATCGAACCAGCCGGTCACGCGCGCTCAAGTCCGCGCCGAACTGGTCCAGCTCGAAAAGGCTGGCTACAACCCGGTCGGCGATCATGTCGACTACCCGGCAAACCTGCAAGCTGCTCAAACGCGTGTGAACGCTGCGAACGGCACCGCCCAAGCTTCGGCTCAAGTCGCCGACAGCGGCTACGGCGCACCGATCGCCGGCAGCTCGCAAGCAGGCCGCGCAGTCACGACGGATCGCAGCTCGGTTTATTTCGGCAACTAATTGCCGGGTTGGACGAAGCGCCGCCGGCTGTAGAGGCGCTTAAGCAAAAAAACGCCGCCAGGTTTTCGCCTGGCGGCGTTTGCCGTTTACCGGTTCCTCAGCGCGCGATCCGCGTGGGCGCTTGGTAAACCGCTAAGACCAAAACCGCCCAATCCGCCGATTCAACGAGTCGGCAAGTGCGGAATCGCTTCGTTGCTCGTCAGGTTGAGTTGGTGCATCTGCCGATGCGCCTTGTTCAGATGCGCCTGCGCCGCAACACGTTGCGCCTCCAGTTGCGACACTTCCTTGCGCACCTGATGCTGCCGGTTCGACGCCGCCTGTTCCTGCACGCTGCGTCGCTGCAGATCGCTGCGCAGCCGTTCCGCTTCGGCTTCCGAGCGCGCGATCATGCGGGCCAACTGCTCGTTCTGCGCCTCGAGTTGCGCGCGGCGCGTTTCGCAATCGGAGAGCCGGGTCGCCTGGTCCTCGAAATGACGGAACGCGGCTTCGGCGGCTTCGAGATCCGCCGCTTTCAGCGCGCGCCACAACGCGCCGTCCTGATACAGCGCGACGTAGTACACCAGTTCCTTGCCGTGAAACAGCAGGCTGACGGAGTAGGCAAAGCTGCGGAACACGCGAAACGGCGTGAGCGCTTCTTCTTCGGCGAGCCATTCGACTTCGGCCGTATTGGCCATCTGCACGCCGCGCGCGCTGACCTGCGAGGGCACCGTCTGCACGGGCCGCAAGGCCAGCACCGGGCGCGGCCCGCTGCGGGCCACGGCGGCGTGTGCCGCATTGGAACCCGCGCCGGAGCCAGGATTCGGCGCAAGACCGTCATCCGATGACGACTCCGCGGACGCCAGATTCGGCGATGCGTCGTCGTGCGCGTCAGTGGGCGAATCGGATGCGGCGGGATGGCTCTGCGGGACCCTCACGACATGCGATGGACCGGTCAGCACGCTACGGCGGTTCAGGAGACTTTTCACGGCGGTTCCTCCAGTTGACTCGCCCGAAACGACCAGACGACGCCGGCAATCAAGCGTTCCGGCTAACTGGCGGATTGGGCGGTGAGCGAAATGCGGAAGCCCGGTAGCGTAGGCCGATGGATGACGCAGGTTCCATCGGGCTCGCCGGGCTGCGCGTCGACGCGGACTTCGCGTGCGAGCGCAGCCTCAATGCAGCGTGCGTTGCCGGCCGATGTCGTCGAATAGCGCGCGGCTCGGTTCGAGCGCGAGCAGCCATGATTCGTCGTAGCCGCTGAGATTGTCGAGCGCCTCGCGCAGCCGCTCGATCGCGACGGCGGGAATCTCGACGCGCGCCTCGACGCCGCTCGCGAGTCCGGCGATGCTCGCAAGCTGCACGAGCGCGTCGGCCGCTTCGGCGACGTCGGCGGCGAAAATCAGATGCATGTTCAGCAACTCGGCCAGTCCCGGCGACGCGGCGACGTCGTCGACGCTGAGTTGCACGGCCAGAAAGGTGGCGTTGTTCATCCTCAACTCCTTGCGGGACCCGGTCGTTTGCGCCTGCGCCACGCAGGCGCAGCAAAGTTGAGTATAGATGAGGGTCCAAAGGTTTCAATGCTCACACGATTGCGCCGAACGGGGCGCGGTATCGGCGAGACGCGTGCGCGACGCGACTTATAATGGCCGTTCGAAATCGCGGCGCTCGCAGTGGCTCGCAGCGGCTCGCAGCAGCTCGGACGGCTGCCGCTTCGGGCTCGAACATCGAACCGCGGCTGAACAGCGGCTGAATCCGCGCCGTCCTTTAACCCGTGCCCTTGGGACCATGAAGATCATTCGCAGCAGGAGCTTCACCGCGACGCGCGCCTGGGGCGCGCTCGACATCGCCAATATGGGCGGCATCACCACGCGTCTGCATTGGACCGATCAGCCGTACAAGTGGCACGTCAACGACGGCGAGGAAGTGTTCGCCGTGCTGGACGGCCGCGTCGAGATGCGCTATCGCGAAGATGGCGTCGAACAGGCGGCGATCCTGGAAACGGGCGATGTGTTCTACGCATCGGTCGGCACCGAGCATGTCGCGCATCCGCTTGGCGCCGCACGGATTCTCGTGGTCGAGGCCGAGGGCAGCGTTTGAGTGCCGCGGGATCAGCGGCACACGGAATGCTAGAGGCATCGATTGAAGTCGATCGAATCACAAGATTGAATCAAAAAATGTCGAGGAAAATCACATGACGAGACCAAGGCAATCGACGGGGACTTCATTGGTCGCGACCCGTCTGCTGGCGGCCGCCGGGCTGGCCGTGATACTCAACGGCTGCACGAGCATGCCGTGGGACAGCACGCCGTTCTACGGCAACAACCAGGCGCGGCCGACCACGCTCAGCACGGTGCCCGTGCCGGCCGGTTTCTACCGCGTCAACCAGGGCGATACGCTCGCCGGCATCGCATCCGCATACGGGCATAGGCCGCAGGACCTCGCGACCTGGAACGGCCTGCCGGTGAACGCGGCTGTCGCGCCCGGACAGGTGCTGCGCGTCGCTCCGCCGATGGCCTCCGGCAGCGTCGTCGCGCCGCCCGCGAGCGTCGCGCCGAATGCTGCGACGGGTCCAGGCGGCCAGACGGCGCCGGGTGCGACTGCCTCCGCCGGACCGCAGCAAGGCGTGCTGCAATGGCCGCTGCGCGGCCCGGTTCTAAAGACGTTTGCGCCGGGCAAGTCGAACGGCATCGTGATCGGCGGACGCCCCGGCGATCCGGTCAAGGCGGCCGCCACCGGCCGCGTGGTCTACGCGGGTTCGGGCATCGAGGCGTATGGCCCGCTCATCATCATCAAGCATGACGACTCGCTGATCACCGCGTATGGGCAGAACAGCACGCTGCTCGTGAAGGAAGGCGATGCGGTCGCGCAAGGGCAGACCATCGGCGAAGTCGGGGTGGACGGCCGCGGCGTCGGCTCCGTCCAGTTCGAGGTTCGCCAGAACGGGCAGCCGGTCGATCCGCTCGCGTGGCTGCCGAAGCCGGGCGGCTGAGCAAGCCCGGGCCGGGCTGACCTGCGGCGGCGCGCGCTCACGCTCACGCGGCTCTGCGAGCGCCGTGCAAATTGAATACACTGTGTGGCTCACAAGCCGGCGCCCGATCCGTGCTTCTCGCCACGGCGAGCAGCATGAGCAATACGAGCGGCGCCGGCCGCCCGTCATGGCTTCTCACTCGAAAGACGCACTGGGACACACAATGATCGATCTGCGCAGCGATACCGTAACCCGTCCGACTCCGGCGATGCTCGCGGCCATGTCGGCCGCCGAAACAGGCGACGACGTCTGGGGCGACGACCCCACCGTGCTGCGTCTGCAAGCCACCCTCGCCGAACGCACTGGCAAGGAAGCGGGCCTGTTCTTCCCGAGCGGCACGCAAAGCAACCTCGCGGCGTTGATGGCGCATTGCGCGCGCGGCGACGAATACATCGTCGGCCAGTTGGCGCACACGTACAAATACGAAGGCGGCGGCGCGGCGGTGCTCGGCAGCATCCAGCCGCAGCCGCTCGAAAATGCCCCTGACGGCACCATTCCGCTCGAAAAAATCGCGGCCGCGATCAAGCCGATCGACAACCACTTCGCGCGTACGCGGTTGCTGGCGCTGGAAAACACGATCGGCGGAAAGGTGTTGCCCGAGAGCTACGTCGCGCAAGCCGTTCAGCTCGCGCGCCAACATGGTTTGTCGGCTCATCTCGACGGCGCGCGCGTGTTCAACGCGGCGGTTGCGTCGGGCAAGCCGGTCGCGGCTTTGTGCGAGCCGTTCGATTCGGTGTCGATCTGCTTTTCGAAGGGACTGGGCGCGCCGGTCGGCTCGGTGCTGGTCGGCAGCCGCGCGCTCATTGACGTCGCGCACCGCTGGCGCAAGGTGCTCGGCGGCGGCATGCGTCAGGCCGGCGTGCTCGCGGCGGCCTGCCTGTACGCGCTCGATCACAACGTCGAGCGTCTCGCCGACGACCACGCGAACGCCGCGCATCTGGCAGCGGGGCTCGAAACGATCGGTCAGGTGAAGGTGCAGTCGGTGGCGACCAACATGGTGTTCGCGCAGTTGCCGCAGCAGCATTGCGCGCCGCTCGAAGCGTGGCTCAAGGAGCGCGGCATCCTCACGCAGATGCTCTACGCATCGCGCTTCGTCACGCACAAGGACGTGTCGCGCGCCGACATCGACACGTTTATCGCGGCGGTGAAGGACTATTTCGCCGCGCGTTGATTGTGCCGGGGCGCGCTTAGGCTGAACGCCTGCCGCGCGCCCGTTTCTATTTCGCCGACGTTTTCACATGCACGCCCGCGCGATGCGACGGCGCCAGAAGCCGCAAACCGCTCGCGAGGCTCGCCGCGCCAGCAAAGAAAGCGCCGGCGCCGAGCGCGAGCGTCGGGCCATGCCGGCCCGCCACGCTGAAGCTCAACGCGACTAGCGCCGCGCCCGTGGTCTGCCCGAGCAGCCGCGCGGTCGCGACGATGCCGCTCGCGCCGCCGCTGCGCTCGGGCGGCGCGCTCGCCATCAGCGCTTTCAGATTCGGCGATTGGAAAAAGCCGAAACCCGCGCCGCAAATCGCCATGCGGATGCCGATATCGAACACGTGCGGATGCACCGGCAAGAGCGCGAGCGACGCCATGCCCGCCGACATCACCGCGAGCCCGATCGCGCCCAGCAGGCCGGGCGGATAGCGATCCGACAGACTGCCCGCGAGCGGCGCGGCCAACGCGACGACAACCGGCCACGGCGTCATCAGAAAGCCGGTTTCCACCTGGCTGCGATGCAGCACATCCTCGAAATAAAACGGCAGCGACACGAACGCGAGCCCTTGCGCGGCGAACGAACAGACCGCCGTCACCGCCGACAGCGCGAACACCGGCCGCTTGAACAGATCGACGGGAAGCATCGGCGCGGGGTGGCCGGCTTCGCGGCGAATCAGCAGCGCGCCGAAGACGAGTGCGATCACCGCGGCGCCCAGCACGAGTTGCGTCGACGCGCGCTGCGCGCCTTCGCCGAGCGCGAAGATCAGGGCGGCGAACGTGATGACGTTCAGTAGCGCGGCGACCGGATCGAAACCGTGCGTGCCGCGCTCAGTGTGCGGCAGCGCGGGCCACGCGAAAGCCAGCGCGAGCACGCCGAGCGGCACGTTGACCGCGAACAGCCACGGCCACGAGGCAACCGACAGAATCAGCGACGCCACCGTCGGGCCGACCGCGAACGATACGCCGACGATCAGCGCATTGGTGCCGAGGCCGCGTCCGAGCCGATGCGGCGGATACAGGAAGCGGATCAGCGCGGTGTTCACGCTCATGATCGCGCTCGCGCCGAGGCCTTGCAGCACGCGCGCGCCGGCGAGCATGGGCAGGGTCGGCGCCAGCGAGCATGCGAGCGAAGCCAGCGTGAACAGCGCAATGCCGCCGATATAAATCCGCCGATGCCCGACGATGTCCCCAAGCGCGGCGAGCGGCAGCAGCGTCGCAACCATCGCGAGCTGGTATGCGTTGATGATCCACACCGATGCCGCGGGCGCCGCGTGCAGATCCGCGGCGATCGCGGGCAGCGCCGTGTTGGCGATCGCGGTGTCGAGCGTGGCGAGCGCGACGGCGAGCATGATCGCGGCCATCGCGCGGCGGTTGGCGGCGGACATGGGGGCATCCGCGGGAAAGGGCGGTGCGGATGCGGCGCTGAGTCTATCGGACACGGGTTGCTCGTCGGAGATAGGCACGTCGACGCGCCGCATATCGGCGATGCGGCGCGCGAGGGGCAAGACCAGGTGAACAGCAGGAGCGCGGGCCGGCCGGAGGAACGACCAAACGGGACCAAGGCACCGCGCGGCGAATGTAGCGATTGTTACAGAGACGCGGAAATCGTGCAGAGCCGCGCATGGGTCGTAAGCCGTATGAAATCCCGTGCGGACGCAACTAACTGTCAGCCCCGCCGGGCGTCTTCGAATCGGTGGGCGCTCGCACTCACGGGTTACGCACGGCGAAGAATGTTGATGCGCGCGATCGCTTGAAGTCACATCGCCTGGCAGATGAAGCCGCGATTCGATCACATTGCCACTTCGGCCCCTCGCGTGCTCGCGCCCTCGTGCCAGCGCCAAAAAAATAATCGCAAGTGTCACGCGATCCACGTCGCATGATGTCACGCTCGCGTTGCCCGCCTTCACACTTTGACCTCACCGTCGATAACAACCCGATGCACGCGCGCAGTGCCCAATCACGCGCGCGTTGCACCGCGCCCGTGCGTCGAATCGGGCGTTCCGACAGATAGCCGCGCGCGCAGGCGGGCATGGCATGTGCGTGACCCGCACCCGCGCTCGCCCGGCATCCGGGAGTCGTAAAATGTCCTACTCTGATTCTTAACCCGCCTGACCGGCACGCGCCTCCCGTCCGTCATCTGTGCGGTTCGCGCATGTCGCAGCGCTTTTACCGGAGGCTTCGATGACAGCCGTCGATCTGGAATTCGACCAGCTCAACAGTACCGTCGACGCGCTACGGCGCTCAATTTCCAATCGCATGATGTACGGCGTCGGCAAGGACGCCGTCACCGCGCATCCGCATGACTGGCTGCATGCCGCGGCGCTTGCCGTGCGCGACCGGCTCGTCGCGCGCTGGATGAAAACCACGCGCCTGCAATACGAACAGGACGTGAAGCGCGTCTACTACCTGTCGATGGAATTCCTGATCGGCCGGACCTTCACGAATGCGTTGCTCGCGCTCGGCATCCACGATCAGATGAAGGAAGCGCTCGCGAGTCTCGGCGTCGACATGGACGCGCTGACCGACATCGAGCCCGACGCCGCGCTCGGCAACGGCGGCCTCGGCCGGCTGGCCGCATGCTTTCTCGATTCGATGGCCACGCTCGGTATTCCGGGCTTCGGTTACGGCATCCGTTATGAATACGGGATGTTCCGTCAGGAGATCGTCGATGGAGAGCAGGTCGAGGCGCCGGATTACTGGCTGCGCGCCGGCAATCCGTGGGAATTTCCGCGACCCGAGATCAAGTACACCGTGCATTTCGGCGGACGCACCGTGCAGCGCGGCGATCAGGTCGAATGGATCGACACCGAGCATGTGAACGCCACCGCGTATGACACGGTGATTCCAGGCTACGCGACCGACGCCACCAACACGCTGCGCCTGTGGTCCGCGCGCGCCACCGACGAGCTCGACCTCGGGGCGTTCAACCGCGGCGACTATCGCAATGCGGTGGACACGAAGAACATGTCGGAGAACGTATCGCGGCTGCTGTATCCGGACGACTCCACGCCGGCCGGCCGCGAACTGCGGCTGCGGCAGGAGTACTTCTTCGTTTCGGCGACCATGCAGGATTTGATCCGCCGCTATCAGCGCACGCACAGCACGTTCGGGCGCTTTTCCGAAAAGGTCGCGGTGCATCTGAACGATACGCACCCGGTGCTGGCGATTCCCGAACTGATGCGCTTGCTCGTGGACGTGCATCATCTGCCGTGGGACAAGGCGTGGAAACACGTCACGCAAATTTTCTCGTACACGAATCACACGTTGATGCCCGAGGCGCTCGAAACGTGGGACGTCGAAATGCTGTCGCGTTTGTTGCCGCGGCATCTCGAGATCATCTTCGAGATCAATGCCGGTTTTCTCAAGCATGTGAGCGAGCAGTCGGGTCACGACGCGGAGATGATCCGCCGCATTTCTCTTGTCGATGAATACGGACAGCGGCGCGTGCGCATGGCGTATCTGGCGATCGTCGCGAGCCACAAGGTGAACGGCGTGTCGAAGCTGCATTCGCAACTGATGACGCGCGACATCTTCGCCGACTTCGCGCGCATTTATCCAGACCGCTTCACGAATGTGACGAACGGCATTACGCCGCGGCGCTGGTTATCGCAGGCGAGTCCGTCGCTGTCGTCGCTGATCGATCAGAAGATCGGCACGCATTGGCGCGGCAATCTGTTCGAACTCGCGCAATTGCGCGAACTGCGTAGCGATAGTGAGTTCATCGAAGCATTTCGCGAGGCCAAGCGGCAGAACAAGTTGCGGCTCGTGCAGCGGCTCGCGCATCATACGAAGCTGCATTTCAATCCCGACGCGCTGTTCGATCTGCAGGTGAAGCGCATCCACGAATACAAGCGGCAATTGCTGAACGTGCTGCATGTGATCGTGCGCTACAACCAGATTCGCGCGAACCCGGAACGCGACTGGGTGCCGCGCGTGGTGATGTTCGCGGGCAAGGCTGCGTCCGCTTACCGGATGGCGAAGACGATCATCAAACTGATCGGCGATGTGAGTCAGAAGGTCAATCACGATCCGCTGATTGGCGACCGTCTCAAGGTGGTGTTCGTGCCGAACTACGGCGTGAGCGTGGCGGAACTGATCATTCCGGCCGCCGATTTGTCCGAGCAGATTTCGATGGCCGGCACGGAAGCATCGGGCACCGGCAACATGAAGCTCGCGCTCAACGGGGCATTGACGATCGGCACGATGGACGGCGCGAACATCGAAATCTGCGACGCGGTGGGCCGCGAGAATATTTTCATCTTCGGCCATACCGCGGACGAGGTGGACGATCTGCGCGCGAGCGGCTACCGTCCGCGCGAAGTGTACGAGCAGAACGCCGAATTGCGCATGGCGCTCGACCAGATTCGCGGCGGCTACTTCTCACCCGACGACCCGCTGCGTTTCTCCGATATTTTCCACACGCTGGTGGATTGGGGCGATCACTACATGGTGCTCGCCGATTTCGCCGCGTTCGCGAAGGCGCAAAACGAAGTGGACGCGCGTTTCGTCGACAAGCGCGCGTGGACGGAAAGCGCGATTGAGAATGTCGCGGGCATGGGGCAGTTTTCGTCGGATCGGACGATCGCTGAGTATGCTCGGGAGATATGGCGGGTGAATCCGCTTAGTTTGGGGTGAGGGGATTTGGGTTGGGCGCGGGTTGTGGGTTGCGCGTGCGGCAGAGAAGGAGGCCGGGCGAAGGGCGGCTTATACGGTTGCGTCAGCGATTCTATGGCCGGAGCTAGCGTTGTCATTGAGATTTTTCGGGTGCATCGTTAGATCGAACGGTGAAACCTGGCCCTTTCTCCCGCTTGATGGCAAGCACAAGATTGGGCGATGCACAGAGCACCTACCACAATCGCAGCGAAGGCTGGATGTAGTACTTTCATGTTCGGCTGTTAAAGCCCCGCGGAAGCGGGGCTAGCGGATCAATAGCCGCCCGACACGCCATACCGATCCGGGTCAACCTTCATTTCGATCGTGGTGTACTCCGGGCCCAGTAACTGCATACGCGCGGTGCGGCCTTGCTCGTCCGTCATTCCGATGTATTCGCGTGCGCTGGTCGTGACGCGGTAACATATCCCCGCAAGTGGCCCGCGTTTGCCGAATCCAACGTCTCCTACTAACGTAAGCTCCTTTTCTTCTGTGTGCGGTATCCACGACTCGCTTCGGAGAATACGGCCGTTCGCAGGCTCGCGTTTGTCCCCGCACGTAAAGCTAAGGCTGCCCGGCGCTGGTCCCGGTGTATTAGCCGTAATCGCATAGCTTGCGACGCCTTTAAGTTTCGGGGTGTTGCAGAGGTTCTCGCAGCCCGACGGTGGGCACTTGGGAACAAAATTAACCCCAATCTGCCATTTATCGTCTGGATCAATTCTTCCCTTATTGAGTTTTATGACTCGCTCGCTAACGAACATATCGTCCTTGCTGAGTCCCAACTGCATCAGGAATGCTGTGATGTTTTTCCGCCTGGACGCGGCAAGCTCTCTTGGATTCGTTTCCGAGTCAAACGCTGTCGCCTCGACTTCCACCGACGTGCCTTCTGTCGTCCACTCCCTCGCGGTTAAATAATGGCGAGTCAATGCCAGACGATCAATATTACTGACAGCGGCGGAGTTGCGCGGAAATTCTATGTTGTCCTGGAGAAAGATCTTGCAAGCTTGCGCTTGCAACGACACCACCGCTAGTGCGAAGCCTGCTGCATATAAGATGGATTTCATATGTGTACCGTTATTCGTCGTGTGCCAACACGTACCACGCAATACTGTCCGCGTTGTTTATCGCAAGATTGGAGTGATCGCGGGCGAACCAGGTGCAAGCCGTGCGTCCATAAGCGTTAGGATAATCAAGCGTGCCGAAGGTATCTACGAAATGGGTGCATTCGTGTACTAGTGTCAGTTGCATCGACGAAAGCTTGCCGGCCGATTTCTGCGGTAATTGGCAGAAGTTCGTATCGATAGCGATTGTGTGAGTGGCCGTATCCGGACGGCAAACGTGCGCAACCTCCCCGAGATTTTTTGTATTGGGCGTGCAACCGACCGCTCGGTCTCTGTCTGGATCTGGACGTACGAAATTCGTTGCAGTCAGCCCGGTCATCACTCGTGCAAGGGCAGTCAATCCAGTAATCAGCTTTTGGCGTATGGCGTCATCGGCCGAGCCAAACCATGCTCGTACTCGCTCCTGTGCGGAAGGGCTCCATACGGCAAGCTCGTTTCGCCGTTGTTGAATCACTTCCAGGGCATCATCTCTTAGAGAGAGAATCGTTTGACGGAATTCTCTATCCGTCATGTTCGGGCAAATCGGAGTTGTATCGATATTCACATACACCATCGAACCGGGATTCGTATTCGTCACAGCGCTCGAATGCACCTCGAACCACTCTTGGTTTTCGCTCGTCTTGAAACCGTATTCATTGCGTTCACGGAAATCATTCACCGCAGGTTGCTCCTGTACGGCGCTACGTTGCCGGCGCTATGGGAATGAGCTCTTGGCATTACGTCGGTGAATAACAACCCACCACATCCACCGACGCACGGCCTTTCTTTTACTTAAAACACCACCCTCAAGGCGTCAACTTCTCAACCGTATCCCGCGCATAAAGCCCCAACTGAGCGTGCGGAAAATCGAACAGCACGTCGATGTTCTGCATGCCCATCAGACCGATCACGATGCGGTTTGCCCCCGGTTGCGCCTTGACGATGGTGACTTGCGCGTCGTCGTAGCGATGCACCCACTTGCCCGAACCAATCGCCGCGTTGTAGTTGCCTTGAATGAGCACCTTGCCAGGGCTGTCGTCGCCGGTCCAGTTCGGCGCGGTATCGGTTTCGACGCGGATCATGCCAGTGGTTGCCGTGGCAAACACCAGCGGCGCGCAAAACGTCGTCTTGTCGCCGACATTGACGCAGCCTCGCGGCCACTGCAACGCGCCGTCCTTCGATACCGTCATCGGCACCATCGTGTAGTCCTTCGTGATCGCGCTCGACGGGCTCAGCAGCAAGTACGGTTTCGCGAAACTGGCATGCACCACATAGCGTTCGCCGATGTGGCCGACGAGCGCGCGCAGCGGTTGCGTGCAACAGGTGTCGTCCGGTTGCGCGGCGCCCACGCCGAAGAGGCCGGAGAAGGCCCAGCCGAATTCGCCGGTGTAGCCGTCCATCGCGACGCAGCGTTTGGCGTTGGCCTGGCAACTGACGGCGTCCACCGCCTGCGCGTCGACCTTTACTGCGTTCGATCCCGCGACGCTCATCGGCACTTTCACCGTGGCGCCCGAAATTTGCGCGCCGTTCGCGAGCAGCAGCGTGCTCGCCGGCGCGGCGCTCGGATAGTCCGAACCGGGCAGCACCGACTTCAACACACGCACGCCTTGCGTGCCCGTATCGAGCGCGACGTAGACCGGTTTGCCGTCGAGTTGAACGGGCAGGCCGAGACGCGCGTGGTCTTCATCGGCACGTTCGACGTGCAGCGGAATCAGCACGCCGTCCTTGCCGCCGTTGATCAGCGAAACGCTGGAAGCGGGCGGCGTGGGCGTCGGGAAAGTGGTCGAGCAGCCGCTGAGCGCGGTGAGCGCGCCGGTCGCGAACAGCGCGGCGGCCGTCAAGCGGCGCCAATGACGATGCAGACGAAGATGCAAATGCGGATGCCGGCGCGCGGCATAACCAGTGACAGTAAGCAGGGACATTAGACACGCTCGCAAAAAGGCGGTCCCTTGCGAAGGCGATGCATGCGGCTGCTACGCACAGAGAGCGACGCATCGCGAGGCCTGCGAAAGTGAACGCGCGATAACAGGAGCGGCGACTCTAACCGGGCACCGGCGAGCACTTGCAAAGATGTGTGAAGGGAAGCGCGGCTCGATGCCGCGGCGATTTGCGTTTAGCGTGACGCCGACGCGCACATCTACCTATGCTGTCGGCCGCTTTAACAAGCCCGCGAGCGCGGGCTCAACATCGGCTTACTCAAACTTTCTGCGTGGCGGAAGCCGAAGCGGCTGCGCCCTTGGCTTCGTTCACGGCCGCGCCGACGCGCTCGACGAAGTCGCGATCGACGCTCGACAGCGCCTCGCGTTCGCCATTGGCCGTTTGCACCATCAGACGGTGCGTGACATCCTGCGTCGCCCACGTGAGCCAGCCGACGACCGCCAGCATCACGCCGCACACGATTCCCACCGGCGCGCGAAGCACGCCGCCGACAATTGCGCCGACGAGCCCCACGACCGAAATCGTAATGGGCAATACCTTGTTCTTCTGCACGGTGACGACCTTCACGCTGACGATGTCGCGCAGCGGGAAAACCTGGCCGGCGGATGAAAGCGCATTGCGGGTGACCGACACGCCGCGATCGTTGAAAGGAGTTTCCATCGAGTCGAATGCAAGCTGTTGCAAAGGGCGCAGCGTACCAGAGTTCGCGTGCGCAGGGCTTGCGCGAGATGCTGGCTTGGTTCGGAAAAGGCCCGGCCCAGAGCGCTGCAACGCCTTCCGACGAACTTCGCACCTGCCGTTTCTGTCGAAGCAATATAGCGGGAGTTCACATCATGAAGCGGTTTTACGTCAGCGCTACTGTGGCTATCACTGCGATCTTCGCGGCCGGCTGTTCATCGACATGGCCGCCGTCCGCTGAACGAGACACGCGACAGGTTCCACCCACTGCCGCAACCTCCACCACGCCCACCGCGCGCACCGATCAGCACGCGTCTAAGTCCAAACCGAAGCCGCCCGTACTAAGCGTCGGCGTGACCGATCCCAATACTCAATTGATTCTCCCGTGGTTCCTCGCGGATATCATCAATGCGGTCAACACGCATCAGTCTTTCGGCTCCACGCTCAATACGATGAAACAGGGACTTTGAACGAGCGGCCCTCAGCCGATAGTCACGCCGCACTCCTTCAACGCCCCACGCAACCCCAACTGCGGATACGCACTCTCCAACGTGCGCAAATCGGCACGCATCTCCTCGACGATCCAGTCGCGGACATCCGCAACAATCGGCCGCAATGGCCGGTTCGCCGGCGACACCAGGCAGCAGCGCCGACTCGTCACGATGATCTGCTCCTCGGCGGGGACCAGCGCGCGCTGCGATAGCCAGTGCGACACCACGTTCAACCAGCCAAGCGCGATGCCCTGGCCGAGCAGCGCGGCCTGCACGACGATCGCGTAGTCGTTGAAGCTGAGCATGCCCGCAACGCGCCGCCCATGCTGCTCGAACGCGCCAAAGCGGTGATGCCAGCCGCGCTCCTCGTCGTCCATCACGATGACCGTATCGCCATGCTCGCGGCCCGCCTCCGTTTGCGCCGTTTCCTGGTAGCGCGGGTTGCAAACGGGCATCAGCGTTTCGGGCATGACGAGCACGCTGTTGTCGTCGATTTCGTCGGCGTGCAGAAAGCGCATGCCGAGATCGACGTCGACCAGCGGCCCGCCGATGCGCCCCGAAATGAGCTGAAACCTCAGATCAATCGACGGAAACGCCTGGTTCAGGCGACTCATGCGCGGCATCAGCCAATGCGTCGTAAAGCCGGTCGACACCGACAGCGTGACCGACTCGACGCCCGTGGCGCGCGCCTCGATCTCGCGTATCGCGCTCTCTATGCCGTTGAATCCTTCGGAGATCTTGCGATAGAGAATGCGCCCGTTCTCCGTCAACTCGATGCCGCCGCGCACGCGCTCGAAAAGGCGCACTCCGATGTGGTCTTCCATGCGCGCGAGCATGCGGCTCACGGCGGGTTGGCTCACATAGAGTTCCTGCGCGGCGCGCGTGAAGTTGCCGCAGCGCGCGGCGGCTTCGAAGACGAACAGCGCATTCGCGCTCGGCAATTTTTTGCGTAGATTCGGCATGACTTCATGTTATGCCCGATCCAACAATTTGGGAATTGCCGCCAAAAAGTTTGCCACCTATATTTTCCCTAACGCAGCCCCTTTAGCGAGAAAAAACGCAATGGACGCACGAGCGAAAACAGGAGTCTCGATCCGGTCGGCAGGCAAGCGCTATGGTCCGGTGGTCGCGCTGGACGACGTTTCGCTCGACATCGCGCCCGGCGAGTTCGTGTCGCTGCTGGGGCCGTCGGGCTCGGGCAAGACGACGCTGCTCGGCATCCTCGGCGGCTTTGTTCAGCCGAGTTCGGGCGCGGTCTGGGTCGGCGAGAATGACATTACATTTGCGCCGCCGCATAAACGCAATATCGGCATCGTGTTCCAGAACTACGCGCTGTTTCCGCACATGACGGTCGGCGAGAACGTGGCGTTCCCGCTGCGCGCGCGCCGCGAGCCGAAAGCGGGCTGGGCGAAGAAAGTGGCCGACGCACTCGCGATGGTCGAACTGAGCGGCTTCGAGGCGCGCAACATTAGCCAGCTTTCGGGCGGCCAGCGTCAGCGCGTCGCGCTCGCCAGAGCGATGGTGTTCGAGCCGCAACTCATCCTGATGGACGAACCGCTCTCCGCGCTCGACAAGCAATTGCGCGAGACCATGCAGATCGAGCTGCGGCGTTTGCACCGCAAGCTCGGCGCGACGATCGTCTACGTGACGCACGATCAGCGCGAGGCGCTCACCATGAGCGACCGCGTCGCGGTGCTGAAGAACGGCAAGCTCGTGCAGATCGATACGCCGGAGCGTCTGTACGACCGGCCTTGCGATGCGTTCGTCGCGAGCTTCATCGGCGAGGCGACGCTGCTCGACGTGAGCCGCGCCGGCGACGACGCCGTGCGGCTCGGCGACGCGCTGCTGCGGACCGCGCATCCGTTGCCGCGCGGCGAGCGTCTGCTGCTCGCCGTGCAAACCGAAAAGCTCGTGATCGACGGCGGTTCCGCCGAAGGCGCGAACCGGCTGTCGTGCCGCGTGACCGAAGTGCTGTATCAGGGCGAGAGTTTGCGCGTGTTCGCCGCGCTCGCCGACGGCACCTCGATCAGCTTGCGCCAACCCGGCAATCACGACGCGCGACGCCGCATTCCATCGCCGGGCGAGCCCATGACGGTGTTGCTCGATCCGCAGGACACCATCGTCGTGCCCGCCTGATTCTTCTCGCGCCCGCCCGGGCTTACCTCTTGCGCAATTCACGCAACCCTCACAACCCGCAAAGGATGATGCAATGAAGCTCACCGATTTCAAGGTCCTGACGTTCGATGTCGTCGGCACGCTGATCAACTTCGAACAGGGCGTGCTCGCGTCCGTGCGGCGCCTGGGCGGCGCGGCGGCGAAAGACCTCACCGACGATCAGATCTTCGAACCGTATATGCGCGGACGCGCGCAATATCCGGGGCGCTCCAGTCACGAGATGGCGAACGTCTATCTGTATCTCGCGAAGGAACTCGGCCTGCCCGACGACGCGCAATCCGCCGCCGCATTCCAGCGCGACGTGCTCGAATGGCCCGCGTTCGAAGATTCGGTGGAAGCCTTGAAGCGCCTGCGCAAACACTACCGGCTCGTTGCGATGACGAACGCGGACCGCGTCGCGTTGTCGGCGTATGCGCACACGCTCGGCGATCCGTTCGACGACACCGTGTGCTGCGACGAAACCGGCGTCGCGAAGCCGGACCCGCAATTCTTCGCCTATAACCGCGGACGTCAGGCCGCGTTCGGCTTCAAGTTCGATGAAATCCTGCACACCGCGCAGAGCCAGTATCACGACATCGGCATCGCGACGAAGCTCGGTTACGCGACCTGCTGGATCGAGCGCCGTCAGGGCATGAAGGGTTTCGGCGCGACGCCGGTTCCGGAAGCCGTCACGACGCCGACCTTCAAATTCGCGACGCTCGGCGCGCTCGCCGACGCGGTCGAAGCCGAAGCGCGCGCCGCTTAAAGTCATGCTCGCGCCCGCGATTCACAACGCCTCGCAACGCCCGCAGCCCGATTCGTTATGGCGCGCGATGGCGGCGCGCACTGCCGAAAAGCAGGCGCCCGTCAGCACGGGCGCGCCGCTCGCTCGCGATCTCATCGTCGATGTGGCCGTGATCGGCGCGGGCTACTCGGGCCTCGCCGCCGCGTATGCGCTGCAAAAACGCGGCGTCGACTGCGCGGTGTTCGATGCGAACCCGGTGGGTTGGGGCGCGAGTGGGCGCAATGGCGGCGTGGTGTCGTCGAAATTCCGCTTGTCGTTTCCGCAGATCGACAAGCTGCATGGACTCGATACCGCCAAGCGCATGCACCGGCTCGCGCACGAAGGCGTGCGCGTGGTCGAATCGTTCGTCGACGAATTCAGGCTCGAGCGCGCGCGTTTCGAGCATACGGGCAGCCTGCGTTGCGCGCACACCGAGCGAGCGTTCGAAGCGATTCGCGCGGAAGCGGACTGGGTGCGCACGCAACTGGGCGATACGTCGATGACCGTGCAATCGGCCGCGGAAATAACTCGCGAGACGGGATCGGCGGAGTTTGTCGGCGGCGTATTGAGCGCCGATGCCGGCACGATCCTGCCGCTCGAATACGTGTACGGCATCGCGCGCGGACTGACCGCGCGCGGCGTGCCGATTTACGAAGCAACGCCGATCGTCGAGATGACGCGTGCAGAGCGCGGCGTGGGTGGCTCCGGCGGCGCCGTGCTGCGCACGCCTCACGGCACGGTGCGCGCGAAGCAAGTGATCGTCGCGACGAATGCCTATTCCGACCTCACGGCTGCGACCGCCGCCTATCAACGCGAGCTCGTGCCGTTTCGCAGCGCGATGATCGCAACGGAGCGTCTGCCCGCGGAACTCGACGCGCGCCTGATGGTGCAGCGCCGCAGCTATACGGAAACGCGTCGCATGATGAAGTGGTTTCGCAAGGTTGACGGCCGCATGCTGTTCGGCGGACGCGATGCGTTCGGCAAGGAAGGGCAGTCCACCGGTTTCGACGCGCTGCGCCGAGCGATGGTCGCGCTGTTTCCCGATCTCGCGGACGTGCAGATCGAGTACCAATGGTCGGGCTATGTCGGCATGACCTTCAACTCGCTGCCGCATGTTGGCCGAAGCGACGACGTCACGACGTTTTGTCTCGGGTATAACGGAGCAGGTGTCGCGATGGCGAGCCTGCTCGGCCAGCATGCCGCGGCGCTCGCGCTCGGCGAAACGCCTGAGCTCGCGTTGCTCGGCCAGCAAGGCTTGCGGCCCGTGCCGTTTCATTCGCTGCGCGCGCCGGGCGTTCGCGTCGTCGCCGCGTGGTATCAGTTTCTTGACGCCGTGGGTGCATGATGACGACAGCCAAACGGATTTTTCAGGGACCCAGCTTGATGCAGACGACCGCGATGGACCCGTCGGAGCGCCATCGGCAACGCGAGGACCGCGCGATGCTGCTGTTGCTCGCGCCCGCGCTTTTCGTCGTCGTCGTGCTGCTGGTGGTGCCGCTCGCGTGGCTCTCGTGGCAGTCCATCTGGCATGACGGCGGCTTCACGCTCGTCAACTATCGGCGCATCTTCACCGGCACCTATCTGGATACGTTCCTGCTCACGTTCAGGCTCAGCGCGATCGTGACCGGCGTGACGCTGCTGCTCGGTTATCCCGTTGCATATTTCGCGGCCTCCGTGTCGCCGCGATGGAGCGCGCTGATACTCGGCATGGTCATATTGCCGTTCTGGACCAGCGTGCTCGTGCGCACGTACGCATGGCTCGTGCTGTTGCAGCGCACCGGGCTCATCAACAAGGCGCTGCTCGAAATGGGCCTCGTGGATCGGCCGATACAACTCGCCTACAACCAGTTCGGCACGATCCTCGCGATGGTGCATATTCTGTTGCCGTTCATGGTGCTGCCGCTTTATTCGGCCATGCAGAAGATTCCAGCGAACCTCTCGCAGGCCGGCGCGAGCCTCGGCGGCTCGCCGCTGCATGTTTTCTGGCGCGTGTTTCTGCCGCTGTCGATGAGCGGCGTCGTCGCGGGCGTCACGCTCGTCTTCGTGCTGTGCCTCGGTTTTTACATCACGCCCGAACTGATGGGCGGCGGCAAGTCGATCATGGTGTCGATGGTGGTGAGCCGCAACGTGGAGATCTACAACAGTTGGGGAGCGGCGAGCGCGGTCAGCGTCGTGCTGCTGGTTTGCGTGTTCGCGATCTTCTATGCCGCGAGCCGCGTGATTCCACTTGAAAAGACCCTGGGCGCGAAATGAACAGGATTCCGTTAGGCAGAGTGGTGCTCGGCGCGTTCGTCGTGCTGATCCTCGTGTTCCTGATGCTGCCGGTGCTGATCGTCGTGCCGCTATCGTTCTCCGACACGCGCTTCATGACGTTCCCGCCGCCCGCGTACTCGTTGCGCTGGTATCACGCGTTCTTCGACAACCCCGCATGGATCGACGCCGCTCGCGTGACGCTGACGGCATCCGTTTGCGCCGCGCTCGTCGCGACGCCGCTCGGCGTTGCCGCGGCCTACGCGATCCAGCACGGCACGCATTGGTCGATGCGCTATCTGCGCACGCTGCTGATGTTGCCGCTGATGGTGCCGATCATCATCGTCGCGGTGGGCGTGTTCTTCGTGTTCACGCAGGCGGGTTACGTGAATACGCTCGGCGGACTGATCGTCGCGGATACGATGCTCGGGCTGCCGTACGTGCTGATTTCCGTCGGCGCGGATTTGCGCACGTTCGACCGCACGCAGGAAATGGTCGCGCGCAGTCTCGGCATGAATCGGCTGCGCAGCTTTCTCACGGTGACGCTGCCGCAGATCAAGGCGAGCGTGATTTCCGGCGCGGTGTTCGTGTTCATTCAGGCGCTCGATGAAACCGTGGTCGCGCTCTTCATATCGGGCGGCGCGAATCAGACACTCACGCGCCGCATGTTCGTCACGCTGCGCGACGAGATCGATCCGACCATCGCCGCGATCAGCACCATGCTCACTGCGTTGACCTTGTGTCTCGTGATGATCGTCGTCGTGAGCCGGCGTTCGGCCGGCGCGCGGGCGTGATGCCTTTTCATTTCCTCTGACTGGGAAGCGGATGTCGAATGCACTGAAGTTTTATATCGACGGCGCATGGGTTGCGCCGTCCGGCAACACGCGCCTTGCCGTGGTCGATCCCTGCACCGAAGAAGCGTTCGCCGAGATCGCGCTGGGCAATGCCGAAGATGTCGAGCGCGCGGTCGCCGCGGCGAGACGCGCGTTCGCGTCGTTCTCGCTGACGCAGCCGGCTGAACGCATCGCGCTGATCCGCCGCATACTCGACGCCTACATCGCGCGCTACGACGAGATGGCCGCTGTGATCTCGCGTGAGATCGGCGCGCCGAAAAAGCTCTCGCATGCGTGGCAGGCCGCGCTCGGCAAGCGTCATCTGGAAGAACTGCTGCGTACCTGCGAGAGCTTCGCGTGGCAGCGCAAGAAGGGCACGACGCTCGTCAATCATGAGCCCGTCGGCGTGGTCGCGCTGATTACGCCGTGGAACTGGCCGATCAATCAGATTGTCTGCAAAGGTCGCGCCCGCGATTGCCGCCGGCTGCACGATGGTGCTCAAGCCGAGCGAGGTGTCTCCGCTGAACGCTGTGCTGTTCGCTGAAATTCTCGACGCGGCGGGCGTGCCGCCAGGCGTGTTCAATCTGTTGAACGGCGACGGCCCGACTGTCGGCGCCGCGCTATGCAGTCATCCGGATGTCGACATGGTGTCGTTCACCGGATCGACGCGCGCGGGCGTGGAAATCGCAAAGCTGGCCGCGCCGACCGTCAAGCGCGTGCATCAGGAACTGGGCGGCAAGTCGGCCAACATTCTTCTCGACGACGTGGACCTGGAAGCCGCGGTCACGTCGGGCGTGAACTCGTGCTTCAGCAACAGCGGGCAGTCGTGCAATGCGCCGACGCGCATGCTGGTGCCGGCAGCGCGGCACGACGAGGCGGTCGCGATTGCACAGCGCGCGGCGGCCGCGCACCGCATCGGTCCCGCGGACGACGACGAAACGACGATGGGCCCGGTCGTTAGCGACGTGCAATACGCACGCGTGCAACGGCTGATCGAAATGGGCATCGAGGAAGGCGCGCTGCTCGCGGCGGGCGGGCCAGGACGTCCCGACGGTTTGACGCGCGGCTATTACGTGCGGCCCACGGTATTCGCAAACGTCGCTCCGTCGATGACGATCGCGCGCGAAGAAATCTTCGGCCCGGTGCTCGCGATCATGCCGTATCGCGACGAAGAAGACGCGATCGCCATTGCCAACGACACACCGTTTGGACTCGCAGCGTATGTTCAATCCGCGGATCAGGCGCGCGCGAGGCGGGTTGCATTGCGCTTGCGCGCGGGCAGCGTGTATCTGAACTATCCGGCCTGGGACGCGGGCTCGCCGTTCGGCGGCTACAAGCAGTCAGGCAACGGACGCGAATACGGCGAGTGGGGACTCGAAGCGTTTCTCGAAGTGAAGGGTATTGTTGGGTACGGCGAGTAGGCTGCGATCAGGGCACGATTAAGCCGTGCTCGAACGCCCACGCAGCAGATCCGCAATGCGCTCCGCGATCATGATGGTCGGCACATTCGTATTCGCGCATGGAATCGACGGCATCAACGACGCATCGCACACATGCAGCCCTTCGACGCCATACACGGCGCCGCGCGCATCGGTGACCGCGAGCGGGTCGTCGGCGGCGCCCATGCGGCAGGTGCCCGACGGGTGCCACGTACCGCCCACCGAACGTGTGACGAACTGCGTGAGCGCGGCATCGTCGGCGAGCAGTTCGTCGAGTGTTGTCGCGCCTTGCGTGATGACGCGGCGCACCAGTGCTGCCCGCAACGGCCCCGCGATGTCCAGCAGCGCGGCGAGCGCACCGCGCTGCAGCCCGTTCCATGCGCCAGGCACCGCGACGGCCGCGACGCGCGGCGAATAGCTCGACGGAAACACCGTGCCGCGATGCGCGGCCATCGCCGGTGCGGCGAGTGTCTTTGCGCCGAAGCGCAGCGCGAGCTTTAGCCGTTCGAGATCGCGCGCGTCGGAGAGCATTGCAAAATCGACGTTGGGTTCATCCAATGCGCTAGCGGATTTGAGTGTGAGACGTCCGCGCGAATACGATTTGTTGACCCAGAAGAACATCGTGCCGAGACGATAGCCGACCGAATGCCAGCCCGAGCGCGACAGTATCGCGCCGTGCATGTCGCCCGGCACCGTGCCGGCCAGGCCCGACGAAAAGCGCACGATGGCCTGCTCGTGATGCTCGTCGGGAAACGGCGTGCGCGCCGCGCGAGGCAGAAACGCGGACACCGCGATAGACGGGTGCTCCATCAGATTGCGGCCCACGCCCTGGCGATCCGCGAGCACGTCGATGCCGAGCGCGGCAAGTTCATTCGCGGGGCCAATGCCGCTTCTCAGCAGCAGCGCGGGCGAGTGGATCGCCCCTGAGCAGACGATCACGCAGCGCGCCCGCAAGTCATCGTGCGTGCCGTCGGGCCGCATCACGCGCGCGCCGATTGCACGCTTTGCGTCGAACAGAACGCGCTCTGCGATCTCGTTCGTGCGAATCGTGAGGTTGGGCCGCGCCCGCACCGCGTCGTCGAGATAACAAACGGATGTGGGAATGCGCTCGCCCTGGGCGCTCACCGCAATCGAGCCGATGAAAGTGCCGTCTTGCCAGAGACCATTCTGATCCGCGTGCAGCGGATAGTCGTGCTTCAACGTATTGAGCACGGCCTTTACGAATGGGGAGATGCGTTGCGGTCCGGTTCGCTGGATACGCAGCGGGCCATGCGCGCCATGCAGGCCGCTATCGTCCGGCCCGTTGAAGTCGCAATCGGTTTCGAGCTTGCGGAAGTAGGGCAGACACGCTTGCCAGTTCCAGCCTTGTGCGCCGAGTGTTTGCCATTCGTCGTAATCGGCGGGCGAGCCGCGATTGGCCATTAGCGCATTGATCGCCGAGCCGCCGCCGAGAAGCCGCGCCTGTTCATAGCGGCGCAGCGCGGCGGGCGCGCTCATGCGCGCTTTCAGTTGCCGCCAGAGGTTCGCGGTGTCGAGATACGCGCGGCCAGGATAGCGGCTGCGGATGTCGGCGGGCATGGTCGCTTGCGAGATGTCGCGGCCCGCCTCGACGAGACACACGTTGTTGCTCGCATCTTCGGAGAGCCGCGCGGCAAGCACGCAGCCGGCCGATCCGCCGCCAAGAATCAGATAGTCGATCACGTTGGATGGATGAAGACCGCGCGCCGCATCGCCCTGCGCGCGGCACAACGCAAACCAGAAAACAGAACGCCCGCGATGAACCGTGGTCCCGCGGGCGCGTGAATGGCAGTGCGAACGCCGCCCGTTATTGCATGAACTTGAGCCAGCGCGCTTTCGCCTGAATGCCTGCATCGGATGCCCACCAGTCTTCGGACATCAATGCCTGCTTCGCGGCATTCTCGGGCGAGCTCGGCAACTCGCTTGCGCGCTTGGCCGCGATCTTGCCGGTCTTGAACGCAGCCGGATTGCCCGGACCGTAGTCGATATAAAGCGGCAGATTCGCTTGCAACTCGGGCGAGACCGCGGTGTTCAGGAAGCGCATAGCGTCGTTCAGATTCGGCGCGTTCTTCAGCACGCATAGCTGCGTGTTTTGCAGAATGCCGTCGTTGAAAGTGAAATCGACGTCGGGGTTGTCCTTGCGCACGGCGCTTGCGCGGCCGTTCCAGATCATCGTCATGTCGACTTCGCCGTCATGCAGCAATTGCGCGGACTGGCCACCGGAAGTCCACCACACCGTGATGTCGGGCTTGATCTGCTGCAACTTCTTGAAGGCGCGATCGACGTCGAGCGGATAGAGCTTGTCGCGCGACACGCCGTCGGCGAGCAGCGCGGCTTCCAATACCGTTTGCGGATCGTTACGCAAGGCACGCGTGCCGGGGAAGGCTTTCACGTTCCAGAAGTCGGCCCAGCTTTGCGGCGTCTTCTTCAGCGTCTTCTTGTTGTAGCCGATCACGGTCGAATAGAACTCGTACGCGACCGAGTAGGGCGTGCGGTACTTTTCCGGCATCGCCGCGGCGTTCGGAAGCTTCGCGAAGTCGAGCTTTTCCAGCAGCCCTTCGCGTCCGCCTCGCAGACAGTTCGAGGTCGGCGTGTCCACCACGTCCCAGATCGGCTTGCCGGTCGCGGCCTGCGCCTTGATCTGCGGCCACGCATCGGGAATGCTGTCCTGATTGATGGTGATGCCCAGCTCCTTCGCCGCCGGGTCGAGGATGGCTTTGGTCTGAGCCTCCTGATACGTGCCGCCTTGCGACACGAAAGTGATTTTTCCCGCGGCGAGAGCGGGCGCCATGCTCACGGCGCTCAACAGCAGAGTCATGGCAAACGGGCGCAACCTTGGCATGCTGATCACGACTTCTCCTCGATACGGTTGAAGCGAAAAGACATCATCCAGGTCGGCGCTATGTGCCGCTGCGGCTCGGAGCCGAAGCGGCAAACAGCACAGGCTTGAATGGAAATATAGTGAGCCAATTTGACCGGAGCAACGCCGCAATTGTTGGAGCGGCCATGACATGATGTTATGTCAGACTGTTGTAGCCTGGGTTGTCGTCGTTGCGCGCAGTGCTTTGACGGCTTCAATCGCTTCGATCCGTCCCGTCGCGTTTGCCGATTCGCGACATCACGTTCGCGACGATGCGGTCGCAGCGCGCACCGGCGAATCCGAACAGTTCGCTTCCGGCGACGTCGATCTCTCGCGCGAGCGACTCGCGCAACAGACTCTTTGCGCGGAAATGCCGGCTGCGCACGGTGGCTTCGGCAATCTCCAGGCATTGCGCGGTTTCCTCGACACTGAGTTCTTCGACCGATCGCAGAATGAACACCGTGCGGAACGATGCCGGCAATTCGTCGAGCTTGCGCTCGATCAGCGCGCGCATTTCCGCGCGCGCTACTGCGCTGTCGGGCGGCTCGGAGTCGGACGGATGCATGGCTTCAATATCGATGTCGGCGGTGTTGGAACTGACTATCGGCACGACGTTCTCGCGGCGGGCATGGCGGCGCAGCCGGCCATAGCATTCGTTCAGCACGAGCCGCGAGAGCCACGTCGACAAAGCGGCGTCGCCGCGAAACTGGCTGAGCGAACGGTAGGCGCGGAGATACGCGTCCTGAAGCGCGTCTTCGGCTTCGGCGTCGTCACGCAGCGTCGCGCGCGCGAGCCGGTACAGGCGCCGGTTATGGCGGCGCATCAGCACCTCGAACGCTGAGCGATCGCCCGCGACGATGCGCCGGACGATCGCAAGATCGTCGTCGGCGTTGTCGGCGTGGTCGGCGGCAGACATGGACGGCAGTTTCGCTGTCTCGGTCATCGCGTGCGGGCTCTCATTGAACGGTTAGCGCGCCGTGCATCGTCGGATGAAAAGTGCAGCCGTACGGATAACTGCCGGCCTTCGCGGGCGCGTAAGACCATGACGCGTTGGCGGCAATGCTGCGCGAATCGAATGCATGCGTGTTGCCGGTCACCGTATGAGGAAAGAGATCCTTGTTGATCCATACGATGCGGTCTCCTCGCTTCACGGTCAAGCTCGGCGGATTGAATTGCATGTTCTCGATCGTGACGACATGGCTTGTCGGCGCCGCGGCGCTCGCCGGTAATGCGCTGAAGCTGGCCAAGAGCATCGCACAGACCAGCGCGGCGCACGCACGCGTGCTCTTGCCCGACGCATGCCGCCGCTTAACCACTGCTTTTCTCCAGCGACGCCTGCACATGCTTCGCATGTTCGAGATGCGCGACGAAAGCGGGCCGGACCTTCACGAGCAGCGCTTTCAGCTCATCGTTCTTCGCAGACGGAATCAGCGTCTTATCGAGCGCGTCGAGAACATTCTCATGGTAGGTCACTTCATGATCGATATACGCGCGATCGAATGCTGCGCCATTCAGTTTCTTGAGCGCCGCGAGGTTTGCATCGCCGCCTTGCTTGAGGCTTTGGCTCGTCGCGTTGTCCTCGGGCGTGACGTTGAGTTTGTGCACGAGGTCGCTCGCCGATTGATTGACGGCGCTGTGGTCGGTGACCATCTGCTTCGCGAACGCCTTGACGTCGCCCGACTTCGAGCGCGACTCGGCGAGTTTGCCCGCGTCGATGTCGACCTGGTTCGCGGTGACGACGATAGCCGCGATCTGCGGATCGCTCGGCCCGGCGCTTTGCGCCCAGCTAGCGAGACTCACGAGCGCGAGCGCGCCTAACCATTGTGGACGGATCAGTTTCATGCGGATTCTCCCGTTGAGCCAACGTTGCGTTGCATACGGCGTTGGATGTCACGACGGAGAATCCTGTTCCCAGATGATGCGCGACGCGCGTTGCTTCAGTGACCGTGCCGCTCGCCCGCTGCGACCGGCGTCTGCCTGGATTGCCGGCTGAGCATCAGCGTGACGACCGCCGATACGGCCAGCGTCGCGCCGACCACATACAGCCCCGCCGAATAGCCGCCCGTCACGTTCTTGAGCCAGCCGATCGCGAATGGACCGACGAAGCCGCCGAGGTTGCCGATGGAGTTGATCATCGCGATGCCCGCGGCCGCGCCCGCGCCCGACAGGAACATGCTCGGCATCGCCCACAACGGCGCCTTGGCCGCGCTGATGCCGACGTTCACGACCACGAGCGCCAGCACGATCATCAGCGCGGTCGCCGCGTTGCCTGCGAACACGAAGCCGAGACAGGCCAGCGCGCACGGAATGACGACGTGCCATGTGCGTTCTTCGGTGCGATCCGAGTGCCTCGCCCACAGAATCATCGCGATCACCGCGACGATGCTCGGTATGCCCGCGAGCAGACCCGTCTCGAACGAGCCGAAGCCGTATTGCCTGATGATGAGCGGCGCCCACAGGCCGAGCGTGTACAAGCCCGCGGACGTGCCGAAGTAAATCAGCGCCAGTGCGAGAACGCGCGGATCGCGCAGCGCACTCAACGCGCCGGCCGTGTGGCCCGCGTGCGACTGCCGCGCGTCGGCTTCCGTCTTCAGTTTCGCGATCAGCCATTCGCGCTCTTCGGGCGCAAGCCAGTGCGCTTTCGACGGCGTGTCGGTCAGATACTTCAGCACGAAGAAGCCGAGTACGACCGCGGGCAGCGCTTCGAGGATATAGAGCATTTGCCAGTCGGCGAGACCGGCGATCGGCGGCAGCTTCATGATCGCGCCGGAAATCGGCGAGCCGATCGCGGTGGAAATCGGCGCGGCCGCCATGAACCACGCGGCGGCCACGGCGCGCTGACGGGTCGGAAACCACAAGCTCAGATACAGGATGATGCCGGGAAAGAAGCCCGCTTCCGCCACGCCGAGCAGAAAGCGCAATGCATAGAAACTGTTCGGCCCGACGACGAACGCGGAGGCCAGCGAGACGATGCCCCACGAGACCATCACGCGGGCAATCCAGCGGCGCGCGCCGACCTTGTGAAGAATCAGGTTCGACGGAACTTCGAACAGGAAGTAGCCGATAAAGAAGAGACCGCCGCCGAATCCGAACGCGGTCGGCGACAGGCCAATGGCCTTGTTCATCGTCAGCGCGGCGAAGCCCACGTTGACGCGGTCGAGAAAACTCACGAAATACAGCAGCATTACGAACGGGATGATCCGCAGCATCAGCTTGCGGGACACCCGGCTTTCGAGGTCGGTCGTCATTGTCTCCTCCTTTGGAGGCTTGAGCGGTGCCCTGCTGCGAAGGCAGCAGGGTGCGAGGCGCGCGGCAGCCGTCGAATGCGGCTGTTGTCCGTGGGTGCGCGTCGTGAGGCGCGAACTGTCGCGCGATGGGGGTTTATGTGGCTGACACGGCTTATGCCGCGTTCGCCGCCGGCCTTGCGGCTCGTTCGATGAAAGCGCACACCGCAGCCGTCACCTGCGCGGTCGTCGCCGTGCCGCCGAGGTCGCCCGTGTGCAGCGACTTGTCCGCGGTCACGGCTTCCACGGCCTGCATCACGCGCTTTGCCGCGTCGAATTCGCCGAGATGTTCGAGCAGCATCACGACCGACCAGAAGGTGCCGACCGGATTCGCGAGACCCTTGCCCATGATGTCGAACGCGGAGCCGTGGATCGGTTCGAACATCGACGGAAAGCGCCGTTCGGGGTCGATGTTGCCGGTCGGCGCAATGCCCAGGCTGCCGGCAAGCGCGGCGGCCAGGTCGCTGAGAATGTCGGCGTGCAGGTTCGTCGCGACAATCGTGTCGAGGCTCGCCGGGCGATTGATCATGCGCGCGGTCGACGCGTCGACCAGTTCCTTGTCCCACGTCACATCGGGGAATTCCTTCGAGACCTGCAGCGCGATTTCGTCCCACATCACCATCGCGTGACGTTGCGCGTTGCTCTTCGTGATGACGGTCAGCAGCTTGCGCGGACGCGACTGCGCGAGGCGGAACGCGAAGCGCATGATGCGCTCGACGCCGGCGCGGGTCATGATCGACACGTCCGTCGCGGCTTCGATCGGATGACCCTGGTGAACGCGGCCGCCCACGCCGGAGTATTCGCCTTCCGAGTTTTCGCGCACGATCACCCAGTTGAGGTCCTCGGGCTTGCAGCGCTTTAACGGCGCGTCGATGCCGGGCAGGATGCGCGTGGGGCGAACGTTCGCGTACTGGTCGAAGCCCTGGCAGATTTTCAGACGCAGACCCCACAGCGTGATGTGATCGGGAATGTCCGGGTCGCCTGCGGAACCGAACAGAATCGCGTCCTTGTCGCGGATCGCATCGAGTCCGTCCGCCGGCATCATCACGCCATGCTTGCGGTGATAGTCGCCGCCCCAGTCGAAATTTTCGAACTCGAATGCAAACGACTGCGTGGTTCTGGCGAGCGCTTCGAGCACCTCGGCGCCGGCCGGTACGACCTCCTTGCCGATGCCGTCGCCGGGAATGGTCGCGATGCGATAGGTCTTCATGCTGCGTCTCCGAATGATTGATTGATTGGGTTGGTTGCAGTGACTCTATCGACATCTGCACGAAAAAACCGGTGCTAAACTCAAAGCATCTTTAACTTCAATTCACAAGTGGAAGCGATGCGCGATACCGTTCAGCCAGCCGATCTGAGCTTTTTCTCGACGCTCGCGGCGTCGGGCAGCCTGAGCGCGGCGGCGCGAGAGCTGGGCTTGACGGCGGCGGCCGTCAGCAAGCGGCTCACGCAGATGGAGAGCCGCGCGGGCGTCGCGCTCGTCAACCGCACCACGCGCCGGATGATGCTCACGCCCGAAGGCGAGCTGTATTTGCAGCATGCGCGCAGGATTCTCGACGAAATCGACGAGCTCGCCGAGTTGCTCGGTTCCGCGAAGAAGAGCCCGAAGGGACTGTTGCGTGTCAATGCGACGCTTGGGTTTGGCCGCAGCCACGTCGCGCCCGCAATCTCCCACTTTGTCGCGAAGTATCCGCAGGTGTCGGTGCAGCTTCAGTTGTCGGTCACGCCGCCGCCGCTCACCGACGATACGTTCGACGTCTGCATCCGCTTTGGCGAGCCGCCCGATACGCGCGTGATTGCGCGGCGCCTCGCGGCGAACCGGCGCCTGCTGTGCGCGGCGCCCTCGTATATCGCGTCGCACGGCATGCCGATGACGCCGCATGATCTAACGCGGCATAACTGCATCGGCATTCGCCAAGGCGACGAAGCCTATGGCGTGTGGCGCTTGAGTTCGGGCAAGGGCGCGTCGCTGAAGACGGAAGCCGTCCGCATCAAGGGCACGCTGACCACGAACGACGGCGAGATCGCGGTGAAGTGGGCGCTCGAGGGGCACGGCATTCTGATGCGCGCGGAGTGGGACATCAAGCAGTATCTGGCCGATGGCTCGCTCGTGGTCGTGCTGCCCGGTTATGACACGCCGAACGCCGACATCTTCGCCGTGTATTCGCAGCGGCATCAGATGTCGAACCGCATTCGCGCGTTCGTGGATTTCATCGCGCGCGAGTTGGGGGAATGAGGCGTCGGTTGTTGAATTTCCCGTAGCGTATGAGTCGAGCGTGAGTGGTTATTTCTGCATCGGCATGGCTTGCATTGCCGGATCTTGATCCATCTGCGCGCTTTTTTGAGCCGCGTGCATCGCGGCCACTTTTCTTTCGGCTTCCTGAATGCCGGATGGATACTGACTGTCGTCGCCGAGCGACGGCGTGTAGCCGGCGGCCTCGAGTTCTTCGAGTTCGTGCATGACTTCGGCGCGCGTGAGAGGATGGCCGGCGTCGGGCGATGCCTGCGCGCGTGCCCATGTCGACGTGGCCACCAGCGCAGTGGCGGAAATAATGGCGAATAGCGCGCGGGCTGTTGCGCGATGTGCATGGCTGTCTTTCATGGCTTGCTCCTCGATGTGCGAGCGGATCGTCCGAAAGCGGCTTGCGTTCGATATGACGCGCTCTGCATCGTTAAACCGGCGAACTGGCTTTCTTATTCCCGCGACCTCGGAACAGCAGCAAGCGATTTACCCGACATGCGCCGAATGCCTATACTGCATGTTCCGATTTCTACCGATTGTTCTCTTGCAGAGCGTCCGCCATGACACATACCGTTAAAAGCGTCGAGCAGCTCGAACAGATTTACGGCGCGCCGCACGAGCGCGCATTGTGGAAAGAACTTGATTGCCTGAATAGCGACTATCAGGCGTTCGTACGCGCTTCTCCGTTCGCGGTGTTGTCTTCTGTCGGTGAGGGCGGAGCGGACTGCTCGCCGAAAGGCGACGCTGCCGGATTCGTTCAGATACTCGACGAGCGCACGTTGGCGTTGCCGGACAGGCCGGGCAATAACCGCATCGACAGCCTAAGAAACATTGTGGCCGACCCGCGCGTGTCGTTGCTGTTTCTCGTGCCGGGCGTCGGCGAAACGTTGCGGGTGAACGGGCGCGCCGAGATTTCAGTCGATCCCGACTTGCTCGCGCGCTTCGAGGTTCGCGGGAAACTGCCGCGCACAGTGATTATCGTGCACGTCGAGGCGGCGTATTTTCATTGCTCGAAAGCGCTGGTGCGCTCGAGTCTTTGGGACCCGGCAAAGCAGGTGGACCGCGCAAGTTTGCCGAGCGCGGGAGATATGCATAGGCGTTTGAGCGGCGGTACTTTCGACGGCGCGCAATACGACAAGGAAATGCCGGAGAAGGTGATCGCGGGGCTTTATTGAAGCGCGCCGATGCGGCATGTATGCAACGCACTATTCGACGCTTAAGCAAGCGTTAACCTCCGAAGGTTAAATTGGCGGGTCGTTCAGGCTACTCAGGAAGGAGCAAGTTATGAAAGACGACGCCGCCAGCTTTACCGAAGAGGCTGTCAGCAAAGTACCGCAAGTGACCTTGGGTTTCTGGATCATCAAGGTCGCGGCGACCACGCTCGGCGAAACGGGTGGCGACTGGGTGTCCATGTCGCTGAAGCTCGGCTACCTGATCGGTTCGGCGATTTTTCTGGTGTTCTTTATCGCGCTCGTTTCAGCGCAAATCAAGGCGCGCAACTTTCGTCCGTTCCTCTATTGGGCGACCATCATCGCGACTACGACGCTTGGCACCACGATGGCCGATTTCGCGGACAGGTCGCTCGGCATCGGCTATCCAGGCGGTGTTGCGCTGGTCGTTGCATTGCTGGCCGCGAGCCTCGCAATCTGGTATCGCTCGGAAGGAACCGTCTCCGTGCAGAGCATCGTCACTGCAAAAGCGGAATGGTTCTACTGGATCACGATCCTGTTCTCGCAGACACTCGGCACGGCTCTCGGCGACTGGGTCGCGGGCGAGGATCGCGGCGGTCTCGGTGTCGGCTACGAATATGGCGCGATGATCTTCGGCGCGGGCTTGCTCGTCGTGGCCGCCTTGTATTTCTGGTCGCGCGTATCGCACACGGCGCTCTTCTGGGCCGCGTTCATCCTCACGCGTCCGCTCGGCGCGACGCTCGGCGATCTGCTCGACAAGCCGGTTGCGGAAGGCGGATTGCACATCAGCCGCTTATACGCCTCCGGCATTCTGCTTGCGTTTATCATCGCGTGTATCGTGTTGTTGCCGCAGCGCTCGGCAAGACGCGAGCCGGCTGTGTGACGCAGCGCTCGGTGCGCTGAAAAACACGTCGCAAACAGAAACGCCCCTGAAAACAGGGGCGTTTCTTCACATTCACACCGGCGAAGCAACAACCCGTCGCACGGTACAAATCCGCTTTAGAACTTGTGGCGAACGCCCACCCGGAACGCCAACTGGTTGTCCGCGCCCGTGCCCGACGTGTTGAAGTAGCTCGTGCTCGAACCGATCTGCGCTTGCAGATCCTGCGTGCCGTTGCGGCCCGCCGCGATCTGATAGATACCCAGCGCATACACGTCGGTACGCTTGCTCAGCGCGTAGTCGACGCTCAGATCGACCTGATTCCAGTGACCGCGATTCGCGTTGCTCAGGTGCATGTACGTGTAGCCCGCGCCTGCCGTCAATGCCGGCGTGAACGCGTACTTCGCGCCTGCCTCATACGCGGCGAACGTCGTCGTGCCGCCCGAAATCGGCTCGAAGCGCGTGTTCGTGTACAACGCCCACAGCGTGGCTGCGCCGATCGAATAACGGCCGCCCACGCCGAACGTGCGCAGATCGCGGACGTTGCCGGTCGCGACGTTGGCAATCGTCGTCGAGAACGACGGCGTCGACTGGCCCGGATAACGGATGTCCGTGTAAGCCGCACCGATGCCGAACGGACCGTTCGCGTAGTTCACGCCGAAGCTGTAAGCCCGCGACGAACCCGCGACCGGCGCTGCGGCCGTGCCGGTTGCCGGCGCGCCTGCGAATGCGCCCGCCTGGTTCGAGAAGCCATACATCGCGCCGAACGTGAGGCCCGCGAAATTCGCGCTGCTGAACTTGACCGCGTTGTTGATACGGCTCGACGTAAGCTGGTCCACGTCGTTGATGTGATACGCGTAGTTGCCTGCAACGGTTTGTCCGCCGGTTGAGTAATTGCCGCCGAGGTAATCGGTCGAGAACGAGTACTGGCGGCCGAACGTCAGCGAGCCGACATTGTTCTGCGACAGGCCCACATACGCCTGACGGCCGAACATCGCGCCGCCCTGGCCGAGCGTGCCGTTGCCGCTGTTAAAGCCGTTTTCGAGCACGAAGATCGCCTTCAGGCCGTTGCCCAGATCTTCGGTGCCGCGCAGGCCCCAACGGCTGCCTTGAGCAACGCCGTCGTCGTACTTGAAGAGATTGTCGTGACCGGTGGCGGTCTTCGAGTTGTTCACATAGCTGATGCCGGCATCGATCACGCCATACAGCGTGACGCTGCTTTGTGCGTGTGCTGCGCTGGCGAAAACGGCGAGGGTAGCGGCGGTCAATAGTTTTTTGTTCAAAACGTTCTCCGATTAAAAATTGAGCGATCGCGACGCCCTGCTTCTTGGGTAAGGTCGTGCGATGGCCCGAAATTTAAGGGAACGCTGAGTAAGGTATGTGACAGGTGCATTGATTTTGAAATTTGTCGCGCATACGCCACAGTCGACAGAGTCGAGCATTAAGCGACGCATGGCGGAACGCGTCGCGGGCATAAGCATTTTCCAGTTCGCCGATATAAGCGTGTGAAAAACGATTGGTTTCAGGCCGCCGCCGTCGCATGCGACGATGCGCGCCTACCAATCAAACCGCTTATGGGGAACTGCATGCAACGCCGCATCGTCATCAAAAATCTGCTTGCTGTGGCGAGCGCCGCGGCTCTTTCGTTCACGGCAACGTTTGCGCACGCCGACGGCAAGCAACTCAAGGTCGGCACGATGAGCGGCCCTGACGCGCAAATCTGGACGGTGGTCACGAAAGTAGCGGCGCGCGAGGGGCTGAATGTGAAAGTGATCGAATTCAACGACTACGTGCAGCCGAATGCCGCATTGGATGCCGGCGATCTCGACGCCAATGGTTTTCAGCATCAGCCGTTTCTCGACAGCCAGATCAAGCAGCGCGGCTATAAGATCGTCAACGTGGGGCTGACGTATGTGTCGCCCATGGGCTTCTATTCGAACAAGCTCAAATCGCTGAAGGATCTGCCGGAAGGTGCGAAGGTCGGGATTCAGAACGATCCGTCCAATGGCAATCGCGCGTTGCTGCTGTTGCAAAAGTATGGCGTGATCAAACTGAAGCCGGGCGTCGGCACGAACGGCGTGAATGCAACGCCGCTCGACGTCGCCGAGAATCCGAAGAAGATCAAACTGGTGGAACTGGACGCCGCGCAATTGCCGCGCGCGTTGGGCGATCTCGACGCGGCGTCGATCAATACCGACTATGCCGTGAAGGCCGGCCTGCAGCCGACTAAAGACGCCATCGCAATCGAAGATCTGAAAGGCCCTTACGCGAATCTGATTGCCGTGCGCGAGCAGGATCGCAACCAGCCCTGGGTGAAGAAACTGGTCGCGGCGTATGAGTCCGATGAAGTGCGCAAGTACATCGACACCCAGTTCAAAGGCGCGATCATTCCCGCGTTCTAAATTTCTCTAGCGGAAAGCCAGGAGCGAAGGCGCCTTCACGGCGCCTTTTTGTTTGCCTTCCGCTTTACCTTTGCTCGCGCGAATCAATTACTCAACAGCGAGCCGCTTCGAAACGCAGTCGCGCCGGCAATGCGCGCGAATTCCAGGCCCGCGGTGGCAAAGCGCGTCGAATGCCGCGCATACAGAACGCCTGCGACGCCGCTCTTCAGCGTGACGACGCGGTCCGTCAACGGATCGACGATGTCCGCGATTTCACGGCCCACGTCGACCCACGTGCCGACTTCACAGCGATACACCAGCACGCCGCTGATCGGCGCAACGATCGGCTCCGCGCCGGCAAGCGGTGTGGCCGCGAATTCGAGCGGCGGCAGCGGCGCCGCCGTGCCTGCGATCACGCCGCGCGCGGTCAGATATTCGATGATCGCCTGCGCGTCGTGCTCCGCGTACTCGTAAGACACCTCGCGCTGGCCGCGCAATTCGATCGTGACCGAGATAGAGCCGTTCGGAATCGGAAAGCGCTCGCCGAAACGGCCGCGCAGATCGGACCAGCAGAAGCTGTGAATTTCGTCGAACGGATTGCCGACAGAATTCAGCGCGAGCAGCGACGCCTTCGCGCCGAGATAACGCGCCAGCGGCTCGACGTCGGGCCACAGGTCCGGGTTCGTGTACAGATGCATCGCGGCTTCCCAGTCGCAATGCAGATCGAGCACCACGTCCGCGTCGTAAGAGAGCTTTTGCAGCGCGAGACGTTGCGATTCGAGTTCGGTTGCGGGCTGTTGCGCGTCGAGCGCCTCGCGCATCGCGCTGCGAATCGCGGTGCGATTCGCGTCGATGTCATCGCTGAGACGACCCTCGATGACCGGCAGCACGAGTGCCGAAAGATCGTGGAAATTGCGGTTGAAGTTCTGCGCGGTGTTGGTTTCGAAGCGTCCCGTGAGATGGCCGAGGAAGTGCTGGTTCAGACCGATGGGATTGGCCACCGGCACGATTACCACTTCGCCGCGCAGCTTACCGGCTGCTTCGAGCGCGGCGAGCTTGCGGCGCAATTCCCAGGAGACGAGCATGCCCGGCAGTTCGTCGGCATGCAGGGACGACTGGATATAAATCTTCTGTCCGCCGCTCGGACCGTAATGAAAACTCGTCAGGTTGCGGGCGGTGCCGAGCGTCGGCGCAATCAGCGGATGGGATTGGGTTTGCATGGTTGTCGAATTCGCGGGGGAAAGTGCGGCGCACCGCTATCTCGTTGATTACAAGGGGGGAAGCCTGCATGAGGCCAGTTGCTGGCGGCAAATCCGGCAAGCGCGCCGCACCAGCATGGTGGCATCGGATCGCACGATCTTAGCCGATACGGCGGCGCGCGTGTTTTGCCGCCATAAAACGCAACGGGCTCCGCGTGTGGCGGAGCCCGTTTTCACGGAGCCGTGGAGCGCGCCGCTAAACGCGCACGGCGCGGCTCCTCGGCGCGGAAGTCCGCGTATTAGCTGCCGTACACGTCGAAGTCGAAGTACTTCTTCTCGAGCTTCTTGTACGTGCCGTCCTTGATGATGTCGGCAATCGCCTTGTCGACCTTCGCCTTCAGATCCGTATCTTCCTTACGCATGCCGATGCCCGCGCCGTTGCCCAGAATCTTCGGATCGTCGAGGTTCTTGCCGACGAAGTCGAAGCCTGCGCCACGCGGCGTCTTCAGGAAGCCGATTTCAGCTTGCACGGCATCTTGCAGCGCTGCGTCGAGACGGCCCGACAGCAAGTCGGCGTACACCTGGTCCTGGTTCTGATACGGCACGACCTTCGTGCCCTTCGCTTCCCAGTACGTCTTTGCGTAGGTTTCCTGGATCGTGCCCTGTTCGACGCCGACCGTCTTGCCCTTCAGCGATTCAGCCGTCGGCAGGATGCCCGAACCCTTCTTCGCGACGAGGCGCGTCGGCGTGTTGAACAGCTTCGACGAGAACGCCACCTGTTCGGCGCGTTGCGGCGTCATGGACATCGACGACAGCACGCCGTCGAACTTCTTCGCTTTCAGCGCCGGAATCATGCCGTCGAAGTCGTTTTCGACCCACACGCACTTGGCCTTCAGGCGCGCGCAGATTTCATTGCCGAGGTCGATGTCGAAGCCGACGAGCTTGCCGTCGGAGCCCTTGGACTCGAACGGGGGATAGCTGGCATCGACGCCGAAACGGATGGTGGTCCAATCTTTAGCGTGTGCGCCGATCGAGACGGTGGCAAGCAGAGCAACCGTCAATGCCGCTAGCAGTTTTTTCACTGTTTAACTCCTCGGTGTAGTTCAAATACTCCCGCATGCGGTTGTGCCGCTCGCGGGAAACCCGGCGCGACTTACGACCGGGCCTGGGTTGAAGCCGCCGGCCGGGGCGGCCAGCAGCGCGCGCCAAGCTTATCAGTTCAAAAATATTGGGTAGTTAGTGAAACACCGGATAGCGCATCGCGCATGCCCCGAAAATAAAAGCGCTCCGGACCGCGCTGCATCATAAAACGATGCATGTCGCATCGGAATTTCCGCGCTGCGCCCGAATGCGGAGTGCCGAAGTAGTACCGCCGTAGTGTCGCTGTAATGCGGTGGTAATGCGAATCGTTAATTGACATTTGTCAATCGCACGGCAATTTAATTCGTCGCAGGATTAAAGAAAGTCAGCCATATGCCGTTATCACGGGATGATTGCCCGTCGTGTCCCGCCGAGTGTGAGTTATTTCTCGGCATTTACGTAGTAAGGAAACCAAAAAGATATTGCTTGGCGCTATCATCGTTGCTCCTCTCGCTCGCCATGTAGCGCCAAAAGAGCAGTCCTGTCTGAGGAAATGTTCTCCGGTTTAATTCGCGATTGATTACGCGGGCATAGGCTCGCCGGAACTGCCTTCTGCTTAACGGTGTTGTATGCACATGATTTCGACGGCAGATGAAAAGCGCCATGACGAGCGGCGTGGCCAGCGGCGAATTTCAGCGGCTTTGCCACGCGCGCGGTTAGCTGCGCGCGGCTATTGCGGCGTCTTGCTGCGCGTCGCGCTGAGCGTGTTTCTGTGCGTCGGGATGCTGTCGGGTGCATCGGCCGAGGCCGCGAAAAAAGTCCTGCATGTGCTCGCGTGGCCCGGTTACGCCGATGCCGACGTCGTGAAGACTTTCGAATTGCGCTACGACGTAAAGGTGGAAGTGACGCTCGTCGATTCCGACGAAGCGTTATGGGCGCAAATGCACGCGAAGAATGCGCCGCCTTTCGACGTGCTCGCCGCGAACACCGCGGAGATACAGCGCTATTTGCGCGCCCATCTGCTCGCGCCGCTCGATCTGCAAAGCCTGCCCAACACCGCGCGACAATTGCCGCGTTTCCAGGCGCGCGCGTCGATTGAAGGAATCGTCTCAGACGGCAAGGTCTACGGAATTCCGTTTACCTATTCGTCGATGGGCCTCATTTACGATCGCAAGCAGATTCCGGTTGCACCGCGCTCGATGCGTGAACTCTGGAACCCGCGATACCGCGGCAAGGTGCTCGACTTCAACAGCGCGCAGCACAACTTTTCGTTCACCGCGCTTGCATTGGGTTATCGCGATCCGTTCGATCTGAACGACACGCAGATGCGTGCGATCGCTCACAAGCTCGTCGAACTGCGCCGCAATTTACTGACCTATTACACGTTGCCCGAAGAGGCCACCGCATTTTTTGTCCAGCATAACGTCGCGTTGATGTTCGGCAACTACGGCACGCAGCAAGTGGAATTGCTGCGCCGCGCGGGCGCCGACGTCGGTTACGTGATTCCCGACGAAGGCGTGCTCGCGTGGCTCGATTGCTGGTCCATGACGCGCGTGGCCGCCGAGCCGCAGCTCGCGCTCGCCTGGATCAATTACATGCTCGAGCCGGACGTGAGCCGCCTGCTGACGCAACGGCAGGGGCTCGCGAATACATTGACCGCGCCCGCGGCGAATAGCGACAACGCCCGCATTCTGTGGATCGGGCCGGTCGAGAACATTCAAAAGCGCGAGGACCTGTGGGCCCGAATCGCGTCCGGCGATCGCTCGGAGCGCTTCTGATGATCCGCCCAGGCCTCACATTCAAACTCTCTGTGCTGCTCGCGTGCATCGGCGTGCTGGCTTCGGGCGCGACCGGCTATTACGCGTATCACTCGAACCGCACGATGCTTGTGAAGGAAGCGGGGCGCAGCTTGCTGACGTCGACTGAGTTGCTCGGCGAGCGCTTTTCCGCCTCCATCGACGACGTCGGCGCCGACGCGCTCGTGCTCGCGAGCTTGCCTTCGTCGGCGGAAGTCGTCGCGGCCGACGACGGTTTAAGCTCGAGCTTGCCCCGCGAACGGCTCGCGCAGGTGTACTCGAGCTTCATGATTCACCATGCCGAATATCTGCAGATCCGCCTGATCAGCCGCGCGAATCATGGGCTGGAAATCATTCGTTTCGACCGCGACGCCGACGGACTGATACGCGTGCAAGGCGGCAGTCTGCAGGAAAAAGGCCAGTTTCCGTATGTGTTCGAGCCGCTCGCCTTTTCGCCGGGACGCCTCTATACGTCGCCGATTTCCGTCAATCATGAATACGGCGCGCACGCGGCACAGGGCAAGCCGACGCTGCGGGTCGGCACGCCGGTAGCGAACGCGCAGGGCGCGGTGGTCGGCGTCGTGGTGATCGACGTGAATCTCTCGAATCTGCTCAAGCGTTTGCAAAGCGATTTGCCGAGCGATTATCAGGTTTATCTCGCGAACGAATGGGGCGACTTTCTCGTTCATCCCGATGCGGCCAAGACGTTCGGCTTCGATGTCGGTCGCCGCGTGCTGATGCAGGACAGCTTCGCCGTGACGAAGCCGCTCTTCGAACAGAAGGAAAGCGAAGTACTCGCGAACGGTCTTGCGCGTCCGCACGAGGCAGACGGACAGGTGCTCGCCTTCGTGCGCAGACCGTTCGGCGCGTCGGAGGGCAATCGCTTTATCGTGCTCGGACTCGGCAAGCCGCTTGAGGACGTGCTGTCCGGCGCGCATCTGCTGGGCGGCAGCATCATCCGCATGGTGTTGGTCTTCAGCGCACTGGCCGTGCTGCTCGCCATTCTGTTCGCACGCGCGCTCACCAAGCCGCTGCACATCCTCGCGTATGCGGCGACGCATCTGTTCGCCGAACACGCAATGGGCACGTTGCCGCTCAAGCGCACCGACGAGATCGGTGTACTCGCGCGCTGCTTCGACCGCTTGCGCCGCGAAATCCGATCGCAGATGGACGCGCTGCACGTCAAGCAGCGCGAACTTGTGCATCTCGCCACGCACGACGTGCTGACCGGTTTGCCGAACCGCATGCTGTTCATGGAGAAGCTCGAGCGCGCGATCCAGGACGCGACGCGCCGCCGCGAAGGACTCGCCGTGCTGTTCGTCGACCTCGACCGCTTCAAGCAGATCAACGATCAGTTCGGCCATGCGGTCGGCGACAAGGTGCTCGTGGCGGTGGCGCTGCGGCTCAAACAGGTGCTGCATTCCGCCGATGTCGTCGCGCGTCTGGGCGGCGACGAATTCATTGTGCTGATCGAAGGGCCCCGCTCGGCTGAGGCGGCGCCGGGCATCGCGTCGCGCATCATGACCACGCTGAACGAAGAAATCGTGATGGACGGCCAGGGCATGACGGTGGGCGCGAGCATCGGCATCAGCCAGTTTCCCGACGACAGCGGCACCGCCGAAGAACTGCTGCTCAATGCGGACGCGGCGATGTATGCGGCGAAATCGGGGGGACGGTGCGCGTATTTGCGCTATCACGACGTACTCGAAGCGCGTCGGCGTCAGCAGACGGAGCCGATCGAAGTCGTGCAGGCAACGGCAGGCGACGGCCCACCCGAAGGGCGCGAAGCGGAGCCGACCGCGTAATACGCACCTTGCTTTTTGTGCGCGCTATTGCGATGCGGCTATCGCGGCGCGTGCACCCTGCGTTTGCAGCAACTGCAACGCATGATGAAGCGCGTCCCTGAACGCGGGCTGTTGGGCTAATTCCACGGGGAAGATTTCGCGCACCGATAGCAACGCGTCCATTAACGCTTGCGGCTCGCCATTGGCCGATGCCGCGAGCGTCTTCAATCTGTCGGCAAGCGGATCGCTGATGTCGTAACGCGAGCCGTCATCCGCATGACCGCGCAGGAACGTCATCCATGCCGCGACCGCCAGTGCAAGACGCGCAAACGGCTGATTCGCTGCGATTCTTGCCGCGATCGTGCCGAGCAGGCGGGGCGGAATCTTTTGACTACCGTCCATCGCGATCTGCGCGCAGCGGTGTTTGAGCGCGGGGTTCGCATAGCGTTCGAGCAGTGCGTCACGATAGGCGGCTACGTCGAACGAAGCGGGCATGTCGAGCGTCGGCGCGATTTCGTGCGTCATCATCGCGTGAATGAGATTGCGCACGGTGGGCTCGGCGATGGCCTCGTCGATCGTGGCGAAGCCGCCGAGCATCGACAGATAGGCAAGCGTGGAATGCGTGCCGTTGAGCATGCGCAGCTTCGCCAGTTCGTAGGGCGTGACGTCGTCGACGAGTTGCGCGCCCACCGCATGCCATGCGGGACGTCCCGCTGGAAAATAGTCTTCGATAACCCATTGCCGGAAAGGCTCGCAAGGCACGGGCGCGGCGTCGCGATAGCCGAGCGCCGCGGCTGCGCTCGCGTGTTCCGCGTCGGTCGTGGCAGGGACGATACGGTCGACCATCGTCGACGGGAAGGCCACTTCCGCGGCAATCCAGTCGGCGAGTGCCGTATCGGACTGCCGCGCAAACGAACACACCACCTGACGTAATGCGGCGCCGTTGTGCGCTAGGTTGTCGCACGAGAGAACGGTGAACGGCTTTATTGCAGCGTCGCGGCGTGCGCGCAGTGCGGCGACCAGAATGCCGGGCACGGTGCGCGGCGCGTGTGGATGCGAAAGATCGTGTTGTACGGCGGGATCGTCGAGCGCGACGTCGCCTGTTTTTGCATCGCGGTAGTAGCCTTTTTCCGTGACGGTCAGCGACACGATCCGCACTGCGGGATCTGCGAGTCGACTAAACAGCGCGTCGCTATCGTGCGGCATTGCGAGCACCTCGCGCAGTGCGCGCACGACCGTCACCTTCGCGCCGTCAGGACCGCGTTCCACGACGCTATATAAGCCTTGCTGTTCCATCAGCGCATCGCGCTTGGCCACGTCGCCTTGCAGCGTGACGCCGCAAATGCCCCAGTCGCCGCCTTCGGCGAGCATGGCTTCTTCCGTATAAAGCGCCTGATGCGCGCGATGAAAATTGCCGATGCCGAGATGAACGATGCCGATGCCGGGCTCGCGCCATGCGGCCTGCGGCGATAACACATGTTCATGCAATGCGGACAACGCTTGACGATTGAGTCGAGGCAACGATGCTGGCGTGCTCATGTTTGAAATCCAGACGAGGTCACGGGTTGCGTCACGGGCTGTGAATTACGGTGAATCGCAGTGAATCAGCGGGAAAACCCTGATTTGACGCTTCAATATACTTGTATGGTAGCATCGTTCCAACGCTTCGGGCACTGCGAAAAACGCGGTTTCGGCAACACGTTGCCGCTGCGGTTGTCGCCCCAAGCCTCGTCTCTGCAAGGAAGAAAACATGAAGATCGTTCGTGCCGACGTCATCGTCACATGTCCCGGCCGCAACTTCGTCACGCTGAAAATCGTCACCGACGAAGGCGTGCACGGTATCGGCGATGCGACGCTCAATGGCCGTGAACTGGCCGTTGCCTCGTATCTGAAGGACCACGTGTGTCCGCTTCTGATCGGCCGCGATCCTGGCCGTATCGAAGACACTTGGCAGTATCTGTACAAAGGCGCGTACTGGCGCCGCGGTCCTGTCACGATGACGGCAATCGCGGCTGTCGACATGGCGCTGTGGGACATACTCGGCAAAGTGACCGGCATGCCCCTGTACAAACTGCTCGGCGGCGCGTCGCGCGAAGGCGTGATGGTCTACGGACACGCTACCGGCCGCGACATTCCCGAAGCGCTCGAGCGGTACGCCGAACACATCGAAGCGGGCTATCAGGCCATCCGCATTCAATGCGGCGTGCCGAACATGCGCTCTGTCTATGGCGTGTCGAAGGGCAGCGGCATGTATGAGCCCGCAACGAAGGGCGCGGTGGAAGAGCAAAGCTGGTCGTCGGAGAGAAATATCTCGACTTCGTGCCGAAGCTGTTCGAAGCCGTGCGCGACAAGTTCGGTTTCGACACGCATCTGCTGCACGACGTGCACCATCGGCTGACGCCTATCGAAGCCGCGCGCCTCGGCAAATCTGTCGAACCGTACCGTCTCTTCTGGATGGAAGACCCGACGCCCGCCGAAAACCAGGCCGGCTTCCGCCTGATACGCGAGCATACGGTCACGCCGATTGCGGTCGGCGAGGTGTTCAACAGCATCTGGGACTGCAAGCAGTTGATCGAGGAGCAACTGATCGACTATATCCGCGCGACGTTGACTCACGCGGGCGGCATCACGCATCTTCGGCGGATTGCGGATTTTGCTTCGCTGTATCAGGTACGCACCGGCTGCCACGGACCGTCGGACCTGTCGCCGGTCTGCATGGGCGCGGCGTTGCATTTCGACCTGTGGGTGCCGAATTTCGGCGTGCAGGAATACATGGGCTTTCCGCAAGACGCGCTCGATGTATTCCCGCATGCATGGCGTTTCGACAAAGGCATGATGCATCCCGGCGATGCGCCGGGTCACGGCGTCGACATCGACGAAGCCGCCGCCGCGCGTTTCCCGTACGACCCGGCTTATCTGCCCGTTGCGCGTCTCGAGGACGGCACGCTATGGAACTGGTGACGCCGCGCTATCGCCGAGCATTCTTCTTTTCGAATTGAAATACCGGAGTCCACCATGTTTGCAGCCGTCCTTCACGAACCCAAGCTGATCCGCATCGACGAAATGGAACCGCCGGAGCCCGGCCCCGGTCAGGTGCGAGTGCGCGTGCGCGCGGGCGGCATTTGCGGCTCGGATCTGTCGTACTACTTCAAGGGAAAAAGCGGCGATTTTGCGGTGCGCGAGCCCTTTGTGCTCGGACACGAAGTGGCCGGCGAAATCGATTCGCTCGGCGCGGGCGTGAGTACGGAAACGCGTCTCGCGCCCGGCCAGCGCGTCGCCGTGAATCCGGGCCTCGCATGCGGCACCTGCAAGTACTGCACGATAGGGATGCCTAATCATTGTCTGAACATGCGCTTCATGGGCAGCGCGTCGACCTTCCCGCACACGCAGGGCATGTTCCGGCAATACATTGTCGTGGCGGCGCGGCAATGTTTCCCCGTGGCGGACGGCGTCGATTTCGCGCAGGCGTCGATGGCCGAGCCGCTCGCCGTTGCGTTGCACGCGGTGAAGCAGGCCGGCTCGCTCATCGGCGCGAGCGTGCTGCTGATCGGTTGCGGACCGATCGGCTGCATTCTGCTGTCCGTCGCGCGGCGCGCCGGCGCGCATCGGGTCGTCGCGGTGGATCTGTCGAGCCGCGCGTTGAGCGTCGCGGAACAGCTCGGCGCGGACCAGACCGTGAATGCCGCCGATACCGCGACCATCGAACAATGGTCCGCGCAACGCGGCACGTTCGATGTCGTGATAGAAGCATCGGGTAGCCCCGCGGGGCTCGACACTGCGTTGCGCTCGGCGCGCGCGGGCGGCACGGTGATCCAGGTCGGCAATTTGCCGGCGGGTCAATCGCCTGTTGCCGCCAACCTCGTCATGTCGAAAGAGCTGCGCTATCAGGGCTCATTTCGCTTCGCCGACGAATACGCGACCGCCGCCGATGAAATCGCCTCCGGCAAGCTGGACCTGCGCCCGCTCATGACGCACGCATTTGCGATGAACGACGCCAATAAGGCGTTCGAGGTCGCGCTCGATCGCTCGCAATCGATGAAGGTGCACCTGAATTTCGATTGAAGCCGCACGTCCGAGAGGCGCGCGCATCCCATTCACAAGCGGTATTAACGCCCGTCAAGAGGCGAGAACCGAAGGAGACATCGCATGATTAAAAGTCAACGCTGGTTTGTCGTGGCGCTGCTGTTTCTCGCAGGCGTCATCAATTATCTGGACCGCTCCGCGCTGTCTATCGCCGCGCCGCTGATCCAGAAAGACCTTAACTTTTCGCATGCGCAGATGGGCGTGGTGTTCAGCAGCTTCTTCGTCGGCTACGCGTTGTTCAATTTCGTGGGCGGCGTGCTGTCGGATAAGGTCGGCGCAAAACGCGTGTTCGGCACGGCAATGGGCGTATGGTCCGTGTTTTGCGGAGCAACGGCGCTTGCGACGGGCATTGGTTCGCTCATCGTCTTGCGCGTGCTGTTCGGCATGGGCGAAGGCCCGTTCAGCTCGTCCAACAGCAAGATGGTCAACAACTGGTTTCCGCGCAAGGAAGTCGCGAGCGCGATCGGCGTGATCAGTTCCGGCACGCCGCTTGGCGGCGCGCTTGCGGGTCCGGTGGTGGGCTTCATGGCGGTGCAGTTCGGCTGGCGCTGGGCCTTCGTCGCGATCATGCTGCTGGGGCTGCTTTGGCTGATCGCATGGGCCGCGACCACGACTGAACATCCGCAGCAGAACGCGCGTGTCTCGCAGGCGGAGATGGAGATCATTCTGGCCGGTCAGGCGGATGAACATGCCATCACCCATTCGGCCGATGGCGAGAAGCTCGGCCTTGGCCACTTCCTGCGCAAGCCGATCATTCTCGCGACGGCCTTCGCATTCTTCTCGTATAACTACGTGCTGTTCTTCTTTCTCTCGTGGTTCCCGACGTATCTGACGGAAGCGCATCACCTGAGCTTGCATGACATGAGTATCGCCACGGTGATCCCGTGGGTACTCGGCAGCATCGGGCTCGAAGCGGGCGGCTTCATCTCCGACCTGATTCTGCGGTTGACGGGCAGGCCGCTGCTGTCGCGCAAGATCGTGCTCGGCACCTGCCTCGGCGCGGCGGCGGTGTGCGTCGCGCTGGCCGGCCGCGTGGCCAGCACGCAAAGCGCGGTCGCGTTGATGTCGGTCTCGATCTTCTTCCTCTATGTGACGGGCGCCGTGTATTGGGCCGTGATTCAGGACACGGTGCCGCGCGAACATGTGGGCGGCGTCGGCGGCTTCGTGCATCTGCTGGCGAATCTGGCCGGCGTGATTGGACCCGCGGTTACCGGCTTCATCGTGCAGGCGACGCATGGCGCATACGGCAGCGCATTCGTGCTCGCGGGCGGGATTGCGGTGCTTGGCGCGGTGTGCTCGGTCGTATGGATTCGCGAGCCGCGTGCAGGCACGCTGACCATCAAACGTGCATGGTAGTATGGTGCGAAGCCTCGCGACGTATCGCTGAGGCTCCCCACCCGATGCTCTCCGTAGTTTGCAAAAATGCCGACCAGGAATTTCTCCGCCAGCAAGCCTTCGATTTCCGCCGATGCAACGCTCGCCGTGCCGCGCGCCCGGCGTCGCGCGAGTGCGCAGCAAGGCAAGCATGTCGCGCTGCCCGACCTGACCGCGAGCGTGTCGTTCGATTCGCACGAACCCATCGGCAAGCAGATTTTCCGGGCGTTGCGGCAGGCCATTTTTATCGGACAGATGGCGCCGGGCACGCCGCTTTCGGAGAAGGACGTCTCCGACATGTTTCAGGTGTCGCGGCAGCCCGTGCGCGAGGCGTTCATCAAACTGGTCGAGGCGGGCGTGTTGCAGGTCTTGCCGCAACGCGGGACTTTCGTGAAGCGCATTTCGCCGCGTCAGGTGCGCGAAGGGCGCTTCATTCGCGAGGCGATTGAAGCAGCCGTCGTGCGCAAAGCGGCTGTGTCGATTACCGACGAGCAATTGCAGGCGCTTACCGACAACATCCGTGACCAGAAGCTCGCGGCGAAATCGAACGACACGGCCGCGTTTCTCGCACTCGACGAGGCGTTTCATTACGCGATCGCTCAAGCAATAGATTGCACGGCCGCGTGGGAAACCATCCAGGACATCAAGGCGCAGATGGACCGCGTGCGTTACTTGAGTCTGCCCGACGTGTCGCCGCTCGATCTGCTAATCAAACAGCACGCGAAAATCCTGGCCGGCTTGCGCGCCCACGATCCGGCCGCCGCCGAAGCCGCGATGCGCAGTCATCTGCGCGAAATTCTCGTGTCGCTCGGTCCCATCGCCGCGCGCAATCCCGCGTGGTTCGAAGCGGACGAACCCGAGCGCGTGCCGCTGTCCACGTAAATACGTCGCGCTGGACAGGTCCCGAAACGCGCCGTCTTATGGCAAAGTGTGCCGTTTAAAAGCCATGAGGTGAGGGGCCAATGACAGGTCGCCTGGTCTATGTGATGGGGCCGTCCGGCGCGGGTAAAGACGCGTTGCTGGGCTTTGCGCGCAAGCATCTCGCGGGCGAGCCGATTCTTTTCGCGCATCGTTACATTACGCGGCCAAGCGGCAATGGCGAGGAACATGTCGCGCTCAGTGTCGAGGAGTTCGCCGCGCGTTCGTTGCTCGGTCTCTTCGCGCTCGAGTGGTCGAGTCATTCGCTGCACTATGGAATCGGCATCGAACTCGATGCGTGGCTCGCGCGTGGTTGCACGGTGGTCGTCAACGGTTCGCGTCAGTATCTGCATCATGCGCTCGCGCGCTATCCGCGGACCGAAGTCGTGCATGTGGACGCGGCGCCGCATATTCTCGAAGCGCGTCTCGGCGCACGTGCGCGCGAATCCGCGGAACAGGTGGCGGCGCGGCTCGCACGTCACGCGCCTTTCAGCTTGCCCGACGGCGTGCGCTGCGAGTCGATCGACAACTCAGGCGAACTCGAAGACGCGGGCCATGCCTTGATCGCCTTCCTCAAGGGCCATGCCCGGCTATAGTGCTGGACATCGAGCCGCGTGAGCGTGGGTCACGCTTACGGCCGCCTTTGCATCTGCCTTCATTCAGCTTCAGCCATCACGGAGTCCCTTGAAAAATGAGCGAAACCGCGCGTTTGACCGAACTAGCCGATCTGATTCCCGCCACCGAAAGCCTGCGCGACATTCGCCATCACATTCATCGCCATCCCGAACTGGCTTACGAGGAATTGCAGACCGCCGCGCTCGTCGCCGGCAAACTCGAAGAATGGGGCTGGCAGGTGACGCGCGGTGTCGGTGAAACCGGCGTGGTCGGTACGTTGAAAATGGGCGAGGGCACACGCAGCATCGGCATTCGCGCGGACATGGACGCGTTGCCGATCGTCGAGGAAACCGGCTTGCCTTATGCGAGCGGCACGCACGGCAAGATGCACGCGTGCGGCCACGACGGTCACACGACAATGCTGCTCGGCGCGGCCCAACGCCTCGCGGTCACGCGCAATTTTTCGGGCACGGTGCACCTGTACTTTCAGCCGGCCGAAGAAAGCGGCATCGACAGCGGCGCGAAGAAAATGATCGAAGACGGCCTGTTCGAGCGCTTTCCGTGCGACGCCGTGTTCGGTGTGCACAATCATCCGGGCGCGGAGCCGGGCGTGCTGCTGTTTCGCAAGGGGCCGTTCATGTCGGCGGGCGACAAGGCGATCATCACGATTGAAGGCGTGGGCGGTCATGCGGCGCGTCCGCATCTGACGGTCGATCCGGTCGTGATCGCCGCGAGCATCGTAATGGCGTTGCAGACGATCGTCGCGCGCAACGTCGATCCGTCGCAACCGGCGGTCGTGACGGTCGGCTCCATGCATGCGGGCACGGCGAACAACGTGATCGCAAGCACGGCGAAGCTGGAACTGAGCGTGCGTTCGTTCAGCGCCGAAGTGCGCGCGCTGCTGAAAAAGCGCATTACCGAGCTCGCCGAAACGCAGGCCGCGAGTTATGGCGGCAAGGCCATCGTCGAATATATCGAAGGCTATCCGGTCGTGATTAATTCGGATCACGAAACAGATTTCGCCATCGAAGTCGCGCGCGAACTGGTGGGCGACGACAAGGTCGTCGCACAGACCGACATGCTCATGGGCAGCGAAGACTTTGCGTTCATGCTGCAACAGCGGCCAGGCACGTTCTTGCGTATCGGCAACGGAGTCGGCGAGGACGGCTGCATGGTGCACAACCCGCACTACGACTTCAACGACCGCAATCTGCCGGTGGGCGCCGCGTTCTGGACGCGTCTTGTGGAACGGTATCTGAGCCGCTAGACGCCTGGACGCAGGCAGCGGCGCTTGTGCTTCAACGTTATTCACGCAGAAGCGCAAGCACAAGCGCCAGCGCCATCACCCGCGCCGCGCCACCATCTCCGACACGCTTTGCGCCGCGTGTTGCAGCGGCTCGAGAAACGCCTTCACCATCTGCTTCGCGGAATTGCGCTGCGCATTGCCGCTGATGTTCATCGCGGCGATCACGCGTCCCTGCCGATTGCGGATCGGCGCGGACAGCGAAATCAGACCGCCTTCGAGTTCCTGATCGACGATGGCCCAGCCCTGGCGGCGCACCTGCGCGATCAGCTTCTTCAGTTCTTCCTTGTCCGTCACCGTGCGCGGCGTGTGCGCGTAAAGCGGCGACGAATTCAGCGTTGCGTCGAGCGTTTCGTCGTCGAGCGCGGACAGCAGCACGCGGCCCATCGACGTGCAATACGCCGGCAAGCGGCTGCCGATCGACAGATTGATCGTCATGATCTTGTGCGTCGGCACGCGCAGCACATACACGATCTCGGTACGGTCGAGCACGGCCGCCGAGCAGCTCTCGTGAACCTGCGCCGACAATTCCTCCATCACCGGCTCGGCGAGATTCCAGAACGGCATCGACGTCAGATACGCGAAGCCGAGGTCCAGAATCTTCGGCGTGAGACGGAACAGGCGCCCTTCGGCTTCGACATAACCGAGCGTCTGCAAGGTCAGCAGAATGCGGCGCGCGCCGGCGCGCGTGAGGCCGGTCGCGGCGGCGACGTCGGTGAGCGTCTGTTCGGGGCGCTTCGCGTCGAACGCGCGAATCACCGCGAGGCCACGCGCGAACGACTGCACGTAGGAGTCGCCCGGTTTGTCCGGGGCCGGTTCGGCGCTGGCGGAAACGTCGGAGGACGGCGGCAAGGCTTTGCTCATGGACCTGGGAGAATGCGTTCGAAGGGCTCGGGCACCGCTCGCGTCGAGTGAATCGACCTCGATCGACCGCGATCGACGCTTGATCAACATGCGGATGCGCAAAGGCGTGACGATAGCTTAAGCCTTCTGTTTCGCCAACTTAAGCACCCTGCGCTTGAAAAACCCAGGGTATCCGAGGATGCCGTCCGCATCGAAAATTTGTATGATGACCCGATAACATGACAACGAGGCAGTGCATGTTCGACAAGATTCCAGCGCGCGCATTGAGCGACACGGTCGCGCAGCAACTTCTCAAGCAGATCGACAAGGGCACGTTCACGCGCGGCGGCAAGCTGCCGACCGAGGCCGTGCTCGCGCAACAGTTCGGCGTGAGCCGCACGGTGATTCGCGAGGCGATCTCGCGGCTGAAGAATGAAGGCGTGGTCGAGCCGCGTCAGGGCAGCGGCGTGTTCGTCGCGGCGCATGGGACGGTGCGGCCGCTGCGCATCGACTACGCGGAAGCGGTCGAGCCCGGCTCCGTCGTGCAGATTCTCGCGCTGCGGCGGGCGATCGAAGCCGAAGTCGCGTCCGAGGCCGCGATGCGCCGCACCGACGCCGACATGATGGCCATCGACGCCGCGCTCGCGAAGATCGACGAGGCCGTCGCCGAGGGCGAAGACGGCGTGACCGAAGACGTCGCGTTTCATCGCGCGATCGCGGCGGCCACCGGCAATCCGTATTTCCTCAAAACGCTCACGTTCCTGAACCAGTATCTCGAGGCCGGCACGGTCGTCACGCGTCGCAATGAAGCGTTGCGCGAGGACTTTTCGCGTCAGGTGCGCGAAGAGCATGCGGCCATTGCCGCCGCGATTCGCGCGGGCGATCCGATGGCCGCGCGCAATGCGGCGCGAACGCATATGTACAACGCCGCACGGCGGCTCGCGGAAGCGGGCATTTGCTGATGCAAAGCCCCGCGCCCGGCGCATTCCCGCGCCGATTCGCGTGAGCACTTAACAGACTTCAGAGAGGTTCGAGCATGTCCAGAAATGTCGGTGTCATCGGTCTTGGCGCAATGGGCCTGGGCGTCGCGCGCTCGTTGCTGCGCGCGGGCTTTCGCGTTCACGCGTGCGATCTGCGCGGTGAAGTGCTGCAAGCCTTCGTGAAGGAGGGCGGCGTGGGTTGCGCATCGCCCGCCGAACTCGGCGCGCAATGCGAGGTGGTCGTCACGCTGGTCGTCAACGCTGCGCAAACCGAAGCGGTGCTGTTCGGCGCACAAGGCGCGGTTTCGGCGATGAAGCCGGGCGGCGTCGTGATCGCGAGCGCGACGGTCGCGCCCGACTTCGCGATCGAACTCGGCAAGCGTGTTGAAGCAGCCGGCTTGCAGATGCTCGATGCACCGGTCTCGGGTGGCGCGGCGCGCGCGGCATCCGGCGAGATGACGATGATGACGTCCGGCCCCGCCGCGGCTTATGCGGCCTGCGAGGACGTGCTGGCGAAGATGGCCGGCAAGGTCTACCGCCTCGGCTCGGCGCATGGCGCGGGATCGAAGGTGAAGATCATCAACCAGTTGCTCGCGGGCGTGCATATCGCGGTGGCGGCGGAGGCGATGGCGCTCGGCTTGCGCGAAGGCGTCGATCCCGACGCGCTGTACGACGTCATCACGCACAGCGCGGGCAATTCGTGGATGTTCGAAAATCGCGTGCCGCACATACTCAATGGCGATTACACGCCGCTGTCGGCCGTCGATATTTTCGTCAAGGATCTCGGCCTCGTGCTCGATACCGCGCGCCGCTCGAAATTCCCGTTGCCGCTCTCGGCGGCGGCGCATCAGATGTTCATGATGGCGTCCACGGCCGGCCACGGCGGCGAGGACGATTCCGCGGTCATCAAGATTTTCCCCGGCATCGACGTGCCGGCGGCCAAGTAAGCGGGAGCGCCTGCCATGACGGCTACGACACAACGCGCGCTGCTCGGCTGCATCGCCGACGATTTCACGGGCGCGACCGACCTCGCGAATATGCTGGTGCGCGGCGGCATGCGCACCGTGCAGACCATCGGCGTTCCTCAGGATGGCGAAACGATCACGGCGGATGCAATCGTCGTCGCGCTGAAGTCGCGCACGATTCCGGCCGCCGATGCGGTCGCGCAATCGCTCGCCGCGCTCGACTGGTTGCGCGCGCAAGGATGCCGCCAGTTCGTTTTCAAATATTGCTCGACGTTCGATTCGACCGATGCGGGCAACATCGGCCCGGTGACGGATGCGTTGCTCGACGCGCTTTGCGCCGACGACAAGGCAAGCGCTTTCACGATTGCATGCCCGGCGTTTCCCGAGAACGGCCGCACGATTTTTCGCGGGCATCTGTTCGTCGGCGATGCATTGCTCAGCGAGTCCGGCATGGAGAATCATCCGCTCACGCCGATGCGCGACGCGAACCTCGTGCGCGTGCTGCAACGTCAGACGCAATCGCAAGTCGGGCTCGTGCGCTATGACGCGGTGGCGAAGGGCGCCGCGGCCGTGCGCGAATCGTTCGACGCGTTGCGTAAGCAGGGCGCACGCATGGCAATCGCCGATGCGGTCTCCGACGCCGATCTATACGTGCTCGGCGAAGCCTGCGCCGATCTCAGGCTGATCACGGGCGGCTCGGGCATCGCACTCGGTTTGCCAGCCAACTTTCGCCGCGCGGGCTTGCTTCAGCCGCAAGACGATGCGGCGCAACTGCCGGCCGTCGAAGGTTTGTCGGCGGTGCTCGCGGGCAGCGCGTCGAAAGCGACCAACGCGCAGGTCGCGGCGTGGCGCGACACGCGTCCCGCGTTTCGCATCGATCCGCTCGCGGCCGCGCGCGGCGAGGCCGTCGTCGAACAGGCGCTCGCATTCGCGCAAACGTACCTCGACAAAGGCGAGCCGATGCTGATCTATGCAACCGCCACGCCCGACGAAGTCAAAGCGGTGCAACGCGAACTCGGCGTCGATAAGGCGGGGCATCTGGTCGAAGCCACGTTGGCGTCGATTGCGCGCGGCCTTTATGAGCGCGGCGTGCGCAAGTTCGTCGTGGCCGGCGGCGAGACGTCGGGCGCAGTGGTGCAGGCGCTCGACGTGCACAGTTTGCGCATCGGCGCGCAGATCGATCCGGGCGTGCCCGCGACTGCGACGACGGGCCCGCAACCGCTCGCGCTCGCGCTAAAGTCCGGCAATTTCGGCGCAACGGATTTCTTCGAAAAAGCGCTGCGCCATCTGAACGGAGCCGCTTGATGACTAGTGAACTGACTAGCGCAACGACCGGCGCAACGACCGGCGCAACGACCGGCGCACCCGCCATCCACGCAACGAACGAAGCGCGCGTGCGCGAAGAAATCTGCATAACGGGCGCGAGTCTTTATCAGCGCGGCTATACCGTGGGCAGCGCCGGCAACATCAGCGCGCGTCTCGACGACGGCTGGCTCATCACGCCGACGGATGCGTGCCTCGGCCGCCTCGATCCCGCCGACATCGCCAAAGTCGATCTCGACGGCAACGCGGTGTCGGGCGGCAAGCCGTCGAAAACGCTCGCGCTGCATCGCGGCATCTATGCGCGCAACAGCGAGGCGCGCGGCATCGTGCATACACATTCGACGCATCTCGTCGCGCTTACGCTTGCGGGCGTGTGGAACGAGAGCGACGTACTGCCGCCGATCACCCCGTACTACGTGATGAAAGTGGGCCACGTCCCGCTGATTCGTTACAGCCGGCCAGGCGATCCGGAAGTCGCCGCGCAAATCGCCGCGCTGGCCGGCAGCGTTCGCGCGGTGTTGCTCGAGCGGCTCGGTCCGGTGGTGTGGGAGCGCTCGGTCGCGCAGGCGTCGTATGCACTCGAAGAACTCGAGGAAACCGCACGTTTGTGGCTCATGACGAATTCGCGGCCCGCGCCGCTTACCGAAGCCGCGCTCGAAGAACTGCGCAGCGTGTTCGGCGCGCGCTGGTAGCCGGTTGCAACGGACCATCCAAAGCTAGATCGCCCAAGGCGACGCATCACACATCCATCCAAGGAGACATTGCATGAGTTCGTATCAGGCCGTATCGGGCCAGCCGATTGCGGCGGCCCTGGGACAACCCGGCGCCGCGGAAATCGAGCGTACCTACAAGAAAGTGTTCTGGCGCATCGTGCCGTTCCTGATGCTGTGCTACGTGGTCGCTTATCTCGACCGTGTGAACGTGGGCTTTGCCAAGCTGCAAATGTCGCAGGATCTCGCGTTTAGCGAAACCGTGTTCGGCCTCGGCGCGGGCGTGTTTTTCATCGGCTATTTTCTGTTCGAGTTGCCGAGCAATATTCTGATGCACAAGCTCGGCGCGCGTATCTGGATTGCGCGAATCATGATTACCTGGGGCGTGATGTCGGCGCTGTTCGTGTTCGTCAAGACGCCCGCGCAGTTCTATATCTTGCGGTTTCTGCTCGGTCTCGCCGAAGCCGGTTTCTATCCTGGCGTGATTCTTTATCTGACGTACTGGTTCCCGTCGCATCGGCGCGCGAAGATCATTGCGGTGTTCATGTCGGCGATTCCCGTGTCGGGCATTTTCGGCAATCCGCTGTCCGGCTGGATCATGCAGTCGTTTCATAACAGCTCGGGTCTCGCAGGCTGGCAGTGGATGTTCCTGATCGAAGCGGTTCCCGCGGTTGCAATCGGCATTGCGACGATCCTGTATCTCGACAACGGCATCGCGAGCGCGAAGTGGCTGAGCGAACCCGAAAAGCGCTTGCTCAGCGATGAAATCGCCGCATCGCAGCCGAAGGAAAAAGCCAATGCGCATTCGCTGCGCGCCGTGTTCCGCGATCCGCGCACGTGGTGGATGTCGCTGATCTATTTCGCGTTCGTCACCGGCCAATATGGTTTGACGTTCTGGATGCCGACGCTCATCAAATCGACAGGCGTTAGCGGTTCGTTCAATATCGGCTTGCTGAGCGCTATTCCGTTTCTCTGCGCGATCGTCGTGATGAATCTGATGGGCCATAGCGCCGACAAGCGCCGCGAACGCCGCTGGCATCTGATCGTGCCGGCGCTGTTCGGCGCGGTGGGCTTCACGGTGGCGGCTTCGTTCGCGAGCAACACGGTTGTGTCGATTGCATTTCTATCGCTCGCCGCAGCCGGCGTGCTGACCTGCGCGCCGCTTTTCTGGTCGCTGCCGACGGCGTTCATGTCGGGCGCGACCGCGGCGGCAGGCATCGCGATCATCAATTCGATCGGGAATCTCGCGGGCTTCGCGAGCCCTTATATGATCGGGTATCTGAAGGACCTGACGCACAGTACGCAGTCCGGCATGTATGTGCTGGCCGGCATGCTGGTGATCGGCGCGATTGCCACGTGGCTCACGCCCGCGAAACTGGTCAACCGTTAATCGTCTTGCGCGCGGCTTACGCATTGCCTGGTGTTGTTTGCCGCGCGCCGAACATCGCTTCAAAGGAGTTGCCGCCATGCCTCGCTTCGCCGCGAATCTGTCGATGATGTACAACGAGCACGCTTTCCTGGACCGCTTCGCCGCCGCGGCGAAAGACGGCTTCAAAGCGGTCGAGTTTCTGTTCCCCTACGATTTCCGCGCGGAAGAAATCAAGGCGCGTCTCGATGCGAACGGCCTCACGCAAGCGCTCTTCAATGCGCCGCCGGGCGACTGGGCAAGCGGCGAGCGCGGCATCGCGACGTTGCCGGGGCGTGAAGACGAGTTCCGCCGCAGCATCGACACCGCGCTCGACTACGCACGCGTGATCGGCAATCGCAAGCTGCACGTGATGGCGGGCCTGATCGCCGCCGATCAGCCGCGCGAGCGGCATCGCGAGGTGTATCTGCAAAACCTTGCGCATGCCGCGAAGGCCGCGCAAGCGGAGGGCATCATGATCGTGATCGAGCCGATCAATACACGCGACATGCCGGGCTTTTTTCTCAACCGGCAGGACGAAGCGCAAGCCATTTGCGCGGAAGTCGGCGCGCCGAATCTGAAGGTGCAGTTCGACTGTTATCACTGCCAGATCGTCGAAGGCGATCTCGCGATGAAACTGAGGCGCGATTTCGCGGGCATCGGCCACATTCAGGTCGCGGGCGTGCCCGAGCGGCACGAGCCGGACACGGGCGAGATCAACTATCCGTATCTGTTCGAGGTGATCGACGCGCTCGGTTACGACGGCTATATCGGCTGCGAATACCGGCCGCGCGCCGCGACCTCCGCGGGACTCGGCTGGCTCAAGCCCTATCTAAACGCAGCGTGAAGGCGGCCTGAGCGCGGCCTGATAACCCAACACGAGGACTCAAGCGAATCATGAAAGTACTCATTACCGGCGGTGCAGGTTTTCTCGGTCAGCGCCTCGCGCGTGAACTGCTCGCGCGCGGTTCGTTGAAAGACGCGCAGGGCGCGCCGCAAGCACTCACGGAACTCGTGCTGCTCGACGTCGTGCAAGCCAACGATTTCGGCGACAGCCGCGTGCGCACCGAAGTCGGCGATATCGCCGAGCGCAGCGTGCTCGAGCGCGCGATCGACGGCCACACAGCGGCGATTTTTCATCTTGCCGCCATCGTCAGCGGGCAGGCCGAAGCGGATTTCGATCTCGGCATGCGCATCAATCTGGATGCATCGCGTCTGCTGCTGGATGTCTGCCGGCAACGCGGACACCGGCCGCGCGTGCTGTTCACGAGTTCGGTCGCGGTGTACGGCGGCGAGTTGCCCGAGGTCGTGAAGAACGATACGGCGCTCAATCCGCAGTCGTCCTACGGCGCGCAGAAAGCGATCGCCGAATTGCTGCTCAACGATTACTCGCGGCGCGGTTTCGTCGACGGACGCGTGCTGCGTCTGCCGACCATCAGCGTGCGGCCGGGCAAGCCGAACGCGGCGGCGTCGTCGTTCGCGAGCGGCATTATCCGCGAGCCGCTGAACGGCGAAGAGGCCGTGTGTCCGGTCAACGGCTCGACGCGCCTGTGGCTGCTGTCGCCGCGCAAGGCGATTGAATGCCTGATCGCCGGCCTCGAGCTGAATGCCGCCGCGCTCGGCAACCAGCGCGTGCTGAATCTGCCCGGCATTTCAGTCAGCGTCGACGAGATGGTCGCGGCGTTGCGCGAAGTGGCCGGCGACGAAGTCGCGAAACGGATCGTGTGGCAGGCGGATGCGCGCGTGGAAAAGATTGTCGGCAGTTGGCCCGGACGATGGGATACGTCGCGCGCCGAGCAACTGGGCTTGCGCGGCGATCAAAGTTTCGCCGATGTGATCCGCGGCTATATCGCCGACGAAGGCATCTCGCTCCGCTGACGTCCCTTTAGCGTCCCTTCAAACGTCCCTCCAGCCTCGCGCCGCGGCCTTGCAAACACGGGCCGCGGCGCGAGCGCCTCAATCGTCAGACGCTTTGCCGTGCGCGTTCCGGCTTCTCACGTATTCCCTGGTGCAAGCCGGCGTTCGCTTGACAGCGTTTCCGCCGCGCGCCTATCATCGAGTCTTGTTGTTCGATATATGACCGTATGTTCGCATAAAGAACAAAACGGCCGGCGACTCGAACGCATCGTTCCCTATCCTGCGCTAAGCTGAATTCCCGCGAGTACCGCCCGGCAGCCCGTCCGGCCGATGCCCGACTCATCCCGTGCGCTTCTGTCGGCGCCGCGCGCAGTTCATCACTGGAGACATCACATGTCCGAAGCATTCCTGTGCGACGCGATTCGCACACCCATCGGCCGCTATGCGGGTTCGCTGTCGTCGGTTCGCGCCGACGATCTGGGCGCGGTGCCGCTCAAGGCGCTGATGGAGCGCAACCCGAACGTCGACTGGAACGCCATCGACGACGTGATCTACGGCTGTGCCAATCAGGCCGGCGAAGACAACCGCAACGTCGCGCGCATGTCGCTGCTGCTCGCGGGCTTGCCGCAAGCGGTGCCCGGCTCGACCGTGAACCGCCTGTGCGGTTCAGGCATGGACGCGGTCGGCATCGCGGCGCGCGCGATCAAATCGGGCGAGGCCGCGTTGATGGTGGCAGGCGGCGTCGAAAGCATGAGCCGCGCGCCGTTCGTGATGGGCAAGGCGACCAGCGCGTTTTCGCGCCAGGCGGACATCTACGACACGACCATCGGCTGGCGTTTCGTCAATCCGTTGATGAAGCAGATGTACGGCGTCGACTCGATGCCCGAGACCGGCGAGAACGTCGCGACCGACTACAACATCAGCCGCGCCGATCAGGATGCGTTCGCGCTGCGCAGCCAGCAAAAAGCCGCGCGCGCGCAGAAGGACGGCACGCTCGCGCAGGAAATCGTCGGTGTGACGATCGCGCAGAAGAAGGGCGATCCGATCACCGTGTCGCAAGACGAGCATCCGCGCGAAACGAGCCTCGAGACGCTCGCGAAACTGAAGGGCGTCGTGCGCCCGGACGGCACCGTGACCGCAGGCAACGCGTCGGGCGTCAACGACGGCGCTGCTGCCCTGCTGCTCGCGAACGAAGAGACCGCGAAGCGCTTCGGCCTCACGCCGCGCGCGCGCGTGCTCGGCATCGCGACGGCCGGCGTCGCGCCGCGCGTGATGGGCATCGGCCCGGCGCCCGCCACGCAAAAACTGCTGGCGCGTTTGAACATGACCATCGATCAGTTCGACGTGATCGAGCTGAACGAGGCGTTCGCGTCGCAAGGCATTGCGGTGCTGCGCACGCTCGGCGTGGCCGACGACGACGCACGCGTGAACCCGAACGGCGGCGCGATCGCGTTGGGTCATCCGCTCGGCATGAGCGGCGCACGTCTCGTCACGACGGCGATGTACCAGTTGCAACGCACGCAAGGGCGCTTCGCGTTGTGCACGATGTGCATCGGCGTCGGACAGGGAATTGCAATCGCCATCGAACGCGTGTGATGTTCTGAACGCGTCTGCGTTAGATAACGCTCCGCGCACAACAGCCTCTTCGCCCAACAGCGAAGAGGCTGTTTTTTTGCATGGATGCCTGCGGCCCTTCGCGCGATTGAAGCTTTCTGTAAGGCATGTACAATCTTTGCGCTGCACCTTTAATCAAGCGTCCTGAATATATGCGTATGGAGCGATGCGAAATGCGCATTGAATAAAGGGCGATTCATCGAGGAGAGCGTAAATGAAGTCAGCGACGATTGCAGCGGCATTGGCAGCAGCGGTGCTCGCGGCGGCTCAACCGGCATGGGCGCAAGACGCGATGGCGAGCGCCGCGCAAGACATTGTGAGCGCGGTACAGCCGGTGCATCTGAAGGCCACGATCGTGGGCATCGATCCCGGCAGCCGCGCGCTGACGCTGAAGGGCGCAGGCGGTAACGTGGTGGTCGTGCTCGTGGGTCAGCAAGTTGCCGGCTTCGAGAAGCTCAGAGTCGGCGATCGTGTCGATGCGCTCTACAAGAACGCGCTGCTCGTGAAGGCGGATCGTGTCGACGGCAAAGGCAAGGGCATTCGCGAACGTGTCGATACGCAGATTTATGCGCCGGCTTCGGGGGGCTTCGAATCGGCGCGCCAGGTTGAAGTGCTTGCCACCGTGCAGAAGATCGACCGCAAACGGCGCCTCGTCACGCTGCGCGGCGCCTATCAGACGCAGACGCTAGAAGCCGGTCCGCAAGTCGATCTGACCGGTGTGAAAGTGGGCGATACGATCCATGCGGTGTTCGTCTCCGCTGCGGCCGTCGAGGTCACGCCGCAAGATACGCAGTAAGACACAATTCGGTAAAGCATGAGTATTTGCGCGGCGCGATGGCCTGCAAGAGACCATCGCGCCGTTGCACTTTTCGCGAGCGTGTTTCGCACGCGGGAAGCATGTCAACGCGGTGTCGGCGGTCCAAGGCCCAGGCGGGCGAGCCGGCTTAGACAACGCCTGAACAAGCCCTGTGCGGGCAACAGATAAGTCAGCGAGACATGCGCCGTGCGCTCGCCGTCGATGCTGAGCCATATGCGTTCGCCGCGCTGCAGGCTGAACGTTTGACCCGGCACCAACCAGTGATCGTAAGGCGAACTAACGCGCGTCAGCCAAAGACGCGCACCGTTCACCGCGAGCGTGCTGTCGGCTTCGACGCGCCATGTCAGCGTCGCGCCAGGCGCGACCGGAAAATGCACCACCACCTTCGGCAGACGCTCGTCCTGCTGATACGCCAGAACACGTGCGTCGTCGTCCATGCACTGCGGGCTTGCCTGATCCATCTTGCTCTCCGTTATAGAGCCGGCTGACGGAGGCGCCCACAAAACAAAAGGCCCCTTCCGTTACCGGCGGGGCCTTGGGGGCTTGTTTTACAGATTCAGACTGCTAACGCGCACATGCTCCCAGAGGCCAGCCGATGACGGCTCGCTTCGGGTGATTAATCGCGACGGCGATGGAGGTGTGCGTGAACATGAATTGAGTGTGCCGTTTTGCCGCACGCTCTGTCAACGGAATTCGGCCGCTATTTTCCGTAGCCGCGGTGGCGGGTGCTGTTAGTTCTGCAACCGCTCCTCCTCGAGAGTCAACGGAAAGCGGATCGTGAACGTCGTGCCCACGCCCTCGCGCGACACGAACTCGATGTGTCCGCCCAGCACGCGGCACAGTTCCTTCACGATGGCGAGTCCGAGCCCCGTGCCGGGAATGTCGTCGTCCGCCGCGCGCTCGAATTCGTGGAAGACGCGATCCGCATCGGCGGGCGCGATGCCCACGCCGGTATCGGACACGCGAATCGACCAATGCTCCGGACCGGCCATCGCAAAGTGCAACTCGACCTGTCCTGATTGCGTGTACTTGATCGCGTTGGTAAGCAGATTCACGGCGATCTGCTTGAGCTTCAAACGGTTCGACGTCACGGCGGGCAGCGCCGGATCGAATGCCGAGCGCAGCGTCAGCCCCTTTGCCTCGATGGACGGCCGCGACGACGCGACCAGTTCCTCGAAGAGTTCATGCAGATCGACCTGTTCGGGCGTCAACGGCGCGCCGTCGCCGAGTATCACCGAGTACTCGACCATCTGCTCGACGAGCGCCTTCATGTCCTCTGCCTGCCGGTTCGCCAGAGTCAGCGCGGTGTCGGCTTTCGCGGGCGCGCGGGCGATCAGTTGCAGCGCCATCGAAAACGCGTTCAGGAAGTTGCGCAGATCGTGAACCACGCTGCGCGTGATGTGCATGCGCGACTCGTACAATTCGCCGACGAGCCGTTGCTTCAGCGTGAGTTCGTGATTGGCGCGTTCGAGCCGCCCGGTGTATTCGTCGATCTTGCGCGGTCGCGTTCGCTGACCACTTCCCTGATCGACGTGAGCGTGACCACGCTCAGCGTTTCGGCGATCATGCGGCGCGCGCGCCGCTCATGCCGGCGCGTGAATGTGCCGTCGCGCGACGCGTAGTCTTCGAGTGCATCGGCGAGAACCTGGTGGAAAAGGTCGAGTTCCCGCACGAGTTCTTCGATGCGATAGCCCTGGCGCCAGCGCACCAGGCCGTGCTTTCGGGCATCGCGTTCGATGGCCGGTTCGACGCTTTCCAAGTCTTCAATATCGAGCGCCGCGCACAAGCCTTCGAGAATTTCCGGCAGATGGTCGGCGAGTTGCTGATACGTGAGCTTGTCGGCTTCCACGAGGTCGGCGTCGCCGAAAACCGCGTTCATCCATTGCTCTGTTAGTCGGAGCCGCTCGGCGCGAATGAAACCGGCGAAGTTGCGCAGCGGGCTAACGCGTTTGTCGTTCATGATGGCGCGGTCGATCAGGTTTTGGGAAGTGCGTCGCTGCAATGGCGGCAGCCCATTATCACCGCAAATCGGCGGCGTGGCGTCGAAATTGCGTGCCGGTCACGTCATGCGTTGCGGTCCCTCAGAAAATCGACGAATGCGCGCAGCGGCGCTGGCACATGACGGTGGCCGGGATAATACAGAAAAGGTCCGGAAAAGCGCTGCCACCACGGTTCGAGAATCGGTTCGAGCGCGCCGCTGTCGAGATGCGGCCGAAGCATGGGTTCGAACAGATGGATCACGCCGACGCCCGCGACGGCCGAGTTGATCAGCAGGTCCATTGCTGCGCCCGGCCGCACGAGCAGCGGCCCGGACGGATTCAGTTGCACCACTTCGCCGTCGCGCTCGAAGTACCAGGTTGGCATCGCGCCGCCGGCAAACTGGCCGCGCAGGCAAGCGTGCGAAAGCAGCTCGCGCGGATGTTGCGGGCGTCCGCGAAGCGCGAGGTAGTCCGGCGCGGCAGCCGTCGCAAAGCGCTGCACGCGTGGACCGATGGGCACGGCGATCATGTCCTGCTCGAGCCGTTCGTCGTAACGGATGCCGGCATCGCAGCCGATCGAAAGCACGTCGACAAAGCCGTCTTCGACGAACACTTCGACGCGTATGTCCGGATACGCTTTCAGAAACGGCGCGATGATATCGGGCAGCAGAATGCGCGCGGCGCTCGCGGGCACGTTCAGTTTGAGCGTGCCGCTCGGCTGCTCGCGAAAGCCATTGAGCACGTCGAGTGCCGCTTCCATTTCGCTGAAAAGCGGCGTCAGCTTTTCCAGCAGACGCACGCCTGCTTCGGTCGGCGCGACGCTGCGCGTCGTACGGTTCAGCAGACGCAAGCCGAGCTTTGTTTCGAGCCGGCGCACGGCGACGCTCAGGCTCGACGCGGAAACGCCGCTGCTGCGCGCCGCGTCGCGAAAACCGCCCGCGCGTGCGACCGAGATGAACGCGGTCAGGTCGTTTAATTCCATGGCGATGGTTCGTTTTTGATTGTTCGTTTTTTTGCACGACCCGTGCACGTTAGCCCGCTTTATTAAACGGTGCAATCCCGGCCATACTGCGCTTCAACTACCAGCAAGGAGAGCCTGATGCCGAACCTCGAAATCACCGATACCTTTCCGTTCGCCGGCCGCCAGATCCGGCGCATGGGCTATGGCGCAATGCAGCTCGCGGGACCGGGCGTGTTCGGCCCGCCGAAGGATCGCGACGCCGCGCTTGCCGTGCTGCGCGAGGCGGTGGCGCAAGGCGTGAATCACATCGACACCAGCGATTTTTATGGCCCGCATATCACCAACCAGCTCATTCGCGAGGCGCTGCATCCGTATCCCGCCGATCTCGTGATCGTCACGAAGCTGGGCGCGGTGCGCGGCAGCGACGGCGCGTGGCTGGCGGCGCAGGAGCCGCAGGATCTGGAGCGCGGCGTGCAGGACAATCTGCGCAACCTCGGGCTCGACGCGCTCGAAGTGGTCAACATGCGGCTGATGGGCGACGTGCACGCGCCGAGCGAAGGGGTCGATCGAAAAGCAGATCACCGCGCTCGCCGAGCTTCAGCAGCGCGGTTTGATTCGCCACATCGGCCTGAGCAACGCGACGCCGGCGCAAGTGGCCGAGGCGCAGCGCATCGCGAAGATTGTCTGCGTGCAGAACCACTACAACCTCGTGCACCGCACCGACGACGCGCTGATCGATCAACTCGCGGATAAAGGCATCGCTTATGTGCCGTTTTTCCCGCTGGGCGGCTTTACGCCGATCCAGTCGTCGGCTTTGACGGACATCGCGCAAACCATCGGGGCGACGCCGATGCGAGTGGCGCTCGCCTGGCTGCTGCAGCGCGCGCCCAACATTCTGTTGATTCCGGGCACCTCGTCGGTCGCGCATCTACGCGAGAACCTGGCGGCGGCCAGCCTCACACTGAGCGGCGAGATTCTCGCGAAGCTGGATGCGATCGGCCGCGGCAATGGTCACGTTGACGGCCAGAGCTAGTCAGCGCATGACGCTTCATCAAACCGAACCGGCGATATGCGCGCGCAACCACTGATGGGCCGGATCGCGATGCGAGCGCTCATGCCACAGCATCGCCATTTCATAGCCGGGGACTTCGACGGGCGACTCGACCACGCGTAACGCAGCGTTATCGCGGACGAGCCGCGCGGGCACCATCGCCACGAGGTCGCTGTTCGCGAGCGCGGAGATCATGAACAGAAAGTGCGGAACGGAAAGCACGACTCTGCGCGTGAGACCGGCGCGGGCCAGAACCTGGTCCGTGACGCCGGCAAAGCCGCCGCCGTCCGGCGACACGATCACGTGCTCGAGCTTCGAAAACTGCGCCAACGTGGGCCGCCGTTTGAGACGCGGATGATCCGCGCGTCCGGCCAGCACATAACGCTCGGCAAACAGCACGCGCCGCCGCAAGCCGGCGGGCGCGTCTTCGCTGGTATGAAAGCCGAGGTCGATCTCGCCTTGTTCCGCCTGCTTCGCAATACGCGGCGGCACCGCTTCGACGACCGCGAGCCGCGTGCCGGGCGCTGCTTTGCGCAGCCCTTGCAACGCCGGGAGAACGATGGTCGACTCGGCGTAGTCCGTCGCGGCAATGCGCCAGGTTTGCGTCGCCTGCGCCGGGTCGAAAGGACGCGCGGGCGCGACCGCTTGCTCCAATGCTTCGAGCGCCTGCCGCAACGGCTCGCGCAGCGCCTCGGCGCGCGCGGTGGCGCGCATGCCTCGCGGCCCCGGCAGCAGCAGCGGATCGCCGAGCACATCGCGGAGTTTCGCGAGATGCACGCTTACTGACGGCTGCGAGAAATTCAGCCGCTCCGCCGCGCGCGTCACGTTGAGTTCCGCGAGCAGTACGTCGAGCGTGACGAGCAGATTCAGGTCGAGCTTGCGCAGATTATTCACGGCTATACCTGTCATATCAGTAATTCATTTCCAATATACCGCGACGGCCACTATCGTGGGTGCATTCCCACATGAATCAAGGCAACGCAAAATGAACGTTCTGATTGTTTATGCTCATCCTGAACCGCGGTCGTTGAATGGATCGCTGAAGGACTTCTCCGTCAAGCGCCTGCAGGAAGCGGGGCACGCGGTTCAGGTCTCCGATCTGTATGCGATGAACTGGAAGGCGCCACTCGATGCAGCCGATAGCCTCGCGCCTGCAACGGGCGAACGCTTCGATCCGTCGCGCGCGTCGAAGCATGCATTCGAGAATGGACTGCAAAGCCCGGACATCGCCGCGGAACAGGCGAAGCTGAAATGGGCCGATGCGGTCATTTTTCAATTCCCGCTGTGGTGGTTCTCGATGCCCGCGATCATGAAGGGCTGGGTGGAGCGCGTCTACGCCTATGGTTTCGCGTACGGCGTGGGCGAGCATTCCGATGCGCGCTGGGGCGACCGCTACGGCGAAGGCATGTTAGCCGGCAAGCGCGCGATGCTCGTCGTCACCACGGGCGGCTGGGAATCGCACTACAGTCCGCGCGGCATCAATGGTCCCATCGACGATGTGTTGTTCCCGATCCAGCACGGCATTCTCTATTACCCCGGCTTCGACGTGCTGCCGCCGTTCGTCGTGTATCGCACGAGCCGCATCGACGAAGAAAAATATCTTGAAGCACGCGATGCGCTCGGCAAGCGTCTGGACAATCTCTGGAATACCGCGCCGATACCGTTCCGTCCGCAGAACGGCGGCGATTATCAGATTCCCGAGTTGACGCTGAAGGACGACATCGCGCCGGGCCGCGAGGGCCTGAGCGTGCATGTCAAATAGCGGGATCGCGCGCGCATGTTCGCCACGCATGCGTCGCGCATGGAGTGAGGCGAATCGTAGGGTTCGTTGAAATTTGGCTGTAAGTCGCCGTTGCTAGAGTCGTCGCTGGAATTTGCCGCCCCGCATGCAGAGCCGCCTGCTGCATCGACTGTGTTGTCCGCACATGTAGAAGGGAGAGCGACGAATATGAGTACAGCACGTCTTGTCTGGCTGATCGCGATGCTGCTTGCCGCCGCTCCCGCATGGGCGTTCCAGTCCCGTGTCGTGACGATCCCGAGCGCGGCCATGCACAAGTCTCTCGAAGCGACAGTCGTGTTGCCCGACCGCTATGCGCGCAGCAACGCGGCCGACCGCTTCCCGGTTGTGTATCTGTTGCACGGCTCGGGCGGCGACTACACCGACTGGACCGCCAATTCGCCTATCGGCAGACTCGCCGACCGCTACGGCGTGATACTCGTGATGCCGGACGGCGGGCGCGAAAGCTGGTACATCGACAGTCCCGTCGATGCGGGTAGCCGTTACGCCACTTATGTCGGCACCGAAGTCGTTGCCTACATCGACATGCATTTCCGCACGATTGCAACCAAAGACGCGCGCGCGATCACCGGCTTGAGCATGGGTGGATTCGGCGCGCTGCATATCGCGCTCGACCGGCCGGACGAATTCGGCGCGGCCGGCAGCATGAGCGGCGCGGTCGATCCGCGCGGTTGCGAGGACGAGCCGGGCATCGATCAGGTGTTCGGCGATCCGGCGCGGCACGCGGACTTCTGGAACAGCGAGGCGATTGTCGAACACGCGCGCAGCTTCGCGAGCGCGCACATGGCGCTGATGATCGACTGCGGCACGAACGATTCGCTCGTGCACTCGAACCGGATGCTGCATGCGCGGCTCGTCGAGCTTGGCGTGCCGCATCGATATGCCGAGCGGCCCGGCGGCCATACGTGGAAGTACTGGGCGAATGCAGTGCAGTACCAGGTGCAGTTCTTCGCGGCCGGTTTCAGACGCAACGGCAGCAGCGCGATAGCTTGATGTGTTGCCGCAGCACTGCCGCGATTTATTTCGGTAACCGAACTAAATTACCGAGGCTGCTTCAGTCGATGCCATGAAACACCGCATCGTCCGGGCCGAGATACGCGGGCGGGCGCCAGGCCGCGTCGCGCATCGAATGCTGAACCAGTTTTTCGACGCCGAGCAGCACCGCGAATATCGCCATCCGCACCGGGATGCCGTTATCGGTCTGCCGGAAAATCGCAAGCCGCGAATCGTGATTCAGGTCCACGCTCAGGTCGTTCGCGCCCGGCCGGCTGTCGCGCGGCAGCGGGTGCATGATCAGCGTATCGGTGCCGCACACGCTGTCCACCAGCGCCTGGTTGATCTGAAAGTCGGGCGTGTAGCCTTCGAACGATTCGTCGGTAAAGCGTTCTTTCTGAATGCGCGTCGCGTACACCACGTCGGCGCCGCGCAGCCCGCTCGGCAGATCGTGAGTCTGTTCGATCACATGCCCGTTGCGCGAAATCTGCTCGATGATATAGCCCGGCATTTCCAGCATGGGCGGCGAGATCAGCGTGAACTTGATGCCGCGATAGAGCGCCAGCAGCTTGACGAGCGAGTGCACGGTGCGCCCATATTTGAGGTCGCCGACAAGCGCGATATGCGCGCCGTCGACAATCTTGCCGAGCCGCGAGAATTCGCGCTGAATGGTGTAGAGGTCGAGCAGCGCCTGGCTCGGATGTTCGCCGGGGCCGTCGCCGCCGTTGATCACCGGCACGTTGGTCGCGCGCGCGAATTCCGCCACCGATCCCTGCTCGGGATGGCGGATCACCAGCGCGTCGACGTAGCCGCTCATCACGCGGCTCGTGTCGTAGATCGACTCGCCCTTGGCCATCGACGAAAACGTGAAGCCGGTCGTGTCGCAGACGGAACCGCCGAGCCGGCAGAAGGCCGCGCCGAAGCTCACGCGGGTTCGCGTGCTGGCCTCGAAGAACAGATTGCCGAGCACCGCGCCTTCCAGCACGCGCGAGATTTTTCGACGCCGCGCGATGGGCTGCATGATGTCGGCGACGCGAAACAGCGCTTCCACCGAGTCGCGCGAGAACTGATCGACCGACAGCAACTGCGGCTTGCCCTCCCACAGCATCTGGCTCGCGAGCGATTGCGAATCTACGCTCTGCGTATACTTTTCGCCCGGCTCGCCATGCAAGACGATCTCGGACACGAAACGCTCGACGATCTCCGGCATCGCGCGCGATTCCTGCGAGTCGTCCGGCAGAAGCCACGTATCCAGCGCTCTTCGCGACACGCCGATGCGGCCTGCGAAGGTCTCGCGCGTCATGTTCAGACGCCGCATGGCGTCGCGGAGGAAGGCTTGCTGCGGGACGCTCATGAAGGCACCTGTCTATCTGAGTGGTTGCGCCGGATATACGCGATGCGTATATTAATTTGCCCGCGATAGAAGTCAAGCAATTTCAAGATGCGCTTTGCCAAGCTGCGCGCGGCGCGGTTACACTGCGCTTCATGCTCTCCGGCCAACTTCTCCGACTCTGCCCGTCGACCGCGCTTCGTTCTGCCTTCGCAGACGCGGCGGCCGCGCGCCGCGCGCGCCGCTCGCTCTCGAACGCGCCGCGCGTCGAGCAATGCAGCCCGGAGTTCAGCGCCAAAGCCAAAAAACAGCCGCTCATCTGACCGGAGCACGCTGTTCCGTCAGATGCGACGGAACAGCGGATCACGCGCTTCGGCGGTCCTTCCTGTCTTTCTCCTTCGCACGCTGCCGGAATCGATACGGTCGCTCATCGACGCAAGAGGAAAGACATGTCTATTTTTTCGGGTATCTGGATTCCGCTGATCACGCCTTTCGCCGACGGCGCGGTCGATCACGCCGCGTTGCGTGCGCTCGTGCGCCGCTATGCCGACGCGGATGTCGCGGGGATTGTGGCGCTCGGCACGACGGGCGAGCCGGCCGCGCTCGACGCCGCGGAACAGGACGCGGTGCTGGCGACCATTCTGGAAGCGGCGCACGATGCGCCGTTGCCCGTGGTCGTCGGCGTATCGGGCAACAACACCGCGAGCATGCGCGAGCGCATTCAAGAGCTAAATTCGCTGCCGATCGCCGGCGTGCTGATGGCCGCGCCGTATTACGTGAGGCCGTCGCAGGCCGGCATCGTCAGTCATTTCATCGCGCTTGCCGATGCCAGCGACAAGCCGGTCGTGCTGTACGACATTCCCCAGCGAACCGGCGTGCGGCTTGAACTCGACACATTGCTCGCGCTCGCCGGGCATCCGCGGATTCAGGCGGTGAAGGATTGCGCCGGTTCCCTCGACACCACGCTCGCGCTGATTCGCGACGGCCGCTTGCAGGTGCTCGCGGGCGAAGACCTGCAGATGTTCAACACGCTGTGCATGGGCGGCAGCGGCGCGATTGCGGCGTCGGCGCATGTGCGCACGGAACGCTTCGTCGCGCTGTATCGCGCGCTCGCGGCAGGCGCGCTCGACGAAGCGCGGCGCATTTTTCACACGCTCGTGCCGTTGATTCACGCGTTGTTCGCCGAACCGAATCCTGCGCCGGTGAAGGCATCGCTCGCGCTGCAAGGGCTGATCCGCGACGAACTTCGTCTGCCGATGACGCGTGCGAGCGGAATTCTGGCGCAACGTCTCGCCGCGTTGGAGCGCGCGTGAGCGGAGCGGCAAACCACGCAGCAAACCACGCGGCAAACCACGCGGCGAGATGCGCGGCGAGATGCGCGGCGAGATGCGCGGCGAGATGCGCGGCGAGATGCGCCCCTAATATTTGAGATGCTACTTTCGGCGATGAGGCGATAATCGGCGCCCTCTATCGATTATCGCCGCCGGCATCCGTCCGGCGGATGCCGCATGCAGTCAGTCGAGTTCGTCCGATTCGTGTTTGTCCTGAATATGCCGCTCACGCGCCATGCGCGGCGAGCTGCATGCCGCTCGCGCCGGGGAGCGTGCTGATGGCGTTCGTGTTTCGCGCGCGCGACCGGCTCTCCAGCGGCTCCGTGGGACTGATCACGCGCCGTTCGGCGACGGCGCTCGCGCTCGGCGCCGCGCTTGCCGCTGCCGTGCTCGCGCTCGCGGCCGGCATTGCGATCGGCAAGTACTGGTCCGCGCGCGGCGTCTCCGGCATGCAAAGCGCGAACCGCATCGAGCGCGATTACGCAATCGACCAGCTCGGCAAGCTCAACGCGTCGGTCGCGCAGATCGAGCCGCGCATTGCGCGCCTCACTGCGCAAGTGGGTGCGTTGCGTGACTTCGAAACCCGTCTGAATACGCCGCGCCCAGCGCCGCTCGCGCCCGTTGCCTCGCCTGGCGCCTCGCCTGGCACTTCTCCCGCCGCTTCTCCCACGCTGCCCGCGTCGAGCGGCGATTCATCGGCCACCGACAGCGAAGGCGAGGGCGGCCCTTCGTTGCCGCCACGACGCTGCGTCGACGCGCCGCGATACCTCGGCGCGCGGCTCGACGCCGAGCGCACCGGCGAGCAACTCAATTGCATCGCCGCGACGCTCGGCGCGCTCGAGCAGCAGACGGCGGCACACGCGGTCGCGTACGCCGCGTTCCCCGGCCGCATGCCCGCCGACGGCGCGCGTTTCGGTTCGCCGTTCGGCAACCGCACCGATCCCTTCACACATCGGCTGAGTTTTCATCCGGGCCTCGATCTGGTCGCGAAAACAGGCACGCCGATTCTCGCCGCCGCGGGTGGCCGGGTGGTCTTCGCAGGCGAGAAGTCGGGTTATGGCAATGCCGTCGAGATCGATCACGGCAACGGATTGATGACCCGTTACGGCCACGCGTCGCGCATCGTCGTGCATGTCGGCGACCTCGTGCTGCCGCGCCAATACATTGCCGATGTCGGCTCGACCGGACGCTCGACCGGCCCGCATCTGCATTTCGAAGTGCTGGTCAACGGCGCACCCGTCGATCCCGCGGCTTACCTCGCGCTTTTCGCGCCTCCTTCTCATGGCTGACCGCTTTCTTTCCCGCGACGCAAGCCGTGTGGCGCATGGCGCTTATGCACTCGCACCCGTGCGCCCGCTGCGCGTTCGCATCGTCGTGTGGACGCTTGTCTGCGCGCTGAGCGCGCTGGCCGGCGCGGCCGCGGTGATCGCCGCCGACGCCTGGCGCGCCGGTCTGCCGCTCAGGCAATGCCTGCCGGTTCCCGTCGATAAAAGCGCCGAGGAGACCGAACTGGCTCGTGCGCGCCTCGCGTTGGCGCAAGAGTCGGCCGCGCGCGCGTCGGTGCAGAAAACGGCGGACAGCGCCGCTGCGGAAGTCGCGCGGCTCAACGACCAGTTGCAGTTCCTGCGCGGCCAGAGCAGGGCAGCGCCGCGACGCTAGGCGCGCCGCCGCGCGTGATTCGCGTCACCCATTTTTTTCCGGAGTCCGTATGTTCAGCAAGAAAAAAGCCGCAGGCATTCAGCAAACCAAGCTTGCCACCTTGATTGCACACGACGTGCGCATCGTCGGCGATCTTCAGTTCACCAACGGCCTGCGTCTCGACGGCCACGTGAAGGGCAATGTCAGCGGCGAGCCCGGCGGCCAGACGCTGCTCGTGCTGAGCGACCGCGGTTCGATCGAAGGCAACGTGCATGGCTACGACGTGGTGGTCAACGGCAAGATTGTCGGCGACGTGATAGCGGATCACTTCGTCGAGTTGCAGGCCAACGCGCATGTGACGGGCAACATCTACTATCAGCAATTGCGCATGGATTGCGGCGCGTCGGTGGACGGCAAGCTCACGCGGCGCGATGGAGGCAATGCGCCGACACCGCTCACGTCGATGCTCGACGCCGGACGCGAATCGAACTCGATGGCGCTCAACGAAGCGTAATGACGTGGTGCAATGAGGTGCTGAAGTTCACACCGCGCCTGGCAGCGGGCAGCGTTGCGTGGGTTCGTCGGCGCCCGGCAGATAATCGTGAGCGGCATTCGAGCCCGTCATGCCCCGCATATTTCGCACGACGGCGAGCCGTTGACTGGCGCTGCGATCGAGCGTCGCGAGCATGTCGCGTTCGAGAATCAGCAGCTTGAACGCCAGCACCATGAGCCCGCTCGCGAGCAGCACGTCGCCCGCGAACACGACCGCGTAGACCGCCGACGTGGTCTGCGGATTACCGAGCAGCAACGCGAGATTCGCGCGGTCGAGCAGCACCAGCATGAGCGGCACGATCGCACTGAGCGTCGCGATGGCAGCGCCGATCGCGACGATGGTCCGCGCAAGACCGAGTTGCGGACGACGTCGGCGGCACACCTCATAGAGCGTGGCGGCGCGATAGGGCGCAAAGAACAGCGCGAGCAGAACGGCGCGCGGCAGCATGGGCAGCTTGAGCAACAACGCCCCGCCATACAACACGCAGAATGCGCCGATCACGACAATCGCGGTGCGCCACGAAACCGGGACACCGAACAATTTGCGCGTGCCGGCCCAGAGCAGGATGCGGCTTTGCAGCGCGAGCGCCGCGGTTGCAAAGAGCAGCAGATCCGTACGCCATGTCAGATGCAACGCGAAGCATGCGGAAGCGGTCGCGAGCAGATAAAAAGCGGCGGCCCAGAAGCGGAACGCGCTCACTTGCGCGAACATCCGCGCAAGCACGGTAGCGATCAGTGCGCAGCACAGAAACGTGATTAGCCACAACGCGGTAAACGTCGCTACATCGAATCTCATGAAGTCTCCAGCACCTGTGCAGCTTTTATTGTTTATCGTCGGATCGGGCTACGCATTTCACGCGCATTCCCCCGCGTGTCGAATCAGCAGGCGTCGGCGGTCATTGTCCGTCCTCGCAGCAGATCGCCGAAGGCTTCGCCGGTCAACGGCTTGCCGAGCAGGAAGCCTTGCATTTCATCGCAGCGCATCGCCTTTAGCATGTGCATTTGCGACTCGGTTTCGACGCCTTCCGCGACCACATCCATTTCCAGCGAATGCGCAAGCGCGATGATCGCCGAAACGATCGCGCTGCCTTCCGGGCCGTGCGCGTCGAGACCGTTCGTGAAGAAGCGGTCGATCTTCAGTTGCTTCACGCGAAAACGCTGCAGATACGCGAGGCTCGAATAACCGGTGCCGAAATCGTCGATGGCGATTTCAAAGCCGCTTGCCTGGAACTCGCGAAGCATGTCGATGGTGCGGGGCGCGTCCTGCATCGCGACCGTTTCGGTAATCTCGAACATGATCTGATCGCACTTCACGCCTTCCGTCTTCACGATCTCGAGCATGGTCGGCACGAGATCGGCCTGCAATAACTGGCGCGGCGACAGATTGATGGCCACCTTGATCGGCGGCAGGCCTTGCGCGATCCAGCGCCTGATTTGCCGGCATGCCTCGCGCAATACCCAGTAGCCGATCTGCACGATCTGCCCCGAACGTTCGGCGATCGGAATAAATTCGAGCGGCGCGAGCGTGCCGAGTTGCGGATCGTGCAACCGGATCAGCGCTTCCGCGCCCGCGAGCGACTCGCTGCTGCCGTCGAATTTCGGCTGGAAATGCAGCGTGAAATGGTGTTCGGCAAGCGCGTCGCGCAACGCGTTCTGAATCTGCAGCGTGCGCATCGCCGCTTCGTTCATGCTCCGTTCGAAGAACCGATACGTGCTGCGCCCGGCGCGCTTCGCTTCGTACATCGCGGCGTCCGCGTGCTTGAGCAGCGTGTCGACGGTATCGCCGTCCTCGGGAAACAACGCAATGCCGATGCTCGGCATCACCTGCAGCGGCTGCGAATCGGCCCACGTGTCGTGCCGCATGCGTTCGAGCACGCCTTCCGCGAGCGTGGCGGCGTCGTCGCGCGACGCCAGGTTCTCGGACAGCACGACGAATTCGTCGCCGCCGAGGCGCGCGACCGTATCGCCCGCGCGCACGCAGACGAGCAGACGCTGTGCGAACGCGGACAGCACCTGATCGCCCGCTGAGTGGCCGAGCGAATCGTTGATCGTCTTGAAGCCGTCGAGATCCATGAAGAGGATCGCGAACAGCGACCGTTGACGGCGCGCCGCATGAATCGCCCGCTCGATGCGCTCGGTCAGCGTGGCGCGGTTCGGCAGGCCCGTCAGCGTGTCGAGCGTGGCAAGGCGCACGATCTGTCCGTTGAGCTTCGATAACGCGCCGACGAGGAAACTCGTGCGCGCGTCGAAACGCGACAGCAGCAACGTCACGACGAGAATCGCGAACGTGAAAAGAATCACCGACGTCGCGAGCCACGCGGCATTCACCCCGGCCGCCGCGCCGCAGATCGCGCCCGGCGCGAAGTCGGCGGCGGCCATCGCAGCGTAGTGCATGCCGCTGATCGCAATCGCCATCACGAGCGCCGCGCCGCAGCGTTTGCGCAGCACATACTGTTCGTCGTCGTTGCTGAGGGCGCGCGCCATCCACAGCGCCGCGGTGGACGCGCCTATCGCAATCGCGAGCGAGGCGGCGAACCACACGGGCCGATAGCTAATGGCGGGCGACATGCGCAACGCGGCCATGCCGCTATAGTGCATGCCGGCGATGCCGAGGCCCATGAACGCGCCGCCGCCCATCAGGCGCGCGACCGTCAGCCGCGCGCGCGTGGTCAGACAGAGCGCCAGATATGACGCGCCGATGGCGAGCGCGAGCGAATAAGCGGTCTCCGCGAAATCGTAGCCGAGCGGAATCGGTAGGGAAAACGCGAGCATGGCCACGAAGTGCATCGACCAGATGCCGACGCCGAGCGCCGCCGCGCCGCCCATACGCCAGACGTGCCGCAGCCGCGGCGACGCCAGCACGAAGAGATGCGGGCGGTCAGATCGAGTGCCGTGTACGACGAAAGCGTCGCCACGACAAACGACATTGCCACCAGCCAGGGATTGTATGAGCTCTGCATGTGAAGTCCAACCGCGATGGAAAAGCGGCTGAACTAGTTATCGACCATTCGGCGCGTTTATTTAATTAATTTTCAATATGTTAGCGATTGCCGCGGCTGGCCTTGCGCGTGCGCTGCCGGGCGCCGTCGCGCGTCGATACCTAATGCCTTATCTGCGGTATGGCGGATGCCGGATGCCCGCTGCCCAGCGCTTTGCCGAATACAATGGCAGGCAACCCCACAACCGCCTCATTGATGACCGCCCCCAACCCTTCCGATCATTCCCAGCGTGCGGCGGCAGACGCTGCAACTGCATCGACTGAACGCCGTGGCACCGCGCGGCCGGTCGCGGACGCTCCTCCGCACGATTCGCGCGCTCGCAGCATCGCGCTCGCCGCGAGCCTCGCGCTGATCGCTTTTTCGCTGCGCACGCCGATCACGAGCGTCGGTCCGATACTGCTCGAAGCAGTGCGGGCGACGAACCTGTCGCGCACCGGCGCAAGCGTGCTGACCACGTTGCCGTCGTTATGCTTCGGTCTATTCGGCCCGCTTGCACCGATGCTCGTGCGGCGCCTCGGCAGCGAACGCGCGTTGCTGGCTTTGTTGATGCTGCTGACTATCGGCACCGCATTGCGTGTGGTTCCCGCATGGCAGGTGCTGTATGTCGGCCAGATCGTGGCCTGCTTTGCGATCGGTTTGATGAATGTGCTGATACCGGGCGTGGTCAAGCGCGATTTCCCGCATCACGTCGCGCTGATGACCGGAGTCTACAGCGCCGCGATGTGCGCGGGCGCCGCTGCGGCAGCCGCTACCACGGTGCCGGCGGCCAATGCCATCGCGCATCTGTTCGACGGCGCGGGCGGCAACGCGTGGGCGTGGGCATTGGCGCTGTGGTCGTTGCCTGTGGCACTGGCGACGCTCGTGTGGGGCGTGAATCTGCCTGCCAAAGCCGTGCATGCGGGAAGACGCGTGCACGTCGTGCGCGGCTTGTGGCGCGATCCGCTCGCGTGGAAGGTCACGCTGTTCATGGGTTCGCAATCGTCGCTGGCGTATATCGTGTTCGGCTGGCTGCCGACGGTGCTTCGCACGCGCGGCATGAGCGCCGTCGATGCCGGGTTCATGCTCTCGCTGAGCGTCGTCACGCAGGCGGTGGCGTCGTTGCTGCTGCCGTTCCTGCTTGTGCGTCTGCGGGATCAGCGCGTGGTGAACGTGGCTGCGCTGCTGTTGACCGGCCTCGGTCTGATGGGCTGCTTCTTCGGGCCTTTCCCGATCATGTGGATGTTCGCTTTGCTGCTCGGCATCGCGCAGGGCGCGTCGTTCACACTCGCGCTGACCGTCATCGGATTGCGTTCGTACGACTCGCATGTCGCCGCGCAACTGTCGAGCATGGCGCAGGGAATCGGCTATCTGATCGCGTCATGCGGACCGTTCATCGCCGGATCGCTGTTGCATGCAACCGGCTCGCTGTACAGCCTGGCTGCGCTGTGCGCGGGTGTTTGCGTGGTGGCGGCGTGGTTCGGTTATGCAGCGGGGCGGCCGGAGCATGTGAAGGTGCATGTCGAGTAAGCGGTAGATGGACCGTGATGGCGCACAGCCGCGTGTTTATGTTGGATCACGCGTGTTTGACGCGGCGTCGTGACATCGCGCGCCGCGGCGAGCGAGCCGCTCCCGTTGCCGGCGGTATCGGCAACGAGAGCCACGGAGCAATTCAACCGCTGCCGGCGTCATGCTAAGCCGCCGGCAGCAGCCCTCAGCCGCCGCCTCACATCGTCATGACGGATTCCGGCGCTTCCCACGTGTAGTCGAGCGCTTCGGCCACTTCCTTGCACGTCACCTTGCCAAACGCGACGTTCAGGCCATTGCGCAGATGCGCGTTGTCCTGCAACGCCTTGCGCCAGCCCTTGTCGGCGATCTGCAGCGCGAAAGGCAGCGTCGCGTTGTTCAGCGCGTAGGTCGACGTGCGCGGCACACCGCCCGGCATGTTGGCGACGCAGTAGTGAACCACGTCGCCGACCATGTACGTCGGGTCCGCGTGCGTGGTCGGCCTCGCGGTCTCGCAGCAACCGCCTTGATCGATCGCCACGTCGACGATTGCGGAGCCGGGCTGCATCGCTTCAACCATCGCCTTGGTCACGAGTTTCGGCGCGGCCGCGCCGGGGATCAGCACGCCGCCGATCACGAGATCGGCTTCGAGAACATGCTTTTCGACGTTGTCCTGGTTTGAAAACACCGTCATGACGCGCGCGCCGAGCAGCCGGTCGATGCGCCGCAGTGCGTCGAGATTGCGGTCGATCACGACGACCTGCGCGCCCGTTCCCACCGCGATCTGCGCCGCATTCGAGCCGACCACGCCCGCGCCCAGAATCACGATTTTCGCCGACGGCACGCCCGCGACGCCGCCCAGCAGGATGCCCTTGCCGCCATGCGCGCGCTCGAGGCAATACGCGCCCGCCTGGATCGACATGCGGCCCGCGACTTCCGACATCGGCGCAAGGAGCGGCAAGCCGCCGGCGGCCTGCGTGACCGTTTCATAGGCGATGCAGACGGCCTTGCTCCTGATCAGATCGGCGCATTGTTGCGGGTCGGGCGCGAGGTGCAGGTACGTGAAAAGAATCTGGCCTTCGCGAAGCATGGCGCGTTCGCCGGCTTGCGGCTCCTTCACCTTGACGATCATCTCGGCCGCGGCGAATACATCTTCCGCGCGTGGGACGATCGTCGCGCCGGCTTTTTCATAGACGGCGTCCGATGCGCCGATGCCGCTTCCCGCGCCCTGTTCGACCGTGACGGTGTGACCGTGCGCCACCATTTCGCGGACCGACGACGGCGTCAGTCCCACCCGATATTCGTGGTTCTTTATTTCCTTGGGTACGCCAACCAGCATGTCATCCTCCAGTTGCGGAACAGCCCGCTGAACGACTCGTTCGTGCACTGCGGCACGGCAACGAGCAGGTCTCTTATATATAGAAGTGGAACCCAGCATACGCTTGATCGCAAAGCGTGGCTGCCCCGAGTTTTTGTAGGAGCCGTGCACGCAATTAGATCGAGAGCCGGAGCCGCGATCAGTTCGCCAGCGATCACAGCGGAGGTTGCAAGCTGACCGGATGCGGCGCGCCCAATCGACGAACCGTGATGCAATGGCCGTGGCGTGATGTTGCCGGAAGTTGTCGATATGGCCACTGTCGCCTGATCGGCCGCGTCAGGATAATCGTCTCCATTCAAACACGCGAAGGAGCCAGACATGTCCGAAGTATCCGCCGTACCCGCCGCCGACAGCGCCGCTGCGTTCGCGCATTACAGCGCGTCGCTCGCCTTCGAAACCGATTGTGCCGATGTGCACTCGGCGATGGCACACGGCCCGAACACCGCCGACTTCGTGTTGCTCGACGTCCGCAGTCCCGCGTTGTTCGCGCGCGGCCACGTGCCCGGCGCGCTGAATTTGCCGCACGGCAAGATCGTGGCGTCGAAGCTCGCCGGCTATCCGCCCGAGACGTTGTTCGTGACCTACTGCGCGGGCCCGCATTGCAACGGCGCGACGCGTGGTGCGATGCGGCTCGCGCAACTCGGGCGTCCGGTAAAAGTCATGATCGGCGGCGTGACCGGCTGGCTCGACGAGGGCTTCGAACTGAATGCGGCCGCGGCCGCCTGAAAGCGCGCATTGAAGCAGCCGCGTTCGCGGGCGGAGCGGTAACATCACGCCATGCACAATCATCTTGTCGTCGCGCTGGCCTATGACCGGCTTTGCACCTTCGAATTCGGCTGCGTGACCGAACTGTTCGCGCTCGAACGCCCGGAACTCGGCGTGGACTGGTATCGCTTCGCGGTCTGCGCAGCGGAGCCCGGTCCGATCCGCGCGGCGGGCGGCATCACGATCGCCGCGCCGTACACGCTGAGGCTCCTAGATCGCGCCGACACCATCGTGATACCCGGCTGGCGTCATGTGGATGAACTGCCGCCCGAGCCGTTGCTCAAGAAAATCCGCGCCGCGCATCGCCGCGGCGCGCGCCTCTGTTCGATCTGTTCTGGCGTGTTCGTGCTGGCCGCCGCGGGCGTGCTCGACGGCAAGACCGTCACGACGCACTGGCGTTATGCCGCGAAATTGCAGGAGCGCTATCCGCATCTGCGCGTGCAGCCGGACGCGCTCTATGTCGACGAGAAGCAGATCATCACGTCGGCGGGATCGGCGGCGGGGCTCGACATGTTGCTGCATCTCGTGCGGCGCGATCATGGCAGCGCGGTCGCGAACCGGGTCGCGCAGCGGCTCGTGGTCGCGCCGCATCGCGAGGGCGGCCAGGCGCAATTCGTGCCGCGCCCGGTGCCGCACGACGAAAGCGGACGCCTCACGCGGCTGATGGACTGGGTGCGCGGTCATCCCGCGTTGCCGCACACGCTGCGCTCGCTCGCCGAACGCGCGGCGATGAGTCCGCGCACGCTGCAACGCCAGTTTCATGACGCGACGGGGATGGCCCCGTACGAATGGCTGGTGCGCGAGCGCGTGGCCATCGCGCGTGAGTTGCTCGAAGCGCAGGGCGCGCTGCCGATGGCGCGCGTCGCGGAACTCGCCGGCTTCGGCTCCGAGGAATCGTTGCGCCGGCACTTCAGGCGCATCGCGCTCACGAGTCCCGGAGCGTATCGTAAGAAGTTCGGCGCGCCGACGGCATAGCTGGATGAGGACCACGCGCGACGCTGCTTGCAAGGAAACCAGATGATCGACATCGCAGAGACTATCGCGCGCTTTAACGCCGGGCGCGATCCCGAACGGCTGGCCATGAAATACAAGGCGATGTGTGCGTCGCCTTTCGTGTTTTTGCGCGGTACATGTCATCTGTTTTATGAGCGCCTGCCGCAACAGGCGTTACTCGACGATGCGCCGCCCGTCTGGATTTGCGGCGACATGCACCTCGAAAATTTCGGCAGCTACAAGGCCGATAACCCGCCTCGTCTATTTCGACAACAACGACTTTGATGAAGCGTGCCTCGCGCCGAATCTGTACGAACTCGTGCGTTTGCTGACGAGCGTGCTGGTCGGCGCCGCCGACCTCAAGCTGAGCCGCGCGCAGGCGCTCGCGCTGTGTCATACGGCCGTGCACGCATATGGCGCGGCGCTCGCGCTCGGCAAGGCGCGCTGGGTCGAACGCGAGACATCGTCCGGCATGGTGCGCGATCTGTTCGATGGATTGGCGAGCCGCACGCGCGCCGCGCATCTGGACCGCCGCACGACGCTCAAGGGCAAGACGCGCACGCTCAAGGTGGACGGCAAGAAAGCGCTGCCGGTGAGCGATGAGCGACGTGCCGCAATCACGCAGTTCATGCAGCGGTTCGCTACCGGCGAGACCGATCCGGGCTTTTATCGCGTGCTCGACGTTGCACGCCGGATCGCGGGTACAGGAAGCCTCGGCGTGGACCGTTATGTGATTCTCGTCGAAGGCAAGGGCTCGCCGGACGGCAACTATCTGATCGACCTTAAAGAAGCGCTGCCTTCTTCAGTCGTACCGCATATGCGCACGCCGCAGCCCGCATGGCGAAGCGAGGCGGAGCGCGTCGTCGAGATTCAGCGGCGCAATCAGGCGGTGTCGCAGGCGTTTTTGCACGCGGTCGATTTCAATGAGCGCTCGTATGTGCTGCGCAGTTTGCAGCCTTCGGAAGACCGCGTCGCGTTGAAGGACTGGGACGGCAAACTGCCGAGGCTGGAGGGCGTCGTCGTCAGCATGGCGGAACTGAGCGCATGGGCGCATTTGCGCAGCGGCGGGCGGCAGAAGTCGTCAATCGCGGATGAGTTGATCGCGTTCGGCAATCGCACCGACTGGCAGGCGCCGTTGATCGAACTCGCGACGCAATGCGCGGCGCAAGTCGCGGCGGACTGGAAAGCGTATTGCGAGGCTTACGATCGCGGCGCGTTCAAAGGGTAGTGCGGCGGAAACGTTTGCGGTTTCAAACAAACGCTTGCCCGCCGATCAGCTCATCCGACGTTCATCGGTTTTACGCCCTATTTCAGGGCCTAAAAAGCGCCGCTACCTGACAATGGTGTAATAGTCGGCAACAGTGATTTGCTGTTTTCCCTCATTTAATTCACCGGCTTATCGCGTAGACTTGTACTAACAAAAAATGGTTACGGGGTGCGAGATGTTGGCCGTTTTCTTCATCGCCTGTCCAATCTGCATTGCGGCGCTTTTCGGTTTTGCGCGGCATGTCGATCCGCGGACAGGCCACTTCAAGCGTTGATTTTCAACGTCGCGGGTTCGAGCAAAGCCGGCAAGTGAGTTCCGTTGCCGGCCCGGTTAGCCATTAGCTGTTTTCTACTAGCTATTAGCATTAGCCGTTGGCAATTTGTCCACGGGCCTTGCTTTCCAGTGCCGGGTCGCGGCACGATGCGCGATAACCTGGCTCTGGGGCGGCATCGCGTATGCGAGATTTTCTGGCGAATTGGACGGCGCGCGCGGGCATGCTCAAGGGCGTGCTTCCATTGAACCGCGTGGCGGCGATGCGCGACACGCTCGCGGGCGTCCAGCTTGCGTCGATGGATATTCCTCAAGTGCTCGGCTATGCGCGCATTGCCGGCATGCCTGCCGTTACCGGGCTTTACACCGTCTTTCTGCCGCTTATCGCGTTCGCGTTCTTCGGCGCGTCGCGGCAACTCGTCGTCGCCGCCGATTCCGCTACCGCCACCATCTTCGCAAGCCGCCTCGCGAGCATGGCGCCCGTTTCGAGCGCGGAATACGCGTCGCTCGCCGCGATGGTCGCATTGCTGACCGCCGCGCTCCTGTTCGTCGCGCGCATTTTCCGGCTCGGCTTTCTCGCCGATTTCCTGTCGCGCACGGTGCTGGTCGGCTTTTTGGCGGGCGTCGGCGTGCAAGTCGGCATTGCGATGCTGGGCGATATGCTCGGCTTGCCCGGTCACGCGTCGCGCAGCGTGGATCAACTGGTTCTAGTCGTGCGCGAGTGGGGGCAACTGAACAGGCCGACGCTGGCCGTTTCGGTGCTGGTTGTCGCGTCCGTGCTGTTTTTCAAACGCATGCGGCCGCGCGTGCCGATGCCGTTGATCGCCGTCGTCGGGGGAATCGTGGCGAGCGATGTCTACGGTTTCGCTGCGCACGGCATCGCCGTGCTCGGTCCGGTCGCGGGCGGGCTGCCGCCGCTTCGCATGCCGTCTGTGACATGGCAAGAGACGCTCGATCTCGTGCCGGTCGCCGCTTCCTGCTTCGTGATGATCGTCGCGCAAAGCGCGGCGGCGAGCCGCGTATTTGCCGAGCGGCATCATCAGGTGGCCGACACGAACGCGGATCTTTTGGGCATCGCGGCGGCCAACGCAGCCGCAGCATTTTCAGGCGCGTTCGTCGTGAACGGCAGCCCGACGCAGACGGCAATGGCCGATCGCGCCGGCACGCGCAGCCAGTTCGCGCAGATCGTGTTCGCGGCGGTGGTCGTCGTGGTGCTGCTGTTTTTCAGCCGCTTTTTGCAGTATTTGCCGCGCTGCATTCTGGCCAGCATCGTATTCACGATCGCCGTCGGACTCGTGGATCTCAAGACGCTGTTTGCGATTCGCCGCGAAAGTCCGGGCGAAGTCGCGCTCGCGGTGTTCACGGCTGCGGCCGTCGTGCTGATCGGCGTCGAGCACGGCATTCTGATTGCGGTCGCCGTGTCGCTGCTGCGGCACGTGCGCCACAGCTACCGTCCGCATACGATGATTCTCGAGCCCGGCGACGACGGCATGTGGGTGCCGGTGCCCGCGGTTCCCGGCCGACAGACCGCGCCGGGGCTGATCGTTTATCGCTTCGGCGCCGACCTGTTCTATGCGAACGACCACTTTTTCGTCGACGATACGCGGCGCCTGATCGACCATGCGCCGACGAAGGTGCGCTGGTTCGTGATCGATGCAAGCGCAATTACCGACCTCGATTATTCGGCGGCGCGCTCGGTCGGCGAGCTATGCACTGCGTTAAAGCGTAGCGGCATCCACGTGATTTTTGCGCGCGTGAACCGCTATTTGCGCTCCGACATGGATCGGCACGGCATCACGCCGATCGTCGACGCAAGCTGCATTTTCGGCACCTTGCATGAAGCGCTGCGCGCGGCAGGCGTTGAAGAGCCCGCCGACAAATAACGCGCCTCAGCTTTTCGACGTCAGCAGTTTGAAGCCCGCAATGCCGAACATGATCGCGAGCGAGCCGTCGAGCCAGCGCCGGATCGCCAGATACACGCGCCGCGCGGATGCCGTCGAAAACAGCAGCGCATAGCTGCTGAACACCGACACGCCGATAGCCATGCAGCCGAGCACCACCGGCGCGGTATGCGCGCCGCCCGCCGGCGACATCGCGAGCGAAACGATCGACATCCACACGAGAATCGCTTTCGGATTGGTGAGATGCAGCAACAGGCCGCGCAGATAGAGCCGCTTGAGCGGTTCGTTCTGTCGCGCGTCGCCAGCGGGCAACGCGGCGGGCGCCAACGCGGAGCGCGCCGACTTGAAGCCGAGCCAAAGCAGATAGACGCCGCCCGCAATCTTGATCGCGACGAGGCATTCCGAATACGTGGCGAGCAACGCCGACAAACCGAGCGACGCCAGCAGCGCCCAGAAGAACGATCCGGACACCACGCCGAGCGCAAACGTGAGCGCCGAACGGCGGCCCGCGCTCATCGCAAGCGACATGATCGCGAGATTGCTCGGACCGGGGCTTGCCGTGCCGACGAAGTACGCGCTGTAGGCGATCAGGACATCGGCGGTGAGGAAAGCGGTGGGCGTCATCAGTTAAGACTCGCGGGCGGCCAGAGGAATCACGATTTTGCGCGCTGCTGCATCGACCGCACAGATACAGTTGATGAAGCGCTGATCGGCACAATTGCGCGCGAGCCGCGCAGCGTTGTTATCCCTGCGCCGCGGTCCCGATGCAATCGGCGAGTGCATCCGCCACCGCTTGCCGGCTATGCCGCGGACGCTGCACGAGCCCGATCTCGCGATGAAACGTCGCGTCCTCGAGCGACAACGCGGCGACGCCCGCAGGCCACTTGCCGAGGCCCGCCGTGTCGGGAATCAGCGCGATGCCGATGCCGCGCGCGACCATCTGCGCGATCGCCTGCAACTCGTCCAGTTCCAGCACGTCGTGCACGTTCAGCCGCGAACGCCGCAGAAAACGGTCGACGAGCCGCCCGCCGAACGAACTGCGGTCGTAGCGGATAAACGGTTCGCTCTTGAGCAGTTCGCGCCACCCGCGCTTGCCGCGCGCGAGCGCTTTGGGCACGAGCAGCACAAACGGCTCGGTGACGAGCGTGCGCCATTCGAGTTCCGAAGGCAGCGCAAACGGCGGCTTGATGATGACGGCGAGATCGAGTTCGCCCGAGTCCACCTGTCCGAGCAGATTCAGCGATACGCCGGGCACGACACGAATGCGCCAGCCCGGACGGTCGTCGCGAAAACGCGCGAGCGCGTCCGCGAGAAACGACACTTGCGCCGATGCAATCGCGCCCACGCGCAGCATGCCGCTTTCCGCCGCGACCGCGCCGCGTTCGGAAAGCCGCGCATAGAGCGCGATGATTTCCTCGGCGAGCGTGAGCGTTTCGCGGCCGGCGTCGTTGAGTATCGCGGAGCGGCCCGTGCGGTCGAACAGAGCAAACCCGAGTTCCTCTTCGAGCCGCTGCATCTGCGCGCTGACAGCCGACTGCGTGAGCCCGATCCGCGCGCCCGCAGCGGAAAACGTGCCGTACTGGCTAACGGCAATCAAGGTTCTAAGTTCTGCAAGCATGTTTCAACTGATCGATTCTGGTGATGGTCAGCTCAAATATATATCGTTTCCGATCACTTTTGCTTGTGGTTAAACTTGACGAGTCAATCTCCATCGTCCATCGCATCATCTACAGCGAGTTCCACATCATGAGCGTTACGCACACCACCTTGCCGCCGTTCCATCTCGCGTTTCCCGTCCATAGCATCGCCGCCGCGCGCGAGTTCTATGGCGAATTGCTGGGTTGCCCCGAAGGCCGCAGCTCGGATCAATGGGTCGATTTCAATTTCTACGGGCACCAGATCGTCGCGCATCTCGCGCCGGAAGAAGCGGGGCATCGCCAGACGAGCAAGGTCGACGGCGACGCGGTGCCGGTGCGTCACTTCGGCGCCGTGCTTTCGATGGAGCAATGGCAGGCCGCCGCGGACAAGCTGCAAGCGGCGGGCATCGACTTCATCATCGAGCCGCATGTGCGCTTCAAGGGCGAAGTCGGCGAACAGGCCACGATGTTCTTCCTCGATCCGTCGGGCAATGCGCTCGAATTCAAGGCGTTCGCCGATATGTCGTCGCTGTTCGCCAAGTAGAGCAAGCAGAGCGCGCGAGTGAAAACATGAAGAGCGCGTAGGCAAACTGAAATAAAAGTGCGGCCCGATTTTGCAAAAGGGCCGCCCGTCAACGCTTTTTCCTTACGATAAGCTTCCTGACAATTCCGCCATTTTGGCGCCATGCAGGTGTTGGTCCAGGCGATCTAGCATAGCGCCAGTTCGCCCACCTCCCGCTGCTCAGCCGCAGTGACCTGCACTTCTTCAGGCGCGTTTCATGTGGATTGTCAACGTTGCGCTTAAGCGGCCATACACGTTCATCGTGATGGCCATTCTGATTGTGCTGGCGACGCCTTTTGTGCTGTTCACCACGCCGGTCGACGTGCTGCCGGAAATCAACATCCCGGTCGTCAGCATCATCTGGACGTACAACGGCTTGTCCGCGGAGGACATGGCGCACCGCATCGCCTCGGTGAACGAGCGCAGTCTCACGACGACCGTCAACGACATCGAGCATATCGAGTCGAATTCGCTCGCGGGCATCACGATCCTCAAGGTGTTTCTGCAGCCGAATGCGAACATCCAGACCGCCATCGCGCAGACCGTGGCCGTCGAGCAGGCGCAGCTCAAGCAGATGCCGCCGGGCGCCACGCCGCCGCTCGTGATCAGCTACTCGGCGTCCAGCATTCCGGTGATTCAACTCGGCCTGTCGAGCACGAAGCTCTCCGAGCAGCAACTCAACGACACCGCGCTGAACTTCCTGCGGCCCCAACTCGTGACGATTCCCGGCGCGGCCGTGCCTTATCCGTATGGCGGCAAATCGCGGCTGATTTCCGTCGACCTCAATACGCGCGCGTTGCTCGCCAAAGGTCTGACGCCGCTCGATGTGGTCAGCGCGTTCAACGCGCAAAACCTGATTCTGCCGACAGGCACGGCAAAGATCGGACCTAAGGAATACACGATCAACATGAACGGCTCGCCGTCGACGCTGGAAGGTCTCAACGACATTCCGGTGCGCACGGTGAACGGCGCGACGACCTATCTGCGAGAAGTCGCTCACGTGCGCGACGGTTTCTCGCCGCAAACGAATATCGTGCGGCAAGACGGTCATCGCGGCGTGCTGATTTCGGTGCTGAAAAACGGCAGTGCATCGACGCTGTCGATCGTCAATACGTTGCACGGTTTGCTGCCGGCGGCGCGCGCGGCATTGCCGCCGGATCTGAACATCACGGCGCTGTTCGACCAGTCGGTATTTGTGAAGGCGGCGGTGCAGGGCGTGGTGCACGAAGCGGTGGTGGCCGCCGCGCTCACGGCCGCGATGATTCTCTTGTTCCTCGGCAACTGGCGCAGCACCTGCATCATCGCGATTTCGATTCCTCTGTCGATTCTCTCGTCGCTGATCGCACTGCATGCGCTCGGGCAGACCATCAACATCATGACGCTTGGCGGCCTCGCGCTCGCGGTGGGCATTCTCGTCGACGATGCGACGGTGACGATCGAAAATATCGAACGGCATCTGCATATGGGCACCAATCTGCACGATGCGATTCTCGAAGGCGCCGGCGAAATCGCGATTCCCGCGCTCGTCTCCACGCTGTGCATCTGCATCGTGTTCGTGCCGATGTTCTTCCTCACCGGCGTGGCGCGCTACCTGTTCGTGCCGCTCGCTGAAGCCGTTGTGTTCGCGATGCTGGCGTCGTACATTCTGTCGCGCACGCTCGTGCCGACGCTTGCCATGCTGCTGATGGGCCACGCGCACAAACCGAAAGCCGCTGCAAAACCGGGTCTTTTTCAGCGCATTTACCGGCGTTTCGACAACGGCTTCGAGCGCATGCGCGCCGCGTACATTGTGATTCTCAGCAGCCTGCTCGTGCGCCGCCGCCGCTTCGGCAGCATATTTCTCGGCTTCTGCGTGGTCTCGATGGGACTCGCATTCGTGCTCGGCGAAGACTTTTTCCCGAGCGTCGACGCGGGCAATATCCGCCTGCATATGCGCGCGCCGACCGGCACGCGCATCGAGGAAACCGCGCGTCTTGCCGACGAAGTCGAGAAGGTGATCCGCGAAGTCGTGCCCGCGAACGAACTCGGCACGATCCTCGATAATCTCGGCCTGCCGTATAGCGGTATCAATCTTTCATACAGCAATGCAGGCACGATCGGCACGCTCGACGGCGAAATCCAGATCGCGTTGAAGGAAGGCCACGAGCCGACGCAAGTCTACGTGGACAAACTGCGCGCGATGCTGCCGCAGCGTTTTCCGGGCGTCGAATTCTTCTTCCAGCCGGCCGACATCGTCACGCAGATTCTCAACTTCGGGTTGCCCGCCGCCGTCGACGTGCAGATTGCCGGCGCGGACCAGCAAGGCAATTTCGACGTCGCGCGCAAGCTGTTGAAAGAAGTGCGCCTGATTCCCGGCACGGTTGATACGCACATTCAGCAAAAGCTCGACGAACCCGCGATCAACCTGCAAATGGACCGCACGCGTTTGCAGCAGCTCAATCTCACCGCGAGCAATGTCGCGCAAAACCTGCTCGTTTCGCTATCGGGAAGCTCGCAGACGTCGCCGGGCTTCTGGTACAACGACCGCAACGGCGTCGAGTACAACGTGGCGGTGCAAACGCCGCAGTACCGCATTTCTTCCATCGACGATCTGTTGCGCACGCCGGTCTCGGCATCGTCAACGGGGCCGACGCAACTGCTCGGCAATCTGGTGCGCGTATCACCGCAAAACCAGTTCGCGGTCGTCACGCATTACAACATCCGGCCGGTGATCGACCTCTATGTGAGCGTCGACAAGCGCGACCTGGGCAGCGTCGCGAACCAGGTCGACAAGCTCGTCGAGAAAGCGCGCGCGACGCTGCCGCGCGGCAGTCAGATCACGGTGCGCGGCCAGGTACAGACCATGCGCACTTCGTACCTGGGTCTCGGTCTCGGCGTGGCGATGGCGATCGTGCTCGTCTATCTGCTGATCGTGGTGAATTTCCAGTCGTGGGTCGATCCGCTCATCATCGTGAGCGCTTTGCCCGCGGCGCTGGCCGGCATCGTCTGGATGCTGTTTCTGACGGGCACGCATCTGAGCGTGCCTGCGCTGACCGGTGCGATCATGACGATGGGCGTTGCCACCGCCAACAGCATTCTGATGGTCGCGTTCGCGCGTCAGCGCCTGTCGGCCGGCGCGCCGCCGCTGACCGCCGCGCTCGAAGCGGGAGCGAGCCGCATTCGTCCGGTGCTGATGACGGCGTTCGCGATGATCATCGGCATGATTCCGATGGCGCTCGGTCTCGGCGAAGGCGCCGAGCAGAACGCGCCGCTCGGCCGCGCGGTGATCGGCGGATTGCTGTTTGCAACGGTGTCCACGCTGTTTTTCGTGCCGCTCGTGTTCGCGGGCATTCATACGCGCCTCGCGCGTCGTCATCGCAACGACCATGAAGACGACGGCAACAGCGCAGGCGAAAGCGGTAGTGCCGGCGAGCCGGCCTAAAGCCTGAGCGTGAACAGCGAATCGTGGAAAACGTCAAGAAACCGGCTACTCAACTCACGGAGCTAGCTAACCGAGATGGCCAACTGAGATGACCGAAAAAACTCATGCATCGCTGGCGATTCCGTCGCGCGAGACGGAAAGCGGCCACGCATTGCCGCCGCGTAATCGCGAATGGAAGCGCGCGAAGATCGCCATCTTCATCGTGCTCGCGTTGCTCGCGCTCGGCGCGTTGCGCACGGTGATCGCGAACCTGATGCAAAACCGCGCCGTCGAGCAGACGACGAAGCAGAACGCCACGCAATACGTGAACGTTGTGAGCCCGACGCCGGCCGAAAGCGGCGGCGCGACGACCTTGCCGGGCACGCTGCGCGGCAGCGTCGAATCGCCGATCTATGCGCGCTCGACCGGCTATCTGCTGCGCTGGTATGCGGACATCGGCACGCGCGTGAAGCAGGGCCAATTGCTCGCGGAACTCGATACGCCCGAGATCGATCAGGAGCTTGCGCAGGCCTCGGCGCAGCGTCAGCAGATCAGTTCGAGCCTCGCGCTTGCAAAGAGCTCGCTCGAACGCTGGCAGCAGCTTCGTCAACGCGATGCGGTCTCGCAGCAGGAACTCGACGAGCGGCAAAGCACGTACGCGCAGAGCGTCGCCAACCTCGCCGCCGCCGATGCGAACGTGCAGCGCTTGCGTCAGCTCGAATCGTTCAAACGGATCGTCGCGCCGTTTGCCGGTGTGGTCACGCAGCGCAATGTCGATGTCGGCGATCTGATCGACGCCGGCAGCGGCACGAGCCGCGCGTTGTTCGCGCTTGCGCAGTCGGACCCGCTGCGCGTCTATGTGCAATTGCCGCAGGCGTATGCGCAGAACGTATCGGTCGGACAGAAGGTGGTCGTCACGCAGGCCGAGCTGCCCGGTCAACAGTTTCATGGCAGCGTCACGCACATTTCCGGCGCGATCGACGTGCCCACTCGCTCGCTGCAAGTCGAGGTGACGTTGCCGAATCCGGACAACACGCTGCGTCCGGGCGCGTATGTGCAGGTCGCGCTGCCTTCGGTGGCGCGCGCGGAATGGATGGTGCCTGGCAATGCATTGCTGTTTCGCGCCGAAGGTCCGCGGCTTGCCGTCGTCGATGCGAAGGGCAACGTGCAGTTGCGCAAGATCGTGATCGCGCAGGATCTCGGCCAGACGCTCGAGATAGAAAGCGGCATCAACGGGAACGATAGAGTCGTCATCAACCCGAGCGATTCGATTGCGGACGGCGATCATGTTGAGATCGCGCAGCCGCAAAAGAGCGGGAAGGAGGCGTCGTGAAGCCGCAACGCGCGAGCCGCGCAGTGAGCGGTTTTGCAGCCGCGGGGGCGATGACGGCTGTTGTGGCGAGCGCGGTCATGCTTGCTGCCTGTACCGTTGGACCGGACTACAAGCGCCCGCAGGCCGAGGTGCCGCCTGCATGGAACACGGATTCATACTGGCGCGTCGCGGCGCCTTCGCATGCGCCGATGGATCCGGACTGGTGGAACGTCTATCGCGACGCCACGCTCGCCTCGCTCGAAACGCAGGCGCTCGCGCAGAACCAGACGCTCGTCGCCGCCAGCGCGCACTATGAGCAGGCCAAAGCGACGTTGGCCAATACGCGCGCGCAGCAGGTTCCCGAAGTGGACCTCGCGGCATCCGCGTCGCGCTTTCGCATTTCGGCGGACAGGCCGCGCACCAACTACGCGCTGCCGACCATGTCGACGGTGCAAAACAATCTGCAACTCGGCCCGACGATCAACTACGACACGGACCTGTTCGGCCGCATACGTCGTCAGGTGGAAGGCGCGGCGGCATCCGCGGAACAGTCGGCGGACGATCTCGCCAACGCGCGGCTCGTGCTGACCACCGAGGTCGCGACCGATTACTTCTCGCTGCGCGAACTCGACACCGAGATCGACGTGCTGAATCAATCGGTGAAGCTTCAACAGAAAGCGCTCGACTACGTGAACGCCGAACACGACCTCGGCGCAGTGTCGGGCCTCGACGTATTGCAGCAGAAGTCGCTGCTCGATACCACGCGTGTGCAGGCGCAATTGCTGTTGAACCAGCGCGCGCAATACGAGCACGCGATTGCCGCGCTCGTCGGCGTGCCCGCGCCGCAATTCGCGATCGAACCGAAAGTGTTGAGCTTTCCGGTGCCGGCCATCGCGCTCGGCGTGCCGAGCGATCTGCTGCAACGCCGGCCCGATATCGCCTCCGCCGAGCGCGCGATGGCGGCGGCCAATGCGCAGATCGGCGTCGCTAAAGCCGCGTTTTTTCCGAGCCTCACGCTGACGCCGGGCATCGGTTGGGAAAGCACGCAGTTCGCGAGTCTGCTGAGCGCGCCGACGCTGATGTGGACGCTCGGCGCCGCTGCGGGCCAGGTGCTGTTCGACGGCGGCCGGCGCGCGGCCAACGTGCAGTTCGCGAGCGAAGGCTACAAGGCGACCGAGGCCAACTATCGGCAGACGGTGCTCAACGCGTTCCAGCAGGTGCAGGACGGCATCACGGGTCTTGCCGTGCTCGACGGCGCGGCGAAGCAATCGGAAGAAGCGGTCGCGGATTCGGAGCGCCTGCTCGGGCTCGCGAACGACCGCTATTCCGGCGGCCTCGTCGCTTATCTGAACGTGATCACCGCGCAGCAGTCGCTGCTTAACAGCAAGCGCCAGGACGCGCAGATTCGCGGGCAGCAGATGACGTTGTCCGTCGCGCTCGTGAAGGCGCTGGGCGGCGGCTGGGACGCGGACCCCGCGCTCGCGGGCGCGGACGCGGGCGCCGCGCAACATGACGCGCAAACGCGCGCCGCTGCGCAGTAATGCGCGGTGTCGCGTGGCGCAACAAGCGAGCAAGCACGCTGAACAGGCAATGCAGGGCGTTTCGTATAATGCAGACACTAGGGGACGCGCATGAAGTTGCTGATCGTTGAAGACGAGCACAAGGTCGTGGACTATCTGCGCTCCGGTTTGACGGAGCAGGGCTGGGTCGTGGACGTCGCGCTCGACGGCGAGGAGGGCACGTATCTGGCGACCGAGTTCGATTACGACGTGATCGTGCTCGATGTCATGCTGCCCAAGCGCGACGGCTTTAGCGTGCTGAAGGCGCTGCGCATGCGCAAGTCCACGCCGGTCATCATGCTGACCGCGCGCGATCACGTGAACGACCGCGTGCGCGGTTTGCGCGAAGGCGCGGACGACTACCTCACCAAACCATTCTCCTTTCTCGAACTCGTCGAGCGTCTGCATGCGTTGGCGCGCCGCACGCGTTCGCAGGAATCCACGCTGATTTCCGTCGGCGATCTGTTTGTCGATCTGATCGGGCGGCGCGCAACGCGTGACGGCGTACGGCTCGACCTGACCGCGAAAGAATTCCAGCTACTGAGCGTTTTAGCCCGCAGGCAAGGCGATATTCTGTCGAAGACGGCCATCACCGAGCTTGTGTGGGACGTCAACTTCGACAGTCATACCAATGTGGTCGAGACGGCGATCAAGCGTTTGCGCGCGAAGCTCGACGGCCCGTTTCCGTCGAAGCTGCTGCATACCGTGCGCGGCATGGGCTATGTACTCGAAGTGCGCGAAGCGCGCGAACTGCACGAAGACGGGGAGCCGTCATGAACCGTTCCATCGCGCGACGCCTCGCCCTGATGTTCGCGCTCGTCGCGCTGTTCGTATTTACGGTCATCGGCGCGGGGCTTTTTGCGGTGTTGCGCTCGCAGCTCGAAAGCCATTTGCGCGAGTCGCTCGACGACCGCGCGCAAATCGCGCGGCTGATCTGCAATCACGGGATGACGCCTGACAAATGGCGCATGTCGCGCGAAAAGCTCACCGACATGACGCCGCATGACCGCAGCACCGTGTACGCGGTCACGAGCATCGAGCCGTCCTACAACTACGGCAAACCGATCGAAGGGACGATCGTGAAGAGCTGGCCCGGCGGCTACGCGCGCGTCAAACCGGCGGGCGGCGGCGACGACATGCTCACCACCACCGTCTCCATTCCCGGCTATTCGACGCGTCCGCCGATGCAGTTGCAGGTCGCATCGAGCTACTTGCCGAACATTCGCACGATGCGCGTGTTCGGCTTCGCGCTCGCCGCGCTGTCGGCGCTCGGCAGTCTCGCGGTGCTGCTACTCAGTTACTCGGTGACACGCATCGGCCTCGCGCCGTTGACGCGTCTCACGCGCGATGCGTCCGCCGTCAGTCCGAACAATCGCTCGCAACGGTTGAACACCGCGTCGTTACCGCACGAGTTGAACGACCTCGCGAATTCGTTTAACGGCGCGCTGGAGCGGCTCGACGGCGCCTATTGCCGGCTCGAGTCGTTCAATGCGGACGTCGCGCACGAACTGCGTACGCCCGTGACCATTCTGATCGGCCAGACCGAAGTCGCATTAACCCGCAATCGTTCCGTCGACGATCTGCGTCACACGCTGCAATCGAATCTCGAGGAATTCGAACGCATGCGCGCGATCATCAACGACATGCTGTTTCTCGCGCGCGCCGATCAGGGCGAGCGCGCGACCGGTCTCATGGAAGTGTCGCTCGCGGCCGAAGTCGCGCATACGCTGGAGTTTCTCGAGATTCCGCTCGAAGAAGCCCGCGTGCATGCGCGCCTCGATGGCGATGCCGTCGCTCAGGTGAACCGCTCGCTGTTCGGCCGCGCCTGCACGAATCTGTTGATGAACGCGATTCAACACTGCCAGCCGGGCGCCGCGATCGGCGTCAGGATCGTGCGTGAAGGCGAGCAGGTGCGGATCGAAGTCGCGAATCCCGGCGAGCCGATCGAGCCCGCGGTGCTCGAACATCTGTTCGACCGTTTTTATCGCGTGGAAGCGTCGCGCACGAATAGTCGCGAGAATCACGGCCTCGGTCTCGCGATCGTGAAGGCGATTGCGGAGATGCATCGTGGCAGCGTGTCGGTGCAGAGCGCGAACGGCGTCAACACGTTTGCGTTTTCGATTGCGGCGTCGCGTGTGGAAAGCGTCACGCCGCCCGCGCGTGCGAACGTGGCGGCCAATGCCGCGGCGAACGCGGGCAGTGCGTCGGCGCCGGCTTCCTCGCCGGCTTCCTATTCGTCGCTCGTGAAGGGCAAGTCCGCCTGAACCGGTAGACGCCGCTGCGGCGGCTGCGCGCTCGCGAGGCTCAGTGCGCTCACGCGCACGCCGAGTAGGCGCAGCTTGCGGTTCAATTCGACCCGGCGCAGACATTCGGTGGCCGCGCGGCGTATTTCCGCGGCGTCGGCGGTGGGCGTCTCGAGCGTCAGGTCGCGCGTGACCGTGCGGAAATCGTCGTAGCGCAATTTGATGCCGACCGTTTTGCCCACATAGCCCTTGCGCACGAGGTCTTCCGCGACCCGCACGCATAAGCCGGTGAACGAACTGGACAGCGCGGGCCGATCGTGACGCGGATGCAGATCGCGCTCGAAGGTGGTTTCGCGGCTCATCGACTTCGGTTCCGATTCGACCACGACCGGCCGCTCGTCCTCGCCTCGCGCGACGCGCGTGAGCCACGCCGAGTAGCTGTGCCCGAAGTGATCCTGCAACAGACCCGCGTCCGCCGCCGCCAGATCGCCGACCGTGGCGATGCCGAGCGCCGTCAGTTTTTCCGCCGCCTTCGGGCCAATGCCGTTGACCTTGCGCACAGGCAGCGGCCACACGCGCAGCGGCACGTCTTCGGGCGTGAGAATCGTGAGCCCGTCCGGCTTGTCGAGTTCCGAGCCGATCTTCGCGAGCAGCTTGTTCGGCGCCACGCAGATCGAGCACGTGAGGCCGGTGGCTTCATTGACCGCCTGCTTGATGCGCGCGGCGATGTCGCGCGGCTCGCCCGGCAACTCCGTGAGATCGATATAGATTTCGTCGATGCCGCGATCTTCGATGCGATCGGTGAACGTTGCTACTGCGGCCTTGAAGAGCCGCGAGTAATGACGGTAGGAGTCGAAGTCGGTGGGCAGCAGGATCGCGTCGGGCGCGAGCACGGCCGCCTTCATCATGCCCATCGCGGAAAATACGCCGAGCGCGCGGGCTTCGTAAGTGGACGTGGTGACCACGCCGCGCCCCGCGTAATCGCGCAGCTTCGCAAAACGGCGGCTGCCGTCTTCGAGCGTTTCAGGCGCGCTGTTGCGGCCGCCGCCTATCACGACCGCCTTGCCGCGCAATTCCGGATAGCGCAATAGCTCGACGGACGCGTAGAACGCGTCCATGTCGAGATGCGCGATACGGCGGCTTGCTGAACTCATGGAGGGCGGAAACGGAAGGTACGCGTAATAGTACCTTGGTCGGCGTTGGGAGTGCCGGCGAGTGCGGTCTAGAACCGATAACTCACCCCCAACTGCACCACCGGATACAACTTATACCGCTCGACCTTGTCATTAATCTTCTGTTCCTGCTCATCGATATTCGCTTGCGTCGTGAACATCGAATAAATCGCGGGCACGTTGTAGTGCGTGCGCGGACGGCCATAGGCGACGCCGACATCGAAAGTGAGACCGAAGCCCTTCGAGACCGGCTTGTGACCGTAGCCGATGCCGACATAAGGCATCACGCGCGGCAGCGTGACCGTGGCCGACGGCGCGGGGCCGACTGCCGGCACATAGTCGTCGCCGATCTTGTAGTTGCCTTGCGCATTCGGCACGGCGTGCGCCGAGAGTTCGTCGTCGTTGATGAGCGCACCGGCCGTCAGGCGAAAACCGCTCGAGCGGAAAGGGAACACGTCGAGATAGAGGCCGCCTTGCAGCAGCTTCAGGTGACCGTCGTACTCGTTTTCATTGACGTTGACCGAATGCGAGAAGCCGAGGCCTTCGAATTCCGCATGCACGCCCGTCCATGAATTGAGCGGCAACGCAGCGCCGATGCCGCCGCCGAGCGTGCCGCCGTGCACATAAATCTCCTGCGCGTGCGCCGTATTGGTGTCAATGCGACCAACCCCGCCATCGCCGCAACCGCGGCGAGAGCCGCATTTTTTACCTGCCTTTTCACCTGCACCACCGCTTGTCTCCCGACAAAAAATCAATTGCATGCGGGGACTTTACGATTTGCGCGCGCAGTTCAAATGCATGAAAAGCGGGCGATTTCGGCGGCTCTTCCGGCTCAAGTCCGGCGTCGTCGGGAAAGCGGAAATAATGCCGCGTAAGTAGCGACTATAGCGGGCGCGCAGCGGCGCCCGCCATAACGAGGCTTACTGCTTGATCCCTTCAGCCTGGATATGCAGCGTGGTCTGCATCTTGAAGCCGTACGTCTTGCCGAAGTCGACGCCGAAATCGTCGCGGTTGAACGTCGCCGTCGATTCCGTGCCGCACACTTCGCGCTTGAGCATCGGGTTCACGAAGCACTTGAACGACTCGATCTTCAGGTTCACGGGCTTGGTCACGCCGTGCATCGTCAGCGTGCCGATCACTTCCACCGGCTTATCGCCTTCAAAGCGGATTTGCGTGCCCTTGTAGGTCGCGCTCGGATACTTCGCGACGTCGAAGAACTTCTCGCCGACCAGTTCCGCGTCGAGCTTGTCGTTGCCGATGTCCACCGCACTCATGTCGATGGTCACATCGACCGTGCCGGTTTTCGCCGCGCGATCGAGCACGACGGTGCCGGTGCTTTTCTTGAACTTGCCGCGCCAGATCGACACGCCGCCGAAGTGATCGGCTTCGAAGCTCGGGGCCGTGTGCGTCGGATCGAGCTGATACGTGTCGGCGGCCATTGCGTTGAACGACAGGGCGGCGGCGAGAGCGCCGGCGGCGAGCAGGAATTGCTTCTTCAAGATGTTCTCCAGGTTTTGAAAAGCGCTACGGCGCTTTGATGATTTGCTTCGGGTTTCTAATTACTTCTTCGAGGCGACGAGATGGAACTTGATGACGACTTCGTCGGCGACGACGGACGTGTCTTTCCATTCGCCGGTGCCGACGTCGAACTGCGAGCGCTTGATCGGCAATGAACCGTCGAAGGTTTGCGTCGAGCCCTGGCTTGCAATGGTGACCGGCACGACCACCGTCTGCGATTTGCCCTTGATGGTCAGCTTGCCGGTGATCTTGTACTGATTGCCGCCCGCCGGCGCGATCGCGCTGGAAACAAAGGTAGCGGCCGGGTAAGCGGCGCTGTCGAACCACTCCTTGCCTTGCGCCTGCTTGTTGTAGTCGTCGGCGCCGAGGTCGTAGCTGCCGGTGTCGATCGACACGTTCGCGCTGCCCGCCGTCGGCTTCGCCGGATCGAACGATAGCTGCGCCGAAAACTTCCTGAACTTGCCGTCGACGGGCACGTTCATCTGTTTCGTCGTCGCGATCACGGTGCTTTTGCTGGTGTCGACGTCGGCATGCGCGACGCTCGCGCCGAACAGCGAAAGCGCGGCGGCGCCCGCCAGGATGGAGTGATGAAGTATCGTTTTCATGGTGGTACGCATCCTATCGAACCCATGCGCGTTCATTGCACACAGTGGGGAATTTGATTGCCAACAGTCCGTAGCGAATCGGCGAGCAAGCCGTTGCCGCGCTGACTGCGAATGATAGGGATGTCAAGAAGAACCGAATAGCCGGATGCGAGAGAACACATCGTTCTACGGATGACGTTAATGCCGTCCGGGCCTGCACGTTGCAACGAGGACCGACGAACGGCGGAGGCCGAACCGAGTTGGGTTATCCTGCGCACCGGGCACGGCCCACGTACAACCATCATTCAGGACGTTAGTTTTGACTTCGATTTTCCTTTCATGGGGCATCGCCGCCTTCGCTACAGCCGGCGTTATCACGCGGCCTTTCAAATGGCCCGAGGCAGTGTGGGCGGTGGCGGGCGCGGTGCTGCTGGTCTCGCTCGGGCTGCTGCCGCTTCATCTCGCGATGGAAGCCGTCGGCAAGGGCACCGACGTCTATCTGTTTCTGTTCGGCATGATGCTGCTCTCCGAAGTCGGCCGCCGCGAAGGGCTGTTCGACTGGGTCGCCGTGCTCGCCGTGAATCATGCGCAAGGCTCGCCGCGCAAGCTCTTCATGCTGGTCTATCTGGTCGGCGTGGTGATCACCGCCTTTCTTTCGAACGACGCCACCGCGGTCGTGCTCACGCCCGCGGTGTTTGCCGCCGCGAAGAAAGCGAAGACCGATCCGTTGCCGCTGCTCTTCGTCTGCGCGTTCGTTGCCAACGCAGCGAGCTTCGTTCTGCCGATCTCGAACCCGGCCAACATCGTGCTGTACGGCAACCACACGCCCGCGCTTGGGCCGTGGCTGATGCGCTTCGCGTTGCCGTCGTTGCTGTCGATCGGCGCAACGTATGCGCTGCTGCGCTGGACGCAGCGCGATGCGCTTGCCGGCATCTGCGAGGCGAATCTCGAGCCGCTGCGGCTCTCGTCGAGTGGACGCGTTGCGCTCGCGGGCATCGCGGTGACGGCCGTCGTGCTGCTGGCCGTATCGGCGTTCGATATTCCGTTGGGCTTGCCCACGGCAATACTCGGTGCGTTGACCGCAATCGTCGTGTTGATCCAGGAGCGCAAATCGCCGTTGCCGATGATCCGCGAAATATCGTGGAGCGTGCTGCCGCTCGTGGCCGCGCTCTTCGTGCTCGTCGAAATGCTGGACCATACCGGCGTGATCCGCATGCTGGCCGCGTTGACACAGGAGGGCGCCGCGCACAACGAAGCGAGCACGGCAGGCTGGGCCGGCATGGCGATCGCGATCGGCAGCAACTTGATGAACAATTTGCCGGCCGGCCTGATCGCGAGTTCGACGGTGATGCAGGCGCATAGTCCCGAGCGCGTGATCGACGCGCTGCTGATCGGCGTCGATCTCGGGCCCAACATGTCGATCACCGGCTCGCTCGCGACCATCCTGTGGCTCAACGCGATTCGTCGCGAAGGCGAGGACGTGAGCTTCATGAAGTTCCTGAAGGTGGGCGTCGTGGTGATGCTGCCGGCGCTGGTGCTCGCGCTCGGCGCACGCATTCTGATCGGCTGACGCGCCGTGGATCACGGCGCCGCCGCTTTCATACGTCAGCGATGACCGTTGATTTCCGGCGCGATCGCCGCGTGATTCAGCAGCGCGACCAATGACATTCCGCCCACGGTATTACCCACGAGCGTCGGCACGAGGAAGCGCAGAAAATAATCGCGCAGGCTCGCGTCGCCGCTGAAAAACGCATACGCCACTTCCGTCGATCCGGCGATGATATGCGACAGATGGCTCACGGCCACCACATAGGTAATCAGCAGCACCGTCAGCAGGCGGCCCGAACGCGCGCTCGGCAATAGCCACACCATCAACGCAATCAGCCAGCCCGCGAAAACCGCTTTCACCATCGTCGGCAGCATGTGTTCGGAACCGACGGCGGCGCGCGACACCTCGCCGAATGCCTGCACCACGGCGGGCGCGAACACATCGGGAATGCGCAGCATCGCGGCGAAAATCCATGTGCTCACGAGGTTGAAGAAGAGCACGATGGCCCATAGGCGCATGGCTTTGAGCAGCGTCTTCGGATCGCGCCGCGTCAAGACGGGCAGCACGACGGTGAGCGTACTTTCGGTGAAAAGCTGCTGCCGTCCCATGATGACGAGCACGAAACCCATCGAGTAACCGAAGCTCGACACCAGATGACGCCATGACGTATCCGGCAGTCCGGCTTCGAGCACCGCTTGCGTGAGAAACGAAAAGCCCATTGAAAGCCCGGCCGCGAGCGACGACCAGATCAGCGCGCCAATGGTCCGCTCGAGCGCGGCTTCGCCCTCCTCACGGACGATCTCATGCAGCACGAGCGCGTGCGGGGCGGTGTGATGCGCCGCCTGATCCTGCTCGCCCTCGTTCAGATGCGGGGAATCGGCGCCGGCGTCCTGGGCTCGCGGGACGTCGTTGCCGGCGGATTCCGTCGATTCGGCGGATGACTGCCGTTGCTCTTCGCGCGTGGCATCGGTCATCAGCGGGCATCCTTCGGGCGCGGGCCGGGCGCTTCGCAGACCGCTTCCTCGGGCTCCCGCAGCGCGGCAAGCGTGGCTTCGAGCCGCGCGAGCCGCGCCTGTTGCGCGGGCACGAGCGGCGCATTCGCCAGCATCCGCAAGCGACTGTCCCAGTACGAAAGCGGAATCGCGTCATTCACCGAGATCCGCCCGAACACCCGCTCGAGATGGGCGATCTCGTTGTCCAGGTTCTGGTAGCTCATCTGACGTATCCGATAAGAGGCGACAAAAAAGGTGGACGGCGATAACGTACGAGCAAGTGGCGTTCCCCGATTCTTCAGGACAACCGGAGTGCGGCGGGAAGCTCGGATTGGGAAGTCTGATCTGCGCGCTGGAACGGCGCATTGAGATGGCGCAACGAGGTGACGCAACGAGATGGCGCAAGGAGGTGACGCAACGCGCGGAATCTAACCGCGCGAGCGAGCTCGATTAGAAGTTGCGGTTATGTTGCCGAAGGAATGGGCTACTGCCACTGGCAGTGCGTGGCTAACTCACGTCGCGAAGACGCTTACTGCCTATCTAGCCACGCATCCAGCCCCACGCGAAACGCCACGCCCGCAATCACCGGTACCGTGAGCATCAGAATGATGCCGAAGTTCGGAATGGCGTCGCCGTAAGCAATCGGCTCGTACAGCACCACGCCCGCGACCGCCGCGAACACGATGACACCGACGGCCACCATCAGAAGATTGCGCACCGTAATGGACAGCTCTTTGCGCGTCGCCTTCGCGGGACTCGGGCTGGCGGCGGGGTCGTGTTGAGCGGGCATGATGACTCTCGTGACAAAAAGCGGCGGAGGGCAAGGCGCCCATTCGCAAGGCGCCCATTCGATAGCGGAACAGGCGTGCCCGGCATCATACCAGGGCGCGCAGGTGTCGCGCACTTCGCGCCGTGTGTGCTTGCATCGATATAAACCAATATATGCCGCATTCCGCGGCATGGGGCTAAAAGCTCATCGCTTGCGTGGCCGTGCCGGCGTTACGATGCCGCTTCGATCGGATTGACCCATTGCGCCAGTTCGCGCCGCAGTTGCGCGAGGTCGAACGGCTTGCCGAGCAGTCGCGCGCCGGGGATGCGCTCGCCGATCGGCGCCTGTGCGCCATAGCCGGACACCAGCAGCACCTGCACGTCCGGCTGCTCGCGCAACACGGCGCGCGCGAGGTTGTCGCCCGACATGCCGGGCAGCGTGATGTCGGTGAACAGAATGTCGTAGCGCTGCGCCGGCAGCAGCGGCAGCGCTTCTTCGGCGCTGCCGACCGACGTGCAATCGAGCCCGAGCGCGCCGAGCAGGCAGCTTAGCGCCTCGCGCGAATCGGCGTCGTCCTCGACCAGCAGCACATGAGCCGGCGAGCGCGCGGGCGCGTCGCTGGATGCGGACTCGCTCTCGTTTGCGGCTGCCTTGGGTGTTGGAGTCAACGGCGTGGCGAGGCCCGGCGCATCGACGCCCGACGTAGCGACGCCCGACGTAGCGACGCCCGACGTAGCGACGCCCGACGCATCGCCACTCGCCGGATCATACGCAACGCTCGGCACACAAGCGGCGATTTCGCGATCCGTCATCTTGCCGACAGCCGCCGTGCCGCCAGCTCCGCCGGCGGCGGCGCGCAGCACGCCGCGCACCTTGCGCGCGAGATCGTCGCGGCGGTAGGGCTTGGACAGCAGCGTGATGCCCGCGTCGAGCTTGCCGTGGTGGACGATTTCATCGCGCGTGTAGCCCGACGTGAACAGCGTCGGCACCGACGGCGAGCGGGCCGCGGCACGCCGCGCCAACTCGACGCTTTTGATCTTGCCGGGCATGACGACGTCGGTGAACAGCAGGTCGATCGGCACATCGCTGTCGATGAATTCGAGCGCCGCGTCGCCGCTCGACGCCGTCAGCACTTTATAACCGAGCTGTACCAGCATTTCGACGGCGGTCAGCCGCACGTCGGCATCGTCCTCGACCACGAGGACCGTTTCGCCGCCGCCCACTGGCGCACTGGTTTCATCGGCGGCTTCGGCCGTTTCGGGCTCGCAGCAGCGCGGGAAAAACAGCGATACCGTCGTGCCGCGCCCCAACTCGCTTTCGATCAGCGTATGCCCGCCGCTCTGCCTCACGAAGCCGAACACCATGCTGAGACCCAGGCCCGTGCCATGACCGTGAGGCTTGGTCGTAAAGAACGGTTCGAACGCATGCTCGAGCACGTCGGGCGGCATGCCCGCGCCGGTATCGGTGACGGAAAACACCACGTATTCGCCCGGCGAAAGCTCCGGCTTGTCGCTGCAAAACGCTGCGTCCAGCACGCGGTTCGCGGCGCGCACGGTGAGCGTGCCGTCGGCCTTCATCGCGTCGCGTGCATTGATGGCGAGATTGAGCAGCGCGTTTTCCAACTGGTTGCGATCGACCTGTACGTGCCACAAATGGTCGCTCAATACGGTTTCGATCCGCATGGTTTCGCCGAGCGCGCGATGCAGCATCTCGCTCATGCCGGCAAGCAGGCGGCGCGGGTTCAGCACAGTGGGCGAGAGCGGCTGGCGCCGCGCGAACGCAAGCAGATGCGCGGCGAGTTTCGCGCCGCGCTTCACCGCGTCGGTCGCTGCCGACAAACGGCGCAGCGTGGCCGGATTGCCGCTCGCGTCGGCGGCCATCATCTGCAGGTTGCCGTTGATCACTTGCAGCACGTTGTTGAAGTCGTGCGCGACGCCGCCGGTGAGACTGCCGATCGCTTCCATTTTCTGCGCCTGGCGCAGTTGTTCTTCGGCGAGCGCGCGCGCGGCGACTGCGTCGGCCACGCGCTGTTCGAGCGTCTCGGTCAACTGGCGCAGCGACTGTTCGGCGATCTTGCGTTCGTGAATATCGATCAGCACAGCCGGCAAGCGGGTCGGCTGTCCATGTTCGTCGAACTCGCACTGGCCGTTCGCCTGCACCCACACATAGTCGCCGTCAGGGCGGCGAATCCGGTACTCGGCGCGAAACGGCTTGCCTTCTTGCAGCGCATCCGCGCTCAGGCGTTCGAGTAGCGACTGATCGTCTGGATGAATCATTCGGGCGGCGGCGCTGTGGTCGACGCCTCGCGCAGCTTCTTCGACGGAGAACGAAAACGTGCGGGCAAAGCGCTCGTCGCCGGTGATTTTTCCGGTCTGCATGTCGACGACGCAAGTGCCGAGCACGGCGCCTGTATTGAGCGCGAGTTGCAGACGTTCGTTGGTCTCGTGCAGCTCCGCTTCGGCGCGTTGCCGCCAGCGCTCGGTCAGCACGCGCCCAGTCGTTTCGACGACGACCGCCAGCACGCCCGCGGGCGCGCCGCTGTCGTCGGCGACGGGGCTGTAGTACAGGTCCATCCACACGTCCTCGGGCTTGCCTTCGCGGAGCAGCACGAGTTCCTTGTCGCGATACGAGAGCGTGCCGCCCGCGAGGCACGTAGTCATGACGTGGCGATTGAATTCGGCGACTTCGGGCCAGCCTGTTTCGACTGGGCATCCCAGCAGATACGGATGCCGTCCGCCCGCGAAAACCGCGTAGGCGTCGTTGTAGATCATGTAGCCGGAGCGGCCCCACAGCAGCACGAGCGGCACCGGCGAAGCGAGCAGCAACTGCACCGTGGCGGTGAGGCTGCGCGGCCAGTCCGCGATCGCGCCGACGCCGGTCGCCGCCCAGTCGAATTCACTGATGCGCCGCGCCATTTCGCCGCTCCAGCCTGTACAGCCATGATCTTGTGCCGGAAAGGGCATGCGTCGCTCCACGAGATCGCGTTAATGAGGTGGGTGTCCAGTCTGCCGTTTCACATTCTCCGCGTAAAGGGCCGATACGCCGCGCATGCCGTTTAGTTGCGCGCGCACCTTAAACGCTAGCAAGTTTTACCTGCGCCGCTCGCGCGCGCATTCGAAAGCGGCAATAAGCGCATGCGCATTTCTGTCGAAGCGAGCCTTTACGTGTTTGCTTTTGCGGCGGTTCATCGTTCGCGCGATGGTCGTTGTTGTGCTGCGCGTCCTTACAGAATCCTTCATGCGATAGGCTCGTTTTCTGCTGGATGTCGAGTGCACGCGCGCGCGACGAATGCGCGCCGCGAGCGCTGGCGACGGCGAATGTCGCCGGCTTCGCAGATCGATAAGAGCGGACCGTACGATGCCGAAGAAGCCCGTCGCAACCAGCAAGCTGGCGAAGAAATCTCCCAGCAAGCGTTCCAGGAAAATGCCTCGCGCCGACGGCCGGCAGCCGCTCCTGACCGCGCGCCGCAACGCGAGAATGGCGCGCTCGGCGCATGCGTATGTGCGCGGCAGCACGAGCCGGTTCTATGAGTGGCTCGACGGCATCGAGGGCCACGCGCTGCCCGAAGGTCCGGCGGTGTGGATTTGCGGCGATTGCCATACCGGCAACATCGGGCCGGTCGCGGATGCCTACGGGCGCGTCGAGATCCAGATGCGCGACTTCGATCAGACGGTGATCGGCAATCCCGCGCACGATCTGATCCGCCTCGGGCTCTCGCTTGCGACGGCCGCGCGCGGCTCCGATCTGCCCGGCGTGACGATCGTGCACATGATGGAAGCGCTCGCCGACGGCTACGAACGCGCCTTCGACGAAACCGCGGGCGAGGCCGACATTCACGCGGAAAAGCCCGAGGCGGTACGCGTCGTGATGAAGGAGGCGATCCATCGTACGTGGCGTCATCTCGCCGAAGAGCGTATCGACGACGCCGAGCCGTATATTCCATTGGGTTCGCGTTTCTGGCCGCTCGATAAAACCGAGCGGCGCGAGATCGACAAGCTGTGCAGGACGAGGTCGATCGCCCGCGCTCGCGACCGCATTGCGCGGCGCGGGCGCCGACGCGCAAGTCCAGGTGCTCGACGCCGCGTACTGGGTCAAGGGCTGCAGCTCGCTCGGAAGGTTGCGCTACGCGGTGCTGCTCGACATCGACGGCGCCGCGGCCGACGGCGACGACCTGTGCCTCGTCGACATCAAGGAAGCCGCGCAGGCCGCGGCGCCGCGCTGCTCGGGGGTGAGAATGCCGCGCGATCACGCCGAGCGCGTGGTGGAAGGCGCGCGGCATCTGTCGCCATCGCTCGGCGAACGAATGAGGCCCGCGCGCCTCACGGACCGCCCCGTCGTGTTGCGCGAACTGCTGCCGCAGGACATGAAGCTGACCATCGAGCAACTGACCCGCGACGAAGCGACCAGGGCGGCGCGCTTTCTCGCGCTCGTGGTCGGCAAGGCGCACGCGCGGCAGATGGACCTCGCCGAACGCAAGGCATGGCTGGCCGAGTTGCGCAAGAACCGCTCGAAAACGCTGGATGCGCCCGGCTGGCTCTGGAAGAGCATCGTCCAACTGGTCAGCACTCACGCGGCCGGCTATCTCGAGCATTGCCGCAAATACGCAACGGGCGCTGGCGAAGGCTGAAGCGCGGTTTTTTTCACGAAGGGCTAAATATTCGTCCGATGATTGCCGATATACATCGGTAGAGTGACCGGACCCGCCTGCTAGCCCTTCCTATGCTCCTGACCTCGCCGCAGCACTCCGCCGATGCCGGCCTGCGCCAGCGCTTTCACCAGCGCTCGCTTGAACATCAGCGCCCGCTTTCGACGGTGACGATGGCGTTCACAGTCGTCGCGTTCCTCTGTCTGGTGGCGGCGCGCGGCCTCGTCGCCGGACCCGCCGAGCCGCTCGCGTACCGGCTCGGCTGCGCGCTCGTGCTGGCCTTGCTGGTGCTGGCCATTCCGCACGCGAAGTCGACGTGGACGTTCGGCGCGATCGGCGTGGCCTTCTCGCTGACGCTCGTCGCCGGTCTCGCGCTGAACGTAGCGGGCGTGCAGCAGCCGTTGCTATGGACCTTGCCGGCGATGGTCGTGATCCCGGTTTGCGCCGCGCCGCTGTGGCTGACGCCGACGCATTTCGTGGTCGGCAGCGCGCTTTTCTATGCGGCGGCGATCGGCTTGTTGCCGTCTGCGCCGCACACGGCCGACGTCGACGTGGTCGTGTGGATGTGGATCGCCGCGATCGGCATGCCGACCGCCGTCGTCTTTCATTTCGGTTTTTACGGGTTCCGGCGCAATCACTTTCTGCTCGAGGATCAGCTCGCGCAACTGGCCGCGACCGATCCGCTGACCGGCCTGCAAAACCGCCGTGCGTTTGTCGCGCAGGCGGAGCGGCGCCTCGCCGAACTCGCGCGGGGCGGCGAGGCCAGCGCAATTTTTCTCGACATCGACAATTTCAAGTCGCTCAACGACAGGTTCGGTCATGCGGTGGGCGACCTCGCGTTGCGCCAGGTCGCCCAGGTTCTGCTCGAGCAAACCACGCGCGGCGACAGTGTGAGCCGGATCGGCGGCGAGGAATTCGCGGTGCTGTCCTGCGATGGACTTGCCGGCGCGCTGCGGCTTGCCGAGCGGCTGCGCGGCGCGATTGCCGCGCTCGAACGCCCGGACGGTCATCTGACCGCGAGCTTCGGCGTGGCCGAGCATCGCGGCGACGAAAACATCATGGTCCTGCTCGATCGCGCCGACGAAGCGTTGCTGCGCGCGAAGCAATCCGGCAGGAATCGCGTGTGCGCCGAGCGGCCGGTGCCGGACGCGCCGCTGCAACTGCTGATCGAGGACGCCTGCGGCACAGCGGGCGCGGCCGGCTCGCGGCATAAATGGGAAGACTATTACCTGACCTCGCACTTTCAGCCGCTCTTCAGTTTGTCGCATCAGAAGCAGGTCGGCTTCGAGGCGCTGTTGCGCGGCGAACTCGACGACGGCACCTTGCTGCCGCCCGCGGTGCTGTTCGCGCGCAAGCCCGCCAACGACGAAGGGGTGCTCGACCGCGCGAGTCATGCCGTGCATCTGGCGAACGCGCGCGCGTCGCTGCCCTCGGACGGCTGGCTTTTCCTCAACATTCTGCCGGCCACTTTCGTCGCCGAGGGCTATGCCGATGAACTGACCGGGATCGTGCGCAGAGTGGGGCTCGCGCCGGAGCAGGTGATCCTCGAGATTCTGGAGTCGCACGGCGGCAGCGTCGACGAGATGTCGCGCGCGGCGGCGTTGTACCGCGAGCACGGTTTCCTGATTGCCGTCGACGATTTCGGCGCCGGTCAATCGAACCTCGACCGGCTGCTGCGCATCCGTCCGGACATCGTCAAGCTCGACGGCGAACTGATACGCGCGACCGGGCACGGCACCGAGCAGCCGATCTTGCCGAAGCTCGTGTCGCTGCTGCATCAGGCGGGCATGCTAGTCGTGGTGGAGGGCGTGGAGACGACCGAGGAACTGATACTCGCGGTTGAGTCGAATGTGGACTTCGCGCAAGGTTATCTGCTCGGGCGGCCCGCGCCGGAGATCGCGTCGCCAGGCTCGGTGCATCTGCGAATCGACGATGCTTTCGATGTGATCGCGCAAGGCCGCGCGCATCAGCACGCGTTGTTCGAGTCTGTGGTGGAGCCGTATCGCCTCGCGCTGCGCGAGGCCGCGGACGCGCTGCACGCGGGGGCCGCGATGGAGCGCGCGTTCGCTGCTCTTGCGTCGTTCGAGCGTTGCGTGAGCTGCTTTGTTCTCGACGATTCGGGTCGACAGGTCGGTCCTGAAGTGCCGGGGCCGGCGTGGAGCATGGAAGGCGCGTCGCTGCATCCGGTGGCCAATCCGCGCGATGCGCGGTGGGATCATCGGCCGTATTATCGCAATGCCGTGCTGCTGCCGGGCGTGGCGATTGCCAGTAATCCTTATCTTTCGCTCGCGAGTGGACGGCCCTGTATTGCAGTGACGCTTGCGGCGCAGTTCGCGGATGAGCGCTCGGTGATCGGGGTGGAGTTGGATTGGTCGGCGCAAGGGTTGCCCTGGCCGGCGGGGGAGTGAGCGGCGTTTAGATCGTCGGCCGCTCGCTCGCTTTTAGTACCCGCCTTTCACGGCCGCATCCGTCTGAGCTTGGCCTTTATACGACGCGGCCAGATCCGCCGCCGCGCGGCTCAACAACCCCGTATCCGTTCCAACGGCAACAAACGTCGCGCCTGCTGCAAGATATTCATCGGCGATCGCGCGATCCGGCGCGAGCACACCTGCGGCCTTGCCCGCACGCCGCACGGTTTCTATGCCGCCGCGAATCGCTTCGCGCACGCTTCTATCGCCCGGCTTGCCGAGCAGACCCATCGACGCGCTCAGATCCGAAGGACCGAAAAACACGCCGTCGACGCCGTCGACCGCTGCAATCGCCGGCAGATTGTCCATGCCTTGCACGGTCTCCACTTGCACGATCACACACAGTTCGTCGGCGGCGCGGTTCAGGTAATCGGGCACGCGGTTCCAGCGCGACGCGCGCGCCAATGCGCTGCCCACGCCGCGAATGCCGTGCGGCGGATAGCGCGTGGCCGCGACGGCATCGGCGGCCTGTTCGGCGGTGTCGATCATCGGCAGAAGCAAAGTCTGCGCGCCGATGTCGAGCAACTGCTTGATCAGCGCGCTGTCGCTGCGCACCGGCCGCACGACCGGATGCGATGCGTACGCGGCCACCGCCTGCAATTGCGCGAGCGTGCTGCGCACGTCGTTCGGCGCGTGTTCGTTGTCGATCAGCAGCCAGTCGAACCCGGCGGTGGCGAGCAACTCGGTCACGTAGGCATCGGCGAGCGCGGCCCACAAGCCGAATTGCGGCGTGCCTTCGCGCAGTGCGCGTTTGAATGTGTTTTGCGGCAAGGACATGTGCGCACTCAAATGAAGTTCAAACCAATTCCGCCGAGCGGACCATAGTCGACGTGAAAGGTGTCGCCCGCCTTCGCGGCGATCGGGCTCGTGAACGAGCCGCTCAGAATCACGTCGTTTGCGTTGAGCATTTCGTCGTACGGAGCAATCTTGTTCGCGAGCCACGCGACGCCCGTGGCGGGATGGTTGAGCACTGCGGCCGCGAGTCCGCTTTCTTCGACAGCGCCGTTTTTATACAGCAGCGCGCCGACCCAGCGAAGATCGACATCGAGCGGACGCACCGGACGCCCGCCGAGCACGATGCCCGCATTGGCCGCGAAGTCGGAAATCGTGTCGTACACCTTGCGCGGCGCGCGCGTGTCGCGGTCGAACTGCTCGATGCGCGCGTCGATGATTTCAACGGCGGGCGTGACGTACGCGGTGGCGTCGAGCACATCGAATAGCGTGATGCCCGGGCCCTTGAGCGGCTTGCTCAGCACGAACGCCAGTTCCACTTCGACACGCGGCGCAATGAAGCGATCCGCGCGAATGTCCTGGCCGTTTTCGATAAACATGCTGTCGAGCAGCGGCGCGTAATCGGGTTCGTCGATCTGCGAAGAGCGTTGCATTGCGCGCGACGTGAGGCCGATCTTGCGTCCTTTGATTACATGGCCTTCGGCGAGCTTGAGCTTCACCCATTCGCGCTGAATCGCGTAACCGTCTTCGACCGTCATCTGCGGATACGCCGCGGAAAAGTGGCGCAATTGCGTGCGCGTCTTCTCCGCATGATCGAGCTGCGCCGCGAGTTCGCGAATAGTTTGTTGGTCTAGCATGATGGTTCTCTATTGAGCCGCTATGAGTGTGTGCCGGCTCGCTACTGCGCTTTGAGCCGCGCATGCAGGTTGTTGTGTTTCCACGTGCCGGCTTCGCTGAACTCGTTGATTTCCAGCGACAACGCGAGCCCGCTCTTTTCAAACTCATTGGCGAAGTGCTGCTTGATCGTTTCGAACAACGCATCGCCGGTTGCTTTCTTTATCGCGTCGGAGCGGCCTGCGGCAATCTTCAGGTTCGCGTGTAGAAACGCTGCATCCGCGCGTCCATCGGCAATGCAATAGTGCTCGCAACGCAGCGCGCGCACGCGAATGCCGCCGATTGGATAAACGCTCTTCTCCTGATCGCGCTGCGCGGCGAGACATTCAGCGAGCGTATTGCACAAGCGGCCGATACTTTCTCCATCGGCGAGATTGGCGCTGTATTCCAGTGTCAGATGCGGCACGATAACTCCTCCGTTTCGATTCAGGCGGGCAGCGGCGTAACCGGAAAGATCGCATTGATCTGCCCGGTTCCCGAACTGCCGAAATACGGCGTAATCACTTCCACCTTGCCGTCATAGCGGTCCCAGCCTAGCGCGCCAAGCAGCATTGCCGTGTCGTGCATGCCGCCTTCGCCCCAGCATTTTTCGTTGTAGAGCGGCAGCATGTCGCAAAAGGTTTTCCAGTCACCGGCTTGCCAGAGCTCGACAACCCGGCGGTCCATCTGTTCGAGAAAGGGGCTCCACACTTTGTGCATGAACTGCTCGGCGGTGCCGTTGTCCGCAAAGTGATGACTCAGCGACCCGCTCGCGAGAATCGCAACCGTGCCGTCGTAGCGCTCTTCAATTGCCTTGCGTACCGCGAGCCCGAAGCGCGCACTCGTTTCCAATTGGTGCCACATACACCAGCCTGCGACCGACACGGTTTTGAAATGCTGATCGCTGTTCATATAGCGCATCGGCACGAGCGTGCCGTATTCGAGCTCAAGCGTGGTTTCGCTATGCGCGCGGCTTTTCACGCCGATTTCGTTCGCGGCTTCGGCGATCAGATTGCCGAGTTCCACATTGCCGGGATACGCATACGGCATGTTCTTGATGAAATGCGGCAGTTCGTTGCTCGTGTAGACGCCTTCGAATTTCGGCGCGCAATTGATGTGGTACTCGCTATTGACGAGCCAATGCACGTCGAACACGACAATCGTATCCACGCCCAATTCGCGGCAACGCCGGCCGATTTCATGATGGCCGTGGATGGCGGGCTGACGGCAACCCTTATGCGGACCGTCGAGTTCGGACAGATATAACGACGGCACGTGTGTCACTTTTGCTGCCAGCGCGAGCTTGCCCATCGCGGTCTCCTCTTCTGTGCCGCGAGACCTTGCGGGCCTCGCGTGAAATTGTCCGGCGTGTCAGACGCCCCAGCGCGGAATGTGATGCGAGCCGAGCGACACGCACACGTTCTTCGGTTCGAGGAATACTTCGTAGCTCCACGTGCCGCCTTCGCGTCCCACACCTGACGCCTTGGTGCCGCCGAACGGTTGCCGCAAATCGCGCACGTTCTGGCTGTTGACGAAGCACATGCCGGCTTCGACGGCAGCCGCGACGCGATGCGCGCGCCCGGTGTTCTCGGTCCAGATATAGCTCGAGAGACCGTACGAGATGTCGTTCGCGAGCCGGATCGCGTCGGCTTCGTCGTCGAATGGAATCAGGCACGCGACCGGGCCGAAGATCTCTTCCTGCGCGATACGCATGCGATTGTCGACATCGACGAAAACCGTGGGCATTACGAAGTTGCCTTTGCGCATGGCCTCGGGCAAATCAGGCGTATCGAGGCCGCCGCACGCCAGCGTCGCACCTTCTTTCGGGCCGAGTTCAATATAGCTGCGCACTTTGGCCAGATGCCCCTGGCTGATCATCGGCCCAATGATCGTGCTGTCGGCAAGCGGATCGCCTACCGTGAGGCGCTTCGCGCGCTCGATAAAGCGCTCCGCAAACTTCGCGTAAATCGACTTCTGCACGAGAATGCGCGAGCCCGCAGTACAGCGTTCGCCGTTGTTCGAGAAGATCATGAAAATAGCGGCGTCGAGCGCGCGTTCGAAATCGGCGTCGTCGAAAATAACGAATGGCGATTTGCCGCCGAGTTCCATCGAGAACTTCTTGAGCCCCGCGGTCTGCACGATCCGGTTACCTGTCGCGGTCGATCCGGTGAACGACACTGCGTGCACGTCCGGATGCGCGACGAGCGGCTCGCCGGTTTCCTTGCCGAAGCCGTGCACGACGTTCAGCACGCCGGCCGGAATGCCGGCCTCCAGCGCGAGATTGCCGAGCATCGACGCGGTCAGCGGCGACAACTCGCTCATCTTGAGCACCGCCGTATTGCCGAACGCAAGGCAGGGCGCGACTTTCCACGTGGCTGTCATGAACGGCACATTCCACGGCGAAATCAGCGCGCACACACCGACCGGATGGAACAGCGTGTAATTTAGATGCGTGTCGGTCGGATAGGTATGGCCGTCGACGCGCGTGCACATCTCGGCGAAATAGCTGAAGTTGTCCGCCGCGCGCGGCACGAGTTGCTTGCGCGTTTGCGAAATCGTCTGGCCGGTATCGTTTGTTTCGGCTTCCGAAATATCCGGTACGTTCTTCGCGATCAACTCGCCGAGCTTGCGGATCAGTTTCGCGCGTTCGGCGGCGGGCTTGCTCGCCCATGCGGGAAAGGCTTCTTTCGCGGCCCGCACGGCGGCATGCACTTCTTCCTCGCCGCCGCGCGCCACTTCGGCGAGTACTTCCTGCGTCGCCGGGTTGACCGTTTCAAAGTAGTCTTTCGCGCCGGCTGTCTTGCCGTCGATCAGATGTTCGATTCGCATTGCGTTGTCCCTATTCTTTATGCTGCCGATCACGCGCGGCCAAAATCGGCATCGGATGCAATCGTGTTGACGAGGCGGCCCAGACCGTCGATCTCGCACACCACTTCGTCGCCGGCATTCACATTGACGATGCCTTCCGGTGTGCCGGTCAGAATCACGTCGCCCGGCGCGAGCGTCATGAAGCCGCTGAGGTATTCGATCAGCGCGGGAATGTCGGTCACGAGATCGCGCGTGTTGCCGCGTTGTTGCAGCGTGCCGTTGACGAACGTGCGCAATTCCAGTTGCGTGACGTCGTCGATATCGGCGGCGTCGACGAACCACGGGCCGAGTATCGTCGCGCCGTCGCGATTCTTTACGCGCAGGTTGGGGCGATAATAGTTTTCGAGGTAGTCGCGGATCGCGTAGTCGTTGGCGATCATGTAGCCGGCCACGTGCTGCATCGCATGTTCGCGTTGTACGTTGCGCGCGGTTTGCCCGATCACCACAGCGAGTTCGCACTCGTAGTGCATGAAGGCCACATCGGCAGGGCGGCGAGTGAAGCCGCGATGACCGAGCACCGTGCCCGGTCCCTTCAGGAACACCAGCGGCTCTTCCTGCTTGTTGAACTGCAATTCTTTCGCATGCTCGGCGTAGTTCAGTCCGAGTGCGAAGATCGTGCCGACTTCGACAGGCGCGAGCCAGACGACCTGCTCTTCGCCGCATATACGTCCGTCCGCAAGCTGCACGCCTTTCGCGTGCGGATAGGCTTCGTGAATTGCGCCTGCATAGGCCACGCGGCCGCGCATCATGACTGTTCTCCGTCGTGTTGAGTTGCGCCGACAAACGAGACGTGAAGCGGCGGCAGCGCGCCGATTGACAGCATCGCCTCGTCGCCGCGATGCGCGACGGGCGAGCCGTGCCGCACACCTGTCGTGATGACGTCGCCTGGCGCGAGCGTCATGAAGTCGGTGACATCCGCGAGCAATTGCGCCACATAGCGCACCGACGACGCCGTGCTCGCCGTGAACACATGCGCACCGTTGAGCGCAACCGTAATGGCGAGTTCGTCGGGATTCGCAACGTGCCGCGCTGCAACGAGCGCCGGTCCGATCACGCAAAAACCGTCGCGCGCCCGGAATCGCACCGACGGCCGATATACGCTCGCATGCGGTACGCTGAGATCGGCCACGAGCGTGTAGCCCGCGATATAGTCGAACGCGCGCTCCGCGCTGACGCGCGTCGCAGTGCGCCCGATCACGATGCCAAGCGATGCGCCTAACTCGACGCCGAGCGCGATGCCCAACTCATCGTCCGGCACGATGACTTTCGCCCGATGCCCCGCGTGCGTATTGCGCGGCTTCAAATAAAGAACCGGCGCTTTCGGCGGCGCCTTGTACGGCGCGGCATGCATCGCATCGCCGAGCGCATCGAGCGCGGCACGGTCGTTGAGCAACGTGCCGTAGACTGCGCCGCTCACAGGCGGCCGGCATGCCATGCCGCGCGCGAGCAGCGCCGCCGCGGTTTGCGCATCGACATCGCGAGGCAACGCGTCGCCTTCCGGGTGCAACAGATAATCGGCAAGTGCAAACATGAACTGGCTAGGCCTCTGAATGGAGACTCGACATAAACACTAACATGTTAGTAGTATTGCGCTTGATATGATCCGGGGTCAATAGCCAGTCGGCTGATCGCGGGTTTTCCCTTAAGTTTCGACGGCTGCTTTCATTCATCGCCCACTATGTCTTCGTCTGCTTCCACACGAGTTTTGCACCGCAACCTGCCGATGCTGCTGCTGCGCGCCAGGGAAAAAATGATGGAGCGCTTTCGTCCATTGATCACGGCGCACGGTTTGACCGAGCAGCAATGGCGCGTGATTCGCGCGCTCAATGAGCACGGCCCGATGGAGCCGCGTCATATCTCCGACATCTGCACGATCTCGAGTCCGAGCATGGCGGGCGTGCTCGCGCGTATGGAGAGCATGGAGCTGATAACGAAAGAGCGTTTCGCGGAAGATCAGCGGCGCGTGCTGGTTTCGCTCACCGATACGAGCGTCGAACTCGTGCGTGTGATCTCGAAGGAACTGGAGGCGCAATACCGCGAGTTGGAGCGCAAGGTGGGACCGGAGATTGTCGAACGGGTCTATCGCGCCGTCGACGATCTGCTTGCGGGTCTCGAGGAAGAAGACGAATGAAGGCCATATTTCTGCATACCGGCTGGCGCAGCGGCGGCACCTGGGTGTGGTCCCGTCTTCGCGCGCTCAACGGCGCGACGGGATATTACGAGCCGCTTAGCAACGTGCTCGCCGATCTGAGTCTCGCCGACGTGTCCGCGAGCCGCCCGACGCTGACGTCGGGACATCCGCCGCTCGATGCGCCGTATTTCGACGAATACCGGCCGTTCCTGCAGGAAAGTGTGCGCGGTGTGAGCGGATACCGGAGAACATTCGGCATCGACCGTTTCGGCGATGTTCCGGACGCGGAATTCCCCGCGCTGGCGGCGTATTTGCGCAGCCTTTGCGAGTACGCGCAAAAGCAGAGCAGTGTGCCGGTGTTCAAGTTCTGTCGTTCGTCAGGAAGATTGCCGTGGCTCAGACAGGCGTTTCCGGATGCGATGCACGTCGGCGTGCTGCGCAATCCCGCGTCGCAGTTTGCTTCGGGCTGGCTGCTGAATCAACAGTGGCGCAATCCGTTTTTTGTGGCCGCGCCGTTTCGCGTACTCGGGTTGAATCGCGCGGAACCGTTGGTCAAACAGATCATCGACTTGTGCGACGTTAAACTGCCGCCCGCTGTGCCCGCTTCCGACGACGCCTACGCAATCGCGTGCGAACACTATGCACGCAGCGCGGAAGGCAATAACGCGTATCGCGCGTTTGTCGCGCTGTGGGTGCTTTGCGCGTGCCGAATGGGAGAAGGCGTCGACCTGCTCGTCGACATGGATCTTCTCGGGCAGTCGCGCGAGCATGCGGCCGGTTTGCAAGCCGACTTTGAAGCGCAAAGCGGCCTGTCACCGGACTTCAGCAGCGCGCGTGATCTCGTGGAAGAAACGCGCCGCAGCGCCGCGCGTATCGGCGGAATAGATGGCGGCGCGATGCGCGTGGTTCATTCGGCGGAGCTCAAATTCCTGAAGGCACAAAGCGGCATCGACGCAGCGTTTATCGAACGCGTCCGCGAGAAGATGGTCCTCGCGAACGAACTCACTGCGCAGTGGCGCTGAGCCGCAATACGCGATGCTGCCGAGTGCTATGAAGCAACCGCCTTTTTCGACGCAGCCAACGTTTCGGCTCTCAACTGGTCATAGCTCGTCTTGTCGAGCGGCACTGCGCCGGGTTGGCCGAGATCGCTCAATCTGACGCGGTAGTTCTCGCGCGCGCTCCACGCGGTCACTGCCGCGATGATCGTTATGCCGAAGGTGATCGCGCCGATCGTGACCGGAACGTTGTGCGATCCCGGCGGCGCGACATAAGCGAACAACGCGGGCAGCAATGCGGTAATCGTGGTGCCGATGTTCTGTCCGATCGCCATCGCGGAGACGCGCGAGCGCGTCGGAAAAAGCTCGGGATAGAAGCTCGGGAAAGTCGCGTTATAGCCCTGGTAGACCACGCCCCACATGAGGATCGACATCACCATCGCGAGCGCGACATTATGAATGCTGATCGCGTACAGGTAGCCGAACGAGAGCAGCCCCGCGCCGAGCGCGCCGACGATGATCGGCAGACGCCGGCCGATCCGGTCCGACAGATTGCCCACAAATGGAATCACGAGCACGGCGACAATATTGCCGATCACGGGTATCCACAGGTACACGCTCTTCGAAAAGCCGATGCCGTACGCGGCCTGCACCGCATACGCCGCGCCGAAGATCGTCGCGACTACGGGAATCACATTCATCAGCGAGCAGCCGACCACGCGCAGCATGTCCTGCCAGTTATAGCGGAACGCTTCCGCAATCGGCGACTTCGGCACGCCGCCGCTCGCGTCTTCTTTCGCGAAAGCGGGTGTTTCTTCGACCTCGCGGCGGATGATGTAGCCGGCCACCAGCACGAGCGCGCTAAGCAGAAACGGAATGCGCCAGCCCCACGAATTGAACGAGCTTTCTTCCATGTAATAGGCGAGCGGCAGGAACACGGCGGCCGCAAGAATCTGTCCGGCCTGCACGCCTTGCAGCGTGAAGCTCGCGTAATAGCCGCGTCGTCCGAATGGCGCATGTTCGAGAATCATCGAACTCGCGCCCGAGATTTCTCCGGCCACCGCGAAGCCTTGAATCAAACGCAGCACGACGAGCAGCGTGGGCGCGAGCAGCCCGACATGGTGATAAGTAGGCAGCAGGCCGACTGCCATTGTCGAAAAGCCCATCAGGAACATGCAGAGCAGCAGCACGTTCTTGCGGCCGTGCGTGTCGCCCCAATGGCCGAGTACGAATGCGCCGATTGGCCGCGCGACGTAACCGACGCCATACGTCGCGAGCGACGCGACGATCGCGATCTTTGGATTACCGGATGGAAAGAACAACTGCGGGAAGATGAGCGCCGCTGCCTGCGCGTAGATGAAGAAATCGTAGTACTCGAGTGCCGAGCCGATCCAGCCGCTGGCCGTTGCCTTGCCAGCCTGTCCGCGATGCTTGCGGCCACTCGCCGATGCGTTCGTTGCCATGTCGCGCCTCCTCACCGAAATGCGTGACCTGTCGTGCGGTTTTGTGATTTGGCGTCCGGCTCACGAACTATGCAAGCCAGGACTTACACGGCGATGCAGCGCGTTTGTAGCGGGATGCTGCAACGCGTCACACGTCCGCACATCCCCTGCATAGTCCCGTCTATCCAATACAGTTGCGGCGCAAAAAACAATACAGTGAGGCGCGGTTCTGTTTTGCTGTATAGGGAATTACCCGCTTCACGTCGATACAGTTGGCGGGTCTCGAATCCGCCTGCCTGCCCGGTTCACACACCGCGGCCCATTTCCGAACGTGAGGTACGACATGAACGCAGTAAACGAGCAAGACCGGCTGTCAGTGCAGCAGATCGGTCATTACATCGGCGGCGCGCTGGTTGCGCCCGGCAGCGGCCGTTTCAAGGACGTATTCAATCCCGCGACCGGCAAGGTGACGGGCTCGGTCGCGCTTGCATCGGTCGAGGAAGTGGATGCCGCGGTTAAATCGGCCAAGGCGGCGTTTGCGGCATGGAGCGAAACCGCGCCGCTCAAGCGCGCACGCATTCTGTTCAGGTTCAAGGAACTGCTCAACAGGCATCACGACGAACTCGCGATGCTCATCACGCGCGAGCACGGCAAGGTGTTCACGGACGCGCAAGGCGAAGTGGTGCGCGGCATCGAAGTCGTCGAATTCGCGTGCGGCATTCCGAACCTGTTGAAGACCGATTTCACCGATCAGATCGGCGGCGGCATCGACAACTGGAATTTGCGTCAGCCGCTCGGCGTCGTGGCCGGCATCACGCCGTTCAATTTTCCTGTGATGGTGCCGATGTGGATGTTCCCGGTCGCGCTCGCTTGCGGCAACACGTTCGTGCTGAAGCCGTCCGAGCGCGATCCGTCGGCGTCGTTGCGCATTGCCGAGTTGTTGAAGGAAGCCGGCTTGCCCGATGGCGTATTCAATGTGGTGAACGGCGACAAGGTCGCCGTCGACGCATTGATCGAGCATCCCGATGTGGCGGCGCTGTCTTTTGTGGGCTCGACGCCGATCGCGGAATACATTCACGGCGAAGCATCGAAGCGCGGCAAGCGCGTGCAGGCTCTCGGCGGCGCGAAGAATCACCTCGTCGTGATGCCCGACGCCGATCTCGATCAGGCCGTGGATGCGCTCATCGGCGCGGCCTATGGCTCGGCCGGCGAGCGCTGCATGGCGATTTCAGTGGCGGTGGCCGTGGGCAATGTCGCCGACAGGCTGATCGAAAAGCTCGTGCCGCGCGTGAAGTCGCTCGTCATCAAGAACGGTGAGAACCTCGACGCCGAAATGGGCCCGCTCGTGACCGCCGAGCACAAGGCGAAAGTGGCGGGCTATATCGCATCCGGCGTGGAAGAGGGCGCTACGCTGATCGTCGATGGCCGCACGCATGCGGTCGCGAAAGAAGAGGGCTTCTTCATCGGCGGAACGTTGTTCGACAACGTCGGCACGCAAATGAAGATCTACAAGGAAGAGATCTTCGGCCCGGTGCTGGCGGTGGTACGTGTGCCCGATTTCGCGAGTGCGGTAGAACTGATCAACGCACATGAATTCGGCAACGGCGTGTCGCTCTTCACGTCCGACGGCGGCGTCGCGCGCGCGTTCGGCCGGCAGATTCAGGTCGGCATGGTCGGCATCAATGTGCCCATTCCGGTGCCGATGGCATGGCATTCGTTTGGCGGCTGGAAGCGGTCGCTGTTCGGCGATCACCATGCGTACGGCGAAGAGGGCGTGCGCTTCTATACGCGCTACAAGAGCATCATGCAGCGTTGGCCCGACAGCATCGCGAAGGGCGCGGAATTCACGATGCCTGTTGCAAAGTAATTCGCGGTAGAAGCACGAGGCGCGACAAGCGAAACAAGCGCAACAAGCCTAATAACAAAGCCGCGGCTCAAACTCGAGCCGCGGCTTTTTTCATGGCCTCTTCACATTTCACACTTCACACTTCACACACCCGACGACGACTCTTCTTCCGCCTCATCGAGCACCGCATTTTGCACGGCGATGGCGGGACTCACATAAGGCGGCGCCTGGCGCGGCTCGTCGATGCTGTAGCGAAGGCGCCCCGCGTCGAAAAACACGCGCAGACTGCGGTATCGGACGAGATACATGAGGCCCACCAGCGCGGCCGCGAAGCCCGACGCCGCGCCCACGCCGAGCGCCCAGCGCGGACCGAAACGATCCGCGACCCAGCCGACGACGGGCGCGCCAAGCGGCGTGCCGCCCAGCGCGATAGCGAGCAGAATCGCGATCACGCGGCCGCGCATCGCAGGTTCCGTGGAGAGTTGCACGAGGCTGTTGGTGGACGTATTGAAGGTTTGCGTCGACACGCCGATGAACGCGAGCGCAATGCCGAAGAGCACATAGTTCGGCATCAACGAAGCAACCGTGCAGCCCACGCCGAAGATCGCCGCCGCGCCCAGCAGCAACGCCATGCGCGGTTGCGCGCGGCGCGCGGCCAGCAGCGCGCCGGTGACGGAACCCACCGCCATCGTCGAACTGAGCACGCCGTATTCGCCGGCGCCTGCATGGAATGCGCTGACCGACATCGTCGAAATGAAGATCGGGAAGTTGAGTCCGAACGTGCCGATCAGGAACTGCATTAAAAGCGCGGCCTTCAGATCGGGGCGCTTCCACACATATTTAAAGCCTTCCACGAAGCTGCCGCGCGAGCGAACCGCGAGCGGCTTCGCATGCAGCTCGCGTACGCGCAGCATGCGCAATGCGCCGAGCACGGCAATGAAAGAGAGCGAGTTGATCAGAAACACCCAACCCGTTCCGACCGATGCAATCAGCAAGCCGGCCACTGCCGGCCCGATCATTCGCGCCGCATTGAACGAGGTCGAATTGAGCGCGACCGCATTCGACAGATCGCTTTCGCCGACGAGATCCGACACGAAGGTTTGACGCGCGGGCGAATCGAACGCGGTCACGCAGCCGAGCAGTCCCGCGAAAACGTAGACCTGCCACAGTTGCACGAGGCCCGTGATGGTGAGCAGGCCGAGGCCGAGCGCGAGGCTGCCCATCGCTGCCTGCGTGAAGAACAGCAGCTTGCGGCGGTCGAAGTGATCCGCCGCGTAGCCGGTGAGCGGCAACAGCAGCATTTGCGGCCCGAACTGCAGCGACATCACGATACCCACGGACGTCGCATTGTGCTGCGTGAGTTCCGTGAGCACGAGCCAGTCCTGCGCCGTGCGCTGCATCCATGTGCCGACGTTCGACACGATCGCGCCGCTCGCCCACATCCGGTAATTGAAGTTGCGCAGCGAACGGAATGTGCTGCTCACTGCGGCTCCTTGCGCACAGGCGCGTGACTGAGGTTGGGCTTGCGGCGCATGATCAAGCTCATGCTCATGCGCGCGTTTGTTCCAGCATGGCGAGTACCTGCTGCGTCGTGCCGGTTTCGCCGAGCCGCGGGAAGATTCGCGTCAGGCTATTCGTGTGGGCGTCGAGATGCAGGTCGGTCATCGCGTCGACGGCAAAGGCGATGTTGAAGCCGAGCTCGTGTGCGAACCGCGCGGTGGATTCAATGCCGATGCTCGTGGAGATGCCCGCCAACACGATCTGTGTCACGCCTTGCTCGCGCAGATACGCTTCGAGGTCTGTATTCGTAAACGCGCCCCACGTCTGTTTCGTGACGAGATGATCCGACGCTTGCGGGTTCAGTTCGGGCATGAGGTCGGTGAATCCCGGCGGAAAGTTGCCGGTGGGGCGCGACTGCTCCGCGCGCCCAGGTGCGCCGCCCGCCACGTTGACGAGCACGACCGGCAGGCCGTGGCGGCGAAATGCTTCGGCTAAAGCGGCCGCGTGCGTGACGACTTGCGCGGCGGGATGAGCCGTGGGCATCGCCACGATGCCTTGCTGCAAATCGATCACGACGAGCGCGGGTTTTGCATCGAGTGTAGTCAGTGCCATACGTATTCCTCTTGCGGTGAGGTTGACGGATTACGAGTCGATCAGGCGTTTGAGCAATTCGACGCCGGTGGCAAGCTGCTTTTGCTCGGCCGCTGAAAAGCGCGTCTGGATCGTGCGAAAGAGCCAGTCTTCACGCGCGGCGCGGCTTGCCTTGATCTTCTTGCGAAAGGCCGGCGTGAGAGTGAGCACGGTTTGCCGGCCGTCGTTCGGGTCGGGCGCGCCGCTCACGAGGCCCGCGGCTTTCAGAACCGAAAGCGTCTCGCCCATGGATTGCGGGCGCATGCCGTGCGCGCGCGCGAGTTCGGTAACCGTTGCCGGGCCCTCGCGCTCGAGCAAGCCGAGTACCTGTATTTGCGAAGGCGTGAAGTCGCCGAGGTGTGCTTCTTCGCGCAGACGGCGGCGCAGCTTGCCGGTCAGCACGCGCAGGTCTTCGGCCAATACGTGAAGCGAGTCGGTGTCGAGCGGCGGATCGTTTTTGGCCATGCGTGCCGGAACCATATATGAAGGTTACCTGTGCAGGTTACCTTCATATATCGCGAGGGTCAAGCGGGCTTTGAAGCGGACCTTCAGGCGGTAGGCGCCCGTTGCGCTCGCGGCCGCAGCGGCGAGCGGCGGCCGACGCGCTTATGTTCCCCTCTGTCTTCTTCCATGCGAATGATGGCGAGCAGTTGTTCGAGCGACATCGGGTGGCCGGTCAAAAAGCCTTGAACGACATCGCAATGCGCATCGCACAGCCATTCGAGTTGCGCCGGATATTCGACGCCTTCCGCGACGACCAGCAGCCCGAAACTATGCGCCATCGAAATGATTGCGGTGACGATAGGCTGACCGCCATTCGGCAATGGGCAGATAAAGCTGCGGTCGATCTTGATGCTGTGCACCGGAAAAGATTGTAGATACGACAGCGACGAGTAACCGGTGCCGAAATCGTCGAGCGAGAGGCGCACACCGGCCGCGCGCAGTTCCTGCATCGCCTGAATGCCCACCGACATATTGGACATCAATTGACTTTCGGTGAGTTCGAGTTCGAGCAGCGAAGCGGGCAGGCCGCTTTTTTCGAGCGCGTCGCACACTTCGTTCGTGAAGCCCTCGGCTCGCAATTGCCGCGCCGAAATGTTCACGGCCACATGCACGCCCGCATTGCGGCCGGCATTCCAGTTCGCCGCGTCGCGGCATGCGCGCCACAACACCCAGCGGCCGAGCGACACGATCAGATCGCTGTTCTCCGCGATCGGCACGAATTCAGCCGGAGAAATAGGGCCTTCCGAAGGATGGGTCCAACGCACCAGCGCTTCCGCACCGAGCAGCCGTCCCGACAGGCAGTCGAACTGCGGCTGATAGACGATCTGCAAGCCGTCCTGATCGACGGCCTTGCGCAGTTCCGCCTCGATGCGCGCGCGCCGCTGCGCCTCCGCTGTCATCTCGCTCTGAAACTCGACGGCAATGCTCTTGCCCCTGCTTTTCGCGGAATAAAGCGCGATGTCGGCATTGCTCACCAGTTCCGCCATTTCGCCGGTGTCTTCCGGATAGACGCTGAAGCCCACGCTTGCCGTCACCACCGAGTCGCTGCCGTGCAGAATGAACGGGCGCGACAGGTTGCGCGCGATGCGGCCCGCGGTCGCGCGTGCGCGAACGCGGCTCGCGTCCGGTCCGATGACCACGGCGAATTCGTCGCCGCCGATTCGGCTCACCAGATCGTTAGGCCGCACGACATTGCGCAACGCGTCGGCGACCTGCTTGAGCAGTTCGTCGCCGGCGCCATGACCCAGCGTGTCGTTGACGATCTTGAAGTTGTCGAGATCGACCATCATCAGCGCGACGCGTTTGTCGGCCGCGTGCGCTTTATGCAGGCGCGCTTTCAGTTCGTCGTAGAACGCGCGGCGGTTGGGCAGGTCCGTGAGCGGGTCCGTCGATGCAAGATATTCCAGGTCCTTTTCCGCGCGCGACACGCGCTCGCGCATGCGCCGCATCACGAGCGAGGCGATCCACACCGAACACAGCGAAGCGCCGACGAGAAAGCAGCCGTATTGCGCAAGCTGCATTTTTATCGCTTCGGTGGTCGCGACGATCACGATGCTGCCGAGCAGTTGACCGTTATGAATAATCGGCGCCGCGACGAAAATATCTTCCAGCGAAAGACGCGGCGAACTGCCGACATTGGCGAGCGTGCCTTCTTCCGATTCGCTGCGGCTCAGGCCGGGGCGCGTATAGCGCACGAACAGTTCGCCGTCGGGCGTATAGACGGTCGCGCTTTCGACATGCGGCACCTTGCGCAGCGAGCCGAGCACTTCGGCGGTGGCGTCGCGGTCGCCGAACATCGCGGATGCAGTCAGATTTTCCGCGAGCACGGACGCCTGCATGCTGACGTCGTTGGTCAACGACGTGCGCAGCGAAAGCGCCTGATAGACCAGCAGCACGACGCTGGAAATCAGCAGCGCAATCATCACGCCGACGAGGTTGACGTGTTCGCGCGGCCATGCAAACCGGCGCAAGACCGGGAAACTTTTCATAGCACTGTCCTTGCAAGCCGCATAAGTTTCGAACTGAGCGTGATGCGCCGGCGTGACGCCTCGGTAACGTTGATGTCGAACTTCAGGTGATCGCCTTCGCGCACGAGGCGGATCACCCATCCCTGGTCGGCCGTGTCCGCTTCGCTGACGATCACCACGGGTGCGTCCGAAGCGAGCAGCGCCTTGACTGCCGCGCTCAATGCCGTGCTCGCCGTCAGTACCGCGAGCTGGCAATCGCCAACTTTCTCCCCGCGCGGCAACGGACGAACCCGCCACGCCTGTTTGCCGCCGTGCTTGCCGTCGAGTCGCGCGAGCGCCTGGCCGAGCGGGCTCTCCGGGTCCACGCAGATCGACAGTACGTTGTCGACAGGACGGCCCGCGGGCCAGTCCGTAAACTGCGCGAAGTTGAAGATGTAGGCGGCCTCGAGCGCCGGCAAGTCCACTTGCGCGTCGACGGAGGTCTGCACAATGACCGGCGACGCAAATATCAGGGACGCCGCAATGATCTGGATGCGAACGCGATCCATGTCAGAACCCGTAGACGGCCTTGAAGAGGAAAGTCCGGCCTTGCTGCGCAACTGTCTCCTGTGTAAAGCCGGGGCCCACTGGGTCGGCGTATCGTTTATCGGTCAGGTTATAAATGGAGAACGACAGATCGGCCCCGCGAACCAGGCGGCGCGAACTGAGCGTCAGGTTCGCAAGGCAGAAGCCGCCGGCGTCGCCGGCCGCGGCGAGACGGGACGACGTGCATTGCACCTCGAGTCCGGTCATCAATGCGTTGGCGAAGAACGGCACGGCGAGATTGAGCTTGCCGAGATGGCGCGGCGAGTTTTGCAGCGAAGCGCCGGTGTTCGAGTCGTGAGCTATCTGGTAGGAATAGCTCGCGCGCACGCGCGCGCCCGCGACGCGCTGTTCATAGGCGAGTTCGGCGCCGCGCGCGCTCGCGCGGCTTACGTTGCGAAAAATGAAGAGCCCGGATGATTCATCGAGCGTCTGGCTGATCAGATCGCGCGCGTCGTACTGGAACAGCGAAAGCGTTGCGCGCGCCGTCGTGAACAGCGCTCTTTCATAGACGAGTTCGGTGGTCGCGATGTGCTCCGCCTTCAATGACCGGTTTCCCAACTGGCCATCCGGGCCGCTTATCGCGTAGTACATTTCATACGCGTTCGGCGCGCGATAGGCCTGACCGTATAGCAGCTTGAACGTATCGCGTGGAGTCAGCTTGTAGATGAGTCCGATACGCGGGCTCAGGTTGCCGCCCGCGGACGTCTGCTGGTCGTAACGCAAGCCCGCGTTCAGCGTGAAGTTCCAGGGCAGCGTGATTTCGTCTTCGACATAGACGCCGGCGCGATTGCCGCTGTGATGGTCGTCGAGCATTTGCGAGTAGGGGTCGACGTTGTAGTTGTACTGGTTAAGGCGCGCGTCTCTCGCGAAGTCGGCGCCGACCACGATGCGATGTTTCGCAAGCGACGAGATGGTCGCGTGCACGTCGGCGCCGTACCACAGCGCGTGGCTTCCATCGATGTTCACCACGTACGGCGCGGGACCGTCGATCGCCGGCATCCGGTAATCGTAGCGGCCCCAGTAAAGCTGCGATGCCAGCATCACGCCATCGGACAACGCATGCTGATACGTGAGATCCGCATAGCTATGCGTGTCCGACACGCTGAACGGCGCGTTGAACACGGCGCCGTATGGCGCATCGGGAATACCCTTGGTGCGATTTCCGTAGATGAAGCTGAACCGGAAATCGCCATAAGCGGCGCGCGCGAGAAAGTCCTGTGCGCGGTCGTAGTCGAGCCGGTGCGCAACGCCGTGGTTCTGATCCGGCGTGTCGAATTCCGGGTAATACAAGTCCTCTCCGTTTCGTCCATATGCGGTTGCCGACAGCAGAATGTCGGCCCCATGCGCGCCATGCCAGCCGTATGATGCACGCGCCTTCTTTTCGCCGAAGCTGCCCGCCGCGACCGCGGCTTCCGCGCCGGCCAGATCGCTGCCGCTCTTCGTGATGACGTTGATGACGCCGAACAGCGCGTTCGCGCCGTACATCGACGAACCTGGACCCGGCACGTACTCGATGCGCTTGACGAGGTCCATGTCGAGCGGAAAGTCCGAGCCGATCGGCGCCTGACCGTACACACCGTCGTTCGTGCGAATGCCGTCGATCAGCAGCAGGAACCGGCTGTTGTAATCGCCGGGGCGCTGGAAGCCGCGCGCACCGAGGTATTGGTACGAGCGATCGTTCGTCACATAGAGACCTGGCAGCGACGCGAGCGCATCGGCGAGCGTGCGCCAGCCGAACTCACGGATGTCCTCGGCGGTGAGCACGACGACCGCAGCCGGCGCGTCGGTGACGGACTGATCGAAACGCGACGCGGTGTTCACCGTGACCTGCATCAGCGCCTCCAGTGGCATCGCAGCCAGCTCGGCCGTGTCCGAGACCGACGTCCCGCTCGCGGCCGGCTCGTTGTCGGCGAAAGCGGCCGGCGAACAAAGCGTCGCCAGGCCGGCGACCGAATAAACGACCAGGCGGTGCGTGAGGGAATAGCAAGCGGAATAGGAAGCGCGCGTAATGGGAGCCATGACAGCCGAATTGATCTGGAGAACGCTCCTCAAAAATGGATCGTCACCTTTTTGTTATCGGCTCGCGGCGGGGAAGCTTGAATCAGAAGGCGGCTTGCGACGGGGCGCATTGCGGCGCGCGCGCTGTTCTTTCGCGCAGGCGTCGATTGTAAAAAGGGGCATGGACGAAGGCGTTTTTCTACGACTCGTTGACGCAAGAAAGCGAGGTCGCGGCGCCTGCTTGCTAAAGAGGAATAGCGCGCCCCGCATGGATTTCGGCGGGATTGGACCGGTTAATCGCGGTCCCGCGGCACGCGCTTTGCTAGTTGGGTGCTTTTACCGCCGCCTGCTACTTCCATGCGACAGACCTTCTCCAACGGAGCGCTCGGCTCCATGCGACAGGCGATGATCGAACGCGATCTCGCCCATATCGAACATGTGCTGCTGCGCTCGCATGCGAGTGCGCGCGAGAACTCGGCATTTCCACTCAGCTACTGGCACGATCGGCTGCGCCGTATCAAGGACGCCGGCCAGCTATGGGGCGTGCATCTTCGCAAGATCGACACCTTGCAGCGCATACTCAACGGCGCATTGCCGCCGGGTTAACCCTGTCGTTAGCGGTTTATTCACGCGCGGTTTCAACCCGCGCGGCTCGCATGCATAGTCGCGCCTCGTGAACTGCCCTGGTTGCGCGAGTGCATACATCAATGTAGCCGCGAGTTCGTGAGGCTTTTGTCCACGATTTCTCCACGATGCGCCAGCGCGTTCGCGTGACGGCGCGCGTCCAATGCGTCCGTCATGCTCGCGCTGACTGCGCCGCTTCTGCTTCTCCGCTTTTACTTCTTCATTCCTCGCTCTCTTCTCCATTGTTCTCCGTCGCGCGCCGATGCGATTCGCCGCGCGAGCGCGCCGCTATCCGTCGAGTGTCGAAGATCCGTTCACGCGGCCTGCTTCTTGCGGCGTGACGGCAACGCATGCCGGAGCTCCGGCAGCGCGGCAGCGCAGTGCGCGCTTGTGCGCACAAACCACGGAGAGCAGACATGGAAACAGGAAAAGTGGAAGGCACGGTAAAGGAAATCGGCGGCAAGCTCGAGCAGACGGCGGGCGACATGCTCGGCGACACCGGCACGCAAATGGCCGGCACCGCGCGCGAGTTGAGCGGCAAGGCTCAACAGGTATGGGCCGATCTCACCGACGTCGTGCGCGAGACGACCACCGAGCGGCCGTTCACCGCACTCGCGATTGCGGTGGCGGCGGGCTTCATACTCGGCGCGCTGCGCTCGTCGACCGCACGCGATTACCGCGACGACAGGGATTACCGTTAGAAACGGTCGTAAGACACGGTTGGCACAGAGTCGATTGCATCGTTGCGATGAAGCGCTCGCCGCCCGGCACATCCGGCGGCGAGCGCGCGTGACGGCATTGCGGCGGGAGATACACGATGTCGATACATAGCAGAGTCAGCCAGTGGCGCAACGTGGCGCGCTTCTGTTCCAGTCGGGCAGTCGACTACGCCGAGCTTCTGGCGCTGGAGCTCGACGAGGCCAAAGCGCGGCTCGTACGCGAGGTCATCGCGATGGTCGTGCTGGCAGTCGCCGCCATGTTCACCCTCTCGTTTCTATGCGTGGCCATCATCGTTTCGGCGTGGAATACGCCGTACGTGGTCGCAGTCGCATGGGGCGTCGCGGCGGCGTGGCTCCTCATCTCCATTGCGACCTTCGCGATGATGAAGACGCAAAAGCCCGCCGAGCCGTTGCACGTTCTGCGCGACGAAATGTCGAGCGACCTCGAAGCCCTGAAGGATGCCCTGAAATGAAACACGATCCGCTTCGGCATCAGCAACATCGCGTGATCATTCTCGAGCGCATGGCCATGTCGCGCGCGCAGTTGCTGTCCGCGAATCTCGCGCTGCGCACACCGTCGCGTCATCCAATCAAGGGCGGCTTGCCGGCCGTCAACGTCATGAGCTCGCTCGCCGACACGCCGTACGTGGCGCTCCTGCTCGCGGCCGGTGTCGCCGCGGCGCTGCTCGGACCGCGCAAGGCGATCGGAACGCTCGCGCGAACGAGCGTGATGGCATGGCTCACCAGGTCTGCGCGAAGCGTGTTTCAACACTAGCGCACGGTGCGGCGCTGCGATGTCCGCGCCGCGAATTTACACGCGCGATGTAGCAACTATCGCGTGACGCAGCGCGCGGCGCGTTTCATGCGCAATGTCGCAATGTTCGCAAGGCGCCCATGTGGGCAATGCAGCCGCGAGCCGATGAACCCTACAGTGTGGAGGACTTTATGAAGGCGCTTAGCTGGCATGGCAAGAAAGACATCCGGTGCGACACCGTGCCCGATCCGAAGATCGAACATCCGCGCGACGCGATCATCAAGGTGTCGAGTTGCGCGATATGCGGCTCCGATCTGCATCTGTACGACGGCTTCATGCCCGGCATGGAATCCGGCGACATCATGGGCCACGAATTCATGGGCGAGGTCGTCGAAGTCGGCAAGGAAAACACGGCGCTGAAGGTCGGCGACCGCATCGTCGTACCGTTCACGATCATTTGCGGCGAATGCGATCAGTGCCGGCGCGGCAACTTCTCGGTGTGCGAGCGCACGAACCGCAACAAGGACATCGCCGACAAGATGTTCGGCCACACCACAGCGGGCCTCTTCGGCTACACGCATCTGACGGGCGGTTATCCCGGTGGCCAGGCGGAGTTCGTGCGCGTGCCCTTCGCGGACAAAACGCACGTCAAGATTCCGGACGGCCTCACCGACGAGCAGGTGCTTTTTCTCGGCGACATCTTTCCGACCGGCTGGCAAGCGGCAGTGCAATGCGATATTGAACCGACCGACACGGTTGCGATCTGGGGCGCGGGTCCGGTCGGGCAAATGGCGATCCGCAGCGCCGTGCTGCTTGGCGCCAAACAGGTGATCGCAATCGACTGCGTGCCCGAGCGTCTTTCGATGGCGCGCGCGGGCGGCGCGGTCACGATCGACTTCAAGGCCGAGAGCGTGCTCGAGCGATTGAAGGAACTGACGGGCGGCAAAGGCCCCGAAAAATGTATCGACGCCGTGGGCATGGAATCGCACGCCACGCGCTCGCTCGACTCCATGTACGACCGCGCGAAGCAGGCCGTGATGCTCGAAACCGATCGACCGCATGTGCTGCGCGAAATGATCTACGTTTGCCGTCCTGCCGGCACGTTGTCGGTGCCCGGCGTGTACGGCGGGCTGCTCGACAAGATTCCGTTCGGTGCGTCGATGAACAAGGGCCTCACATGGCGCATGGGACAAACGCACGTCAACCGCTGGACCCACGACCTGTTGCGGCGAATCCAGCAAGGGCAGATCGATCCGTCGTTCGTAATCACGCATACGGTCTCGCTCGATGAAGGCCCGCGCATGTACAAGACGTTTCGCGACAAGGAAGACGGCTGCATCAAGGTCGTGCTGAAGCCTTGATGTTCATGCCGTTGTTTTCCATTGACCATGCAAAGCGTGCTGCACTTTTTGACTACCTGAGCCGCGTCGATCGATCGCGGCCCAACACACGAAGGTGATGCAAATGGATTCACGTAACGAGTCGAAGCAGGAGGGCGTTCGCGCGCTGAAGGAAAAGCTGCCGCAGCCGGATTCCGTCGCGCGCGGTCTGGCGTGGTTCAGCATTGCGCTGGGCATCGCGGAACTGGTTGCGCCGCGCATGATGGCGCGCGCCGCCGGTGTGAATGCGGGACCGGGGGCAGTGCGTTTCTATGGATTGCGCGAGCTTGCGTGCGGCGTCGGCATTCTTGCGTCGCGCAATCCGCGGCCGTTTTTGTGGGCGCGTGTCGGCGGCGATGCGCTCGATCTCGGCACGCTGGCGCTGTCGTCGAACAAGTGGAGCGCGCGCGACCGGCAACGCGCGACCGTCGCGGCCGTCAACGTCGCATGCGTCACCGCGCTCGATGTATATGCGGCGAAAAGCGCGGCCGCCGCGCCGCGTTTGCCGTCGGTCGACTACAGCGATCGCACGGGCTTTGCGAAGTCGGCGGAGGAAATGCGCGGCGCCGCGCTCGCGGACTTCGAAACGCCACGCGACATGCGCGCGCCCGATGCGCTCGCGCCGTACACGCGCAACGGTCAGTCAGCGACGCAGGCGAATGCTGGACGCACGGGTAGCGCGACGAACGGCGCATGAGTAAGTGAGTGCGGGAAGCGTACCGGCAGTGCGGCGGTACGCTTCGCCCGGCCGGCTGTCCGGCGGCGTGATGCTGGCCGCCTGACTCTATTTATTGCTTACTGCCGCGCCAATTCACGCGGACAAATCATCCTTACTGGTCGGATGCCCTTTCGCGCCGCCGGGTTCGAGATCCGGATCGACGTGATCGTGCTCGGGCGTGTACGGCCCTTCCGACGGATGATCCTTGTCCTTCGCAAGTAGCGTGGCGTCCATGCTTCCATGCGGACGCTGTTCGACTTTGCCGTCGGGATTCACTTTCACATCGCCATCGCCGAGTTCTTCACGCCGCTGGTCCGCGCGTTCGACGGGATCGGACGGTTCCTGATTCATCGCTTTCTCCTTTCGGTTGGGTTCACGCATTCGTCGATGCACATCGGGAATCGAGCAAACGCGATACCCGCGGCGCGCTCGCCGCAACGCATAGAAGAAAGGGTGCTGCACGCTAATTGCTCGGCGGCTAAAAGGCACTGCAACCGTGCACCGCAGGTCGCCGAAAACGAGCGGCAATTCATCCTTCACCTCACCGCGGGCGGCAACGCCTGCAAGGACGCTTCTTCATAACCATGACAGTCGACCAACGGCTTCGCAGCATGCGCAAGACCATGCGCGACATGTTCGGCATCGCGCGTTTGCGCGCGGGGCAGGAGGACATTATCCGCAGCGTATTGCAACATCGCGACACGCTTGCGACGATGCCCACCGGCGCGGGCAAATCGCTGTGCTACCAGTTACCCGCGCTGCATCTCGAAGGCACGACGCTCGTCGTGTCGCCGCTGATCGCGTTGATGAAGGACCAGGCGGACAAGCTGCTCGCGGCCGGCATCGACTGCACGCTGGTGAACAGCACGTTGAAAAGCCGCGCCGAGCGCGAGGCGCTGCAACGCATTGCAGCGGGCGACAGCGGCATTGTGTTCGTGACGCCCGAGCGTCTCGCGCAGCCGGCGTTCATCGAGACGTTGCGCGCGCGCCCGGAAAATCGCGTCGGCCTCGTGGTCGTCGACGAGGCGCATTGCGTGTCGCATTGGGGACACGATTTCCGTCCCGCGTTTCTGGAGATCGCCGCGGCGGTGAAGGCGCTCGGGCAGCCGCCCGTGCTCGCGTTGACCGCAACGGCGACGCAGCGCGTGATCGACGACATCGTGCATTCGCTCGCGCTGCGCGACCCGCTTGTGGTTCGCACGGGCACGTATCGCGAGAATCTGCGTTATCGCGTTGTGCAGGTGAGCACGGCGGGCGGCAAGGACGGCGCCGCGCGCGCGATGGCCGCGAAGCGCGAGCAACTGTCGAAGCTGATCGGATCGCTCGGCGGCGCCGGCATCGTGTATGCGGCCACCGTGCGCGACGTCGACCGCATTTACGGCTGGCTGACGGAAGCCGGCGAATCGGTGTCGCGCTATCACGGCCGAATGTCGGCGGCCGCGCGCGAAGAAGCGCAGGAGCAGTTCATGTCGGGCGCGACCCGCTTGATGATCGCGACGAACGCGTTCGGCATGGGCATCGACAAAGCGGACATACGCTTCGTGATTCATTACCAGATACCGGGCAGCCTCGATGCCTACTATCAGGAGACAGGCCGCGCGGGCCGCGATGGAGAGCCTGCCGATTGCGTGCTGCTGTTCGACCTGAACGACAAGCGCATCCAGCAGTTCTTTCTTGCAGGACGCTACCCGAGCGTCGAACTGGCGCAACGCGTGTATGACACGCTGGCGGCGCGTATCGGCGAAGAACCGAAGGGTGTGACGCTCAAGGCGCTGAAGGATGCGTTGCCCGATGTCGGCGCAGGCAAGCTCGAAGTCGCGCTGAACATGCTGGTCGACGCGCGCGTGGCCGGCCGCGACCGGCAGCGCCGTTATCGTCTGCGAACGCATGAGGATGCGCGCGAATCGGCCCGTGAATCCACGCGTGACACCATCGCGAAAGCCGCGGCGCAATTCGAGCAGATGAGCGCGCATGACAGGGAAACGCTGCAGGCAATGATCGACTATGCGCAAACCGGCCAGTGCCGCTGGCGCGCGATCCTCGACTATTACGGCGACACGCCCGCCGTCGAGCGCTGCGGCGTGTGCGATAACTGCGTGCGTCCGCCGCAAATCGACGTCGCGCCGGACGTCATCGTTGCGGGGCGCAACGTCAGCGGACAAGGAAGCGCCGCGTAAGAGAAGCGACCCGGCCAAACCGCGCGTCTGGGCGCCAGGCGATGCAGTACGCGTGCCGCGTTACGGCGCAGGCGAGGTCGCGCTCGCGAGCGGCGAACAGGTGGCCGTGCAATTCCCCGACGGCAGCACGCGCACCTTTCTCGCGAGCTATGTGAGGGCCGGACGCTGAGCCGCGGGCGCGCTTGGCGCGCCCGCTTCCGAACTCGCCTCTGAACCCGCTTCCGAACTCGCCTGGATTCGCGCGCGGAAGTAACGCGCGGTGTGTTGCAGACCGTCGTCGAGCGAGGTTTGCGGTTGCCAGCCGAGCAACTCGCGCGCGCGCGAAATATCCGGCTGCCGATGCCACGGATCGTCGGTCGGCAACGGATGCAATTCGAGCGGCGAATTCGATCCCGTGATCGCGACGATCCGTTGCGCGATCTCGCGCATGCTGACTTCGTGCGGATTGCCGAGATTGACCGGACCGCCTGGGTCGTCGGCGGAATTCATCAGGCGGATAAACGCGTCGATCATGTCGTCCACGTAACAGAACGAGCGCGTTTGCGAGCCGTCGCCATAGAGCGTGATCGGCTCGCCGCGCAGCGCCTGCATCATGAAGTTCGACACCACACGGCCATCGGCGGGATGCATGCGCGGCCCATACGTATTGAAGATTCGCGCGATGCGGATCGACAGGCCATGCTGGCGCCGGTAGTCCATGAAAAGCGTTTCGGCGCAGCGCTTGCCTTCGTCGTAGCACGAGCGCGGGCCGATCGGATTTACATGGCCCCAGTAGTCTTCTTTCTGCGGATGCACGAGGGCATCGCCATACACTTCGCTCGTCGACGCCTGAAAAATCCTCGCCTTCACGCGCTTCGCGAGGCCCAGCATGTTGATCGCGCCGTGCACGCTCGTCTTGGTGGTTTGCACCGGATCATGCTGATAATGAATCGGCGATGCGGGACACGCGAGGTTGTAGATCTGGTCGACTTCGACATAAAGCGGAAATGTCACGTCGTGACGCATCAGCTCGAAATTCGGGCAGTCCAGCAGATGCGCAATGTTGTCCTTCGTGCCGGTATAGAAGTTGTCCACGCACAGCACGTCATGGCCCTGCGTCACGAGCCGCTCGCACAGGTGCGAGCCGAGAAAGCCGGCGCCGCCTGTGACGAGAATCCGCTTGCGGGTAAGTTCTTTCATGTTGCGTCGTCCTTATGATGATTCGGCGAAGGTGTCAAGACGCGCCGCTCATGCGGTAACGTGCAGCAACGCTTCGTGCCAGTCCTGCGCGAAACGGTCTATGTGGAAGCGCTCGAGCGCAGTGCGCCGCGCGCCTTCGCCCAGACGCCGTGCTTCCGCCGGGTCGCGCAGCAACTCGTGCATCGCGTCTTCGAGCGCATTCACATCCGTATGCACGAAGCCGTTTTCGCCGTTGCGAATCACCGTCGCGAGTTCGGTGGTCGCGAGGCCGACGATCGGCATGCCGATCGTCATTGCCTCGACAATCGCGAGACCGAGGCTTGTCCAGCGAATCGGATTGAAGAAGAAGCGATAGCGCGCGCTGAACGCGGCGAGATCCAGATTGCCGACTTCGCCGATACCATCCAGCCGCTCGGCATCCATGCCGACGAGATCGAGCGGCACACGCGTGCGCAGATCGGCGAACACGTCGGCGCCAAGCCGCCTTCCGCGCTGCGCCAGATGATTGACGACGACAATGCCGCGTTCCAGTTCGCCGCTGTAGCGCACGCCTTCCGGCACCACCACGCCGTGTTCGATCACGCGCGTCGGGGTCACGCCGCAATCCCACATCAGCCGGTTGAAGTGGGTGACATGGACCAGCAGCGTGTCCGGATCGTCGACCCAATGCCATTGCTGGAACGGGTTTTCCTGCGGCGGATCGTGCTCGATATAGACGCGCGGCAGGCGCCGTTGCGCCTCGCTCAACACGTGCTCGCGGTCGTATTCCCAGTGCGTTTTGTGCTGATACAGGATCACGTCGAATTCCTGATCGGGCACGTCGTCCGCATTGATTTCGTGGACGTTGTCGCCCCACGGCAGAACGCCGACCTTGCCTGCATAGCCGGGCGGATGGCCCGGCTTCGTCACCAGATAGAAGTCGTGCGGCGCCTGAGTCAGGTAGTACAGATAGTTGCCGTGGACGTGCCATGTCAGCACACGCAGACGGCGGCAGTTACGCAGCATGATGCAACTCCTCGAAGGGCCCGCTTCCGGTCTGTGTATGCAACGCGTACGGACCGGCGGGACGGGCGCCGTGAACCTCGGCCAGTTGCGCGCGGGCCGTCTCGACCACGCGCTCGACGCCGATATTCAGCGCGCAAGGATGGCCGTACGGGCACTCGCGGAACATGCACGGACGGCACGGCGGATAGTCGGCGAGCACGCGATGCCGCGCGTGATCGAGCGGCGCCCAGCGCCGTGTGTCGCTGCCCGATGCAATCACCACCGACGCGGTCGCGACAGCCGCGGCGATATGCGAAATGCCCGTGTCGTTGCAGACGACGAGCCGCGCATGCGCGACGAGCGCCGCCAATCCGCCGAGCGACGTCGCGCCGGCCAGGTGCAACGCGGGCGCGGTCATGGCGCCGAGCACCTCGCCGGTAAGCGACGCTTCAGCCGCGGTTCCCGTGATCGCGATTTGCCAGCCGTCGGCGGCGAGACGGTCCGCGACTTCGGCGAAACGCGCGGCGGGCCAGCGGCGCGAGGGCAATTGCGCACCGGGATGAACCAGCACCAGACGCTGCGCTTCGATACCGTGTGCGGCGACGAGCGACGCGTATTCATCGCCATCGCGATCGCTCAGCGGAAACGACAAGTGCCGCTCGGTGGTGTCGGCGCCTAGCGCGCTCATCAACGCAAGATAGCGCTCGGGCTCCGGCAAATCGTCGGGCCAGCCGATGAACACGCCATCGCGCGGCGGCTCGTCCGGCTGCACGAAGCCTGCATAAGCGCGCGCGCCGAACTGAAGCAGCAGATCGTTCGCGATGCCGCCGCTGCCGTGCAACTGGATCGCGAGATCGAAACGTTGCGCGCGCATCCGTTCATAAAACGCGGGCAGGCCGTCGTTCGATTCGCGCTGCTCGGGAAAGCCTTCGGCGCCCGGAAAAACGATCAGTTCGTCGACCAGATCCGCATAACGCTCGACAAACGATTGCGCCCACGGCAGACCGATCAGCGCGATATGCGCGTGCGGCGCAGCCGCGCGCAGTGCCCGCAAAGCCGGCACCGCGCAGAGCATGTCGCCGAGTTGCAGCGCACGAAAAACGGCGATGCGCCGCGGTGCGAGTGACGCGATGAACGGGCCTGCATTCATAGAAAGAGCACCTTGTAACGTACGGCGCCGTAAAGCCGCCAGTAGATCGAGAGGAACGGGATCGGGATCGACGTCCACGCCATTTCGGCGATGTGCCGCAAACCGCGGTCCCGTCCGCGCAGGCGTATCGCGCAGAAGTAGGCCGTCAGCGCGAGCCATGCGACAAAGCCGAGCGTCATGGTGGTCGTGTCTCCGAGCACGACGCCGATCAGCGCGGCCAATGCGGCGCACAGAATCAGGTAATAGAGAAAAGGAGGCGACGAGCGAATCCGCGCCTTGAACAGTTCGGGGTGCTTCTTGTACAGCAGCGCGTCGAACTGGCTTTTCTTTTGCTGCGAAATGCTGACTCCCCAACGCGCCGGCCGCACGGGATGCACGACGACCGCCTCGTTCGCGCGCACGATCTTGCCGCCCGCTTGCAGCAGCGCGAACTGCAGGTCGGAGTCCTCGCGCCACGCTGATGTAAACCGTTCGTCGAAGCCGCCCGTCATCGTCAGAAAGCTCCGGGCGACGAATACATTGGCGGTTGCGAATTCGGCGCGTTCGAGTCCGCTTGCATCGGCTTCGTAGTCGGTCGGCACGGCGGGCAGCGGCACGACGATTCTGCCCGCGGCGGCCGCCGCGCCCTGGCGAATCGCCGCGAGCCCTTCTTGCAGCCAATGCGGATCGGGCAGCGTGTCGTCGTCGGTGAAGGCGATCACCGGCGAGCGCGCCTGCTGCCAGCCCGCATTGCGCGCGCCGGCCGGACCTTGCGTGCGGGTGACCGGCACATAGCGCACCGTGAGCCCGCGCTTCGCCTGCTCGGCCGCAATGTGAGCGACGCAGGCGCGCGTCGCTTCGTCGGGGCCGTCGTCGCAGACCACGATTTCATAGCGGTCGACAGGAAAGTCCTGCTCGGTCAGCGCGCGAAGGCACGCCGCCAGCATGTCGGGCCGCCGGTAAGTCGGCACCACCACGGACACATCGAGGTGCGCGAGCAGCGCACCCGGATAGCCCGCGGCGATCGGCTCCGCCTCGTCATGCGAACGACTGAAGCCGCCTGTTACGTCCATCGGTCCCGTAGCGGATGGACTCATGCGCTATCCCTCGCTTTCTCGACGAGAAACGGGCCGATCACGAGCGCGTCGAGCGGCGAGGTCCAGAACGACTCCACCGCGTCGCGCGGCGAATTCACCATCGGCTCACCGCGCGTATTGAACGACGTGTTGACGAGAATCGGCACGCCGGTGCGTTGGTTGAATGCGGCGAGCAGATCGTAATAGAGCGGATGCTGCGAACGGTTCACGGTCTGCACGCGCGCGGTGCCGTCAACATGGCGCACGGCCGGAATGCGCGCGGCCTTGTCGGCGTGCACGTCGAACACGAACAGCATGAACGGCGCGACCTTGCCGTTCACGAACCATTCGCTTGCATGCTCTTCCATGACGACCGGCGCGACCGGCCGGAAGTCCTCGCGGTCCTTGATCTCGTTGAGCTTCGCCTGCATGTGCGGATCGACGGGCGACGCGAGAATCGACCGTGCGCCGAGCGCGCGCGGACCGAATTCCGTGCGGCCCTGATACCAGCCGATCACCTTGCCGCTCGCGAGCAGGTCGGCGGTTTCGCCGGCAATGTCGTCAAGCCGCCGATAGGGCACCTTCGACCATTTCAGAAACTGTTCGATTTCCTCTTCGGGATACTCGGGGCCGAGGTACGCATGGTCCATCGTCCAGTGACGCTTGCGGTCGCCGCGCTCGCTGCGTTCGCGATAGTCGATCCACAGCGCCGCGCCGAGCGCGGTGCCCGCATCGCCCGCGGCGGGTTGCACCCATACGTCGTCGAACGGGCCCGCGTCGCGCAGCTTCGAATTCATCACGCAGTTCAACGCCACGCCGCCCGCCATGCTGAGCTTGCGCAAGCCGGTCTTCTCATGCAGCCAGCCGGCGAGTTGCAGCACCGTTTCCTCGAGCACGCGCTGCAACGAATGCGCGATGTCGAAGTGGCGCTGCTCAAGCGGGCCGCCGCGTTCGCGCGCCGGTCCAAAGCGCTTGACGAGGCGCGGCGCGTCGACCGTATAGCTGCCGTCGCCGCGATAGCGCACGATGTCGCGGAACACATCGACATATTCGGGCTTGCCGTACGACGCGAGCGCCATCACCTTGTACTCGTCCGACGAATGCAGAAAGCCGAGCCAGTCGGTCACGGCTTCATAGAGCAGGCCGAGCGAGTGCGGCAACTCGACCTGTTTGAGCCGCGTATATTCGCCGTCGACGAACTGGCCCATGCTGGTCGTCACGCCTTCGCCGCGGCCGTCCATCGTGAGCACGGCGGTGTCGTCGTAAGGCGCCGCGAGAAACGCGCTCGCTTCGTGTGCGAGGTGATGCTCGACAAAATGCCACTTGAAGCCGTTGTTGCGGTCCACGCCCTGAAAACGCTTGCGCAGATGATGCGGCGCACCGTCGAGCAACTGACCCTTGGCGTTCGCGATATAGCTGAGAAAGAGCGGGTCCCACGGCGATGCGGACGGGTCCGTGAGGCGCGTGTTGGCCGGATCGAACGGCAGTTCGATGGTCGCGCCCGGCTGCTTCGGCATGCCGCCGAACAGGCTCGGGTCGTACGAATACGCAACGTGATCGACGTCGGCAAGCGTGATGCCGGCGGCTTTCAGGCAGTAGTCGATGGCATCGAAGGGCAGTTGCCAGGTCGAGAACGGCACCGGACGCTTCGCATGTTTGACGTGCGTGAAGCGTTCGTCTTCGGCGGCGGCGAGCACCACGCCGTCACGCAGGATGGCTGCGGCGCTGTCGTGATAGACGGCATTGATTCCGAGTGTATACATGGGCGTTCGCAGTAGAAGTGGGTGTCAGGGCGCCACCGGTTGTTTGGCGAGCGGCTGTGCCGCGTCGCTTTCGTGGTGGGCATTGGGTGGGTTGTCGGAAGCACGGCGCGCAGACGGCGCGTGTGACTGCGCTTCGGCGCGCAACTCCAGCGCGGCTGTCACGACTTCGCCGGGCGTCACGCCGAGCAGACACGCGTGATGATGTTGCGGACACTCGCTGCGATAACACCAGCGGCATTCGACATCGCGAAACAGCACGCGATGCGGCGTCTGCCACGGCGTGTGCTGCGGATTCGTCAGCGCGTAAAGATCGACGACGGGCGTGGCAAGCGCGGACGCAAGATGGACCGGTCCGCTGTTATTCGACACCAGCACGCTGGCGCGCTCGATCAGCGCCGCGAGTTCGCCGAGCGACAGTGCGCCGCTCATATCGTGCAGTTGCGCGCGAACGCGAGGCGCGGCCGCCGCGATCACTGCATCGACCAACGGGCGCTCGCTCGCGCTGCCGGTGATCAGAATAGGTGCGCCGGTTTCCGTGGCGAGGCGCGTGGCCACCTGGCCGAAGCGCTCCGGCGGATAGCGGCGCGATGCGGCCGTTGCGCCTGGGTGCAATACGATCCACGGGGCGCGGTGCTGGGTGCTGCCATTTGCGCGGCTTTTCGCGTCACTATGCACGCCACGCGCCGCAAGCTGCTTCGCAAGCGCGCGCCTATCCGACTCCCGCACAGCGAAGCGCATCCGCGTATCGGGCGCTTGTGCGCCGACCTGGCGCACGAGGTCGAGTTGCCGCTCCACCTCATGACGCGTGCGCTGCTGCGGCTCCGGTTCGCGCAGCCAGTCGCTGAGCAACGCATAGGGATTCTCGCGGCAATGCGCGAGCCGCCGCGGAATGCCCGCGAGATAACACAGCATCGCAGCGGGCAACGGACTCTGACTGTAGACGGTGAAGATCACGGCCGCGTCAAAGCCGCCGTGCCGCAAGCGCTCCTGCATGCGCTGATCGTCGGCGAGCGAGCGCGAACTCGCGGCTGGATTCGCGACCCACGGCGCTTCGTATTCGATCACGTCGTCGACATCGTCCAGATACGGCGCGAGCGCGGCGCCGCTGCGCGAGCCGAGCAGCGTGATATGACGGCCGGGGCCCGACTCGCGCAACGCGTGCAGCGCGGGCGTGGTCATCAGCACATCGCCGAGGTTGTCGAGCCGCACGCACAGAATCCGCTTGATGTCCTCGCCCCAATGCGCGAGCTGCGGACTGTCGGGCACGCGAGCGTGCGCGAGTGTCGGCTGGGCGATGAGAAGCGGCGCGTTCATCGAGCGGTTTCCTCGCCGGCCGGGCGCGGGCCGCGATACCGCTTCGACGCTGCGCACGACAATCTGCGCAGCTTCGTATAAATCAGCGGCGCGCGCGCCGGGCACGCGCTGCGGTCCTTCTATCCACTCGGTCTCGTGGCCGTTGTCGAGCAGAATCGTGCGGCATCCGGCGCGATTGCCCGCTTCCACGTCGTCGAGAATGTCGCCGATGAACCAGCTTCGCGCGAGATCCAGCCGATGCTCGCGCGCCGCGCGCAGCAGCAGTCCGGGCGCAGGCTTGCGGCAATCGCAGGCGGTCGCGTAGGGCGCGACCGTGCCGTCCGGATGATGCGGGCACCAGTAAGCGCCGGCGAGCGTCGCGCCGCATTCGCTGAACATGCGCGCGAGTTCGGCTTCCACCTCTTTTAACGCCGCGCGCTGAAACTTGCCGAGCGCGACGCCCGACTGATTGCTGATCACGAACAGCGCGAACGGCTGGCTCGCGAGCAGCGTCAACGCTTCGCGCGCGCCGGGTGCGAGGCGCATCAGCGAAGGGTCGATGTTGTACGGCACGTCGTCGAGCAGCGTGCCGTCCTTGTCGAGAAACACAGCGGGTTGCAGCATGATGATGGCGGTGCCGAAAACGTAAGCGATTTGCCGGAAGCGGACAGTGCGTCCGCCCCGGCTCGACGAAACTGGCTGCGCTGATAGCGCTGCGACGACGCGCGGCGTTCTAGCGGAACGACGCGCCGGCCGCCGCGCGCACGCGAACCTCCACGCGTTCTTCTTCCGCGGTCTTTGCCGGCACGAGCCGCGCGGTGCGCATATAGATTTGCGCGAGGGCTTCGCCCACGCCGCGCCACGTGAACTCCTTGCGTGCGCGTTCAAGGCCCGCTTCGCCCATCCGGCGAGCGAGCGCGGGATCGCGCCGCAACTGGTCGAGACGCGCGGCCAGCGCAGCCGGATCGCGCGGCGGCACAAGGAACCCGGTGATGCCGTCCGCCACCGAATAGCGGATTCCGCCGACGTCCGCGCCGATCACCCGGCGTGCCGCACGCCATCGCTTCGACCGGCGTGATACCGAACGGCTCGTACCACGGCGTCGTCACGAAGACGTCGGCGGCGCTATAGAAGTAGCGCAATTGCGCGCGCCCGCGCCGCCCGACGAAGTGAGTCTGGCCGGCGACGCCGCAGTCGCGCGCGATGCCGCGCAAGCGCGCGATTTCCGGCGTGGCCTTTTCATTCGGCGCATCCGAATTGCCGCCCACGATGTACAGCTCGGCCGACGCGCTGAAGGCTTGCTTCAGCACGCCGACGCCACGCACGACGTTGTCGATGCCCTTGCGCTCCACGAGGCGTCCGAGTTGCAGCACGGTGAACTGATCCTGCTGCCAGCCGAGTGCTTCGCGGGCAGTGGCGCGGTCCATCGGATGAAACTCGTCGGCGTCGAAGCCGCACGGCACAGTCTGAATGCGCGCGGGGTCGGCCCGGTAATGCTCGATCAGGTCGGCTTCGTCCTGCGGGCATTCGGCGATTACCACGTCGGACTGCGCGACGAGGTCGTCTTCGATCGCGAAGCGTTCATCGGGAAAGCCGTCGTTCGCGCCCTGATGTATCCGGCGCACGCGGCCGAGTGCATGGAACGTCGTGACGAGCGGCACGCCGAGCGCCGCTTTCACTTTCAATGCCGCGAGGCCCGACATGAAGAAGTTCGCGTGCATCACGTCATACGGCGTCTTCTCGCCGCGGAAGAACTCGATCAGGAACGCGGCGAACTCGTCCATGAACGGCAGCAGCCGTTCTTTCGGCAACTGCATCGGCGGCCCTGCCGGCACGTGGATCACGCGCACGCCGTCCATGTCGGAGATGAGCGGCAGCAGCGCGCGGTCGCGCCGCGTGAACACATCCACTTGATGGCCCATCTCCGTGAGTTCACGCGCGACGTTCGCGACGTAAATGTTTTGTCCTCCGCTGTCGACGCCTCCGGCGACGGCGAGGGGCGAGGCGTGTTCACTGATGAGGGCGATCTTCATTGACATTCCTTCGCGAGATAGGCATTAGCAGGGCGGGCATCGCGCGGTTTGCTGAGCACTGTTATGCAATTTCCGCCGATACGACGCTGTTACCCGGCCCCAGCATGTGGTGTGCCTATGCGCGGCAAGGCGCGCAAGAAACGTTGATCCGACAGTGGGTGCGGAGAAGCGCTGTAGCGTTCCCTTTTTCGCGGGAGGGAAGCGGTGTGGCGTTCCCTTTTTCTACAACCCGTCATGTAATTTCGAGTAGTACTTCCTGGAGAAGCGCGAATTTTTTTCTCTGCGATGCAAGAAGAATCGCGCCTGTCGTCCCGGTCTCGCGTGTGCTAAGTTTTGTCCGACGGCGGGCGCATCGTTTGCTCGTCACTGGCCTCGGCGCGCGACTCGACATGCCGCGTTTTTCGTCGCGCCGCTTTGTGAATCCGCATAGTGGAATCTAATGCCCGTTGCAGCGTCGTTGCTGCGGCGGCTCTCTCAGGGACCTCATGCCGAACCCCGCCACGCTGCCCCGTTCCCAGTTGACCCGCCGCATTGCCGCCGACCTGACGCGCGCGGTCTGGCGCTACCGCAACCAGACGCTCGCCGCGTTGCTGCTGATGATCTCGGCAAAGCTCGCGACCGTGCTGATACCGCTCGTGCTCAAGCATGTCGTCGACGAATTGGGGCACCCGGTCGCGCAGGCGTTCTTTCCGGTGTTTCTCGTATTGACGTATGCGTTGCTGCGTTTTCTCGGCGACGCGTTGAACGAAGCGCGCGACGTGGTGTTCAGCATCGTGACGCAGCGCACGGTCGCCGCATTCACCGAGCGGACCTTCGCGCATCTGCACCGCATGAGTGCGCGCTTTCATACGAAGCGCGAGACGGGCGCAATCGTGCGCGATGTGCAGAAGGGCGCTGACGGCATCGGTTTTCTGCTTGGCGTAGCGCTCTTTACGATCGTGCCGACCGCGTTCGAAATCGTCACGATTGTCGCGATCATGGTTCACAACTACGCGCGCGAGTTCATGATCGCGATTGCCGCGACCTTCGTCTGCTATGCGGTCTATACGTTCATCTTCACGCGGCGGCGCGTCGCGTTCCAGCGCGCGGTGAATGCGCTCGAGGCGCAGTCCGATGGCCGGCTTGTGGACAGTCTGCTCAATTACGACACCGTCAAATACTTCGCCACCGAGGACACCGAAACGCAGCGCCTTTCAGCCGTGCTCGACAAGTGGGTGCACGCGAGAACGGCGAACCAGCGTGCGCTGACCGCGTTGCATGTCGGCCAGAGCGCGGTGATTGCGTTCGGCATCGGCGCGATCATGTTGCTCGCGGCGCAGCATGTGGTGGCGGGGAGCATGAGCGTCGGCGATCTGATTCTGGTGAATGCGTACATCATCCAGATCTGCATGCCGCTCAACACGCTCGGCTTCGTGTTTCGCGAGACCAACGACGCGATGGTGAATGTCGAGCGCATGTTCGAGATACTCGCCGCGCGTGGGCGTGTCGGCGAGGATATTGACGAGCCGGCCGCGAAACCGCTGATCGTGAGCGCGGGGCAGATCTCGTTCGAGCATGTGGACTTCGGCTACGACGCGGCGCGGCAGATTCTGCGCGACGTCGACTTTCATGCGTATCCTGGCAAGACGCTCGCGATAGTGGGTGGAAGCGGCTCCGGAAAATCGACGCTCGTGAAGCTGCTGTTTCGCCTTTATCAGCCGACGAGCGGCACGATACGCATCGACGGACAGGACATCGGCCAGGTCACGCAGAAGAGTCTGCGCGAGGCGATCGGCATCGTGCCCCAGGACACGGTTCTGTTCAACGAGACGATCGCATACAACATCGCGTATGGGCGGCCTTCCGCCACGCGTGCGGACGTGGTGCGGGCGGCGCGCGCGGCGCAACTCGACGAATTCATCGAACGATTGCCGGATCATTACGACACGCGCGTGGGCGAGCGCGGCGTGCGGCTCTCCGGCGGCGAGCGGCAGCGCATTGCGATTGCGCGCGCGATTCTGAAGGACCCGCGCATCATCGTGTTCGATGAAGCAACGTCCGCGCTCGACACGCGTTCGGAGCGCGCGATACAAACCGAGTTGACGCGCCTCGCGCAAGGCCGCACGTCGATCGTGATCGCGCACCGGCTCTCGACCGTGGTCGACGCCGACTGGATTCTCGTGATGGAGCATGGCCGCGTGGTCGAGCAGGGCACGCATCGCGAACTGCTCGCGCGCGACGGCGTCTACGCGAAGATGTGGTCGCTGCAATGGCAGCAGGGCGAACTCGAGCACGCGCAGCGCAAGCTCACCGCGCAATCGGTCAGTCTCGCCGCGCTGATGGCCGGCGTGATCGATGCGCTGCACGACGAAATCGCGGCGCGGCGGGTGACCTTGTACCCGCAGATCAGCGACAACGATCTGCGGGTGACGGGCGACCCGAGCGTGCTGCAACCGCTGATCGCCGATTTGTGCCGCAACGAGATCGAGCACGCGAGGCCCGGGCAGCGCATCGAGTTGCGCGTCGAGCGGCATAACAATCAGGTCTGGGTGACGGTGCTCGGCATGAGCGAGAAGCCCGCCGAATTGTCGCAGGCAGCGGCGCGTCATATGGAAGAAGCGCTGTCCGCTGCCGGCGGCAGCTTCACGCTGATGCCGCTCAACGGGCGGCTCGCGTATGTGGCGATGCTGCCGCTGCGTCCCGTGGCCGATGCCGAATCGAGTACTCAGGCGGCGGCGCCCATTGCCGATGCCGACGGCGCAGCGCCGCTCGAAGGTCTCTTCGTGATGGCGATCGACGATCAGGAAGATGCGCTCGACGCGCTCGAAGCGGTGCTCACGGCGAGCGGCGCGCGTGTGCGTACGGCGTCGTCGGGCAAGGAGGCATTGGACTGGTTCGCGCAGACCGCGACCACGCAATGGCCGCATGCGTTGCTATGCGACATCGTGCTCGCCGATGAAGACGGCTATGAGGTGCTGCGCCGTTTGCGGCGGCTGGAAGCCGACCGTCAGTTGCCGTTGCAGGACCGCGTGCCGGCCATCGCACTGACCGGCTACGCGCAGGCCGAGGACCGCATGCGCGCGAAAATGGCGGGTTTTCAGGCACATTTGACTAAACCCGTCGCACCGCAGAAGCTGATCGGCGAGATTCGCAACCTTGCGATGGCGACCGCGCGCACTGGCGCGTAGCAACTTTTCGGTGCGCTCGCGTGGATCAAGCGATTCAGATCACGTGCTTGCGTCGGCTTTGCCAACCGTAGCCTTCGCGCGAGTGCTTGGCGCGGGCGCGGCCATCTGCCGTTCGCCGATGTGCACGCGTTCGCGCAGGTTCAGTACGTTAGGCGGTACGGGCTTGCGGTTTTTCAATGCCCACGCGAGACCGCGCAGCAGTGCGAGGCCATCGCGCGCGAGCGTGCCTTCGCGCGAGAACGTGGCGAGCGCCTGCGCTGTTGCGCGGCACGCTTCCGGCCACGGCAGGCGCAGCCATGCGACCCACGCGGCATTACGCGCGAGTGTGCGCCGCCGCAAAGTACTATCGCGCGCCGGCGACGGATGATGATGCACCGTCAGTTGATCGCAATAGACAATCGCGTGCCCGGACGCGAGCACATCGAGCGCGACAAGTTCTTCTTCTCCGCCGATGAAAAGACGCGGCTCGTAGCCGCCCAACTCGCGGAAAAGCGACGTGCGAAATACGCACGCGCCCGCCATGTAGCCGATTAACGCGGGCCCCGGCAGTCCCTCGCTGCCGAGCGGACTCGCGCGCATCACCGAGCACATGGGGTCCGTGATCCTGTCTTCGCCCACCACGACGCGCCCGCTCAATACACCCACGTTGGGCCACGCGTCGAGCAGTTGCACCGCGCGTTCGAGCGAGCCCGGCTCCCACCAGGTGTCGTCGTCGCAGAACGCGACATAGTCGGTGCCGACGCACTCGGCGGCGCGATTACGCCCGGCTGCGCCGAGATTTCCTCCGCATTCGATGATGCATACGGTCGGAAAGAGCGTCCTCACCAGCGCGACGGTATTGTCATTCGAGCCGTTATCCGCCACAAAGATGGGCGGATTTTCTGGAAGGGCGAGTAAGCGCTCGAGGGTGGCCACAAGCTCGGCGGCGCGGTTGTGTGTCAGAACGACTACCGAAATGCGCCGGGAAAGCGGTTTTTTATCCATGCTGTTCTTTCTTCTTGACGGGGCGATTCCCGCTTCAAGCAAACGATGTGCCGTTCGCTTTCAACTGGCTTCAGGTTTGGCCTGCGATTTTTCTTCATGCTCGTTGCAGTCGCCAGTACTTTTCCTCGCAATAGAGCGTGGTTTCGGCATCAGGGCCGAATGCGCGTAGTTGGCTCGCATACGCGGCAATCGCTTCGCGCTTCATCTGTTCATGCGAAACGGATTGGCGCGCGGTCGCGGCGAGGTCGTCGGCGGGACTCAGCAGGTAACCGCGCTTCGTCAGTTCTTCAATGCGATCGGGAACCGCGTGTTCCATTCGTCGATACGGAATCTCTTCGTAGGTGTGGAATACCGTGTCGCCCATCCCGGCGATTAACGAAAGACAGGCATCCGATACCAGTGTGTGATCGGAGTGAAAGAGGCCGAGCGGGACCATGACGTTTTCGGGTTGATACGCATGGAGCGTGTGGCGCAGTGCTTCGGTCAGTTCGTCGCGCGACGGAGTGTGAAGGTATTGCGCGTCGCAAAACGGAAGATGGACGGGCCGGGCGCCCAGCATTTCCAGAGCATGGGCGTCCTCCTGTTTGCGCGCTTGCATTGCTTCGAACGCGTCTTTGAATCCCGATTGCCGATCCCAGTCGGTCGACATGTTCTCGCCTGGCGGCGCAGTGAAAACGGTGCAGACAATGGCGGACGGGCTCGCTGTCAGCAGCAGTCCACAGCTCAATACGGCATCGTCCAGATGCGGAGAAACGACGAGTAGGCGGGCGCGTGATTGCATCATTCTTTGATGTAAGTTGTCAGGAGCGGGGCAGCGCATTCAGAAGCAAATGCCAGGCCTGGTTCCGCTACGTCGTGGCCGCGATCGCATCCGGGAATGCTAGTTGCTCGCTTGGTCGTCGTACCGTTTTTTGCATGAGACCACGTGAGCGAAGCAAAGAACCCGTCGATAGCGGCGGTGCCCGTCGAAGTCCGCCGCGGGCAGATCACGGAGAAGCTGCCGCGCGAAGTCTTTCGCGAACGTTTCATGGCGCGCTTCTACGACCCCGCATTCCGCGCGGAAGACGAGGCGCTCGCGCGGCTCGAAGCGATAGCGTGGGACGCCTATTCGCACGCGCGTAAATCGCCGATAACGGCGAAGGCCGGCGCGGGCTATGCCGATCCCGACTACGAACTGTCCGTCGAATGGCGCGCGGCGAGCGAGCGCATCAAGGCCGCGCAAGTCCGGCAGCGCGACCCGGCTGGCCGTTCGCGCGTGCTCATCGTGAATGCCTCGTCGCGAAACGACTATACGTGCCCCAGCGAAATGTCGAAGAGCTTCCGCCTCGGGAAAATCGCGCAAGGCGCGCTCGAGCGGCGAGCGTTCGACGTCGACTTCCTCGATCTGTCGCGCCTGAATTCCGATCGCGATCTCCATATTCATCCCTGCAAAGGCTGTGTCTCGACGGCGATGCCGCTGTGCCACTGGCCATGCAGTTGCTATCCGAATCATTCGCTCGGTCTCGTGAACGACTGGATGAACGAGATTTACGAGCGCTTTGCGGCCGCGCATGGCGTGATTTTCGTCACGCCTGTCTATTGGTATCAGGTCGCGAGCCCGCTCAAGCTGCTAATGGATCGCCTCGTTTGCGCGGACGGCGGCAATCCCGATCCCACCTCGACGCACGGCAAGACGCCCGAGGAGGCGAAGAAAATCGAGCTTGCCGGCTGGGACTATCCCAAGCATCTGGCGGGCAGGGCTTATGGCCTCGTAGTACATGGCGATGTTGCCGGTATCGAAGGATCGCGCCGTGCGCTGAGCGATTGGCTCGACTGGATGGGACTGATAGAAGCCGGTCCGAAGTCGCGGCTCGACCGCTTTATCGGCTATTACGAGCCTTATGCGACGAGCCACGCGGCCCTCGATCGCGACGAGGCTATGCAGCAGGAAGTCGTGAATGTGGCGCAGGCGGTCGCCGAGCGCGTCGAGCAAATACGCAACGGATATAAGCAGCCCGACGACACGTTGCAAACGCCGCGCGCGAAATAGGCGCCCGTCGTCGCAGTGTTTCATCAACGTTTAACGCAATAGGGAAGGGTAAGCATGACAGACAAGGAAGCGGACGAACGGCGCCGGCTCGGTGGGTGGCTGCCGAGCAATGAGGAGCAACTCGCGCAATACCGCACCGACCTCGCGGAAAAAGCTCGCGCCCGTGCGGCGCATGCGCCGCGCACGGCAGCGGTCGAACAGCTCGCCGCGCTCCTCGACGGGGATCCGGTTCTTCGCATGGATATGACGCGGGCTATCAATCAGGCGCGCGATAAGGGCTATGTACTCGGCTATTCGTCGATAGAAGAGTTGATGGTCATCATCGACTATCTGATGACTTATGCGCCGCCGTTCAGCGAAAAGAGCCTGATTCACTGCCCGTTGAATGCGGTACTCGATTGGCCGATGTGCATGCCCTCCGGTTATGCGCTGTTTCGCGACCCTGCGTTCAATCAGCAGATCAAGCATGTGCTTGATTGCTGGTGCGGATTCCTGAGCGGACCGCATTCGCGCGAGCATCTGAATACGTCGCCCCCGAACGGATGGTTCTCGCCCGAGGCCGACGAGAAGATCAACCTTTCGCAGTTCGTGTGTGATCCGGACAAGCCGTATTGGGGCTTCTCTTCATGGAACGACTTCTTCACGCGCCGCTTTCGCGAGGGCGAGCGGCCAGTGGATCAGCCGGATAACGACAAGATCATTGTCAGTCCCTGCGAGGCGGCTCCGTATAACATCCAGAGAGACGTCAAACTCACCGACAGTTTCTGGATCAAGGCGCAGCCTTATTCACTGCTGGACATCTTTTCGGCCGGCCAGCGGGAGCTTGCGCAGCGTTTTGTCGGCGGTTCCATTTACCAGTGCTTTCTCAGTGCATTCGATTACCACCGCTGGCATGCGCCGATCGCGGGCGTCATTAAAAAAGCTTATGCACTGGACGGCACCTATTACTCGGACGCCGATGCGGAAGGCCGCGATCCCGGCGGTCTTAACGATTCGCAGGGGTACATTACCGCGCTGGCGGCACGGGCAATCATCGTGATCGAAAGCGACGATCCGGCCATTGGCCAGGTGGGCTGCGTATTCGTCGGTATGGCCGATGTGTCGTCGTGCATCATCGAAGCACTGCCGGGTCAGCGGGTTTCAAAGGGCGACGAAATAGGCTTTTTCCAGTACGGCGGTTCGACGTGCTGCCTCGTGTTCGAGCGGGACGTGATCAGCAGTTTCGTTCCGCAGCCGCCATTCGACAACGCATCGTCAATCAAGGTGAAAACGCACGTTGCGACGGTGCGCTAGCGAAACGAAGCGTTGGTTCGTTAGTGACGTTCAAATGCCGCGAAGCGCGACTCGCTCCGCGGCATTTTTCTTATTACAAGCGACTTCTCAAATGGCGGATCGGAACTCAACCCGGCTGCTTACCCGATCCAAGATCTGCTCCCGTCACCGGATCGGTCGCAGTGTCCGAAGCGGTTCGCGAAGCCAGCGCGCCGAGTACTTCGACGTCCGCTTGCGTCACGTTCACCGACGGCAAACCGTCGCCGCCGTCCACCGCCGGTTGCGGCGCTTCCACGAACTCCCATTCCGGCCCTTCGTTCCATGGACCGCGTGCGTCGCCTTCGCCCGAGGACATGTTGTAGTACACGTTTGTAAATTCTGGAACGCCCGGCAGCTTGCCCTGCGGGAAGTTCGGCTGGATAGAATGCAGCGCTTTTTCGAACGACTTCTGGTGAGCGATTTCGCGCGTCATCAGAAAGCCGAGTGCGTCCTTGATGCCCGGATCGTCGGTGATATTCAGCAGCCGCTCATAGACGATCTTCGCGCGCGCTTCCGCAGCGATGTTCGAGCGCAGGTCGGCGGTCGGCTCGCCGATCGTGTCGATATACGCGGCCGTCCACGGCACGCCCGCGGAGTTCGTCAGCGGAGGCCCGCCACCGTACAGCAGCGCGGTCGTGTGCGAGTCGTTGCCGCCGCCCGTCAGCGAACGATACAACTCCGCTTCCTGCTCGACGCCTTCGGCCAGTTGGCCTTTCGCACCCTTGTTCAACATGGCGACGATCGAGCCGATCACTTCGAGGTGGCTCAACTCTTCCGTGGCGATGTCGAACAGCAAATCCTTGCGGCCCGGATCGTCTTCAGCGACGGCCTGGGTGAAGTACCGGCACGCGGCTGCCAACTCGCCCTGGGGCCCGCCGAATTGCTCGAGCATCAGATTGGCGAGGCCCGGATTAGGGGCGGCGACACGCACGGTGTATTGAAGTCGCTTGTTGTGAACGAACATTGGCTTCTCCGTTGAGTATGGTTGGGAAACGTTGGACTGCACGCTTGCCTGCGCATGCGCCGTACCTGGTGCGAATGCGACGCGCTACGGTCAATCACATGCCCGTCCGCTTCGCCAGGCACACCCGTTGCGCGATGCAGGGCTCCTAACCACTACCTTGGGAGTTGCATATGACACAGCGAAAGACTGTCGATGATCTGTTCGTTCACATGCTGTCGGATATCTACAGCGCCGAGAAGCAACTGACCAAAGCACTGGCGAAGCTCTCGCGCGCTGCGTCCGATCCGCAATTGAGCGAGGCATTCAAGGTTCACCTGGAGGAAACGCAGGGACAGGTGGAAAGAATCGACAAGGTTGTAGAAAGTTGTGGCGTGAAGTTGAAAAGAATGAAGTGCGTCGCGATGGAAGGGCTGATCGAAGAAGGCCAGGAACTCATCGACGAAATCGAAAGAGGACCGGTGCTCGACGCGGGTCTCGTCGCGGCCGCGCAGAAGGTGGAGCACTACGAAATCGCGTCGTACGGCAGTCTCTGCGCGATCGGCAAGCAGTTGGGCTTTACCGAGGCGGTTAATCTGCTGAAGGAAACGCTGGAAGAAGAAAAGGCTACGGATCTGAAGCTCACCGAATTCGCGGAGCGCGCCGGCAACGAGAAGGCAAAGCAGCAGAAGTAAGCAGCGGTAAGTAAGGCAGTTCGCGTCGAATGACGAGCGAAATCCCGCCCGTTTCAGGGCGGGATTTTTTATGGCAACGTCCAGCAACACACCGCGCGGCGCGGAACCTGTATCAGGTTTTATCGCCCACAGCGCGGCTTCCTACCTGGTCGAGTTTGCCTTGCAACTCCGTCTTGCGCTTCGCGATCTTCTGGCCGAGCCCCTTGACGTCGAGATTGGCCTTGCGCAATTCGGGGAATAGCTCGTTCTCTTCTTCCTCGACGTGATGTTGCACCATTTCGCTCATCACCTTGAAGGTCGCGTCGAAGCCCTTATCGCCCGCCTTCAGCGTTTCGAATTTGCTGATTAGCGTCTTCACGAGAAAGTGCTCGACGTAGGCTTCCTCGACATCGACGACATCGCTTGACGGAAGCGCTTTACCCGCGGCGGGATAAAGAAGTTCTTCCTCGATGATGGTGTGAATGGTCAGTTCTTCACACGCGCGTTGGGCGAGGGTGGCTTTCGCTTCGAGATCGTCCTCTTTGGCCTGCTTGAATGCGGTGAAAAGCTTTTCGACCGCGCGATGGTCCGCGATCAGTAATTCCAGTGCGTCGTCGGTGTTGGGGGTTGGTTGTTGTTCCGGCATGTCGCTCTCCATGTTGGACGCCGCCGCGTGGCGGCATGTCTGAGCGAAGCATCGCAAGCATTGTGCCCGTTGGCGGGCGGCTCTCTGCCAACAGTCAGCTTTTGCTCTTGCGCGGCGCCGCGGCATTCACGAGCGGATTGAATGCGGCCCTTCCAGCAGGCTTGCGTGCGGACGTGTCGGTGTCTTCGCTCTTCGCGGAGCCGCGTCGCCCGTTAGACGACGTGCCGCGTGTACCGCGCGTACCGCGTGTACCGCCGGATAATTGCCTCGCGAGTTCGGCGCTGTCTTCGTCGTCTTCTTCTGCCGGCTCTTCTTCCTCGACTTCTTCTTTGACTTTGCTCGCTGCACGGCTTGTCTTTTTCGTTTTCGGCGCGCCCGCAATATGTTCGATGATGGACATGAACGACTTGCGCGCCGCCCGCAGCGATTCGCCCGGCAGCATGGTCAGAGCGACGACTTCGTGAAGCGAGCGTCCATCCACGGAGCGCTCTGTCGGCTCGGTGTCCCAGTCGGGATTCGCCGTGGCGAACGACGCGATAAGCCGTTCGAGGACGGCGGGCGACAGTACGCCGCCGTCATACAGACTGATGATCGCGCGCTCGGCGAGAGCGAATGGTGTGGCGGAAGCTTTGGGCACCGGTCTCGCCTCCTGGCCGATAGCGCGCGCGAGTTCAGTGGTTTGGGTTCTTTAAACAGCCTGTCGCGCTTCGCTGCCTTTCAGCTCGCCGTGACGATGCGCATGAGTGGCCGCGTATTTGAGTTCGAAGTGGGCGCCTTTGCCGCTGCGTGTCGGCGGAAAATGTTCTCCCTCTACGCAGGTCACTTCGAATGTTCCCTTGCCGTCGTCATGAACGACTGCATAGATGCCGGACGTCTTGACGATTTCGCCGGGCTTGAACGAGTTATCTCCTGCCATTTGAAACTCCGTGAGTGAATAGGCGACAAGCTTTGCGATGCAACGCTTGTGCCACGCGCGTCAAATGCGGCGCTCAGAAAACACGCAACGGGCTCGACCTTCGCGCGGGGCCCACAGGACTGCCTTCGCCGAGCAGTACCTGAACGATTCCGCGCGTCGATACGCTCACCCATGCGGAATGGATGTCTTTCGCGCGAACCCAGCGGCATCGACTGATCTCTCGGCCCGGAACAGGCTCGATGTCATCGGGAATACGCGCGGCGAATACATAGTGGCGAGTGCGCGCGCCCCAGAATTCGAAGATGTAGTGAAGCGCGAGATCGGTCAGTTGCGTTTCTTCCAGAAGTTCGCGAATGGCCGCTGCCGCGACCGATTCGCCAGGCTTGCATCGGCCGCCGGGCAGCGCCCATCTTCCATTCGATCTCGCGACGAGGAGGATGCTATTGGCGCGTAGACAGAGTATGGTGGCTCGCTGCTTCATCACATATCGGGCAAGAAAGGGCGACCTTACAAAGCATGCACTATGCCTTCCCGGCAAGCGTCCGGGAACCACAAATGCTACTCGCAGGGCAGCGTCTTCCGAGCCTGCATGGGTGGGCTATTGTTGCAATTCAATTTGAATCATTGTCTGTAGAGGTGGCGAACATGTCGAAGCCGCATCGGTTTCCCCCCGCGCTCGCGGTCCCTGGTATCGTATTTATCATTATCGGTTTGGCGTTAGCCGCGGGCGGAGTCCCGCTGGTCACGCTTGGCGGCTCCTGGTATTACGTCATAACGGGCATTGCGATCGCGCTGACCGGTGTGCTGCTGTTCATTCGCCGGCGGTCGGCGCTCTGGTTGTTCGCGCTCGTTCTATTCGGTTCGACCATCTGGGCGGTCACGGAAGCACGCTTCGATTTCTGGCAATTGCTGCCGCGTTTGTGGGTGTGGCTGGTGCTCGCGTTGTGGCTGCTGTTGCCGCCCGTCGCGGGCAAACTGGTGTTCGGGCCGCCGGCCGCGCATCGCGAGGGCGTGGTGCCGTTGGCTGCGGCCGTGATCGTGACGGTGCTGCTTGGCATCGGCACCGCATTCAATCATCCGTACGATCGCCCCGGCACGCTGGCCTCCACCGCCGCGGCGCCGAGCACGACGCTTGCCGGCGATGCGAACCGGCAGGCCGGCGACTGGACCGACTATGGCGGCTCGCCGTTCGGTCAGCGCTATTCGCCGCTTACGCAGATCACCCCTGAAAATGCGCGGCAATTGAAGGTCGCCTGGCAATTCCAGACCGGCGACAAGCCGGGTCCGGGCGACCCGACTGAAACGACCGATGAAAATACGCCGATCAAGGTAGGCAACAAGTTGTTCCTCTGCACGCCGCACAGTATCGTGATTGCACTCGATCCCGCGTCGGGCAAAGAACTGTGGCGCTACGATCCGCATATCCAGAGTCCCGTCGGTTTCAAGCATTGGGAACATATGACATGCCGCGGCGTGTCGTATCACGACGACGCGATGTATTCGGCGAATGCAACGACCGGGGCCGCGGAAAATGCAGCGGGGGCTTCGGCGCCGGGCGCTGGTGAGAATGTGGCTTCAAGTGTGGCCTCGAATGCGGCTGCGGCTTCGGGCGCGACTGCAAGCGTGACTGCGAATGCATCTTCCGGCGCGGCTGCATCGACGCCTGCGGCCGACGCCGCATCGGCAAGCACCGAATCGCCGAACGCGGCTTCCGCGGCGGCTGACACTACGCAATCCGCATCGGCTGCGACGACTGCGAGCGATACTGCCGCCGCCACGCAGCAGACAGCCAACGCCAGCACCAACGCCGCAGCCAGCGCCGAATGCCCGCGCCGCATCTTCCTGCCGACCGCCGACGCGCGCCTCATCGCGCTCAATGCGGACACGGGACAACCGTGCACGCACTTCGGCAATAACGGTCAGATCGACCTGCGCACGAACATCGGCCCGTTCACACCGGGCGGTTATTACTCGACATCGCCGCCGGCGGTCACGCGCGATCTCGTGATTATTAGCGGCCACGTCACCGATAACGAATCGACCAACGAACCCTCCGGCGTCACGCGTGCATTCGACGTGCATGACGGCCATCTCGTGTGGAACTGGGACGCGGGCAATCCGGACGCGACGCAGCCCGTTGGCCCCAACCAGACGTACGTTCGCAATTCGCCGAATATGTGGTCGGTGTTCAGCGTCGACGAGAAGCTCGGCATGGTCTATCTGCCGCTCGGCAATCAGACGCCGGACCAATGGGGCGGATTGCGCACGCCGGCTTCCGAGAAAGTGGCAGCAGGCGTGGTTGCACTCGACCTCGCAACCGGCAAGATGCGCTGGAACTATCAATTCACGCACCATGACCTGTGGGATATGGACGTCGGCGGCCAACCTTCGCTAATCGATTTGCAGACGGCAGGCGGCGTGCAGCCTGCGCTAATTGCATCGACGAAACAGGGCAGCATTTATGTGCTGAACCGCGAGACCGGCAAGCCTATCGTGCCTATTACAGAAGAACCCGTGCCGCAAGGCGCCGCGTCGGGCGACCACACATCGCCGACGCAGCCGTTCTCCGCACTTAACTTCAAGCCGCCGAAAGTGCGCGAACGCGACATGTGGGGCACTAATCCTTTCGATCAGTTGTGGTGCCGCGTGAAATTCAAATCGCTGCGTTACGACGGCATGTTTACGCCGCCTTCGGAACAGGGATCGCTCGTATTTCCGGGCAATTTCGGTGTATTCGATTGGGGCGGTGTCGCGGTGGACCCGGTGCGGCAAATACTCATCGCGAATCCGAGTTACATGGCCTTTACTTCGAAGCTGATACCGCGTTCGCAGATTCCGTCGGATAACGGCGAAAAGAAGGGCAGTGAAACGAGCGGCATCAAGCTCGCTCGCGGCACGCCGTATGGATTCGAGATCAACGCATTTCTTTCGCCGCTCGGCATTCCGTGCCAGGCGCCGCCGTGGGGTTATGTCGCGGGCGTCGATCTGCGCACCAACAACATTGTGTGGGAGCACAAGAACGGTACGATCCGCGATAGCGCGCCTTTGCCGATTCCGATGCCGCTCGGCGTGCCGAGTCTCGGCGGCATGGTGACGACCGCCGGCGGCGTCGCGTTCCTCTCGGGTACGCTCGACTACTACTTGCGCGCCTATGACGTGCGTAACGGCGAGCGCTTGTGGGAGGCGCGCTTGCCCGCAGGCGGCCAGGCCACGCCGATGACTTACGCGGACAGCAACGGCAAGCAGTATGTGCTCGTCACCGCGGGCGGCCACGGCTCGCTCGGCACGAAGCAGGGCGACTATGTGATTGCGTACACGCTGCCGTAATCAAGGGTTTGCATTGAAGACCAGAGCGCCGGCGAATACGAGGAAGAACTCCCTCGTATTCGCCGGCGCAATACGCAGTACGCAGTACGCAATACGCATTCGCAACGCGCGACTATCGACAAAAAATTTGAAAACGTTACGCGTCGGCGAGCAAACATTTCACCGGGCACAATTGAAGAACCCGTTCCACGAAAGAGTTAATGCGTAGCCGCGCGTAATATAACTTTCAATACGCCTGCTATTAGACCTACCGTGGCGACGCCCAGCATCCATAAACCGACGAACCATGCGAATCGTCGCCACATGTCAGTGGTATCCCTCGCCGGGGCGCATTTTGCCTTTGAAGACGGAATACGCGTAGACGGTGTAGCCGAGAATCATCGGTACGGTAATCGCAGCGCCTACCAGAAGAAATAGCAGGCTCGAGTGCGGCGCAGCGGCATCGCGGAAAGAAATGGCGGGCGGCACAAGATTGGGATAGAGGCTGATGAGAAGTCCCGCATAGCAAAGAATGAAAATGCCATAGGCAAACAGCAAGGGCAGTACATGCCTGCGCGCCGACAGACTGCGCCAGAAGCCGGCCGCGAGAAGAACCAGCAAGATCGGCACTGGAGCCGTGAATGCAATCGCCGGCCAGCGGAACCAGCGCTCGGCGAGTGAGCCTTGCAGCATCGGCGTCCATAGCGTGACCACCACGATGAGCGCGAGTACCGCCACGGCCATGCTGCGCGCGTAGCGCCGGCAGCGTTCATGCAGTGGACCTTCGGTGCGCCAAATGAGCCAGCAAGAACCGAGCAGCGCATAGCCGACGATCACCGCGAGTCCGCACAACACGGTGAAGCCCGTGAGCCAGTCCCACCAGCCGCCGGAATACGAAACGCCTTCGACGTGGATGCCCTGAAGCAGTCCGCCGAGCACGAGGCCCTGGCATAAAGCAGCCATGACGGAGCCGGAAAAGAAGGCGACGTCCCACCACATGCGCCCCGAGCCCGTTGCGCGAAAACGGAATTCGAAAGCCACGCCGCGAAAGACGAGTGCGAGCAGCATTGCGATGATCGGCGGATAGAGCGCGGGCAGAATGATCGAATAGGCGAGCGGAAAAACGGCAAACAGTCCGCCGCCGCCGAGTACGAGCCATGTCTCGTTGCCGTCCCATACCGGCGCAATGGAATTGACCATCAGGTCGCGGTCTTCCCGATTGCGCTCGACGGCGAACAGAATGCCCACGCCCAGATCGAAGCCGTCGAGCAGCACGTACGCAAGCACGGCAAACGCGAGAATCGCGGCCCATATGAGCGGCAGATCAATCGTGGCGGCTGTCATGGCGTGGGTCCTGTGAAAGAGCGTTATCGCTAGAGGCCGATGCTGGTTGCCGTTGCGCGGGGCCCGGCGTGATGCCCGCGCTGCGATGCGGCTTGTCCTTCGCGGGCCCTTCGGTGGCGAGCGACGGCGGCCTCGCCATGAGCCGCAACAGGAACACCATTGCCGCGCCGAATACGATCAGATAGACCACGCCGAAAGCCGCGAGCGATGTTGCAACGCCGGGCGCGGCGATGGGCGATACGCTGTCGACGGTACGCAAGTGGCCATACACGGTGTAAGGCTGACGGCCGACTTCGGTCACGGTCCAGCCGCACAACAGCGCGATCAGGCCGGAAGGTCCCATCGCGACCATGAGCCGGTGCAGCCAGCGCGCGCGATAAAGCGAATGCCGCGCCCGCAATGCGAGACTCGCAAAGCCGGTCAGCGCCATCAGCACGCCGAGTCCGACCATGATGCGAAAAGTCCAGAAAATAAGAGGTGAAAACGGACGGTCCGCCGGCGCAAACTCCTTCAAACCTTTAATCGAGCCGTTCCATGTATGCGTGAGAATCAGTGCGCCGAGGTGCGGAATCTCGACGGCGTAATCGGTTGTTTCCGTCTTCATGTTTGGCATGCCGAACAATATGAGCGGCTGGCCCGGTTTCGATTCCCAGTCGCCTTCGAGTGCGGCGATCTTCGCGGGCTGATGCTTGAGCGTATTGACGCCGTGCTGGTCGCCGGCGACGATCTGGATCGGCGCGACGATGCACGCCATCCATAACGCCATCGAAGCCATCAGGCGCGCCGGCTCGTTGCTCGAATCGCGCAGCAGGTGCCATGCACCCACCGCGCCCACGATGAATGCCACGCTTAAATACGCGGCAAGCACCATATGCACGAGCCGATAGGGGAACGACGGATTAAAGATGATGCTGAGCCAATCCGCGGGAAAAAAGCGGCCGTCCACCATCGTGAAGCCCTGCGGCGTTTGCATCCATGAATTGACGGCCAGAATCCAGGACGCGCTCATCAACGTGCCGATCGCCACGAGCGCCGTGGCGAGAAAATGCAGTCTGGGTCCGACGCGCTTCATGCCGAACAGCATCACGCCGAGAAAGCCGGATTCGAGAAAGAATGCGGTGAGTACTTCGTAGCCCATCAGCGGGCCTACTACAGGACCGGCACGATACGCAAAGCCCGCCCAGTTGGTGCCGAACTCATACGACATGACGAGGCCCGACACCACACCCACGCCGAACACCACGGCGAAAATCGTCAGCCAGTAGCGAAATACGGCCAGATAGACCGGCTTGCCGGTGACGAGCCACGCCCCTTCGAGAACCGCGAGATAGCTGGCGAGCCCAATGGACATCGCCGGAAAAATGATGTGAAAGGCGATGGTGAAGCCGAATTGCGCGCGGGCGAGAAAGAGAGCGTCAACCGAGGGTGGCATCGCGGAACCTCGAGTAAGGGACGTGAGCGGACATCGACGAACGGGCAATCGCCCGGCAAGCGCTCATGCAGGGTAGCAAATACGTGACCCGATTGCTTGAATGGATGCGGCAGTGCGAACGGGCACGCGGTAGTGATTTGTAACGCGTCGTGTAACCCGCCTTGTAACCCGGCTTGTAACCCTATTGTCAGCAGCAGTGCTCATTGCGCGGCACGGGTACATGCTTTGCTCACCGCCTGTACATTGACGATCGCGCGGAGACGATGATGAAAGAGAGCGATACCACACGAGACTACCCGTATGCGTCCGGCGGCTGGGGGTCGTTGAAAGCGGTCACGACGATCCTGGCGCAGGAGCATGTGAGCGTTAAAGACAGCGCAGCGCTGCGCAAGCAGAACAAACCGGACGGCTTCATGTGCGTAAGCTGTTCGTGGGCGAAACCTGCCGACCCGCACGTGTTCGAGTTTTGCGAAAGCGGTGCGAAGGCGACGGCGTGGGACCTCACATCGAAGCGAATGACGCCCGAGTTCTTTCAGCTTCACACCGTAACTGAACTGTTGTCATGGCACGATCATGATCTGGAGGAAGCCGGGCGGCTCACCGCGCCGTTGCGCTACGATCCCGCCACCGACAAGTACGTGCAGGTCGAATGGCAACAGGCATTCGACGAAATTGGCCGCGAACTGAATCAGCTCGATCCGGACAGCGTGGTCTTTTACGCGTCGGGCCGTGCATCGCTGGAAACCTCATACATGTACCAGCTTTTCGCGCGCATGTATGGGACCAACAATCTGCCGGACAGCTCGAACATGTGTCACGAGAGCACCAGCGTCGGCTTGAAGGAAGCGATCGGCGTAGGCGTCGGCACGATTACGCTCGAGGACTTCGAGAAGACCGATCTGATGTTCTTCTTCGGCCAGAATGTCGGCACCAATAGTCCGCGCATGCTTCACCAGTTACAGGATGCGCGCAAACGCGGCGTACCTATCATCACGTTCAATCCGCTTCGAGAGCCGGGCCTCGTGCGCTTTGCTAATCCGCAATCGCCGGTGCAGATGCTGACGCCCGACAACACGCAGATCAGCACGCAATATCATCAGCTCAAGACGGGCGGCGATACCGCGGCGATTCTCGGCATCTGCAAGGCGGTGATTGAGGCCGACGATCTCGCCATCGAACAGGCGCGACCGCGCGTCATCGACGTCGATTTCATTCGCGAGCACACAACCGGCTATGAAGCATTCGCGAACTATGCGCGCGAGGCGTCGTGGGCGGACATCGAGAAAGTGAGCGGCTTGCCGCGCGAGGCGATAGAAGCTGCGGCAAACGAGTACATGAAAGCCAATGCCGTGATGATTCACTACGGCATGGGACTCACGCAGCACCGACTCGGTGTGCAGAACGTGCGCATGGTGTGCAACCTGCTCTTTCTGCGCGGTAATATCGGCAAGCCGGGTGCCGGGCCTTCTCCGGTGCGCGGACACTCGAACGTGCAGGGGCAGCGCACCGTTGGCATCACGGAGAAACCGGAACTCGCGCCGCTCGACAAACTGGCCAGTCAGTTCTCGTTCGAACCGCCGCGCAAAAAAGGCTTGAATACCGTCGAGGCATTCGAGGCAATGCTTAAAGGCGAGGTTAAAGGCGTGTTCAATCTCGGCGGCAATCTCGTGCGTTCAGTACCCGACCGTTTGCGCATTGAACCCGCATGGCGCGGTTTGCGTCTGAACGTGAACGTTGCGACGAAGCTCAACCGCAGCCATCTTGTGCACGGCGAGATTTCGTACATTCTGCCGTGCCTGAGCCGCATTGAAATCGACCGGCAGGCGAGCGGCGAGCAAGCTGTTTCGATGGAAGACAGCACCGCCTGCATGCATGGCTCGCATGGCGTGGCCGAGCCAGCAAGTGAGAACATTCGCTCGGAGCCGTACATTGTCGCCGGCATCGCAAAAGCGACGCTGGGGACGCGTTTCAACGTCGATTGGGATGCGTGGCGAGACGATTACTCGGTGGTGCGCGACGAAATAGCGAAGACGTACCCGGAGATCTTCCACGATTTCAATCAGCGCATGTGGACGCCCGGCGGATTTCACAAACCTTTGCCGGCAAGCCAGCGGCAATGGAAAACAAAGAGCGGCAAGGCGGAGTTCCTCGTGCCCAAGGCGCTAGGCGAAGATCCCGACATGCCCGAGCGTGAACCGGACGCGCTGCGGCTCATGACCCTGCGCTCCGACAGCCAGTTCAATACGACGATCTACGGTCTCGACGACCGCTTTCGCGGCGTGCAAGGCAGCCGCATGGTTGTGCTGATGAATCCGGACGATATCGCGGCGAGCGGTCTTTCCGAAGGCGACAAAATCGGCTTGCAGACCATCGCCGACGACGGCTTTGACCGGCGCGTAAGCGGTTTTGCCGTGAAGGCGTACGACATTCCGCGCGGCTGTATCGCCGGCTATTACCCCGAGTGCAATCCGCTATTGCCGCTGTGGCATTACGCGGAGGAGAGCAAGGTGCCAGGGGCGAAGTCGATTCCGGTGAGGATTGTGGATAAGCCGGGCGTGCAGGTTTCGGCGTGACAAATCAGCCGGGCTTCCTACAGCCCGGCTGATCGTAAGTGCGTAATCAGCGCTTAATCGGCACTTAATCCGCGTACCGAGTTCTGCGCGATTTCGGCAAGCAATGCGTCGCGCCGATCACGAGCAACGAGCCAAGCAAGAAAGTGGCGACCGGGAACGTGCCCGCCGTATTCACCGCGATTTCGCGCGGACGTTCGCCGAGAAGCTGGAGTCTGCGGCGCGTCATCTTCGCGCCAAGCGAACGCAGCTCGTCCTTCAACGCGCGTTCGGCGGTGGGCAGCAGTACAGTTTCCTCATCGGCCACATGGTGCATGACTTCGCGCATCAGTTGCTGAAAGAGGCCGTCGTAGGCTGCGTCCTCGGGACCGGTCGCGCGCAGCTTCGCAATCGTCGCGCGCATTTCGTCGTGTTCCGGGCGGCTCTTTTCGAGCGTCTGATCTTCGCTGAGTACGCCGCCCAGCGCCGGGTAAAAGATCTCTTCTTCCAACTGCGCGTGAATTTCAAGCGCGGCACACACTGAATTCACAATTGCGCGCTTGCGCCACCACGCGGTGTCCGGATGATAGCGATGGAACGCGGTGAGTACATGCATATGATCCAGCCGGATCATTGAGGTGATGGTGGGCGACATCGAGGAATTGCTATCGGGCATGGCAGTTCTCCAGAATGACGCGGCGCCAGGCGTCGGTATTGGGGATTGTCGGCATGCGCAACATCGGCATGCGGGCGCTCGCGGATGCGCGACATACCGCATTCTCCGTACCTGCAACCCCGTGTTAGCCAGGTTAGTCCGGAATTGTTTCTATGTCCCGCAGCCAGACGGTTGCCTCGCTATCGCTCGGCGCGCGCCAATCGCCGCGTGGCGACAGTGAACCGCCGGAGCCGACTTTGGGTGCATTGGGAATGCACGAGCGCTTGAACTGACTCGTGTGAAAAAAGCGCTCGGCGAAAATGGCCAGATTGCGTTTAATGTCGGCCAGCGTGTACTGATTGCGCGCGACATTCCGGCCCGCAGGCCAGACGCCATGCTCCCGGTCGGCCCACGCGCTTTGCGAGAGAAACGCCACTTTCGACGGAGCAAAGCCGAAACGCAACAGATAGTACAGGTTGAAGTCCTGCAATTCATATGGACCGATAGTGCTTTCGGTTTTCTGATCGATCACCTTCTCGACTTTTCCGGGCACCAGTTCCGGGCTGATCTCGGTCGCGAGAATCTGTTCGAGCACGCGCGAACCCGCGTCGCCTACCTGACCCGATTCCGCGACCCAACGGACAAGATGTGTGATGAGCGTCTTCGGCACGCTCGCATTCACGCTGTAGTGCGACATGTGATCGCCGACGCCATACGTGCACCATCCGAGCGCCAGTTCGCTGAGATCGCCGGTGCCAATCACGATGGCGTGATGAAAATTGGCGAGCCTGAAAAGATGGCTGGTGCGCTCGCCGGCCTGAACGTTTTCGAATGTGACGTCGTACTGTTCTTCGCCGGTCGCGAATGGATGATTCAGGTCCTTCAGCATTTGCATGCAGCTTGGACGTATGTCGATTTCCTGCATCGAGCAGCCCACGGCCTGCATCAGATCTTTCGCCTGCTGGAGCGTGCGGCTGCTGGTCGCAAAGCCCGGCATCGTATAGCCGAGGATATGCGAACGCGGCAGTTTCAACCTGTCCATCGCTTTCGCGCAGACGAGCAGTGCCTGAGTCGAATCGAGCCCGCCCGAAACGCCGATCACGACTTTCGAAATGTTGGCCGCGCCGAGCCGCTGAAGCAGTCCCTGCACCTGTATGTTGTACACCTCGGCGCAGCGTTCGTCGCGCGTCGCGGGATTGGACGGCACATAAGGGAAGCGGTTAATCGCGCGCATGAGCGGAAGATGCTCTGCGTCCGGCAGCGAAGCCGGCACGCTGACCACCTGGAATTTGCGGACTTCGTCTGCATGGCGGCGCGTCGATTGGCCGAACGTCGTCTGCCGCATTCGTTCGCGCGACAGCCGTTCGAGATCGACGTCGCCGAAAATGATGTGCGACGTATCGAGAAAACGCTCGGATTCCGCCAGCAGTTCGCCGTTTTCGTAGATCAGCGCCTGGCCGTCCCATGCAAGGTCGGTGGTGGATTCGCCGCGCCCCGCCGACGAATACAGATACGCGGACAGGCATCGCGCGGATTGCTGCCCAACCAGTTGATGACGATAGCCCGACTTGCCGATCACGATGTTCGACGCAGACAGGTTCACGAGCACGGTCGCGCCCGCCAGCGCGGCGAACGACGAAGGCGGCACGGGAACCCATACGTCCTCGCATATTTCAATGTGAAAGCGAAAGAGCGGCGCGCCGGGAACGTCGAATAGCAGCGATGCGCTAAACGGCGCCTGCTGTCCGCACAACATTACTTCGGTGGACGATGCATTCTCCGCTGCGCTGAACTGCCTTGCCTCGTAAAACTCGCCATAGTTCGGCAAATAACTCTTCGGCACGACGCCGCATAGCTTGCCGTTTGAAATGACCAGTGCGCAATTAAAGAGCTTATGCTCGATCTTCAGCGGTGCGCCGATCACGAGTACCGCGGGAATGTTCGTGGACGCCGCAACGATGTCGCCGATTGCCGCTTCGCATGCATCGAGCAACGCGCGCTGATGGAAGAGGTCGTCGCATGTATAAGCGGAGATGCCCAACTCGGGAAACACCACGAGCAACGCACACTTTTGCGCGGCTTCCCGCGCGAGCCGCAGCGTTTCCTGGGCGTTGAATTGCGGGTCGGCGACGCGGCACACAGGAACCGCGACCGCGACACGCGCGAAATCGTGACTGTAGAGATTGAAAAATGATCGCGTCATGGTCCGCGGCGCCTCGCGTTCGGCAACTGATTGAAATAATGCTCGATCCGCGACAGTGCATAAAGCGCGGCGTTCTGCCTGATGGTCGTACGGTCGCCGTCGAACACGCGAGTCTCGCTGAACATGTATTCGCCGTCGCGGCGCTTGTAGCGCCACGCGAAGCATTGCGTGCCCGGCGCGAGATCCGTGCCTTTCGGCGGCGGCCCTGCAATTCCCGTATTGGCAACGGCAATATGCGCCGAGCACGCTTCGAGCGCAAGCACGCCGGTGGCCATCTCGCGGGCGACTTCCTCGCTGGTCAGGCCGTGCTCTTCGATCGTCTGCGCCTGCACGTTGAGCACACCGCATTTGCCCGATGGCGAATAGACGACGAATCCCATGTCGAGGCACGCGCCGCTGCCCGGCACGTCTGCGATCAGCGATGCAATCAGACCGCCGGTACACGATTCGGCGGTCGCGATCACGAGACCGCGCGACGACAGAAATCCAACCACGCTGCGGGGAATATTCATTTTTGTCCTCTCTCATTCAGGGCATGGACCGATCACTTCTCTGCAAGCAAGTGCGATACCCGTTGCGCGTGCAGGTACTCGAAGCGGCACGCGGATTGCTCCACACGATGGTCCCTTCACCGGGACGCCATAGTTGTTTGTTCGGTTCGGCCCGCCAGTTGGCGGGCCATTTTTTTTGCCGAGGCCGCGGAAGCATCGGCGCGTCGCTTCGCAGATCGGTACAGCGATTGCTGTTTCTGTTGGGCGCAACCACACGCGACGGTAAAGGAGGCGACGCCCATGATGTTTCCCACAATCGTTATCAATCGCGAGGACCCCGCCTCGATGGACGCACAGACGCTGCTCGACGAACTGAGTGCGACGCTCGCCGTGTTCACCGGCGACAGCGGACAGAACCGCTTTTCCATTCGCGACGTGACGCTCGATTGCTCGCGCTTTCTGGTGGCGCGAAGCGATTCGGCGACTCCGCTTGGCTGCGGCGCATTTCGTCCGCTGGGCGAGCATATCGCCGAAATCAAGCGCCTGTATGCGCGTCCGGGCGCCGATGGCGTGGGCAGTGCAATCCTCGCGCGACTCGAGAAAGAAGCGGCGCAACTCGGTTATCAGGCGCTGTGGCTCGGCACGCACCTGAACAATCGCCGCGCCATCGACTTCTATGAAAAGCATGGTTTCCAGCGCATTGCGCCGTATGGACCGTATGTGGGCAAGGCCGACGCATGCTGCTACGAAAAGCGCCTCGGCGGGCAGGCGCCCGACAATCAGCGCAAGGAAACGATGCGCGACGCGTGACGCGTCAGAAACTCGACGGCATCGCGCGGCACGACACACGCCGCGCTACTTATGCAATTTTTTGCGTAGCGATTGAATGTCGTTCGCAGTGACGGGCCGCGCGTCGTTGCCCCATGAACTGCGAATCCATGAAAGCACGCTTGCCATTTGCGCGTTCGTGAGCGTTTGAGCGAAACCAGGCATGGCCTGGCGCGGCGGCCCGCCGATCGTCGCGGGACTGTTGCCGCCTTCCACCATCAAGCGGATCAGCGACGTCGTGTCTTCGGTGATCACCGACGGATTGCCCGCGAGGCGCGGAAACACATTCGGCACGCCGGTGCCTTCCGCGCCGTGACATTGTGCGCAGAACGAAACATAGACGCGTGCGCCGACCGATTGCGGCGCATCGACGCGATTGCCGTTGCGCGTCGGCAAGTCGGGCTGAGCATGCGGATCGTAGCGTCCGGAAGGCTTTTGCGCGGGCAGCGATTTCAGATAGTGCGCCATCGCGAGCGCGTCGTCGTCCGTCAGATACTGCGTGCTGTCTTCGACCTGCTCGACCATCGAGCCGAATGCCGCGAGACCCGCACCGTGGCCCGTCTTCAGAAACGCGGCGAGATCTTTTTCGCCGATGCGCCCGAGCCCCGAGCCGGGATCGCCAGTGAGATTCGGCGCAAACCAGTTGTCGTTGACTCCACCACTCAGATAAGTAGACGACGTTTCGTCGTAGCCGCGTTCCTGGAAGCCCAGGCCGCGAGGCGTGTGGCATGCGCCGCAATGGCCAGGGCCTTGCACGAGAAACGCGCCGCGATTCCATTGCGCGTCGCGTCCCGGCTTCGGCCGATACGGTTCTTTCGGAGCGAAAAGCTGTTGCCAAAAATACAGCACCCAGCGCTGATTGAAGGGGAACGGTACTTTCGTCGGCGGCGCAGGTTCGGGAACCGGCTTCACGCCATGCATGAAATACGCGTAAAGCGCGCGCATGTCGTCGTCGGACATTTTGGAAAACGACGCATACGGCATGGCGGGATAGAGGCGCTTATTGCCTGGCGACACGCCTTCTCGCACGGAGCGCGCGAAGTCTTCATAGCTGAATGCGCCGATCCCATAGCGCTTGTCCGGCGAGATATTGCTGCTGACGATCGTGCCGAAGGGGGAGGTCAATCCGAGGCCGCCGCCGTACGCTGGTCCGCCGACTGCGGTATGGCATCCCGCGCAGTCGGATGCTTTCGCGAGATAGTCGCCGCGCGCGACGAGCGCGACGAGCGCGGCGTCCGCGGCTTGCGATTGCTGCGCGCATGCGCGCTGTTGCGGCGAGACATACAGCACGCCAAGCACGCACAGCATCGCGGCAGCGCCCAGCGCCCTATAGGTGAAGCGCCGCATCATGAATTGCTGTCTCTGTGTGCGGGCAGCGCGTTCGGCATCAGCGTCGCGGGCGCGCGATGCATCAGCCAACGCGCGCCGGTCGCAAGCGCCGCGATCAGATAGGCGAGGCCGCCGGGCACCCACATCACGAGCCCGCCGAGTTGTTGATCCTGCAACGGATCGAAACCGAGCGCCGACGTGGGCTCGATATACGCGGGATACCAAAGTCCCGGCGCGAGCGTGAGCAATGCGCCGAGCGCGCCGGTGTGAACCATCGTCGTGAAGAGCGACAGCATCGCATAGCCGCTCTGATCGCGTCGCGTGCCTTCGCCGAAAACGACCCACCAGAACAATAGTGCGCTCAGCAGAAAACTCGCATGTTGAAGCGTGTGAATAGCGGAGGACGCAAGCGCCGCTTCGAACAGACGCGGCATATGCCAGGCCCACAACGCGGCGGCATGCAGCATCCACGCGACGGCCGGCGCGCACAGCGTTCGCCAGAGTGCGCGCAACGGCGGCGTGCGAACCGCCGCCGCTATCCGGTGACGCGCGGCGGGAGGAAAGGCCCATAGCCATACCGCGAGCGGCCTGCTGAGCACGAGCAGCGGCGCGGCGACGATCATCATCAATTCGTGCTGAACCATGTGCGCGGAGAAGAGCGCGGCGCTCAACGCATCGAGTGGCGAATCGAGCGCGGCGACGAGCATGAGCCATCCGAGCACGAATGCGCCTAGCTGACGCGCGCGAACCTCGCGGCCGCGTTTGCTGCGCGCGCGCAGACGCCGATAGCCGGCCACATACAAAGCAAGACTCGCGATCAGCAATGCGACGACCCACGGCTCGAACGTCCAGCGCAGCACAGGCGGCGCACTGCGTTCGACAGCGCTCAGCACATGCGCTTTTACCTCGGCAGAAGCGCAGAGCGCGGCGCAGGCAAGCAGACAACGGAGCGGATTGTTCATTGCACGCACGGAGAAATAAGCCATTGCGGTATCCACATTGCGACGAGCGCGAGCGTCGAAAGCATGCCGACCCATGTGGCCGCGCAAGCCATCATCGCGGGCCGCGCAGGCAGGGCCGGCGCGCTCGCCGGCGCAACCATGCCGGCCTCGCGCCAGCGATGCCACGCAAGCAGCGTGGCGACGATCGAGAACAGCAGCGCGCTGCCGGTCACGCTGCCCAAGGGCAAGAGCGTGCGCCACGCGCACGAGGGCGTGACGAGCGCATAGTCGGCGCTCAGCGCGGCGAGTACCGCGGAGGGCGCACCAAGGAGCGCGAGCCAGGTTCGCATGGCAACCTCCATCACAAGCGGGGAGCAAGATAGATCACCGCATAGATCGGCAACCAGCTCAGTACGACGAAGTACCAGTACAGCGCGTTCTCGCTGACATCGACGAAACGCTTTCCTTCGAATGGTCCGGTGAATAACAGCACGGCGAGGACCGCGGTGTCGACGGCGTCGGTAATCAGGTGAGTGGTGTGCAGACCGAGCAGCAGCCACACGACGGAGCCATACGCGTTCGCATACCAGCTCACGTTGAGCGCCGCGAATTCGAAGCCGCGAATCACGAGGAACACGACGGCGAACAGCAGACACACCGCGAGCCACAGCCGCGCGCGGCCGCGCTGCTCGCAGTCGGCGGCGCGCTTCGCGAGTTGATTCGGCCACATGCTCAGCAACAGTACCGCCGTGTTCACGCTGCCCCACAGCAGCGCGGGCGGCGCCGCGTCGAGCGGCCAGTGCGCGGTGAGGCTGCGCAGATAGAAGTACGCCATTGCCGCGATGGCGAAGACCGTGCCTTCGATCAGCATCAGGCACACGGTGCCCCACCACATCAGGCTGCGGTGTCCGAAGCCGAAGCTCGGCAAATGACGCACGTCCAGCATCAACGCAGGCGCGGCGCCCTGTTGGTCCAACGCCGCATTGCCGGGCACCTTGCGCAGTTCCGTCATGGCCGTTGCTCCAACTGAAGCGCGCGCCGGTTTTGCCCGCGATTCGGCCAGAACCAGCCGATCATCGCGACGATCACGGGCACCGAGCCCCACACCACGGCCCACGGCGAAAAGATCGAGCCGATGAAGAGCACCGTGGTCGCCACCGCGCTGATAAACGGCCAGATCGACGGCGACGGAAACAGCAAGCGCAGGTCGGGCAATGCATCGAGTGCAGTGGTGGACAGCACTTCGCGCGACTCCGCCGCGAGTCCGCTGACATGCGTCGGCTGAGCGCCTGGTTCCCACAGCGGATCGCGTCCGTGAACCACCGGCAACGCGTCGAAATTATGCGGCGGCGGCGGGCTCGCGGTGCTCCACTCGAGCGTGCCCGCGCCCCACGGATCGGCGCCCGCAATTGCACCATGCCGATAGCTACGGAGCACATTGACGATAAAAATCAGTACGCTCACTGCGATCGTTATCGCGCCGATCGTTGCCGTCATGTTCAGGCCGTCCCAGCCCATTGCATGCGGATACGTCCACACGCGCCGCGGCATGCCGTGCAGACCGAGGATGTGCATCGGAAAGAACGTGACGTTAAAGCCGATAAAAAAGAGCCAGAATTGCAGGCGTCCGAGCGTCTCGTTCAGCATTCGGCCGGTCGCTTTCGGAAACCAGTAATAGAACGCGCCGAATAGCGGAAACACCGCGCCGCCAAGCAGCACGTAATGCAGGTGCGCGACGACGAAGTACGTGTCGTGCACCTGCAGATCGAGCGAGACCGAACCAAGCATCACGCCCGTCATTCCGCCGAGTACGAGAATGAAGAAGAAGCCGAGCGCGAACCACAGGGGCGTCTTCAGATTGACGCGTCCTGTCCAGAGCGTCGCGATCCAGCAGAAGATCTGCACGCCGGAGGGAATGGCGATCATCAGGCTCGCCGCGGTAAAAAAGCTCTTGCCGAGCGCGGGAATGCTCGTCGCGAACATGTGATGCACCCACAGCCCGAACGCGAGAAACGCGGTGGTGATGAGCGCCAGCACCATCGCCGGATAGCCGAAAATGGGGCGGCGCGCGAACGTCGGAATGATCGACGATAGAAAGCCGAGCGGCGGAATAAAGATCAGGTACACCTCGGGATGGCCGAAGAACCAGAACAGGTGCTGCCACAACAAGACGTCGCCGCCGCGCGCCGCGTTATAGAAATGCGTGCCGACGAGACGGTCCAGAATCAGCGCGGTACTGCTCAGCATCACCGCCGGCATCGCGAACAGCACCATGAATTGCGTGATCAGCGTGGCCCACACGAAAAGCGGCATGCGGTTGAGCGACATGCCCGGCGCGCGCATCTTGAAGATGGTGGTGATGAGCACCACCGCTTCGAGCAGGCCGGAAAGCTCGGTGAAGGTGATCATCTGCGCCCAGATGTCGACGCCTTTGCCGGTCGAATAGTCGGGTCCGGCGAGCGGCACGTAACTGAACCAGCCGGCGTCGGGGCCGGCGCCGAGCAGAAACGCTACATACAGCGTCGCGCCGCCGAACAGGAAGACCCAGTACGCGTAGGCGTTCATCCGCGGAAAGGCGACGCTGCGCGCGCCGATCATCAACGGTACGAGCCAGCCGGCGACGGCCTGCATGACCGGCACGGCGAACAGAAACATCATCGTCGTGCCGTGAATCGTGAAGAGCTGGTTGTACAGCTCCGGGCCGACGAGGCGATTGCCGGGCCGCGCGAGTTGCAGGCGCATCGCAAGCGCGAGCAGGCCGGCAAGCAGGAAGAACACGAACGTGGTGATGACGAAGCGCCGCGCCACGGTCTTGTGATTGATCGCCGATAGCCGGCCGAGCCAGCCGGGCGGATCGCTCCAGGTGCGCGCGAGTGCCTCGGTGATCTGCGGTCCGGCAGCGGGGCCGTCCACCAGATGCTCGATCGGGCGCGCGGAAGTGGAATGACGTTCGCTCATTGAAGGGTTCTCATCCATGCTACAAGGGCATCGAGATCCTGCGCGGATAACTGGCTCGCCGGCATCGTCGTGCCGGGCTTCATGCTGCCGGGCGCCCTGATCCACGATGCCAGGTTGGCCGGCGTGTTTTCGAACGTGCCGGCGCCGAGCATCGGGCGGCTCATGACGTGCGTGAGGTCGGGCCCGAGCACGCCGTGCGCGGAGGTGCCGCGCACGGTGTGGCAGCCCGCGCAGTTGCCGGTCGTGAAGAGGCGCTCGCCCTGTGCCTGCAATGCGTTGGCCGACTGCGGCGCGGGCGCCCGCTGACGCGCGAGCCACGCGTCGTACTGGGCGGGCGGCTCGGCGACCACGGTGAACGCCATCAACGCATGTTCGAGGCCGCAGAATTCGGCGCACTGGCCGCGGTAGGTGCCGGCGCGGTCCGCCCGGAATTCGATCGTCGATTCGCGGCCCGGTATCATGTCCTTCTTGCCGTGCAAGTTCGGCACCCAGAACGTATGGATCACGTCGTCGGCCTTCAGCGAGATCACGACGGGCCGTCCCACCGGAATGTGCAATTCGTTGGCGACGGCGAATCCGCCGCCGCGCGTGTCGTCCGCGTAACGCGCTTCCCACCACCACTGGTGCCCGGTCATCTCCAGATGGACGGCGTCCGCGACGGGCAATCGCGACAGCGCGCGGTCGGTCGCGATGTCGGCGACCAGCAGGCCGAACAACAGCACAACCGACGCAATCGACGCCGCGCCCACCACGCGGCGCACGCGTTTCTCCGGACGCTCAAGCGGGCCCAGGTCGGGGCTGGCATCGCGGCTCACGCGCGGCGCGCGCGCCATTGCGACGAGCAGCGCGATCAGCACGGCCGCGAAAACGAGCGAGCAGACCGTGAGCGTCAGCGTCCAGAGCGTGAAGATGTGCGACGCCTGCACGCCTGCCGGGCTGAGCGCATCATGGGCGGGCGTGGCCCGTGCATTCGACGTTGCGCTGCAGCAGCAAAGCGCGGCGATCCGCAGCAGCCACGAGGCATGCCGCCGCTTTCCAGCAGGGTTGTCCAGCCGGCGTCGAGATGCTTGGCCTGTGTGCATGCTTGCGCGAGGTGGCGTGATGGTGGGGACGTTTGCGACTGGCTAGCAATCGCTGTACCTCGCGCGAGGCCGCGCCGGCGGCGCTTTCAAACGCTTACAGAAGTCGCGCCCGTCTTACTTAATGAGCGGCGAGAGCGCTTCATATCGCCGGCGTTCGCTAATAAAATGTTGCGATGCGCATGAGGCCGCAGAGCCCCGGCTTGCCGCTGCTTTATGTGCGAAAGAACAGAAAACCAGTACAAGAACACGGGGTGCGCCGTCGCCGGCGCATTGAATCGCAGACCAGGTCCTCGGCCTATTGTCCAGGAGCAGCTTGATGGCGCATGCATACGAGCCGGATGACATCGTTCAGAACTGGGCGAATATATGGCTTCAGTCTTTGCGCGACTATGCGGTGATCGGCCTGTCGGAAGACGGCCGCATTCGCTCGTGGAATCCGGGCGGAGAAGCCATTCACGGCTATAGCGAAGAAGAAGTGATCGGTCAGCCGCTCGACATCTTCTATAGCGCCGAGCAGCGCGCCAAAGGTCTGCCGCAAACGGCGCTCGCCACGGCGCGCCGCGAAGGCCGCTTCGAGGGTGAAAGCTGGCGGCTACGCAAGGACGGCAAGGCGTTCTGGGCGAGCGTCGTTCTGACCGCGCTGCGTTCGTCCGACGGCGCGCTGCTCGGCTTCGGCGAGATCGTGCGCGATATGACCGACAAGAAAGCGGTGCATGACGCGGTGCTCGAAAGCGAGCGGCGTTTCCGGCTGCTCGTCGACGGCGTGACGGACTACGCGATCTTCATGCTGTCGCCGGAAGGCCGCGTGACGAACTGGAATTCGGGCGCGCATCGCATCAAGGGCTATGCGGCGAATGAGATCATCGGCTCGCATTTTTCGCGCTTCTATACACCGGAAGATGCCGCGCGCGGACTGCCGCAGCGCGGCCTGGAAGCCGCCGCCCGCGACGGCCGCTTCGAATCGGAAGGCTGGCGCGTGCGCAAGAACGGCTCGCGTTTCTGGGCGCATGTGGTGATCGACGCGATTCGCCACAACGGCACGCTGGTCGGCTTCGCGAAGATCACGCGCGACATCACCGAGCGAATGGAAGCGACGCGTTTGCTCGAAGAGACCCGCGTCGCACTCGTGCAGTCGCAGAAGATGGAAGCCATCGGCAAGCTGACGGGCGGCGTCGCGCACGACTTCAACAATGTCATGCAGATTTTGCGCGGCAACCTCGAACTGCTGGAAAGCCGCCATAAGCGCGACGGCTGGACCCGTGAGCGTCTCGACAAGGCGATCGACGCCGTGGAGCGCGGCGCGAAGCTCGCGTCGCAACTGCTCGCGTTCGGGCGTCAGCAGCCGTTGCGGCCGATCGTGATCAATCTCGCTTCCGCGATTCGCGGCATGGACGACCTGCTGCGCCGCGCGCTCGGCGAAACCGTCGAGATCGAAACCGTGGTGGCGGGCGGCCTGTGGAATACGCTCGTCGACGTGCATCAAATGGAGAACGTGATCCTCAATCTCGCGATCAATGCGCGCGACGCGATGAAGGAGGGCGGCAAGCTGACCATGGAAGTGTCGAACGCGATGCTCGACGACCATTACGTCGCGGGTTTTCCCGACGTGCCCGCAGGCCAGTACGTGATGCTCGCCGTGACCGATAGCGGCACGGGCATGCCGCCCGAAGTCGTGCAGCGCGCGTTCGATCCGTTCTTCACGACCAAGCCGGAAGGCGAGGGCACGGGCCTGGGTCTGAGCATGGCCTACGGCTTCGTGAAGCAGAGCGGCGGTCACATCCGGATTTACAGCGAGGTCGGACACGGCACGACGGTCAAGATCTATCTGCCGCGTTCGATGGAAGAAGCGGTCGAGGCGCCGGTTTCGCAGCCGGTCACGCTGCTCGGCGGAACGGAGACGATCCTCGTCGTGGAAGACGACAAGGACGTGCAATCCACTGTGGTCGATACGCTCTCCGGTCTGGGCTACAGCGTGCTGAAGGCGAACGAGGCCGAGCAGGCTCTCGCCGTGGTGCGCAGCGGCGTGCACATCGACCTGCTGTTTACCGACGTGGTGATGCCCGGCCCGCTGCGCAGTCCGGCGATGGTCGCGCAGGCAGTGCAGATGTTGCCGCGTCTGAAGGTGCTGTTTACATCGGGCTATACGCAAAACGCGATTGTGCACGGCGGGCGGCTCGACCCCGGCGTCGAGTTGCTGAGCAAGCCGTATAGCCGCGAACAACTGGCGTACAAGATCCGGCAGATACTCGGCGTTGCGCCGCTCGTGCGCACTACCAACACCAATACCAACAGCGTTAGCAATGCGCACATGAACAGCACTAGCAACAGCAATAGCAGCAGCCGCGGCCACGAAACGCAGCAGCCGGCCGGCGGCGAGACGAGTCTGCGCCTGCTGCTGGTCGACGACGACATCGACACGTCCGAGGCCATCGGCGAATTGCTGAAGCTCGTCGGCCACGATCCGGTTGTCACCGGTTCGCCGCAAGAGGCGTTGCGCCTGCTTGAAGCGCAACCATTCGACGTGCTCATCACCGATCTGTCGATGCCTGTCATGCCGGGGCTCGAGTTGGCGCAACGCGCCACGCAATTGCGGCCCACGCTACGGGTTATTTTTGCGTCCGGCCACGAGATGCCCGCGGTCGACACGTTGCCGTTTCGCTGGGGAGCGCTTCGCAAGCCGTATAGCATCGACGAATTGAGCGCGATGCTGCGCGGTTTCGACGACTAGCAGGACCGCACGCGACCTGTCAGCGTCCAAAGGTATTGCACGCGAATCGGAACTGAGCGACCGCGGCGGCGGCGTCGCGTTTGCCGCGTTGCCGCAGTTCGTCTGCGAGGAGCTTCTGGAAGACGGCCGCTTCCTTTTCGCCGTACAGTTGGCAGAACTCGGTCAGCGTTTCCGCAATCGCGCGCCGTTCGCTTTCGCGACTCAATGTGCTGCTGATATGCGAAGACCCGCGCGCGAGTTCGAGCACGTACGCAAGACGTGCATTCGCCGCGGCGGCGCCGGCTGTTTTTGCCTTCGGCATGGGTTCTCTCACTATTTTTATTGATGTACGGCGAGGCTGGCTCGCCGGTATCGCGTGGTGACAGACGTTGCTTTGAATCTATCGTTTGAATTTATCGCGCGATGCTGAAGGAAATCTTAAGGCTGGTCTCTAGCGGCCACCGGACCTAGCTTCTGTCTACCGGCGACGCGTCGACGCGCGACTGGCTGCGCATATCGCGTAGAGCGTCTTCTGTGCCGCGCCGGATCGGCGGCAATCCGCTGATTTTTTCGGCCAGCATCCGCTCGTACACGCCGAAGTGCAGGTCCACTTCTTCTTGCGTCACGACGGTCACGAAGATGCGCACTTGCGAGGGCAGCAAGCCGAGCACGGTGGCAATCGCGGCTTCCAGTTGCGGAGCGCATAACCGGTCTTCCGCGAAGGTCGTTCCGACCGAGACGTCGTAGGTTTTCTCTTCTCGCACCGCAACATCCACGAGGCGCGCGCGGGCGCTCATGTTGTTCTCTATCGCGATCCGTATCACGTCGACGGCGGTTCGCATTCCCTCGGTGGGAAACCCTCTTGGCGAGCGCAGGCACACGCGGTGACGTCCAAGAGTGAGCCAGTCTGAATCGAATTCCATGCCTTTTCTCCGACACTTTTTGATCTCGCACAACTATGTGGCTGCGCCGCTATTTTTCAAGCCCGGAAATTTGCGTGAAGGGTCTTGAAATCGTTGCGCGCGGATTTATTTTAGAAGTCGTTCAGTGAGTTGCGATCATGCAGACGCGCCGTTTCTGCAATGCGCTGCGTGTTCGATTTGTCTGTCAGGGGCTGCGGGCAGGCGGAGTGCAGTGTGCAGTGCCGTCCTCTCCTCGCCCCGGTACTACCGAGGAGGAAACGATCATGAGCGACCTTTACTTCGCGACCGACCTGTTCAGCCAGTTCGACCGTCTGCAGCAGCAGATGTCGGCGCTGTTCGGCGGTTTTCCTTCGAGCATCCGCTCGAGCCGCCTCGCGGCTTTTCCGCAAATCAATATCGGCACCACCGACGACTCGATTGAGATCGTCGCGTTCGCGCCGGGCATCGATCCGTCGCAACTCGACGTGTCGATCGACAAGGGCTTGCTGACGATTGCCGGCGAGCGCAAATCCATCGCGCCGGAGGCGGACGAGTCGACCCGTCAATACGCGCAGGAGCGTTTCACCGGGTCATTTCGCCGCGTGATCGAATTGCCGCAGCAGGCCGATCCCGACAAGGTGGAAGCCCGCTATACGAACGGCTGCCTGTCGATCAGCGTCGGCAAGCGCGAATCGTCCAAGCCTCGCGCAATCGCCATTCAGTGATCTCACCGATACCGATGATGGAGGGAATCATGAACGATACGACCGATGTAGTTCAGAAGGAGCAGCAGCCCGTCGCGCGCGGCGAGCGCGAACCGGCTGAGCCGCGCACGACGCTCACGCCGCCCGTCGACGTGATCGAGAACGCGCATGGCGTGACGCTGTGGGCGGATCTGCCGGGTGTGTCGAAAGAGAAGCTGGAAGTGCGCGTGCACGACGGCAATCTGCATATCGAAGCGGAAGCGAGCGTGCCGACGCGCGCCGGCTTGCGTCTGCAACACGCGGAAATCCGCGCGCCGCATTTCTCGCGCTCGTTCACGCTGAGTCCGGAATTCGACACGTCGAAGATCGAAGCGAACCTGCAGGATGGCGTGCTGAAGCTCGTCATTCCGCGGCGCGAAGAAGCGCGGCCACGGCGGATTGAGGTGAACGTCGGCTAATGGCAATGCCGCGGCCCGTGCGTTAGGGCCGCGGTTTGTGTCCGCGACGCGGCTAACCGCATACCTGCTGTGCGTCGGCATCGCTGTCCGACGCCGGCACGGCCGCGCGCGAGCCCGCGACGATGCGCTCGTACACGCGCAGATAGTCGTCGGCCATGCGCGCGGCCGTGAAGCGCGCGTCGAAAGCGCGGCGGCATTGCGCGCGATCCAGTTCGCCGATGCGCGCCACTGCCTGCACGGCCTCTTCCACGTTATCGACGATAAAGCCGCTGACGCCGTGCTCCAGCACCTCGGGCACCGCGCCGCGTCCGAATGCAATGACCGGCGTGCCGCATGCCATCGCCTCGATCATCACCATGCCGAACGGCTCGGCCCATTCGACCGGAAAGATCAGCGCGCGCGCATTCGCGATCAGTTCCTTGCGCAATGTTCCGCCGACTTCGCCGAGATAGTCGGTGAAGTCGCGCGAACGTTCGAGCAGCGGCTCGATTTGCTCCGTGAAGTACTCGCGCTCGCCGGGGTGAACCTTGCCGGCCATCTTCAACGGCAGTCCCGCGCGCCTTGCAATTTCGACGGCGAGATCGGGCCGCTTGCCGGGCATGATGCGGCCAAGAAAGAGCAGATATGAGCCCGCACGCGGCTCGAATTCGAATTCGTCGCGCGGCAGGCCGTGATGGATGGTCGCTTGCCAATTGGCGAAAGGCACGGGCTTGCGCTGATCGTCGGAGATCGACACCAGCGGCGCCGACGCGAATTCGCGAAACAGAGGTCCGTGATCCACCGGCAGCAATTGCCCGTGCAATGTGGTGAGCGACTTGCATGGCAGCGACCGCGCGAGCGGAAAGTGCAGCGGATCGCCGTGAAAATGCACGACGTCGAATTCATGCGCGAGATCCGCGACGCGCGCGAGCTGCCGCACATGATGCGTGAGCGTGTCCCAGACGGCGCTATCGCGCCATAGTCCCCGCTCGCAGATCGGCACGAGCCGCGCGGCGGTGCGCGAATCCGCCGTGGCGAATAGCGTGAGTTCGTGGCCTCGTCGAACGAGTTCTTCAGTCAGGTAGGACACCACGCGCTCGGTGGCGCCGTAGGCGAAAGGCGGAACGCTTTCGTAGAGAGGTGCGACTTGAGCGATTCTCACAGGCAATCTTGTCATCAGGTTGGGTTGTGGCCGCGTCCGCGATAAGCGCGCACGCGGCCATCGCGACACGCTTTACGACTGGTCTTTTTTCACTTCCGACAAGTCACTTTCCTTCACTTCCGCTTGCCGGACAGTGGTGCCGTCTTCGCCGGTTTCCGACACATCGGTTTCGAATGTTCCTTCGCCGGAATCGTTTTGCGTGGACTCGTTGGATTCGTTCGGGTCGTTCGGTTTGGTTGCCATTGCGTTCTCCCTCGGTTGGTTGGAAGGCAAGTGCAATCAGCAAGGCACGGTCCCGAGCGGTGCGATGCGTTGGTCCGGCGTTCGCGTGGCAGGCCGCGAAAAATTCGTCTGCTTGACGCGCCGCGGCATGCGGGTTGCTGGCCTACCGGTGTCGCAACGAACATTGCGCCACCCTGGCTACCCCGTTCGAACAAGTGAGGAAACGCATGAAGAAGATGACAGTAATTGCACTAGCGTGCGGTTGTTTCAGCCTGGTTCCGGTCGCTGCTAACGCGCAGACAGAAGCCGCTTCCACCACCGCCGCGAATCCGCTCTCGCAGGTGGACAAAGACTTCGTTCAGGCCGCCTCGATGTCTTCGTCGACGGAAATCGACGCTTCAAAACTCGCGACCAGCAACTCCAGCGACAAGGACGTGAAGTCGTTCGCGCATCACATGATGCTCGACCACACGAAGTTGACGGTCCAACTGAAGATGGCTGCACCGCACGGCGTCGAAGTGCCGAAGGACAATTCCGACACGAGCGTGCTCGACGCGCTCAAGCCGCTCAAGGGCAAGGAATTCGATCAGGCTTATATCCAGAAGCTCGGTCTTGAAGGCCACAAGAAGACGATCGCGGCTTTCGAAAAGGAAATTGCCGACGGGCAGAACGCGAAGCTCAAGCAGGCCGCGCAAAAGGCGCTGCCGACCATCAAGGAGCACTACCAGCGCGCCCAGCAACTGGCGTCGAAGAAGGGCGTCTCGGAGCAGTAACGCCTGCTTCCCGCCGATGGAGCCGCGCGAAGCGGCAAGCCCGCGCTCCGTCGACGCCGACCTCGCGCAGCACGCCATGTGGCACGTGGCGTGCTGCGTTTGAATGGTAGTTTGAGTCGTAGCTGTAATGGCAGCCGAGGCCGGCCAGCCGGCCCGCTGCGTTCCGATCAACGCGTCAACTGACGGGAGAAGATCATGCCGCTGAAAAGAGGAACATCCAAAGAAACCGTCTCGCACAACATCAAGACCGAAACGAAACATGGCAAGCCGCGTAAGCAGGCGGTCGCCATTGCGTTGAACCAGGCCCGCAAATCGGGCGCAAAGATTCCGAAGAAGAGCGACAAGTAACGCGCCGAATGGCGCGCGAATGGCGCTCGACACGACGACACCGCAACCTCGGACCGGAGGCGACAGCATGGGCACGCAAGACAGTGAACCCACACAAAGCGGACAAGCTGAACAGACAGGCGGATGCGCATGCGGAGCGGTGCGATTTCGCGTCACGGCTCAACCGCGGCGCGTATCGCTGTGTCACTGCATGACGTGCCGCCGCGTTCACGGCAGCGCATTCGGCGCCTATGCGATGTTCGCCCGCGACGCTGTCGAGTTCACCGGTCCCGTGCAGACCTGGCAAAGTTCGGCGGAAGGACGCCGATACTTTTGCCCGATGTGCGGGTCGGTGGCCTTCATGGAATATCTGGGAAGCGATGAACTGGACGTGCCGCTCGGCGCGTTCGATAACGTCGGGCTTTACGAACCTACTTACGAACTGTGGTGCCGCCGCAAGGAACCGTGGCTGCCTAAGGGCGTGCGTACCGAGTATGAGGAGGAAAGCCCTGAATAGTCGCGTAAAGCATGCAGTGCAGAACGCCGGTGCCTCCGGCCACTACTTTCGCAAACCAAGGAGCAGAGATGAGCGATCCGAAGCAATCCAATACACAACCTGGTAATCCGAAGAATGCGGGCAAGCAGAGCGGCCAGCAACAGCAGAACCAGCAGAAGACGCCGCAGCACCAGGGCGGACAACGTCAGCCCTGATTCGCTGTAGCAGGCTTGCCGGCGTTCGCTTTTGACACGCCGGCAGCCCGTGTGACGACAGAGCGCGGCGCGCATTGGATGCGCGCCGTGTCCGCGTATGCGCCATCGCCATGTGATTTTTTACAAGGCCCCTAACCAGTCGACGATAGCAATTGCAGGGATTGAGATGGTGAGAAGGAAGCTGCACTTTCGCAATAGCTCGCTGCGGGACTTCGCATCGCCCGACGGTGCGCCCACCACCGCGAGCGATTACAGGATCTACCCGACGTATCGACGCACGGCGACCGGCACGTTCACCGGCGACCTGAAGGTCGTGAGGACGACGGATGACCGCGTGATTTTCCCTTACGACGGCGCGCCGATGATCGGTCCATTCGAGACCGCGCTGGAAGCGCGCGAGGCTGCCGCGCGCAAGGGCGCGGAACTGGTCGCGGCGGATTTGCTGAACCCGGAGCCGTGAATGCGTGAAGCGAAGCGGGGCGCGCGGCGTGCGAGGCCGCGCATGAGATTGCAGGCGTGAGGCGCGGGATCAGGCGCGTTCGCTTTCCTTGGCTTCGGTTTTTGCTTCGCTTTTCGCTTCGTTGTTCCCCTCGTTCCGAGCCTTCTCCGCCGCGGTTTTCTCCACACACGCATCCACATCGACGCTCTCCCTGCCATGCGCGCCGACGCGGCTTGCCAGCCGCAGGTACGCGGCCGCGAGCCGCCGCAGATCGTCTTCGGAAGCGTCTTCGATACCGATCAACTGGTTGTTCGCCGCCCGATGCGACGCGAGCAATTCGTTAAGTTTGAGATGCATCGCGACGCTGTCCTTGTTCTGGCTTTGCTGGATCAGAAAGACCATCAGGAACGTGATGATCGTGGTGCCCGTGTTAATGACCAGTTGCCACGCGTCGGAAAAATGAAAGACCGGTCCCGTGACGGCCCAAACGACTATCGTGATGAGCGCGAGGCCGAATGCGATGGGCGAACCCGCGATCCGCGTGACTGAACTGGCGAACACGTCGAATGCGCGCGTGACCGGATTGCGCGATGCGTACGCGGGGCTCGAGGTCGGCGGAATAGTGTTGATGCTGTCCGAGCTGGAGCGCGCTTCTGCTGGTCTCATGTTATTTCTCCCGGAATGATTCTATCGAACGCGCAGCACAGTTCGTGCCGGGTTCGCGCAAGCAGCTTCCGGTAATACGAAAAAATGCTTCAGCAGCACGAGCAGCCGCCGCGATGGCGCATGCCGTAACTGCCCGCGTCGTCGCTCGAATCGGCTGAGCCGCCGCCGAGCGACGGTGCGCCGATCACCACGCGCGCGGCAGCGTTTCCGCACTGCGGGCAGGGCGCGGGTTCATCGCGCTCGGCAATGCGGCGCGCCGTTTCGAAGTTGCCGCATTCGGCGCACTGGTAGTCATAAACTGGCATGGGTGTCGATCTGCGAGACGAAAAATTTAAGTGCCGATCGCCGCGCGGGGCGACTGCGTCGTTTAGTCGACGCCGGCTTGCGATTGCTCCAGTTTAGCGCGCACGCGCGCGGCGAGTACTTCGGGAGAGAAGGGCTTTCTGATCACTTCCATATCGGACGGTGTATCGCCCGGCGCATAGCCTGTGACGAGTATCACGGGCATCCGCGAATAGCGCTGTCTCACCGACTCGGCGACCTGGCGGCCGTTCAGCGCGCCGGGCAGGGCGACGTCGCTGATCAGCAGATCGAAACGCGCGCCCGCATGCAGCAGCCGCAGCGCCGCGGCTCCGCTGTCGGCCTCGAGTACGCGATAGCCCTGTTCCCTCAATTGCTCGGCGGTAACTTCGCGGACGATCTCTTCGTCCTCGACGAGCATGATGGTTTTGCCGGGGCCAGTGCTGTGCTCTTCGACATCCTCGCGTTGCACCGAGGCCGGCATGTAGAGGCGCACCGTCGTCCCTTTGCCGACCGCAGTCTGCATCTGCACGATTCCGCCGGACTGTCTGACGAAGCCGTATATCTGGCTCAGGCCGAGACCGACGCCCTGGCCCGAAGGCTTCGTCGTGAAGAACGGCTCGAACGCGTGCTCCATGATCTTTTGCGACATGCCGGTGCCCGTGTCGGATACCGCGATGCAGCAGTAGCGTCCGGGCAGCGCGTCCTCGAAGTCGGCCACCTCGGCTTCGTTCAGGATCACTTCGCTCGTGCTGATGGTGAGCCAGCCGCCGTCCGGCATCGCGTCGCGCGCATTCACGCACAGGTTCACGAGCGCGCTTTCCATCTGGTTCGGGTCGCATTGCACGAGCCACACGCCGTCGCCGAGTTTCAGCTCGACGTTGATGCTCGCGCCGACCACGCGGCGGATCATGTCCTCCATGTCGTGCGCGATCGCGTCGAGGCTGACGAGCCGCGGCTCGAGCGTTTGCTGGCGAGCGAACGCGAGCAGACGGTGCGTGAGAGTCGCGGCGCGCACCGCGCCTTTTTCCGCGCGCTCGACAAGCGTGACGACGTCGCTTGGGCGGCCTTGTTGCATGCGCACGCGAATCAGGCCGAGACAACTCATGATCGCTTGCAGCATGTTGTTGAAGTCGTGCGCGATGCCGCCTGTGAGCTGGCCGATCGCCTTCAGCTTTTCGCTGTGACGCAGACGTTCTTCCGCACGCGAACGTTCGCGCGCTTCCACATGCAGCGTGTCGAGTGCCTGCTGCAATTCGGCCGTGCGCTCGTACACGCGTCTTTCGAGTTCCTCGCCGCTGCGTTCCAGCGCTTCGCGTATGCGAGCCTGGTCCTCGATATCCGTCGATGTGCCGAGCCACGTCACCGTGCGTCCTTCGGGGCGCACCGGCCTCGCGTGCGTCTGAAACCAGCGGTACGCGCCGTCCGCGCGACGGATGCGATGCGCGACCGCATATTCGCCTTGCGCCTCACTCGAAGTCCATGCCGCCATGGTCGCGTCGCGGTCCTCGGGATGAATCGCATCGAGCCATCCGAGACCGCGGCTGTTCTTCTCCGGCAGTCCGCTGTATTCGGTCCATTGCGGGCTGTCCCACGTGCGCTCGCCCGTGCTCGTGCAGGTGAAGACCAGTTGCGGAATCTGCGTCGCCAGCATGCGGTAACGCTCTTCGCTTTCGCGCAGCGAGGTCGCGTGCTTGCGCGTTTCGGCGGCGATGCGAAGCCGTTCGACGGCGGCGGCAAGCAGGTTCGCGTACGAGCGCAGGAACTCGGTGTCCACGTCGCTAAAGTCACGCGGCTTGCGGCTGTCCACCTGCAGCACGCCATACGCGGGCCGGTCTTTTCCGCCAAGAATCACGACATTGATCAGCGCCTTCACGCCCGCATCCACGATGAACTGCGAGTAGCGGAAGCGCTTTTCATTGGCGATGTCGGGCGAGATCGCGGGCTTGCCGGTTTGCAGCGCATAGCCTTCGGACGAGCCGCGCTCGGCGCGCGCCCTGGCCTCGCCGACGACGCCTGGCGGCCAGCCGACTCCCGCGCGCACGACGAGCGTGACGCGGTCCTTCTGTAGTTCCATCACCTTCGCCATGTCGGTTTGCAGCGCTTCGGCCACGAGCCGGCACGCCTCGGTGAGGATCTCGTCGAGATCGTCGGAACGCAACGCAAGCTCGCCGAATCGCGCCAGAATCGCTTGCTGGTTGACAAGAATGGCTTCGCGGTCCGCAGTGCTCACGGCAAGATCCTTTGCTTGCTTGCTTGAGAAGAAGAAACCGGGCCGCCCGTACCGCGGCGGCCCTATAGATGGCTGCAGCCAGATTCATTCCTGACACGGCGAAAGAGTGCGTTTGCATGCGACGCTGCCACGCGACGTGCGAGCGCGCGCGAGGAACGCGCGATGCTGCATCGTCTGCCACCCGATGACGAACCTCAAGGAGATGCATATGGCGTCCAATAGCAATTCGACCAGTTCCAACGGCGGTCCGATTCGCAAATTCATCGATGTCCAGAAGGCGCTGAAAGGCGCCTCATATCCCGCCGACAAGGCGAGTCTGCTGGACACCGCAAAAGGCAACGGCGCCGACGACGAAGTGCTCGACGCGCTCGAACGTTTGCCGGAACAGGAGTACGGCAGTCCGGCGGAAGTCTCGAAGGGCGTGGGCAACGAGTGATGTCGTGCGGCCGCGGCATGCAAGGCCGCGGCCGCTGTCAAATCTGCAAGCGACGGAACGAACTACAAGCAGCAGCGGTTCGCGTTGCGTCATGTTTGCGAAAGCTCCGCAAGCATCACCGACAGCGTGCCCGCCTCGTTCTGCACGCCCGCATCGAGATTGGTCGCGCCCGGCGTCTCGGTTTCGATTGCACGCAACAGACGCGGCGTGAACGACGCGCCGAAGCGCGCGATCATTGCACCGCGTGCGCTGTCTTTGGCTTCGATGAGTTCGCGCAATTCGTCGAGCGGCAAGCCGACGAACAGGTTGAGCGGATAAGGCGGCGCGTCGGCATCGCCTGAGTCCTGGTTGGCCGCGCGAATGCGCAGGCCCGGCTGCAGATGTGCCGCGAATTCAGCCGTCACTTCGTAGTCAGGCGCAAAGTTGAGCGACGTCTTTGCCTCGCTCTCGAGAAAAGGCGCAACGCCTTCGAGGCGCGCAAGTTCTTCGTCGCTGAGCAGCATGATCGGTTCTCCTTTTAGTGGCATCGCCAGATTTGCGGGCGAGACTAGCTTCCCAGCAAGCCGCTTGCCGCGGTCGCGTGCGACCTGTCGCGCATACGTGCGGGCATGAGCGATGCTGCGCGTGGCTGACATCGACTAACCCAAGCCGTGCCTTGCGCGACGGCGAACCGAACGGTGCTACCATGCATTCGAATCTGAAAGGCGCGTTGCTGGCCGTATCGATTGCCGCGTTGGCAATGGGCGCGTCCGGCTGCAAGAAGGTCGACGACGCGAACAAGGACACCACGAGTTCCGCCAGCAGCGGTGTGATGAGCAATTCGGCGGGCGCGAATGGAACGAGCGGTGAGAGCGACGCCGCGAAACGCGCGAGCGATACGGCGGCGGCCGGTGCTTCGGGCCAATCGGGCAGCGCGGCGTCCGCGGCCTCCGGGAGTCAATAACGCGTCGTCGTGTCAGTTAAATTGCAGGAGCGCCGCGCTCGGGCTCCGGTTTGCAAGGGACTTGTCATGAGTGAATCGACGCATCGGCCGTCATTGGGCGCGGCCGTCTATTACCAGGACCCGTTCGCCGCGCTCGAGTGGCTCGAGCGGGCTTTCGGCTTCAAGCGGCAAATGGTGATTACCGACGACGCCGGGCAACTCGCTCATTCGGAAATGCGTTTCGGCGATAGCTACGTGATGATTAGCCGCGAATGGTCGGAAGACTCCGTGAGTCCTGTATCGGTCGGCGGGAAGAATACGCAGTCGGTGCACGTGCAACTAAGCGAAGGCATCGACGAACATTGCGCCCGCGCGCGGGCCGAGGGCGCTGTCATTACGCGCGAACCGGCGGATCAGTTTTATGGCGACCGTGTTTATGCGGCGCGCGATCCGGAAGGACATATCTGGAGTTTCGGGCAGACCGTGCGCGCCGTTTCGCGCGAAGAAGCGGAGCGCGTGAGCGGCTTGAAAATCGAAGGCTGGATATAGCGGGATATGCGTAACGAGCCTGAGATTAACCGCGCCGGTTCTGTTCCGATTCACATGCAACAACCCGCCGGCGTCAGTTTCCGTTTTGCAAAAGCGGACGATGCAGAAACCATTCGCGCGATCGAATTCGAAGCGGGCGCGCGCTTCGCGAGCGTCGGCATGACCGGCATCGCGGATGCGCCGCCGATGAGCCTCTCTGTTGTCGAGCGCAAGATTGCGGCGCAGGAGATTATCGTCGCGGTGGATAGCGATGGAACGCGCGCCGGATTCCTGATGTTCGAGCCGCAACCGGCGCGCATCTACATTCAGGAACTCGACGTATTGACCTCGCATGCGGGGCGGCGCATCGGCGCGGCGTTGATCGAAGAAATCGTGCAGCTGGGGCGTTCGCGCGGGCTCATGCAGCTTGTTTTGTCGACGTATCGCGACGTGCCGTGGAATGCGCCGTATTACCGGCGACTCGGCTTCCGCGATATCGAAGAAGCCGAGCTTGATGACGCGCTGATTGCGCGGCGCGATGCGCATATTGCGCGAGGGCTTGATGAATCGAAGCGCGTTTTCATGCGACGCGATCTTGGTTGATGCGGTTTTTGACGTGCACGCTTTGCGCGACGCAGAGCAAAAAAGCGGCGGGCGTCGCCGGAGTTTTGCACATCCTCCGATGACACCCGCCGCTCTTTGCTACATGTCTGCAGCAGCGAATCTTCTTGCTTTACCGCTTATTCCACCGCTTATTCCACAGTCTCCAGCGCCGGATAATCCACATAACCCGTCTCGCCACGAGCGTAATACGTAGCCGGGTCCGGCTTGTTCAACGGCGCGTTCGTCGCAAAGCGGCGCACGAGGTCGGGATTCGCGATGAACAACTGGCCCCAGGCCACTGCGTCGGCTTCGCCTGCGTCGAGTACTTGCTGCGCGGTTTCCTTCGTGAACTTTTCGTTCGCGATGTACGGGCCGCCGAATTCCTTCTTCAACTGCGGGCCAAGGCGATCTTCGCCCAACGCTTCGCGCGCGGCGATGAATGCGATCTTGCGCTTGCCGAGTTCGCGGGCCACATAGCCGAAGGTTGCCGCGGCATTCGAATCGCCCATGTCGTGCGAGTCGCGGCGCGGCGCGAGATGCACGCCCACGCGCTGTGCGCCCCACACGTCGATGCAGGCGTCGGTGACTTCGAGCAGCAGACGCGCGCGATTTTCGATCGGGCCGCCGTAGGCGTCGGTACGCTGATTGGTGCTGTCCTGCAGGAACTGGTCGAGCAGATAGCCGTTCGCGCCGTGCACTTCAACGCCGTCGAAGCCCGCGGCTTTCGCGTTTTCCGCGCCTTTGCGGAAGGCCTGAACGATGCCCGCGATTTCATCGAGTTCGAGTGCGCGCGGCGTCACATACGGACGCTCGGGGCGCACGAGGCTCACGTGGCCTTTCGCGGCAATCGCGCTCGGCGCAACCGGCAACTCGCCGTTCAGGAACAGCGGATCGGAAATGCGGCCCACGTGCCACAGTTGCAGGAAGATCTTGCCGCCGGCAGCGTGCACGGCCTGCGTGACGAGCTTCCAGCCTTCTACCTGTTCCTGCGACCAGATGCCCGGCGTGTCGGCATAACCCACGCCCTGCGGCGTGACGGAAGTGGCTTCGCTGATAATGAGCCCTGCCGTTGCGCGCTCGGCGTAGTACTTCGCCATCAGCGCGTTCGGCACGCGGATTTCCTCCGCGCGCTGACGCGTGAGCGGCGCCATGATGATGCGGTTCGACAGCGTGAGGTCGCCAATTTGCAGCGGATCGAAAAGAGTCGGCATAAATATTCACCTTTGGCGGAGGCGCGGACGCCTTGCCGAAAAGAGTTGCGTGACAACAAGAAAGTGACGGAAAGCGGCGATGCGGGACGACTCAGAGCTTCGAGTTCATATGCTCGAGAAACGCCTGAATAACGGCCTCGTTGCGTTTGAAGAACACCCATTGCCCCACACGTTTCGACGTGACCAGTCCCGCGCGCTGTAACGCGGCGAGATGGGCCGACACGGTGGACTGCGAGAGCCCGCAGCGCGCGTCGATCTTGCCTGCGCATACGCCGTGATCGAGCGGGAGTTCCTGATCGGCGAAGTGCGCATGCGGCTCGCGCAGCCAGCCAAGAATCTCGCGCCGCACCGGATTGGCGAGCGCCTTGTGTATCGCGTCCATGTCCGGCGCGATGGGGGTTCGTTTCATTCGTCAACTACCGTCATGCGGTTTCAATGAGCAGGCGCGCGGCGCGTTGATGCGTCGCGTTGCCTTACGTCTGCATCGCTACTGGACGAAGTATATATCGGATTTTGACGATATGCGTTGAGGCACTACTGGGGGTGGGGGAATGGATGAGGGCCGCCTATCAGGGCAGATTCTCGCGCAGCACGATGCTGAACTGCACCGGCTTCACGTCGCTCATCGCATCGCGCTTGTCGCGCACGTTGCGGAAAATACGCAGACAGTTTCCAACCATGGCCTGCGGAGTCTGCGTGATCAACGCGTCCATGGTCCCGTCGATTAGCAAGGCTCGCGTGTCCGGCGTCAGCCCATGCCCGACGAAAAGAATCTTCTGTTCCGAGCGCGCTTCGACGATTGCGCGCGCCACGCCATCCGATCCGCCGCCACTGTTGTAAATGCCGGCGAGGTCCGGATGCTGCTCGAGCAGCCTGCGCGTCTGCATATAGTTGCGCTCGCTATCGTCCTGTCCTTCGCGCAGTCCGATAACGCGCACTTGCGGAAAGGTGGATTCGATCAGATGAAGAAAGCCGATCTCGCGTTCTTCATGTCCGCGATAGTTGAGGCTGCCCGCTAGCATTGCGATCTTTCCGCTCGGCCGAGGACCCATGAAACGACCGAGCAACAGTGCCGCGGTGCGTCCCGCCGAACGATTGTCGATGCCCACGTAAGCGAGACGCCGCGCATTCGACAGATCCGAAATGAGCGTGATCGCGGGCACGCCCTGGTCGGCCAGCGCATTGACTGCATCGCGCACCACAGGATGCTCGAGCGCCATGAATACAACGCCATCCGCGCGTTGTCCGTAATGCAGCAGACGGTCGGCCAGTTCTTTAGGGTTGAAACTTTCGACGTAATGCACGCGGCACTTCATGTCGAGCGCATTCCATTGATCGTGCGCGAAGTCGATATAGTCGCCCAGCATATGCAGATAGCGATTCGTGCCGGCGGGCAGCAGAAACGCGATGCGCATGGGTCTGGAAGCGGCCGCAGCAGGCGCTTCCTGTGTGAGCAGATAGCCGAGTTGCGCGGCCGCCTCCAGCACACGCCGTGCGGTGACGGCGCGCACGCCTTCGCGCCGGTTGAGCACACGGTCCACCGTGGCAGTGGAGACGCCCGCAGCGCGCGCGATGTCCGGAATGCGGGCACGTGCGGCGGTGATGAGGTTAACCGGATCGGCCATAACCGTCCTTCGCAGATTGGAAGTCCATCAAAAACCATCAGGTTCGCGGTTTGACAGCGATTGCCGCGCACGCCTAGTCTTGCAGCTATCACACGACAGATCAACGCAGTCGATCGGAAGTCGGAGCGTTGCCAGCAGGTGATGATGTTTTTTGATGGATTCGTCAGTCACATCAATTATAAGCAAGGAGACACTCAAATGACCAACCTCGCGAGACGCGCATTGCTGCGTGCCGCAGCCGCCGCGCCGATGGCCGGCGCGCTCGGCTTTCCGGCGATCGTGCGTGCTGCATCCGGCCCGGAGTTCGTGTTCAAGTACGGCAATAACCTGCCGCTGACTCATCCATTGAACGTTCGGGCGCAGGAGGCGGCCAATCAGATCCGCGAGGCGTCGAAGGGGCGCATGGAGATCCGTATCTTCCCGAACAACCAGCTCGGCGGCGATACGGACATGCTCGCGCAGGTGCGCAGCGGCGGCATTGAGATGTTCACGCCCTCCGCACTCGTCGTATCGACGCTCGCGCCGTCGGTTGCGATCAACGCCGTCGGCTTTGCGTTCAACGACTACAACCAGGTGTGGGCCGCGATGGACGGCAAGCTCGGCGCTTATGTGCGCGCGGCGATGCAGAAGGCCGGACTGGAGTCGTTTGAAAAGATGTGGGACAACGGCTTTCGTCAGACGACCACCAGCAACGGACCGATCACGAGCGCGCAGACCATGCGCGGACTGAAGATTCGTGTGCCGGTGAGCCCGCTCAGCATCGACATGTTCAAGGGGCTCGGCGCCGCACCGACCAGTTTGCAATTCAGCGAAGTGTATTCGTCGCTGCAAACACATATTGTCGATGCGCAGGAAAATCCGCTGCCTATCGTGCAGGTCGCAAAGCTCTACGAAGTGCAGAAGTACTGCTCACTGACGAATCACATGTGGGACGGCTACTGGTTCGTACTGAATCCGCGCGCATGGCAGCGTCTGCCGAAAGACCTTCAAGGCATTGCGAGCGACGCGTTCAATCAGTGCGCGCTGAAGCAGCGCGACGATGTGCGCAAGCTCAACGACGCGGCGGTCGCCGATCTGCAAAGCAAGGGCCTTGCGATCAACCGGCCCGCGCCTGATTCGTTTCGCGCGGCGCTGCGTCAAGCGGGTTTCTACGCGCAATGGAAAGGCAAGTTCGGCAATGAGGCGTGGGACCTGCTCGAGCAATCGGTCGGCAAACTGGCCTGATGCAACACCGCGCGGGCAAGCATCGGACGACGCGCGGCGCACGGCCGCGAGGAGATGGCAGCATGTCGAATCACGTATTGAACGCGGCGCAGGCCACTGTGCCGTTGCCGACGGTGAGCACGCCGCGCCGCTGGCTGAAGGCGCTCGACCGCGGCCTGATTTCGGTCGTCGAAGTGTGCGCGGCGCTGCTGCTTGCTGTGGAAATCGTGGTGATGCTCGCGGGCGTGGTATCGCGCTACGCGTTGCATCAACCTCTGGTGTGGTCGGATGAACTGGCCGGCATCCTGTTCCTTTGGCTCGCGATGCTAGGCGCCGTACTCGCATTGCGACGCGGCGAACACATGCGTATGACCGCGCTCGTCAGCCGGTTATCGGCGGAGCGTCGCGCTTTTGTCGATACGCTGGCCATTGCGGCGTCGGTCGCATTGCTGGCGCTGCTCGTTGCGCCCGCCTATAACTACGCATCCGGCGAAGCGGCCATCGTCACGCCTGCTTTGCAGATCAGCAATGCGTGGCGTGCGTTTGCATTGCCGATTGGCGCCGCGCTGATGCTGGTCGTCGGCGTGATGCGGCTTGCACAGACTTGCCGCATGCGCGACGTCCTTATCGCTCTGGTGATCGCGGCGCTTTTCGGCGCAGCGGCGATGTGGGCAGGACCGTGGTTCCAGACGCTCGGCAAGGCGAATCTGATCATCTTCTTTGTGGGCGTGGTTGCAATCGGCATCTTCTCCGGCGTGCCAATCGGCTTTTCGTTCGCACTCGCCACGTTCGGCTATCTCGGCCTTTCGACCTACACTCCGCTGGAAGTGGTCGTGGGGCGCATGGACGAAGGCATGTCGCATCTCGTGCTGCTGGCGGTGCCGCTGTTCGTCTTTCTCGGGTTGCTGATCGAGATGACAGGCATGGCGCGCGCGATGATCCAGTTCCTCGCGAGCCTTGTCGGTCATGTGCGCGGCGGGCTGTCGTTTGTGCTGATCGGTGCGATGTATCTCGTGTCCGGCATCTCCGGTTCCAAAGTGGCCGATATGGCGGCCATCGCGCCCGTATTGTTTCCCGAGATGAAAAAGCGCGGCGCGTCCGAGGGCGACCTCGTCGCCCTGCTTGCCACCACCGGCGCGCAAAGCGAAACCATTCCGCCGAGCATCGTGCTGATTACGATTGGCTCCGTCACCGGGCTTTCCATTTCCGCGCTCTTTACTGCGGGGATGTTGCCGGGCGCCGTGCTCGCGCTCGTTCTGTGCGTCGTCGTGTGGTGGCGCTATCGGAAGGAGGATTTGAGCGGCACGCAGCGCTTCAGCAAGCGGCAGATAGGCCGGCTCTTTATTGTGTCGCTGCCCGCGCTGGCGTTGCCGTTCGTCATCCGGGCCGCGGTGGTCGAGGGCATCGCGACCGCTACGGAAGTGTCGACCATCGGCATCGCCTACTCGATGCTGATCGGCCTCCTCATCTATCGCCGTTTCGAGTGGCGACGGCTTCCCCGCATGCTTGTCGATGCAGCCACTTTGTCGGGCGCGATTCTGTTCATTATCGGCTGCGCCACTGCAATGGCATGGGCCCTCACGCAATCGGGTTTCTCGCAGGACCTGGCGCAATGGATGGGTGCAATGCCCGGCGGCGCATACGGTTTTCTGGCCGTGTCGATCGTCGTGTTCGTGATGCTCGGCAGCGTGCTCGAAGGCATTCCGGCGATCGTGCTGTTCGGTCCATTGCTGTTTCCAATCGCGCGGCTTGCGGGCGTGCATGAAGTTCACTACGCGATCGTGGTGATTCTCTCGATGGGTGTGGGTCTCTTTTCGCCGCCGTTCGGCGTCGGCTACTACTCCGCGTGCGCGATCAGCAAGGTCAGTCCCGATGCGGGCATCCGTCCTATCGTCGGCTATATGGGGGCGTTGATCGTAGGGCTGATTGTCGTTGCCGCGATACCCTGGATCTCAACCGGCTTTCTCTAACTGCTGTCTATCCGTTCGACCTTCGGGCGCTGCATTTTTGCCGCGCCGGGGAGTCGCTCGTCTATCAATATTTGCTGCGTGGGGAGATTTTCATGAGTCGTTTCTTTGGCGAGATTCGTCAAGCGGGGTACGTGGTGCGCGATATCGAAGCCGCGATGGATTACTGGAGCCGCGTGCTCGGTGTGGGACCGTGGTTTTACAACGAACGTGTGCCCATTGAAAACTACACTTATCGCGGGCAATCATACGAAGTCCATAACTCCGTTGCGCTGGCGAACTCCGGACCGCTTCAGGTCGAACTGATTCAGACAAGGAACGAGGCGCCCTCCATGTACCGCGATTTTCTCACCGCTGGCAATACAGGGCTTCAGCACAACGCTTACTGGACCACTTCGTTCGACGCCGACCTCGCGCGTTTGCAGCAGCAAGGCTTCAAGGTTGCGATGAGCGGCGAAGTCGGCCGCAACGGCCGCTTTGTTTACTTCGACACGGAGAATCATCCGGGAACGGTGATTGAGCTCTCGGAGATTGCGGGTCCAAAGGGCAAGCTCTTCGACATGATCTACGCAGCCTCACGCGATTGGGACGGCCGTGAGCCGGTGCGCCGCTTTCCTGATCTGAACGCGCTATGACCGACGCACAGCAGCCGCATGGCGGCGATCGCGATTCGCTCGAAGCCGATTATCTGATCGAGACGCCGCTCGATCCCACGCGCGTCGCTGAGATCATGGCGGGCGAGCAGTCGAGCGGCACTTTCGTGCGCGTGGCGAACGAAACCGACGCACTGCGCGCGCGAAGCCGCGCGAGCGTGCTGCGCATCGACGAGATGGAACCCGCGGCGCAGCCGAGTCTTCATAGCTCATGGCTTGCCCGACAGGGCGCGCGAGGGCCGTGGCGGCGCGCGCGCGTTACGCTGTCTTTTCCGCTTGCCAATATTGGCGCTAACTTGCCGACGCTTGCCGCGACCGTCGCAGGCAATTTGTACGACCTCGGCGAAGTCACCGGCATGCGCTTATTGTCGCTGCGTTTGCCGGCGTCTTATCGTGCGCGCTTTGAAACTCCGCGTCATGGCGTGCAGGGTACGCGTGCGCTGACGCAAGTAACCGGCGGGCCGCTGATCGGCACCATCATCAAACCGAACGTGGGCCTGAGTGCTGAAGAAACCGCGGCACTGGTACGCGATCTGTGCGAAGCAGGCGTCGATTTTATCAAGGATGACGAAGTAAGTGCGAACCCCGCGCATGCGCCGCTCGCGGAACGCGTGCGCGCGGTCATGTCCGAAGTGCGCCGCTATCGGGAACGCAGCGGCCGCACGGTCATGGTCGCCTTCAATATCACCGACGACCTCGACGCGATGCGTCGTCACGCGGAACTGGTGGAGCGCGAGGGCGGCACGTGTGTGATGGCAAGCATCAACTGGTGCGGCTTTTCCGCTATTCAGACGCTGCGTCGCGCCACGCCATTGGTGCTGCACGCGCATCGCAACGGCTACGGCATGATGTCGCGCGATCCGTCGCTCGGCATATCGTTTCAGGCTTATCAGACGCTGTGGCGTCTGGCGGGCGTCGATCATATGCATGTACACGGCCTCGCCGGCAAGTTCGCGCAAAGCGACGACGAAGTCATCGAGTCCGCACGCGACTGCGCGACGCCGCTCGCCGCAGGCTGCGATGACACGGTATTGCCGGCGTTTTCTTCGGGACAGTGGGCAGGCACTGCGCAAGCGACGTTCGATGCAGTGCGATCCACCGACCTGTTGTTCATGTCGGGCGGCGGCATTCTCGCGCATCCCGATGGCCCCGCAGCCGGTGTGATGAGTGTGCGGCAGGCATGGGCCGCGGTAGAGGCGCGCACGCCCGTGCCGGTCTACGCGGAGCGCATGCCGGAACTGCGGCGCGCGCTCGAGTTTTTCGGCGGCCGCAAGTGAGTTCACACGACGACCACAGCCGTAGCGGCGAGGCCGGCGGCGGCCCGCAATACGCGTTTTACGGCGACGATTTCACCGGCGCGACCGATACGCTCGCGCATCTCGCACGCGCCGGCTTGCGCACCATGCTGCTGTTAGCGCCACCGGACGCAGCGCGTCTGCGAAAGCTCGGCCCGCTCGATGCGATTGGCGTGGCGGGAGCCGCGCGTACGATGTCGCCGGATGAGCAGCGGGTCGAACTCACAAATGTCGGTCAGGCGTTTGCCGAACTCGGCGTGCGCGTGATGCACTACAAGGTCTGCTCGACTTTCGATAGCGCGCCGCAAACGGGCAGCATCGGCGTGGCGATCCGCACGTTGCGCGACTATTGCGCGAATCCGCTTGTTGCAGTGATTGGCGGACAGCCCAATCTGCGGCGCTATTGCGTGTTTGGTGAGTTGTATGCAGCGGGGGGTGCTGACGATGACAAGTCGTCCATCTATCGGATCGATCGTCATCCGACCATGAGCCGGCATCCCGTTACGCCGATGGACGAGGCGGATTTGCGCGTGCATCTGCGGCGGCAGGGCGTGGATAACGTGCAGTACATCGACTGGCGCTGCTACGCGGCAGGCGACACCGCGCTTCGGAGCGAACTGCAAGGCCGGCTCGCTTTGCGGCCCGATGCAGTGCTGTTCGACGTGCTCGACGATTCGCATCTTCACGCGATTGGGCGCTTGCTGATGCATCAGGTGAGAAGTGCCGCGCCGCTGCTTGCGGTAGGCGCGAGCAGCGTGGCGCAGGCGTATGCGTCGGCGCTCGGCCAATCGGCGGCCAGTGAAGCAGTGCCACAGCGCGAGCGGTTGGCTCGTGCACGCGGTCCGGTATTCGTGCTGGCCGGCAGTCTGTCGCCGTTGACCGAGGTGCAGATCCGCGCCGCGCATTCCTATCGCCACATTGAACTGGACCCCCTGCAGATGACGGGCGAATCGGCACACGGCTATCTAATGGCGCAAGTGGCCGCAATCGCCGATGCGTTGCGCGATGGAAGTAATGTGTTGGCCTTCACGGCGCGGCGCCGGTCGAACGCGTACGAAACGCAGGGCGCGCTGCCGCAACTTGCGCACGCGTGTGCGTCATTGCTGCACCACGTGCTTGGCGCAGTGAAATTGCAGCGCGTCGGCATAGCTGGCGGAGACACCTCGAGCATCGCTGTGCGGACCTTGGGCGCATGGGGCCTGTCGTATCTTGCTCCGCTGCCGGCCGGAGTGACCGTGTGCCGCGTGCATGCCGACAGTGCCGAACTGGACGGCGTCGAGCTAATGCTCAAGGGTGGCCAGATGGGCGACGCAGACGTGTTTCAGCAAATGCTCGAAGGGTATGGCGACGACGAACGCAGCAACGTTTAACTGCGTTGATCGTTGATTGGCAGGTGTCCGCCGCGTCCCGATCTTCGCGACTACGGATGAATGGTTTCGCCGCGATTCAGCATGCCGATGAACTCCTCGATCTTTCGCATTCGTGTTGCAGGTTTTTTGGCGTTCTGTATCCGAAACAGGATGGCGTAGCGGTTTCGTCCATTCAGCGTCGCAAAGAAGGCGCTGGCCTTGGGATTCGCAGCGAGTGCGGCCTGCAGGTCGTCCGGTACGACTGAGTTGCTGGCCGACGTATACGCAGCTTCCCAGCGGCCATCCTCTTTGGCTTTCTCGACTTCCCGCATGCCCGAAGGAAGCATTCTGCCTGCGGCGATCAGCGCTTCGGCCCGCTCTTTGTTGAGCTTCGACCAGATACTTTTTGCCGATCGTCGCGTGAAGCGTTGCAACCAGTATTCTTCACTTTCAGCCTGTTTTTGGCCGTCGATCCAGCCATGACAAAGAGCGCTCTCCAGCGCCTCTTCGTAAGTCAAGGTTGGCTGCCCGGCTCCCTTTTTGGCAAGGCGCAGCCATATTCCGGTCGACGTGTCGCCGTTTTGCGTCAACCAGTTTTCCCATTCGTTCTGGTCAAGGCATGTCAGACGAGGCTCAGTCATGGTGGGTCCGAATGGTTGCATTCAGGCCGACGGCGCTTTCGTTCACCGAGGGCTCGCATTACCGGCGTTCAGTATCGTGCCCGGTATCGCGTTGCGTCGGGATCTCGCTTTCGCGCCCGGCCGGCGCCTCATCATTACGCGACGGATGAACATCGCCATCGCCTCGCTCGCCATTGTCGGGCGAGCCGCCGGTCACCGGCGCGCCGCGCTGATTGCCGAATGAGCCGCCGCCGGAAGCCCCGGTAGATTTCGAAGGGTTGCCCCGATCATCGTCGTCGTTCGATGGTGTGTTCGTCATCGTGTGCTCCTATGGGTTGCATTAGTGCGTTCATCGCGAGCAAGCCATGCGCCAGCACTACCGATACGCTCAACCCAGCGCCCCCGTTTCACACGCTAGCTATTGCGCTGCCCACCCGCAATCACCCGCTCCAACGACAGCTTCAAATGCCGCAACATCGCCGCTTGCGCCTGGATCGCATCGCGCGCTTCAAGCGCTTCGAGAATCGCGCGATGCTCGTCGGGCACCGCGCGCCACGTCGTTTCGTTTTCGAAGTGGCCGCGCAGCTTTTCCGACAGCGGACTATGCCGCGCGTCGAATAGCGAACTGACGGTGCGCACGAGCACTTCGTTGCCCGACATCTGCGCGATGGCGAGATGGAAGGCGCGGTCGGCCGTCACGGGGATTCTGCCGGCCTCCACTTCGTGCTCCATCTCCTTGTAGATCGCACGCAGCGCCTTGAGGTCCTTCGGTTTGCACAACGGCGCGACGCTCGCGACGATCGCGCCTTCGATCACGCAGCGCGCCCCCATGATGTCGAGCAGGCTGTCGCCGAGCTCGGCCTGTGAAAGCGCCGCGCCTTTTTTCGCGGGCGGCGCCGCGCACAGATAGACGCCGGAGCCCATGCGAATTTCGACGAGCCCTTCGAGCTCCAGCGCAACGAGCGCTTCGCGCACCGACGGCCGCGACACGCCGAGCGTCTCGGCCAGCGCGCGTTCGGGCGGCAAGCGGCCATTCGGCGCGAAGTCCGGCTGGGCGATCAGGTCGCGCAGCTTTTCCGCGATCTGGAGATAGAGACGGCGAGTGTCGGCAGCTCTGGTGGTCACAAAACGTTTCCTGGCGGTGGAGCTTCATCAAGCCCGGTAAGGCGAACGCCGATTGTAGAGCGAAGCGCCAGCGGCGCAAATCGCGGCTCGGGACGAAGCTCGGGGTTTTCCCAGGGAGCCGGCAAATTGGCTTGACCAGTGAGCCAGTTTACCGTTATTTTTCGCAAAGTGGTAAGGCCGGAAGCGATGCAACCTGCGGGCGTCGCTGCGCCGCGCTCTTTGCCGAAGAATTTCCACACTCACTAAAAACTCAAACCGGACGCGCGCGTCGTTAACGTGCTGCTCGCGTGCCGAGCCTGGAGTAACCAACAATGGCCAACCCGATTCTTCAATTCGGCACAAGCCGATTTTTGCAGGCGCATGCGGATCTGTTCGTGTCCGAAGCGCTCGACGCAGGGCGCGCGCTCGGCCATGTGACCGTCGTGCAGACCACGGCGAATCCGGAAAGTCTCGCGCGTATCGACGCATTGCGCGCGCAGGGCGAGTACGACGTGCGTATCCGCGGCGTGCGCCGCGAAGCAGTGATCGATACGACGACGCGTTGCCGTGCGATCAGCGAAGCATTGAACGCCAACACGGATTGGCCGACGGTGGTGGAGCGCTTCGCGCGCGATGCGCGCGTCGTGATCTCGAACACCGGCGACCGCGGCTACGAGTGTTTCTCCGACGATACCGCCGAGCTGCTGCGCCGCGACGCCAGCGTGCCGCGCGGCTTCGCGGCGAAGCTCGTGGTGCTGCTGCACGCGCGCTTCAACGCAGGCGCCGCGCCGCTGACGCTGCTGCCTTGCGAACTCGTATCGCGCAACGGCGAGACGCTGCGTGCGCTCGTCGCCGACATCGCGCGTAGCTGGAATGCCGAGGCCGAATTCATCCGCTATATCGAAGAGACTTGCGTGTGGGTGAACTCGCTGGTGGACCGCATCGTGTCGGAGCCGATCCGGCCGGTCGGCGCCTATGCCGAGCCGTACGCACTGTGGGCGATCGAGCGCCAGGACGGCATGGTGCTGCCGTGCGAGCACGAAGCGATGATCGTCACCGACGATCTGCCGCACTACGAGCGTCTGAAGCTGTTGCTGCTCAATCTCGGCCACACGTGGCTCGCGGAACGCTGGAAAGTCGACGCGCGCGATCCGCAGGAAAACACATTGCACGCGATGCGCGATCCGGCGCTGCGTGCGGACCTCGAATCGCTATGGCGCGACGAGGTGCTGCCCGTTTTCGACGCGCTCGGCCAGGGCGACGACGCACGCGCGTATCTCGACGACGTGCGCGAGCGCTTCGAAAATCCGTTCCTCGATCATCGTCTCGCGGACATCGCCCGCAATCACGAGCAGAAGAAGCAACGCCGCTTTCAACCGGTGATCGATCTGGCGCATGAACTGCGTTTGCAGTTGAAGCAGCCGCGTCTGCGCGCGGCGCTCGCAACGTCGCCCGATCATCTGAACACCTGACTATCAGCCCAGGAGGAGACAGTTTCATGAAAAAAATGCGTTGGGTTGTGATCTTTCTATGCTTTCTCGCGATCGCCGTTAACTACATCGACCGTGCGAATCTCGCGGTCGCCGCGCCGCAAATCGAAAAGGCGCTGGGCATCGGCCCCGCCGAAATGGGCTTCATTCTGAGCGGCTTTTTCTGGACCTACGCGTTGATGCAGATGCCGTTCGGCTGGTTCGTCGATCGCGTCGGCGCGCGCATTGCGTTGCCGCTCGCAGTCGGCTGGTGGTCGTTGTTTACCGCCGCGACCGCGGTGACCACCAGCGTCGCGGGCATGTTCGGCTGCCGGCTGCTGCTCGGCGTGGGCGAGGCGGGTGCGTATCCGTCGTGCGCGAAGCTCGTCAGCCAATGGTTTCATCCGCGTGAGCGCGCCATCGCGACGAGCATCTTCGACAGCGGTTCGCGCGTCGGCTCCGCGCTGTCGATTCCGGTCGTCGCGCTCATCATCAGCGCGCTCGGCTGGAAAGCGGCCTTCGTGCTAACCGGCCTGCTCGGCGCGGTGTGGATCGCGGGCTGGTTCGTGATTTATCGCAACCCGTCGCAAGACGATCTGGACGGCGCGCACGACGCCACGCGCGCGGCGCAAACGAGCGGCCAGCAAAAGGTCACGTGGGCGTCGCTGTTTCGCCACCGCACGCTGTGGGGCATGATGCTCGGCTTCTTCTGCCTGAACTTCGTGATCTATTTCTTCATCACGTGGTTTCCGAGCTATCTCGTGCAGACGCGCGGCTTTTCGCTGAAATCGCTCGGCACGCTCGGCATGATTCCGGCGTTGATCGCGATTCCCGGCGGCTGGCTCGGCGGCTATGTGTCCGACGCGCTGTTCCGGCGCGGCTGGAGCCTGACCGCGGCGCGCAAGACGTGCATGGTCGGCGGCATGCTGTTGTCGTCGGTGATCACGCTGTCGGCGTTCACGGAGAACGTGTATCTGATGCTCGCGTTCTTCGGCATCGCGTACGGCAGCCTCGCGTTCGCCGCAGCGAGCATCTGGTCGCTGCCAGGCGACGTTGCGCCGACGCCGGGCCATGTCGCGTCGATCGGCGGCATTCAGAACTTCGCGTCGAACCTGGCGGGCATCGTCATCACCACGTTCACCGGCGCGATGGTCGCGCTCACGAAGGGCTCGTTCACGATTCCGCTCGTGGTGGCAGGCGGTTTCTGTTTTCTCGGTGCGTTCAGCTATCTCGTCATCGTGGGCCGCATCGAGCCGTTGTCGATCGAGCCGGCTCGCGACGACGAGCGCGAGCGCGTGAGTTCCACTGTCTGACCCGTCCGATTCATTCTGCTTTCGAGGCTTCTCATGTCGACTCAAGCCAGCGTTGCGTCCGCGATCATCCGTCTGCATCCGGGCGACGACGTCATCATCGCGACTCGCCAGCTACTGCCGGGCACGCGCATCGACGCGGAGCAACTGGTGGTCACCGGTTTGATACCGCCCGGCCACAAGATCGCGACGCGCGACATCGCGAAAGGCGAGCCGGTCAAGCGCTATAACCAGATCATCGGCGTCGCGCGCGAAGCGATTGCGCGCGGCCAGCACGTTCATGTGCAAAACCTCGGCATGTCCGAGTTCGCGCGCGAGCATGTGTTCGGCGTCGATGCACAACCCGACCGCTTATGTGAAGGAACCCGCGCACTTCATGGGCATCCGTCGCGGCGACGGGCGCATTGCGACGCGCAATTACATCGGCATCCTGACGAGTGTGAATTGCTCGGCGACGGTCGCGCGCGCGATCGCCGATCATTTCCGCCGCGACGTGCATCCCGATGCACTCGCCGATTATCCGAACGTCGACGGCGTGATCGCGCTGACGCACGGCCTCGGCTGCGGCATCGACACGCAGGGCGAAGGCATCCGCATTCTGCGCCGCACGCTCGCGGGCTATGCGGTGCATCCGAACTTCGCGTCGGTGCTGTTCGTCGGGCTCGGCTGCGAAACGAACCAGATCGACGGCGTGCTCGAGGCCGGCGGTCTCGGCAGCAGCGACCTCAAGCTGCGCAGCTTTACGATCCAGGACAGCGGCGGCACGCGCAAGACGATCGAGCGCGGCATCGCGATGGTGCAGGAAATGCTCGCCGACGCGAACCGCATCCAGCGTGTGCCCGTGCCGGCTTCGCATCTCAGCATCGGCTTGCAGTGCGGCGGCTCGGACGGTTACTCGGGCATCTCCGCGAATCCCGCGCTTGGCGCCGCGGTCGATCGCGTCGTGCGGCATGGCGGCACCGCGATCCTCTCGGAGACGCCGGAGATCTATGGCGCCGAGCATCTGCTCACGCGCCGCGCGGTGAGCCCCGCTGTGGGCGAGAAGCTGCTTGCGCGAATCGCGTGGTGGCAGGACTACTGCGCGCGCAACGGCGGCGCGCTCGACAACAATCCGTCGGCCGGCAACAAGGCGGGCGGCCTCACGACGATCCTCGAAAAATCGCTCGGCGCGGTCGCGAAGGGCGGCACGACGAATCTCGTCGACGTCTACGAATACGCGCAGCCGGTCGCCGCAAAAGGTCTCGTGTTCATGGATTCGCCGGGCTACGATCCGGTCTCAGCGACGGGCCAGGTTGCGTCCGGTGCGAACGTGATCTGCTTCACGACGGGGCGCGGCTCCGCGTATGGCTGCGCGCCGTCGCCGTCGCTGAAGTTTGCGACGAACAACACGCTGTGGGAGCGTCAGGCGGACGACATCGACCTCAACTGCGGCGGCGTGATCGACGGCAGCGCGAGCATCGACGAACTGGGTGAAGCGATCTTCCAGATGATGCTCGATTGCGCGTCCGGCACGCGCACGAAAAGCGAATTGCATGGCTACGGGCAAAGCGAATTCGTGCCGTGGCAAGTCGGCGTGGTGACGTGACGCGAACCCGCACGTTACGCAAACTGAAACCCGATTGAAGCCCGATAGCCACATGAATCGCTGATAGGAGACACTGAATTGGAACGCCGCCTTTATGCAGGCCGCGACGTGAAGCGTGCGCATGGCATCGACGATCTGCGCGCGATGGCGCGCCGGCGCTTGCCGAATTTCTGTTTCGAGTATGTGGAGGGCGGTTCCGAAGACGAGGCGACGCTGCGCCGCAATCGCGATGTGTTCCGCGAACTCGCTTTTCTGCCGCGCACGCTCGTGAACGTCGAAAAGCGCAATCAGAGCGTGACGCTGTTCGGCGAGCGCAGCGCCGCGCCGTTCATGATCGGCCCGACCGGCTATAGCGGACTGATGTATCGCGAAGGCGACGTCAAGATGGCGAGCGCGGCGGCGGCGGCCGGCATTCCGTTTGTACTGAGCAACGTATCGACCGTCGCGCTCGAAGACGTCGTGCGGCGTGCGGGCGGCCGCATATGGATGCAGGTCTACATGTACCGCACGCGCGAATCGCTTGCGAAGCTCGCGCAGCGTTCGGAGGCCGCGGGCATCGAAGCGCTCGTCGTGACGACCGACAGCGCGGTGTTCGGCAAACGCGAATGGGATCTGCGCAATTACGTCGAGCCGCTGAAGCTCGACTGGCGCAACAAGTTCGATGTGCTGCGGCATCCGCGCTGGATGGCGAACGTGTTGTGGCCGAGCGGCATGCCGCGCTTCGCGAATCTCGGCGACTTGTTGCCGCCTGGGCAAAACAGCGTGAAGGGCGCGACGATCACGCTTGGTCAGCAACTGGACCCGTCGCTGTCGTGGGACGACATCCGCTGGTTGCGCGATTTGTGGCCGCATCGGCTGATCGTGAAAGGCGTGCTCGGCGCGGCCGATGCACTCGAAGCGGTGCGTGCGGGTGTCGACGGTATCGTGCTGTCGAATCACGGCGGCCGGCAACTCGACGGAGCGGTCTCGGCGATGGATGTATTGCCCGAGGTCGTCGAGCAGGCAGGCGGCAGGCTCTGCGTGATGCTCGACGGCGGATTCCGCCGCGGCACCGACATTCTGAAAGCGGTCGCGTTGGGTGCCGACGCGGTGCTGCTCGGACGCGCGACGACCTATGGTTTGAGCGCGGGCGGTCAGCCGGGCGTCGAACGCGCCATCGATATTCTCAAAACGGAGATCGATCGTGCGCTCGGACTACTCGGTTGCCGCGATATCGCGGAACTCGACCGAAGCTATCTGCGCCGGATTGGGCACGACGGGGCGCTATCGCGACCGCTGCAAGAACGACGCGTTCCCGTTATCGACCATGACGCTGCGGTAACTGGCGAGCCTTACCTGCAAGCGTGAGATGCAAGGCCGCGCTCTGTTCACTCCGCAAGCTGCCAGCGCAATACCGGATGCGTGGCGCCTGCCGGCATCGCCCACACGCCCGTTGAGCTGAAGTCGTAAGTGGGACCGAAGCTCGACGGCACGCTCATTTCCGCAGTGGTCAATCCCTTCGCCGCCGATGTGCCAGTGCCGCTATACACGTCGCGCGTCGCGTGAGTGGTCTGCGTATCCCAGTAGACGTCGCCCGCAATCGTGCCGTTGTTGGTGCTCGCGACGCCGAGCGCGGGCGGGCCCAGCGCGGGCTGAATGCTCTGGATCACCTGGCCGGTCGCGAACGACTGCTCGATCGTGCCGTCGTTTCGTTGGACCAGGGCGGCGCTGCCATCTGTGCAGGCCGTGCCGTTGCCGCCGCCGCAATAGTTCGGCTGGAACGAGACCTGACCCGTCGCATACGACTGCGAGATGAGGCCCGAGTTGCTTCCTGCGAGTCCGCCTCCGCCGCCGGTATGCGCCTCCGCCGTCACCGCGCCGGTCGCATACGATTGCCTGATCGTCCCCGCGTTGATGCCCACGAGACCGCCCGGTGTGCCTTCGGCCAATACATTGACGCTGCTGCCCGAGCGCGTGATCGTGCCGTAGTTATAGCCGACGAGGCCACCCGTACTCGACGCGTAGCTGTAGCCTCCAAAGTCGGATGCCGATCCGCTGGTTCGAACGTAGGTGACGAGTCCGTAGTTGAATCCCGCCAGTATCCCGTACGATCCATAATCGTTCGGATCACTAATGTTTCCGTTCACATTGACATTGCGCACGACACCCGTCGTGCCGATCACGCCGAAGAGTCCTGCTGCGCGCTGGTCAGGACCGCCGGTGATCGAACCCGGCGTAACGAGCACCGTGCGCGACAAGGTAAGGCCGCTGATGGCGTGACCCATGCCGTCGAACTGACCGGAGAACGGCGTGGCGCCGTCGCCGATGGAAGTAAAGGCGAACGCCGGTGGAAAGCCCGACGTGGCGCTCGCGTCAATGTCCTTGCCTAGCGCATAGTTGCCGGCGAGATCCGCCGATACCTGCTGCAAGTCGTTCAGCGAATTGACGAGCTTGTAGGCCGTCGCCTGCGTCAGCAGTCCGCTGAACGGCGCGGCGGTCCACGCGCTGTTGGTGAGCACCGTGCCGGGGCTGTAGGTGCCCGTCATGTCGTAAAGCGCGCTGACGATGCCGGTGCTCGCGGACCAGTCGAGCGTGCCGTGGTTCGCGATGCTGCCGCCGTTGTCGATGCCCGACGCGTCCGCGCGCAACGTCAGATTGCCGGAGCCCGAGTTTTTCAGCGTGACGCCCGATGCAATCGAGACATCGTGATAAGCCGCAAGCGACAGCGCGGCTGCGCCGTTCCAGTTCAGACCCGAGGCGACGCTCAGATCGCCGGATACGCCGTTTGCGCCTGTCGTGGTCACGTTAACGGAGGTGCCCGCGTCGAGACTGCGGCGAAGCGCACCCGCGGCGGCTGCGTCGATCGTGAATACGGGGGACGTCACGTTCCACTGCGATGCGAGCACGCGTGCGTCGCGGCCGAATGAGAGATTAAGCGCGTGCGTGTCGACGGTGCCGCCGCTGCCATCTGCGTTGGACGCGACAATCGTGCCGCGCTGCGCGACGCTGCCCGTATCGGCGACAAGCCACACGTGGCCGTCGCGCGTCGCCGTGCCCGTCGCGCGTATGCGCGTGCCGCCGCCCGCGAGTGCGTAGACGTTGCCGTCCGCGGCTTGCAAATTAATCTGCGCGGCGCGCAAGGCTCCGGCGTTCGCAACCGTACCCTTGCTGCCGGTTTGCACGAAAAGCTGCTTGCCACTCGACGAATCCTGCAACAACACGTTGGCACCGACGCCGAGTTCGGCGGTTCCGTTGGGCGCTTCGACGGTGCCCGCGTTGACTACTGCGTTGCGCGCGATGAGAAATACGTCGCCGCCCGTCGAACTGATCTTGCCGAGATTCACGACGCTCGCATTCGAGTCGCCTGCGAATGCCAGCGCGCCGCCGTTCATGAACGCGCAATTGCAGACGTCGAGTGTGGAGGCCAGGAAACGTCCGCCGGTGCTGATCACACCCGACGGCCCGACGACGATACCTTGCGGGTTGATCAGATAAACGTCGCCCGTTGCACTTAGCTTGCCGAGGATCGCGGAGAGCGAACCGCCCGTCACGCGATTGAGCGTCGCGCCCGAGCCGTTCTGAAACATCACGGCATTGCCCTTGCCGATCGAGAAGCTGTTCCAGTCGATCACGCCGCGCGTGGAGCCCGGTTGCGTGACGATCAGGTTGTTGCCGCTGGTGTTGATCGAACCCTGGCCGCCGACATACTGACCGCCTTGCGGCAACACGCCCGCCGCTATCGCCACGGAAGCCGGAATAAGTCCGGCGAGCCACAGTGCGAGCGCAATTGAACGATGCCGCGCGGCGATGCCTGTCCGAAGAGTGCCTTGAACCGGTCGGGGTATTAACCGAAATGACATGTGTGCCTCCTCGGTGTCAGTCCGATACGCGCGCGGCGGAACGCGGATGCCGTTGCACGATCCGCGTCGTCGGATGAAGTCTGCTGAATCAGCTTAGCAGTGCGCTTTGATGACACGCTGTAATAATCACAGCACTTTGTGCCGTGATGGTGTCGCTTTTTGCAGATCATTGGGCCTGAACGCAACGGAGCGCAGGCGTTTGCCGCGCGCTAAATCCCTACGTTTTCTTGACGTCATCTGTCATTTCGCTGACGCGTTTTTTTGTGCGAGCGCAGCGACGGATTTTTCGCTGCTGGTGCGTTCAAGAAAAAACGAAGCCGCGTTGTGCTTCGACATGCTTCGGCATGTTTCGACATCGAACGGGAGAAACCAGCATGACATCGAGAAAAAGCCTTGGGACTTTCATGCTTGCCGCCGCTTTGGCCGGTGGCGCCATCGTCGGCTCCGCGCCCGCGTTCGCGCAGGCCGTGATCATCGCGCCGGTCGCGCCGCCGCCGCCGCGCGTCGAGGTCGTGCCGGCGCCTCGCGCGGGCTACGTGTGGGATCAGGGCCGCTGGCGTTGGCATCACGGCCGCTACGTGTGGGTGCCCGGTCACTGGCAGGCGGTGCGCGTCGGCTATCACTGGGTGCCGGGACACTGGGTGCAGCGCGGGCCGAACTGGCGCTGGGTCGAAGGTCATTGGGCCTGAACGGCTTCGCGTAACCAGTGAGGCAATCGCCATGAAAACGCTTGTGATAATGCTGCTGGCGGCGTCGCTGGCCGGCTGCGTGGTGTATCCGGCGCGGCCGGTCTACTATCGTCCGGCAGTCGTCGTGTATTAACAGTGGCGGTCCCGGCTGCCGTGCGTATCGATCCACCGTTGCACGCGCAACGAACATGAGAGTTGAAGCCGACGTGAATTGCATCGCATGTATGCCGGGAGCGCCGCGCCTTGAGTGAACGCGACCCCGACGCGGAGTTGCTCGAGCAGGTCGGCCGCCACGATGCGGCCGCCGTGCGCACGCTCGTCGCACGCAAGCTGCCGCGTCTGCTCGCGTTGGCCATGCGCATGCTGGGCGACCGCATGGAAGCGGAGGACGTCGCGCAGGAAGTGTTCGTGCGAATCTGGAAACACGCGACGCGTTGGCGCGAAGGCGAGGCGAAATTCGACACGTGGATTCATCGTGTCGCGCTGAACCTTTGCTATGACCGGCTGCGCGGCCGGCGTGAAGAAGTACGCGACGAACTGCCCGACGACATCGATCCCGCCGCGCTGCCCGACGTGCGGCTCGAAGCGCGGGCTCGCGACGAGCGCGTGCGCGAAGCACTCGCCGCACTGCCGGTGCGGCAACGCGAGGCGCTGGTGCTCTGCTATTACCAGGAGATGTCGAACATCGACGCGGCCGCGCTGATGGGCATCACCGTCGATGCGCTGGAAAGCCTGCTCGCTCGCGCACGCCGCAATTTGCGCGCTCAACTGGCCGGCAGCGGCCTTAGCAAGGACAAGTCATGACGCCCGAAAGATTTCATCAGATCGTCGAAGCCTATGGCGCCGATCCACAGCGTTGGCCGCCGCAGGAGCGAGCCGCGGCGCAGGCGTGGGCGAGTGTGCATCGTCAGCAGGCGCAAGCATGGCTAGCCGAAGCCGCCGGGCTCGATGCGTGGCTCGCGACGGATCGGCTCCCGCCGCCGGACACTTCATTGCAGCAGCGCATCGTTGCAAGCGCGCCCGCGCGGCCCGCGCGGCGGGCGACACCACAGCGGCGCGCGTGGTGGTGGTCGGGCGCTGCGGTCGGTCTCGGCCTGCTCGGTGGCGTGGCCGGCGCGTTGGCGGTGTCGTTTTTCGTGTTGACGGAAGCGGTGCCGCCTGTGCATGAATCCTCTTATCTCACGTCGAGTTTCGGTGGATCGTCCGCCGACTGGAGCGGCGAATGAACAGCCGGTCATGGAAAGTCGTGCTCGTAGTGTCGCTCGTCCTCAATGTGTTTTTGCTTGGCGCGATCGCGGGCGGCGCTTATCGATGGTATGCGGCGCGCGATGCCGCGGCGCCGCTCGCCGCGCAGCAGCGGGCCTTGCGTTTTGCCGCACAGACGCTGTCGGCGGAGCGGCAGAAGGCGTTCGCCGAGAGCCTGAGGAATGGACGCCGCGACGGCCGGCAGCTTGCGCGCGAGGCGCGCGAAGCGCGTCGCGAGGTATTGCGTCTGCTCGCCGCGCCGCAACTGGATCGCGCGGCGCTCGACGCTGCGTTGGCTCGCACGCGTGAGGCCGACAGCGGCCTGCGTGCGAAAGTGGAAAGCAGTGTCGCGGATTTCGCCGCGACGTTGTCGCCGCAAGAGCGCGTGGAGTTCGCCGACAGCCTGCGCTTGCGCGGACAGTGGCGCGAGCCGCAAACAAGCGCGAAGGGCGCCGGTCCGGCGAGCGCTGCATCGCCGGCCGCCCCTTCGAGCGAATAAAAATGTTTGCGAGCGGCGACGGATTGCATGCGTGCGCAACGTTCAAGCACTATTCAATGCCTGAGAGGGCGGTATGACTGCCTCATCCAATCTGACGACTGCTGCGATCGCGCTGAACCGTTTCGGCCTCGGCGCGCGCCCCGACGACCCAGCGCCCGCCGACCCGAAGGCGTGGCTGCTCGCGCAATTCGAGCACTATGAGCCGAGGCCTGCTGCCTGGGCCGATCAGCCGGATTCGATTGACTTGTCGAGCGAACTGGAACAGCAGCGCATGCAGTTGCGTCAGCAACGGCAGCGCAAGCCTGGCGATGGGAACACGCCGCAACAAAGCAACGCGCAAGGCGGCCAGCAAGCGGCATCGGAAAGCTCGGTGAAAAAAGATAAGGAAGCCGAACGGAAAGCGATGCATGTCGAAATACGCGACACGTATCGCGCTTCGGTGAATGCGCGCGTGCTTAGCGCATTGACCACGCAGACGCCTTTCATCGAGCGGCTGGTTCATTTCTGGGCGAACCATTTCGCGGTATCGACGGAAAAACCCGCTGTGGCCGCGCTCGCCGGTTCGTTCGAAGCGGAGGCGATTCGCCCGCACGTATTGGGCCGTTTCGAGGACATGCTGGTGGCGGTGGAGCGCCATCCGGCGATGCAGGTGTTCCTCGACCAGACGCGTTCGGTCGGGCCCGACAGCACGGCGGCGCTGCGTGCGGCGGCGCGCAATCCCGAGCGCAAGCGCGGCCTCAATGAAAACCTTGCGCGCGAAATCATGGAGTTGCATACGCTCGGCGCGCGCAGCGGCTATAGCCAGGACGACGTTACTGAATTTGCTCGCGCGTTGACGGGTTGGAGCGTGGCGACCGATCCTGCCAACGCCGGCATGCAGGGCAAACCGCCCGCGCAGTCCATGCCGACTGCCGCCGCGCCCGGCACCTTCGTGTTTCGCGAAGCGCTGCACGAGCCCGGCGCGCGAACCGTCATGGGACGTCGCTACGATCAGCGCGGCGAGGACCAGGCGCTCGCGATCCTGCATGACCTCGCGACTGCGCCTGCGACCGCGCAACACATCGGCGCCAAGCTGGCCCGTCATTTCATCGCCGATACTCCGCCCGCGGCTGCGAGCGGCAAGCTGGCGAGCGCGTTCATGACGAGCGGCGGCGATCTGCCGACGCTGTACCGCACATTGATCGACATGCACGAAGCCTGGTCGCCCGTCGCGGTGAAGTTCAAGACGCCATGGGAATGGGCGATTTCGTCGATGCGCGGGCTCGGCTGGCAAGACCTCGGCAATCTGCGGGCCGCGCCTCTGTTGACGCAGCTTGGTCAACCCGTATGGCGTCCCGGTTCGCCCGCCGGTTACGACGACGTCGCCGCAAGCTGGGCCGCGCCCGATGCGCTCGTGCGCCGCGTCGAGGTCGCACAGCGCTTCGCGGCGCGCGTCGGCGACCGGCTCGACGCGCGCTCGCTCGGCCAGGCGCTGCTCGCCGGATCGCTGGGCGCGCCGAGGGCGGTGGCGATCGCGCGCGCCGAAAGCGCATCCACGGCAATTGCGCTTTTGCTGGTCTCACCGGACTTTCAACGGAGATGAACGCCATGTCCTCACGCCGTCAATTTCTGCGAGTCGCCGCTGCGGGCGCGGGCGCGATTCTCGTGTCGCCGCGCATCGCGTTTGCGAATGTGGTCAGCGAGCGCCGTTTCGTGTTCGTGATTCAGCGCGGCGCGGCCGATGGCCTGAACATCGTCGTGCCCTACGCCGAACCTGCCTATGCGAAGTTGCGCGGCGCGCTCGCAATCGATCCGTCGAGCGCTCACCGGCTCGACGGCAGCTTTGCGCTGCATCCCGCGCTCACGCAGATGGCCACGATGTACGCGGACCGTCAGGCGCTGTTCGTGCACGCGGTGGCGTCGCCGTATCGCGACCGCTCGCATTTCGACGGACAGAACGTGCTCGAAACCGGCAGCTCGTCGCCGTATCAGGTGAAGGACGGCTGGCTGAACCGGCTTGCCGCGCTGCTGCCCGCCGCGCGCGAGACGGCAATCGCCTTTGCGCCCACCGTGCCAATGGCGCTGCGTGGCACGGCGGCCGTCACGTCGTACGCGCCGTCCGCGTTGCCGCCGGCGCCCGACGATCTGCTGATGCGCGTCTCGCAACTCTATGACGACGACGCGCAGTTGCGCCCCTTGTGGGAATCCGCGATGACGGCACGCGGACTCGCGGGCGACGCCGGCGCGCGCCAGGACCCCGCGAGCCTCGGCAAACTGGCGGCCGGATTTCTCGCACGCGACGACGGTCCGCGCATCGCGATGATCGAGACCGGCGGCTGGGACACGCATAGCGCGCAGAACGCGCGTCTTGCCAATCAGTTGAAAGCACTGGACACGATGCTCGCGGCATTGCGCGACGGCATGGGTCCTGCGTGGAGCAAAACCACCGTGCTGGTGGCGACCGAGTTCGGCAGGACTGCGGCCGCGAACGGCACCGAAGGCACCGACCACGGCACGGGCTCGGTGGCGATGGTGCTGGGCGGCGCGGTGGCGGGCGGCCGTGTCGTCGCGGACTGGCCCGGCCTCGCGCCTCGCGATCTCTATGAGGCTCGCGACCTCAAGCCGACCGCTTCGCTCGATGCGCTGATCGCCGGTGCCGCGAGCGAAGCACTCGGTCTCGATCCGAAGCACACGGCGCGCGCGCTGTTCGGCCGCGCGGCTGCGGTGAAGCCGTTCAGCGGTATCGTTCGCGCGTAGTCGATACGCTCCGGCTGCGTGCCAGCCGGAGCGCCTCCCTCTCTCCTTCCTCCTCACATCTGCGGCAAGCAGATCGTTCCCACGCAGCGGGCGCTCACGCGAGATTCAAATTTTTTTCGCGTGAGCCCTACGCAAGCGGCCGTTTCCTGCCGACATCCAGGCATGGGTTGCAGTGAGCAGCCGGCGGGAAAATTGACCGCGCCCCATTATTCGTGACGATCGCCTCGTCGGTGCCCAACGCCGATTGATCAGGATGGCGAACGAATAAAGGCAGCGCTGTTTTCCCCATCCGCAACCATCTCTGATTTCACCGATTTTTGTCCGGGCCTCCCCGGCGTTGGATTGTCTTGCCATGGTTAAACGACGTGAGTTTCTCGGCTTGCTGACGGCTGTCAGCGGCAGTTATGTGCTGAGCGCATGCGGCGGCGGTGGCGGTGGCGGCGGCGACGGCAAGGGGACGAGCGCGGGCGTGACGACCAGCGCGACGTCCAGTTCAACGAGCGCGGCGTCGGGAACCACAAGCACTACAGGCACCACAGGGACCACAGGCACGACCTCGGCGACCGGCAGCACCGGGGCCACGCAGAGCAACGCAACGTCGAGCGGATCGAAGGGCAACAACGGAGCGTCGAATACGTCGAATAACGACGCATCCGGGTCCGCGCTCGCGTCGGCGGATGGCACGGCGATTCCGCCCGCGGCATCGGTCATCGACAATCAGGCGGCGGTGTGGACTGTCGTCGGCGGATCGGTCTATCGCAACGGCGCGAAGGCCGGCAACACGTTCAGCGTGTCCTTGCTGCTGTGGTCCGGCGGCGTGATCTATCACCAGGGCACGGGTGGGCAGTTCTACGGCTGGAGCGGCTCGGCGTGGTACGCGTGCGCCGATCCGCGCCTCGGCGGCACGTCGCTCGACGGCACGACGATTCCTGGCGCGTCGCGCATCATCGATAGAGTAGGCGCAATCTGGACCGTCGCGAACGGCGTCGTTCTGCGCAACAACGCCGCGGTCGGCGTGAACTCCAACGTGTCGCTGCTGCTGTGGTACGGCGGCAAGCTGTGGTGCCGCGCAGCGGGCGCGCAGTTCTACGTGTGCAACGATATCGACCAATGGCTGCCGTGCGCCGATCCACGTATTCCGGTGGCGGCCGCTAGCGGCATGTTCCATGGCATCAACGGACACTACGACTATCGCTACACGCCCGCGCAGGTCGTGTCGATCATGCAGAACATGGGCTGCTCGACATATCGCGTCGGCGTCACCGACGACCCCACCGAACTCACGGCCGTCGTCAGACTCGCGCAGGCTTTCCAGGCGGCGGGGCTCACGCTGTTCGTGGTGATCCAGATCGGCATGCGCGACGCCAACGGCGCGCTGCTCGCGAGCGAATCGGCGGCTTATGCGCGGGGGCATTCGTGCGGCGTGACAGTCGCCGGCGCGCTCGCGCCATACGGCGTGGTCATGTACGAGTGCGGCAACGAATTGACTCGCGATCCCGCGATCATTCTCGACTCGACCAATGCCGGCACGAAGGCGGTCGACTTCAGCAACGCGAACTGGCCGATCATGCGCGGCCTGATGCGCGGCATGATGGATGGCGTGAAGTCCGCGCAGCCCGCGGCGAAATGCGGGATCAACTTCTGCGTCGCGGACGTCGGCGCCGCCGACGCATTGTGGGACGGCACGCAACCGGACGGCACGAGCGGCTACCCGACCGTGCGCTGGGACATGACGACGTGGCACAACTACGAGATCTACGGCGACATCTTCGACATCGGTTCGGACGGTTCGGGTCCCGGCTTCGATCTGCCGACTTACTGCAAAGCGCGCTACGGCAAGCCGTTTTTGCTGACGGAGTGGAATACCGGACCCGAAAAGACGGTGGCCTATCGCGCGGATTACATCAGCGCACGCTACGCGAGCTACTATCAGGCGAGAAAGACAAAGAACATCCAGTCGACGATGTACTACGAGCTCGATAGCGGCAACACCACGTATGGCGTGATGATCGACGGCGTGGTGGTCAATCAGACGTATAGCGCGTTCGTGAGCGCCGTCGCGAGTCATCCGGACAATTGAGCGCGACGCCGAACGATGCCAACGCGCCGCAATTGCATGGCGGCGCATTCCCCTTTTTCTATCGACGGCCCCGCGCCCACTAGACACACCGCTTGACCCTGACGTAGCGTGAGGCCTTAGTCTCTAACGCGTGTAACGGAGGGAGGTCGAATGTTATTGAAGGTGGGAGAACTGGCGAGGCGCAGCGGACTGACCGTGCGCACGCTTCATCACTATGATGCGATTGGCCTGCTCAAACCTTCAGCGCGTGCCGGCAACGGCTATCGTCTGTACGACCGCAGCGACATCGCGCGGCTGCATCGTATTCAGGCATTGCGCCGTTTCGGCCTGAGTCTTGCCGACATCTGCGGCTATATGCGCGCGCCGGATGCACCGCTTGCGACAATCGTCGCGCGGCAGATCGCGATGCTCGATCAGCAGATTGCAGAGGCGGCGCGGCTGCGCGAACGGCTGCAAGCGCTGCAGGATACGCTGCATGCGGGCAACGAACCCGACCTCTCCGACTGGCTTTCCACGTTGGAGTTGATGACCATGTACGACAAATACTTTACCGAAGACGAACTGGCGCGCCTGCCGATGTATCGCAAGACACAGGCGCCGGACCCGGAGTGGGCCGATCTGGTTGCCGAAGTCCGCGCGCAGATGGACGCGGGCGTGCCGCCTGAAGAAGAGACGCCGCGCGCGCTGTCGGTTCGCTGGATGACGCTGCTGGTGCGCGATACCGGCGGCGACCCGCGGCTTCTCGCGAAACTCAATGTGATGCACGACAACGAGCCTTCGATGCAGGCGACGCTCGGCATCTCGACACCTTTGCGCGATTACGTGCTGCGCGCGTTTTCCGAAACGAAGATGCGGATCTACGAGCGCTACCTGACGCCAGAGGAGACGCGTTTCATGCGCGCGCATTACGGCACTCGCGCGATGGAGTGGCCGCAATTGATGGCGGACGTCCGCGATGCAATCGACGCCGGCATCGCACCCGATTCGCAGCAGGGCCGCGATCTGGCCTTGCGTTGGCTCGAGTTGTTCCGCAGCTACGCAGGCGACGATCCCGCTACGCACATGAAATTCCGTCACGCGCTGCAGAAGGATCCTGAACTGATGGTCGGCACGTGGGCGAGCGAACCGCTGCTCACGTTTGTGCGCGCAGCGGTGTCCGCGGTCACGCCGGCACGATGAGGCGTGCGGCCTGACCGATCGGCATCGCGCTTCACACTCAGTCGATGTAGCGCAGCCCCAGTTGCCGCAACGGCTCGCGCATCTGATACATGTCGAGGCCCAGCACGCCGGAGGCGAGCTTCGCGCGCTTTTGCGCTTCGTTTGCTTCGCGCGCGCTGGCCTTGTCGAGCGTCTCTTGCGCTTGCGCCGACGGCACCACGGCCACGCCGTCGTGATCGGCGACGATCACATCGCCCGGCGTCACCAGTGCGCCCGCGCAGACCACCGGAATATTCACCGAGCCGAGCGTCGCCTTGATCGTGCCCTTCGCCGAGATCGCCTTGCTCCACACAGGGAAGCCCATGTCGGTGAGCACGGTCACGTCGCGCACGCCTGCATCGATGATGAGCGCCCGCGCGCCGCGCGCCTGGAAACTCGTTGCGAGCAGGTCGCCGAAATAGCCGTCGGTGCAGTCGGCGGTGACGGCGGCCACGACCACATCGCCCGGTTGAATCTGTTCGGCCGCGACGTGCAGCATCCAGTTGTCGCCGGGATGCAGCAGCACCGTGACGGCGGTGCCCGATGCGTGCCCGCCGGTATAGATCGGGCGCATGTACGGCTTCATCAGGCCGACGCGCCCCATGGCTTCGTGAACGGTTGCGCTGCCGAGCGCGCCGAGTCCTTCCGCGACGCGGCTATCCGCGCGCGCGATGTTGCGATAAACCACGCCGAGTTCAAACATGTTCAACGTCCTTGTGCTTTGAGTGCGGCATCGAGGCGCGGATAGACGCGCCGCGCGTTGCCTTCATAGATCTTGTCGCGCTGTTGCGGATTCATCTCCGCCGCTTCGACATAGCGCTTCGTATCGTCGAAATAGTGGCCGGTTTGCGGATCGATGCCGCGCACCGCGCCGATCATTTCGCTGGCAAAGAGAATGTTGTCGACGGGAATCACTTTCGTCAGCAGGTCGATGCCCGGCTGGTGATAGACGCAGGTGTCGAAGAAAATGTTCTTCAACAAATGCTCTTCGAGCAGCGGCTTTTTCATTTCCTGTGCAAGGCCGCGGAAACGTCCCCAGTGATAGGGCACTGCGCCGCCGCCGTGAGGAATCACGAACCTGAGCGTGGGGAAGTCGCGGAACAGATCGGACGTGAGGCATTGCATGAACGCGGTGGTGTCCGCGTTCAGGTAATGTGCGCCGGTGGTGTGAAAGCAGGCGTTGCAACTCGTGCTGACATGGACCATCGCGGGAATGTCGTACTCGACCATCTTCTCGTAGATCGGATACCAGTAGCGGTCGGAGAGCGGCGGGCTCGTCCAGTGTCCGCCCGATGGATCGGGGTTCAGATTGATCGCGACATTGCCGTACTGCTCAACGCACTTCACGAGTTCGGGAATGCAGGTGGCGACGTCCACGCCGGGGCTTTGCGGCAGCATCGCAGCCGGAACGAAGTTCTCGGGAAACAACTGGCTCACGCGATAACACAGTTCGTTGCAGATCGCGGCCCATGTGCTCGACACGTTGAAGTCGCCGATGTGATGCGCCATGAAGCTCGCGCGCGGGCTGAAGACGGTGAGGTCGAGGCCGCGTTCGCGCATCAGACGCAACTGGTTGGTTTCGATTGACTCGCGCAGTTCGTCGTCGCTGATTTGCAGTTCGGACGGGCTGGGCGCGTCAGTGGGATTGCCGAGCGCGGCGATCTGGCGATTGCGCCATGTTTCAAGCGCTTTCGGTGCGGTCGTGTAGTGACCGTGAATGTCGATGATCATGCAAGTAGTCCGAATTAAAATGCGGTGTGATGTGGCGTCAGCGCGACGCGGTTTCTGTAGCCGACGCCGCCGCGAGCAAAGGCTCCGCGTCGCCGCCCAACGCCTTCGTCACGCGCGCGGCGAATTCCAGCAGGCGCGGGCGATAGCGCTCCATCTCCTCCATGCCCATGCGCGCGGAGGGTCCGACGATGCCGAGCGCGCCGACGAGTTCCTGGCCGACGCGGAACACGGGCGCCGATATGCCCGAGGTTTCGCGGTCGCGTTCGCCCATCGACAGATACGCGTAGCGCGAGCGCACGGTCTCGTACGGCTCGCCGGGTTCGCCGGCGAACGCGAGCAGCACGCGGCCGCCCGCGCCGCGTTCGAGCGGTTGCGTGTCGCCTTGCTGCACTTCGGCGCGGATCGAGTGGCGCGACGCGATGCGATAGAGGCACACGCGGTGATCGCGCTCGCGCACATGAAACGAAACGGCCTCGCCGGTTTCCTCGCTCAATTCCTTCATCGCGGGCAGCAGGATGTCGCGCAGATCGAAGCCGGCTTCATAGACCGCGCTCAGGTGCATCGCGGCCGAGCCGATCCAGTAGCGCCCGTCGTCGCGGCGAATCAGAAGCTGGTGATGACACAGCGCCTGCGCGAGCCGCGACAGCGTGCTCTTGTACAGCCCCGTGCGTTCGGAAAGCTGCGTCAGCGTGAGCGGTTCGTCATTGCGGCGAAACGCAAAAAGGATCGACGCCGCGCGGTCCAGCACGTCGATGCCGCTTGAGGTGACGCCTTGCGGCGTGCGCGCCGTCTCGCTGCTGCGGGCCATGATTCGCTCCGGTGTTTGTTCTATTAGATAGAACCAATAATCGTTGGATGGAACAATGCTAGTCCGATCGCCTCGTGCCGTCAATCGCGGACGCAGGAGCCTCGTCGGTAATATCCCTGAGCGACAGCGCCGGATGGTATCGCTACCATCGCGTCTATCACGACAGCGCCGTCCCGCGACCAAGCCTTGTGGCGGGATGGTAGCGATACCATGGAGACATCAGTGGCGAACCGCAAAACATCCGAGCAGTTGCGCAGTTATCGCTGGTATGGCGTGAATGACCTTCGCTCGTTCGGTCATCGCTCGCGCACGGCGCAAATGGGCTATCACGCGTCCGATTACATGGGCAAGCCGGTGATCGCCGTCGTCAATACGTGGAGCGAGATCAACTCGTGCCATACGCATTTCAAGCAGCGCGTCGAGGAAGTGAAGCGCGGCATCTGGCAAGCCGGCGGCTTTCCGGTCGAGATGCCGGTAATGACTTTGGCCGAGCCGTTCCAGAAACCGACCACGATGCTGTACCGCAATTTCCTCGCGATGGAGACGGAGGAAATCCTGAAGTCGTATCCGTTCGACGGCTGCGTGCTGATGGGCGGCTGCGACAAGACCACGCCTGGCCTGCTGATGGGCGCGATCAGCATGAACCTGCCGGCGATCTTTCTGCCGGCCGGTCCGATGCTGCGCGGCAACTGGAATGGCCGCACGCTCGGCAGCGGTTCGGACACCTGGAAATACTGGGCCGAACTGCGCGCGGGCAACATCACCGAGGACGAGTGGAAGGGCATCGAGAGCGGCATCGCGCGCTCGCCTGGCCATTGCATGACGATGGGCACTGCTTCGACGATGACGAGCGCGGCCGAAGCGCTCGGCCTCACGCTGCCGGGCTTTTCGTCGATTCCCGCCGTCGACTCGCGGCATGCGCAGTTCGCGTCGCTGACCGGGCAGCGCATCGTCGAGATGGTGTGGACCGACCTCAAGCCGTCGGACATTCTCACCGCGAAATCATTCGATAACGCCGTCACCACCGTGCTCGCGATGTCGGGGTCGACCAATGCGATTGTGCATCTGGTGGCCGTGGCGCGTCGCGCCGGCATCGACCTGACGACCGCGCGCTTCGACGAACTGTCGCGTATCACGCCTGTGATCGGCAATCTGCGGCCGTCGGGTCAGTACCTGATGGAAGACTTCTTTTACGCGGGCGGCTTGCGCGCGCTGCTGGTGGAACTGGGCGATCTGATAGACGGCTCGCAACTGACGGTCAACGGCGCGACGCTCGGAGAAAACATTTCGGGTGCCGAAATATTCAACGACGACGTGATCCGCCGACGCAGCAATCCCGTCGTGGCAAGCGACGGCCTCGCCGTGCTGACCGGCAATCTCGCCCCCGACGGAGCGGTGATCAAACCGGCCGCGATGGAAGTGCATCTGCTCAAGCATCGCGGTCCCGCCGTGGTGTTCAAGGACTATACGGACATGGCGGCGCGCATCGACATGGAAGAGCTCGACGTGAGCGCCGATTCGGTGATCGTCCTTCAGCACGCGGGGCCGGTCGGCGCGCCGGGCATGCCCGAATGGGGCCAACTGCCGATTCCGCAAAAACTCCTGAAGCAGGGCGTGCGCGACATGGTGCGCATTTCGGACGCGCGCATGAGCGGCACGAGCTACGGCGCGTGCGTGCTGCATGTGGCGCCCGAGTCGTTCGTCGGCGGCCCGCTTGCGCTCGTGAAGGACGGCGACATGATCGAGCTCGACGTGGCCGCGCGGCGTTTGCATCTCGATGTCACCGACGAAGAACTCGCCGCGCGCAAAGCAGCGTGGCAGCCGCCGAAACTGCCATTCGAGCGCGGCTTCGGCGTGATGCATCAGTTGCATGTGTTGCAGGCGAATAAAGGCTGCGACTTCGACTTTCTCGAAGAGCCGCTGAAGGCGGCGGCTTCGCACGACACGGCACAAAGCGCGCCGGACGCGAAACGCGGCGAACCCGAGATCCACTAATTCAAACGGAGTCCTTCATGACCGCATCCGAAATCGTCGTGAGCGAAGCGACGCTCGAACAGTTGAGGCACGTCAGCACGGCCACCTTGACCACGCAGCTCTTCAAGCGCGGCTTGCGCAACGTGTTCTTGCAAGGCGTCGCGCCGCTCGTGAAGCCCGCGCCCGGCGCGCCGAATGTCGTGGGTCCCGCGTTCACGCTGCGCAATATCCCGGCGCGCGAAGACCTCGATCACGTCGGCGTGTTTCAGGACCCGGATCATCCTCAGCGCAAGGCCGTCGAAACGGCGCCTGCCGGCAGCGTGCTCGTGCAGGACTGCCGCGGCGAGCGATCGGTGGCATCGGTCGGTTCGATTCTCGCGCTGCGTCTTGCGAAGCGCGGCGTCGCGGGCATGGTGTCGGACGGACCCGTGCGCGACAGCGGCACCATCGCGGCGCTGGGCTTGCCGATCTGGTGCGCGGGCGCGAGCGCGCCGCTCAATCTCGCGAAACATCATGCGGTCGATATGAACGTGCCGATCGCGTGCGGCGGCGTGGCGGTGTATCCGGGCGACATCGTCGTCGCGGACGTGGACGGCGTGGTGATCGTGCCGCGTGAAATGGCCGCCGATGTCGCGCGCGATGCCGCCGAGCAGGAGCAGCTCGAAGTATTCATCGCCGCGCGGATCGAAGAAGGGCGGCCATTGCGCGGCACTTATCCGCCGAACGAGGAAACGCTGGCCGCGTACGCGCAATGGCGTGCGCAACGGCCGTAAGCGGCATGGCATCTGCATCCGCATCTGCATCGCCGAATCGAACGACGCTTGATTGATCCATCGCAGGAAACAGGCTCGCGCAAAACACGCGGCCGTAGGAGACGTTGTGAGCACCATGACACCGGCCATCGCCGAATCGCGCCTGATCAACCGCCTTGCCCTGCGTTTGATGCCGCTGCTGGGGCTGCTTTATCTGGTTGCCTATATCGACCGCTCCAATATCAGCTTTGCGAAGCTGCAAATGCTCGGCAGCCTCGGACTTTCCGAGGTCGCGTATGGTCTGGGCGCGTCGCTGTTCTTCGTCGGCTATCTGATTTTCGAAGTGCCGAGCAATGTGATGCTGCACAAGTACGGCGCGCCGCGCTGGATGGCGCGCATCATGTTGACGTGGGGCGTGGTGACGATATTGCTCGCCTTCACGCAGAACGCGACGATGTTTTACGTGCTGCGTTTTCTGCTCGGCGCATCGGAAGCGGGTTTATATCCTGGCGTGATCTATTATCTGACGCTGTGGTTCCCGTCGCGGCATCGCGTGCGCATGCTCGGCTATTTCACGGTGGGCAGCAGTCTCGGCAATATGGTCGGCGCGCCGATTTGCGGCTGGCTGCTGGACAAGGGCGGGCTCGCGGGGCTGGACGGCTGGCAACTCGTGTTCATCGTCACCGGGCTGCCGTCGGTGCTGTTGACGGTGGTGGTGCTGTTCCTGTTGCCGTCGTCGCCGAAAGAAGCCAAATTTCTTTCCGCCGACGAGAAGCAGTGGCTCACGAACACGCTCGATGCCGAGCGCGCGCAGATCAAGGCGAGCGTCGCGACGCACGGTTCGCTGTTGAGCGTGTTGACCGAGCCGCGCGTGATCGGCATGGCGCTCTACTACATGATGCTGTCCATTTCCGTCTACGGCGTGAGCTACTGGTTGCCGACGCTCGTGAAGGGCTTCGGCGTGAGCAACACGACCAACGGTTTGCTCAACATCATTCCGTGGCTGATGGCGACGATCGTACTTGCATGGTTGCCTTCGAAATTGCGCGGCACCGGTAATCGCGCGCTGATCGCAATGCTGGTTTCGGCACTGCTCGGCGTGATGTGTTTCGCGAGCGCCGTGTTTCTGCCGACCAACACGCTGCGCTTTATCGCGCTGTGTTTCGGCGCGCCGTGCATGTATCTGCTGATTCCGTGCTTCTGGACCTTGCCGCCGAAATTCCTGTTCGGCGCGCGTGCCGCGGCCGGCATTGCCGCGATCAATTCGCTCGGCAACATCGGCGGCTTCATCGCGCAGAACCTCGTGCCGTGGGTTCGTCAAACGACGGGCAGCGTGAAGGCGCCGATGATGATTCCCGCGACCTGTCTGCTCGTATTCGCTATCGTCACGGTTTTCATCTTGCGCCGCGACCGAGGCGCCCGTGTCGCGCAAAGCGGGGTCGCGGTGACTGAGTAAGCCACGACGCGCAGCGCTCAATGCATGTCGCGCGAGTGCCCGAGCCGTCTGCGATAGGGCGCGGTTTAGAATACGCGCGCGATCCATCTTCTCCTGTCAGCCACCATGCCGAATAAAGAACCGCCCGCTGCCGCCGGCGCTGAGTTGCCCGACGCGGCGGCGCCCGTCCGGCGCATGCGCGGCGGTCCCAAGGGCTTGCGCATCACCGATGTCGCCGCGCAAGCGGGCGTCGCGCCGATCACGGTGTCGCGCGTGTTCAACAGCCCCGAGACGGTCGCGCCGGAAACGCTGGAACGCGTGCGGCAGGTCGTGCAAAAGCTCGGCTATGTGCCGAACCGGCTCGCGGGCGGCTTGTCGTCGTCGCGCTCGCGGCTCATCGCGGCGATCGTACCGACCATCGCGCACTCGCTGTTTTCCGAAACCATTCAGGTATTCAGCGAGACCATGTCGCGCGCCGGCTACCAGGTGCTGCTCGCGCTGAGCGGCTACGACGATTCGAGCGAAGAGGTTTTGCTCGACGCAGTGCTGAGCCGTCGTCCCGAAGGCGTGCTGCTGACGGGCGTCGCGCATACCGATTCGCTGCGCGAGCGGCTTGCGAACGTCGGCATTCCGATTGTCGAGACGTGGGACATGACCGATCGACCGATCGACATGCTGGTCGGCTTTTCGCATTACCAGATCGGCGTCGCGGTCGCCGAGCATTTTCTGCAAAGGAATGTGCGCAAGCCAGGGCTCGTGTCCGCTAACGACGAACGCGCGCTCGCCCGTCGCCGCGGTTTTCGTGAGCGGCTCGCGCAGGCGGGCATATCCGGGATTGCCGAAGTACTCGTCGCGCCGCCGAGTTCGGTGGCGCTCGGCAAGGCGGCGCTGCCTCGTTTGATCGAGCAGGCGCCGGATATCGACGCCGTGTTTTGCGGCTCGGATCTGCTCGCGATCGGCACGTTGAGCGCGGCGAGGCAAATGGGGTTGAGCGTGCCGTCGCGATTGGCGATCTGCGGATTCGGCGATCTCGAGTTCGCGACGGAGACGACGCCGCAACTTACTTCGGTGCATGTCGATGGCACGCGCATTGGAGTCACGGCCGCGCGGTGCCTGCTTGATCGGCTTTCTGGGTCGGGGCAGAGCAAGGTGACCGATGTGGGGTTTGAGGTCGTGCGGCGTGGTAGTAGTTGAAGTGGGTTTTTCTGGTGGTTAATGACTCAGATGATTCATACGCGTGAACAGATCAAGCAGCGCCTTTTGGTCCTCGTCGGGCTGAACGTCAGCGGCGTGGGACACGCAGCGGACATGCTTACGTTGCAGTTCGGGCCGATCCGGGAAATAACGACAAAGCGCCAAACTATAAAACGTGTCGGCGCATGGTCACTACATATTCAATGCGACTGGACAATCGAACGAGGAGCGACAGTCCTGGCAGCCTATCGTGATTTCGCGGCTTCTGAAACGAGTACGCGCGAGATGACGCACCGCATCCGCGACCTGGTTGTAGACAAGGGGCCGACCGTGGTTCAAACGATTGAGGTCGGGGATAACGGCATGGTGCGCATCGGCTTGTCCGGAGATGTCCGGATTTCGATCACCACTGACGGAATATCGGACGAGGAGGACTGGCGGTTCTTTGCTTCGGGATCGGACGCGAAGCACTTTGTGATTTCAGGTGGGAAGGTGGATCCTTGGTCTTTATCGTGACTGACCGTCGCAAACAGGATCGTCTGGGGAGGGGAGTTGCTTTGCTTCGTAAGGCGGTACTGACGCAAGGCGCACAAACCGGGCGATCTGAAGGACCGCGATGCGACAAGAAGCCTGAAAAGGCGATGCAGCGAATTCAGCCCGCGGACTTGTCTGAGCTGCTAAACGGCGATGACGACGGGCGAAACGCGTGGACTTCATCCTGAGGTCGCGAAGCTACGTGCAGGTTCACGCACGGCCCGAATGATTTTTTCTGAAAGGATCAAACACGCCGCCACCTTCCCTTGCTGTGCGCATGGCTGCGCGTGCCACGCCCCCGACTGATACCCTGCATGACCGCAGAAATGTGCGTCGCGAATAGTTTGCCGTGCACTTCTGTCAAGATTTGTTGCTCCCCGCCTATCCCGAATTAAATTCGTTGACCTTATTGAACTTAAATGGTCAGTTAACGGGTTTGGCAGCTGAACGCTGCGTCGCTGGTCTTTTCAGGGGGCAGGGAGTGGCAGAGTTTGATCCATTACGGCAGGGCGTCACGGGACGCCAGGCGTATTTTCTCGACGTGCCCGGCACGGACAGCGCGGCGGCGCTCTCGGTCGTGTCATTCACGGTAACCGAAAAGATGGGCGCACCGACCGAAGTGTGCATCGAGTTGACCCACCCGCAGCCGCTCGCGCGCGCCGAATACCTCAGCCGCGATGCGTCATTTTCGATCGTGCCGGACGACGGTGCACCCCGGAAATTCTCAGGCTTCATTGCGCGGTTTTCGACGGTTCAAACGACGAAAGATTTCATCAAGTATCAGGTTGTCCTGAAGTCACGCATCGGGCGGCTCGAGGCCGTCACCCGGAACCGGATATTCCAGCACGCGAGCACGCCCGAGATTATCGCGGCGATCGTTCGCGGTCACGGGCTGAGGGAACATCAATTCCTGTTCCGTCTGCGCGGGCAGTACCGCAAGCATCTGTTGCGCATGCAGCACCAGATGAGCGACCTTGCGTATGTGCACATGCTCGCAGAGAAGGCGGGCCTGTACTTCTATATCGTGGAAACGGAATACGGCGACCAGGTTGTAGTGGGCGACGACGTCGACCATTACATTTACGAAAGTCCGCAACGCATTCTGCCCTACCGCGAAGCGGCGGGACTCGAAGCGGGCGGCGTCGAGGCGGTAACGGCGGTAAAGACGCATACCGTGACCGTGCCGCAATCGTTCACGGTCGCGGACTACAACCCGCATCAGGCCTGGGAGCGTTTTCGCGACACGTCCAACGTTGCGCCCGACGATTCCACGACCTACGGCCAGCCCTACGTCTACGGCACGCACCATCTGGACCAGGCGGGCGCGAAGTGGGAAGCGCAATTGCGGCATGAAGCGGCCATCGCCTGGCAGGTAGTTTATGAAGGTGAAAGCAATCTGCTGGCGTTGCAACCGGGCTATGTGCTGGAAACAGACATCGTCTTGCCCGATGCCCCCAAGGGCCAGCTGATCGTCGAGGTCACGCATAGCGGCGCGCGCGATGCATCCTATACGAACAGCTACCGGGCGATTCCCGCCGACCGTCGATTCCGGCTCAAGCTCGAGCCGCAAACCTGGGCCAAAGTGACCGGCACACTCAGCGCGCGTGTGACGAGCCCGGACAAATACACCTACGCATACGTCGATAAAAACGGCCACTACACGGTCCGTTTCGATTCCGATTTCGAAACGTGGCCGAATGGCGGCGAGAGCGTACCGCTGCGGCTGGCAAAGCCGTTCGCGGGCAAGCTGCAAACCGGCATGCACTTCCCCGCGCTGGACGATGCAGAAGCGGTGATTACCTGCCGGGACGGCGATCCGGACAAGCCCGAAATCATCGCGTTCCACCACCACAGCCAGGCGCGCGATCTCGTCACAAACGACCGGCGCTGGCTCTCGCGCAACATGATCCGCACGCAGGCGAACAACAAGCTGCGCATGGAGGACTGGGCAGGCCAGGAAGGGATCAAGCTCAGTACGGAACACTCGGACAAGTCGCAACTGAATCTCGGTTATCTCGTCAACAGCAAGCTCGAATACCGGGGTGAAGGCTATGAACTGAGGTCATCGGGTTATGGGGTGAATCGCGCGGGCAAGGGTCTGATGGTCACGACTTACGACCGCCCTGCTGCCACTGGCAAGCAGCTCGACATGCAGGAAACTATCGCGCAGCTTGAGAGCGCGCTGGAGCTTGCAAAGGTGCTGGCCAGTTCGGCCACCAGCGCGAAAGCTGAGCCGGCCCACACCGATGCGCAGCGGCAGATGAAGGAGGATTTCGACGGCCTGAAGAAGCCGGGACTGCTGATGAGCACGCCCGCGTCGGCGGGTATCGTCGCGGGTGGTGGCGTGCAGTTCGCGGCGCAGGGCGATATCAGCACGGTGGCCGGCAAGAACGCCGACTGGAGCGTGCTGAAGCGCTTCACGGTCGCAGCGGGCGAGAACATCTCACTGTTCGCACAGCAACTCGGCAGCAAGATTTTTGCGGCCAAAGGCCCCGTCGAAATTCAGGCACAGAGCGATGCCATGTCGTTGCTGGCCGCACAAGACCTGACGATGGCGAGCGTCAACGGCACTGTGCGCATCAGTGCGAAGAAGGAACTCACGCTCGAGTCAGGCGGCGCGTTCATCCAGTTGAAGGACGGCAGCATCACGCTGGGCGGCCCGCTCGATCTGTTCATCAAGACCATTACGGTCCAGAAGCAGGGGAAAGCGTCGCTGAACATGCCGCTGGACCTGAACCATCCGTCGCTGGCCGGTATGCCAACCGTGCCGCTGACGGTAAATACAGCGGCATCTCCGGCGACGAGAGCGGTCATCCCGGCCGGCATGCCCTACGAGCTTTTCGCTGGCGGCGCGCTGGTGAAGCACGGTGTATTCGATGAGACCGGACTGCTTCAAATCGATCACCATCCCACGACTCGGCAATATACGCTGAAGCTCGCAAACGGCGTGAGCTACGCGATTGCCGTGGCCGAGCAATACCGGGGCAACGCTGATAACGGAGCGCTCGCCAATCGGGGCATTCCGTTTCATGAAGGCCAGCCTGGGGCAGTTGATCGTGCGGAACACCGCACCGGTTACAACAAGCTGCTCAATCCTGATACGGACTTCTGATCGTGACACAACAACCATCCATTACCGTACCGATTGCGCTGTCCTGCACCGCAGGCGCGACTATCACGCTGCCGTGGTTTGTGCAGAAGACGGAATACAACCCGGCGACGGCGACATTCAGACCGTTGGTGAACGGTGAAGAAGCCTTTGGAACGATATATGACGCGATCCTGAATGCGAAGCGCTGTGTCGATATCATCTGCTGGGGCTTCCAGCCATCGATGTATTTCAGGCGTGGCAGCAACGACACGGTGCCAATCGGGCAGCTACTCGCGCGAAAAGGCGCGGATGGTGTTCGCGTGCGATTGCTCTGCTGGATGGACGACTTGCACGTTGCAGAGTGGAGCGAGAACAATATGCCGGGGAACAATGTCGCGACGATGCTCAAGCCATATATGCCGGACTGGCTCCTGTCGATGCCTGGCATGTCGATGGTTTCTCGGGACTACCAGAAGAACTTTGAGCGCGAATTTGATCTGGAATGGTATCGGCGGGCCAACCTGAGCAACGTCACAAAGGGGCGTCTGATGCGTCGGTTGCCATTCGCGGCCACGCAGGAAGCGTTTGAAGGCATCGAATTCGCCACGCGCGATTTCAGTTTCACTAATCGCGCCGAAATCGCATACCGCACGGCGTTTCATGGCAAGGATTCTCGGCGAAGCGCATACACGACGACACAGAACAGCGTCTCCATGGGCGCTACAGAGCCGACGCATCACCAGAAGATGGTGCTAGTCGACTACGAAATGCCCGATCAGGCAGTCGGCTTCGTCATGGGACACAACATGCTCGACACGTACTGGGATCGCGACGATCACAGCTATATACGCATGCATCCGAGAATGGGGCGTAACGGCGAGCACCCCCGGGAAGACATGTCGAGCCGCGTAAGCGGTCCCATCCTTGAATACCTGAACCTCAACTTCTGCCAGGCGTGGGACGATGCCACTGGCCAGACACTCACCCAGACGCGGGCGCCCCTGGCGAAGCAGTTGAAGTTGCGCCGCGACTTCGACACCCCGGTGATGGCGCAGATCGTACGCACGCAGTCGCAGAAGGGGAAGAAGGACATTGAGGCGCTGTACCTTCAGGCGGCGAATAACGCCACAAAGTTCATCTACATCGAGAATCAGTATTTCCGGTATGTGCCGCTGGCGGAGAAGATCAAGCAGGCTGTTTCCGCTCAGACGTGTGGCGGACGGGACGCGGGCAAACACGGGTCGATCTACCTGTTCGTAGTAACGAATTCCAACGACGAAGGTATCGGCGTTGGGACAGTCAATACATACCGGATGCTGGATTCGCTTGGCTGCGCACACCAGCTTCCGGGGGTGGCGACACTCGAACGCGAAGATGCACGGCAAGCCGCATTGAAGCAGGATTACGCGGCGGCGATAGAGCAGCAAAACCAGGCGAGCCGGGAGATCAGTGGCGCATACCAGATTCCGGGTTATGCCGATTCGTCGGCGGGCGAGAAAAGCCTTGCGCAATCGCAACAGAAGCTGACGCAGGCAAAAGCAAAGCGGGCTGATCTGGAAAAGCAGATGAAAGCGCCACCGCAGGTGGTGGTGCCCGGCAACATACCCGGCCTGAAGGTGCATGTGTGCACGCTGGTTGCCCCCGACTCGCCCCCGGGGAAATGGGACTATGTGTATGTGCATGCGAAGCTGATGGTGGTGGACGATGTGTTCATGACACTGGGTTCGGCGAACGTCAACATACGCAGCATGGAAGCCGACAGCGAACTAAACATCTGCCACGAGAACATGGCCGTGACGCAGCCACTGCGTAGGCGGCTGTGGAATTTGCATACCAAGGGCTTCAAGGATGGCGCATCGGATTCGCCGGATGCGGCGTTTAAAGCGTGGACATATATCGTCAACCAGAATGCGAGAAATCAGAAAAGTGGATTGGCACCCATTGCCTCGTTGGTCGGCTTCATGCGCACGTCGAGTGACCGCAGCTATGCGGACTGACCCATGAACCGGATGCATCTGCTTGTTCCACTATTCATTCTGCTTTGTGCCTGTACCCATAAGGACAACCCGATGGCTTCTCTTCCCGACATGAGCGCCGTGCGCGCCAACCTTGCATTCACCTGTGTTCACGAAGCGGACCGTCTACCGCCGCTCGATCCGCGGGCCGATGCGCTGTTCAGCTACGGCCGCCACGTGCAAAAGCAGGATGGACCAAAGGATTTCAATGCAGTTGCGCGCTATTACCGTATCGCAGCGGCCTGGGGCCACTACAAGGCAAATCACAACCTGCAACTGCTGGTTTCGCAAGGGCTGGCCGACTCGCCCGATGCACCGAAGGAAACGGTTGACCTTGCCGCGCAGCTGGTCCAGCAGGGCGTACCGGGTGGCTACTTCGACATCGGGCATTACCTGGAGATCGGCTACGGGTTGAAACAGGACAGTGAAATGGCGTTGCGGTATTTCCGCAAGGCGGCTGACCTTGGCAGTCCTGAAGCACAGTATTACGTCGCAGACCTGCTTTCGCCGCGGGACAAGGCTCCTGAAATTTCGCGACAGATGACGCGATGTGCAACAAACCAGGGATACGGCAACGCTGCAAACTATCTCGGCATAGATCTGAAAACTGACAAGCTATATTCGGAGGCCATTATTGCATTTCAGAAGGGAGTGGCGGCAGGTGACACACAGTCCGCCTTCGCTTTGCAACATGGATTCGATACCACCCCCTCAGACGAACTCTATTACCTCGGGCAAACTAAAGATCCCGAGCGTTCGCGTCGTTACAAGCTAATCGGTGAGTTCATCGACGCCAACGATGGCCGCAATCCAAAGGTGCCAGACATCGACCAGATCGTCCCGCTGCCGCCAGCGAAGCTGCCTCCTTGGGACGGCACGTTCCAGTGGCAGAAGGAGCAGGACGCGGCTGAGCCGCCACAGAAGCCCGCCGAAGCGCTGGTCACAAAACTGGCCCGTGAGAAGAACCTCGATCCGGCAACGGGACTACCCGTTGCACCCGCCAAAAGCGCAAAGGATGAGCGTGTGCCGTTGGGGACGGTTGCCCGCACGGGGCAGGTATGTCCGCAAGACGGGCTGTGGACTGTGCAGCGATTCGCGGACGTTTCCTGTGATGCGACGCGCCGCTTCAGGAAAGGCGAGACGATGCCACAACTCGCGCTGAACGATCCCCGTCCCATTCCTGGTCTCGACTGGCTGCTCGGCATGCGCAAGTATCGGAGCGACAGGGAATGGACTCTCAAGGCTTACATCGACCAGGCGTAGTGAGATGGAAAATTTCGCTCGAGCTTTACTCGGAGTAACTGGTGCGCTCCGTTTATTCATCCATTGCCCCAGACTCGCCCCCGGGCAAATGGGACTGCATCTAGCTATGCGGACCGAGCCATGACCCGGAGACGCCTGCTTGTTCTGCTGTTAACCGTGCTCTGTGCGTGCACCCATAAGGAGAACACGTTAGCTTCGCTTCCCGACATGAGCGCCGTGCGCGCCAACCTTGCATTCACCTGTGTTCACGAAGTGGACCATCTGCCGCCACTCGATCAGCAAGCCGATGCACTGTTCAGTTACGGTCGCTATCTGCAAAAGCAGGATGGACCAAAGGATTTCAACGCGGTTGCGCGTTATTACCGTATCGCAGTGGCCTGGGGCCACTACAAGGCGAATCACAACCTGCAACTGCTGGTTTCACAGGGGCTGGCCGATTCGCCCGATGCACCGAAGGAAACGGTTGACCTTGCCGCGCGGCTGGTCCAGAAGGGCGTACCGGGTGGCTACTTCGACATCGGGCATTACCTGGAGATCGGCTACGGGTTGAAACAGGACAGTGAAATGGCGTTGCGGTATTTCCGCAAGGCGGCTGACCTTGGCAGTCCTGAAGCACAGTATTACGTCGCAGACCTGCTTTCACCGCGGGACAAGGCTCAGGAAATTTCGCGACAGATGATGGAGTGTGCATCCGGTCAGGAATATGGGAAAGCGGCGAACTATCTTGGCATAGATTTATCAACCAACAAGCTATATCCAGATGCCATCGAGGCATTCCAGATAGGGGTGGCGGCTGGAAACACTCAATCGGCATCCTTTTTAAAGAATGCATTCGATACCGAGCCATCTGACGCGCTTTATTACGTGGGATTGCAGAAGGACTCCGAGCGGTCAAGCCGCTACGAATTGATCTGGGAATTCCTCAACAACAACGACGGCCGCAATCCAAAGGTGCCAGACATCGACCAGATCGTCCCGCTGCCGCCAGCGAAGCTGCCTCCTTGGGACGGCACGTTCCAGTGGCAGAAGGAGCAGGACGCGGCTCAGCCACCACAGAAGCCCGCGGAAAAACTGGTCACAAAACTGGCCCGTGAGAAGAACCTCGATCCGGCAACGGGACTACCCGTTGCACCCGCCAAAAGCGCAAAGGATGAGCGTGTGCCGTTGGGGACGGTTGCCCGCACGGGGCAGGTATGTCCGCAAGACGGGCTGTTGACTGTGCAGCGATTCGCGGACGTTTCTTGTGACGCGCCGCGCCGCTTCGCGGTCTCCGCCTGCTGCAGCCAAATCAGGCGCAACACGTCCGCCTGATAGGCAGGCGCCACGGCGTCGAGCTTCTTCATGAACCTGGCGCGTGACCTCTTTGAAGGTCAGTGCCGCCGTCGCGATCCCGGCGAGCTTTCTGCTCGCAATCGCGTTCCTCGGCCACTCCCTTCCCCCTCCCCAGCACCGCCCAACTCGCCCGCCCACCCCACCTCTGCACGTAGCTTGTCCAGGATCATGTTCCCGATCCCGCCGCACTCTTAGAATTCCACAGCGCATGAAGTAGTGGTCTGGTCTTCATGGCGAGAACATTGTGTAGCGTTTCAGATCGGTCCACGGAAATCAGCAGATATGGTGAATAAAAAGACCTTTGAACGGGTATTGATACCCTTGGGGGCTGGGCTCTCCGCGTGCCTTTCGGGGTGCAGCAATCTCGAGCTGCTCGATCCGAAAGGCAGTATCGGCATGGCGGAGAAGTCGCTGATCAGTACGGCGACAATGGCCATGCTGCTAGTCGTCGTGCCGGTGATCGTCATGATCATCGTGTTTGCCTGGCGTTATCGCGCGAGCAATCACAACGCGACGTACGCACCGAAGTGGGCGCACTCCACCGCGATCGAAACAGTGGTGTGGACCGTACCCACGCTCATCATTCTGTTCCTCGGCATTCTGACCTGGAACACCACGCACGAACTGGACCCTTACCGGCCGATCGAATCGGCGGTCAAGCCGATCAAAGTCGAAGTCGTCGCGCTCGACTGGAAGTGGCTCTTCATCTATCCCGAACTCGGCGTTGCGTCGGTCAATCAGCTTGCAGTACCCGTGGGTACGCCGATCGATTTTAGAATCACGTCCGATTCGGTGATGAATTCATTCTTCATTCCGCAACTCGGAAGCCAGATCTACGCAATGGCGGGCATGCAAACGCGGCTGCATCTGATCGCCGACCACGCGGGCGATTACGCCGGCATTTCCGCGAATTTCAGCGGCAAGGGCTTTTCGGACATGAAGTTCCGCACGCTTGCTGTCACGCCCGCGCAGTTCGACGCATGGGTCGACAAAGCGAAAGCGTCGCCGCGCCGGCTCGATATGAACGAGTACAACTCGGTGTCGAAACCCAGCGAGAAGGAACCGGTCGGCTATTTCTCGTCGGTCGATTCGAGACTCTTCAACAACATCATTGCGAAGTACAACAACGGTAATGTTCTTGATCCGCAAAACAGCAATTGCCGCACAAAGGGTTAGCACATGCTCGGAAATCTGACACTCTCCGCGATCCCGTTCGATCAGCCCATCATCATGGGCGCGGGCGCACTGATGCTCGTCATGGTGCTTGCGGTAGTCGCGACACTGACCCGCCTTCACAAATGGAAATGGCTCTGGCACGAGTGGCTGACCAGCGTCGACCATAAGAAGATCGGCGTGATGTACATCGTCGTTGCCGTGCTGATGCTCGTGCGCGGTTTCGTCGATGCAGTCATGATGCGCCTGCAGCTTGCACTCGCCTATCATTCGCCAGGCTACCTGCCGCCGCATCACTACGATCAGATCTTCACCGCGCACGGCGTCATCATGATCTTCTTCATGGCGATGGCGTTAATGGTCGGCCTCTTCAATCTCGTCGTGCCGTTGCAAATCGGCGCGCGCGACGTCGCGTTCCCGTTCCTCAATTCGCTCAGTTTCTGGATGACCGCGATCAGCGCGATCCTGATGAATCTGTCGCTCGTGGTCGGTGAGTTCGCGCAGGTCGGTTGGCTCGCGTATCCGCCGCTCTCGGAGTTGCAGTTCAGTCCTGGCGTCGGCGTCGACTATTACATATGGAGTCTGCAACTGTCCGGCGTCGGCACGCTGATCACGGCAATCAACTTCTTCGTGACGATCGTGCGGATGCGCGCGCCCGGCATGACGCTGATGAAAATGCCCGTATTCACGTGGACCGCACTGTGCTCTAACGTGCTGATCATGGCCACGTTCCCGATCCTGACGGTGGCGCTCGCGCTACTCGGCCTCGACCGCTACATGGGCATGCACTTCTTCACGAATGAAGCAGGCGGCAACGCCATGCTGTATCTGAATCTGATCTGGGCATGGGGACATCCTGAAGTCTATATCCTCGTGCTGCCGGCATTCGGCATCTATTCGGAAGTGATTGCGACGTTCTCGAAGAAGCCGCTATTCGGTTACCGGACGATGGTCTATGCAACCTGCGCGATCATGGTGCTCGCATTCCTCGTGTGGCTGCATCACTTCTTCACGATGGGTTCCGGCGCGGACGTCAATGCGTTTTTCGGCATCATGACAATGGTGATTGCCATTCCAACTGGCGTGAAAATATTCAACTGGCTGTTCACGATTTATCGCGGACGGCTGGAGTTCTCCGCGCCGGTTCTGTGGACGATCGGCTTCATGATTACATTCACGATCGGCGGCATGACCGGCGTGATGATGGCGATTCCCGGCGTGGACTTCGTATTGCATAACAGCCTCGTTCTGATTGCCCACTTTCATAACGCGATCATCGGCGGCGTGGTGTTCGGTTACCTGGCCGGTTTCCACTACTGGTTCCCGAAAGCGTTCGGTTTCAAGCTCAATGAGAAGCTCGGCAAGTGCGCGTTCTGGTTCTGGTTCGTGGGGTTCTACGCTTCGTTCATGCCGCTCTATGTACTCGGTTTCATGGGCATGACGCGGCGCCTGAATCACTATGACAATCCGGCGTGGCATCCGTGGCTGATTGCCGCCGCGTGCGGCGTCGTGTTGATCGCTATCGGCGTCGTGTTTCAGGTGGCCCAAGTGTGGGTCAGTGTCGCGAACCGCAACAAGCCCGAGTATCGCGACATGACGGGCGATCCCTGGGACGGCCGTACGCTCGAATGGGCGACGTCATCGCCGCCGCCGGTCTATAACTTCGCGATCATTCCGACAGTGCACGAGCTCGACGCTTATACGCACATGAAGGAAACCGCGAGCGGCCACGCGAAAACGCCGGTGTATCGCGACATCCATATGCCGTCGAATACGAGTGCCGGTTTGTTGATCGGTATGTTCAGCCTCGTGCTCGGATTTGCCGGCGTCTGGCATATCACGTGGCTGGCGGTCGCCGCGCTGCTCGCAATCGTCGCGACGCTGATCGTGCGCAGCTTCGGCGATAACGACGGCTATTACATTCCCGCGGAAAAAGTGCGGGAAATAGAAAGCAAGCGTGGCCCTGCGGCCGCACCGGTGAATAACCGCGAACTGGAAGCTGTGGAGGCCTGATTCATGTCGAACAATACACTCTCCGTTTCGCTCGATGGCGGACACGGCAATCACGGTTCATCGGACACGGTGTTCGGCTTCTGGCTGTATCTGATGACCGATTGCGTGCTGTTCGCTTCGCTCTTCGCGGTATTCGCCGTGATGTCGAATCAGTTCGCGGGCGGCCCATCGGGCAAGGATCTGTTCGACATCGGCGGCGTCGCGGTCGAGACCGCCGCGCTGCTGTTGAGCAGCATCACATACGGCTTCGCGATGCTTGCCGCGCGTCGCGGCAAATCCACTGCGGTACTCGCCTGGCTCGCGGTGACGTTCGTGCTCGGTCTTGCGTTTCTCGCTCTGGAAATGCGCGAGTTCTCGCATCTGATCGCCGAGGGCGCCGGGCCGGCCCGCAGTGCGTTCCTGTCGGCGTTCTTCACACTGGTGGGCACGCACGGCTTGCACGTCACCGTGGGTCTCGTATGGATGGCAGTGCTCGCGGTGCAGATCTTACGCGGCCCTGGATTGTCGGAGCGCCAGTTCACACGTCTCGCGTGTTTAAGTCTCTTCTGGCACTTCCTCGACATTGTGTGGATCTGCGTCTTTTCGTTCGTCTATCTGGGGAGCGTGCTGTAAATGGCTCACATGCAATCACTTTCAGTGGATCAAGGTCACGGCAGTCTGCGCGGTTATCTCGCCGGCTTCGTACTGTCGGTTGTGTTGACCGCGGCTGCTTTCTGGCTTGTCATGCACGGCGCTTTCCCGGCGCAGACCGCGATGATCGCGCTCTCCGTTCTTGCCTTCGTGCAGATTGTCGTGCATCTCGTGTTCTTTCTGCATATCGACATGTCAGCCGGGCAGCGCTGGAATGTCATGGCATTGGCCTATACGGCATTGGCTGCGCTGTTCCTGATCGGCGGGACGGTGTGGGTCATGCATAACGTCAGTATGAATATGATGTCCCGATAGGGTAGACGTCGGAAGCCTTGTGCGCCCCGTCTCTTCGTGGCCGCTCACCACCAAGCTTGCGGTCGTCGTCGCGACCTTGCTTGCACTTGCGCTGGCATCCATCGGCGTGACGTTGTGGATCACGTTGCAACTGGACGGCGGCGCGGCCGCCATCAACGAAGCGGGCCGCATGCGCATGCAGACTTATCGCGCGGCGCTGATGTTGCGCGAAGCGCCCGAGCGCATCGACGCGTTGGCTACGCAATTCGATAGGAGTCTCGAACTATTGCGCGTCGGCGATCCGGCGCGTCCGCTGTCGGTGCCTTGGAACGACGAAGCTCGCGCGCGTTTTGCTAACGTGCAACGGCAGTGGCAGGCATTGCGGCCCATCTGGATCGATGCGGCGAAGGCGCGCGACGCGCCATCGTCCGCATCCACCGACGTACTGCGCGAAGCGAACACCTTCGTCGAGATGATCGACGCGTTCGACACGTCGATAGAAGCGCAACTCGCGCGCTGGACGTCGATTCTCAACGTTGTGCAGATTGCGCTGCTCGTGCTGGCGATCGGCAGTGCATGGGCGCTGCTGTACATCGGCCATCTGCTTGTACTCGAGCCCGTGTCGCGTTTGACCGGCGGCCTCGCTCGCATCGAGGAGGGCGATTTCTCGATGCGCGTGCAAGTCGCGTCACACGACGAGTTCGGTCAGTTGTCGGCCGGCTTTAACCGCATGGCCCGCAATCTTCAGCAGTTTTATGCGGAGCTTGAACAAAAAGTCAGCGAGAAGACTGCAAGCCTCGAAACCGAGCGCGCGCGGCTTGCGGCGCTCTACGAAATCAGCGCGTTCGCGGCTGAGGCCAGCACGCTCGACGTATTGGCGCACGGTTTCGCGCGACGCATGCGGGGCATTGCGGGAGCCGATTCGGTCGCGATCCGCTGGTCCGACGAGGGCAACGAACGGTATCTGCTATTGGGAAGCGACGGCTTGCCGCGCTTCATGATCGAAGACGAGCAGTGCCTGACCTCGCGTAGCTGTCTATGCGGCGAGCCGCGCACCGAACCGGGCGCGCGCGTGATTCCGGTTCTCGCCGAAGGTGCAGCGATTCTCGGCCACTGCGCGCGCGCCGGTTACGCGACGCTCGTGTCGGTGCCCGTGATTTTGCATCAGCGTCCGCTCGGCGAAATCGATCTCTTCTTCAGCGACGAAATAGCGTTGTCCGCGCAAGACCGCGATCTGTTCGACGCGCTCTCGAGTCACCTTGCAACCGCAATGGAAAACCTGCGCGTCACGGCGCTCGAGCGCGAAGCGGCGGTTTCCGGCGAACGTGCGTTGCTCGCGAGCGAACTGCACGACTCGATCGCGCAGTCGCTCGCGTTCCTAAAAATCCAGGTGCAATTGCTGCGCGATGCGTTGCCCGCGCATACGGATGCGTCGGTTGCACGAATCGTCGACGAACTCGATGCAGGCGTGCGCGAGAGTACCGGCGACGTCCGCGAACTGCTGGTTCACTTTCGCACTCGCGGAAATGCAGAGGACATGGAGCCCGCATTACGAACGACGTTGCGCAAGTTCGAGCATCAAACGGGACTGACTACGCATTTGTCGATGCAAGGTCATGGCTTGCCGCTCGACGCCGATGTCAAGGTGCAAGTCCTGCACGTATTGCAGGAAGCGCTGTCGAACGTGCGCAAACATGCTCGCGCGCGTGAAGTGTGGCTTGAGGTGCAGCAGACTCCGGCGTGGAGCTTCGAGGTACGCGACGACGGTCAGGGCTTCGATGCCGCACGCGATACGCTCGGCGAGACGCATGTCGGCATGCGCATCATGCGCGAGCGGGCCGCGCGCATCGGCGCGCGGGTGGTGGTCGAATCGGTGCCGGGCGAGGGCACTTGTGTGACGTTGACGTTGCCGCAGCATCGCGGAGACACGTGTATGCGGACTAACCAACCGGTTTACAAGGGCAGAACGATATGACTGCAATCCGCTTGCTCGTCGTCGACGATCACACGTTGTTCCGGCGTGGCCTGATCGCGCTGCTCGGCCAGGACGCGCGTTTTAGCGTGGCCGGCGAAGCTGCCGACGCAGGCGAAGCGCAACGCCGCGCGAGCGAGCTGCAACCCGACGTGATCCTGCTCGACAATCATCTGCCGGGCGTGAACGGCGTGGACGCACTGAACGATCTGCGTGAAGCCGCGCCTCACGCGCGCATTCTGATGCTCACTGTTAGCGAGGACGAGCGCGACCTCGGCGCCGCGCTGCGCGCGGGCGCGCGCGGCTATCTGCTGAAAACGGTCGATGCCGAGGCGCTCGCGGATTCGATCGTGCGTACCATGCGCGACGAGTCCGTCGTAAGCCCGGAGATGACGGGCAAGCTGGTGCAAGCCTATCGCGCGATGGCGAACGCAGGCGAGGGCGACGCCAGTTCAATCACCGATGATGATCCTGCAACGCTCAAGCCCGAAGCGCAACATGGCTCCGAGCCTGAGCCCGCGCTGTCGATACGCGAGCAGGAAATCCTCACCTACATCGCGCGCGGCGCGAGCAATAAGGAAATTGCTCGCGCGCTTGCCATTTCGGAAACGACGGTCAAGATCCACGTCCAGCACATTCTGCGCAAACTGAAGCTGACTTCGCGAGTGCAGGCCGCGGTGTATGCAACGGTCAATGCAATCGGTCGGCCTACGGCTGCATAGCATCAACTCAACGCTATCAACTTCCACCCATAGTTCGAAAGAACTACGTCTTGCCTAAAAGTAGTTAGTCCGCGGTAGTTCTTTTGCCGCGCTGAGACCCTCCATTCGAAGGATGTTCGCGAATGCGGTGAGAGTCCAAAGTCGATGTCATGAAAAGCGGAGTTCGTTTCATGACACAGACATCGACAGCAACCGACGGCCCATCTCGCCGGCGCGCCTTGTCCGTGCTGATCGCCAGCACGCTCGCATTCACGGTGTGCTTCATGGTGTGGATGATGTTCGCCGTCGTGGGCATTCCGCTGCGCCGTTCGCTGCATCTGAACGAGACCGAGTTCGGCGTGCTCGCCGCATTGCCGGTGCTCACCGGTTCGCTGGTGCGCGTGCCGCTCGGCATCTGGACCGACCGCTATGGCGGCCGCATTGTCATGACCGCGTTGATGCTCGCCACGGCGCCCGCGATCTGGCTGATGAGCTATGCCACCGCCTATTGGCAGCTACTCGTGATCGGTCTCTTCGTCGGCCTTGCGGGCGGCTCGTTTTCGGTCGGCACGCCCTACGTGGCGCGCTGGTTTCCGCCAGAGAAGCGCGGCCTCGCGATGGGTGTTTTCGGCGCGGGCAATTCCGGCGCGGCGGTGAACAAGTTCGTTGCGCCCGCAATCGTCGTCGCATTCGGCTGGGCGATGGTCCCTCAGGTCTACGCGGTAATCATGCTGGCCACGGCCGTGGTGTTCTGGATTCTCAGCAGCAGCGACCCGTCGCATCTGGTCTCGCAGAACGTGCGTTTCGTCGACCAGTTGCGCGCGTTGAAAGACCCGACGGTGCTCAAGTACTGCCAGTACTACAGCATCGTATTCGGCGGTTACGTTGCGCTGTCTCTGTGGATGGTGCAGTACTACGTCGGCGAATATGGTCTCGATCTTCGCGTCGCGGCGCTGCTCGCCGCGTGCTTCTCCCTGCCGGGCGGCGTGCTGCGCGCGGTGGGCGGCTGGCTCTCCGACCGTTATGGCGCGCACCGCGTGACGTGGTGGGTGATGTGGGTGAGCTGGGTGTGCCTGTTCCTGCTCAGCTATCCGCGCACGCATTTGATCATTACCACGGTGAACGGCGCTAAAGGCTTCGACATCGGCCTCAACGTGATCGGTTTCACGGTGCTGATGTTCGTACTCGGCATCGCATTCGCGTTCGGCAAGGCCAGCGTCTTCAAGTACATCGGCGACGAGTACCCGGACAACATCGGCACGATTTCCGGCATCGTCGGGCTCGCCGGCGGCCTGGGCGGCTTTCTGCTGCCGATTCTCTTCGGCCTGCTGGTCGACTTCACCGGCATTCGTTCGAGCGCCTTCATGCTGCTTTACGGCGTGGTGTGGGTCTCGCTCATCTGGATGTATTTCACCGAAGTTCGCACGAAAGACGTACTCGCGGCAACTCCGCCCGTCTCGTCGGAACAGCCTATGCGAACTGTCGGCTCTCAACCTGCGGAAACGGAATCATGAATATCTCGACAGCACGCGCGCGGGCCGGCCGCACGCTGAAGATCTGGACACCCGAAGATAAAGCATTCTGGCGGCGCGAAGGCGAAGCCGTCGCGAAGCTCAATCTATGGATATCGGTGCCGGCGCTCTTTTTCGCCTTCGTCATCTGGCAAATGTGGAGCGTGGTGGCGGTGAGCTTGCCGTCGCTTGGATTTAATTATTCGACCAATCAACTGTTCTGGCTCGCGGCCGCGCCCGCATTGTCCGGCGCGACGTTGCGCATCTTCTATTCGTTCATGGTGCCGATATTCGGCGGGCGGCGCTGGACCACGATCTCCACCGCGTCGCTGTTGATTCCCGCAATCGGTATCGGCTTCGCGGTGCAGGACAACACGACAAGCTATCCGACGATGCTGCTGCTTGCGCTGTTATGCGGCCTCGGCGGCGCCAACTTCAGTTCGAGCATGGCCAACATCAGTTTCTTTTTCCCGAAGGAACGCAAAGGTTCTGCGCTCGGCGTGAATGGCGGGCTTGGCAATCTCGGCGTGTCGGCGGTGCAATTCCTGTCGCCGCTCGTGGTAACGGCGGGCATGCTCGGCATCTTCGGCGGCGAGCCGCAGACGCTCGTCAAGGCCGGGCACACGTCGCAAGTGTGGATGCAGAATGCGGCGTTTATCTGGGTACCGTGTATCGTCATTTCAACGCTTGCCGCATGGTTCGGAATGAACGATCTCGCCGATGTGAAGGCGTCGTTCGCTGCGCAGGCGACCATTTTTAGAAGCCGTCATAACTGGCTGATGTGCACGCTGTATCTCGGCACCTTCGGCTCGTTTATCGGCTATGGAGCCGGCTTTCCATTGCTTATCAAGAGCCAGTTTCCCGGCGTGAATCCGCTGACGTATGCATGGCTTGGGCCGTTCGTCGGTGCACTCATCAGGCCGTTCGGCGGATGGCTCGCGGACCGGCTCGGCGGCGCGCGCGTGACGCTGTGGAATTTCGTCGTGATGGCGCTCGCGGTCGTCGGCGTTCTGTACTTTCTGCCAAAGACGGGCGGCTCGTCGTTCTCGCTCGCCTGGGGTCCGCGCGATGGCAGCTTCACAGGCTTCTTTGCGATGTTCCTGCTGCTCTTTCTCACGACCGGCATCGGCAACGGTTCGACGTTCCGCATGATTCCGGTGATCTTTTCGAATCTGCGCCTGTGTGGCGTGCCCGCGGGCGATGCGAATGCGCTCGCCGATGCGACACGTGAAGGCAGTACCGAAGGCGCGGCCGCAATTGGTTTTGCAGGCGCAATCGGCGCGTACGGCGGGTTCTTTATTCCGAAGAGTTATGGCAGTTCCATTCTGATGACCGGCGGCCCGGAACTCGCGTTGTACTGCTTCGTTGTTTTCTATTTGCTGTGTATTGTGCTTACGTGGTGGTTCTACGCGCGGCGCAATGCGGGCATGCCGTGTTAATCGAAAACGGACCTACACAATGAGCCACTTTCTCGACAGACTTAAATACTTCTCGCAGCGCAAGCAACGCTTCGCGCAAGGCCACGGCGTGACGACCGGAGAGGACCGCACGTGGGAAGACGCGTACCGCGCACGCTGGGAGCACGATAAGGTGGTGCGCTCGACACATGGCGTGAATTGCACAGGCTCATGCTCGTGGAAGATTCACGTGAAAGGCGGCATCGTCGCGTGGGAAACGCAGCAGACCGATTATCCGCGTACGCGCGCCGAGCTGCCGAATCACGAGCCGCGCGGCTGCGCGCGCGGTGCGAGCTATAGCTGGTATCTGTATAGCGCGAACCGCGTCAAGTATCCGCTCGTGCGAGCGCGGCTGCTCAAGCATTGGCGCGCCGCGCGTGCGGTGGCGATGAGTGCCGTCGATGCATGGGCGGCGGTGGTGGAGAACGACGCGCAACGTCGCGACTATCAGAGTCAGCGCGGCCTCGGTGGTTTTGTGCGTGCTAGCTGGGACGAAGTGAATGAGATCGTCGCCGCGGCCAACGTCTATACGATCAGGAAGCATGGGGCGGATCGCATTATCGGCTTCTCGCCGATTCCGGCGATGTCGATGGTCAGCTATGCAGCGGGCAGCCGCTATTTGAGTCTGATCGGCGGCGTCTGCATGAGTTTCTACGACTGGTATTGCGATCTGCCGCCTTCGAGTCCGCAAACGTGGGGCGAGCAGACCGATGTGCCGGAATCGGCTGACTGGTACACTCGAGTTACATCATTGCGTGGGGCTCGAATGTGCCGCAGACGCGCACGCCCGACGCGCATTTCTTCACCGAGGTTCGCTATCGCGGCACGAAGACCGTCGCGGTCACGCCCGACTATGCGGAAGTCAGCAAACTGGCGGACCTGTGGATGCACCCGCGCCAGGGCACCGACGCCGCGCTCGCGATGGCGATGGGCCACGTAATTCTGCGCGAGTTCTATTTCGAGCGGCGCAGCGCGTACTTCGACGACTATGCGCGCCGCTATACCGATCTACCGTTGCTCGTGCAACTAAAAGAGCAGACGCTGGCCGACGGCCGCCGCATCATGGTGCCGGACCGCTATCTCCGCGCCGACGATTTCAACGGCGTGCTCGGCCAGGACAATAACCCCGAGTGGAAGACGGTCGCGTTCAACGTCGACGGCAAGCTCGTGTTGCCGAATGGTTCGATCGGCTTTCGCTGGGGCGCGGAAGGCCGCGGCGACGCAGGGCGCTGGAATCTCGAAGCAAAAGAAGCGCGGCATGGCGCAGAAGTGAAGCTGAAGCTCTCCGTCGCGGAAGACGGCGCGCAAGCGCATGAGGTTGTCACGGTCGGCTTTCCGTACTTCGGCGGCATCGACACGCCGCATTTCACCGCAAGCAAACACGCCGATGTACTCGTGCGCGAGGTGCCGGTCGCGCGCATTGCACTCGGCAAGAACGGCGAGCGCCGCGAAGTACTCGTCGCCACCGTGTTCGATCTGTTGGCCGCTAACTACGGCGTGAATCGCGGCTTCGGCGGCGCGCGCGATTACAACGACGACGTGCCGTATACGCCTGCGTGGCAGGAGCGCATAACCGGCGTGCCGCGCGAGCAGGCCATTTTAGTGGCGCGCGAATTTGCGGACAATGCGGACCGGACGCAGGGTAAGTCGATGGTGATTATCGGCGCCGCAATGAATCACTGGTATCACAGCGATATGAATTATCGCGGCGTGATCAACATGCTGATGCTGTGCGGCTGCATCGGTCAAAGCGGCGGGGGCTGGGCGCACTACGTCGGTCAGGAGAAGCTGCGTCCACAAACGGGCTGGACGCCGCTCGCTTTTGCACTCGACTGGATTCGTCCGCCGCGGCAGATGAATTCCACCAGCTTCTTCTACGCGCATACGGATCAATGGCGCTATGAAAAACTCGGCGTCGAAGAAATTCGTTCGCCGCTCGCGGATCGCGCGCACGACGGCGGCTCGTTAATCGACTATAACGTGCGCGCCGAACGCATGGGCTGGTTGCCGTCGGCGCCGCAATTGCAGACCAATCCATTGCAGGTGGCGCGCGACGCACAGGCAGCAGGCATCGATGCAAAAGCCTATGTCGCGCGAAGGCTGAAAGACGGCACGCTGAAGATGAGTTGCGAGGACCCGGATCATCCGGACAACTGGCCGCGCAACATGTTCGTGTGGCGTTCCAATTTGCTTGGCTCGTCGGGCAAGGGGCACGAGTACTTCCTCAAGCATCTGCTCGGCACGACTCACGGCGTGCAAGGCCGCGATCTCGGCGAGGACGATGCAAAGCCGCGCGAAGTCACATGGCACGACACGGCGCCGGAAGGCAAACTCGATCTGCTCGTCACGCTCGACTTCCGGATGAGCACGACGTGTCTCTATTCGGACATCGTGCTGCCGACCGCGACGTGGTACGAAAAGAACGATTTGAATACGAGCGACATGCATCCGTTCATTCATCCGCTGTCGAGCGCAGTCGATCCGGCATGGCAGGCGCGCAGCGACTGGGAGATCTATAAAGGCTTTGCAAAGGCTTTTAGCGAAGTCTGCATCGGTCATCTCGGCGTCGAGAAAGAAGTCGTGCTCACGCCGCTAATGCACGACACGCCCGCCGAACTCGCGCAACCGTACGATGTGCGCGACTGGAAACGCGGCGAGTGTGAACTCGTACCCGGCAAGACCGCGCCGCAGGTGAGCGTGGTCGAACGCGATTATCCGAACGTATACCGCCGCTTCACGGCTCTTGGCCCGCTGATGGACAAGCTCGGCAACGGCGGCAAGGGCATTGCGTGGCAGACCGGCACGGAGACCGCGCAACTCGCCGAACTCAACGGCACCGTCAATGAAGAAGGCGCGACGCGCGGACTCGTGAAGATCGACAGCGATATTGACGCATGCGAAGTCGTGCTGATGCTTGCGCCCGAAACGAATGGCCATGTCGCGGCGAAAGCGTGGGACGCGCTCTCGAAGATTACAGGCCGCCATCATGCGCATCTCGCGCTGCATCGCGAGGACGAGAAGATTCGTTATCGCGATGTTCAGGCGCAGCCGCGCAAGATCATTTCTTCGCCAACGTGGAGCGGTGTGGAAAGCGAGAAAGTGTCGTACACGGCCGGCTATACCAACGTGCATGAACTGATTCCGTGGCGCACGCTGACGGGCCGCCAGCAGTTCTATCAGGATCATCCGTGGATGCGCGAATTCGGCGAGAGCTTCGTGAGTTATCGTCCGCCGGTCGACCTGAAAGCCGCGTCGCCGATGCATGGCCGCAAGCCGAATGGGCACACGGAGATCGCGCTCAATTTCATTACACCGCATCAGAAATGGGGCATTCACAGCACGTATGCCGACAACCTTCTCATGCTCACGCTCAATCGCGGCGGCCCGGTGATCTGGCTCAGCGAAGACGACGCTAAAAGGGCTGGCATCGAAGATAACGACTGGGTCGAACTGTTCAACATCAATGGCGCGATTGCCGCGCGTGCGGTAGTGAGTCAACGCGTGAATCCCGGCATGGTGATGATGTATCACGCGCAGGAGAAGATCGTGAATGTACCCGGTTCTGAAATAACCGGAACACGCGGCGGCATTCACAACTCGGTCACGCGCATTGTGCTCAAGCCCACGCATATGATCGGCGGCTATGCGCAGCTTAGCTACGGCTTTAACTACTACGGGACCATCGGCACGAATCGCGACGAATTCGTTGTCGTGCGCAAGATGGCAAAAGTCGACTGGCTCGACGACGAACCGGTTATCGCGACACACGGAGATCGCACATGAAAATTCGCGCACAGATCGGCATGGTGCTCAACCTCGACAAGTGCATCGGCTGCCATACGTGTTCGGTGACGTGCAAGAACGTCTGGACGAGCCGCGAGGGCGTCGAATACGCGTGGTTCAATAACGTGGAAACGAAGCCGGGCATTGGCTATCCGAAGCAGTGGGAGAACCAGGACAAATGGAACGGCGGCTGGAAACGCAATCCGGACGGTTCGATCGAACCGCGGCAGGGCAGCCGGCTCAAGGTGCTGTCGCGGCTCTTTGCGAATCCAAATCTGCCGCAAATCGACGACTATTACGAGCCGTTCACGTTCGACTACGAGCACTTGCAGTCCGCGCCGGAAAGCAAGGCGCCGCCTGTCGCGCGACCGCGCAGCCTGCTGACAGGCAAGCGGATGCAAAAGATCGAGTGGGGGCCGAACTGGGAGGAGATTCTCGGCGGCGAGTTCGAGAAGCGCAGTAAGGACAAGAACTTTGACGACGTGCAGAAGGACATCTACGGTCAGTTCGAGAACACCTTCATGATGTATTTGCCGCGCTTGTGTGAGCATTGCCTGAATCCGGCGTGCGTCGCGAGTTGTCCTTCGGGCTCAATTTATAAGCGCGAGGAAGACGGCATCGTATTGATCGACCAGGACAAATGCCGCGGATGGCGCATGTGCGTGTCGGGATGTCCGTATAAGAAGATCTATTACAACTGGAAGTCCGGCAAGGCGGAGAAGTGCATCTTCTGCTATCCGCGAATTGAAAGCGGTCAGCCAACGGTGTGTTCGGAAACCTGCGTCGGGCGCATTCGTTATCTCGGTGTGCTGTTATACGACGCGGACGAAATTGAAAAGGCGGCGTCGGTAGAACATGAGACTGACCTGTATCAGGCGCAACTCGACGTGTTTCTCGATCCACACGATCCGCGCGTAATTGCCCAGGCGCGCGCCGACGGCATTCCCGACGCATGGCTGGAAGCGGCGAAGAAAAGCCCCGTCTACAAGATGGCGATGGAGTGGAAAGTCGCGTTGCCCTTGCACCCGGAATACCGCACGCTGCCGATGGTCTGGTACGTGCCGCCTCTGTCGCCGATCACCACCGCGGCAAGCGAAGGACATATAAGCGCGAACGGCGAAATACCCGACGTCACGCAACTGCGTATTCCGGTCAAGTACCTTGCCAATCTGCTGACTGCCGGAGACGAAGCGCCGGTGATCCGCGCACTCGAACGAATGCTGGCAATGCGCACGTATCAGCGCGGCAAGCATGTCGACGGCTGCGAGAATCTGGCCGTGCTCGAGCAGGTCGGCTTGAGCCGCGACGAAGTGGAAGACATGTACCGCGTCATGGCGCTCGCAAGCTACGAGCACCGCTTTGTGGTGCCGGGCACGCATCGTGAATACGCGGAGAACCTTTATGACCTGAAGGGTAGTTGCGGCTTCTCATTCGGCAACGGATGTTCGGATGGCGTTGGCGAGACAAGCCTGTTCGGCAGCAAGAAGAGACGCACCATTCCGATCAGGGAGCAGGTATGAAACGGGCCGACATGAATAGTGACGCTCATCATGTGGCCGCTCGCGTGCTGGCGGCGTTACTGGACTATCCCGGCGCTGAACTGCGCGCGGCTTTGCCGGATCTGCGCGTTGCGCTGCAGTCATCAGAGCGGGCGCTTTCCGACGAGAGCCGTGAAGCCGTCGTCGCGCTGATCGACACTCTGCAAGACGCCGACGCGCTGGAAGCCGAAGCGCGTTACGTCGACACATTCGATCGCGGACGCCGAACGTCGCTTCATCTATTCGAACATGTGCACGGCGATTCGCGCGAGCGCGGTCCCGCGCTGATCGATCTGCAACAAACGTACGCACAACAAGGCATGTTTCTCACCGCCGATGAATTGCCGGATTACCTGCCGGTCGTTCTCGAATTCGCCGCGATGCAGCCGCAGCATACGGCGCGCGAGTTCCTGGCCGAGATGGCGCATCTGTTGCAATCGATTCATGCGGCGCTCGTGGGTCAGCACAGTCCCTATGCCGCAGCGGTGGCGGCGACGCTGGATCTCGCGGGCGAGCCGGTGCAGCCGCCCGATGCCGTTGCGCGAGCGCCTGCCGAACCTGCGATCGATGACGAATGGCGCGAGCCCGACGCATTTGGCGGATGCTCGTCAACCGGTCCGCATCACGTGCCCGATGTCCAAACCATTCAGTTCGTTAGGCGCGACGCCACTTCTTTTGCTGCGCCCAAGAAAGGCTTGCTATGACTGCTATCGACACGCTCTTCTTCAGCATCTATCCCTATGTCTGCGTCACGGTATTCCTGGTCGGCAGCCTGCTGCGCTACGACCGCGACCAGTACACGTGGAAAAGCGATTCGTCGCAGCTACTGCGCTCCGGCACGCTGCGTTGCGGCAGTAATCTGTTTCATGTCGGCGTGCTGTTCCTGCTATTCGGGCACTTCTTCGGCATGTTGACGCCGCACTTCGTGTACGAGCCGTTCATCAGCGCGGGCACGAAGCAGATCGTCGCGATGGTATCCGGCGGAATTGCCGGCTTGCTCGCGCTGATCGGCGTGACGCTGTTGCTGCGCCGCCGTCTCGGCGATCCGCGTATTCGCGCGACGTCGAAGACCAGCGACATTGTTCTGCTTGTGTTGTTGTGGGTGCAACTGATTTTGGGGCTCGGCACGATTCCGTTGTCCGCGCAACATCTTGATGGCAGTACGATGCTCAGGCTCGCCGGCTGGGCGCAGCACATCGTGACGTTCAGGTCAGGCGCGGTGCAACTGCTCGACGGCGTGAGCTGGGTTTTCAAGGCGCATATGGTGCTCGGCATGACGGTGTTTCTGATCTTCCCGTTCACGCGGCTGGTGCATGTATGGAGCGGCTTTGCTTCGCTCGCGCATGCGTTGCGGCCGTGGCAGTTAGTTCGCGATCGACGGATGAATCTGCGGGCGGGCCGGCAGGTGCCGCAGCAGCAACGCCGCGGCTAGCAGCGGATGTCGCTTACGTTCGCGCGTGCTCGGTGCCCGATGGCGCGAGATTAAAACCGCACACCGATGCCGCCCTCGATCAAATCCGTGTCGCGGTTATAGCGGGTGACCACGCGATTCCACGTCACGCGGGCGAGCCAGCGGGAGCCGAAGCGATAGCTCGCCGACACGGCGAAGAGCGCGGAAACGCGGCCGTCGCCCGTGCGGTCTTGCGGAAGGTTGTCGGTCTGCGTGATCGCAACATAAGGACCGACGCCCGCCGATAACGTGAGGCTGTCGCCGAAGAATGCGCGCGTTGCCCACAACTGCACGGCGACGCCGTCGCGCCGCGATTGAATGTGGCCGCCTTCGTGCAGATATGACGCGCTCACGTCGACATAGCGCCATAAGCCGCGCCGGTATTCAAGGCTTCCCGCACTCGCCGATTCTGACTCGTTGCTGTTGAGGATCGTTTTGCCGAACATGACCGTTAGCTCGTTGCTCGTCACGTTCGAGCTTCGCGGCACGGGTCGCTCGCGCGGGCCCGGCTCGCCGGACGCCTCGAGTTGATAACCGACGCCGAATAGCAGTGCGGTCGTGTTCGGACCGCCGAACGCATGTACATGATTCAGTTGGGCGAGGGCAATCCAGCGTCGGTCGAAATAATAGGCGGCGCGCAGGCTAGCCAATACGCCCCAGCCGTGGGTGTTCGAATAATCGCCCCCGGCGCTTGCCGCGGTGGTGTCGAAGTACCGGTATGGCCCGGCGCCCGCCGACAATTCGAGGCGATCCTTCCATAGCGGCATACGTCCCCAGGCTTGCAGCGCCTGTCCGTCACGATGATGGTTGGGCAGATGCCCCTCGTTGAGCCAGGAAAAGCTCCACGCTGCGTAGCGCCCCAAACCTTCGCGATACGTCGCGCTCCACGAGTAGGTATTCGAGCCTGCACTAAAAAGGGGACCCGCCAGTAGCGAGAACTCCTGCGCCTGTGCGCAAGAAGAAAAGCCGGCGAGAGCGCCGAATACAAGCGCCGACAGAGGCGCAAGAGCATGTTTGCAGGATCGATTCGCGGACACTATCCGATAGTCACCAGAGTATGTACAACGAAGGTAGTGTGCAGATAGCCGCGGCGCAAGAGAAACAAGGGTCGGTGTGAGGGGATTAGCGCACGGCACTCAACACTATAGCGGCGCGATCGGCGCGTACGTGTGTTGACGCACTAAACGCAGTTGTCGTGTTCTTGATGCGGTGTCCTGGTCTGCTAATTGGTCGAATACCCATTAATGCATGCTGTCAGGTGCTTATATCTCTATTGGCGAGGGAGGTTTTAATCTCGCTTGGTGAGAGCCTCGCTTGTTGCCCGGTTTGCGAACGCTGGGGGTTGTTTTTTGTGCGTTGCCGACGACTCTCTCCCCGCTTGAATGCGCTCGAATAGCGTTAACCACGAGAAAGGAAATTTCGTCGGACGATTGAATGCGGAAAATTCCATCCGTCGTTGCGTAGGCGGCGTGCGTTGTTAGATCGGCTTTCGTCTGATGATGGTTAATTTTTCCTATGGCGTGCACCACTTGTGCGCTAGAAAGAAAGTCTTACTGCAAGCTCATGGAAAAGAGAACAATTGTCCTAGGGTCGGATGCACTAAGGCGCTGTCCATCTAATCTTCCGATCATCATCTGAAAGCAGGAATTTTTGCGTTACGCGAAGTTCTCGGAAAGATTCCTGCTTTTTGCCCCAAAAGCACCGATTTCCGTGTGACCTGTCCAGCATTACCGGGTACGATTTACCCCGGTCGCGACGGAGAAGCGAACAACTTTCCGAGCGAGTGACCGGTAACAGCTGTCTCGCAGGTGGCGTTTCCAGGTGGTCCCTTAACGAATCGCGGCGTTGAGCGCATTGCGATCGGCGGAGCTTTTTCTACCGCCAACCGATTTATTCCACGTTGTCTCCGGCAATGTGATCGCACTTATGCAAAGTGCCGACGGCGCAGCATGCAATTGTGCATAGATAAGCACAACGAATTAATAACAATTGTTTTTTTGAATAATCGCAGGTTCTACCGAACTTCACAAACTCATCTTTTGATTTTTTATCGAGAACTTTCTCGACAGTGGGAAAAACAACATGGTGAAACGACGACAATTCCTCGGCGGCTTGACGGCCCTTGCCGGCAGCTATCTTCTCAGCGCGTGCGGCGGCGGTGGCTCCGGCGACGGCAGCACGGGTTCAACAGCAAAAGCCTCCGCGAGTCCAATGGCGAAAGTCTCGGCCGCGAACGCCTCGGCAAACGGTACGGTGATGCCGGGAGCCGCTTCGATCATTGACGGTTACGGCGACGTGTGGACGCTCGTCAACGGCGTGATTTACCGCAACGGCTCGACGGTCGGCAATACGTATAGCGTGTCGCTCGTGCTCTGGTATGGCGGCAAGATATGGCATTGCGGCACCGGCGGTCAGTTCTATGTGAACGCGGATGATGTGCCCGAAAAATGGCTCCACTGCAGCGACCCGCGTATCGACGTGGCGCCCATTCCGGGCAGCTTCTACGGTATGAACGGACACGCTGACTACACGTATACGCCGGAACAGGTCGTGTCGATTCTGAAGGGGATGAATTGCACGAGCTATCGCGTTGGCGTGACCGACGATCCGAAAGATCTGAATGCGGTCGTCAAGCTTGCGCAAGCGTTTCAGTCGGCAGGACTTACGCTGCTCGTGCTGATCGACCAGGGCGTGTATGAATCGGGCGGCCTGATGGGCAGTGAATCCGTTGCCTACAATCGCGGTTATTCGGTCGGCGCAACCGTCGCTAACGCGTTGAAGCCGTATGGCGTGACGATTTACGAGTGCGGCAACGAGTTGACGCGACAGGACGCGACCGTGGTGGACTTCACGTACGCGGGTTCGAAGGCGAGCGACTTCAACAACCAGAACTGGCCCATCATGCGCGGTGTCATGCGCGGAATGATCGACGGCGTGAAGTCGGCGCAGCCGTCCGCGAAGTGCGGGATCAATTTCTGCGTGGCGGACGTGGGCGCCTCGGATGCACTATGGGAAGGCAGGCAGCCGGACGGCAGCGGGGGCCATCCGACGGTGCGTTGGGATGTCACGACGTGGCACAACTACGAAGTATACGGCGACCTGTTCAACGTCGGCACCGACGGTGCGGGACCGGGCTTCGACTTGGCCACGTATTGCAAGGCCCGCTACGGCGTGCCGCTGATTGTCACCGAGTGGAACACCGGGCCGGAGAAGTCGGAGAGCTATCGCGGGACTTACATCTCGGACAGACTCGCCGCGTTCTACAATGCCCGAAAGACCCACAACATCCAGTCGGTCATGTACTACGTTCTGGATAGCGGAAACAACACGTACGGCATAATGGTCGACGGTAAGGCAATCGACGCACCGTACAACGCGTTCACCAGCTTCACGTCCGGCCACGCGGACACCTGAACGACGTCTAAAGATGATGTTGCAATGAACCTGGTTCTCGCCTCGCTCGTGGGGCGAGGCCAGGTTTATATCAGCGGCAGAAGCTCTGCGGCACCAGTTTCCCCCACTCGTAGTCGATCTTGTCTGGCGTAAAAGGCAGAACGCCCGCGCCCGGAGTGAAAGTTAGCTCCCCGAAATAAACGCGGTTATCCGGCGCGTATAGATCGACGCGAACGTAGTCGAAGTCTTCGCAAAGTCTCGTGGCCGCATGCAGAATGGCCTCCAGATTCTCGGGGCGCGGCGCCGGTATCGGGCTGCGTTTGTAGTAGCCAATCGCTATGTCGAGATGATTCCAGTCGACGTCATAGACGTCGCCCCGCGTATTCCCGCCAAATCTGTCCGAAATCACCAGAATGTAGATAATCGGGCGCCCGCTTCTTCCTCCAAAGCAGTGCAGTTTGTAGTCGGCAGGAATCTTGCCGCTTTCGTCGAGCAGCAGTTGCTCAAAGAAGATGCGTGGTTTGATCTGGCGATAGTGTCTTTCGCGCGCGATCTTGTAGAAATCGAGCGACAGCCAGTAGTTCGCGAGATCCCGCAGTTTCTCGAACGATGTTGCCGATTTATCCGTGACCACCTCGACGTAACTGCTGCCGTGGTTGGCCTTCATGACGAATGCATTAGGCAGCGCGTCGAATACTTCTTTCGTGAAGACGTCGGGCGTAGCCAGCAACGGTATGACGTGCTGTTCGCCGATTTTCCTCGCAACATACTCGCGGACCGTCAGCTTGTCGGTCAGCTCGACGAACCACGGGTCGGGCCGCAGGCTTTTCTGCAGGATCTTTTCGTTGAACGTAGTGGGGCGCAGCAGGTTCGGATAGCGGCCAATTTCCTTGTGATGCAGCAGGCTCAGAAATATCGGTGCCGGCAGCATCGACTTGGCCGCTTCTTTTAGCCTTCTGGCCGGAGATTCCTTGCGCGGCGCCAAGTGGTGGCTCGCGGCGTCCTCCGGCATATCGGCCTGGTTGGAGAACTGTACAGACTTCGTTGTTGTCATTGTCCGGTCCCTTTTGAATAGCGGCTCGACGCTCAATCGGCGTGCGTAGCCGGCCAGGGCCAGCGGGGACGGCGCGCTATCGCTCTATATATGAGTGGCGCGGCTCCCGCTCACACTGGCATTAGCCGTCAATCGTCAATCGTCGATCGCCACGCATCGTTCCGAGACTTCCAGGCGCTGCTGCGCGCGGAATTGCGTGGGAGACATTCCATAGCGTTCCTTGAAAAGGCGGCCGAGACGATTGCCGTCGCCCATTCCACAACGCCGCGCGATCTTGTCGACGGGCAGATCGGTATTGCGCAGCATTGCGCGGACGACTTCGAAGCGTGTGCGCAGCAAGTACTCGAGGGGCGTCATGCCGAACTCGAACTTGAACCGGCGCTGATAGTTGCGCTTGCTCATTGCCGCGCACTCCGCGGCTTTCGCGACGGAAATAGGATTGCTGTAGTTCTCCTTGATCCACCGCGCCGACTCGCGGATCTTCTCCGTTGTCGTCGTAATGCTCGCATCGTCCAGTTCGAATTTGTCCGACTCGACGTAGGTGGTTTGCAGCGTGTCGGCGATCTTCCGCGCGACTTCGGTACTCAGGTCGCGTTCGATTTGCGCGAGCGCAAGATCGGTCGGCGTCGCGCTGTTGGGACGGGTCGTGGTCGGCGCATCGTCGAACAGGAAGATCGGCACGGTGGAATGCAACGGGTCCTTGCAAATGACCACCAGGTTCGCGCCTTGCTGAATGTCGAACGACGCAATAGAGCCTTGGCGCGCTATCCATGAGAGCAGGCGGTCATTCGACTCCAGTGCCCGCGCAGCGTCGCGGCACGCGACAAACAATGCATGGAAGTCACCGAGCCGATTGCGCTCGATGCTTTGGGTCCAGATCGAAATGCCGGAGGAACTGGTCACGAGCCCGCCGCTTTCAGAAAGTACTGAAAGACGATAGGGTGAGTCGTCGGTCGCGCCTTCAGACAATTCGTTTGCGAGCCGGAACGCGTCGCCGATTGCTCCAGCAGTCGCCATCGAGCATTCCTGCGACACCAGTAGTCCAATGTGCTTTGCAGGTTTCCGTGTCGCCACTCTTGGGCCGCTGCGGTGCGTATCAAGATACGACGAAAGAAAGTCGGTGGAAGTTGTCACGCTTAGTTCTCCAAACAGGGTGAATCACTGTCTACGTGACGAGATTAACGTACTCAAATCACCCTTGCGAACCTGGCCGGTAATCGATGGTGTTTTGGCGCAATAGTGATGATTGGGGAAATTGTTACCTTGCCTGGCTAAATAAAGCCATACAAAAGGCAGTGAAAAGCAGCAAGATTTGCTTCGCATAATTCAGAAGCCGCTAATAAGGGTCGCAGTGCTCTTTCGCCCGAGAAGCCCGTCCGACAAGGCCGCTCGGGGCGCAACGTGCATTGAATGCCGCGATCAACCCTCTGAAGTGTCACTAAATGTTAGTGACAGAAAATTGGCTAACGCGTATCACTCTGTTACATCCATTGCACATAGCTACAACACTTTCTGGATGGGGTGTTGCGCGGAAATCGCTTCGGCGGAATCGGCCATTAGCACCCGAATTTATGCCGCTAATGATCCACTCATTCGCACGAGCGCTATGCTTCACTGCAACATCTGCAGAAATAGCGGTTGCCGCGGTAGGCGCTATGGAATGCCAGCAATGCGCAATATCTTCACCTTTTGGCGTGGATGGTTCCATTGAGGTGTAGTTATTGCCGTGTCCCGAAGTGCCGTGCACTGAAGAAGTACGACGAGGCAACGCTCACGCAAGTCCGGGGCCGGACTGCGTATTGGCGACTCGACGATTCGCTCAGCGCTTCATTGAACAAGCGAACCATTTGTAGAACCAAATAAAACGCGGTGCGCGGCGTAAAGCCGTTGTCCGGAGATTGGGGGATTCGAAGTCTGGAGACGGGGCGAGCCGTGCTGTTGGCGGTGCAGCCTTTGATCGTTCAAGCAGGTGGACAGCCACTTGGCTTGGCAAGACCATGACGTAGCTTCGACCACGCGTCGCGCTACGCCATACGCATTCCTGCCGGAGACGGCTCTGGACTGTGGACCGTTGGTGCAGCCAAGGCGGTGTCGACTCATTACTGTGCCCATCAAACATGGAAGGATCAAACCGGTGGACTACTATCCTCTGAATTCGCTCCCTGGCACTGCCAGCACAGAGCGTGGACAGCTTAGCGCGAGCGCCATGCTCCGTCTCATGCGCGACCATATCTGGGAGATCGTGCTGACAACGGTCGTCGTTTTCAGCCTGGCCGCCGCCTATTTGCTGATTGCGTCGCCGATCTATTCCGCGGATGTACTCATTCGCGTCGATCCGCCAGAACCGAATGCACTCGGCCTCGCACTCCAGAATCAGGAGAACATGCCTCCGCCAGCTCCGTCTCCTGTGACGGAAATGGGCGTGATCCGCAGCCGCTCGGTGCTCGAACCGGTTATTCAGCGCTTCCGCTTCGACGTCTCCGTGACGCCGCGCAAGCTGCCGCTGCTCGGCGATATCGCGGAGAAGTTCGCGACGCCTGGCGAGCCCTCGCGGCCCTGGCTCGGACTCAAGTCATACGCGTGGGGAGGCGAGCAGGTAAAGATCGGCGCGCTCGACGTTCCCAAAGATCTCGAAGAAGAAAAAATGACGCTGGTTGCCCGCGACGACAACACGTACGAGTTGCGCGGTCCGCAGGATCAGGTATTCCTCCAGGGCACGGTCGGCAAGGCGGTATCGAGCAACGGCATTTCGATGCGCGTCGATGCACTGGTCGCGCGACCCGGCACCGAGTTCACGGTCGTACGCTGGAACGCGGTGGACGCCATCAAGCGTTTCGACGCGCTCATCAAGGTCGGCGACAAAGTGAAAGACTCGGGTCTTGTGCAGATCGAGTACACCGACAAGAGTGCGGCAAAGGCTGCGGAAGTCGCCAATGCGTTGGGTCAACAGTACCTGGCGACGGCAATTGCGAGCCGCCAGCTCAACGATACGACGACGCTTGCGTTCATCAACGGAGAACTTCCGCGTCTGCTCGGTGACCTGAGAAAGGCGGAAGAAGCACTTAAGTCATTCCGCGCCAATTCGCAATCGATGCAGCCGACGGCCGAGGCGCAAGCCTACCTGCAAGGCGGTCTCGACATCGACCGGCAGATCGCGACACTGCAATTGCAGCGCACGCAGCTTCTCGAGCGCTATACGCCGCAAAGCCGCTGGGTGCAGAGTGTCGACACGCAACTCGCGCAGCTCAATAGCGCGAAGGCGAATTTCAGCGGCCACTTCAACGGTATGCCCGCTTCGGAGCGCCAGAGCGTCGATCTTCTGCGCGCGCAGAAAGTCGCGGAGACGATCTATCTGGGCATGGTGCAAAAGGCCGAGCAATTGCAGGTGCGTCGTGCAAGTACTACCGGCGGCGCGCATATCGTCGACCAGGCGATCACGCCGCATCGTCCGGTGAAACCTCAGCCGATTCTCGTGCTGCCAGGCGGTCTCGCACTCGGCATCGTCTCGGGCATCGTGCTGGTGTTCATGCGCCGCCATGTGCTGACGGGCGTTACCGATCCGCGTTATGTCGAACGCAGAATGAGTGTGCCGGTGTTCGGCGAGATCCTGTTCAGTCAGCAGCAGTCGTTGCTCGACAGAACCAGTCCGGGCGCCAAGTCATTGCCCGGTGCCGCGGCGCGGGCCGGATTGCCGCAGCCGGTGGCGGGCGGTGCGTCCGAAATACAGGTGGCGGCCGGCGGCAACAGGGTACTGGCCGAACGCTTTCCGAACGATAACTCCGTCGAGGCGCTGCGAGCAGTGCGCACTTCGCTGGCGCGCGATCTGGCGCATGCACGCAACAACATCCTGATGGTGATTGGACCGACGCCGTCGGCAGGGAAGAGCTTTGTCGCGGCCAATATCGCGACCTTGCAGGCAGAGATCGGCGCACGCGTTCTTCTTATCGATGCGGATATGCGCCGCGGTCATCTCGCATCGCTCTTCAATCAGAGCAATCGTGGCGGGCTTTCCGAAGTGCTTTCCGACCGGATGCCGCTACGCAATGCGCTGCGTCACACGGGTATTGAAGGCTTGTCGTTCCTCTCATGCGGATCGCGTCCGGACAACCCCGCCGCATTGCTCGCAAGGCCGCGTTTCAAGGAAGTACTCGAACGCCTCAGCGCGCAATTCGATCTGGTGATCTTCGATACGCCGCCGTTCCTCGCAGTCACCGACGCGTCGATCATTGCAAGCGAAGCCGGTGCATCGCTGCTGGTTCTGCGCTCGGGCATGCAGAGCGAGGAAGAGATCGAAGACACGATCAAGAAGATGGAGCGCGCCGAGGGACGTATTGCAGGCGCTGTGTTCAACGGCATTCCGCTTCGGCGCAGTACTCGCACCTATGGATATGCGACGAACTACGCCAGCGATTACGGCGATGCCGATCCGACCAGCGCACCTCTCCGGACGTGAGCGAGTTGCCACTGTCGTCGATGAATTCGCAAAACGGAGAAGCAGATGGCGTTTGCAATTAACGGGAAATTTACTTCGCAACCCGTCACGGGTGTTCAGAGAGTCGCGTATGAATTGACGAGAGCGATGCAAATGCGGGTTCCCGCAGGCGAGAAGCTGGAGATCTACGTCCCGCGCAATGCGAGAGAGCCGGGGGCGCTGTTGAAATGGCAACGGCGCTTTTCGTGGCTGCGCGGCACGCTATGGGAGCAGATCACGCTGCCCATCGCCGCGAGAGGCGTCACGCTTCTGAATCTGTGCAACATGAGTCCGCTGTTCAAGCGCCGCCAGGTCGTCATGGTTCACGACATGGCGGTGTACGACGTACCTGGCGGATTCTCGAAGAAGTTCTTGCTGTGGTATCGCCTGTGCTTTTTCATGTTGCCGCGCATGGCGCCAACGGTTCTGACCGTGTCGAAGTTCTCCCGATCGCGTATTTGCCATCACCTGAAAATCGATGAGTCGCGAGTCGCAGTCGTGCATCCCGCAGCGGATCACCTCGACCGCGTGACGTCGGAGCCCGCGGTATTGCACCGCCTGAGTCTCGTCAAGGACGCGTATTGCGTAGTGGTCGGGAGTCTCGATCCGCGCAAGAACCTGCAACGCGTGCTGGAAGCAATTGAGAAGCTCGGCCATCTCGACCATGTGAAGTTTGTCGTGGTCGGCGGAAAGAATGCGCGCATTTTCAACAGCGAACTGGCTGAGGAAAAGCCGCAGTCGGAGAAAGTGGTGTGGGCCGGTTTCGTGACCGACGGCGAACTCAAGGCGCTCTATGAAAACGCGGGCTGTCTGGTGTTTCCGTCGCTGTACGAAGGATTCGGCTTGCCGCCGCTCGAGGCCATGTACTGCGGATGTCCGGTCGTCGCTTCTTCGCGGACGTCGATACCCGAGGTGTGCGGAGATGCGGCGCTGTATTGCGACGCCACGTCCGCAGACGATATTGCCAAAAAGATCTCGCTCATGATGACGGACGACGCACTCCGCCAACGCTACAAGACAATGGGATTCGCGCGTGCGCGCGAATTCCGCTGGGATGTGACGGCGCAGACGGTGCTCGAAATCCTCAAGGGGCAGGCGGGCGTTCGGTTGTCGGGCGTGCCGGCCCGCGCGTCGGCGAGCTAACGCATGTCGGTAGGCAGGCCAATGTATCGCATTCGAAAGAGTGCCGGCAGACGTCGGGCGTTGCGAACCATTGCGGGCCTCCTTGGCGCCGCGATACCGCTCGCGTACGGCAAGACATCGCCGTCAGGAAGCGCCGCGCCGCAAACGGGCAGCAGCGGTGGTCGCCGGATCACAGATCTGATCGGCGCGAACGGGTGGGCAGGCGCAAGCCGTGACGTCGAAATGTGGCGTCAAATGGGTATCACATGGGGGCGCGATTCGGTGGGCCCAGGGCAGCCGGAATCGCCGAGAGCACCCATGCGTGTCGACAAGACCGGGTCGCAATTCGACGCCGATCTTCCGACAGCGCTGCTTCTGAACAATCGCAACGGCATCAAGTCGCTGCTGTTGCTCGGCTATACGGCGCCGTGGAACGCCACTGTTCCCGGCGACAGCAATTCCGCGCCGATGGATGTCGGCGCGTGGACGCGCTATGTCGAGGCTGCCGTGCGCAAGTACTCCGCTCCGCCGTTCAACCTGCGCTACTTCCAGATCTGGAATGAGGCGGCCGGAACGTTGTCTGGCGGCGCGCAGCAGGCGACGTTCTGGCACGGTCCGACCTTCAGCAAGGACGGCAAGCACGAGAAGCCGTACGAGCGTGCCATGCAGGATTACGTGGAGCGAGTGCATCTGCCCGCTGCCCGCATTATCCGCAAGTACAACGCCTATATCGTCTACGGCGGGTGGCCCGATCAGGGCGGTCTGTCCAATTACTGTAAGTGGCTCGAGTACAGAAGTCCTGCATCGAACGAACGCATGCTGGACTGGGTCGACTATCTCGACACTCACTACCTGGGTGTGCGCGATCTCGACGAGCTGTATCAGCGGTATGTGAAGAACGGACCGGCGAGAGGCATTTGGCAAACCGAGATCGGCGATGCGTATATGAAGGACCCGCATTACCTGCCGGAGTACTTCTTCGACTTCGCGGTGTGGGCGCTCGATCACAACTGGGACGATCCAAACAAATACGTCTCAATGATCTATCACTGGGACGGCTATGAGCCATTCCGTCTGACTCATCGGGGGCCGCCGGTACGTACTTACAACGTGTCGGGCAGGAGCCTCATCGTGCTTCATCAGACTGTTTCAGGGCCGCTGGCAAGTTTGTCGAACTCTTTGCAATTTGGTCCAGGCGCTTCGGGCAGCGGATTGCGTTCGGGCAATGACATCGTGCTGCAGGTGAGCGCGTCGGCGGGTTGGCGAAGGGTGACAGTAGCGGGACTCAAGCGACCCGCGTCGCGCGAAGTAAAGGTTGAGTTCATAGATGCGTTGACGGGCACAGTAAGTGCACAGGACGCGATGACGACCACCTGGAGTAACGACGGTTTGCAATTGAGCTTCAAGGTACCCGATCGGGTCAACGGTGCAGGAAACGATCCGCCGACCCACCTTGCGTATATCGCGGTCCGTTCCCTTGCGTAGCCATTCCGATTCACCGAAACATCAGACAGCGTCGAATGCCATGAACCAGGTCACAGTTGTCATCTGCAACTACAACTACGAACGCTATTTAGCGGACGCGATCGACTCCGCGCTCAATCAGGACTATCCCGGCACGCGCGTCGTCGTGCTCGACGACGGCTCGACGGATGGCTCGCGCGCGATCATCGAGAAGTACGGCAGCCGCATCACTGCGATTTTCCAGGAGAACGGCGGCCAGGTGTCCGCCTACAACCATGCGATCAGCGCGCTCGAAACGGAATACGCGATCCTGCTCGATTCGGACGACATTCTGTATCCGAGCGCCGTATCGGAAGTCATGAAGCTTTTCTCCAGCGGCGCGTGGGCCAAGGTGCAGTTCAGGCTCGACGTGATGGACGCAAACGGCGCAACGACAGGCGCTTATGTGCCGAACACCGAGCCGCCGCCCAATTGCGGAGAGCTGTTGCAAGCGGGCTGGCTGTACCCGTCGCCGCCCGCCTCGGGCAATGCGTATCGGGTGAGTGCGCTCAAGCAGGTCTTTCCGGTTCCCGCACCGGGCATCAATCGCTACGGCGCCGACTTCTTCGCGATCTATGGCGCCGCGCTCGTCGGCCCCGTCGCGACGCTGCGCAAATCGCTCGGCGGCTATCGCGTGCATAACGCCGATGGCGGCACGGTGTCGTTCGCCAATTCCGAGCAGATTTCCAAGGCGCCCAAAGCGTTGGGTATGCGCTGGGCAATTCTGCGCAACATCGCGCGGTCGCGTCTCGGTATCGAGTTGTCGCCGACGTTTCATGATTTCGGCCACGAGAAGGCGATCTTCTGCTCGAGCGTCTATCGCGCGACGTTCGCGCACCGCTGGCGCTGGATGATGCGCGATTCGCGGGGCTATTTCCACGCGATCCTGGCCAATCCATTCTGGAGTGTGAAGAAGAAATTCGGAACTGTGGTTCTTTCCGGCTTGTGCCTCGTGCCGTACTCGCCGCTTTCTGACTTTGTGGTTCGCTACATATCGAACCCGCTTGCGCGTCGGCGCATGGCGCAGCGTTAAGCCCGGGAGCAGGCATTTGGAGAACGGAATGGAAAGACGAGACAACGCAAGCGTCATTGCGTTTGTTTACGGCGGATATCTGATGAGGTACGTATACCTCATCATCGTGGTGCCGTTCTACGGAAGAATTCTCGGCGTCGCCGAGTATGGGCGAGTGCTCGCGTCGATGTCGCTCATGAACGTCATCTGGATGCTCGTGAGTTACGGCTTCACCTTCGTCGGCATGCGGGAAGTCGCGAAAAGCCCATTCGGTGAAGGAGTGCAATGCAATCTATTCGCTCCATGTGAGCGCGCGGCTCATGCTCGCCGTGATTGGCGGAAGCATCGGTCTGATTGCGACGATGTGCTCGCCCACCTTGTCCGAGCGGCCGCTGATCGGCGTGCTGGGTACGCTGCTCGGCATCGTGTCGGCAATGAATCTCGGCTGGCTATTCCAGGGCCGTCAGCGTTTTCGCACGCCGATCATGATCGAGGTATTCGGCTTTGCCGTGAGCCTCGTTCTGGTGCTGAGCCTCGTGAGAAAGCCCGAGGATTCCGTATGGGTGCTGGCGAGTCTGCTGGTTGCCGGCGTGGCGTCGTCGATCATTTCGTATGGCATCACCACGTCGCAATTGGGACTGCCCCGACTGAAAGTGGAAGGCGTGATGCCGCTCATTCGCAGCTCGACGATGCTCTTTTGCTACTCGTCAGGCTCCGTTGTATTGACGGCGTCGTCCACCTATCTATTGACGCTCTTGTCGACGCCGGCTCAGGTCGGCTATTTCGGCGCGGCAGAGCGTTTCGCCACCATTGCACTGAGCCTGATGGGGCCGGCATCGCAGGTATTCGTGCCGACTATTTCGCGGCAGCTCGCACACGGCGACAAAGAGGGCGCGCACGCGACCACGCGCCGTGGCGCGGCGCTTCTGCTCGGTTATGGACTGCTCGTATTCTGCGGCGCAATGACGTTGTCGCCGTTCCTGTTGCCGTTGATTCTCGGCGCCGAGTTCGAGCCTGCCGCACGCATTCTTCAATGTTTCGCATGGATGTTCCCGTTCGTCGCGTTCAACGAATTCGTCGCGTTTTACGTATTCGTTCCGCGCAAGAAAGACCGGCTGCTCGCGTTTGCCGGGCTCGCCTCCGGCCTCGCCAACCTGGCCGCGGCACTGATTCTTGCGCCGCGCTTTGGAGCAATGGGCATGGCCATGGCTCGTGTATTCGGTGAAGCAACGCTCGCCGTGATCCTGCTGGTCATCATGGTCCGTCTCGAACTGATCGGACTGGTGCCGGGCGCGCGGCGCGCCGCTGGAATGCTGGGGCTGGCGTGGGGTGTAAGAGCCCAGACAAGCGCGGCCAAAGACAAGTGAAACGGATTGCCGCCGGTGAAGCGTCCGGCGCGTCATCTCACAGGAGAGAGAAGTGAAAGTCGCTATTGTTCACGATTGGCTGGTGGTTTCGGGCGGCGCAGAGAAGGTTTTGAAGAACATTATCGAATGCTTTCCGAAAGCGGACGTCTTTTCGATTGTCGACTTTCTCGAAGATCGCGATTGCGTGAAAGGGAAACCCGTCAACACGTCGTTCATTCAGAAGATGCCGTTTGCGCGCAAGCGCTACAGAGCTTATCTCCCGTTGATGCCGATTGCGATCGAGCAACTGGACCTGTCCGCGTACGATCTGGTCATTTCGAGTTCGCACGCGGTGGCCAAGGGTGTACTGACCGGACCCAATCAGATTCACATCAGCTATGTGCATTCGCCGATCCGCTATGCGTGGGATCTGCAGCATCAGTACTTGCGCGAATCGCATCTGAACAAGGGCGTGAAGTCGATCATGGCGCGCGCGCTGCTGCACTACATTCGCGGCTGGGATTCGCGTTCGGCGAATGGCGTGGATCATCTGCTGGCGAATTCGCACTTCATCGCGCGGCGGATCAAGAAGGCTTATCAGCGCGACGCGACGGTTATCTATCCGCCTGTCGATCTCGACAACATGGTGATGTGCACGCAGAAAGAAAACTTCTACGTGACGGCCTCGCGGATGGTGCCTTATAAGCGCATCGACCTGATCGTGAGGGCCTTCTCGCAGACACCCGAGCGCCGGCTGGTCGTGATCGGCGACGGCCCGGAAATGAAGCGGATCAAAGCGACTGCGGGGCCGAACGTGACGATACTCGGTCACCAGCCTCTCGAAGTACTCGTCGATCATTTGCGACGCGCCCGCGCATTCGTTTTCGCGGCGGAAGAGGACTTCGGTATTTCGGTCGTGGAAGCGCAGGCTTGCGGCACGCCGGTGATTGCTTTCGGCAGGGGCGGTGCGCTCGAGTCGGTTATCGGCTTGCCTCTGGAGCAGCCCACAGGTGTCTTCTTCGGCGAGCAGACGGCGGAGTCATTGCTCGAAGCGGTGACACGTTTCGAGCGCAATGCCTCTTTATTCGATCCGGTGAATTGCCGTCAGAATGCCGAGCGGTTCTCCACTGAGAACTTCAAGACCGCATTGACGGACTTTATCGACGCGCGGCTTTTGCGCAGCTCGATCGAACAGCTTCGCCCCTACCTGGTGCGCGAGCGCACGGCAGAGGAGCGTCACCTTGCGAGTATGCCCTCGTAAGACTGAATGCGGTATTTGACGCGGCCGGCGAGAGCCATGATCGAATGAGCATGGCTATGTATTTGCGGCGAGCGCGTTTCAATGAGGCGCTGAAGCGGCGCCTGATGCCCATAGGCGAGCACGCAGACGCACAGAAAGCTCGCCGCCGACCATGCGGGCCGTGGGCGTTCGAACTCCACGGAAAGCGCCTTTCGCAAGAAGAGCAGCGCGACGATTGCGCCCAGAATCCAGCCTGAAATGACTTCGGGTACGGAATGCGAAAGGTCCATCAGGCGCGACACGCCAGTCAACGCACCGATAACCAGACCGGCCGCAATACCCAGAAACGCCGGCAGACGCCACCATCTGAGCTGCAATGCGAGGGCCACCATCCACACGGAGGTGGAGAGCATCGCGTGGCCGCTAATCACGCGGAAATCAGACGCCGGGAACGATATGCCCCAGCCGGCATAGAAGATCTTGCTTGCGCCGACAATAGCGACGCCGGCTGCGAGCATCGCGATCCACCGGCAGGCCAGCTTGACGTCGAATAATGCGATCCAGCAGGCGCAAACAGCGGCCACGGGCAACGTGACGGCCGCATCGCCTATGTTAGTGAATACAGTCCACATAGGGTTCTCGTTGTTGTTGGGTTCTCTACAGCGGGATCTTTGTGTTCCCGCTGTACCGGAGTGGGCGCAGGTACTATCAGACGCGCGAGCGAATCAGCGAGTTCCGCCGATTGAATTCCGCCGAGATTGCATTGGCCGATTGCGAGGCCAGCAGTAGCGAGATCACGAGCGAGAGGATCAGGACATTGGAAGGCGACACGAGGCGATGTTCCGTTGCCGCCATGACCAGCAGGCAAATAGAAGAGATCTCGACGAACCGGAAGGCGGCGAAGTTCTGACCGCCTCCCACGAGCGCGCCCGCAGCCGCTCCATGCTTGCTCCAATCAACGAGTCTCCAGAAGAAGCTCAGCAGCAGGAAAAGACCGACGACACCGGTTTCCGCGAGGAAATTGAGGTACGAGTTGTGAGCGTGCGAATCGCTATGTTCGACGAGGACGTTCGACGGCGCACCGAACAGGTGAAAGTATGAAGTCACATTGCCGATGTGATCGTCGAAAGAACCGAAGCCCATACCCACGATCGGACTTTGCTCGAAATAGGCGAGCGCGCGCGGCCACAGCCACTCATACCGGATGTTCAGATTGGCGACCTTCGCATCCTGGTTGTGGATACTGAACGGGTAGCCCATGTAGTCGACGGTGGCGTCTGTGTGATAGAACGCCATTGCAAGCGAACCTGCTATGAGCACGCCCATCAACGCAGCCAGCAGCCAGCGCTTGCGGCCGAAATAAAGGTACGGCAGTACCGCAGCCGCGCCGAGCAGCGAACCGCGGCTATACGTGGAGAACAGCATCAGTGCGTTCATCGCGAGTAGCCCGAGCAGCAGTTTGCTGCGCTTTTGCAGGTAGCAGCCCACGCCGAGGCAGAACAGCATGGCGAAGAATCCGCCCGCCGCATTGCGCGCGATGAAGTAGCTGCCGAAGCTTTTGTCCGGATTCGTGAAGATGCCGAGGAGTCCGGTGCTGACGATGTACACCGCGTACGGCGGGATATTGATGCCGACCGCGAAAATAAAAAACGCGCGAAGTACTTTGTTCAGATCGAGACGATGCGCGTACAGGCAACCGGCAAAAATGGGAGCATACGAAATGAAGAAGTTACCGTCGCGCCGATAGAAATCGAATTCGGCAAAAGACTGAGGATCGTAGAGCAGCGTCGAGACGACGATCACGACCGTCAGCGCGGTGAGCGGCGTAATGAACGCCGGATAGCGGCGACCGTAAAAGCGCCACGCGTACACGAAGATCGGCACGAAGCCGACCGCGCTGAGAGGCACGAAATTCGTAACCGTTAGAAACAGCGCAAGTAGCGAAATGTAAGCCATTGCGACTCCCGGAAAACAAATGGCGCATAGCTTGCAATGACAGTGCCATTACGTGCGAAGACAACCTGGTTGGAGGTGCGGTGCACCACGATGGCGGTGCACCTGAACGGAATCGGGGTCCTACGTCTCGATGAACGAACTGCCCATCTGTCATGAAGGTACTCGCGAAGGTACCACGTCTAGGCACTGATTTCCACGCGCTACCGCACACACAGCGGCCATAAGAAAGGCCACAGTGGCCGATGTGCGGGCTAATGCGACGAGGCTGGCCAAAACCTCAACTGAACGCGCCACCATTGCTGTGGTGCAGCGTGAGGTGACTATGATGGATCACATCGAGTCATGCTTGAGTGGCATCGGCTTTCTGGCGCCACGCCGATATGTGTGCCGCTAACGCTCGCCTGGTGCGAGAACTTCGGTGCGCATCCCTAGCTTTGCGCGGACAGAACGGCTCGCCGAGCCCGTTGATGCCCACACCCCGTTATTGATCACACGTGAGACCGGAGCAGTGCCGACGTGCAGCGTATTTCGTCGGCGCTTATGCGATTAATCGCGCTTTGGCTTGCCCGTCCAGGAGCAATAAAAATGGATAAAGTTTTTGCAACCGCACACGAGAACGACAACGAGACGCAAAGCGCCGCGTCGCAGGAATGCACCACGCTCGCACAGGTGATTCTCGCAGGCGGCTCAGGCACGCGTCTATGGCCCGTATCACGCGAGCAGTTCCCGAAGCAGCTTATCGACGTGATCGGCGATCAGACGCTGTTGCAGGCCACGATGGGACGCATGAATAACTTCAGTCCTCTCTGGGCGGTCGCTCCAGAACCGGTGATTGTGTGCGGTGCCGAACATTACTTTGCAACCTGCGAGCAGGCGCGCGAAAGCGGCGTGAAGGCACGGGTCGTCGTCGAACCTGGCCGCCGCGATACGGCTCCTGCACTCACGCTTGCTGCGCTGGCTGCAGCGTCGGACGGCAACGACGTGATTCTCGTCGCGATGCCCGCGGACCACGCTATTGCAGATCTCGATGCGCTTCATAAGGCAATCGAAATAGCTGCGCGTCATGCCGACGCAGGCGCAATCGCGACGCTCGGCGTTCCGCCCACCGGCGCGGATACGGGCTTCGGCTATATCCGCCTGGGTGCTGCGTTGAACGACGGCGCGCGCCGCATCGAACGTTTCGTTGAAAAGCCGGCGCCCGAACTTGCGGCGCAGTATGTCGAGTCCGGCAATTACTGGTGGAATAGCGGCATGTTCGTCGTGCGTGCGTCCGTATGGCTTGCCGTCATCAAGCAATTTCAGCCGCAAATTCACGATGCCTGCGTGCGCGCTTACGAAGGCGCCAAAGTCAACGACGGCTGCATCGTTCCCGATGCCGAGGCCTTCCTGCAATCGCCGTCGGACTCGATCGACTACGCGGTGATGGAACATCTCGGCAAGCCCGAATCGCAATTCGCGGGGATCGTCGTGCCGCTGCAAGCGGGATGGTCGGACCTCGGTTCATGGGACGCCGTGTGGCAGGCAATGGAAAAGGACGAGTGCGGCAACGCGTCGAATGGACGCGTTCTTTTCGAAGGCGCGACGGCAACGTATGCGCGTTCGCAAGGCGGCCGGCTCGTCGCATGTGTCGGCACCAACGACCTGATCGTCGTCGAAACGGACGACGCGGTTCTGGTGGCCGACCGCTCGCATGTGCAGGACATCAAGGGACTCGTGTCGCGCATCAAGGCCGAAAATTCGCCGGAAGCGGATGCGCACCGCAAAGTGCGTCGTCCGTGGGGCTTTTACGATTCGATCGATCACGGCGACCGCTTTCAGGTTAAACGCATCGTGGTAATGCCGGGCGCGCGCCTGTCGTTGCAGATGCATCATCACCGCGCGGAGCACTGGATTGTGGTGAGCGGCACCGCGCTCGTCACACGCGGAGAAGAAAAATTCCTGCTTGGCGAAAACGAGTCGACGTATATCCCACTCGGTGTCACGCATCGTCTCGAGAACCCAGGTTGCGTTCCGCTTCAGATCATCGAGGTGCAGTCCGGCGCCTATCTCGGCGAAGACGACATCGTCCGGTTCGACGACAAATATGGCCGTGCGGGTTAATCGGTCGTGGCGAACCAGAGCGTATTCGAGGGGGCTGCTATGCGATTGATTACCGGTCTGCTGGCCAGAATGTTCGATGTGGCGATGATCCTCGGCGGCGCATTCGCTGCCTCTCATATCCGCTTCGACGATTTCGCGCAACGCAACTTTTATCTGGCATTCGTCGCTTTCGCGGCGGCGTTTTCGCTCGCGGTGTTTCCTGCATTAGGCGTCTATCAGTCGTGGCGCGGCCGCTCGAAACGTGTACTCGTCGGTCAGGTCGCGCTCGGCTGGCTGCTGGTCCAGGCATGCGCGCTGGCTTTGATGTTCTCGTTGCATCGGATCGACTTCGTGTCGCGCCTATGGTTCGCGTACTGGACGGGAATAGCGGGCGGCGCAATGATCGCTGGCCGGATAATGACGCACGTTCTGCTCGGGCGCGTTCGCCACGCTGGCCTGGATCTGCAAAAGGTGGCTATTGCGGCATGCGGAGAACATTGCGACGAGATCCTGCGCAAAATGGAACGGGAGCCGGCAGCGGGTTTTCGCGCGAGCGCCGTCTACAACCTGCGCCCGGTCAACAAGACGACGAGTTCCGTGCCGACGTTCGAACAGCGCGCGGCTTTTGCGAAGTATGTGCGCGAACAGCAGGTGGATGAAGTGTGGCTCGCGCTGCCTTTATCGGAAGAACGCGCGATTCTCGAGCTGGTCGATGAGTTTCGCAACGATCTGATTAACGTGCGCTTCATGCCGGACGTGCGCGCATTGGCGCTCTTCGATGGAAGCGTGACCGAGTTGCTCGGCTTTCCGACGATCAATCTCGCCGCTTCGCCATTGCCGCCGAATGCAATGGTGGAAAAGGAATTGTTCGATCGCGTTTTTGCACTGCTCGCATTGATTGCCGTGTCGCCGATTCTTCTTGCGTGTGCGATAGCGGTCAAGCTGAGTTCGCCCGGCCCGGTGTTCTTCAAACAGTGCCGCAAGGGCGCGGACGGACGCATCTTTATGATCTACAAGTTCCGCAGCATGCGTCTGCATGAACAGAAACAGGGGGTGCTCGAACAGGCCACGCGCGGCGACCCGCGCATTACGCGGGTGGGGCGTTTTCTGCGGCGCACGAGCCTCGATGAATTGCCGCAGTTCTTCAACGTGCTGCGCGGCGATATGTCGGTGGTCGGTCCGAGACCGCACGCGCTCGAACACGACGACCTGTATCAGGGCATCGTCTCCGGCTATATTCACCGTTACCGGATCAAGCCAGGCATTACCGGCTGGGCGCAAATCAATGGCTTTCGCGGAGAGACCGATCGCATCGAAAAGATGGAAGGCCGGGTCGCACACGATTTGTACTACCTTCGAAACTGGTCGTTCGCACTCGACGTCAAGATCATTTGCGCGACCATTTTCAAGGGACTGCATCATCCTAACGCTTACTGATCCCCGCGTCGGATCGAGTCGTTGATTGTGCGGTATGAGAGTGGGTCAACAAGAACCTGATCACGAGGGGACAATGAAACTACACGGCGTAGAGAAAGTAGTCAGACGTTCAATCAAGAAGGTGGGGCAATACACGTTCCACCAGGTTCATCGCGCACAGGCGAGACAGGTTCTTCGGCTATTGCAGAAGAAATACGGTCCTCCCGATCCGGCCAACCTGAAGCTCGCCGACACCTATGCGCGGGACGTGTTTGGCGACGCAAAGTATGCGCCGTGGCTGCGTGTCTACGCGGCGTTTAGCGGGACCTTCAAGGAAGGCTGGATTCCCGACAACTACTACGGCGGCGTGGTTGTGCCCAGCATGAAAGGCGGCTATGGACGAATCTCCAATCTGAAGCCGATGTCGCGGGTTATCTTCGGCTGTGACGCGTTCCCGGACCTGGCCTACTTCGCGAACGGTCTCTTCTTCACGGACCGCAATCTGGTGGTGCGCGAGCAGGAGATCGAGCACGTCGTCTTCCGCGAATGCGACAAGATCGTTTTCAAGCTCGACGGCTCGGCGCAAGGCAAAGGTATTCATTTCTTCGACCGGGAATCGTTTGACTGCGGCCTGATCAAATCGCTTGGCAATGGCGTGATTCAGAAGTTCATCGTTCAGCATCCGCTTCTCAGCACGTTTGCTCCAAACTCGGTTGCGACCTTGCGCGCCTGACGACGGCTGTCGACAATCTCGGCCGCACTTCTCTTCGTGCGGCTTTCTTGCGCCTTGGCAGAGCGCGTCATACCCACATCAGGATTGACGACGAAATCTGCGTGCCGGTGGATCTCGTCACAGGAGAACTTGCGCGCGAGGGTTTCCTGACCGATTGGGGCGCGACGGAAGAACACCCCGATTCGAAAGTCAGATTTGCCGGCCTGAAGATGCCCGCATTCAACGATTGTGTCGATACGGTGCTACAACTCCATAGCAAGGTGCCTTTTGCACGCTGCATAGGCTGGGACGTCACAGTCGACAGCGACGGCAAAGTCCAGGTGATGGAGTGGAATGGCGAGCACAACGACGTCAAATTCAGTGAGGCGACGCAGGGCCCATGCTTTTCCGACCTGAAATGGGAACTGCTGAACGCCAGTCCCTTATGACTGTACCCGGCGAGGAACGTCGCGTGAGCGAACAATTGTGGTGCGTCCATATTGAAGGACCTGACGACTTTATCGCAGCAACTTCAAAAGAGGCGGCGGAGCAGGAGGCATTGGCTATCAATGCGTATGTCGAGCGCTCGGGAGAAGGGCGGCGCGACTCGCCGGTGCGAGCAGTCGCGATGGAGTGGCCCTTCACGCCGGAAAGTCACGCGCGTGCTGTGGAAAGCGACTGGGAAGATTTGCAGCGCATGCCGCATCGCAAGCAACAACCGGCTTCGTCCCAGAACATTTTGACGAGTATCGCGCGCCGTGTGAAAGAACTGATCGAAACGGCGCGCGGTGCCTGACCCGGTTAGTGCAGATCCATTCGGGGGCTCGACGATACGACGTTGCCCGAACTGTCCACGATCACGACGGGGTCGTTCTGAGGGGCCGGCGGCTGCTCGATCACGAGAGGACTTGTGACGTTCGTGCGGCCCGTTGAGACCATGCCAATCGAGGCTGCACTATCGAGCAACGAGAAGAACGTGGACAGATAACTTTGCACGCTGTCTTGTAGAGCATCCACAAGATCATTATGCGTGTCCACTGCAATGTCCTCGACGTGCCCCCAATAGGCGCACGTCTTTTTTATTGCTGCCGGAACCTGCTGAAACTGCAGATCGATCATCTGGTTGAGAGAGCCGGATGAGAGCGCGGCATCGACCAGTGCCTGTTGCTCGGACAAAGAAGTCTTGACGGTCTGCACATTCAACTCGACAACTTTTTCAAAGCCCGCAACGGCTTTAGCTGCAAGTTCGTAGGCGGCAATTGCATGGCTTTGCTGACCGACATCGGGCTGGTTCGGGACGATTGCATTCATGAGGTGCTCCGTATCAATGCGAGTGGGGGAAATGCCTGACAACAGGCAGTGTTTAAGCAACGCCTATTCCTCCCCACGACGCAGACTGCATACGCCGCGAGCTTCACTTCACACAGCGCGGAAGCGCAAAGAACCGCTATTGGCTTGCGCCCGCAGGCGCGTCGCTTGCTGCCGTGGCGGGCGCGGAGACGGCAGGCCCACTCTGCGCGGCGCCGCTGACGGCGGCCGCGCCCGCCTGATCCGACGATGGACCGGAGCGGTTGCAACCGGTAAGCGCCACGCTCAGCGCAGTCGCGCTGGCTGCAATCAACAAGAGTGTATGTTTCATGGTCGCGAATAAATCCGTTGGGCGGCGCAGGGGCGCGCCGCATTGCATAGAATGAGCAATGCATATGCCTCGCGCGCAGCACGTCTCGTTGCCCGACAGCCAAAATGGAAGATTGTCATGACCGAACCCGATCTCTCGGACATCTACCGAAGCTATATCGCCTGTCTGAACCGGCAGGACTGGAAGAACTTGCCGCAATTCGTTCATGACGATGTCTATTACAACGACAAGCAGATCGGCTCGGCAGGCTATCGCGCAATGCTCGAGAGAGACTTTCGCGAGATTCCCGACCTTCATTTCGACATCGATCTGCTGGTTGCCGACCCGGCTTATGTCGGGGCGCGGCTGCGCTTTAATTGCACACCGCAAGGAACATTTCTCGGTCTCGAAGTCAATGGAAGAAAAGTGACCTTCACCGAAAATGTCTTCTACGAATTCCGCGGAGAAAAAATTGGCCGGGTCTGGTCGATTATCGATAAGGCGGCTATTGAAGCCCAACTGTAGTTCGCACACGCCGCGCGAGCCGTCATAGATTGCTGCCGAGCGCCTGGAACAACGCAGCCGTGTCGGAAAAGCGGTTTGCTTGAGCCTGGGTTCGATCTATCGCCGTTTGCAGCGAATCACGTTCCGCGTCGAGAAGAGCGAGCTGACTGATTCCACCCGCAGCATATTGCCGAGTGGCGACGTCCAGACTGGCTTGCGCTTGCTGCGCGGCTTCGGTGCGCGCCTGCAACTCGCGGGCGTCGTTCTGCACGGCGGTCAGCGAATCGGCGACCTGCTGCAATGCCTGGAGAACCGTTTGCCGATAGTTCTCGAATGCGGCGTCATAAGCGGCTTCTGCCGCGCGTTTCTTCGCATGCAATTCTCCACCGCGAAAGATCGGTTGCGTCAGGTTCAGGCCGATATTCCAGACGTTCAGCCCATTCACAATGTCGCCGATCCGCGTGCGCTCCGAGCCGATTCCCGCGGACAATGAAAATTGCGGGTACAGGTTGGCGGTTGCGACGCCCACATTCGCGCTTGCCTCGTGCAGTAATGCCTCGGCCGCTTTTATATCGGGCCGCGCGCGGGCGAGTGTCGACGGCAAAGCGAGTGGAATATCCAGCGGCAAATGCAGCGCATCGAAAGTGAGTTCGTCGAAATCCGCTTGCGACGGTACTCTGCCCAGCAAAATGGCGAGTTGATGATCCGCAGCCGCGAGCTGGCTTGCAAGCGGCGGCAACGATGCGCGTGTCTGTGCAAGCAGGGTGCGCTGACGGTGCACATCCAGTTGCGATACGCCGCCGGCGGCGAAGCGCGCTTCAACGATCGACAGTTGATGCGCCTGTGCGTCGGCCAGGCGTTGCGTCAGCGCAATCTGCTGCTGTAACGACGCGCGCCGCACCGCGGTAGCCACGATATTGCCGGCGAGACTCAAGCGCGCTGCATCGAGTTCATACGACTCGTAATCGACTTGCGCCATGCTTGCCTCGAGCGCGCGCCGATTGCCGCCGAAAATATCAAACACGTAAGAGACGCTGACCGACGCGCTGAACAGCGAGAAGGGTCCGGGGCTCTCGACGTGCGGAATGCCGAACGCAGCGGGATCGACTTTCTGCCTTGAGCCGGAAAGCGTTGCGTCTATGCTCGGGAATTGCGTTGCGCCCGCGAGCGCGGTGTAGTTTTCGCGCGCCTCGATCAGTCTTGCGCGCGCTTGACCGAGTGTCGGATTGTGGCGCAGTGCTTCATCCACGAGACGGTTTAGCGCGTCGGACTGGAATTGACGCCACCACATAGGTATGGGACCAGGCGCCGCGTTGAACGTCTGTGCGGCTCCCGCTGGCCCTTCGGACGAGGTCGTCTGCTCAGGTAATGCGCGCTGTGTGTAGTTTGGAGTGTCGGGCGCGGCGGGTGCGTGAAAGTCCGGCCCCACCGCGCAGCCGGTCAAAGAAAGTGCGCACACAACAAGAAGTGTTTTCATGAACGTTCTTCCTAGTCGAGTGTGCGCCGATAAAAACGCAGCGCAATCGCCATCACAACGGCGGTGAAAAGAGCCATGGGCCACACTGAGGGCCAGAGATCCGCCCATCCGTCGCCCTTGAGCATGATTCCGCGAATGAGCCGGTTGAAATACGTCAACGGCAAGAAGTTGCCGATGAACTGTGCCCATTTCGGCATGCCCGCGAATGGGAACATGAAGCCGGACAGAAGAATGTTCGGCAGAAAATAGAACATGGTCAGTTGCATCGCCTGCAACTGGTTCTGTGCAAGCGAGGACAGCGTAATGCCCACAGTCAGGTTCGCGGCAATGAACAGCAGCGCGGCCAGATAGATTGCGATGGGACTGCCGACAAAGGGCACATGAAATACGAAGCGTGTGGCGATCAGTATGATCGACGCCTGAATCAGGCCAATGGCCACATAAGGAATGATCTTGCCGGTCATCACTTCGACGGGAAGAACTGGCGTCGCGAGCAGATTTTCCATCGTGCCGCGCTCGCGTTCGCGCGTGACGGCGAGGCCGGTCATCATCACGAGCGTCATGGTGAGAATGACGCCCATGAGCCCGGGAACGACGTTGTACTGCGTAATTCCTTCGGGGTTGTACAGGTTGTGGACTTGCACGCCGAAAGCGCCTGGCGTGCCGTTGAGATGCGCGAGCGGTCCGGTGATGTCCTTGTCGGCGACGGGCTGTACGAGATTGGGCAGTGCGGCGACGGCGGTGTGAGTCGCGGTCGGGTCGGTGGCGTCAGCCTCGACAAGCAGTGAAGGGTGCTCGCCGCGCAGCAGCTTCCTCGAGAAATCGACCGGTATGTTCAGCACGAACTGCACGCGGCCCTGGGCGAGCGCACGGCGTCCGGCTTCTTCGTCGGGCAGCGTTTCTACGATGTCGAAATACGCGGAGTTCCTCATCGCCGCGATGAAGCTGCGCGAGAACTCGCTTTGGTCGTGAACGATAACGGCAGTCGGCAGATGCTTCGGGTCGGTGTTGATCGCGAAACCGAACAACGCGAGCTGAACGATCGGTATGCCGACGATCATCGCGAACGTGACGCGGTCGCGCCGCAATTGAAGGAACTCCTTCAGCACCACGCTCCACCAGCGCATCAACGAAAAGCCCGTACCTGTGCTCACGATCGCGCTCCGAAGTTATCTCGCGAATGACTCATCAGATAGATGAACACGTCTTCGAGTCCGGTTTCGATCGGCTCCATGCGCAAACGCGTGTTCGCGGTGGCCTGTTTGAGCGCGTGTTCCAATGCCGCATGATCGCGCCCGCTGGCATGCAGCGCGGCGCCGAATACGACGGTTTGATCGACACCAGGCATCTCGCGCAGCTTCTCGGACAATTCGCTCAGATGCTCGCCTTGAATCGACCATGTAGCGAGGTTCTGCGACTCGATCACCTCTCGCGACGTGCCTTGCGCGAGCAGCTTTCCATACGCGATATAGGCGAGTTTGTGACAGCGTTCGGCTTCGTCCATGTAATGCGTGCTGACGAGGACGGAAATGCCGCGCGCCGCGAGCCGGTGGAGTTCTTCCCAGAAATCGCGGCGCGCAGTGGGATCGACGCCCGCAGTCGGCTCGTCGAGCAACAGCAGTCTGGGCTCGTGAAGCATGCACGCTGCGAGCGCGAGGCGTTGCTTCCAGCCTCCGGATAGCGACCCTGTGAGCTGATTCGCGCGGCTTTGCAGTCCGAGCGATTCGAGCGATTTGTCGACGGCATCGCGACGGTTGCGCATCTGGTAGATACGCGCGACGAACTCGAGGTTCTCGCGAATGGTCAGATCTTCCCAATACGAGAAGCGCTGCGTCATATAGCCGACATTGCGCTTGATCTGCGCACTCTCGCTGCGGATGTCGTAGCCGAGACATGTGCCGGTGCCCGAGTCCGGCGTCAGCAGTCCGCACATCAAACGGATCGACGTCGTCTTGCCGCTGCCGTTAGGGCCGAGAAAGCCGAAGATCTCGCCGCGCGCGACCTGCAACGAAACGTCGTTGACCACGTGCTTGTCGCCGAAATGCTTGTTCAGGCCGTGGACGTCGATCACATACTCTGGCGCGGGTGTACTCATTTGAGCGCCACCGTCACCGGCTGACCCGGATGAAGCTTCGTTGCATCTGCAACCGACGTGTGTGCTTCGATCATGAAAACGAGCTTCGCGCGGCTCTCGTTGCTATAGATAACCGGCGGCGTGTACTCGGCTTTATTCGCAACGTAGGTAATCTTCGCGGTCAAATCCACTGCGCATCCGTCGTAATGGATCGACACTTCGCGGCCCGGCGCCAGTGCGCCGACTCGCGTTTCCGGCACGAAAAAGCGCACCTTGATGTTCTGCGGCGGCAGCAATTGCACAACGGGACTGCCGGCCGGCACCCACTCGCCGAGGCGATAGAGCGTGTCGTAGACGAGCCCGTCGGCGGGCGCGCTCGCGCGCTTCTGATCGAGCTTCCACTGCGCCTGTGCGACGACCGCTTCGGCCGCCGCGACCTGAGCCTGCTGCGCAGCGATTTGTTGCGAGCGGCCCGGCAAACGCGCTACTTCCACCTGATTCGTAAGCTGCCGCACTTGCGCCGACGTCGCCTCTGCATTCGCGCGCGAATCGTCGAGCTGCGCTTTTGCAATGCCGCCCGCGCTGTACTGCGCTTCGTCGCGAGTGAGTTGCAGCGCCGCCTTGCGCGCGTTCGCCGCAGCCTCGGCGAGTTGCGCGCGATTGACGTTGACTTCGGGTACGCGCTTGCCGGTTTGAATGTCGGCGAGTTGCGAGCGGGCCGCCGCGAGTTGCTGCTGCGCCTGCCGCAGCGCGGCCGTTTCGTCCACTGAATCCAGTGCGAAAAGAGACGCGCCCGCTTTTACGGTTTGACCGCGCGCGACCTGCAACTGCGTGAGCGTGCCGGCCTGCGATGAGCCCAGGTACACATATTCGCCCTCTGCATAGCCCTGGTAGGCGTTCTCGTCGCGCTGCGTGCATCCTGCAAGCAGTACGCCGAGAAAGAGTGCCAATGCGGGCCGCCAGAGCCGGGTAATGAAGTTCCTCATGGGGTGTCGTCCGCACGGATGAAGTACAATGAATATATGCGAATTTGAATTCGAATTCAAACTATTTCCGGAGCCTGCACTTTCCCATGCCGACGAAACGAGCGACGACTCCTGCAAAGCAGAAAGAGCGGACCAAGCAGGCAGGCGCAACGAAAACACCCACGACGGCGGCGCGCAAATCCCGCACGGAACAGGGAAAGCAGCCTCGGCCGGTCAATCGCGCGAGCCGTCCCGACGGTGCGGCGACACGCCAGCATCTGCTCGATATTGCGGGGCAGGTATTCGCCGCGCGCGGTTTCGCCGATGCCACCAGCAAGGAAATATGCGAGCGCGCGGGCACGCCGATGGCGTCCGTGAACTATCACTTCGGCAGTCGGGAAGCGCTATACGAAGCGGCGCTCGTCGAAGCGCATCGCCAGGTCGTGAGTCTCGATGAATTGTCCGCGCTGACAGAAGGGCCGGGCGATGCGCGGGACAAGTTGCGAGCGGTAATCTCGCGATTCGTGGGTCTGTCGACCAGCAGCGGCGCGCCGTGGGGATTCATGCTGATGCTGCGCGAAGTACTGTCCCCGTCGCCCGCTATTCCTGCGCTGATTGAAAAGGCGGTGCGGCCAAAGGCAACGGTTCTACTCGGATTGATCGGCGAGGTATTGCAATTGAATCCGCAAGAGCCGGCCGTGCAGCGCGCGCTGATGTTCGCCGTGCTGCCCTGCATCGCGCTGATGATCGCGCCCAGGCAAATGCAGGCAGCGTTGCTGCCCGCCGTTGCAAAAGACAAAAATGCGCTGGTGGAGGACTTTATTCGCTTCGTGATGGCGGGACTCGATGCAGTCGCCGCCGCGCATCGAACGCGCAAATAGTTCTATTGATCGAATGCGATGCCGTGCCTGCGCAATTCGCGCATTGCGCTTTGCAAATGCGCGTGCGCGCTTTCCTTGTCGCCGGCGCGCATCTGTTCATAAGTACGCTGCGCCACTTCGTGCGGTATGGGTTTCAGCGGACGATTACTGCTCATTGCCTTTAACTGGACTTCAGCCGCACGCTCCAGGTAATAGAGATCATCCCACGCTTCGGCAATACTCTCGCCGGCCACCATCACGCCGTGATTCTTGAGGAGCAGGATATCGGCGTCGCCGATGGTCGCGGCAATGCGGTCGCCTTCCGAGTCGTCGAGCGCGAGGCCGTTGTAGTTCTCATCGACGGCGGTGCGGCCGTAGAACTTCAGGGCCGTTTGCCCGAGCCACAACAGCGGCGGACCGTCGAGCAAACATAACGCCGTGGCGTTCGGCATATGCGTATGAAAAGCGGCCTTCACGCGCGGCTTTAACCGATGCAATCGTGCGTGAATATAAAACGCCGTTGCTTCGGGCTTTCCTTCACCCGACACCACATGTCCGTCGAAATCGCAGATTAGAAGCCGCGATGCAGTGATCTCCGAGAACGCATAGCCATACGGATTGACGAAGAAGAGATGGTCGTGTCCGGGCACGACCGCCGAGAAATGGTTGCAGATTCCCTCTTCAAAACCGTATTGCGCCGCTAGTTGAAAGCATGCCGCTAGTTCGATACGGGCCTCCATGACAGCGTCGGAATCGAGTCGTAATGTCGTCGACGATTTCGCCGAACCAATGGATGAAAGCGTATGCGCCATGTTCGTCGTTCCTCAAAGTCACCAACCGAGCGATGCAAAAAGAGCCGGCACCTGGTCGAGCGTGGACAGTGTTGCATCGGGCGTGTAATCGGGCAGTAGCGTGCGGCCAGTCGCACGGTCGATCCATACGCAGCGAAAGCCGATGTCGCGCGCGGCCGCGTGATCGAGATGCGGACTCGCGCAGATATGCACGACTTCATCGCGTGTCACGCCGAGTTGTTCATGCGCGTAATCGAATAGCCGCCGGTTCGGTTTGTACGCGCCCGCTTGCTGTGCAGTGATCACACGGTCGATAAAGCCGCCCAGTTGCGCGACGTTGCCGGCAATGATGTCGTCGTCGGTATTCGACACGATGCACAGGCTATAACCATCCTGCTTGAGTTGCCGCAATGTGTCGACCACTTCCGGAAACGGCGGCATCGCGGAAATGCGGCCCGTCAAAGTACGTATGTCGCGCTCGTCGCGCTCGTCGCTTTCGTCGCCGGGCAAGCCGAATTCGGCGAGGGCAATACGCAGCGCCGTGCCCGCGACTTCGCGAAACGTGCGATAAGGCGGAGTCTGCTCGAGTGCGTGTTCGTGCCGGTCGTAGACGGCGAGCAGCTTCGCGGGGTCCACGTCATGACCGCGCTTGCTCTGAAGAATCTCGCGTACCGCGGCTTGCAAGCCTTCGTCCCACTGGATCAGTGTGCCGTAGCAGTCGAACGTCAGCCAGCGCGGGCGTGCGGTGTTTTGCAGTGACATGGAATGTGTTCCCGAAGTGATGGACCTGTGAATGGCGTTTAGCTTAGGCGCATTGACACTTATTGGAAAATTAAATTAACCTCTCGACGTCAGTTGCATTGCAAATAACGAAGCGAGTCCATCATGCTTGATCTTGACCTGTTGAATACGCTCATCTGCGTTGTCGATGAAGGCAGCTTCACGCGTGCCGGCGAGCGCGTGCATCGCACGCAATCCACGGTGAGCCAACAGGTTCGGCGGCTGGAAGAACTGGTCGGTCGCACGCTGCTGATGCGTGACCGCACCGGCAATCAGGTGACGCCAACCGAGCATGGCGAACTGCTCGCGCAATATGCGCGACGGCTGCTCGCGCTGGCGCAGGAAGCACAAGATGCGTTGACGAGCGACGTTGCGGTCACGCCGCTTCGCATAGGCGTTCCGGAAGATTTCGACGCGCGCCGCATGTCGGCCATGCTGTCGGGCTTTGTCAAAACGAGGCCAGGCGTCAGGCTCGAAACAGTGGCCGGCATGAGTGCCGATTTGCAGCGCAGGCTCGCGAATGGCGAAATAGAAATCGCGCTGATCAAGCGCGAGCCGGCAAGCGGCGAGTGTCTCGCGTCGTGGCCGGAGTCGCTCGTGTGGGTGCAGGGCGCGAATGCACAAGCGCTGGAACCTTCTTCCGACGAACCCATTCCTCTCGCGCTATTTCCGCAAGGCTGCGTGTACCGGCAGCGCGCGATTCGCGGTCTCGACAAAGCGCATCTGCGCTGGCGCATTGCATTCGGAAGCCATAGTCTCACTGGCATTCAGGCCGCGGTGTCGTCCGGATTGGGCATTTCGGTTCTGCCCACTACCGCAGTACTGCCGGAGCATCGCTTATGCAACGGCTTACCGCCTTTGCCGCCGACAGAGCTTGCGCTCGTCAGCTCCGGCGGCGTGCTCAATGCGCATCAACGCGCGCTGGTCGACTTTCTTCTCACGGAAATGAGTGCATAGAGAGGGTGCATAGAGCGGCCGGCTCGAAGCAGAAGCCGGCCGCCATGCTCTCACATCTACGAAAGATGATGCACTTCCTGCAATCCGAACACGGGTGTCGGAATGCCTTCCATGCGAGCCTTGAGTTGCAGTGACAGATACTGCGAGTAATGCCGCGACTGATGCAGATTGCCGCCATGAAACCAGAGTGCTTCTTGCTGAGTGGGCTTCCACATGTTGCGCTGTTCGCCTTCCCACGGCCCTGGATCTTTCGTCGTGTTCGAGCCGAGGCCCCACACTTTGCCGACTTTGTCGGCCACTTCGCGTGAGATGAGATCCGCGGCCCAACCGTTCATCGAACCATAGCCTGTTGCGTACACGACGAGATCCGCTTCGAGTTCGCTGCCGTCGCTGAGCAGCACCGAATGCTCTTTCAGTTCGACTACATCGACGCCGCTTTTCAGCTTGATCTTGCCGTCGGCGACGAGTTGCGATGCGCCGACATCGATGTAATAGCCGGAACCGCGCCGCAAGTACTTCATGAAAAGGCCGGAGTCGTCGTCGCCGAAATCGAGCATGAAGCCGCTCTTTTCCAGGCGCGCATAGAACTCCGCATCGCGCTCGCGAATCGCGTTGAAAACCGGGATCTGAAACTCGTGAAGCATCGCATACGGTATCGATGCGAAGGTCAGATCCGCTTTCGCGGTCGTCATGCCTGCGGCCACCGCGCGTTCCGAATAGAGATCGCCGAGCGCCAACTCCATTAGCGAATCGGACTTCACGATATGCGTGGACGAGCGCTGCACCATCGTCACGTCGACGCCTGCTTCCCACAGCGCCGCGCAGATGTCGTGAGCCGAATTGTTCGCGCCGATCACGACGACCTTCTTGCCGTGATACGCGTCCGGCCCCGGATGCTGCGACGAATGATGCTGCTCGCCCTTGAATACATCCATGCCCTTGAAGCTCGGAATATTCGGCTTGCCGGACATGCCGGTCGCGAGCACGAGTTGCTTCGGGCGCAATGTGATGGGCTCTCCGCCTCGCTCGACTTCGACGATCCATTCGCCTTTCGCTTCGTCGTAGCGCGCCGATTTGCAGACGGTCGATCCCCAGTAGTTCAGCTCCATGACCTTCGTGTACATCTCGAGCCAGTCGCCGATCTTGTCCTTCGGCGTGAAGACGGGCCAGTTGTCGGGGAAGGGCAAGTAGGGCATATGGTCGTACCAGACCGGGTCATGCAGACACAGCGTTTTATAGCGCTTGCGCCATGCATCGCCCGGCCTTTCGTTCTTATCGACGATGATGGTCGGCACGCCGAGTTGCCGCAGCCGCGCACCGAGTCCGATGCCACCTTGCCCGCCGCCGACAATCAGGCAATACGGTTGCTCCGCCGTGCCAAGCGTGTCGAGCTCGGCCTCGCGCCGCTCTTTCCAGCTCGTGCGATCGCGGCGTGCGCCGTGCTCGGCGCCCATCGGACGAAGCGGCCCTTTGGGCTCTTCATGGCCCTTCAATTCGGCCATCGTGGTGAGCAGCGTCCAGATGCGGCCTTGCTTAAGTCGAATGAAGCCGGTGCCGCGCGCGACGCCGGTTTCGAACGTGATCCAGCCTTGCGCGACGCCGTCCGCTTCCGTTGCGGGCTCGTTATCCGCAAGCCGCAGCCTGGACGGTTTGATTGCAGCCAACTGTGTATTCAGCATTTCCGCGATTTGCTCGCGGCCTTCGAGCGTCTTGATGTTCCAGGTGAAAGCGACGAGATCGCGCCAGTAGCAGTCGGGCTGAAACAGGTCGACGGCGGCTTGTGTGTCGCCGCGTTTGAGCGCGGCTTCGAGGCTTTCCAGCACAGCGGATATAGCCTGATTTGCAGTGTTTTCAGACATGGTTGCTCCTCCATATGAAACGGATAGTCAAACTTCAGAGAGAACGCGGGTTCTATGCCCGCTAAGGGAATCTGTGCAGCGCCGCTAGCACTTGTGCGGCGGCAGAATATGCAGCTTCGCGATGCGTCGATACAAAGTCGCGCGCGATATGCCGAGTGCTTGCGCGGCCAGGTCCGTGCGCCACTTGGCGTCGTTCATCGCGTCGACGATGCGCCTGCGCTCGAGCGCTTCGCTCTCCGACATGAGCGGCATATCGTGCGGCGCGGTGTTTGCGTTGTTGGTGCTTGCTTCTGGCGATGCGGCGTGCGTGCGTCGGGAGATTCGCGCGGCGGCCGGTGCGCGCACACGCGCATAGAGCGGCGAGCCGGTATCGTTGAGCCTCAGCGATACGAGACCGCGGCTTGTCTTGGCGTCGAACAGACGCTCGGGCGGAACGTCGAAGATCTCCGACACATGGCGCGGCAACTGATTGAGCGCCGGCAGACATTCGCGTGCGCGCCGGTTCGCGGCGACTGCGTGGCCGCGTGCGTCGATGGCAATCAGAATCTCGGGCTGCGCCTCGACGTAATGGCGGTTGCGGTGCGCGAGCAGTACCCAGCAATCCGTTGCGGCATTCAGGAAGTAAGCGTCCTCGATCAGCAGCGCGCTTTGCCGCACGATGTGATTGACGAGCCGCTGGCTTTCGCGATCGTCGGGCGAACGTACGGCCGATGCATCGAGCACGCCGAGCAGTTCGCCGTGCAAACCGAAAATCGGCGACGCGCTGCACGTGAGCGTGGTGAAGGCCGCGCGAAAATGATCGCTGCGATGAACGGTAATCGGCTCCGCGTCGAGCAGCACGGTCGCGACGCCGCACGTGCCTTCCTCGCTCTCGGACCAGCATGAGCCGAGATAGAGTCCCGCACGCTTGAAGTCGTGGCGGCGGTCCTTGTCGACGCGATAGTCGATCGTCACGCCTTTCGCGTCGGTGAGCATCACGCAGTAGTCCGCTTCGCGCACCATCTCGTGCAGCCGCGACAAACACTGGCCCGACGCGCGCAGAAACGATTCCTCGCGATGCTGCACGTCGCGCAATTCGGGCACCGTCAGAATGCGCGGCCCGGCGGTCGCGCCGGGATCGAGATGGTATTGCTCGAGCGAGCGCCTATACGACGAGGCAAGCCGTTTGCCGTCTGCGCCCGGACGCTGGGTTCGTCCTTCTATGACGTTGCATATGCGGTCGATATGTCTCGTGGACGGAACGTAGGGCATGACGAGCCTCCGGGCGAACTCAGCGCGAACTGGGTGCTGGAGACATTCTGCGCTACACCGCACCGCGTGTCTCCGAAGCCTGAAACGTACGGTACGTTTGTAGCACGCGCGAATCGGGAGATCACACTGCAGTGCACCATCGGGGGCGGTGAGAATTTTTTCTCAAGGGCGAAGACGCACGCGACATGGCGCGTGCGCTGGCTTGCTGCAAGAAAAAAACCGGCGCTCGTGCGCCGGTTCTTGCGGGAAGGGACGGACTTAGAACGTTTCCCAGTTTTCCGCGCCGGCGGTCTGGAGTTCGCGTTCCTTGAAGTGCGAGGACGATGAAGACGACGAGGAAGACGCCGGCAACGCCTTGCGCGCCGTGGCGCTAATAGCCTTCGACTTCGCCCCCGGCACAGCCGTCTTTTTCGGCGGCGTGGCGCCGCGCGCGGACCTCGCGACAGCGCTGCGCATTGCCCCTTGCCCACTATGCCCGGCCGCATCCACCCGGAAAACCGATACCGCCGAGCGCAGGCTTTCGGCCTGATCCGCCATGGCCTGCGCGGCGGCGGTTGCCTGCTCGACGAGCGCCGCGTTTTGCTGAGTGACTTCGTCCATCTGCGTGACGGCCACGTTGACCTGCTCGATGCCCTTCGTTTGCTCCGACGACGCCGACGCGATCTCGCCCATGATGTCGGTCACCTGCTGCACCGAGCGCACGACTTCGCTCATCGTCTGACCTGCGTTTTCGACGAGTTGCGAGCCGCTCGCCACATGCGACGCGGAGGCTTCGATCAGTTCCTTGATCTCCTTCGCCGCGGTCGCACTGCGCTGGGCGAGCGTGCGGACTTCGCCCGCGACGACCGCGAAGCCGCGGCCGTCTTCGCCTGCCCGAGCGGCTTCGACCGCTGCGTTCAGTGCGAGGATATTGGTCTGAAATGCAATTGCTTCGATCACCGAAATGATTTCGGTCACCTTCGTCGAACTCGATGAAATGTCGCGCATGGTCGACACGACCTGGTGAACCACTTCGCCGCCGGATGCCGCGGTCGTGGAAGCCGCCGCGGCGAGCGTGCTGCCCTGACGCGCGTTATCGGTGTTATTGCGCACCGTCGACGTCAACTCTTCCATGCTCGCCGCGGTTTGCTGGAGCGACGCGGCCTGTTCCTCGGTGCGTTGCGACAGGTCCTGGTTGCCTTGCGCGATCTCGCCGGCCGCCACCGAGATCGATTCCGCCGACGTCTTGATGCCCGACACGATCGTGGTGAGCTTCTCGCGCATTGCTTCGAGCGATGCCATCAGACTGCTCCGGTCGCCGGCTGCAACCTGCACGCGCACGGTCAGGTTGCCTTCTGCGATCTGCGCGGCCATTTCCTGCGCGGCGCGCGGCTCGCCGCCCAACTGCCGCAGAATGCTGCGCGAGATGAGCGCGGCAGTCGCGACGCCCAGCAGGAATGCGATCGCGGCAATGACCGAGATCATGGTGCGGACCGTCGAGTAGGTCGCGAAGGCGCTGAGCTGCGCTTCCTTGTTCTGCTCATCTTCGACGCGCGCGAGTTCCGTCGCGCGGGCAAGCCATGCTCGCTGCGGCGGCCGCGCGTTTTGCAGCAGCTCCTGCGTCGCAAGCGCGGCGTTCTGCGACAGTGCGAGATCCATCGCCTTGCGCAGCGGCGGCATCGCCGCGGCTTCGTCCTGCTTGAGCTGTTCGATCAGCGAGCGCTCCACCGAAGTCGTGGCCGGCTCCTGCGCGAACAGGCGAGTGAGTTGCTGGTAGGCGTCCGCATAATTCTGATCCTGCTTCTTGATGCGGTCCGCTTCCTGGGCAAGGTCGCGCGGCTCGGTGATCAACGCCAGGTTGCGTATCGCGATGGCGCGATCCTGAATCGACGCGCGCAATTCGTTCGCGAGACGGGTCTCCTCGTTATTCACGCGGGCAATGCCGTCGAGACTATCGTTCAGCTCGGACAAGCCGAACAGCGCGATGCCGGCCAGCACGAGAAGCAACGCCGTCAGCAGGCCGAAGCCGGTTTGCAGGCGCGTGGAGACCTTCATGTTTTTCATTTCCGTTCCTGTATCCAGAAGAGGCGTACATCTGGTTTACGTCTGCCTGCCGGAATACTGAAGGGTGTTTGTAATTGAGGGTTTCACTGCGCGGGGCAAGGTGGCGCGGCTTGCCCACGCAGGAGGCGATGCGCACGCGCCGCGGCGTCGAGGGCGCGAATGCCGTCGGCGACATTGGCGGCAATCTGCTGAAGCGCTTGCCGATGGCCGGCCACGAGCGCGTCGTTGCCCGTGCCGACCGGCTCGCTGACGACGCTGCGGCACGTCAGCACCGCTTCCTCGGACAACGCCCGCACGCTCCACACCGCGTCGATCAGCGCATGCGAGCCCGGCCACGATTCGAAGCGCTGCACACTCAATTTCACGCGATAAACCGACACGCCGGCCGGGCGCGGAGAACGCGAGACGTCGATCGCATCGAGCTGTTGCGCGAGTTGCTGCGAGAGCGCGAGACGGATTTCGTCGGCGGGCAACGACGCCCAACGGGCTTGCTCGAGCACGTCCACGCGAGTCGCGCTGGTCTGCACGACGAGCGCCGACCGCGCGACTTGCGCGGGCACGTCGACGGCCGCGACGTCGATCATCAGCAAAGGCGGCGCGGCGCTGCGCACTTCGCTCGATGCGAGCCCGCCGGCGAGCGTATAAAAGCGGCTCGGCGGCGACGAACAGGCACTGAGCGCGCCGAGTGCGACGAGAGCCACCGATGCCACCGATGCCATCAACGCCGCGCATGGCGCGAGCGCGGCAAACCCGGCGAGCGGACGACGCGAATAGCGGCTCATGGCTTGTCCTCCGATTTGCCGCGCACGAGCGATTCCGGATGACGCTCCAGATAATCGGCCAACGCGTTCAGCGATTGCAGCGTGCGCGTCAGTTCCTGCAACGCCTGATGCATGTCGGCCTGCACCGGCGAATCCTGCCTGAGCGTGGCCTCCGCGGAACCGAAAGTCTGTTTGGCTGCCGCGAGCGTGTCGCGCGCCTGCGGCATGATCTCGGTGCTCAACTGCGCGAATAGCTTGTCGGCATTCTTCAGCGAGTTGTTCAGGTTCACGCCGATCTGATCGAAGGGCATGCGCTCCAGCTTCTTCGCTATCTCCGCGACCTGCGTTTGCAATGCGTCGAGCGAATTGGGAATGGTCGGCAGTTCGAGCGGATCGCGCGCGGGATCAAAGCTCACGGGCGCGGCCTTCGGGAAAATATCGAGCGCCACATATAACTGACCCGTCAGCAGGTTGCCGGTGCGCAATTGTCCGCGCAGCCCGCGCTCGACGAGATGTTGCAGCAGCCGCTGATTTTCCACCGTCCCGGCTTTGGGGACCTCCGTGCCGTGCACCCGGCGCCTCAGCCGGTCGGGATACAGCTCCAGCGTGACGGGCATCGTGAAGCTGCGCGTCTTGGGATCGTAGTCGACGCCGATGTCCGTGACCTGGCCGAGCACGATGCCGCGGAAGTCGACCACCGCGCCCACCGACAATCCGCGCAGCGACTGGTTGAACTTCATCACGGTACGCACCGGCGTGGTGTCCGGCGCGCGCATTGCATCGGCTTCGTCGGACGCGAGATGGAAGCTCGAGTAGTCCGCGGCCTGCGGCCCCGGCGTCTGACCCGGCGGCGCGCGGAACGACAGACCGCCGATCAGGATCGACGTAAGCGACTGCGTGTTCACGACAAAGCCGTTCGAATCGAGCCGCACATTGACGCCGCTTGCATGCCACCAGCGCGAATTCGTGCCGACGTACTGATCGTACGGCGCCGCCACGAATACCTGCATCGTCACGCCCGTGCCGTCCTTGTCGAGCGAAAGGCCGTACACCTGGCCGACCTGCACGCGCCGGTAAAAAATCGGCGAGCCAATGTCGATCGAGCCGAGCGAATCGCCGTGCAGCGTGAAGCGCCGGCCTTTCTGATCGCCGGTGACGGGCGGAGGCGCCTCAAGCCCGACGAACTCGCTGCGCGCCTCTTTCGAGCGGCCCGCGTCCACGCCGATATATGCCCCCGAGAGCAGCGTGCCGATGCCGGTTACGCCGCTCGCGCCGATTCGCGGACGCACCACCCAGAAGCGCGTGTCCTTCACCGCGAAGTCGTCGGCCTGGTTGCTCAATTGCACCGCCACCTGCACCTGCGAATGATCCTTCGACAGCGTGATGCTCTTCACCGAGCCGATCACGACGTCCTTGTACTTGACCTGCGTCTTGCCCGGCTCGAGACCTTCCGCGTTGTTGAAACTGATGGTGACCGCGGGGCCGCGTTCGGTGATCGACTTCACGACGAGCGCGATGCCGATGAGCGCCGCGATCAGCGGCACCACCCAGACGAGAGAGGGCAGCCAGCCGCGGCGCGGCTCGATGCCGGGATCGGGCGCGTCCGGCAGATCGGGCGGCGCGGCGGGGCCTTGCGGGCTATTCATGAGGCGGCTCCGTAACGGGGCGGGAAATCGGCGGGCTGCCGCCTTCGAGGTTGTCCCAGATCAGTCGCGGGTCGAATTGCATCGACGCCAACATTGTCAGGATCACTACGCAACCGAACGCGAGCGCGCCGGGCCCGGCGGTGATGACGGCAAACGATTCGAAGCGCACGAGTGCGACGGTCAGCGTGATCACGAACACGTCGAGCATCGACCAGCGGCCGATGCGCTCGACAAGCCGGAACAGCTTCACGCGCTCCATCGGACGCCATGCCGAGCGGCGTTGCGCAGTTGCGGCGAGCAGCACGAGCACGCCGAGCTTGAGCATCGGCACGAGAATGCTCGCGACGAATACGACGATGGCTAGCGGCCACGACCCCGAGGTCCAGAAATAGATGACGCCGCTGATGATCGTGTCGTCTTCCGAGCCGACCAGCGACGACGTATGCATGACCGGCAGCAGATTGGCCGGGATATACAGAATCGCGGCCGAAATCAGCAGCGCCCACGTGCGTGCGAGGCTGTTCGGATTGCGCCGATGCAGGGTCGCGCCGCAACGCGGGCAAGACTGCGCGATGTGAGCGGCGTGAGCGGTTGCGCGTCGCGCGACGCGTCCGCATGCGTGGCAGGTGAGGAGCCCCGCTTTCGATGCGGTGAGTGTGTTCATCGCGTGACCCGGTGTTTGTGCCACGGACCGCGCGGCGCGGCGACCGGCAGCCAGTTGCCGCGCGTGCGTCCTGGCTGCGCTGCGCGGCGCGCGCGGATGTCGTCTGCGAAGTCCCAGAGCGTGCGCGGATCGAACATGACGACGAGCACCAGCATCAACGTGAGCGCGCCGAAGGCGAACAGCGCCGCGCCCGGAACCACGCGCGCGAGGCTCACCATCTTTACGATCGTGACCAGCACGCCGAGCATGAATACTTCGATCATGCCCCAAGGCCGCACGAACTGAATGGCGCGCAGCACGCGATTAAAGCCCGGCGGCACGTAGCCCTGGCGAATGGAAGTCAGCACATATAGCAGCGCGGCCAGTTCGGTCAGCGGGAACAGCACCGTCGAGCAGAACACCATTGCCGCGACCAGTTGCATGTCCTCGTTCCATAGCGCGACGAGTGCGCCGAACAGGCTCGTGTGCGAGGTAATGCCGCCCGTTTCGAGTTCGAGGAGCGGCGTGCCGAGCGCGATCACGAACGTGAACAGCGACGCGAGCGTCAACGCACAAATGCCGTCGAGGTTCGTCGACAAGCCGCGATACAGGATCGCGCCGCAGCGCAGGCAATGCGCGGACGACTTTCCGCGCAACCGGCGCTTGCGGAACAGCGCGTCGCACTCGTGGCAGGCAACCAGGTTTTCTTCGTTCATACGGGCATCGGCGTCGGTATCGGCATTCACGGCGCTACGGGTTCCCACGACGCATCAGGATCGAACGATCGGAGCGCCGGCGCTTTTCTTGCCGACTGCGGCCCGAGGTTCTTTTGGTAAACCTGGCCATCCTGATTAACGATGAAACTCATCACGCCCGTCTTGCCGTATTCGGCGGGCCACGCAACGAGGCCATAGCCCTTCGTCAGCGTGCCGTTCTCCACATAGTCGAGCGCGCCGCCCTTCGCGTGCGAACCCTGCGCGCTCAGAATGCGAAAGCGATAACCGTGATAGCCCTCCTTGCTCACCGACCCCGTGTTCGGCATCGCGGCTGCGAGTGGACCGAGCGGACTTTCCGCCTCGCCGGGAGCGGTGGGCCAATAGAGGCCGTCGTGCTGACCCGGTGTGCTGAGGAGGCGCTGCGCGTAATGGCCGGCCGATGCGCGATAGTCGCGCTGCGCATCGAGATAGGCAAGCGACGTCATGATCGCCGCGCGTTCGTTGCGGCCGATTCTGCGCGTGAGGATTTCATCGCTGCCCGCCGCAGGATCGAAACGCCAGCCGCTTGATGCCTGCACGAGCGGAATCGGCAGCGTCCAGCCGCCGGTGCCGACCGACAGATGCTTGCTTGGGCGGCCATGAAGCGGCGCGGCGTCGTCGACGATGCGATGGCCCGCGGCCCACGCGCCCAGGAATTCGTAGATGTCCTCGTCGCCGACGTCCTTCGACGGAATGAAGCGGTCGTAGTGCTGGCCGAGCACGTGCTGCATGGCCGCGTGGTCGTTGATGGCGAGCGCGTCGGCGAATGCATCGGCGGCGGCTTCCGGTGTCGGATAGACGGCTTGCGCATGCGCCGGTGCCGCGCAGACGAGTAGCGACGAGATCGCAATCGTCGTGTGAGCAAGATGGCGCGACAGCGGCACTGCGGTGAATCTCGCGAGACAAGCGCGAATCGATTGAATGTGGTTCATGAGCGGCTCCTGGGTATCGTTCAACGTTGCCGGCCGAGGTGGCGTTGTCCACCGCCGCCCGCGCCGAAGCCGCCGCGTTCATGTCCACCGCCGCCTGCACCGAAGCCGCCGCGTTCCTGTCCGCCGGCACCTGCGCCGAGGCCGCCGCGCTCCTGTCCGCCGCCGCCTGCGCCGAGTCCGCCGCGTTCCTGTCCACCACCGCCTGCACCGAGGCCGTTGTGCGAGCCGGCTTGCGCCTGGCGGCTCGCTTGGCCGCGCTCGATGTCCTGCCGTGCGGCCGGGCCGTTGCCCGCGCCGCGCAGCGCGTTGTCGCGATTGACGTTCTGCGCGCTCGCGCGAATGTTGCCGGCGTTCATACCGCCATGCTGAATGCCTTGCAGACGCTCGCTCGCGCTGCCGCCGAGATTTTGACCAGTGCGGTTCTGCAGCGCCTGCTGCGCTTGCGCGCGTGACGTGGAGACGTCGCGCCCGCGGTAAGCGTCGCGCTGCACGCCGCCGCCGATATTCGCCGATGCGTTCCGGTTGAACGTCGTGTCGCGATTCCATCGCGTGGTGTTGCTGTTCACGTCGAGGCGCCGGTTCACGTTGATGTTGTTGTATCGGTTCACATTGATGTTGACGTTGTGGTTGTTCCAGTTGACGTCGCTCCACAACGCGCTCGTGATCGCAATACCCACGCCGAACGCGAGACCCGCGGCGAGCCCGCTCGCGACCGCATAGCCGGGCGGCGGCGGCACATACACGGGCGGATAGGCAGGGTAGGGCCACACGCCGTACACCACCGTCGGGTTATACGTCGGCACATAAACGACCTGCGGATTGACCGGCACGATCTGAATCGTGCTCTGTTCGACGATGACCTTCTGCTGTTCGGTCGTCTTCAGATTGCCGGCTGTTTGCGCCTGTTTGCGCAGACGTTGCACGGAGTCCATCACGTCGTTCGGCTGCGCGAGAAACGCGTTGCCGAGTTGCGCGACCCAGTCGGGCTTCGACGCCATCGTGGCGAGCACCTGTGGAAACGCCACCAGCGATTGCACGCTCGGGTCCCACGGTTCTGCGGCGACGGCTCTGACCGCGTCGTCGCCCTTGCTGTTCGGATTCGCCTTCGACCATGCCGCCGCAGACGTGACTTCCTGCGGAAAGGTCGTGGCCATCAGCACCTGGGCGAGCAATGCGTCGGGATAGAGCGCGATCGGCGCAGTCAGCGAATCGAGTTGCTGACTGGATATCTTCGCCGCGGTTTGCGCGTGGGCTGCGGGAGTCGCGACATCGAGCATGACCGGCAAGCCGGCCAGTATGGCAATCGCGATTAGCGTTGCCCCCTGGATTGCGCTTGAGCGTTTCACGATGGAATCTCCGTGTGTCGAAGTTGCATGTCTCGTTGTGATGTGGATGAGGGCGGGCTCGTGGTGTGCGCTCGTGCTTGCACATGAATCGACGGGCACGGCGTGACGAACATTGGACTGCGAAATGCGGGAATGGAATGGGCGTGTGCGGCAAGCGTGTCAGGCATTCGTGTCGGTATATCCCCGTTTCAATGGCGAGATTATTAGCTCTATTCCATATGGAATTGCAATGCTCGAGCCAAATAAATTCGGGTTGAACTTGGCGAAAGGATGATCTATGACACGCCGTGTTCAATTAGCACTTGGACAGGTTAATGCAGGTCCGAAAAAACGTAGGCATATCTAAGCATAGGCTTGCATTTGCTAATGGATTTTTCTATCTTCCAAGCTGGAAGAATCATTCGGTGAAGAGAATCGTAGCGCATGAATCGGTGCGCACGGTGTTAAGCAAAGCTGTTCACGTTTAGCTGCATTGCTCTCGGCTGCCGCGAGCCTGCCACGTAAGATGCGTTGAGCTGTGCGCCTCGCAGACTGCCCTCGTTCAGCAGATGCATGAGCCGTCAGTGTTCCTCACTAGAAGGTTTCAAATGAAGCGATTCGCCGCATTGATTCTGGCAAGCGCGAGCGCGCTTGCTTATGCCCAGAAACCGGCAACCTATCCCGCGCATGGACAAAGCCAACAGCAGCAGATGTCGGATGACGGCGCGTGCTATGCCTGGGCGAAGCAAAGCACCGGCATCGATCCGGCTGTCGTCGCGCAGACGCCCGCGCCACCAGCGGGCCCGACCGGCGCGCGCGTCAGAGGGGCGGCGCGAGGCGCGGCCGCGGGTGCGATCGTCGGGGACGTGAGCGGCAATGATGCGGGACACGGCGCCGCGGTGGGCGCGACCGCGGGCGTGCTCGCCGGCGGAGTGCGCAGCCGTCAGCAGCATGCGGCGCAGGCGCAGTCCGCTACAGCGTCGCAGCAATCTTCGATGACGACTTATTGGCATGCATACGGCGCGTGCATGCAAGGCAAGGGCTACACCGTTCAATAGCGATAGCGGGCAACGGGCGACAGGCTCGCATCGCATTTCATCGCATCTCATCCGCGCGGCCTGACGCCGATCATTCTCCCGCAGCGGCGAGCAGCGATACGGGCACGCCGCGGCAGCTCACTGTCGCTAGTACCGCGACGCCTTCTTTACCATTGAGCTTCACGCCTGTCTCGTCCCGAGATAACTGCCTGTCGACCCGCACGAGATTAAGCGGCCACGATGCACGCGACAACCGTTCATGCGCGATCGACCCGATCCACAGCGGCACGGCGGACGTGCCGTTATCGACCGCATAGCCGCTCGGCCAGAAGCGCAGCACGTCGCGTCGATTGCGCGTGTCGCCGGGACGCATGAACACGAGCGACGACGGCACGCCGTTGTTCAGCTTCGGCAACACGGGCAACGCGGTCGCGGGCACATCGGGCGAGGCGAGCGAAAGCAGGCTATGCACGGAGAGCGTCGTGCCCTCGATCCATCCCTGCTCGCGCAATTGCCGGCGCAGCGTATCGCCGTCGGACACCCATTGCAGCGTGAGCGGCTCCTTGCGGTCGCCGCCCATATCCGAGCGATAGCAGGGAAGTTGCTTCCACACCGAATCCGTCCATTGTTGCTGCGTCACGTGCGTGAGCGGCGTCGGCACCAGCGTCAGGCCGCCCGCCGGCGCGCCGCTCATGCCGACGCCGGACTGGACGCCCACGCTCACGAGCACCGTCACGAGCATGACGGCCGGCATCCAGCGGCGCGCTGGCGGCGGCTGCGGATGCCGCAATATCGCGGTGAGCGCGACAATCGCCACCCACACATAGGCGAGCGCCGCGCCGCCGATCGCGTCCGACACCCAGTAGCGGCCGAAGTACACGCCCGCCAGCGCGACGACGATGACGACAAGCGTGCTCGCGGTGACGACGACCAGACCCTCGAGCATGCCGACCCGCCGCGCGAGCAGGAACGCAAGAAAGCCATATACGATGACGGTCGCCGCCACGTGATTGCTCGGGAATACGTAGGCGTCGGTCATCAGCGCGTTCGGCGCGGCGCGTTGCATCGCGAGTTGCAACGCGAAGATCAGCAGCTGCGAAAACAGCACGGCCGCGAGCCAGTAGCCCACGGTGCGCCAGCGCCGCTCCCATGCCATCCACAGCGCGACGGCGACGATCAGCGCGGCGAGCGTGCCGGTGCTGCCGAGCGTCGCGAGGCCGGCGAGCAGCGAGTCGCCCCACGGCGTGCGCACCGATTGCATGAAGCGATAGACGGACTGGTCGACGTGTGTGAGCGGGTCGCCGCTGATCACGTCTTCGAGGATGCCGAAGAACAGTGCGCCGCATACCAGCACGATCAGCGACGCCGCGAGAATGCTGGTCGCATCCGGCGCTTCGGGATCGAGCAGTCTGCGCGCGACGCGGCCGACCGGCCCCGGATGACGGCAAGCCCAACTGCCCAGATGGCGGCCGGCTGCATTCGACCATGCGTGAGCGTGCGACAGCAGAAAAGCCGCCGCGCGATAGCTGAGCCAGATGCTCGCGACGAGCAACGCGAGAATCACGACGAGCCGGAACGACACCGCGCCGGCAAGCAGCACCGACGCGCCGAACACGACGCCCGGCAGGATATGCGCGGGCGCCCACAGCAGCGCGGACAGCACGTTCATCGCGTAAAAGCGCACGGGCGACATGCCGAGCATGCCGGCGACGACCGGCACGATTGCGCGCAACGGTCCGGCGAAGCGCGCGAGCACGACGCTCTTCGCGCCGTGCTTGCCGAAGAAGCGGTAACCGGCTTCCAGCACTTCGGGATGACGGGAGAACGGCCAGAGCTTGACGATCCGGCTCTTGTAGCGGCTGCCGATCCAGAAGCTGAGGCCGTCGCCGGCGATGGCGCCCGCGATCGCCCACGCGAGCACCCAGCCGAGGCTCAGCGAGCCGGTGCCTGTGAGCGCGCCCGCGAGAAACATCGCGGTGCTGCCGGGAACGAATGTGCCGATGACGGCAACCGACTCGAGAAAGGCCGCGAGAAATACGACCGTGAGCAGCCATTCCGGATGACCGGCCAGCAGGTGCAGGAGGTGGACGTACGCTTGCTCCATCGTGCGCGATCAGCCGTTTGGGCCGTTTGGGCGTGACGGTCGATCATAACGCGCGCGGAGGGTTTGTATCGTCGGCGGTGGGTGTGCGGTGGGGTTTGGGCGGGGTGCGGCCGGTGCGTGCCCGATGATGCTGGGGGTGCCGATCGCTACAAACCGTGGCCGCGGGTGCCGGTCATGCCCGCGGGTGCGCGTCGATGCCACTAGTGCGTGCTTGCCAGTGCCGGTCGTCCTGGTTTCTGCACGCGCTTTCCTCACGCGCCGGCACGCGCGAGGAAAGCCCGTCAAACGCTAAGCGTCACGCTCACGAAGCCGAAAGCTGGTCGCCCGAAACATGCACGCGTTCGCCGACCTGGACCGGCGGCTGCGTCTGATAGTCGAAGTTGCGGTAGCTGCCGTCCTGCATGCGCACCTGCACCTGATAGCTCGTCTGCTTGCGCACCGCATGCTCGATGCCGTTGCCCGCCAGCCCGCCGCCGACAGCGCCGGCAATCGTCGTCAGGATCTTGCCGCGTCCGCCGCCGATCTGATTGCCGACAAGCCCGCCCGCGACCGCGCCGCCGAGTGCGCCGAGGCCGGTCGTCGGCTCGGGCGACTGCACGGTGTTGATCGCGACCACTTCGCCGGCGTACGGATCGGCGGGAACCGGGCGCGTCGCCGGTTCGTTGGCCGTCTGGTAGCCGTTGTTGTTCGCGTAGCGGGGCGCAGTCGCGCCGCCGCTATGCGTGCGATGCACCGGCGGTTTGGCGGGCGCAGCATGCTGTGCCGGCTCCTGCGCCGTTTGCGCGGCGGGCTGCTGCACGTTTTGCGGCACGGCCTGCTGCGTCGTTTGCTGTGCAATCGACGGCTGCTGCGCGTTGAGCGTGCCGCTCGCGCTTTGCGCGGCGAGCGCCGCGGGCGAAACCGCGGGTTCGGTCACTGCATGCGACGTGGGCAGCAAGCCGGTCATCGCGGCGATCCCCGTCGCGCTTGCGACGATGACGGCCACCGCTGCGCCGGCGATCAACGGATGGATACGGCTGCGCGGTGAAGTGCTGGTCGTGACGTTCGTATTCATTGCGGTCTCCGCGGGTAGGTGCCTGCAATAACGGTTGCGCGACGCGTCCGGTGCACGTTCCGCCCGCGCTGCTTTGTAAGGATTTGTACGACTTTGCACAGCGGCAGGCGGCCGGAGGCGAAACGCGGACATAACCTGTTACGAGCGTGAACGAAGCAGGCCGCGGTTCGTCATACAGGTTGAGCGGCGCGTTATCGCGCGCAGTCCAACGGACGGAATGACGGAGTGGAGCAATGAAAATCGTAATGGGCCGTATGGCAGCAACAGTGGTGATCGCGGCGTCCCTTTGCGGCGCGGTCGGAACGGCGTGCGCGCAGTCGGGCGGCACGCGCACGGCGCCGTCTACCGGAAACGTGGCTGGCGGCGGCGGAACGGTCGGCTCGACGCTCACGCCTTCGCCGGGACTTGCGACGCCTGGCGGCTCTATTGGCACAGGCCTCAGCGCAGGCGGCGTCGGCACGGGTCTGAACTCAGGCCACGTCCCTAACACGATGCGAGCGAACGGCACGAGCCTGAATCAGAACCCCGATCCGCGAGTGCCGAGTCTCAGCGGCAGGCCGGCGGCGCCGCGCTAGATCGACGCGCGCGAGCGGTGGTTTGCAGCGCATAAGCGGCTTTAAAATGAACGCTTCATCCACCGGTTCACCCCATCACAGGAAGCGCGCATGGCATACGGCGAGCACAACTACCAGGTCTCCGTTCAATGGACGGGCAATCGCGGCAGCGGCACATCCGGCTATCGTGACTACAGCCGCGATCACGTGATCGCTTCGGGAAGCAAGCCGGACATTCCGGGCTCGTCCGACGCCGCGTTTCTCGGCGACGCAAAACGGTGGAACCCCGAGGATTTGCTGGTCGCGGCGGCCTCGGCGTGTCACAAGCTGTGGTATCTGCACCTTTGCTCGGACGCGGGCATTGTCGTCGTCGACTATCGCGACGACGCCGAAGGGACCATGCTCGACAGTCCGCAGCAGGGCCGCTTTTCGCAGATCGTGCTGCGTCCGCGCGTGATCATTCAGGCGGGCGGCAACGCCGAACTGGCGCAGCAGTTGCACCACACGGCGCATGAGAAGTGCTATATCGCGAACTCGGTCAATTTTCCGATTCTGTGCGAACCGGCGATCGAAACGCGTGCGGGCTGAGCACTGACGCGCGCCTTTACCGGACGTTCAACGCGCTTTACCGATTGCCGTCGAGCAGGTCGCCCAGCAGTTCGTCGAAGGCGGCCTGGGCGTCTTCGAGTTCCTGCAGCGCGGCGTCGAAAGTTTGCAGCGCGAATTGCGAGGGATTGCCGCTGCCGGCCGGCGGAAACTGCGACTGCAACGAAGCGAACGCGGTCTTGACCCGCTGCGTCGCCGTCAATACGCGCTCCATTGCGGCGGCTTCTTCCGCCCGCGCTTTCTCGTGATCGATGTTGTCCATGAAAACTCCGTGTTCGCCGACGCGTTGCCGGCGTCAGATTGATGCCACCTGCGATGCAACGTTGATGCAACGCGCACCCCGTGAAAAGGCGTGACTATGCCACGTTCGCACTCACGATAGCGGCAAGCCGCTGTCCGCCTTCACCTCGCGCAACGATAGCGCCGATTCCACCGACGTCACGCCAGGCAGGCTGCGCATCTGGTCGCGCATGAAAGTGCCGTAGTCGTCGAGATCGCGCGCGACCACTTGCAGGATATAGTCCGCGCTGCCCGACACGTTGTGGCACGCGATGATGCGCGGTATCGCCTGCACCTCGCGCTCGAAGCGGTTGGCGAGATTCTTGTCGTGCACGGCAAAGCGCACGAGAACGAAAGCGACCACGCCGAAGCCGAGCGCCGGACGCGCGAGCACGGCGCGATAGTGGCCAATATAGCCTTCGTTTTCCAGGCGCTTGAGCCGCCGCGCGCAAGGCGTCTCGCTCAGCCCGACGAGTTCGGCGAGCTTCGCATTCGACATGCGGCCGTCTTTTTGCAGCGCCGCGAGAATCGCGCGGTCGGTCTTGTCGAGGTCGGTTGTCATGGTCGGGCGGCCGATGTTTTGTGCTGGGGGAAAGCTGATGTAGATGACGCGATGTTAGCGTATTCCACCAAACCTCACGCCGCCGCGCCGGAAATTCGCCAACAAACCCTCCTTCGACGATAGCAAGATAGAGCCATCGAATCCACGAGGCTCTCATGATTTCCGCACATCTTCTCGCCGTCTATATCGCCGCGCTGCTGGTCGTCTACGCGGTGCCTGGCCCGGACATGGCGCTGATCCTGCAAACCAGTATTGGGCGCGGCGTGCGCAGCGGTTTCGCGGCGGCTTGCGGGCTCGGCGTCGCACGCGCGACGCATGTCACGCTGTCCGCTTGCGGCGCGGCCGCGCTGCTTCGCAACGCGCCGTGGCTATACGACGTCGTGCGCTATGGCGGCGCGGTTTATCTCGCCTGGGTCGGCATCCAGATTTTTCGCTCGCCGGTGTTCGCGTTGCCCGAGGGCGGCGCCGCGCGCGACGGGACCGGCGGCGTGCAGCAGCAGGCTTCGCAAGCGGGCATGCCGCAGTTGCGGGCTGCGTTCGTCAAGGGCTTGCTGACCAACCTGCTGAATCCGAAGGCGCTGCTGTTCTGTTCGGTGCTGTTGCCGCAGTTCGTGCGTCCCGAAGCGGGACCGGTCGCGTTGCAGATGATCGAGCTGGGTTCGGTGCTGCTCGCCGTCGGCTTCTGCTTCGACCTGGCGTATGCAGTTGGCGCCGCGCGGATCGCCCAATGGATGCGCGCGCATCCGCTTGCACAAACGCTGCAGCGCTGGACTTTTTCGGCGGCGCTGATCGGCTTCGCGGTGCGGCTGTCGCTCGATTGACGCGGCTTGGGCGGACGCCTGCGAGTTAACGCTGCGCTCGCGGCTCGTGTCGTGCGCCGACAGCCTGCGTGCCGACGCTACGACCCACAGCCGGCGTCTCGACGACGCCGGCCGGCGCGGCCGATCACTGAACTTCGGCCGCGCGCATACGGCCGGCTCTTACTTCAGCCCGCCCAGATAGTCGAGCTTGCCGAGCTCCACACCGTTATGGCGCAAGATGTCGTACGCGGTCGTCACGTGGAAGAAAAAGTTCGGCAGCACAAATCCCAGCAGATACGACTGACCGGTGAACTCGATCGGTCCGCTGCGCATTTTCAATGTGATCGCGCGCTCTTCCGATCCGTCGATCTGCTGAGGGGTGAATTCCTTCAGATAGTCGATCGTCTTTTGAAGGCGAGCGTGCAGTTCGTCGAAAGTCTGTTCGACGTCTTCGTACTTGGGCGCTTCGACATCCGCAAGCCGCGCGGCGCAGCCCTTCGCGGTATCGCTTGCGATATACACCTGACGCGTGAGCGGCAACATGTCCGGCGCGAGGCGCGCGTTCGTGAACACCGCGGGTTCGATCTGCTTTTGCGCGGCGTGCGCCTGAGCTTTGCCGAGGATGCCTTGCAGATTGGTGAGGCCGCGAATCAGCACGGGCAGTGATGCTTGATACATCGAGATTGACATGGAGTTCCTCTGATTCTTCGATCTTGCGCGCGGACGCGCGAGGCAATGCAATGTAACGGCTAAACGGCCGCTGCAGCATCATAGCCGAGCGCCGCGGGCCATGCATCGGACGCCGCGGCGCCTGGCCATTCGGCCGACTGCCGCTCGGACTGGAACTGTGTTCGAATGCATTGGTCCGAAGGTTTGCGAAGTCTCGCATGCCGCGCTTCGCATGCAGCACCTTCCAATAGCTGTCGTCGGGCGTTGAGTGGATGGGCGCGTGCGCCGGTCCGTCTCGCATCCGGCGCCGTCATGCCAAGAGGAGAGTCGCACATGGCCACCAAGCATCCGCTGCCCGGAAGCGAGCGCAACGTAGAACGAGGTTCCAAACTCATCGGCGACTGCGATCCATCGGAGAAGATCGAGGTCTTCGTGATGCTGCGCCGTCAGCAGCAGGCGCAGTTCGACGCGCTGATGAGCCGGATCGAAGCCGGCGACCCCAACGTGAAGCCGCTGTCGCGCGAGGCGATGGCCAAAGACTACGGCGCAGCCCCCGACGACGTCGCCAAAGTCAAGGCATTTGCCGCCGCGCATGGGCTGACGGTGGTGCGCGAAGATCTGGCCGCGCGCTCGGTGCTGCTGTCGGGCACTGTCGCGCAGTTCCAGAGCGCGTTCGAAGTCAAGCTCGAAAAGTATCAGCACCATACGTCCGGCGAATTCCGCGGACGGACCGGCGCGGTCAACGTGCCGGACGATCTGCACGACGTCGTCGAGGCGGTGCTCGGGCTCGACAACCGCCCGCAGGCGCGGCCGCACTTTCGCATTCGTCCGCCGTTCAGGCCGGCTAAAACACATCAGGCTTCGTTCACGCCGCTGCAGTTGGCGTCGCTCTACAAGTTTCCGCAGGGCGACGGCAGCGGCCAGTGTGTCGGCATCATCGAGCTGGGCGGCGGTTACGATCCGGCGGATCTGAAGTCGTACTTCGCGAGCCTCGGCGTGCCTTCGCCGACGGTGAAATCGGTCAGCGTCGACCAGGCGCGCAACGAACCGACCGGTGACCCGAACGGGCCGGACGGCGAGGTCACGCTCGACATCGAGATTGTCGGCGCCATCGTGCCGGGCGCGACTATCGCGGTGTACTTCGCGCCGAACAGCGACGCCGGTTTTATCGACGCGGTGAGCCGCGCGGTGCACGACACGGTCAACAAGCCGTCGGTGATTTCGATCAGTTGGGGCGGGCCGGAGTCGATCTGGACGAGCCAGTCGCTGAAGGCGTTCAACAGCGTGCTGCAAACCGCGGCGGCGCTCGGCGTGACGGTGTGCGCGGCGTCGGGCGACAGCGGCTCGAGCGACGGCGCCAATGGCGGCGATAACGTCGACTTTCCGGCGGCGAGCCCGTATGTGCTCGCGTGCGGCGGCACGAGCCTCACCGCGTCCGGCACGTCGATTACGCACGAGGTGGTGTGGAACGACGGACCGCAAGGCGGCGCGGGCGGCGGTGGCGTGAGCGGCGCGTTTGCGTTGCCGGCGTGGCAGGAGGGGCTTTCGGTGGCGTTGTCGGCGGGCGGCAAGAAGCCGCTTGCGAAGCGCGGCGTGCCCGATGTCGCCGGCGATGCCTCGCCGCTTACCGGCTACACGGTGCTGGTCGGCGGCACGCAAACGGTGGTGGGCGGCACGAGCGCGGTCGCGCCGCTGTGGGCCGCGCTGATTGCGCGCATCAATGCGGCGAAGGGCGCGCCGGCGGGCTTCGTGAATCCGAAGCTGTACAAGGCGGCGGGCGTGTGCAACGACATCACGCAGGGCAATAACGGCAGCTTCGCGGCGTCCAAGGGCTGGGACGCCTGCACGGGACTCGGCAGTCCCAATGGTCAGAAAGTGGCTGCCGCACTATAGTCAGCAGGTTGATCGGCGAGTTGTCTAGCGAGTCGATCGGCACGAGTCCCGCAGCACCGGCACAAGACGTGAACGTACCCATGGAGCGATCATGACAAGCACAGAGCCAGCGTCCGTTAGTCCGCAGTCGCCGCACAATTCCGAAGCGTCAGCCAGGCCGGCAGCGGCGGGCAAGCACAAGGCGGGCGACCAGCCCTTCTTCGATCCGGTCGCCTACGGCAACGGCCCCGACGATTCCGTCACCGCGACCGACGAGAACGCTGCGATCACGCATCACTCGGTCACGATAGACGGCAAAAAGATCGACTACACGGCGACGGTCGGCCATCTGGTGATCGTCGACCCGAGCAGTTCGCAGCCCGCCGCGCGGATGTTCTACGTCGCGTTCACGCAGGACAACCAGAAAGAGGAAACCCGGCCGCTCACGTTCTTCTATAACGGCGGCCCCGGTTCTTCCGCGGTGTTCGTGCTGCTCGGCTCGTTCGGGCCGCGCCGCATCAGGACGTCGATGCCGAACTTCACGCCGCCCGCGCCGTACACGATCGAAGACAACCCCGACAGCCTGCTCGACAAGAGCGACCTGATTTTCGTCAACCCGGTCGGAACCGGCTATTCCGCGGCCGTCGCGCCGAAGAAGAACCGCGACTTCTGGGGCGTCGACCAGGACGCCGATTCGATCGCGCAGTTCATCAAGCGCTTTCTGACGAAGAACAATCGCTGGAATTCGCCGAAGTATCTGTTCGGCGAGTCGTACGGCACCGCGCGAAGCTGCGTGGTCGCTTACCGGTTGCACGAAGGCGGCGTCGATCTGAACGGCATCACGCTGCAATCGTCGATACTCGATTACACGCAGGCCGGTAATCCGGTCGGCGCGCTGCCCACGGCCGCCGCCGACGCGTGGTATCACAAGAAGCTCGGCATCGCGCCGCGGCCGACCGATCTCGGCGCGTTCGCCGAGGAAGTCGCGCAGTTCGCCCGCACCGATTACCTCGCGGCGCTGCGCAAATTCCCGACCACCGACGCAGCGACGGTCGAAAAGCTCGCCGAATACACCGGCATCGACAAGACGACCTTGCTTGCGTGGAGCCTCGACATAGCGTCGTACGACAGCCGCGGCAATTCGCTGTTCCTGACCACGCTGCTCAAGTCCAAGGGTCTCGTGCTGGGCGCTTACGACGGCCGCGTCACCGCCATCGGCACCGGCATTGCGGGCAAGATCGATCCGAACTCGGGCGGCAACGATCCGACCATGACGGCCGTGTCCGGCGTCTATACGACGATGTGGAACGTCTATCTGAACGAGCAGTTGAAGTACACGTCGAACTCGGCCTTCACGGATCTCAACGATCAGGCGTTCCAGTTCTGGGACTTCAGCCACATCGACCCGACCGGCGCGCAGAAGGGCGTGGACGACAAGGGCAACGTGATTCTCTACACGGCCGGCGACCTCGCGGCGGTCATGGCGCTCAATCCCGATCTGAAGGTGCTGTCGGCAAACGGCTTTTATGATTTCGTCACGCCGTTCTATCAGACGGTGCTCGACTTGCAGCAAATGCCGCTGCTCAGTCAGCAGGTGCGGCAGAACCTGTCGGCGCGCTTTTATCCGTCGGGCCACATGATTTATCTCGACGGCGGCTCGCGCACCGCGCTGAAGGCGGACCTCGCGCACATGTATGACTCGACGGTGGCCAACACTGAGGCACTTAGCCGCATCCGGGCACTGCAGGCGCGCACGGCGCAATAGCCAAAACGCGGGGTTCCACGGCGGCTGTCGCGGTCGCCGTGGAAAGTTGGTAGCGCTCCGGCGCACCGCTCAGAGTCGGCGGTTTTTTCCGTATGCGTATCGAATGTGTTTTAATTGCCTTGCGAATTGAACTACCGCGTGCCTCGACAGGCGCGCCGACGAATGAAGGCAGGCATTGCAGACAGGCGTCGCGGCGAGGCTTCCGGCGACCACATAGGCAGTACTTTTCGACCGCGCGCAGTTGCGTTCGCGCGGCGGCGCGCGTGGCGCGCGCGTTTCACGCTGACGCTGGGTCTTGCCGCGCTGCTCGCAGTGCGCGTCGGCGCAGTGTATGCGCAGGACGCGGCCATGCTCGACGAACGCGTGACGCAGCAATCCATCCGCGAGACGATTTGCCGCCCTGGCTATGCGAGCGCGGTCTCGCCGCCGTTCGATGAACTGATGGCGCACAAGGACCGGATGCTCGCGGAGCGCGGCATCGACGCAGACGACGGCGCCGAGTTCGCGCTCGATCGGCGCGTGCCCGTGGTGCTCGGCGGCTCGCCGGACGCGCCGTCCAATCTCGGCCTTCTGCCCTGGGCGGGACGGCAGGGCGAGCGGCGCAAGGCGCGCGCGGCGGTCATGCTCAAGCGCTGCGTCTGCGAAGGCAAGTTGAGTCTTGCGGAAGCGCAGGCGGCGATCGTCGGTGATTGGTCGGTGGTCTATTCTGGCTTTAGCCAGGAGTCTTGCGACATCAGCCGGCTGGATGTTGCGACGAGCGCCGACAGCGGGCGCGCAGCGGGGCGCGGCACGCAGCCGTAACGGTTGGTGTCGGCGCGGATCGCGCGGCGCTTGCGAAAAAGGTTGAATGCGCCGGAACGCTCGATCCTGTCTCCAACTTTGCGGGCGTGACCCACAAACGCTTTTTGTCAGCGCGTGCCGCCAGCCCGCATTACTTACTTGTCGTCGCCGCTTGCCGTCTTTCAGCACGCGGCTTTCGCATCGAACTCGCCGAATCAACTCATTCCTGGAGAATTACCATGACTTATTCACGTCTTGCCGCAGCGACGCTTGCCGTGCTGAGCGTTGCATGCGCCGTCGGCGCCGCGCCCGTGTTCGCCGCCGAGCCGGCGCATTGCGGCAAAGCCGACGCGCTGCAAATTCGCGGCGATGTGCCCGCGGCCATCAGCTTCGATGTCTATCGTCAACTGCGTCCGCTGAACGCGCAGCGCATCGCGCTCTTTCAGTCGGCAGGGGAAGTGAAGCATTTGCCCGACGGACTTGCCGTGTGCGAAGTGGCGGACGACGGCGTGGACGATCCGTCCGCGGTGCTGGTCGCATTGCCGCAAGGCAAGAACGCGTGGTGGGTGAGCGCGGCCAACGTGCAGGACGCGGACTGACGCTCGCGCGGCGAGCAGCAGCTTCCGTTCGCCGATCGGCGCAACGAACTCCGGCATGCATGCCGCGGTCCGCTTCTTGCAACCCGCGTCTGCACGCGCAATGTTCAGCACAATTTCCAGGCGCCGCGGCGCAGTTAGTCAAAACAGTGTTGCTGCCGAACGGAAAGGGCGCGGTTCAGGTACAGTGCACATTGATCGTGCTACCCGGTGCGAGCTTGTCATGGTGACGCCGCGTCGCATCGCGTGTCCGATCGTAAGTGGCTATCCTTAAACAGGACCCCGGCGGGCTCATCGGAATACCGCGCGGAATATCGGAGATTCAAATGATCGCTTTCTACCTGTCATTGGCCGCGCTCGGCGCGGCGGGCGCCGCACTCATCCGCGAACTGGCCGCCGCACAGGCGAGACAACGCGCGGCATTGCGCCCGGCGCGCGTGCGCGTCGACAGGTCCGGCGGCAGCCGCCAGGAGTAGGCAGCATGAACCTGATCGTGCGCAACATCGCGCCGTCGTGCACCGAGCAGGAAGTGCGCGAATTCCTCAAGCACGAGCTGGGGCATTACGCGCGCAACGTCGAGGTCGTCGACGCGGGCACGCCTGGCGCCTACGCCACGGTCGAACTCGATGCGCAAGTGCCGTATGTCGGCGAAGTCATCGCGCGGCAGATTCATGGCAAGCACCTCGGCGGAATGGCGCTCGAGGCGAGCGCCGATCTTTTCACCGACGACTCGCCGCCCGCCCAGCCGCCCGCGCACTAAGCGCTGAGCGGCGGTTGGCGTTGCGGCTCACGCTTCGCTCGTGGGCGCGGGCCAGTCGAACGGCGTGTACGGCAGCGCGCGCTTGTGCCGCGTCACATCGTAGAAACGCAAGATGATGTTGCGTGCCTCGTCGCTGACCGGTTTGCCTTCCAGGAAGTCGTCGATCGTCTCGTACGGTACGCCGTAGGCATCTTCGTCGGGCCGTTGCGGGCGCAACGCTTCGAGGTCCGCGGTCGGCACCTTGTGCGCGAGCGCGTCCGAGGCACCGAGCGCCTTCGCGACCGCACGCACGCGGCGCTTGTTGAGTCCCGCGAGCGGCAGCACATCGGCGCCGCCGTCGCCGAACTTCGTAAAAAATCCCATTAGCGATTCAGCCGCGTGATCCGTGCCGATCACCACGCCCGTGCGCGTGCTCGCCACCGCGTACTGGGCAATCATTCTTTGCCGCGCCTTGATGTTGCCGTGCACGAAGTCTTCCTGCGCTTCGTCCGCGAACGGCAGGCCGCTTTGATGCAGCGACGCGAGCATCGCGTCGGCGGCGGGCTTGATGTCGATGGTCAGCGTCTCGTCCGCGCGAATGAAGGCAAGCGCCTGCTGCGCGTCGGCCTCGTCTTTCTGCTCGCCGTGCGGCAGGCGTATCGCGACGAAACGCGCGTCGTAATTTTCCGCGCGCAAGCGCTCGACGGCCAGTTGCGCGAGGCGCCCGGCCGTCGTCGAATCCACGCCGCCGCTGATGCCGAGCACGTACGTCTTCAGGCCGTTGCTGCGCAGATAGTTCGCGAGAAAAGAGATGCGGCGCTCGATTTCCTCGTTGGCGTCGAAGCCGGCGCTAACGTGCATTTCCGCCGCGATGTTGGTCTGAACAGTGGCTGGATCGGTCTGCTTCATGGTTGTCTTGCTCCTTGCTTGTGGCGCAGTGCTTTCTGATGAAGAACGGCTTCCGCGATCGTACGAGCATGTAGCGGACCCGCGAAGTTTTGATCGGCAGAACGCGACGGGCCGCGCAAGCGCACATCAACACATCAACGCGTCACGCCAACATCACCACATCAACAACACGGTGCCCGCACCGAGGACGCCGCCGCACAACACACATGCCCACAACAGCGCGCGCGTGCGCCGATATTCGCGGCCGATCTCGGCAAGCAGTCGAGCATTCTGCCCCGGCGAGCGCGCGCGATCGTGCTCGTGCTGCAGATAGCGCACCGCCAGTTGCGGCACGCGCGGCAGCATGTGCGCGAGATGCGGCAGTTCGCGTGAAATGCGCTTGAACCAGCCGCGATGATCGACGTCGCGCCGCGCAATATCCGCGAGCACACCGCGCGCGATATTCCATGTATCGACGCCCGGATGCAGCGCACGCGCCAGCATTTCGGCCTGCTGGAACGAGCGTTGCGCGGTGGCGAGGCGACTCGATACCGTGCCGTCGAACGGATGCACCGCGTGCAGCAGATGATGAAACAGCGAGCCCGCCGAACGGTCCTCTGGCGCCGCCGCGAAATGCGCTTCGGCACGCGTGCGCAACTCCGCTTCGAGCAGCTCGGCGCGCGTGTCGTGCGGCACGTGTCCCGCGTCGCGATGCAGTTCCGCGAGCCGTCCATAGTCCTGCTCGAACAGCGCAGTCGCGCCATGCACGAAGAACTCGCGCTCGCCGGTCGACAGGCTCGACATGATCGAAAACTCGGCCAGCACGAGGCGGCCCAGCGAATCCGGTTCGATGCTCACGCGAACCCGCCGCGCGTCGAGCGTCGCATGAAAGAAGCCGTGTTCGAAAGCCTGCTCGGTGACGACTTCGACGATATGCGCGGCGAGCGGCGCGAGTTTCACGTGATGCGCGTGCAGGCCGCTCAGGTCGCTCGCCGGCAGCGTGTCGATGCGCTGCATGGTGAGCGTGAGGGGCGTGCACAGGTCCCAGATCACGTTGGGCACGACGATGCGCGTGTCGCCGTCGAAATGATGGCCGGTCTGACTCAGATTGGCGGCTTCGGCGCGCAGATCGAAGCGGCGCAGGATGTCGTCGGTGAAGGTTTGCGCGAGCGCCCGCAGCCGCAGGCGGCGCGCCGTGCCGGACACTTTTTCCAGCCAGCGCGCGACCCAGCGCAACAGCGCGAGTTCGTCGCCGATCTGCTGCAACTGGCCGGCGCGCAGCAGCTTGATCGCCACCTCGCGATGACCGTTGACGGGCATGATGAGCCGAGCGAAATGCGTCTGTTCGGCAAAACCGCTGCGCACCGGAACCAGGTCCACCGCGCTGAAAAGCGTGGCGAGCGGGCGGCCGAACGCGCGCGCCAGCGCCTCCTCGGATTCGCGCGGCGGCAGCGGCGTTTCGAGATGATCGACGGCGTCGATGGCGTCGTGCAATGTCGCGTTCGCCAGTTCCGGACGCTCGACTAGCGTCTTCGCGAAACGGCCGGCAAGCGGGCCGAGCGCCGGCAGCAGGCCGTGCACGCTGCGCGCGCTGTCCGCCGACGCATGCACGCGGCCGACGAGTTCGATCATCCAGTGGAGCTTGCGATCGGACGGCGCGGCGAGCCAGAGCAGGCGCGCGCCATATCGCAGCGCGTGGTAAAGCAGTAGTAAGCGGCGAAACAGTGGCGGCATCGGAGTTCGGTCGACGGCAATGCGGCGCGCGTCCAACTGCCGCGCCGCGGGGCCAGGACGCTAAGATTATCAGGGATGCGCGGTGTGCGGCGTGCGGTCGCATTCAACGACGTGTTGCCGAATGCGCGCGACCTTCATCTTCAATTCGATAGCGGCGCCATCAGCAAGCAAACAGGCTTCCGGTTGCCGCTCGAACCGTCCGCGCGTGCCGAGGGTAAAATGAGTCCGGTAAGTACATTTTTTACCGATTTGGAACAACCCTTATGAGTCAGAGTGACGACAGGCAGGATGTGACGCGCGAAACAGAGGAGCAGTTCCGGATTCTCGTTCAGGGCGTCACTGACTACGCGATATTCATGCTTTCGCCTGCCGGAGTTGTCACGAGTTGGAACGTCGGCGCCGAGCGGATCAAGGGGTATCGGCAGTCGGAGATCATCGGCGAGCATTTCTCGCGTTTCTACACGGACGAGGACAAAGCGGCCGGCGCGCCCGCGCAGATACTCGCGATCGCGGCGAGAGAAGGCCGTGCCGAACGCGAAGGATGGCGGGTTCGCAAAGGCGGCAGCCGCTTCTGGGCGCACGTCGTGGTGGATGCGATCCGCGACGAAGCGGGTTCTCTCGTCGGATTTGCAAAGGTGACGCGCGACATCACCGAGCGCAAGGAAGCCGCGGCCGCGCTCGAGAAAGCCAACGCCGCGCTGTTCCAGGCGCAGAAGATGGAGGCGATCGGGCGGCTGACGGGCGGCGTCGCGCACGACTTCAACAATCTGCTGGCCGTGCTGTCCAACGGTCTCGAGGTGCTCGCGCTGCAGGCGCGCACGCCGCTCGACAAGAAAATGATCGACGGGATGCGGCGGGCGATCGACCGCGGCGCGTCGCTGACGCAGCAGTTGCTGTCGTTCGCGCGGCAACAGCCGTTGCAGGCGCAGGTACACGACCTGAACGGATTGATTCGCGAGTTCACGCCCATGCTCTCGCGCGCCGGCAACCGCAACACGCATGTCGAGCTTGGCCTGCATGCCACGCACGCTTTCGCATCCGTCGATGCCGCGCGTTTCGAGGCGGCGCTGCTCAATCTGGTTGTCAACGCGGTCGACGCCATGCCGACCGGCGGCGCGGTCACGATTACCACCGACACGGTGCAGTCGGAGACGGAAGTGACCCCGGCGCTGCCTGCCGGGCACTACGTCCGCATTTCGGTTGCGGATACCGGTAGCGGCATGTCGGAGGACGTGCTCGCGCAGGCGTTCGAGCCGTTTTTCACGACCAAGCAGCCAGGCAAGGGCACGGGACTGGGCTTGAGCCAGGTGTACGGGTTTATCGCCCAGTCGGGCGGCGACGTGCATCTATCGAGCGAAGTGGGCAAGGGCACGACGGTCGATCTTTATCTGCCGGTCGCGGAGCCGCCGGCAGCCGTCGGTCTGCCGTCGACGGCAAGGCATGAGACCGTTTTGCTGGTCGAGGACGAGCCCGACGTGCTCGGCGTTGCGTCCGAACTGTTGATGAACATCGGCTATGAGGTGGTGCCGGCGAGCAGTGCGTCGGAGGCGGCGCTGATTCTCGAGGAGCGGGCTGACATCGACGTTGTCTTCACCGACATCTCGATGGCCCACGGCATGAGCGGGCTGGAACTGGCGCAACTCGTGCGCGCGCACTATCCGGCGATCAGGGTGGTGCTCACGTCGGGCTATTCGCCGGCTCCGCTGCACGACGAGAAGAGTGAACTGCGGGATCTGATATTCGTGCAAAAGCCGTATCGGTTGGCCGATCTTGCGAAGGCGCTGCGGGCGTGAGCGTGAGCGGGAATTGCGGGAGCTCGCTTAGGGTCCGCTTTGTCCGCTTTGTCCGCTTTGGCTGATCAACGAGTCGCTTGCGAAGACGCGATACGGCGACTCATCGAGGTTCAGATGATCGGGCATAGGGAACGCATTTACGCAGTAGTCGTGCGCTAACGCAATATGCCGACACCATTGGAGTAAGCGATGACAGGCGCAACCGTGTTTAACGAGCGGACCGATCACTGGCTCGTCGCGCGGCGCGATCCCGAGACGGGCATTGAAGGGCTGCGTGCGCATTTCAGAGGCCACGCCTACGATCCGCACGATCACGACGACATGTTGATCGGCTACACGGAGCAAGGCGTCCAACGTTTTCAGTGCCACCGGTCTTTGCACACGAGCACACCGGGTCGGGCGATCCTGATCGAGCCCGGCGCGCTGCATGACGGTCACGCGCCGGAGGCGAGCGGCTTCACGTATGCCGCGTTGTACCTGCCGCAAGGCTGGGTCGAGCACGCGGCGCGTCAACTGAATCTTCCAGGGTTGCGCGGGGTTGAGGCGGCCTTTAGCCATACGCTGGTGGACGACCAATATCTCGTCGATGCAATTCGGGCGGCTTTTTTCGCCATTTATCACGACGAGGGCAGGTTGGCGCGCGACCAGGCGCTCGATCGCGTGCTGACGCAACTCAGCGGCCACGTGCTTGATGCCCCGTCGACGAATGGCTCCGCGATACCGCTCGCCGCGCTTCGCGTGCGCGATCTTTTGCACGAGCAGATGGCCGGCAATATCGGACTCGACGAACTGGCGACGGCTGCGGGCATCGACCGGTTCAGGTTGACGCGCCTCTTCAAGCGCGCGTTCGGCACGTCGCCGCATGCGTATCTGGTGCGTTTGCGTCTGCGCGCCGCGCGTCAAATGCTGGCGAGCGGTCATCAGCCTGCGCAGGTTGCGGCGGCTGTCGGGTTCTCGGATCAGAGTCATCTTGGCCGCTGGTTTCATCGCGCGTACCGGATGACGCCGGCGGCCTATCGGCGCATGTGCACAAACGTTCCAGACTGATCGCCGCGGATCGTGGACCATGAGCGTTCCAAGGAGGGACGTTCATGTTCGACACAAAAGTGGCGCTGATCGTGCGCGACGATCTGGCGGTGTGGCAAAAACTCAACGTCGTCGCATTTCTCGCGACGGGCGTGGCGGCTGCGATACCTGACGCGCTAGGCGAGCCTTATGAGGACGCTGCGGGACGTCGGTATGGCCGCATGCTCGGGCAACCGATGCTGGTGTTCGCCGCCGATTTGCCGGGTTTGCAGGCTGCGCATCGGCAGGCAGTTAACCGCGAGCTCGAGATTGTGCCGTATGTCCATGCGATGTTTTCGACTGGGCACGATGCGGCGAATCGTGAGGTGTTTCGTGCTCAGGATGCGGGTAATCTGGATTTAGTGGGGCTCGCGGTGCATGGGGCGAGGAAGGCGGTGGATAAGGCGGTGAAGGGGTTGGGGTTGCATGGGTGAGGGGGGCGGATGCGAGGCGGGGGAGGCGTCCGCACCCGTCGGTGCGTGCGTTCGTCGCATGGTTAACGTTGTGCTGAGATAACGCGTTCTACGCGGCGGCCCTCGCACGGATTGAATCCAGCACCGTAACCAACTGAACGACCTGATCCGCGAGGAAAATCGCCTCGGGTCCAGAAGGACATATGTCCACGAACGGAGTCTCATATAGACGCGACGCGTCCATGACCCCGTTCTGGATCAGTTCTTCGATAACCAGGTTAATGAATTCGATTTGATCCGGCGTAGCGGTCGTTCCACTGACGAACTCACTGAAGGCCTGCATCGCGGCTTCACGTTCGAGTCCTACTAGCGAGCGGATAAAGATGCCCAGGCCCTCACTTTGCTCTGTCGCGGCCTTGATGAGTGCTGGCGAACCGCCTGCTTCGACTAGCATCCTCTCGAACTCCTGGAGGTCGGCGGCTGTCAACGGCTGGTTACGACGGAGTCGCTGAAGAGCCAGATGGTTTTCGTGTGCCCTCAAAAATGCTCTCGCCTTTTCCTTGAACTTTGCCATGTTGAGACCTGCCGTCACCTGAGGTAGTGTGACTTCGACCATTTCGCCGAGTTCGTCCTCAAAGTTCGTATAGACGATCTTCTTTTTGGTCTTCGGAATAAGCTTGATGAGCGCGCGGAGCCGACGACGCACGGTTTCAAGCATCGGCAGGGTGACGTCTTCCCACCATTCGTCGCTCGTGACCTCACTGATAAGTCGGATTTGCGCCTTGATTGCGGGAATCGCAATCTGTTCCTCCAGTTCGCCAGCGATATGCTGAATCTTCTCGCGTAGTCCGGCGAAGCCGGTGCCTGCTTGTAGAATGGCGAGCTGGGCACGCAAGACCAGCATGTCGAAGCGCTTGGCTTCTTCGTCGCTGTCAATCAGTTCGGTCGGCAAGTCGGCCACGCGCTCCGACAATTCGTGGAAGTCTTCGGGCGAGAGTATTGCCCATGCATCCGCCTTACTGAATTTATCGACGAACTGGCGCCGCGGCCGAACGACGAAGTTGTCGACATTCATCGCTGCAACTTGCGAATGCAGCAGGGCGGCTGTCGCTGCACGCAATTGACCTTCGGAAACGGGGTCTGCGTAGGGTGGCGGTTCGGGTTCGTTTATCTCGTCTTTCGAGCGCTGATCGAGCTCTCCGATCATTTCGAGGCGGGCTTTGAACAGTCTGGTCCCGAGTGGTTCAGTAGTTGCGCCCTCAGCAAAATCCCGGCTGGCGCCAAAAAATTCAAGGTTTTGGCAGAAGTCGAAGATGAAGAAGTTTTTCTTGTCCTCGCCCGGACCGAACAGATCGGGGCGGAGGCGCGTGCCGCGTCCGACCATCTGCCAGAACTTCGTCTTGGAGCGCACCGCCTTGAAGAAGACGAGATTGACGATTTCCGGCACGTCGATGCCGGTATCGAGCATATCGACCGAAACCGCGATATGCGGCATCTTCTCAGGTTTCGCAAAGTCGTCAATGATCGATTGAGCGTACGTGGTCTTGTAAGTCACCATGCGCGCAAAATGTCCCTTGTATTGCGGATAGTTCGCGTCAAAGCGTTTCGCAATGAACGCGGCGTGATCGTTGTTCTTCGCGAAGATGATGGTCTTACCGAGCAGATCGCCGGCCGCCACTTTCTGCCCCTTGGTCATCAGCACTTCAAGCGCCTTGTCGACGGTATCGATATTGAAGAGCCACTTGTTCATCGCCTCGGTATCGACTTCGGCTGGCATGATGCCGTCCTCGTTCCATTCGACGGCGTCCCATTGCTCTTTCTCTTCCTCGGAGAGATCGTCGTAACGAATGCCTTCACGCTGAAACTTGAGCGGGACGGAAATCGGCACAGGCGGCACGAGATGTGAATTCGCCACGGCTTCGTCGAGGCCGTATGCGTCCGTGGGCACGCCTTTTTCCAAGTCGAACAGGCTGTAGGTGTCCTTGTCGACTTCGTCCTTGGGCGTGGCGGTCAGGCCGACGAGCATCGAGTCGAAATAGTCAAAGATAGCCCGATATTTGCGGTATACCGAGCGGTGAGCTTCGTCGATCACGATGAGGTCGAAGTGGCCAACGCCAAAGCGCCGCACGCTGTCGTGGGCTTCGTCGATGAGTCCCATCATCGTCGGATAAGTCGATACGAACACACGCCCCTCGGTGTACTTGTCAGTGACGAGATTGACCGGGGATGCATCTGGCAGGTGCGTCTTGAACGCGCCGACCGCCTGATTGACGAGCGCCACGCGGTCCGCGAGGAAGAGAATACGCTTGGCCCAGTTGCAACGCATCAGCACATCGGCGAGCGCGATGACCGTGCGCGTCTTGCCCGTACCTGTCGCCATCACAAGCAATGCTTTGCGCTGATTCTCGACTTCGAACGTTTCTCCGACGCGACGAATGGCACGCGTTTGGTAAAACCGCTCGACAATCCTGGTATCGATGACCGCTTCCGCCAACTTCTTGCGGCTTGTGCGGCGTTGGATGACCAGTTCCAATTCTGACTTTTTATAGAAGCCTTGCAGCGCGCGTCGCGGATAGGACTGATCATCCCAGATCCAGTTCTCGTAGCCGTTCGACAGGAAAATGACCGGGCGCTGGCCGTGTTTCTTCTCGAGGCAATCGGCGTAGAGCTTGGCCTGTTGTTCGCCTTCCAGCGGGCTCTTGGTTGTGCGCTTGGCTTCGATCAAGGCCAATGGTTTGCCGTCGTCGGCCCAAAGCACGTAGTCGACTTTGCCTACACCCTGGTTATTGGGCATGCCGGTGACTACGACTTCGTGGTCTTTCGCGGGGTCAAGCGTCCAGCCTGCTTCCTTAAGCATCAAGTCGATGAAAGCTCGACGCGTTTCGGCTTCCGAGTAGTCGTGCGTGTCCGGTTGCGCGCTGTTTGTCTTCTTGGCAGCGGCAACTTCTTCGCGCAATTTCTGAAGTTCTTCGTCGAGCGCGGTCTTATCGGCGAGCAGGTCTGAGAGGCGCTTGTCCTTTGCGTGGAGTTCTTCGTTGAGGCGCTGGATTTGTTCGAGCGTCTTCGCTGGCGGGGCTGCGGTGACGGGCTTGAGAATAAGATCGAGCGAGAACGCGAGGCTCGGGGCAGGACGAGTCGTGCGGCTGTAGGTACGCGCAAGCCAATAGCAGAGATGAAACAGTTCGCGCGTGGCGTTGAGCGCGTCTGACACGGCGATTTTCTTCACGCCGTGTACGGCGAGATTGCCCAGGTCTTTGATGAAGCGCGCTTTGGTGAAAAGCGCTTCGCCGACGTTTTGACGGAACGTCGGTTCGTGGATCAATGCGCTGAGGTTGTCTTGATACGGAAGCTTGAATGCTTTGTCGTGCGTGTAAAGCCATGCGACCGTGATCTCCAGCGCGCGGCGGGCGTAGAAGCACGACGCGCGCGGGTCGGTGTTCGCGGATGCCTCCGCCCTCGTCGCCCGCGTCGAAGAGCATGGACCATTCGGGGGAGAGGAAGGCGAAGTTGGTCATTTTTTGTGCGTTTTTATAAGGTGCGGGTGAAGGCGCAATGTTGGAGGGAGCGAAAGAGGCTTTTGAGCCCGTCTTGCGCTGATTGATGCGAACGAGACAGTTTCTCTATAGCGGCTATACGCGCGGCGAACTCTTCCTGCAATTCAAGGCTCGGAAGCATAACCGTAATATTGCGCAAAGCTTCAGTGTCTAGTCGCTTGGTGCCATGTCCGGCCTCAGACACTTGCTGAAGAATGTGGCTCGCCTGGGCCCTTAGGCAAAATGCGAGATATTGAGCATTAATGGACAACTTTGGTATCAGTGCCTTCAGGTCTTGATTGATGGTCGATTCCGTTCTCAAGACACAGACCGGAAACGTATGTGCCAAAATCATCCCTCTCACAACGATTGCGACCGTATTGCTCGGCAGAAGCTTGAGATTCGTCGTTTGAGTCACCGATCTGTTGATGTGGTCTTGTGAGTCAAAGAGGTCGTTGTGCTTGAGGTCCTTTGCACTATACCAGGGTAGGTCACCATCCCAGAGAGACTCATTAGACTTCGATGGAGTGCCGCCGCTATAGCAATGGCACGCGTCAACTAAAGATTCTGTCGGATAGCGCTTTGGATTCTCAATCGGATGTCCAAACATCTCCGCGAAAATTGATTGTGCGAGGCTATCAAGATACGTCATTGCTTTGCGCCGCTTGGTGCGCAACGAGTCGGCTTTATCGAGAATCGCGGCAATGCGGCGTTGTTCCTCGATAGGCGGCAAAGGGAAGCGATATCTCGCGAGATCCTGTCCCGTAAGGTGTTTTATAGTGGCGCCCGTATGGTAATCAGCTAGCCGTCCACTTGCATAATCTGCCCTGAGTCGATGCACAAAAAATCGGGCATCAAGGCGTGCTCCGGGCCGCACTCGATGGAGCGCCTTCTGGAACTTCATATTGGGAATACGACCATCCCACACAGCCGCGCGACCGGCCTCTCCGCCTTCGCAAATAACGATGTCTCCGGCACGAAGTCCGTATCTCTCGTCTTCATGCGCTTCAAAACGCATTAGCTTCGTGTTCGATAAGTCGACGTCGAACCAACGCACATTTGGGTTGGCTAAATATGGTTGTAGCGAGCCTTTGTTCTTCTTCGCATCGAGCATTTTTCCAAGACACTGTTCAGCAACCTCCCGCAGTTCCACAATGGGCCACGCTTTCGGCACGTCTCTCACTTCAACATCCCCTCAAGCTCTTTCATCCCCGCCTGAATCTCCGTTTCGAGCGCACTCAACTTCGCAAGAATTTCCAGCGGCGGCAAATGCTCGACCGCTTCATGCACTACTTCTTTATAGCGGTTAATAGACAGGTCATAACCCTTCTCAACGATTTCCGCCTTCGGCACGCAAAAGCTCTGTGCCGTACGCGCCCGCTGACGCTCCGTGGTCTCGCGCAATTTCCACCGCGCAAGCACATCCGGCAGGATTGTTCTTCTCGTGCTCCGCATCTGTCAACGGCGTCGCGGGCGCAACGCCAAGCTTGTCCTCGCTCAGCAAAGGCTGACGCTTGTCATCGAGACTTCGCCCATCCGCCTTCATGTCGTAGAACCACACGTGATCCGTGCCGCCCGAATTCGTCTTGGTGAAAAGCAGAATTGCAGTGGACACGCCCGCGTAAGGCTTGAACACGCCCGAGGGCAACGAAACGATCGCATCCAGCTTCTGATCTTCGACGATCAGCCGACGCAATTCCTTGTGCGCCTTGCTCGATCCGAACAGCACGCCGTCGGGCACGATCACCGCCGCCCGCCCGCCCGGCTTCAATAGTCGCAGGAACAGCGCGAGAAACAGCAGTTCCGTCTTCTTCGTCTTGACGATGCTCAACAAATCCTTCGCCGTGTTCTCATAGTCCAAGGAACCCGCAAACGGCGGATTCGCGAGGATCAGCGAATACTTCTCATCGTCCTCCGCATGCCCTTGCGCAAGCGAATCCTTGTACCGGACGTCCGGATTGTCTACGCCATGCAACGCCATGTTCATGCTGCCGATTCGCAGCATTGTGTTGTCGAAATCGTAGCCGTGAAACATGCCGTGGTGGAAGTGCTCTCGCTGGGCAGCGTTGCGAAGCATCGCGGGGTGCTTGTCGCGCAGATATTCGCCGGCTGCCACCAGAAACCCACATGTACCGCTGGCTGGATCGCAGATAACGTCGGCGGGCACTGGCGCCGTGAGTTCGACCATCAACTGGATGATGTGCCTCGGCGTGCGGAACTGGCCGTTCTGCCCGGCGCTCGCAATCTTGCCGAGCATATATTCATAGAGATCGCCCTTCGTGTCGCGATCCTCCATCGGCACGTGGTCGAGCATGTCCACGACCTTGGCTAGCAAACCTGGTGTCGGGATGGTAAACCGCGCATCGCGCATGTGGTGAGCGTACGTCGAGCCGTCCGCATTCATCGTCCGCAAGAACGGAAACACGTGCTTGTCGATTAGCGAGAACATGTCCTGCGCGGCAAAGTGCTTGAAGCGAGACCAGCGCATGTTGTCGTAGGGCTGACCGCCCGAGTCGCTTCCGTCGGGGAAAATGCGCCGCGCCATAGGCTTCTTGGTGACAGTGGCTTTGCGCTCTTCCAGCGTATGGATGTCATCGAGGCGACGGAGAAACAACAAGTAGGTTATTTGCTCCATGACCTCGAGCGGATTCGAAATTCCCCCCGACCAGAAAGCGTTCCAGATGGAATCGACTTGAGTACGTAATGCGCCTGTGAGCATCGGTATTTTGCGTTTACGAGTTAAATGGCATCAAAACGCGATAAGCGTCAGAAGACGATTTTTGCTGGATTCTACTCGAAACAGTAGTCTGTTTCTCGAAGGCGGGTGCTCGTGTCGATACGAGGACTTAGCCGCGGCGGCCGTGATTCGACCATCGAATGAAGCGGCCATCGCTTACCCTACCAGCTGAAACGACAGCCAGCTGTCACATAACAGCGGCCGCGCCGATAGACACGCACCGTCAGGTCGCATGACCGAACTCGGGCCGTCTGTTGCCCCAAACCTACGCAGCTCCATCAAATCTCGACGCGCAGACCAACGCGGCTGTATGTAGATTTGCTCTGAAAACAAACGGCCCAAAATTCTCAACTGGCGTCAAAGTGGATTCGCTCGTCTGGTACGCGAAGCGTTCCCGGACGTAGGATTCGCGATGGCGCCGCACAAGGGCCAAGTAGGCACCACAGCCGACGTCGCCGCACTCTGGGCAGATGTAAAGCAGCACGCGCTTTCCGCTCTCACGCGGAGCGTCTAGCAGCATCGCGGACATGCGTTCGCATTCTGCGGCATAACCGCTCACGAAGCAGCCCATGAAGTCGGAGTGTCCCCAGCATTTTGCACCGGCATTTCGAGCAAAGACTGTCCGTCTATCAGGAAGTCTGCAGAGGTCCTCTCAGTGCGGGTCCCAATCCCTGTGCCGGTCGGTGGTCAATGGAGTTTACGATGCCCAAGTCAGTTCATTTTTTTCGTGTACAAAATCTGCTTAACTTCGCGACATTGTCAACGATTGATGGGCCGTGTCGAATGACCGATTGTGTCCGATTGTGTCCCGGCGCATCCGGCATCACCAAGAGCGTGCCGAGGCAGCTGGACTGTCCTCGACAACCGGTCATCGCCGAACAGCCCAGACGCAGCCCCCTAGAACCCAATCTCCCGCACAACACTACCTCCCGATTCGCATCCCCCTCACCCCACCTCCACCCCCACCGCCGTAGCCTCCCCCCCACCGATACAAAGACTAGCCACCCCACGCTTCCCACCGCGTTGCCGAAGCGCACCCAACAGCGTCACGATAACCCGCGCGCCCGTCGCGCCGATCGGATGACCGAGCGCGCAAGCGCCGCCATGCACGTTCACGCGCTCATGCGAAAGCGCCAGCTCGCGCATCGCGGCCATGACCACCACAGCGAATGCCTCGTTGATCTCCCAAACGTCGACATCGCTCGCCCGCCATCCAACCTTGGCGAGCAGCTTCTGAATCGCACCGACGGGCGCCGTCGTGAACCAGGCCGGTTCCTGCGAATGCGTGGCGTGTCCGCGGATCACGGCGAGCGGCGTCAAGCCATGCTCGCGTGCGGTCGACTGACGCATCAGAACCAGGGCCGCCGCACCGTCGGCGATGGAACTCGAGTTCGCGGCCGTGACCGTGCCGTCTTTTGCAAACGCGGGTTTGAGTTTCGGGATCTTGTCCAGTTGCGCCTTCGCCGGCGCTTCATCCTCGTCGATGAGTATCTCGCCGTTACGACCCGGCACGGTCATCGGCGCAAGCTCCCAGCGGAACAGGCCGTCGCGCTGCGCCTGCTGCGCGCGCAGCGTGGAGGTCGAAGCGAACGCGTCTTGCGCCTCGCGTGTGAAATCGAAACGGCGCGCGCAGTCCTCGGCGAAGGTGCCCATGAGGCGGCCATCGGAGGCGAGGCCGTAGTGATCCTCCAGGCCGTCGAAGAACATATGGTCGAGTACCTGGCCGTGTCCCAGACGCTGACCCGAGCGTGCCTTGGGCAACAGGTACGGCGCGTTGCTCATGGATTCCATGCCGCCCGCAACGATCACTCGTTGACTGCCGCTGAGCAGCAGATCGTGCGCGAGCATCGCCGCCTTCATCCCCGAGCCGCAGACCTTGTTGATCGTGGTGCAGCCCGCCGATAGCGGCAAACCCGCGCCAAGCGACGCCTGGCGCGCGGGCGCCTGGCCGAGGCCCGCGGGCAGCACGCAGCCCATCAGCACTTCATCGACGGCGTCGGGTTGCAGTCCGGCACGTTGCACCGCGGCCCGGATCGCGTGCGCGCCCAGTACAGGCGCCGTCAGCGAAGCGAAGTTGCCCTGGAAACCACCCAGCGGCGTGCGGGCAGCAGCGACGATCACAACGGGATCATCGGAAATCGAAGAGGCAGTCATGCGAGTCTCCATTCGCCGCTTCATGGCGGCGTTGCAAAGGGTGGTGAGGAAGGTGTCGTCGTCGATGAATCACTGCCACTCGAACCCGGCGGCGGCGATGACTAAGTTCACCTGGCCGCCATACGAATGGCGCCATCAAGACGAATCACCTCGCCGTTGAGGTAAGTGTTTTCGATGATATGCAGCACAAGTGCCGCGAATTCTTCCGGCCGTCCGAGGCGCGGGGGAAAGGGCACCATCTTCCCAAGCGCGTCCTGTACTTCTGTGGGCATGCCTTTAAGCATCGGCGTCTCCATGATTCCGGGCGCGACGGCGAGCACGCGAATGCCGTGGCGGGCCAATTCGCGCGCGACAGGCAGCGTCATCGCCACGACACCGCCTTTCGATGCAGCGTAGCCCGCTTGTCCAATCTGGCCGTCAAAGGCCGCAACCGAAGCGGTATTGACGATGACCCCGCGCTCGCCATCGGCCTCGGGCGTGTTCCCGGCCATGCACGCCGCGGCCAGCCGCACCATGTTGAAGGCGCCGATCAGGTTGATCTGAACGGTGCGCGCAAAACTTTCCAGCCGATGCGGGCCTTCGCGTCCGAGCACTTTCTCGGCGGGCGCAACGCCTGCGCAATTGATCAGGCCATGCAGCGCGCCGAAGGTCTCGCAATACGCGGCCAACGCACGCTCGGCGCTCGCGGAGTCGGATACGTCGGCCCTCGCGAAGTGGGCATTAGCGCCGAGTTCCGCCGGGAGTGAGGCACCGGCGTCCTCGTCGAGGTCGATCAGCAGCACGCGGGCGCCGCCCGCTACCAGACGGCGCGCCGTGGCTGCGCCGAGCCCTGAGCCGCCGCCTGTGACGACGAAACCTTTCCCTTGAATCTGCAATGCTGTCTCCTCAAAGTGACCGGCCGGCAAAGCCATATTCGCGACGACCAACTGACTGATCATCGTAAGCGGCACGCGAAACCACGCCCATGTCCATCGACCTCTTCCTGCGTGCGCCTTTCGGACATATCGTGCGGCTCATGCTCAGTGATACCAGGTTTCGCTTACGCCCGGCAGCGATTAACATCAGTGCACTTTCTGTAGGTAGACCCTGACCATGAATGACGCTCAAGACAAGGGCACAACTTCTATCGGCCTCGTGCGCGAAGCAATTCTCGTTGCCACGCAGCGCAATCTCGACGTCTCGGCGGTTCTCCAGCACGCGGGAATCGCGGCGGAATTGCTGAATGCGCCGAGAGCCCGAGTGCCGGCGTTAGCCTTTTCGCGTCTGTGGGCGGCTCTCGCTGACTTGATGGACGACGAGTTCTTTGGTCTCGACAGCCATGCATTGCGGCGAGGCAGTTACGCTTTGATGTGTCACGCCGTGCTGCATGCCGACAATCTCGAACACGCGCTGCGTCGCATGCTGAAGTTCCTGCGCGCGGTTCTCGACGACATTCATGGCGAGTTGCGCTGCGAAGGCGAGCATGCACTGATCGTCCTGCATGACGATGGCCGGACGCGCCGCCTCTTTGCCTACGGGACCTGGTTTATCCTCGTGCACGGTCTCGCGTGCTGGCTCGCACGCAGACGCATTCCGCTGATCGAGATGAGGTTCCGCGCTTCGGCGCCAACGGATGACAGCGACTACCGTATGCGCTTTTGCGAGGATGTGACGTTCTCCGCGGAAGAAACGCTGATCCGGTTCGATCGCAGTTTTCTCGACCTCAAACTGTCAGAGACGGAAGCGAGCCTGCGTGCATTCCTGCAAAATGCACCCGCCAATATCCTGGTCAAGTATCGCAACGAATCGAGTACTACGGCCCTCGTCAGACGCCGGCTAAGAAACCAGATTCCCGACGACTGGCCCGACCTCGACGAGCTATCGCGACTAATGAATCTATCCGCGGCCACGCTGCAACGCCGCCTGTTGGCTGAAGGCACGAACTATCGGCAACTGAAAGACGAATTGCGGCGTGACATCGCAATCGAGTTGTTTTCGAACAGTACTCTCACGGTCGCAGAAGTCGCTGCGCGCACTGGATTTCAGGAAACGAGTGCTTTTCATCGGGCCTTCAGAAAGTGGACGGGGGCGAGTCCGGGAATGTACCGACATGGCAAGGCGAATCCCTAACCGTTAGAACTCATAGCATCGTCATCACACCATTCACGCGTTCAGATGTGCTTGCACGTCTGAATGGTCGAGAGATTCAATCCTCTTCTCCCAATCACGCCTCGCGCGAACGCTCATTCGATTAAGCGGAGCGTGTCCGCACGCCTCACGAAAACTGAGGTCGGCGGACATGGATCGGTGCGCCGAGCAGGCTGACACTGCACTCGCGTTCGGCAGATCAAGGGACGCGTCGCGCCCGGTTGCGCAAAGCAACCGAGCCACTCATTGCGGTATAAAAAATAGACGGAGACGAGAATGAGAACCCGGTTGAGAAGCCGCCGAAGCTCGGCAATGGTGAGTGCTTTATTCGCCGTATCGGCGATTGCCGTATCCGGCTGCGGCGGCAGTGATTCCGCGCCGGGCAACGTCGCGGTCGCGACGCCCGCCGCGAAATGTAGTGCGTTGGCGGGTACGACCGTTCCCGCCGGCTCGATCGGATTGCCGACAACGGGTGCCACTATCGTATCCGCGACGCTCGTTGCAGCTACCGATTCCGGCAACAGCAACGGCGAGTACTGCAAGGTTCTCGGAGCTATTCATCCGGTGGATTTCAATGCGCCGGATATTCGAGTGGAGGCGGATCTACCGACTAACTTCAACGGCAAAGTCGTTCACTTTGGCGGCGGGGGATTCGACGGCACCATCCCCGATACTGAAGGCTTTCCCGCGGACGGGTTCTTATCCGGGGCAGAGCCCGCAGGCGTCAGTACACCATTGCGCAGAGGTTATGTGACTGTCGGCAGCGACGCTGGGCATGAGGGAAACTTTATGGACGGTTCGTTCGCGGCAAACGATGAGGCACTCGCCAACTACTCAGGCGACCACATCAAGAAGACGCGTGACTTCGCAGCGTACATCGCAAAGGCAAGATACGGCTCGGACTTCACGCACAGTTATTTTATTGGCGGTTCAGGCGGAGGCCGGCAAGGTCTGATCGCGGCACAACGATTCCCGCATGACTACGACGGCATCATTTCCACATATCCCGCTTCAGGAATAACAGGACTGTGGCTTCAGATGGGCAGGATCTCGCGATCGCTGCTGGCGCCCGGAGGATACGTCACGCCTGCCAAAGGCAAGGTTCTTCTCGAAGCAGTCATCAAGCAATGCGATGCTCTGGATGGCGTGGCTGACGGCATTATCAGTAACCCCGCGGCGTGCGTATTCGATCCAGCAACGATTCGTTGCCCGAGCGGCGTCGACACTGGCGATAGCTGCTTGTCGGACACGCAAATCAATACGATGACCACCGCCGGCACGCCGCTTAACCTTAGCTTCAACCTGGCAAACGGAGTCCAGACTTTCCCCGCATTTAACGCGTTCACGGGAGCAGACTTCTGGTCCGTCGCCTTTGCATGGGGCGCGTCAGCCACCGACGCGGTAGTCGAGCCTGGCGTGATCGGCAAAAGCGCGTTCTTCTATACGTTTTCAAATGACATGCTTCGATTCGCGGTTGCTCGCGATCCTGGCTTGAGCACGCTGAACTTTAATCCGGCCAACCCCGGATCATTAACCTCGCGCGTGCAAGCGGTGAGCGCGCTCATGGACAGCACGAGTACCGACCTGAGTCAATTCCAGGCGCGCGGCGGCAAGATCATTCTGCAGCACGGACAATCCGATCAGTTCATTCCGGCGCAATTGTCGATTGATTACTACGACCGGCTGGTATCCCGGTTTGGGCAGGGGCCATTGGGTCAATTTCTAAAGTTCTACGTGGTGCCGGGCGCGGCGCACAGTGCCGGAGGGCAATTCAATGGTTCATATGACGGTCTGACGGCATTGGACAACTGGGTGACGAAAGGCGTCGAACCCAAAAATCTGGTTATCACCGACCTCGCTCCGCCGACAGTCGGACGCACGCGGCCAATCTGCGAATACCCGCAGTGGCCCAAATACGTCGGCGGCGATCAGAACCTTGCGGCCAGCTTCGTGTGCTCTAACTAATCCCGTTGGCAGCGCGCGCCATGTGCGGTTCCGGGCGTTAGCGTTACACCGGGATCGCCAGTGTCACAACACCGCAAACGCAGGTGTTCGGCGACCTCACTCATCTTGAAGTTAATGGACATCGACTGTCCGCTGCCTTCGCCCGACACTGCTTGTAACACAGCGGCCTGCGCGGACTTCGGCCACGACATTAAACCAAAGGAGACAAGCATGAACCAGATCGATGTTCATTCACTCGCGGGCCAGGCCAGGTTCAATGGCTTGCACAGGCTGGTCCTGTTCTGGTGCGTGTTGATGCTGATAGTCGACGGCTACGATCTCGCCATCGTCGGTGCAGCGTTGCCGTCGATCATGAAGGGCATGCACATCGACGCGACCAGTGCCGGCATCATGGCCGCATCGGCACTGTTTGGCGTCATGCTCGGGGCTATTTTCCTCGGCACGCTGGCTGACCGTTTCGGCCGGCCCATGATGATCTGCGTGTGTGTGGCGCTGTTCAGTCTCTTTACCGCCGCCGCCGGACTGACGAACGATCCTGTCAGTTTCAGCGTGACCCGATTCATCGCGGGCCTCGGCATCGGCGGCGTCTTGCCGATTGTCACCGCGCAAATGGCGGAGTTCTCGCCTAATGCGTTGCGCACGCGATTGGTCACACTCGTATTCGCGGGATATTCGGTTGGCGGCATTCTCGTCGCGCTTACTGCGAAGGAGCTTATCGGCAGTTATGGCTGGCAATCCGTCTTCTTTGCCGCGGGCCTGCCAGTCCTGCTGATTCCGTTCATCATCAAAACGATGCCTCATTCGATGACCTTTCTGATCAAGAACGGCCGACATAAAGAACTGCGCGCGCTCGTGAAGCGTCTCGTGCCCGACTATTCGTTGAGTGACGACGAGCAGTTTGCAGGACCCTCGTCGGACAAAAACAGGGACGTCTCGGTGCGACGACTCTTTCAGGACGGCCGCGCTTTCAGTACTACGATGATGTGGGTCGCATTCATGACGGGCCTCTTCATGGTGTACGCATTGAGTTCGTGGTTGACCAAGCTCATGGCAATGGCGGGATACAGCCTCGGTTCGGCTTTGAACTTCGTGATCGTGTTTAACGTCGGCGCCATTGCGGGTGCGATTCTCGGCGGCTGGCTCGGCGACAGGGTGAATATCAAGCGGGTGCTGATCGCGTTCTACGTCGTGGGAGCCGTCGCACTCTCGCTGATGGGGTACACCAAATCGACAGCGTCATTGTTTGTCGTTGTATTCGTTGTGGGCGCATCGACGCTCGGTACTCAATTGCTCGCCTATGCTTATGCGGGCGGTTTCTATCCCCATGCAATCCGCTCTACGGGTGTCGGTTTTGCTTCTGGCGTGGGCCGCATCGGCGCGATCGTGGCGCCCGTGCTAATCGGCTGGCTGGTGTCGCTGAGGCTGCCGCTGGAACAGAACTTCATGGCAATCGGCGTGGCAGGTTTGATTGGTGCAATGGCCGTGACGCTGATCGATCACGCGCGTGCCGATTCCTATCGCGGACGCAGTGCGGCTATTCCCGCGGTTCAGCGCAGTGCAGGGCGCTAATAGCGACTATTGCAGGTTATTCACTCGAGAAAAGCCACGTCTACGCGGCAGTACATTTTTAACATGCAGAAAGAAATGGATCGTCTATCTCCGCCTCCTTTCACCTCGTTTATCGACGTCAGTCGAGCCGTCGACTGGGCGCTCGTCACCCGGCGCAGCGTTCGCGCTTTCTTGCCGACACCGGTTGCGCGCGAGGACATCGAGTCCATCCTGGAGGTCGCGCGCTTCAGTGCTACCGGCGTCAACATTCAGCCGTGGCATGTGCACGTCGTGACAGGCGCGAAGAAGTCGCGGCTGTCTGCCGCCATCAACGAGATCAATGACGATCCCGCCCGCAGCTCGGACCTCGACGAGCCCTACGACTACTACCCACGCGAATGGATCGCGCCGTATGTGGACCGTCGCCGCAAGGTCGGCTGGAACCTGTATGGATTGCTCGGCATCGAGAAGGGCGACAAGGAACGAATGCACGTCCAGCACGGCCGCAACTATCGCTTCTTCGATGCACCCGTCGGCCTGTTTTTTACAGTGGACCGCGTGATGCGCGAAGGCAGTCTGCTGGATACGGGCATGTTCCTGCAAAGCGTGATGCTCGCCGCTCGCGCGCGCGGCCTCGACACTTGCCCGCAAGCGGCTTTCAACAAATTCCACCGCGTGATCGCCGACGAACTGTCGATTCCCGACAACCAGATGCTGGTCTGCGGAATGAGCCTCGGTTATGCCGATCACGACTGTATCGAGAATTCGCTAGTGACGGACCGTGTCCCAGTGAGCGATTTCACTACTTTCTATAATGAATGAACGGAGACAAAGTCATGAGTGCAAAGGCCTACTCGCGAGGGCTCGAGAAGAATCCGGCGAACCACGTTCCGTTGACCCCATTAACCTTCCTCGACCGGACCGCCGACGTCTATCCGCAACGCACCGCGATCATTCATGGCGAATTCCGCCAGACGTGGGCGACGACTCGCGAGCGTTGCTATCGCCTCGCGTCGGCGCTCGTTCAATTGGGCATTGAGCCGGGCGATACCGTGTCGATCATCGCACCGAATACACCGGCGATGCTCGAAGCGCACTTCGGCGTGCCGCTTTCGGGAGCCGTGCTTAATGCCATCAATTGCCGTCTGGATGCTGACGGCATCGCGTTCATTCTGCGCCACGGCGAATGCAAGCTTCTGCTGGTGGATCGCGAGTTTGCTGCGTTGGTCGAAAAAGCGTTGCAGTCAGTCCCGAATCCGCCGCGTCTGGTCGACATCAACGATCACGAAGCGCCCGACGGCGCCGCCATCGGCGAAACCGATTATGAATCGCTGCTCGCGAGCGGTGACCCGGCATTTACTGGCCGCGGCCCCGTCGACGAATGGACGCCGATCGCGTTGAACTACACATCGGGCACAACAGGCGATCCGAAGGGCGTCGTTCCGAGCCATCGCGGCACGTATCTGATGAGCCTGCTGCAGATGACGAATTGGCCGCTTCCGCGTGCGCCAATTTATCTGTGGACGCTCCCCATGTTCCATGCGAACGGCTGGTGCTTCACATGGGCGATTACTGCCGCGGCGGGAACGCATGTCTGCCTGCGCAAAGTCAACGCGGCCAATATCCTTTCCGCGATCCAGAAACATGGCGTCGATCATTTCTGTGCAGCGCCGATTGTTCTCGCCGGTATCGCGAGCATGCCGCAGTCGGAACGTCAGCCGTTGCCGCGTCGCGTGCGTGTTCTCACCGCCGGCTCGCCGGCGCCCGCTGCGGTGCTCGAAGCCGTCGGCGCAATGGGCTTCGACGTCGATCACGTATTCGGAATCACCGAGATCTCCGGCACGCCGATTAGCTGTGCATGGCACGACGAGTGGGATACGTTGCCGCCGGAGCAGCAAGGCAAATTGAAAGCGCGGCAAGGCGTACGTGCGGCGGCGTTCGAGAAAATGTCGGTCGCCGATCTCGCGACGCTCGAACCGGTGCCGGCCGATAGCCAGTCGTGCGGCGAAGTTCTCGTCCGCGGCAATACGGTGATGATGGGATATCTCAAGAATGCCGACGCAACCGAAAAAGCTTTCGCCGGCGGCTGGTTTCATACCGGAGATCTTGCGGTCGTTCATCCGGACGGCTATATCCAGATCACGGACCGCTCGAAGGACGTCATCATTTCTGGTGGAGAAAACATTTCATCCGTGGAAGTGGAAGAGGTGATCTATCGCATGTCGGGTGTACTCAATGCAGCCGTGGTCGCGCAGCCGGACGACACATGGGGCGAGACGCCTTGCGCTTTTATCGAACTGAAGCCGGATGCTCTCGACATAACCGAGCAGGACGTCATCTCGTTCTGCCGTGAAAGACTGGCTCATTTCAAATGCCCGCGCCGCGTCGTTTTCGGCGAATTGCCGAAAACCGCTACAGGGAAGATCCAGAAGTTTCGTTTGCGCGAGCAGGCGGGCAGTCGAATCGCGATTACGCGACTGGCGGGATGACGCACGTTGTCTTGCGAAGCCGCCATTCGCTGCGCAGTCAAGCGCGGCTGCAATCACACGCATTAGTAGGTATGCTGATGATTGTGTAAGAGAGACGGAGATAGAGCGTGAAAAGCTTCGTTGGAACAAGCTTCGACATCGGCTCCTATGCGTTAGTTGATGAACCGATGCCGGAGCCCGGTCACGGACAACTGCGCATCCGCATCGAAGCAACGGCTCTGGGTTTCGTCGACGGGCTGATGATGCAAGGCCGCTATCAGATCAAACCGCGCTTGCCTTACGTGCCCGGCGGAGAGATTGCCGGCGTCGTCGACGCTGTGGGTCCGGGCGTGACGCGGCCGCTTGTCGGTGAACGTGTCGTCACCTGGCAGCTTGGCGGCGGCCTCGCGGAATACGTGGTGGTCGATGCCGCTGACGTTGACATCGCCCCGAGCGGGCTACCCATGCCGATCGCCGCGGCCATGCTGGTGGACTATCAGACGGCACACTACGCGTTGTTCGATCAGGGACGTTTGACAGCCGCCGATACGCTGCTGGTGCTCGGAGCGGGCGGCGCGGTGTCGTCCGCCGCCATTCAGCTTGCGGTGCATGCGGGCGCTCGTGTGATTGCGGCGGCATCGAGCGAGTCCAAGCGCAAAGCCTCATGCGAACTCGGCGCCGTGGCCGCGATCGACTACAGACTTCCCGACTGGCGCGACGCGCTCAGGAGTGTGGCGCCCGAAGGCGTCGACGTCGTGCTCGACCCCGTCGGCGCAAACATGCTGGAGCCTGCGTTCCGCTCGCTTGCGAAAGGCGGCCGCTATCTCGTGATCGGATTTGCGGGCGGCGCGATTCCGTCGCTGCCGGTCAATCTCGCGCTTCTCAAGAACGCCACGCTGCATGGCGTCGATGTGCGCTATTTCCTCGCAACCCGGCCGGAACAGGCGCGGCGTGTACGCGCCGCGCTGTTTTCGATGGTCGCGCGCGGTCATCTTCGACCGCCTGCGACCATCGCTTTCCCTCTCGCCAACGCAAGCGACGCTGTGCTCGCAACCTTCGACCGCGAAAGACGCGGGAAAATCGTCGTGCTTCCCGAAGCGGTCATCGGTTCGAGCGACGCGGGCTAACGCCTGCGCTCCGCTCAGCCGAAGCGGGTCAGGCCGTTGCCCGATAACGCTCCGCAGCTTGCGCTTGCCGGATATCGGAGAGCAAACCCTGGCGCGCGGCGTCGAGTGCATCCCAGCGTTCGGCGACGTGAAGCGGCGGTATGGTCACCAACTCGCGGCGGTCGTAGCCGATCAACGCGGCATCCACCAGTTGACCCACTTCCATCACTTCGGGCAGCGTATCGATATCGATGCCGGCGCGCTCCCAAATTTCGGTGCGCGTGGCCGCCGGCAGCACGGCTTGCACATACACGCCTTTGGGCGTCAGCTCCAGGCTCAAGCCCTGCGACAGGAACAGCACGTACGCCTTCGTTGCACCGTACACGGTCATGCCGAACTCGGGCGCGAGACCGACGACCGAGCCGATGTTGACGATCGACCCTTCGCCGGCTTGCGCGAGGCGCGGCGCGATGGCGGCCGCGAGCCGCGTCAGCGCGGTGATGTTGAGCGTCACCAGACGATTGATGGCGTCGGCGCTCTGCTCGACAAACCCGCCTGACTGCGCAAGGCCGGCATTGTTGATCAGCACGCGAATGTTCGCGTCTTCGCGCAGGCGCGCTTCGACTGCGGCGAGATCGGCGGGCTCCGTCAGATCGGCCTGCAACACGTCCACATCGACCTTCGTTTCGTCGCGCAAGCGGCTGGCCAGCGCTTCGAGCCGCGCCTTGTCGCGCGCGACCAGAACGAGCGGGTGGCCACGGCGCGCAAAACGCTCCGCATAAACGGCGCCGATGCCCGAAGAGGCGCCGGTAATGAGGACAGTGGGCAGGGCTTTCATCTTGGTGTTCCTTGGCTTGAGTGGGGACCGCTGCCGCCCATCAGCGAGGGCGGCGGTGCAGGCTGGCGTTAATAATGATGGTCGTCATCAAAAAAGTCAACGACTTTGATGATGATCGACATCAATGTATAGTTAACACTTTAGCGTGGCGTTAGTCGAAGAGAGGCACCGAACATGAAGGTCACTAAAGCGCAAGCGCAGGCGAACCGGGCGCGCATCGTCGAGACGGCAGCGACGCTGTTTCGCGAGCGAGGCTACGACGGTGTGGGCGTCGCGGACCTGATGGCGGCCGCCGGTTTCACGCACGGCGGCTTTTATAAGCACTTTGGCTCGAAGGCCGATCTGATGGCGGAGGCTGCGGCCTGTGGCTTTTCGGAGTCGGCGGCCGGCAGTGAAGGGATCGACATCGCCGCGTTCGTCAAGCAGTACTTGTCCCGCGAGCATCGCGATACGCCCGGCACCGGCTGCACGATGGCGGCGTTGTCCGTGGATGCCGGGCGTCAGCCGGAACAGGTCAAGCAAGCCTTTGCCGACGGCATTGAACGGCTGCTGACCAGCATGGTGAGCAAGCACGGCGCGACTAATGCGACTAACGCGACTAACGCGACAAGCGCCGCGGCCAAGCGTGAAGCGCGAGCCCGCTCGATCGACGCCATCGCGCAACTGGTGGGCGCGGTCGTGCTCTCGCGCGCCTGTCCCGATGACTCGCCTCTCGCGGATGAAATCCTCCAAGCCTGCGAGTCGGGCGCGCTTTCACGCCTGTCTGCACCGAAGAAGAAGCCGTAGCACTCGTCGGCGCCAAGGCGCGAACGCTTCGTCAATTTTCATCGACATTCACGATGCGTATCGGGCGCGTCCCGATCTTCGCGCCGGTGACTTCGTCGATCGCAATCGCCTTGATCTCCGTTCCCGTTTCCGCGTCCAGGAAGCGAACCAGCTTGCTATCCCCGCGGTGCTGCCGCCCCCATGCGCCGATGATGAACAGCACCGGCAGGAAGTCCATGCCCGCTGCCGTCAGCACGTATTCGTCGCGCGGCGGGCGCTCCGAATAGCGGCGTTTCTCCAATAGACCTTGTTCCGCCAGCGCGGCCAGACGCCGCGTCAGCATCGTCGGCGCAATGCCCAGACTTTTGCGGAACTGGTCGAAGCGCGTCAGACCCGCGTGGGCGTCGCGCAAGATAAGGATGCTCCACGCGTCGCCCGCGACAGCCAGGCTGCGCGCAATCGGACACGGGTCATCGCACGAATTGATGTCGTCCATACTATTTTGATAGTGACATGGATTTGATTTCCCAGTATAGTCGATTTCAATTTGATAGTGACGCGGGCGTTCCGCACATGGAGCTTGAAATGACTGACAAAAAGCCGTTGGGTGTCGCCCTTGTCACAGGCGCGTCTTCGGGTATCGGACAGGCCGCCGCGCAGCGATTGAGCGAAGCGGGCTACAAGGTTTTCGGCACAAGCCGGCGGCCAGTGCCTGCGGGCCAGCATTCGTTCGACATGCTGACGCTCGACGTCACCAGCGACGAATCCGTCGACGCCGCGGTCGCCCAGGTTATGCGGCGAGCCGGCCGCATCGATCTGCTCGTGAACAACGCGGGCTTCGGCGTCGCGCCCGCCGGCGCCGAGGAAAGCTCGATTGCGCAGGCGCAGTCGATCTTCGATACGAACTTCTTCGGCGTCGTCCGCATGACCCGAGCGGTGGTGCCTTATATGCGGCGGCAGGGCAGCGGCCGCATCGTCAACATCGGCTCAGTGCTCGGTTTCGTGCCGATGCCGTACGGCGCGCTCTACGCGGCAACGAAGCATGCAATCGAGGGCTATTCCGAATCGCTCGATCATGAATTGCGCGGCTGGGGCATTCGCGTGTCGGTCATCGAACCCGCTTATACGAAGACGCCGTTCGACGCGAACTTCCTCGCACCCGATTCCACGCTCGATGTATATCGCGAAGCCCGTGCGGTTGTCAGCAAGCGGGTCAATGAAGTGATGGCGACCGCGACTGAGCCTTCGGTCGTGGCTGAAGTCGTGTTGAAGGCGGCAATAGCCGCGAAGCCGAAGCTGCGCTACCCGGCCGGCGCGCTTGCGAGCCGTCTGCAAATGCTGCGCAGATTCGCGCCGGCCGCACTCGTGGATGCCGGGCTTCGTAAAGATCTTCGACTCGACACGATACCGGCGTCGCAGTCGGTAAGCCCTCTCTTGCAAGAATGAAAAACATGCAGCGCCAGATCACACCGGGGGACCCGAAAGCATCATGAGAGCATTCATTCTCGAGCGATACGGACGCAAGCATGGCGCGCATATCGCCGACGTGGCGGAGCCGCAACTACGCGACGACGACGTCCTGATCCAGGTCCACGCCGCCAGCCTTAATGTTCTCGATTCGAAAATACGCGACGGCGAATTCAAGCTGATTTTGCCGTATCGTTTGCCGCTGATTCTCGGCAACGATGTAGCCGGCGTGATCGTGCGAGTCGGACCGCGCGTGCAGCGATTCAAGGTCGGCGACGAAGTTTACGCGCGGCCGGATAAAGATCGGATCGGCACCTTTGCGGAACTGATTGCAGTGAAAGAAGCGGACGTGTCCATCAAGCCCAAAACACTCACGATGGAAGAGGCCGCCTCGATTCCGCTCGTGGGTCTCACTGCGTGGCAAGCGTTGATCGAGAAAGCGCAACTGCGGAAAGGACAAAAGGTCCTGATTCATGCAGGTTCCGGCGGCGTCGGAACGTTCGCGATCCAACTGGCGAAGCACCTGGGTGCATTCGTCGCGACGACAACGAGTACGGCGAACGTGGAATGGGTGAAGGGCCTCGGGGCCGATGTCGTCATCGACTACAAGAAGGACGACTTCGAGAAAACGCTCGCCGGCTATGACGTGGTGATAAACAGTCTGGACGCGGCGACGTTGCACAAATCGCTTCGCGTGCTGCGACCCGGCGGACGGCTCATCTCGATCTCGGGGCCGCCGGACCCCGACTTCGCAAAAGAGCTTGGTTTGCCGGGCTTCCTGACGCTGGCGACGCGTCTACTCAGTTACCGGATCAGGAAGGCGGCCAAACGCCTGAAAATCAGCTATTCCTTCCTGTTCATGCGCGCAAGCGGCGACCAGCTCGCGCAGATCACATCGCTTATCGAAGGCGGCGTGATACGCCCGGTTGTCGATCGCATCTTTGCATTCGATTCGATCGGAGAGGCGATGGCCTATGTCGATAGCGGACGCGCCAAAGGGAAAGTGGTTGTCAAAATGCGGTGATGGGCGCGCGCATCATTGTTCTTCCACGGTCGCTGCGAGGACAGGTGCCTCCTGGCGGCGGCCGTACCACGAAGCCGCGAGACGTTTCCCGAGCGTATTGCCTGCATCTTCGACGAACTTGTTGCTGAGCATCGAGAGCGGCAGAGTGATAATCAAAGTCGACACGCCCAGTAATGAAGCCATGAGCAACGGCTGCTGTTGAACGGCGGATGTTCCAAGAGCTTTTACCAAGCAGGCACCGAGACCGAACACGATCGGAAAATGCAGCACGTACACGCTGTATGAGATTGTGCCCATGTACTCGAATATCGGCCGATCCAGAAGCGGCATCCTTCTCTTGTTGTGAAACAGGCAATAGACGATGCCGAAGGCAATCAGAATCTCCATCGTTTCTATATTCTTCATATCAAAGATACCTTCCAGCAGGATGCGCGAATACATTAACACCGGGATGAGGCCGAGGCCGATCAGGCGGTAACGGAAATGGCTGATTCCGCGCGTGAGCGGAATCAGCGCGCCGAGACCAAAGGCCAATGCATAGTGCAGCGACAGCGTGCGCGGAATCGGAGCGAGCGCGACCAGTGCCAGGAAAACGAGAAACGGCTTGCGCGTGCGCGGGTTTTGCACGAGCAGATAGATTGCCGGGAACAGAACCGAATAAAACAGCTCCACGCGAAGTGTCCACATCGGCCAATTCAAATGGACGTATATAGATGCGAGCGAGAGGCCGACCAGCGGAGCCGAGATCTTTGCCGGGAAGGCGCTCGTCGCCCAGGCGCTATAGGCCGGAGAGGACAGTCCCGTCTTGATGAGCGGCCACAGCGCGAGCGCAAGCGCGATCGACAACCACAACGCGGGATAAATGCGGAAAAATCTTTTTACATAAAACGTCTTGACCCACGACGGCTTATTCGCGGCTGAGCCGCTCATCAACGACAAAGCGAGTACACATCCGCTGAGAACAAAGAAGACTTCGACTGCGGCTTGTCCGTTGAACGTTCTGTCAACGAATATGGCTATCTTGTTCTGAAACGAATCCACGCCGTATCGCGCGGTGATCAGGCGCTGAAGATCGAACAGGGTCCAGACATGAGTTCCTACGACAGCCAGACAGGCCAAACCACGGAGTGAAGTAAAACTCTTGATATTCATTGGCCACTTCCTCCCCGAAGAAGACAAACGCATCCGAGGTCGGGAGACATCGGACAGGATTTAGTGCTTTCTGAAAACTTTCGATGCCGAGGCGGACCCGGCAAGCGGCATGTAGATAGCGGACTAGCGTGGCACTCTTGAGTGCCGTCACGCAGCGGGGGAGTATAGGTTCAATCGATGCGCGCGATGGCTTGTGAGTCTCCATATCGCGAACTGTTGGCGCATTTCGATTAGTGAATACGGCTTTTTCGGCGGTTGTCGTTTAGTGCGGGCGCGTATCGCGTATAAGTAAAACGCGCCATGTGATTAAGCGCAGTGGCCTTCTGCGCTTAAATCTTGCGACTTCGTTGTTTGCGATAGTTCGCAGTACGCGGATTTTTTTGCTTTGTGACAGCACTGCGTTCCGTTCGACCCAACGGACTTAAATCAGCACTCCACCAGCGCCTTGACGACGGTCTGTCCTGGCTCCATCAGCTTCGGGAACTCGGTGGGTACATCCGACAAGCTCATTCGGTGCGTATTGAGCGCCTTGTCGGGAATGCGGCCCGCGCGCATCGCTTCGAGAACCGTCTCGAAGTCTTCGGCGGTCGCATTGCGGCTGCCGAGCAGCGTCGCTTCACGCTTGTGAAACTCCGGATCGGAGAAGGTGACCTCGCCGGGCACGATCGAAATCAGCACGTATTTGCCACCGTGAGCAATGAACTGGAAGCCGCGATTCATCGCGTTGATGTTTCCAGTTGCATCGAATACGACGTCGAAGAACTCGCCGCCTGTCATCGCCGCGAGTTCGTCGACGTCGTTCGGGCCGATCTGAACCGCCGAGACTCCGATATGTTCGCGGCAGAATGCGAGACGATCCTCGCGCGTGTCGAGACAGGTGACCTGTGCGCCACGCAGGTTCGCGAACAACATGGCCGCCATGCCGATCGGGCCCGCGCCCACGACAAGAACGCGCTGGCCGGCCGACACATCGGCACGGCGAACCGCGTGCGCGCCGATCGCGAGAAATTCGAGCATGGCCGCCTGATCGAGCGTGACGCCTTCGGCCTTATGCACGAACTGCGCGGGCACCGAGAGAAACTCCGTGAGCGCGCCGTCGCGATGCACGCCGAGCACTTTGATATTGACGCAGCAGTTGGTCTTGCCCTGCCTGCACGCGATGCAGCTTCCGCACGACAGATACGGCATCACATAAACGGCGTCGCCGGGCACGACGTGCGCATTGGCATCGGCCTCGGCGACGATGGCCGACAGTTCGTGGCCCATCACTCGCGGATACTGCAGGTAAGGCTGGTTGCCGGAATAGATGTGCATATCGGTCCCGCAAATACCCACGCGGCTGACGCGCAAAAGCACTTCGCCTTCGGCACGGTGAGGTGGTTCGCGGTCTTCACGGCGCAGCACGCCAGGCGATTCGCAAATGACGCTAAGCATTTCGGCATCCTCTTGATTGGTCTTGTCGATCACCGGACGGCGGATCGACTCTGTAAAAAAACGGCATACGTTGCCGATAAAACGTTGGCGTGGGCACGAAGGTCGTCCGAATGGGCACATGCCGGCGCGCAGCTATAAAGCGCCGCGCCGGCGAACGCTCATCAATAGAGAACGTTCTTTGCCTCGGACGAATCGAGGTTCTGTTTCTCGACCATCATCACTCCAGTGTCGACCTGCTTCGACACAGGCTTGCGCTCGATCACCTTCACGATCGTCTCGATTCCCTTGTAGCCCATCTGATACGAGCTTTGAACCGCAATGGCCTGGATCGTGCCGTCGCGAACAAAGCCCTGCAAATCCTGATTGCCGTCGAAGCCGATGGCAATCACCTTGCCGCTTTTCCCCGACTGTTGAAGGGCGCGTCCCATGCCCACGGCGGTCGGCTCGTTCGCGCCGAAGACGCCCTTGAGATCGGGATTGGCCGACAGTACATCGGTGGTCTGATTGAGCGCGTTCGCCATCTGCGACTGCGAGTAGAACGGGCCGACCAGTTGCAGCTTCGAATGCGCGGCAATGTACTTGCGGAATCCGCCGACGCGGCCAACTTCCGATCCGGCGCCCGGCACATACGACATGACCGCCACCTTGCCGGTCTGTCCGACGCGGTCGATCATCGCCTTTGCACAGAGTTCGCCGGCCTTCGCGTTATCGGTCGACAGGAACGACTGGTAGTACTGCTTGCCGGCATCGGACACCGAGGAGTCGATCAGCACCACGGGAATATGGGCTTCCCACGCTTTCTTCATCGCGGGCACGAGCGCATCCGGGTCCGACGGCGCGAGGACGATGCCCGCCACATGCCGGTTCACAGCGTTCTCGACCATGTTGACTTCGTCCGCGATAGCCGACTCCGTCGCGGGACCCTGGAAGGTCATCGTGTAGCCCTTCGCATCGGCCATTGCAGCGGTCGCGCCTTTCTGGACGTTCTGCCAGTAGTTGGAGTTGGCCGTCTTCACGATCACGGCAATCTCGCCGCCTGCCGCTTGCGCATACGCGCTGAACATTGCACACATCGCCGCGGCCGCAGCCAGTACGGATACCTTTTTCATGTCTCGCTCCTTGATTTGTGGTTTCAACTGCGTCTTCTGATTACGACTTTATGACTTCCGGTTTCGAAGTTGATCGATCCATACGGTGCCGAGAATCACCACACCGATGATGATCTGCTGGATAAAGCTCGATACGCCGTTCATGTTCAGCCCGTTGCGCAGCACGCCGATCACGAATGCGCCGATGGCCGTGCCGGAAATCGTGCCGACGCCGCCCATCAGCGACGTGCCGCCGATCACCGCGCTCGCAATCGCATCGAGTTCATACATCACACCTTCGTTCGGCTGCGCGGTGACGAGGCGCGACATCAGCACGCAGCCGGTCGCGCCGGCCAGCACGCCGGACAGCACATAGGTGAAGAGCTTGACGCCTTGCACGTTGACGCCGGAAAGCCGCGCTGCTTCCGCGTTCGATCCGACCGCGTAGATATGACGGCCAAGCGAGGTGCGCGAAAGCAGTATCGACACCGCGACGAACAGCACCACCATGATCACGACCGGATACGGAATGCCCGGAAAGACGGTGTCGGGAAAACCGTCGGCGCCGATGTGAGAGACCTTGAAAAGCGCGCCATTGCCGAGTTCGCCGAAGGCGTCGCCGAGACCGGAGACAGGTCTTGCGCCCGTGATCTGCAACGCGACGCCGCGGGCGACGAGCATCATGCCGAGCGTTGCGATGAACGGCGGCAAGCCCATGCGCGTGACGCAAATGCCGTTGACCCATCCGCACGCTGCGCCAACCAGCATGCCGCCCAGCATCGCGACAGGAACCGGTACGCCCGCCTTGACGAGCAGCGCGGCCGCGACACCGGCCAGCGCCAGCACCGATCCCACCGACAGGTCGATGCCGCCCGTGATGATCACGCACGTCGCGGCCACGCCGAGATACGCGATCGACGTGACCTGGAGCGCAACGGTCAGCAGATTGCCCACCGAGAAAAACGCGGCACTGGTCAGCGAAAACGCGACGACCAGAACTGCCAGGCTCCCGAGCGCCGCGAATTTCTGGATCAGGTCGCGGCGTCGCTGCCGCGCCTGCTTCTCGATGGCCTGCTCGCGGCCCGATGTGATCTCAAGCATGACTTCTCCCTGATGCATGGTGCAAGATCTCCTCCTGATTCGTTTGTCTTGTCTCGAGGACCGCGGTAATGCGCCCTTCGTGAAATACGGCAATGCGATCGGTCATGCCGAGCAGTTCCGGCAACTCCGAACTGATCAGCACGACGCCGACGCCTTTCGCGGCCAGTTGGTCCATCAGCGTATAGATCGCGTACTTCGCGCCGACGTCGATGCCCCGCGTCGGCTCGTCGAAAAACAGGATGCGCGAGCCGCGGTACAACCATTTGCCGATCACGATCTTTTGCTGATTGCCGCCGGACAGGTTCCGCGTAATCTGCCTGACCGTCGGCGTGCGGATCGCGAGTTCGCGAACGTAGCGTTCCGCGATTGCCGTCTCTTCGGCGAAACGCAGAAAGCCGCGCGACGAGATGGCGCGAACGTTGGTGAGCGTGATGTTTGCCGACACCGGCATCGACAGCGCGAGGCCGTCTTTCTTGCGGTCCTCGGACAGATACGCGATGCCGTGACGAATCGCTTCGCGCGGTGAGCGGATCTCGACCGGCGTATCGCCGAGCAGAATCGAACCCGAGTCGGGCCGCTCCGCGCCGAAGATCGCGCGGGCGACTTCGGTGCGTCCCGCGCCCATCAAGCCCGCGAAGCCGAGAATTTCGCCCTTGCGCAACTCGAACGAGACCGGGCCGAAGGTGCCCGCTCGCTGCAGATCGCGCACCCTGAGCAGAATGTCGTTCGTCGGAGTGGACTGACGCGCGGGATAGGCGTCGTCGAGCGCGCGGCCCACCATCCGCGCGACGATTTCATTCACGTTGGTCGCCGCGAGATCGGTCGTTGCGATATGACGGCCATCGCGCAACACCGTGACGCGATCGACGATCTCGGCCATTTCGTCGAGCCGATGCGAGATATAAAGAATCGCGACACCGTCGGCGCGCAGTTCCTTGATGATGCGAAACAACTGGACCGTTTCCGATTCAGTCAGCGACGACGTCGGCTCGTCCATGATGAGCACGCGCGCATTCAGCGACAGCGCCTTCGCGATTTCCACCATCTGCTGCTGCGCAATCGACAGCGCGCCGACCAGCGTAGTGGGCGACACGTTCAGCGCAATGCGTTGCAGCAGGCGCTGCGCGTTGGCGTTCATCGTCCGGTAGTCGACGAACGGGCCGCGCTTCGGTTCGCGCGCAAGGAAGATGTTTTCCGCGACGGACAGATGAGGCACCAGGTTCAGTTCCTGGTGAATGATCGCGATGCCGGCCGCCTGCGCCTCCGAGGTGGAAGAGAACTGCACGGGCGCGCCGTCGTAGCACATCACGCCATCGTCCGCGTGATATTGACCGCTGATGATTTTCATCAGCGTCGACTTGCCCGCGCCGTTCTCGCCGCAGATCGCGTGCACTTCGCCGGAGCGCAGATCGAGATCGACGCCGTCCAGCGCCACGACGCCGGGGAAACGCTTGCCCACTCCCCTGAGTTGCAAGACCTCCCGGGGAACTGGCGGCTCAGGCGCCTGGCCTGGCCGCGGCTGCGCGGTCGTTTGTGTCAATCCCGTCTCCATTTGTTCAGGAATCTGCGAGCCGGCACACAGGAACGGAATCCCGCCGACTGGTCAGTCCAATTTGAGCAAATTAGAGCGCATAACCGCTTATCTGGTCAAGCCAATTTAGCGTTGCACAACTGGTCATTCCAATAAGGGAAACCCTGAGTTCGCAACTGCACGCGTGGCCGGGCCTCGTGGCCGCGTGCTAGACTTTGCCGCGGCCGCGCTTTGCGGCCCTCCGACGGACCCTGCGGACAATGAAGCAAACTGAGCCAAAGCGGCTTTACCAATCTGTGGCGACGCAGATTCTCGCGCTAATTCAACAGGCCGGGCTGCAGCCGGGCGCGCGTCTGCCCGCCGAACGCGAGCTTGCCAATACGCTCGCCGTATCGCGTCCTTCGTTGCGTGAAGCGTTGATCGCGCTCGAAATAGGCGGGCAGATCGAGATACGGATGGGCTCGGGCGTCTATGTCCGCGATTCGAAGACCGGCGGCGACAATGCGGTGCCGGCCCTCGGCGAGAGTCCTTCCGAACTGATGCAGGCGAGGGCGGCAATAGAGGGGACTGTGATCGTGCTGGCAGCAGGCAAGCTGTCGGCGGCCACGCTCGACAGATTGCGCCGCACGGTGCTGCGAATGAAGCGCCTGGCGGCCGCGGGCAAATCGCCGGTCGATGCCGACCGGCAATTTCATATGCTGATCGCGGAGATTGCCGGCAATTCGGTGCTGAGCCGCTTCGTTGCCGAGATGTTCGATAGCCGCCATGACCCGATTGCGGCGGCGATTCGCGATCACTCCGAAAGCACCGAAACCTGGTCGGCCGCGGTACGGGAGCACGAGGAAATTCTCAAGGCGCTGCAGAGCGGCGATCCGATTGCCGCGCAGACGGCCATGCGGACGCACCTCAAAGCGTCGGAGGAACGTTGGATAGCAGGTGTATTGCGGCAGGGCGACGTTTAAGTTTATCTTGCGTCGCTCGCCGCAAGTGCATGCCGGCCATGTCGGAACATGGCGGCCAATGCGCGACTAATTAGTTAGGATGGCGAACGTCGAAGTACGTTGCCGATACGACGGACAATTCCATTAGCGTAGGCCGCGCGCGTTGTACCACTCGACAGCGTCTTCTCCTGCGGGAATATTGAACGGGCTCGAAGAATCGGTGGCCGCGAGCCAGACAGCTTCCGCGACATCTGCTGCGTGCGTGACGGTCGTCTCTTTCTCCCAGTTTGCGAATATCTGCTCGACGAGCGCGCCGTAGGGCTCGGGAAAGCCGCTTTGCATCCGCGACCGTGCGTTCTCGCCGAAGCGCGTGGAAGGTGCGCGTCCCGGCAGCACCACCCGTACGCGCACATTGAACTGCTCGAGTTCGAGCGCGAGCGATTCGCTGAACGCATTGACCGCCGACTTGCTCGCGGTATAGACCGAGAGCAGATGCAACGGCCTGCACGTCACCGTCGACGTGACATTGACGACCACGCCTTCGCGGCGCTCGCGAAACTGCGGCAACACGGCCTGGGTCATTGCGATGGTGCCGAGCGTGTTGGTCTCGAAGATCTCGCGCGCGGTGTCCATCGGCGTACCTTCGACGGCGTTCAGAAAGCCGATGCCGGCGTTGTTGACGAGCACGTCGATCGGACCGGCCGCATCGACGGCGGCGCGAATGCTTTGCGCGTCCGTTACGTCGAGCGGAAGAATCAAAAGACGGTCGGAAGCTGCGAACACATCGTCGCGTGGCGTGCGCATGGTGGCGATCACGCGCCAGTCGCGAGCGAGAAAATAGCGCGCGATTTCCACGCCAAAACCGGACGAGCAGCCGGTAATCAAAACGGTCTTCATGTCGACTCCTGGGGTCGGTGACAGTCCCCAGACGATACTTCGTGAAGGGTCGGACTTGCTACAATCGAACGTCCATGTTTCATTCGAAATCGTCCATCCATGACCGATCCGCTCGCTGAAGTCGTCACCTTGCTTCAGCCGACTCCGACCTTCTCGAAGGTGCTGAGCGGCGCCGGGCGCTGGCGCGCGAGCCGCACGGAAATCGGACAGCCGTTTTATTGCGTGGTGCTCGACGGGTCGCTGCGTCTGTCCGTCAACGGCTGCGAGCCGCTCGTTCTGCAGGCCGATGACTTCGTGCTCGTCCCGGAGGTTTTTGGCTTTTCGGTAACGAGCATGGAGCCGCCCGACGACGACGCGTTGCCTCAGAGCGCGCCTACCGCGCTGCCCGACGGCACGTTTCGTTTCGGCGATCCCTCCGCCGCGCCGGAAGCGCAGTGGCTTGCCGGCCTCTGCGCGTTCGGTTCGCCGGATGCCGCGTTGCTGGTCTCGCTTCTGCCCAGGCTCGTGCTGGTGCGCGGCGATCGCCGGCTCGCGACGCTCGTCAAACTCGTGCGGGACGAATCGCGCGCGCAGCGGCCCGCGCGCGAAGTCGTGCTCGCGCGCCTGCTCGAAGTGCTCTTCATTGAAGCATTGCGATCGACGCAAACCGGCGCATCGCCCGGACTCATCCGCGGTCTCGCCGACGCGCGTCTCGCGCCTGCGATTCGCCAGATGCACGAAAGCCCGGAAAAGCTTTGGACCGTCGCAGAACTCGCGAAGGCCGCCGCGCTCTCACGCTCGTCGTTTTTCGACCGATTTAGCCGCGCAGTCGGCGTCGCGCCGATGGAATACCTGTTGTCGTGGCGCATGGCGATCGCTAGAAACCTGCTGCGCCGGGCCGAAGTCGGCGTCGCAACCATCGCGACGCGCGTAGGTTATAGCTCGGCGAGCGCATTCAGCGTCGCGTTCACACGTCATGTCGGCATGCCGCCGACGCAGTACGCCCGCGAGGCTTCAGGCGCCGCGCTTCGAGAGGAATAGGCAATGCAGCGTGCTTGCACGTTGCCTGGCATGCTCAGCCATCCGTCGAGACAGTGACGCTTTCCCACGCGCGGATTTCATCTTCGAGCGACGACAACTTGCCTCGCACCAACGCGAGTGCATCGCTGCCGAGCAAGAGATGAACGGGCGGATTGGCTGCGTCGATTGCGGCAAGCATCGCGCGCGCGGCTTTGCGTGGATCGCCCAGTTGCTTGCCGCTTTTTTCCTCGCGAGCCTGGCGCACGGGATCGAACGTCTGGTCGTAGTCCGCGATCGAGCGGGGTGTCCGTTTCATCGAACGGCCGGCCCAGTCGGTGCGGAACGAGCCGGGCGCCACGGCCGTCACCGCGATACCGAATGGCTTGACCTCTTTGGCAAGCGCTTCGGACATGCCTTCAAGCGCGAATTTGCTGCCGCAATAGTAAGCAATGCCAGGCATGGTGATGTAGCCGCCCATCGACGTGATGTTCAGAATGTGGCCGCGCCGGCGCGTTCGCATGAAGGGCAACACGGCTTTGATCATGGCGACAGCGCCGAACACATTCACATCGAACTGTCGACGCATCTCCGATAAAGGCGATTCCTCGAGAATGCCTTCATGACCGTAGCCGGCATTGTTCACGAGCACATCGATCGGGCCCACGCTGGTTTCGATTTCGGCCACGACGCCGTCGATGGCATCGAAATCGGTCACATCCAGAATGCGTCCAATAGCGCCGCTCGCGCTGAGCGACTCGAAGTCGCGCCTGGCTTCCGCGCTTCTTACCGTACCGACGACCTGGTGGCCCATCGCGAGCGCTTCTTGCGCGAGCGCCCGGCCAAAGCCGCTGCTGACGCCCGTGATAAGCAGAGTTTTGCTGGATGACATTGAAGCACGCTCCGTCGTGTTGAGTGAAAAGTGCATGCTAATCTTGCGAGCGGGACACCGAAAGCCCGGTTCCACTAATTTTCTTGCCTAAAGCTATGAACGCAAACTATGAACGCAAAACGCGTCTTCGCCGAGCAGCCTGAACTGTTGCGCGCCAACCAGAAGCGCATCGTTGCGCTGCTGCGCAAGCTCGCGCCCGACGAGGGCTACAACCTGACCGCGTTGCCGGGCGTGCGCATCCTGCGCTCGAACCGGGCGCTGTCGCGTACGCCGGTGCTCTACGATCCCGGCATTGTGATCGTTTGCCAGGGACGCAAGCGAGGTTACTTCGGCGATCAGCTTTATCTCTACGACGAGCGCCATTACCTTGCCGTGTCCGTGCCCGTACCGTTCACGATGGAAACCGACGCGAGCCCGGCGCGTCCGCTGCTTGCGCTGTATCTGCATCTCGATCTCGCGATGGCCGCGGAACTCGCCGCGCAGATCGATCGCGAAGGCGTGACGGAAGCCGCGACGGAAGCCATCGAGGCGCCCCAGAGCATGATGTCGACGCCGATGGATGCGGCCATGCAGTCGTCGGTATTGCGCTTGCTCGAAGCGTTGCATCGGCCGCTCGAAGGCGCTGTCCTCGGTCCGGGGCTGCTGCGCGAACTGTACTTCCGCGTGCTCACCGGCGCGCAGGGACGCTCGATGAGAGAGGCGCTGGCAATGCGCGGACCGTTCGGCCGCATCGGCAGATCGCTGCGCCTCATCCATGCCGCTTTTGCAGAGCCGCTCGACGTGATGCAGCTTGCCGACGAGGCGGGCATGAGCGTGCCGAGCTTCCATAGCCACTTTAAGGCGGTCACCCAGGTGTCGCCGATGCAGTACGTGAAGTCGACGCGTCTGCATCAGGCTCGTCTATTGATGGTTCGCCAGGACCTGACTGCGGAAGCCGCCGGTCACGCCGTGGGCTACACGAGTCCTTCGCAGTTCAGCCGCGAGTTCAAGCGCCTGTTCGGCTTGACGCCGGCGGCGGAGGCGAAGCGCATGCGCGAAAGTTTCGCGCTGCCGGCTTTCGCGGATGCGACGTATGTGTCGTCGCATTGAGCTCTTGCAGACTTGGCCATCTTCGCCGACGTCCGCACTGTGAGCCAGGAACACGGCATGCGCCGCCGTGATCGTTGGATCAAGTTTGGCTAAGTTGGATTAAAGGAGACACCACATGAAGATCGCGACGAAGTTCGAGCCGCTGCTTGCGGCGTTGGTGCTCTCGCTCGCCGGTTGCGCGACGGGCGGCATGCAGCAGACCGCGCAACGGCATCTGAGCGCCGCGCAATGCCGCGATCTCACCGATCTGCGCAACAAGGCGCCCGCCACGCACGAGCGCAGCATGAGCGAGCTGACGGCGCTGCGCAGCGCGGGCTATCACCCGGAATGGCGCTTCGATCCTTATTACCCGGCCGATCTCGAAGCGGCGCAGCGCCAGGTGAACATCTGGTACGAGACCGAATGCACGCAAGCTCAACCGGGCTGATCGCGCGCCAGGCATAGCCCATGCTCGGTACGTCGTCGAGATGAACTTGCGCCCAGGCATCCGCGTATCGCGAGCGGATGAACGAGGCCGCCATCGCCTTCGACGAGCAACGACCGCTGCCCACGCATCGCAGGCGGTTGCATCCGGGAGAGCCGACTATGAATCGCATCGACAGCACTAGCGGCGCGTCAACCCAGGCGCGCAACACGTCGCGCCACGCGCCGCGAAGCCGGTTCTTTGCTTTTGCCGCGCTGTGTTGCGCCACGATGCTCGCCGCAGCGGGATGCCGTTTAATGCAGTCGGGCGCCGAAGTCACGCCCACCGATCAGCAGTTCATGCTGACGGCGGCGAGCGTCGGAACCGCTGAAATCGACCTCGGCCAATTGGCGGCGACGCGAGGCAGTTCGCCGGAAGTCCGCTCGTTCGGCGAGCACATGGTCGCCGAACATACGCGGATCAACGCCGAGCTCACGCAGCTCGCGGACACGAAACATGTCCGGCTCCTGAAGGCGATGGACCCCGCGAATCACACGCTTTACTCGGAACTGTCGCATTTGTCCGGAGCGCAATTCGATCGCGAATACATGATCTCGCAACTGCACATTCATCGGATGGGTAACTCGCTCTATGCCAGCGAGGCCGCGCAGGGCGAAGACCGGGACGTCAAGGCATTCGCGGCGCGAGGTGTGCCCGTCGGCAAGGAACATCTGCAACATGCAGCCGAGCTGGCACAAGCGCTTGGGGTGTCTTCGTCGAAGTGACCTATCGAAGCGCCGCTCGCGAAGCAGCGCTTGTTTTTTTGGACCAGCGACGTGTGCGGCTCGCGCGTCGCTGGATCGTTACCGCGCCATGCGCAAATGGAGGACCAATCGTGAAGACCGCTCCCCCCGATAATCGCACCGAGCAGGACGCCAAGGCCGAAGCAAACTCCGGCAAGCCTGCAACGACGCCCAGCGGCAAGCCGGGCAGCGGACAACACGCGGCGAATCACACCAAGGCCGGCAAGGACCACGGAGCCGGCGGCGGCGCAAAGCAACGGCACGGGCCGCGTTAGCGCTTGTTGCCGGTATGCGCCGCGTGGCACGCGGCTAGCTGTATTCAGCAATGCACACGCGCACGCGCGGTTCGGCGTGCGCCTTCAATGTGGACGATGTGAGAGAGTGAAATGAAGCTATTCGGCCGCTCGTCAAATAACGCTTCGGATGCGACAAAAGGGCTATACGTATCGCCCTTCGAGCAGTTTCTCAATCAGTACAAGGCGACGCATCCCGAGGTGGACAGACAGCAGATGGAGGGCAGGGCGTTGCTGTGGGACAAGTTTCCGATGCAAGGCAATACGACCGATGAACCGTACGGACAGGTTCGTCTGCGTCAGCCGGGCTATGTGTACTACAGTGGAGACGAATAGACGCTGTTCCAACATTCGCGTGTAACGGTCGTAAATTCGACATGCAGTATTTTTGTGGAGCGCAACCGGTATGAGCACACGGCAAACATTTCGGCCGGCACGGTGGGCACTGCCGGCAGTGTGGGCATCGTCGGCTTTCGCGCTTCTGCTCGCCGGTTGCGTGGTCGGCGGCGCGCCATACGCGGGACCGCATCTCAGCCCGACGGAGTGCCGCGACCTCGCGGCGCTAAAAACCAACGCGCCGCCGACGATGGGCCAACATCAAAGCGAACTCGCGGCTCTCAGGAAAGCCGGCTACGACCCGTCGCCCTGGTATGACGATCCCTACTATCCCGACGATCTGCAAGCCGCGCAGCGCCTCGTCGACTACTGGTTTCAGACGGAGTGCCCGCAATCGCAGACCGGTTGAGCCGCGCCGCGATTGATAACCACCGTGCATCGATCATTCAGAAAATAGCACTTATCGTTTCCCGCGCGCCGGGCGAAGATTCGACAAACAACAAACCGCCCGCACCCCCGCGAGTTCGAAATTTCTGGAGACACCCTCGATGCATGCTTCCTCAACGCCTGTGGCTCCCGGGCAATCGAAGACATCCGCCGTGCTGCGCGTGACGGCAGGCAACTTCCTCGAGCAGTTCGACTTCTTCCTGTTCGGCTTTTACGCCACGCAGATCGCCGCCGTGTTTTTCCCGGCGGGCAGCGAATTCGCTTCGCTGATGATGACGTTCGCCGTGTTCGGCGCGGGCTTTCTGATGCGGCCGCTCGGCGCGATCATCCTCGGCGCGTATATCGACGATGTCGGCCGGCGTAAAGGCCTCATCGTCACGCTGTCGATCATGGCGAGCGGCACAATCCTGATCGCATTCGTACCCGGCTACGCGACGCTCGGACTTGTTGCGCCGGCGCTCGTGCTGATTGGACGCCTGCTGCAAGGTTTCTCGGCGGGCGCGGAACTGGGCGGCGTCTCGGTCTATCTCGCCGAAATGGCGACGCCGGGCCGCAAGGGTTTCTTTACCAGTTGGCAGTCGGCGAGCCAGCAAGTGGCGATCGTGATCGCGGCGGCGCTCGGCTTCGGGCTCAATCAGTGGCTCGATACGGCGGCGATCGCTGCGTGGGGATGGCGCGTGCCGTTCTTCGTCGGCTGCATGATCGTGCCGTTCATCTTCATCTTGCGACGCAATCTCGAGGAGACGCGGGAATTCAAGCAGCGTCAGCATCGCCCGAGCATGAAAGAAGTCTTCGCGACGCTCGTGCAGAACTGGAATGTCGTGGTCGCGGGCATGCTGCTGGTCTCGATGACCACCACGAGCTTCTATCTGATCACGGTGTATGCGCCGACCTTCGGCAAGACGGTCCTGCATCTGAGCACCGCGGACAGTCTGCTCGTCACGCTGTGCGTGGGCATCTCGAATTTCATCTGGCTGCCCATCGGCGGCGCGCTGTCCGATCGCATCGGGCGTCGTCCGCTGCTGCTCGGCATGACGCTTCTGGCGATCGCGACGGCCTATCCCGCGCTGTCGCTGCTGGCTCACGCGCCGAGCTTCGTCAACATGCTGCTGGTGCTGCTGTGGCTCTCGTTCATGTACGGCATGTACAACGGCGCGATGGTCGTCGCGCTCACCGAAGTGATGCCGGTCGAAGTGCGCGTGGCTGGCTTCTCGCTGGCATACAGCCTCGCGACCGCGGTGTTCGGCGGCTTCACGCCCGTCATCTCGACCGCGCTGATTCACATGACAGGCGACAAGGCCGCGCCGGGCTACTGGATGAGCTTCGCCGCGATGTGCGGCCTCGGCGCGACCATCGCACTGTATCGACGCCGTGCCGCGCCGCTGCGTGCAGCTTAGTGATGCATCGCTGCGTCGCTCGTTCGGACTTCACACTGACATTCTTCCGACCATGAAATCCTTCTTCCTGAACTTGTGTACCGTGGCGTTGCTCGGCAGCGCCGCCGCTGTGACGAATGTGCAGGCCGCCGATCTGCGCGTGATGAGCTCGGGCGGCTTCACGGCCGCCTACAAAGTGCTCGGACCGCAATTCGCGGCGTCGACGGGCAATACACTTGATACCGCGTTCGGCCCGTCGATGGGCAAGTCGCCCGAAGCCATTCGGAACCGGCTCGAACGCGGCGAGCCGGCCGACGTGGTCATCATGGTCGGCTATGCACTCGACGACCTCATCAAGCAGCGCAAGGTGATCCCCGATTCGCGCGTCGAACTCGCGGATTCGCGCATCGGCATGGTCGTGCGTGAGGGCTCGCCGAAGCCCGACATCGGCTCCGAGGCGGCGCTTAAGCAAACCTTGCTGCATGCCCGCTCGATCGCTTACTCGGACAGCGCAAGCGGCGTGTATGTCGAGCGCGAACTGTTCAAGCGGCTCGGCATCGAGGAACAGATGAAGGGCAAGGCGAAAATGATCCCGAAGATCCCGGTGGCGTCGGTCGTTGCAAGCGGCGATTACGAATTGGGATTTCAGCAGGTGAGCGAGTTGCTGCCCGTGAAGGGCGCGGCGTACGTCGGCAAGATTCCGGAGTCGCTGCAGTCTGTCACGCGCTTCGCGGCCGGCATTCCGGTCGGCGCGCAGCATCCGAAGGAGGCCAAAGCGCTGCTTGAGTATCTTGCGTCGCCCGCCGCGCAGCCGGAAGTGCGATCGACCGGGCTCGATTCCGTCGCCTCGCACTGACGAAGGCAACCATTCAACGCAATCATTGAAGGCAAGCACTCAGCCCGGCAGATCGGCGGGCTGATCGAATGCTTCTTCCGGCGCGTGCGCGAGGCTCAATGCTTCTCCCAGACGCGTCCGGTCGCAGGCACGCTCCCACATCGATACGAAGATCACCGCGCACGCGTTGCTGATCACACTCGTCAGCGCGCGCGCTTCGGACATGAATCGATCGATTCCGACCAGCAGCGCGACACCCGCAAGCGGCAAGTCGGGAATCACGGCGAGCGTCGCGACGAGCGCGACGAGCCCGCTGCCCGATACGCCCGCCGCGCCCTTCGACGTCAGCAGCATGACGGCGAGCATCGTCGCGATCTGGCCGCCGGAGAGCGGGACATCGCAGGCTTGAGCGATGAACATCGAGGCAAGCGTCAGGTAGATCGCCGTGCCGTCCAGGTTGAACGAGTAGCCCGCAGGCAGCACGAGACCCACGATGCCCTTGTCGCAGCCGAGCGCTTCGAGCTTGACGATAAGGCGCGGCAACACCGGTTCCGTCGACGACGTCGCGAGCACGATCACGAGTTCCTCGCGAATGTAGCGCAGCAGCCTCCACAGCGAGAAGCCATGCAGCCGCGCGAGCGGACCGAGCACGCAGATCACGAACAGCAGACACGCCACGTAGAACGACAGCATCAGCATGCCGAGCGAGCCGATCGAACGAATGCCGAAGCGGCCGACCGTGAACGCCATCGCGCCGAACGCGCCGGCGGGCGCAAGCCGCATGATCATCGCGAGGATGCGGAAGAGCACGTCCGCGACACTGTCGATCATTTCCTGCACCCGCCGCCCGGCTGTTGGGCTCGCGTTCAATGCAAAGCCGAACAGAAGGGCGAGCAGCAAAACCGGCAGCACTTCGCCTTTCTCGAACGCGCCGACGAGCGTCTGCGGAATCACATGCAGCGCGAATTCGACGAGTCCGTGCGACTCGGTGCGCGCCGAATAGTGCGCGAGGATGGCCGTATCCAGATGATGCGCGTCGATGTGCATTCCCGCGCCCGGATGCAGCGCGAACGCGGTGCCGAGCCCGAGAACGAGCGCGACGATGGTCAGACAGTAGAAGAGCGCCAGCGCCTTCAGGATGGTCCGGCCGATCTTCGAGCCGCTCGCGAGCGAAGTAATGCCGGTGACGATCGTGCAGAACACGATCGGCGCGATCATCATGCGTACCAGCGCGACGAACGCATCGCTGAGCGGTTTGAGCGATGCGCCGATCTGCGGCCACACATGGCCGACGGTCATGCCGAGCGCCATGCCGAGCAGCACCTGCACGTAAAGCAGCCGCAATGGCCTGGCCAATGTCATTTCGAAGTCTTCTTGGCCGCGCGCGCCGTGCTGCTGCGTCTGGCCTCGAGAATCATCTGATGGAACTGTTGCGCGGCCGGCGCAAGCGGGCGGCCGCGGCGTTTGAGAATGCCGACGCGCCTCGTCACGACCGGATCGACGAGCGGCACGCCGGTCAAGATGGGATGATCGCGCATCGGCATCGCCATCGAAGGCACCGCGGCCACACCGAGTCCCGCTTCGATCAGGCCGAGCAGGGTGGTCACATGGCGCGTCTCGCAGACGCTCGGCACGGGCGGCGCCACGCTGGTCAACGCCTGATCTAGCAGCAGGCGGTTGCCGGATGTCTTGTCGACGGAAACGTATTCGTGTTCATAAAGCTCGCTCCAGGACACGCGCGTCTTGCGGGCGAGCGGATGATCGCGCCGGCATGCCGCGACGAACCTTTCCTGTAGCAGAACCTTGAACTCCACCTCGGGCTCCTGGCTGCCCATGAAGCTGACGCCGAAGTCGGCTTCGCCGCTGATGACCGAGCCGAGCACTTCGTTCGCGCTCGAGTCGAGCAGCTTGACGCGGATGCGCGGATAGCGGGCGTGATAGGCGGCAACGACGCTCGGCAGGAAATAGTACGCAACCGACGGCACGCAGGCGATGGTCACATGACCAAGGCGGCTGCTGGAAACGTCGCGGATGCCAAGCAAGGCGACGTCGAGATCGTCGAGAAGCTGTTCCGCGCTCGGAGCGAACACGCGGCCGACGGTGGTCAGCGTCACGCTGCGCGTGGTCCGCTCGAACAGCCGCACGCCGAGCGCCGCTTCGAGTTTCTCGATGCGCCGGCTCAGCGCCGGCTGCGAGATATTGACCGCCTCCGCTGCCTTGCGGAAACTGCCCAACTCCACGACGGCTCGAAACGCCTGCAAATCGTTCAGGTCGAAGTTGACGCCCAAGAGCCATCCCCCGTATTTGATTCGACGCTCGCCGTCACCAGCTCGCGCAATCCTCGATAAGCCTGCTTCAACGTCTTGCCGCTGGTGTCGTAAGCAACGTCCGCGCGCGCATAGAGTTCCGAGCGGCCGGCGAGGATGCGGCGCAGGTCGTCCATGGCTTCGCTTCGGCCTGCCATCGGCCGCAGATCGCCCTGATCGATAACACGCTGCATGTGGTCCTCGGGCGTCGCGCGCAACCAGACGGTGAAGCAGCGCGACAGAAGCAGGTTGAATGTGCGCGTCTCCGATACCAGTCCACCCGGCGACGCGATGACCGCTTCCGCTTCGCGCTTCAGGACTTCTTCGAGGGCTCTGAACTCATAACGCCGATAGGCGGTCGCGCCATACAGCGCATGAACCTCGGACGGCTTGCAGCCCGCAATCCGCTCGATCTCGCGCGTGAGTTCGATAAACGGCAAGCCCATTGCATCGGCCAGCATTTTGCCGAGCGTCGATTTGCCGGCGCCTCGCAAGCCGATCAATGCAATCCGCCGATAGCGGCCAGGGTCCGCGGAACGGGCGGCGAGCGACTGCCTGAGTGTTTCGAGCGCGTGCTGCAACGCAGCCGGTGGCTGATCGCGCAACAACTCCAGGATCTGCTCGCCTTCGGCCGAGCAACTCAACGGATCGCCGACGAGCGCCGCGACTGAGCAGCCCAGCGTTTGCGCGAGTTGCGCGAGCACGAGCAGGGACGCGTTGCCGCTGCCCATCTCCAGATTGGCCAGATGACGTTCGGACACGTTCGACTGATGAGCCAGATCGCGCCGCGTCATGCCTCGCCGCGCGCGCAAAAGACGGACGCGCTCACCCAGTGCGACGAGCACGGGCTCTTTGGGCGCTGCGTCGGCGGCCGCGTCGGTCGGCGATGAATTCATTCGATTCCCACGAAGGCGGACGGCTGAAGTAGCCGAGTATATCGCCGCCCGGCGGCCGTCGACGGAGCGGCCCTCTGCGAGCCCTCGTCGACCCGATGCAACGCGCTGCGCTAGTGTTAACGAGCATTATGGTGCATGTTAAGTGTGCTCTATAGTGCATTCACTCGGGGCGGGCGGGTTTCGCGATGCGGCTAACGCTGCCGCCGCGTGCATCGAACTGACGAACGGCAATACAGCCGCGCCGAAATCCCGCCAAGGGCACTTACACGAGCGGCAATCCCAATCAGGCCGCCAGCTACACCTGTTCCTGGCACGCCGTGCGCGTGCGCCTCGTTCAAGCCGGTTCAAGGAGAACCAACATGCGGCACATCGATATTCACAAGCTTGGCGACGACGCGCGCTTTACGCGTCTACATGCAATCGTGCTCGCCATGTGCACGCTGGTGATCATCTTCGACGGCTACGATCTGGCGGTCGCGGGCATCGCGTTGCCGTCGATCATGAAGGAGATGGGCATCAAGGCGACCAGCGCCGGCTTCATGGTCAGCACCGCGTTGTTCGGGATGATGTTCGGCGCGGTGATCTTCGGCACAATCGCGGATCGTATCGGCCGGCGCTGGACGATCGCTGCTTGCGTCTTGCTGTTCAGCGTGTTTACCGCGGCGGCCGGCTTCGCCAGGGACCCGGTGACGTTCGGCGCGTTTCGCTTCGTCGCCGGATTGGGTATCGGCGGTGTGATGCCCAACGTGGTCGCGCAAATGTCCGAGTACTCGCCGCGCAAAATCCGCAGCACGATGGTGACGTTGATGTTCAGCGGCTATTCGGTCGGCGGCATGCTGGCGGCGCTGCTGGGCAAAGGTTTGATCGAGCGCTTCGGCTGGCAGTCCGTGTTCATCGCCGCGGGTCTGCCGGTTCTGCTGATTCCGTTCGTATTGCGAATGATGCCGGAGTCGATGGCGTTCCTGCTTCGCACGGGCCGCACCGACGCGTTGCGCTCCATCGCCGCGCGTCTCGTGCCCGATTACGTTCCGCAGGAAGGCGACCGCTTCGTTTTGTCCGATGGCGGCACGGCGCGCGCGACGCCGATCGGCAAGCTGTTCCAGGATGGACGCGCGTTCGGCACCGTCATGCTGTGGATCGCCTTCTTCATGTGCCTCTTCATGGTCTACGCGCTGAGTTCCTGGCTCGCGAAATTGATGGCGAGCGCCGGCTACACGCTCGGCTCGGCGCTGACGTTCGTGCTGGTGCTGAACCTCGGTGCGATGATCGGCGCGATCGGCGGCGGGTGGCTCGCGGATCGCTTCAACATCAAGCATGTGCTGGCTTGCATGTATGCGCTCGCCGCCGTGTCGATCACGTTGCTCGGCTTCAAGATGCCGACGCCGGTACTGTTCTTCGTGGTCGGACTCGCCGGTGCGTCGACGATCGGTACGCAGATTCTCACTTACGCATATGCGGGGCAGTTTTATCCGCTGGCGATCCGGTCGACGGGAATCGGCTGGGCGTCGGGGTTTGGCCGAAGCGGGGCGATTCTCGCGCCGATCATCATCGGCATTCTGATGGAAATGGCGTTGCCGCTGAAGCTGAACTTCGTCGCCATTGCGGCGCCGGCCGTGATTGCCACGATAGCCGTGCTGTTCATGGATAAAAACAGACAGAGCGTGGCCGCAGTAGAGCAAGCGACGGCGTGAGTGGCTCAGGGCACTAGGCACGTCGCCATCATTTGCGCGCGTTTCGTTTATTCCGTTCACGCGGTTGAACGCCTGTTTCGACCGGCGTGAACGGCGCCTGAAACCGGCTGACCAAAAAGTCGATGAAGGCGCGCGCGCGAACCGTCTGGTTCTTCTGCCGAGGGTAATAGACAAACAGATCGGCCGATGGAAGCACCGTGTTGGGCAGCACGAGATTGAGCCGTCCGCTCTGCACGTACTTGGCCAGATCCCATTCGGAGCGGATCAGGATTCCATGTCCGTCCAATGCCCAGCGAAGCACGATGTCGCCGTCGTTGCTGGACAGCGCGCCTTTTACCTTGATCGCCTCGATATGGTCGTTGACGATATAGCGCCAGACGCCGTACGCATCGTCGTTTTGCCGATGGATGATGCAGCGGTGTTCGGCGAGATCGTCAACGCGCTCGGGCGTGCCGTACTTCTCCAGGTACTTCGGCGATGCGCAGAGAAAGCGGCGGTTGCTCATGATGCGCCGCGCGCTGAGCCGGCTGTCCGGTAGTTCGCCGAATCGTATTGCCATATCGAACGCGCCTTCGACCAGATCGACGGGGCGGTCCGTTACTTCGAACTGAACTTCGACGGCCGGAAAGCGCTTCGCGAACTCCGAGACGAGCGGGGCAATCGTCGTGCGGCCAAATCCGAGCGTCGCGTTGATGCGCAGAAGACCTTGCGGGTCGCGCTTCGCTCCCGAAATCGCCTCTTCCATCTCGCGCACTTGCCCGACGATTTGCGACGCATATCGCAGATACGTTTCGCCTTCGGGCGTGAGACTCACGCTTCGTGTGGTTCGATTCACGAGGCGCACGCCGAGGCGCTGCTCGATCACGCCGAGTCGCTTCGTCGCGGCGGGCGGCGACAGATCGAGCGCTCGCGCTGCCCCGGACAAGCTCCGCAGTTTCGCAAGCAGAATGAAAAACTCGAAGTCGGTGGCGGGTTGGGTGGCAGTATTCACCGAATGTGAAAAATGAAATGAATCGAAGTGAAGTTTAGCAGCGTTTCCGGCGATTAAGCTACGTCACATATTGCAATCGACGTATCGCAATCCTCTGCCAAAACTCTGGAGACTGTGCCGTGAGAATCGTTGAAATCCGCGAAAAGACCGTTCCGATCAGTTCCCCGATCCGCAACGCGTATATCGACTTCAGCAAGATGACGCTGAGTCTGGTCGCCGTCATCACCGATGTGATCCGCGACGGCAAGCCGGTGGTGGGCTACGGCTTCAATTCGAACGGCCGCTACGGCCAGGGCAAGCTGATGCGCGAGCGCTTCATTCCGCGCATTCTCGAAGCGGACCCTGCCTCTCTCGTCAACGATGCAGGCGACAACCTCGATCCGCACAAGATCTGGGCGACCATGTTCACCAACGAAAAGCCCGGCGGTCACGGCGAGCGCTCGGTTGCAATCGGCACGATCGACATGGCGATCTGGGATGCAGTGGCGAAGATCGAAGGCAAGCCGCTGTTCCAGTTGCTCGCGGACCGTTATGGCAATGGCCAGCCGGATCGCAAGATCTTCGTGTATGCGGCGGGCGGCTATTACTACCCCGGTCAGGATCACGAGAAGCTGAAAGACGAGATGCGCAGCTATATCGACCGCGGCTATACGGTCGTGAAGAAGAAGATTGGCGGCGCGTCGCTCGATGAAGACCTGCGCCGCATCGACTCGATTCTCAGCGTGCTGCAAGACGGCCAGAAACTCGCCGTCGACGCGAATGGCCGCTTCGATCTCGATACCGCGATTCAGTACGCGAAAGCGCTCTCGCAATACGACCTGTTCTGGTACGAGGAACCGGGCGATCCGCTCGACTTCGAATTGCAAGCCACGCTGCGCAACTATTACGACAACCCGATGGCAACCGGCGAAGACCTGTTCTCGATGCAGGATGCCCGCAACCTGATTCGCTACGGCGGCATGCGTCCCGACCGCGACTGGCTGCAGTTCGATTGCGCGTTGAGCTACGGCCTCGTCGAATACCTGCGCACGCTCGACATGCTGCGTCAGCACGGCTGGTCGCCGAGCCGCTGCATTCCCCACGGCGGCCATCAGATGTCGCTGAACATCGCGGCTGGACTCGGCCTCGGCGGAAACGAGTCGTATCCGGACCTGTTCCAGCCGTATGGCGGCTTCCCCGATGGCGTCAAGGTCGACAACGGCTACATCACGATGCCGGACTTGCCGGGTATCGGCTTTGAAGGCAAGTCCGATCTGATCGCCGAAATGCGCAAGCTGTCCGTATAAAACCTCGCAGTAAAAATGCATCGGCGGCGCCCGTCGGTGCACACATAAAAAATACAACGAAGGCGAAAGCGAGCCGTGGTCGCCAGGGCGGATTGCTCCGCTGTGGCCGCACGTCCTCTTTCCAGAAGACGCCAGTCACAGGAGACAGACATGCTGGTATCGAAAGGCAGGAAAATCGTCTCGAAGCTCTACGTGCAGGTTCTCATCGGCATCGTCGCCGGTATCCTGGTGGGGCACTTCTATCCGGACATTGGCTCGCAACTCAAGCCATTGGGTGATCTCTTCATCAAGCTGATCCGGATGCTGCTTGCACCGATCATCTTTGCCTCTGTCGTGGTCGGCATTGCGCGCATGAACGATCTTCATGAAGCGGGGCGAGTCGGCGTGAAGGCCGTTGTTTACTTTGAAGTTGCATCGACGATTGCGCTCTTGATCGGAATGGTGGTCGTCAATGTCATCAAGCCGGGTAGCGGAATGAACGTCGATCCGTCGCATATCGACGGCGCGGCAATCGCGACTTACACGCACGCGGCGAAGCAACACGGCATGCTCGAGTTCTTCATGAGCATTGTTCCGAACAGCATTGTCGGGGCATTCGCAAATGGCGAAATGCTGCCGATCATTTTCTTCTCCGTTCTTCTCGCCATCTCGCTTGCCAAGCTCGGCCCACGGACCGCGCCGTTTGTCGACATGCTGGACATGTTCTTGCAGGGCATGTTCGGGGTGGTGCGGATCGTCATGTACGTTGCACCGATCGGCGCGTTCGGCGGCATGGCGTTCACGATCGCGAAGTACGGTATCGGCACGCTGGCGTCGTTCGGCGAACTGATGCTTTGCCTGTATCTGACGTCGATTTTCTTTGTCGTTGTCGTGCTTGGCTTCGTGATGCGGCTATGCGGACTTTCGCTCTGGAAGTTCCTTCGCTATATCAAGGACGAAATTCTGATTACGCTTGGCACGGCGTCGACGGAAGCCGTATTGCCGCAAATGCTCATCAAGATGGAGAAGATGGGATGCTCACGTCCGGTAGTCGGCATGGTGCTGCCGACCGGCTACACGTTCAATGCGGATGGCACTGCGATTTACCTCACGATGGCGGCGTTGTTCATCGCGCAGGCCATGAACATTCATCTGTCGATCTGGGACCAGTTGCTCGTACTCGCCGTGCTGTTGCTGACGTCAAAAGGATCAGCGGGTGTCGCAGGAGCGGGATTCGTTGCATTGGCGGCAACGCTGGCGTCGATGCACAAGATTCCCGTCGAAGGGCTCGTATTACTGCTCGGTGTCGACCGCTTCCTCAACGAGGCGCGCGCGGTCACGAACCTGATCGGCAATGGCGTTGCGACTGTCGTGGTGGCGCGTTGGGAAGGGCAGATCGATATGGATAGAGCCCGTGTGGTGCTGAATCGCGAGAACACCGACGAGATTGAAGAGTTGCGGCCGGCCGCGCATCCGGCCGCGGAACCAGCGTCTGCGAGCGAAGCGCCGGTTGGTTCGAACGCGCATTGAATTAGTGGAGGCGAGCGCGAATAGATAGCGAGTATGTCAATATCAGCATGACGGCATCCGGTTGTTCAACACCGGATGCCGTCATTTCTATTTCATCCACGGAAAAGGAAAATTGCTGATGGACCTGAACCTGAAAGGCAAACTCGCGCTGGTTAGCGGAAGCACGGCCGGCATCGGCCTCGCTATCGCAAGCACATTGGCGCAGGAAGGCGCTCGTGTGATCGTCAATGGCCGCTCGCAGTCGTCGGTGGATGAAGTGGTCGCTCAACTGAAAGCGGACACCGGCGGCGACGTGCTTGGATTCGCTGGCGACCTCAGCACGGCCGCCGCAGCCGACGAACTCGCGCGACGCTATCCCGCTGTCGAAATTCTGGTCAATAACCTGGGCATTTTCGAGCCGAAGCCGTTTGAAGAGATTCCCGACGCGGACTGGCAGCGTTTCTTCGACGTCAATGTGCTGAGCGGCGTACGCCTTGCGCGCCTGTATCTGCCCGCGATGAAGCAGGCGAACTGGGGGCGCATTATTTTCATTTCGAGCGAAAGCGGCGTGCAGATTCCCGCCGAAATGATCCACTACGGCGTGACGAAAACCGCGCAGCTCGCGGTCTCGCGCGGGCTGGCCGAAGCCGTCGCGGGCACCGGCATTACGGTCAACAGCGTGCTGCCGGGGCCGACCAAATCGCGCGGCGTGGGCGAATTCGTGGAGACGCTCGCGAAGGCCGACGGCAAATCGTTCGAAGCATTCGAGAAGGAGTTCTTCGAGAAGGTGCGTCCCACATCGCTCATCAAGCGATTCGGTTCGCCGCAGGAAATCGCGTCCCTCGTCGCGTATATCGCCAGTCCGCTTGCGTCGGCCACGACCGGCGCTTCGTTGCGCGCCGATGGGGGCGTCATCAAGAGCGCGTTCTAGACGACAGATGGCCGGCATCGCGCCGGCCTCTGCACACTTCGACTTGGCGATTCGCGGCGGAACATGTCACGCGCTGTGGACGGCATCGACCGCATCGAGCACCAGTCCAAAGAACTCGTTGGCGGCAGCCGGATTCAACCAGCGGACCACAACGGTCATGCGTCGCTCGGGCTCGATCCACGTAAAGGAACTGCCCGCGCCGACGCCGAAATAGCTCGATGCCGGCACGCTCGGAAACACCTTGCGGTCCGTATTGAGCCACACGAGATAGCCGTAAAACGGCGCGATCGCGCAAGGCGTGCGCATGCGCGCGATCCATTCGCGCGACAGAACACGGCGGCCGTTCGCGACGCCTTCGTCGAGCAGCATCTGCGCGACCTTGAGTTGATCGTTTGCGCTCACCGACATGCCGCCGCCCCAATGCGTGCCGCCCGGCACCGATTGCATGCGCCGTCCGTCTATCTCGACCCATGCGTTGTCATAGCCGACCCATTGCCAGTTTTCGCTGGCGCCGGCCGGGCGCATGAGGGCTTCGCGAAAGACCTCGGGCAACGGTCGACGAAACAGATGAAGCAGCGCGAGCGACAACTGGTTGATCCGCACGTCGTTGTATTCCCAGTACGTGCCGGGACGCTGCAACGGACGCAAGTCGCCCTTCTTGCCATCCGGCGGTGCGGCGAAGTTAACGGCGCGATAGTGATCGGCCTGGTCGGACAAACCGAAATAGGTGCCTTGCCACTCGCTGGTTTGCTGAAGCAGTTGCGCCCAGGTGACGGCTGCGTTGTGCTCGTCGTCGAAACCGATGTTCGGCACGCGCAGACGCACGGGCTCGTCCACATCGGGCAGCAAGCCGCGATCGTGCGCGACGCCTGCGAGCAACGCGAGGTACATCTTCGCGACGCTGAAGGTCAGGTCCGCGCGATCGGGTTCGCCCCAGGTGGTCAGCACACGGCCGTCGACGGCGATCGCGCCCGACACCGGCCCGCGATCGTGCACGGGGCCGAGCAAGCGATTCCACGGCGGCGGATCGTTCACATGCACACCCCATGCGCCGTCGACGTGACGATCCCACAGCGACTCATGTTCAACTGCAAACTGCACGGCTCGTTGCAAATCTTCTTGCATTCCAGATTTCCTGCTATTAACGGGTTCAGCGTGATTGGACGATCAGCGCGCGTTCAGCCGCGCACGCGCCCATATGAGGGTGCCGAGGCTGATGACAGCCGCGAGCATCAGATAAAGACCCGGCGCGAGATTGTTGCCGGTTGCCGCGATCAGCGCCGCCACGGCGAGCGGCGTAAAGCCGCCGAATACGGTGGTGCCGATGTTGTAGCCGAGCGCCATGCCGGTCGTGCGCGTGCGGGTCGGGAACAGCTCCGACATCAGCGCGGGAATCGGCGCGAAGTAGGTGGCCTTGAGCAGCGCGACCCACACGACGGCGGCGAGCAGCGTCACGAGCGACGGATGCGCGTTCATCAGCATGAAGGCCGGATAGACGGTGACGAGGAACAGCACGCCGGCGCCGAGCATGATGCGCGTGCGGCCCACTTTGTCGGACCAGTGACCGACTATCGGCGTGAGCACCATCATGATGAAGCCGGCCAGCAAGGTCGCGACGAAACCCGCCCACGGCGCGAGGCCCAGTTGACGCGACGCATACGTCGGCATGTAAAGCAGCATGTAGTTGGCCGTGGTGGTCAGCACGAGCGTGCCGATCGACACGAGCACGCGCGACTTCTGCGTGGCCAGCAGTTCGCGCACGGGCGAGGCGGCTTTTTCAGCGCGCTCGAATTCCGGCGTTTCGTCGATGCGTCGGCGGATATAAAGCCCGACCGGACCGATTAGCATCCCGAATAAAAACGGAATGCGCCAACCCCAGCCTTCGAGTTGATCCTGTGTCAGCGTACTTGTCAGCACGGCGCCGAACGCGGACGCGAGCAGCGTGCTTGCGCCCTGGCTTGAGAACTGCCAGCTTGCCATGAAGCCTTTGCGCTGAGGCGCATGCTCGATCAGAAACGCCGTCGAACTGCCGAACTCGCCGCCGGCCGAAAAGCCTTGCAGAAGCCGTGACGCGAAGATGCCAATCGGCGCGAGCACGCCGATCGCCGCATACGGCGGCATCAGCGCGACGAGCCCGGTGCCGAGCGTCATCAACGCGATGGAGAGTGTCAGCGATGCCTTGCGGCCCTTGCGGTCGCTGAACGAGCCGAGCACGAGCGCGCCGACAGGCCGCGCCAGATACAACAGCGCGAAGGTGCCGAGCGTCAGCAGAAGCGACACGGTCTTGTCGTGAGCCGGAAAGAACAGCCGCGATAAAACCGTCGCGAAGTAACCGTACACGACGAGGTCGTAAAACTCGAGCGCGTTGCCGATGGACGTCGCGAGAATCAGACGCGACAGGTGCGCGTTCGATGCAGGCGCCGCGATCGTGCCGGCTGCGGTGGCGGTATCGGTGCTCATGACGGTTGTCCTTGTGCAACGTTTCGTGGAAGTTGCGATGCACCAGCTTTCGCGCGATGAGGCGCGTCGGCATCCCGCGCGCTGAGGTCCCAGAAAAGCCCCGCCATGATGCCGAGTCCTTCCCGCACCACCGGACCGAGCAGATGCTCGTCGGGCGCATGTTGCGAGCAGCCCGGATACGAATGCGGAATCCACAGCGTGGGCATGCCGAGCACGTCGGCGAACGCGTCGTTGGGCAAGGTGCCGCCGAGATTCGGCAGCAGCACGGGCTCGACGCCGGTCGTTTGCCGCAGCGAGCGCAACGCCCACTGGACCCACGGATCGAGAGGATCGACGCGCGTTGCGGGCATGCCGCGTTCGACGTCGATATCGACCATGCTGAAGCCGTTCTCGTCGAGATGCCGCCGCAGGATTTGTTCGAGATTTTCCCAATCGGTGCCGACCACGAAGCGGATCTGCATGTACGCGAACGCGTGCGGCGGAATCGCATTGACCGGCTTCTCGGGATTACCCGTACGGAATGCGAGCACCTCGAGATTGTTCCAGCCGAACACGCGCTCAGTCGGCGTGAGGCCAGGCTCGCCGTAGTCGGCATCGACTTCCGGCTCGCCTGGATTGCCGCCTACAGCGATGTCGGCGAGCGCCTGGCGAACCGCGTCGGGCACGGGCGGCGGGCGCAAGCCTTCAACGAGGATGCGGCCGTTCGCGTCGACCATCGACGCAATCGCGTTCGAGAGCACGACCGCGGGATTGCGCAGCAAGCCGCCCCAGTTGCCCGAATGATGGCCGCCGTCGCGCAGCTTGACGTCGAGGCGGAAATTCACGAGGCCGCGCGAGCCGAGGAAAATCGTCGGACGTTGTGCGGCGAGGCGAGGGCCGTCCGAGGCGATCAGCACTTCGGCGGCCAGTTCGTCGCGCAACTGCGCGCAGACCGCGTGCAGGCCCGGCGAACCCACTTCCTCGCCGGTTTCGAACAGCACTTTCAGATTGAAGCCGAGCTTGCCGCCGCGCGCGCGGAGCACCGCTTGCAGCGCCGCCAGGTTGATGCTGTGCTGGCCCTTGTTGTCAGCGGTGCCGCGGCCGTACCAGCGCTCGCCCTCGACCGTCACGCGCCACGGTCCCAGGCCCTCGCGCCACTGCGCGTCGTAGCCGCGCACCACGTCGCCGTGGCCGTAGGTCAACACGGTCGGCAAGCCGTCGCCCTCGTGGCGGTGCCCCACCAGAAACGGCCCGGCGCCCGCAGCGGGATTGTCGACGATGCGGCAGGTGAAGCCCATTTGCGTCAGCGTCGGCGTGATTTCGTCGCGCAGATAAGCGTGCAGGCGCGCGCCGCTGTCGGCTTCCTGGCTTTCCGTGCGAAGCGCGACGCGGCGCTGCAGGTCGTCGAGAAAACGGCCGGAGTCGTACTGATCCGTGGCCTGCTGGATGGCGGTGTCGCGTGTCAACATGGTTCTCCAATGGCGCAATGACGCGCCGCGGCGCTAACGGTTGATGAGGCGTTATCTGCAATCCTGGCGTGGACGATATTTGTGGACAATTACAATATTTGGCACCGATCGTTGCCGAAACGGCAAAGGGCAGCTCGACCGATATGGACAACACCGCACTGCGTTATTTTCTGGAGGTGGCTCGCAGCGGTTCGCTCAGCCAGGCATCGACGCGGCTGTACGTGGCCGTGTCCGCGCTGAGCAGGCAGATCGCGAAGCTCGAGGAAGAGGTGGGCGCGGCGCTTTTCGAGCGGCGTCCGCGCGGCATGGTATTGAGCGATGCCGGGCGTTTGCTGGCCGAACACGCGCAGCGCAGCCTGCTCGACGCCGAACGCGTGACCGAAGAAATTCGCGGGCTGACCAACGGGGGACGCGCGACGATTCGCGTCGCGAGTTCGGAAGGCGTCGCGCCGCATTTCTTGCCGCAGGTGTTCGCGCGCTTTCTGAAGACGCATCCGGCGACGCATTTCCAGCTCGACGTCGCCGCGCCGTCGGCCGCGACGCAGCGCGTGCGCGAAGGCACCGCCGACATCGCCGTGTGCTTCAGCATCGCGCCCGAGAAAGACATCAACGTGGTGTACTCGCAGCGCGCGCCGATCTTTGCGCTTCTGCGGCGCGATCATCCTCTTTGCAAGCAGGACTCCGTGACGCTCGCGGATCTTCTGCAGTGGCCGTTCGCGATCAACAACACGGGCGTGACGATCCGTCAGCTATTCGACATTGCATGCAGCCTCGAAGGGCTCGTGTTCGATCCCGTGTTCGTGAGCAACTATCACCCGGCGCTGCAAAGCTTCGTGCGCCAAACGGATGCGGTGACGTTGACCGGACTGCTGACGGTGCGCAGCCGGCTCGCCGCGGACGGCCTCGCCGCGCTGCCGATTCGCAACCCTGCATTGCATCAACGCACGCTTCAGATTCAGACGATGGCAGGCCGATCGTTGCCGGTCGCGATGCAGGCGTTTCTTCAATTGCTGACGGGCGCGATTGACGACCCGCAACTGGTCGACTGACTTGCGCCGTTCGACGCCTCGTTGAGTTGACGTGACGTTCCTTGGGACACTCAACGCAACACGGCTTCACGCGCGGTCGTCACCTGCATGCGCGTGCTTTATGAGTTGAGCTTCGTCGCAAATCAGCCGCGGATGTCGCGGATCACTAAGGTCCATCTGGTCCCACGCAAGCCGATGGCGGCGCGACTGATTCCTGCGATGGACCACTTCACGCAGCCACTGCGGCAATAATCCCACCGCGAGACGCTCAAGCAACGCATCGGGGCCGATGTGGAATTCGCTGATGAATAGCGAGTCTCCGTCGCGTGCGAGATGGATTGCTTCTATGTGTCCGAGTCGCTTGCCATCGCGAGAGCGCACTTCGCGGCCGAGCACAAGTTCGATGTTGAGTTGCGTCATCGCCGAGCCCCCGGAATGCGTCCGACAATATGTTCGCGCAACCAGTTCTGCCGCCTGCCAAGCGGCGTATCGGCCACGTCGGCGTCCACGCCGATATCGATCTCGATGCGGCGCACGCGATTCCACGGAATGCGGTACGGCTCGCCGTTCTGTGGGCCGCCGATACGGATCATGAGACGCGTGACCCAGGCCGCGGCACGCTTGCCGATGCGTCGCCCTATGGTTATCGGGCCGGTCTCGAGCGCAATCACCTCGGGCGGCCGGCCGTGGCGCAGCTCAACGACGATTCCATCGACGCGGCCCATCTTCGCGCCGTGCCGATCCACCAGTTGTTTGTCGAGTACATCCCGCACGAGATCCATCATGTGCCTCCGGCTATCTGCAGCGGCAGCGTGACGATTGCCAGCACGAAGCTCAGCGCGACGATCGCGGTGACTACCGCATTGGAGAACGCGCCGTTGCGATGACGTCCGACATAACTCTCGTCGTTCATCAGCACGAGAAACGGAACGACCGTGAGCGGCAGGCTAAACGCGCTCAGCGCCATCGAGAACACCGTCAGTTTCAGCGGATCGGCGCCCGCGGCAATCGGGATCGCGCTGATTGCGAGCGCGCAGGTGTACACGAGGCTGAACCCTGGGTCGTCGCGCGGCTTGCGATTTTTGCCCCAGTTCCAGCCGAATCCCTGTGCGACGAAGTACGCCTGCTCGAGCGCCATTTCCAGCGTCGCGCCGAAGCACGCGAAAGCGAGCGACGCGATGAACAGCACGAAACCCCAGAAGCCGAACACCGCGACGAGCGTCAGCGGCAACTGCTGATAATCGTCGACGCGCGTGATGCCGTGCGCCGGAAAAACGACGGCGGCCGCAATCAGAACAGCCAGTGAAATCCCGCCGCCGAAGGCCATGCCCAAACCGGCAATCGCCCGATTCGCGCCGAGATAGCCGCGGTCCCAGTGATCCTCGATAGCGCCTGACGAATAGAACAGGTACAGCGAAGGCGTGATCGACGCACCGAGAATGCTGACCACCGTGAACCAGTAGTTCGCGGGATCGTGATGCGGCGCGCTGGGCACGAGACCGCGTGCCACCTGATGCCAGTCGGGCTTGAGCAAGATAGCCGCGGCGACAAAGCTTAATGTGACGAGGCCGAGCAGCGAGGTTCCTTTTTCGATCACACCGAAGGTGCTGCGCCACAAGACACACCACGCAAGCAATGCAACGGGAAACGCCCACCACGGATGCTTGATGCCGGTCGCCATCTCAAGCGCAACGCTGACGCCTCCTATTTCCGCCGACATAACCAGCGCATTGACGAGGACGACCGCGATGAGCGGCAACAGGAAGAACTTCACGCCGAAGCGGTCGCGAATGCCGTCGGCGATCGTATGCCGGCTGACCGCGGAGAACCGGCCTGCCATCTCCGTGAGAAAGACGAGGCACACGGTGCCGACGAGGATGGCCCAGCCAGGCTGAAAGCGAAACGCGGCACCGCCTTGTACGGCTGTCGCCAGCGAGCCCATCTCCAGAAAGCCGCCGACGCCGGTCACGACGCCGAGGCAGATTTCGAGCAGTTTTTTCATCACCCGGCCCGGCAGGAACTCAGCCGTCATGCAGCATGATTTGTTCCCGGCGTGATGACTTTACGTAGGCAAAAGCATCGGTCGATCAGTTGTTTGCCGACACTGCCGCGACTGCGTCATGCACATCCCAGCCGCCGCCAAGCGACCGATACAACGAGACGGCCGAAAGCGCATGCTCGCGTTTCGCCTGGTTCAACGACTCCGCGTCACGCAGATACGCCTCCTGCGCGGCGAGCACATCCAGGAAGCTCGACGCGCCGCCCTTATACAGTTCGCTCGATAAACGCAGCGCCTGGTTCGACGCATCCAGCGCACCGCCAAGGCGCTGCACCTGCACTGCGCCGTTGACCAGATCGCTGCGGTTGTCCTCGATCTCCTTTAGCGCTTGCAGCATGGTCTGCTGCAACGCGAGCTGCGATTCGCGCATGCGGCTTTCGCTCGCATCGATATTCGCGGTGATGCGGCCCGCGTTGAAAATCGGACTCGTCGCGTTCAACGCGGCACTGAACAGGTTGTCGGTGAGCGTCGGCAAGCCGAGATAAGACGAGGCCAGCAGGCCGTCGGCGAGATTGAGGCGGAACTGCGGATAGCGCTGCGCTTTCGACACGCCGACTTCCGCGGCGCGCTGTTCGACCGTCGCGTAGGCGGTGTGTACGTCCGGCCGCTGCAACAACGCTTCTGATGGCAACGTCTGCGGCGCGCTTTGCGTCGGCACCGGAATCTCGCGCGCGCTGGCGAGCACCAGCGTATCGACGCTCTCTGGCGTGCGCCCCGAATACACCGCGATCAAACTCAATTGATGCTGTACCGCCGATTGCACGCGCGGAATCTGCGCCCGCAAATCCTCAAGCTGATTCTGCGCGCGCGCCACGTCGAGTTGCGTCGACAGCCCGTAGCGCAGGCGCTGTTGCGTGAGCTTCAGCGCGCGGGCGCGGATCGTCTCGTTGTCGCTGAGAATCTGCAACTGCGCTTGCGCCCAGCGCAGATCGATATAGGCTGCGGCGGTATTCGCCGCGAGCGCGAGGCGCACTTCGTTCAATGCCGACTGCCGTCCCGAGACCTGCGCCTGAGCAGCCAGCACCGCGAGACGTTCGCCGCCGAACACGTCGGGCGTCCAGCTCGCCGTCAAGCCGACGCCGGCCTCGCGCACATAGCCGAGGGGCGGCGGCGTGTTTTGGCGCGAGTTCGACGCGGTGGCGCTCGCGTTGAGTTCAGGCAGCAGCGCCGCGCGATTCTGCTTCGCCAGGTCTTGCGCCTGCCTGACGCGCTCCACTGCCGCCTGCACATCGAGGTTGCCGGTCAACGCGGATTCGACCAGTTGATGCATGACGGGGTCGCCGAATTGGGCCCACCATGCGTTGGCGCTCACGGCGTCTTGCGGCGCATCGACATTCCACGCGGCAGGTGCGACGGTCTTCACGGTGAGCGGCAAATCCGCATGCTTTTCCGGTTGCACCGCGCACGCCGCGAGCGTCAGCAACGCGGCGCTCGCCAGTACTTTGACAAAGTTCGGTTTCATGTCGAATTCCTTAATGGGCATCGGGCGGCGGCGCTGCATTACCGAACGGCCGCGATAACAGCACGCTCAACAGCCCGACCACGAAACACAGCGACAACGCGAAGAACGTGTCGGAGAACGTGAGCACGAGCGCTTCGCGCATCAGCAGCGCGTGCAGTTGCGCGAGTCCGGCGTTGGCCGCGTTCAACGCGTTGCCGCCGACTGCCGCGAAATGCGCAGTCTGCTGTTGCAACACCGATTGGACGACCGGGCGCCCCGCGTTCAGATGTTCATCGAGCCGCTCGTAGTGCAGGTTCAGGCGGTCGTTCAGCATCGTGCTGCTCACCGCAATGCCGATCGCGCCGCCGAGGTTGCGCATCAGATTAAAGAGGCCGCTAGCGGAACGAAGCCTCGACATCGGCAACGAACCGAGCGCCATCGTCACAATCGGCGGAATACAGAACTGCTGGCCGATGCCGCGTAACGCCTGCGGGATCAGCAACTCACGCCAGCCCCATTGACTGGTCAACGGCACATACAGATAGCAGCCGAGGCCGAACAGCACGAGACCGATCACCAGCAGAATCCGCATGTCGACGAAGCGCGCGACGACCGAGTACACCACCATCGCGGCCAACTGAAAACAGCCGACCGATAGCAAGGCCACGCCGATCTGCAGCGAATCGAAACCACGCACACGCGACAGGAACACGGGCGTCAGAAACACCGCGCAGAAAATGCCGATGCCGGTAATGAACGACAGCAGACTGCCGATGCCGAAGTTGCGGACGGCCAACGCGCGCAGATCGACGATCGGCTCTTTGGCGGTGAACGCATGCACGATGAACAGAAAGCCGCAAATCGCCGTGATCCACGTACACGTCACGATCACGTCGTCGCCGAACCAGTTCTTGCGCGGCCCTTCCTCCAGCACGTATTCGAGGCAAGCCAGAAAGCCTGACATCAAAAGGATGCCGAAGTAATCTCCCTTCTTCAGCAGCGACAGGTCGGCGTTGTCGAAGTGCACATATTTCGGCACCAGCAGCGCGACGGCGACACCCGGCACCAGGTTCAGATAGAACAGCCAGTGCCACGACCATTGCGACGTAATCCAGCCGCCGATCACCGGGCCGATGGTCGGCGCGAGCGTGGCGAGCGCGCTGATCGTGGTCGATGCAATCAGCCGTTGCTTGCCGGGAAACAGCACGAACGCGGTAGTGAACACCGTCGGAATCATCGCGGCGCCGAGCGCGCCTTGCAGGCCGCGAAACAGGATCATCGAGTTGATGTCCCACGCGAGGCCGCACAACATGCTCGCAATCGTGAAGCCGAGCGCGGAAAACGCGAACACCCAGCGCGTGGAAAACACACGCGTGAGCCAGCCGGACATCGGAATCACCACGATTTCGGCGATCAGATACGACGTCTGCACCCACGAGAGTTCGTCCTGACTCGCGGACAAGCCGCCGCCGATGTCCTTCAGCGACGACGCAACGATCTGGATGTCGAGCGTTGCCATGAAAAAGCCGACGCACATCAGCGTGAAGGCGAGGACTTTGATTCGCGTCGGCAGCTCGGCGGGATTGGCGGGGGCGGCGGGCGTGGCGGGGGTGGCAGGGCCGGCGGAGTTGGCGAGAGCTTGCGTCATGATGGGCTCAGCCGCGCGCCGGCGTCTTGCCGCTATCGACATGCACTTTCACCGTGGCCGACAGGCCCGGACGCAACGCGCCCTCCATGTTCTTCGGCACAGTAAGATGCACCCGCACCGGCACGCGCTGCACGATCTTCGTGAAGTTGCCGGTGGCGTTTTCCGCGGGCAGCACGCTGAACGTCGCGCCGGTGGCCGGCGCGAGACTTTCCACCACGCCGTGGATGGGCGTGCTGAAGGCGTCGAGATCGACGTCGACGCTGTCGCCCACGCGCATCTTCTTCAACTGGTCTTCCTTGAAGTTGGCGTCGATCCACAATCCGCCCGACGGCACCACGGTCAGGAGCGGCACACCCGCGCTCGCCAGCACGCCGACACGCGCGGTGCGATTGCCGATATAGCCGTCGATCGGCGCACGAATGGTCGTGTACTCCACGTTCAACGCCGCCACGCGCTCGGCGGCTTGCGCTGTCGCGATGCGCGCCTCGGCGTCGCCGATCTGCGCATCGAGCACGGCAATCTGGCGTTGCGCCGCGGTCAACGCGGCCGCGCTGCGATCGACCGCCGCGCGTGCCTTGACGAGATCGGCATCCGCGCGTTCGACGACCTGATTCGACACCGCATCGTCCTTCACGAGTTCGCGGTAGCGCGTCTGATCCGCGGCGCTGCGCGTCAATTCGGCGCCGGACGCGCGCGCTTCGGCGGCCTGCTGGTTGATGGTGGCGAGCTGCAACGATTTCTTCGCCTGCAGCTCGATCACCGCGGCTTGCGCGCTCCGCACTTCCGCTCTGGCTTGCGCGAGCCGCGCGTCGTAATCGCGTGCATCGAGCTGGATCAGCACGTCGTTCGCGTGGACAAACTGATTGTCACGCACGAGCACGTTCGTCACGAAGCCGTTGACTTTCGGCGCCATCACGGTGACGTCGCCGCCCACGTAAGCATCGTCCGTTGTCTCGTAGAAGCGGCCGACGAAGAACCAGTACGAGACCGCAAGCGCGAGCACGGCAAGCACGGTGATGATCGCGAGCAGCATCCACGGAATGCGCCGTGCCGGTCTCGCGGTCTGCGCCGCGCTCGGCGGGGCGATAGTCGATGGAGTAGTGGACATGTTGTCGGCCTGTGTGTATGCACTCTTTACGTTGAAAAAAAGCGGCCCGACGATTGCGCGAGCCGCATGTCGCTGTGTCCGCGACTTCAGTTGGAATCGTGGGTGACGGCAAACAGTTCGCCGCGCAATGCGGCCGCGCGCCGTTCGCCGAAACGATGCTCGAATTCGGCTTGCGCGGCCTGCCAATGTTGACCGCCCGCCTTCAGACGTTCTTCGCCCGCTCGCGTGATCGTGACGGTCAGCGCGCGCGCGTCGGCGCCGAGTGCGTCGCTCGACACGAGGCCGTTGCGGCGCAGCGGCTGAACGGTGCGAACGAGGGTCGTGCGTTCCATGCGCATGGCTTCGGCCATTTGCTTCATGGTCATCGCGCCAGTGCGTCTAAGCCTTCCCAGCAGCGAAAACTGCGTAATCGTGAGCCCAACATGAGCGAGGTGCCGGTCGTATATTTGCGAGACATAGCGCGCAGCCTGGCGGATTGCGAAGCAATCGTCGTCGAACAGTTCTTGCATTTCCGCGTTTCCTTATCAGTTAGTGCATATGCACATTTAAGGGCGAGCTGATCGCTGTTTGAACGAGCAGGCGAGTCGCTAATTAGTCGGTGATGCTAAAGAGTTCGGTACGAAGAATTTTGGCGCGCGCACGGCCGAACTTCTGTTCGAATTCGTCCTGCGCGGCGCGCCACGCAATGGCGGCCTGATCGAACATGGCTTCGCCTTGCTCCGTCAGGCTGAACAGAAACGTGCGGCCGTCGTGTTCCGCCGATTCGGCCACCACCAGTCCGTCGCGCTGCAAGGGCTTCATCGCGCGCAGGAGCGTGGTGCGCTCCATCACCATGGCGTCCGCCAGGTCCAATATCGGCAAATTGGGCGTGCGCGCGAGCTTGGCGAGAATCGTGAACTGGGCAGCCGTCAAGCCCACTCGGCCGAGATGGCGCTCATAGATTTGCGTGACATGACGTGCCGCCTGGCGCAGCGCAAAACAGTTGCATTCGTCGTAGGAGATAGGGCGGTTCATGGGAAGCACTCTATGTGTGTATAAGCACACTGTCAAGCAGATCAACGGTCGATGCGTTGAAACGCTGCATTGCTGGAACTACAACAGCGGTGCTGATGGCGGCCTGGAGGCGCTACTCGCTACTCGCCGCCGGGTTCGTAGCGCGCGCGGCCGTTTCACGCGTGGCTTCGTCGAAACGCCGATTGGCTTCCGCCACTTCCGCGCGGAACTGCTGCAATGCATTCACCGCGGGATCGGGCGGCGTCAACGCGGCCCACAGGACTTCGATCAACTGATCCGCGGTGGCTTCGATGTCGGTATGCCGCTTCGCCAGCGTCGCGTCCCACAACACGTGTTCCATCGGGCCGAACACCATCGAGCGTAATAAACGCAACGGCATGTCCGCGCGAATCTGGCCGCTTTCCTGGCCTTGCGCCAGGACGCGCATCAACGGTGCGGTGTAGCGGCGCTGCAATTCGGTCAGCGCTTCGCTCAATTCATGATGCCGCGCGCGGCCTTCCGAGAGCACGAGCGCGCAGAGGTCGGTGCCGTTCACGAGCATCAGCCGCAAATGCGTGCGCACGATGAACGCGAACTGTTGACGCACGGTGCCGTCGCGCGGCAGTCCGGATTCGATTGCGCCGATGATTTCGTCGTACCAGTCGCCGATCACCCGCGCGCACAACTCGCGCTTGCCGCGGAAATAGCTGAACACGGTGGCCTCGGAAACGCCTAGCCGCTGAGCGATCTCCGCGGTTGTCGCGCGTTCATAGCCCTTTTCGGAGAACACGTCGCGGCCCGCCTGAAGGATTTCCTTCACGCGCTGCTGCGACTTGCGCCCGGCCGGCTGGCGGCGCGACGCGGGCAGTTCGGGCTTGATAGCAACCGTCATATGAGTCGGGGTCAAATTTATCGGCGAGCTTCGTATGGAAAACCCGGTCGATTCGATGCTATCACAAGCGGCAAGCCAATGAACCGGGTCAACCCGTTTTCTGAGTGACACTCAAAAATACCTATTGACGCTTACGTGAATCTGGCGTGAAATGCGCGTTGAACGTCGCGCCTTAAAGATCGGAAGATGCGATTCCGCATACGGCCGCAGACGTGGCCACACACGAATTCGCCGGCAAAGCCAGCCGGTCGCCAATGAACTCTGGAGACACAGCAATGAGCAACCTGCCCGGTTTGCAATTCCCACTCGGCGAAGAAATCGAAATGCTGCGCGACAGCATTGCCGGGTTCGCTGCGAAAGAAATCGCGCCGCGTGCCGGCGAGATCGATCGCACGGATCAGTTTCCGATGGACCTGTGGCGCAAATTCGGCGATCTCGGTGTGCTCGGCATGACGGTCTCCGAGGAATACGGCGGCGCGAACATGGGCTACACCGCGCATATGGTCGCGATGGAAGAGATCTCGCGCGCGTCGGCGTCGGTCGGTCTTTCATACGGCGCGCATTCGAATCTGTGCGTGAACCAGATTCATCGCAACGGCACCGACGCGCAAAAGCAGAAGTACTTGCCGAAGCTCGTCTCCGGCGAGCATGTCGGCGCGCTCGCGATGAGCGAGCCGAATGCGGGCTCGGACGTCGTGAGCATGAAGATGCGCGCCGACAAGAAAGGCGACCACTACGTGCTGAACGGCACGAAGATGTGGATCACCAACGGCCCCGATTGCGACACGTTGGTTGTGTATGCAAAGACCGACGTCGAAGCGAATTCGCGCGGCATTACCGCGTTTATCGTCGAAAAAGGCATGAAGGGTTTTTCGGTTGCGCAGAAGCTCGACAAGCTCGGCATGCGCGGCTCGCATACGGGCGAACTCGTGTTTCAGGACGTCGAAGTGCCCGAAGAAAACATTCTGGGTCAACTGAACGGCGGCGTGAAGGTGCTGATGAGCGGGCTCGATTACGAGCGCGCCGTGCTCGCGGGCGGCCCGACCGGCATCATGGTCGCGGTGATGGACGCGGTCGTGCCGTATATCCACGACCGCAAGCAGTTCGGCCAGTCGATCGGCGAATTCCAGTTGATTCAGGGCAAGGTCGCCGATCTCTACACCACGTTGCAGGCGTGCCGCGCGTATCTGTACGCGGTCGGCCGTCAACTCGATACACTCGGCACGGAGCACGTGCGCCAGGTTCGCAAGGACTGTGCGGGCGTGATTCTCTACACGGCCGAAAAAGCCACGTGGATGGCGGGCGAAGCGATCCAGATTCTCGGCGGCAATGGCTATATCAACGAGTATCCGGTTGGACGTCTGTGGCGCGATGCGAAGCTCTATGAAATCGGCGCGGGCACGAGCGAGATCCGTCGCATGCTGATCGGCCGCGAGCTGTTTGCGGAAACGATGTAAGCCGGGCCAACGAGGAGAACGACGCGATGCCGATCATCGAATCCAAGCTGAATCCGCGCTCCGACGACTTTCGCGCCAACGCGGCCGCGCTCGAGGCGCTGGTCGACGATCTTCGCGCGAAGGTCGAGAAACTCGCGCTGGGCGGCGGCCAGGCCGCGCGCGAAAAGCACACGGGCCGCGGCAAACTGCTGCCGCGCGAGCGCATCGAAAAGCTGCTCGATCCGGGCACGCCGTTTCTCGAGTTCTCGCAACTCGCGGCTTACGGCATGTATAACGACGACGCGCCGGGCGCGGGCGTCATCACCGGCATTGGGCGAATTGCGGGCCACGAGTGCGTGATCGTCTGCAACGATGCGACGGTCAAGGGCGGCACCTACTATCCGGTCACCGTGAAGAAGCACGTGCGCGCGCAGGAAATCGCCGCGGAAAACCGCTTGCCGTGCGTGTATCTGGTCGACTCGGGCGGCGCGAATCTGCCGAATCAGGACGACGTGTTTCCCGACCGCGACCACTTTGGCCGCATCTTCTACAACCAGGCGAATCTGTCCGCTGCGGGCATTCCGCAGATTGCCGTGGTGATGGGCTCGTGCACCGCGGGCGGCGCGTATGTGCCGGCCATGAGCGACGAGTCGATCATCGTGAAGAACCAGGGCACGATTTTTCTCGGCGGTCCGCCGCTCGTCAAGGCGGCAACCGGCGAAGTGGTGAGCGCGGAAGACCTCGGCGGCGGCGACGTGCATACGCGTCTTTCCGGCGTGGTCGATCATCTCGCGCAGAACGACGCGCATGCACTGGCGATTGCGCGCAGCATCGTCGGCAATCTGAATCGTACGAAGCATGTGCCGGTCGCGTTGCAGGAACCGAAGCCGCCGCGCTATGACGTGAAGAGCATGTACGGCGTGATTCCCGTCGACACGCGCAAGCCATTCGACATTCGCGAGGTGATCGCGCGCATCGTCGACGACTCGGCATTCGACGAATTCAAGGCGCGCTACGGCACGACGCTTGTGTGCGGCTTCGCGCATATCTGGGGGCATCCGGTCGGCATCATTGCAAACAACGGCATTCTGTTTTCGGAGTCCGCGCTCAAGGGTGCGCACTTCATCGAACTATGCTGCCAGCGCAAGATTCCGCTCGTGTTTCTGCAGAACATCACGGGTTTCATGGTGGGCCGCAAGTACGAGAACGAAGGCATCGCGCGTAACGGCGCGAAGATGGTGACGGCCGTTGCCACGGCGAAGGTGCCGAAGTTCACGGTGATCATCGGCGGATCGTTCGGCGCGGGCAATTACGGCATGTGCGGCCGCGCGTATTCGCCGCGCTTCCTGTGGATGTGGCCGAACGCGCGCATTTCGGTGATGGGCGGCGAACAGGCCGCGTCGGTGCTTGCCACGGTCAGGCGCGACGGCATCGAAAGCCGCGGCGGTTCATGGAGCGCCGACGAAGAAGAAGCCTTCAAACAGCCGATTCGCGAGCAGTACGAGCATCAGGGGCACCCGTACTATGCCAGCGCGCGCCTGTGGGACGACGGCGTGATCGACCCGGCGCAAACGCGCGACGTGCTCGGCCTCGGTTTGTCGGCGGCGATGAATGCGCCGATCGAAGACACACGCTTCGGCGTGTTCCGGATGTGACAGAGCGCGACGCATGGGAGCCGCCACGATGCACTATGAAACGCTGAATGTCGAGATCGCCGGACACGTCGCGACCGTCACGCTGAATCGTCCTGACGTGCGCAATGCGTTCAACGAAACGATGATCGCCGACATCACGTCGGCCTTCACGGCGCTGAACACACGCGACGATGTGCGCGCAGTCGTGCTCGCCGCGAACGGCAAGGCGTTCTGCGCGGGCGCCGATCTGAACTGGATGAAGAAGATGGCCGGCTACTCGCACGACGAGAACCGCGCCGACGCAATGTTGCTCGCCAACATGCTGTCGTCCATCTATCGCTGCAACAAGCCGGTGATCGCGCGCGTGAACGGCGACGCCTACGCGGGCGGCATGGGCCTCTTGTCCGCGTGCGACATCGTGGTCGCGGTGGAAAGCGCGCGCTTCTGTCTTTCTGAGGCGCGTCTCGGCCTGATTCCGGCGACCATCGCGCCGTACGTGATACGCGCGTTGGGCGAGCAGGCGTCGCGGCGCTACTTCATCACCGCCGAGCAGTTCGACTGCGCGACCGCGCTGCGCCTCGGGCTCGTGAGCGAAGCGGTCAGCGCGGAGCAACTCGACGCCACCGTGCAGCAGATCGCGCAAACGCTCTGCGCCAACGGTCCAGAAGCGGTGCGCGCGTGCAAGCAACTCGTGCAGGACATGGCCGGCCGCGAGCTGAACGATGCATTGATCGAAGACACGGCGGCGCGCATCGCTCGCACGCGAGCCGGTGCGGAAGGCCGCGAAGGCGTCGCGTCGTTCCTCGAAAAGCGTACGCCCGCCTGGCGCGACTGACGTGCGGCTCACCGACATTGCGCGGCGCCTTGAGGCGTTCACCAGAAGAATATCCCGAGATCGAGACAACATATGTTCAACAAGATCCTGATCGCCAACCGGGGCGAGATTGCGTGCCGCGTCGCGGCGACCTGCAAGCGGCTCGGCATCGCGAGCGTCGCTGTCTATTCGGATGCGGATGCCGATGCCAAACACGTGAGCGCGTGCGACGAAGCTGTGCATATCGGCGGCGCGAGCGCGGCGGAAAGCTATCTGCGCATCGAGCGCATTATCGAAGCGGCACGCGCGACGGGCGCGCAGGCGGTGCATCCGGGCTACGGTTTTCTGTCGGAGAACGAAGACTTCGCGCACGCATGCGAAGCGGCGGGCATCGTATTCATCGGACCGCCGGTCGAAGCGATTGCGGCGATGGGTTCGAAAGCCGCCGCCAAGGCGCTGATGCATGCGGCCGCGGTGCCGCTCGTGCCCGGCTATCACGGCGACGATCAGAGCCCCGAACTATTGCATCGCGAGGCGGATTCGATCGGCTATCCGGTTCTGCTGAAGGCCAGCGCGGGCGGCGGCGGCAAGGGCATGCGCGTGGTCGAGCGCAGCGAGGATTTCGTGGCGGCGCTCGCTTCGTGCAAGCGCGAGGCGGCGAGCAGCTTCGGCAACGATCGCGTGCTGATCGAAAAGTATCTGACGCGGCCGCGCCACGTCGAAGTGCAGGTTTTCGCGGATCGTCACGGCGGCGCGGTCTATCTGTTCGATCGCGACTGCTCGGTGCAGCGTCGTCATCAGAAGGTGCTGGAAGAGGCGCCCGCGCCGGGATTGTCCGCGGAAATAAAGCGTGAAATGGGCGAGGCCGCGGTCGCTGCCGCGCGCGCGGTGAGCTATGTCGGCGCGGGCACGGTCGAGTTCATCATGACGGCTACCGGCGAGTTCTATTTCATGGAAATGAACACGCGTCTGCAGGTCGAGCATCCGGTCACGGAGATGGTGACGGGCCAGGACCTGGTGGAATGGCAACTGCGCGTGGCCGCAGGCGAGCCGTTGCCGCTGACGCAAGATCAGTTGAAGATAGACGGCCATGCCATCGAGGCGCGCATCTACGCCGAGCATCCGGCGCGCGGCTTCTTGCCGTCCACCGGCACGCTCAAGCATTTGCGCATGCCTGAAGGCGTGGAATTCGCGATCGACGCGGCCGGCCTTGGCGAGCCGGGCCGTAAAGCGCCGGTACGTATCGACAGCGGCGTGCGCGAGGGCGACACGATCACGCCGTTCTACGATCCGATGATCGCAAAGCTGATCGTGCACGGCGCGACGCGAGAAGAAGCACTCGCGCGAATGAGCCGTGCACTGCACGCATGCGAAGTGGTCGGGCCGCATACGAATGTGGAGTTTCTGCAGCGCATTGTCGAAAGCGAGCCGTTTGCGAGCGGCGATCTGGACACCGGTCTGATCGAACGGCATCACGAGGCCCTGTTCGCGCCTGTGAAAAGGCCTTTCAAGGAAGCGCTCGCGCTCGCATGCGGCGCGTTGCTCACGCGCGAAGGCGGCACCGCGCATGGCGCGTCGCCCTGGGATGCGCTGTCGCACTGGCGTCTGAATGGCGGCTACGCGCAGACGCTAGGCTGGCGCAGTGTCGAAGACGACAATGCGTTCATGGTCACGTTCGCGCGCGACGGCGGCACGCAAACGCTCGAACACGACGGTCTGCGCGAAGGCTTCACATGGTCGAGCGGTTCGGGCTTGCATGAGTATCGCGCGACCATCGGCGACGCGCGGGCCACGGGGCGCGTGTTTATCGACGGCGATACGTTTCATGTGTTCTGCCTCGGTCACGCACTGGCGTTCGAGTGGCAGAACCTGCTCGCGCACGCCGCGGATGCGGAACACGGCGAAGGCCGCCTGACCGCGCCGATGCCGGGCAAGGTGATCGCGGTGCTCGTCGAGCCGGGGACGGTGGTGGAGAAGGGCACGCCGCTCATCGTGATGGAAGCGATGAAGATGGAGCACACCATCGGCGCGCCGGCGGCCGGCGTTGTGTCGGAAGTGCTGTATGCGGTGGGCGATCAGGTTGCCGACGGCGCGCAGCTTCTGGTGCTGGACGTGCAGTAGCGCGGGAATAAGCGCGCCGACAGGCTGAGCCAATCGGCGCCGTATCAACCAAGCCGCGTATACCCCACCGCGCGCGCCTCGCTCTCAAGCTGCGCGATGCGCTCGTAGTCCTCGAGCGGCAACGCGGAAAACCCCTGCAAACGCAGGCGTTTTGCGCGTTCGGGATGCAATGCCAGCGCTTCGTTCAGTGCGTCGCGCAGTGCTTCAACAGTCGCGGCCGGCACGGTGTCGGACGCAATCAACGGCAGACCCGGCGACGCCGCTGTCATGCCGATGCGTCGAACCTGCCGCGCCAGTTCCGGCATTTCATCGCAGACGAAAGCGAAGGTCACGCAATCTATCGCGGCGACGTCCGCGTGATTGTCCGCGACGGCCCGCAACGAACCGACATGCGAGCCGGTGCGCAGCGCTGCGCGAAAAAACGCACCTTCCTGCGAGTGTGGCGCCACTGCATGACGCAGCGCGTTCATGCCGCTATTCGAATCGTCCTGATTGTAGGCAACGCGCGCGCCGCGGCACGAGGCGAGCGTATCGAACGGCGCGTCGGCGCGCGTGACGATGACGCTCGAGTAATGCGCGCCTTCGCAACCGGGCGCGTCGAAACGCGGCGTCGCGACGAGTTGCACCTGCTCGCGCAGACCGTGCATCAACGGATAACCGCAGGTTTGTGAAATCAGCAGATTGGGCCGCCGCCAGAAGCCGTGCAATTCTTCATCGGGATCGACGATGCGGCACGCCGGCTTGACCATGCGCAGCACGTCCGCAAGCCACCCGCGCCACTCGTTTTCCAGCGAGGGCGTGACGTTGTACATCGGCAGGGCGGCGATCCAGGTCATGGCGCAGTGCTTGCATGGCGAATGGGTGGACTAATGCATGATCATACGGAATTCGTCGACGCCTAGTGGCACTGGCTCTGTCGGCCGGAACGTCCACTTGCGCGCGGCCACCGTGAGGATCTCGCTTTGCGCGCCCTCGAACGCGAGCAGCAAGTCTTTCTTGCGCGCGCTTGCCGCGCCGCAATAGGCAATGAGCGCGTCCGCGCTGACTTCGAAAACCTGCGCCCGGTCGTCCCAGCAGACCCTGAACGCGACCGTTGCGCGCTCCGTGACACAGGGCCGGAATCCTTCATCCACATAGACCGACATGGCGACCTCCTTTTCGCGCGCGCGCCTGAGTCGTCAGCATGACAAGCTCCGCACCGCCAGTATGTGGGAGAGCCAGCATTCGCGAGAAAAAGCCAGTGCATGCCGACGGGCGCGGCGCGCGGGCCATGGTTGTGCAATAGGCTGTCACTGAACCGGGATTCTCTTGATTCGATCGTCCCGCTTTGATAATTAGAAATGGAAAGGCGAATTAATAAAATGAAATATAAAGCCGCGATAAAGAGAGCGTGAAAAGATCAGGAAAGGAAACTCAATCGACCGCCGCTTGACTTCACACTATCGCGCTGGCTAAATGCATCCCGTTCGGTTCTTTCTCCACGTCTCCACGCAGGGAAAGTCGTTGCGCCGGGCTCGGGGCTATGTGTTCGCACATAGCCCTTAATTATTTGTAATCAATTGGCGATACTAATCGTGTTGGAATTTCCAAACGCTTTTATTGATTTTTAAATTAATCAAGGTATGCTGCGCGTCCGCAATGTCTTTCTGAAACGTGAATAAAGGAACAAGGATGAAAAAGACAGCATTGACTTCCGCCTCTCTCGCACTGCTGGTCGCGGCGGGGTCCGCCCATGCACAGAACAGCGTGACGTTGTACGGCGTGATCGACGCCGGCATCGGCTATGTGCATAACGCCAGCTCGGGCAGCAATCTCGCGGGCATGCTCAACGGCAATCTGAGCGGCGACCGCTGGGGCCTGAAGGGCCAGGAAGATCTGGGCGGCGGCCTGAAGGCGATCTTCACGTTGGAAAATGGCTTCGACGTCGGCACGGGCAAACTCGGTCAGGGCTCGCGCGAGTTCGGCCGCCAGTCGTTCGTCGGCCTGACGGGCGCGACGTGGGGCACGGTGACGGCCGGCCGCCAGTACGATCCGATCACGGACATGGTGCAGGGCGTCACGGCCGACAACTTCTTCGGCTCCGCCTTCGCAACGCCGGGCGACGTCGACAACAACGACAACAGCGCGCGCGTATCGAACGCGGTCAAATACGTGTCGCCGAACTACGCCGGCCTGCAGTTCGAAGCACTGTATGCATTCAGCGGCGTCGCGGGTCAGGCGGGTCAGGGTTACACCTATAGCGGCGCGGTGTCGTACTCGAACGGTCCGTTCTCGCTCGCCGGCGGCTACCTGCGCGCGACCAACGCATCGTCCACGACCGCGCGTTCGAGCTGGGCGAGCAGCACGACCGATTCGATCTTCGACAGCCATATCAACGACGGCTACGTGACGGCGAAATCGGTCAGCATCGCGCAGATCGGCGGCCAATACGCGCTCGGCCCGATCACGCTCGGCGCTTCGTATAGCAACACGCAGTTGAAGAGCGACGGCGCGTCCACTTTCACCGGCACCGAGAAGTACAACAGCGGTAAAGCCTTCGTTGCGTATCAGGCGACGCCGGCACTGGTCGCGGGTCTGGGCTACGCGTACACGGCTGCATCCGGCGACACGTCGGCGCATTACCACCAGTTGAGCATCGGCGCGGACTACAACATCTCGAAGCGCACGGACTTCTACGCGGTCGCGGCCTATCAGCACGCGAGCGGCACGCAGCGTCTCGCCGATGGCACGACGCAGGACGCGCAGGCTTCGATCGGTTCGTATGGCTACAACGGCACCGATTCGCAGGCGCTGGCGATCGTCGGTATCCGTCATAAGTTCTGATGTTCCGCTGCGGTTGATTCTGCTGTAGCGGCTTGTTGACGAGCTTGTTGGCGAGCTTGCTTGCAGCAGAGAAACCGACGACCCGGACGCGTAAGTGTCCGGGTCGTTTTCATAGTGGACTGCGAGAACTACGACCCTGCATCGGCGTTCAAGCGCTCATCGCGCAGCGCAAGCAGATCGGGCAACTGCGCGAACGAATCGATTAACGCATCGCACTGCAAGGCCGTCGCGCCATCCGGGCCGCCATAGCCGTAGCGCACGATAAACACCGGCACGCCCGCCGCGCGCGCCGCGCTGACATCGACGGGCGAATCGCCCACCAGAACGCTGCATTCCACGTCTGCATCCAGCAACCGGCACGCGTGCCACAGCGGTTGCGGTGCAGGCTTCATGCTGTCGATCGAATCGCCTGCGACCAGTACGTCGATATCTTGCGCGAGTCCTGTCATGCGCAGCAGCGGTGCGGCCAACGCCTCCGGTTTGTTGGTCACGCACGCGAGCCGATAGCCGAGCCGTGCGAGCTCGCGAAGACCTGCGGCGACGTGCGGATAAACATGACCGAAGCGCCCATTCGTCTGCCGATAGTGCCGATCAAACACCGCGAGCGCGGCGTCCATGTCGACTCGTCCATCGAGCGCCGCCGTTTCGAGCGTGCGCTTAACCAGGTTCGGCACGCCTTTGCCGATAAAACTGCTGACCGTGTCGAAGGGCAACGGCGGCTGATCGAAATCGGCGAGCATGCAGCTCACCGCTTCGACAATATCCGGCGCTGTGTGGACCATGGTGCCGTCGAGGTCGATCAGCACGGCGCGCGTTCGTGATCGCGGCAACGCTTGCGTTAGCGTTAGCGCTTCAGGCGAAAAAACCGGCGGCGTCGTCATACGGCCGCAGCCTCGCTCAACGCATTGCGATGCCAGCCGCGCAATGTGTCGAGATCCACCCATGCGGGCCGCTCATTCTCGTTCGCAGCCGTCGAAGCGAGCGGCGCATGCGGATCGCCGAGATGAGGCAGCACGGCGAGCGCGCCGTCGAAGGAATGATGCGCCGTGTACGCTGTCGGCGTCACGATAGTCGGAACAAACGCTGCACGCGCCGCGCGCAAGCCGTTCGCGGAATCTTCGAACGCGATGCAGTCCTGGCCTTTGAGGCCGAGTTGACGAAGCACGTCGAGATAAACATCGGGCGCGGGCTTCTTTGACTGCGTCGTGCTTGCATCGCCAATCGCGGCAAAGCGGCTGCGCCATTCGGGGCCGAACGGTCCGTGCAACAGCGCGTCGAGATTCGCGGGCGTTGTGGTGGTCGCGATGGCGACTGGTATGGAGGCCGCACGCGCTTCATCGATCAGGCGCGCGATGCCCGGCCGCAACGGCAAGCCGCCATCGCGAACATGCGCCGCATAGTGACGCGTCTTGATCGCATGCACCGCGTCGATCACGCGGCTCACGCCGGGGCCTTCCGCCTCCTCGGGATCGACGATGCGCCAGTAGTGCAGCAGACGCTCCTTGCCGCCCGCTACTTCCAGCAGGCGCACATAGAGCGCTTCGTCCCAGTGCCAGTCGAGACCGGCTTGCGCGAACGCCGCGTTGAACGCGTGCAGATGCGCGCTTTCGGTATCGGCAAGCGTGCCGTCGACATCGAAGATCAGGGCTTGCATGGGCCGGTCCTCTCGCAGTGATGGAGAGCCGGCGCGATGCGTGACTGCATGAGTGCATGACTGCATACCGCCGGTATGCAAGCCACGATAGCGGAGCGCGCACGCGATTTGAATTCAGAGATTCTTTGACGGGCGATAACGCATCGTTTAACGGTCCATCATCCGTGCGGCAATTGCAGACCCGTCACGAAGTACGCGTGCAGTCCATGTGCGAAGCGCTTGAGCCGCGTGACGATCGACTTGTTTGCGCGCGTGAGCCCGTTATACCCGAGCACGGCCGGTATCGCGACGAAGAGCCCGAACGCGGTCATGATGAGTGACTCGCCGACCGGTCCGGCCACATGATCGATCGACGCCTGACCCGTTTCGCCGATCACGATCAGCGCATGATAAATGCCCCACACCGTGCCGAAGAGCCCGACGAACGGCGCGGTGCTGCCGATCGACGCCAGCACCGCGAGGCCGCTTTGCATATGCGCGACGGCGTCGTCGATGCTGCCTTGCAGGCGGCGCGCGATCCAGTCCGATACGTCGATGCGATCCTGCAAATGCGGCCTGGTGTCGCGATGATGCGCAGCCGCCTCAGATGCGGCCATCGCGAGAGCGAGCAGCGGATTGTCGCGCAGCGCCTCAGCCGATGCCTCACTACCGTGGCCCGCAAGGCCGCCCAGGTTCCTGAGCCCATGTTCGAAGTTGTCGGCCTGCCAGAACTGCGCGTCGGTGCGCCCGGTTACTCGCTTGATGCGCAGCACATGCCACAGCTTGACGACGATAACCGTCCACGACAGGATCGACATGATGAACAATATGCCGAGAATCGCGCGCGTGATGAAATCGCCGCTTTGCCAGACATTCGCGAGACCATAGTGCTGCATGACCGTTTCCTTCGACTCGTCGAGCCGCCGCGTTCATTGTCCGCCGCGGCCCGGTGTTTTAGTACCGTTAGCGGCCTTGCCAGGTCAATTCGGGAAAATCTCCCGCCTTCGTCCGTTGTCAAACGATCCTCTAATGAACTACTTTGCTTGAATGCCGGCCTTGTGCGGCACAGTGCTTTTACAACGGAGCAGAACACATGCTGGAGACACGGTTTCGCAAAACAACACGGGGACGCCCCATCGTTTCAGCCTTGATCGCGGCCGGTATGGTCGCGGCGACGGCGTTCGGCGCCGCTTCGGCGCATGCCGCGGCGCCTCTCGCCTATGTGACGAGCGAGAAGGGCGGCGTGGGTGTGATCGATCTCGACAAGATGACGTTGACCCGAACCTTCCCCGTAGGCGCGGACGGCCCGCGCGGCCTGAGCCTCAATGCGGACGGCTCGCGCCTGCTGGTCGCCAACAAGAACACGGGCGATCTTGCCGTGATCGATACGGCTTCAGGCGAAGTCGTGCAGCGGGTGAAGATCGGTCAGAACCCGGAGTTTGTGCGCGTGCACAACGGCTATGCGTATGTGACGTATGAGCCGGGCGAAGACGGCGGCCCGCCTGCAGCGAGCGGACAGTCTGGGAAACCAGCCGAGAAGCCAGGCGAAGCGCAAGCCGGCAAACCCCACGCCGACGACGATGACGACGCCAACAAACCGCCCGCCGAGATCGCTATCGTCGATATGAAAAGCTGGCGCGTGGTGCGCTCGGTGACGAGCGGCCACGAAACCGAGGGCATCGAATTTTCACGCGACGGCAAGAACATGCTCGTCACCAACGAAGGCGACGATACTGTCTCCGTCTATCACGCGCGCACGGGCGCGCCCGTGAGGACCGTGAAGCTCGCGGCGGGCGGGCGTCCGCGTGGCATTCGCCTGTCGCCGGACGGCAAGGACTACGTGGTCACGCTGGAGTCGCTGAGCAAACTTGTCGTGATCGACGCGCGCACGTTCAAGGTGAAGAAGACCGTCGATACCAAACTGGGTCCTTACGGCGTCGCCTACGGTCCCGACGGCAAGCGGCTTTTCGTCGCGGCGGCACGCGACAAGACGGTGCAGGTATTCGACGGCAAGAGCTACGAGCATCTTGCCGACGTGCCGGTCGGTCAGCGTTGCTGGCACTTCAGTTTTACGCCCGACGGCACAAAGCTGCTGGTCGCATGCGGGCGCTCCGATGCCGTTTATGTGCTCGACGCGCGCAGTTATCAGCCGGTCACGCAGATTGGTCAACTGCCGCTCGCGTGGGGCATCGTCACCTATCCGCATAGCGACGGCTCGATCGAATCGCACTGAGCACGCGGAGGTCATGCGCGAGCCGACGCATGACCGCCCTCACTTCCACCTACTTCCACGCATAGCGCAGGCCGACCCAGAACCCGCGCGGCGCGCCCGGTCCGACGAACTGCTCGTTGCTCGGATTCCCGCCGTCGAACGTATGGTTCGGGCCGTTGAAGAAGTTTTCTCCGAGCGAACCGAAGCTCGCATAGCGCTTGTCGAGCAGATTCGAGACGCTCGCAAACACCTGCAACTGTTTGGTGACCTGATACGACGTGTCGAGATCGATCAGAAAATAGCCGGCGATCTTGCCATTGACGTCCTGATTGTTTTCGTCGCCCTGTGCATAGATGCCGCCGCGCCACGTGAGGTTCGCGCCGACTCTCCACTTCGCGGTCGCCGCGTAGTCGAGTTGCAGCTTGACCGTGTTCGCCGGAATGCCTGGCAGATGATCGCCGGGCTTCACGTTGATGTTGCCGTTCGCATCCGCGCTGGAATTGCTCGCGCTGTTCTCGGTCCACGCGGTGCGATACGTGGCGTCGATGTAGTTGTAGCTCGCAGTCACCGCGAGCGGGCCTAGCTGGCTGCGTCCCGAGAGTTCGAACCCTTGCCGGCGCGTGCGGCCCACGTTCTGAAAGAAGCCGCGATTGCTCGCCGCGCCATTGCTGGCGATGAATTCGATGTCGTTATCGAGCGTGGTTCGGTAGACGGCGGCACTCCAGCTTGTCGTCTGGCCGATTCGTCCGCGTGCGCCGATTTCGAAGGTCTTCGAGATCACCGGTTGCAGCGGCGGGTCGGACACGAAGTCGTTCGGCAGCGAGCAGGGCGCGGCCGGGTCTGCACACGCGAGTTCGATCGCAGTCGGCGAGCGCATGCCTTCGTTGTAGGTTGCGTAGGCCGTGAACGCCGAGGTCGGATTCCAGTTGATGCCGACCGCCGGATTGAAGCGCGAGAACGTATGGTGTCCGTCCAGTTGCGGCTGAAGGCCGCTCGAATCGCCGATGGTCGCTTCGGCCCAGTTATAACGTCCCGCGAGCGTCAGCGTCCATTGCTTCGTCAGCGATAAAGTGTCTTGCAGATAGATGCCGTAGTTGCCGTTATGCGTTTTCGCCGCGGTTTCCTGCGTGAAATCGCCGATGCCGACCGTCGCGCGCGAAGCCGTGAAAACCGCATCCTGCGACGATTGCGTGTAGCGCGAATTCGCGATGTCCGCGGATACGCCCGCAACGAACTGGTTCTGCATGCCGCCGAGTTTGCCGAGCAGCGTGAGTTGCAGGCTCGCGCCGAAACTATCGGTAGAGACGACGGATTTCTCGTTGGTCGCCTGCGTGGTGTCGACGTCGCCGTCGTCGTCGATCGAACCGAAGTTCGGATTCGTGTTGCTGCTCACATTGCTATTGCGGAAGTGCCGGTAGTACGCATTGCCGCTCAGCTCGACGTTATCGCTGAAGTAGTGTTCGCCGGACAGCGTCACGTAGCCAGCGCTGTTCAGGTTCTGATCGGGATACGTATAGGGCTGCTTCGGATTGCCAAGGAATGAGCGCGGAATGGTTTGCGTGCCGTGCAGATCGTTGTCCGCGCCGCCTGCGGATAACGACAGCGTGGTGTCGGCATCGGTATAGCGCAGCTTGCCGAAAATCTGCCGCACGCGGCTCGCATTCTGCTCGGCCCAGCCGTTGTCGTTCGTGACGTTGCCGGTCACGTAGTAATCGAGGTTCTGGCCGATCGTGCCGCCCTGTTCGATCTGCGCGGTCTTGCGGCCCCACGAGCCGAGCGCCACTTCGGCCTCGCCGCCGGGACTGGTCTTGCCGTTCTTCGTCGTGATGGCGAGCGCGCCGCCAAGCGTATTCAGCCCATACGTCGGATTCGAACCGGGAATCAATTGAATGGTGTCGATGGCCTGTTGCGGCAGCACGTCCCAGTTGACCACGTCGCCGAAAGGCTCGTTCACGCGCACGCCGTCGACGAACACCGAAATGCCCTGCGGTGTGCCGAGCAGCGGCGACGCCGTGAAGCCGCGATAGTTGACGTTCATCTGATACGGGTTGCCTTGCGCATCGGCGATGTCGACGCTCGGCAGATTCTTCGCGAGGTAATCCGTGAGATTGAAGCGATGCTGCGCTTCGATGTCTCGCGCGCGAACGGTCTGCACGTTGGCGGGCACCTGCGCGAGCGGCGTGCCGATGCCGAGCAGCGGCGTCGTGCCGACCACGACCACGGGCGCGAGCGTGGTCGAGGGCGTATCGTCTGGCGCATCGGCTGCGGCTTTCGCGGAGGCGGCTGCCGAAGCGGGAGCCGCAGCCGCAGCCGAAGCCGGTACGCCAGCCGCCGGCTCCGCTTGCGCCCATGCGCCTATCGACATGCTCGCGAGCGCGCTGCCGAATCCAAGCGTGATGCCGGCTCGCCGCCTGAAGCCGAGGCCGGGTTTTCCGCGACGCACGCGTGATGGGATATTCATTATTCTGTCTCCTGCCGAATCGACGCTTTCTTCGGACGCAGCCGCGTGGCGGCATACGTAGCGCTTTCTTTCAAGGTGTGCAAAGCTTCGCATGCGCGCTCGCGTGAAGGCTCGGGAGCTTTTCCCGAAATCGCGAGGAAGCGTTCCCAAACTGGTTGCGACGAACTTCGTGTCCGATTGGCCTGACTAGAATGCAAACGTGATGTCGAGCGAATCCACCCAACCTCATCAAACGCGCCGCAATATGCCGCGCAATTCGCCGCATTCCGCGGTGCCGCGCGATCTTGCCTGCGTGCTCGCGCTGACCTTGCTCGCGGCCGCGCTCGGCTCGCTGTTCGATGTGAGCGAGCGCGCTTATCGGTGGACGCGCGGCGTCGAGCGCTTTCAACTCGACGAGTTGCCGCTCACGCTGTGCGTGCTGTCGCTGGGGCTTGCGTGGTTCGCGTGGCGCCGCTATCGCGAGACGCGCAGCGAGCTTGCGCATCGGCGCGTGCTCGAAGAAGAGGCCGAACGTCTGCTCGCCGACAACCGGCGTCTTGCGAACCAGGCGTTGCAGGCAGAGGAACTCGAGCGCCGCCACCTCGCGCGCGAACTGCACGACGAACTCGGCCAGTACCTCAACGCCATTTCACTCGACGCAGCACGTATCCGCGATCTCTCCGCCGCGCGCGAGCCGGAGATTCATCGCATATCGGTGGAATTGATGCGGAGCGCGAGTCATGTGTATCGGCAGATCGGCGGAATGATCCGGCGCTTGCGGCCTATCGGTCTCGACGAATTCGGCTTGCCGAGCGCGCTCGAGCATTGCATCGACGGATGGCGCGAACGCTTGCCCGACGCGTCGTTCTCGCTAACGATAGAAGGCGATTACACAGGGCTCAGCGACGCGCTCACCATCACGCTTTACCGGCTGGTGCAGGAAGGGCTGACGAACGTGTCGAAGTTCGCGCGGCACTCGCGCGTGGAAGTGTTCATGGTGCGCGCGCCGCGCGAGGCGCAAGCGCCGCAGAAAAATGCCCTAAAACGCCGGCCAATCGACGAAATCGTCGTAACGATGGCCGACGACGGTCCCGGCGTCGACCTCGATGCGCCGCGCGCGGGCCTGGGGCTCATCGGCATGCGCGAGCGGGTCGAAGCGCTAGGCGGCGAGTTTCATGTCGCGAGCAAGCCCGAAGGCGGCTTCCTGTTTTGCGCGCGCGTGCCCGCTCAAGCGGGACTGGCGGAGCCGGTGAACTGAAGGCCGAGGCGGCTTGCCATTTGTGCGAGTTGCACACCGTTGTCCGCGCCGAACTTCTGCCGGATCACCGACTGATGATTGGCCACGGTCTTCTGACTGAGGCCCAATTTTTCGGCGATGCTCGGCAGCGTGTAGCCCTGCACGAGCAAACGCAACACCTCGAATTCGCGCGCGGACAACTGCCGTCCTGGCGGGCCTTCGCTGAATGCATTGCGCAGCGCGAGTGCCTGCGAAATGTCGGGGCTTAGATAACTGGCGCGCCGCGCGATCGTGCGCACCGCTTCGACCAGCACGTCGGGCGCGCTGGCTTTCGTCACATAGCCGAGCGCGCCGGCGTCGAGCGCGCGGCGCACGAAAATCGCCTCTTCATGCACGCTGAAAATCAGCACGCGCGCATCGGCCTCGCGCGCGAGCATGCGCCGCATTGCTTCGATTCCGCTTGCGCCCGGCAACGAGACATCCATCACGACGACATCGGGCCGCAGCGCGCAGAAGCGCTGATAGGCCTGAGCGGCGTCGGCTGCTTCACCGCACACGTGCACGTCGGCATTCACTTCGAGTAGCCGCCGGTAGCCTTCGCGCACTACGGCGTGATCGTCGACGAGCAACACTGAAATGTCCGCCGCTGTCATGGTCAACCCCTGGTGTGGCCGTTGTCGTTTGGCTCGTCGTGCGCCGTTTTTTGCACCTTGTTTTGCGGTGCATGCGCGCCCGTCAGCTTGCGCGAGTTTGCATCGTTACGGAACATGATGGGCTGCTCTCGTGGTTCATGCGCCGCCGCCGCGAGACGCGTCACGTCGACCACTTTTTCATGCAACGGCGACTTGTCGCACACAGGGTCCGCATTGGCCGCATCGCCGGTGAGCAGATACGCCTGGCAACGGCAGCCGCCGAGATCGTTTTCCTTCTCGTCGCAACTGCGGCACGGCTCTTTCATCCATTGCAGACCGCGGAAACGATTGAATGCGTCGCTCTCGTACCAGATCTCTCGCAGGGGCATGTCTTTCACATTCGGCAGCACGAGGCCGGGCAGCGCGCGCGCCGCGTGACAGGGCAGCGCGGCGCCGTCCGGCGCAACGCCGAGGAACACCGCGCCCCAGCCGTTCATGCAGCGCTTCGGGCGTCGCTCGAAATAGTCGGGCACGACGAAGAAAATCTTGCAGCGATCGCCATGGGTGCGCCGATAACGTTCGACCACCGCTTCTGCTTCCTCGAGCTGCTCGCGGGTCGGCATGAGCTGCGCCTGATTGTGATGCGCCCAGCCGTAGTACTGCGTGTTCGCGAGTTCGAGGTATTCGGCGCCCATCGCGAGCGCCATGTCGATGATCTTGTCGACGTGGGGCAGGTTATAGCGATGCAGCACGCAGTTCAGCACCATCGGAAACCCATGCTGTTTGATCGATGCCGCGACGCGCTGCTTCAGATCGAACGTGCGCGTGCTGCTCAAGAAGTCGTTGAGTTCCTGAGTCGAGTCCTGAAACGACAACTGGATGTGATCGAGCCCGGCCGCTTTCAGGTCGCCGAGGCGCTTGTCCGTGAGACCGACGCCCGAGGTGATCAGATTCGTATAGAAGCCGAGCTTGCGCGCTTCGCCGACCAGCACTTCGAGGTCGTCGCGCATCAGCGGTTCGCCGCCTGAAAAGCCCAATTGCGCGGCGCCGAGCGCGCGCGCCTCGCGCAGCACGCCGAGCCATTGTTCGGTGCTGAGTTCGCGATTGTGATTGGTGTAGTCGACGGGGTTGTAGCAGAACGCGCAATGCAGCGGGCAGCGATACGTCAGTTCCGCGAGCAGCCACAGCGGCGGCGCGACGCTCGCGGGCGTCGCTTCGGGCTGTGCTTCAGTGTGAATGTCGGCAGCAGGTTGCGAGAGATCGGTCATTGCGCTACTCCAGCCATCCGCGCGAATGCGCTTCGGTCACGAATGCGCGTACTTCGGGGCCAAGTCCTGTTGCGTTGAACGCCTGCTCGAGATCGGCGATAAGCGTTTCGATATCGCGCGTGCCGTCGCAACGTTTGAGGATTTCCGCCGCGCTCTGATTGAGCTTCACCATCCCTTCCGGATAGAGCAGCACATGCGCGTTCTGCGCCGGTTCCCATTGCAGCCGGAACAGCTTGTTGAGCGCGGGACGATCGGCGTTGGACATGTCGTTCATTGCGGAAAGGCCTTTTCGATCGAGTCCAGCATGGTCCACAGAATGTCGAGCTTGAATTGCAGAATCTCGAGCGCGCGTTCCTGTTGTTCGCGCCGCGTGAAGTAATTCAGCGTGACTTCGAGGCCGTGCTCCACGTCGCGCTGTGCGAGCGTGATGCGCGAGCGAAAGTAGGCGAGGCCGGACGCTTCGATCCACGGATAGTGTTCGGGCCAGCTCGCGAGCCGGTCGCGATGAACCTGCGGCGCGAACATTTCGGTGAGCGACGAGCACACCGATTCCTGCCACGGCGCGCGGCGCGCGAAGTTCACGTACGCGTCGACGGCGAAGCGCACGCCAGGCGTCACGTGTTCGAGCGACCACAGCTCGTCGCGTGAGAGGCCCACTGCATCGCCCAGGCGTGCCCATGTTTCGATGCCGCCTTCCTCGCCGCGCCGTAGCCGTCGTGATCGAGAATGCGCAGCACCCAGCGGCGGCGCGTTTCGCGATCCGGGCAATTGGACATCACGGCCGCGTCCTTCAGCGGAATGTTGATCTGATAGTAGAAGCGGTTCGCGACCCAGCCGCGAATCTGTTCGGGCGAGCAGCCGCCGCTATTCATCTTCACATTGAACGGATGATGAATGTGGTACGCCGTGCCTTTCGCGCGCAACTGCGCTTCGAATTCCTCACGGGTCCAGGCTTCGTCGCGGGCGCGCTCGCTGCCTGGCGTCGTACCCAAGGTGTCTTTCGCGTTCATGCAATCTCCCGTTCCTGCGCGACGCGTGCTGCGTGGCCGCGCTTCATAGTTCGAAGGTCATGCCGTCGTAGGCAACTTCGATGCCGTGCTCCGTGAGAAGGCGGCGCTCGGGGCCATCCTCGACGAGAATCGGGTTGGTGTTGTTGATGTGGATCAGCACCTTGCGCGCGCTTTTCGCGTCGAGCGAATCCAGTACTTCGATCATGCCACCAGGTCCCGATTGCTGCAGATGACCCATATCCGCAGCGGTTTTCTTCGAGAGGCCGAGGCGGATCATTTCATCGGCGGTCCACAGCGTGCCGTCGACGAGCAGCAGATCCGCCGCGCGCATCGCCTCGAGTACGTGCGGTTCGATCTCGCCGAGACCGGGCGCGTAAAAGACGCGCTTGCCGGTCTGCCGGTTCGTGAACACGAGCCCGATGTTGTCGCCGCGCTCGGGCGAGTTGCGATGCGGCGAGTAGGGCGGCGCCTTGCTGGTGAGCGGCAGCGCGTCGATCTGCACGCCGGGCAATGCGTCGACGCTGAGCGGCGCGCCGTCGAGCGCGATTCGCCGATGCTCGACGCCGCAGTAGTGCGAGAGAATCGGCGCGATTGGAAAACCGCTCGTCAGGTCCTGCCAGACGGCGTCGGTTGCATGGAGCGGCAGCGGCGTGTCGCGCTCGCGCAGCATCAGGAGGCCGGTGACATGATCGATCTGCGCGTCGATGACGAGCACCGCCGCGATGCCGCTGTCGCGCGCGCGGCGGGCCGGTTGAAGCTCCGAGTTCGCGGCGATCTGCGCGAGCAGATCGGGCGACGCATTCACGAGCAGCCAGTCCTCGCCGTTCGCGCTCACCGCAATCGACGATTGCGTGCGGCGCGTGGCCTTCAGCGTGCCGCGCCGCACGCCGTCGCAATTGCGGCAGTTGCAGTTCCACTGCGGAAAGCCGCCGCCCGCCGATGAGCCGAGTACCTTGATTTTCATGCCGCGCGGCGCAGCGTGCGCCCCTCGTCGGTGAGTGGAAGAAACAGTGTTGTCAGTGCATCGGCCACGCGTGCATGCAAAGCGGGATCGCTTGCAAGATGGCCGGCGCGCACGCATTCAATGTGAGCATTGGGAACCGCTCGCGCGAGGCGCCGCAGGTTATCCGGCGGACACACGGGATCGCGCGAACCGTGCACTGCAAAGAGCGGTACGCCGGCCGCGGCGGCGCGGCGCGCGAACGACAGCAACCGCGCTTCGCCGAGCCAGCAGCGATGCATCAGGTAATGCGCCTGAATGCGGTACTTGCCGATGAGCTTGCGGCTGTCCTTATGCGAGAGCCTGGCCGGTACGAGCCTGCGCCGCGTGTTCGCACTCGCGAGCACGGCGTTTTCATAGCCGCGCCATGCGAGCGCGAGCTTGCGCTGCTGGGCCTCGCTTGCGCGGCCGCGTTGCAGCCGCGCATGGCATTGCGAAAGCAGCGCAGCGGGCCGCTTGCAATGCGCAGCGGCGCAGAGCTTTTGCCATGCGCGCGGCGCGCGTTTTTGCGACGTGACGAACAGGCCGCGAACCTCGCGCATCGACGTGAGAAAAAGGCCGCGCAGCACCACGCCCGTCACCGATTGCGGATGCCGTCCCGCATAGGCGAGCGCGAGCGCCGCGCCCCACGATCCGCCAAGCACGCCCCAGCGTTCGATGCGAAGCCGCACGCGCACCGCTTCGATGTCTTCGATCAGGCGGTCGGTGCGGTTGCGGCGCACGCCGCCGCGCGGCGTCGAAGCTCCAGTGCCGCGCTGATCGATCAGCACGACCCTGAAGCGCGTCAGGTCGAAGAGCCGCGTTGCGTCAGGCTGACTGCCGCTGCCTGGGCCGCCATGCAGGACGACGACCGGCACGCCGTCGTCGGCGCCCGCAACCGTGAACGACACGCGATGCGCGTCGCGCGTGCGTAGCGTGCCGGTTGTTCGCGCCCGCGTCATGGCAGCATCCTCGCGAGCAGATTGTCGCGGTCGATCCATTGATGCTTGATCGCGCCCGCCACATGCAGCACGATCAGCGCGATCAGCAGATACGCCGTCACCTCATGAATGCCGAAGAACAGCTCGCGCAAGCCGTGATCGTCCCAACCCCACTTCGGCAGCGGAATGCCCCAGAAGCGCGTCCCATAGCGATTGAACGACGAGCCCAGATAGCCCGACACAGGCATGACGACCATTGCCACGTATAAAAGGCCCTGCGTAGTGCGCGCGGCGGCGCGTTGCCACGGTCGCATCGGCGGCAGGGGCGGCCGATGAAAGGCCGCCCGCGCCGCGATGCGTAGAAGCACCAGCAGGAAAACTGTGAGTCCGATGGATTTGTGAAGGTTCAGCAGCGTCGCCTTGAGCGGCAGGCCCTTTGGCAGTCCGACCATGTAGAGCCCGAGCGCAAGCAGGCCGATGATGCCGAACGCGATCAGCCAGTGCAGCGCGATCAACGAGCCGGCATAGCGCGGCGTGGACGTGTCGGCGCGGCGTTGTGCGGAAGAAGCATGCGCGGTCGTCATCTCTGCCTCCCTGGTTAGCTCATCACAAGTATTTCGCCGCGCCCGTCGACGGCGGCGTCGCCCGCATAACGGCGCGGCAGCGCGGCCGCGCGCCACTGCGAAAACGGCGCGATTTCGCCCGCGAGACTGCGTACGAGCAAGGACCAGAATACGTCGAAGCCGCGGCCGCCGTCGGCGAAAGTGGGCGGCAGACTAGTGGGACGCTGCGCAAGCAGCAGGGTTCCGCGCCGCATACCGTACGCATAGTGTGCGCCCAACCGGCCTGCAATGCCGATGGTCCCCGCCACGAGCCGCGACGCCGCGAAGTCGCCCGCATCGCCGCCGACCAGCACGAGCCCGCGGCGCATCCGGTCCGCGAGCCGCGCGCCCGCGTTGCCGTGAATCGTCAGCGTGCCGCCCGTCATTCCTTCGACGTCGCCGGCGAGCGCGCCCGCCGCGAAATCGCCGCAATCGCCCGCGACGGTCAGCCGTCCGCCGCGCATTTCGCAAGCGGTGAAGTGGCCGGCGTCGCCGTCGATACGCAATACGCCGCCCGCCATCTGGAAGCCGCTGTGATCGCCCGCCGAACCGCGCACGATCAGATGGCCTTGCGTCATCCGTGCGCCGAGACGGTCGAGCCACGGGACGGCGTCTTCGATCACGAGCGCGGCTTCGGCGTTCTGTGCGTTCTGCTCGTCCTTTGCATCGGGCGCTGCGTCGCCGTTGCGCGACACATCGAATACATCGCCGACGACGCAACGATCGTTGCCCGCGGGCAGCACGAGGCGCTCGATGTCCGCGACCGCGAGCGCCGCGAACGTTGCGGGCAGCAACGCCGAAGCATCGACGCGAAAACCCGGTGCGGTACGCACGCGCAATGTCGTCACGACGCTCATGCGCTGCTCCCGCCGAGGCCGCCGGCCAGTTGATGCAGATGGAAGTGATACGGGCCGAGCTTGCCGCCGTAATTGCCTGCGGAAATGCGCAGCAGGCCGCCTGCGCGCCCGAGTCCCGCAGCCGCGACGATGCCCGCCGTCATCGCCGCGCCGACATCCGCCTCGGTGAGTCCGTCGATCACGATTTCGAGCACGCAGCCCACTTCCGCGCTCAACTCGCTGCGCGCGGAGAGGCCGGCGAGCGTGGGACAGAACGCGTCGTTGGTGGACGCGGTCGCGCCTTTGTACTTCGAGCCGACTTTCGATCCCGACCGCACGACGCCGCCAGGAAACGGCAGGATCACGCTCGGCAGGCGGCGCATCGCGTCGACGGCGGCCTCGGCGGCTGCGAGCGCCGCGTCGATGTCGCGCGCGAGCAGGATCAGATTGCCGCCGCCCACCGCCTTCACGGTGGGCGCTGTTTCTTCGCAGACGAACTCGCCGTCCATCACCGGCACGCGCCAGTAACGCGTGTCGCCGAGCATCTTCGAAATCTGCCAGCCGTCGCCGAAAAAGCGCAGGTTCTTGCCGAGCGGCGCGAGGTCCGACAGCGGCGCGCGGCTCGTTTGCGGATCGATGCCGCGATACACGGCCGTGGTCGGACACGTGAGCACGCATTGACCGACGCGCCGCTCGATCTGCTTCGCCAGTTCCTTCGACGACACCGCGAACAGCAGCACGGCGACGCCTGGCCGACCATCCGGCGTGTCGTCGCCCTCGAGCGTGCGTTCGATGCCCGCCTCGCAGCCGCAGCCGATCACCGAGGTCGCGAAGCCCGTCAGCGAGTGCGCTGCGTTCATCGCCCACGCCGGCGTATGCGCGGTGATGACGAGCCGCGTCGCCTTCATCGGAAACGCTTCGGCGAAGGTGGCGTCGATCGTGGTGCCGTTGATCTGCAGGGTCGGCGTGTCGCTCATCGTGTGCGTGTCACGGTTCGGGGTGACGGTCGTCGGGTCAGCGGTTTCAGCCATGTCGTTGACCGTTCGCGAAGCATTCGACCGGCAACAGCTTGCCGCCGCGGCAGCAGTGGCAGATCTCGTCGTCGCCGATTGCGGCATGCGCGAAGTTGCTCGCGAGATTCGCTTCGCTGTAGGCGCGGATTCGCTTCTCGATGCCGCGGTCGAATTCGGGCGACACGAAATGGATGCCGCCCGTTGGCGTCGAGACCAGCGTGCCGTCGCGCGCGACCAGTTCGCCGTCCTTGAACACATAAGCGGGCGACGTGAACATCCGCTCGCGGTCGGCATCGTCGCGATACACGGCGATGTCCGCCGCCGCGCCCACGCCGAGATGGCCGCGGTCCTTCAGGCCGAGCAGACGCGCCGGCCCCGCGCGCGTGATGGTCGCGATCTCGTACAGCGAGAATTCGCGCGTCAGTTGCGGCAACGCGCTCGCCACTTGCGCGTCGGGATGCAGCTTCGCGAGTTGCTCGTCGCGAAACGATTTGTCCATCAGCAGACGAATCAGATGCGGATAGCTCGTAAACGGTCCGCCGTTCGGATGATCGGTCGTCATCGCGACGCGCCACGGGTCGTCCACCAGCAGAAAGATTTCGAGCCCGATGATCCACTGCAACGCATTCACGTAGCTCTGCTCGCGATAGCGAAACGGCACCACGCCGCAGCCGGCGTCGCATTCGATGTCGCCGACCACCCACTTGTGCGGCCGCGCGAGCGGCGCGTTGCGGAACTGCATCATGGTGTCGCCGGAAGCGGTGACGGTTTGCCCGAAGATGATCTGACCGACGTCGATGGACACATTCGGCCGCGCATTCACGGCTTCCGCGATGCGCCGCGCGCCCGACGAAAACTTCTGCGGCCCTTCTACGCCATAGCTATGAAACTGGATATGCGTGAGGTGGATCGGCAGGCCGTCGGCGGCGTCCATCGTCGCGATGGTCGAATCGATGTTGCCGGGCACGCCGAGATTGCTCGCGTGCACATGCAGCGGATGCGGCACGCGCAGTTCGGTGAGCGCGCGTGTCAGCGTGTGCAGCACTTCGCGCGGCGTGATGCCGTAATGCACGTGCGGTTCGTCGACATCGAGCGAGCGCTGGTTGAACTTGAACGCCGAGATGCCGCCCGGATTCACGACCTTCACGCCGAGCGCCTTGCTCGCATGAATCGTCCAGCCGACGTAGTCGCGCAGATGCTCGAAATCGTCGCGCGCGGCCAGCATTTGCAGGAACAGTTCGTCGTTGCCGAGCATCACGTACGCGCCGTGATCGATGATCGGCGTGTCGCCCATCTCGAGGTGCGTGTGGCGCGCGTTGGAGGCGATCATCGCCGGTTCGAATGCGGCCGTGTAGCCCATTTCGGCGTAACGGTAGCCGGTTGCGAGCGTGCCGGGCGCGCAGACGCCGCAAGACGGCAGGCGCAGATAGCGGCCGTTTGCGTCCTGCACGGATTCATAGGATGCGTCGCGCACGGGATCGTCGCGGTGATCTTCGGGCAGCAGGAGGCGCGACAGATTGGTCTTGCCGCCGCCGATATGCGAGTGCATGTCGATGCCGCCCGCCATCACGATCATGCCGGTCGCGTCGTATTCGCGGTCGGCTGGAGCGTTCGCGGGGACGTCGACGATGCGGCCGTCGCGGATTGCCAGGTCGCGGCGCTCGCCGTCGACGCCGTTGGCCGGATCGAAGAGGGTGCCGCCCTTGAGGCGGATGAGCGTCATGGCTGGGCCTCTGCGTGAGACGCGGCGAGCGGCGTGGCCAGCAGCGCGCCAAGCTTTGCGGCAATCGTTCCGACCGACGGAAGCGCAGCGCGGCGCGCGGCGGTGAGCGGCATCACGACTGAGCTGTCCACCCGGAACAGATGCCCGCCGCTGTCCACAGCCGGTGTCGCCACCGGAATAAACACGGTGTTCTTGCCGCGAGCCGCCGCGCGCTGCGCGAGAGCCGGATGCCCGAGCACGATGAGCGGCACATCGTCGGGAAGCGCTTCGGGCCACGCGGGCGGCGCGAAACTCGCGACCCACAAGAGCGCGTCGACTTCGCGATCCGCGAGCAGTCTTTCCGTGCGATAGCGATACGGATCGTAGTCGAGCGGCGTAGTCCCCGCGATACGCGCCGGTGTCGATACGCGCGTGCGAAGCGGCAGGCCCGAGAGCCATGTCACCGTCTGGTTGACCGTCAACGCGCCGTCATCGCCGCCGAGCGCGAGGCCGCCCGCGCGCGACTTCAGATTCGATGCCTTCACGATCCGGTTCAACGCTTCGATCAGCAACGCCGCATGAGGGCCGGGCAACGACGCGGGTTCGTACACGAGCACCGTGTAGCGCGCGGCATCGATGCGAGCCTGTAGCGCCTGCAACGCGGCAAGCGTGCGCTGCGCGTCTTGCGCATCGGCGACGTCCTGATGCAGCGAAGTCGGCGGACGGCGGTCGCTGATCGTCGACCACAGCGCGAGGGTATCGAACGGATCGGCGTCGGGCAAAATCGACTCGACCCGCACATGCTCGCAGCCAGGTCCACTCGCCGCCGGGTCCGCTTCGCAGCCGATGAATACGAGTTCGCGCGGCGTCGTCGTTCCCTCGATGGTTCGCGTGAAAAAGCGCGGATAGCGCCGCGATGGCTGGCAGCCGAAAAACAGCAGCAAATCGGCGCGCGACCGCACTTCGGAAAGCGTCGTGAAGAACGAGCCGCGGTCCTGAAGCGCGAGCGTCGCGGCGCTCATTGCATCGCCATGCCGATGATCGAGGATCGCGCCGCAGCCGGCAGCGAGCGTGTACAGCGCACGCGCGCCGGCCACATCGGTCGCCAATGCGCCGAACAGCGGCCGCGGCGCTGACGACAGAATGTGCGCCGCGCGCGTGAGCGCCGCGTCGAGGTCCACCGCGTTTCCGTCGATGCTCGCACTGCATTGCGCATCCGCGGCGCCATAGTGCGTGAGCGCTTCCAGGAGGCGCGGGCAGTCGGTGTTCTGCGCGGCGAGCGTCGCGTCGTCACGCGATTCGATCGCGAGGTCATCGCAAAGCAGCGGACAGAACGGGCAGGTCCAGTCGCGCGTGATCGACGCGGCGGCCGAGGGGGCCGCGCCCGAGGGGCTGGTCGTCGACGGATCGGTGGGCGAGAGGTGCATGGGGCGACTTTTAGCAAGCTCCATGCCGACGCGTTTCATCGCGCGGCAATAGTGCGGTGCAAATGCATGGTGCTTAGGTCGCGTTGTGCTTGAATGTGTATGCCGGGCGAACGGCCGCGAGGGCGCGCCGTGTCCGAACTCAGACCCACAAACGCCTGCCGATTGAACAGCGTGCCCGACTTCGCGAAGGCCGCCCGCTGCGCCGCGCCGCGCTATGCGCCTGCGTTGTCCGCGTACAGGTTGTGTGCCGTTCTGGAGCAGAGTGTCACCCGTGGCCGGCGAAAGCACGATAAAGCCTGGCCGTTGTTTACCACCGCACCGCTTCCGCCGATTGGCATGGAACTTGTTTTGCTCGCCTACGTCGACGCTGCGAGCGGCAGGCCGATGCGGCCATCGTGCAGCGCCGACGCGACGAGCCAAGCGCTTGCGCCGGTACGGGCCGCAGCAGCCAGATCGCCGCGATCGCGAATGCCGCCCGCGCCGATCACCTGAGTATCGGCAGGCGCGCTGGCTCGGATGCGTTCGAAGGTGGCGAGATCGGGACCGTCGTAGCTGCCGACCTGATCGAGCGTCATCGCGATGACTCTGCGCGGCCACCATGAGCGCGCGGGCTCCTGGCATTCGTGAGCGGCAGCGGCGCTAAGCAGTTGGCCGGCGCGATGGTCGAGCGAGAGGATCGGCGAGGTTGGCGAGGCTGGCGAGGTTGGCGACGCGGCTGTTTCGGCGGCGCGCAGTGCGTGAATGTCTTGCAACGATTCGGTGCCGAATACCGGCACGAGCGTCGCGAGCGCGTGCTGTGGGTGTTGCGAGTGCTGCGGGTGCTGATTGCTTGCGTCGATGCGCGCGAACAGCGCCTGCATCGACGCGAAGTCGGCATAGCCCGCGTCGAGCCAGATGTCGATGCCGGGCAGCGCGGCGCGCAACGCGGCAAGCGTTTCGATGTGAGCGCGCTGCTGAAGGATCGCGCCGAGGTCGGCGATGTAGAGCGTGCGGGCGCCGCTTGCAGCAAGCAGCGCGCGGGCGATGGCAAGCGGCTCGCTGGTGGCGGCAAGCGACGAACGTATCGGCAGATAGGCGCTCCGTTCGCCGCGCACCGCGCGCACGACTTGGCCGTCGAGCAGATCGAGAACCGGTATCACCTGCATAGGGGCGCGTCCTTTGACCAAGATCTTTGTCTTCGAGTATCTCACCGGCGGCGGCATCGACCCGGCATTGGCCGGCGCGGCGAGTCTCGCCGACCTGAGCGCGCTGATCGTCGAAGGCCGCGTGATGCGCGACGCGCTGGTCGCGGACCTGCGCCAACTCGACGATGTCGAGGTGAGCTTCGCAACCTCGCGCTTTGAAAACGTCGACCCCGCGCTCGCTCATTGTATGGCCGCGCCGGGCGAATCGATGACGGCTTTCGTCGCGCGCGCGGCTCGCGAACATGACTATGCATGGATCGTCGCGCCCGAATGCGACGGCTTGCTGCTGCATCTGTACGACGCGGTCGGCGCGGCGCGCTGGCTCGGCTGCGCGAAGGAAGCGATCCGCGTCACGTCGAGCAAGAGCGCGACCGCCGCGTGCCTCGCCGCGAAGGGCATTGCGACCACGCCGGCCATCGAGCCCGGTCATGCGGCGGCCAATGCAATGGCCCACGCGGGGCGCAAGTGGGTCGTGAAGCCGGACGACGGCGCGGGCGGACTCGACACCTTCGTATTCGACGATTTCGCCGAAGCCTGCACCGAATACGATGCGCGCGCGGCAGCGGCGCGTAATCCGGTGTTGCAGGAGTGGGTCGACGGCGAGCCGCTGAGTCTTTCGCTGATCTGCGACGGCAAAGGCGTCGAACTCGTCAGCATCAACCGGCAACGGATTGGGCTCTCGGAGAGCACGGCGCCGGGGCAGCGCGCGAGCATCGTCGAATTCGACGGCGTGACGGTCAATCAGATCGACACGGCCAGCGACCAGGGTCGGACGCTGCGCGAGCTCGCTCATCGCGTCGCGGAGGCGATACCGGGGCTGCGCGGCTTTGCCGGAATCGATGTAGTGTGGCATCCGTCGCGCGGTCCTGTGGTCATCGAGGTCAATCCGCGACTGACTGTGGCTTATGCGGGTTTGTCGGCGGCGCTTGGGCGCAACCTTTCCGCGGTGTTGCTGGGCGCGCATGGGGTTCGGGTTGGCGAACCTCGCGAAACCACGAGCGCGGCGCGCGAGTTCGACACTCACTCCGCTTGCGGAGCGCAGCCATGAACGCGCCGCGCATGGAACCGGTAGGCCGCTCGCCGGTGTTCGGCTGGGACGTCGGCGGCGCGCATGTGAAGGTGTCGATGAGCGATGCCGGCGGCGTGCTGCTCGACGTCGGCCAGTGGGCCTGCCCGTTGTGGCAAGGGCTCGAACATCTCGAGCGCACGATCGAGCTTGTATTCGAGCGCTGGCCGGTCGCGAAGACCTACGCGGCGCGTCATGCGGTGACGATGACCGGCGAAATGGTCGACCTCTTCGAGGACCGCTCGCAAGGCGTGCGCGCGATCGCCGCCGCACTTGCGCAGCGGCTCGGGCCGCGCGTCGCTTTTTACGCGGGCGACGCGGGCTGGTTGACGCGCGAGACGTGCGCGGCCGGCTGGCGCAGCGTCGCGTCGGCGAACTGGCTCGCGACCGCGCACTGGCTCGCGACGCGCGTGCCGAATGCGTTGCTGATCGACATCGGCAGCACGACGACCGACATCATTCCGGTCGCGAACGGGCGTGTGGTTGCGCGCGCATCGACGGATGCCGGGCGGCTCGCGACCGGCGAACTCGTGTATCAGGGCGTGGTGCGCACGCCGCTGTGTGGCATCGCGCGGCGCATCGAATTCGGCGGCGCAGCCGTCAACGTGATGAACGAATGGTTCGCGAGCACCGCCGACGTCTACCGGCTCACGGGCGAACTCGCGCCGCAATACGACCTCTACCCGAGCGCCGACAATGGCCCGAAAACCGAATTGGCGAGCCGAAGGCGGATCGCGCGGATGATCGGCCGTGACGCGCACGAAACGAGTCCCGCCGAATGGCGCGCGTTCGCGTTGCGCTGGCGCGAGCTGCAATTGCGCGAGATCGGCGCGAACCTGACGCGCGTCACGGCCGCGCATCCCGAACTGGCCGCCGCGCCGCTGGTGGGCGCGGGCTGCGGACGTTTTCTCGCGGCGGCGCTCGCACGCGAGGAGGCGCGCGGCTACATCGATTTCGGCACGCTCGCGGGAGGCGCGGCGGATCAGGCGGAGTGGGCGGCGACCTGCGCGCCGAGCGTCGCGGTGGGTTTGCTGGCAGCGGCGCGGTATGGGAAAGCGGGCGACGTGACGGCCGGCGAGGGCGCCGCGAGCGTCGATGCGGCTTTTCGGGCCGCGTGAAGGGGACGCGGCCGATGCAGTGATTGTGGCTAGAGGAAAACGCAGGCAAACGGCACAAACCATCCACAGGAGGACCGGCATAGAAGCAAACAGGCAGCGAAGCGGACAAGCAAACGAGGTTAATCGCAAACGAGGACGACGATCATGTGGGTGGTCAAGATCGGGGGCAGCCTGAGTCATGAGCCGGCGCTGCGCCAATGGCTCATGGAGCTATGCGAGGTGGGGGGCGGGCGCATCGTCATCGTTCCCGGCGGCGGCGATTTCGCGGACAAGGTGCGCCAGTACCAGAGCGAGTGGTGTTTCGACGACCTCGCCGCGCACAACATGTGTCTGCTCGCGATGACCCAGTACGCGCTTCTGATGCAGGGCGTGCTGCCCGAACTCGTGCTGGCATCGAGCGAGGCGAAGATCCGCCGCGCGCTGCGCGATGGGCACGTTGCCGTCTGGGTGCCGACCGCGCTGATGCGCGACACGCCCGACGCGATGAGCAACTGGGACACGACCTCGGACAGCCTCGCCGCCTGGCTCTCGACGATGCTCAACGCCGAGCGCCTGATCGTCGTGAAGTCGTGCCCGATAGCGGGAAACGAACGGCTCGACGCGCTCGCTGCGTCGGGCGTGGTGGACCGCCGTTTCGTCGATTACGTGAACGAAGCGAACTACGTGGTCGAGCTTTTCAACAAGGACAACGTCGAATTGATGAGAGACCGGCTGTTGAATACGCCGGTGATTTGAAGGCTGCCGCAGTGGTGCATGCGTTACCTGCACGACATGCGGCTCTTGCAGCGAGCCGTTGTCGCCCCGCGCGCTCATTAAACGCCGAGCGTACCCACCACCACAGAATCCACGTCGCTACCCGTACCGCGAACGCCGCCCGATCCGCTATGCAGCGCATCCGCCCAATCGGCGACGCGTTGCGGATCGAGCCGCGAGCGCCGGCCATCGACGCACAACGCCGTGCGAAAACCCGCCACATCCGGCGCAAGCGCGCGAATCTGTTCCAGTTGAGCGAGGCCCAGCGAGCCGGCGAGGCCGCACATCGCGCCTTGCTGACGCACGAGCCGCAGCCAACGCGCGAGCGAATCGCTGTCCACATGATCGAATAAAGTGCTGCCGTCTTTCGTCGAGGTGTCGAACATCACGCCGACAAAACCAAGCGACGCGGCATGCGCGACCAGTTCACCCTCCATGCCGCCGTCGCACAGCAGCACCGGCACGACCGCAGCCGGCAGATTCGCGAGTTGTTCGAGGCAACGGCGCGCGGCCGGTCCGGGCGTCACGCCGACCTTCACGTAATCGACGCCCGTATCGCTCACATCGATCACGCGCGCGGCGATTTCGTCGAGCGCTTCCGGCGGAAGGTCGCCGATCGTCGCGCTGATCGGCTTGACCGGATAGCGGGCGCGAAGCTCGCGGACGATCCGCGCAATATCGCCAATCGACAAACCGCCCAACGCGCCCGCGTTCGGCTCTTTCAGGTCGATCAGGTCCGCGCCGGCGCGGGCCGCGTCGAATGCTTCGTCGTGCGAGCGGACGCTCGCAAGCAATGCCGTCATCGGTGTTCTCCGAAAAAAGCGGAAAAAGCGGGAGGGATACGAAATAAGCGAACTAGGCGGCCTGGCCGCCGGGCGACGCAAGCCGCTCGCGATGTCGCGCGATCGCCGAAGTGAGCCATCCCCACGCGGTGCGTTCAATCTCGCCGGCAGTTTTGTCGATGGCGATCTGCAGATAGGCCATCTCGCGATCGACCTTGTCGGCCGGCAGCATGAAGAGCCGGCTCACGAGAATCGAGCCTTCGACGACCGCCGCCTGCGCGCGGTTAAAGCCCGTGAAGGGCGCATGCGTTTCGCGGTGCGCGCATTTCATCCGCAGCACGGGGCGCTCGTTGTCGTCGCGTAGTTCGTGCAGTTCGAGCTCGGCGTGCGCGAGCGATTCGGCGAGTCTCACGCTCGCGACGCGGCTCGCGGCGAGCGTCGGCCAGTCGGTTGCGCAATGCGTGACGCAGCCGGCGAAAACGCGGACGTCGGTGGTGAAGTTGAGAACCGCCGCGCGGGTGGCGACGATATTGTCGAGCGTGACGGACGGACGAAAAGGCGACAGGACGACGAAGTCGCCCTCGTAACGGGCTCCCATCGGCGCGACATGTGGACGGCCATCGCTCGCTGCGGTAGTGACGATCGTTTCGTGGATCATGGATGGGAACGCATGTCGTGGCAGCACGTCAGGCCGCCCGTATGGCTGACGATTAACAATCGGTCCGCAGAGGGGCCGCATTACGCGGCCCATGCGGGCTTAACGCGTAGCGATATACATCGTGATTTCGAAACCAAAACGCATATCGGTGTAGCTCGGAGTCGTCCATTGCATATGTGCTTCCTCCATCGGTTGATACAGCGTCACGCCGTCGGCCCGGCAAGGCGCCGGACTTCATGGGCATCATCGGCTACGCAAGGTTCGTGCCGCAATGGCAATCGCACTCGATGCAGCCGATGCCGCGCCGCGACACGGTTTTCGCCGGATAGCGGCGGCGGTAGCTTCGCACGCCGCGTGGGTGCCTGACGGCATTTCGTGCGGCGCACTGTTCCGATAATGCAGCAAAGTGTGCCACCGCGCAGCAAAGACCCTTGTGCGGGTGTCACTTAGGGTTCGTCCTGAGCACTAGCGTCTGGTGCTGGTCGGTGAGGACGGCATTTGAGTTCACCTGCCAAAACCCCACACCACCCTATGCGATGAATAACCGATCGCTTAACTCTGCCAAATAAAATCGTGAATTCCCGTCGATGACGACCTTGCCTACAGTGCACACAAGCGCTTCGTTCTTCCGGCAGCGCGCCTGTCCACCATCGAGGATACGTCATGAACGATTTCAGTCAACCGGCGATCGAGTCCCTCCACAAGCCGCGCAATGCGGGCGATCCTCGCGAGCGTTATGCCGCGGGCGTGATGAAGTATCGCGAGATGGGCTACTGGCAACCGGATTACACGCCGAAAGACACCGACGTCATCGCGCTGTTTCGCATCACGCCGCAGCCGGGCGTCGATCCGGAGGAAGCGGCCGCCGCGGTGGCCGGCGAATCGTCGACGGCAACCTGGACCGTGGTCTGGACCGATCGCCTCACCGCGTGCGACATGTACCGCGCAAAAGCGTATCGCGTCGATCCGGTGCCCGCGTCGAGCGCGAGCGAGCCGCAGTACTTCGCGTACATCGCGTATGAACTCGATCTCTTCGAGGAAGGCTCGGTCGCGAACCTGACCGCGTCGATCATCGGCAACGTGTTCGGCTTCAAGCCGCTCAAAGCGCTGCGCCTCGAAGACATGCGCATACCTGTTGCTTATCTGAAGACTTTCCAGGGACCGCCGACGGGCATCGTCGTCGAACGTGAACGGCTCGACAAATATGGCCGGCCATTGCTGGGCGCAACCGTGAAGCCGAAGCTCGGCCTCTCGGGAAAGAACTATGGCCGCGTCGTCTATGAAGGTTTGCGCGGCGGGCTCGATTTCTTGAAGGACGACGAGAACATCAACTCGCAGGCTTTCATGCACTGGCGCGACCGTTTCCTCTTTTCGATGGAAGCGGTGAACCGCGCGCAGGCCGAAACCGGCGAGGTGAAAGGGCACTACCTGAACGTCACCGCGGGCACGATGGAGGACATGTACGAGCGCGCCGAATTCGCGAAGCAACTGGGCTCGTGCATCGTGATGATCGACCTTGTGATCGGCTGGACCGCGATTCAGTCGATGGCACGCTGGGCGCGCAAGAACGACATGATTCTGCACCTGCATCGCGCGGGACACAGCACGTACACGCGGCAACGCAATCACGGCATTTCGTTTCGCGTGATCGCGAAGTGGCTGCGCATGGCGGGCGTCGATCACGCACATGCGGGCACCGCGGTCGGCAAGCTCGAAGGCGATCCGCTGACCGTGCAGGGCTTTTACAACGTGTGCCGCGAGGCGCATAACGAAGTGGACCTGTCGCGCGGCATCTTCTTCGATCAGCCGTGGGCCGGTTTGCGCAAGGTGATGCCGGTGGCCTCGGGCGGCATCCACGCGGGGCAGATGCATCAACTGCTCGACCTGTTCGGCGACGACGCGATCCTGCAGTTCGGCGGCGGCACCATCGGTCATCCGGGCGGCATTCAGGCGGGCGCTGTTGCCAATCGCGTCGCGCTCGAGTGCATGGTGAAGGCGCGTAACGAAGGGCGCGACATCCGTCAGGAAGGGCCGGAGATTCTGGAAGCAGCGGCGCGCTGGTGCGGGCCGCTCAAGCAGGCGCTCGATACGTGGCGCGACGTGACCTTCAACTACGCGTCGACTGACTCGCCGGATTTCGCGGCCACGCCGACGGCAGCCTAGGTCGTTAAGCAGCTTAAACCCCGCATCAAAAGATCACGGATGCAAGTTCGCAGCGGTGCCGACCCACCGCGCGTGACACCGCTTGCGCCGTCCGAACGTTGCAGTCAATCAATCGCGAGGTACGTCATGCGTATTACACAGGGCACGTTCTCCTTCCTGCCGGAATTGACCGACGAGGAAATCGGTCTGCAGATCGACTATGCATTGAGCCAGGGCTGGGCCTGTTCCGTCGAATTCACCGACGACCCGCATCCGCGCAATACGTATTGGGAAATGTGGGGTCTCCCGATGTTCGACCTGCACGATGCAGCCGGCGTGCTGCAGGAAGTAAAAGCGTGCCGCGCGGCAAGGCCCGATCATTACATCAAGGTCAATGCGTTCGATTCGGTGCGCGGCTTCGAGACGATGCGCCTGTCGTTCATCGTCAATCGTCCCGATCATGAGCCGGGTTTCCGTCTGACGCGTCAGGACGGGCCAGGACGTTTGCAACACTACGGCCTTGCGGGCTATGCGAGCGACCGGCCTTCGGGCGAACGCTACGGCACGGAGCATTGACACATGAACCTCGCGCTGCCGCCCCATATCGATCTCGCCGCGCTGTATCGCGACTCGGGCATCGGCGACGTGCTCGCGGAACTCGACCGCGATCTCGTCGGGCTCGTGCCGGTCAAGACGCGCATCCGCGAGATTGCCGCGCATCTGCTGGTCGAGCGTGCGCGCGAATCGCTCGGTCTCGCGAGCGGCGCGCCGACGCTGCACATGTGTTTCTCGGGCAATCCGGGCACGGGCAAAACCACGGTTGCACTGCGCATGGCCGAAGTCTTGCACCGGCTCGGCTACATTCGCCGCAATCATCTGGTGTCGGTCACGCGCGACGATCTGGTCGGCCAGTACATTGGCCACACCGCGCCAAAAACGCGCGATGTGCTGAAGCGCGCGATGGGCGGCGTGCTGTTCATTGACGAAGCGTATTACCTGTACCGTCCCGAGAACGAACGCGACTACGGTCAGGAAGCGATAGAAATCCTGCTGCAAACGATGGAAAACCAGCGCGACGATCTCGTCGTGATCCTCGCCGGTTACGCGTCGCGGATGGAAGTGTTCTTCGAGAGCAATCCGGGTTTTCGCTCGCGCATCGCGCATCACATCACGTTTCCCGATTACGGCGACGCGGAATTGCTCGACATTGCCGAGCGCATGCTCGCGACGATGCATTACCGCTTCGACACGGATTCGCGGCGCGCTTTCGCGGACTACCTCGCATTGCGCACGCGTCAGCCGAATTTTGCCAATGCGCGCTCGGTGCGCAATGCGCTCGACCGCTCGCGGCTGCGCCAGGCCAATCGTCTTTTCGCGAGAGCGATCGACGGCGGCGCGCCAATCGACGCAGCCGCATTGACGCTGATCGCGGCCGAGGACATTCGCGCGAGCCGCGTGTTCGCCGAAGCGTCCGCCCATGCGTCGAACGCAGATACGCCCGACGCGCCGGATGCGCCCGAAGCGCACCACACCGCCCCCGCGCCGCCAGGCTGAAACAGAACAACCTCAGGAGATCGCCATGCAAGACGGACGCACGACCCTTTCGAAGTTTCTGATCGACACGCTCGACCGCCAGCCTTGCGCGGCGGGAACCGCGCAAAACGCGGGCCTTTCCGCGCTGCTGATCGACGTGGCCGCGGCCATCAAGTCGATTTCGGCGATGCTCACCAAGGGCGCGCTCGGCGGGCATTACGGCTCGGCGCACAGCGTCAACACGCATGGCGAGGAACAGAAGAAGCTCGACGTCGCCACCAACGAAGTCTTCGTGCAGCACTGCGAGTGGGACGGTCTCCTCGCGGCGATGGCCTCCGAAGAAATGGAGCGCGTCTACACGATTCCGCAGCACTATCCGCGCGGCGACTATCTGCTCGCATTCGATCCGCTCGATGGCTCGTCGAACATCGACATCAACGGCGTAGTCGGGTCGATCTTCTCGGTGCTGCGTCATGTGGACGATCGTCCCGCCGACGCCGAAGAACCCGTGGGCGAATCCGCTTTTCTGCGGCCGGGCCGCGAGCAGGTCGCGGCGGGCTATGCGATCTACGGTCCCTCGACCATGCTCGTGCTGTCGGTCGGCAACGGCACGCATGGCTTCACGCTCGAACGCGACATCGGCAATTTCGTGCTCACGCATTCGAACATCCGCATTCCCGCGGAAACGGCGGAGTTCGCGATCAACGCATCGAACGAACGCTTCTGGGAGCCGCCGGTGCGCCGCTATGTGCAGGAGTGCAAGGACGGACGCACCGGCTGCCGGACCGAGGACTTCAACATGCGCTGGATCGCCTCGATGGTCGCGGAAGTGCATCGCATCCTGATGCGCGGCGGCGTGTTCATGTATCCGCGCGACTCGAAAACGCCCGGCATGCACGGGCGCCTGCGGCTTCTGTACGAAGCGAATCCGATGAGCTTTCTGGTCGAGCAGGCGGGCGGTCTTTCGATTACAGGCCGCGAACGCATTCTCGACGTCGTGCCGCACACATTGCATGGCCGCGTGCCCGTGATTCTCGGCTCGCGCAACGAAGTCGAGCGCATTGGCCGCTATCACGGCGAGTACGACCGTGGCGAGGACCAGCCGTTCACGTCGCCGCTCTTCGGCCGACGCTCGCTGTTTCTGCCGGGCTTCACGGCCTGATTGCGCGCAATGCAGGCTCGCACTGACGCAGAGCGGCCGAACACAACACTACTATCCGGAGACAAGCGCATGTCAATCAAACACCCGATCATCGCGGTGACCGGTTCGAGCGGCGCCGGCACGACGACCGTGATGAAGAGCTTTGCCCATATTTTCAGGCGCGAAAAGATCAACGCGCAGATCGTGGAAGGCGACGCGTTTCACCGCTACGACCGCAACGGCATGCGCGAAGCAATGAAGCAGCACGAGCGCGACGGCGTGCCGAACTTCAGCCACTTCGGACCGCAAGCGAATCTGCTGGAAGAACTCGAAGCGCTCTTCGCGAGCTACGGAGAGACCGGCACCGGCAAGTTTCGTCATTACGTGCACGACGAAACGGAGACGCGTCTCTACAAGCAGGATGCCGGCACGTTCACGCCTTGGGAAGACGTGCAGCCCGACACTGACCTGATGTTCTACGAAGGTCTGCACGGCGCGGCGGTGACCGACCACATCGACATCGCGCGGCATGCGGATCTGCTGATTGGCGTGGTGCCGACCATCAACCTCGAATGGATTCAGAAACTGCATCGCGATCAGACCATGCGCGGCTACTCGCATGAAGCGGTCGTCGATACGATCTTGCGGCGCATGCCCGACTACGTGAACTACATCTGCCCGCAGTTTTCCCGCACGCATGTCAATTTCCAGCGCGTGCCGACCGTGGATACGTCGAACCCGTTCATTGCGCGCGAGATTCCGCAGCCCGACGAGAGCTTTGTCGTGATCCGCTTCGCGCGGCCCAAAGGCATCGACTTCCAGTATCTGCTGACCATGTTGCACGACTCGTTCATGTCGCGGCCGAATGTGATCGTCGTGCCGGGCGGCAAGATGGGCCTCGCCATGCAACTGATCTTCACGCCGATGATTCTGCAACTGATCGACCGGCGCTCGCGAGCGTAAGCCGTAGCCGCGGCCCCGCCGCAAAGACCCGACGCGAAACACCGGCTTGCTGTTCCAAGGAGACATTCGATGAGCGCCGTCGCAGAATCGCTTGCATTACCTGAAACCCGCCTAATGGCCGACGCGCTGCGCATGCTCGCCATCGACGCCGTCGAAGCGGCGAAGTCGGGCCACCCCGGCATGCCGCTCGGCATGGCCGAGATCGCCGTTGCGTTGTGGGACCGGCATCTGAAACACAATCCGCGCAATCCCGCGTGGCCCGACCGCGACCGCTTCGTGCTGTCGAACGGACATGGTTCGATGCTGTTGTACGGGCTGCTGCATCTCACCGGCTACGATCTGCCGATAGACGAACTGAAACGCTTTCGTCAATTGCACAGCAAAACGCCGGGGCATCCCGAAGTGGGCGTGACGCCCGGCGTCGAGACGACCACCGGTCCGCTTGGCCAGGGCCTCGCCAACGCGGTCGGCATGGCGCTCGCGGAAGCGCTGCTCGCGCACGAGTTCAACCGGCCCGGCCATACGATTGTCGATCACCGTACCTATGTATTCGCCGGCGACGGCTGCCTCATGGAAGGCATTTCGCACGAAGCGGCATCGCTTGCGGGCACGCTGAAGCTCGACAAGCTCACGGTGCTCTATGACGACAACGGTATCTCCATCGACGGCCATGTCGCGCAGTGGTTCAACGACGACACGCCCGCGCGTTTTGCCGCATACGGCTGGCAGGTGGTGCGCGACGTCGACGGTCACGATGCGGACGCGGTCGACCGCGCGCTGCAAGACGCGCATGCAGCCGGCCGGCCCACGCTGATCTGCTGCCGCACGGTGATCGGCAGAGGCTCGCCTGGCAAAGCGGGCACGCACGATGTGCATGGCGCGCCGCTGGGCGCCGACGAAGTCGCGAATACGCGGCGCGCGCTCGGCTGGCCATATCCGCCGTTCGTCGTGCCCGAGGAGGCTCGCTCGCAGTGGGATGCGCGCGCTCGCGGCGAGGCGGCCGAAGCCGACTGGAGACGCCGCTTCGAAGCGTATCGCAATCACTATCCGCATGAAGCCGCCGAATTCGAGCGCAGGACGCAAGGCAGGCTGCCCGCGCATTGGCACGATGCCGTTCGCGCGATGCTGCGCGACGCCGACAGCGCGGCGCAAACCATCGCGACGCGCAAGGCTTCGCAGCAGACCATTGCCGTGCTGGCTCGCGCGCTGCCGGAATTGCTCGGCGGCTCGGCGGATCTGACAGGCTCGAATCTGACCAACTGGCAGGCGGCGGTGGACATCCACGCGGACGAAGGCGGCCTGCGCGGCGGCAACTATCTGCACTACGGCGTGCGCGAGTTCGGCATGAGCGCGGTGATCAACGGTATCGCGCTGCATCGCGGGCAGATTGCGTTCGGCGGCACGTTCCTCACATTTTCCGACTACTCGCGCAACGCGCTGCGCATGGCCGCGTTGATGAAGACGCGCTCGATCTTCGTGTTCACACACGATTCGATTGGTCTTGGCGAAGACGGGCCGACGCATCAGTCGGTCGAGCACGCGGCGAGCTTGCGGCTGATTCCGGGGCTCGACGTCTGGCGACCGTGCGATACGGTCGAAACCGCGCGCGCGTGGGCCAGCGCGATCGAACGCAATGGGCCGACGTGCCTGCTGCTGAGCCGGCAGAACCTTCCGTTCGTCGCGCGCGACAGCGAACAGATCGACGCAATCGAGCGAGGCGGTTATGTGTTGCGCGATTGGCCGGAGGCTAATGCACAAGCGCGCGTCGTGCTAATTGCTACGGGTTCCGAAGTATCGCTCGCGCTCGATTCGCTCGCGCTGCTCGCCGAAACGGGCATCGCCGCACGCGTCGTGTCGATGCCGTCGACCAGCGTATTCGACCGGCAGCCGGATGCATGGCGCGAAGCGGTGCTGCCGCCGGGCGTGCCGCGCGTCGCCGTCGAAGCGGGCGTGCGCGCGTTCTGGCGGCAGTACGTGGGGCTCGAAGGCGGCGTCGTGGGTATCGACAGCTTCGGCGAATCCGCGCCCGCTGCCGCGCTGTTCGAACATTTCGCGCTGACCGCGCAAGCCGTGGCCGACGAAGCGCGCCGCGTCGTGCAGCGCTTCGCTTCGCACGAGCGGCACAACAGAATCCAATGATTCGTTCCCGAGGAGTTTGCAATGGCCTTCATCGCACTGCGTCAACTACTGGATCACGCGGCCGAACACGGCTACGGCGTGCCCGCGTTCAACGTCAACAACATGGAGCAGATTCACGCGATCATGCAGGCCGCGGAGGAAACCGCGAGCCCGGTGATCCTGCAAGCGTCGGCTGGCGCGCGCAAGTATGCGGGCGAGCCGTATCTGCGTCATCTGGTGCTCGCCGCGCTCGAAGCGCATCCCGACATTCCGCTCGTGCTGCATCAGGATCACGGCGCGAGTCCGGCCGTGTGTCAGCAGGCAATCCGCTCGGGCTTTACATCGGTGATGATGGACGGCTCGCTGCTGCCCGATCAGAAAACGCCCGCCGCCTATGACTACAACGTCGACGTGAGCCGTCGTGTAGTAGAAGCGGCGCACGCGGTCGGCGTTTCCGTTGAAGGCGAACTGGGTTGCTTAGGTTCGCTCGAAACGGGCACGGCCGGCGAGGAAGACGGCGTCGGCGCGCAAGGCCAGCTCACGCGCGACGCTCTGCTGACCGATCCGAGCGAAGCGCAAATTTTCGTCGATGCAACCGGCGTCGATGCGCTCGCCATCGCGATCGGCACATCGCACGGCGCGTATAAATTCAGCCGCCAGCCCACCGGCGATATTCTCGCGATCGACCGCATCGTGCAGATACACGAGCGCATTCCGAATACGCATCTCGTGATGCATGGGTCGTCGTCGGTGCCGCAGGAATGGCTTGCGGTGATCCGCGAATATGGCGGCGAGATTCCGACGACGTATGGCGTGCCCGTCGAGGAAATTCAGCGCGGCATTGCGCACGGTGTGCGCAAGGTGAATATCGACACCGACATCCGGCTCGCGATGAGCGGCGCGATGCGCAAGTCGATGGCGAATGCGCGCGGCGAATTCGATCCGCGGGCCGCGTTGAAGGCGGCGACGGCGGCGGCGCGCGGCATTTGCGTCGAGCGCTTCGAGGCGTTCGGTTGCGCGGGGCAGGCGCCGCGCATCAAGCCGTTGCCGCTCGAGGCAATGGCGCGCCGTTATCACTGAACGCAAGGAGACATCATGCGTGATTTTCTGATTGCTCCTTCGCTGCTGTCCGCCGATTTTGCGCGTCTCGCCGACGAGATTCGCGACGTCACCGTGGCCGGCGCGGACTGGGTTCATCTCGACGTAATGGACAACCATTACGTGCCGAATCTGACGGTCGGGCCGCTCGTGTGTTCGGCGATCCGGCCGCATACGCGCGTGCCGATCGACGTGCATCTGATGACCATGCCGGTCGATCCGCTCGTCATCGCCTTTGCGGAAGCGGGCGCGAACACGATCAGTTTTCATCCGGAAGCGTCGCTGCATGTGCACCGGACGATCGAGCTCATCAAGACGCAGGGCGCGCGCGTCGGACTCGCGCTGAATCCGGCCACGCCGCTCGCGGTGCTCGATCATGTGATCGAACGGCTCGACGTGGTGCTCGTGATGTCGGTGAATCCCGGCTTCGGTGGCCAGGCGTTCATACCCGAGACGCTCGCGAAGTTGCGCATGCTGCGTGAACGGGTCGACGCCACGATGCAGCGCACGGGTCGTCCGTTGCTGATCGAAGTGGATGGCGGGGTAAAGGCGTCGAACATCGCGCAGATTGCGGCGGCGGGCGCCGATGTGTTCGTGGCCGGTTCGGCGGTGTTCGGCGCGGACGACTATGCGCGGGCGATCAGCGACATGCGCGGCGAACTTGCGCAAGTGAGCGAATCGGACGAAAGGGCTTTGGCGGAAGTGCGCTGAAAAACTCGGGCGGCTGTTCGGTTTGGGAGAAATCGAACCGAATGGCGTCAGCGTTTTTTCATCGTCTCGCCAGGCGCGCACCATGCCGACAGATCCTGTTCCGGCCGTTCGACGGCGCAACCCCAATCGAGCGGCTGGTCCTGATCGAAGCGCTTGCCGAGACGCCACGCAATCTCGGCGCGCGCCAACTGTACGCCCATATAGAACGCGTGGCCGCCGTCGGCTTCGAGGTGCAGGTCGGGATAGAGCGCGAACGGGTCGCCGGCTTTGAGATGACCGTCCCGGTTATAGACGTGGATGCCTTCGTCGCTGACCTGCACACGAAAGTTAGGATCGCGAACATCGCGCGCGAATTCGTCGATTTCCGCCGCGCTATAGGGGAAAGGGCGCTTTGCGTGAACGGTCGCGAGATCGCCGTTGATGCCCTTGGGCAGCATGTGCGCCTCGCGTGCGGCGTGCATCACGCGGCGCGCGACGTCCGCTTCGCGCACCGCGCGCCGCGCGTGCAGGCTGACGGACGTCGTGAGCACGGCCCTCACGCGAAGCTCCGCGGCCATGCCGAGCAGTACCGCGTTGATGCCGCTCGTGTCCGCTTCGGTCAACTCCGTTACGTTGCCGATGCCCATCATGATGGCCACGTCCGGATAGCGTTCGCGCAGCCTGACATAGCGTGCAATCGACGTCGCGAGACCGAACGGAATTGGATCGAGAATCGGATCGGCGAGAAACGCGCGGCCGCGCGCGGCTAAAAGTTCGATGGCTGCGTCGAGCGAAGCAGGGTCGCCCGGATCGCGCGCGACGAGGATCGGTGTGGACGGCACTTCGTCGGCGATCCATAGTGTATCGAGGTTCAGGCTCATCAGATAGTCCGCGCCCGCCCGGCCGCCGCGCAGCAATTCGTCGGTGCGCATCGAATCGACGCTCACCCGATAGCCTTCGGCTTTCAAACGGCGCACCGCATCCTCGAGATGCGGAAACGGCGTTTCCGGCAGACAGCCGATGTCGATCACATCCGCCCCCTGCGCCGCGTAGTCGCGTGCGCGCGCGGCGATGCCGTCGAGATCGAGGCGCGGCGCATCGACGATCTCCGCGAAAATCTCGGTCTCGTAGCGCGACAGGTCGACGGGTTTCGCCTCGCGGCCGAAGAATTGCGGCAGGTCTTTCACTTCTTCCGGTCCGCGCTCGAACGGCACGCCGTAGTGTTCGCTCAGCGCGGCGAGATCGCCACGGCAGCGCCCCGGCACGATCACGCGTTGCGCGGCGAGCGGCGCGGGCACGCGTCGGCGGATCATGTCGGCCGTCATCAGCGCCGCAACCTGCAAACCGATTTCGCGGATTTCCCAACTGAACGGCGTCGGCGCCATGCTTTCGAGCACGCGCACGAGGCTCTTTTCGGCGAGCCGGCCTGTCAGGAAGAGGATGTGTTCCATATCAGTACGCGCCGGGCCGCCGGGCAGGTTTTTAGCGTGAGAGTGCTTTCATGCAAGATCGAGCATCGCGACCCGTTGATCCAGCGCGGCCTTCAACTCATCCAGCGAGCGCACCACCGTCGTATATTCGAAGCGCGACAGGCGCTCCACATTGTCGAGCTCGATCGCCCGCGGCCGCAGTTCGACCCATTCGTTAGGGCTTTGCGTGACCACGGTCGGCTCGGTATCGCATGCAAAGACGATGCCCGGAATGCACTGCTTGCCCGCCTGAGCGTACATGTTGGTCGGCAGCGTATCGGAGATGCCGAACGCGCACTTGGCCACCGTGTTGCTGGTGGCCGGCGCAATGATCACAGTGTGATACATGCCGTGATACAGCATGCCAACCGGCACGCCGCTCGCGCTCTTGTCGCGGAACACGTTGAAGCGCTCACGCAGTCGCGGCAGCTTCCAGCCGTAGAGCGGCAGCACTTCCTCGGCGGCGGCCGAGAGAAAGAGGTCGGTGCGCGGCAAGGCGAGCGCGAGCTCGATCGACTCCTCGAGCAGATGGCCCGAGCCGGTCACGCACCACGCAAAGCGCGCATCGGGCTTGAAGTCCGCGAGATGACGAGCCGGCGCCTGACTCATGCGTCATGGGCGCGATGCGCGGCATCGCCCGGCGAGCCTTCGGGTGCGGCCGCATCGGAGGTGATTTCGTCGGCCGCGTCGTCGGCTTCCAGGCCGTCGTTGCCCGAGCCGTCGTGCGACAGACGGATCTGCAGGCGCCGCATCTTCCGGTACAGCGTATTGCGGCTGATGCCGAGCGCCTTGGCGACGTTGCTCACGTTCCAGCGGTTTTCCTCGAGCATTGCAAGAACCGTCTCGCGTTCGTTCAACTGAATCGCGTTCAGCGCGGAAAGGTCCGGGTCGTCGTCTGCATGCGGGGCGGGCTGCACCGCCTGTGGCGCGGCGGGCGACGCCACCTCCGGTTCGCGCTGCGTGACTTCGACGGGCAAATCCTCGCAGCGGATCGGTTGTCCGTCGCATAACGCAATCGCCATTTGCAATACGTGACGCAACTGACGGATGTTGCCGGGCCATGCATAGCTCAGCAACGCCTGCTCGGCTTCCCTCGTCAGCTCCGGCGGATCGTCGTCGGTCTCGGCCGCGAGCAGATGATGAATCAGCGGGAGCTTGTCGACTCGCTCCGCGAGCGGCGGCAGATTCAGCTCGACGCCTTTGAGCCGGTAATACAGATCCTCGCGGAATTGCCCGCTGTGCACGAGTTCGAGCAGATTGCGGTGACTCGCGCTGATCAACTGGAAATTGACCTTCACGGTGGTCTCGGCGCCGAGCGGCGTGACCTCGTGTTCTTCGATCACGCGCAGAAGCCGCGCCTGCAGTGCGAGCGGCATGTCGCCGATTTCGTCCAGAAAGAGTGTGCCGCCATTGGCCTGCACGATCTTGCCGCGCCGTCCTTCGCGCTGAGCGCCGGTGAACGCGCCGGCCCGATAGCCGAACAGTTCGCTTTCGATCAGGTTCTCCGGCAGCGACGCGCAATTCACCGGCACGAACGGCCCCGACGAATGCGGGCTGATGCTGTGCAGCGCCTGCGCGAAGACTTCCTTGCCGGTTCCGGTTTGTCCTCTGAGGATGATCGGGATCTTGCGTTGCACGACGCGCGCGCCGAGCTGAATCTGCGAGGCCATGCGCGGGTCGCCGAATTCCAGGTGCGCGATCTCGTCGAGCCGTGCGGGCGGCGGCCGCTTGTCCGAGGCGCTCGCGCGCGGCGCCGATGCCGATGTCGATGCAGATGCCGGACCCGCCACCGCGACGCGCGCGCCGCGGCCCGAGGCGTTTTGCGCGGCCTGTGCGATCAGGAAGAAACGATTGGTCGCGTTCGCGCTGTACACGGTGACCGGATGGAACGAGCCGCGAATGCTGCGTGCGATCATGTCCTCGAGCGATGCATTGAACGCCTCTTCGATACGCCGTCCGCGCAATTCGCCAAGCGAGCGGAAGCCGAGCTGGAAAAGCGCGCTGCGGTTTGCGGCGAGCACGGTGCTGTCGTCCGCGACCGCGAGCTTGCCGCCGTGCAGCGTGCCGACGAATTCCGGCCGGCTATGAAAGTGGATCATGTTCGCGTGCCGGTAGCGCGCGTCGATCAGACGGTTTTCGATCATCTGCCGCGACATGCCGACGAGCACCAGCGAGTGTTGCTGCAACAGTTTGGAGCGGCTTGTCACGTCGAGCACGCCGGCGATCTCGCCGCTGTCGTCGAAGATCGGCGCGGCGGAGCAGGTGAGCGACGTATAGCGCGGATAGAAATGTTCGTGCTGGCACACCGCGATGCAATCGCGCTCGGCGAGACACGTGCCCATTCCGTTGGTGCCCGCTTCGCGCTCGCTCCACAGCGCGCCGACGCGAAAGCCGTCCGAAGCGACGGCTTCTGCAAACGGCACCGACGAGACCTGATGCACGATCACGCCGCCCGCGTCGACCAGCACGACCGCGAGTTCGGGGTCGGCCAACTGCTGATAGAGCGTGGTCATTTCCAGCTTCGAACACGCGATCAGATCGCCCATCGCCTCGCGGCGCGAGCTTAGTTCGTACTCCGTCAGGATGGGCGGCGTGACGAAACGGGAAGGATCGAGCTGGAATTCATTGACGCAGCGTGCCCACGATTGAGCGACGGGCTCGCTCGTCGGCCGCGTCGCCAACTGATGATTGACGACGTTGAGAATTTCACGGACGTGCATGGAGCTGTCAGCGAGCAACGACATGGGGTTCGTCTCCGTTGCGGCACATTCATGCGCGCCCTGCGTTGCCCTGCGTATTGCTGCTCGCCCGGACTTCGCGTTGCGCGTCTACGTGTACCGCTTTATCGATAATGTCATCCCCTCGCGCCGCGGCTTCTGGGTCCGTATGCGCAGTGAGTAATTCGCCTGTTACGGGTGCTGCTATGGATGCTGCTACTGGTGCTGCCTGCGACCGTTGTCAGGCGTTGGCTTAAAACTGTACGCCCGATGTCGTTCGTGTTCAATACGAAGTCGCATCAATAGTACAGGCTGCGCCCGCTTTTTGCTTTTAATCAATGCACGCCGCACCGTGCTGCGCGCGCGGCTCATCCTGTACTACTTGCGTTTACCCGGGTTGCATCATTTAACTTGTTGCCGCTAGGCGGCGGAGTACACCATGGACCGTATCGACATCGCTCGCCTCGCGAGCTTCCCAATCGCCGCCTCGACCGCCGACACCGCCGCGCCACGCGCGAGCGCGCCGTGGGGCGCGCCTTCCGAAGCGCCGCCGGCGGGCCGCATGGACGTCGTGTTCATCGAAAACTTTATCGGTCAGACCATTATAGGAATCGACAGCAGCGAACTGCACGTGCCGCAACCCGTGCGCATGAATCTGGCGATCGGCGTACCGGCGCTGCGCGCGTGCGCGACCGATCGTATCGAGGACACCATCAACTATGCGGCGGTGCGCGCGGCGTTGCATGCGCTGCTGGAATCGCACGGCGTGCGTCTGCTGGAGGCGCTCGCCGAAGCGGTGGCGCGCCTGCTCATCAACGATTTCGGCGCGCACTGGGTACGCGTGGCGCTCGCCAAGCCGGCCAAATTCGACGACGTCGCGGCGGTCGGCGTGCAGATCGAACGGCAGCGCAGCGACATGCCGAAGCCGGCGGCTGCGCAAGGCGGTCTCGCGGATTATGCGTCGCTAGGTCAAGGGCTGATTCCGAATTGACGTGACGCGCGGCCGAACCGCATGCAATGGCATGGCCGGTTCGGTAGCGCACACTGTGGCGAACATAGTGCGGGCCGCGTGCCCGCGATTCTTCTACTTCGAAGCCGCCGTCTTGTCGGTGCCGAGCCCGCAGCTACGATAAGCGTCGGCCTGCAGCGCGCGGAATTTCTTCGTCTGAGCCTTCGCGTGGTCGACGCGAAACTCCGCGCCGCCTTCGCCGCCCAGCGACGCGTATCGGGAAAACGTGGATTGATCGACGAACTCGTCGTAGGGCAGCGCGGTCGCCATTCTGTCGATCACGCACGAGCATTTGTAGACGTTGGCGAAATCGTGTCCGTTGTCGTCCATGCACGCGAGCACGTATTCGACGCGGCCTGTCGTCGGGTAGTTGTAGCCTCCCGCCGGGCCAGCCGCTTTGGGCGCATCGCCGTCCGCCCAGGCGAGCGGTGCGGCGAGCGCGATGCAGGCACACGCCGCCAGCGCGCGACATCGTAGGGTCATCTCATGCCTCTTCAAAGCAATTGCACCGTGGCGCACTGCGAAGGTCCGCGCGGCAGCGCTGTGCGGCGGCGTGCGCGCGGACCCGAGCCATCGATCAGTTGGGTGCAAACGGATGGGCGACGCTGCTCTTCTTCTGTACCACTTCGGCAGCAGTCGGTTCGCCTCTCACCGCGCGCTGGATCGCCTCGCGCGTGGCCTTATAGTTGTACTCCTGAATTTTCTTGTCGTCCTCCGCCTGCCAGTGAATGAACACGCCGACGCACAGGAACAGGTCGTCGGCTTCGTCGGCCGGGATCGTGCCGTCCTCGACGCTGTCCGCGACGGCGAGCGCCACCGCATGCTGCGCTGGCCCGAACATCTGCACGGCCTGCTTCGCGCCCTTGATCGTCACCTTGTTGAAGAGGATCGTGTTCGGCTTGGCTAGCAGATTCGGCGCGACGACCGCGAGCAGCGATGTGAAGCCATCCTTATTGTTGGTGAGCGCATTGCAGAATGCGGTTTCCGCAGCGGAACCTCGCGGTCCCATCAGCAAGTCGATGTGTGCGACCTCGTTGCCGTCGCCGACGAGCGACTCTCCTATCAGGACGCGATTGATCTTGGCCATGCTGTTCCTCCGATGAGTGGAATGGGGGACTTGCCGACTGACTGACACGCCGCCCGCGACGCTCCTGGTCCGCGAACGCCCGGCGGCGGTTGATGCACGATGGCATTCACTAACAGGTTCCGTGCCAGAGCGTGGCGGGTTGGCGCTTATGGTGCGCTGTGAGTGCGGCTCGTGTTGTTCTCGTCGTCGAGACAAAGGGCAACGAAGAGCGTCGCCACGGTCAGGTCCGCGCTCGTGCCGGGGTTGATGGCGGCGGCTTTGAGTTCGGCGTCCCATGCGCGCAGTGGGTCGAATGCAGAGGGCGCTTCGAGTGTTTCGAGCGATGCGCCGGTCGCGCCGAGGCGGGCTTGCGCGAGCGTGCTTCGCCATTGCGCATGCCGTTCGCGTGCCGCAAGCGTGACACTCTGCGCCACGGCCGCGCCGTGCTTACGCACAATGTGCGAGTCGGGCCACGTGCTGAGGAAGGTGAGGAATAGGTTTAGGGTGGCGGCGAGCGTGACCTCACGCGCCGCGTTCAGCGCTTGCTCGCCATAAACTTCCCGCAAAGCGCCAAGCCCTGTTTCGAAGATGTCGCGAAAGCCTTCCGCATACTGACGCGCGATGCTGTCGCGCGCGGCGGCGAGCGCCATCGCGTCGCGCAGGCCGACCGTCGGCGCGTCGTGCACCGATTGCTCAGGCGCGTCGCCGAGACCGCCGGGATTTGCCAGCGCGATCGCACGGTACGCGAGGCGCGCGTCGTTAATGTCGAGCCGCGCGAGCACGCGTTCGGTCGCGGCTTGCCATGCGGGCGCCGACAGCGGATGCGCAGTCTGTTCGAGCGCCGCCGCGAGCGGCGCAACCAGCAGCAGAATGCCGAGATTCGTATTGCAGCCGACGGCCGCGCGCGTGCGCGTCACCGCGTCGAGCAGGCGCTGGCCGACCGGCGCACCGCGCGCGAGCAGCGCGTCGGCGGCGGCGTCGGCGCTCGCGAGGAACTGCGCCGCGCTCATGCCGTGTCCTTCGCTGTCCACGCTGACGTTGCCGGGCTTCGGCGTGTCGACGTCGAGGCGGCAGGCGGTCAAGAAGGCAGCGCGCATGCGCTCATGCGCCGTGGTGTCGGCATCGCGATGAGCGTCCGGATTCAACCAGCGGCCCGTCGAGCCGCCTGGCTCGTCGGCGCGACCGGATTCCGGCTCAACCATGACGCCCATGCAGCGCCACCACGGCCGCGTCGCCGGTTTCGGCAAGCGCGGACGTGCTGCGCTGCGCCGGCAGCTTGCGAAACAGCAGATCGTCGACGAGCGCAGCCGCAATATCGATCGGCGTCACCGATTGCAGGCCGCGCCACGCCGCCACGCCGTTCACTTCGAGTACGAGCGGCCGGGCGGCGTCGTGCGGATCGGGAATCAGATCGACGCCCGCATAGTCGAGCCCGAGCGCCTCGGCGGCGCGCACGGCGGTTTGCGCGAGCGGCGCGTCAAGCTCGGCGGGCTCGCACGTCGCGCCCTGCGCGAAGTTATGAATCCATCCCTTTCCGCCGGTGCGGCGCATCGCCGCCACCGCGCGCGCGCCGATCACCAGCACGCGCCAGTCGAAGCCGGCCCGTCCGCCGTCGATATAACGCTGCAGATACGCGACCTGGCTATAAGGTTTCAGCGAAGGCAGCGGCGCGAGCAGCGCAGACGCCCGCGCGGCGCGCGCCGAGCCGCTTGAGCCCATGACCCTGCGAGCCGAACAGCGGCTTGAGCACGACCTGGCGGCCCGCCGCGGCCTCGCGCATCAGCACGCGCTGCGCGAACGCCGCCGATTCGCCCGCCCACGTCGCGGGCGTCGCCACGCCGTGGCGATGCAGCAGGAAGCTCGTCATCGATTTGTCGACGCTGCGTTCGATCGCACGCGCATCGTTATAGACCGGCACGCCCGATTCGCGCAGCGCGTGCAGGATGCCGAGCCGCAGCGTGACCTGCTCGAACGTGCCGCCGGCGATGCCGCGCACGAACACCGCATCGGGCAGCGTATGGCCGAAGCCGGGCAGCACGAGCCCGTGCGGTTGCCATGTCGTATCGATCCGGCAGTCGGCGAGGTCGACGCAGCGCGCCTCGGCGCCGCGCGCGCGAAACGCTTTTTTCAGGCGTCCGGTGTGCCAGCCGGTTTCGTCGGTCATGATCGCGATGCGCAGCGGGGCCGGCGCGGCTGACGTGTTCGTGCCGCCGTCGTCCTTTTCGGCCTTTTCGTCCGCTTTGGGGCATGCGAGCGGCAAGGGCAAGCTCATGGCTTGCCGCTCCATTGAGCGTGCAGCAGGTCCGCGCCGACGCTGCCGCCGTGATACGTCGCGCCGCTTTCCAGGCTGCTGACCCACACCTCGGCGGGAGCGAACAGCGCGGGATCGATCTGATAGAAGTCGTAGTTAAACGACGTGAAGATGTCCGCGAACGGGCGGCCGTGATCGCGCGAGTTCGACGCGGGCAACTCGGCGGCGAGCCGTTTTGCCACCGCATCGTGCCTGACCGTGAGATGCACCCGGCCGCCGTAGAGGATTGCGTCGTTGGTGCGGCCCATCGCCTGAACGCCGTCGGGCGCGGGCGGCGGCAACGGCGCGGAGCCGCCGGCTTCGACCACTTCATCCAGCGCGACGCCGAGCACGTGCGTCTTGTGCAGCGCAACTTCGACGACGCGCGCCACCACCTGCACCGTTCCCGCGACAGAGTGTGTCGGCGTGGTGACAAGCGTGAGCCGCTCGGGCGCGAGACCGCAGTCGGCGAGCACCTTGTCGATGATCACCTGAGGCGGCAGACGGTCCACTTCCAGCACCAGCGCGCCCCGGTCGTGATGGTCGCGATAGCCGAGTTCCGCGAAGAGCGGTTCCTTGACGGCAAGCGCGCGCGCCGGGCCCGAGCCCAGCGAGAAGAACTTCTTGCCGCCGGTCTGCTCCTTGGTGGCGGCGAGGCTCCATCCCGCGTATTGGCTGCCGAGGCAGGCGAGCACGGGCCACGAGGTGCGCACTTCGATCGTGCTCGGCCACAGCGGCCTTGCGTCCAGGCTCTCGCGCACGGTCACATGGCCGAGGCCCCCCATGCAGATGCGCGCGATCAGCACGCCCGCCGCGACGCTGCCCGGCGCGGCCACGCCCGCGTCGACCAGCACGGTGCCGTTCTCCGTGCGGCTGACGGCGGCGCCAAAGCGCGGCGCGTCGTCGACGAGACGCGCGACGAGGCGTTCGCTGAGCGCGTTCACGCTGAGCGCGGCTGCCAGCGCGGCTGCCAGCGGTGGACGGTTATCGTCAGGTGTGGCAGTGGAGGATGGCACGGTCGGGCTCATGGAAGGGCTCATGGCAGGTTTCGATTCGTTCAAGAACCAGCGTGTGCTGCGCGTCGAGCGCGTGCCGAACCGCGTCCACGGACGCTGCGCGCACGAGCAGCGTGCAGACCGGCTGGCCGGCTTCGAGCCGCGTGCCGGGCATCGGCACGTCGCGGCAGCGTGGATCGCGCAGGCAGGCGTCGCTGAATGCCTCGGACGCCGTGAACGGATGCGGCGCGAACAGCACCTGCTGGCCGGCGCAGCAGGCCGCGCGCGCGGGCTCGGCGGGCAGGCGGCCGAGGCGGCACGCGTCGATATGACAGGCGAGCAGGCCGCGCGGCCAGGCTTCGGGCGACGCGGTTTCGTAGAGCGTCATCGTCGACGACGGACGCGTGTTGATCTCGAGCACTTCGAACGACTCGCCGTCGAGCAAAAAGTCGCAACTGTTGATGCCGACGAGTCCGACTCGGGCGCACAGTGCGGCGATCGCCGCGCGCACCCGCATTTCGACGGCCGGCGGCAAGCCGATCGGACCGATGGAGCCGGCATGCACGAAGGGCAGCGTGCCCATCCTGCACGTGAGTTGTTGCGCGAAGCCGATCACGCGAGCGCTGCCGCGCGCGGCGACGAAGAGCGCCGACATCGGGCGGCCGCGGCTTTGGCGCTGGAAGTAGGCTTGCGGCGGAGTGTCGTGGGTGAGCGGGTCGCGCGCCGCAACCGCCGCAAGCGGCTCCACATGCGTCCCGCCGCAGCCATCCGCGCGTTTCATCAACCAGCCGTACGCCTCCCGAGGTCGTGTGAACGCAACCTGCGGATGCGGAATCTCCAGCTCGTCGAGCAGCGCAAAAAAACGCCGCGGATCGCGCACCTGAGCGCTGGCGTCGACGGAATTGCCGATGAAGCGCGGCAGACCCGGCGTGCTGCACAACTGCGCGATAAGCGGCTCGAGCCCGCTTCCGTCGATCCAGCCGATCAGGCCCGGCAAGCGCGCGCTGCGGGCGAGCGCGTCCGTGAGCCGCGCGACGTCGATCGACAACGGGCCGCCGCCGATGTCGAACCACAGCTCCGACGCCTCGCGCGTGTCGCGGTCACCGAATATATCGAGCGCGACGACGCGCAGGCCCGCGCGCGCGGCGGACTGCGCAAGCATGCGCGCGGACAGCCCAGCCACCGCGACAAACGGCGCACGCGCCAAAGACGTACGCGCCGTCATGGCTGCTCCCGCAACGGCGCCACGCCGCGGTTGTGGTCGTGGTCCGTCAAGCGTGACATGACAAGATCCTGTCGCACGGCGCGCCGCTCAGCCGAGTCCGGCCGCGACGGCGCGGGCCTCGTCGAACGCCTGCGGAAAACTCAAATACACGGGCTTGCCGCCGGTGCGCATCCGCGTGAAAAGCCGGTGCTCGACCTGATACTTGACGTTGCCGATCGCGAGCGCGCCGATGCCGATCGCGCCGCCCGCAGTCGGCACGCCGTCGATCGGCTTGCCGTCGTTCATCACGTTCACGCCGGCAATGCCTTCGGGCGGCACGGCGTTGACATCGGCGGCGATCAGCAGGTGGCGCGCGTGGGCGAGGTCGTCGCGGCTCACCACCTGCACGCCGGCGACAGCCGTCGCCAGTACGATCTCGGCCTCGCCGAGCGCGGCGCGCAGTTCGTCGGACGTCGCCGTGCCCACGCCTTTCGTCACAATCTGGAAGCGCTGATTGAGCTCGTCGCTCACCCGCGTGGCGCGCGCCGCGTCGGTGTGGCTGGCGATGCAAACGTCGGCGCCCAGCGACGCCGCCATCGCCGCGGCCACACGCCCGACCGCGCCGGTGCCGCCGAGAATCAGCACGCGCTTGCCGCCCAGTTCCATGCCGTACGCCTTCGCGAGATGCCGCTCGGCGAGCGCGACGAGCGCGGCGGCGGTCGTGTACGCGCCGCTCGGGTCGGCGAATACCGACACCTCGAACGGCGGCACCATTGCCCGGCGCGCGCTGTCGAGCATGTCGGCGGCGAGCATCACGTCGCGTCCGCCGATGAAGATGCCGGTGCGCGCCACGCCTTTCGGCCCGCGCGAAAAGATCGCGTCCTGCGTAAGGTTCGCCACCATCCCCGCGTCGACGTTGCAGTACGGCACGATGATCTGGTAGCCGGCATCGGCGGCCATGTTCACGTCGAAGGGGCTCATCTGCGGCGTGGCCGTCAGCATGTGCAGGATGTACGGCCGTTCGGCGGGTTTTTCAGTGGTGTCGGACATGGCAGGGGGCTCGTTTCAATGGCGATGTCGTGGATTGCGCAAGGGAAGGGCCGAGAGAAGCCGCGCTCCCGTCGAGAGGACGCAAAAGGCGCGGGCTGGTACGCCATGCTGTTTGCGCGAGTCGCATGTCGTGGCGCGCGTCACGCTGGTGACGTTGATGGCGTTCGTGACGTCCGGGAGTTCGTGACGTGCGTCGCGTCGCGCGCGGTGCTGCGGCATCGCCAGCACGCGCAGCCCGTTCGTGAGCCGCCCGGTGCACGAATCGCGGCGCGGAGTAAAAGCACTTCATGCTGCGCCGATGCGGTGGTGCTGCCGCGCCTCGCTCGAGCGCACGGTGGCGCCGCGATTGCGTCCGCCGACGATCGTGCATTCGATCTGCGGCATGCCGCGCGTCGCTTCGCGCGCGGTGGCGAGCGCGGCTTCGGCGTCGCGCGCGCTGCCGACGATCGCGAAACCCGTCGGACCCCATGAACTCTGGCCGATGCCCGCGGTGCGTTGCGCGGCCACCGCGCGCAGCGCGCGCTCGACGCCGGGGCTCGTGAACACGCCGCCCTGCACGGGCGCGAAATATTCGCCGATGGTCTGCTGCATCTCCGTGAGGCCGTGCGCGAACGGCACGATGTTGCGTTCGGCGGCGCCCGGCAGGATTTTCATCAGCACGAGGTGGCACAGATGCGCGGCGAGTCGCTGAGGAAACGGCGCGAGCGCCGCGAGACCGCGCCGTTCTTCGGGGCCGTGCAGACCTTCTCGCGCGGTGTCGCTGACGAGCAGCACGCGCCAGTTCTCGGGAAACGGCTGGCGTGCAAGTAGCGGCGGCACGCCCGGCCGCAAATCGCCGGACGGCCCGCCGTCGACCAGCAGGCCGCCGGAATCGAAGCCGAGCACGCCGATTCCCGAACGCGCGCCACGGCCGAGCAGGCTCGCCAGTTCGGCCGTCGTCGCCAGATGGCCGAGCAGCCGCACGAACGCCATGCCGACCGCAAGCGCGAGTTGCGTGCCCGAGCCGAGCCCGGTGTGCGCGCGCGGCATCTGCGTGACCTGGATCGCGACCGGCGTGGGGTCGAACGCGGCATGCAGCCGTTCGAGACAGATCGCGATGCGCTCGCGCTCCGCGTCCGATAGCGCGCCGCTAATGCTGTCGCGCTCGGCGAAGCGCGCTTCGATGCGAGTGCCGCCGCCGTCGATCATCAGTCCGACGCTGCCGAACGCGCGCCCAAGCGACGCGTTCGGATCGAGAAAGCCCAGATGCAGCCGCGCGGGGGCGTCGACCGTCACGGTGGCGTCAGGCGAAAGGCGGCGAACGTGAAGCTGCATCGCGAGTGTCCTTGTTCATGCGTGACCCGATGGCGCTCGAGCGGGAGGAATCGTCACGCGGCCATTGGTGTGGCCGTGACTGTGACTGTGGCCACGAGCGCGGCCATGAGCGCGGCCATGAGCGCCATCGCGCGACGCTCGGCGCAGGACGTCAAGCGAAAGGCGTACCAGGCTGCCGCGCGATGCGTCGCGTCAACCGCCTTCCGATGTTTCCGGCGCCTGCGATGGCTTCGGCGCGTCGTACTTGATATAGCGGAAGCGCTGGTCGTCGGTGGGCGTGCCTTCCAGTGGACCGCCCTCGGTGGCCGGCTGCCACTGGATGAACGACTCGATCTTGCCGGCGAGCGCGAAGTCCTTGTCGGTGATGCCCTTCGCCGAATGCGTCTTGAGCTTCACGATCACGAATGCATAGGAGACCGTCAGATCCGGGTGATGCCAGGCGGCCTCCGCGAGATGACCCACCGCGTTTACCACCATCAGCGTTCCCTTCCAGCCTTCGGTGCGGTATTTGCGCCGCAACCAGCCGTCTTCGACGTACCAGTGCTGTAGCGGACCGACGAGACGTTGCTGGATCTCGTCGTCGGAATAGACCTTTTCTGTGCTTGCCATGATCGCTGCTCCGCAAATGTTGGATCGCAAAGTCGGATCGCAATGTTGAATCGATCGCTCGGCCTCATGTTGCGCTGCAATTGATGCGCCATGCGACTGGCGGATGGCCCGACGCATCGCGCGAACCGCTTCGCATGCAGCCTGCCTCGCGACGGACACGCTTCGTATCGGGCCATGACACAGTATGTCCCACATGCCGCGCATCGGTGGTGTCACGGCGTGACACAGTTGGGCGGCGTCGAGCGTGATCGTCCGCCGTTGCCGTTTGATCCACGTGTCACATGCCAAGGCCGACGACGCCCGACGCGCCGCGCGCGGCTTGATGCGATGTGACCGCGCGGCGTTTGACGCTCGCCTCGTAACAGCGCCTGCGCTGTGCGCCGCTGCCGCATCGGCATGGAATATGCGTTGGCCGACATGCGCCGCAAAACCCGACAACGATCGGGAATGGCGTTGATCGTTACCCTGCTCCGTGGTGGCGCGCCCGGTGCTGCGAGGTAGCGTGGGTCATTCGTGAGTTGAACAGCAAGACCATTCTGGAGGAGACATGAACTTACGCACCACGGTTCTTGGGCTCGCGATCCTCGCGTCGGCAGCCTTGAGCTCTATCGTTGCACAGGCCGATTCGCAGCTCGACGGGCTCATGAAAAGTCCGTCTAACTGGGCGGCTCAGGCAGGCGATTATGCCAACCACCGCTACAGCCCACTCAAGCAGATCAACGAAAGCAACGTCGGCAAACTTCAGGTCGCATGGACCATGTCGACCGGCGTGCTGCGCGGCCATGAAGGCGCGCCGCTCGTGATCGGCGACACCATGTATATCCACTCGCCGTTCCCTAACAAGGTGATTGCGATCAACCTCAAGGATCAGACTTTCATCTGGCAGTACCAGCCGAAACAGGACGACTCGGTTGTGTCCGTGATGTGCTGCGACACCGTTAATCGCGGGCTCGCTTATGGCGACGGCAAGATCTTCCTGCAACAGGCCGACACCAAGCTCGTCGCGTTGAACGCGAAAACCGGCGACGTCGTGTGGAGCGCGCAGAACGGCAATCCGAAAGCCGGCGAAACCAACACCAATGCGCCGCACGTATTCGGCGACAAGGTGCTGACGGGCATCTCGGGCGGCGAGTTCGGCGTTCGCGGACGCCTGATCGCCTACGACATCAAGACGGGCAAGCCGGTCTGGACCGCATTTAGCACGGGCCCGGACAAGGACATGCTGATGGACCCCGACAAGACGATGACCTACACCGACGGCAAGATGGTGCCGGTTGGCGCAGACTCGTCGCTGAAGTCATGGAAGGGCGATCAGTGGAAGCTGGGCGGCGGCACCACGTGGGGCTGGTATGCGTGGGACCCGAAGCTCAACCTTGTCTACTACGGCACCGGCAATCCGGGCACATGGAACCCGACGCAGCGTCCCGGCGACAACAAGTGGTCGATGTCGATCATGGCCCGCGATCTGAATACCGGCATGGCGAAGTGGGTCTATCAGATGACGCCTCACGACGAGTGGGACTATGACGGCGTCAATGAAATGATCCTGTCGGATCTGACCATCGACGGCAAGAAGGTGCCCGCCATCGTTCACTTCGACCGCAACGGCTTCGGCTACACGTTGAACCGCGAGAGCGGCCAACTGCTCGTCGCGCAGAAGTACGATCCGGCCGTGAACTGGGCGGACAGCGTGGACCTGAAGAGCGGCAAGCCGATTCGCAACGCGGCGTATTCGACGCAGGCAGCCGGTTCGGATCACAACGTGAAGGGCATCTGTCCGGCGGCGCTCGGCTCGAAGGACCAGCAGCCCGCGGCGTTCGACCCGAACTCGAGCCTCTTCCTCGTGCCGACGAATCACGTTTGCATGGACTACGAACCGTTCGATGTCGATTACGTGTCGGGTCAGCCGTATGTGGGCGCGACGCTGTCGATGTATCCGGGTCCGAACGAGAACAACGCGATGGGCAACTTCATCGCGTGGGATGCGGCGAAGGGCAAGATCGTCTGGTCCAAGCCGGAGAAGTTCTCGGTGTGGTCGGGCGCGCTCGCCACCGCTGGCGGCATCGCGTTCTACGGCACGCTCGAAGGCTACCTGAAGGCAGTCCGCATCAAGGACGGCAAGGAACTGTGGCGCTTCAAGACGCCGTCGGGAATCATCGGCAACGTGTTCACGTATCAGTATCAGGGCAAGCAATACGTGGGCGTGTACTCGGGCATCGGCGGCTGGGCCGGCATCGGCATGGCGGCAGGACTCGAGAAGTCGACGGAAGGTCTGGGCGCAGTGGGCGGCTATCGCGAACTCGCGAAGTACACGGCGCTCGGCGGCACGCTGTTCGTGTTCGCCATTCCGGGCGGTGCCGGCGGTTAATCAACGGCTGGTTCAATAACAGTTGGTTCAATTGAGTCATGGGTCCGCGTCGCTGCACGAAGCAGCCGGCGCGGCCCTTTCCCGAGGATCGAGGAGACATCTGCATATGAAAGGCCGATCAATCTTGTTGGGAGCGGCGTTGCCGGTCCTTTTCGTCGTGCTGCCTGTCGCGTACGCTCAGACCAATCCCGCGATTGCCCAGGTGGCGTACAAGGTGGTCGACGGCAGCAAGGTGGACAGCAACACGTTGCAAGGATGGAAGACCTGGCGCGCGCTTGCCTGTGAACGCTGCCACGGCGCGCAGCAGCAGGGCATGGTGGGGCCGTCGCTCGTCGAGGCGTTCAAGACGCTCGACAAGAACGAGTTTCATCGCACCGTGTTTGGCGGGCGGGTCGAGAAAGGCATGCCCGACTTCAGTTCCAGCCAGATGATGCAAAAGAACTGGGAGAACCTTTACGCCTATCTGAAAGGGCGTTCGGACGGGCAGATCAAGCCCGGCGATCTGCAGGCCATCGACGCAAAATAGCGTGCGGCTTTACTTCAGGAGGTGATCGATGCGTCATCGTCATTCAATGCACGTGCATGCGGCGCTCGTGGCAGGCGCGCTTTGCTATGCGGCGCTCGCAAGCGGCGCAGTGCGCGCCCAGGGCGAGGCGCTGCCCAACAACGACGGCGCCGACGGCGTGCTGCGCGTCTGCGCGGACCCGAACAACATGCCCCTGTCGAACAACAAGGGCGAAGGTTACGAGAACCGCATCGCGAGCCAGATGGCGAGCGACTTCGGCTACAAGCTCGAATACACGTATTTTCCGCAGCGCATGGGCTTCGTGCGCCATACGTTGCGCGAGAAGGTGGCCGATACCGGCGCGTACAAATGCGATCTGATCATCGGCGTGCCGAAAGGCTACGACATGACATCGACCACGCAGCCCTATCTGCGCTCGACCTATGCAATGGTGTTCAAGAAGCGGCCCGAACTGGCCGGCATCAATACGCCCGACGATCTGCTCAAGCTGCCGCCCGATCAACTTCATAAGCTGCGTTTCGGCATCTTCACGCAGACGCCTGCCGTCGACTGGCTGCTCGGTCATAACCTGATCGATCAGGCGGTGTCGTATCAGGTGCAAAGCGGCGACCCGCAGGAATATCCCGGCCAGATGATCGAACGCGATCTGCAGGCGGGCAATGTCGACGTGGTGTTTCTGTGGGGGCCGATTGCCGGTTACTTCGCGAAGCGCTCCGGCGATTCGGTGAAGCTCGTGCCGTTCCCGGCCACGCCGGGCATCCGCTTCGACTATACGATTTCGATGGGCGTGCGCTACGGCGAGAAAGCGTGGAAGGACAAGGTCGATCAATGGATCGGCGCGAACCATGACAAGATCGACAGCATTCTCACGAGCTATGAAGTGCCGCTGCTGAAACCGGTCGACGCACCGGCGGGCAAACCCGCGGACGCGTCGCCATGACGGCGGAGTGTGGTGGGTTTCCCGGCGGTATTCCTGACGACGGCGTGAGCGGCGGTATCAGCAACGGCAGGCGGCGCGTGCTCGCGGCGTGCGCCGCGAGCATCGCATGCGTGACGGGCGCAATGGGTGCGATGGGCGTCGTTGTAGCCAACGCGCAAGCGGCCACGCCTGCACCCGCATCCGCGCCGGGCGCGAGCGATATTTCGCCCGCCGAGCGCCTCATCTTTACGACCGATCATCTGCACGGCGTCGAGCAGCAAACCGAACTCGACTACGCGTTGCTCAGCTCCGACGCGTCCGCGCACGGCAGCGACACCGTCAAGGTACTCGTGACGAGCGCCGACAATGCGAAGGGCGACGCCCAGGTGTCCGATAAACGCGGCGCGGTTCCGTTGCCGAACGGCGGCTTGCAGTGCAATCCCGTCATCATCTATTTTCTCGAGCGCGACATCGCCGAGATGGAGCAGTTGACGGGCGGAAAACGCCGCTATTTCCAGCAGCGCCTGCGGCTCGCGCTCGCCGCCGGGCCGAAGATCGAAACGGTGACGAGCCAGATCGGCGGCAAGGCGGTGAAGGCGCAGCAGATCGTCGTGCAGCCGTATCTCGACGATCCCAACGCCGCGCGTTTTCCGCAATACACGGGCAAGCGCTATACGTTTCTGATCGCGAGTACGGTGCCGGGCCAGGTCGCGATGATTCGCACGGAAGTGCCGGGCGCCAACAACGATTTCGCGCATCCGCTGCAAAGCCGCGCGCTCAGTTTTCAGGCTGTGTTGCGCAAGCTGACGCCGCCGGGGAATGCACCGAACGCGCCTGGCGCGCCGAACAACGCGCCGCGTTCGCCGAACGAGCCCGTCACGCCGTCGAACGCGCCGCGCGCGAGCCGGTAGCGGCGCATGGCCTTGAATTTCATCCGCTCGCTCACGCTGCGTCAGTTGCAGATTTTCGTCGTGGCGAGCCGCTATACGAGCTTCGCGCGCGCGGCCGAGGAGTTGCATCTGACGCAGCCGGCCGTGTCGATGCAGATTCATCAACTCGAGGAAGCCGTGGGCCTGCGTCTGTTCGAACGGATTGCGCGCAAGCTCGCATTGACCGAGGCCGGCGAGAAGTTCAGCCATCACGCGAGCCGCATTCTCGGCGAGATCAAGGACGCCGAAGATGCGATGACCTCGCTCAAGCAGGCCGACAGCGGCTCGATCGCGGTGGGCATCGTCAGTTCCGCGACGTATTTCGCGCCCAAGCTGCTCGCGATGTATTCGCGCATCTACCCGAAAGTCGACGTTCACTTTTCGGTCGGCAATCGCGACGCGCTATTGCGTCTGTTGCAGGACAACGCGATCGATCTCGCGATCATGGGCCGGCCGCCGCCGGAGTTGGACACGACGACCGAGCCGCTCGCATGGCATCCGCAAGTGGTGATCGCGCCGGTCGATCATCCGCTCGTCGGCGCACAACGGTTCGATTTGCAGGAGCTGCGCGGCGATACGTTTCTGGTGCGCGAGCCCGGTTCGGGCACGCGCATGGCCGCGGAGGAAATGTTCCGCCAGCATTTGTTCACGCCCGCGAAAGTCGTCACGCTGGGCAGTAACGAAACGATCAAGCAGGCGGTGATCGCGGGCATGGGCGTGAGCCTCATTTCGCTGCATACGCTGCTGCTCGAACTGCGTACCGGCGAACTCGCCCTGCTCGATGTGAACGGCACGCCGATCGAGCGGACGTGGCAGATCGTGCATTTGCGCGCCAAGCAGCTTTCGCCGACCTGCATGATCTTCCGGCAGTTCCTGCTCGAGGAGGCCGCAGCTTATCTGGAGCGCGAGTATGCGGGGTTCGTGCCGTCGCCGGGAAGATCGAAGGTTCTGTTAAAAGCAGTCGACGACGCATCCGCGTGAAGCGTTTTTCTTGCCGGCGGCGCGGTGTGTGCCCGCCATAGGAGATTGCACCGATGGGTTCCAGCGAACAGCTTCAGGATTGGCGTCTGCACGCGCTGCATATCGAGGAAGAAGTCGCGGGCGCGGTGATCGGCCAGTCGCAGGTGATCCGGCTCATCACCGTGGCGCTGTTTGCGCGCGGCCATGTGCTGCTCGAAGGCGGCGTCGGCGTCGGCAAGACGACCGTGTTGCGCGCGTTTGCGCGCGTGGTGGGCGGCGAGTTCGAGCGCGTCGAAGGCACGATCGATCTGATGCCGGGCGATCTCGTCTATCACACCTATGTCGATGCCGAAGGCAGGCCGCGTATCGATCCCGGTCCGCTTCTGCGGCACGGCGAGCGGCTCACCACGTTCTTCTTCAACGAGATCAATCGAGCGCGTCCGCAGGTGCAGTCGCTGCTGTTGCGTGCGATGGCCGAGCGTTCGGTGTGGGCGTTCGACCGCGAATATCGTTTTCCGCACATGACGGTGTTCGCGGATCGCAACAAGGTCGAGAAGGAAGAGACGTTCGAACTGGCGTCGGCGGCGCGCGACCGTTTTCTCTTCGAACTCGGCATGCCGACGCCCGACGACACCGAGGTGCGCCGCGCGCTCGTGTTCGATGCCGACTATCACGACGTCGACCGGCTGCTCGCGCGTCTTTCTCCGGCCATCGTGCCGTGGGAGCAGTTGAACCAGATCGGCGCGGCGATCCAGCACAGCGTGCAATCGAGCGAGACGATAGAGCGCTACGTGCTGGACATCTGGCAGGCTACCGAAACGCCGCAGCGCTTCGGCATCGCGCTCGACGGCGTGGACATGGAGCGGCTCATCCTGGCGGGCGCGAGTCCGCGCGGGATGAGCGCGCTCTTGCGCGCGGCGCGTGTGGTCGCGTGGCTCGCGGGCCGCACGCATCTGATTCCCGAGGACATTCACGCGGTGCTGCTGCCCGCGCTGGGCCACCGCGTGTTCTTCACGCCGATCTACGAATTGCGCCGCCAGGAACTCTCGGAGGCGTTGATGACGCAGATCGTCGGCAGACTGGCGGTGCCTTGAGCGATGAACGAGATAGCGGAATTCCACTACCGTTTGCCGATGCGCTCATCGGGCGTTCGGCCCGGCTCGCATCGTGGATCGAGCTTCGGCGCTGGCCAGGAATTCGCGATGCACGGGCGCCTCTTCGACTATCCCGATCCGCGCCGTCTCGATCTGCGGGCGAGCGTGCGCGCGGCGCGCTCCGAATGGCTCGTGCGGGTGCATTTGCAGCGCGCGGCGGTGCCGGTGCAGGTGCTTGTCGATGTGTCCGCGTCGATGCGCTTCGGCAGCCGTCAAACGAAACTGGAGGTGGCCGCGGATTTCGTCGAGGCATTGGGTTATAGCGCGTTTCGTGTGGGCGATCCGTTGGGCATGCTCGCCTTCGATCATGCTTCACGCGACGATCTTTTCATGCCGGCGCGCTCGGGCCGCGGCATCGGCAATCTGCTCGCGACGATGCTGCGCGGGAGTGAGAGCGCGGCGTCGAATGACGTCGGCGAAAGTGCGGACGCACTGCGGCGCGTCGCGTCGACGCTGGCGGGCCGTCAGGCGCTGGTCTTTATCGTCTCCGATTTCCACTGGCCGCTCGCGGCCTTACCCGCCGCGCTCGACTTGCTGGTGCATTCGTACGTCGTGCCAATCGTCATATGGGACGCAGCGGAGACCGTGCCGCCCGCGGGCGGTCCGCTGCTCGCGGTCAGCGATGCCGAGTCCGGCGCGCGGCGCACGCTGTGGCTGAGCGCCGGCGTGCGGGAGCGTTGGCGCGAAGGCGTTGCAACACGCCGCGGCGAACTCTCGCAGATGTTCGGCAAGCGCGCGATCCAGCCGTTTTTTATCGAAAGCGCTTTCGATCCGGAGGCCATGTCGCGCCACTTTCTGGAGGCCGTTGCATGAGATTCGGGGGAACGCTACGCCGCATACGGGCCGCGACGATCGTCGCTATCGTGCTGCTGCCTTCGCTATTGCCGTCCACGAACGCAGCAGCCGCGAGCGGCGCCGTATTCCAGCCGACCGTGCAGGAGCCGCGCGCATTCGGCTATCTGCTCGGCGATGTCCTCACGCAACGCATACTGCTGCAAGACGGCGACCGCGAGATTGGCTCGGTGACGCCGCCTTCGCTCGGCCGCACCGATACGTGGCTCGAGCGCCGGCGCGTTCGCACCGAGACCGACGACGAGGGCCGCCGCTGGATGGCGATCGACTATCAGCTCGTCAACGTGCCGACCGCGCTCACGCAGATTGCGTTGCCCGCGTTGACGCTGCCGTCGTCGTCGGGCGCGACGCTGCGCGTCGCCGAGTGGCCGATCAGCATCGGTCCCGCGACGCCTGCGAATCCGTTCAATGCCGGCGATCTGCAAGCGCTGCGGCCCGACCGCCAGGCTTTGCCGCTGTCCACTGCGCCGCTGCGCCGGCAGGCCGGCATCGCTGCGGGCTTGTCGTTGCTGACCTTGTTCTCGTGGGCCGGCTGGTGGTGGTGGCGCAATGCGCGCGAGTCGGCGCGGCTGCCGTTCGCGCGCGCGTGGCGGCAAATGCGGCGTATGCAACGCGCGCAGCGCGACCCCGAGCCGCGCATGGATGCCTCCACGGATGCGTGGCTTTGCCTGCATCGCGCGTTGAACGAAACGGCGGGTCATGTCGTGCATGGCGGTTCGCTGCCGGCGCTGTTCGCGCGGGCGCCGTATTTGCAACCGTTGCGCGCGCAACTGGAGCAGTTCTACCGGCAATCGGCGGAACGCTTTTTCGTGCGCGCGTCGACCGCCGAGGCCTATCCGCTCAAGACGCTGTGCGAGGCGCTGTATCGCGCGGAACAGCGTCATCAGCGATGAACAATATGGCGCTCGACTTCGCTCATCCCTGGCTGCTCGCGCTGCTGCCGCTCGCATTGCTGCCGCTGCTGCCGCGCCGCGCCGACACGCTCGCGTTTTCGTGGATCGCGTGGCTGCCGGACGATCGCGCGGGACGCTGGATCGGCGCCGTCGCGCAGGGCAGCGCCGTGCTGGCGATGCTCGCGATCGTCGTCGGTCTGGCCGGTCCTGGGCGCTCGCATCGCGAGGTATTGCGCACGGGCAGCGGCGCGCAGATTCTGATTCTGATGGACCGCAGCGCCAGCATGGACGAGCCGATCAACAGCAAGGGCGTTGAGGTCAGCGCGGGCGAATCGAAGAACAAGGTGGCGCGCGCTTCGTTGACGGAGTTCGTCGCGCAGCGGCCGAACGACCGGCTCGCGTTCATGATGTTCGGCACGAGCCCGTTGCTGGCGATGCCGTTCACGTACGACCATCGCGCGATCGACGCCGCCATCGCCGGTACGAGCGTGGGCCGCGGCATGCCCGACACGCAACTCGATCTCGGGCTGCTGACTGCGATCGGCGAATTCAATCAGCAACATTCGTCGAGCCGCCGCGCAATCGTGCTCGTCTCCGACGGCGGCGCGAAGCTGAACGCGCGTGTGCGTCAACTGATTGAAGACGGCCTGCTGCGCAATGACATCGCGCTCTACTTCATCTACTTGCGAAGCAGCATTTACAGTCCCGACCTGAATGCGAAGGTGCCGGCGAGCGAGTCGTCGGCGGAAGCGGAATTGCACCGCTATTTTCTTTCGCTGAAGACACCTTATCGTTTGTTCCAGACGGGTAATGCAAAAGCAATGAGGGACGCGATGGCCGAAATCAACCGGCAGCAGAATGCGCAGACGACGTTCGTCGAGCGTTTGCCGCGCGAGGATCTGAGTTCGTATTGCTTGGCGGCAGCGCTTGCGAGTTGCGTGCTGCTCATCGCATTGCGGTTCTTTCAGGTTCGGGTGTGGGCATGAAGCGCGCGTCGGTGCATGTCATCTTCGGGGCCGTCGCGCTGTGCTGCGCAGCGGTGGCCGCTTATGACGGGCTGCGGTTGCGTCACGCGGAGGAGGTGAACCAGGTCGTGGCCGCCAGCGCTACCGCTACCGCCGGCAAGGCAGCCGCGAAGCAGGCGCCGCGCAGCGCCGGCAGCATGGACGACGCGCCGCAAGTCAGACTCGCGCGCGCGATCGCGCTGTCGAAAGAGGGCGCTTACGACACGGCGGGTCCTCTCTTCGAGTCGCTGATTCGCGAGCAACCCGAGAGCGACACTGGACGCGCTGCGCTGTTCGATCTCGGCAATCTGTATCTGCGCCAGGGCATCGGACATAGCCCTGCGGGCGCGGTCGAATCGCTTGCGATGGTCGAGGAAGCGAAAGCCCGCTATCGAAGCCTGCTGCGCATTGCACCCGACGATTGGGACGCGCGCTACAACCTCGAACGTGCGTTGTGGCTCGCGCCCGAGACGCGTTCCGCGTCAAGTGCGCCTGACGTCAAGGAGCAGCACGACATCAAGGTGCGCGACCCCGAAAGCAGGGACTTGCCGTGAGCCTGCGCGCATCCATGCGAGGCTTTTTCACCGGACGTCACTGGATGACGGCAGCCGCGCTCGTGCTGCTGATTCTCGCGCTTGCGATGCCGCCGGTCGCGTTGCCGCGCAATACGTCGAGCTACATCGTCACATTCGATATTACGCAGAGCATGAACGTAGAAGATGCGATGCTCGACGGTGCGCCGGTGAGCCGGCTCGTGTTCGCGCGTGCGGCGATGCGCGAGGCGCTCGGGCAACTGCCGTGCGGGTCGAAAATCGGCTGGAGCGCGTTCACCGGGCAGCGTAGTTTTCTGCTGCTGCCGCCCGTCGAAGTGTGCGGCAACTACGATGCGCTGCTGGCGTCGCTCGATCGGATCGACGGGCACATGCGCTGGACGAACTACAGCCGCATCGCCGAGGGCGGTGTTTATTCGGCGGTTCGCGTGGCGCAGGAGATTGGCGACAGCACGGCCGTCGTCTTCGTCACCGATGGCCAGGAAGCGCCGCCGCTGCTGCCCTCCGATGCACTCAAGCAGGACATCAATCCCGCGCACGTGAAGGGCTGGCTGATCGGCGTCGGCGGCGATCAGCCGGCGCCGATTCCGCGCAGTGACGCGCACGGCAATCGCATCGGCTACTGGCAGGCGGACGAGGTCGTGCAGGTTCCGCAGATGCATGCGTCTGCGGCTCATGCGGCCAGTCACGAGGAACGGTCCGCGTTGCAAGGGCATTATTTGAGCGCGGTGGCCGGGCAGGTCGGCTTCGGTTATCGGCGTTTGATGGACGCGGAGTCGTTGCGCGACGCGATGCTCGATACGCGGCTCGCTCACCGCGAAACGGTGCCGACCGATTTGCGCTGGTGTCCCGCGGTGCTGGCGCTGCTGCTGCTCGTCTGGCGCTTTCTGCCGGGGACTGCTGTTTCTTTAGAGACGATGCGGTTTGGTACGACGCCTGTTGCGCGAATCTTTGGCCCGGCGCGGCGCGCTCGCGCGATTAGCTCATCGCCTGCCGACAGCGCTCACTACGCCGCCGCGGCTGCCGCCGCGCACAACCGCGATCTGGTCGAATAGCGCGCTGCATACGCCCACTTACGCGGCCGCGCCGCGCAGATCGCGGATATGCTGATAGACGGTGGCGCGGCCCATTCCCAGCACGCTCGCCACATAGTTCGCCGCGCTCTTGCCTTTGAACGCGCCTTCGGCCCACAACGCTTCCACCAGTTCGCGTCGATGGTCGCGCGTCAGCGAATTCAGCGCGAGTTGACGCTCCTGGAGCCACGCGTGAAGAAACGTGTTGATGCGCTCCTGCCAGTCGTCCTTGAAGAGTTCCTCGGGTTGCTTAACCACGCCCGCGCCTGAAATCACGCGGTCGATCACATGCTTGACGTCCTCGAACACGGCGATGTTGTAGTTCACGCACATCACGCCGACCGCCACGTCCGCGTCGTCGAATAGCACGGTGCTCACACAGCGCATGCGCCTGCCGTCCCAGTTGATCTTTTCATAAGGCCCGATCGTGCCGGACTCGACCGTGTGATCGATTTCCTCCAGCGCGGACTCGTCGCCGATCTCGCGCTTGGACAGATTGTTCGCGATGTACGCGACCGTCTGACTGTGCAGGTCGTGAATGACGATCTCGACGTAGGGGAAAAAAAGCAGCGCGATGCCGTCCGCGACACGGCTGTATCGATCCAGAAGCAGGCGGCGCGTGGCCGTTGTCTTGGTCTTTCGCATAGGGCAGGTGGGTTCCGGTTTCGCAGAGGCTACAACGCGTCGGCTCGCGCGTCATTTTGCCATGAGCGACGCGTGCGGCCGCTTAGGCGGCATCGCTGCATAGACGCTATTGCGCGGTCAGATGCCTGAAGAGTTCGAATGCGATTGCCACGTCTTCGAGTCCAAGCCCAATCGAGCGGAAAAACGCGTGCTTCTCATAGGACGGCCGCGCCGCGATACCGGCGACGAGTTCGGGCAGATCGCCCGCCACGTTGCGTGCTTGCCAGCCGTGCTGCTCAATGGCCAGTTTCATTTCGCCCGCGCTTGCCGGAGTGGTTTGTCTGTAGTCGCAGTACACGTCCATTGCGGGAATCCACGCGGGCGGGACCTCGTGAGCGTTTGCCGCGTTCGTGCTGATCGATGTGATGAGCGCGGGCTTGCCGAGCATCCCGTCCGCCAGCACGGGCGTACCGGACGACGTGCACAGCGCGACGACGTCGGCGTCTGCCACGCAATCTTCAATGCGCGTGCAGATATGGATGCGCTCATCGAGCGCCGTGATTTTCTTCTGCGTTATCTCGTCATCCTTCAGATCGCGCGAGAAGACGCGAATGGCAGTCCACGGCCTCAGCGCCGCGAGATGGCGAATATGAGCCTCCGCCACCGCGCCTGCGCCGACGACCGCCAGCGTGCGCGCGCCGGGCGGCGCCATATGCTCGACGGCGAGCGCCGTGGTGCCGGCCGTTCGCTCGATGGTCAGCAGCCCCGCATCGCACCACATGAGCGGCTGGCCGGTTTGCATCGACATCAATGCGGTCCACGCGGTGATCACCGGCTGCGAACCGGTCACGATGTAGGGCGACAGCTTCGCGCCGAACACCTGCGCGTCGGACATCGCGCCGAGGTACGTGATGAAGTCGCCCGCGCCGCGCGGAAAGAGCGTGAGCGTTTGCGGCGGCTGCACGGCCGCGTCGTTCGCGAGCGCACGAAACATCCGCGTCAAGGCTCCGCGCACGTCGAGATGCGGTAGCGCTTTGCGAACGGTTTCTTCGTCGACGATCAGTGGAATCGCTTTGTCCGTATGTGTCGTGCTCATGTGCCTGCTCTCCGCAACGTTTGCCGGTATCCCGCGTCACGGCCATTCTAAAGTCAAAAAGTCCAGACTGGACTTTTATTTTGAAAATCGCTTGCTTTTGCCCGAGTCCAGAATAGACTGTTGTTCCAGAGAGGGCGCGGACGCGGGTTTTCACCGACATTCGCGCGGCCTCTCCAGGCAGACAGGCGACGCCCATTCGTGCCGCTGATTCGCGATCCCCAACAGACAGGGAACCACCATGCTCCGCAAGCTCCAACTCTCTCTTTTCGTCGCCGCTGCTGTTGTGGCCGGTGCTGTCGGCTCCGTCGGCACGGCCAGCGCGGAAACCCAGAACACGTTGCGCTTCGGCATTGAAGCCGCCTATCCGCCGTTCGAAAGCAAGACCGCCACGGGTCAATTGCAGGGCTTCGACGTGGACGTCGGCAATGCGGTGTGCGCGAAGATGGCCGTGAAATGCGAGTGGGTCGAAAACGCGTTCGACGGCCTGATTCCCGCGTTGCAGGCGCGCAAGTTCGACGTCATCAATTCGGCGATGAACATCACGGCCAAGCGCAAGCAGACCATCGACTTCACGCGGCCCATCTATATCGTGCCGATCGTGATGGTCGCGAAGCGCGGCTCGGGCCTGATGCCGGATGTGAAGAGCATGCAGGGCAAGCGGGTCGGCGTGCTGCAAGGTTCGTCGCAGGAAGATTTTCTGAAGGCGCATTGGGCGAACGCGGGCGTCTCGGTCGTCTCGTACGCGGATCAGGACCAGGTGTACACCGATCTCGTCGCGGGCCGGCTCGACGCCGCGGTGCAGGAAACGCAAACGGTGGAAGACGGCTTCCTGAAGAAGCCGGCCGGCCACGACTATGCGATTGCCGGTCAGCCGCTCAGCGATCCCGCCACGCTCGGCGAAGGAACCGGCTTCGGCTTGCGCAAGGGCGACAAGGCGCTCGCGAAGAAGGTCGACGCGGCGCTCGAGGCGCTGAAGAAAGACGGCACGCTCAGCGCGCTTTCGCAGAAGTACTTCAATCGCGACATCATCGCGAAGTAATGTATTGCGTAGCCAGCAGAGCGAGCTTATGGATTTCGATGTGATCGTGCTGGGCGCCGGGATCGTCGGCGTGTCGGCTGCGCTGCATTTGCAGAGCCGGGGCCGGCGTGTAGCGCTCGTCGACCGGCGTGCGCCCGGCGAGGAAACCAGTTTCGGCAACGCCGGGCTGATCGAGTCGTCGTCGGTCGTGCCTTACGCATTTCCGCGTAATCTCGACACGCTGCTGCGCTATGCGCGCAACCAGTCGACGGATCTTTACTGGGACTATCGCGCGTTGCCGTCGTTCGCGGGCTGGCTCGCGCGCTTCTGGTGGGAGTCGTCGCCCGAGCGGCTGATGAGCGCCGCGCGTGACATGCTGCCGCTGATTCGTCAAAGCGTCGCGGAGCACGATCTGTTGATCGACCGTGCCGGTCTCGCGGATCTCGCGATCAGCAAAGGCTGGATGGAGGCGTTTCGCACGCCCGCGGAATTCGCGCGCAATGCGGCGGCCGCCGAGGCCATCGCGCGAACGCATGGACTGCGCGTGGTCGCGCTCGATGCAACGGTATTGGCGACGCACGAGCCCGGTCTCGCGGATGGATTCTGCGGCGCGCTGCACTGGCAGGACCCGAAAAGCATCGTGAATCCGGGGGCGTTGACGAAGGGTTACGCGCGTCTCTTCGAACAGGACGGCGGCACGTTGTTGACCGGCGATGCGACGACCTTGCAAGCACAAGCGGGCGCGTGGACCGTGCGGACATCGGCGGGCAGCATCAGTGCAAAAGAGGTCGTGGTCGCGCTCGGTCCGTGGTCCGACCAGGTGTTCGAACCGCTCGGCTATCGCATTCCGCTGCGCGCAAAACGCGGCTATCACATGCACTATCGGCCGACGAAGCCCATGCTGTCCATGCCCTACGTCGACTCCGAACAAGGGTACGTGGTCGCGCCAATGCAAGGGCGCTTGCGGCTCACCACAGGCGTCGAGATCGCGCGGCGCGACGCGAAGCCGACCGGCATTCAGCTCGAACGCGCGGAGCGCTCGGCGAAGTCGGTGTTTGGACTCGGCGAGCGGCTCGATGCGAACCCGTGGCTCGGCTTGCGTCCGTGCACGCCGGACATGCGGCCTATCATCGGACCGGCGCCGCGTCATACAGGTCTATGGTTTTGTTTCGGCCACAACCATCATGGATTGACGCTCGGTCCGGTGACCGGGCGGCTTCTCGCCGAAATGATGACGGGCGTAGAGCCTTTTGCGGATGCGCGTCCGTTTCGGGTCGAGCGGTTCGGGTAGACGTTTCGCGTTCAGTTGCGTCCGCTTGCATGCAACGTCTACGCTGCAATCGTTCCCGCAACGCGTTGCAGCACATTCATTGGACCGAGCCGCGTGATCGTTTGCATCTGCGCATCGTTCCTCACAAAAAGAGAACCGGCAAACCCCAATGCGTTGACTGCGATGCCCTCAGTGCTTTCGACAGAGCGCGGCACGAGCATCATCCATCGCGTGGTGACGAGCAGGTTGTAGGGCGCCGACTGCCGCGCTTCGCCGTCCACATCCACAGCGTGCAAACCGCTCGAGTCGAGCAAACGCAGATACGTATCGAACGCAATGCGGGCCAGTTCCTGCGGCCTATCCGCGAGCTTCTCATCAAGCGCGGCGAACGCATGCACAAAGCCGAGGCCGGGCACAGTGCAGACCGCGCCGTCGTTGCGCGCGGCCGCGAGCAACGGCTCGATCGGCAGATGAGGCGCGCTTTCGTCGAGTGGCAGCGGCACGATCTGCAAGTGCTTGTGCGGCTGACTCGCGCCGGCAGCCGGGCCGCCATTGTAAAAACCGAGGCTCTCGAACTGCGTGATGCAATCGAATAACGCGCGAAAATCCGCTGGATTCAGCAGGTTTTCCTGCAACTCGAAGCGGCGCGTCACGATCAGCAGATGGTGGTCGATGACGTTGAACTTGTTGAGCAGGACGAGATGCGTGTCCGATAAATCGGCGACGAAGAGATCGGGCTCGCAGGGCAGAAAAGGATTGGCTGCGCGATTGCTGGACGATTCCGTCTTGCGTTGTTGCGCGTGCTGCTCCTTGCGTTCGAGGCTCGACACTTGGCGGATCAGGAACCGCACGCCGCCGTCTTCAATCGTCACGAGGCGCGTCTGTATGCGACGCAACGCGCCGCAAGCCAGTGCATGCGCGGTTTGGCGCACGATGGCGGACCACAAGGTGCCGGATGATTCGCGAGAAGGCGTGTTCATGGCAATGAGCGGCTTCGGTTTTGCGCGACATGTAGCTCACTTTATACACTCGTCGCGCGAACGACGACCTAGCGCCTCAACTCCGCAATGATCTTCTCCGCGAGAAAATCGCAGGGTGGGCGTTTGGATGCCGTGCTGCGCGCGAGCACCACTTCGAGCGCCGCGATTTCGGGCAAGCCCTGCGCCTGGCCGAGCAGCGCGAAGTGCGCGGGAACGGCGCATTGCGCGAGCGGAACGACGGCGAGACCGGCTTCGGCCATCGACACGAGTCCCATCAGGCTCGGGCTTTCATACGACGTGCGATAGCTGATTCGCGCCTGTTCGAGGCTGCGGATCGCATTTTCGCGCGCGACGCTGCCAGGCAAGAACACCGCGATCGGCAAGGGCCTTTCACGCCAGATGTCGTGCGCGCTCGGCGACGCGGCCCACACCATCGGCTCGAGTCGCAGAAACTCTCCTGCCAAACCCTTCACGCGCGTCGCGCAGACGAGATCGACCGAACCGTCCTTCACCATCGGCGCGAGTGCGACGCTCGGCAGGCCGACCACCCGAATCTCAACCTTCGGATAGGTCGCGGAAAATTTCTTGAGGATGGGCGGCAGCAACGACGACGCGTAGTCGTCCGGCACGCCGATGCTCACGCGGCCGGTCACGTCGGGCCGGACCACGGCGGCCCACGCTTCGTCGCGCAACGCCAGCATGCGGCGCGCGTAGGCGAGCAGCACTTCGCCGTCTTGCGTGGGCACGACGCTTCTCGGCTTGCGCACGAAAAGCGGCTTGCCGAGCGCGGTTTCAAGCGTTTTGATCTGCATGCTTACCGCCGACTGCGAGCGGTGCACGACTTCGGCCGCACGGCTGATATTGCCGGCGTCCGCCACGGCGACGATCATCGTCATGACGTCGAGATCAAGAGCTTTCAAGGCGAGGTATCAGAAAAGTAGATGGATTCCATCAATATTACGCGATTTTCTTAAATGTTGACGTGCGGCATAGTGCTGGCAAAGGAGCCAGTGTATGAACGCCCGAACCGATTTCTCCCTGCTAGCCGCGCCCGAGCTGTCGTTTGCGACGATCGCGTCGGGCATTTGCGTGCCGTACGTCGAGTGCGGACAGGGTGAGCCGCTCGTCTTCGTGCACGGCTCGCTGTGCGACTACCGCTACTGGAGCGCGCAGACGGCGGCGCTGTCGGAGCATTTTCGCTGCATCTCCGTGAGCCTGAGCCACTATTGGCCGGCGAGCGAGGCGTGCATTCAGGGCGAATTCGGCTGGCAGACGCATGTCGCCGAACTCGCGGAATTCATCGAGGCGCTCGACATCGCGCCCGTGCATCTGGTCGGGCATTCGCGCGGCGGCTGCGTCGCATTTCACATGGCGCGCGAGCATCCGCGGCTTGTCAAGACGCTGACGCTCGCCGATCCGGGCGGTCCGTTGCAGATGGACGGCATGGCCGAGGCCGCGCTGCCGGCCGCGACGAATGCGCTGCGCGCGCGCGTGGCGGAGTTGATCGAAGGCGGCGAGATCGAAGCGGGGCTCGAGCTTTTCGTCGACTCCGTGAGTGCGCCGGGCTCGTGGCGCAAGAGTTCGATTGCGTTTCGCACGATGGCCGCCGATAACGCAGCGACTTTGCCGAAGCAGTTTCGCGATCCGTTGCCCGCGTATTCGCGTGAGGCCGCGCGTAGCATCCAATGCAGAACGCTGTTGATCGAGGGCCAACGGAGCCCGCGTATGTTCCGCAACAACGTCGAGAAGCTCGCGGAGTGGATCGATTACGCGGACAAGCAGACAATCGCGGGCGCGTCACACGGCATGAATGTGTCGAACGCGGGCGCCTTTAATCGGCTCGTGCATTCGTTTGCGAGCTTCTGAGCGGCGGCGAAAGTTCTCTCAAAGACTTCTGGCGCCGGCTGCCGGTGCGCGCGGCCGCGTCGTGAGGAATCGGCCGCGAATCCAGTCTCTTAACGGCGCGACCAGCCGCTCCTGAAAGTACACAGCCGCGATGACCGTCCCGATCAGATACAGCGGATACGTCGCCATGCTCGGTATGACTTCTTTCGACGCCGCGACGCATTCGGAGAAATGCGCAGCGCACCATAGCGGCGACTTTCCGATCGAAAGCAGCTTCAATACTTTCATGAGAACCAGAAAGATCGGGACGTGAATCGCAAAGATGGACAGCGCCGAGTTGCCGAGACGAGTCGACAATGCCGCGAATCGCGCGGGAACCGCGAGCCCCGCGAAGACGATGACGAGCACCACTTCGGCCGGCATCAATGCGCCGTTGTGAACGACATAGCGCGTATTGAGCGGCCCGTGCGACTCGAGCCACGCGGCAATCGCGAACGAGCCCGCAAAGAAGAGCAATGCAGCAACGACCTTCGCCCGGCTTTCGTATATCGCATTGAGTTGCCCCTCGCGGAACAGTCCATACACGAGAATTCCCGCGAGAAATTCAGGCAGCCGCAGCACCGGATTGCGCGTGACGAAGCCGACCGCGGCTGGACCGTACCAGTGCATGAGCGTGGCGGCGACAGGTGGAATCAGATAAAGAACCCACAGCACGACCAGGAGCCGGTACTTGTTCCGGGCCTTGAGAAGGCGCGGCGCAAAGAATGGAAAGGCGAGATAGAAGAAGAACAATGTCGCCAGTGACCACGACGGCGGATTCACCGACCCATATAGCGGATACCACACCTGTAGCAGCAAGAGGTTCAGCACGTAATGGACGGAAGTTTCCGCGGGGCTCAGCGTAACGAAATGCTCTGCATCGTCGAGCGACATGATTGCGAACTGCTGAAACCCACGCGTGCCTGCCACGGAGACCAGAAGCACCAGCACAAGCGCGATCAGATGCACCGGGTAAAGATTGGACAGGCGCTTCACGAAGAATTCACGCGTGCCGCCGCGCAGTTCAGTCGTGCGTCCGAAGTAGACGTGGGCCAGAATAAAGCCCGACAGAATGAAGAACGAACTGGTGGCGAATCCGCCGAGATTGGCCAGTTCGATCAACGGCAACGTCACGTACTGTGGGTACTGATGTATCGAGTGAAAGACCATCAGATAAACGGCGAGTGCAAAGCGCAGCACGTCGAGGCCAACGAACTTGTTCATCATCAGGTCCATGCGAGATGGGTTGCGATCTCAATCGGAATTTGTTTGGGATGACTAAAGGCGACGCCGGGCAAGAGGGTTGGCAATATAGCGAACGGCAAAATCGGAGAGTGCGGAAAAGGGTAGAAGGCAAAGGCTTGAGAGCGCCAGCGTGCCGATCTTTTTCTTGTAGCTCCAGAATGGATTGCCGAGGATCGAGCGGAAGTAACTATGCGACTGTCGGCTCACCCATCGCCAGCGCTTCGCAAACGGCGCCTGATAGACGGCGGAACAGAAGTACGACTTTTCGAGCGAGAAGTCATAGAAGCAAAGAGGGAGTTCAATGCCCAAACGCGCGCGCGCCATCTGCCGCAGAATCGCCCAGCGTTTGGTCAACGCCTTGGGTGCCTTGTCGTTGCTTTCCGAGTTCGCGAAATCGATCCCGCAGTTTTCGGTGCGATGCACGCGGTATGCGCCGAGCGATTCGGAAATCGTCGCGACGGCTCCGACCAGCGCGACACCGTAAATCGCATAGAAGTCCGCGCCGTAACGATTCACGTTGGCTTCCGGCACGGGGAATATCTTCCTTAGTGCGCTTGTCCGGTACGCGTTGCCCGATGCCGGCGGCGACGGATACAGCCAGCCCTGACGCAGCAGGCTGCCGCAGTCGCTCGGGGCCGCCGAATGCGGCACGTAAGTACCGGAAGGTTTGCCGGTCGGATCGATAACGTCGAGCCGGAATTGAACCTTGACGAAGTTGCCCGTTTCAAACACTCGCATCACGTTCGACACCGCGTGCGCATAGAGCAGATCGTCGGAATCGAGCAGCATGACGAATTCGGTGTCGATGATATTGACCGCGTCGTTATAGACGGAGACCTGGCCGCCATTCTGCTTGTAGAACACTTTAACGCGCGAGCCGTAGCTTTCAATGATGTCGCGAGAGCCGTCTGTTGATCCGTCGTCGATCACGAGCACCTGCGTCGCGGGATAATCCTGGGCGAGCGCTGAGTCGATTGCCTTGGCGAGAAAGCGGCCATAGTTGTAATTACAGATGACGATCGTCACGTTTTGCATATTTATTCACCACTGTCGTGAACCGCAACCGCACATCGGGTCGCATGGGACATTTGCCGAACTAGCACAAATCAATTTACCTTTCCGTTGGTTGCGCCGCCAACAAACGGTAATGCGATATGTGCGGTCGATAACACAGCGGGCAGCGACTCGATTTGGCTTCGGTAAAGCCGGGAGCAAGCGCCCAGACGCCACGCAGACGAGCGACAAATTTGCCGAAAAAAATCGGCAAGCGTTACGCAGCGCTGACCGAATGCATCGGTAAAGGCGGCCTGGTCGACAGGAATGCGTCAGGCACGAGTTGACCCCACTCGTAGTCGATCCGGTCGGGCGTGAAGGGCAGCACGCCGGCCCCCGGCGTGAAGGTCAGCTCGCCGAAGTAGATCTGGTTATCCGGCGCGTAAAGATCCACGCGAACATAGTCGAAATCGCCGCATAGCGTGGTCGCGGCGGCGAGAATCGCATCCAGGTTCTCGGGACGAGGCGCGGGCTTCGGGCTCGGCTTATACGCGCCAATGGCCATGTCGAGATGATTCCAGTCGGTGTCGTAGATGTCGCCGCGCGTGTCGGCGCCGAACCTGTCGGAGATCACGAGAATATAAATGAGCGGCTTTCCGCTTCGCCCGCCGAAGCAGTGCAGCTTGTAATCCGCCGGTATCTGCCCGCTATTGTCGAGCAACAGTCGTTCGAAGAAGATGCGCGGCTTGATCTCGCGATAGTGTTTTTCGCGCGCGATCTTGTAGAAGTCGAGCGTCAGCCAGTGATTTGCAAGCTGGCTCAGTTGTTCGAAAGAGCGTGTCGATTTGTCTCTCACTACTTCGACATAGGTGCTGCCGTGATTCGCCTTCATCACGAAGGAGTTCGGCAACGCATCGAATACTTCTCTCGTGAATATCTCGGGCGCCGCGAGTAGCGGTATAACATGTTCTTCTCCGAGCTTTCTCGCGACATACTCGCGAACCGTGAGCTTGTCGGTCAACTCCGCGAACCACGGGTCGGGCCGCAGGCTTTTTTGCAGGATCTTTTCGTTGAAAGTAGTGGGGCGAAGCAGATTCGGATAACGACCTATTTCCTTGTGATGCAGCAGGCTTAGAAACACGGGCGTCGGCAGTAGCGACTTGGCTGCTTCCTTGAGCTTGCGCAGCGTCGATTGCCGCCGCACTGGAGCCGTGCTTTCCGCTAACCTGGCTGGTTGTTGCGGTACGGAAGTACCGGCTTCACCCGGAAATTGTACTGAGTTGGTCGTCGTCATTTTTCGAGTCCCGTAAGTAGTTCGCGCGACAATCAGAGCCCGGCCAGGCTTCCCGATGTATCACGATGCGAGGTTAACGCACGGAACCCTGCGCAATTGAAGGCGTCGCTAAACGAAGGTGTTTTGGCCTAATCCAGTGAAAGCGGCCGTTTTTGTGGGAGGTGGATAGGCCAGCCGCGGCCAACGGCCAATCACCAGGCATAACGGTGTCTGGCAATCGAAAGAAAGTGGCCGAAGCGAACAGCGCAAAGCTGCTAATTGGCGAATGATTTTCAATTCGCCGGCCGTAATGCAGGGAGGCCGTAAGCCTATCGACTTTAGAGCGACGCGTCTGATGCGTTGTCGATTACTTCCAGTAAATCCGCGGGCTTCAGCGGTTTAACGAAGTGATGATCGAAACCCGCCGCATGGCTGCGGTCGCGGTCTGCCTTTTGACCGTAGCCCGTCAACGCGACCAGCACGCACGGCCGGTTGCCCGAACGCAGTCGCAACTGCCGGGCAAGTTCATAGCCGTCCATGACCGGCAATCCGATGTCGAGCACGGATACAGTGGGCCTGAAAGTATTCGCCTCTGCAAGCGCCGCCGTTGGATCGTAGACGGTCTTCACCGAATGACCATAGCTTCGGAGCAGTTCCGCGAGCGCGTCCGCGGCATCGACGTTATCGTCCACCAGCAAAATGCGCCGTTGCTGCGTGCAACTGTCTGGCTCATCACGAGGCACGACGACTGGCGCAGGCTCCGCGACACGGATGGCTTCGCTCGCATTGCCGGTCGTTGTCTCCGACGACGCGCGCGGCAGCACGATCGTAAACTCGCTGCCGCAACCGGGGCCGCCGCTCGCTGCTTCCACGTGTCCGCCATGCAGCTTGACGAAGTTCTTGACGAGAGCGAGGCCGATACCGAGCCCGCCTTCGGCGCGGTCGATTGTCTGCGTGCCTTGATAGAACGTATCGAAGACGTGAGGCAACACGTCTGGCGCAATGCCCATGCCGTTATCGCACACGCGGATGCGGATATGGTCAGCGTCTGCGGCCATCGCGCTGACCGTGATCTCGCCGCCCGCTTGCGTGTATTTCGCAGCGTTGATGAGCAGGTTAGCGATGACCTGCGCGAGCCGCATCGGGTCTGCCACACATTCGAGCGCCTCATCGACGTCGATCTTCAAACGATGAGCGCGTTGCTGCACGAGTACGCTCGTCATCTCCACGGCCTTCGTGATGACTTCGTGCACGTCGACCCGGTGCTTGTCCAGTTCGACATTGCCGCGGATGATGCGCGAAACGTCAAGCAGATCGTCGACGAGGCGCACGAGATGATCGACATGACGCTGAATAACCGCGCGCTCGCGTGCGGCCGAATCAGTGCCGCGCCGCTCCATCAATTCGAGCGCGCTGACGATGGGCGCGAGCGGATTGCGCAGTTCGTGTCCGAGCATCGCAAGAAACTCGTCTTTTGCGCCATTCGCCTTGCGTAATTCCGCAAGCAGAAGCTCGCGGTCCGCACGCGATTTTTCGAGCGTTTCGCGGGCACGCACGTAGCCGGTGACTTCCACCGCACTGAGAATGACGCCCTCGATCTTCCCCGACGATGCACGCAACGGTTCGAAATGCAGCGTATAAACGCGTGTCGAAAGCGAATTGCCGATGCTGCCGATATCGCCGATATTGCCGGTTCGATACTCCTCATGCACGATCGGCAAGCCATGTTCGTAAACGTGCTTGAGCGCGGCGGCAATCGGTCCGCCGCGCTCGTCCGGAAACGCGTCGAGATACGCGCGGCCGAGCAGATCCTCGCGCTTCACCATGTCGAGATAGCGCGGGTTAGCGAGCTGGAACGTGTGCTTGTCGCCAAGAAGAAGCGCCGACGCGACCGGAGAGTTCATCAGCACGGCGTCGCGCTGATGCTCGGCGGTCCTTCTGCGGTTCATTTCATCTTCGAGCGATCTTGCGCGCTGCTCGGCTAGTGCGAGTCGCAGATGCAGTTCCTTGCTGCCGGCATCACGCAACGGGCTGCCGGCCAGAACATGATGGTGTGCGTGGCAAATGTGGCGAAACAGTTGCGTCTGCTCGGAACCAGGAAAGAGGTGCTCAGGATAGGCGCAAAAAAGCGAGAAGCTGTGATGCGCGGCGAGGCGGTTCCAGAGCTCCTCGAGACGCAACGCGGCATCGCCGAGTCCTTGCTCGCAGAGAACCGCGACCATCTCTCCGAACGCATGCAGTGGCTGTCCGCGCTGAGCCGCTTTGGCGACGACAGCGCCGACCGTCGAAATAAAGCGCGCCTCGTCGGGCCAGCCGTCGACCATGAAGCGATCGAGCGTAGCCTGGGCATCGAGCAGGATAAGCGCGTCATGCGAGGCGGATTGCGCGGGCGCAGTCAGGCGCGCATCGAGCCATGAAGTGAGCGACGCGACGTGATCGGCCGTGGCGATGACGATCGCGCTGCCGCCTGCGTCGAGTGCTCGCAGCAGAAAGACGCCCACGTCTTCGGTCAAGCTCGCGTCGGATTCGTAGAATTGGACGAAATGGCCGGTGTCGTGCGTGTCCTCGTGAGACGGGTTGGTGCTAGTGAGCATCTTTGACTGCCATGACGAGAGCTTCTCCTTTCGAAGAATTTACCCGCCGGTTGTAATGCGGAACATGCGTTGCAAAGCGCGATGGCGCTTTCCTGAAGAAGCGCGCTCGGCAGATGCAGCGCAAAACGGTCGGCGTCTCTAACGGAACGGCCGCCGACCCAACCTGCATTGGCAGCAAGGCCTGTGCCTGGCGCGGCCCGCAAGCGCTTCAGGCTTGTTGGGCGGGGCTTTCGTCGGCTTTTAATGTCGCCAGCTTTCGCTTTGTTATTTTTAAGAACGATTAAGGACCTGGACAAGGACTCCGCAGAGGGCCGCCGATAGACTGCATTGCAGTTCCTCGCAGCAGAAGCAAGTGCGGCGCGCGTTCCCGCTGACAGTCAACCCGTCAGTCGACCTGTCAGCAGACCCCTTTTCGACCTTCAGGATCTACAAAACCATGGCTAATCCGAAACTCCAAGTCCTCACGCCTGCGAACTCGCAGATCATCTTCATCGACCAGCAGCCGCAGATGGCTTTCGGCGTCCAGTCGATCGACCGTCAGGTGCTGAAGAACAACGTAGTGGGCCTCGCGAAGGCCGCGCGCGTGTTCAATATTCCGACCACCATCACGACGGTGGAATCGGAGAGCTTTTCGGGCTATACGTACCCCGAGTTGCTGGATGTATTCCCGGGCCACAAGGTGCTTGAGCGCACGTCGATGAATTCGTGGGACGACCAGAAAGTGCGTGACTCGCTCGCCGCAAATGGCCGCAAGAAAGTCGTGGTCGCGGGCCTGTGGACGGAAGTCTGCAACAACACCTTCTCGCTGTGCGCGATGGACGAAGGCGACTACGAGATCTATATGGTTGCGGACGCATCGGGTGGCACGTCGAAAGAAGCGCACGAATATTCGATGCAGCGCATGATTCAGGCCGGCGTGGTGCCGGTGACGTGGCAACAGGTGCTGCTCGAATGGCAGCGCGACTGGGCGCACAAAGAGACGTACGACGCGGTCATGGGCATCGTCAAGGAGCACTCGGGCGCGTACGGTATGGGCGTCGACTACGCGTACACGATGGTCCACAAGGCGGCGCAGCGCGCGGCCGGAACGCATGAGGTGCTCGCGCCCGTGCCGGCACGCAAGTAAGTAAGCGAATGGGCCGCGGCTTGCGGCCCTCGGGGCTCCTACGGTCTCGTAGTCCGCGCGCCGCGTCGTTTGGCTTTACACCCAAACGTGCGGCGCGTAAATCGCGTCCGGATCGCGCCGAACGGAATCATGCAGCGCCTGCACGAGCTCGGCGCGATGCGTGAGCACTGCGCGCTGGTTGATCGAACCTTTGTCGGTGATTTCGCCGAGATCGAGCGATGGCGCGACGTCGAGCAGACGCAATCGCGCGATCGTGGTTGCGCCGCCCGTCGATTCGCGATTGAGCCGCTCGAGCAATTCGACAAAGAACTGCCGCACCGCCGGCGCATTCACGATCTCGGACGCATTCGCCGACTCAGGCAGTTGCGCGAGCCGCCGGCAATCGTCGAGTCGCGGAAAAACCAGCATGCCGACATCGTCGCAATTGAGTCCTGTCACGACCACGTCCTGCACATACGGAGCGCCGGCTGAGATGACGCGCGCCCGCATCGGCCCCACGCTAACGAACGTGCCCGAGCTCAGCTTGAAGTCTTCGGCGATGCGGCCATCGAACATCAGACCCACTTCCGGCTGCTGCGGGTCCACGAATTTGAGCGCGTCGCCGCTGCAGTAATAGCCTTCCTCGTCGAACGATTTCGCAGTGGCCGCGCTGTCCATGCGCCAATAGCCGCGCATCACATGCGGTCCGCGAAAGCGCGCTTCGAGCTTGCCCGCCACGGGCACGAGTTTCACTTCGCAACCGGGCGCGGGCACGCCGACATAGCCCGCGCACATCGTGGGGAGCGTGGTGAAGAGACACGACGGCGACGTTTCCGTCATGCCGAGGCCCGCCATGATGCGAATGCGCTCGCCGCAATGGCGCTCCGTGACCTGCTGCAAACGATCCCACGCCGCCTGCGAAAGTCCGGCTCCCGCGAAGAAATACACCTTCACGCGTGAGAAAAACGTCTCGCGCAGTGTTGCGTCGCTTTCGAGCGCGCTCGTCAATTCCTCCCAGCCTTTCGGCACGTTGAAGTAGATTGTCGGCGCAATCTCACGAAGATTGCGCAGCGTCTCGTCGAATTTCTTGCCGACAGGTTTGCCGTCGTCGATATAAAGCGTGCCGCCGTTATAGAGCGCGATGCCCGCGTTATGACTGCCGCCGAAGGTGTGATTCCACGGCAGCCAGTCGACCAGCACGGGAGGCTCGTCGGCGAATTGCGGAAACGTTTCGAGCAGCATCTGCTGATTGCTGCACAGCATGCGATGCGTGGTCGGCACGGCCTTCGGCAACATCGTCGAGCCGGACGTGAAGAGAAACTTGGCGATGCTGTCCGCGGCGATGGCTTCGTGCGCGGCATCGACCGTTGCGGGCGCAGTGTCGAGCAGCGTGGACAGATTCGTTATCGCGCGCCCGCACGAACCGGTGGCCGCGACGACTTCGACATCGGCGGCAACAGTTGCGTCGATCGCGGCGGCAAACGCAGTGGCGTCCGTCGCGAACACGAGGCCGGGCGTGAGCAGTTCGAGCGCGTGGCGCAGCTTGCCGTAATCGCTGGAAACGAGCGAATAGGCCGGCGAAATAGGGGCGTACGGCACGCCGGCCCACATTGCGCCGAGCGCGATCATCATGTGTTCGAGATCGTTGCCCGAGAGAATCGCGACGGGCCGCTCAGCCGACAGCTTGCGATCGAGCAGCGCCTGGCCGATTGCGCGCGCGTGCTCGAGCATCTGCGCATAGCTGATGCCGTGCCATGCGCCGTCCGCGCCGCGGCGCGCGACGAGCCAGCGATCGGGATGCTGTTGCGCGCCGCTCGCGAGCCGGTCGGTCAGACGCTTCGGGTACGCGCCGGGTTGCGCGGTCGACTCCATGTACCAGACGTCTGCCTCGCGGCGAACGCGTGCGGGCGCCGAACCGATCCGCACGTCGCGATAACGCACGGAGGTTTCATTGTCGACACTGGATTGCGTCGGCTGAAAATTCACTGATTGTCTCCTTCCTGCCGTCTTTCGTCTGTTGCGAAGAACGCGGATTCGAATGATCCCGATACACGGCGTGCATGTCAGATCGGATAGTGGCGCGGGCCTGTCTGAATCGTAATCCAGCGCAGGTCGGTGAACTCCGCAATCGACGCCTTGCTGCCGAAACGTCCATAGCCGCTGCCCTTCACGCCGCCGAACGGCATCTGCGCTTCGTCGTGCACAGTCGGCCCGTTGATGTGGCAAATGCCCGACTCAACGCGTTTGGCGACGCTCATTGCACGCGCAATATCGCGGCTGAAAACGGCCGCCGACAAACCGAACTCGCTGTCGTTCGCCCGTTGCACGGCTTCGTCGTCGCTGTCCACGCGCAGCACGGTCACGACCGGCGCGAACGATTCCTCGGCGTATAGCTTCATGGCCGGGCTTCACGCGATCGACGATAGTGGGCTGCATGATCGCGCCGCTCAATGCGCCGCCGCCGAGTATCGTCGCGCCATGTTCGCGCGCATCGTCGACCAATGCCGTTGCGCGTTGCGCGGCCTGGGCGCTGACCATCGCTCCAAGTACCGCACCATGCGCGTTCGGTGCATCCGCAACGAGTTGGCGGGTCTTTTCGGCCAGCTTGCCGACGAGCGCATCCGCCACGCTGCGATGCGCGATCACGCGTTCGGTCGACATGCAGATTTGCCCCTGATTGAAGAACGCGCCGAATGCGATCGCATCGACGGCCGCGTCGAGATCCGCATCGTCCAGCACGAGCACGGGCGCTTTGCCGCCGAGTTCGAGCAACGCGGGCTTCAAATGCTTGGCGGCATGCATCGCGATGATGCGGCCCACGTGAGTCGAGCCGGTAAAGTTCACGCGCCGCACGGCAGGATGCGCAATCAATCGTTCGACGATGGCGGCTGCATCTTCCGGCGCGTTCGTCACGATATTGACGACGCCGTCTCCAAGGCCCGCTTCATGCAACACGCTGCCGATCATTCTGTGCACGGCCGGGCAGGCTTCCGACGCCTTCAACACGACCGTATTGCCGCACGCGAGCGGCATGGCGAGCGCGCGCGTGCCGAGAATTACCGGCGCATTCCACGGCGCGATGCCGAGCACCACGCCGCACGGCTGGCGAACGGCCAACGCGATGTTGTCGGGCGTGTCGGTGGGAATCACGCTGCCGTCGATTTGCGTGGTCATGGCGGCCGCTTCGCGCAGCATGTTGGCCGCGAGATGCACATTGAAGCCGTACCAGTTCGCCATTGCGCCTGTTTCCGCCATGCCGCATTCGATGAATGCGCCGGCTCGCGCGTCCATGATGTCAGCGGCTTTTAGCAGACGCGCGCGGCGCTCGGTGGGCCGCAATGCGGACCACGCGGGAAACGCGGCCGCGGCGGCCTCAACCGCGGCGTCCGCATCGGCGAGCGTCGCGGCCGCGGCGCACGCGAAGCCACCTCGCCGGTGACGGGGTTAATGCGCTCGAACGTCGCGCCGTTCGACGCCGGATAGTTCTTGCCGCCGATCAACATGCTTACTTCGTTCACGATGGCTGTCTCCTTCATGTTGTTCCTGCTTTGCGTGCCGTGTGCGTCGAAAGCGCCGGCACGCAGACTAGCTTCATTCGCGCTTCATTCACGTTTCATTCGCCGCGCTTGTATGCCTGAAGCCCCGGCTTGATCGACTTCTGATCGAGGAACTGCCGCAGTCCTTCCTCGCGGCCTTTTTCCGGATCGCGCAATTGCGCCTGGTCGAGCTTCGCGTACAGATAGTCTTCATTCTGCTCCCAGGTCAGTTCGCGCGAACGCTTGAAGCCATGCTTCGCGGCGCGCAGAACGACCGGGTTCTTTTCGAGCAGCTTGCCCGCCAACGCGACCGTCTCCGCGCGCAACTGCTCGCGCGGCACGCTCTTGTTGACGAGGCCCATTGCCGCGGATTGCGCGCCGTCAAACGTATCGCCGGTCATGATGTAGTAGAGCGCCTGCCGATGTCCGACCGTATCCGCCATCGCCTTGCTCACCAGATTGCCCGGCGGAATGCCCCAGTTGATTTCGGAGAGGCCGAACACCGCTTCATCGGCTGCGATCGCGAGATCGCACGCGACGAGCGGCGAGAAGCCGCCGCCGAAACACCAGCCGTTGACCATCGCGATGGTCGGCTTCGAGTACATGCGCAAGAGCTTCCATTGCCATTGACAGGCGTCGCGACGAATCTTTTCCTGAAGGATTTCCGGGCCCGCGTCGACTTCGCGGAAGTACTCCTTCAGGTCCATGCCCGCCGTCCATGCATCGCCCGCGCCGGTCAGCACGAGTACTTTTGCATCGGCGTCCAGTTCCAGCGTTTCCAGAACCTGCACCATTTCGCTGTTGAGCGTGGGGCTCATTGCATTGCGCTTCTCGGGACGATTGAACATCACCCATGCAATGCCTTCCTGGACCTTTACGTCGACCGTTTTCCAGCGACCCTCATAACTTGCCATGTTCGTAGCTCCAGCGCTTTTTGCGCGTATCAATGTGTGTCGTGATGTGCGAGTACCCGGTAGCGTTTCCGCTTGCGTCCGAAGCGGCGTTTCATATCAGGTAGCCTGATACAAGTCTAGTATCAAGCGGCCTGCGACACAATCGCTATGTGATCGGGGAAAACCCTTGGCGCTGCCGTTGCGTTTCGTCATTGCGCTCGATACCTGGGGTATTCACCAAACACGCGGTTCTTGTTTTGTCAGGGTGCCTGATATTTAATATGCTCGATCGCAGCGAACTTCTGCGCGTTCTCCCGAACGCGCTTTTCTTCGCTCTGAATCTCAGGTGACCTGATACATACGACGTTGAAGATCGGCGGACATCGACATAACAAGCAGCAATCAACTTGCATGAGACCGCGGTAAGACGCTCGCGCGTCGGCTCCGGTCGAAAGGAGACAGACATGAAATCCACCCGAACAGCCTTGCCGGCAGACGGCATCACGCAGCCCGCCGCGCGAACCGGCGCCGTCGTGACATTGAGCCTTTGTTTTGCGGTTGCCCTGCTCGAAGGACTCGACCTTCAATCGGTGGGCGTCGCGGCGCCGCGCATGGCGCGCGAATTCGGCCTGAGCGTCGCGCAAATGGGGCTCGCGTTCAGTGCCGGCACCTTCGGACTGTTGCCCGGCGCGATGCTCGGCGGACGGCTCGCGGACCGTATCGGCCGCAAACGCATCCTGATTCTATGCGCGTGTCTGTTCGGCTTGTTGTCGATCGCGACGGCGCTCGTCAGCAGCTTCGGCATGCTGGTGTTCGTGCGCGTGTTGACGGGCATCGGTCTTGGCGGCGCGCTGCCGAACCTGATCGCGCTGTCGTCGGAAGCGGTGTCGCCTAAGTCGCGCAACACGGCCGTCAGCGTGATGTATTGCGGCATTCCGTTTGGCGGAGTGATCGCTTCGATCGTCGGCATCGTCAGTATCGGCGATACGGAGTGGCGTCACATCTTCTATGTGGGCGGCGCGGGGCCATTGATTCTGGTGCCGCTGCTGCTGGCCTGCCTGCCCGAATCGAGCGCATTCCAGCGCGCGTCGCATGGCATGAATGCAAAACCGGCGCCGATCGGAGAAGTGCTGTTCGGCGCGAACCGCGGGCTTTCCACGCTGCAAATCTGGGTCAGCTACTTCTGCACGCTAATTGTCCTGTACTTCCTGCTCAACTGGCTGCCCTCGCTGATGGCGGCGCGCGGACTCGCCCGCGCGGAAGTGGGCTACGTGCAGATCTTTTTCAACATCGGCGGCGGACTCGGCGCGCTCTTCATCGGCATGTTGATGGATCGTCTGCGCGGCGGCGTTGTTGTGTCCGGTATGTACGTCGGCATCATCGCGTCGCTCGCGGCGTTGTCGATCGCGCCCAGCTTTGCGGCGCTGACCGTGTCCGCGTTCTGCGCGGGGATGTTCGTGATCGGCGGGCAATCGGTGCTGTATGCGCTTTCCGCCGCGTTCTATCCGACGGCAATGCGCGGCACCGGCGTCGGCGCAGCGGTGGCCGTGGGCCGCGTGGGTTCGGTGGTCGGGCCGCTGGCCGCAGGCCAACTGCTCGCGATGGGCCGCAGTTCGTCGACGGTCATCGGTGCAAGCATTCCCGTCACGTTGATTGCGGCGGCAGCGGCGTTGTTGCTGATTCGCCAGCCGCGTGCGGCGGACTGATAAGCCATCCTGAGTATCGACATTGAAATAACAACACTACGTTTGGAGACAATCGCGATGCAAACAACCACGACCCGGCTTCTGGTATCGAGCGCGCTTTGTGCGCTCAGCACGACGGCGTTCGCGCAGTCGAGCGTCACGTTCTACGGCATCGTCGATACGGGCATCGAATACGTATCGCATGCGAACGCCGCGGGCGGTCACGTGTTTCGCATGCCTGCCGTGACGGGCGAGCTGCCGTCACGCTGGGGCCTGCGCGGCGTCGAAGATCTGGGCGGCGGCTATAGCGCCGTGTTTACACTCGAAAGCGGCTTCAACGTTCGCGACGGCAGTTCGGGACAGGGCGGCCGGTTGTTCGGACGACAGGCTTTCGTCGGCCTCAAGGCGCCTTATGGAACGCTTGCATTCGGCCGGCAATACACGATGACGTATCTCGCGCTGCAAGGCGCGGACATTATCGGACCGGACATCTACGGCATGGGTTCGCTCGACGCTTATGTGCCGAATGCGCGCGCCGACAATTCGGTCACTTACATGGGCACGTACAAGGGCTTTACGCTCGGCGCGGGCTACTCGTTCGGCCGCGATTCGGCGGGCACCGGCAATTCGCCGGGGCAGGGCACATGCGCGGGCTCGGTCGCCGGGCACCCAACGGAATGTCGCGACTGGTCGGTGATGCTCAAGTACGACGCGCAGTACTTCGGCGTCGCGGCATCGTATGAGGAGCAGCGCGGCGGTGCGAGTGGACAGGCGAATTTCTTCGACGGCGTGCCGCCCCACAGTGCTCTCCAACGGCGCGGACAAGGACGCGCGCACGCATGTCAGCGCCTACGCGCAATACGCAGGCGCGAAAGTCGGCGCGGGCTGGCTGGGCCGTCGCGTGGTAACGGATTCGCCGACGGTGCCGAACGTGCGCTCCGATCTTTTCTTCGTGGGCGCGTCGTACTTCGTGACGCCCGCGTTTGTCGTCGATGGAGAAGTGTTCCGCATCATCAACAGTGCGCACGATTCGCGCGCGACGATGGGCACGTTGCGCACCACGTATCTGCTGAGCAAGCGCTCGTCGGTGTACGCGCAAGCGGCGTATCTCGCGAATAGCGCGAAGGCGCGCTATTCGGTAAGCGGCGGCGGTGGCGGCACCACGCCCGCGGCGGGCATCGGACAAACCGGCGTGATGCTCGGCATCAAGCACGCATTCTAGGAGACATCGAATGAGAAAGTCTGTGATTGCGGTATGTGTGTCGGCCACGTTGAGTGCATGCGGCGGCTCGACGGACGACACGTCGACGTTGCCGCGTCTGAGCGCCGCGACACCCGCGGCGCTCGTCGGCAATTGCGCGGCGTTGGCCAGCAAGTTGTCGTTCGCGAACACCACCTTCAGTTCCGTGCAGGACGTGCCCGCTGGAACACTGAAGGTGGCGGGCAAACCGATTGCCGAACATTGCCTCGTGCAAGGGCAGATGAATCAGCGCGTGAGTGCCGTCGACGGAAAAACGTATGCGATCGGCTTCGAAATGCGTCTGCCCGTTGCATGGAATGGGCGCTTCTTCTATCAGGCCAACGGCGGGCTCGACGGCAACGTCGTGACGGCGACGGGCGAGATCGGCGGAGGCGGTCCGCTCAACGACGCGCTGAACATGGGATTCGCCGTGATCAGCTCGGACGCCGGCCACTCGTCGTCGCAGAATCCGCTGTTCGGCCTCGATCCGCAAGCGCGCATCGACTACGGTTATAACGCGGTCGCCACGCTCACGCCGATGGCCAAGCAGGCGATTCGCACCGCGTACGGCAAGGCGCCGGATCGCAGCTATTTCGAAGGCTGCTCGAACGGCGGGCGTCACGCGATGGTGGCGGCGGCGAGGTCGTCGGCGGAATACGACGGCATCATTTCCGGCGATCCGGGCTTTCATTTGCCGAAGGCGGCTATCGGCGAAATGTGGGGCGCGCAGCAACTCGCCAAGGTTGCGACCGCAACGACCGCGAATGGCCTGCCCGACATCAAGACCGGCTTTACCGCTGCGGAACGGCAACTGGTGGCCTCGCGAATCATCGCGAAGTGCGATGCGCTCGATGGCGCCGCGGACGGCATGGTGCAGGATATTAAGGCATGCCAGGCGAACTTCAGCCTCGCTGCGGACGTGCCGACCTGCTCGGGCGACGTGCGCGACGGCACATGCCTGACCACCGCGCAGAAGGATGCAATCGGCAATGTGTTCTCCGGCGCGCGCAACAGCGCGGGCACGGCGCTTTACGCGAGCTTTCCGTACGATGTCGGCGTGAGCGGCGCAGGCTGGGCGCAGTGGAAGCAGACCAATTCGATCACGCTCGATCCCGCCGCGGCTGCGTTCACATTTACGACGCCGCCGCAAAGCGCGTCGTTGCTCGCGCAGTTGTCGGCTTATGCGCTGAACTTCAGCATGGATACCGACGCACCGAAAATCTTCGCGACGAGCGGCGCTTACTCGGAATCGTCGTGGTCGTTCATGACGCCGCCGGATGAAACGAACCTCGGTGCACTCAAGCGACGCGGCGCGAAGCTGATGGTGTATCACGGCACGAGCGACCCCGTGTTCTCATCGAACGATACGACCGACTGGTATCAACGCTTGATGGCGGCCAATGGCGGCGATGCGAGCAGTTTCGCGCGGCTTTATACCGTCGCCGGAATGAACCATTGTTCGGGTGGTCCCGCCGCCGACCAGTTCGACATGCTGACGCCGATGATCGCGTGGGTAGAGCAGGGCAAGGCGCCCGATAGCGTGATCGCGACCGCGCGCGACGCGAGCAACGCGCTACCGAACAGCGAAGTGCCGGCGAATTGGGGCGCGGGCCGCACGCGGCCGCTGTGTCCTTATCCGAAGGTCGCGCGCTACAAGAGCGGGGATGTGAATTCAGCGGCCAGCTTTTCGTGTAGTTGATGTGTGATCGCGCGGCGCCGGCGTCGGCGCCGCGTTCACACAGAAATGCCGTCACATCACTGCGGCTCGTACCACGAATAAGTCGCGAGTGTGCTTATCGGCGGCGTGCCGATCTGCAGCGTGACGTCGCGCAGCGAAGTCAACTCGATGTTGCGCAGGTCGCCCATATAGCGGCGCGAATCGCCGTTGTCGTTGATATACGCCACCACGTCCCCCGTGATGCCCGCGACATTCGTGCTGGAAAGCGGCTGCCCCCAGATGTCGAAGAACTGACCGAGCGTGAACGTCTTGAGCGTCGGCGTTTCGATATGGATGATGCCGGTCTGGTCGTGCGTATGCATCTCGTAGTTGCACTGCGAAAGAATGCCCACGTTGGCCGGCAGCGCGAGCCATTGACCGTCCTTGATGATCGCGAGATGCGCGTGCACGTGATACAGCTCGGCCATGCCCGCGGCACAGATCAATCCGTCGACCGCTGCGCCGGTGCCGCCCGTCGACGTATTGCCGTTCGGCCAGAACGTCGTGCCCACCACACCGCCGTAGGCCAACGTGATCGGCTTCGGATCGAACGGCGGCGGATCGGTCCATGTGTAAGTGGGAATCTGCGTCAGCGGCGTGCCGACCATCACGGTGACTTCGCCATGTGGCGGAAGCACGAGGCTCGCAGGATCGCCCGTGTATTTCGACAGCGTGCCGCCGTCGTTCACATAGATCGTAACCGGCGATCCGCTCAGCCCGGCGACGCTCGACGCGCCCAGTGTTTCGCCCCAGATCGCGAAGAACTGACCGAGCGTGTACGACGCGCCGGTCGTCGTATCCATATGGATCTTGCCGCTTGCATCGACGGTATGCAGCGGATACGCACAACCCGTTTGCGCGGCCATCGTCGGACCGACCGTGCCGATGTTGGCCGGCACCGCGAGCAGGCGGCCATTCTGATAGATGGACAGATGCGTGTACGTGTAAGCCGTGCTGCGCACCGCGCAGTTAAGCCCGCTGACCGGCTGCCCGGTTCCGCCCGAAGACGTGGAGCCTGTCGGCCAGTTCGCATCGCCAAGCGTGGTGCCGTCGATCACGGGCGTCGCGGCGGCCAGCGTGGGTGTCGTCACATTCGTGCCCGATGCAGCGGGCGCGGGTGCCGCGGCGCCCGCACCGTTGGCTCCGGGGTTCGAGGCTCCGCCGCCGCCTCCACCGCCGCAGCCGGCAAGAATCAGTAAGGCGCCAATCAGGGCGGATCGTGAATACAGCCGTTCCAACATTGCGTGCTCCATGCCTTGGTTGAAATTGAATACGTGGAAGCAGACGCCGCGTTAACTGCGCGGCATGCCCCTCGCTGCGCAGACCGGCTGCAACGGAATGGCGAAGCTGGCGCACAGGCGCCCGCTCATACAAATCGGCAATTTGAGGTTAGCAGATGCATTTGCGAAATAAACGGATTGAATAACAACGTTTTGCGACTTTTTATGTCGCATTTTGGTGTGTCGGGAGAAACCGGGCGTCATTTAGCTCACCTGCATCGGGGAATGCGGCGGCACGGTAAAATGCCGCAGCCGCCGCAATCTGCTGGCGTTGAACCCTTCCGTCAGCGATGCATGTCGATCTTCTTACCCTCTATCTCCTGATCATCGGAACGCTTTTCGCCAGTTCCGGAATGACGCTGTGGGAGCACCGCAGTCATCCGAAGCGCAGCACGGAGTTGAGAGTACTGGCAGCCGCCTATGCGACGCTCGCAATCGGTTGCGCGGCGGCAGTGTTTCGTCGCGACGTGCCCGGCCCGTGGGGCTCCGCGCTGAGCAATCTGGTCATTTTGACGGGCTATTTGCTGGTGCTGCACGGTGTCGCGTTGCTGAACGGACGGCAATATCGAGCCGCGTCTTTCGGACTGCTCGTCGTGATGGCGCTCGTCTGGATGGCGAGCGGCGCGCATTGGGAGAGCACGGTCTGGGCCTACGTTAGCGCGATCCCGATCGCGCTCGCGAGCGGCATGACGTCGCGCGAACTGCTTCGAAGCGACGACTTCAAAGCGCTGCAATCGCGCTATATCGCCGTCGCCGTGACGGGCATTCACGCGCTCACTTATGCGATGCGGGCGCTCGCTCTGCCGTGGCTCGTCGCGCGGTACGGCAATGACCTGTTGCTGATCGCGAGCGCGATAACCATGTATGAAGGCGTGCTCTATTCGGTCGTTCTGCCGATGACTCTACTCAAGCTCATCCGCGAGGAAACGCATGGCCGGCTCTTGCAGGAATCGCAAACCGATTTTCTGACGCGTCTTGGCAATCGCAGATGGTTCTTCGAGGAAGGCGAACGCGTTCTCGGCGAGGGCAGCAAGAACCGGCCCTTGTCGCTGCTTGCGCTCGACCTCGATCACTTCAAGAAGCTCAACGACCGCTACGGTCACCATGCCGGCGACGAAGTGCTTCGGTCGTTTGCTGAAGTGGCCCGCCGCGTGGTGGGCCACGGTGCCGTGTTGGCGCGCATCGGCGGAGAAGAGTTCGCCGCGCTGTTGCCAGGCCATGACGAAGCGCGCGCGAAAGCGGTGGGCGAGGCGATTGTCGAGTGCTTCGCGCAGACGGTCTCGCATCGCGTGAACGGCGCTGAAGTGCGGGCCACGGTCAGCATCGGCCTCGCGCATTCGACGCACGCGGGTCAGCCGCTTGCCGAACTGCTGTCCGCTGCGGACGGGGCGCTCTATCGCGCGAAGTCGCTGGGTGGGAATCGGGTGGAAGAGGCGGGGAAGGTGGTGCATCTTACGGTTGCAAGATGACGTGTTGCGTGTGGTGTTCCGGGCGCCGTCGACCCGCAATCGGCCGCTTTACAACGGCACCTGTTGGCGACATACCGACAACACCAGTTGCCTCAGCCAACGATGAACCGGGTCCACTTCAACACGCGGATGCCACATCTGCGAGACGGTGATCTGCTCCGTTGCAACGGGAAGTTCGAACGCGTGGATATCGGCGCTTGCAGCGCCTTCGCGGCATGCCGTGTGAGCGCCGACGAATGAAGCCGGTACGAGCGCGACGAGATCGGAGGTGCGCGCGACGGCGAGCGCGGCGGGAAAGCCCGGCACCACCGCGACAATGGTGCGTTCGAGGCCGAGGAGCGCCAACGCGTCGTCGACAGGACCGCTTGCGTTTGCGCGTCGCGACGCCACGACGTGGCCGAACGCGACATACCGTTCAGCGGTAATCTCGCCGTCCCGTTCGAGCGGATGGCCTTTTCTGACGACGCCCATGAAACGATCGCGGAATAGCGCCTGTAAGCGCACTTCCGGACCCATCTCGCCGAGCACGCCGATTTCGAGGTCAGCGGAACCGTCTCGCAGCGGGTTCGCGTTCTTCTCCGGCTTCGATGCAAAACGCAAGCGGACATGCGGCGCAATTTTTGTTGCCGCGGCGATGAGCGGCGAGCCGAAGGCTTCGACGAAGCCGTCGTTGGCGCGAATGGTGAAGGTCTGCCGCAACGTCGACAAGTCGGGTTCAGTATGCGACGGACGAAGAACGGCGCGTGCTTCATAAAGAGCACTTCGCGTGCGTTCGCGAATGGCCTCGGCATACGGCGTCAACACCATCTCGCGCCCCGCGCGCACCAACAGCGGATCGCCAGTCGTGGCACGAAGCCGCGCAAGCGTTCGACTCATTGCCGAGGCACTCAGGCCCAGGCGGCGGGCAGCGCCGGCCACGCTTCCATCGTCGAGCAGCGTTTCAAGCGCAATCAATAGATTGAGGTCGGTTTCGAGCATGTCCGATCGTAACATTCGCGTGCGGGACGAGGCGTTTGCCGCAGGTTATGAATGCATCCGTCGCGCCTTCCGGCAGTTGTCATGAGCGATTATATTTTCCCGATCGAATTGCTTAACGACGGGGAGATGATTGTGGAAACCATCAATCGGCAAAAGACGGTTCTTCTTATCGGTGCATCGCGTGGCCTCGGGCTCGCGATGACCGCCGAATATCTGAAACGCGGCTGGCGCGTGATTGCCACCGGCCGCGCCCATTCGATGCAGAAGCTTCGCGATCTTCAAGGAGCACTCGAAATCGAAACGCTCGATATAACCGTGCCTGAGCAGATTGCGGATTTGCGCGCGCGCCTTGCAGGCCGTCGACTCGATATGCTCTTCGTGAATGCCGGCGTCAAGAACGACGATCGCGAAACGATCGCGGACGTATCGACCGAGGAATTCGTGCGCGTGATGGTGACCAACTCGCTCAGTCCGATGCGGGTGATCGAGCGCTTGCACGATCTGGTTGAACCGGGCGGCACCATCGGCGTGATGTCTTCGGGCCAGGGCAGCGTGACCAACAACGTGAACGGGAACTACGAGGTTTACCGCGGCAGCAAGGCCGCGCTGAACATGTTCATGCGTAGCTTTGCTGCACGCCATGCCAATGATCCGCGAACCCTGCTGCTGATGGCGCCGGGTTGGGTACGCACGGACATGGGCGGCCCCCAAGCGCGCCTGAGTATCGAAGAGAGCATTCCGAATCTGCTCGATACGATGGAGGCTTACGAAGGCCGCGGCGGTTTGCATTACCTCGATTATCTCGGGCGAGTCGTGCCGTGGTGAAAGCCGGACGGTCGCGTGTGTCTTCGCATTCACGCTAGAACAGGTTGCGCCATTGCTCCTGCATGTCCTCGCGAGTATTGATCTCGATGAGCACGCCGCCGGGCGCGCGGCAGAAGAACCGCGACCCGCGTGTGTTGTTGAAGACGCCTGTTTCCATCTGAACGCCGCCCTTCAGGAACTCGTCGTGAAGCGTGTGAAGATCGTTCAGGGTGGCGACTTCGAGACCGAAGTGGAAGTTTTTAGGCCAGACAGGCGTCTCTTCGCTGACATGCTCGAGCACGATGTCGAAGCCGTCGCGTTTGAGCAGGCGATGCTCGCCGGCAGCGGCGACCTCGCAGCCCAGGTACTTTTCGAAGAAGGCGGCCGTTTCAGCGACGTCGTTAGTGGGAAAGCTCAGGTGGTTGAGCTTGGCTTCTTTGTGAAGATTCATGATCGAACTCGCAGAAAACGTTAATAGGTGCGGTGGAGCGCGCGAACGTTGCCGCGCTTCACAGAACCTATTTTGCGAGCAAGCGCTCAGTTTTGAAACTCGCATTAGAGAGCGCGTTTTGGCAGCGCTTGGTCCGCCGCTGGCAAAGGCTTTCGGGCGAAGAGTAGATAGCAAGCTGAGCGAGTACTCGTATTTTGTCCACGCTCTATTTGCGGCTTCGCGGCTTCGGAAGAGGACTATCCACGATGCCCAGATAGCCCCACAACGCGCGCCCAACGCGCCTTTCCAGCGCTGCGCGGTCCGTTTCGCCGCGCTCTCCGGCGCCGTCCACGATCGCGCGAACGATGGCGACGAGATCATCCGTGGCGATCTGCATGTCTGGCTGCGGCGGGATGTCGTCGCGCGCCAGAATCTGCTCGATGACCGCGCGAAATGCCGCTTTGGACCTGGCCAGTTCTTTGGCAATGGCGGGGCGGTTTTCCTCGAAATCGAGCACGCGTGCAAGCGCTGGACGGCGCAGTTGCTGGCGTACCGAGACGGTGATCAGGTGCTTCAATGCGCTCTGACCCGTCGGCTCGTTCAACGCGCCTTCCGCTTCCGCAAGGAACACGGCCAGCTCGCGTTTGCTCAGCGCGACAATGAGCGCGTCCTTGTTGGGGAAGTACTGATACAGCGTGCCCACGCTGACACCGGCGCGCTGTGCGACCAGATTGGTGTTGAGGCCGTCTGAGCCTTTGGTTTCGAGAACGAGCGCCGCGGCTTCGAGTATCGTCGCCACGGTTTGTTGCGCGCGCGATTGCTGGGGAAGCTTGCGCGGTTTTAACGAGGGACGTCTGGCAGTTTTCATGGTGCGGCGTGGCAGGAAGCGAGTGTTAGCTCGGATTCTACCGCGCCACGAAAAGCGGGACTATTTTCGGTTCCGGCAGCTAACGGTTCTCGGATTCATCGCGCGATGCAGCGATGAGCAGCGCCTTCCCTGCATACATCGCAGGTTCCTTGAATGCAGGCGCAAACCCGCGCGGCCGGTCATGCACCGGGTTCTCAGCCGGGACGAAGGCGTTGTGCCTTACCCATTCGCCATAACCCGCGACCAGAAATCCTCCCGACCGCTTGATGTACTGCTCGCGGGACGCCTCATAGACCGCCCTCAGCGCGAACCACGGAACGTGCGGCAAGTCATGGTGGACGAGATGGAAATTGTTGTTCAGATAAAGCAGCCGCCAGAACAGGCCTGCTTCATTGATAACCGTGCGATGTGCGCACTCGTGCGCAGCGCGATGCTCGCGGAACGAGCGAAGCGAGCCAAGCGACAGTGCCCCATAGCCGACGCCGAGAATAAATACCCACGCCGGAATCGAGCAAACGTATTGCAGCCACGCGGTTAGCGCGGCGAGCGCGGCGAAGTGCGCAAGCCAGGCGGGCACGTCGCGCCAATCGCCGCGTTTGATTTTGCGCAGCGCATCAACGCCCGTCGCCGCAATGGCGAAAGCCGGTCCGAGCAGCAGGCGACCGGCCAGCGTGTTGCGGCACGTGAGAAGCGCGCGCATCGCCCAGCCGGCGCGTTCCCACACTTCACCGTCGACGAAATAGCTTTCCGGGTCGTGCCCTGGCTTCGTCAGTTGTGGATCGTCGTGATGCTGAAGATGCGAGTCACGATAGACGCGGTACGGAAACCACACCGCCAGCGGCGCGAAGCCAAGCAGTGCATTCAGGTGCGCCGAGCGCGTGGGGTGGCCGTGGAGCAATTCATGTTGCAACGACATGTACCACGCGCTCACGAGAGCAAGCAGCGCCGTGGTGAGCGGCAAGCCGAGCACGCGAGCGTGCGTCGCGAGGCCGAACCATCCGCCGTAGATCGCGACGATGAGCGCCCATGTCGGCCATTGTGTGCGCCAGGCGCGGCTCATGGAGAGCCTGGCGATTGCGTTGCGCTGGGTGTCGTCGAGGTAAATCGCCATCGGCTGAATCGATCGGATGCAAGTTTGGACCGATGCTAAAGGCCAATAGACGACGCCGGAACCAATTTGTTCGGGATTGCATTGCGCTACGGCTGCGAAAGAACCGTTCGGCTGACCAACGACTCAGCTCCGCGTCTTTGTACCCGCGACCTCACCCTTAAGGAATCTTAAGAAACATTGTTCGACGACCGGCCCAACGGTTCAAAAAGTCGCCGCGCAATCGCGAATTGTGCAATTGCTTCACTATGCATCATGGATTTCCCCTAAGGAAAACGGGTCGCCATGAAAGCGGAGAGAAGGATTTGCCCTCCCATAATCGCGGCGTGATTGCAACGAGGCGGAGCGAAGCAGTACGACGAGGCTACGTTGAGAACCGGCACCACAGGATGCAAGCAGTCGTCCGCTTACAGCATGCTGTCTGCGTGACGCGGGAGCGCGACTTTCTGAAAGAAACTCACGCGATATGGCGAGCGCCTTCTGGTCGACTAATCAATGGAAGGTCCGATGAAGCTACTACTGGTTGAAGACAACAGCGAGCTTGCACACTGGACCGTCAATCTTCTGCGCCTCGCTAATTTCGCGGTGGATTGCGTTCCTAACGGCGAGTGCGCGGACACCATGCTGACGACGCAACACTACGACGTCGTCGTGCTCGATCTTCGGCTGCCGCGAATGGACGGCAAAGAAGTGCTCGCAAGATTGCGCCGCCGCGGCGACACGGTGCCGGTCATCATGCTGACCGCGCATGGTTCGACCGACGACAAAGTGGATTGCTTCAACGCAGGCGCCGACGACTACGTGGTCAAGCCATTCGATGTGCGCGAGCTCGTCGCGCGTATCAAGGCGCTGATTCGCCGGCAATCGGGCGGCATGTCGTCGTGCCTCACCTGTGGCGACTTGCAATACATCTCCGATACAAGGGAGTTCTTTCATAACGACGAGCGCCTCGCGCTGCGGCGCCGCGAGCATACCGTCCTCGAAACATTGATGCTGAGGCAAGGCAAGACAGTGTCGAAGTCCGTGCTGATGGAAAGCGTTTTCAGCCTGGACGACGAGCCAAGCGCGGACGCCATCGACATCTACATTCACCGTTTGCGCAAGCATCTCGCCAGGTCGAGTGCGCAGATCATGACGCTGCGAGGTCTCGGCTACATTCTCCGCGCGAAGCATTTCTAATAGTCGCAAGCGCCGTAATCCGAAATATCGGCAAATCTGCTTAGTTATCCAAATCACGACCAGAACAATCAGATTTTCAACGCAGCAACTTGAGGAGACGAACTTGAAGAAACGATACCTGACTCTCGCGGTCGCAGCCGGTGCTTGCGGGGCAACCGGCGCTCACGCTCAGTCCAGCGTGCAGCTTTATGGATTGATGGACCTGAGCGTGCCGACCTATCAGTCGCATGCCAATGCGAACGGCGCGCACGTCATCGGCATGGGTATCGATGGCGAGCCGTGGTTCAGCGGCAGCCGTTGGGGCTTGAAGGGTGCGGAAGATATTGGCGGCGGCTCGAAGATCATCTTCCGGCTCGAAAGCGAATACGTGGTAGCTAACGGCGAGATGGAAGATCCGGGTCAGATCTTCGACCGCGACGCGTGGGTCGGTATCGAGAACGACAGCTTCGGCAAGATCACGGCGGGTTTTCAGAACACCATTGCTCGCGATGCAGCCGCCATTTATGGCGACCCGTACGGCAGTGCGCGCCTCACTACCGAGGAGGGCGGCTGGACGAATGCCAACAACTTCAAGCAGATGATCTTTTATGCGGGCAGCGCGACGGGTACGCGCTATAACAACGGCGTTGCGTGGAAAAAACTCTTCAATAACGGCATCTTCGCGAGCGCGGGCTACGCGTTCGGCAATTCGACGAGCTTCGGCTCGAACTCCAATTATCAGGCGGCACTGGGCTACAACGGCGGCCCGTTCAACGTGTCCGCGTTCTATAGCCATGTGAATCGCGCGGGCATCACGAACCAGTCGTATTCTGTTGGTGGAAACTATACATTTGGAATTCTGCGCGCCAACGCCGGCTATTTCCGCTACCTGGGCAACCAGGGCGCGCTGGGTCAGCGTCAGGACAACGCGTGGACCGTATCGCTCAAGCTGGCGCCGAAAGGCCCGTTCGATTACGAACTCGGCTATCAGCAGATGCGCGTGAAGAATGCAGCGTATAACGCCGACGGCAATATTCCGAACGCGAACATTGGCGCGTTCGATCCGACTTCCGGTCTGCACAACGGCTACAAGGAGACGCTCTACTGGTCCGGGTTCTATCACCTGTCCAAGCGTACCGAGGTGTACCTTGCCGGCGACTACATGAAGCTGCATGGCGGCTATACGGTCGGCAGCACGTTCGGTGCGTCGAATCAGCTTGAACTGACGACAGGCGTCCGCACTCGCTTTTGATGCACGAAGCAGGAAGCAGGAAGCACGAAGCGGCGGATAAGTCCGTTCGCCGCTTCCTTTGCCCTTCGCATGAAGAGATGAAGAAACGTCGACACGCATCGATCGCGTAAACAGGCGTGGTCTTTCAGAAAGGTATGATGGCGGTGGTAAGCGAATAAACAAATCGCGACTCACACTCCACCGTCCGCACATCTTGCCTAACTAAAAGACAACATGAAACGACTGTTCGTTGCCGCATTAGCGGCCGTCTCTCTCGCCACCGCTGCTCATGCACAAAGCAACGACCCAGGCCCGCTCGATACACCCGCTGGAAAACTGCAATTCGCGCACGACGGCCGCGATTTCACCGTACTGCTTGATAGAGAAGTTCTCGATCGCTTTGCCGCAAATACTCTCGCGCATTTCGACGACGTAAGCAGCGCAAACGACACGCTCACGCGCATGCTTGTGCAAACCGACTCCGGCCCGGTGCTGTACGACTTCCGGCGTCGTCCGCCGCAGGTGCAGCGCGTCGGTGTACGCATGACGGTCAAGCGCGTGTTCTGGCAAGGCGACGAGGTCGTGATGCAAGGCTCGCAAGGCTGGTTCCGTTTTCAGCGCGGCGTGTTGACGAAACTGCAGTCGTCCACGACGACCTATCATTGATCGCGCGCCAGGCCGCGAAACACGCGGCAATCCCTTAGCACGGAAACTCGCTTGCTTTTCAGTAAACCTTGGTTGGGCGGCAAATGGCCGGTTGCTACCATTTCGGGCTCGGACAACCACGGTCATATAACAATGCAGAGTTCCAGGTCGCAGCGATCCACGTTCCCAACCGTTTCCAGGCTGCGGGCAGTCGGTGCGGCCGTTGCCGGTGTCATTGCCAGCGTCATCGCGCTCTCTGCCTGTTCGGACGGTGTGTCTCCCACGCCGCCGGTTTCCGCGCCTGTCGCCGCGAAGCGCCCGAACATTCTCTACATCATGGCGGACGACCTGGGCTACTCGGATATTCACGCGTTCGGCGGCGAAATCAATACGCCGAATCTCGATGCGCTCGTGCAATCCGGGCGCATTCTCACGAACCACCATACGGGCACCGTTTGCGCGATCACGCGTGCGATGCTTATTTCCGGCACCGATCACCATCTGGTCGGCGAAGGCACCATGGGCGTGCCGACCGATGAACGCAAAGGTCTGCCAGGCTACGAAGGCTATCTGAACGACCGCGCGTTATCGGTCGCGCAACTGCTGAAGGACGCGGGCTATCACACGTACATGGCGGGCAAGTGGCATATCGGCTCGGGCATTGCCGGCAGTGCAACGGGCAGCGGACAGACGCCCGACCAATGGGGCTTCGAGCATAGCTATGCGCTGCTCGGCGGCGCGGCGACCAATCACTTCGCGCATGAGCCCGCGGGCTCGAAGAACTATACGGAAGACGGGCAGTACGTGCAGCCCGGACAGCCGGGTCAGCCCGGCGGCGCGGGCGGCAATCCGGCCGTGTTCTATTCGACGGACTTCTACACGCAAAGGCTTATTTCCTACATCGATTCAAATCGAAAAGACGGCAAGCCGTTCTTTGCCTATGCCGCGTACACGTCTCCGCATTGGCCTTTGCAGGTGCCGGAACCGTATCTGCACAACTATGCCGGTAAGTACGACGCCGGCTACGACGTCATTCGCGCGGCGCGCATCGCTCGGCAAAAAGCACTCGGCATTATTCCCGCCGACTTCAATCCCTACGCGGGTGCCGCAGAAACGCTGACGGCGACGCCGGCCAGCGCGAATAACGGCACCACCAACGCGAAATACGTGAGCGCCGTTCATAGTGCAGCGCAAGGGTATTCCGACTATGGTCCGGGCTTTGTGAACAAGTCATGGGCAAGCCTTTCCGCGGATGAAAAGAAAGCGCAGGCGCGCTATATGGAGATCTATGCCGGCATGGTCGAGAACCTCGACCACAACATCGGCTTGTTGATCCAGCATTTGAAAGACATCGGCGAATACGACAACACGTTCATCATGTTCCAGTCGGATAACGGCGCCGAAGGCTGGCCGATCGATTCCGGCGCGGACCCGCGCGCGACCGATACGGCGAATGCCGCGGAGCCTGTCTATTCGACGCTCGGCACCGACAACGGGCTGCAGAACGCGCGGCGTCTGCAATACGGCTTGCGCTGGGCGGAAGTCAGCGCAACGCCGTTCCGTCTGACGAAGGGCTATTCCGGGGAAGGCGGAGTATCGACGCCGCTGATCGTGCGCCTGCCTGGCCAGACCACGCAGAAGCCGGCATTGCGCGTCTTTACGCACGTCACCGACAACACGGCGACGTTCCTTGCCGTCGCGGGCGTCACGCCGCCGACGCAGCCCGCGCCTGCGCTGATCAACTCGCTGACAGGCGTCGATCAGAACAAGGGCAAGGTGATTTACAACAACCGCTATGTGTATCCCATCACCGGGCAATCGTTGCTGCCTGTCCTGACCGATCAGTCGAATGCGGACGTGCACACGGCATCGTTCGGCGATGAAGCGTACGGCCGCGGCTATCTGCGCAGCGCGGACGGCAAGTGGAAAGCCTTGTGGACGGAGCCGCCGCTCGGTCCCGTGGATGGTCACTGGCAGCTTTACGACATGACCTCGGATCGCGGCGAAACGACGGACGTGGCCGCGCAGAATCCTTCGATCATCGACGGACTCGTGCAGCAGTGGAATGCCTACATGTCCGGCGTGGGCGGTGTCGAACCGTTGCGGCCGCGCGGCTACTACTGAGCGAGCGCGTGAGTGCAATCATGTCGGGCACAGCATCATGAGTAGGACGCGCATCCGAGCAAGAACACTTGCTGCATTTGGCGGCCTCTTCGTCGCGGTCTTCATTGCGGCCTTCGGCGCGGCTTTCGCGGTGGCGGCAGCGTGGCCTGCAAGAACCAGCGGTTTCGACGAGCTGAACCGCGCGCGTTCGCTCGCGCCGCTCGGCTCCGAAACACAGTGCGAGCGCTACGCCGGCTTACCCGCCGGATGGCGTGACGATCCGAAGGCCGGCATGGTGCATCTGCATGGCGGCACATTCGTGCTCGGCAGCACGCGCGGCTATCAGGACGAACGCCCGGCGGGCGACGGCCGCACGCGCGTCGGCGGCTTCTGGATCGATCAGACGGACGTAACGAACGCGCAGTTCGCCGCTTTCGTCAACGCGACAGGCTACGTCACCGACGCGGAAAAGCAGGGCGGCGCAGCCGTATTCCACTCGCCGACGCGCGCGGAAATGGACGCACGCGACCTCGCATGGTGGACGTGGGTGAAGGGCGCGTCGTGGCGGCATCCGCAAGGCGAGGGCAGCGGCATCGACCGTCTGATGAGCCAGCCCGTGACGCTCGTCACGCAAGCCGATGCATTGGCGTACGCACGGTGGCTCGGCCGCGATCTGCCGACGGAAGCCGAATGGGAATACGCGGCGAAGGGCGGCAACGAAGGCGCCGATCTCGACACGGCGCCGCGCAATGCACAGGGCAAGCCCGCCGCGAACTACTGGCAAGGCGTATTCCCCGTGCTCAATACGAACGACGACGGGCATGTGGGTCTCGCGCCCGTCGGCTGCTACGCGGCGAACGGCTTCAAGCTGTACGACATGATCGGCAATGCATGGGAGTGGACCAAGGACGTCTACACCGGCGCGCATCAGCCGCATACGAACGGCGATACCGCGGCGGTCGCGCCGTCCACGCGCAGGCACGACACGCCGATGGTCATCAAGGGCGGCTCGTTCCTCTGCTCGCGCGATTACTGCGTGCGCTATCGCGCCTCGTCGCGTGAACAGCAGGAAGCGGATCTGCCGGCGTCGCATATCGGCTTCAGAACTCTCTTGCGGGATGTCGACGGATGACACTGCGAGGTTATATGCGTGCCACGATCGCTGCCGCATTGCTCGGCGGGGCGGCAATCGCCGCGTATGGCGTGCAGCCTGAAGCAAGAAACAGCGATATCAAAGCCGCCGTCAAAGTCGGTGTAACGCGCGGCACGCACGCTGAAATCATGGCCGAAGTGCGGCGCATCGCGACGTCGCGTGGACTCGACATCGACGTCGTGACATTCGACGACGGTGCGCGGATCGATGCCGCGCTCGCCGCGCATCGGATCGACGCCGCGAGCTTCGAGGACGGTCCTGCCTTCTCAGCGTCACGCGACAAACACGGCTACGCGCTCTCTGAAGTAGCAACAACCGTCACGTTGCCGATGGCGCTTTATTCGCGCAAGCTGACGAGCCTCACGCAGATTCAGCGAGGCGCGTCCATCGTGATTCCCGCCGATCGCGACGGTATGGCACGCGCGCTGATCCTGCTGCAAAACTACACGCTGCTGACTTTCAACGACCGCGCCGGTCTTCACGCGACGCTGCGCGATGTGACTGCCAACCGCCTCAATCTGAAGCTGCGCGCGCTGCCGCGCGAGCGGCTCGTAACGGCGCTGAACGATGCGGCCGTTGTCGTGATCGACAGTGCGAGGGCGCAGCGGGCGGGACTCTATCCGGCGCGCGACAGCATCGGCATGGAAGACGCGCGCTCGCCCTATGCCGGCGTGCTGACCGTGCGCGACGCCGATCGCGGCCAGCCGTGGGTCGCGCAACTGGTGGCCGCGTATCACTCGGACGACGTCGCGCATTTCATTCTCACGCACTATCAGGATTCGGTGCGCCGGCCCTGGTGATGGCGTGCGTGCTCATATGCCGCAACAGCAACACTTGAGACGGCTACGACGCGTCCGCCACACGGCACGCATGATCGAGCAAGCCCTCGGCTGAACCGCTGCCGTTATCCGCATCGAGGCCGCTGTTCACGACCAGCCAGCCGTCTTTCTCCGCGGACGCCCCCGCGCCCGTCACGAGGATGGTTTGCATCGCCATTGCGTCGGAGTCCGGGTTGTCAAGCGAGACGAGGCGAAACGGATCGCTCGCGCCGGTCAGCGCGGTCACGCGCATGATCCGGTATCGGTCGCCGTCGAGCGTGTCCCAATGCCATGTGCCGGGCGCGTCTTTCGCGTGCCGCGCGAGTGCGTCGCTGATATCGGCGCGCATGCAGTCGATGTGAATATGCAACTGGTTCTGCGTGCGGCGAAATTGCGAATTGATTTCGAGCCCTAACTGATTATCGGACAGTTGCCGTTTGACGGCGCCGTTCACGTAGCTCCGCGCGGCCCACGCGTCGGCCCAATAGCTTGGCGCATGCGGCGCGAGCACCTGCGGACTTTCAATACCGCTCACGTGATCCGTCGGAATCAGCAAATACTGCGAGCGTCCGACAATATCCTTTAGGATCGCGTAGCGTTTCTCGAGGTTCACCGCCGTGCATTGACCCGGCGTGCCGGTCGCCTGTTCTGCCGGCACGCAGCGAATATCGACGATCTTCCATAACGCGTTGGAATCGATGGCCGCGAGACGCGCGCAGCCCGCGGCGGCAAGCGCTATGCCAAGCAGCGCCGCGGCTCGCCTGACATGGCGCGCGCCGCGATTTGCAGGACTGCGGGTGATGAGATTGAACAACGGATTGCGGATTCGCCAGTGTGTCGGTCGGCGCGTGAATCAGAGCTTTTTTTAGCGGCATCTTGTGTCGGGTCTATAACACGGGCGGCGGTATTTCGCCGAGTATCTGTTCGATTGCAACGCCGATGGCGAGCAGGCGCCGGTCGCTGCCGAGCGGCCCGTCGATTTCGAGGCCGACGGGCAAGCCTTGCGCGCTGATTCCCGCAGGCAACGACAAGCCAGGAATGCCGGATGTGCTCGCAGGATCGGTGTTGCGCAAGAAGGCTTCCATCGTGTCGATGGGCGGCGCGCCGTCTATCGACACCGTCGACGAACCGTTGATCTCGTCGATCTGCACAGCGGCCAACCGCGTGGTCGGAAACAGCAGCGCGTCGAGACGCTCGTCGGCGAAAGTGGCGGCGATATAAGCCTGCAACAGCGGCCGCCAGTGATTGAGCGCTGCCTCATAGTGCGAGTCGAGCGTGCCGGCGAGCACTTCGTCGTAGATCGCGCGCACGTCCGGACTCGCGATGCGGGCCGCGATCTCCGCAACGGTTTGCACCGGCGCCTGATTGGCCGCGAGCCACGCTTGCAGGTCGACGCGCGCTTCATGAATCGCGATCGGTCCGCCGACCATGCCGTTGAGATCCGCGAGTTCGCTCATCGCGACCGGTACAAATACGACGCCTGCTGCTTCGAGCTTTTTGAGCGCCGCGCGCGCGACGTCCTCAACCTGTCGTTCGAGTCCTGCCCACAACGGCGCGGGCAAGCCGATGCGCAAGCCGTTCAGCGCGACGGCGGGCAGCGGACCGGCGCCGGTAATCACGCCGTCGAGCAATGCGATGTCGGCTGCGCTGCGCGCCATCGGACCGACCGTATCGCGCGTGTGGCTGATCGGCACGACGCCGTACGCGTCGTCATAGCGCCGCTCGGCGCCGCCATTGCCGACTGACGGACGAAAGCCCGCGGTGCCCGTCAACGCAGCGGGAATGCGCGTCGAGCCGCCGGTATCGGTGCCGAGTCCCGCGGGCACGATCCGCGCGGCAATCGCCGCCGCAGTGCCGCCCGACGAGCCGCCCGGAATCAGCGCAGGATCGTACGGATTGCGCACAGGGCCCGCATGCGTCGCGAGGTTGCTGCTCGTGATGCCGAACGCGAGTTCGTGCATGTTGGCCTTGCCCAGAATGATTGCGCCCGCATCGAGAAGCCGTTGCACCGAACGCGCATTGGTCTGCGGCACGAAGCCTGCGAGAGCCGGTGTGCCCGCCGAGGTCGGCAACCCTATCGTATTGATGTTGTCCTTCACGACGATCGGCAGGCCGGCAAGCGGCAGTTGCGCTTTTGCTTCGGCGGGCAGCGCGTCGATGCGCCGTGCCGCGGCGAGCGCGCCGTCGAGATCGATCACGGTCAGCGCGTTGAGCGTCTGAAGTGCGGCCGCGCGCGCGAGCAACGTCGCGACATAATCGGTTGCATTGAGCCGGCCCGACTGGATCGCGGCGACGGCTTTGGTTGCGCTCAACGCGAGCTGTTCATCGACGGTCCATGTCATGGCCGTTCTCCTTATGGTTCAGTGTCCGGGCCGCGCGAACGTCGGATAAAAAAGCGCAGCGCGAATCTGGCAAGCGCGGGCACGAGTCGCGGACGCAGCAGCCGCACGTCGTAGCCGCTCATGCGGCGCTCGTTTTCCGCGAGACATAGCTCGATGAGTTCGGGCGTGTCCAGCCCCTTGCCGATCACGCTGCTGTTCGCGGGCAGAAAATTCGAATCGCGTGCCACGCCGTTTGCGTCGATGCCTCTCGCAATCGCCACGCGATCCCAGATCAGCACGACCCAGATCGCGGCCACACGCAATGCGTGCCACGGCCTGCGCCATAGCGGCATGTTACGTCGATGCCATGCAACCCAGTTGACGAAAAACAGAATGTGACGCGCTTCTTCCTGAATCACGGGCTCGAAAGTCTCGACGAGCGCTTCTGGAAAATAGCCGGATTGCTGCGCGGCGCGAAACAGGCCAAACGCAAAGAAACTGTCGATGCACTCGCTGTAGCCTGTGCGCATCCACGCCCATTCGGGATCGCGCGGCGCCGGATAATTCGGCTCGGGCGCGATCTCGATGCCGTAGGCCGCAATCAGCTTCGCGAGCACGCGCTTGTGACGGGCTTCTTCGTCGCCGTCCATCGTGATGGCTTCGCGCAGCAGCGGGTCCTGCAATTGCGCGGCGTAAGTGTGAACGTTGATCGACGCGCGGCCTTCCGTTTGCACGGCGATGTCCCAGATCGGCAGCGAGCAGAGCCGCGCGAGCGCGTCGGGCGGCAGCGCCGGCCAGTCGATCACGGCGGGTTTGTAGGGATCGTGAGTCTCCAGCAGCATGCGGCAGAACATGTGCTTGTGCGCCTCCGATCCGATCTTCACGCGGGCAGTGCCCGTGAATGTCCAGTGGCGCAGGCTGGGGTCTTCGGCTACATCTGTCAATGTGTCGGACATGGCAAGCGTACAGAGAGCGAACTCGATGTGTCGCCTATTCTGTCACATTGCCCCGCAACGCGGCGTCTACGGTGCACGATCGCGGGCGCGCGTCAGCGTGGATGCCGCCTCATTGGCGTTGGGGTACTGCCGATGGGTCACTGCGAATAACTCACTGGTGATTATCGACCCACATGCGTCCCCAGCGGAATGCATAGGCGAGCGCATGTTCTTCGTCGAAGAAATAGTCGAGCGCGTCGAAACAATAGGCCGGGCCGTGGCTTGCGCTGGCTTTTTCGATGGTCAGGTTGGCGGCGAACAGCCCATTGGGCAAACGCTGCGCGGCCGGCGCAACTTCGTAGCCTTTATAGCGGATGTGTGAATTCATGATCGTGGCAGTGGATATGCCCGCGTTTTTACAGGAAGCCGGTACAGATGACGCGTGGCATGCGCGTTTGCATCAGGCGGCGGATGAGTCTGCGGGCTGGCTCAAGCGTAGGCCGCACTGAAGGGCCCGTGAACCAATCATTCTTCGCAAGCAAATCAGGGGAGTTCCGCAACGCTCTTCGGAACACCGGATAACGGCGCGTTTGGTGGGTTCGCAGACACTATGGCGCCAGGCGGCCGATGAGTCTGTTATGTGCCGCACGGTCCACATGATCTGCACCATGCGCACGAATGCAGGCGCCCCTGGTTTCGCGTAGCGAGACGACGCGAAACGAGGGGCGCTGTAAACGATAACTTTCTAACGGGGACTTCGAGCCCGAGCTTTAAACCGCATGCAGCAGACGCGCGGACTGTGCTTGCTGAACCGGAACGCCCGATGCGCTCGGACCTGGCGCACGATGAGCGGTGAACGCAAGCGCGAATTGCGCGGCTTGCTGGCCGACGGTGGCGAGCTGGTCGACGACCTTCGCGTCGGAGCAGGTATCGACACTATCGAAGCGCGTCTCGAGCGTGTTGATGCCCGCGCCGAACGGCGTCGGCCAGCCGCGCAACGCGTGGACGATCGAGCGCAGCGAGGTCAGCACCGAACCCGCCGCTTGCCAGCCATAAGCCGTGACGATGCAGCCAACCGCACGGCCGTCGAGATACGGACGCTCGTCGGCGCGCAGTTCCTCGAGCGTGTCGAGCGCGTTTTTGACGAGACCGGAGACGCCGCCGTGATAGCCCGGCGTCGCGATGATCAGCGCGTCGGCGTGGCGCACGGCTTCGATCAGTTCGAGCTGTTCGTCGGTGCGTTCGCTGTGTTCGGGCGCATAGTGCGGCAGGCTATGCAGAAACGTGCCGCCAAAGAGCCGGGTCCTGGCGCCCGCGGCTTCCGCGCCGCGCAGCGCAAAGCCGAGTGCGCGTTCGGTCGACGAAGCTGCGCGGGTCGTGCCGCCAATGCCGACGACGAGCGGGCGGCGGTGATGATCGAAACTGGTCAACGAAATGCTCCTTCGGTAGCGGCTCACGGCGCTTCGCGCGGGTTGCGCACAAGCGCGCCGGGGCGAACCGGACTATGAAGCACCATCTTAATCAGCGGGGCGCGCAGCACGAAGCGACTTTTTGTTCTAACGATATAACCGCGACGTGCATGCCGCGATGGCCGCGATGCCGCGATCGCCGACCATGCCGCGCCGATAAGCATATGGCGAACAATTGTTTAGGTTGGAGCGGGCAGGCCGCTATGATCGAAGCGTCTCCTCCATGACACTCCTTGACATGGGACTCGGCCTCGCCACATTGCTGGCGAGGCCTTTTTTTTGGCATTTTTCGTGGGCTCTATTGGCGCGTTCTGCAGTCAGGCGCATGCGCGCCGCTTCACGATCGCGCCGTTTATCGCGTGCTACGATGATCCGCGACACGATACCCGGCAAGGTCCAGCACGCAAATGGCAACTCTCTATGACACGCTCGGCGTGCCCATGCACGCCACCGACGAAGAGATCAAACGCGCGTACCGCAAGGCCGCGATGAAGTGGCATCCGGACCGCAACGCGGGTTCCGAGGAAGTTGCGCGCGCCACGTTTCAGGAGATCAGGGACGCCTACGCGATCCTCTCCGACGCGGCGCAGCGCAAGATTTACGACGCCGTGTACACCGAGCAGATGCGCGAATGGGAAGCGCAGCGCGCGCGCCATCAACAGGCGCAGGCGGAGCGCGAGGCGGCGGCGCGTGCCGCGGACGAGGCCGCGTACGCCGAGATCGTGTCGCTCGCCATGCGTTTTGCCGACGAAGGCCACAACCGCGATGTCGTGTTCGGCGTATTGCTCGGACGTCAATGCGAGGCGGGGCGCGCCGCGCAGATTGCCGACAGTGTGGCCGCCTTGCACGCTTCGAGGCGCGAGGCGGCGGCCAATAATGCTTCTACAGAGGCCGCGGAAGCGGCGGATGCCGCCTCGCACGCAAGTGCCGCCGGCTCGCCGGAATCGGCCACGATGGGCGCCGGCGCGGAAGACACTGCCGGTCGTCGCGCGCGTGCCGCAAAAGAGACCGCTAAAGAACCTGCTAAAGAAACGGCGAAAGAAGCCGATACAGCCGGTGGCTTGTCCAGTCTCTGGTTCCAGTTCCTCAACGGGCTGCGCTTCTGATCATCCGGTCGGCGGTTTCTTGATCCGCCCGCTCCAGGGGCAAATTCCCGTAGCGCGCGGAATAAAGACATCGTAGTGTCACGGGGGCGCAAGACTCTGCGGGCACAATCGCACATACAAGAGACTAAAAACACGGTACGGGGTAAGCGTGACCAAGAAATATAAAGTGCTGTTTCTCTGCCGAGAGAATTCAGCACGCAGCATCATGGCCGAAGCTTTGTTGCGGGAACTGGCCGGACACCGGTTCGAGGCTTTCAGCGCGGGCCCGGAACCGGCCGCGCGAGTGCATCCGCTTGCGATAACGCAATTGCGGCCGGGCGTTTCCGACCTCGGCGTGCTATGCCCGAAAAGCTGGCTTGAATTCACCGGCGAATGGGCGCCGCGCATGGATTTCGTCGTCGCGCTCGACTCGGGCGTCGCTGCGCCGCATGCGCCGGTCTTTCCCGGCAGTCCCGCGCTTTCTCAATGGAATCTCGCCAATCCGCTCGCGGACGACGTCACCGAACCCGAACGGGCTCGTTTATTCGACAAGGTGTTCTGGCAAATCGTGCGTCAGTTGAGCGCCTTTATCGACGCGCCGCAGTATGCCGTGCCCAGAGCGAGCGACGCCGCGACGCAGTGCAAGCACTCGTGCACCGGCCAGTTTGCCAACCTGTGATGTGCCGCGTTAGCGCGGCGCTTGCCGCTTAGTGTTCGTTCGAGCGCGCGAGCGGACTGCCTGCGAACGGGTCGTTTTTCCAGTCGACGCGTTTTTTCGGCTGCGGCGTGGGCGCGGGCGGCGCCGATAATTCAAAGTGGTCGATAGATTGTCCTGCGCTAATGGCCTGCTTCAACCATTGAGGCATTTCGCCCTGGCCGTCCCAACTGTCTCCCGTCGCGCTGCGGTAGCGTGCGTTCTTTTCCGCGACCGGTTCGGATGCCAGCACGGCGGCAAGGTCTTCCGGCTTGATGCCAAACTCTTCCATGCGATGGCGGAGATACGCAATCATGCTATCTCGCTTCCTTTCGTCCATAAGATATTCGTCCTTCTAAAGCGTCAGCGTTCTGTCAAATGCAGATTGCGAGGAAAACCCGCGAAAGATTGGAGTCCATTTAAATGGCGTCCGTCCGCGGTGAGGTCATTAATCGAAATTGGAAAAAACGATGGGGGCGATGCACTGACATTGGGCGGCCGTCTCATGTGCACGCTCCGTTTCGCAACGGTGCATGTGCGGGGCCAGTCTTGTGGTTATGTCGTCATCATAACGCACTGCGAGCGTAATGCACGCACCGTTTGAACTGATTTTCTCGCATTTAAGCGTCGACTGGGACTGCCGGCTGCGCAACCGGGATCGTTCACCGGTTCCGCGTCGCCGGATTGAATTCCGCGCCGGCCGAACTATAAAAGAAATAGCGGAGAGGACAATCCGTGTTTTTCCGGCTGCGGCGTCCGAGCGCCAATCATCGTAGGCGCAGGTACGCCGGCCGCCAGGTGCGGGCGACTCGCTATCCGTTTCATTCGACGAGTCCATGCAGCAGGCCCGCGTCACAACTGGTTTTTCGTTGGTCCCAGGCTTGGCCACGCTGGCTTTTTACACGGATCGATTCTCGAGGAGGGACGACACTGCTGCGCCGGATTCAAGGAGTCTGGACATGAAACTACGATTACTGATGGTGTTTGTGAGCGCTCTTCTTTTTCTCGCGCCGCGCGCCGCGAGCGCAGGCGACATGACGAGCGAGCCTGGCGTTGGGACATCGACGGCGACGCCCGCCAGCGAAAGGCTGATGAACCATGCGAACGAATCGGCACAGGCCACGACCGACATGTCGTTGAGCGAGCCCACCGGAGGCGCTTCGCAGCCGACGCAAAACGTTTCCTATGGAGGCGTCGCGGCAGGGCACTCAGAAGCCGGCAGCCGGCAAAATATGCGCTGCTCCGGCGGCCCGCAATGCACTATTTACTTTGGCCAGTGAAATAAAGGCGCTCGGCGTTGCTATTCGAAGCAGTGCATGAGGCAGCGGGTTTCGACGCCGCTGCCTCGCGGTTCTTTTATGCCAAAGCGGATTGCGTCGTCGAGTGATCGGTGCTGTCGACGATGCGGCTCACCATTGCCTCCACGCCCGGCCCTTGCATCGCCGCGCGCTCGCCGAAGCGGCGGAACTCGTCCAGCAGCGAGCGCCACGACGCGTGCCACCGCGTTTCCTTGATGCACGCGCCCGACGGATCGGCGATTCGCAGTATGCCGCTATCAGGATAGAAAGTCAGAGTAACCGGCATGCCGTCGATAACGCAGGTCGCGGTGCAAGGGCGGTTGTTCACCATGTTCAATGTCCTCTAATCGAGCAATGAGTACGTTGGATGTGGTTTCCCGTCAGCAAGCACCATGCCCAGCGCGTTAGCGTGTCTAGTGCGTCTTTCCTCTACGCGTATTTATCGCCGACCGTGCTGCGAATCGGATAGGTGTCGTAGACGATGATCATCCGTTCGATGATTGCGTTCTCATCGAATTCGAATACATCGACGCATTCAAAGCGCACCGCCGAACCGTCTTTCAGTCCCCAGTCGTAGATGAAGTAACCCGTCGCGCGCGGAGATCCAGTCGCACTCACGCAAATGTCGATAGGTGTGATCGTGCTTTTGCCAGACGCCGCATTGACCTTTGCAAAGAACGGCGCCGGCTTCATCCAGCCGAGAAACGGCGAGAAGATTTGCGCGTCCGGTGTGAACAATGCGCAAATCGCGCCGACGTCGCCGCGTTCCAGCGCTGCGAGGTAAGTACGAATCTGCTCCGTGTATAGTTCTTTCGACGATGAATTCACGATCGTCCTCCTTATTGGCAATCCGACCCGTCTGAACAAACGGGCATCCGGTATCGACACCATAGCGATGCACCGATGACCGAACCATCGAAAAATTTGCAAGCCGGGTATGCCGCGCTCGCATATCCGCTTGCCGACCTCACGCGCCGCTTGCCGCCACTCGCGGCATTGCAGTCATTCGTGGCGGCCGGGCATTTCGGCAGCATCAGCAAAGCCGCGGATCATCTGTGCCGCACGCAAGGCGCGGTGAGTCGCCAGATTCAGCAACTGGAAGCGCACTATCGCTGCGCGCTTTTCGTGCGCCATGCGTCGGGGCTGACACTGACCGCCGAGGGACAGGCGCTGCAGGCCGTCGCAGTCGATGTACTTGCGCGGCTCGTCGAGCATGCCGATCTACACGCTGCAACGGGCGCGGTTCTCACGCTGCGGCTACCGTCGACGTTTGCGATTCGATGGCTGCTGCCGCGGCTCTCCGAGATCAATAGCGCGCTCAAGGGAATCGAGTTGCGCATCTCGACTTCATCCGACGACACGCCGGAATTCACTACGCCCGACATCGACGCGATTGTCGTGCGCGGCAGCGGACAGTGGGCCGGCCTGAATGCGATACCTTTGTTTGCAGAGACGCTGACTCCAATGTGTACGCCGGAGGTGGCCGCATCGCTGACATGTTTAGCCGACCTCGCGCGCATCACGTTGCTGCATCCCGGACCCAGTCATGACGAATGGCGATGCTGGCTCGATAGTGCGCTTGCTAAAGATGTCGATCCCGACAAGGGACTGGTTCTCGACACACTGGAGTTGACACTCACCGCCGCCGCGCAAGGGCACGGTGTCGCTATCGGCGATACGCGGATGGCAAGAGACCGAATCGAAGCCGGGGTGCTCGTCACGCCCTTCGATCACGTCGCGCGCAACGGCCTCGGCTACTTTCTCGTCTATCCGTCGCAACGCGCGCCGCAGCACAAGATTCGCGCGCTTGCCGATGTTCTCGTGACGATGGCGGAAGAAGAACAATCGATACCGTCTTCGTCTTTGACCACGCGCGCAAAGCTTCCGCTTTAATGCATTGCCACGCGTCGCGATGCATTGCACATGCATCGCACATGCATTAAGCGCGCGTGCCAGCGCCCCTCCAGACAAACCCTGATTGCTGCGCCAAAGAGCCCACTGATATTGTTCGCGGGCGCTTGTGTGGAAGCGCTTCCAGTCTCGGGTCTTTCGACGTCCAACGCTGTCGCTTTTCGTCATTGCCGTACCCGGTTCAGTCAGTTCAGCCGAGCAACTCGCTTGCATGGAGAATCCGTGGCACACGACGCACTTTCCTCTCATTCATCCGCCGATCCGTTCACGCCGCCCGCCGACTCGACTTTGTGGCGCGAGAACTTTCTATTAGGCGCGGCCACTGCCTCGTATCAGATCGAAGGCGCCGTCAAAGAAGACGGCCGCCTGCCTTCGATATGGGACACCTTCTGCGCGACGCCCGGCAAGGTGCTTGCCGGCGACAGCGGCGAAGTGGCCTGCGATCACTATCATCGTTGGGAAGCGGATGTCGACATGCTCGCGGGGCTCGGGCTCGAAGGCTATAGATTGTCGATCGCGTGGCCGCGCGTGATGCATCTGGACGGCACGCCCAATCGCCAGGGACTCGACTTCTACAAGCGTCTGCTGACGCGTCTGAAAGAGAAGGGCATCACGACGTTCGTCACGCTTTATCACTGGGATTTGCCACAGCATCTGGAAGATCGCGGCGGGTGGCTGAATCGCGAAACCGCGTACCGTTTCGCCGATTACGCGGATTTGATGAGCCGCGAACTGGCCGGCACCGTCGATGCATGGGCGACGCTCAACGAGCCCTGGTGTTCCGCGTATCTCGGCTATGGAAATGGCCACCATGCGCCGGGTCTTGCCAACGCGCGCTTTGCCACGCAGGCGATGCATCATCTGCTGCTCGCGCACGGTCTCGCCGTACCTGTATTGAGCGCGAACGATCCGGCTTCGCAAAAGGGCATTGTCGCGAACATCGGGCGCGGCACGCCGAATAGCGATAGTGCCGACGATCGCCGCGCCGCGCATCTATTCGAGGTTCAGCACAATGCGTGGATTCTCGATCCATTGCTAAAAGGCACGTATCCGCAGGCGCTTTTCGAACTGTGGCCAGGCACCGAGCCATTGATACTCGATGGCGACATGCAGACCATTTCCGCGCCGCTCGATTTTCTCGGCATCAACTATTACTTCCGCACGAATGTCGCGAGCGATGGTGCTCACGGCTTCAAGGACGTGCCGCTGCAAGGCGTCGAGCGTACACAGATGGGCTGGGAAGTGTATCCCGACGGTTTGCGCGATCTGCTGATCAGCTTCAGGCGCGAGTATGCGAACTTGCCGCCGGTCTATATCACCGAAAACGGCATGGCCTCCGACGATAAAGTGATCGACGGCCGCGTGGACGACACACAACGCATTTCGTTTCTGAAGCGCCATCTTGCGGCCGTCGACGAAGCCATCAAGGCGGGCGTCGACATACGCGGTTATTTCTTGTGGTCGCTGATGGACAACTTCGAGTGGGCATTCGGATACGAGCGCCGCTTCGGCATCGTGCATGTCGATTACGCGACGCAGAAGCGCACGATAAAGCAGAGTGCCGAACTGGTGTCGCGCTTCCTGAAAGAGCGCAAGGAACGGAATCTACGTATATAAGCAACGCGTCTGAAGCAACACATATAGGCAACGAAAGCTGGTTTGCATGTCGACCTGGAACACGGGCGTGAGCCTTTGGAGGAGACGGAATGAACAGCAGAAAAACGGTCTTGCGGGCGATGGTTGCAGCACTCGCGTTGTATGGCATCGTCGCGCACGCCGAGCCTTTGAAGGCGAATGTGATTCACTGGTGGACCTCGGGCGGCGAGTCAGCCGCGATTCGCCAGTTCGCCGATGCGTATAACAAAGCCGGCGGCCAGTGGGTCGATAACGCGGTCGCGGGCGCGGACCAGGCGCGCTCCACGGCGATCAACCGCATTGTCGGCGGCGATCCACCCACGGCCGCGCAGTTCAATACGTCGAAGCAGTTTCATGATCTGATCGATCAGGGACTGCTCAACAATGTCGACGACGTCGCCGCAAAAGAAAACTGGAACGGCGTATTCCCGCAATCGATACTCGACAGCATCAAAGTAAAAGGCCATTACTATGCGGCGCCGGTCGACATTCATATGCCCGCGTGGTTCTTCTACTCGAAGCCCGCATTCCAGAAAGCCGGCATTACCGCCGAGCCGCAAAACTATGACGAGTTCATTGCCGATCTCGGCAAGCTCAAAGCCGCAGGCATCATTCCACTCGCGTTCGGCGGCCAGCCCTGGCAGGAAAAGATCACATTCGACGCCGTGCTCGCCGATGTAGGCGGTCCCGACCTCTACCTGAAGGTGTATCGCGATCACGACGCCAATGCGGTGAAGTCCGACGCGTTTAAAAAAGTACTGGTTGCATTCAAGCGCCTGCACGATTTCGTCGACCCCGGTTCGCCCGGCCGCAACTGGAACGATGCGACGGCACTGGTCATTTCCGGCAAGGCCGGCGTGCAGATCATGGGCGATTGGGCGAAGGGCGAGTTCTCCGCGGCGAAGCAGAGCGCGGGTAAGGAATTCGGCTGTTTCCCCGGCTTCGGTCCGCATTCGCCGTATCTCGTCGCCGGCGACGTATTCGTATTTCCGAAAAGCGATAACGCCGCCACGGTGAAAGCGCAAAATCTTCTGGCCACGGTGATGACCTCGCCGTCCGCGCAAGTCGCATTCAGCGCAAGGAAAGGCTCGATTCCGATTCGCCCCGACGTGGACGCGGGCACGCTCGACATCTGCGCGAAGGAGGGCATTGCGATCATGAAGGACAAGTCGCGCCAGTTGCCGAATCCGGAAATGCTGTTGTCGCCGGATATGCAAGGCGCGCTGATCGACGTCGTCACTAACTTCTGGAATAAAAACCAGTCGGTCGACGACGCGCAAAAGGCGTTCGCAAGCGCGCTCAAGAGCTAGGCTCGACATGCACGCGCTCAAGCTGCATGCGTCGTCGCGCTCGCGTTCGGGATTGCGTAAAAACCCCGCGAAAAAGCCGCTAAAAAGGCGCTTTTCGTTGGCAGCATGGCTTGCATTGCTGCCGATGGCGCTGACCGTCGTGTTCGCCTATCTCGGCACGATGATCTGGACCGCGCGCGTGTCGCTCAGCAACTCGCGCACGTTTCCGTCCGGCGACTTCGCGGGCCTCACGCAATACGCGAGGCTTTTCAACAACGGCCGCTGGTTGTTGTCGCTGCAAAACATCGTGATTTACGGCGCGTGCTTTATTGTCGCGTGCATGGTGATCGGCTTGCTGCTCGCGATCTTTATCGATCAACGCGTGGTCGCGGAAGGCGCATTGCGCACGGTGTTTTTATATCCTTACGCGATGTCGTTCGTTGCGACAGGTCTCGTCTGGCAATGGATTCTGAATCCGCAACTCGGCGCGCAGGCCGTGCTGCACAAGCTGGGTTTCGTGCATGCGCGCTTCGACTGGATCGTCGATCAGGACTGGGCGATCTATACGATCGTCATTGCCACCGTGTGGCAGGCTTCCGGACTCGTGATGGCTTTGCTGCTCGCGGGCTTGCGCGGCATCGACGACGAGTTGTGGAAAGCCGCGCGTATCGACGGCATTCCGCGCTGGCGGGTCTATGCAAGCATCGTCGTACCCATGCTCGGGCCGTCGATCTCGACCGCCTTCGTGCTGCTGTTCGTGATGGTCGTGAAGCTCTACGACGCCGTCGTCGCGATGACGCAAGGCGGCCCCGGCACCGCGAGCGAAGTACCGGCGAAGTTCATCATGGACTATCTGTTCGGTCGCGCGAATATCGGTCTCGCGTCGGCGGCGTCGATCGTCTTGCTCGCGACCGTGCTCGCGATTCTCGCGCCGTTCTTCTATGCGCGCAGCCGTGCGGCATTACGCAAGGAGGTGTGATGAACACGCCCGGCTCTGCACTGAAGAGCGGCACGCCGCGACCCATGCCGAAGCACCGGCGCCGCGCGGCGCTCACGCCGGCGCGCGTCGGCGTGTACGCATTTTTGCTCACCGCCGCGCTGTTCTTTCTACTGCCGCTTTATGTGATGCTCGTGACGTCGGTTAAACCGATGAGCGAAATCCGCCTCGGCAATCTGCTCGCTTTTCCCACGCATTTCACGCTGCAAGCATGGAGCGCCGCGTGGCAGTCCGCATGTACCGGTCTCGATTGCAACGGTATTCAAGTCGGCTTCTGGAACTCCGTGCGTATCGTCGTGCCGAGCACGGTGTTCTCTATCGCGATCGGCGCGGTGAACGGCTATGCATTGTCTTTCTGGCGGCCGCGCGGTGCCGGCGTGCTGTTCGGCGTATTGCTGATGGGCGCCTTTATCCCGGTTCAGGTGATGGTGTATCCGCTTGTGCGCGTGCTGGCGAGCGTGCATCTGTTCAGTTCGCTGCCGGGCATCGTCGTGATTCATACGATCTTCGGCATGCCGGTCATGACGCTGCTGTTTCGCAACTACTACGCGTCGATTCCGCAAGAACTGTTCAAGGCCGCGCGCATCGACGGCGGCGGTTTCTGGCGTATCTTTATCCAGTTGATGCTGCCTATGTCGACGCCGATCATTGTCGTGGCGATCATCATGCAGGTGACGGGTATCTGGAACGACTTCATTCTCGGCCTCGTGTTTGCCGGCACTAAAAACTTGCCGATGACGGTGCAACTGAACAACATCATCAATACGACGACCGGCGAGCGGCTTTATAACGTCAACATGGCGGCGACCATTCTGACTTCGCTGGTGCCGCTCGCGGTGTACTTCATCTCCGGCCGCTGGTTCGTGCGCGGCATTGCGTCCGGTGCGGTCAAAGGATAGGGCGATGACATACGGGGCGAAAGAGACAAACGCGCTGACCAGTCCGCTGGGCAGCGTGCCGCGCAACAGTGAGGCGCCGGGCGTGGCGAGTGCGGCGGACGTCGCGCACGCCGCAAACGTCGCGGTGCGCGATCTGACTATCCGGCTCGGCGCGAATACCGTGATCGAAAACCTCGATCTCGACGTTCAGGCGGGCGAATTCGTCGTGCTGCTCGGGCCTTCCGGCTGCGGTAAATCGACGCTGCTTCACAGCATCGCGGGGCTGATCGACGTGAGCGAGGGCAGCATTGAAATTGCCGGCGAGGACATGACGTGGGCCGATCCGAAAGATCGCCGCATTGCGCTCGTATTCCAGTCGTACGCGTTGTATCCGACGATGAGCGTCGAGCGTAATCTGTCGTTTGCGTTGCGTATCAACGGCACGCCGAAGGCGGAGATCGCGCGGCGCGTGGCGCGCGCTTCCGAGATGCTGCAACTCGGACCGCTGCTCAAGCGCAAGCCGGCGCAATTATCGGGCGGACAACGGCAGCGAGTCGCGATTGGCCGCGCGATCGTGCGTGAAGCGGACGTGTTTCTATTCGACGAGCCACTGTCGAATCTCGACGCGAAACTGCGCACCGAATTGCGCCGCGAACTCAAGCAATTGCATCAGCGGCTCGGCGCAACGATGATTTACGTGACGCACGATCAGGTCGAGGCGATGACGCTCGCCACGCGCATGGCCGTGATGCGCGGCGGCGCGATCCAGCAGTTCGGCACGCCCGCCGAAGTCTATGCGCGGCCCGCCAACCTGTTCGTTGCAACGTTTCTCGGTACACCGGCGATGAATCTCGTCGACGGTACGCTCGAGCAGCCCGACGGGGCGCTGCATTTTTGCACTGCGCACTGGCGGCTCGATGTGTCGAAATATGCGTTCACGAATCCGCGTAGCGATGCACGAGCGCAGCCTCAGTCATGCGTGCTCGGTGTTCGCGCGGAAGACGTGCGCATTCACACAACGCAGAGCGGCGAGCAGGCCGGCGAGCGCGCGAAAGTTTCGCTTGTCGAGCCGATGGGCAACCACCGCGTCGTCTGGCTCGACTATCATGGAGCGCAGATCGCGTCGATCGATCAGAGCAAAGCGCCGTTGATGCCGGGCGACACCGTATCGTTCTCGCTAGACAGCACACACGTCTCGCTCTTCGACGCAGCGGGCGGCGCGCGTTTATAGCGCCGGTCAGAGTAGGATGAAACCCGCCTGGGTGACGGAGAACCGTGTGGCAACACTGAAAGATGTCGCGGCGCTGGCCGGTGTCGGCATGTCGACCGCATCGCGCGTTATTTCCGGCAAAGGGCCGGTTTCCGGCGACGCGGCCGCGCGCGTGCGGGCCGCAATCGAGCAGCTCAATTTCCGCCCATCGTCCATCGGCCGCGCAATGGCGACGCAGTCGCTCGGCATGATCGGCATTTTCGTGCCGACGTTTTTCGGCTCATATTACGGCACGATCCTCAAGCAGACCGACACTGAACTGCGCGCCGTGCGACGTCATGTGGTCGTGGCAACCGGCTGCGGCGAAGTGTCGCCGCGCGAGCAGGCCATCGAGGCCGTGCGTTTTCTGATTGGCCGCGACTGCGATGGCGTCGTGGTAATCAGCCACGATCTGCATGACGAAGACCTCATCATGCTGCATCGGATGCACCCGAAAATGGTTTTTCTGAATCGCGCGTTCGATCAGTTTCCAGAAGCGTCGTTTTGCGCGGATCATCGGCATGGCGGCGAGCTGGCTGCGCGCACACTGCTGGACCACGGGCATCGCGAAATCGCCGTGATTTCAGGGCCTTTTACCGCGTCGGACAACATGACGCGGCTCGAAGGTTTTTTTGCCGAACTCGCGCGCGCGGGCATTGCGCGCGGCGACGTGACCTTGATCGAATCGGACTTCTCGCCGGAAGGCGGCTATGCGGCCGCGCAAAAACTGCTTGATTCGAAGCAGCGTTTTACGGGTCTCTTCTGCGCAAACGACACGATGGCTGTTAGCGCGCTCGCGCGTTTTCATCAGGCGGGCGTTTCAGTGCCGCACGAATTGTCGGTGATCGGTTACGACGACGATTACTCCGCTGCTTATGCCGCGCCCGGCCTCACATCGGTGCATATTCCGACTGCCGAACTGACGCAAAACGCGGTGCGCTGGCTCATCAACCAGTGCTATCGAACCACGTGGGAGATATTCCGCGAGTTTCCGGTCAGCGTGACGATGCGCGAGTCGGTGGGGCCGGCGCGTGGAGTGGAGGCTGTTCCCACCGGTGAATCGACGCAGGCTTGATGCGATGCAGCCGAACGCATCATCTGCAATGACGCAGCCGCTACTGCGTCGGGTCGTGGCCGGCGTCGCTCTGGCAAACGCCGCGTATTTTTTCGTCGAGTTCTTCGTGGCGCGAAGAATTGGATCGGTTTCGCTTTTCGCCGACAGCATCGATTTTCTCGAAGACGCCGCGGTCAACTTTTTAATTTTCGCCGCTCTCGGATGGTCCGTGCGCAATAGAGCGCGTGCCGGCATGGTGCTCGCGGCAATTCTATTAGTCCCTGCGTTGGCGCTGCTCTGGACCGCATGGCAGAAGTTCAATGCACCGACACCGCCGGAGCCTTGGCTGCTGTCGGGCACCGGACTCGGAGCTTTAGCGGTCAACCTCGCGTGTGCGGTTGTACTCGCCAGATTCCGGCACCATTCGGGCAGCCTTACTCGCGCGGCGTTCCTGTCGGCCCGCAATGACGCCTTCGCGAACATCGCGATCATTCTCGCGGGACTCGTCACGTTGTTCTGGCGTTCTGGCTGGCCCGACCTTCTGGTCGGACTCGGAATCGCCATTGTCAATGCAGATGCCGCGAAGGAAGTTTGGCTCGCTGCGAGGGACGAGCATCGGTCTGCGCAGACATGAGCGGGCAGCGCCGCAATTGATCCGTCACACCGCACGCTTTGCGAACACATCCTTGAACATAGGCATTGCCGAGAATACATTCGGCCATCCCGCGTAGAAGGCCAATTGGGTCAATGCCTCGGACGCTTCTTCCTTTGTGAGCCCATTGTCCATCGCGCGGTTCAGGTGATACGGAATCTGCGCGACCTGACCGTTTGCAACCAGTGCGCTCACTGTCACGAGGCTCCTGTCTCGCGGCGCGAGTCCCGGACGCAGCCACAAATCGCGGAACAGTGCATCGGTCGTGTACTGAACGACACCGGGCGCGACTTCGCCGAAGTTCTCCTCGACCATCCGCGCGCGCTGCTGTTCCGAGCTTTCGTTTAAAGGCAGTAACGTCACGTCGGCATCAGGAATCTGATCCGGTCCAATGCCTCTTTCGTCGAAGATGCGCGTCGCCACGCTCGATGCAGCGGTTGCATTGCCCCACCCGGAATAGAACGCCAGATGCGCGATCATCTCCGAGATCTCGGCTGGTTTAACGCCATTGTCTAGCGCAAGCCCGAAGTAAAATGGCATGTCGGCAGTCTGCCCGCGCGAGATCATTACCGAAAGCGTGACGATGCTGCGGTCGCGCGGCGAGAGCAGCGGCCGCTTCCATAGACCGTCGAACACAGTGTTCGCGGTGTATCGCGCGAACGCTGGAGATACCGATTTCAAGTCCGCAACGGACGGTGCTTGTTGCATACTTCCACTCCCTTTAATAGGTGCGCAGGCGCAGACAAAGAGCGACGCGCTCAGTGCCGCGATTAACGCAGGCCGGCGGAGAACGAGGTTATGGCTGGCGGTGTTGCGCATCGCCGACCGATTGGAGGTACTGCTCGTCCGTCACCTTCTCGAGCCAATTGACGTTCTTGCCGTCGAGCGCTTCCTGAATTGCGATGTGAGTCATCGCGGTAGTCGATGTCGCGCCATGCCAGTGCTTGTGGCCGGGCGGGCACCAGATCACATCGCCGGCACGAATCTCCGCACGCGGCTCGCCCTCGCATTGCGTCCAGCCACAACCGGCCGTCACGAGCAGCGTCTGGCCAAGCGGATGCGTGTGCCACGCGGTCCGCGCGCCCGGCTCGAACGTGACGCTGGCGCACGACACGCGTGCAGGCGGCGGCGGAGCATTCAAAGGATCGATGCGGACAGTGCCGGTGAACCATTCGTCAGGGCCTTTAATAGAGGGCTGCGAGCCCGCGCGCTTCAATTCCATCGTGCTGCTTCTCCGTCGAGGTGGGTCGGTGCATTACATCAATGTAACGTCTCGCCATTCATGCGACTAGGTGGCAAACTTGGCATGGTCTTATGCAATGGTGCATGAATCGAGATGGAAGACTTCAACGAACTGGCCGCGTTCATGCGAGTCGCGCATGAGCGGAACTTCACGCGTGCAGCCGCGCAGCTAGGCATGTCGCAATCGGCTCTGAGTCGCATGGTGCGCGCGCTCGAAGCGCGAATGGGCGTGCCGTTGCTCACTCGCACGACGCGCAGTGTCGCGCCGACAGAGGCGGGCGAGCGGCTGCTTTCGTCAATCGGACCGCGCCTTAGGGACATCGAGGCAGAGCTTGAATCGCTGCGTGCAATGACGGACCGGCCCGCCGGAAGCGTTCGGATCACGACGACGGACTACGCGGCAAACGAATACGTCTGGCCGCGAGTACAAACGCTATTGCACCAATACCCGGAGATCAAAATCGAGCTCGTGTACGACTATGGGCTTTCCGATCTGGTCGCGGACGGGTACGACATTGGCGTGCGCCTCGGCGACCAGGTCGCGAAAGACATGATCGCGATGCGCATTGCGCCCGATATGACGATGTCGATAGTCGGATCGCCGGAATATCTCGCGTCGAGAATCGTGGCGAAAACACCGCAGGATCTGACTCGGCACAACTGCATCAATCTGCGGCTGCCGACCATGAACTCGTTGCTGGCCTGGGAGTTGAGTAAGGGGCGGCGCGAGCTACAGGTTCGCGTAGAGGGACAACTGACTTTCAATAACGTCTATCAGATGGTCGAGGCGGCGCTCGCCGGCTTCGGGCTTGCGTACGTGCCGAAGAAACTGGTGGAGCCGCATGTCGAGGCCGGGCGTCTCGCCTGGGTTCTCGAAGACTGGTTTCCGACATTTGTCGGCCACCATGTTTATTATCCGAGCCGCCATAAGTCGTCGAGGGCGGTTGAACTCGTCGTCGATGCACTGAAGGCCGGCTTTACGGGGCGAACTCGATAAGGACAGTGCTCAATCGCGCGGCGTGTTTGTCATTCGCGACGCTTGCCGCGAGAGCGTTCGTGTCCAAACGAAGTCCGCCAAACTGCTGTATCTTGCTCAATTGCGCTGAAGGATACCGGACAGCGAGGCAATGAAAAAACCCCTTTGTTCGCGAGGTTTCCTTGATTTCAACGAATCACGATGGAGCATGCGTCACCCATGTTGAGAGAAGATAATTTGCCGGCGAGCGAGGTCGCGCCCGACGACGACCGAGCGTCGTCGCCCTTGCGTTCATGGCTCGCCGTTGTGGCCGTTGCAATCGGCGCCTTTGCATTCGTGACGACGGAATTTTTGCCGGTCGGACTCTTGCCGCGCGTCGCCGCCGATCTCGGCGTGTCGCCTGGCACGGCCGGTTTGATGGTCACGGTGCCCGGCGTGATCGCCGCGATTTCTGCGCCTGGCCTGATGCTGGTCGCGGGCCGCATGGATCGGCGGCGCGTCTTCCTGTTGCTCACGGCTTTATTGCTGGCATCCAATCTGATTTCGGCGTTCGCGCCGAATTTCACTGTGATGCTGGTGGGTCGCGCGTTGCTCGGCGCCGCGCTCGGCGGCTTCTGGACGCTCGCCACTGCCGCGTCCGGGCGTCTCGTGCTGCCGAAAGACTCGGCGCGCGCGATGGCGACGATCCTCACCGGCGTCGCCTGTGCAACGGTGATCGGCGTGCCGCTCGGCACGTTCATCGCGAGTTTCGCGTCGTGGCGCGCGTCGTTCATGGCAACGGGCGGGCTCGTCGCGAGTGCGCTGATTGCGCAGTTCCTGTTCGTGCCGTCGCTGCCCTCGAACGCCGCATTGCGTTTGCACGATCTCGTTTCGCTGCTGCGCAGGCCGCATCCGCGCCGCAGCATGATGATGGTGGGCCTCGTGTTCGGCGCGCATTTTTCGTCGTACACGTACATCACGCCGTTCCTGCTGCGCAATGCGAACCTGACGATGCCGACCATTACCTGGCTCCTGCTCGGCTTCGGCATCATCGGCTTCTTTTCGAACTTCGCTGTTTCGTCGACGGTTACGCGCAGTCTGAAAATCTCCCTTGGTGCGATGATCTCGCTGCTCCTGTTCGCGCTTGTTCTGCTGCCCGTATTACAGCATTCGCCGCCCGGCGTCATTGCGCTCGTACTCGCGTGGGGCGTGGCGTTCGGCGCGCTGCCGCTATGCTTCAGCATCTGGATTCAGCGCGCGACGCCCGATTCTCCGGAAGCCGGCTCCGCGCTCTTCGTGAGCATCATTCAGGTGGCGATTGCGGTGGGTTCGCTCGTCGGCGGAATCGTGGTCGATCACGTGGGCATTGCGACGGACTTTCTGTTCGGCAGCGGCCTCGCGTTGCTCGGACTTGCGGCGCTCGCGAGCTTCGGTAGAAGCGGCGAGAGGAAGCCTGCGCCTGAAGCGGTGGCGTGCACCGAATGCAACTGCCGCGTGTAGCTTTTGGTCATTCAGAAGGCGCGGGTGTTGATTTCGACGCGCGCGCCCTCAATTCACGAAGCTGACTATTTATACGGCCGGATACGGTCGGCAAGTGCGAGTCGAAGTGCTCACAGTTGAACAGGACAGGTGGAAAAATCACGCGGATGAAAAAAGTCGACTCGACACACACTCCGGCGACGCGTGCGGAGTTGCTGTGCTTTCTCGTGGCGATCGCGGCGGCATCGTATGCGCTTAGCGCCGAGTGGCGCGTGGATCACGTCGTTCAGTGCTGCCGCCAATGGCTCGCAAAAAATAGAACGACCATGCATTGGCTCGAGCGTGTGCGCATCGGGCAACTCGCCTTGAAAATCGCAAGCCAGGACTTGATCGACGCGGGCGTGGCCGTGCGCCTGTCGAATGTACAGGCGCTCTTTACGAGCGAAATGGAACTGAACGAAGCGAGCACGATGGTTCAGCGCATGATGGCGCTGTGCCAGGAAGCGATCTGACCGGATTCATACTGTCTCTTCCTGCGGACTTCGCCAATGGTTCTTCGTAAATAAAACCTGTTCTCGAGAATCCGTTTAAGTGCCTGATTTGGTTGAGCTATTGGGTATAATCTTCAAGCGCGGATTGCAAATAGATCTGAGCCGACTGGACGATCCGGATCGCCCCTCTTTGAAAACAAAATCTGATCTGATGCCCGGAAAGCTGCGCGCACTCTGCGTCTAAAAGTGACCGCCAACCGGACTAGTTGCGTCGGGAACCTGATTGAGTTGGCCATGATTTGAGGGCGTGAGCGAACGCTCGTCGCACTAACGCCGTAAAGCCTTTGTCGACAGCTATCGCAGCTGCTTAATGCGCTCTTGGATAGCTAGGGCGGTTGGCACGTTCATCGCAGCAAGGGCAGCAGCTATCTCGATCAGCGCCTGCCGCGCCTGAACATGTTGCGACAGGGCCGACATGTCGGAACTCAGTGCCGCCGCCGCCAACGCCACCAATGCATCGCCAGTACTGTCGCGGTACCAGCGACTGGAAGGCTCGCCTTCCTTCAGCATGGCGGCGAGCAAGCGAAGCCCGTCAAGCCGAAGTGGGGCTCCGAACTTTGTCGTGAGGAAGCGGCAGAAACGGGTGACGCATTCTTCGTCGAGAGCCAGGTGTGCGGCGGCCCAGCTGTTGTAGAGATCCTCCATCCGCAAGGCCGCGCCCGGGTTCAGCCGGGACAGGGTGTCCTCGTTTCCGAAGCCAAGCAGGTCGCAAATCAAGCGTTCGCCGTAGAACCAGAGGCCAGATTGAGACCAATCGGCTGCGAGGCCATATTCCGCGGTAGCCCGCCAGACGCGCTCGAATGCCACCGGGTCGTCACCTTTCCCGAGGCGCAGGAACAAGCCGCGAATGAAGTGCTGCAGCGCATAGTGGGCAGCCGGTCCGTGGGCAAGAACCGGTTCCCAAACTGCGCGCTCTTCCCCTACGGGCGCCGCGATAGACAGCGCTCCCAGCTTCTGAAGGATGTCGTAGCCGAGGTTCTGGCTCGGCAAGTCGTACACGCCATACTTCTTGTCGCGAGCCTTCGCGCGCGTGGCGTCGTAATCCCAGATGCGCAGCGCCAAGCGCGTGTCGAGATCACGGTCGCCGGTGCCATCGTCTGCGATTAGCCAGTTAAACAGTAGCGCGAGGAAGTGATCGTCTAGCGAACCGCCTTGTTCGCGCTCCGGCTTTCCGCGCCAAGTCTCGTCGCCGGCATTGTAGAGCCGCGTGCGGCGCTGGAAGTCCAAACGTTCTCGGCCCGCGACGACACGCTTGAAATCGAGCTCATCTGGCGTCGCGCTCGGTCCACGGAGCGGAAAGCGCCGAAGCCGCGCGAGCCACACCCTCCAGGCGCGCTCCGCATCGTCGCCATCGCCGTGGTGCGGGGCGAGCAGGATCAGGCCCGACCATAAGAGCCCGGCGCGGAGCAGCCGCCACCATGCTGTGCCAAGCTGCTCTCGATTGGCGTAGGCGACGCCAACCACAACGGCGGCCGCTCGCGTGTCGCCGCTCGTCAGAAGGCGCAGGACGCCGGCCTCCCATTCCTGAACGCCATCTCGATCAGCGAGCCACAGGTGCATGACCGCGTAGGCGACGAACTTCAGCTGGTCGCGGAGGCTCTCCATGCGCCGCCGGCGAATATCTTCTCCTGTCGATGCGACCGACGCCACACCGGCGCGCACAACTTCGAGCGCGCGCTTCTGGACTTCGGGGTTCCGGGCGAGCCAAGCGCCGCCCAATGCGACGAGTGTGCCGGCTGAGGCAAAACGGCATTTCGATTTCGCGTCCTCATCTTGGGTGTCCGCGCCGGCGTCACACTCCTGGAGCAGACTAAAGAGGTATGAGGCCTCCTCGTCGGTGAGCGGCTGACCGCCTTGGAGCCTCTGCTCGCACCGGTCTGGCAGGAGAAGGTACTCGAGGGTTGGCGCGCTGTTGGTCTGCCACGACAACACTTCGAGGCGGAGTTTTTCAGGATACGCGATGACCTTGGTCTCCAAGCCCGTCGCCGGGTCGGTGACGGTCTGATAATTGGCCCGGTCGAGCGCGGCGAAGAGCAGCTTGAACTCCAACGCCTCCTTCGGGTCTTCAGGCAGGGCCCAGGTAGGCAGTAGCGCTTGAAGACGCCGGGCAACGTTGCCGTCGGCCAACAGGAGTTCGACAACGACATCGAGGAACTTCTGCTTGCGATGGGGCGCCAAGGTCCAATCACGCGCGAAGTCGAACATCGCTTGACCGCCCTGGAGCCAGCTCCAGCCGATGAAGTTGTAGCCTACCTGCGTCACGCGGTCACGGTCCCAATCGAACAGCTTCGGGAAAGTAATCAGGGCCGCGAGGGGGCCCGTCAGGAGCGACGGCCGATACTTGGCGACGTTGACGAGCACGCTGACGATCGCCGCGGAGTTTCCCTCGCTGAGTAGTCTCTCGATATCAAAGGTGATGTCCTCACCTGCGTCAAGCCGCAGTGTAAGCCATCGCTCCAACGCATCGAGTGCGCAGAACAGGTTTCCGTTGCGCATCGAGTTCTGCTGCGGCCAGCCGAATACCTGCCACCAGCCAAGGAACGTCTTTTCCGAGCCGTCCGGAAATTGCAGTATCACTCCAGGAGCTCCGCCGGTTCGCCCTTTCATGACCTCGGCGACCCAGCGCTCTGTGCAGAAGTTCACCAGCACGATAAGCGAGGAGAGCGCTGTTTCCGGGGCCAGTTGAAAGAAAGGAAAGAACGGGCTTTTCCAGAATGCGGTCGGGTACGCGTCTTGAGAGTATTCGAGGCCGAGATCCATTTCTAATGGCTCGGATCGGTACCTCCGTTCCGGCTGGTCCTCGATGATGAGCGCAAGCAGGACCTCGGCCGCCAGCCCAGGCTGCGCACGCATGAGATGCTGGATGCCGTTCTCCTTGAGACAGGCGGTCCGGAAATCCATGTCGACCTTGTCGTTGGCACCTAGCGACCAGGGCGGCAATCGCTCGAGGAACGACCCGAGGGAGCGCGGCATCTGCTTCCGTTCTTCGTGCCGCGCTTTGTATTCGGTACCCGTCTTTAGAAGCTCGGCGTGAGCCTTCGCCTTCTTTAACTGAACTTCAGCGATGCGCCGGTTAACGTCAGCGTCGACCGGTCGGCGTCCCGCGAGTTCGAGCGCCCAGGCCCCGACCTCGGTTGGTAGGTCTGCGGCGCCAGACAGTGGTGCGGTGTACAGCAACGGCTCACGCGTCAGGTACATCATGCCGTGGCCTTTCTCGACCTGCACGGTCCGAGCCATGGCGAGCGCCATCTCCACCATCTCGAGGCGGAACGGCGTCGGATTGCCGTTGCTCAGCGTGTGCGGCGTCCTCGTCAGCCAGGTCTCGATAACCTTAGCAACAGCAGGTGAAACCAGCCCAGCCATTCGTTCTCGCTGCGCGATAAGGAAGCGGAGAACGGGCGGCCAACGGCCCAAGACAACCGAGCGATACTGCGCTTCCATGTACAAGTCGACCGCCGTGTTCGGACGCATTCCGCCGCCGGTCGGCACGGTCGCGGTGTGGTGGAAGCGCATAAGCAGCCGCGTGAGGTGTTTAGCTCCGTCGCCGAGCAGGAGGTCGACGCGTTCGGTCAGGAAGCGTTCAGCGCCGGGGTCCAAGCAGAGCGCATCAAGGAGGATATCGCCTGCCAGCTCGTTCTTCGCGGCCTCCGCGGGCCCGAAGGCGACGTCCCAGGCCGTGCCAGTCTCCGCCGGCTGTCGTAGCAAGAACTGGCCAAGCATCCGGAGTGCGTTCGTCCACAGCGGATTGCTGGCTACGGCGGCCCACTGCGGCGTGTCAGTCCAGATCTGCTTCAAAAACTGGAAGCGCGCCCAATCCGCCGCGAGATCGTGCTCGAACTCAATGCGGTTGGTCCGCTCGTTCAGGCGCAGCGGGAGGTCATCGGGTCGCTGTGCGAACGTCGCCGTATCCGCCGGCTCCAAGTCGGTCAGCGCGAAGCTCCGCTCGAACGATGCTTCTCGCTGGGCAAGGCGCATCATCAATGCCTGCACGTCGGCGCGGTTCTTCGTCCAATACTTCCAAAGACGGTCGGCGATGGCGGTGTTAGACGCTAGTCCATCGGCGTTCGACGCCAGCGCCGCACCCGCCTTGGTAACCCACGCCAATGTCCGCAGGTTCGTCAGTGCCGCAATGGTGTCGTCGTGCGCGGCCAACCAGCTCAAGGTGGGCGAAACCAGAAGCGCCATCTTCACGGCATCGCTCTTGAGCGTTTCGACCTCGACGAGATGCACTTTCCGCCCGCCGAGTATCGTCTCTTCGCCTTCGACCCAACTCTGCGTCTGCGTGACGATGATGACCCGCCACGCGCCCTCAGTCTGTTCGCCGTCGCTCGGCAAGATAGCCTGAAGTAACTGGCGGATGACGGCGAACTCGCCGGCCTCGATGCGCTCTGCAGAGTCGATGACCAGCACATTCCGAGGCTTCACCGTAGCGTTCAGTACCAGCGAGAGCTCGTGCGTCAGAGGGAGGGCGCTGCGGCGCGCGGCGGTAAGCGCCGTCTTCAGTTCTTCCGGACCGACCCACACTTGGTTCCAGTATGGGTACGCGCTGTCCAACACAGACTTGACCAGCGCAGACTTGCCCGAGCCCGATTCCCCAAAGACCACGGTACTCAGCTGGTTGGCGACAGCAGCCTGGAGCGACGCCTTCTCCGCTGTCCGCGGGACGGCGTAGCCAGAAGATAACTCCGTCTCGATCCGAGCCTTGTAGTCCGCGGTGATGTTGAAGACCGTCTCCCAATCACGCTCGAAGTCCGGATGATGGCGGAGGCCAAATTGGTCCCGGAGCAAGGACAACAAACCCTGGACAGTAATGGTCCCGCTGCGAAGGCGCACCTCCTTGGCGACATTGACGAGGCTCTTCCAAAGAACTTGAGCTTCGTCGTCACGGCCAGACGCGAGCAAGCGACGGCATTGCGCGATGGCTTGGCTCTCGTTCTCGGAGTGAGCAAACTGCAAGTCGGTCGGCAGTACATGCAGGTGGCGAATGAGTTTGATGGTCTCCTCGTCTGACGCGCCGCCGGGCTTCTGGACGCTGTCGAAGACGCTCGACTGTTTCGTGTTGCTGTGGATGCGGCTCATAGCGAGCGCGGTATCCTTGCCACTGCACGCGTTCTTCACTTCGGTCCACGCCGGGGCGAACGCCTGGTGGGTGCCGAGCGTGACCAAGGCCAATCCGTCGCCCGCGCGGTTGAACGGCCCATGCGGGTCGCGCCACTGTTCCCAAGCGCGCGCCACGAAGTCAGCGGGGAGGCCGGCCGCGGTCACCTGCAAATTACCCTTAGCAGAGATCGCAAGCCGCCGCGGCGCGGGGCCTTCGGCTGTCAGCAGGAGGTCGTCGATGCGCCACCCCAAGGTCGAGACTTGGGCTTGGACCTGCGTGACCACGCCACCGATACCCGGTGCCTGCTCACCTGACAGGGCCTTCACCAACTGCCAGGCGCTTATCAGGTCCTCGAACTCGAACCCGGCGCCGCTCGTCGACCGTAGCGTTGCGGCGGCGCGGTTCGCGCTGCCGCCGCGGGGCGCCTTCGGCTGCGGTGTGTTCTTAGTTGTGGCCATTAGCTTTCGAATGCTTGTAGCTTTTAGTTATCGTCAGAACTGTCGGCCAGAAGCAGGGGCAGCCCTTCTCGCAGCATTATAAAGGGCTTGAACCGTGTTCTTCGGCATCCAGCTGGTTGGTGTCCTTGAGATCCCCGAGCGGATAGAGACATAGAAAATAGCAGAGGAGTACCTGTGCCCCCAGCGTTGGGCGCCATCGGAGTGTTGAGTCTGTGTCAAAACTCACCCGCACCCCTAGACCACCCATAGGAACGCATTCCTGTCTCTCATCCATCAATTTCTGGGGGACTACGCCCAACAAACCTGCTTTTCAACCTTTGCAACGCTTTTGCGCGCGCCTGTTTCGAATAAACTGACAGTACCTTCTTGTCAAGAGCACATTCTGCGATAGGATGTCAAATTCGCTTGGCAACTCGCGTATTCCGAGGATTGTAGGTATCCCTGCACCAATGGTGGCACCAAACATTGATAGAGAAATGTCGATACTTTCCTCAGTCTGCTTTTCAGCCGGCGTTCGCAGCGCAACGAGGCCCCGTCCGCTTCGCTAAAACTTAGCTCGGCGGCCTGGGCTTGAGTGGTGTCGTCTCCGGTGATGTAAATACCAATGTAGCCGGTCGATTTCCAGATTTTGATAGCTTCCAATACTGCGCGAAGAGCAGAGCCGTACTACTGAGCGCGCGGCCCGACGTCTAGGCAACTGGCCATAGGACGCGGCCGGGTCAGCCTAGTGCGGTCCTCGTATTAGGACGCGACAGGACTTTGTTTACATATGGGATGACGCCCTGCGACTCACGGGTACATCAAGCGGTGGCAAGGACCAGGCGTTTCAGATCGATGGTGCTGGAAATCGTGCTCAAATGACGTTGATGATGTTGGCGGACTACTGCGATACCACCTTTTCGATAAATCATGAAATCGTCTTTGAGCATCTTGGTGGCTTGGCGCGTTCTATTCCAGAGGAGACTCACACGCATTCCGAACGTTCGGGACCACCTCCGGAGCTAACGGAAGCCGATGACTCATTTGACATACCGTCCGCATTTCGAAGCCTGCTGCCGGAATGATTCTTGGCGATCTTGCTCCAGGGCATTAGTGTGTCCGAAGTACGCATCACGTCGAGGCTGGAGTGTGCGTGCGCGGTGGGAGTGATCACCCGTCGCGGGCAGAATTTGACTGAGCGTCTGCCGCGCGCCGGCACAGATGTCTGTGTTTCGGCGCGAGGCGGCCGTCACGTTCTCGAACTACCTGCAAGGATGGCCGGAGCCTCACATGCGGCGTAAGCGTCCGACCGCAGCCGTGCTTGACAGCGTGTTGATATCGAACAGTTGAACGTAGCGTGTTGAATTCAGGCGACGCCGAAGTGAAGCTGATCGGCAACGACCCATGGCAGAAGTTCGTCGACGCGATTGACGGGATGCTCGGCGATGCGAGCGATGACGTTGCGCAGGTAGGCCTCGGGATCAAGGCCATTCAGTTTGGCGGTGCCGACCAGAGTGTAGATTGCGGCGCCGCGTTCGCCTCCGCTGTCGGAGCCGAAGTGCAGGAAATTTTTTCGGCCGAGAGCGACGGCACGTAAAGTGCGTTCAGCGGCGTTGTTGTCGATTTCCACGCTGCCGTCATCGACGTACAGCGTGAGCGCCGCCCACTGATTCAGTGCGTAGTTGATGGCTTTGGCGGTATCGCCTTTCTGCGACACCGTACTCAATGTCGAACGCAGCCAGATCTCGAAGGCATCGAGTAGCGGGCGCGCCTGCTCCTGCCTGACACGTCGTCGCTCATCGGGAGGCTTGCCGCGAATCGCGGCCTCAATTGCATACAGTTCGCCGATCTGGCGCAACGCTTCAGTGTTGACCTCGTTCCTGCGTGCGACGAACAGATCGTGGAATTTGCGGCGCGCGTGCGCCATGCATGCAGCCTCGCGCACATCACCACCCTCGTAGATCGCGTTGTACCCCGCGAACGCATCGGCCTGCAATGTTCCCCTGAAGTCCTTCAGATGGGCTTGTGGATATTCACCACCCCTTGTGGGACTGTATGCGAACCAGACCGCCGGCGCGTCCTTCGAGCCGGCTGGCCGGTCATCCCGAACGTACGTCCAGAGACGTGCGGTACGGGTCTTGCCGTTCCCGGGTTCGAGCACAGGTACCGGCGTGTCATCTGCGTGGATCTTCGAGGCGGCCATCACGTACCGGCGAATGACCTCTACGAGTGGTCGGAGCAAAGCACTGCACTGGCCGACCCAGTCCGCGAGGGTCGAACGGCTGAGCTCCACGCCATCACGCGCGTAAATCACTGACTGCCGATACAGGGGAAGGTGGTCGCAGAATTTGCTGACCAGAACGTGTGCGAGTAATCCGGGGCCCGGCATGCCGCGATCGATTGGCCGGCTGGGCGCAGCCGCCTGCACAATGCAGTCGCAACAGGTACAGGCTTTCTTGAGCCGCCGATGACGGATCACTCGCCAATGCCCCGGCACGTAGTCGAGTTGCTCGGCTACGTCTTCACCGAGATCGCCAAGTGCGCCGCCGCACCGTGGGCAGCACGCATCATCGGGCTGGTGAACAACGTCTTCGCGCGGCAGGTGCTCCGGCAGTGGTTTGCGTCCAGTCGGCTTGCCGGCTTCAGGATGAGGCCGCTTCGGTGCATCGACAGTCGCCGCGCCATCGTCGGCCTGCAGATCTTCGAGACGCAATTCCAGCTGTTCGATCTGGCGATCAATCTTCTCCGACTTGCGCCCGAACTGCATGCGCTGGAGCTTCGCGATCCACAACTTCAGGTGCTCAATCTCCAGCGCCCGGTCCGAGAGCGTCTTCTGCAGCGTCGTCACGGTGTTGCGCAGATTCGCGAGGTCACCTTCGCGCTCGCGTAACGCCGCCTCACGCGCGAGCACGAGAGCCTTCAAGGCCTCGATGTCGTCCGGGAGGGAAGCATTGCTGGATGCCATGCAGGCAGTTTACGCGCGTGCATTGCGCTACGCGCGCGTTGTCACATACGTTTACAAAGCGCTGCAGGGTCGGGCTGCATCGACAGGCTGCCGCCAGTCAAACCCTTCGAGCAGCAGGCCGAGTTGCGCGCTAGTCAGTGAAACAACACCGCCGTCAGCACGAGGCCAGGCAAAGCGCCCACGCTCCAGTCGTTTGTAACATACCTCGAAATACAGGCTCTGGGGCTGCGACAGAACATCTTGTCCGCATCATCCACCCGTTCCACCCGTTCAGCGGACAGCAACTTCTCTGTGTCGGTGAGCGCTATAACCGGTCCGGCCGACGTCTGCTGCTGCGCATCGACGACAAGAGGTATTGCTCCGTTCCTCCGAAGTGGACCGATTTGAGCGAACCTGATCCCGAGATCTCCATGGGACGAGCGCGCGCTTTGTTGACGGTCAACGACTTGATGGAGCTTGCGCTACTCGTGAGACGTCTTTCGTACAGGCGTGCCGGGAGCGGTACTTGGCCGTAAAGGGATTTTTGCCGCACATGTAAGATAATTAACGCCGCTGAAATCAACGCTATGTCTTCTACGTTGGAAATGATGCAGCATAAATAGGCTTATAAGCGTGACGCCTTAGAACTTGACAAAGCATATTTCGCGGCATAATTTAATTACATCGGATTGCAACTATTTGGAGTGAATGTGCCGCCCAGTGAACGCAAGCGCTCGAAGACGGATGTCCTCGCGGAGGACGGTACGCTGAATCCAACGCCGTCGAACGTTCTCGATGCCAAGTTCCACGAGGGTGGATTCTTCGATCCCCATGACGCCGTGCAGGTCAAATATGAGATGTTGCGTCGCGTCTCTGTTGAGAAGGCCTCCATAACGCAGATCTCCGATGAATATGGTGTTTCGCGGCCAACCTTCTATCAGGCGCGAACGGACTTCGAGCAAGGAGGAATTGCAGGGCTGGTTCCGAGGAAACGAGGGCCGCATGGTCCGCACAAGATCCAGGGCGAGGTGTTGGCGTTCCTCAAGTTACAACACACGCCCGGAGAACCACTTCGGGCGCGCGAACTGGCAAAGCTAGTTCGCAAAGAATTTGGTCTGGATGTACATCCGAGAACGATCGAGCGAGCGTTCGGTGTAAAAAAAACGGTGGAATAGCGGGATGCTGTGCCTGGCCGTCGACCGTGTCGGCGCCGATTGCCGCGCAATACGAGGTGATGCGTTCCGCTGCTCTTGGTCAGGTCTTGCCTATAGAAGCCCGGCGCGGACTCAGCGTCTTCCTTACGCGAGGGATGTGGGCGTGGGCACGCATGATGGTTCCGGGGCGTGCGCCGCCCGAACCAAATGTTACTCGGTCATCGTCGAACGCTCAGCCCATCGAGCGTCAAGGCTTTATCTACGTACTTGCAGGCATGGCTGTGACGGTCAATGAGCGGAGAACACCATGAACGCGTCCCTTAAAGTTCAGCCTCACCACCTCGAACGGAGCGCTTACCTCTACGTCCGGCAGTCGTCGATGCGGCAAGTTCTCGAGAACGTCGAGAGCACAAAGCGACAATATGCCCTGCGTGGACGTGCGACGGCGCTCGGCTGGCGTGACGAACAGATCGTCACTATCGATAGCGACCAAGGGGAGTCTGGAGCATCGGCATCCTGGCGGGAGGGGTTTCAACGATTGGTCACTGACGTGGGCATGGGCCGCGCAGGCATCGTCATGGGCCTGGAGGTGTCGCGCCTGGCCCGAAACAATGCTGACTGGCATCGACTTCTGGAAATCTGCGCGCTCGCTGATACGCTGATTCTCGACGAAGACGGGATATACGATCCAGCAAGCTTCAATGACCGGCTCCTGCTTGGGCTCAAAGGAACAATGAGTGAAGCGGAGCTTCATGTTCTCAAAGCGCGCCTACGAGGCGGCATTCTAAACAAGGTGAATCGAGGCGAGTATCGGTGCGTGCTACCGACCGGCTTCGTATATGACGACCTTGGCAACGTAGTGCTTGACCCAGATTCCCAAGTCCGAGAGACCATCACATACTTCTTTGAGACGTTCTTGCGAGTCGGCTCTGCCAGCCAGACAGTCAAGGTCTTCAAAAAGGAGGGCCTCCTGTTTCCATCCCGTATGCGCAACGCGAAGTTCCTGGTCTTCCAGCACCTCACCGCGTCGACGGCACTTCGCATGTTGAACAATCCGCGCTACGCAGGCGCTTACGCCTACGGCCGGAGGCACTATCGCAAACTCGCAGACGGGCGGAAAGTGCCAAGAAAGCGTGATCGCAATGACTGGCTTGCTTGCATTCCGGACGCCCATCCCGGATACATTACCTGGGAGCGGTATGAGCAGAACCTTGCTGTTCTGGAGACGAATGGTCGCGGGTATAAAGTCGCGCGGTCGTCGCCGCCTCGCGAGGGAGCTGCTCTTCTGCAGGGCCGCGCCGTTTGCGGACGTTGTGGCCGATATCTCCGGCTCCGATACGCTACGCGACGCGGACGACAGGAAGCCTGGTATGTCTGCGACCGAGCACAAGGCGCTCGTGGCGAACCTACCTGTCAGTCAATTGCCGGAGCGCCGATTGATGAAGCAGTTGGCGCATTGATCGTCGCGTCGATGACTCCGGCTGCCGTTGAGTTGGCATGGGAGATACGCAGGGAAATCGAAGCGCGTCACGATGAAGCCGATCGATTACGCCTGCGCGCTATCGAACGCGCCCGGTTCGATGCAGATCTTGCGCAACGACGCTTCATGCTGGTCGACCCAAGCAACCGACTGGTCGCCGACACACTGGAGCAAGAATGGAACGACAAGCTGCGCATATTGGCCGACGCGAGAGAACAAAGGGAGCGTAGCCAGCAGCAGGAGCGTCTTATACTCGACGATGCGATCCGCGACCGGCTCATCGCAATGACAGCGGACTTCAAAACACTGTGGCGTGACTCATCGTTGGCGAATCGAGAGCGAAAGCGGCTGCTAGCCTACATCGTCGAGGACATCACACTGGTCAAACTTCCAGACGAAGGGACAACAAAGATTCACGTTCGCTTCAAGGCCGGCAAGAGTGAAACGCTCACGGCACAGAATCCAAAAACATCTGCACAACAGGTCAAAACTCAGCCAGAGGTCCTCGAGCTCATCGACAAGCTTCTCGATGACCATACATGCTCTCAGATTGCGCAGCTCCTTAATGATCGGGGCATCCGTCCCGGCGGTTGTGTCCGTCCAGGTAAGAGCAACATTCGGTTCGACGCTCTGCGCGTCTCATACATCGCACAGCGAAACGGACTTCGATCCCGCCGCGAAAGACTGCGCGACCGCGGCATGCTCACAAAACTGGAGGCTGCGGCTCGACTCGGCATCCACGAAGCAACCCTCACCAGGTGGGTCGAATACGGCCTTGTCAAACGACACGCCTATAACGATTATGCGTTCCTCTATGAAGTCCCGGATTCTCACCCGCCTGTGAAGCACAGCAGCAGATGGGATCGACTCACTGACCGCGCGACAGTGGCGCGAGCGAGCGCAGCATCCAAAACCCTCTGATCCAAGAAAAGGAGTTGTAGTATGAATCCAGTTAGTTGGCGAACAGGCATAGCCCACCGTCGCGCCAGTACAGGCATTTGATGAGGTCGCCACGTTTGCCCCTGAACACGAAGATGTGTCCGCAGAACGGATCCTTCGCCAGCACGGTCTGCACCTTCGCGGCCAGGCCGTCGACGCCGCAGCGCATATCCGTAAATCCGGCGGCGACCCAGATTCTCGTGTTTGCCAGCGGACCGATCATCGGCTCAGGCACTGGATCACCACGCGCAGCGTATTGGGATCGACGCTTCCTTCAACGTGTACCTCACCTCGTGGCAACTGGATCCGGATCGTGCCGGGTGCCGGTGCGGCAGGCGTAGATGCAGCCGGTTCGGCCACACCCCCGTCGCTGGCCTCATTTACCGTGACAGGCAGCAAGGCACATCCGCGCTCGTCGGCGCCGAGCCGTCCATCCAGATACTGCTTACGCCAGTCGAACACCTGATTCGCGTTCACTTCGTGACTGCGTGCAATCTCCGCCACCGAACGTCCACTGGATAACGTCTCCTCGACGATCTGGCGCTTCTCGTCCGCTGTACGCCGCCGATACTTGCGTGCGCCTTTGACTTCGGTGAATTCGGTCACTGTGTCCATGATTTCCTTTATGGGCACAGTGACATATGTGCCCCAGGGAAGCATGGCGACGCCTTCATCAGGTGTCTATACGGTCACGGTCGGACGGTTACCATGCGGCTGCCTGGCATGGCGTTCATGTAGCGTACAGAGGTGTGGTGCGCTAGTGGGCCAGTGGGCCCGCCACCCTATCGGTTTGCCGCACCGGAGTGCGAAAGGCATCTGTGGAGGCGTGTTCACGCAGCGCCGGAAATCGCTGAGCCCTTCCGACGTGAATTGCTCGGATGTTTTCGACGTGATCGCACGTCCTATTGGCCGCGAAAGAGGCGAGAGGCTGCAGCGGGATTACTTGAGACTGTCAATATTGCCCGTTTGAATCTGGTTGGGCTGTAGCGAGTCTACTGCCGGCAAAGGGATCTTGACTCCGATCGATCCGATGCCGTTCCCCGCGAGCATTCTCTGACAGTTGATTGATGGCGAAATGTTCGAATGATTGACCTGCACTGACAGCCTGCTGAAGCCATTGGGGCAATTCGCCTTCGCCGGTCCAGGTATCGCCTGTAGCGCTTCGGTATCGAGCAGATTTTCGTCCAACCTGGTCTTCAGCAATTGCTGTTGCAATATCGCTTATTCAATATCAACTTCCGCCATGCGGCGCCGCAAAAAGGCGCTTACGCTGTCACGCTTTCTTTCGTCCATTTTATTTCCTTTTTGCCGACAAAAAATTCACTGGCGTCCGTCGGACTTCGCAACCCCCTTGCCACCAGATTACCATGCACGGTGGCGCTGGTTTTGCGAATCGTAGCCAAATGGCGTTATCCCTTCATTGTGTGGCATAGTGCGGCAATCGCTACGATAGAGAGGGAAGAAAAAGCATGGCGACACTCGAAAACCTGCAGGCAAAAATCGCGAAACTGCAGGCACAGGCCGAAGCGATTGTCAAAAAGGACGCAACTGCGGTCATTGAAAAGATTCGCGGCATCATGGAGAAGCACGGCCTTACGACCGCAGACATTGATGCGCACAGTGGCGGCAGAAAACGTGGTCCCAAACCTGGTGCCAAGGTTGCATCGGCAAAGCAGGCCCCGACAGCACGATATCAAGACCCGAAATCGGGCGCCACGTGGAGTGGTTACGGTCGGGCACCGTCATGGATCGCGGGCGCGAAAGACCGCAACAAATTTTTGATTAATGGCACCCCCGCTGCGCCGACGACTATCGGCAAATCAAAAGCGAAGGCGGGCAACTATGTCCGGGGTCCGCAGCCGGCTCTATACGCTGACCCCAAGACGGGCGCAACCTGGAGCGGACGTGGACGGGCTCCGGCGTGGATTGCTGATGCGAAAGATCGAAGCAGGTTTCTGATTGCAGGGCCGACTGAAGGCGAGACCGAGCCGAAGGCTGCTATTCCGACAAAGGCTGCGACACCGGCTAAAAAGACGGCAGCGAAGAAAGCGCCGGCGAAAAAGATTGCAGCCAGCAAACCGGTTGCAAAGAAAATTGCCGTAAAAAAACATTCTGCTAATGCGACTGCGGCTACGCCGGCTGCTGAACCGGCTTCGACAGCCACTGGTGCAGTGGGGGCTTGAACGGCTTCGGCTTCAGCGGTCAACAAACTGCTCGCTGTGACCAGCAGCGAGCAGTTCGGTCGAGGAAAGGTACCAAGCGACAACGATCTTGAGATATTCAGGGACAACGGCGTCTGCGACCGCAAATAATCGGAACCACAGCCTCCTCTATGGGGCGTTTGGTGCCAGAGCCAGGAGAATGGCTGGCGTAGGGATGGGGTTCGTGCGCTGCGCGATTGCGCGTCCCGTTAGACCCATGCTGCATTACAGCAGACCCATGTGTTCCCGTGTTCGTCCCTTCGCTACGCCCATTGAGTCACTTGACGAAAAAAATCCCGCCAAGCGGCGGGACAAATCCTCAGGAGATGGTTAAGCACTGGCCAGGAAGACCGTTGAGCTTGACCTCCAGATGAATCGAGGCCTCGATACTGTCGCCAAGAAGTTGCAACCGGCGTTATGCACGGGTTTCCAGCGAAACAAACTGTTGATCTTCCGGCCCGACATAGTTCGCACTGGGGCGGATAATTTTGTTATCGACTCGTTGCTCAATAATGTGTGCACTCCAGCCGGAAGTTCGCGAGATCACGAACAACGGTGTGAACAGGGCAGTGGGCACGCCCATCATGTGGTACGACACGGCGCTGAACCAATCAAGGTTCGAGAACATCTTTTTAGCGTCCCACATCACCGATTCGATTCGCGCAGCGATATCGAATAGCCTGGTGTCGCCCGCGTCCTTCGAGAGACTTTTTGCGACCTCCTTGATTACGCTGTTTCGGGGATCGGAGATCGTGTATACGGGATGTCCGAAGCCGATTACCACTTCTTTATTCTCAACGCGACGCTTAATGTCCGCTTCAGCTTCATCCGGCGTCTGGTAACGGGTTTGCACTTCAAATGCCGCCTCGTTTGCACCACCGTGCTTTGGACCTCGAAGCGCGCCGATTGCACCGGTGATAGCCGAGTAGATGTCAGAGCCCGTGCCGGCTACCACGCGTGCAGTGAACGTTGAGGCATTGAACTCGTGTTCGGCATACAAGTTAAGGGAAACGTGCATCGCGTCGACCCACGCCTTCGGCGGCTTTGTTCCATGCAGCAGGTGAAGGAAGTGGCCGCCAATAGAATCGTCGTCGGTTTCTACTTCGATGCGCTTGCCGTTGTGCGAAAAGTGGAACCAGTAGAGCAGCATCGAGCCAAACGAGGCCATCAGACGATCGGCGATGTCTTTCGCACCCGCAATATTGTGATCGTCGTTCTCCGGAAGGATCGTCCCAAGAAGCGAGGCACCAGTGCGCATCACATCCATCGGATGTGCCGACGCTGGAATGCATTCCAATGCGGCTCTGAGGTTTGCGGGCAAGCCGCGCAGCGCCTTCAGCTTTGCTTTGTATGCCCTCAATTCCGCGATGTTCGGTAACTTGCCGTGTACGAGCAAGTACGCAATCTCCTCGAACTCGCTAGTGGTGGCAATGTCGAGAATGTCGTAGCCCCGATAATGTAAGTCATTTCCGGTTCTACCTACGGTACACAGTGCCGTGTTGCCCGCAGTGACGCCGGACAGTGCGACGGATTTCTTTGGTTTCGGAGTCGTTGGAGTAACAGATTGCGCTTCGGTCATTTGATTCCCTCGAAAACAAGTGAGCGCCCTGCGGCGCACGAGTTTGCCCACCAAGCCGCCCGCTACCGCGAAACCAGCGTTCGTCAACGACCAGCGATCGGCGGTCAGGCGGCCGACCGCATCGACGTTCTTGAGGATGGCTTAAAATATTGTCTTGTATTGTGAGATTTTGTGCAACAGAAGATTTGCCGAGATCGTAGACATCTCCGCCCGAAAACGAGAGGACTTCGGGCCGATCTCTCGCGGCCGGCCATTGTTATATGTAAGAAAAGCTCACCGGGCGGGGAAATATTTATTGAGCGAGGAAGGGACTTTGCGCTAGTCTTCGCTTGCGTTCTGTCGGCGGGAAGCGGTCTTGCAGGCAGCAGGAAGAGAGGAGCGCGCTAATGTCAGCACGAAGGACTTACATGTCAGAAATGCGTCTTTGCCCCGGTACACTTCGCCGATATTTACTGTGGATCTTCGCCATCAACGAATTTCAGGACCCGTCCAGAGATATCTCCGCAGACGCGGTGTTCGCAACGCTAGAAATCTTCTAGGGCGTTGGCAGGTCGACATCGGGGTAGCGCGTCCTTCCGCCCGGACGATTCGAATCTCGACGAGGCGCTGACCTGTTAAATGGTCAGCGCCTCGTCCACTCAAAACAATAACGGATCGTCGGCGCCTGGCGGCGGGCATCGCTGACGAGCAATCAAAGCCGCCTTTGGAAGCAACTGAATGATTGGATTGCCTGATCAGCCAACGGCCCGTGCCGGCCTGTCAATACCGACGCTGATGGCGCCAATGCGCTCACTGATCTGCTCACCAGCCTGAATGACGGCGGTCACGCAGCGATCCTTCTCTGCGCGTGTGAAGTGAGACTCGGCACCCGCAATGCCAATGCTTCCAAGGATGTGTCCTTCACTGTTGAAGACGGGCGCTGAGATACCGATAACCCCAGGGTTGAACTCACCAACCGTCATCGTATAGCCCGCGGTTCGGATTTTCGCGAGCGTAGCGCGAAAGGCCGACCAGTCGGATCCCAGTCCGGCGGCCGCAATTGCAGAAGCATGCTTGGCGTGCAAACTGCGCAGCTGGTGAGGACGCAGGTAAGGGAGGATGATCTTGGATGCGGCCCCTTGAAAGAGCGGGCGCGTCTGGCCGCGCGTGAACAGGTTCGCTGGGCTGTCATCCGTCAGCCGTTCCCGAACGCAAAGCACTGCTCCGCTAAACAACGCGCACAGATGCGCCGAGTGCTTGGTTTCTGTCACCAGTTCCTTCATTACTGGCCCACCTGCGATATACAAGGGATCGCATTGCCGAATCTGCCGATCGAGTTCGACGATTCTCGGGCCGAGGATGTAGTAGCCATTGGACACTGGAGCAATTAACCCGACGTCCGCCAGCGCCTTGATGTACCGATATCCCGAAGACCGAGACATCCCGTGGGACTGAATGATCGCTTCAGTCGACCAAAGGGGCGCGGCCGGTGTGAAAAGGTTCAGAATCCCGAGGGTTCGCGCCAAGCTGTTTGATGCAGCGAGTGCCGCCCCGTCCTCTATCGTGTCCACAGGCTCAACCGAGAGAGGTTTATTTTTCTTCAGCGAACGCTTGGTGTCCATGATTCGATCTTTCGGCTGGATTTATATAAAACGATGGGGAGCCGCCGTGATGTGTCTTAGCAATTCCCGGGTACTGAGATTTTAACATAATCTAAACGCTTAAATTTTCCGTCTGTTTCTGTCCGGCGAGCATCCGGCCCTCCGAGCGTTCGCGTCCTTCTGGTCCGTGCCGCGGAGCACAGCGCCCCACAGAGGTGTCAACAACCATGGCCGGGCGCGGCGCCGGCCGGTAGCTGACATCCGCCCCGGCTGCCGCCACACAGCCCCTTCGTGCTTGACTTTCTCCAATCATCTCCTGCTCTGCCAGCGCCTTGTACCCGGTGACAACCCCTAGTTGCATCCGTCGAGGTGTTGTATAAACTCTCAAATGACGGGATTAGTTTATGTACTAGGTTTAATACAGGCCATGGCCGGTCCGGGAGCCTCGAAGTGTGATTCCCAGTGCTGGCAGCGAACTATCTCGCCCCTAAAACCATGGAGGAGACAGATGAAATTCTCATCGGCAATTCAGCGGTTCGGCATGGCTAGCGCATCCGTAGCGCTCACCTTGATGGCAGGTACAGCCGTGGCGAAGGAAGTCACGATTGCCATCGTGGCCGCGAACATGGAGTACCCGTTTAACGCCGCAGAGGTGCGGGGATTTCAGGCCGAGGCGAAGGAGCTCGGCGTCAAGTCCGTTGTTCTCGATCCGAAAGGTAGCGTTGAGAAGCAAGGCAACGCAGTCGACGATCTCATCACGCGGAAGGTGGACGGCATCGGATCTATCCTTCTCGACTCTGTGGTAGCGAAGACATGGATCGATCGCGCAAATGAAAGCAACATCCCGTTCGTCTCTGTGGGTGTGCAGGTGGGCGATCCCGAGAAGGTTCCGCTAAAGGATGTCTATCCGAAACTGACCGCCCTTGTTACTCGCGATGACGTGGAAAGCGGCGTGATCGCGGGTCAGATGGCAGCGAAATTCCTGCCAAAGGACCGCGTCGCGCAAATCGGAATTGTCGAAGGGTCGGCTGGCGTGGCCGCGGTGAAGCAGCGTAGTCAAGGGTTCGAGGAAGGTCTGAAGAGAGCCGGCGTCAAGTACAAGATCGTTGCCTCTCAGCCGACGGACTGGACGGAAGTGAAGGGCGAAGCCGTTTGCCAGAATATCCTCACCGCTCATCCTGATGTAGACCTTTTCTTCGCCCAGTACGACGACTTGGGTCTCGGGTGCAGTCGTGCGATTCGCAATATGGGCGCTCACGCAAAAGTCGTTGCGGCTGACGGCGGTTCAAGGCGCGGCATTGATGCCATCAAAGCTGGTGAGATGTCAGGCTCCGTCTGCTCCAAGCCAGAAACGATGGGTCGGCTTTCAGCCAAGGCGCTTTACGACGCGGCTACAAACAAGAGCTCGCCAAAAGCTCAGCTGATCACATATAAGCAGGTCGGGGTGACCAAGGACAACCTATCCGAGTGTGTGCCTCAGTTCTAGAAAACGGTGCGCCCGGGGTTTGGAGACATGGTATGACGACTAGCGAGGAAGCGCCGCTCCTGAAGCTTGAGCGAGTCGCGAAGACATTTCCGAATGGGACGGTCGCCCTGCGTGGTGTAGATCTTTCCGTCGAGCGCGGAAAGGTTCATGGCTTGCTCGGTGCGAACGGCGCCGGCAAGTCAACGTTGATCAAAATTCTGTCCGGTGCATTCGCTGCTACTGGCGGAAGAATCCTCTGGAAAGGCTCTGTAGTCGAGTGCTCTAGTCCAAAGGAAGCACTCGATATGGGTGTCGCAACGATTCATCAGCACATCCCTATCGTTCCGACGTTGTCGGTGCTCGAGAACGTTTTCCTGGGCGCGAAAGGAGGCTGGCGCCAGACTATGGCGTCTCGCAAGGCATTTGGCGACCTTTGTGAGCGAGTGGGCTACTGGCTGAACCCCGACTCAAAGGTCGGTGACCTATCTATTGGCCAACGCCAGATGGTGGCAATCTTCCAGGCACTGGGAAGCGGCGCAGAACTGATTGTCATGGACGAACCTACGGCATCCCTTGCAATGGAAGAGCGCGAGGTTGTGTATCAGACGGTCCGTCGTCTCGCTGGGGTCGAAAAGAAAGCGATCCTCTTTGTTTCGCACTTCCTTGATGAAGTGATATCTCTCACGGACTGCGTCACGATCCTGCGGGATGGCGAGGCGGTCATGCGCGCGGAGACCTGCGACCTTGACGAGGCACGTATTGCAGAAGCAATTGTCGGTCGTCAAATCGTGGCAATGGTACGAGCCGAACCGAAAAAGCTTTCGGACGACGCAGAGGTGGTTCTCAATATCAAGAATCTTTGTTCTCCTGGAAAGCTTTCGCCTGTCTCTCTTGCTCTCCGGACCGGCGAGGTGCTGGGCATTGCGGGGCTGCTGGGCTCAGGAAGAACGGAACTGTTGCACGCCATTTTCGGAGCAGATCGGCACGCGACAGGCGCAGTCGAGGTCCTTGGTACTCCAATTGCGCGTTCGACGGTCGCCGCTGTAGGTGCGGGTATTGCCTTGGTGCCGGAAGATCGGATGGGGCAGGGCCTAATTCCTGGCTTCGAGGTCTGGCGCAATACAACGCTGCCGGCGCTTGGCGGTGTTTCATGGAGAAACTGCTTGCCAGTGCGCGAGAGGGAAATGCAGCGTGCGAATGAGGCCATCGAGCGCCTGAAGATCAAGGCACAGTCTCCAGATGTCCTTGTCACTGAGTTGAGTGGCGGCAACGCACAAAAGGTGACCATCGCGAAGTGGTTGTTTGGGAATGTCAGGGTGCTACTCCTTGATGAGCCGACCGCGGGCATCGACATTGGCGCAAAGACCGATATCCTGCGCCTCGTGCGAGACCTCGCAGACGCCGGGATGGTGGTAATTATTGTGTCTTCCGAATTAGAAGAATTGCTGGCCGTGTCGGACCGGATTGTTGTCATGCGCGATGGCAAATGCGTTGCAGAGCGAGTGGGTCACGAGACGTCGGAACATGAGCTCGTCCTGCTCGCGGGCGGACAGGTCTCCGGTGCACTGGGTGATGATGCAGGCAATGGGTCAATGGAGCATCGTGCGCAATCCCTTTCGTAACCCATTGCCTCAATCACAACGTGAGGTTGACAATATGTATAAGGTCATTTCATCCGATAATGCGCCATCGGATTCGCGCGCAGCAACGACAAATTGGCGTCGCGTATTAGGGCTCCGCGAAATGGGCGTGTATTACGCGCTGGCCCTTGTTGTTGCCTTGCTATCTGTCGCCGCTGCATATTCTGGCGACGTGAGTTATCTGAGCTTTCAGAACCTGTCGAATGTTCTGCAGCAGTCTTCTCTAATGGCGATCATCGCGGTAGCGATGACTGTCATCCTTATCACCGGAAACTTCGATCTGTCAGTCGGATCGGTTGCCGCGCTTTCGGCTGCCGTCATGGTGGGACTCGCCGACTCAATCGGATTCGTACCCGCTTGTCTGGTCGCAATGCTCGTCGCGGTCGGTGCCGGCCTGTTGAACGGGGTAATCGTTCAATATCTAGGTATTAACGCTTTTATCGTTACTCTCGGAACGATGACAGCCTTGCGTGGGGTGGTTCTGATCGTGACAGACGGTAGAACCGTTTCTGTTGACAATCCACGCGTGATCGGCGCTATGCGGGCGTTCGAGACCGGACGTTGGCCCATCGGAACTGCGGTCGCAGTGATTGGCTTGCTGTTAGCTGCCGTGAGCCTCTGGATGCTTCTTAAGGCGCGTCGGGGCGGCAGAGGAGTCTCGCCAGTTGCAGTGGGCATGGGCGTCTGTGCCGCGTGCCTGCTGGCGATGGCCTGGGCCGGTGGGCAGCAACTCGCTCTTCCTAAAATCGTGATCTATATGGTCGCTTTCTCGACTGTCGTCTGGTTTGTCCTGTCGTTCACGATGGTCGGAAGGCGTGTATATGCGGTGGGTGGAAATCCTGAAGCTGCAAGACTTTCGGGCATCAACGTCGTACGGTACAGACTTGCCGCGTTCGTTCTTTGCAGTGCGGCGGCTGGGTTCGCCGGGATCCTCTTCGGAAGCCGTCTGCGCTCTGTCAATCCAGCAGCGTTGACTGGCGCGGAGCTGACGGTCATTGCTGCAGCCATTCTTGGCGGCACCTCATTATTCGGGGGCGCAGGAAGTGTCGGAAAGACCGTCGCCGGTGCGTTGTTGCTTTTCACACTGACCAATGGATTCAACATTTTGAACCTCGGCGTGAACTATCAAGGTCTCCTCGAAGGAACGGTCGTTGTAGCAGCCGCTGCGATTTATACAGTCGGTGGAACACGTCGGCGGGGCAAGTGAGAACGAGTTTCGTGACGCGGCAAATCTGAAATTCATTTCATCCTCTTAAAGGCAAAAATCTGAATGAGCACGTGGAACATGGAATCGGCTGTCGTACCTGTGACGGGTGCAGCGTCCGGCATTGGCCTCGCTGTGTGCGAGCGGTTGCGCGCAGAAGGAGCAACTCCGCTCCTGCTCGATTGGGACGAGCAGAAGCTGCACGCAGCGGCAGAAAAGCTCTATCACGACTCGGAGGGAAGCGCTCGCTATTGCTACCTGGTTGACGTCCGGAACTCACGTGCGGTCGACGAATGTTTTGCAAACATCGCGCGCACTCATGGCCCCGCGACGCATGCAGTGGCTGCCGCTGGCATTGTTAACCCGGCAGACATCTTAAGCCTCACGGATGAAAGCTGGCAGCAGGTATTGGACGTCAACCTGAATGGCGCAATGTATTTCTGTCGCGCAGCAGCGCGGCAACTGGCCGAAGCTAAGCGAGGCTCCATTGTTAACATTGCATCCATCGGTGGCTTGTCGGCGAGGGAAAGTCGAGTTAGCTACGTCGCTTCGAAGGCGGCCATGATCAACATGACTCGCGCGATGGCAATTGATCTGGGTGAATTCGGCGTTCGGGTAAATGCCGTCGCACCGGGTGTCATTGATACGCCAATCCAGAATCGGAATCGTGGCACGTTTCAAAACATCGCCGAAGGCGTTGCCTTGAAGCGCATCGGTACACCAGAAGAAGTTGCGAACGTCACGCTCTTCCTCCTTTCGGACTTTGCAAGCTATGTCACCGGCACAACCGTCGTCGTTGACGGCGGGATGACGGCGAGCTACCGCTGAAGGTAAAAGAATGAACGAAACACTCGTCGAAATCCAGCAATCCGCGCCTGGTGTCTCTTTGATAACCATCAATCGACCAGAACGCCGTAATGCGCTCAACTTCGAAATCAAGCAGCTGTTGGCTGATGCTATCGAAGCCCTCGACAGGGACACTCAGGTTCGCGTAATCGTTATTGCGGGCGCCGGATCTTCGTTTGTTGCGGGCAGTGACGTTGCTGAAATGCAAGCACTGACACCAATCGAACACACCTTGAGGGCTACCGACAGGATGTTCCAAGCGGTTCGGCGGTGCAGCAAGCCGGTAATTGCCGCGGTCGAAAGCTATGCTCTCGGCGGTGGATGCGAACTTGCCTTAAGTTGCGACATCATTATCGCCGGTGAAAGCGCGCAGTTTGCTCAACCTGAGGTTCGGCTCGGGGTGATGCCTGGCGCGGGCGCCACCCAGCACATGGTGAGAACGATCGGGAAGTATCAAACGCTACGTCTTTTGCTCACTGGGGAAAGAATCGATGCCCGTACGGCTTACGCCTCAGGCCTCGTGTCCGAACTGTCGCCGGACGGGAGCGTACTCAAGCGTTCGCTGGAAGTCGCCAGCACGATCGCGGAAATGCCTACCCTCGCTGTGCGTGCAATTAAGGAAGTTGTGCACGTCGGAGCCGACGCTCCAATCGAGACGGCGATGATGCTTGAACGAAGAGCCTTCCAGGTGTTGTTCGACTCTGCAGATCAGAAAGAAGGCATGACAGCGTTTTTGGACAAAAGAACCCCTAGCTTCCAGGGACGATGAACGGTGGCAGCCGCGCCTTACGCGACATTGCTCGATACTGAACCATCTTGTACAGCGAATAAATTCAATGGAATCCAAAGATCTTTCACACGAATTCGCATCCTACATATCGGCCTGCCGTTTCGAAGATCTTCCGGATGATGCTATTGAGGCGGCCAAGAAGAGCATACTTGATGTGCTGGGTGTGTGTCTGGCGGCTAGCGGATCCGCTCCAGCGATTCAAAGCGTCGTCGAGATCGTCCGCGAGAGTGGGGGGCAGCCGGAGTGCAGCATTCTGGGCTTCGGCGACCGCGCTCCTCCGCTTATGGCTGCTTTCGCAAACGGGGCTATGGCGCACTGTCTGGACTTTGATGATATGGGACCAGATGGCAATCACTCAAGCAGCTACCTCATCCCGGCAGTGTTTGCTGCGGCTGAGCATGTCGGTGGTATCAGCGGGAAGCAGCTGATCAGCGCGGTTGCCATCGGTCAGGATCTGTTTTTCCGGATGCGTCGCAGCCTTCAACAGCGTTTGGACTGGCTCGTCACCACAGTGCTGGGCGTCTTCTCCGCCACGGCGGCCGTGGCGTACGTACTTCGCCTGGACAAGGAGCAGGTCGCGAATGCTCTAGGCATTGCAAGCCTCGGCTCATGCGGCACCCTTGAGATGCGCTTTGGCACGAACAGCGATCTGGGAGAATTGTACGCAGGGTTCGTGGCCAAAAGCGCGGTTCTTTCAGCATGGCTTGCTCAGAAAGGTGTGACGGGGACACAGAGTGTCTTCGAAGGGAAAGCCGGGGTGATGAACGTCTACTTTCAAGGCGAATATGATCGCGCCAGAATACTGAATGGGCTGGGCAGCCGCTTCGAGGGTAGCACGATTCAATACAAGCCCTGGCCGACGTGCGGCATCTCGCATACATATATCCATGCCACGCTAGAGCTCATCCGAAAGCATGAACTAAAAGCGGGCGACATCGCGGAGATTCGCCCGTATGTGGGCGATTTCGCACAACAAATGTCGTACCCACTGGAGGCGCGACGCCGTCCAGCCTCTGCGATGGATGCACGCTTTAGCATTCCGTTTTGCCTTGCCGCGGCCGCGGTGTATGGCGAAATGAGAATTCGACAATTTACGGCGGACGGGCTTCGGGACGAGGCGGTGCTGGCAGCGGCCCAGAAAGTTGTCCCGGTAGATGACCCCGGCTTCGACTGGAGGGGTGACATGCCTAACGCGCGCGTGGATATCGTAACCAAGAGCGGCGCGATTCTGACCGGTTCTGGAGAGGGGACGCCGGGCGGGAAAGACAGACCGATGGACTGGGACCTCATTGGGAGAAAATTTTCTGAATGTGCATCGTTGGCGGCGAATCCGATTTCTGCCGCTGTGAGTAAGCGTGCAGTGGAGATGGCCAAGTCGCTTGATCAGATGGATGATTCAACCGAGTTGATAAAAGCACTTGCCTGAAAAAGCACAACGTGTCCCCGCCAGGAATGTGAAGAGAGAATGCAGGGCTAAATCAGTACATTGCAATTGCTTCGCTTGCGATGTGGACATCGGTCCTTGACGTCGCGGTTAAAAAGGCTGTCGTCAAGACGATTGAAGTGTTGTGATGGCAGTAAAACTTTGCCCAGTCTGATGGGTGGTTTAATTAAATGAGTTCATGTTAAAAAATAGGACTGCTATGAAAATTCAGCGCGTTGAGACTAAATTGGCTCTGGCAAGTATTGCAGTTGGCGTATGTTCGTCAGCTGCCGCACAATCGAGCGTTACTCTCTATGGCATTGTTGACACCGGCTTCAGCTACCAGAGCAGCCAGACCAGCCTTGGATCCACGGCCGGGGGACACTCAGCCGTCAAGATGTCAAATGGCGTATGGAACGGAAGCCGATTTGGTTTCAAGGGCGCAGAAGACCTGGGCGGTGGCACTAAGGCCATCTTCACTCTGGAAGAAGGATTCAACAGTGCTACAGGTGCTCTCGCGACAAACGGCCTGATGTTCTCCCGCCAGGCGTTTGTCGGGGTGACCAATCAAACATACGGTTCACTGACCGCAGGCCGTCAGTACCAGTCATACTATCAGTTGATGTTCCCGTTCGGCCCGACGCAATTTTTGTCGGGATTTTCCGGCGCTCACCCGGGGGACGTTGATGGGCTAGATACAGGGTATCGCACGAATAACACGCTCCTGTACATGTCACCGCAACTATACGGTATCACGGTCAGCGGCTCGTACTCTTTGGGTGGTGTACCGGGCAGCATTAACCGCGGCTCGACCTGGAGTGCGGCGGTCCAGTACATGCAAGGGCCCATCGGATTCGGTGTCGGTATCTCGAGGATCAACAACTCGACCTTGGGAGGCGGTCCATTCGGCGCCGAATCGACTACCTCCAATGCCGGTGCGCAAGCGGGCGTATCTGCGTTGACGAACGGATATCAGACTGCACAGGGCCAGCAACGCTTCGCGGTCGGTGCAAGCTATGCGTTTGGCAGCACGTTTGACGTCAGAGCGGTCTACACCAACGTCCAATACATCCCGGGAATAGGGTCTCGCTATCACGATGAGGCTATCTTCAATACAGGAGGGCTGGCGCTGCATTGGAAGCCGACGGTCGCTTGGGATCTTGCTGCAGGTTACAGCTACACCCGCGCGACAAAAGCGAACGGCATTACAGACAGCGCCCAGTATCAGCAAGTTAGTCTCGGCGAATACTATGCGCTTTCCAAGCGCACTGGACTCTACGCACTGCAGGCGTTCACGCGTGCAAACGGGAAGACCCTTGGAACAAACGGGGCGGGCAATGTGATCGACGCAACTGCGACGATCGGGGACGGCTTCAACTCAACGCCGTCGTCCTCACGCAGCATGTTCGCGGGGATCGTTGGAATCGTTCACCGCTTTTAAGTTTCGTGCATACCTGACCAGGACGAACTCGCAAACCCAGAAATGGGGCCGAGTTCGCTCACATGCTTCGCCGTCTCACAGAGACAGCGGGGGGAGATCATCGTAGTTACAGCCCATATGCGGCGCTTGTCGTGACGCGACCGCTCCCGCGTTCCAAGCGCCGCGCCCCCCAACTGCTGGAAATCCCCTGGTGTAACGTCAATCGAGAGTGTAATAAAATCTCGTATTATGAGAGTAAAGTAAGCGTCATGCGGTCGTACCGAGCCGGTGCGACCTGTCTACCGCACTTGTTGCGCGTACCGTTTGCGCTTCCACCAGATCCATCGAGGGTCCTGCGGCGACTAATTCGTGGGCCTAGCTCAACAGTCAAGGAGATGAAAATGGTTGCAACCCAGCATAAGCGCTTCACCGATAAGGTCGCATTCGTAACCGGGGCGGGTAGCGGGATCGGGCGCGCCGCGGCACTCGCTTTCGCTCGTGAGGGTGCGAACCTGGTGCTCGCGGATATTTCCGAGGAATCGAATCGGGCCACTGCGGGACTGGTCGAGGAAGCTGGCGCGCGTGCAATCGCCGTACGCTGCGACGTGGCTGATGGAGGAGATGTTAAGTCTGCGCTGGCGAAGGGAATGGAGGCATTCGGAGGCCTCGACATCGCCTTCAACAATGCGGGAATCGAACACCAGGTTAAAAAACTGAATGAAACGCCCGAAGAGGAGTGGGATCGCGTAATTCGGGTGAATCTCCGCAGTGTCTATATCTGCATGAAGTATCAGGTCGAGCTGATGCTTCGAAACGGCAAGGGTGGTGTCATCGTCAACACGTCGTCGACTGCAGGCTTCATGGCCATCCAGGGGCAGGGTGCCTACTGTGCATCGAAGTTCGGTGTTACGGCCATCAGCAAGGTCGCCGCGCTTGAATACGCTAAATCGAATATCCGTGTAAATGCGCTGTGCCCGGGCATCACCGACACAGCAATGATGTCGCGCATTACCGGAGATACGCCCCAAGGAATCGCCCGTGTTGTCGCCCAAGAGCCTATTGGACGGATGGGTAAGCCTGAAGAAATTGCTGCAGCCGTGTTGTTCCTGTGCTCGGACGAGTCGTTGTTCACCACAGGTCATGCCATGGTCGTCGATGGAGGCCAGTCGACAGGTATCTGAAATACGGCCAGCGACTAAGCGCCGCAGCATGGGGCGAAGAGAGTCGCGTTAGCCGGACTCGGTCGTCGGACAAACTGTTTTTGGGGACGAGTACCATGCCAAACTACCATCCAACTCTGTGGGTCGATGATTTTGCATTTCTCGAAGCACCTCGTTGGCACCAGAATCGACTGTGGGTTTCCGATGTGTTCGATAAGAAGCTATACACAGTTCAGCCGGATGGAACGCGTACGCACTTGTGTGACGTGCCGCATCGACCGGCCGGCATTGGCTTTTTGCCAGACGGGACGCCCATTGTCGTTTCGATGCAGGATCGCAAGCTTTTGAAATTGGTGGATGGCGCGCCAATGGTGCATGGAGACTTGTCAGGCATCGCCGTGGGAGATCTGAATGACCTGGTGGTTGACGAGCGAGGCTGGGTCTATACCGGAAATTTTGGTTACGATCATCATGGCGGAGCGCCCAGCAAGCCGACCGATATGCATGTCGTTGACCCCAACGGGGCCATTCACGTAGCCGCGAGCGGTCTCGAGTTCCCGAACGGTATGGTGATTATTAACGACGGGCGTACCCTGGTAGTTGCTGAGACGTGGGTGTCGCGACTCACAGCGTTTGACCGTAGCCCAGATGGCACCCTGTCTAACGCGCGGTTATACGCTGATCTGGGCAACCGGCAGCCGGACGGCATCTGTGCTGACGCGGAAAACGCGATCTGGGCGGCAAGCTTTAACACAGGTGAGTTTGTGCGGGTCCTGGACGGCGGCGAGGTGACGGACCGGATTACCTGCGGACCCCACGCGATTGCATGTGTCCTCGGCGGCACGGACGGAAAAACGCTTTTCTGCAGTGCCTATACCGGATCCATTGACGACATGGGCGCGGGAAAGCGCCTTGGAGCACTATTTCAGGTCCAAGTAGATGTACCCGGGATAGGCTTCTCGCGTGGACGATGATGCGATCAATCACCGGAGCGCAATCACGAAAGCCAAGGTGGCCGTTATCGGGACGCTCAAAGTCCTCCCGGAGCAAGTACAAAAGCTGATGCCGCACCTGAGAACCTTGGTTGAAGCATCGCGACTGCATGAGGGATGCATTGCATATGACGTGGCAGAGGACTGCTTCGAAGCCGGTGTAATCCGAGTGTCTGAACTCTGGGACGACCGACAATGCCTTGAACGACATATCGAGCACCCGGACGTCCCGTCATGGCATGCTGCTTTGCGCAAATTCGACGTACTTGATAGCGAGTACGTCGTCCTGGACGTCTCCGGAGTGACCGTCATATAGGGAATGCACTTCCAGATTGAAACAAATTCCATTGCGCGAACATGGAGGCGGCGCATGAGGGCGAGCAACCCAGCACAAATTCCTGAAAGGTTCGGTGGCTTCATCCCGGACGCCGACTTTCAAGTCTTGGAGGACGCGTTGGCGGCTCTCTTGCGAGAGCGAACGTGTGCAATGCGCATAGCCGCCAAGGTCGCTAATGCGAGAGGTCAACAGGATCCGCGAGTTGAAGACTTCGGTTTGCCCGATATTCTGAGGCTAAGTCGAACCGTTTCCTGTCGAGAGCTTTGTCTCTGTCGTTGTAATGGACTGTGAGAATGGGCGCCCGGACCGTGCTTCAATACAATGTATCAGAGAAGAGAAATCTATATGAAAGTCCTTGTAGCAGTAAAAAGAGTGGTTGATTACAACGTGAAGGTCCGCGTGAAGTCGGACAATACGGGCGTCGATCTCGCGAATGTGAAGATGTCGATGAATCCGTTCGACGAAATCGCCGTTGAAGAAGCCGTGCGTCTGAAGGAAGCAGGCGTGGCGACGGAAGTGATCGTCGTGTCGGCGGGCGCGACGCAATGCCAGGAAACGCTGCGCACGGCGCTGGCAATCGGCGCGGATCGCGCGATACTGATTGAATCGAATGAAGACCTGCAGCCGCTGGCCGTGGCCAAGCTGCTGAAGGCGCTTGTCGACAAGGAACAGCCTTCGCTCGTCATATTGGGCAAGCAGGCGATCGATGACGATTCGAACCAGACCGGTCAGATGCTGGCTGCTTTGGCTGGTTTGCCCCAAGCGACGTTTGCATCGAAGGTTGTGGTTGCGGATGGCAAGGCAATCGTGTCACGCGAAGTCGATGGCGGCGCGGAAACGCTGTCGCTCACGCTGCCAGCAGTCGTGACGACAGATCTGCGCCTGAACGAGCCGCGCTATGTGACGCTGCCGAACATCATGAAGGCGAAGAAGAAGCCGCTCGAGACCGCGAAGCCGGAAGACCTTGGCGTCGATGTGACGCCGCGTCTGAAGACCCTGAAGGTCAGCGAACCGCCGAAGCGTAGCGCCGGCGTGAAGGTGCCTGACGTGAAGACGCTGGTCGACAAGCTCAGGACCGAAGCCAAGGTGCTTTGATCGCGGACGGATCACGGAATAGCGGAGACTTATCAAATGACGATTCTGGTAATTGCTGAACATGACAACGCGTCGATCAAGGCGGCGACGCTGAACACTGTGGCTGCCGCGCAGGAGATCGGTGGAGACATTCATGTGCTGGTGGCGGGCCACAACGCGCAGGCCGCTGCCAATGCTGCTGCAAGAATCGCAGGGGTGGCAAAGGTGCTGCTCGCAGATGCGCCGCAATTGGCCGAAGGCCTCGCGGAGAACGTCGAAGCGACGGTGCTGCACATTGCGAAGACCTACTCGCACATCCTTGCGCCCGCAACGGCCTACGGCAAGAACATCGCGCCGCGCATCGCTGCGAAACTCGACGTTGCACAGATCAGCGACATCACGGCAGTCGATAGCGCCGATACGTTCGAGCGCCCGATCTACGCGGGCAATGCGATTGCCGTCGTGCAATCCGCCGATCCGGTCAAAGTCATCACGGTGCGTGCGACGGGCTTCGACCCGGTCGCAGCAGAAGGCAGCAACGCCTCTGTCGAGAAGATCGATGCAACAGCCGATGCCGGCATCTCGCAGTTCGTGAGCCGTGAGGTGACGAAGCTGGACCGTCCGGAACTGACGTCGGCGAACATCATCGTGTCGGGCGGCCGTGGATTGGGCAGCGGCGAGAACTACACGAAGGTTCTCGAGCCTTTGGCCGACAAGCTCGGCGCAGCCATGGGCGCGTCGCGTGCAGCCGTCGATGCGGGCTACGTGCCGAACGATTATCAGGTCGGTCAGACGGGCAAGATCGTCGCGCCGCAGCTCTATATCGCGGTCGGCATTTCGGGTGCGATCCAGCACTTGGCGGGCATGAAGGACTCGAAGGTCATCGTCGCGATCAACAAGGACGAAGAAGCGCCGATCTTCAGCGTCGCGGACTTCGGCGTGGTGCAAGACCTTTTCTCCGCTATCCCCGAGTTTGTCAACGAACTTTCGTAATCAAGAATCAGCGAAATCGCAGCCCATGAGGTGTTGCGATTTCGCTGCCAGAAGATGTCGGAGCAAAGAACTCAGACCTTCACGGTGTTTTGCAGAATGGTCTTCGTGACGAGATAGGCATCAAGGCTCGTCGGGCCACCCTCGCGTCCAATACCGGTCTCTTTGACACCACCGAACGGGGTATCCGCGTCGGGCGTGTCGAAGTGGTTGATGGATAGAACCCCGCATTCCAGTCGTCGCCCAATCTGTTCCGCTTCCTCGAGCGAGTTGGTGAAGGCATATGCCGCCAGGCCCACGGGAAGGCTATTTGCGATGGAAATGGCCTTATCAAGGCTCTCAGCCGCGACGCAGGCGGCAACGGGACTGAAGGGCTCGATAGTCATGACGTCCGCATCGAGCGGCACGTCGGTAAGGAGTGTAGGTGCGAAAAAATAGCCTTGTTCGCCCAGTCTCTGCCCTCCAGCCGCAACAGTCGCTCCCCGATTTCTCGCATCGTCGACCAAAGCCTGCGCCGCAGCCAACCGTCGTACATTCGCAACCGGCCCCATCTCGACCCCGCGCTCCAAACCGTCCCCGACGCGCAGTTCATTTAGAGTCTCGGCGAATGAGGACACAAAGTCGGCGTAGGAATTACGATGCACGATAAATCGGGAGGGTGATGCACAAATCTGCCCGGCGGCTCGCGTTTTCGCCAGTGCTGAGATCCTGCCGACTTCGGTTGCGTTTACGTCTGCGCCAACCAGCACCGGTGCATGTCCCCCCAATTCCATCAAGACCGGTTTCATCTCGCGGGCAGCGAGTTGAGTAAGATGCTTTCCGACGTGAACGGAGCCCGTAAACGTCACCATGCGAATCACAGGAGAAGCAATAAGTGTCGAAGAGATATGCGCTGGATCGCCGAGTACCAGGTTAAGAACGCCGGGAGGTAAGCCTGCCTCCTCAAAGCATCTCACAAGCTCGCACGCGGTCCCCGGCGTTTCCTCTGCCGGCTTAAGGATGACGGAACAGCCGGCCGCCAGAGCCGCGCTGGTCTTGCGGGCAGCTGAGCTCATGGGGACGTTCCAGGGCGTGACTGCGAATACAGGGCCGATAGGCTGTCGGATGATGAACTTCTGCATCTGCGGCGCGCCAGGTACAATCATTCCGTAAGCGCGCAGCGCCTGGCCCATCTCCCACTCAAAGAAATTCATCGATCGATCGATTTCGGCCCGCGCATGGTCGAAAGGTTTGCCGTTCTCAAGTGAAAGGATCGTTGCAATCGCGTCTATGCGCTCTCGAGCGAGTTTCACTGCTTTTTGAATAATCGCCACGCGCTGCTGCGGAGGGGTATCCCGCCAGATGACAAATCCTTTCTCAGCGGCTTTCAGCGCGCACTGCAGATCGGCGTCCGAAGCTTTAGGCACGCGTGCCAGTTTACGCTCGTTGCTCGGGTTGATGACGTCGGCATAGGATTCGCGATCGTAGATCCATTCACCATTCAGGAACAGGCCGATTTTTGGGTAATCTTTCTCGGTTCCCACGGTTGGGGAATTTTCTGTCTGCTTCGTCATTTAAGATACCTCCTTGATACGCTGAAACCACCCACGTAGCCGATTGTGTCATGCGTGGCGCCTCGGGCGGTTTCAACGTTGTGATGATGCACCGTCAATCATGCGCTGATTGGTCGCCGCGCCAACGCGTCCTCCATGATCATGGCCGCTCCTTTGGCTGCGATCATAAGCGTGGGCGCGTTGGTATTTCCGGACGTTACATGCGGCATGACGGATGCATCGACAACACGTAACCGTTTAATGCCTCTCACACGCAGTCGTTCATCAACCACTGACATGGAGTCCCTACCCATCTTGCACGTACTGGTTTGATGAGATGCGGTGTTTCCGGTCTCTGCCATGAAATCAAACAGTTGCTCGTCGCTTTGAATATGTGGTCCCGGCAACTGCTCGCTCAGAACCCGCGATGCAATAGGTTTTAATGCCATGATTTGGCGAATCTGCTTTACGCCGCTAATCATTGCACGAATATCCTCGTCGTCCGTCAGAAAGTTCGGAGTGAGCTTCGGGGCTTGCGCTGGGTTTGCAGAGTGCAGCGTCACACTCCCAGTTGTTTTCGGACGCAGAATGAACACAGACACGCCAATGCCTGGATCTCGATCAACCTCAACGTGGCCGTTTGGATGAAAGTTGAAGGTCATTGGGCGAAAGCTGATCTGAAGATCGGCATAGTCAACGTCTGGACTGCTCTTGATGAATGCAGCAACCTGCGAGGTTCCCAACGCGAGGTAGCCGCCCTTTGTCAGAAGATAACGGGCTCCCTCGAGATACTTCCACATCCCTCTTATTTTGCTGTTGTATGAACTCGAGCCGGTCGACCGATAGGCAGTGTGAACGTAAAAATGATCTTGAAGATTTTTGCCGACCCCTGGTAAATCCAGCACGGTCGATATTCCATGGCATTGAAGTTCTTCGGCCGGCCCAAGACCGGAGAGCATCAGCAACTGAGGCGAATTTAACGAGCCGGCCGAGAGGATCACCTCTTTGGCAGCCACAATAGTGTACTTTGTTCCCTCGCATTCGATCTCGACGCCGGTTGCCTCTCCGTTTGCCAAGAGTAGGCGATGAACCCGACAGCCAGTTCGCACTGTGAGGTTCGGTCGATTCATGACGGGCTGCAGAAAGGCGAAATAGGCAGACTGTCTGCGTCCGTCACGAATCGTATGCTGCATGAAGCCAACGCCATCATGGACTTTGCCGTTGATGTCATCGGTCTTTTCGATTCCATGCCTGCATGCGGACTCGATGAAATCGAATGAGCTCGATACTTTCACCGCGGGGTCGCTGACCCACAGGGGACCTTCTGCGCCTCGATATGCATCCGCACCGCGTTCATTGTGTTCGATTGCCTTAAAGTACGGAAGCACATCGTCGTAACGCCATCCTGGGTTGCCAAGTTTTTCCCAGTTGTCGAAGTCATACGGATGCCCGCGAATGTATATCATCCCATTGATAGAACTTGATCCTCCCAGGCCCTTCCCGCGAGGCCAGTACATTTTGCGTCCGCGAAGTGCGGGCATAGGCTCCGTAAAATAGTTCCAGTTGAGCTCCTTGTCGAAAAAGAGCTTGGCCATACCGGCTGGCGTGTGAACCCAGAAGCGATCAGAGTCGGGACCCACTTCAAGGAGCAGTACCTTGTTCTCGGGGTTGCTGGAAAGTTCGCGCGCGACAACGCAACCGGCGGAGCCCGCGCCAACGATGATGTAGTCGTAAATTTCCATAGATGTGCTCATTACTGGGCGTCTCCCGTGCTGCGCGAGGCAGCGGGCTGGGGGCAGAATTGTGACTGGCTGTCGGGCGTAATGCCTCCGATAGACGTTCGGAGGTCGACGTCCTTGGTTTCCGGTATGAACCTGACCAAAACGACCGTCGCGGCAGCGACAGCGGTTACGTACCATCCGGGAGCAAGAGGTGAGTGAAGAGCGCGCACCAACCATGCACAGACGAGCGGCGAAGTCCCACCTAAAATCGCCACCGTCGCTTGGTAGGCGATAGCATGACCCGTCGCGCGGAATGAAGTCGGAAAAAATTCGGCCGAAGCAACGAACGTGGCACTTCCATAGAATCCGATGCCGATGGCGATGAGTGCCTGGCCGAGGATCGCATCCAGAAGGGTGCCGTTCGAGGCAAGGCGGATCGAAAGCCAGGCAATCAAGGCAATCCATAGCGCCCCGCCAGTGAGCACGGTTTTCCGGCCAAACCGGTCGCTAAGGGCTCCACCAATCGGGATCGTGACCGCATATGCTGCGATGGCAATAGCGTTGGATAGGAGCGCCATCTTGGATTCGAGACCTGCCTGTTTGACAAGAAAGGTGTACGTGAATCCGAGCAGATAATACGAGGCTACCGACTGTAGCGACATGATCATCGAAACGCAAAGAATCGACTTCAAGCCGGATCGCGTGAGGACTCGCAGCGGGGTCGCGGAAGGGTCTTTTTTCGCCGCCAGCTTGTATTCCTCCGGGTCCTCGAGGTTGCGTCTAACCCAATAGCCGACAATGCCAATCAGACCACCCATCAAAAATGGAATTCGCCACGCCCAGTCGATGTAGGCCGCTTTGCCGGTCAGCAATTGAAGCCCAATAAGCATGAATGCGACAAAAGCGTTGGGGATGTTGCCAAAAAAATAGACGATCCCGACCCAGAACCCTCTTCTTTTCTCTGGAGCCGATTCGAGCACAAAACTCGTGCTTCCCGTGGTCTCTCCTCCAACTGCAAGCCCTTGTACGAATCGACACGCTACGAGCAGGGCAGGCGCCGCGATACCTATGCTTTCGTACGTGGGTAGCATGCCGATCATCGCCGTTCCACCCGCCATCAGCCAGATGGTGATGGCCAGTACCTTGACTCGACCGACTCGGTCAAGAAGATAGCCGAACATAAGACCACCGACTGGCCGCGCGAAGAATGCGACAGCATAGATAGCGAAGGTATTGAGTATCGCGGCGTTAGGGTCACTCCCTGGGAAGAAATGTGCCGCGATAAAAGGTACTGAGAACCCGAATACGGCGAAGTCATAGAGCTCACCGAAGTTCCCGATTGAGGCAGCGCTTAAGGTGCGCTTCGTTGTTGGCCGTTTCACTTGTCTCCTCCTGTGTGTCGCCTCTCCCGGACGAATCGGACATCTCGCATCGGGAGTGGCTGCACAGTTTGTCTGAACGAGCCCGGCCTTTTCAGCATGCCTCGCTAAACGAGCAGGGTGCGGCAGCGGCCACGTGCCGAGTGGCCTGATGCGGAAATGCTACTTAACGGAGTGGTCAGCGCTCTTTGGAGCTCGCTGCGGAAAACGGCGATCAAAGATAGTTTCGGCGATTCGGTTGAGCATCATCTCGATCGTGCCGCCGGCAATCATCCATCCGCGTGTACGCCGCAAGCAGTATTCGACGAGTGTCTCGTCGCTGTAGCCCATACCGCCCATAACCTGCAAAGCCTCATTGGCGACCTCAAAACCAACGCGGTTGCACATCACTTTCGCAATTGCGGTTTCCTCTGCCGAAGGAAAGCCGCTATCAGCATTCACAGCAGCCCGGTAAAGCAGCAGTTGTGCGGCATCGAGTTGAATTTTCATGTTCGAGAACTTCCATTGAATGCCTTGGAAATCGCACAATGGCTTTCCGAACTGGTTTCGGGTCAATGCATGTTCACGCGCAAAGTCGTACGAATAGCGGCCGAGCGCAAGGGATCGGGCGCTGTTGCCAATCCGCTCCACATTGAATCCCGACATCTGTTGCTTGAAGCCGCCTGGCCCGAGAAGCACGTTTTCCTTCGGGACGTAGACGTTGTCAAAGAAAAGCGGATTCCAGTCTTCTCCGCCGAGGAAACGCGAGGGCTTGCCAAAAGTGAAACCTTCAGCGCCTCGTTCGATAAGAACGGAGCCGATGCCGTCCAGCCCCGGGCCAAACCGTACGTATACGAGAAATACCGACGCGTGTAGGCCATGCGTGGTAAAGATCTTGCTGCCGGTAATCCGGTAGCCGTCACCGTCCGGTTTGGCAGTCGTCGTGAGTTCCGTCATCGCCGAACCTGCGCCAGGTTCGGTCATCGCTACGCAGATCAATCCCTTGCCGGCCAGCAACGGCGCAAGATAGCGCTCCTTCTGGTCTGGGGTCCCGAATTGTGCGAGAACGCGAACGGCGCCAAAGTTGCCGGCTTGGATTACGTCGGCGCTGCGCGGACACACCGCTGCGATTTGCTCAATGGCGAGAGTAGCATCCATCAGGGTGCCGCCGATCCCGCCGTCTTTCTCATCAATCGTAATCCCGATCAGGCCGGTCTCCGCCATCTTCGACGCGATCTCCCACGGATACTCGCCTGAGTGGGCGCGGGAAAGGGCTCCGTCTGCCAACTCACGTTGGGCGAAAGTACGCACTGAGTCGCGGAAGATCTGCTGAGGTTCCGTTAACTTGAAGTCCAAGATGAATCTCCTATTGCGTTTTGTCCGTCTGGCTCACCTTCGCAGGCAGACAAGTTGAAAAAAACCTTCTGTAGTCGCACAAGACGGTCAGCAGAGCCTGACCACTCCCTCACCGCTCAAGCATGGCTTCAAGGTCGGGGTGCCGAATTGACCGTAGCGTCCCTCTTGCCAAAGCAGCAAAGGCAAGAGAGGGGTCGGGTCGCGATGAAAAAACTGTGCTTTCGTTATGTTATCCCACAATATCGGATAACATTCAATTGGACGCAACCCTGATAGGTTGCCCAAGTATCTTGACAGAGGCTAGGCGGGACAATCGCGCCGACAGACTTTGCGGCGGCCGGGGGCGAGGAGTTGAACTGAATCCGACATTGCGGGACAATTGCTAGGTGCGGTGTCGGTGCCCGGGTGCGAACCAAGGGCGTTCAGGCCGGACGTCCGGAAAGCGCGCCGATTGTTCCCCGGTTGGATAACTAATGTGAGGTGCTTTGTGAGTGAGACACGAGTTGAAGAGTCGACCTTAGAGGAGGCAGTTGCGCGTTTTCTTGTCGGCTTCAGTTTGAAGGACGTCGATGCCGGTGCGCTGACGGCGGTGAAAGCATTGTTGAAGGATCAGCTTGCGTGTCAAATCGGAGCAGTGCGGCTGCCCTGGTCGCAAGATTTACGGAGTTCTCTGCGCAAGCCGCGGCCCGGCTCGTCCAGTGTCATTGCGGAATCTACGCGAATGGACGCCGCAGACGCAGCCTATCTGAACGCGTCATACGGACATGGGTTCGAATACGACGATGTGGCAAGTAACGGACATCCTGGCTGTAGCGTTGTGCCTACGGCAATCGCGATCGGCGAGGAAATCGGCGCTACGCTCGGACAGGTGGTCGAGGCTATTGTTGCCGGATACGAAGTCTACGCCCGCATTGGTCGATTGGCGGCGCCGGATCTGGTGAACGCAGGCTGGCATGCGCATGCGGTCCTTGGCAATTTCGGCTCTGCTGCGGCCGCCGCACGGATGCACGGACTCGACGCCGAACGCGCGTTACACACATTGGCCATTGCGCTAAGCCACGCCTCGGGTACGACGGAATACACCGCGAGCGGTGGGTCCATCAAACGCGTGCATGCTGGGATCGCTGCACGCAACGGTATCGAATCCGTAGGCCTTGCACGTGCGGGTATTACCGGACCGTCCCGCTATCTCACTGGCAGAAAGGGCTTCTTCCAAACTTTCATCCGCCGACCTGCGGTCGACGCCGACGCAATCGCTGCTTTCGAGCCCGGACAACGGCTGAGGATCAACGACGCTTGGCTGAAAGCGTACTGTTGTTGCGGTGCACATCACGGATACATTGAGGCGATGGAGCGCGTCCAACATCGGGCTGCTGAAATCGTAGCCGTGGATGCGTACGTTCAGACGATGACGGCTGCGCTCGGTGACAACCCACATGCTCAAACTCACGGTCCGCGCAACATCGAAGAACTGCAATTCAGTCTTGCGCTGCAGATGGCGCTGGCCGCTTTGGGCAAGGGCAATGGCAACGCGACACATCGCGCATTTCTCGAGGGCAAGTTATTCATCCCCGAGGATTCGGATGTCGTGCAGTTTGCGCGGCGCATTAAAGTTCAGCGCTCCGCGGAGCTTGACCGGCGTTACCCCTACAACTTCGTCGCAGAAGTCGCTGTGCATTACAGCGATGGTACGACCCAGAAAATATTCATCGAGTCTGCGAAAGGAATGCCTGGTAACCCATTCACGCCACAAGAACATCGCAGGAAGCTCGATGACCTGACACATGAGGTTATCGGTGTGGAGCGGGCGGAGGAACTGTTTGTTCTGATCGAGCAGTTGGATCCAAGCAGACCTGTGACAGACCTTACGGCTTTACTCCGTCGCGACTAGATTGTTCGCTGGCAGCCGCAGCGCAGCCACGATACTTCCTGTGCTACGGCGTGAACACTTTTAATTTCAGGTGAGGACTTCGACGTGATTTCGGCTGGTGACGGAGTAATCTTGCCGACGCTGCTCGGTAAGAAAATGCAGGTAGCGTTTGTTGTACGGCACTTGGAAGAGGCGTTGCACTTCTGGACGGCGACGATGAAAGTAGGGCCGTTTGTTGTGATTGAAGAATCGCTGGGGGACCGGCTGTTCGTGCATCGTGGCGTTCAAAGCCCGGTAGAGATGTCTATCGCGTATTCCTATCTTGGAGATGTACAGATCGAGGTCATCGCACAGAGGAACGCGGCGCCGTCGCCCTATAGGGAGTTTCTCGATAGCGGACGGGAAGGGCTTCATCATATTGCCTTTTGGCCTGATGAGTTCGAAGGAGCGTGTCAAAATCTGGAAGAAAAGGGTTTCAGGGAGGTCTCGTCGGTTCGTGCGGCTGACGGTGCGAAGAATCTCATCTATTACGATGGTCCTTTTCATCTCGGGGTCATGGTGGAGGTGCTCCCAATGACGCCGCTGCGCGAAAAATACTATGGCGGCATGAAGAGACTTGCCGAGACGTGGGACGGAAGCCGTCCGATTCGGACGTATTGCACTCGTTCAGACTACATGTCGTCCGAGGACTACAAGGTCTGACGGCGCTTCGTCTTTCGACGAACGTCCGTGAATCCCACGTCAACAGACATATCAATCAGTCTTTCTGTCGATAGTCTGACCAAAAGTGCATCGTGAAGTTATTGAGCCCACTTACCGCACTGCAATTGAGCGGAGGCGGGCTCTATGACACTCGGGGACGAGCAAGAGAGTGGTGGAGATCCCTCAGAGAACCGGAACTCGACGCAGAATCCTGATATGTTCATCTACGATCATCGGTTCGACAGCTTCAAGGTATTCGTTCCATTCCGAGTCCCGGCTTCTCGCGAGCCGGCGGGCTTCCAGGTCGGCGTAGTTGTCAAAGCCCCAAAGTTGAACAATTTGATTCAAGTGGCCGACTTCGCTTCTGTAGAGTGAGATTGGAGGGCACACGTGACGCTGTTGTATCTTCAACGCTTTTTGCCGTAGAACCCGCTGGAACTCGATAATCCTGCTTCGTTGAACTGTTGTCACGATGAATTCGACAACGGGCTTGCTTGCGGTGCTATCTACGAGTCCATCTTCATCTGGCAATGAAAGTCGTCGCAGAATGCTAGTTTCTTGCTTCGTTATCAGACCATCGGACGCTACCGCGTACTGAGGCCAGTCAGGGTCACCATTTCTCGCCTTTCTCCGTGCCTCCATGTCGCCCAAGTCGTCGTACTCCCAGAGATGCATGACTTCTTGCTGGGGCCCGATCTCGGTCACGTAGTAAGCAACCGGCGGACCGATATGTCGCAACTGGACGGGGACAACAATTTCCTTTGCGAGCCTCAGAAACTCCGGGACTCCTCCCTGTCGCATCGTGTAAATGCGTAGATCGACAATGGCTTTCCGTTTCATTCCACAAATCTCCTTCTCATTCTTCAACGCACCTGGAAGATCTTCGTCAATCAATTATCGGTGCGGTCTTTCTTGAAGTGAGCGATTTCTTCGAACATGCTTGGGAGCATTGAAGTCATGCCATGAAGATTGGTCAAGCTTACGATCTCCAGGGCCTCAAGGAGTTCGTCTTCTGTCGCGCCATGCTGCAGGGCCGTGCGCGTATGCAGGCGGACTCCGTATTCATAGAATGAGGCCGCGTTGAGGGAGATCATAACGAGTTCCTTGTATTTGCGCGGAATGCTATCCCTCGTAGTGACCACATGCATAAGCGACCCGTGAAGCTTTTCGAGCAGATCCGGGTCGCGCTCGGCTAGTATCCGCACCCACTCTCGGGCAACCCCACGATCTCCTTCTACAGATTCGAGAACCTCTCGTGACCTTTCGTTGGCCGATGGCATCTGTCAATCTCCTCTTTTGTCGTGTCTGTCGGAGCCGACAATCTGCTCAGAGTTTCAGCATAAGTCAGTCCGGATCATCCATTCGTCGCTGTCGTTCTCAACGGGCGATTGATTCAATTTCGACATGCCCGTTATCTAAGACAACCTCATTGCGCTCCGCCACGCGTGCTCTGAAGGATCCGTCGCGCCACGCCTCGACTTTGACGGTTTCGCCCGGGTACACGACAGCAGAAAACCGCAACTGAAGGGACCGCATGCGAAGAGGGTCGTCCGCTGCTAGAAGGCGCATCAACGCCTGAGTGGCAATGCCTGCCACACACATGCCGTGCAGAATCGGCCGAGGAAATCCGGCGCGAGCTGCCATCTCTGGGTCCGCATGCAATGCAAACAGGTCGCCATTTAGACGATAGAACAGAGCATGTTCTGGACGGGTTTGCACTTCCGCGGTCATTTCGGGCGCGCTATCAGGGATGACGTGCGCGGGTGGAAGCGACGACGAGTCTCCGCCGAAGCCACCCTGACCACGCAGGACGTGGACCTGTCTCAGCGTCGCGTAACGTTCACCGGTGTGCGCATCCACGACCTCTCGTTGGGATTGAACCATGGCATGTTTACCTTCGCCGCGGTCCACCAGTCTGGTCACCCGAGTTCTCCCGATGACCTCACCAGAAGCCGGAAGCGCATGATGCCACTCGATCTCTTGAGTTCCGTGCAAAACCCGTGTCGGATCAACGGTGGTATCAGGGTGCACCAGCCAAAAGCCGGGGTAGCCCAATACCAATGCCATCGACGGGAGCACGCGTTGTGCGTCGCCTCGATTTGGATCCACAAAGTCGAGGTGGCGCTGATCTAGCGGATTCTGCGCCATCCCTGTTGTTAAGGCATAGAACGCACTCTGGTGACTGGTGTAAGTTTGTCTGACTTCAGGTACGCGATAGCCCAGAAGTTTCTCCGCGTCGATAGGCATGTCACGGTTTCCCCGGGGATTCAAGCAGTGTGACCACACACGCGGCCTCTTCAAGCCCATGGAACCCGCCGCCGTTTTCGGCCAGGCCGATACGTGCGTTAGCCACCTGGCGTTCACCGGCTTCGCCGCGAAGCTGCGTCACGAGCTCGTGGATCTGAATTGCGCCAGTCGCGCCGATGGGATGTCCTTTCGACAAAAGACCGCCCGAAACATTGATCGGTAGCCGGCCGCCAAGGCGGGTGGCACCGCTCTCGACGAGAGGTCCGCCATCGCCGTATGGTGCGAAACCACAGTTTTCACTCTGGAGGATTTCGGCAAATGCTGACGCGTCATGCAATTCAGCGACTGATACATCCTCAGGGCCGAGACCAGCGAACTCGTACGCGCGCAATGCGGCATGTCGCGTAAGATGATGCTCGACTTGATCCGGCGTCCGGTTTGATCCACTACTGGCGCCAATCCCGCGAATCCGAATAGCGCGCTTCCGGTCGAAGCGCTGTAGAGCCTTTTCCGACACAACAATGATCGCTCCGGACCCATCGCTCATCGGCGCGCACATGGAGCGCGTCATGGGCCAAGAAATGAGCTTGTCCTGCAAGACCTCATCCGCCGTCATCGGCTCGCGATATTGAGCATTAGGGTTCCATTGGGAATGCCAGTGATTCTTGGCTGCGACTTCGGCGATCTGGCGCTGGGTCGTCCCGAACCGCGCCATGTGATAACGGGCCTGCGCAGCGTAGATGTCCATGAAAACCGATCGCTGGCCGCCGGCATCGCGTGCCTCCTCTGGAAGAGGCAGGCCATCACCCATTGCCAGTAGCTTCGCCATCTGTGCGTCGGCCAGTTCGCGGTCCCAACTCCCCTTGAACGCTTCGAACATCTCCTGATTCTTGTCACGGAAGTTCATCTTTTCCGTACCGACAACCAGGGCTACATCGTAGGTTCCCGATCTGACAGCGGCCCAAGCCTGCGCCAGACCCGAACTGGAGCTGGCGCACGCGTTGTCAGTGTTGAAGATGGGCAGGCGCTCGAATCCGTGAGCGCGCAGAGCGCACTGCCCACGAATATTGTGTTGTCCCTCCAGCACGCCCTGGCGCGTGTTGCAAAACCATGCAACTTCGATCGCGTCTTTGGCAATGCCTGCGTCGGCGAGAGCGAGGTCGACGGCTTGAGCGGTCAACTGCTTTACGCTTTTGTCCCAGTGTTTGCCAAGTGGGGTCATTCCAACGCCGACAATGTAGGCTTCACTCATCAATAGCTCCAAAGATTCACTTCGTCAAACTCAGATGGACCAGCTTGTGAGTTAGAACGCTGTCCGTCTCACTTGCGGGATAGGAATAGCCGGGAAACTGGTTTCCGCGGGTTGAATTCAGTATCGGCCGCCGCTGACGTGCAAGACGTCGCCACTCACATACGCGGCTCGCTCAGATGCGAGAAAGGCAACAACATCGGCCACGTCTTCGGGTTGGCCGAGCCGCGGGATAGGGGTAGTCTTCTCTGCGTTTTCCTTCACCTTTTCGTAATGCGCCAGTCTGCGTACGGCTTCTGTGTCGATAATGCCAGGTGCGACCGCATTGACGGTGATGAACGAACGTCCTGCTTCGAGCGACATCGCGCGAGTGAAGCCAATCACGCCTGCCTTCGCGGCGGAATAGTTAGCCTGCCCCGGATTCCCCAAGTGGGCACGCGACGAGATGTTGATAACGCGCCCCCAGCGCTGCTCGGTCATGTGAGGCATGACCGCGCGGGTGCAGAGAAATGCGCCCTTCAGAATGACGTCGACAACCGCGTCCCAGTCATCCACTTTCATCTTCGTGATGCGCATGTCTCGCGTGAAGCCAGCGTTGTTGACCAGAACGTGGACGCCGCCGAAATGTTCGACGACCCGACCAACCATCGCCGCGACAGCCGTCTCGTTTGTGACATCTGCGCCTAGCGCGAGAACGCGAGCGCCTGACTGCATTAGCGTTGACGCCTGAGCTTCTGCAGCTGATTCATCGATATCTACCAGTGCTACGGCGGCGCCCTCGTGGGCGAATCGGGCGGCGATTGCCGCTCCGAGGCCGTGTCCCGCGCCCGTGACAATTGCGACCTTGCCGTTCAATCCTAAGTCCATAATCGCCTCCTGTTGTGTTAATATAAACCACAATACGGGATTTGTTTATGATGCGCAATTGGGAAAAGTGGGCAATGATTGCCAGCCGGATCGGTGAGTGCGACCAAACTAGGTGAAAACACGCATTCGGCTGTTCGTTGACAGAAATCCAGCACTGTGGGATAAATTGACGAATCGCCGTTCCGATGAACTTTTAAAAAAGGCCCTGCGCTATGAAGTCACTAACCGCCCAAGCGGGTCGCTTTCTTGCCAACATTACTTACCAAAAGGTTCCTACAGAAGTATTGCCCACCGTGCGCGACGCTTTTACGGACACGATCGGGGTGATCATGGCGGGTATCGACCAGCCGATTTCGGCCATATTGAGGAAGACACTGGTAGAGCCAGCTGGCCGACAGGAATCGCGCGTCTGCCTGTCTTCACACTTGGTGGACGGTCCAGAAGCGGCTCTACTCGGGGGAGCAATTGCTCACTGTCTCGATTACGGCGCGCAATCATTGTCGGGACATCCCGCAGGTGTTTTGGTGCCAGCCATCCTTGCGGAGGGCGAAGTGCTGGGTTCAACCGGAAAGGAGATGACCACGGCATTCGTTGCAGGCTATGAAGTCTGGTGCGAGATGTGGCGCCGCAACAGGCACTATCACAAGGCTGGCTGGCACCCGACTTCCATTTTTGGTGCGCTTGCGTCTGCCGCAGCGTGCTCCGTGCTCCGTCGCCTGCCGGCGAACAAAGCCTCCATGGCGCTGGCTATTGCCGCCAGTCATTCGGGCGGTCTCTTCTCAAATTTCGGTTCGATGACGAAGGGTTACCACTCGGGCATGGCTTCGCGCAACGGTGTGGTCGCGGCTCGTCTCGCGGACGCTGGTATGACAGGCGGCCCCGATGCGTTTGAGAACGAACAGGGATTCCTGACGGCATTTTCCTCTAACGGCACGCCGGATCGTGAGTCGCCGTCCAAGCTTGGCGAGGAGTGGTATCTGCCAAAGCACAAGTTGCAGTTCAAGATGCACCCAACGTGCTTCTTCGAGCATCGTTCGTTTCACGCGACTCTGAAAATGCTCAACGGTCGTCGAGTCGACCCGAACGAAATCGAGTCTGTCGAAGTTGAAATGGGCCGGAACCAGGTAACAGTGCTCGTTCATCACAATCCGCAAGACCGATTCCAGGCGCAGTTCAGCGGAGAGTACGCTATCGCCGCGGCCGTCATTCTCGGCAAGCTTGGTGTCGCTGAAACGGCCGATGAAGTCGTTCAACGCCCCGACATGCAGGCGTTCTTCTCGAAGGTCAAGCTAAAGCCGGTGGACGAGGTTGATCCACGCGACCCGGTGTTCTCGCCGACCGAGTCGGTCACGATGACGTTGAAAAGTGGCGAGGTTCTTAAGAGCGGTCCGATCTCTACGATTCCAGGATATGCCGGTGAACCTCTCACGACGGAGGAACTCTGGGGCAAGTTTGCTGAGTGCACAGAAAAGACCCACAACGAAACGCAAGCACGTGAGTTGTTTGAACTGCTGCAAAAAATCGATTCGTTGGACTCTGCCAAGCAGTTGCCAACCTGCGCGTCGATCTTTAACGAGTGATATCCATCCCGCTGCCCCGACCAGCGGTTGGCAGCACTGACTAGCGAAACGAGAACGAAATCATGGGACAAATTACGGTATCGGCAGCCATTGCGCGACTGCTTGAACAGATGGGAACGGAGTTCGTCTTCGGCCTCAATGGACATGGTAACTGGGGACTGCTCGATGCACTGGTCTACGAGACCAAGATCGAATGTATCAGCGCTCGAATGGAAGACCAGGCGGTGGAATTGGCGGACGGTTATTGGCGCTTCAAACGAGGCGGCCCGCTCCCAATTGTGACCACGAGCGTGGGTCCCGGCAACGCCAATATCATGCCCGCGATCGCGACGGCATTCTACGAATCCATCGCAATGCTCGCGCTTGTCGGCGTCGGTGCGACGCATTGGTTCGACCGAGGTGGTATTGAGGAGGCCTATCGGGAAGGGCCCGAGGATTTCGCCGGAGCCATCCGGCCCATATGCAAGAAGGCGGTCATGGCGACACGACCGGACACCTGCATCGACATGTTCCTGCGCGCGTATAAGACGGCTTTGACGGGGCGCCCTGGGCCGGTGGTTATGGCGATCCCGTTTGACATCCAGCACGCGTTGATCGATGAGGATAGCCTGCCGGATCCGCGTCCTTATATGCGCATCCGCCGTCCCGGCCCGGATATTGATGGTGTGGCGGAAGCGATTGGCATGCTGAAAAAGGCCAAGCGACCGCTGGTGGTATTTGGTAGCGGTATCGCCAACAGTGGCGCGCACCAAGCGCTCCTCGATTTCGCAGAATCGACGGGGACGCCGGTCGTTGCGACCTCTGCAGGCAAGGCAGCATTCCCTGAAAAGCATCGGCTTTCGGCGGGCGTCATGGGTCGAGCCGGAACCCTGCATGGCAACCACATGGCGCGTCGATCCGACCTCATTATCGGGATCGGGACTCACTTCACGGACATTGATACTGGCGGCTGGACATTGTTTGACATCCCCGGCAATGCCAAGCTGATTCACGTCGACATCGACGAGAACGAATTGGGGCGTGCTTATCCGACCGATGTAGCCTTGAACTCTGACGCGCGTCTCGCGCTGGAAGCCTTCACCAAAGCGGCGAAGGACGCTGGGATTAAGGAGAACGTAGACTGGACAGCAGAACTCGACAAGGAGCGTGATGCCTTTAACGAGGCGGTCAAGCCGCTGCGTACATCGAACATCTCGCCGCTCCACTATGCGCGCGTCTGCGAAGATGTGAGTCAGGTCATCGAAGAAAAATGTCCTGAAATGTCAGTATTCTTCGATACTGGCCACATGCTCAGCTACGGTCCGCCGTTCGTGCGTGCCTCATCGCGTAACGTCTATCACAGCAGCTTTATGCATCGCATGGGTTGGAGCGCATCAGCGGCGATTGGGGCAAGTTTGGCTAGCGGCGGCAAGCCGGCGGTTGCGCTTTTGGGCGACGGCGCTTTTATCATGCGCTCCACGGTCATGCTCACGGCTGTTGAGCAGAAGCTCCCGGTGATTGCAGTGGTCTTCGACAACAAGTCGCTGCAGATTGAGCGTGAAGCTATGTTCAAGATTTACGGCCGCGAATCGCTCTGCGACTACCGCAAGAAGGGCGAGAGCGAACTGTGGGGGCCGGATTTTGCCAAGATGGCAGAAGGCATGGGCTGCGTCGGGGTGCGCGTCAACAAAGCCGAGGAATTCAAGGCTGCATTCGAGGCAGCCCTAGCGAGCGGCCAGCCTACTGTGATCAGTGTTGCGACCGAAATCGAGACACCTCAGTATCGGTCGGCTTGGTACCCGTATCCGAAGGATTTTAACGATACGTGGAAGCCGGGTCCTATCGCGGGTCAGGAAAACCATGGTTTCGTGATGCCCACCTTCACCAAGCCGGAACAGTGAGGAGGTTGCTATGAGCGGGTTTGTCTTGAAAGATTCCAGTTTGCTGCGTACGCAAGCTTACGTAGACGGTCAATGGATCGACGGGGACGAAGGTAAGACTGTTCCGGTGACCAATCCTGCCACTGGCGGGATCGTCGGCACCGTTCCAAATCTGGCTGCCGCGGAGACGCGTCGGGCGATCGAAGCGGCCAACGTCGCGTTCCGGGCTTGGCGTGGCATGTTAGCGAAGGAGCGCGGTCGCTTGCTGCGCAAATGGTTCGATTTGATCATCGAGAACCAAGAAGACCTCGCTGCGATTCTTACCGCGGAGCAGGGCAAACCTCTCAAGGAGGCGCGATCCGAGGTAGTCAACGGGGCCGCATTCATAGAGTGGTTCGCAGAAGAAGGGCGTCGGGTGTACGGTGAGACGATTCCAGCGCCTGCGGCGGATAGGCGGGTCGTAGTCGTAAAGCAGCCAGTCGGCGTGTGCGCTGCAATCACGCCCTGGAACTTTCCAAATACGATCATCACGCGAAAGGCGGGAGCCGCGTTAGCTGCTGGATGCACGATGGTTTTGCGGCCGGCAAACAATACGCCATTTTCCGCACTCGCCCTTGCAGAACTGTCTGCGCGAGCGGGCATTCCGCCAGGAGTTTTCAACGTCATTACAGGATCAGCCGAGCCGATTGGGCGCGAACTGACCACCAACCCGATTGTACGGAAGCTTACGTTCACAGGGTCGACAGGGATCGGTCGGAAGCTCATGGAGCAGTGCGCTGGCACGATTAAGAAAGTGTCTCTCGAGCTTGGCGGGAATGCCCCGTTCATCATCTTCGAAGATGCTGACATCGACGCAGCAGTCGACGGCGCAGTTGCCTCCAAGTTTCGCAACGTCGGTCAAGCTTGTGTCGGCGCCAATCGTTTCTATGTTCACGCCAGTGTGTACGACGAGTTCGCGCAAAAGCTGGTTTCGAAGGTACAAGCGCTGAGGATTGGCGATGGCGCTGAAAATGGCGTGACCGTTGGCCCGCTCATCGACGTTCGTGCCGTCGAAAAGGTAGAGGAGCACATCGCTGATGCGACTGCGAAGGGCGGGCGCGTGCTGGTCGGGGGGCGGCGTCATGCCCTCGGAGGTTCGTTCTTCGAGCCTACTGTGATCGCCGATGCCAACGCCAGCATGAAGGTTGCCAAAGAAGAGACGTTCGGTCCGCTGGCGCCGCTGTTCCGTTTCACTGATGAGCGCGAACTGATCGAAGCTGCGAACGATACTGAATTTGGGCTCGCGTCCTACCTGTATAGCCGCGACGTTGCGCGGATCTGGCGGGTCGCCGAGGCGTTGGAGGCAGGAATGGTAGGCGTGAACGTAGGCCTCATGGCCAATGAGGCCGTCCCTTTCGGTGGAATCAAAGAATCAGGCGTTGGACGGGAAGGATCTCATTACGGAATCGAAGACTACCTTGATGTGAAGTATATCTGCCTTGGCGGCATGCAGGCCTAGGAGATGGCTCATACAGCTTGCCTCACGACCGAGAAAGACGGCCAGGGGCAAGCGTCTACGATCTATTCAACTTTTGCGCGCTTGCCGACACACTGCGCGGGCGCAGCTTCATGCACCCGTCGCGGCAAAGGTAAGCGCCCGTATTAGACACCGAGGCTTATCGTGAGCGAGCATGATCGTAAGTTGTTTGAGGCTCTTTTCATTCCGCGCACCATCGCGTTGATTGGTGCCTCCGGAGATGCAAAGAAGCACACCGCACGTCCGCAGAGGAGTCTGCGAACGCATGGCTATCCGGGACGCGTGATTCCAATTAACCCGCGGTACGACGAGATTTTCGGGGAGCGAGCCTATCCCACACTGCGCGACGTGCCGGGCACAATCGACCAGGCCTTCATCATGGTTCCGGCGGATGCAGTGGCTGACGCCGTTGCACAGTGCGCGGAGCGCAATGTGCCCATCGCGACAATCTACACTGATGGTTTCGCCGAAGCGGGAGAGGAGGGGCAGCATCGACAGGCCGAACTTCTGCGGCTGGCGAATGAGTCAGGAGTGCGTCTCCTTGGGCCGAATTGCAGTGGTATCTACAGCAGTACCCCTTCCTGTGCGCTGACGGTTAACGCTGCGCTCGAGAGACTGGACATTACGCCCGGTCCCCTTGCTGTCATTTCACAATCGGGGAGCATGACCGGTGGCCTGATCTCGCGAGGACTTGGTCGTGGGGTAGGCTTCTCGCGTGTCGTTTCGATCGGGAACGAATGCGATCTTTCCGTGGGTGAGATTTCCGACTGGCTCGTAGATGATCCGGAGACCGGAGCAATCCTGTTGTTCCTTGAGACAATTCGCGATGCACCGCGGCTAGCGCTCGCCGCGCGACGCGCGGTGGCGGCGGGCAAGCCGGTGATTGTCTACAAGTTAGGTCGGTCCGAAGTCGGCCGCGACCTTGCGGCGTCGCATACAGGAGCGATGGCGGGCGCAGACGAGGTCGCAGACGCATTCTTCCGAGCCAATGGAATTCTGCGTGTGGACAGCCTCGAGTCGCTGTTCGAACTGCCGGTCATGTTGTCCGGGCAGCGCCCGAGCGCACGTCATCGCGTCGCGGTCATGACAACTACGGGCGGAGGGGCAGCTACCGTTGCCGATCGCCTTGGTACGCTGGGGGTGGACGTCGTATCGCCTAGCGAAACTGTGGTGGAGAACCTCGCAAAGAAGGGTATCAAGATCAACCGCAACCGGCTCACGGATCTCACACACGCCGGCACCAAGGAGGAAGTCTACGGTGCAGTGGTGAGCGAAATGCTGGCGTCGGATCATTGTGACCTGGTGCTCGCGATCGCTGGTAGTTCGGCCCAGTTTCAACCCGAAATTTCTGTTGGTCCTGTCACGCGTGCGGACCGTCATGGCAAGCCGCTGGCTATGTTCATTGCTCCGCATGCCGAAACGGCCTTGAAGCAACTTGCTGATGCGGGGGTAGCCGGATTCCGCACCCCGGAGGCGTGTGCGGATGCGATCCGAGCGTGGTCTCAATGGACGTCCCCTGTTGATGTCGCCGCGCCACCTGTCGCACAACTCGCCGCGGTTTCGGCATCCGTTTCAGAGTTGCGAGGCCAAAAGATGAATGAAACCCAAGCCTGCGCCGTATTCTCTGCGCTTGGGGTGCCGTCAGCGCAGAGCGAAATCATCCATGACCCTCGAGATGAAGTCAGTCTGGGATTTCCTGTCGTAGCAAAGGTCCTGTCCGCAGATATTCCCCACAAGACCGATGCGGGCGGAGTCGTGTTGAACATCAAGGACGCTTCTGAGCTTTCGAGGGCGGCCCAATCGATTCTTACGCGCGTGAATGAGCGGCATCCTGATGTCTTGATCGATGGCATTCTCGTTCAACGCATGGAGAAGGGCCTGGCTGAAGTGATTCTGGGATACCGTTGCGATCCTCAGGTTGGTCCCGTCGTTGTATTGGGAGTGGGTGGCGTACTCGCGGAAATCTACGAAGACATTTCGGTTCGTATGGCGCCGGTCGGGCTCGAAGAAGCGAGAAGGATGATCGACGAGGTAAAGGGTTTGGCAATCATTCGTGGCTACCGAGGGCTGCCCAAAGGCGATTGCGAGGCTCTGGCGGCAGCCATCACTGCCATGTCGCAGCTCGCCCGGCTACCAGAACAGGATGTAAGTGAAGCAGAAATTAACCCGTTGCTGGTTCGACGCGAAGGAGAGGGTGTTGTCGCTGTTGATGGGCTCATAGTTCTGCGCGCGCGCGAGACATAAGCGATACTTCAATAAACTAGCAGACGCCGGGATGGAGCTACTCGGAAAGACCTGAGCGTGGCCCTCCCGGCTTCGTCGCAGATGGAGCATAACGATGGAATCTCTCTGGACAATTACCAATGGCGAAGCCGCGCCGAACTTGCTGGGGGAGCGGATGCAGCTTTCATTTGTCGTGCCAAATCTTCAAGAAGCGCTGAAATTCTGGACAGAAACCGTCAGGGTCGGCCCATTTATCGTGATAGAAGATCTCGGTGATCGGCACTTCTTCTATCGCGGCAAGGAGAGTCCGGTCAAGATTCTGATTGGATTTTCATACATAGGAGACACGCAGATTGAGCTCATTGAGCAAATTAATTCTGCGGCGTCACCCTACACAGACTTTCTCGACGGAGGCCGTCAGGGTCTGCATCACATTGGATTCTGGCCAGATGACTGTGAAAAAGCACGGCTCGAGCTGGACCGATGTGGATTCGAAGAGGTGCTGGTCATTCAGGCCTCCGACGGAGGCAACAAGGTCACCTATCACAATGGGCCCGCACACATCGGGGCAATGTTTGAAATAGCGCCGATGACTCCCGAGCGTGCCAAACATTTCGCTGGGCTGAAGGCACTCGCCGATAACTGGGACGGAACTCGCCCAGTGCGATGGTTTCGCACGCGCGCAGAGTACATGGCCTCTGAAGACTGTAAGTCCTGAACTGTCTGTCTGAGCTTTTGCAACTCTTTGTGCGTTCGCCGCTTTCTTCGAACGCATCGCGTCCTCGGTACGTGACAAAGTCCGCTGTACAGTAGACAGCCAAATACTGTCCGCCTGTCGGTATCCGGGACGCGGAGGCTGAAAGCAACACTCATGGAGGGGGCGCACCCCCCGGCCAGCAGGCTATAGCGCCGCCGCCGGGATTTGAGCGCAGACCTCACGAGTCAGCGAAGTTGGTTCGACGATATTCGCCCGCAAGATGATTGCAATCGTGGCGGCCACGAATGGCGATCGTCAATCCCGTGCGTCGACGGTCCGGTAGGCGAGCGCAGGATCCTGCTGAACTCCTGGCAACCCGTTGACCTTACCTACAAGATAGAACGCGATCGCGCTGAGCAATGCAGGCACAGCCAGAACCATGCACATTGCTCCGAGCGGAAGCCTCAGTTCAAGCATGACGCCGCCGACCAAGGGGCCGAGCATTGAACCAAATCGACCAAGTCCGAAAGCCCAACCGAGCCCAGTCGTTCTCAATTCCGCAGGGTAGGCAAGGCTGACCAAAGCATTTCCGGCGAGAATGCCGCCAATTGAGCCTGCACCAACAACGAACAGTATGGGAGCGACTATCGTTGCGTTGGCGTACGCGAGCGACACCAAGCTCAGCGCGGACACCACGAAGTACATACAAGTGATTACCGGAACGGACCGTTTCATGCTGAGATAGGCAAATAGCAAACCAGCGATGAACCCACCAGCGGGGTACACGGCTCCACCCATCAGTGACTGGTTGATCGACATTCCAGCGGCGTTCAAAAGGACTGGAATCCAGCTAAAGAGGAAGTAGTAGACCAGGTATGCTGTAATGAAGCCAGTCCAGAGAAGGATCGTCATTCGCGCCCGGCCGCCGGCAAACAACTGCCTGAAAGGGGCGTGCTGGTCAGGTGAAGCTGTTACAAATTTCGCGTCTGCTGGGAGGGTGAACGATGGGGCGATACGGCGAACCGCTATCAGCACTCGTGCACGCGACGCACCTTCTTGTACAAGTCGTCGCAAGGATTCCGGCACAAATGGCGCGGCAACGGTCGTCAAGATTACTGGGAACGCCGCACCGATGTAGAACATCCACCGCCAGCCGAGATGTTGAATTACTGGAGCGGCAATGAAACCAGCCAACGAGGCGCCGAACGCGAAACCTAGTGCTACGATGACTAGCATGGCTGCGCGCCGCCGCAGTGGCGTATGCTCTGCTACGATCGATAGCGCAATAGGGTAGATTCCGCCGACGGGGAGCGCCGCCAGGAATTGAAAGATCGCAAGCCAAAGAACAGAACTCACAACCGTCTTGGCTAGCGTTAAAAATCCGAAAAGAAGCATGCTCGTAAAGAGAACGCGCCTGCTCCCGATGCGCGTTGCGAGCATACCAAAGAGGATTGCACCGAAAGCCAAACCTGCAACGTTGGCCGTAAATACCGAGGTGAACGCGACGCGGGGGACTTTCCATTCGGCAATGATCGATGGCGCAACGTATGCTATCGAGTACGCGTCGTAACTATCGACGATGAGCACGAGGAAGCTGAAGGCGAGCATCCAGATCTGGAACGCCGTCATCTGCTGCTCATCAACTATCTTTTCGATCTGGACGGTATTTGCCATATTGACATCTGAGGTTGGGTTATCGGTTTTTGATCACTGACTGACGTGCACCGGACCTTTGCCCGGTCGGTTATCTGTCTGGGATTCCGCCTCCACAGCATCGCGTAGATGAACGTTCTGGGTTTCAGGCGTAAACCGAATAACGATGAGTGCCAGAGCCGCAATCGCAATGACGTAATAAGATGGTGCGGTCGGTGTGCCTACGGTGGTGACGAGTGTTTGAAAGACGATCGGCGCAGTACCACCGAAAATCGCATAAGCCATGTTGTAGGAAATGGCGTGTCCCGTGTAACGTACAGATGTTGGCAGCAGTTCCAAAACTGCAACAAAGCCGCCAGCACCGAACATAGCATGACCGATAGCGATGAGTGCCTGGCCAGCGAACGCCGACCACACCGTTCCTGAGGATACGAGGCTCATTGCGGGGTAGGCGGTCAATACCAACCAGAACCCACCACACACCATCATGGCCTTGCGCCCAATGCGATCGGAGAGTGCCCCGAAGCAAGGGAGGGCAATGACTAGCAACAGGACCGCGGCGATATTCGTCTTCATGGCTGTGCTGGCACTCAACTTACTGACCTGCGTGAGGTACGAATACATATAACTCACCAGCAGTGGACCAGACACCGCCTGTACGGCAATCAGGATCGTGCTTACGAGTGTTGTTGAAGCCTTGATCCGGTGGCGAGGACCAACGCCTCGAATTCGTTGAAAAGCGGCAAGAGCAAATTCATCAGAATCTTGCAGGCTTCGGCGAAGCCAGAGTCCGACCAGTGACAGCAGACCACCGCAAAGGAAAGGCAGGCGCCAACCCCATTCAAAGTAGTCGTCCGATCCGATCACGGCTTTCACAAGAAGGATGGTTAAGCTGACCAGAACAGCGGGCAGGACTGCCGCACAAATGCCAAAAGAGACCCAAAGCCCACGACGATGTTTTGGTGCGCACTCAATGACATAAGTGAATCCTCCGCTCGTTTCTCCACCTGCAGAGAATCCTTGGAGAACGCGACAGGCGAGTAGCATCACCGGCGCAGCAATTCCAACCTGTTCATAATAGGGCAGTAGACCGGTACCAAACGTTGCCCCGCCCATGAGCAACACCGTTGTACTGAGTGTGTTTACGCGCCCAATTCGGTCTCCCACGACCCCGAAGACGATGCCGCCTAACGGACGAGCGAAGTACGAGATCGCATAAATTGCGAAGGTTCCAAGGAGCGCCGCAGTAGGAACTGATTTGGGAAAAAAATGCGCCGCGAGAACCGGAGCTGAAAGTCCGTAAATGACGAAGTCATACCATTCAACGAAGGTTCCGATAACCCCACCTGCGAGACTTCGGCGGTTAGCACGGTGCATGTTCTGCCTCCAACAGTTTGATCTTTTTATAAGGCGCGGACCGACCGTCTCCGCAGCAGGCTTAACGTGTTCTAAAGGTGTGGTTGCGTTCGCCTGCGCTAATAGACGACAGGACAGCTAGATTTGCATGCTTAGGGTCCGAGGCATCGGAGGAAAGACGTTCCACGAGCCGTCATCATGTCGGAAGAAGACGATGGCTAATGGGTCTTCCTGCTTCAAAATGCCGATACGGACAAAGCGCTTCCGCGAAAGGGTGCGGCCGAACTCAAGGACCTGGAAGCTAGCCTCAGCTTTATATCCGAACCACTTCTGAACAGAAGTGCGGAGCGATCTCTCGCATGCGTTCATTGCCATCTCCACTGACGTTGTGCTCAAGAATGCCTACAGAGCTTTCCGCGCCGGATCACGCCCATATTCCGAGGCACCGGGCGCTCAACCGAGCGGAAAGTCGAAAGGTAGTAAACTTATCTCGTATGGTGGCATTAACTTACGAGATACGCAAGGTTGGATTTTGGAGGCTCTCGCCACAGATGAGAGGCCGATCGTTCGTGCCATGAAACACGATGACGTGCAGCTGCATCGCGGTAGAGAGCGCTCGCAACGATGGGGGCCACGGATGCTGGACACGGCGGCGTCCGGATTGCCTCGCGCATGATCGCTGGAACAGCTGGGACAGGGCCTGCATCGGCGACGCCGGCGGCATATCGAGAGATGGGACGAAATCGGCGTCGGCGCCGGTGTGCGTTGAGACCCGCGTCCATTTCAAGGGACTCGGGCATTGCGTAGTGACCTTCGGTCTGAAGATGTCTCAATCTGCCTGGCAGATTGTATTTCCGGGGCGAACGGCCGCCGCGGAGCATGTGAGACGCCGGAACAGTCGCGTTCGCTCCGGCTGATCACGGTCAAAGTGAGGCTAGCGCGTTCGCACACGGAAGCATTGACTACGGTTGTTTCTACCGCAGGGTGCAACCCAACTCAAAATATGGAGCCATTAGCCCCGCCGTCTACCTGAATGTTCGTTCCATGAATGTAGCCCGCCTGCTGCGAAGCAAGGAATGCCACCGTTCCCGCGAACTCCTCTAACGTACCCAGCCGCTTCATCGGAGACAGCTTTGCGCGCTCTGACATATCGAAGGTCTCCGCGAACGCCTCAGTGCGGATCGCCGCAGGACTGACAGAATTTACGGTCACCCCGCTTGGCGCGATCTCATTCGCAAGCTGTTTAAGACCGCCCATGAGCCCCGCACGAAAAACCGTGGAAAGCGCATGAAGGGGAAGAGGCTGTTTGACCGTAGCTGATGTGATCGCAATGATGCGTCCCCAGCCCTTGTCGATAAGTTGTGGGGCGATTTCCTGGAGCACCATGCAGGCTCCTAGCAGTTGCGTCCGGTAAGCGATGTCCCACCTTTCTGGCTCGGTCTCGGCGAGAAACTCGCGTAAAGGATGCGGGGGACGAGCTGTATTCAGAATAAGGATATCGGGACCATCCTTCGCGCGCAGTTCAAGTGCCAGACGCTTGATGTCGTCACTGCTCGTCATGTCGCCGGCAAACGTATCAACTTCGACGGGGAAGCGCTTTTGCAAGTCGGCCTTAGCCGATGCCAGTTGATCACTGCTACGCGCGAACAACATCAGGTTTACGCCTTCTTTCGCCAACGCTTCACAAACCGCGAAGCCCAACCCCTTACTTGCGCCAGTAACAAGTGCGCGCTTTCGCGAAATTCCAAGGTCCATGCTTGCTCCTCCGTCATTTCTGTTGACTATCACATCGTATCGATCGGGCCGATTGCTAAACATTATCTCACATTGCGGAACTTTTCAATATTTCGGTGGCCGATACGACAGAGTGCGCTTCTGGCCGGCCCGGTCGAGCACCCGGCGACACGATGCATTTGGCTGCGTAGGCTAGCTGCAACGCCCTCCCCGCCGGCGCCGATCCGGGACTTACAGCGTTGAACCCGCGGCCCGGGTGCGAAGCCGCCAGTGCACAAGACCGACAGCGCAGCCCGAAATGCACGGCGTTGCGAATCGGCAACATAGAGAAAAGTACTAAATGGCGAGATTTATTGTTGCCATCGGCCGGAGAGCGGATTACCCTAGTTTCGGTCGGCTCTGCTTGCCGTTGTCCGTTCAGTCGGACCAGCGACATCCATGAAGAATTGGAGGGCCGGTTACTACGCCGTTACCGAAGTATCAGTGAAAAACACATCGAGGCATCCGCGCGGTGCCCAACGGAGGAGACATTGAAGATGACAAGGAATATTGCAGACACGAACGTACTTGCTGACGGCAATTCCTATACCTCCGATGATGCTTTATCGGCAGGCAGGCGAGCCGCTTTTTTGACAGTTATCGGAAACGGGCTCGAGTTCTTCGACTTCGCGAGCTACGCATTTTTTGCGACGATCATTTCCCGAAAGTTTTTTGCGCATGGCGACGCAGCTACGGCTCTTATTCAAACGTTCGCCGTGTATGGCGTCGGGCTCTTGGCACGGCCCCTCGGAGCCATTGTTTTTGGTCGTATTGGCGATCTGAAGGGTCGAAAGTTCGCACTATTGGTCTCGATGCCCCTCATGGGCGTCAGCACGCTGATACTCGGTCTTCTTCCCACTTATGAAACGATCGGGCTAACCGCTACGATCTTGCTGATTGTATGCCGCCTTGTACAAGGCTTTACTGCGGGCGGGGAGATGGGGAATGCAATTACTTTTCTGATTGAGTGGTCGCCACCTAACAAACGCGCTTTGTATAGCGGCTTGTCGCACGCAAGCGCTACGACCGGAACACTGCTCGGGTCGCTCATGGTTGCTATTTTGGCGGGTACCTTGGGCTCAGCGGCGCTTGAAAGTTGGGGTTGGCGTATCCCATTCCTTTTTGGCGGGCTGGTTATTGCACCGGTTGCTCTGTGGTTGCGTTCGAAGGCCGATGAAACTCCGCTGTTTCTCGAAGTCCAAGCCGCCAAAGGTGAAGGCACTAAGCTCAGTGCATCGGACCGTGCAATGACCTGGAAGCTCGGCATCAAGACAGTGGGGGTGACGGCTGTATGGGTAGCAAACTTCTACGTCTTTTTGGTATACGTACCGACTTATCTGATAGTTCATGGCAAGGTGGACCGGTCGGCTTCCCTCTGGATCACATCTGCCGGTCTGCTTACCGAGATTATTTTCATCTTCATTGCTGCGATAATTGCGGATGTGGTCGGTCGAAAGCCGCTCTACATCGTCGCCACGTTATGCGTAATGATTCTTTCGTATCCTTTGTTCTTGCTTTTTCAGAACAGCTCGTCTTTGGGCCTGATCTTTCTCGCCATTCTCTTTTGCGGAGTCTTGGCCGGGATCTTCGCAGGCATCGGACCGGCGATTATGGGAGAGATGTTTCCGACCCGTCTGCGTACCACGGGCGTTTCGATTGGTTTTGGCGTATCAGCGGCCGTTTTTGGCGGCTTTGCGTCTCTGATTTCAGAAGCGCTCATCAAGCTTACAGGCTCGGATATAGCACCCAGTATGTTCGCAATTGCCTCGGCGCTTATCTCTCTTCCGTTTTTGCTGTCGCTTAAAGAAACCGCTCATACTCCCCTAGAGTGACGAGCCCGCCGGCCAAGGGTTGCGATAGCCCGAAAAATGAAGGGCTGTCGCGATCGGACGACCCTTGGATGGTCCGTGCTGTAGGACTCAACGGAAGCAGTGCTAACCACGAGGAACGGCCCCGGCAAATCATTGGATTCCTGCGACCAAGTAGGTCGCGAGCCAGGACGTGTCCCCCCAGCTGACGTCACGAGTCAAAAACTAAAGGAGAGATTGCCGAATGACCTTTGATCATGGCCGACCGCTTATAGGCCGTTGTGCCCTTATCACGGGGTCGACAGCCGGCATCGGACTGCAGACCGCTGAAACGCTCGCGGGGATGGGAGCAGACATCATGCTGAACGGTTTTGGAAACCCCGAAGCAATCGCAAGCTTGCGGAATCGCTTGTCGGAGCGATATGGCGTCAGGGTGGCCCATAGCGACGCGGACGTTTCTCGACCGGACGCTGTTCGGGAACTCGTGGAGGCGGCTCGAGAGCACGGACGCGATAGTCTAGATATTCTGATTAACAACGCAGGCTACGCCTACGCCGACTCGGCGATAGAGGCTTTCGACGCAGATGTATGGAACAAGCAGTTAGCTCTTAATTTGAGCGGCCCGTTCCATACGATACGCTGTGCTCTCCCTATCATGCGCGCACGTGGGTGGGGACGCATAGTCAACGTGGCGTCGGTGCTTGGGCTCGTTGCAGTTCCAAACAGGGCGGGATACGTGGCTACCAAGCATGCGCTGATCGGATTGACAAAGACCGTGGCTCTCGAGACGGCCGGTACTCTCATCACCTGCAACGCAGTCTGTCCGGGCCTGGTCAGCACTGAGCGGGTACTCGATGGACATCGTCGGCAAGCCAGCGAAAGTGGAGTGTCAATCGAAACCGTGCAGGAAACAGCAATGGCAACACGACAACCGTCGGCCAATTACATCACAAGTGCTGACGTCGCTTCTGTAATTGGATTTCTCTGCGGTCCCTCAGCCCAGGAAGTGCGTGGAGCTGCATGGACAATTGACGGGGGATGGTCAGCCCGCTAGAGAAACGACTTGTTTGATCACAGACTTGAATGAACATCTGATTTAGGAACTAAAGAGGAGGCAGACCCTATTATGCGTGGCATCGTCTTTCAAGGTGACCGTAAAGTTGCGCTCGTTGAAGTCCCGGACCCGACACCGGGCCCGGGAGAGGTCGTCATCGAGATGAAGGCTTCGGGAATGTGTGGAAGTGACCTTCACCTCTACCGCCGGCCGGCCAACACGGTCGCCGGTCAGTTGATTGGGGGACATGAGCCTTGCGGGGTGGTCGTCGCAGTTGGGCCAGGGGTGATAAGTCCTCATGCACGCATCGGTGCCAGGGTGATGGTGCATCACTACTACGGTTGTTCTGGCTGCGAAGACTGTCGCGCGGGGTGGCCGCAAATGTGTCGAGCTGTCCCGGTCAAGGTGTATGGAATCGACTCGGACGGGGGCCATGCACCGTATATGAAGGTCCCGGCAGGCACCTTGGTGCCGCTTGATGAACGTCTCAGCTTTGCTGCAGGGGCCGCTATTTCCTGCGGCACCGGAACTGCTTGGGGCGCGTTTGAAAGAATGGGTGTGACCGGGCGGGACACGATCGCTATCTTCGGCCAAGGACCCGTTGGACTTTCCGCCACGCTTCTCGCCAAGGCGCAAGGAGCGCGCGTCATCGGTCTGGACATCGATGAGAGCCGACGAGCTACTGCAAAGGCTTTCGGCGCGGATCACGTACTTGACCCACGTCAGCTAAACGTTACGGAAGCTATCAAAGAACTGACGGGCGGAAGAGGCGCAACGATGGCGCTGGAGACTGCAGGTGCGGCGGCGGCTGGGCGGGACGCCCTCGGTTGCGTACGGCCGTGGGGAACTGTGTGCCTCGTCGGCATTGGTGCAGAAGTCACTTTCTCGCTTGCGAATCTCCTTCGCACACAACTGCGCATTTTAACGTCATGGACCATGTCCATCCAGGCCCAGAAGGCGTGCGCGGACTTTGTCCTGGAACGGGGCCTCGATCTGGATGCGCTTTTTACGGACCGGTGGAGACTGGATCAGGCTGAAGAGGCTTATCGGAAATTTGATTTGCAGAGTGGTGGCAAGGGCGTCTTCTTGATGTAGTCGCAAGCGCGGAGCATTTACGCCCACCAGGCCGTCAAAAAACCGATACCTAGCGACAATTCTATTTAATTTCGGAGAATCCATGAACTCACAAGCTTCGCTTGCTCCTCTCAGCGACGCGACGAAAAAATTCCTATCTCGCGAAAAGCATGGACTTTGGATTGGCGGCGAAGCGGTCTCCGCCGTCTCTGAAAAGGTTTTCGACACGCGAACCCCATCCACCGGTGAAGTACTTGGTCGTTTGGCCGAGGGAGGCGAGGCGGACATTGACCGTGCGGTCCGTTGCGCGCGAGCGGCTTTTGAGGGACCTTGGAGCCAGTGGAGCCCGTATGAGAGGCAGGTGCTTCTCTATCGGGTCCACGACCTTATGGAGAAGAATTTCGATGAACTAGCAGAAATCGAGTCGATGGACATGGGCGCGCCAATCTCCCGCACACGTGCCTCCAAAGCCACGATGCTGAAGTTCATCCTCTTTTTCGCATCACAGACAGCAACGATTGCGGGAGAGACGTTGCAGAACGGGCTGCCGGGTGAAGTTGTCACAATGTCGCTTAAGGCTCCTGTTGGCGTTGTGGGAGGGATCGTCCCTTGGAACGGTCCACTCGTCAGTCAGTGGTGGTTGTTGGGTGCCGTGATGGCCACTGGATGCACCATCGTGCTCAAACCGGCCGAGGATGCATCTTTGAGCATGCTGCGCGTAGTTGAACTGCTCAAGGAGGCCGGACTTCCTGCGGGTGTGGTGAACGTAGTCACGGGAATGGGCGGAGTCGCGGGGGAAGCCTTGGCCCGGCATCCAGGAGTGGATCGCATCGCGTTCACCGGCTCCACGGTGACAGGTCGAAAGATCATTGAAGCGTCGGCTGTTAACATCAAGAAACTACAACTGGAACTCGGTGGAAAATCGCCGGATATCATCTTCGCCGACGCGGATCTGGACAAGGCGGTCCCTGGTGCATCGATGGGGGTCTTCGCCAATTCGGGGCAAATTTGCTACGCCGGAACCCGGGTTTTCGTACAACGCCCGATCGTAAAGGAATTCTGCGCGCGCGTTGCAGAGTTCGCGCGCTCTGTCAGAGTGGGACATAGCTTGGACGTCGACGCACAACTCGGACCCCTGATTTCCGAGCGGCAACTGGAACGCGTGATGTCTTACATCGACCTTGGGTCTCGTGAAGGTGCCAAACTGATATGCGGCGGTGAGCGCCTTGGTGATTCACTGGCGAAGGGATATTTCGTTTCTCCAACAGTATTTTCTGACGTCGACAACGGAATGAGGATCGCGCAGGAAGAGATCTTTGGTCCCGTCCTTTCGGTGATCCCTTTCGACACAGCCGAGCAGGCTATCGCACTTGGGAACCAGACAGAATACGGTTTGGGAGGTGCGGTGTGGACCCGGGACCTTTCGACCGCACTCAGGGTCGTCAAGGGAATTCATACGGGTATGATGTGGGTGAATTGCTACGGAGTAACGGATCCGCTTGTCGGTTTCGGTGGGACCAAGCATAGCGGTTACGGCGCGAAGGGTGGTCGTGCGCACCTCGACACCTATCTCTATACCAAGACGGTTTATATCAATACTTGATGTGACTGCCGCAAACTGCATGAGTCGCGCGGCGCGAGGGACCACTTAACGCGGCGACGCAAGCAGAGGATGGCCGACGACGGAAGCCAACCGCATGAAAACGGGGACTCGCAGGTTGACTACAACGTGCGCCCATCCTAGATGACGGCGCTGGGTCGTCCCTGCGCCACGCGTATTATCGAGCGCAGGTCGCAGACCATGTGCTCAAGGTCGATCCTTCGTTGGACCTCCAGCGATTTGCGGGAAGAGAATCACAACAGCCCCCATTGGGGGGGGGCCCGCTTAGTCGTATGCGACCTATCCCTTGGCCCCCGAGGTTGAGCGGGACACTTAAGCGGATGCAGCGAGGGCAATGGAAGGTTGACCCCGTCTTTTTAGTGAAAGTATATCTAATATCCTAGATTATGGATTGTTGTCGATCGAGATACGCCACGCTGGAGAGAGCCGGATAGCCATTCCGACCCGGCATTCACATTCTGTCCCGATAGTCACCGAGGAACTCGTTCGTGCCCAAGATTCAAGAGATATATCCGCTGCCCGAGGCGGCTCTGATTGATCCATTCGCCTTTCTGGATCCGACCGTCGCCGACCGCTGCTGCGCATCAGCTCGGATGGCTGATGTTCTTGGCCAGGCGCGCGAGGGGGATGAGAAAAGAGAGACGAGACAGGGCCATAACGATGGTGTGCTCGCCCTGCTCAGCCAATACGCGAAGGGGTCTGTATCGCCGGTCGAGGTAGTCGACCGGTTGCAGGGCAGAATTCGAACGAGCGCGAATGCCGAGGCAATCCTGCGGTTCGCGCGAGATTTTGATGTGGCTGCCGCAGAGAGTTCAAAACGCTGGCGGAACGGGACCGCGCGTCCGTTGGAAGGGGTGCCGTTTGGGGTCAAGGATATTATCGATGTCGCGGATACCATAATAACGTGCGGTTCCTTTTTCACGGGAGACCGTATCGCCTCCCGTGACGCATTGGTCGTGAGCCGTTTGCGTGAGGCGGGTGCGATACCTTTTGCAATCACCGCCACGTCGGAATTTGCGCTCGGCTCGCCACACAACCTCCGATACGGCCCGGTCAGAAATCCGCGCGACGCAGCGCGTTGGACCGGCGGATCCTCCACAGGTTCGGGGGCTGCGGTCGCTGCGGGCCTTGTCCCATTGGCGCTTGGCACCGACACAGGCGGATCGATACGGGTGCCCGCCTGCTGGTGTGGAATCAGCGGGTTCAAGCCGACCCGCGATCTAGTGTCGCGCGACGGCATAGCTCCCTTGTCCTGGACGCTCGATCATTGCGGCCCGATGGCAAGAGAGGTCGCGGACATAGCTGCGACATTGTCCTTCATGACGGCAACATACGATCGGGACTTGGACAAAGCTTGCCAGGACGCGCTTCGAAACCATGACATCCGTGGCTTGCGAATTGGCGTTCCGGTCAACTGGTTCATCGAGAAGGTTGACGACCAGGTCCTCTCGAACTGGCAGGCTGAGCTTTCGACCTTGGCGAGGCTGGGGGCGAACGTCGTCGAACTGCCGTATCTCGACATCGCGCCGCTGTACAAATCGGGGTGGACGATCATGATGGCGGAGCTGGCAACACTTCACGCGGCCCGCCAAGACAATCCGGACCATGTGGATGCAGTACTTTCGGATCGCTTGCAGGCAGGGCTGAAGATAACCGCTGTGGACTATGCGAAGGCCCTGCAAGCCCGCGTGGCGGCACAACGCATCCTCCTAGACGCGATGAGCAACGTTGATCTCGTCTGCACGCCAGGAGTGGGGAGCGAGGCCGGCTTCCTCGAGACGATGACGGCCGAGGTGAACGGCGAGACTCTGGATATCTATGAGGTAATCCCGCGCAACACGAATATCTTCAACCTCACGGGATTTCCGGCTCTCATGCTGCCGGCGGGCTTGGGGAGGTCAGGCATGCCCACCGGCATCCAAATTGTCGGGCGTCCAAACGCGGACGCGCTTTGCTTGCAGGCGGGCATGGCATTGCAGGCCGCCATCGTTTGATCACAAACAACGGTGAAAATTGAAATGCGGAGCAGGCCCGTCCTAAAAATTCGCACCGACGTCATCCACCCGAGTTCCGCCGATGGGTACGGTGATCGTTAGTTGTGCTATCGATGTGCACTGTGGCGCCGGATCAGATAGGTGGCACCTATGCTCCTCGCTCATGCCGCCATCCGGTAGGTAGACGCCGAACATGACCCGTTACGATGAATTGCTACGGAGTAACGGATCCGCTCGTCGGTTTCGGTGGGACCAAGCATAGCGGTTACGGCGCGAAGCGTGGTTGTGCACACCTGGACACCTATCTCTATACGAAGACGGTTTACGTCAATACTTGATGTAACTGCCGGAAACTGCAGGGTCGCGCGGCGCGAGGGCCCACTTAACGCGGCGTCGCAAGCAGAGGATGGCCGACGACGGAAGCCAACGGCACGAAAACGGGGACATCGAATCGTCGTCGCAACCAATCGCCAGCTAGTAACAATGGCACTGGCGTTTCTTAACGCAGTTCGGGTACCGATGCGAGCCGGGCACGAAGTTCTGGGGTGCGGGCATTAGGCGCAAGTTAAAAAACGGCCCGCTGGATGGCCAGGCAACTATGCCCTGTTTGTTAAGCGTAATGATTCAATCAGGACCTGCATCGCTCGTGTCGTTTGCCGCTGATTTGAGTAATAAAGGTGATAACCGGGAACCTTACGCCACCAGGTTTTAAGCGCGGGAATCAATCTGCCGGCAGTGAGGTGTGGTTGGACCAAATCCTCGGGTACATAGGCTAAACCGAAGCCTGAGAGCGCGGCGTTCAGTATTTGATAGATACCATTGAACACCAGTCGACCACTTACCTTGGCGTTGATTTCTCGATGACCATTTCTGAGTTCCCACGCATAGAGATTCCCTCTGGTGGCTAGCCGAAGATTGATGCATTCGTGATTCAGAAGGTCCTCCGGCTTTGTCGGCATGGGACGCGACGCGAAATACGAAGGCGCCCCTACGATGGCAAATCTAAGATCGGGACCAATGCGAACGGCCGATGTGTCTTGAGTTAATTCGTCTCCCAAGCGCACGCCGAAATCGTATCGACCTTGCACAATGTCGGTCAGCATATAGTCAACGCTTAGCTCGACATGAATCTGCGGATACGTCGGCAAAATTTCGGAAAGTTTCGGCCATAGCAATGTGTCGATTGCGTGATCCGTGGCTGTGACCCGAATCGTCCCCGCGGGTACGTCACGCAATTCAGCGACCGATTCTAGCTCAGATTCGATGCTTTCAAATCTTGGGATAACTACACGTAGCAGCCTTTCACCGGCCTCTGTAACGGAGACGCTACGTGTGGTCCGCGTGAGCAACCGCACTCCAATCCGCGCCTCCAGTTTGCGAATCGTATGGCTGAGCATGGATTGCGACATGCCCAGCTTGGCGGCAGCACGTGTGAAGCTGCGCTCGCGGGCGACTGAGATTAGCGCAAGAAGCTCGCTGTAGTTTTCCCGAGGCATTTATCGATCGGGGTGCATGATGAGGGAGTGAGTCTAGCATGGATGCGGTGGCCATATATCAAGGTTCGTTCTTGAGCGACGTATGTACTTATGAATCTCATTCATAGTGGCATACAAAGAAGGCCGCTTTACTCTACTGGCATGGTCGGCTTCTAATCGAAGGCATTGTATGATTTCAGAGCAGGGATGGCTTCTACCACGATGAGGTGAACAGGTCCTACCTAATGTACTGCTGCGTGACGACGCCGTTCGTTCCCTCGCATGTTGTGGGCATGGCGAGACACGACTATTGCATCGGTAGACTACTCGTGCTTTTTCAACTGCCGCGTCGATGATCTTATCCAGGAGTCGAAAGATGAAAATTGGGATTTTGGGTTCTGGCCGCATGGGTGGCAATCTTGGCACAATGTTCGCCCGAGTGGGCCACCAGGTGACATTCAGCTATTCTCGCAGTGAGCAAAAACTTGTCCAACTGGTTCGTGATGCCGGTGACTCCGCGTGCTCAGGCAATCCGCGCGATGCAGTGCAGGACGCGGACCTCGTACTACTCGCCGTACACTGGCTGAATATCGATGAAGTGCTATCTTCGGCTGGCAGTCTGGCGGGAAAGACGGTTATTAGCTGCTGCAATCCGCTAAATGCTGAAGACACTCAACTAACTATCGGTCACACGTGTTCGGGAGCTGAGGTCCTTTCGCAAAAGATACCTGATGCGCACGTGGTCGCTGCTTTTCAGACTGTCCCTAGCGAGGTGTTAATGCCTGTCTTCGAACGCAGGAGCGAGTCACTACGACCAAGCCTTATTTTTTGCGGAAACGATTCGAACAGCAAGTCGGTCGCTTCAGATCTGATTGTGCAGGTCGGATTCGATCCTGTTGATGCAGGTCCGTTGCAGATCGCCCGCTATATCGAGCCTTTCGGTATGTTGGCGGGGGTTTTGGCCTACGAGACGGACGAAGGCCCAGCATGGGCCTACCGAATTGGCCGTTTCGATCGACTTTTTTGCCAACCGAAGTGACGCTGCAAATTCACAACCGGGACTGAAGTCGTGTTTGCTGCATACACCGGATCGCAGACGTGCCGCGTAGCTACCCTGGATGCCGCTTCGTCTCTGATCCACGGGCCGGTGCCATTCTTTTGACAGCATCGTGGCCTGCCAGTCTTGCGAGCACTGCAGCGATCACAAGAATCCCCGCACTCGTACCGAACGTTGCTTTATAGCCCACGAGGTCGAACAATACCCCACCCATCGTTGCGCCTAGTGTGATTGCAAGTTGAATAATCGCCACCATCAGCCCGCCACCAGCTTCAGCGTCTTGGGGCAAAGTCCTTGCCAGCCAGGTCCACCACCCCACAGGCGCGGCCGTGGCGATCAAGCCCCAAGCGACCAAGACGACAGCGGTGGCGCCTGCGGAGCTCCCGATAAAAATCAGCGCTAGTGCGATTAGAGCCATCAGTGCAGGGATGATGACCAGCGTTCGATAGAGACGTTCTTTCGGGAACGTTCCGATAAACGTTGTTCCTACGAACCCGGCCACTCCCATAAGCAGCAGCATAAGCGAAAGGGCCGAGACGCTCAGATCGGTTACTGCTTCAAGGAAGGGCCTCAGATACGTGAAGAGGGAGAATTGCCCCATGAAGAACATGCTGACAGCGATCATTCCCAGTGCGACAGGACGGCGGTTCATCAAGCGAAAAACATTTCCAATACGTTGACCGCCTGCGGTTTTCATTGACGGAAAACTAATGAGCTTCCAGGCGAGGGCGACGGCAGCAATCGGAACGACACAAAAAAACGTCCAGCGCCAGCCAATGAGGGCGCCGAGGAAGCTTCCGAGAGGCGCGGCAATCACGGTTGCAAGCGCGTTTCCTCCGTTGAGGATTGCTAAGGCGCGGGGAACCTGGTGACTCGGCACAAGCCGCATGGCCGTCGCTGCCGACATCGACCAGAAGCCACCAATCGCAACGCCAATAAGCGCGCGTCCAATCATGAATGTTTCATAATTTGGGGAGAACGCCACGACCGTTCCCGATACGATCATCAGAAGCGTCAGCGAAAGCAGAAGTACTTTCCGGTCGAGGCGTCCTGCCAGCGAAGAGATGAAGAGGCTCGTAAATAATGCAAACGCCCCTGAAACGGAGATCGCTTGCCCCGCTTGCCCTTCGCTGATGTCGAGATCGGTGGCGATGGGAGTCAGCAGGCTGACTGGCATGAATTCAGACGCGACTAGGGCGAACGCACCAAGTGACATTGCCAGCACGGCACCCCATGCCGGCGTGCCGTTGAACAATTCAGGATGACACGGACAAACTTCAGACTTGGTCATACGTCACAAACAAGGTAGTGTTTTTTCGATGGTCCGGAAGGCCGAACTCGAGAAAAGTAAGTCGGGCTGCTCGAAATCGCGTGCAGATGGGCCGGGTAGTGTCTGATTAAGTCGGACGGGCGCCGTTAGGTAGGATTGCCGGAGACCCGCCGACGAGTTCGTGTTCTAGACAAGCAGAGTTGAATTGTCGATCACGAAGCGGTACTTGACGTCGCCCTTCAGCATCCGCTCGTAGGCGGTGTTGATTTCAGCAGCATTGATAATCTCAACATCGGCGACGATGTTATGTCTTGCGCAGAAATCAAGCATCTCCTGAGTTTCTGGAATTCCGCCAATCATTGAGCCTGCCACCGATCGTCGCTTCATGATCAGATTAAAAATCTCTGGAGAAGGATGCGGGGTGGCCGGGGCGCCTACCAGCGTCAACGTACCGTCTCTCTTTAGAAGCGTCAGGTAGTCGTCGAGACTGTGCGGTGCCGCTACCGTATTAAGAATCAGGTCAAAGCTCTTCAAGTGAGCTGCCATCTCATCGGGATTGCGTGAGACTACGACTTCGTCTGCACCCAAGGCTTTCGCGTCTTCGCACTTCGACTCAGACGTGGTGAATGCCACCACGTGTGCGCCCATCGCGTGGGCGATCTTGATACCCATGTGCCCTAAGCCACCGATACCGACGATGCCGACCTTCTTTCCCGGCCCGGCCTCCCAGTGACGCAGCGGTGAGTACGTTGTGATCCCGGCGCAAAGCAATGGCGCGACCGCCGCTAACTGTTCTTCCGGGTGGCGGATTCGGAGCACGTACCGTTCATGAACGACGATTCGCTCAGAATATCCGCCAAGTGTCCAGCCAGGTTCGTCGGAGGTCGGGAAGTTGTAGGTTCCGACAAGGCCATCACAGTAATTCTCGAGTCCGGTATCGCATTCGTCACAGTGTTTACAGCTATCAACGATGCAACCGACGCCGACAAGGTCGCCAACCTTCAGTCCCGACACGTGTTCGCCAATAGCTGATACGCGCCCGACGATTTCGTGACCCGGTACACAGGGAAACTGCGTCCCCGCCCATTCTGCTCGGACCTGGTGAAGGTCTGAATGACAGATGCCGCAAAACGCGATTTCAATCTGGACGTCATGAGCGCCTGGCACACGTCGCCTGATCTCAAGCGGTTGCAGTGGCTCGTCCCCAGCGTAAGCGCCATATGCTTTAACAGCCATGAATCTTCTCCTCTAACAACACGGTACGTTTCAAAGACCATTGCCGATAATGTAAGCTTCCTCGCTCCATCTGATAAGACGCATAAGCCGAATGAGGCTATGTGCAGGATTGATAAATCGAGATTGCGGCCTGGAGCAGCGATTACATCGCTCGGTGCGGACAACGGTCGATTGAGGTGCGTCGTTCGCTGTGTTCGCGAGCATTTATCCGCCGTGGCAGCACTAGCGGCGCCCGCGTTGTTCTCGGGCGCATGACCAGCGGCTATCCGAACCGCGAGCCACTCTTGGTCCGGGTTCAAGCTTGGTTGCGCCGGATCAACGCATCTGCAGGACGACGACGTTGCTGCTTGCTGAAGTGGTCCGTCGTCGAAGGTCTCTCACCTCATCTGACGCCACTGCGCCGCCCCTGTTGCCCCAGGACGTCCGCACAAAGGTGAGGACATCGGCAATCTCTTGATCCGAGAGTTGATTCCGGAAAGGCGGCATGCGGTAGGCGTCTGGGACGCCATTCGCAACGGCTCGTCCCGATCCGTTCAAGACCACGTTAATGCTAGACGCTTTTTCTTTGGCCATAGACGACGCGCTCCCAGCAAGTCCCGGAATCCATTCACCCTGACCGCGGCCGTCTTGGCCGTGACAGGCACTGCATTTAGCGATGAACGTCTGCGCACCCGGCTTTTTAAGCCATACTCCAACGGTCAGGGCGTCCTTCATCGTCGGGTCGTATGACCATGGCGATCCGTCCCGCCCGGAATCCCCAGGAAGTGATTTAAGATAATGTGCAATGGCCTTAAGGTCTCCATCTGTCATGAACTGAGTAGAGTTATTGAAAGCTTCAGTCATTGAGCCGAATACCACCGCATGAGGGTTCCGCCCAAGCTTCAGAAATCTGTAAATGTCCTCTTCGCTCCACCGGCCAAGCCCCGTGTTGACGTCGCCTCTGAGGCTCGGGGCATACCAGCCGTCGAGAAGCGCGCCCGACAGATAAAGAGGATCGCCGTCGTCCAAGGCCTTTTCGTTCATCGGGAAGCCACGCGGCGTATGACAACTCCCGCAGTGACCAGCTCCCTGGACCAGATAGGCGCCACGATTCCAGAGATTCTGGTCCGCGTCTGCATGCGTCTTCGGTCGATATGCACCGAACTCCGTAAAAGCGGCGGTCCAGAGTGCTAGTGGCCAACGCATGCTCAATGGCCAAGGTATCTCCGTCGCCCTGTTCTTTTGCCTAACGGGAGTGACCTCCTGCGTGAAATAGGCATAAAGCCCGCGCATATCGTCGTCGCTGAGCTTCGCATACGATGGGTAAGGCATCGCCGGATAAAGTCGATGTCCATCCCGTGCCACACCATGTCGAACGGCCCTGTCAAAGTCTGCCAGGCTGTATTCGCCGATGCCAGTTTCCTTGTCGGGCGTGATGTTCGTAGCGAAAATGGATCCCATTGGCGTTGCCATTTCCAGGCCGCCGGCGAACGGCGCGCTGCGTGGCGTGCTGTGGCATGCGACACAATCGCTAAGTCTGGCGACGTACTCGCCGTGTCGAATGAGCGCGGACGCTGGTGTTTGAATGCTTCTAACGCCATCGAAGGCGGAGGCGGGAGTCAGAGTCACGAATCGCGCTACACCGGCCGCTACCATGAGGCAGCACACCAGCAGCGCGGCCAAAAGTTTCATTGACCGGCGTTTAGTCATTTGTTGTCACAAAAGTATCGGATGTGCGGCTAGGCTTGGTTTTTGAAGGAGTACCGGGAGAGCGGCATGCTTCGAACTCGCTGGCCTGTCAATCGGGAGACTGCGTTGGCGACGGCTGGCGCAACGGCTGGAACCGGTGGTTCGCCGATGCCTCCCATCTTTTCTCCGCTCTCAACAACGCGGACGTGTACACGTGCCATCCGCCGAGGTGGCAGGATGGGATACATGTCATAGTTTCTCGCGACCGGCATGCCGTTCTCGTATACAGCTTCTTCGACGAGAATTTGCGACAGTCCGAGCGCAACCCCGCCACTTACTTGCGCCTCGACGATGGCAGGATTAACGATATTCCCCGGGTCGATTGCTTGCCATATGTCGTGTACTACGACTTGGCCGTCCATGATAGAAACTTCTGCGATCGCGGCCGTCTGCGAACCGAACGGGGAAGCCATGGCAATGCCGCGTGCACGTCGCGTCCCATCTTTCGCTGTGAACGGACCACGTTGCCATCCGCCAGCAAGCTCGCTGACCGCGCGCAAAAGGTTGGTCAACCGGCGATTACCCTGCAAGAGTCTGAGTCGAAGATCGTAGGGATCTTGTCCGCCTTTGTCGGCCATCTCGTCGAGAAACGTCTCGTAAAAAAAGTCGTTATGGGAATTTCCAACGGAGCGCCAGTAGCCAAGCATGACGGGCGTCTTAACATACAGTTGAGCAATGCGCCGGTGCGGGATTGCGTAGGCCTTGCCAGTCAAGCCCTCCAGAGCAGTCGGGTCAAGCTTGGTATCTCGTTTGTTGTTGATACCCTCCGTAGGACCCTCGGTCGCGCTGACCGCTTCAAGGGCGACAGGCATGCCGTTCGCATCGAGCCCTGCACGAAACTGGACGACGGCCATGGGACGCAAGATGTCACGAAGAAACTCTTCTTCACGGCTCCAGATGACCTTGACAGGGCGGCCGGTTTCTTTCGCCAGCTGGACTGCTTGAGGATACGGGCTCGCAGTGTTGTAGATGAAGTGCCGCCCAAAGAAGCCGCCAAGAATTGGCGAATGGATGATGATTTTCTGCGGATCGAGTCCGGTTCGTTTAGCCATGTCCGCCAGAAAGAGGTCTGGCGCCTGGTTAGGCAGCCATACCTCGAGCGTACCGTCGGGATTGAACCGCGCCAGGGATGACGGCGGCTCCAGCTGCGCATGGTTGAGGTACTGACTATGGTAAGTCGCACTGACGGTCGCGTGCGCATGTTTCATCGCGCTCCCAACGTCGCCAGCGGTCTCTGCCGTATCACCTGAGCCCGATGCACTTGCAAGCTGTTCACGGAACGCGTTCGTCGAGAAATCGGCCGGCATATACCGGAGCGTTGAGTCTGGCCCCGGCTCGCGCCAATCAACCTGTAAGGCCTCCGCCGCGCGTTTTGCAACCCACCACCGTTCAGCAACGACTGCCACCGCGCCATCCAGTCGATGGACGGAATGGACGCCTTTCATTGCTTTGACCTGACTCTCGTTACGGAGCGAGCCGACCGTCAACCCGAGTCTAGGTGCGTGTTGCACGGATGCATGCAACATGCCGTCAACGTGAGTATCGATAGCGTAGATCGCTCTACCCGTTGATTTCTCGTGTACATCCAGGCGTTCGATGGGCTTGCCGATCCAGCGGAACTGAGTTGGGTCCTTCAGCTTTACGCTATCCGGGTCAGGAACCGGCAGGTTGATAGCTGACGAAGCCAATTGCCCGTAGCTGAGTGAGCGATTTGAACCGCTATGGACGACTCGCCCCGGCTGCGTAGTAAGTTGGCTGACGGGAACGTGCAATTGACGGGCGGCCGCTTGAAGGAGCATCCCGCGTGTCAGTGCGCCCAGCCGGCGCATCGTCTGATAGCTCGAGCGGACTGAGGAACTCCCGCCAGTGTACCGTCCGCCGCTATCCATGATCTGATAGTCCTTTCCAGGGGGCGCGTTTTCCACCACGAACGTTGCGGGATCCGCGTCAAGTTCCTCGCCGATGATTTGCGCCATGGCGGTGAAAATGCCTTGACCTCCTTCGATGAATGGGCTTTGGAAGCGGATCGTATTGTCGGGACGTATCTCCAGGAATGCCGCAACTCGCTTTATTGGTAGATTAGTAGCCGCCTGAGCGCGCGCCTCTCGGACGGGAAGACCAAAACCGAGAACGAGAGCGCCTCCCGCAATGCCTGCCGACGCCAGCAGAAAGCGCCGCCGCGATATATTGACCGGGGTCTCCGTGGTCGGGAACGTTTCGTCGCTCACGGGCTCGAATACCATTTTCGACATCAATTTTCTCCCCGTTCGTTGTCACCAGGATTACCCGACGCACTTGTTAGAGTTGCGGCACCAATGCCGAGAAGAACAGCAGCGGATGCAGCAACGCGCACGCCGTCTCCGAGGGGCGATATCGTTTCAATGGAGGCATGTGTTGGTGGTGCAGGAGCACTGACCTCGACGCCCGCCAGATCGCGGACCGCTGCACGGATCGCGTTATATGTTCCGCAACGACATAGGTTGAGCATGGCCCCCGCAATCTCTTCGTCGGTGGGGCGCGGTGTCTGCTTCAGGAGGGCAGTCGCGGCCATGACCTGGCCGGACTGGCAGTAGCCGCATTGCGGGACTTGATGCTTGACCCAAGCCGCGACGACACGTTTGCCGACGGTGTCGGCCTCGACCGCCTCGATCGTCGTTATCTTGCGGCCCGTCAGGCCGTCAATGGGCGTAACGCAAGAGCGCACCACCGCGCCATCGATCAATACAGAACAGGCTCCGCACTGAGCGAGGCCGCAACCATACTTCGTGCCTGTTAGTCTTAGTTCATCACGAAGCACCCATAGAAGTGGAGTGTCGCTATCTGCCTCGACATGGCAGGACGTATCGTTGATTTGAAGTTCCATGATTTTCGAAAACTAATTGCTTCGAGAGATTGACGCCGTAACTTGTCCGCAGAGTGTGCCGCTCGCGCGATCTGACTGCTTCGATAAGACTCATCAGCGGCGACACAAGACTTAGGTGCGCGCCATTCCTATATCCGGGATCGACGCATGATCCATGCGCACGAAACGTAACACGCCAGAACGCAACGACATCACTTCAGTTTCACTAGGCCCTATGAACCCAGTCGATAAATAAAAAAACCCTGCGGAGGCGGCGGTGGCGGTCGCGCTGCAACGGATCCGCCCTGGTTTTTCGCATCTTTCAAGCTGTGAAATGAGAATGGCGCGACACCGGGAACGATGTCGCGCGATCAGTCAAAGTTCGCTAACGAAGTCCGGCTTTCAAAGGTTCTTTTGGAAGAAGTCGGTCAACTTGGCGAACGGAATCAGATCTGTCCGGTCATACAGGTCTACGTGACCGGCACCTGGAATGATGACCAGTTCCTTGGGCTGACCAGCAAGTTTGTACGCTTCCTCGCTAAATTCTCGAGAATGCGCCTTCTCGCCGGCAATAAACAGCATCGGGCGGGGCGAAATGGTCAAAATGTCGTTGAACGGGTAGAAGTTCATCTGCTTCACCTCCGCAGTAATCGGGCGATTGGTAGTGAGGTAGAGCGACGATCCCTTAGGAACAACTTCGCCTCGGGGAGTACGGTAAAAATCGAAGAACTCCCGCTCGATAGGACTAGCGCCCGGCCTCAGCGTTTCGAGCATTCCATCAACGTATTTTTTCTTGCCGCCCTGAAACTCCACGTAACGTTGCTCCGCAGCCGCAGCAATAAACTGCTTTCGCTGTTCGAGCGACTGGGAATGATTTAGCCCGTTGCGGTTGACGCCACCCATGTCGTACATACTGACCGTAGCAATGGCTTTCATCCTTGGGTCGATCTTCGCCGCGCTGACGACATAGCTGCCGCTCCCGCAGATGCCGAGAGCGCCAATCCTGCTCCTATCGACGAAAGGTCGGGTGCCGAGGAAATCAACCGAGGCCATGAATACTTCGGTATATATGTCGGACGAGACGCCATTACGCGGTTGACCTTCACTTTCGCCCCAGAACGAGAGATCGGGGGCCAAAGTCACGAACCCTTGCTCGGCAAGCTTCTGTGCATAGAGGTTCGCGCTTTGCTCCTTCACAGCACCGTTGGGATGGCCGACGACAATCGCCGGATACTTCTTGCTGCGATCCAAACCTTTCGGAATGAAGAGATTCGCAACAATCTTCATTTGATACTGGTTTTTTAAAGTGACTTTCTCAACAGTCAGCTTGTCGCTCTTGTAGAAATTGTCCGCGCCATTCGACATATCTTGGGCCATCGCAGTAAATGAGCTCACCAGGAGCGTAAAAAACAGTAGAAGCTTTCTCATAGACGCCTTCTTATGTGAACAAAAAATTGGGCAACGCTCGAGACGAAGAAAACGTAACGCTACGCGATGTCCTTTCTCCAAACGTCGATCAGGGCTTGCATCAAGCCTGTCGTCACGGCTGAGTTATGGCATGTGGTGATGCAACTCCCCGGAAAAATCACAGATGCGCTTCTGACTTTCGAGTTTCGCTGCCGACGTCCATGCATCAGTGCACGGGTGAGTCGTGATCGAGCGTCGTCCGGTTGCTGTCCGGCCACAGGAGTGAACCGACGGTCGTTGCTTGTCACGGTATCCCGAATAGAAGACATTCTCCTGTCGCTCACCGAGAACTGATATAGCAATCCGCTCGTTTTGTTGCCTAATCCGATGAGTCTCGATGCAGCAGGTACAAAACATCCGTCGCTGGAGTACAGTCGAGTCAAGGAGGTTTTTGCTGGGATGTCAAATCACAAAGTCAAGCGTGGCGACGCTGCGCCGCTTGCGGAGGAGCACGGTATGCTGGCTCGCGTCATCGGCAAGTGGGCGATGGAGCCTGCAGGAGATTGCGCGACACCGATCCCGAATCTCACGTTCTTTCGACGGGAAGCGCCGGCTCAGCCGTCGCCGTGCATCATCGAGCCCAGCATTGTTCTGGTTGTACAAGGAGTTAAGCAGATGCTTGTAGGCGGCGAAGCGTATCCCTACGACGCCTCGCGGTTCCTGATTGCCTCACTGGACCTGCCAGCAACGTCTGAAGTGGTCGCTGCCAGCCCAGAGCGGCCCTGTTTGGGACTAACCTTAATGCTTGACTTGCGGGTTCTCGCTGAGTTAATTGCGCAGTGCGGGCTGCCGCTATCGCGACCTCGCGCGGCAAGCAAGAGCGTTGGAATCAGTTCAGTAACGCCGGCTATCCTGAACCCATTGGGTCGTTTGCTGGATCTTCTGGACGAGCCGGATGCTATTCCTGTGCTTTCGCCGCTACTCCAGCGCGAAATTCACTATCGCCTGTTGATGAGCGATCAGTCCGCACTGCTTCGGCAAATCGCATCAGTGGATGCTCAAGGCCATCGGGTTGCGAAGGCGATTGCCTGGCTAAAGGCGAACTATGCGGTACCGCTCCGAATTGAGGAACTGGCGGCCCGGGTACGGATGAGTACGCCGACATTCCATCATCATTTCCGGCAACTGACGTCGATGAGCCCCTTGCAGTATCAGAAGTGGCTGAGACTGAATGAGGCAAAGCGACTTATGCTGAATGAGCATCTGGACGCGGCAAGTGCTGCTTTCCAGGTTGGCTATGAAAGCCCGTCCCAATTCAATCGAGAATACAGTCGCCTGTACGGCGCACCGCCCAAGCGAGACATCGCTGCGTTAAGGAATACCGCGCAGTCGAAACGGAGCAGGTGAACGCGTTGTAAGACGTGCATCGAAGCCCGATGATGTTATGGCGTGTGTCGCAACGCGGCGATCAGAGCCGACATTGCGCCAGACGGTTGTCTTCGACTCGGATAGTAAAGATGGTACCCAGCCCATAACGGGCACCACTCTTCGAGCGTCGGGATGAGGTGCCCCGCTTTCACATATGGCTGCGCCATGTCCTCTGGCACGTAAGCGACTCCAAGTCCCGCGACTGCTGCATCTAGGCAATCATAGATGCTGTTGTACATGACTTGTCCGCTAACCCGTACATTTATCTGTCGGCCTCGATTTTCGAACTCCCATGCCCAAATACCGCCGTATGTGGGCAATCGGAGATTCACGCAGTTGTGCTCCATCAGATCATTGGGCTTCCGCGGCATTGCGCGATTGCTGAAGTACTTTCTTGTAGCGACGACTGTGAAGCGAAGATCGGGCCCGATGCGCACGGCTATCATGTCCTGTGCAACCGATTCTCCAAGCCGGACGCCCGCATCATACTGGGCTGCAGCGATGTCGGTAAGGCCGTTGTCGACGGATAGCTCTAGCTTAATCCCTGGAAACTGTGGCAGGAATTTCTTCAATTTTGGTGCAAGGACCGAGCGGATAGGGTGGTCTGAAGCTGTGATCCGTATGGTCCCAGATGGGCTGTCTCGCAATTCCGAGAGCGCCTGCAATTCAGCGTCGATTTCCTCGAACTGGGGCGCCACAGTGCGAAGCAACCGTTCCCCGGCCTCTGTTGCAGACACATTTCTGGAGTTTCGAGCGAGCAGGCGTACGCCAAGAGTTTGTTCCAGTGTGCGAACCGAGTGACTTACAGCCGACTGCGAAAGCCCTAACTGAGCCGCAGCCCGTGTGAAGCTTTTTTCGCGCGCGACCGTGATAAACGCAGTGAGGCCGCTAAACGAGTCTCGAAGGGTGTTGTCATACATGCCTACTGGGCCCTCGTGTGGAAAATTCTGATACGAGCATCGAGATGCTCGACATCCGTCGTGTTGTCCGTCATTTAAGGCTCAGCGGAATCTGTACCGCGGCATCAGCCCGCCGCTTCGGCGGTAGCGCTCGATTGATGAATTTTGTCTATAGGTGTTAGCGAGATTCGAAGCTTACCGGCACCTTGCTTGGACTGTACAGTAGCTACCGATGTCTGCCGTTCCACCTCAGCGCAAGAGAGGCGAGTCTTGAATCAGTTCGCCCGGAGGCGATAGCAGCTCTGCCGAGGCACTCATCTTAATTTGGTCTTACGTCGGCCACAAGGTTGTCTGGCGAAGATCTCTACGTATCTGGAGAGGTCACTTTGAAACATAAACTGCATTGTCTGATTTCGGCCGTCGGATTGTTAATTTCCGCTTCGACGTTCGCGCAGACGCTACCTGAGCATGCTTTGACGCGTGCACAGGTCCGAGACGAGATGGTTCAATATTCAGCTGCCGGCTTCAATCCGGCTCGCCAGAATCCGAGGACCTGGGTGGATGACGCTCAGTCTGCATCGGCTAAGGTTGTGGCAGAGCGAGGCACATCAAGCCACGTAAATCAGTTGGCATCGCATGACGCAAGTCATTGCGATTAAAGTTCGCGCGGGTTTGTGCCAAATTGCGGAGTTATCCCTGTCATCCTCCGACGCGCTACACGGGGGCACACGAAAATCTCGTCAACTTCACGGTCCGGCTCATCCCAATTTTGGGCTTTGGGCCGGACCCATTCATTCGCTGTCCATCGCGACGACAAATCACCTGTCAAAGGATCCGATACGAGTCCCGCGTCCGATTCCAGGATAGCGGATCCTTCGTCACCGGAGTAGCTGCTGTAACAGGATTTTGACGTGGACAATCTTGACATGCTGGTTCTTAAGACCTCGCGGGACTGGCTTGAGGCGGGACACCGTATCATGTGCGTATTTCGGACGAAGGTGACCGGCCGTTTCGGGATCGTGACCGGCGATTTCGGCAACGTGACCGGCCGTTTCGGGAACGTGACCGAATGGACCGGACGACAGGACGGGCGTTGCGCATGACATCAACCACGCGAGCTATGCTTGCCGGCTTTTGCCGGAGAGAGCATGCCCGCGCACCGGATGAATATGCGCATGATCAAGGACGTTTTACGACTTAAGTTCGACGGCGGTTTCTCGCATGATCGAATCGCCGCGTCGCTTGGCATTTCCAAGGGCGTGGTCACGAAGTACGTCGGACTGGCGAGTGCCGCCGGGCTGGATTGGGCGAGCGCCTGTGATATGGACGAAGGCGAGCTCGAGCGACGGCTTCTTGGCAAGCCCACCGGACCAGCAGCCTATGCCCAGCCCGATTACGGTCGCATTCATCAAGAGCTGCGCCGCAAGGGTGTGACGCTGACGTTGTTGTGGGAGGAATATCAAGCGGAGTTCGCGAATCGGAAGACCTACCGCTATACACAGTTCTGCGAGCACTATAAGGCGTTCACGAAACGGCTGAAGCGCTCGATGCGGCAGATCCACCGTGCTGGCGAGAAGCTATTCGTCGACTTCGCCGGTCCCACATTGCCGTTGACCACAGGGCGCCGCGCGCACATCTTCGTGGCCGCCATGGGCGCATCGAGCTATACATTCGCATGCGCCACGCCGGCCGAGACGATGGAGGACTGGCTGAGTGGTATCGCCCGCGCGCTGAGCTTCTACGGCGGCGTCCCACAACTGATCGTGCCGGACAACCCGCGCGCGATGATTGCCGATCCCGATCGCTATGAACCTCGCGCGGGCGACACCGTGCTGGACTTCGCGCGTCACTACGGCACCTCATTTCTGCCTGCACGCGTTTATCGCCCGCAGGATAAGCCGAAGGTTGAAGTGGCGGTTCAGGTGGTCGAACGTTGGATCATGGCACGCCTGCGTCATCGCCAGTTCGAGTCGGTCCAGTCGGTGGACGACGCGATCCGCCCGCTACTGAAGAACTTGAACGAGCGCCCGTTTCAGAAGCTGCCGGGATGCCGCGCCAGCGCGTTCACCGAACTGGACGCGTCGGCCTTGCAGCCGCTGCCGGCGCAGCCGTATGAACTCGCGCGGTTCAAAGCGGTGACGGTCCACATCGACTACCACATCGAGATCGATAAACATCGCTACAGCGTTCCGCACGCGCTCGTTGGACTCAAGCTCGATGCGCGCATCACAGCGGGTGCCATCGAGTTGTTGCATCGCGGTCGCCGTGTGGCCAGCCATGCCCGCAACGATCGCGTGGGAGGCTACACCACCGTCGTCGAGCACATGCCGGCGGCACACCGCGCCCATCTCGAATGGACTCCGCAGCGGCTTATCCACTGGGGTCAGCAGATTGGCGGCGCCACCGGCGCTCTCGTCGCGCGGCTTTTGCAGGAACAGCGACATCCTGAGCACGGCTATCGGGCGTGCCTTGGGTTGCTCTCGCTCTCACGTCGCTATGGTCGCGACCGTCTCGAAGCGGCGTGTGCGTTGGCGCTCGAACTGGGTGTGCATCGTTACCGCCACGTGCGCGACATCCTGGTCAACAACCGCGACCGCGCGGCTGCGACCACGCCTGTCGAATGGGTCAGTCCGAGTCACGCGCATGTACGCGGCCCCAGCTACTACCAATAAAGAGAACCCGCCATGATGATGCAACAAACCTTGAGCCAACTACGCGCCCTTAAGCTGGATGGGTTCGCTGACGGATTAGAAGAGCAACTAACGCAGCCCGGAACGGCGGCCCTAAGCTTCGAGGAACGCCTGTCGTTGCTGGTCGACCGGGAAGCAAGTTGGCGCGATGATCGTCGCCGCACCCGACTGCTCAAGCAAGCACGCCTGAAGTATCCGCAGGCCGTCATCGAAGATCTCGACACTCGCGCTGGTCGAGGCGTGGACCCACGTTCGCTCACGAGCCTAGCTCTCGGCGACTGGGTCGAGTCGGGATACAGCCTGCTCATTAGCGGCCCAACCGGCGCGGGTAAATCATGGCTCGCTTGCGCCCTCGCGCAGTATGCCTGCCGACGCGGGCACTCCGCGTTGTACCTACGCGTGCCGCGCCTCGGCGAGGAACTGCGCGTCCTCCACGGCAACGGCGGCTTCACCAAATGGTTGCTGCAGGTTGCTCGCGTTGATGTTCTCCTGCTGGACGATTGGGGAATGGCTCCGCTCGACGCGATGGTTCGAAACGATTTGCTCGAGATGATTGATGACCGATCTGCCGGCAAAGCCACGATCGTGACCAGCCAGCTACCAATTGAACACTGGCATGGCTGGATAGGCGACGAGACCATCGCCGACGCAATGCTTGATCGCCTCATGCAGCGTCATCACCGCATCAAACTGACGGGTGAATCGCTGAGAAAAGCATCTCCGAAGCCCAGCGTGCTGGAACCAGAACTCGACCAAAACTAGCGAGGAAATCTACAATCGACACCGCGCAACGCCCGACCTTGCCGAATCGGTCACGTTCCCGAAATCGGCGGTCACGTTCGCCGAAATACGCATCATGCTCGCGACTGTGACTCGGACGTGGGGTTCGTCTCCACGCCCGGTTGGCGCCATGATGGTTCTGCGGGAAGACGGGCAAGCAGTCGGGAGCGTATCCGGAGGCTGCGTCCAAGACGATCTGATAGATCGTTATACCACCGTAAATCGCGGCGTTGGGATGCCGTCGCTCGCTACGGACACAGTGCGTTACGGCGTGCCGGCGGACGAGGCACACCGTTTCGGCCTTCCCTGTGGCGGCACGATTGAGCTTGTCCTGGAGTTCGCGCCATCCCTGGAGGTGCTCCAATGCCTTGTTGAACGGCTGCAGGCGGGTGGGCTCGTCAGCCGCTCAGTGCGCTTGCTCGACGGACGTGTTCATCTTGACTATCCGACAGTCTCGGAACCTTTATCGTTCGACGGAAAGACCCTGACGACTACTCATGGCCCCGCGTTTCGGATGTTGCTCATCGGAGCAGGCGCTCTTGCTGAGTACGTTTGCGACGATGGCATTGTTCAACGGGTTTAAGGTTGCGGTCAGCGACCCGAGAGTTGAATATATGAAATCTTGGAGTGTCGCCGGCGTCGAAAGACTTACGTATATGCCGGACGATGCAGTCACAGCCTTTCGGCCGGACCATAGAACTTGCATTCTCACGCTGAGCCACGATCCGAAGCTTGATGACCTCGCACTCCTTGAGGCTTTGCGCAGCCCCGCGTTTTTCATTGGTACCATTGGGTCCCGATCGAACAGCAAGGCACGGCGTGAGCGGTTGATGACCTACTGCGGACAAACTCAGGAATCGCTCGTGCGTCTCGGGGAACCAGTTGGAATTTACATGGGCAGCAAGACGCCGGCCGAGATCGGGGTGAGCATAATGGCGGAAGTTATCGCTGCAAAAAACGACGTGCGGTTATGGTTGTCTGTCGCCAGGGCCAAAGATCAACTAGATGTGAGCGCCCAGCAGATGTGGGCGAGTTCATCTCGCATCTTTGTCCGACACCGGGCTGAGGAGATCGTGCGTCAAAAAATAACGTGCGATTCGTTTCACACGGGAACCAACAATCTCACGTTGACCACGTTCGACATTCGGCTCGATCTTGGCCAGTAGTTCCATTGCATGACCGCATTGGCCGATAGCCACGTAGGACCCGTCGGTTCCAGGAAAACACGCGCAGAAGGCGTTGCTCAATAGGCGCGCTGAGCGCACTTGCCGCTAGAGCAAATAAACCCGAGACGGACAGTGTCGCTCCGGCTGTATCGATATATCCGCGTAGCTCTGATACGAGTGGTGTCAGTAGGCTAACGCAGGAGATTTTTGCCACGAGCAACAGCAAGATCCAAACTGCAACTGTTCCGAGCCTGCTCGATAGTCGACGGTGAAAATAGCTGTGAGTGATCGTCAGACGCAGCATGGCAAGCTCCTTATGCAGAAAAGTCCTCGAAATGCGAAAGTTGGGAAACGGCTTGAACCGCGACTGGTGGAACTGCGGCATCACCAAAATTTTACCCTCGATCTTCACTTGGATGAGGGCCGCCTGATTACTAGGCTCTATGAGCCGGAGTGTTTAATAAGGTGCGTTGACTGCCGAAATCCCGAAGGGCAGCAGAAGAGCGTGGTCGCTCGCGACGGACTGACATTCACCGCTGGATGCGTAGAATAGGCATATCTCGTCGATACCGTTTTTCCGAGACCCGCCGAATCAGAGGGAACCGGGACGACGCGTCGCAGTCGCCATCGGACGCGAGAGTGCAACGCATCAGGATCACCGGGGATGCCTCGTGCGATGCAATAAGTGGAGCTAGACGCTTTCACTAAGGGCGGCCGACTGGCTCCAAGCCCGAAGGCGGGCACTGATGAGCAGTTTGGGGCGAAAGCCGACCGCCTGCAACCACTCCTTCCGCCCCAGCCATCCGAATAATCCTGCGAAAGCAGTGATTGCTTTACATGTCCTCCAGCAGAAACGCCGCCGCTCGTTCACCGATCATGATTGCAGTTGCATTCGTAGGGCTCGAGACAATAGACGGCATGATTGACGCGTCCGCGATGCGCAATCCGTCAAGTCCGTGCAGCCGCAACTTCGCGTCTACAACAGCATCTTCGCCTGAACCCATTTTGCACGTTCCAACAGGATGGTAAACCGAACTGGCTGTGGCGCGGATATAGCCCAGCAACTCCTCGTCTGACTCAACGTTCGGCCCCGGTCTTTCTTCGCACTCGATTTCTCCCCGCAGCGGTTCGGCAGCCGCGATCCGGCGTGCCGCGCGAAGACCAGCCAACATGGTTGTCCGATCGCTTTCAGCTTCGAGATAGTTTGGCTCGATCAGTGGCGCGTCTTTCGGATTAGGAGATTGCGGGCGGACGGTACCGCGACTATCGGGACGGAGCAGACAACTGGCAATCGTGAATCCAGGAAAACGATCCAGTCCATTTCGAAGGTCCGCACTCGTAAACGGCATCACGAAGTACATGATGTCCGGTCTATCCAGTTCGGCGCGAGTGCGAATGAATCCCCCTGTCTGGCCTCCAGCAGAAGCCAGGGGCCCGCGCCGGAGTAACGCATATTTCACCCCCATTTTGACGACGCCCACCGGACTACGCATTTGCGTATTGAGAGTAGGGAGGCGCCGACTGCGAATTACAAGACGTGCCTGGAGATGGTCCTGAAGATTCGCGCCGACTCCCGTCAGTTCATGCTTTAGCTTGATGCCAGCGTCATGCAACCACTCGGCTCGGCCGATCCCGGAGCGCTGAAGAATGGCGGGAGAATTTAATGCACCCGCCGAGAGGACGACCGCTCGCCTGGCCTGGACTGAAATCGATTTACCGTGAGAAGAGTAGGTGAGTCCTGTAACCCGGCCGCTCTCAATCGTGAGTCGCTCCACTTCTGCGTTGGTTCTCACGTGCACGTTCGGTCGGCGTTCTGCCTGACGCAGAAATGCCACCGCACTGCTTACCCGCCTCCCATTGCGTGCAGTCACTTGGAAGGAACCCACGCCTTCCTGAGACGCTCCGTTAAAATCGGGGTTCCGAACAAAGCCGACAGCCGCTGCGCTGTCGACGAACGCGGTGCTCAGCGGGTGGCATTCCATCACGTCATACACACTGAGTGGCCCGTTGGCACCGTGGAACGCATTCGCACCGTGTTCATGATTCTCCGATTTACGAAAGAACGGTAGGACGTCGTCATAGCCCCAGCCTACATTTCCTTCATCTCGCCAGCTATCAAAGTCCTGTGCTTGCCCCCTCGAGTACACAAGACCGTTAATTGAACTGGAACCGCCCAAAACCTTCCCGCAAGGCGCAAAGAGCGCGCGACTATTCAGTTCGGAAGACGGTTGCGTGGAGAAACACCAGTTAACCTTTGTATTGAAGAAGGTCTTGCCGAAACCCAGCGGGATATGGATCCACGGATATGAATCTCGTGGTCCCGCCTCCAGAACAAGGATGGTGTCTCGCCCGCTCTCGCTGAGCCGGGCGGCCACTGCGCAACCAGCCGAACCGGCTCCAACGATAATGTAATCAAAGCTCTCCATTTTACTCTCTCAGCGGTGATCGACCAGCGGCGAATGGATTTGATCCATTGTGCTTTTTTATCCTCAACGCTGAAGGAACGCGTTCTCGCGAGCAGAAGGCGCTGCTGAAATCATGACGCTTTTGGTCTCGAGGTACGCACTGACCGCTTCGAGTCCGCTTTCACGGCCGAGGCCCGAGTGCTTCATGCCACCGATGGGTACCATGCAGCTATAGGCACGGTAAGTATTTACCCAGACCATGCCTGCTCGCAAAGCCTTTGACATACGCAGAGCACGTCCCATGTTTTGGGTCCACACACCGGCTGCGAGCCCATAGATAATATCATTGCCCAGGTCGATGGCGTCATCTTCAGTATCAAACCCGATGATTGACAACATTGGCCCAAACACTTCCTCCTGTGCGATGCGCATTTTGTTTGTGACGTCAGTGAAAATCGTGGGTTGGACAAACATGCCGCCTTTAAGCCCCGGTCCAGTAGCCGCTGCACCACCCAGGATGCAACGAGCGCCTTCGGATTTCGCAAGGTCAATGTACTGCATCACCTTTTCGAACTGAGGTGGTGTCGCAATCGGGCCGATTTCTGTTTCTGGGCTCATTGGATCGCCCAGCTTCAAATTTCCCGCCATTGTCAGCAGGCGTTCTGTAAATTCCGGCTTGATCGAGTTTTGTACCAACAACCGCGAGCCCGCTGTGCACATCTGTCCCGTAGCGCCGAAGATGCCTGCGACTACGCCGACGCATGCTTCATCGAGGTCGGCGTCCTCGAACACGATGTTGGGCGACTTACCCCCAAGCTCCATGGAGACACGCTTCATGCCGCGAGCTGCTGCCTCGTAGACCATGGCGCCGGTCTTGTCAGATCCTGTGAATGTGACCTTCGCAACGTCGGGGTGCTCTACAAGGGGAGACCCGATCTCCTTGCCAAGGCCTGTGACCACATTGATTACGCCGTCGGGAAGACCCGCCTGCTTTGTCAAAGCTGCGAATTCAAGAGAGCTTGCCGAAGCAAACTCGGACGGCTTAAGCACAACCGCGCACCCAGCGGCGAGTGCCGGGGCGCACTTCAGGGCGAAAAATGCGAGTGGCGAATTCCATGCCGTCAATGCAGCGACGACGCCGACCGGCTCGCGCAGAGTCATGGCGAGCATATCGGCCTTATCGACCGGGATCACTGAGCCCTCGAGCTTATCGGCCAAGCCGGAAAAGTAGTACCAGTGCTCAGGTAGGTACTTCAACTGGCCCCGCATTTCGGCCAAGATTTTGCCGTTATCACGCGATTCGATCTCTGACAGAAGCTGAGCGTTGTGAGGGGCTGCGAGCAAGTCACCAATGCGTCGCAGAATCTGTCCACGCTGCGATGCCGTCATTGTGGCCCACGGGCCGCTGTACATCGCGTGTCGAGCGGCAGTCACCGCGCGGTCTGCATCCCGCGAATTCCCTCGAGCGATGCGTGCCCAAACTGTGCCGTGGTAAGGATCCAACGTATCCAGCCATTGACCACTGGAAGGAGCGACGTGTTCTCCGTTGATCCAATGCTGATAAGTCTTCATAGTTCGAGTTCCCGTTTAACGGATAGAAAAGACCGAATATCTGTTCGTCGGAAGGGGCAGGAGAGTCAAGTCCTGTAGGCCCCCTACGTTCTTCGAGTGCTACGCTCACCCGCAACAGTTGAAGCACATATCATCCGGATTTTGGCGATGTACCTGGAACGCTTGATCTGCTGTGCAATCGGACTGCGTTCAATGTGCGCCAAGATAGGCTGCGCGCACCTTGGGTGCCTTTAAAAGCTCGCGGCCAGTTCCTTCAAGAGTGATGCTGCCGGTTTCGAGAACGTAGGCGCGATCTGCAACGGCTAGAGCCTGATTCGCCATTTGCTCTACGAGCAAGATCGTTAAGCCTAGGTCTCGAAGCTCTCGAATGGTGTGGAAGATATCTTGGATTACCAGAGGTGCGAGCCCGAGTGAAGGTTCATCCAGGAGCAAGAGGCGGGGCGAACTCATCAGTGCGCGAGCGATGGCGAGCATCTGCTGCTCTCCGCCGGAGAGAGTCCCTGCGAGTTGTGTCTGGCGCTCCCTGAGGCGCGGGAACATCGTGAAGAAGCGCTCCATTCTTCGCTCTAGCGCGTCTTGGTCATGGTGGGAGGCATATGCTCCGAGTATGAGATTGTCTCTCACGCTTTGATCAGAAAATACTTGACGCCCTTCGGGAGACAACGCGACGCCCATACCAAGGCGTCTATGTGCTGGCACACGACTGGCGTCTTGCCCATCAATCAGGATTCGGCCGCCGTCAAGCGGTTCCAGGCCGACGACAGACTTCAGCAACGTACTTTTTCCGGCCCCGTTCGCGCCGATGATGGTGACGACTTCTCCTTCCTTGACCGCTAGCGATACACCGCGTAGAGCCTGGATAGCGCCATACGAGACTTGAACAGATTCTAAGGTGAGCATATTTCCCTCGTTTGCTTACGCCGCTTCTGCGCTGGCATCGACGCCAAGATAGGCCTCAATCACGCGAGAATTCGCCTGCACGTCGGTAGGTGTACCTTCGGCGATCTTCACTCCGTAGTCGAGGACAATCACATGATCTGAAATTGACATGACCAGATCCATGTGATGCTCGACCATCAAGATAGTGACGCCGACATCACGAATGCGTACCAGGAGCTCGCCTAACTCGGCGGTTTCCTGCGGGTTAAGTCCCGCGGCAGGTTCATCTAGCAGAAGAAGCCGAGGCTCGGTTGCCAACGCGCGCGCTAGTTCAACGCGCCTCTGGAGACCATAAGGAAGGCAGCCCGCAGGGGCATCGGAAAGGCTAGACAATCCGACCAGCTTGAGGATGGCGAGTGCCTGCGCACATGCGGTCATCTCTTCAGTCCGCGCCACCGGCAAGGACAGTAGCGATGACCAGAAGCCGTTTTTCATTCGACTGTGTCGGCCTAACATTACATTGTCCAGTACCGACAATTCGCCGAACAAACGCAGATTCTGGAACGTGCGCCCGATTCCTCGTTCACAAATCGCATGTACTTGTTCACCACCGATCGCCGCCCCGCAGAACCAGATGGTGCCTTTGTCAGGATCAATTACTCCGGTCAGCATATTGAGCATCGTGCTTTTTCCGGCTCCATTGGGGCCGATTAAGGCGTGGATATGTCCAAACTGCAGGGAAAATGAGACGTTTTGAGCCGGATGCACGCCGCCATATGATTTCGACACCTGGTCCACCTCAAGTAACTTGGATCCACGCTCGTGAGCAGCCATCACTGGAGGGACCCACACGAGAGACGTCTTGACCACTTTGTCTGACAACCTCACGGGCGCACGCTTGCGCAAGATGCCAGACAACACTCCAGCCAGACCCGTCGGCATGATGTACAGAGCAAACAATAAAAGCGCTCCGTACACGAAGTGCTGCAGCGACGGCCAGCGAGCCAGGAGGGCATCGATTAACACCAGGAGCACGCTGCCAATCAGCGGCCCGATGAGCGACTGCGATCCGCCGAAAAGCACAACGAGCAGAATGAAGATCGACAGATCTAAGTTGATGAAGTCCGAGTTGAAGTACTGGTTCTGCTGGGCAACGAGGGCGCCGCCGATTCCGCAAGTCACCGCTGCGATAACGAAAGCGAGCATTTTGGCTCTGTACACATCTACGCCCACAGCTGCAGATGCGATTTCGTCGGCTTGAAGGGACAGCAATGCCCTGCCGAAACGTCCGCGAAGCAAATTCCGGAGCAACAGATGTGTCACTAAACACAGGCCTATTCCAAACAAGACCCATTGCAGGTTTGAGAACGGGATACCCGAAAGGGTTAGTGGCTTAATACTGTATAACCCTTGTGGGCCACCGAAGACCTCCGTCCATTCAGATACGAGTTTTTCGACAACGATGCCAAAGGCGAGGGTGACCATCGCAAGGTACGGACCTTTGACACGGAGCGACGGTAGCGCAATCAGAATGCCGCATAGACCCGCGGTGAGAGCGGAGACGGCGAGCGCAAGCCAGGGATTCAGATCGAGGCTCGTAGTCAGGAGCGCGGCTGTGTAGGCTCCAGTTGCGAATAATCCCGCCTGCCCTAATGATTTTTGACCGGCGTAACCAACAAGAACATTCATGCCTGCCGAGCACATGTAGTACACGCACATCATGAACATGATGCGCAAGTAATAGTCGTTGTCTAAAAACCACGCTAGACCGGCGGCTGCGCCTGCGATAAGGAAGCACGCTGCGAGATGATTCGTGTGTTTCATACCTTCTCCACGAATTTCGCGCCTAGAAGGCCGTTTGGACGGATTGCGAGAACGAGGATCACTAGCAGAAAAACGACGATTTCGCGCCATTGCGCTTGCCACAGATTGACCAGTGACTCAAGGACGCCGAGCAGGAAGCCTCCGAAAACACAGCCACGAGGGCTCGACAAACCACCAATGATGGCCCCGGAGAACCCCTTGAGTCCTATCATCAAACCCATGAAGATCGAAACCGAAGTGATCGGTGCGAGTAAAATGCCGCTTAGTCCAGCGAGCGCCGAGCTGACGAAGAATGCACCAACCATCACCGCTGTCACATTGATGCCCATCAAGCTCGCTACCTGTTTGTTATGTGCGACGGCGCGCATGGCCTTTCCGATCATCGTCTTGCGCATGACCATGTCGAAAATGATCATGACCAGTAGCGCGACCACAAGCACGAGAAGTTCCTGTGGCCTGATACCAGCTCCAAAAAATCGGATAACGCTGTCGCCGAGGGGCGGCGGTACCGTCATCGTGCCGGGTCCCCAAATCGCTAGGCCTAAGCTCCGCAAGATGATGCCAAAGCCAATCGTGCTCATTACCCATGACATCCCAACTTTGCCGGCGAACGGACGAACTGCCACGGCGTAGATGAGTGCGCCTAACAGGCCCACGACTCCGATCACTACAAGCACTGCTAACCCCTGTTGCCAGCCATGCAATATCTCACCGCTCAGGCTTGCATTGATCGGTTTGCCGAGAAGGATTAGTAAGACGCTCAATCCTGCGAACGCACCGGCCGACACAAAATCTCCATGAGAGAAATTGAGGGTTTTCGTGGTTGTAAACGTAATGTTGAATCCCAACGCAACCAGCGCGTAAGCGCCTCCAACCGCAAGGCCACTTATCAGTGCCTGCAACAGTTCGGTCATCTTTGGTTCCTCCTGTAGGAAACCGGTGTATCCGGATGCATAGTTTCGAGCTTTGGCGGGACCTTTATCTGGAACGTTGAGAGAAGCTACCGCTTATAATCATTGTCCTTAAGGGACTTGACGACGTTGTCGCTGTAACGAACCAGCTTTCCATCCTTCCACTTGATGAACAGGTAATCCGTCGAACCCAGTGCCTCGTGCTGCGTCTTGGAGAATGGCTTAACGTAGGTCTTCATCACGCCTTCATAGGGACTCTGGAGGGTTTCCAGCGCTTCTCGCACTTTCGGACCATCGGTAGTTCCCGCTTGGGTGATAGCTTTCGAGAGCAACATCACCGAGTCGTAGGCTTGAGCGGCGTTGCTAAAAGCACTCGGGGATCCAAGCTTTGGCGATAACCGATCGAACAGCTTCTTCTGCCGCGGTGACAGGTCTTCCGAAATCGTGCGCATAAAAAGAGGCCGTTCCGCAAGGGCTTTGCCTGCCGTGTCTGCGAAAGCTTGTTGATCTGCGCCCCACGATGTCAGGGTCATCGGGAAATAATTAATCTTTTCCATGCTTCGGAAGAGGTGGGCGAGCGGGGTCGGCTGCGCCCAGACAACGATCGTATCCACGCCCTCCGCTTTCAACTTGCCAAGCTGGGAAGTCATATCGGTATCGCTGACTGCAAACTTCTCTACATCTACAGGCTTTATTCCCTGGAGTTCACCGATTTCCCGGACGTCCTTCAGGCCTCCTTGGCCGTAACCTGTCGTCTCGGCCATATAGCCGACCTTTTTGGATGTGCCGCCTTTTTTGACATATGCCATCAGACCAGCTGCCTGCTCCCTATCGACGCCCGACACCCGAAACATGTAATTCTCGGAGCCCATCGGCTTTGTGATGTCTGTCGCTGTCGCATTCGTGCCTATTACCGGGATCTTCTTCTGATTAGGAATTTGTTTCCAAGCAAGCGCGTTGCCCGAGTTGGTGGGACCAAACACCGCGACAACCTTTTCATTGTCGATCAGGTCAGACATGTTCTGAATCGACTTGGATGGCTGCGAGAGGTCGTCGCGGACAACGAGCTCCAACTTGCGATTCAATACACCGCCTGCAGTGTTAACATCGTCGATAGCCGCCTGCAACCCGAGAACCGCACCTTGGCCGGCTTGCGCGGAGGGCGACGCAGAGATGTCTCCGTTCCAACCGACCTTGATCGTCTGCGAGTAAGCTCCGGCCGAAATTGCGCTCAGGACGAGTGCTGAAAGAAGCTTTTTGGCAAGGCTTGAAAAGGTCATAGACAGACTCCTATAGTGTGCCTGTGGAACAAGGGTCCTTCGCCAATGGCGCCGTTGGCCGCCGCCTGAAAGCGTCCTGCGGATGGCAATTGCAGGGATTACGGCGTCATTGCTAGCCCGACCTTCATTCGTGGGATGGATATGGTTCAAAATTCCAACACGTCGGCACCTAGACTGCGTGCCCGCGCGGTCCGGAGCGCGCAAGGCATAGACGCGGAACGCTCAAAACTCGCGAACTCATCGGCAGACCGTTGACGAGGTGCGTGGTTATCAATTGCCCGTCGGACAGCTAAAGTGCAGCGATAGTGATTGCTCAGAACTTGTGCCGAAGCGCGAGACGAGCAAGGAACTGGTGATTGTTCGAGGAATCGCCCTGGTTGGTGAAGTCGGCTACTGCCGGGGTTCCAATTGACGATGTACCGGATGCTCGTTGCCAACCGCCCTCGAGATATACGTCCGTGCGTTTCGAGAAGAGGTAATCGGCCATCGCGGCGATCTGATGGAAATGCTGGTTCCCTACGACAGAACCCGTTGTCGTATGAACACCTTTCCCGATCAAGTACTCGTATTCCGCGCTGAGAATGAATGCCGGACTGAGCTTGTACTGCGCACCGACGTCAACGTTGTTGAAACGTGCCGTGCCTCCTTGCAGGGTCCCGCCTAAATTGGCGTACTGGACGTTGGAGGCGGACGCGATCAGTGTCGTCTGCCCAATCGTATAAGTGCCCGCTACGACTGCAAGCTGATAAGCGCTCGCACTCGCGTAGCCTTTGTTCAACGCTTGGGACAGCAGTGACACACCGTTTGCATAGGCTGTGAAAAACCCAGAACCAGGGGTGGAGGAGGTCGGATTCTTGAAATACTCGAACGCGGCGCCCAATTGGATTGGACCGTATGAGTAGCCGGCACCAACCGAGTAGCCGCTGTTTGCTGTCGTATTTCCGGGCACACCGCCGACGCTATACTCGCCGCCGAACGAGAAGCCGCCGAGCTTGGGGCTCATGTAGCGGATCGCGTTGTTGAGGCGGACTGAATTGGCTGTGTTGTCAAGGTCGCCAGGATGTCCGAAGACGACTGAGCCGATCAGCCCCGCTGCGGTCAGCGCCTCGGGAAAATAGAAGATCATGTCGTACTGTCGGCCAAACGTCAGGCTGCCATACTGTTGGCTATTCAGCCCAACGTATGCCTGTCGGCCAAAGGCCGTTCCGCCTTGACCGAAGGCACCATTGTTGAGGTTGATACCGGACTCGAGCTGAAATATCGCTTGCAGACCTCCACCAAGATCTTCCTTCCCGACGAAACCCCAACGGCTGCCGTGGATCCCTCCGAGCGCATCCATATAAACGCGCTTTCCGCCGTTGACGTTACTCGAATACATGAGTCCTTCGTCCAAGATTCCGTATAGCGTGACTGAGCTTTGAGCGTGGGCCGTCACCCCGAACGTATAGATTGCGGCGCAGAAAAGGGATTTTTTAAGCTTCATCTCGATTTTGTTTGGAACGTTTTGTTGTAGTCGCCGAGTCACGTCGTGTGAAAGGACGGTCCTGTGGATCTCCTCGTTGTGAAGCGCCGCCAACGAGTTAAGCGGTTGCTCTCAAGATCTGAGGATTTGATACCAGCCGTGCGTTGTTATGCAATCCCGAATAGCGAGAATAATTAACGTATAACGCCTGATAAGCAAGTAGGGTTTGTCCGTAAAGCGTTGACGGTTGAGGCCCACTTATGCGCAGCGATGACGGCCCCGCATCGCCTATTCCGTGCACACGTGTGGCCGCAAGGTCTGCGGAACGCCGACGACGCAACCATGCATAAGTCGCCCGCCGGGGGGTACATTACCCTAGATGATCTTCCTTTACTCGTGTCGATAAATCCCGTACTATGGGACTAATAGCAGTGTGAGCGATTCCCGGACAGAGTGGGACCGATGTCGCGGCCGCTTGCACGTTCGAATCCTTTCCGGTGTGAGGGGCGACTTACCAAGGTCTAAGCGTCATCGTCCGCTTGATTGCGCGTTAACTTAACAAGTCTGGCGAAGAGGAGAGGCTCTAGATGAGTATGGGGTTTCGGGGTACCTTCAGGGGGACAACACTTCTGGTGGCGGTCATGCTGGGATGCAGCGTGGCGATTCCTTGTTTCGCGGCAAGCTCTGCCGCGAGCGATTCCGCAGTCACTATGGATGAGCCGGTGCCTATTCCGCCAGCGGAGCGGTCATTGCCAACGGTCGTGGCAGAGCCCTATTACAAGGTGTCGGATGAGGGTTTGAACCTTGAGGGAGCGTCGTTTGACCGTAGGGGCAATCTACTGTTCGTTGAAGTCTTTGGCGGGCGGGTATTCAGTTTGTCGCCGGATCGACAGTTGACCACTGTGGTAGGGCCGAACAAGCACGGTTCAGCAGGTCTTGCAATCCACAAGGATGGGCGACTCTTCGTCGCGGGCCTTGGAAACTTCAAAGACACCGGTTCTCTCGTCATGTTTTCGCCCGAGGGCAAGCAACTACAGACGGTCATCAGCGCCGATAAGGGATATCTCGTTGATGATCTGGTTTTCGACGGCAACGGCGGGTTCTACTTCACCGACTTCCGTGGTTCAACTACCGAGCCGACGGGCGGCGTGTATTACGTCCCCCCTGACTTGGAGAGTGTGACGCCTATTCTCCCGCATCTGGCAGCGGCCAACGGCGTCGCACTCAGCCCCGACGGGAAGACCTTGTGGGTGACAGAGTTCAGCAAAGGGCTGCTGCATCGTGTGCAGTTGTTGGATGCGACCACCGTTGCGGCATTTGGGACCGCTATCACGTATCAGTTCACGGGCCCGTCGCCCGACTCAATGCGGATAGATAGTTCCGGCAATCTCTACGTGGCGATGTATTCTCAGGGGCGGGTATTGGTGTTCAATAAAATGGGGATTCCCATCTGTCAGGTGTTAATCCCTGGGCGACGAAAAGGGCATAACCTCTTGTCCACCAGTATGGCGATCAAGCCTGGGACCGACGAATTGTACATTGTCGCGAATGATGCAAAAGGCGGAAGGGGCGCGACAATTTTTCGAACCAGGGCGGTGGCGAAAGCACTGCTTCTTTACTCACATCAGTGACCCGTCATCTGTAGCTGAGCAACCCAGATCGGAGACGTTGCGGTGGTTTGCTGTCGCGACAAGTCCCTTACTTGGCCATGCAAAATATGTCCGTTTCTTTCGATACCGTTCGGACGCGCGCTGCGAAGCACGCTGATAAGGAAGATGCATCGTTGTGGCGTTGGTTCTCGGAGCTTTATGAGGAAGGGCGCATCCGCTGGTGCAGGTCACCTCAAGGCTGGCTGGTGAGCGTTGATCATAAGCATCTCGCAACGGAGAGCGACTTCGATGCTGCGATTCGGAAGAGTCGCGAGCGATACTTTTGCGGTCGACGGAGAGAAGTCTGAATGCGGCGAAACTAGGTCACATTCTGTCTGAAACAAATGTTACCGATGCGTGCACGACGTAAGAAGGATTGTGCGATGGCCAAGCTCGAGAGTCAGTGGCCATCTTGTCTTGGTGCGATGAGCGACAACGATGAGGCGAATACGCGTTCGCGCGATGTGCAGTAACCCGCCGCGGTCGGGACTCGAGGGATGTCGAGGGTCAATTACTGTGCCGGTGAATGCCACGGCGATAGGCAGGTCATACTTGAAAGCAGCGTGATGCATGTGATGTGCGCGAACCGCGGTGCAGAAGCAACCTATGTATTTTTGAGAGAGACTCCGATTGCGAACGCGCGAATCGCGTGACAACTCTTCCATTGGCTAACGATCAATGACCGAACCGTCGACATGCCGTGAGGAAAGTTCCGCCCGTAAAAGCGGAACAACGGCTTGTAAACATACTTCAGGTTCGCCACCAGGCGTCCGCCGTTCTGATGGTGTGGGTAGCCTCAGAGTGCTTCTGGTTCTTAGCATGCTGATGGCGTTCGCTTCAATCTCGACTGATCTCTATCTCCCGGCTCTTCCGACGATGACGATGGCGCTTCATGCCAACAAGGGAGATCTTGAGCTAACTATCTCTGGGTATCTTGTCGGGTTCAGTGCGGGACAGCTTTTCTGGGGACCAGTTAGCGACCGGTACGGCCGACGATCTCCGGTTGCGGTTGGCCTACTTCTATTCATCGTGGGCTGTGTGGGTTGCGCATTATCTTCGAGCGCCAGTGGCCTTATTTGCTGGCGCATCGTCCAGGCACTTGGAGCATGCGCGAGCGTCGTACTCTCCCGTGCTATGGTACGAGATTTATACACTGGGCATCGTGCCGCACAGATGATGTCGACGCTCATGACGGTAATGGCGATAGCGCCTCTAATCGGTCCATGGATTGGCAGTCTCATCTTGCGCGTATCATCGTGGCACGCGATCTTCTGGACACTTGTTGGAGTTGGGATCTTTACGCTCGCTTCCCTCGCTAGCTTTCCTGAAACGCTTCCCCGGTCGAAACGGAATTACGCATCACCTAGCAGCACATTTACAGCGTATTTCGATATCATTCGACATCGCCGAATTCTTGGGTACCTGGGTGCCGGGGGATTTTTCTACGGCGCCATCTTCGCTTATATTGCGGGCACCCCCTTTGCGTACATCACGTACTATCACACATCTCCCGAGCAGTACGCTCTCCTGTTTGCGATTAGTATCCTGGGGATAATGGCAACTAACCAGATCAATTCGCGTCTTGTAGCGCGTTTTGGTTCGGATCGACTATTGCGCTGCGGTTCGATCGGAGTAGGGCTCGCAGGTGTAATACTCGTTTTTGTATGCCTCGAGCAATGGGGAGGTTTGCCGTTGTTGGTCGCGCTTCTTTTCACTATAGTTTCGGCCAATGGGTTCATTGTCGCTAATTCGATCGCCGGCGCGCTCGCGACGTTTCCTTCTCGAGCAGGAACGGTTTCAGCTTTGGTCGGTGCTGCGCAATATGGACTCGGAATCGTAGGCTCTGCCATGGTCGGCCTGCTCGCCGATGGTACGCTATTGCCGTTGGGAAGCGTGATTGGGATTATGACCGTCGGATGCGCAATCAGTGCTAGCCTGCTTGGGGGAGCGGGGCGAGCTTCGTCCGGAAACTGAGGACAATACGAAGAATTTCTGATTTCCTTAATGGAATTCAGTGGTCAGCATTTGCAGACGGGCGTATGACATTATTTCCAGGCATTCCAAAGGCAAGATACGCTGATCTGTTTTTCGGTTTCCTTTCATGCTGAATCAAGCAGGAGAATCGTTGACATGAGAGTGAAGATTCGAAGCATCGTACTGGGCGTCAGCCGTTGCCATCATGGGCGCTTCCACTGTCCCACAAGTGTACGCACAGGAAACTCTACATCTGTCATCGATGATTGACAGATGGGGCGAACTGTCCATTTGGGAGGTGATGATAGGTATGTCAGGGTCAGTGAAACACAAGGTAGGAATGGTCTTGGCTACCGTCATAACTTTCGGCATGACGGCACCGGCTTTCGCTGCCGACGAATCCTCTGGGCGCGACAAGCTGAAAGCGCATTCTCAGGAATTCCGCAAACGCATCGAGAAAGTTACCGAGGGCATCTACACGGCCGTCGGTTACTCCGCCAGCAATGTCACCTTGATTCAGGCCGATGGCGGCTCGATCATTGTCGACACCTCCGCCAATCCGGTCGACGCCAAGGCGATTGTTGACGCCTTCGGCGATCGGATGACCCATCCTGTGCGTGCCATCATCTATACCCACAATCACCCTGATCACACTGGCGGTGCAACGGTATTCGCAGGCGGTGACAAGCCGGAAATTTACAGCCATAAGCTTCTGGTCACAGCTAAGCCTGACACAGGTCGTGGACGGCGTGACGGTGGCGATGTGTTCGGCACCGCTCTGCCCGACGATCAATTCATCAACGTCGGCACGCAGTTGGAATACGGCAGGATCACTCCCCATACTCGGGAAGGGTTTTTACCGCCCACCCAAACCTTCAATGGCGACGACGAAAGTCTAACGATTGCCGGCGTGCCGATCACACTGATCCTCACTCCCGGCGAAGCCGACGAGAACATCTCGGTCTGGCTGCCGGATCGCAAGGTCTTAATCGTCGGCGACGTTTTCTTAAAGACGTTCCCCAACATAGCGCCACTAAGAGGTCTTCCGATCCGCCCTGTCGAGAAATGGATCATCAGCCTGGATAAGTTGATCGCCGTCAATGCTGAGTTCATCGTGCCTGGCCACATGGGCACGATCAGCGGGGCAGACACAGCGAGGGAAGCACTCATGGCTTACAGGGACGGCATCAAGTTCGTCTACGACAAGACGATGGAAGGGATCCGCAACGGCAAGACGCCCGACGAATTGGTTCAGGAGATAAGGCTACCTGCCGAACTGGCGCAGCATCCATATCTTCAGGAGTTTTATGGGAGCGTCGCCTGGGCAGTGCGTGGGATCTATTTGCAGAACGCCGGCTGGTTTGATGGCAACCCGACGCATATCTTCCCGCTGACTGAAGAGGAACGTGCAACAAAGCTCGTTGCAATGGCCGGAGGCACTGCGAAGATGCTGGGGAACGCCCAAGCATCCCTTTCGGCGAGCGAATTTCAGTGGGCAGCGGAGCAGGCTGATTACGTTCTTGCCCTTGAGCCACAGAACACCGCCGCAACAACAATTAAGATACGTGCGCTCCGGGAGCTCGGCGAGCGCCAAATGAATGCGACCGCTCGCAACTATTACTTGACGGTGGCACAGAGCTTAGAGAAATCCCTTCAAGACAAACAACCCAAGTGAATTTCATTCTTCATGAGTCACGCGGGCTGGTCGAACTCGTGGGGCACCGTCTGCGCCAAAACAATTCCAATTAACATTTTTCGGGTTGAAACCAGACGCCCGCCTAGACACGCTCCAACTTCGGCGGTTCTCTACCCACTCATGTTAGCCGGGTCTTCGCCACCGGCAGCCTTCTCTATAACTGGCCTCTTCGCCGGTCCACGATGGAGAGCAACGGCGCTACTGCGATGACCGCGATCGCCAGGACGATTGGCCATTGCGCGGAAGCCTGGTCGCGAATGTCAGGCCGCTGCCGTCGACCTAACGGCGCTTTTTTCCTCTCCGGTAGCGCGGTGACATTGCTTTCCGGCAATAAAGCCCTAAGCCGCTCGCACTACAGACCAAGTTCGACTGCCTGCGCATCAGCCGCCACAAGAAGGCTTGTCAGCTGGTCCCGCTGTTCGGTGACACTGGCGATTCGTTGCCTGAGATCTCTCGCCTTCTGGAGCCCGGCAATTTTGGATTCGGTCCTTGGACGGTCAACTGAGCTATGGCTTGATAGCCACCAGCAAAAAGCCACACATCGGCCCGCGCACCGAACTGGAGATCCAGCAGACCTTGCAGCGCGAGGTGGAACAGGAGCGCTGGACGAGCCTCGACCGCACGCTGCAACGCGAGGCCGGCGAGGATGGCCGGGTGCAGTTCGAACGCTTCAACGAACCCCGGCTTCAACGCCAGCGCCTGCTGCTGATCGGCCGGTTGCAACGCTTGCAGCGCCTGGGCCTGGCCGACGAGATGCAACCGGGCACCTGGGCCGTCCATGCCGATGCCGAGAAGACCTTGCGTGCCCTGGGAGAGCGTGGCGACATCATCCGCACGATGCAGCGGGCCATGAGCGGCCAGCCACGCGAGCTGGCGGTGTTCGAGCCGAGCGACGAAGGCCGAACCGTCATCGGCCGCGTGGCTGCCAAGGGGCTGGCCGACGAGCTGCACGACCGCTGCTATTTGGTCATAGACGGCGTGGACGGCAAGGCCCACTACGTCGCGCTCAACGCCCGCGACGAACTGGCGAACTATCCCACTGGCGCGGTGGTGGAGGTGCGCGGTTTCGCCGAGGTGCGGGCGGCCGACAAGAACATTGCCGCGCTGGCGAGCGATGGCCTGTACCGCACCGATCATCACCTGGCGATCGAGCAAGGCCGAGCCAAGGCTGGCCCAACCCGCAGGAAGTCGTCGCGGCCCACGTTCGCCGGCTGTGTCGCGCGCAGTTGTAAATTGATACAGCAATGCAGTTAGGAATTGATACACCTCGTTGTAGGGTTGCTTTTTTTGGGCGGCCCGTGATCAGCTACGAGGAGTACATGGAAATCGAGATTCTGCGTCGCCAGGGAAACAGCCTCCGGGACATCGCGGTCGAGACCGGCATGGCAGTCAACACCGTCAGGAAGTATCTGGAATCGGGGCCACCGCTGCGTAAGGCCCGTCAGCCTGTCGCCGGCAAGCTTGAGCCGTTCAAAGGGTATCTGCAGGAACGCGTTGAAGCAGTGAAGCCGGACTGGATTCCGGCGACGGTGCTCAAGCGGGAGATTGAGGAGCGCGGCTACACGGGCGGGTTACGCCGCGTGCAGGAGTATCTGCAGAAGCTTCGACCCGCTGGACGCCTCGACCCGGTGGTGAGATTCGAGACAGAGCCGGGACATCAGATGCAGATGGACTGGATTGAGTTTCGTAAGCCGGGCCACAAACTCGGCATGCTCGCGGCGTTCGTTGCGACGTTGGGCTACAGCCGCGTCAGCTACGCGGAGTTTGTAACCGACATGCGCATCGAAACGCTACTGGCTTGCCACGTGCGGGCATTTGAAGCCTTCGGCGGCGTCACCAGAGAAATCGTTTATGACAATATGAAAACGGTGATCTTGAAGCGCGATGCCTATGGCAAGAAGCAGCACCGATATCATCCGGGGTTCGCTGACTTCGCCAAACACCATGGGTTCGTACCTCGCGTGTGCAAGCCATACCGCGCGAAGACGAAGGGCAAGGTCGAGCGTATGAACGGATATCTGCGCTACAGCTTCTGGGTCCCATTGGTTTCAATGCTCAAACAGGCAGGGCTCACAGCCGAATGCGGCCTGTGCAATGAGCGCGTCAGACTGTGGTTGCGCGACGTCGCTAACGTCCGTGTGCACGGCACGACCAAACGGATCCCGGCCGAGGTGTTGCTCGAGGAGCGGCCGCATCTTCTGCCACTGCCTGCACCCTACGTGGGACGATCGGTTAGAACGGGCGCGACGCCACATCAGCAGCCGAAACCGGCATCACGGCACACAAGCCCGGAGTGGAACAAACCGTTTCAGCACCCGTTGTCGGTCTACGACGCGTTCAGCCGTGCACAGGAGGTAAGCGCATGACTCCACAGCTCGAACGACTGACTGTGTTGTGCAAGCAGCTGAACCTGCTGCACTTGCCGACACAGATTGCGCACCTCGGCCAGATGGCCGCGAAGCGCGAGCTGGGCTATCTCGACTTCCTCGAACAGGCCTTGAAGGACGAGGCGATGGCACGCGCGGAGCGAATGCGCCGGATGCTGACGCGTCTTGCTGGCTTCCCGGCAATCAAGACGCTTGATGAATTCGACTTCGAGTTTGCGCTCGGCGTACCGAAAGCTCTGGTTCTCGAACTCGGCAGTCTTGCCTTTGTGGAGCGTGCCGAGAATGTCGTGCTCCTCGGACCCAGTGGCGTTGGCAAAACCCAGGTATCTATAGCGGTGCGGGGTTGACGCCGAGGGGCAAGTCGATGATGGAGCTGCTGGGCGCCTCGACGAAGTGATCGCGGGTCGACTTCGCACCATCGAATTCAATTGCATTTGATTTGAATCTGGGCGCAGGGCGAACGCCGAGGGCCAAGAGTATGAGGCCGGGCTTCCGTCGATCCGGACTCGTCGTTCAACTCCGCCCGCACACTCGCTGGTACCCTTGCCTGCGGGCACCGAGCCCAGCGACCTTAAGAACGTGGGAGAGCCCGCAAAGTTCGTCCCGACGATGTGAAGCCCATGGTTGCCGGGTTCGGGCTGGCGCAGGCAAGAGTAACGAGATGGTGGCGCATGAATCTGCAAAGTTCAAGCGGCCACGAATGAAACACCTGGCAGTGCTGCCCAGCATCGAGCCCTCTGATTCGTCGATAAGGAGAATAACAACTCATGGCTTCTATCAGCAATGCACCGGTGCGTCACCGAACCGTCGGCATCGATCTGGCGATCAGTGCGGTACAGGTCGCGCAGGTCTTCGATGATGGACGTGCGATTGGCAAACCGATCCGCTTTCGTTTGACCTCAACCGACCTAAGGCGTTTCGTGTCAGCCATTAAGAGCGGCGTCAGCGCGGAAACGCCGATCACTGCAGTGATGGAACCAACCGGAATGGCATGGTTTCCGGTGGCGAACTGGCTGCAGCGTGCCGGAATCAAGGTCATTCGCGTGAAGGGTCAGCGCGTGAAGGCGTTACGCAAATACCTCAGCGAGCATGCCAAGACCGATGCGGCCGACGCGCATGTATTGGGCGCAATACCCGGCTTTGGCGGTCGTGGCCTCGACCCCGTTCATGTGCCCGGCCCCGAGCAACATGCACTACAACGACTGACCAAACAACGTCACCGATATCAGGAACTGGTATGTTCCTCGCGGCGCCGCGTTCTTGACCTTATCCGCTGGGCCTGCCCGACTCTTGAGCCTGCGTTACCCGATACAGTGACGCAGCTCACGTTGGCAATCCTCGGCGAGCTATTCGATCCGCGCAAGGTTGTCGCCATGCGACGCGATGTGCTCGCCCGGTTCCTCTCGCGGCACGCCTCGGGGAATCATCCCAAGAGCGGTCCATTCATCGATTCGCTGGTCGAGAAACTTAAGTCAGTTGCCGAGGAGACCATTGAGCTTCATGGTGATAGTGTCGATTTCGTTGCGCTGCAATTCGAGGTGGCACAGGAAGTCGAACACTTGCACCTGTGGGACTGTCACGTCCGCGCGATCGAGCGTGAGGTAGAGCAGATCTATCAGCGGGTGCATCCTTCCGATGCGCTTCGATCCATTCCTGGCATTGGGGCGACTTTGGCTCCGCTGCTCATTGGCGTACTCGGCTACGCGAAGCGCTTCCGTAACGAGGATCACATCCGTGGTTTCTGCGGTATGTTCCCGACCAGGAATTCTTCCGGTGGCATTGAGAAGCCCGGGCAGAGGCTCACAAAGAGCGGCAGTGATCGCGTCAAACGGGCGCTGTATATCGCAGCAGACGTCGCACGCAAGATCGATCCAGATCTCGCCGCCGTGTACTGGCGCCTCATGGTGAATAAGGGGCATCACCACAAGCAGGCCATATGTGCTGTTGCCACGCGTTTGGTCAACCGAATCTATCGTGTCCTGAAGACTGGAGAGCCGTATGTACTTCGGGATCAGGAGGGAAACGCGATCACCGTCCAGCAAGGCAAACGCATCGTCGCTGAGCGATTCACAGTGCCGCTCGAAGTTCGCCAGTCTCGAAGGAATCAGCCCATGCCAGAACCGGCGTAAAACGTCATTCGAAGACCGCGAGCAAGCGTTGACAGTCGGTACGAGATCATCTTGCTGTTGCGCTCGGATATCGTGCAACGCAGGCCGGGTTTCGCACCCGCTTCATCACTGCCGCCGATCTGCTGATGCAACTGACGACAGCGTTGCGCCGCAACCAGCTTGAGGACACCATCAAGCGGACTACGAAGCCCTACAAGCTTCTCATCATCGACGAGATGGGATACCTGCCCATGGACCGGGAGCAGGCGAACCTGCTCTTCCAGGTGGTCGCCAAACGGTATGAAACCGGCAGTCTCATCCTGACTAGCAATCTGCCGTTCGGCCAATGGGACCAGACCTTCGCTGACGATGCAACGCTCACGGCGGCGCTCCTAGACCGGCTGCTTCATCACGCACACGTCGTGCCGATCTCTGGCGACTCGTACAGGCTGAAGGAAAAACGCCAGGCGGGCAGATCAACCGCATCCCACCGCTGCACTTAACCGACGCGGACGACGTCAAACGCAAACGCAATTCGAAGGAGGCAGCACTCAGCTAATAACCGTATCCGCGGGTGTATCAAATTCAAATTGCGTTTGCGTCCGAAGCTGTATCAACTTGAGATTGCGTTTGACAGCTGGAAGCCCTGCGCCGCGCCGGCATCGTCGAGCGCGTGGCCGAAGGGCTACGGAAAGTGCCGGACGATCTGGCCGAGCGTGGCCGCCAGCACGACGCACAGCGCCTGGGCGGCGTGGCCGTGGAACTGAAGTCGCACCTGCCTATCGAGCGGCAGGTCCACGTGATTGGAGCCACCTGGCTCGACCAGCAACTGATCGGCGGTGGCCGGGGATTGGGCGACCTGGGCTTTGGTGGCGACGCCAAGCAGGCCATGCAGCAACGCGCCGATTTTCTGGCCGAGCAGGGGCTGGCTGAGCGGCGCGGGCAGCGCGTGATCCTCGCCCGGAACCTGCTGGGGACGCTGCGCAACCGGGAACTGGCGCAGGCCGCCAAGAACATTGCCGTCGAAACCGGCCCGGAGCATCGCCCCGTGACCGACGGGCAGCGCGTGGCTGGCATCTACCGGCGCAGCGACATGCTCGCCACTGGGCGCTACGCGATGCTCGATGACGGCATGGGGTTCAGTCTCGTGCCGTGGCGGCCGGTGATCGAGCAACGGCTGGGGCAGCAGATTGCAGCACTGTGCGCGGGGGCGGTGTGTCCTGGGAAATTGGACGGCAGCGCGGGCCGGGGATCGCCTAGCTCAGAGTAAATCCGTGAATCTTAAACATCATAGTAATAGGCAATAAATCCGGCCGAATTGCTGTACCAGTATTTTTTAATTCAAGAGAAAGATTGCACTTTCAACGTAAATTCCACTGGGGCAATGAGATGAAGATCGGAATCCTTGGTTCGGAAGGCATGGGCGGCCAACGAGGGGTGATTTTTTCCAAACTCGGCCACGAAGTGACATTCAGCTACTCGCGCAGTGAGCAGAAGCTGGCTGGCCTGGTAGCGGCGAGTGGCCATGCCAAGGCCGGTACACCTCGGCAAGCTGCCGAGCACGCGGACCTGGTGCTTCTCGCAGTGCATTGGCTGGATCTTGATGATGTGCTCGTCCAGGCTGGCGACCTGTCCGCGAAGCTCATGCTTTTGCACCATGCCGCTGAATGCCAGCAACAGCGACCTTGTGATTGCTCACACTGACTCCGGTGCTGAGTCCATCGCGCGCCGACTGCCTTCCGCCCATGTCGTCGCCTCATTCCAAGCTACACCCAGCGAACTGCTGCTCGACGTGTTCGAGGCGCGGGGTCCGTGGCCGCGTCCCAACATTGTGTACTGCGGCGACGACATACACAGCAAGGAACGCTACCGCGCTTCTTGCGCAAATCGGGGTCGAGCCTGTGGACGCGGGCTCCCTGCGTGTTGCGCGCCTCGCCGAGCCATTCGGAATGCTCGCAACAGTGCTCGCCTATGGGCACGAAGAAGGGCCGAAATGGATCTATCGGTTCAGCCGGTGGAAGTGACGCAGCGAACGGCGCGCGGCGGATAGCCCGACTGCACGCAAAGACGCTTGCTGCGGTTGAGCGGGGGAGGCGTCGAGCTCGTCGAATGCCGTGCTCAGGTCTGGGAGCACAGCCCGTTCTAATCGGGGAGCTCACGTACCTGGCGCTCGCCAAAGTTCCACAATATTGAATTGGATCAACAATAATTTGGGATAGTTTGTTATTGTAGGATTATCGAGTAAGATTGGAGCCGGCAGTTCGGCGTACGGCGCTATGTCAGTGCTCCGCGACTGGCTCCTTACCACCCATCCATTTCGACAAGGGAACAGATATGGCTCGCATCATTCTCATCACAGGCGCCAACCGCGGTATCGGCCGCGAACTCGCCAACCAACTCGCAGCAGATGGCGACACCGTGCTGCTCGGCGTCCGCGACATTGGCGCCGCCACCAAGGCAGCCACGGAGATCGGCGGCAATGCTCGCGCGGTTCAGATCGATGTTTCGAAGCAGTTAAGCGTCGACGCGGCAGCGAAGAAAATCGAAGCCGAATTCGGTCGTCTCGACGTGCTGGTCAACAACGTGGGCGGGGTCTTCGACTACGCGCAGCAGGCTTCCACAGCCGACCTTGCGGTAGTCCAGCAGGCTCTGGATATCAACTTCTTTAGCGCCTGGCGTGTCACGCAGGCGATGCTGCCGCTGCTGCGCAAAGCGCAAGGCGCCCGCATCGTCAACGTGTCGAGCGAAAAGGGTTCGCTGGAAAACATGACTGCTGGTGTCCCCGGCTACAGCACGTCGAAGGCGGCGCTGAACGCCTTGACCCGGAACCTCGCCGCAGAACTCGCCGATCAAGGCATTACTGTCCACGCCGCCTCCCCCGGGTGGACTGCTACCGATCTGGGTGGCGAAGGCGGCCGCCCCGTGGCCGAAGGAGCGGCCAGCATCAAGTACGTGGTCAACCTGTCGGCTGATGCCGGCACCAGCGGGTTTTATCAAGACGGCAAGAGCCTGCCCTGGTGAAGCCTGAACCTCGCTGCGATTGGCGGCGCAGTTCAATCAGTCCGATCAGGCTGCGCATCAATTCTTGTCACCAGACGATCAAGGGAGAATCATGAAAGCCGTAGGCTACAAACAGACTGGGCCGATCGACCGCGAAGACGCCCTCATCGACGTTACGCTCCCGAAACCCATCCCCACGGACCACGATCTGCTCGTCGAAATCGCGGCTACGGCCGTCAACCCGATCGACTACGAGATCCGTCGCAACGCCGCACCGACTGACGGCGAAGTTCGTGTCCTGGGATGGGATGCCGTTGGCATCGTCGTAGACAAGGGCTCACTCGTCCAAGGTTTCGAGATCGGAGACAGGGTGTACTACTGCGGCGCCATACGGCGGCAGGGATCGAACGCCGAGTACAACCTTGTTGATGCACGCATCGCGGCGAAGGCTCCTGCCTCCTTGTCCAATGCCGAGGCGGCCGCCTTGCCGCTGACCTCGCTTACAGCCTGGGAAATGCTTTTCGAGCGTCTGGACGTGACACGTCCCGTTCCCGGAGCGGCTCAGGCCGTGGTCATCATCGGTGGCGCCGGCGGAGTAGGATCGATGGCGATCCAACTGCTTCGCGCCTGTACCGATCTCACGGTGATCGCTACCGCATCACGCCCGGAAACCAAGGAATGGTGCGCCAGCCTCGGCGCGCATCATGTTGTTGATCACAGCCAGCCGCTGGCCCAGCAGATCGAAGCCCTAGGCATTGGCGCGCCTGGCTTTGTCTTTGCAACAGCCGGTTCCATTGAGTATCGCGACGACATCGTGAAGTTGATGTCGCCCCAAGGACGCTACGGCTATATCGACAATCCAAAAGTGTTCGATGCCAATCCCTTCAAATGGAAGTGCATTTCGATCCACCTTGAAGCGGTCTTTATGCGTTCCCTGATGCAGACGGAGGACATGGGTCTACAAGGTGCCATCCTCCGGCAAGTGGCCGAGCTGATCGAGGCCGGCAAGATTCGGACGACGCTGACCGAGACCTTTGGTTCGATCAATGCGACGAACCTCAAGCGGGCGCACCAACTGCTGGAGAGCGGCAAAGCGCGCGGCAAGATCGTACTTGAGGGCTTCTGATCGTGGTGTGCTCGGCCCTTCGACGAACTGGCGCCCGACGAGACGCAATTGAAGTACACGATTGCTGCTAACGTGCTTCCAATCAGGCAATAAATCGAGCGAATTGATCTATCGCTTCGCTTGTCAGTGCTCGGATCATATCTGGAGCGGATAGATCCTTTATACGACCGCGTTTACCTTATCGACGGAGGTACTGGCATGAATATTCACATTGCCAAGGTGATTCGTGCAGGCAGATTTACCGGCCGGCGCGCAACTTTGACCCTGGCTCTTGCAGCGTTCGCGGCTTTCGGCGCGGTTGCCACCTTCGCGCCCGTCGCCGTTGCACAGGACGTGGCCGCTGCGAAGACTGGCGTTTTCGCGGTCATTTACGAACGCGGTTCCGCCTATCAAGGTAGCAAGAGCATTGCTGAGCAATCCAACATCAAGGAACACATCGCGTACGGCCAAACTCTCGGGCACAAGTTTCTGGCCGGTGGATTGCTCGGCACACTCACCGAGGACAAGGTGCTGGGCATGGTTGTGTTCGAAGCTGAGAATATCGAAGCGGCGAAACAATGGGTTAACCAAGATCCAGGCGTGAAAAGTGGCGTGCTAAGCGCGAGCGTACGCCGCTGGCAGGTCACCAGTATCAAAGCCTACCAAGGAAAATAGCTGCTTGGCTTTGTCTGCCTATAGCTGTACGCGCCTAGGTCGTCACAGGCGCACGTTACTGTTCTCCAAGACGCGCGTTTCGCTGGAACATCATGCCGCCTGGTCTGCGGCATGACATCTATCAGAACCAGAAGCTGCCTGGCGATCGCTTTGTCGCGCTGATCGAATGCGACCTGCGGCCAAAATTTACGTCTCCCAATTGCTCTTGCAATAAGGCAAGAAAATCAAGCGAATTGATCTGTCACTTTGCTCGTGGATTTCGGGAACATATGCAGCCTGAGGTCCGCATGGCCGTGACATTAGAGCGCCGCGGCGAACGCGTCGCTGCGCCGAATTCAATGATCGAAGTGAGAGGCCACCATGATGATTTCTCGTGAAGACCGCCGCGAAGCTGAAAATCAGATCGCGCGTCTGATCCATACCTATTGCTACCGGCTCGATGCAGGTGACTTGGAAGCAGTGGCCGCGTTCTTCGAGGATGCGGCCTGGCATAGTTCCCCGACCGTGGCTTGCCACGGGGCGGCGGAAACACTCGCGTGGTTACGCCAGAACGCTCGAGCGCACGAGGCCTATCTCGGTCCGCAGCACTTTATCGGCAACATCCTCATTGACGTGGCCGACAGCGGGCAGACGGCGGGCGGTATGTCGTATTTCATTGTGTCGCATCTGGCGGAAGGCTCGGCGGTTCAGTTAGCTGCGCGAGGACGCTACGAGGATCGCTTTGCTGTCCGCAACGGGCAATGGCATTTCGTGGAGCGGCACGTCCACATAGACGGCCGGTGAAGCCAATAAATCTTGAGCTCGATAGGAAATAAGAACACACATGGCTGAAGCATCTATCTCTCCGTCCACGTCAGGCTCATCTACAACGGCGCACCTGCCGCTGGTCGTCTATGTTCTGACAGTAGGCACGTTTCTCATGGGAACGTCCGAGTTCATCGTCGCCGGCTTGTTGCCCGAGATCGCTGCCGACTACAACGTATCGATCGCTCAGGTAGGCACGGCGATTACGCTGTTTGCCATCGGAATGATCTTCGGCGCCCCAGCGGTGGCGTTGTTCACCTTGCGGATGCCGAAGCGGATCACACTGTTGCTCTCCCTCGTCATATTCGCGATAGGGCATTTGATTGCAGCGTTCACGACAGACTTCACGGTACTGCTTATCAGTCGCGTGGTCAGCGCTGTTGCTACAAGTTCGTTCTGGACCGTCGCCGCTGTTGTTGCATCCAAGGCTGCGGGCTCCGCTGCTAGTGGGCGGGCGTTAGGCATCGTGATCGGCGGCGGCATGCTTGCTAACGTTTTAGGCGTACCTCTCGGCTCGATCGCCGGGCAGATCGCTGGGTGGCGGGGTCCGTTTTGGGCACTCGCGATCATTGCCGTCGTCCTTGCCATCGCTATCGTCAAACTCGTTCCCGCAGAGGTGCTGGGGCGGACGATCCCGCGAATCCGCGACGAATTCGCAGGATTGCGCTCGATTCGGCTATGGTTCTCGCTGCTGGGGTGTGTCACCGTCAACGCTGGCGCGCTCTCTGTCTACAGCTTTATCGCTCCTTTGCTGACCGAGCACACGGGTCTGGCAAACCAGTTCATCCCCATCGCACTGGCCCTGTTCGGTGTGGCCTCGTTGATCGGGTCGATCTTCGGCGGCCGGATTGGCGACCGCCATCCGCATACAATGCCGATGTTCACTGCCGGCATCTCGGCGCTTGCCTCGGCAGGCCTGCTCGCATTTTCGTCGATCCCCGCCGCCGCACTGATCATGTTCACGTTGCTAGGCTTGGTTGGTCTGGCAGCAAACCCGGTGCTTACCAGCCTGGCCGTCGGCTACGGCGGCAATTCCCCTTCTCTGGCATCGTCGATGGTGGTGTCCTTCTTCAATGTGGGCACCGCCTTGGGCACTTGGATTACCGGCATGCTTATCGAAACGCAGCTTGGCGTGCTCGCCCCTCCGCTGGTGGGTGTCATTTTCGGCGTGCTCACATTCGTGCCGGTGGTGATAATTGCCGTGCTGGAACGCCGCCGTCCGATTCCGCGCAACACGTTCACGGCTCCCAACGAAGTCATCTAAAGAGCATTCCTGTCTTTGGTGTCAGCGGCAGCCAGGCCACGTCGAGTCCCATATTGCTGTTGCTTCTGCTGATGTACGTCAGCATAATTCAGCATTATGGAATCAACGACATCGTCCGGCCGCATAATTCAGTCCGTACAGCGGGCCTTCGACCTGCTGGAGTGCATCGCCAAGCAACCGGAGGGCGTGCGATTGAGCGAACTCGCGGATGGTATCGGTCTTAACCGCAGCACTGCTCATAATCTGCTCGCGTCCCTCGAAGGGCTCGGATACATCATGCAGGACAGGAAGGGTGCGGCTTATCGCCTGACCGGCAAACTCAACGGACTTTTGCGGCCGGATGCAGAGGCCGAGCACGCGTTGCGCGCCCGCATCCGGCCCGTCCTACAGGCCGTAAGCGCTGCATCTGGCGAGTCGGCGTTTTTAGGCTTGGTCAGCGGCAGCGACTACCTGTGCGTAGATGCGGTGCAGTCAGACAAGCCGCTGCACCTGGCGGTCAAACCTGGAGAGCGGACCGCGCTGCTCGGGCAGGCGCTTGGCCATGCGCTGCTGGCGGCGGATGCCGACCTTGCCCATTTTATCCGTGGCCACGATCCCGCCGGGTGGAAACACCACGCCAAGGAGATCGACGACGCGCAGCGCAGAGGTTTCGCACTCGACTTGGACAGTGAGAACGCAGGAATCTCTTGCGTCGCGCTCGCGGTCACTCCACGCGCCGCCATCGCCATCGCAGGGCCAACAAACCGCCTGCCGGAGTTGCGTCTAATCGAGATTGCCCAGCAGATCCGTGAGGAACTGGACAAGGTACGCCCGATGGGCCAAGGCTGGTTCTAAGTCCGGCATACGCCAAGGTCTGCCGCAACAAAGGCTATGAGGCTCTGCCGTTACGCTTGGCTTGGCTGGGCTGGGCGGGTCCATTGCACGTAACGCTGCAATATCGCGTTTCGGCGGCGCTCCAAACAGGCGGCTGTACTCGCGGCTGAACTGCGAAGGGCTTTCGTAGCCTACCTTGAACGCGGCACTGCACCATCCATATGCTCATTCAGCATCAATCGTTTCGCCTCGTTCAATCGCAGCCACTTCTGGTACTGCCAGGGACTTATCTCGGTCAGATGGCGAAAGTGATGATGAAAGGTCGGCGTGCTCATCTGCACGCGGGCAGCGAGTTCTTCAACGCTGAACGGTTCGGCATAGTGCAATTTCAGCCATTCGATGGCTTTTGCGATGCGATGCCCTTGGCCGTCGATAGATACAACCTGACGCAAGAAAGAAGCTTGATCACTTGTCAGTAACCGGTAATGGATTTCGCGTTGGATGAGCGGCGCGAGCGCGGGGATCGCCTCGGGCTCTTCCAACAACGCTAAAAGACGAGCAAGCGGTGCCAGGAGGCTCGGCGTTGCTTCGCCGATACCGAGCCCTGTGCCATTGGGCCGATCGCGACGGGTCGAGGGTGTGTGAAAACACCATGATTGCCTAAACTGGATTAACTCATTCAGCTTGGGTGACCGGATGAAGCGATTCATAGAAGGTGAAGATCGCAAGCAGGTGACGCTGCTTCCAGAGTGCCTCGATGACTTTGTTGCCGAGGACAATCCGGTCAGGATCATCGAGGCGTTCGTTGAAGAGCTTGACCTTGAATCACTGGGCTTCGATGGAGCGATGCCGTCGACTACAGGTCGCCCGTCCGATCATCCGGGGATGCTGCTGAAGATCTATATTTACGGCTATCTGAACCGGGTCCAGTCGAGCCGCCGCCTGGAACGTGAATGCCAACGCAATGTTGAATTGATGTGGCTCACGGGCCGTCTGACGCCGGACTTCAAGACCATCGCTGACTTCCGTCGTGATAACGGCACCGGTATCCGTAACGTATGTCGCCGCTTCGTCGTCTTATGCCGTGAACTGAAGCTGTTCTCTCAAGCGCTCGTTGCCATCGACGGTAGCAAGTTCAAGGCAGTCAACCCTCGCGATCGCAACTTTACAGACGGTAAGGTCGACAAGCGCCAGAAGCAGATCGAGGAGAGCATCCAGCGGTATTTGAACGCGCTGGAGACTGCCGATCGTACGCAACCCGCTGAGCTGGAAGCGAAGACGACCGATTGCAGGACAAGATCGCACGCTTGCGCGAGCAGATGCGAAACCTCGATCAGATCAAGAAGCAACTCAAGACGCAGCCTGATGGCCAACTCTCGATGACTGATCCCGACGCGCGCTCCATGGCGACGAGCGGCAAAGGCTCGGAATGGTGGGTTACAACGTACAAGTGGCAGTAGACGCCAAACACCACCTCATCGTTGCTCACGAGGTCACAAACTCTGGCAGCGACCGGGCGCAACTCAGCCCCATGGCGAAAGCTGCACGCGATGCGATGGGTAGGACCAGACTGCAGGCAGTCGCCGATCGTGGCTACTACAGTGGGCGTCAGATCAAAGAGTGCGCAGACGCAGGGATCGCGGTAATGCTGCCGAAACCCACGACATCGAGCGCGAAGTGCCATGGTCGATTTGATAGGGCTGACTTCATCTACATTGCGCGGGACGACCAGTACCAGTGTCCAGCCGGTGAACGGGCAATCTACCGTTTCACCCGGGAGGGGCACGGTATGCAGTTGCGCCGTTACTGGAGCAGCGCCTGTCCTCAGTGCCCAATAAAATCGCAATGCAGGCCAAGTCCGTATCGACGAATCACCCGATGGGAGCACGAGTCGGTGCTGGAATGTGTTCAACGTCGACTCGACAGAACGCCGGACGCAATGACGATACGCAGACGCACCGTCGAACATGTCTTCGGGACATTCAAGCACTGGATGGGTTACACGCACCTCCTCACACGCAGACTACCGAACGTGGGGACCGAGATGAGCTGAATGTGCTTGCCTACAACCTCACGCGAGTGCTGAGAATCTGGGGTTCAAAAGGACAATGAAAGCGATGCGGCTGGTGGGTGTCTGAGCACCCACCGACCTTGAAAACAGGCTCACAATCGCCAGTTAAAGGGCGCTTGCCCCCTTCAGCAGTTCGTCATCGCCGAATAAACGGTCGACAGGCAAACCGCCAAACGTGCGAAGCGAGGTCAGAACCGCGTGCATTGAAATTTTCTTGGCGTTTCCACACAGCCTAGGTCGGCAGATAACCTTAAGCGATCAACTCGGCCACGGTTCGCAAGTCGATTTTCAAAGTCAATGCAAGACGCGGCCAATCCGGACTGGCGTCCAAGACCTCGGAATGGGCGAGGACGTCCAATGAAGTGAGCAGGGAGCGAGAGGTGTTGTAGTGATAGGCCTCGCCGCCCACCCACGTCCGTTTCTCTCCCTGGGCCACCAAGACGATGCTGGGTTCGACCATGCAAATGGACGGCGATGACGGCAAGTCACGCCGGAAAAAGGTACGGCCACTGATCGACGTTGCCACATCGCCCGTTGCAACGGTGGCGTAAGAGCCAATGGCCGTCGCCAGCGTTGCAACGATGGATTCGTGTTGAGCTGTCATTTGCGATTCGTTGCCATAGCGATTGTCGGCCAGTCTACCGAATGGATACCCTTCCGCCACTTAAAGTATGCGACATCCATACTAATAGGCAAGAAAACCAGCGAATTGCTCTATCGGTTGTATGGGGGGGCGAGGCGAAGATACCCTCTATCGCAAGTAAGAAGGAATCCCCGTCTTGATTCAAGCCTATGGCGCCCATGCAGGTGACAAACCCTTGGAGCCGCTGCAAATACACCGCCGCTCGCCTGGCGTGCACGATGTGCAAATCGACATTGCCTTTTGCGGTGTCTGCCATTCAGATCTGCACCAGGTGCGCGCTGAATGGGCAGGCACCCAGTTTCCTTGCGTGCCAGGCCACGAAATCGTCGGACGCGTGACGGCTGTCGGTGCGCATGTATCCGGTTTCAGCATCGGCGATCTTGTTGGTGTCGGCTGCATCGTCGATAGCTGCAGGCATTGCAACGACTGTGACGTCGGCTTGGAAAATTACTGCGACGGACTAATCGGCACCTACAACTTTCCGACTCCGGACGCACCCGGTCATACCTTGGGAGGCTACTCGCAGCAAATCGTCGTGCATGAGCACTACGTGCTGCGTATCCGTCACCCCGAGGAACAACTGGCGGCAGTGGCCCCGCTGTTGTGCGCCGGTATCACCACTTATTCGCCGCTGCGTCACTGGAAGGCATGGCCTGGCAAGAAGGTCGGCGTCGTGGGTATCGGTGGTCTGGGGCACATGGGCATCAAGCTGGCTCATGCGATGGGCGCGCACGTCGTGGCACTGACCACGTCCGAATCCAAACGCGAAGAAGCCAAAGCACTCGGTGCCGACGAGGTCGTGGTTTCCCGTAACGCTGGGGAAATGGCCTCGCATGTCAAAAGTTTCGATTTGATCCTGAATACCGTGGCGGCGCCGCACGATCTCGATGCACTGCTGGTGCTGCTCAAGCGCGACAGCACGATGGTGCTGGTAGGCGCCCCGGCGACGCCGCATCCGTCGCCCAATGTGTTCAACCTGATCATGAAGCGCCGCTCCATCATCGGCTCAATGATTGGCGGCATTCCGGAAACGCAGGAGATGCTGGATTTCTGTGCAAAGCACGGCATCGTCGCCGACATCGAAATGATCCGCGCCGATGAAATCAACAATGCCTACGAACGGATGTCGAAAGGAGACGTCAAGTACCGTTTCGTAATCGACAACGCCACACTTTCCGCCTGATTTTTCGGGCTAATTTATGAGGACATATGTATGAGGACGATCGTTCTTATGCTGGCCCTAGTGGCCAGCTCATTTACCGCTATGGGGCAAGACATGTCCCATGGTGCAGACAACTTCTACAAGAGTAACAAGGTGACTGTGGAGAAAGTCACATTCAAAAATCAATACCAGATGGATATCGTAGCGAATCTGTTTGTGCCCAAGGGGCTGGATCGCAGTAAGAAGTATCCAGCCATTATCGTGGGCCATCCCAATGGCGCAGTAAAGGAACAGAGCGCGAATCTGTATGCGCAGAAGCTTGCCGAGCAAGGATTCGTGACATTGGCTCCTGATCTTTCCTTCTGGGGCGAAAGTTCGGGTACGCGTAATGCGGTTTCGTCCGACATCTACACCGAGGTTTTCATGGCCTCGACGGATTTTATGGGCACGCGGTCATTCATCGACAGGAACCGGATCGGTATCCTCGGCATCTGCGGCAGCGGCGGCTATGCCATCAGCGCAGCCAAGATCGACCCTCGCTTGAAGGCGATCGCCACGGTCAGCATGTACGACATGGGTAGCGTAACCCGCAACGGCCTCAATCACTCTCAATCGATTGAGCAGCGCAAGCAATTCATCGCCGCAGCTGCGGAACAGCGGTACGTGGAGTTCCTGGGCGGTAAGAAGAAGTATTCCGACGGCATGCTCGAAACGCTGCGCCCGGACGCTGGCGCGATCGAGCGCGAGTTCTTCGACTTCTACCGCACCAAGCGCGGCGCATACGTCCCGAAGGGTTCTTCGCTGTATCTCACGACCAATCGCCCGATCACCGCGGAAGTGAAGCAACTGAACTTCTACCCGTTCAACGACATCGAGACGATTTCGCCGCGGCCGATGCTGTTCATCACGGGGTCCGAAGCCCACTCCCGCGAGTTCAGCGAAGACGCATACAAGCGGGCTGGCCAACCCAAGGAGCTGGTCGTCATTCCGAACGCCGGGCATGTTGATCTCTACGACCGCACTGACCTTATTCCATTCGGCAAGCTGACGGACTTCTTCCAGAAGAACCTGAAGTAAGCAAGCAGGTCACAACGGTGCATGCCGTCATGACCTTCGCGAGGCACCGACATCTCAGTGCCTCACATGACTCACTCTCCGATGGACAGCGCAAGCAGCTCAAATGCCCTGCCTGGTTCGACATTGCCATGACCAAGCTATTCAGATGGCTTCTAAGTGTGCCAGAAAGTTTATATGTCGAATCGCTCTTTGTGAGCTTCACTACGGTGGAAATTTAATATGAATAGATTAATCATTGGGGTCGCTTTTTCTTTGGCTTCCTTGGCGTCGCATGCGCAAGATTTCAAGCTCTCAAGCAATGTTATAAAGCATGGTGAACAGATTGATAATGCCTATGTGCAGAATGGATCAGGTTGCTCCGGTACTGACATTTCACCAGCGCTTTCATGGTCTGGAGCGCCAGAAGGCACCAAGAGCTTCGCTGTGACCATGTTTGATCCCGATGCTCCAACAGGCAGCGGCTGGTGGCACTGGACGGTCGTGAATATACCTAAGGAGATTCATGACCTTCCAGCGGACGCCGGAAACAGGAATGGATCAAAAGTCCCTCCGGGGGCCGTACAAGGCAGGACGGATTTCGGCAGCCCAGGCTACGGTGGCCCATGTCCTCCGCTCGGAGACAAGTCCCATCATTATCATTTCAAGGTTTGGGCCCTCAAGGTCCAGCGACTGCCTGTTGATAGTGGGTCCAGCGGCGCACTGGTGGGATATTTGCTCAATGTAAACAGCATTGCAACTTCCGAGCTGGTTCCCATTTCGACGCGATAAATAGTAAAACCTCGCCCGTGTGCTTCGCGGGCTTTTTACTAAAGTGAATTTTAGTCGTCCTGATCTATTCTATCTGAGTAGTTTCGTCCTGTTCCATGCCCTAGCGAATTTCCAGCATCACGGGAAAATGAACTGATCAGGACACTAGGCGACGGCCTAGCAATGGAGGTGGTCTATGGAATTGCGCCATCTGCGCTGTTTTTTGCGCCGTTGCTGAAGAACTTCACTTCGCCCGTGCTGCCGAGCGGTTGCACATCGAGCAGTCGCCACTGTCGCGCGCTATTAAGGAGCTGGAAGAAGAGCTCAGTACCCAGCTATTTGCGCGGACCACACGAGCACCCGCCTGACCCGTGCAGGGAAGCTATTTCTGGAGCATGTTCCGCGTGTTTTCACTTCATTACAGCACGCACGCGATAGCGTAAAGGCAGCAGCGAACGGATTTCACGGGCAGTTGCGCGTCGCCGTGTCCGACGGCATCACGCCTTCGCGCCTACCGGCATTGCTTGCACTCTGCAGGCAGGAAGAACCCGAGGTCGAAATTCGATTCTTTGAGGTGCCTTTGTCGCAGCAAATCAAAGGGCTGCATGATGACCTTGGTCCTGGTATCGGCAGGCTTCGCCTTGGGTCTGACCGGTGCCGGGCATATCGCAGCCAGCCGGGAACAAGGCGTTGTCGCGCGTCCACTGACCGGCCGATCGCCGATGCTCACGACCTACCTGTTGCACTCGGCAGGCGAGCCTTCGGAAATACTGGCGCGGTTCGTCGAGCGGGTACAGGCCATCGACTCACCTGAAGCCAATAGGTCTACGCCGGACCTTGATTCCCTTCTAGCGGAGGAGCCGAAGTCATGAAGAAGGTGACCTCTTTCGTACTGGCCGTAATGTTGGCAGCCTGCGGCCAGTCCGAAGCACCTCAAAAGACTATCCTGCCGATCGTCGAGGAACTCGCTTCCAACCCCGAGCGGCTGAGAGGACTGCGCCAGCAGTGCAAGCTGGAACGCGCCAAGCTGGGCGATGAACTTTGCAATCGGGTTGCCGAAGCCACTCGCAAGCGCTTCTATGGTGATGGCAAGGTGCCCTATACGCCGCCGGAGAACCCAACCAAGTTCTAGTCGCGAATGTATAGCCACAGGATTTCCTATTGATTTCCAAACACGTCGCAACGCGTCATCGCTTGCGGCGTTCTTATTGGATTCTTTTTCGTACGAACCCTTGTTTTCTCCGCTGAGTTTCTGCCGATATCGGTCTTTGACCCACCGTGACCTGACTCCGATCCTCACGACTACGGCACGACGTTGTGCCGCGTGTCGCGCTGGAGAAATAGGAGGCGACCAACAGAACGAGGTTGAGGCCACGTCCAACGAAAATAGGTGGCGCTGATTGAATGGCGTGTGGCGCCGTTTGCATTGTGCTGGCGGGCTGTGGTCTATATAGTGAACCTTCTAACGTTCTATTTCAACGTTGAAGAGCCCAGCCGGGAGTATCCCAATGACACGCAATCAAACGTTTTCGGTGGATATCGGGTGGCAAGCCTTGCTTAAGGACTTCGGTATCCAGCCCAGCCATGTGCTGCGTAGGGCTGGCCTTCCTGAAGACCTGCTTTCGCGTGAGGGACATGGGCTAACTACGGACGGGTATTTCCGTTTTTGGCGGTCCTTGGAGGCGGAGGCCGGTGACGTCATGTTTCCGTTGCGCATCGTTGAGACTGTCTCGGTGGAATCTTTCGATCCGCCTCTGTTCGCAGCGCTATGCAGCGCCAATCTGATGCAAGCGTTGCAGCGCTTGGCGAAATACAAGCAGCTTTTGGCGCCCATGAGTCTCGAAGTCGAGGTAGGCAATGGCGGGGAATTGACGGTTTTGCCTCGCTGGCTGACCGGACAAATGCAGGTGCCGTTTTCATTGCAAGTGGCCGAAATCGCGTTCTACGTGCGGCTTGCTCGGCTCGCTACCCGCGAGCCGGTCAAGGCGGTACGCGTAGCGCTTCCAGAACTCCCTCCGAGCCCTTATTCGCGGCGCTACGAGAACTTCTTTGGCGTTCCCGTGCAACAGGGGACTACGCTGAGCATCACCTTTTCGGCTGCGGATGTGTTGCGCCCGTTCCTCACCGTCAACGCAGGCATGTGGCGCGTTTTCGAGCCTGACTTGCGCCGCAGGCTTAGCGAACTGGATGCGACCGCCACGACAGCCGAACGCGTGCGTGCAATTCTGCTGGAGCTGCTGCCAAGTAGTGCGGCCACCATCGAGAAGGCCGCGGAACGCCTTGGCATGAGCAAGCGCACGCTGCAGCGCCGCCTGGAGGATGAGGGAGAGAACTTCCGCGCGATGGTCAATGCCACCCGAGAAAACCTAGCACGCCACTACTTGACTAACACCAAGATGTCCGGTAGCGAGATTGCCTTCCTGTTGGGCTTCGAGGATCCCAATTCCTTTTATCGCGCATTCCAGGACTGGACTGGGCAGACGCCCGACAGTGCCCGCAATGCCATGCATTTGAACTGAGGAAATCATCCATGGCCACGCATGCTGAACAACGAACGGTGTTGCTCGCGGGTGCGACGGGCTTGGTCGGTGGTTTGATGCTGCAGGCGGTGCTCGCCGACTACACAATCTCGGCAGTACATGCCCTGAGCCGCAGGTCACTGAATGTGCGTCACCCAAAGCTTGATGTCCGCATCGTGGATTTCGGCCATTTACCCGAACTGCCTCAGGTCGACGAGGTGTACTTGGCCTTGGGCACCACGATAAAAGTAGCGGGCAGCCAAGAGGCCTTCCGCGCCGTCGACCTGCAGGCCAACCTGGCGGTGGCTCGGGCGGCTGTTCAAGCGGGGGCGCGACGCATTGGTCTGGTCAGTGCGGCCGCAGCCAACGCGAGATCCTCCATGTTCTACAACCGTGTCAAGGGCGAGCTGGAGGATGCGCTTAAGGCGATGGATCTCTCGGCGCTGGTGATTGCCCGACCTTCTCTGCTGCTGGACTACCGGGACGGCTTGGGGCAACCGCCGCGCATCGGGGAGATCATTTCGATCCCGATCGCAAAGGTGCTCGCTCCTATTCTTCCCGGCGCCTACCGGCCGGTACACGCGAGTGCTGTGGCGCTTTCTTTGGTCAAGACTGTTCCGACAGCGCAGGGCGTGGTAGTACTCGCATCGAATGTGCTTGCCAAGGTCGGCAGTGAGTATTGAGCCGGCCAACTCGTTGATGAAACGGGTGCCGCGCCGCTCGCTCCCACTGCTGCCGACGGTCGTGCTGCTTGCCGCTTGCGCGGGGACGCCTGAACGGGGCGAGGCCTTGAAAGGGGCATGGCTGGTGGCGGGGGGCTTGTCAACACAGCCAATGGCCTCAGTTTCCGAACGACAGGCGACGTCACCCCGGGTGGCCATCGCGCTCGGCGGAGGCGGCTTGCGTGGTTATGCGCACATAGGAGTGTTGCAAGCACTGGAAGAGGCAGGCATTCGTCCTGACCTGGTGGTGGGAACCTCCATCGGGTCCATCATCGGGGCAGCCTATGCCTCCGGCACCTCCCCGGACCAACTCTGGCAGCTAGCCAATTCCATGCGCGTGACATCGCTGGCCGATGTGACCCTGCATGGGCCGGGCTTCGTCAAGGGCGAGGCGTTGGCACGTTGGGTCAACACATTGGTCGGGTATCAGCCGATCGAACGCTTCCCAGTGCAGTTCGCCGCCGTGGCCACGGACATCGACCGCTCCTTACCCTACGTAATCACCCAAGGAGATGCCGGCGAGGCGCTGCGGGCGTCGGCGGCTATTCCTGGCGTATTTCTACCCGTGCAATCCGGCGGCCACGTACTTGTCGATGGTGGCGTCGCCTCACTGGTACCTGTGCGCGCAGCCCGTGCCTTGGGCGCCGACGTGGTTATCGCCGTGGACATCTACTGTAATGGTCCGCGATACCCATCAAAATCCGCAATGTCGATGTGGCTGAGGGTGTCCCAGACACAGAGTTGCCTGCTTTCGGGTCCGGAAACGGCATCGGCCGATGTTCTGATTGCGCCGGCCATCACATCGGCCGGGCTTGATGATGCGGCCGGCCGGGAAGCCGCCAGGCAGCGGGGCTATGAGGCAGCAGTCGCTGCCTTGCCGACACTGTCAGCTGTCATGCGACACCATGGCGTGGGCCCCTGAACGCGCAGTAGGCTATCGGCAGGCGCGTCGACGAGTCCTTTCAATCGAAGGGGCTGACACGGATTGCTGTCAAAGTGGCGCGATCGGCAGGTTGGCGGCGGAAGTTCAGCTCTATGGTCGTGGTGTCACCGCCACACCGAAGCTCCCTATGAACATCAAGCACGCCGGATTCTCTGCCGCCGCCCTGACGGCCCTGTTCCTGGCCCAGCCATCTTTCGCGCAGGACGGTTGGTCGCCCGCCAAGGATTCTGAGGGCATCAAGGTCTACGTGCGCGCCGTCCCGGACTCGCCCCTAAAGGAATTCAGGGGCGAGGTCCAACTCGAAGCGACTCCCGACAGCGTCGTGCGGGTCCTGCGCGACGCGGATGCATTCCGCAAGTGGATGCCAACGCTGGTGGCGTGAACGTTACGCCAACTGGTTGGCCAATCAGATGGTGGTAGATAGGTCCTATGGAACGGTCAAGGCCTTGCGAAGCTATTTGCAAAGTGCCCGCTGACGTTAGCAACTGAGTTTGGCATGGTTTGCTTGGAGACTGGCGCGAATCGCTAGGGAGCTGACGCCGCTCGCTGCGTACAGTGGTAGCACAGAAGGGAATCAAGCCCCAAGGCGCCCTGCACATCAAATTCTCGAACCAAGGATGTTAGGCATGAATACGAAAATTGCTCTCGTCACAGGCGCATCGTCCGGCATCGGCGAAGCCACCGCGCTCAAGTTGAAGGCCCTCGGCTACACGGTTTACGCCGCAGCGCGCCGCGTAGACCGGATGCGTGCCCTGGCGGGCACTGGCATCAACATCTTGGCTATGGACGTGACGAATGACGCCTCGATGCAGGCGGGCGTCCAGGAAATCATCGACAAGTCGGGCCGTATCGACGTCCTGATCAACAACGCCGGTTACGGCTCCTACGGTGCCGTAGAGGACGTACCCCTCGATGAGGCCCGCGCACAGTTCGACGTCAACGTGTTCGGTGCCGTGCGCCTTATTCAGTTGGCCTTGCCGCACATGCGCAAGCGGCTCTCGGGAACCATCGTCAACATCACCTCGATGGGCGGCAAGGTCCACACGCCGCTGGGCGCCTGGTACCACGGCACTAAGTTTGCGCTCGAGGCGATCAGCGACTGCCTGCGCCTGGAGGTGCAGCCTCTTGGCATCGACGTGGTGGTCATTGAACCAGGCGGCATCAATACCGAGTGGGCCGGAATTGCTGCGGACAAGCTGCGCGAGACTTCTAGCGAGGGCGCTTATGCCGAACAGGCCAATGCCTTGCTCAAGACGATGGTGAGCGAAGCCAACCGCAAGCGCATGTCACCGCCTGATTTGATCGCGGATACGATCGGCAAGGTACTCAGCGCCCGCCGTCCAAAGACGCGCTATGCCGTCGGCTTCGGTGCCAAACCCATGATCTTTCTGCGCCGCCTGCTCTCCGACCGGGCCTTCGACAGTTTCATTCGCATGGCTACGGGGATTCCGCGTAAAGGCGTTTAAGACGGTTCTAGATGAGCAGTTCCCGGGCATGGGAACCGGCTGCCGTTTGAAACCGAACGCTCGCTGTGGCTGGCCTCGTATTCGTTCGGAGATCAGGGAGAGGCGGCTAGACGGCAGCTGTCCTCGAATATGACGGCATCCCTGAAGTTGGGGATCGAGACACAGATCTAGAAGGACACGTTTGCCAATGCCTTCCTGCGATCCTCGCACTGTCGCACGCAACGTTCCTGGGCTCGTTGAGGTCGTGTTCCCACAGCTAACCACGGGCGTTGTCGTTCATCTCAACCAGAGTCGGACGCTCTTGTCGACGCCTCCTCCTAGCCAGGCGCTCATCGAAACCAGTACGTTGCAAAATGCGATGTTGTTCGAGCTCGGTATCGCTTGTGGGGAGAGTGAGCTAGCCACAGGCTCATTGCAGTGGGAGGAGGCCAAAGCAAGCGCCTTGAGCCGGCAGCGGAGGTATTTCGACGCAGAGATTCCTGCTGAAATTGCACAACAGGACTGGCTCATTGCCGAGAAGATTGCCCAGAATCTGACTAGCACTCTCTTAGAGGTCGCTAATGGCAAGACCATTACGACTGGACCGAAGATTCCCGGACTTGGATGGGTATCTCCAGGGCGGGGTGATTTTGCGTTCGACCGGACGCTTATCGAAATCAAGTGCGGCACAAGAATTTTTCGATGGCCGACTATCGCCGAGTGCTGCTTTACTGGCTTCTAAGCTATGCTGCAGTGCTTGAAGGACGCGGCGAGGAATGGTCCGATTGCATAATGCTCAATCCTCGCTCGAGCGTGTCCGTGAGATTCGAATATGACGCATTGCTGCATGTTGTGGCAGCAGGTCAGACAAAGCTGGAAGTGTTACAGGTTCTGCGCGCGCTGGTTGATCCTGGCGACTGGTTTTAGTGAGCTGATGATTGCACGCTGGTGTAGCTCCCGATTTGGCGCGGTCGCGTGAACTTTCAACGCCGTTCTACCGCGCTAGTAGGAACCTGTAGCCCAATACTCTGAAGGCATGCGGGCGTGGGGTATCGCTGCTACGTATTGGCGCGTGCGGCAACGCCGGGTTGCATCGCCTCCTTGTATTTCTTCCATCTGATGCGAGCCATCCCGGCTCGCATTTTTGCATCCATGCCGCCACCGCCGTCTCACAATTGTGCGGAACACGAGCTTTCTTAGTGTACGAGCGCTGCAAGTTGCGCCTGTGGGGCGGTGCTTCCGGGCTGCGGCAGTTTTTTTCCAGCCGCCTGCGCGTAAAGAGGAGCGGATGTCGAGAAGCACCGGGGTTATCGAAGTCCTTCGACCGTACCAGAACATCTTTTATTTGCAAACCCCAACTCGCCGACCAGATTTGTTTGCATTAATTCTCGCAAACCATTGATCTCATTGGGCGCCGTCTGGCAGTTCGTCGGACTGCCTTCATGGCGACTCTTCCTAAAGGCCGGCCGCTCGTCCTCCCCGGACCTTGCAGTCCTCTCAGATGATTTATACTTGAGCTAAAAATACTCTATAAAAACAAAGGTTTGGGTGGCTGGCAACAGGTTTGTTTGCAAGGGTCGCGGCAGGAAGATAGCGCAGGAACAGATTTGTTTGCACTAAAAGCTTGGAACAGGTTTGTTTGCAACAGAACACATTTCTTTTGCGAAGAACCACCAATCGTGCCGCGCGTCCGCACGGCCCTCCCACCGATCCAGTTTTGTTATCGACCTTTCCATTTCTCGGATTGTTGCCGCATCACGGCGCCCGTATATTGGCGTAAAGCCCACTACGAAAACACGGACGCTGGAGACGCGAATGAACCGAATCGATCTGGAAGGACGCGTTGTCGCCATCACGGGCGGCGCGCGCGGCATCGGCTATGCGGTGGCGCAACGGGCGCTGAACTCGGGCGCATCGGTCGCGCTATGGGACATCGACGGCGAGCGGCTCGCGCGCAGTCAGCGCGAACTCAGCGCACTCGGCAAGGTGACCGCGGTCACCGTCGAACTTACCCAGGAAGCGGCCGTCCAGCGTGCGGTTGCGCAGACCGTTCTCGATCACGGCGCGATCGACGTGCTGATTAATTCGGCGGGTATTACCGGCGGCAACGGCACGACATGGGAACTGGAGCCGGAGATGTGGCGGCGCGTCATCGACGTCAATCTGATCGGCCCGTATCTCACCTGCCGCGCCGTCGTCCCGCAGATGCTCAAGCAAGGCTATGGGCGGATCGTCAATATCGCGTCGGTCGCGGGCAAAGAGGGCAACCCGAACGCGTCGCACTACAGCGCGTCGAAGGCGGGGCTCATCGGCCTCACAAAATCGCTCGGCAAGGAACTGGCGACGAAGAACATTCTCGTCAACGCGGTCACGCCCGCAGCCGCAAAGACCGAGATCTTCGATTCAATGTCGCAGCAGCACATCGACTATATGCTTTCAAAGATCCCGATGAACCGCTTTCTTCTCCCCGAAGAAGCGGCGTCGCTGATTCTCTGGCTCGCCTCCGAAGACTGCGCATTCAGCACCGGCTCGGTATTCGATCTGTCGGGCGGACGCGCGACTTACTGAGCGTCCAACGCGGCGCCGCTCAAGGCGCACGCGTCACATCACACAAGAACCGCGAGGCCGCGAACGCGAGCTGCGCGAAGGAGATGACATGGACCCGCAAGCGAGCGCTTCGCTGGAGGCGATCACCGGCAAGGTCATGCGCCGGCTGCTGCCATTCCTGCTATTGATGTACGTGCTGGCATTTCTCGACCGCGCGAACATTGGCTTCGCACAGAAGGCGCTGCAGCACGACACCGGGCTTTCGAACGCGGCCTTTGCGTTCGGCGCGGGCGTTTTCTTTGTCGGCTATGCATTGTTCGAGGTGCCAAGCAATTTGCTGCTGCATCGCGTCGGCGCGCGAGCATGGATGTGCCGCATCATGGTGACGTGGGGACTCGTCTCGGCGGCGATGTGCATGGCGCATACCGCGACGATGTTCTACACGCTGCGCTTTCTATTAGGCGTCGCCGAAGCAGGCTTCTTTCCCGGCGTCATCTATTACCTCGCACACTGGTTTCCGCAGCGTGCGCGTGCCCGCGCCGTCGGCATGTTCTATTTCGGCGCGCCGTTGGCGTTTATCTTCGGCGGTCCGTTGTCGGGCTCGCTGCTCGAACTGCATGGCGCGTTCGGCCTCGCGGGCTGGCAGTGGCTTTTTCTCGTCGAAGGCTTGCTCGCCACGCTCGTCGGCATATGGGCTTTCTGGTATCTCGACAATCGTCCCGACGACGCACGCTGGCTCGATTCGCACGAACGCACGAGCTTGCGCGCGGCGCTCGATGAAGACGCGCGCGCAGCCTCGGCACATGGACCGCGTCGCATTCTTGCCGCGCTGGTGGATCGCCGCGTGTTGCTGTTGTCGCTCATCTATCTGCTGATTCAGATGAGCGTCTATGGCGTGATCTTCTATTTGCCGCAACAGGTGGCCGCTTTGCTTGGAACGACCGTGGGTTTTCACGTCGGACTCGTCGCCGCATTGCCGTGGTTGTGTGCGCTCGCCGTCACCTGGTACGTGCCGCGCCGCGCGGATCGGACGGGCGGGCATCGTCGCTGGGCTTCCGCGTTGCTCGTCATGGCGGGTCTCGGCATCGGCCTATCGGGGCTCGCGCATAACCCGGTCATCGGGCTCATTGCGCTGTGCTGTGCGGCAAGCGGTTTCATTGCCGCCCAGCCGCTGTTCTGGACATTCCCGACGCGCCTCCTGACCGGTGCGGCCGCCGCGGGCGGCATCGCGCTGATCAACTCGCTCGGCAGCCTCGGCGGTTTCATTGCGCCGAGCTTGCGCACCGCGGCCGAACGCGCGTTTTCCTCCACATCGGCGGGACTGGTCGTGCTCGGCGCGTCCAGTCTGCTCGCTGCGCTGCTGATCGGCACGCTGTTGCGCCGCGACGGCGCGCAGCCTGCCGATTCATTTCACGACCTGCTGCATCGCGCCCGCTAGGCGCATTCCCGGCGACACCTTCGACGCCCATCACGGAGCCTCTCTCTCATGGCCATGCCCACAATCCGGCACGTGCGTGCCTTCATCGTCCGCGGCGGCGGAGCGGACTATCACGACCAACCCGGCGGACACTGGATCGACGATCACATCTCGACGCCGATGGCGCGTTATCCCGAGTACCGTCAGAGCCGTCAGTCGTTCGGCATCAATGTACTCGGCACGCTGGTCGTCGAAATAGAAGCGAGCGACGGCACAGTCGGCTTCGCGGTGACGACGGGCGGCGAGATCGGCGCATTCATCGTCGAAAAACATCTGGCGCGTTTTCTCGAAGGCCAGCTCGTGACCGACATCGAGAAGATGTGGGATCAGATGTACTACGCCACGCTTTATTACGGGCGCAAAGGCGTGGTGCTCAATACGATTTCCGGCGTCGATCTCGCGCTGTGGGATCTGCTCGCGAAAGTGCGCAAGGAGCCGGTGTATCAGCTATTAGGCGGTCCGGTGCGTGACGAACTCGTGTTCTATGCAACCGGCGCGCGTCCCGATCTCGCGAAAGAAATGGGCTTTATCGGCGGAAAACTGCCGTTGCAGCACGGTCCCGCCGAAGGCGAAGCGGGACTCAAGCTCAACCTCGAGAAACTTGCCGACATGCGCAGCCGCGTCGGCGACGACTTCTGGCTGATGTACGACTGCTGGATGAGTCTCGACGTGCCGTATGCGACGCGGCTTGCGCATGCCGCGCACGAGTACGGACTCAAGTGGATAGAAGAGTGCCTGTCGCCTGACGACTACTGGGGTTACGCCGAACTGCGGCGCAACGTGCCGCGCGGCATGATGGTGTCGACGGGAGAACATGAGGCGACGCGTTGGGGCTTTCGCATGCTGCTCGAGATGCAATGCTGCGATCTGATTCAACCGGACGTGGGCTGGTGCGGCGGCATTACCGAGCTCATCAAGATCTCGGCGCTGGCGGATGCGCATAACGTGATGGTGGTGCCGCATGGTTCGTCGGTGTATAGCTATCATTTCGTCGTCACGCGTCATAACTCGCCGTTCTCCGAGTTTCTGATGATGGCGCCCAAAGCCGACGAAGTCGTGCCGATGTTCACGCCGCTTCTGCTCGACGAACCGGTGCCCGTCAATGGACGTATGAAAGTGCCCGACACGCCGGGCTTCGGCGTGCGGCTCAATCCGGAATGCGCGCTGGTGCGGCCTTACCCGCGCTAATGCGCTGCGCTTCTTTCGATTCAATCAGCGAAGGAGAATGACGTGCTGCTCAAGGACAAGGTCGTGATCGTCACCGGCGGTTCGCGCGGCATCGGGCGCGCGATAGCCGTTGCCTGCGCAACGGAAGGCGCGGACGTCGCGATCAACTACTGGGGCGATAACGACGCGTCGTACGGACGCCGCTCGGCGGTCGCCGAAGTGGTCGAGGAAATCGAGGCGCTCGGGCGGCGCGTGATCGCGATTGAAGGCAATGTCGCCGCGCGCGAGACAGGGCAGCAACTGGTGCGCGAAACCGTTCAGGCGTTCGGCAAGGTGGACGTGCTCGCGAGCAACGCCGGCATCTGCCCGTTCCATGCGTTTCTCGACATGCCGGCGGAAGTACTCGAGTCCACCGTCGCGGTGAATCTGAATGGCGCGTTCTACGTCACGCAAGCCGCCGCGCAGCAAATGAAAGCGCAGGGCACGGGCGGCGCGATTGTCGCGACCAGTTCGATCAGCGCGCTCGTCGGCGGCGGCATGCAGACGCATTACACGCCGACCAAGGCCGGCGTTCACTCGCTGATGCAGTCGTGTGCGGTTGCATTGGGACCGTATGGCATCCGCTGCAACTCGGTGATGCCAGGCACGATCGCGACGGACCTCAACGCGGAAGACCTCGCCGACGAAGCGAAGAAAGCCTACTTCGAAAAGCGCATTCCGCTTGGGCGCCTCGGCCGTCCCGACGACGTGGCGGACTGCGTGGTGTTTCTCGCGTCCGACCGTGCGCGCTATGTGACGGGCGCGGCGCTGCTGGTCGACGGCGGGCTGTTCGTCAATCTGCAATGACGCGCGATGCCGATTTCAGCTAACCGGTGCGGAAGCATTCGCGGCCAGCGTGGACGTGGTGCCGCCATCGCGTGTGAGGCGCCGCGAGAAACCGCGCAGCAGTTCGATGAAGCGCAGCGCCGGCTCGGCGAGCGGTTCTTCCTTGCGCGTGAGAATGCCGAAACCCGCAAGGCTCTTGCCGATTTCGAGCGGCAATGCGACCAGCAGTTTGCCGCGCAGGTGATCGCGCACGACCGACTCCGGCAGCATCGCGACCGCATCGTAGTTCTCGAGCAATTGCAGCGTCGCGAAGATCGACGCGCATTCGGTGAGATTGACGGGCGTCGCGAGCCCCGCACGCGCGAGTTCTTCCTCGAACAGCACGCGCGCCGGGCTGCTGACAGGCTGCGCAACCCACGGCCAGTCGATGAGTTCGCGCAACGTGATGCGCGCGCGGCTCGCGAGCGGATGTACGGAGCGCACTACGAGCATCAAGGTTTCGCGCGCGAGCGGCTCGAAACTGAAATCGTTGTGTTGCAAGGGACTCGTCAGCCGTCCAAGCGCGAGATCGACTTCGCGGCGATGCAGCAACTGCACGACCTGGTCGCTGGTTTCCCCGAGTATGCGCACGTTGAGCAAGGGGCTTTCGGTTTTGAGTGCGGCCACCGCCATCGCCATCAGATCGGGCGCGGCGCCCATGATCGCGCCGACCGTCAACTGGCCGTGTCCGCCGCGGCGCTTGACTTCGAGGTCTTCGGCGAAACGCGTGAGTTCGGCGAGCGCGCGCCGCGCGTAGGCCAGCGTGACGACGCCGAGCGGCGTGGGCGTCATGCCGCGCGCATTGCGTTCGAACAGCAGAAAGCCGAACGCTTCCTCGATGTCGCCGAGCATGCGGCTCGCGCTCGGCTGCGCGACGTTGACGGCTTCGGCGGCCTGATGGAGATTGCGCGCGTCGTCGAGCGCGACGAGCAGCGCGAGGTGCTTGAACTTGAGCCGATTGACGAGTGCGACGGTTGCTGAGAGTTGGCTCATGATCCCGGTGCGATTCGGATTGTGGATCGCCCAATCCCAACAACGGATTGAGATGCTATCGACGCTCGAATTATAGTCTTTGCAGGCGCTTCGCCGCGAAAGCGCCCATAACGAACAGACAACGAAGAGACAGCCGCAATGGAGACAATCGCTTTCCGGATGGTGCTCAACCCCGGCATGCGCGAGGAATACGAGCGCCGGCACGCACAGATCTGGCCGGAACTGGTTGACGCATTGCACAACGCAGGCGTGCACGAGTACCGCATCTTCTTCGATCCCGGCACCGATCATCTTTTTGCCGTGCTCACGCGCACCACGCATCACACGATGGACGCGCTTCCCGAACTCGAAGTCATGCGCAAATGGTGGGATTACATGGCCGACATCATGCATACCGCCGCGGACCACACGCCGCTTCAGCAGCCGCTCGAACAGGTGTTTCGTCTGAGTTCGCTCAGCTAATTGATTGCTTGCCACGCTATAAAGACGGAGGCATCGCATGCAGGTTGTCGACTCGCATATCCACCTGTGGGATCTGAAGACGCACCGTTACCCTTGGCTGGAAAATCCGGGCGTGTCGTTCGTCGGCGACGCGCGCGCTTTGAAGCACGACTATCTGCTCGATAACCTGCTTGCAGAAGCGGGCGACATCGACGTGAAAAAACTCGTGCATGTCGAAGCCAATCATGATCCCGCCGATCCCGTCGAGGAAACGCGCTGGCTGCAAGGCATCGCCGATCGAGCCGAATCGCGCGGCATGCCGAACGCGATCGTCGCCGCCGTCGATCTCGCTTCGCCGAATGCGCCCGCGGTGCTCGAAGCGCATGCGTCGTTTGCGAATACGCGCGGCGTGCGGCAGATTCTCAATGTGCACGAGAACAGATTGTTCGATTACGTCGGCCGCCATTACATGCGCGAGCCGCAGTGGCGCGAGAACTTTGCGTTGCTGCGCCGTCACGGCATGTCGTTCGATTTGCAGTTGTATCCGTCGCAAATGGAAGAGGCCGCCGCTCTGGCGCGCGCGCATTCGGACACGCTGTTCGCCGTCAATCATGCGGGCATGTTCGTGGACCGAAGCAGCGTCGCCGGTTATCGCGCGTGGCGCGACGGCCTGCGCATGCTCGCCGGTTGCAGCAACGTGTATGTGAAGATCAGCGGACTCGCGATGTTCGATCATCAATGGACGGTGGAAAGCCTGCGGCCCTATGTGCTCGAGACAATCGACGCGTTCGGTGCCGAGCGCGCGATGTTCGCGTCGAACTTTCCCGTCGACCGTTTGTTCGGGTCGTATACGGATTTGTGGCATGCGTATGCCGCGATTGTGGAAGGCGCGAGTGTCGCGGAGAAAGAGGCGCTCTTTTGCGGCAACGCGGAGCGCTTCTATCGGATCTGAAAAACCGCGGCAAAAAAACAAAAGCGCCCGATAAACGCAAACGAAGGAGACACGCAGTGCAGCAACCCTCAACCGCTCAGCCGAGGCTCGAATTGCGGCATGCGAGCAAATCGTTCGGGCGCGTGCGCGCACTGTCCGACGGCGATCTCGTGCTGTGGCCCGGCGAAGTGCATGCGCTGCTCGGCGAAAACGGCGCGGGCAAGTCGACGCTCGTGAAGATTCTCGCGGGCGTGCATCAGCCCGATAGCGGCGAGATGCTCGTCGACGGCACGCCGCGCCGCTTTGCGACGCCCGCCGAAGCACGCGATGCCGGACTCGCCGTGATCTACCAGGAGCCGACGCTGTTCTTCGACCTGTCGATTGCGGAAAACATCTTCATGGGACGGCAGCCCGTGGACCGCATCGGCCGCATTCAGTACGACGCGATGCGCCGCGAAGTGGACGGCCTGCTCGCGTCGCTCGGTGTCGATCTGCGTGCCGATCAACTGGTGCGCGGTTTGTCGATTGCGGATCAGCAGGTGATTGAAATTGCCAAGGCGTTGTCGCTGAACGCGAACGTGCTGATCATGGACGAACCGACCGCCGCGTTGTCGCTGCCCGAAGTCGAACGGCTCTTTGCAATCGTGCGCAAGCTGCGCGAGCGGGACGTGGCGATTCTTTTCATCACGCACCGGCTCGACGAGGTGTTCGCGCTGACGCAGCGCGTCACCATCATGCGCGACGGCGCGAAGGTGTTCGACGGCCTCACCGCCGATCTGAACACCGACGCCATCGTGGCAAAAATGGTCGGCCGCGATCTGGAAACGTTCTATCCGAAAGCGGAGCGGCCGCCCGGCGAAGTGCGTCTGTCGGTTCGCGGCCTCACGCGCGTCGGCGTTTTCAAGGACATTTCGTTCGATGTCCGCGCAGGCGAAATCGTCGCGCTCGCGGGTCTCGTCGGTGCGGGGCGCAGCGAAGTCGCGCGCGCGATCTTCGGCATCGACCCGCTGGATGCCGGCGAAATCCTGGTCGGCGGCAAGCGCCTTGCCGCAGGCAACGCAGCCGGCGCGGTGCGCGCGGGACTCGCGCTCGTGCCCGAAGACAGACGCCAGCAAGGGCTCGCGCTGGAGCTGAGCATCGCGCGCAATGCGTCGATGACGGTGCTCGGCCGGCTCGTCAGACACGGTCTCATCACGACGCGCAGCGAGACGCAGCTTGCGAACAAGTGGGGCACGCGGCTGCGTCTGAAAGCAGGCGATCCGCATGCGCCAGTGGGCACGTTATCGGGCGGCAATCAGCAGAAGGTCGTGCTCGGCAAGTGGCTCGCAACGGGCCCGAAAGTGCTGATCATCGACGAACCCACGCGCGGTATCGACGTCGGCGCAAAAGCCGAGGTATATGGCGCGCTTGCCGAACTCGTGCAGGACGGCATGGCGGTGCTGATGATCTCGAGCGAATTGCCTGAAGTACTCGGCATGGCCGACCGCGTGCTGGTGATGCACGAAGGACGCATCAGCGCGGAGATCGCGCGCGCCGAGGCCGACGAGGAACGCATCATGGCCGCGGCACTCGGACAACCCATTCCACCGCTGGGACGGGCCGCATAATGCGCCACTCATCGACTCATGCCGCGCCGGTGCAGACGCCGCCGCCATCTTCGAAGCGCTCCGCGAGTACGCCAGGCGGCTTCGTCGCGAGCCTCGCGAAGAGCCGCGAGACGACGCTCTTCGTCGTGCTGATTCTGCTGATCGTGGGCACCGCGCTCGCGAGGCCGCAGTTCCTGAACTTGCAGAATCTGCGTGACGTGCTGCTCAACGTGTCGATCATCAGCCTGTTGACCGCGGGCATGACCGTGGTGATCCTGATGCGTCATATCGACCTGTCGGTGGGCTCGACGGTCGGCATCAGCGCGTATGCAGTGGGCAGCCTCTACGTTGCGTTTCCGCAGATGCCGGTAATCGTCGCGCTCGCGGCGGGACTCGCGATTGGCCTCGTCGCGGGCGGCATCAACGCGTTGCTCGTGGCGGTGGGCCGCGTGCCGTCGCTCGTCGCGACGCTCTCCACGCTGTACATTTTTCGCGGCGCCGATTATGCGTGGGTGCATGGCGGACAGATCAACGCAACGAGCTTGCCCGAAGCGTATTCGCGCCTTGCCACAGGCACTTTCTTCGGCATACCGACGCTCGCGCTGATCGCGGCCGTCGTGCTGCTCGCGCTCGCGATCTACCTCAAGCAGTTTCGCGGCGGACGCGAGCACTATGCGATCGGCTCGAATCCTGAAGCGGCGCGTCTTGCCGGTGTGAATGTCGAGCGGCGCGTGATGGCGGGCTTTCTGCTGTCCGGCGCGATTGCCGGCTTCGCGGGCGCATTGTGGCTCGCGCGCTTCGGCACCGTCGATGCGAGCACCGCGAAGGGCATCGAACTGCAAGTGGTGGCGGCGGCCGTGGTCGGCAGCGTGGCGATTACAGGCGGCGTCGGCACGATACTCGGTGCAACGTTGGGCGCGCTCGTGCTCGGCGTGATCAGCATTGCGCTTGTCGTGCTGCACGTTTCGCCGTTCTGGGAGCAGGCGATCGAAGGCGCGCTGATCGTCGCCGCGATCACCGCCGATACGTTGCTGGCGCGCTCCGTCGCCAAACGCATGATGAGGAAACGCGATCATGGCTAAACCCGATTCCGCGCTGCTCACGCGCAAACGCGAAACGCCGCTGCAATGGGAAGCGCTGCTGGTGATCGTGCTGATACTGTCGCTTGCACTGGGACGCATGCTGTCGCCCGTGTTCCTGACCGGCGCAAATCTGAGCAACGTGCTGGCCGATCTCACCGAGATCGCGTTGATGGCGCTGCCGATGACGCTGATTATCGTCGCCGCTGAAATCGACTTGTCGGTGGCCTCGGTGCTCGGCGCATCGAGTGCATTGATGGGCGTGCTGTGGCATATGGGCTTGCCGATGCCGGTCGTGATCGCGCTCGTGCTGGTCGCGGGCGCGGTCGCGGGGCTGCTCAATGGCCTCGTGATCGTGAAGCTGAACCTGCCGTCGCTCGCGGTCACGATCGGCACGCTCGCGCTGTTTCGCGGGCTCGCGTATGTGCTGCTCGGCGATCAGGCCGTCGCCGATTTTCCGCCTGCTTATACGGCGTTCGGCATGGACACGCTCGGCGCGACTTTCATCCCGTTGCCGTTTGCGATCGTGATCGTCGGCGCCGTGCTGTTTACGGTGCTGCTGCAGGCTACCGCGTTTGGCCGCAGCCTCTATGCGATCGGCGCGAATCCGACCGCGGCCGCGTTCTCCGGCATCGAGGTCGCGAAGATCAGGCTGCGTCTGTTCGTGCTGTCGGGTTTGATGAGCGCGCTGGCCGGCGTGGTCTACACGCTGCGCTTCACGAGCGCGCGCGGCGATAACGGCGAAGGCTTCGAGTTGTCGGTGATCGCGGCCGTGCTGTTCGGCGGCGTGAGCATTTTCGGCGGACGCGGCTCGATGATCGGCGTGCTGCTGTCGCTGCTGATTATCGGCGTGCTGAAAAACGCGTTGACGCTCGACGACGTGTCCAGCGAGACGCTCACCATCGTCACCGGCGTGCTGCTGCTTGCGTCGGTGCTGATACCGAATCTGGTTGCGCGCTGGCGCGCGGCACGCGACCGGCGGTTCATCGCGAAGTCGGTTTCTTCCCCGTAACGTGACCATTGCTTGACCACCAAACCCGGACATCACCACGTCCAACAACAAGCAGGAGACACCTCATGTTCAAACCTCTTCGTCACACCGGCGCGGCCGCGCTGTGCGTCGCATTGCTCGCGATCAGTTGCGCGGCGCCCGCCGCGGGCCTGAAAAGCGGCCTGAAAATAGCGTTCCTGCCGAAGCAGATCAACAACCCGTATGAAGTGATCGCCGACGACGGCGGCCTCGCCGCGATCAAGGAATTCGGCGGCGTGGGCAAGGTGGTGGGTCCGTCGGATGCGGGCGCGTCGTCGCAGGTGCAATACATCAACACGCTGATCACCCAGCGTCAGGACGCGATCGTGATCGCCGCCAACGACGCGAACGCGGTCGTGCCGTATCTGAAGAAGGCGATGTCGCAAGGCATCAAGGTCGTCACGTTCGATTCGGACACGGCGCCTGAAGGTCGTCAATTGTTCGTCAATCAGGCGAACGCGGAAGGCATCGGCCGCGGCCAGATTCAACTCGTGTCGAAGCTGATAGGCGGTGAGGGCGAATTCGCGGTGCTGTCGGCCACGCCGAATGCGACCAATCAGAATACGTGGATCAAGTGGATGCAGGAGGAACTGAAGAAGCCCGAGTATTCGAAGATCAAGCTGGTCAAGATCGCTTACGGCAACGACGACGACCAGAAGTCGTTCGTCGAAACGCAGGGTTTGTTGCAGGCGTATCCGAACCTGAAGGCGATCGTCGCGCCGACCACGGTGGGCATCGCTGCGGCGGCGCGTTATATCTCGTCGTCGTCGAGCAAGGGCAAGGTGGCGGTGACCGGTCTTGGCACGCCGAACCAGATGCGCGCGTTCGTGAAGAACGGCACCGTGAAGGCATTCCAGTTGTGGGACCCGAACCAGTTGGGTTATCTCGCGGGCTATGCAGCGGCGGCGCTCGCGTCGGGCACGATCAGCGGCAAGGAGGGCGAGTCGTTCGATGCGGGCAAACTCGGCAAGCGCACCATCGGCCCGCAAGGCGAGATCATTCTCGGACCGCCGACCACATTCGATGCCGGCAATATCGACAACTTCAATTTCTAGAGCGGGGCGAATACAACGCGATAGATTCGTGAATCAGAGCAGAGAACGCCCCGCTGGGCGCTCTCTGAAGGTCATTCCGAGCGCCCGTGATGGTGCTGATGGCCGTAATGGTCCGCATGATGGTGCGCACCGCCCTCCATCATGCGCATCATCTCTGGCCCGCCGGTTTTAAAAAAGATCACCGTCAAAATGACAGCCACAATCCCAAAGACGATATTCAGTACCGTCGTATAGTTGAAGGTAATCGCTGCATCCACGACAGCCGTATGCCGCTCGTGCGGAACCCAGCCTAGCGCCTGGAACAGAGCTTCGACAACGAGTGCCGCCGACACCATCGCAAGGTAGAACGTCACGGCGAGAAAAGCGGTCATTCGTCCACCATAGTACTTTCTGTAGATATTCAGAATAGGCAGGATGATGAGATCGCCAAAAATGAAAGACGCGACGCCGCCGAAACTGATGCCTCCATTCCAAAGTACTGCTGCAAGCGGCACATTGCCTACGGAACACGTGAACGACGCGACGGCAATGAGTGGCCCGACAAACGCGCCCCAAATCATCGCGGCCGTTGGATGGCTGACGAGGAAGAACTTCTGCCAGAAGCTGTCGGGCACCCATGCGCCCAAAGCTCCCGCGACGAGTAAGCCAACGCCGATGTCGCGCCACAACATCGCCCAGTTCATCGCATAGCTGTGACTGATCGCTATCCATCCCTCTCTGGACGACAGGCGTTCTTTCCAGGTGCCTTGCTGTTCGCTCATCGACATCGCCGCATGGCCTTCCATACTGCCGGCAATACCTTTGTCCGCCTGCTCGATCGCGTCGCGCTTGAGCGAGTCTTTAAGAAAGAAACGGAAGAAGAGCACCATAACGACAATCATGATCGGGCCGCCGATAAACTCAGCGGCGGCGAATTGCCACGAAATGAGTACCCACATCAAAACGCCGAGTTCAAGCACCAGATTGGTTGCGGCGAACTGGAACGCCATTGCGGCGGTAAAGTCGCCGCCCTTGCGCACAATAGAGCGGGCCATCGCAACTGCCGCATAAGAACACGAGGACGACGCGGCGCCTAACAGCGCGGAGACGGTCAGCGTTTTGGCCGATGAATCGGGCAGAAGCTTCGACATCTCCGACTTCGAGACGATGACTTCAATCACGGCAGAGAAAAGAAAGCCGAGACTGAGGCCCCAGAAGATCTGCCACAGCATGGTGAAAGCCATCCATAGCGCGTGACCGAGAGCAGTAACTATCTGCATCGCAACCTCCTGCTTGGAAAACTTCTGAACTGGCTATACGTCGACCGGACGCGGAAAGTACAACGTGAAAGTGGTGCGCTCGTCATTGCTCGCGACCTCGACTTTGCCACGATGCAATTCCATGATCGATTTGACGATAGCAAGGCCGAGACCCGCATTTCGGGCTGAACGGTGCCGCGACGCGTCGACGCGATAGAAACGTTCGAAAATCCGCTCGACGTGTTCGGGCGCAATCGCATGTCCCCGGTTGGTCACTTCGACGACCGAGTACTTCGGCGATTCGAACGAGCGCAACTCGACGCAAGAGCCCGCAAAAGCATGGTCGAGTGCGTTGGACATCAGGTTGCTGACAGCGCGCCGGAACAGCGTCGCATCCGCGGATAATTGTGCATTTCCATCCACGGCGAGATTCACGCCGGCTTCTTCCGCGAGGCCCTGAAAATACGATGCGAGCCTACTCAATTCGCTCGTCGCGTCCAACTTGACCACGTGAATAAGCTGCTGCGCGTTTTCATTGCGCGCGAGAAACAACATGTTCTCGATCATCCGCTGAAGCCGCTCGCACTCTTCGATATTCGAGTCGATCAGTGCTTCGTATTCGTCGATGGTTCTCGTGCGAGACAGCGTGACCTGCGACGAGCTGATGACATTGGCGAGCGGTGTTCGCATGTCGTGTGCGAGGTCGGATGAGAACTGCGACAGACGCACGAATGCGCGTTCCAGCCGGTCGAGCATCCGATTGACCGATAGCGCAATAGCCTGAAGCTCGACGGGTCCGCCGTGTATATCGAGCCGCTCGCTCAGATTGTGCGCCTCGATGCGTGAAGTCTGACGGCCGATGCTTTTAACCGGCGACAGTCCTCGCCGCGTAACGGCATAGCCAACGGTGCTGACGAGCGCGGCGCCGAGCGCGACGGCAATCAGCACGTCGACGCGATAGCTGTTGAGAAGCGATTGCCGGTCGGAGGCGGCGCGCACCAGCACCACACGCACGGTTTCATGCGACGGCAGCGTTGCCCCGGAGAAGATGCAGCGCGATGAACCTATTGACGCGATCTCGCAGGTGAACGGACTGCCGCCAGCGTGCTTGCCGGAAAACGCAGCCGCAAGATCAAGATGTTCCTGGCCAACGTGCTCTACCAGCACGCGATTCTGCGCGTCGAAAATGCCGAGATAGACGCCGGGATGCGACAGCAGCACTTCATGGAAAATTGCGGGCGCCGCTTTAACTGCGTGAATCGATCCGGCATCGCGCACGAACTGCTGAAACTGCGCGAGCTTGCCGATAATCTCAATGTCGTCGCGCCGCTGCAATTCCTGCGATAGCGAGCGATAAAGGAATGCACCCATGAGCGCAAATACGATAAGCGCCGCTACCGCGAATGCAGCGGTCAATCGCTTGAGAAGCGAGTAGGGAGCCTTTCTCGCGGTCACGAACGATCCTCGAGTACGTAGCCCATTCCACGGACCGTGTGCAACAGCTTCGTCTCGAACGAGTTGTCGATTTTTGCACGCAGGCGTTTGACGGCGGCATCGACCACGTTGGTATCGCTGTCGAAATTCATGTCCCAGATCTGCGACGTGATGAAGGTGCGCGTCAGTACTTCGCCCTGCCTTTCAGCGAGCAACTGCAATAGCGAGAACTCCTGCGCTGTCAGGTCGATGCGCAGATCGCCGCGCTTCACCCGTCGCTTGATGAAGTCCACTTCCATGTCGGCGATGCGCAGCACGTCCTTGACCGCGCGCGGCGCCCGCCGCAGCAGCGAACGGATTCGGGCGAGGAACTCGGCGTAGGCGAAAGGCTTGGACAGATAATCGTCCGCGCCCAACTCGAGACCTTCGACTTTGTCCGCGACCGTGTCGCGCGCGGTCAGCAGAAGAACCGGCGTCTGCTTCTCCTTACGCAGCCGCCGAAGCAACTCGAAGCCGTCTATTCCGGGAAGCATCACGTCGAGTACGATCAGATCGAATTCCTCGTGCAACGCGAGGAACAGACCGTTGACGCCGTTGTCGGCAGTGTCCACCGTAAAGCTCGCCTCGACCAGTCCCTTCCTGAGATAGGCGGCCATCTTCGGCTCGTCTTCGATAATGAGTATGCGCATCGGTCAACGGTCCATCTTTTCGCGGAAGGAGGGGAGTGTGGTCAGCTTAGACATGGCTCGGCAGTCGTGAGATGACGGGAGCATGACATTTTTTTCATCTTCGCGAGCATGAAAAATCAGTCATCTCGTGGCCATCGCGGCGTCAGAAGGCCCGCAGTAAGCTTTGGTCCTGAGCGTCGGCCGTGCCGTTACGCGTTGACACGTTTCAGCTTACAACCGCCCAAAATCGCGTGCTAGACTCCGGCCCCATGTACTACTGGCGCAAACTCTTCATCGTCGTTCTGCTTGCACTGAGCCTTCCGGCTCAGTCGTTCGCGGCCGTCGCGATGAAATGTGGCGTCGGCCAGGCGCATCATCATAGTGCGCATGTTGCGCCGGAAGGCGGCGAGCATCATGCAGCCATGTCCGGTGCAGAGCATCTTCACGCAAGCGGCGATCATCACCACGATGGTCATCAAGGGCACGCGTGCGCAACCTGCGCATCGTGCTGTTCCGGTGCAGTCATGCTGTTCGTGCCGATCCTGCCGCCCACGGCTGAAACCGCTCACTTCTTCTTGTCCCCGTCTTCTTCCGCGCCCGTCGTGTCGTTCCTGACGGGCGGCATTGAACGACCTCCCCGCTCGATTCTCGTCTAGTCCGCGCCCTCGCAGCCGTTCGCTGCAACGGGCATGTTCCTGGAGACCGGCAACCGGCCTCCGGATGATTCACGACGAGAACAACTCATGCAAAAAATTTCTGTGGCGCTGCTTGGCGCGGCCGCGGCGTTGCCGCTGCTCGCGCACGCCGCGACGACCTTGCCGGACCCGGCCGATGCGGGAGCTTCGGTGCCGCCGCCTGCAACGTCGTCGGCATTCGACGGTTACAAGCCCTGGCACGATGGAGAAGCGCCGAGCTGGCAACAGCTCAATCGCGAAGTGGCACCGAGCCGGGCAGCGACCGGTGCGAAACACGCGAAACACGGGCAGCACGCGAATGCGGCATCCGAGCATGGAGGTGACTCCAAATGATGCGTCACCTCGCGCAGACCCGCGTCGCGTACATCGCCGTCGCGGCGATTCTGCTCACCGGCTGCACAACGTTTTCAAACGACGGCGGCTTCGGCGCCGTATCGACGACTGCATCGCAGCGGCTCGGCAAGGATGCGGTCTATGTGAAGACCGACGAAGACCGCGAAGCCGTTTTCAAGCGCACGCGGGAACTCCTGTCAAAGCCGCTCGGCATGGACGACGCGGTGCAACTCGCGTTGCTGAACAACCGCAGGCTTCAGGCGGCTTACGGAGAGCTGGGCGTCTCGGAGGCCGATCTCGTGCAGGCGGGCCGTCTGCCGAATCCAGGCTTCACGTTCAGCAGAACGCACTGGAGCGATGGATTCGGCATTAGCCGTACCTTCTCGATGGGCGTGCTCGGTCTGCTTACGCTGCCTTTGGCGACACGCGTCGAAGGGCGGCGGTTCGAGCAGACGAAGCTCGAGACGGCCAATGCGATGCTTGCCGTGGCCGCCGACGCCCGCAAGGCTTATGTGAACGCGGTGGCTGCGCAACAGGCTGCGCTCTACGCGGAGCAGGTCAAGGACTCGGCCGAAGCCGGCGCGGAACTCGCGCTGCGCATGCGCCAGGCGGGCAACTTCAGCAGACTCGACTACGCGCGCGAGCAGGCCTTTTATGCCGAGTCCGTCGCGCAACTCGCAAAAGCCCGGCAGCAATCAGTCATGGCGCGCGAGAAGCTCACGCGCGCGATCGGCTTATGGGGTTCGGGAACGCAATTCGAACTGCCCGACCGTCTGCCGGAACTGCCAAAGGAAAAGCCTCAACTCGACGATCTCGAGAGCTTTGCGATGCGAAATCGGCTGGACATTCAGGCCGCGAAGCTGAGAACGGAAAGCGTTGCCAGTTCTCTGGGACTGACGAAAGCAACGCGCTTCGTCAATGCACTCGACGTCGGTTATCTCAACAACTTCGAGACCGACAAGGGACATGAGCGCGGCTACGAAATCAGCGTCGAGATTCCGCTCTTCGATTGGGGCAGTGCAAAGACCGCGCGCGCCGAAGCCATCTACATGCAATCGGCTAACCGGCTTGCACAGACGGCAATCGATGCACGCTCCGAAGTACGCGAGTCGTATTCCGCTTACGTCACGAGCTATGACGTCGCGAAGCATTACCGCGACGAAGTCGTGCCCGTGCGCAAGACCATCTCTGACGAAATGCTGCTGCGCTACAACGGCATGCTCGCGAGCGTGTTCGAACTGCTCGCCGATTCGCGCGATCAGGTCGCGGCCGTCAACGGATATATCGATGCGCTGAAAGATTACTGGGTTGCCGAGACGGACCTGCAGCAGTCGCTTGGTGGCCGTCTGCCGCCGCTTGCCGCGATGTCCGCAACTCAACCGGCGTCGCCGACGAATTCAGAAGGTAAATGAACATGGTGTCACGTCGAAATTTTCTTGGCGGCTCAGGCGCTGCGCTGCTCGGTGCAGCGCTGGTCAGCAAGGCGGGCGCGGCTTCGCTTCCAGAAGCGCCAACGATGCAAAAAACCGCCACGCAGCCGCCGCTCGTCCCGCCCAATGGCCGGCCTTATACGCCCGTTGCCACACTCAATGGCTGGACGCTGCCGTGGCGCATGAAGAACGGATGGAAGGAGTTTCATCTGATCGCCGAGCCGGTCGTGCGCGAAATGGCGCCGGGCATGAAGGCGAACCTGTGGTGCTATAACGGCCAGGCGCCTGGCCCGACCATCGAGGCCGTGGAAGGCGACAAGGTCCGCATCTTCGTGACCAACAAGCTGCCGGAACACACGACCGTTCACTGGCACGGGATGCTGCTGCCGTGCGGAATGGACGGCGTCGGCGGTCTGACGCAACCGCATATTCCGCCTGGCAAGACATTCGTCTACGAGTTTCAGCTCGAGAAACACGGCACGTTCATGTATCACCCGCATGCCGACGAGATGGTGCAGATGGCGATGGGCATGATGGGCACGTTCATCGTTCATCCGAAGGATCGCGGCGTCATGCCGGTCGACCGCGACTTCGTGTTCCTGATGTCGGCCTACGACATCGACCCAGGAAGCTTCACGCCACGCGTGAACGAAATGACGGACTTCAACATGTGGACGTGGAATGCGCGTGTGTTTCCGGGCATCGATCCATTGCCCGTTCGCACCGGCGACCGGGTGCGCATTCGCTTCGGCAATCTGACGATGACCAATCATCCGATCCATCTTCACGGATACAGCTTCGAGGTGGCAGGAACCGATGGCGGATGGATTCCTCCGTCCGCGCGTTGGCCCGAAGTCACCGCCGACGTCGCGGTCGGGCAGATGCGCGCGATCGAGTTCACCGCTAACCGGCCCGGCGATTGGGCGTTTCATTGCCACAAGTCGCATCACACGATGAATGCAATGGGGCATCAGGTTCCCAACCTGATCGGCGTACCGCAAAAAGATCTCGCGAAGCGCATCAACAAGCTGGTGCCGGACTACATGGCGATGGGCGCGACGGGCGGCGCGATGGGCAATATGGAAATGCCATTACCGGACAACACGCTGCCGATGATGACGGGAACGGGACCATTTGGCCCGCTGGAAATGGGCGGCATGTTCAGCGTCGTGAAAGTGCGCGACGGTCTCGGCCGCAACGATTATCGCGACCCCGGCTGGTTCAAACACCCGAAGGGAACCGTCGCGTACGAGTACACCGGCGAAATGCCGGAAAGCTGAATTAGCCCGAAGCCGGATGATTGGACTCGGCCGGATTTTTTATCACTTTGACTGTTGAGGGAACGTATGAAGAACGTAGTGGCTTTCATTGCAATGTGTTGTGCTGTTTCGGTTTCCGCGACCGCTTATGCAGCCGCCGATATGGGAAGCATGAACATGGCGAGTGGCGCACAGCAAAGCGCGGACGTGAACGCGGACGCGAACAAAAGCATGTCGCATGGCGAAGTTAAAAAGGTGGATACCGCCGCGGGCAAACTCACCATCAAGCACGGTCCCCTGGAGAACCTTGGCATGGAAGCCATGACGATGGTTTTCAAGGTTAAAGACCCGGCGATGTTGTCTCAGGTGAACGTCGGCGACAAGATCGATTTCGTCGCCGAAGAAGTCGATGGCTCACTGACCGTGACGAGCCTGCAAAAGCAGTGACGTGCAATGGGCGCCGCCCATGACGCACGCACGGCGCCCTCGTTAAATTCCGGGAGGCAACATCATGAATACCAACATGCGAAAAACGTTCTTTGGTGCGGTGGCAACCACTGCACTCGTGCTTTCACCCGCGCTCGCGTTTGCGCACGGCAAGCTGGAAACGGCGACGCCGGCGGCCGGCAGCACAGTCGATGTATCGCCCGACTTACTCAGGCTGACGTTCAACGAGGACCTTGAGTCTTCGTTCAGCACCATCAAGGTCGCCGATGCGAGCGGCGCGCCCGTTACTAAAGAAAAAGCAACCGTCGACGCCGCCAATCCGCGCGTACTGGCCGTCGCGATCCCGAAGCTCGCTTCGGGTGCGTACACCGTGCAATGGGCTGTGATGACGCATGACGCGCACAAGACCAAAGGCATCTACACATTCGCGGTGAAGTGATGAACGAAGGCTTCCTCGGCGTTGTCCGGCTGATATCGGTAGCGCTGCAAAACGTGAGCTTTGCCGTGCTTATCGGAGCGATGCTCAGTGACATGTGGTTGTCGCGACGCGCGTCGCGATGGCAGTCGGGCGTCAGTCGGCGACTCCTGACGACCATGAGGATTTCGGCGTTAGTTGTATTGCTTTCGAGCTTTTCGGCTTTCTGGGCTCACTGCGCGCTAATGAGTGAATCGTCTTTGTTTGAAGCCGGGCCGGCAGTCGTATCGATGCTGAAGGAGACCGGGTTCGGTCATGCCTGGCTCGTGAACTGCGTTCTACTGCTCGTCGTTCTTGTGCTTCTGCTGGCGAACGTGCATAAGCGCGGGCCATACGCAGTCGTCATTGCATTCGCCACTGCGGGCGCGGCCCTGGCGAGAAGCAATACGGGACATCCGGTCGATGCCGGTACTTTTTCGCCGCCGGTATGGGCCGACTGGGTACACGTGCTTGCTATCAGCGTATGGGTCGGCCTCGTGCTTGTGGCGGCCAGTATCGTCGTGCCGCGAATAGGCAAGGCCCCGGAAGACGACGCGCCCAATAGCGCGGCATTCGTGCAATCGCTTTCAAACGCAGCCACTGTTGCGCTCGCGATGCTGGCTATCACTGGCACGTACAACGGTTGGCGCGGCGTGAACAGTCCCGTCAATCTCTGGACGTCGACTTACGGGCAGGTTCTTGTGCTGAAGCTCGCGCTTGTGCTGATTGCAGCGGCGCTTGGAGGACATAACCGGATCGTTGAAATGCCGAAAGTACTCATGTCATTGAAGGGCTCGCATGCGATGCAGTCGCGCGTTGCATTGAGGCGCTTTGCGCGAGTACTTCAGGTTGAGTCGGTCGTGCTGGCCGGTGTGCTTATTGTCGCCGCGGTTCTCGTTTCGAGTCCTTTACCGGGGACTTCTTCCTGACGGAAAACTTTTTACCAGTCCACGCAGATGGTGGTGTCTGTGCAGCGGCTTCATGTCTTGTCGAATCATCGCCGTGCACCGGCGCTTCCATCTTTTACAGGCTCGGCCGCGCGTCGGGCCTTTTTTTGCTCCGCCACGATGCGCTGATCGCGGCGGAGCGCCATGTATTCGCGTCGCAAGTCACACGCGAACTAAACTCGGCCGCTCAAAACCGATGTTGAATACCCGCCGTCACACCCGCTTGCGTATCCGCCGCGCCGGTCAGATCGCGCGACAGGCTGACGGCGTTGCCATGCTTCGCCATCGCATACCCACCCGCGAGATACAGCACCGTGCGCTTCGACAACGCGTACTGGCCGCGCAGCGAAAAGAGCGTCGGGTCGGCGTCGCTCGCGTTCTTGATGTCCTGATGATAAACAGCGCCGAACAGCGAGAAGAACGGCGTCACCTCGTATTGACCGCCGATCCAGTACATGTCGCTGCGCAGCGTCGGCGTGGCCGTGTGGAAGGTGCGCCGATAGTTGCGATAGCCGGCCATTGCCTTGACCGGGCCGAAGTCGTAACTCAAGCCGGCATGAATGCCCTGAATGTAGTTGGTGGTGTCCGCGGGCGTGACGCTGTCGTTCGCACCGTTCTGACGGTCGAAGGTAACCACGGCGGCGAACGGGCCGTTCTCGTAGCCGAGGCCGAAGTCGTATTTCGAGCTCGATTTCATGCTGCCGGGCACATTGCCGAAGCCGTACATCGCGCCGAACTTAAACCCGGCGAAAGTGCCGTCGTAGCGCACAGCGTTGGCCGAGCGCGAGAACAGTCCGTCCTTGCGGCCGCCCGTTGCCGTCGATGAGGTCGCCCACGAGTAGTTCGGCGCATAACCCATCGGGTCGAACTGCAGCATGTAGTCGTACGTGGTCGTGAAATTGCGGCCGAGCGTGATTTGGCCGAAGCGGTTCTTCAGGCCGATGGTCGCGCGCCGGTCGAAGATCGCGCCGGGGCCGTCGTCGAACTGGCCATTCGCGATGTTGATGCCGCTTTCCAACTGGAACACGGCCTTCAATCCACCGCCGAGATCCTCGACGCCGCGCAGGCCCCAGCGCGACGTATTCTTGCCGCCCGACACGAGACGCGTTGCGCCGCCGTCCGCGCTCGCATGATTCACGTATTCGACGCCCGCATCGACGATGCCGTACAACGTCACGCTCGATTGCGCGTGCACGCCGGTCGCGAATGCGGCGAGTCCCGCAAAGCCCGCGAAATACGCGAGGCCTGCGCGGCTCGCGCCGAAGGTCGTTCTTTTGATGCTCAACTTCATCGACAGTCTCCTGTAGCTGGTTTTTTTACTTCGGTGGGTGAGTGCGTCAGCTCGCGTGGGCGAACGCCCAGCAATCGTTCGCGGGGAATTCGATCCAGTGGCGCCCGGCCGCGCGCGGCACGTTGCCGAATGCGCGCAGACGCAGCTCGCCGCAATGAAACAGGTACTCCCAGCGGTCGCCGAGATACATCGACGTGATCAGGTCCGCTTCGAGGCGATTCGCGCCCGGACCGTCGGCGACCTGCACGCGCTCGAGGCGAATCACCGCCTGCACCTGCTGGCCGGCCCTCAGCGCTTCGCGCGCTTGCGCCTGCAATTGCCAGCCGTCGCCGGCCAAGGTCACGCGCTCCCCGTCGATGGCGGCCACGCGCGCGTCGATACGGTTGTTGCTGCCCATGAATTCCGCGGTGTAAAGCGAACGCGGCTCGCCGTACAGTTCCGCGGGCGTGCCTTCCTGTTCGATACGGCCATTGCGCAGCAGCAGGATGCGGTCGGACATCGCCATCGCTTCGGTCTGATCGTGCGTCACGCAAAGCGCCGAGAGACCGAGCGACACGATCAATTCGCGCAGCCAGGCGCGCGCTTCCTCGCGCAATTTGGCGTCGAGGTTCGACAGCGGTTCGTCGAGCAGAATGACGGGCGGGTTGTAGACGAGCGCGCGCGCAATCGCGACGCGTTGCTGCTGGCCGCCGGAAAGTTGATACGGATAGCGCGCGGCCAGATGACCGAGACCGAGTTGATCGAGCGCGCCTTGCACGCGCTTTTTCTGCTCGGCCGCCGACACGCGCCGCAGCTTCAATCCATAGCCGACGTTTTCCGCGACGGTGCGATGCGGCCACAGCGCATACGACTGAAACACGAGACCGAGCGAGCGCTGCTCGACCGGCAGATCGGCGTGCGTGGCGCCGTCGAAGAACACTTTGCCGTCGAGTTCGATGCGCCCCGACGAAGGCTGCTCGAGACCGGCGACCGCGCGCAGCAGCGTCGTCTTGCCGCTGCCTGACGCGCCGAGCAGGCACACCACTTCGCCCGGATTCAGTTCGAACGACACGCCCTTGAGAATCGGGTTGTCGCCATAGCTCAGAAAGAGGTTGTCGACCGAGAGCTTATCCATGAAGTTTCACTCCGAAGCGCAGGGCCACGCCGAGCCCGGCGCCGACCATCGCGATGTTGATGACAGAAAGCGCCGCGACCTGATCGACCGCGCCGGTCGCCCACAGCGACACGAGCAGCGCGCCGATCACTTCGGTGCCGGGCGACAGCAGATAGACGGCGGTCGAATATTCGCGCTCGAAGATCATGAAGATCAGTAGCCACGCGGCGAGCAGGCCGAAGCGCACGAGCGGCAGCGTCACGTCGAGACTGACGCGCGAACGCGTGCCGCCGACGCTGCGTCCCGCTTCCTCGAGTTCGGGGCCGACTTGCAGCAGCGCGCTTTGGATCAGGCGCATGCCGTACGCGAGCCAGACGACCGTGTACGCGATCCAGATGCTCCACATCGAGTTCTTCAGCTCTTTCACACCCGGCACGAAGAGAAAGATCCACAGGAACGCGAGGCCGGCGAGCAGACCGGGCACGGCGCGCGGCAGCAGCACGAGGTAATCGAGCAGGCGCGTCGCCCAGTCGTTGCGGCGATGGCCGGCGAACGCCACGAGCGAATAGAAGCCCACCGCGAGCGCGCCGCCGAATATGCCGATGCCGAGCGTGTTGAGGATCGCGCGAACCAGGTTGTCCTGTTCGAACAGTTCGGTGAAGTTGGCGAGCGTGAGCACGTCGGCGAGATTCACGCCTTCGCCCCAGTTCGTGACGAACGCGCGCAGCGTGATGCCCGAGATCGGCACGAACACGGTCAACAAGAGCCACAGCGCGACGATCGCCAGCGCGACCCAACGCCATGCGCCAAGCGGCAGCACGGTCTGACGTCCGGCCTTGCCTTTCACGGTGACGAAGCGGTTCGCGCGCTTGAGGAGGCTGCGTTGCAGCAGCACGAGCGGAAACGTAATCGCGACAATGCACACGGCGACCGCGGCCATCAGGTGATACGACGGCACGCCGAGCTTGTTGGTGAGCTTGTACAGATAAGTGGCGAGCACGAGGTGGCCTTCGGGATCGCCGAGCACGAGCGGCAGGCCGAACACTTCGAAGCCGAGGAAGAACACCAGCACGCCGGCGAAGAGCAGGGCGGGCAAGGTCATCGGCAGGCTCACGTCGAGCGCGACGCGAAACGGGCGCGCGCCCGCGACGCGCGCGGCTTCTTCGACGTCCGAGCCGAGATTGCGCAGCGCCGCCGACGAATACAGGTACACGTGCGGCACATGCGTGAGGCCGACGATTACCGTGATCGCAAGAATCGAGTAGACGGTCCACGGCGCTTCGGCGCTGCCGAACAGCGTCTTCCACCAGACCGAATAGAAGCCGACCGGGCCGGCCGCGACGACGTAGCCGAACGCGAGCACCATCGGCGAAACGAAGACAGGCGTGAGCAGCAACGGCTCGAGCCAACGGCGGCCGGGCAGGTCGGTGCGAACCATCAGGAACGCGAGAATGCCGCCGAGCGGGATCGAGATGAACAGCATGCCGCTCGCGATCACGAACGAGTTCTTCAGCGCGGACCAGAAATCAGGATCACTGAAGATAAATTCGAAACCCGTGAGGCCGAGCGTGCGGTTGGCGTCGAAGAAAGGCGCATTGAGCACGCTCTGAAACAGGATGAAGCCGAGCGGCAGCGCCACGGCGACCGTCAGCACGGCGACGACGAGCCAGCGCAGCATCCCCGCCAACGGTTGCAGACGGCCGCGCGGCAATGCGCCGATGGGGCCGTCGTCAGCCGCGAGCGGCGCGGCGTCGCGAGGCCCGGTTGCGCTAGTAAAAAGCATGAGTGTCCCCCTGCGGCGCAAAAGCCGCATATCGGCAGGTGTTCAACGAAAAAGCAGAGACGTTCGCGCGTGGCGGCGCGAACGTATGCGCCTCTATGTCAGGCGCGACGGTTTAGCGCTTGATCGACTGTTGCCATTGCTTGAGGAATTCAAGGCGCTTCGACTGGTCGAGATAAACCAGCAGGCCCGCGCCGATAGGAATCGGCTTCAGCGAATCGCCGAGCTGCTTCGTGAGGCCGGCCATCGACGTTTCGCCTTCCACGTCGGAGCGAATCGAGAACAAACTCGCCTGATTCGCGAGCAGGGTCTGGCCGCGCTGCGACAGCAGATAGTCGACCCACAGCTTCGCGGCGTTCGGGCTTTTCGCCTTCTTCGAAATGGTGACGAGGCGGCTCACCACCAGCGTGTAGTCCTTCGGATAGACATAGCCGATGGAGGGATCTTTCTTGGCCTTGGTGAGCGCATACGAGCCGAGAATGTTGTAGCCGATCAGGTTCTCGCCCGACGAAATGCGCTCCATCATCGCGCCCGTGCTCGATTGCAGTTTCGGGCCGGTCGCGCCCATTGCCTTGACGAGATCCCACGTGACCTGCGGGTTCACGCGCGCGTCCTGCGTCAGATAGTTAAAGCCGACGCCGGACTTCTCGATGTCGTACGTCGTGACCTTGCCTTTGAACTGATCGGGCTTCGATTGCAGCAGCTTGATGAGGTCCGCGCGCGTCTGCGGCACTTCGCCCGCGGACAAGAGGCGCTTGTTGTAGACGATCGCGAGCGGTTCATAGGTCGTGCCGTACGCCTGCTTCTGGTACTGCGCCCATTGCGGCAACTGCTTCGCCTCGGGCGATTCGTAAGTCGCCATCAGGCCGTCGTTGACGAGCTTCACCTGCAGGTCCATGGCCGAGCTCCACAGCACGTCGGCGCTCGTGCTGCTCGCCGCGTTTTCGCTGATGTAGCGGTTGTACAGCTCGGTGCTGTTCATGTCGTTGTACTCGACTTTCACGCCGTACAGGCTTTCGAAGTCTTTGATCAGCGGACGCACGAGCGCGGTGTCCGTGACCGAGTAGACGATCAGTTTTCCTTCTTTTTTCGCTGCGTCGACAGTGGCCTGATAATCGCCCGGATAGCCGGCTGGGAACGCTGCCCACGTCGAATGTGCGGCGAATGCGGCAGCGGCGGCGAGAAGCTTTAAAGAGATATGCACGTCTTCCTCCAGAAAACATCATGTTGATTTTGTGAAGGCGAATGGTAAGAGACGCGCGCTTTCTGAACGCTTTCAATTTGCGAGGGAAATGCGTCACAATGGACGAATTCGCCTCATGGATTTCCCTGGGATTCTGTTCATGCGTGTGCTGCTTGTCGAAGACAATCCAATTCTTTCCCGCTCGTTAACCGACGCGCTGACCAATGCCAAACTCACTGTCGACTGCATGCATGACGGCGAATCTGCCGATCACGTATTGCGCACACAGGACTATGCACTCGTGATCCTCGACATCGGTTTGCCGAAGCTCGACGGGCTCGAAGTGCTGCGCCGTTTGCGCGCGCGGCGCAATGCCGTGCCGGTGCTCATCTTGACCGCGCATGGTTCGGTGGAAGAGCGCGTGCGCGGCCTCGATCTCGGCGCCGACGACTATCTCGCGAAGCCTTTCGCGCTCACCGAACTCGAAGCGCGCGCGCGTGCGCTGCTGCGCCGCGGTCATGGTCAGGAGGCATCGGTCGCGCAATGCGGCACGCTGGTTTACGACAGCGTCGATCGCGGCTTCACGCTCGACGGCGAACCGCTCGCGCTCACGCCGCGCGAACGTTCGGTACTCGAAGTATTGATCCTGCGCAACGGCCGCGCGATCAACAAGGAAACGCTGTCGGAGAAAATTTTCGGGCTCGACGAATCGGTGAATGCCGATGCGATCGAAATCTACGTGTACCGTTTGCGCAAGAAGCTCGAGCGCAGTTCGGTCGGCATCGTCACGCTGCGCGGGCTCGGCTATCTGCTCGAAGCCAGGACGCCATGACGCGGCCGAATCTGCGCGTGCGGGTCGCGCTATGGCTGCTGGTGCCGCTGTTATTGCTGCTCGCGCTGGATGCCTGGCTCACCTATCAACGCGCAATGAACGCGGCACATGCGGCATTCGATCGCACGCTCGAATTTTCGTTGCGCTCGATTCGCGACGGCGTGCGTCTGCGCGACGGTCGCATCGAAGTCGACTTGCCTTATCTCGCGCTCGAGATGTTCGAATCGAACGGCGGCGGCAACATCTACTATCAGATTCGCGAGGAACATGGCCGTGTGGTAACCGGTTATCCCGATCTGCCAGAAACGAAGAAGGTGCCGGCCGAGCCGTACAGCGTGCAGTTTTATGACGATGTATTTCGCGGCCGGCCGCTGCGCATCGCGATGCTGCGGCTGCCGGTGCACGACGTGCCGAGTGCGCAAACGCGCGTGGTGCTGGTGAGAGTCGGCGAAACGATCGAGGCGCGCCAGGCGCTGGCGCGCGAGATCCTTACCGGCTCGCTGCAACAGGAAGGCTTGCTGGTGATGCTCGCGCTCGGCATCGTGTGGCTCGGTGTCGCGCGCGGCTTGCGGCCGCTCAATCGTCTGTCGGCGAAAGTCGCGGCGCGCGCCGACGACGATCCCACGCCGCTCGATACCGTCGGCTTGCCGAGCGAGGTCGCGCCGCTCGTCGATTCGATCAACCAGTACATTGGCCGCACGCAGAAGATGCAGCTATCGCGGCGGCGCTTTTTCAACGACGCCGCGCATCAGTTGAAAACGCCGCTCGCGGTGATTCAGGCGGAGTCCGAACTGGCGCAGCGCGGGCTCGATGGCGTCGATGCGAACAATGCGGGCCCGAGGCGTCACGGCGTCCATTTGCGGCGCGGCTGAACCGCGCGGTGCAGCAGGCGGTGCGTATCGTGCAGCAGTTGCTGTCGCTGTCGCGGCTCGATGCGGACAGCGGCTACACGGTCAGGCATGCCGCGGTGCCGCTGCACAAGGTCGCGCGCAGCGTGACGCTCGACTGGTCGCCGGTGGCGCGCTCGCGCGGCATCGACCTCGGCTTCGAGCAGGAGACGCGCGTCGACGTGACGGGGCAATCCGATCTGCTCGCGGAACTGGTAGGCAATCTGATCGACAACGCGATCCGTTATTCGGGCGATGGCTCGGTCATTACCGTGCGGGTCGCGTGCGAGCACGGCGAGCCCTTGCTTCAGGTGATCGACAACGGGCCGGGCATTGCCGCGAGCGAACGCGATGCGGTATTCGAGCGCTTCTACCGCAGCGAGGCGACGCAGGCGGTGGAGGGCAGCGGGTTGGGGTTGTCGATTGTGCGCGAGATCGCGCGGGTTCATGGCGCGCGCGTCGAGTTGGGCGATGCGCGCGGCGGCGGGCTGGTGGTGAGCGTGTGGTTTCCTGCGCTTGTGCAAGGGGCGGCGTGAGGCGGGCTCGTGCGTTATCGCTGCGTTGCCCGTGGGTTATCGATGCGTTATCTGTGAATCGGAAAACTGCGTGCGAAACCCGTGGCCGGCGTCGTGCTATTCCATGTGGCGCCGTCCATGAACCGTTGCGTGGTTTCTTGCGCCGGCACCGCGACTTTCACCTGCGCGGCCGCCTCGCGATACAACTGCGTCTGATTGATGCGCTCGGCGATTTGCGCGTAATCGGCGCGTGCGTCGATCATTCCCCAGCGCTCGAATTGCGTCAGAAACCAGGCGCCCTCGAATGGCTGCGGATAGTTCACCGCGCCATCGTCGAAGAAACGCACCGGCAAACCGTGCGGCACTGACTCAGGAATCGCGTCGCCGAAACGTGCGGCGATCAATGCTTCGTCGATGCCGATAAATTCCGGCCGCGCGAGCCAGCGCGCGATCTCGTGGCGATGTCCGGGGCCGTCGAGCCAGCGGCACGCTTCGAGCATCGTCCGCACGAGCGCGCGCGCCGTGTTCGGATTCTGGTCGACGAAATCGCGCCGGCACGCGAGCACTTTCTCGGGATGGTCGGGCCACACTTCGCTCGTATAAGCGACCGTTCTGCCGACGCCTTGCGCTTCGGCCATCGCATTCCACGGCTCGCCCACGCACAGGCCGTCGAGCCCGTCTTCGGCAAGCGCGGCGACCATCTGCGGCGGCGGAATCACCACGCTTTCCACGTCGCGCAGCGGATGCACGCCTTGCGCGGCGAGCCAGTAATGCAGCCACATCGCGTGCGTGCCGGTCGGGAAGGTCTGCGCGAACACCGGCTTGCGGCCGAGCGCGGCGAGCGCCTTCGGCAACGTGCCGTGTGCGGCGAGCGCATCGGCGAGACGGTTCGACAAGGTCACCGCCTGGCCGTTGCGGTTGAGCACCATCAGCACGGCCATGTCCGTTTGCGGACCGCCCAGGCCGAGTTGCACGCCATAGACGAGGCCATAGAGCGTATGCGCCGCGTCGAGATCGCCGGACAGCAGCTTGTCGCGCACGGCGGCCCATGACGGCTGGCGCGACAGTTCGAGCGTGAGGCCATGCGCGTGGCCGAATTCGAGCAGCTTGGCGGCGACGAGCGGGGCGGCGTCGGACAGCGCGACGAAGCCGAGGCGCAGGTGCGTTTTCTCGAGCTGGCCGGATGTGGACGACGAAGCCGACAACGAAGCCGACGAGGATACGAGTGAGCTAACGGAGTTCATGGGCATGCTTCACTTGTGCGATTCAGCCGCCGCGACGACCGCGCGCGCGACCTCGGCGAGCTTCACACCCTGGTTCATCGCGCGTTTGCGCAGCGTGGCGTAGGCGGCGTGCTCGGTGATTTTCTGCTGATCCATCAGCAGGCGTTTGGCGCGGTCGATCAGCTTGCGCTCCGCGAGTTCGTTCTCGACCTGGGCGAGGCGTTCGCGCAGTTGCGATTCCCTGCGCGAAGCGCGCGAGCGCGACTTCGAGAATCGGGGCGAGCCGCTCGGTTTCGAGCCCTTCGACGAGATACGCGGTCACACCCGCGCCGACGGCATCGCGGATCAACTGCTGGTTCGAGTCGTGGCTGAACATCAGCACCGGACGCGGCGCGGTCGCGTTCATCACCGCGAGCTGTTCGAGCGTGTCGCGCGAGGGCGAATCGGTATCGATGATGATGACGTCCGGCCGCTCGCTCTGAACCGCGCTGTGCAGCGCGTGCGGCGTCGCGGTGCTGGCCAGCATCTCGTAACCGAGCCTGGCGAGCGCGTCACGTAGGTCGCCTATCGGCTTATCGGTATCGGTGACGAGGAGGACACGCAGCATGGGGTAGTGGCAATCGACGGCTGAACATCGTTAAAGCAACTTGGATGCCAGTGGCCGCGAAGCCTTGTGTACGAAGGGATTACGCACTGAGGCCGAGCTTTTTCGTGACGAGTGGCGCACCGGGAAAGGGCATGCGTCGCGGATGCACCGAAGCGGCGCACAGCGGGCGATTCTTGAGAATTCTTAAGAAGGCGAGACGAACAGAACCCGCGACAAGAACCGCGAGGCAGCAGGCAACAACTCGGAAGACATCGCGACGAGCGTCGCGACAAGAGATCGGCTAAAAAACGCCTAAAAAGCGCCGCCGCTGCGCGCCGCTCAGGTTCGAACCGGGCCGAACTCGAGAAGGCGCGCCAATGGCTTCGCGTACAACGTTACTCCAGGGCCGCAAGGCAGAGGCCCACGCAGGCACGCGCAAAAAACCGCCGGCGCGTGCCGCTCGCCTTAACGGCGACGGAATTGCGAATTGCTGCGCGCGGCGCCGCCGCCTGCACGCTCGTCTTTGTGACGGAAGTTGATCCGGCCTTTGGTCAGGTCGTAGACCGACAGTTCCAGCGTCACGCGGTCGCCCGCGAGAATACGAATGTGGTTCTTGCGCATGCGTCCGGACGCGTAAGCGCCAACCACGACGCCGTTGTCGAGCGTCACGCGGTAACGGCTGTCCGGAAGTACTTCGTCGACGATACCGTCAAGTTCAAGCAGTTCTTCTTTCGCCATGCATAACTCCTGGTCGATGGGATAAGGGTTTGCGCGACGCCTTGCGGGCGGCGCTGCATCAGATACGGTTGCAAGCGGGCGGCAGGCCCGCCGTGCGGCAACGGCTTATGCGCCGCCGTGACCGCTCAAAGATCGGCGACCGACTGGCCGTCCACGCGGCCGTCGATCAGTTGCTCGGCGTGAGCCATGCACGCGATGCGCGCCTTGCCCGTGCCGTCGAACGGAAACAGATACTGCAGGCGGAACACGCGGCCCTCGGCGGCCGGATTCGCGCCCACGCGGCAAATGCGCACCGACGCGTCGTAGCCCGCGTCCGGATTGCGGCTCGTCTGGCCGTCGGTGGGGCGGCGCGGATAGACGAGCGGGTGAATCTCATAACCTTTGTACGTCTTGACTGCCGAGTTCATTAGCATAGATGTCCTGTAATACGTGGCCGGCATGTCACGCGTGTTACGCGCGGCACCGCAGGCCGGGCAGCGCAGCACCGGAAAGGCGCGCCGCCATTGAAAAAGTTAGCGCAGGCCCGATAGCGAGGGCTTGAGCGCGCCGCGTAAATTCGCGGATTCGATGGAGAAGAAACACGCTGATGTCGCGCGGACACCAGGCGGGTGAAAGCTGAAACTCAGCTGAACAACTCAGCTACACAACTCGCGACGGCTAATGCTGGCGGCGCATTGCCGGAGTGACGGGATCGCCGACGGGCGGCGGTCGAACAGTCGGGGGTGTTGCGCAGATGCGGTATGAGACAGCCAGGCTGCGAATGCGGAATACAACTATTCCAATATGATGCACTAAATACGTCTGATTGGATAGTAAAAAGTTCCATCCACGAACAGAGGGGCCGGCCGGTCGCTACAATGGCGAGTTGCCGCGCGAGGCAGCACGCGCCCCCGAACACCGTCACATCGTCATCCAATGCGCCAGACAACCGCGACCCCCGTGAAAGACCTGCTGCTCGAGCGCTACGCTCCCATCGCCGACGGCATCGCGGCGCTCTTCTATCCGTGCGCCGAAGTCGTGATCCACGATCTGCGCGACCAGACCATCGCGTACTTGGTGAACAATCTGTCGAAGCTCGAAGTGGGCGGTCCCTCGGTGCTCGACGAAGTGCACTATGCGGCGCGCGGGCGCACCATCGGCCCGTACGAGAAGCTGAATTGGGACGGCCGGCGCATGCGCTGCGTGAGCAACATTCTGTTCGACGACAACGGCAAGCCGGCCGGCATGCTGTGCATCAACTTCAATATCGCGGTGTTCGAAGACGTGCGTTCCACGCTCGACCTGTTCATCCGCGGCGGCAATTTGACCGACGCACCCGCCGAAGACCTGTTCCGCGACGACTGGCAGGACCGCATCAACACGTATCTGCATACGTGGCTGCGCGAGCGGCAGATCGGCATCAACGCGCTCACGCGCGAACACAAGCGCGAGATCGTCGAGGCGCTGCATGCGCAAGGCGCGTTTCGCGGCCGCAGTTCGGCGAACTATGTGGCCGCCGTGCTGACGATGGGCCGCGCAACCGTCTACAAAATCCTCAAGCAGATGAAGGAAGGCGGTTGAGTCGTGGCACTGTCCAACCCAAGGAGAATTCGATGGCTGAAATCACGCGCTACCGCCATTACAAAGGCGGCCTCTACGAACTGATATGCGAGGCGACGCTCGAATCCGATCCGACTGTCACGATGATCGTCTACAAGGCGAGCAACGGCACGATCTGGACACGTCCGGCGTCGGTGTTTTTCGAGCAGATCGAGCATGAAGGCGCGACGATGCCGCGCTTCGCCAGGATCGATTGAGGGGATAAGCCTCGCTTCTCTCAACGCGGCGACGACGACTGCAGCTCCACAGCGTCCGGCGCTTCGATCACCACATCGGTTTCGGCAATCGCGACGCACGGCAGGATATAACCTTCCTGCTTTTCCTCGCGGCTAAGACCTGGCCATTCGATCGTGTAGCGCACCTGTCCCGCCGTCATTTTGCAGATGCACGTACGACACGTGCCGTTGCGGCATGAACGCGGCAAGCGCAGATCGGCGAAGCCGGCGGCTTCCAGAATGGTGAGCGAATCGGGCGCTTCGAAGCTGCGGCCAAGCGGCTCGACGCGCACGACAGGTGGGCGGTGTGAATCGGACATCGTGTGAATGTGTCACTGTGCTCGTCACACTTTACACGGTCGCGCGGTCTTTCCTGGCGGCCGTCGCTGTATCGACGCTTCAATGAGTCGTGCCGGCCCGCCGCAAATAGCGGTACACCGTATTGCGCGCGAGTCCCAGTTCGCGTGCCGCCGCCGACACATTGCCGTCCAACCGCGCAAGCGTCTGCGCGATCAACGTGGCCTGCCAGTCTTCCATGCGCGACGGCGCGGGCGTCTGAGCGCTACCTGGATTGCCGTCCGTCGCGTCGTCGCAGGTTCGCAGAGACGAGCGCGAGTCGTCGTTCGCCGCCGAATCGGCGCAATCATGCAGAAAGTCTTCCGGCAGATCGTCGAGTTCGATTTGATCCGCGCCTTCGGCCATGATGCTCGCGGTGCGCAGCACGTTCGCCAGTTGCCGCAGATTGCCGGGCCAGCGGCATTGCATGAAGCGCTCGAGCACTTGCGGCGAAACGCGGCGCGGCACGCCGTCGCCCTCGCACTGAAGTTCCAGCACACGCGCGATGAGCGCTTCCAGATCCGTGCGCTCGCGCAGCGCCGGCAACGTCACAACGAGTCCGTTGATGCGGTAGTACAGGTCCTCGCGGAAGGTGCCTTCCTCGATCATCGCGCGCAGATTGCGGTGCGTCGCGCACACGATCCGCAGATCGACTGGAATGGCGCGCGTGCCGCCGAGCGGCACCACGCTGCGCTCCTGCAGCACGCGCATGAGCCGCACTTGCTGCGCGAGCGGCATATCGCCGATTTCATCGAGGAACAGAGTGCCGCCGTCGGCCTGCACGATCTTGCCGACGCTGCCGCGTTTTTTTGCGCCGGTGAACGCGCCGTCTTCATAGCCGAACAGCTCGGCCTCGATCAAACTGTCGGGCAGCGACGCGCAGTTCAACGCGACGAACGGCGCCGTGCGCCGCGGCGAATCGTGATGGATCGCGCGCGCGAGCCATTCCTTGCCGGTGCCTGTTTTGCCGAGGATCAGGATCGGAATGTCGCGACCGCGCACCTTGCCGACGCGCCGCAGAATCGCGGACATTTGCGCGTCGCCGGTGTCGAGTGTTTCAAGTGTGGCTGGCGTGACATTGGACGGCGATTCCACAATCCGCGCCGCGTGACGCGCGCCATGCGTTGTCAAGCCACGCGCCGTGCCGGCAACATCCGCTGCCGGCGCGACATAACGCTGCGCCGAATACTCGCCGCGCGCGACAACCCGCACGCCGCTCGGCAACGTCAGCACGATATTGTCGCCCGGCGCGCGCGCGATCCGCTGCAACACGTCGGCGAACGCGGCGCCGAACAGCGCCTCGAACGGCTGCACCTGCAACGCGGGGAGCGCTTGTCCGAACTGGAACAGCGCACTGCGGTTGGCCGACAGGAATGTGCCGTCGGCGGCGAACGCGGCGAGTCCCTCAAACAGCGTGCCGATGAATTCGGCGCGCGCGTGAAAGTGCACGCGCAACGCATCGGCGAATTGATTGGAGAACAGATGATTTTCGATCATCTGCGCCGACATTCTAACGAGCGCCAGTGTGTGCTTATGAAAGCCGCGCGTGTCGCCGCTCACGTCGAGCGCGCCGATGGTGCGCCCGAACGGATCCGCAATCGGCGCGCACGAGCAGGTGAGAATGCGGTTCGCGTGCAGGAAGTGTTCGTCGGCGTGAACCACGGTCGGCTGTCCGTCGACGAGCGCCGTGCCGATTGCATTCGTGCCGCGGTCGGCCTCGGCCCACGACACGCCCGGACACAGCGCGACGCGATTCGCCTTCGCGACGAAATCGCTGTCGCCGAGACTATGGAGGATCACGCCCTGGCTGTCGGTGAGCAGCACCATGCTTTGCGTGTCGACGATCTGCGCATGCAGCGTTTCCATGACCGGAAGCGCATGCGTATACAGCGACTGATTGCACTCAACCAGTTCGCGCAGCGCAGGCCGGCGCAGCGGCTGAAAATCCGGCATTTCCGACGCGCGCAGCCCGAGTTCGAGCGAGCGCGCATGAGCTTGCGCGATGACATCGGGCCGACCGATGCGGGACGGCGTGGCGGGGCGATGGCTCAAGGCATGTCTCCGGTATTCGGATGCGGCGGGTGCGTTGCCCGCCGTTCGATGCCGCAGCGCAGCATGCGCGCTTGCGGGCGAACACCGATATTACAGGAGCCGAAGCCGCGCGCGTCGCAGGGAAAACACCCGGCGCGGGTCGGTAGGAACGCAAGCGCCATGCACGCTTCGTGCGCAATCGCGTGCGCAATTCGCGGGCAACTTCGCACCTGGATCAAGCGGCGTAAAGGAAAACTTGCGCCGCGCAGGAACTCGTCTAAAGTGAATCAAATCATCCTCGCGACGTGCGAATGGCGCGTTTCCGCATGCGACGGATGACGAGCCCGCGTCGCCGGCATTGGACAAGGAGGAGGCAGCCCGGGGCGCGATCAGATGTAACCGGCGTGCGCATTACCCATGCGAATCATGCGCGGCGCCTAACTTCCAGGTGACTCCCATGCAGATCCTTTTCCCGAATGAAAATCCTGAGTATTCAGGTCGCGAACTCACCCTGGCGTTTCCGGCGCTGGTCGATGGGCAGAGGGTGGAGTGCATGATCACCGCGGAAGCGCTCGAAGATCATTTCGGCGCCGCGTCGCCGCGTCTGGAAGACATGGTCGGCGCGTTCGACACGCACCGCGAGCGCATCGAAGCCGCCACGCGTCGTCTGCTCTCTGAGACGAGCGCGCAATGCGTTGTGCTGCGCAGCGGCTATGTGCGCTTTTATGAAGCGAACTGGCGTGCCTGAGCGCATCGGCACGCCGCGGTTCGCAAGAACTTACTCGCTGCCGAGGTAGAAATAGCGGAACAGGAAGATCGCCGCGATGATCCACACGACGAGCTTCACCTGGCGCGCGCGGCCGGTCAGCAACTTCAGTCCCGCATACGAGATGAAGCCGAACGCGACGCCATTCGCGATCGAGTAAGTGAACGGCATCAGCAGAGCCGTGAGCGCGGCCGGCACGACTTCGGTTGCGTCGTCCCACGGCAGGTCGAGCATTTCGCGCAGCATCAGGCACGACACGTAGAGCAGCGCCGGCGCCGTCGCGTAGCCGGGCACCACGCCCGCGAGCGGCGCGAAGAACAGCGCGGCAAGGAACAGCACGGCCACCGTGACCGCCGTCACGCCGGTGCGCCCGCCTGCCTGCACGCCCGACGCGCTTTCGATATACGCGGTCGTCGACGACGTCCCGAGCATCGAGCCCGCCAGAATGGCGGTGCTGTCCGCAAGCAGCGCGCGGTTCAGCCGATGCATCTTGCCTTCCACCAGCAGACCCGCGCGATTGGCCACGCCCATCAGCGTGCCCGTTGCATCGAACAGTTCAACGAGGAAGAACACCAGGATCACGTTCAGCACGCCGGTGGACAGCGCGCCGCGAATGTCGAGCTGGAACAGCGTCGGCGAAATCGACGGCGGCGCGGACACGATGCCGTGGAACTGATTGCCGCCGAAGAAAAAGCTCAATACGGTCACGCCGACAATGCCGATCAGGATCGCGCCGCGCACGCGCAGATAGTCGAGCGTGACGATCGCGAAAAAGCCGATGATCGCGAGCACCACATGCGGGTTATGCAGATCGCCGAGCGTGACGAGCGTAGCCGGATTGCCGACCACGACGCCCGCCGTCTTCAGCGAAATGATCGCGAGAAAGAGGCCGATGCCGCCGGTGATGGCGATGCGTATCGAGTGCGGAATGCCGGTGACAATGACCTCGCGCACGCGAAACAGCGTGACGACGAGAAACAGGCACCCGGAGATGAACACCGCGCCGAGCGCGGCTTGCCACGTAAAACCCATGCCCTTGACGACCGTGTACGCGAAGTACGCGTTCAGGCCCATGCCCGGCGCAAGCGCGATCGGGTAGTTCGCATACAGACCCATGATCAGCGAGGCCAGCGCGGCGACGAGGCAGGTCGCGACGAACACGGCGTCTTTCGGCATCCCCGCGTCGCCCAGAATCGCCGGGTTCACGAAGATGATGTAGGCCATCGTCAGAAAAGTGGTCAGGCCGGCCAGCACTTCCGTGCGCAGATTGGTGCCGGCGGCGTCGAGGCCGAAATAGCGTTTTATGGAATCCATATGGCGGGTCTCTCGTCGTAGGGGCGAGATGATACCTTGCCAGCGCGTGGGGCGCAGCCGCAAGCGAATTTACGATGTCGCCAGGCAACGGTGCGCGCGGCTTACGGCTCGCGTGGCTTCGTCAGACGGTCCACCACGGCGTTCAGCATATCGACGCGGCAGCGGAAACACGATGGTCGAGTTCTTGTCGGCGGCAATCGTCGTCAGCGTTTGCAGGTAGCGCAACTGCATGGCTTGCGGCTCGCGCGCGAGCGTCTGCGCGGCCTGCAGCAATTGCTGCGACGCCTGCAATTCGCCTTCCGCATGAATCACCTTCGCGCGACGTTCGCGCTCGGCTTCGGCCTGACGGGCAATCGCGCGGATCATCGTTTCGTTGATGTCCACATGCTTGATCTCGACGATGGCGACCTTGATGCCCCACGCATCGGTCTGCGCATCGAGCACTTTCTGGATGTCGGCGTTGAGCTGTTCGCGATCGGCGAGCAGTTCATCGAGTTCATGCTTGCCGAGCACCGCGCGCAGCGTGGTCTGCGATAGCTGGCTGGTCGCCTCGAAATAGCGCGCCACCTGGATCACGGCCTTCTCCGGATCGACCACGCGAAAGTACACCACCGCGTTGACCTTGACCGAAACGTTGTCGCGCGTGATCACGTCCTGCGGCGGCACGTCGAACACGACCGTGCGCAGGTCGATGCGCACCACCTGCTGCACGACCGGAATAATCAGCACGAGCCCAGGCCCCTTGACCTTCCAGAAGCGCCCGAGCATGAACACGACGCCGCGTTCGTACTCGCGAAAGATCTTTATCGACGACGCAATCAGCGCGGCGATGAGCAGAATCAGAATGCTGCTGAAGCCGAATGTGAAACCGATCATGAGGTTTTTCCTCCGAGAGAGGGGTGTTGTTGTTGCTGTTGTTGCTGTGCTTGCTGTTGTTGGAGCGCCTGCGCGGCGGCGACGGGCTCCACCGTGAGCGTCAGCCCCTGGCGCGCGGTCACGCGAACCGCGTCGCCGGCCGCGAGCGGAACCGCGCTCGACACCTGCCAGCGCTCGCCGTTGATCCGCGCCCAGCCGGCCAGGTTGCTGTGTGCCGCGCCTGGGTCTGCGGCCGCGTCTGAGGCGGCCACGAGACCGCCTTCGAGCACCACGCCGACGCTGCCGATCAGCCCTTCGGAACCCGTCACCACCGGCCTGCGCCGCGCCCGCAGCGCGAGCTGCGATACGCCCAGCACGAACAGCACGCTGAATACGGTGACGGCGGCGATCATCGGCAGCGGGATGCCGTAGCCGGGCACGTCCGTGTCGATCAGCATCAACGCGCCGATCACGAACGCGACAATGCCGCCGAAGCCGAGCGAACCGAAGGTCGGCAGAAACGCCTCGCCGATCAGAAACGCGATGCCGAGAAAGATCAGGCCGAGGCCGACGTAGTTGACCGGCAGCATCTGCATGGCGAACAGCCCGATAAGCAGACTGATCGCGCCGACCACGCCGGGCAGCACGAAACCGGGGTTCGCGAATTCGAAGAAGAGGCCGTACATGCCGAGCATCAGCAGCATCAGCGCGACGTTCGGATCGGTGATGACCGCGAGGAAGTGGCTGCGCCAGTCGGCTTCGAGCGTGACGACGGGCGCATGCGCCGTCGCGAGCTTGACGTTGCCCGCGCTCGTTGCGACGGTGCGGCCGTCGAGCTGACGCAGCAGATCGGGCACGTCGCGCGCGTTGAGGTCGACGACGTGCTGCGCGAGCGCGTCGGCGGCGGTGAGGCTCACCGCCTCGCGCACCGCGCGCTCGGCCCAGTCGGCGTTGCGCCCGCGCATTTGCGCGAGGCCGCGGATATAGGCGGCGGCGTCGTGAACCTGCTTGCGCAGTTCCGTCGATTGGGTGTCGAGCGGGAGTGTGGTGGGGGAGCTGGTTGATGCCGGGCTTGTCGTGGCGCTCGCGCCGCTTGCGCTGCTGGCGCCACCAACGCCACTAGCCGAACCGCCGGCCCCCGGCGCCGGCGCCGGCGCTTGCGGCGTGCGATCGCCCGTGCCCGGCAGGCGCGGCGTGCTGCCTCCCGAAGGCTCCGTGCCGCCGATGCCCATCTGGATCGGCGTGGCCGCGCCGAGGTTGGTGCCCGGCGCCATCGCCGCAATATGGCTCGCGTAGACGATGTAGGTCCCCGCGCTCGCGGCCCGCGCGCCGCTCGGGGCGATGAACGTCGCGACCGGCACCGGCGAGCCGAGGATCGCCTTGATGATCTGCCGCATCGACGTATCCAGTCCGCCCGGCGTATCCAGTTGCAGCACGGCGAGTTGCGCGTGACTGTCGGCGGCGCGTTGCAGACTGCGCACGATGAAGTCGGCGCTCGCCGGTCCGATCGCGCCGCTGACGGGAATCACGACCACGCTGTTGAGCGCTTGCGCGGCGGCGTTCTGTCCACTGACGGGCGCAGCCTGGGCCACAGCCGCATCTTCGCCCGACGCGAAGCCAGGTACGAACCCAGGCCCAAACAGACCCCCAACCGCGAACGTCAAAAGCATCCCGAACGCGGTCATGCCGCGCAGGAACCGGCGCGCGACACCGCCGCGGATAAACGGCCGGCGCGCGCCAGACTGCCGGAACGGGCGACGTGAAGACGTGCTCATGGCTAACGGGCGCCGCGTGCCGTCGACGGATACGAAGACGGACCGGCGCGGGCCGACCCTCCAGGAAGACTGGCCTGCTTCTTACAGCTTAGTCCGATTCCGCGCGCCGCGTGAGGTCCGCGCGCGCCGGACGATAGTCGGTGGGCCGCATGCCGGTCCATTTGCGGAACGCGCGATGAAACGCGCTCGGCTCCGCAAAGCCCACCGACGCCGCGATGTCCGCAATCGTGCGGCGCGACTGCTGCAATTCGCCAATCGCAACGTCGCGCCGCAGGTCGTCCTTGATCGACTGATACGTATGGCCTTCCTGCTTCAGACGGCGCCGCATGGTCGCCTCGGCGACGTTCAGGCGCGCGGCCATCTGGTCGGCGGCGGGCCAGCTCGCCATCGGCAACGCGCGCAGCGTTTTGCGCACGCGCGCGGCCAGCGAACCCGGATTGCGGTATTTGACGACGAAGCTCGCCGGCGCATCGCGCAGAAACGGCCTCGCCGAGTTCGCCGTTTGAATCACCGGCAGCTCGAGAAATGCCGGCGAGAGATCCACGTAAGACTCCGGCTGGTCGAACGCGATGTCGTCGCAAAACATCAGCCGGTACTCGTGCGCGGCGGGCGGCTCGGCGCAGCGAAAACGCGCTTCGATCAGCGGAATGCGGCGCCCGACCAGCCAGCACAACAGCCCATAAACGACGATGAAATACGTCGCGTACGCAAACATCGTGGGCGGCCGGGTTCCCTCGCGTTCGACGAAGGTGAGGCGCACGCGCTCCGCGTCGGTCTCGACGCGCGCGCCGAGATCGTCCAGCACGAGCCGCATGAAACCGATTGCGCGCGACAACGCCTGGGCGCCGTTGCGCGCCGTCAGCGCCGTCTGCGTCATCGCGATGAAGCTGCCGAATTTCATGCGATGCGAGTCCTGGCCGAAGAATTCATCGTCGAGCGCGCGTGCGATGCCGACCCACAACGCGCCGTATTGCGCCGACGACACGCGGCTTTTCGGCGACGCCAGCATCGGCGCGGCGATGCCGGCGGCTTCTGCAAGCTGCAGCGCATCCACACCGCGCGCCGCCGCGAGCGCAAGCGTTTCGTTGACCAGCGCAACGGAGATGGTGCCTTTTTCGGTTTTCATCGGCGATGGTTCGGCAGGGTAGTTGAAGTGGCAATCGCGCTCAACGTTTTGCTTATCAGAAAAGCTCTAATGCGGCAAAAACGCGGCCGTTGCCGCACTGCATGGTATCAGTATGGCAAATGCGCTCACACATAATGATCGCGCTGAGCATCGAAGCCGGCGGCCGGCTTGCCTACACTTGCTTCGAACGCAAGCACAGGACTCACGCTCATGGACAGTTTCTACACCGAAGAACAACGCATGATCCGCGACGCGGCGCGCGACTTTGCCAGCGAGCGCCTTGCGCCGAACGCCGCTCAATGGGATCGCGACGCGCAACTGCCCGCGGACGTCGTGAGACAAATGGGCGAGCTCGGCTTTCTCGGCATGATCGTGCCGCCGCATTGGGGCGGCTCATACACCGACTACGTGGCCTACGCGCTCGCGCTCGAAGAAATCGCCGCGGGCTGCGCCGCGTGTGCGACGCTGATGAGCGTGCATAACTCCGTCGGCTGCGGACCGATTCTGAATTTCGGCAGCGACGCGCAGAAAGACCGCTATTTGCAGGACCTCGCGACCGGCCGGCGCATCGGCGCATTCTGTCTGACTGAGCCGCAGGCGGGCTCCGAGGCGAACAACCTGCGCACGCGTGCGGTGCTGCGCGACGGCAAGTGGATACTCAACGGCAGCAAGCAGTTCGTGACCAACGGTGCGCGCGCCGACATCGCCATCGTATTCGCGGTCACGGACCCCGATCGCGGCAAGCGCGGCCTGTCCGCGTTTATCGTGCCGACCGATACGCCGGGCTTCAACGTCGGCAAGCCCGAACACAAGCTCGGCATTCGCGCGTCCGACACCTGCCCGATTTCGCTCGACGACTGCGCGGTGCCCGAAGCGAATCTGCTTGGCGAAGCGGGCGAGGGCCTGCGTATCGCGCTGTCGAACCTGGAGGGCGGACGCATCGGCATCGCGGCGCAAGCCGTGGGCATTGCGCGCGCCGCGTTCGACGCCGCGCGCGCCTATGCCAGCGAGCGCATGCAGTTCGGCAAGGCGCTGAAGGATCATCAGACCATCGCCAACATGCTCGCGGACATGGCCACGCGCCTGAACGCCGCGCGCCTGCTCGTGCATCACGCAGCGCGGCTGCGCTCGGCGGGCGAGCCGTGTTTGTCGGAGGCATCGCAGGCGAAACTGTTCGCGTCGGAAATGGCCGAGCAGATCTGCTCGAACGCGATCCAGATTCACGGCGGCTACGGTTATCTCGAGGACTACGCGGTGGAGCGCCATTACCGCGACGCCCGCATCACGCAAATTTACGAAGGAACCAGCGAAGTGCAGCGCATGGTGATCGCGCGTCACGTTTGAACGCTGCGCGAGCCGAGTTTGAGCGCAAAATAGCTTGCGGATAAAACTAAACCCGAGCAAACGCGGACCAATACCGCGCCCATCAGGAGACGACCATGACTGCAGCGAAAGCATTTGTCGACGCACGCGATCTGTTATTGCGCCATCGAACCGACTATGAGCGCGCATACCGCGAGTTCGCGTGGCCGGTGCTGGACGAGTTCAACTGGGCGCTCGACTACTTCGACGTCATCGCGCGCGATAACGACAACCCGGCGTTGTGGATCGTCGACGATCCGGCAGGCGAGGGCCTGCGTTTGTCGTACGCGCAAATGTCGGAGCGCTCCGCGCGCATGGCCAACTTTCTGCGCGGCGTGGGCGTGCAACGCGGCGACCGCGTGCTGCTGATGCTGCCGAACCGCGTCGAACTGTGGGACGTGATGCTCGCCGCAATGAAGCTCGGCGCGATCGTGCTGCCCGCCACCACGCAGCTTTCCGCCGACGACGTGCGCGACCGCGTGCAGATAGGCGGCGCGAACTTCGTCGTGGTGGACAGCGCGGAGCTGTCCAAATTCGATTCGCTCGATGTGCCGTTGACGCGTCTATCCGTCGGCACGCCGCGCGACGGCTGGATCGATCTTGCGGCCGCGTATGACGCATCGCCGCAATTCACGCCGCAAGGCATCACGCGCGCCACCGATCCGCTGCTGCTTTACTTCACGTCCGGCACCACGTCGAAGCCCAAGCTCGTCGAGCATACGCATCAGAGCTATCCGGTTGGCCATCTGTCGACGATGTACTGGATCGGCCTGCAACCGAACGACATCCATTGGAATATCAGCTCGCCGGGCTGGGCCAAACACGCGTGGAGCTGCTTCTTTGCGCCGTGGAATGCGCAGGCCTGTGTGTTCGTTTTCAACTTCGCGCGCTTCGTGCCGAAAGACACGCTGAACGTGCTGGTGCGTTTCAACGTGAGCACCGTGTGCGCGCCGCCGACCGTCTGGCGCATGCTCGTGCAGGAGCCGCTCGCGGATTATCCGGTGAAGCTGCGCGAGATTGTCGGCGCGGGCGAGCCGCTCAATCCGGAGATTATCGAGCGCGTGAAGCACGCATGGAGCATCACGATACGCGACGGTTTTGGGCAAACCGAGACCACTTGCCAGATCGGCAATTCGCCGGGCCAACCGGTTGTGGCCGGTTCGATGGGACGTCCGTTGCCGGGCTACAAAATCGAACTGATCGACGCCGACGATCACCCTGTCACCGAAGGCGAAATCGCATTGCCGATCGGCGCCGATGGCAAGGACCGTCCGCTCGGTCTGATGACCGGCTACGCGAACAACGCGAAGGCGACCGCCGAGGCCATGCGCAACGGTTTCTACCGCACGTCCGACGTGGCGCTGCGACGCGATGACGGCTACTACGTGTACGTCGGCCGCGCCGACGACGTTTTCAAATCATCCGATTACCGGCTCAGTCCGTTCGAACTCGAAAGCGTGTTGATCGAGCACGAGGCCATCGGCGAGGCGGCGGTCGTGCCGAGCGCCGACGCGCTGCGCCTGTCGGTGCCGAAGGCGTTCGTCACCGTGCGCCAGGGCTACGAAGCCGGACCCGAACTCGCGCGCGCGGTGTTCGCGTTCTCGCGCGAAAAGCTCGCACCGTATAAGCGGATTCGCCGTCTGCAATTCAGCGAGCTGCCGAAAACCATCTCCGGAAAGATTCGCCGCGTCGAGTTGCGGCGCCGTGAAATGGAGCGGCAAGCCGAGCCGGCACGCTTACCCGACGAGTACTGGGAAGAAGATTTCCCCGATCTGCGCTAGGCGTCGTCAAGCGTTTTTATTCGATCGTACTTACTGTGCGTCGGCCACTGAGCCACGATGCACACCACCGAGCCACCGATTCACCGCATAGGAGTTTCCAGCATGAGCGCAATTGCCCCGGATACCGTCAAGCTGCTGATCAACGGCGAATTCGTCGAATCGACAACCACCGAATGGCGCGACATCGTCAATCCGGCGACGCAACAGGTGCTGGCGCGCGTGCCGTTTGCGACCGCCGACGAAGTCAACGAAGCGATCCGCTCGGCGCATGCCGCGTTCAGCACATGGAAGAACACGCCGATCGGCGCGCGCATGCGCATCATGCTGAAGTACCAGGCGTTGATTCGCGAGCATCTGCCGCGCATTGCAAAGACACTGAGCGCCGAGCAGGGCAAGACGATTGCCGACGCGGAAGGCGACGTCTTTCGCGGACTCGAAGTCGTCGAGCATGCGTGTTCGATCGGCACCTTGCAGCAGGGCGAATTCGCGGAAAACGTCGCGGGCGGCGTGGACACTTACACGCTGCGTCAGCCGCTCGGCGTATGCGCGGGCATCACGCCGTTCAACTTCCCCGCGATGATCCCGCTATGGATGTTCCCGATGGCGATCGTCTGCGGCAATACGTTCGTGTTGAAGCCTTCGGAGCAGGACCCGTTGTCGACGATGCAACTGGTCGAACTCGCGCTCGAGGCAGGCGTGCCCAAGGGCGTGCTGAACGTCGTGCACGGCGGCAAGGACGTGGTCGACGCGCTCTGCACACATGAACTCGTGAAGGCGATTTCGTTTGTCGGCTCGACGGCGGTCGGCACGCACGTGTATCGCCTCGGCAGCGAGCACGGCAAACGCGTGCAGTCGATGATGGGCGCAAAAAACCACGCCGTCGTGCTGCCCGACGCGAATCGCGAGCAAGCGTTGAATGCGCTCGCGGGTGCGGGCTTCGGCGCGGCGGGGCAGCGTTGCATGGCGACCTCGGTGGTCGTGCTGGTGGGCGCGGCGCAGCAATGGCTGCCGGACATCGTCGCCAGGGCGAAGACGCTCAAGGTCAACGCGGGCCACGAGCCGAATACCGATGTCGGTCCCGTGGTGTCGCGCGCCGCGAAGCAGCGCATTCTCGGGCTGATCGAAGCGGGCGTGAAGGAAGGCGCGACGCTCGCGCTCGACGGCCGCGGCGTGAAAGTGCCCGGCTACGAGCAGGGCAATTTCATCGGCCCCACGATTTTCAGCGACGTCAGCACGGAGATGGAAATCTATCGCACGAGAGATTTTCGGGCCGGTGCTGCTGGTGCTCAACGCCGCGACGCTCGACGACGCGATCGCGCTCGTCAACCGCAATCCGTTTGGTAACGGCGTCGGACTGTTCACGCAAAGTGGCGCGGCGGCGCGCAAATTCCAGAGCGAAATCGACGTCGGCCAGGTCGGCATCAACATTCCGATTCCGGTGCCCGTGCCGTTCTTCAGCTTCACGGGTTCGCGCGGTTCCAAGCTCGGCGATCTGGGTCCGTACGGCAAACAGGTCGTGCAGTTCTATACGCAAACGAAGACCGTCACCGCGCGCTGGTTTGACGACGACACGATCAACGACGGCGTGAACACCACGATCAGCCTGCGCTGAGCGAGCCGCAAACACGGAGACGGCATCATGAAAATAGGCTTTATCGGACTCGGCAACATGGGCGCGCCGATGGCGCACAACCTCTTGAAGGCGGGCCATGCGGTCAACGTTTTCGACCTGAATGCACAAGCCGTGCAGGCGCTTGTCGATGCGGGTGCTAAGGCGGCCGCTTCGCCGAAAGCGGCGGTCGCCGATGTCGAATGCGTGATCACGATGCTGCCCGCGGCAGCGCATGTGCGCAGTGTGCTGACGGCTGACGACGGCGTGCTCGCGGGCGTTCCCAAAGGCGTGACCATCGTCGATTCGAGCACGATCGATCCCGCCAGCGTGAAAGCGTTCGCGGAACTCGCGGGGCAGCACGGCAATACGTTTGTCGATGCACCCGTGTCCGGCGGGACCGGCGGCGCGGCCGCGGGCACGCTGACCTTCATGGTCGGCGGCAGCGCGAGCGCGTATGAAGCGGTGAAGCGGGTACTGTCGGCGATGGGCAAAAACATCGTGCATTGCGGCGACACGGGCACGGGCCAGGTCGCGAAGATCTGCAACAACCTCGTGCTCGGCGTCACGATGGCGGGCGTGGCCGAGGCCATGTCGCTCGGCGAAGCGCTCGGCATCGACGTGAAGGTGCTTGCCGGCATCGTCAATACGTCGACGGGGCGCTGCTGGAGTTCGGACACGTATAACCCGATGCCGGGCGTGATCGACAGCGCGCCGTCCTCGCGTGGATACAGCGGCGGTTTCGGCACGGATCTCATGCTGAAGGATCTCGGCCTCGCGACGGATGCGGCCAAATTCGCGCGTCAACCCGTCTATCTCGGCGCGCTCGCGCAGCAGCTTTATCAAACGATGAGCGCAAAAGGCGCGGGACGTCTGGACTTTTCGGCGGTCATCAAGCTTTATCGTCAAGGGAGCTTGAGTGACAACGGCAGCGGCAACGACAGCACGAAGGGAGACGCGTAATGATCGAACTCGATTACGCGCACAACGGAACCGTCGCGCAACTCACGCTCAAGCGCCCGCCTGCGAATGCGTTCACGCCCGAAGGCTTGCTGCAATTGCAGCAGACCGTGGAGCGTCTGAACGGCGACGCGCGCGTTCGTGCGATCGTCATCACGGGCGAGGGCCCGAAGTTCTTCAGCGCGGGCGCCGATCTCAACACCTTCGCCGACGGCAATCGCGACGTGGCGCGTGTCGCGGCGGCCCGCTTCGGCGCCGCCTTCGAAACGTTGCAGAATGCGCGGCCCGTGGTGATCGCCGCGATCAACGGTTATGCGATGGGCGGCGGGCTCGAATGCGCGCTCGCTTGCGACATCCGTATCGCCGAACATCACGCGGTGATGGCGCTGCCCGAGACCGCGGTCGGCTTGCTGCCCTGCGGTTGCGGCACGCAGACGCTGCCGTGGCTCGTCGGCGAAGGCTGGGCGAAGCGCATGATTCTCACCGGCGAACGCGTCGACGCGGCGACCGCGTTGCGCATCGGTCTCGTCGAAGAGGTCGTGGAAAAGGGCGCTGCGCGCGAGGCCGCGCTGATTATGGCGGCGCGCGTCGCAGGGCTGAGCCCGCAGGCGGTCGGCTTCAGCAAGACGCTGATTCATCAGGCGCGCAACGGCGTGCCGCGTTCGGCTGCGCTCGCGCTGGAGCGCGAACGTTTCGTCGATCTGTTCGACGGAGCCGATCAGCGCGAAGGCGTCAATGCGTTCCTCGAAAAACGCGCGCCGCGCTGGGAGGTCATGCAAAGCGTAGATGCCGCCCGCGCAAACGAGGAGACGCAACGATGAGCGCCTTGCAAAGCGTCGCATCAGAATTCGCATCCGAAGCCGGCGCAGAGCCGGAACGCGAGATCCTCTTTCGCGTCGTCAACCGCGTCGCGATCATCACGCTAAACCGGCCCGCTGCGCTGAATGCGCTATCGCACGCGATGATTCGCGAGCTTGCGATGCTGGTCGAACATTGCCGCAACGACGACGGCATCGTCGCGCTCGTGCTGAAAGGTGCGGGAAACAAGGGCTTTTGTGCGGGCGGCGATGTGCGCGAGGTGCATCGGCTCGCGAAGAACGGCGACAACCGCTGGCTTGCATTTTTCATCGACGAATACCGGCTCGATTACGCGCTGCATACTTTTACGAAGCCGGTCGTCGCGCTGCTCGACGGCATTGCGATGGGCGGCGGCATGGGGCTCGGCCAGGCGGCGCGGCTGCGCATCGTCACCGAGCGCAGCAAGATCGCGATGCCGGAGACGCGCATCGGCTTTCTGCCCGACGTTGGCGCGACGCGCTTTCTCGCCGCGATGTCCGCGGAACTGGAACTGTATGTCGGCCTCACGGGCGCGACGCTGTCCGGCGCCGATGCGTTGCGGCTGCAACTCGCCGATCTGTGCGTGCCGGCCGACTGGCTCGCTTCTTTCGAAGAGCGCTTGCGGCGCATGCCGCATGACGGCGATCTGATGAGCGCATTGCGCGGCGTGTTCGAGCCGCCCTGCAACATCGTGCCGCACGCCGCGTTGGCGCAGTTGACGCCGCAGGTTCTACGGCATTTCGACCGGCGTTCGGCCGTCGACAGAATCGTCGCGACGTTGCGGCACGATCTCGAACGCGACTTGCCGCGTGAAGTGAAGCAATGGCTGCAATCCACCTACGATGCGCTCGTCGCGCACTCGCCGACCATGCTTTACGTGACGCGCGAGGCGTTGTTGCGCGGCCGGCAGATGACACTCGCCGAATGCTTCCGGATGGAGCTCGGAATCGTCAAACGCGCGATCGAGGAGGGCGATTTCTGCGAAGGCGTGCGCGCGCAGTTGATCGACAAGGACCGCAAGGGACGCTGGGCGCCGGCCACGCTCGCCGAAGTGCGGCCCGAGCGGGTCAGGCATTTTCTGACTTCGCCGTGGAAGCGGGAGGCGCATCCGCTGGGCGATCTGGGTGTCGATACGAATTGATGCACCAGCCAGATTCACGACCAACCATGAGCCGCGATGACCGCGGCGGCCAACGCGGCATCACGGAACGGAAAACGCGATCAGTTCACCTGCAACTGTCCGCCTCTTCCCAGGCCGCCCTTGACGTCCTGCGCCTTGTAGCTACGGAGCGCGACGACCATCTTGTTGTATGCGTCGATGAACGCCGCGACCGTCGCCTTGCCTTCCGGCGTCCTTGAGAATCCGCTCAGTCCGCCTCCTGCGCCGCCGCCGAGGCCGGCCAACGCCGCGCCATAGTTGGTCGCGGTCGAGTTGCCTTCGGCCGCCGATATTTGCAGCGCCGAACGCACATCGAAGAGCGTCAGCGTGACCACCGACGCCTTCGACTGCATGCCGCCCGCGATCTTGCCCAACGCATTGCCGCCGATCAACCCGCCCAGCACGCCGCTGACGCCGCCAATCGCCGAGTCGTTGATAATGATCTGCGGTTCCATGTAGTAGTCTGCCGCGACCCGTTGACCTTTCTGCTGTTTCGATCCGGCGCGGTACTCGCCGGAATTGCGCTGCAAACCCGTGATGCGCGACAGCCGTGCATCGGTCTTCTGATTGCCAATCGACGTGATCACAAAACAGTTCGATTGCTGTACTGCAAGACGCAGCAGCGGTTCGATCGTCGTGACCTGAGTCGCGCTGCCGAATGGACCGAACCAGTCTGCATTGCGTCCGTCGTCGACCGCAATCGTGCCGAGCGGCGCCTTGCAGCGCTCGAGCGTTTCGTCGGCGCCCGCGCTTGTCGAGCCACCGGCTGCACCGGAGACACCCGCGCTTTGTCCGCCAGTGGATACCATGCCCCCGCAGGCGCTTAGAGATCCGATCAAAATGATCGAGAAGACGCCCTTGGCGCTCCGATATGTCGAATTGAGCTTCATGTTTTGATCTTCTTGGAGGATGCGTGATGCAGTTGACGGAATATCAATGAGATGGCCGAGCGGATATGTTCTTTTCCAGATGCGTCAATACCAGTACCAGCCCCGGCCTTGCCAATAGCCCTGGTAGGGATAATCGGCATACCAGTTGCCGTAAAGCGCACGCGCCTCTGTCTGCCACCGGTAGTAATCCTGATCGGATTGCTTGGCCGCTCGCGCTTGCGCGAGTAGTTTTCCCGACTCCTTATCGCCGCGTTCCGATGCGATCATCAGCCACTTCTCGGCCTCACGAGGATCGGGTCCCATCTCTTCGAGACCGAACAGATAAAAACGGCCCAGTGCTTTCTGTGCTTGCAGGTCGCCGCCTTCGGCCGCCTTGCGCATCCATTTGAGCGCCTGATAACTGTCCTGACGCACGCCGTCGCCGCGAAAATAACGCAGGCCCAGGTCGTAAGCTGCACGCGGGTTGGTCTCCCCGGCTTTTACCAGCGCGGCGATGCGCCGGTCCGAATCTGTTTCGGCCGAATCGTGGCCGTTGCGCGAAGCGTCTAAGGCAATCTGACTTTTTGGCCGCTCGGCACATCCACTGTCGTCGCAAATGCGCACGAACTGACTCGCCGACTGATCATGCGCACAGGCCGCCAGAATGAGGACGGCCGATGGCGCCAATTGGCGATACCCCATTTGTGATCCCCGGTTCTGATTGTGAAATCGCGCCAGGAAACGCAAGCCGAGGTTAGCGTTGGGTTTTCCTGACGCGTATCTTCATAACTAAGACAGGCGGAAAAATAGTAGCAGTTGCGCGTTGCGCGCTTTTGCCTGAGCGTCTCTATTACTTGTGTGTGCGTCTCAGTGCATGTTCACTTGTCGAGCTTGTCCAGCACGTCGCGCAGCGAGCCTGGCGAGTGGCCGCCGCGGCGAGACGCGGCTGGCTGCGCAGGTTCCGCTGCGCCCCGCTCGCGGGCGTCGCTCGGCGAGCAGCCGAACGCCTGGCGAAAGCTACGGCTGAAGTGCGACTCGCTCTTGAAACCGTACTGGAACGCCAGCGTGGAAAGCCGCTGTTTCCGGCCCTTCGGGCTTTCCAGTATCTCGCGGATTTTTGCCAGCCTGCGCTGCTGGATATACGCGGCGACGCCCGACTCGCGCGCGAACAGCCGGTACAGATGAGCGCGCGAAATGCCCACGTCGCGGCAGATCTGCTGCGGAGAAAGCTGCGCGGCCGTCAGATTCGCATCGATATAACGGCGCACGCGGACCAGCAGCGCGTGGTTGATCTCGTTTTCGGCATCGGCGAGCGTTTGAGCCGATGGCGCCAGCGCCGCCGAGACCATCGCCAGTGTCGCCTGCTCGATATAGGGCATGTCGGCGGGCGACAGGTACGGCAACTGGCGCCGCAGCGAAATCATGTGGTCGCCGAGCAAGGCGCTCATCGGGCCTTGCAGCACGGCGCCATGCAGATTCGCCGAGCGGATGCGCGGCTCGAGCAGATCGCGGGCGATCGTCAGAATAACCGTGTCACCGGCTACGATTTCCGAATCGAGTTCGCGGGCCAGATCGAGTACATAGATTTTCGACGGCTCTGCTTCGATCGGCGTGCGAGCCGCATATCCGGATAGAGAATGAGTAATGCCGAGGCAGAGATAAAAATGATCGAGGCCGTCCCTGCGGATCATTTGCGCTGACCGCTTTACGCCATAGGCGACCGGTTCCTGCTGTCCGGCCCAGGTGCCGCAACCCATCAATAGAGAGCCGATATAGCCGGTGGAAAGATCGTAATTGAAACTGGAAGAAACCGACTTTTCGATATCGACGTCGAATATCGCGTTCACCTCGTCACGCCATACTTCAAATCGTTGCTCATTCGGGTACGGTTCAGTACAAAAGCGATAGAAATATGGATTCAATCTCGAACTCCGGGAGTGAAGGGTCATATTGCCGGATCTTTTGATTCAGTGTTGCACGCGTTTTCGACAATCATGCCTTATATGGAGAAGAGGTGTGATTCGTCTAAGCGCCTATTAATGTTTTGCGTGAGTCCCGATTAAATCCACGCTCACGGTGCTGTCGTGCGCGATCGCGGGGCGCGAATGCCCCGCGACGACGCATGCGGCCATGCATTCGGCCAGGCGTAAGCCCACATTTCATGGCCTCGATCGCCTGGCACGCTTCTCGCATAACCGTCGTGCGGAGTATAAGCGGCTAGCGCCGGGCGAACGGTTCGCTTCGGCGTGGGGCATTGCTCCTGGGGTGCATCGCGCACCCACGTCGACTGTGTCGGCGTTCGAATGAAATCGCCCGATTTCAACGACAGGACACGCAGTATCGCCCCTGACTTTCGAACGTCCTCATGGTCTTCCAATGTCCTCATTCGGGAGCCATTCATGCGTTTCATTCGTCGCCTGTTTTGCACCGCTGTTCTCGGTCTCGCCGCGCTTGCCGCTCACGCCGACGACCACATCACCGTCCTCACAAGCTGGTACGCGCAGGCCGAGCACGGCGGCTTCTATCAGGCTGTCGCCACCGGCCTCTACAAGAGAGCCGGACTCGACGTCACCATCAGGATGGGCGGCCCGCAGGTCAACGGCATGCAACTGCTGGTGGGCGGGCAGGCGGATTTCATCCTCGGCTATGACTTTCAGGTGCTGTCCTCGATCGAGGCAGGCATTCCTGTCGAGACCGTCGCCGCTTCGTTCCAGTTCGACCCGCAAGGCATGCTCACACACGACGACGTGAAGAGCCTCGGCGACCTCAAGGGCAAGACGATCCTGGTCGCCGGCTCGGGCCGCACCTCGTGGTGGCCGTGGCTCAAGGAAAAGTACGGCTACACCGACGGCCAGACGCGTCCTTACACCTTCAACCTGCAACCGTTCTTTGTCGACAGGAACGTCGCGATGCAGGCTTATCCGTCTTCCGAACCGTTTCAGGCGGAACGCGCCAACGTCAAGACGCACTTTTTCCTGTTCGCCGACGACGGCTATCCGCCCTACAACACGACCATCGTCGGCATGAAGAAGAGCATCGACGCGAAGCCGGACGTGGTCGCGCGTTTCGTGAAGGCTTCGATGGAAGGGTGGAAGAGCTATCTGTCCAATCCTGCGCCGGGCAACGAGCTCATCAGAAAGGACAACCCGGAGATGACCGATGCGCAGCTCGCGTTCGGCGTCGCGCAACTGAAGACGCTCAAGCTCGTGACCGGCGGCGATGCGGCCACGCTCGGCATCGGCGCGATGACCGATGCCCGCTGGAAGAAGACCTATGACTACATGGTGTCAGCGAAGCTGCTCAAGCCGGGCACGGACTATAAAAGCGCCTACACGCTGAAGTATGTGCAGAACGCGAAGGTGATGCCTTGAAGGTGATGCCTTGAAGGTGATGTCTCAAGCACATCCGGCAAAGCGCCCACACAAATCGAGGAACAACATTATGCTGGTCACCCGTCAAAAAGTGCTGCGCCGCTTCTGGTACGCAGTGGTTCCCATGTCTCATCTCGACGATGGCCCCAAGCCGTTCACGCTGCTCGGCGAAAACATCGTGCTGTGGAAAGGAGCGGGCGGCAAGCCGCACGCCTTGCGCGACCGCTGCTGCCATCGCACGGCGAAGCTCTCCAAGGGCTTCGTGGATTCGGACGGCAACATCGCCTGTGGCTATCACGGCTGGACCTATGACTGCACCGGCCAGTGCGTGAAGATTCCGCAGAACGGCGCGGGCGAGATTCCCTCGCGTGCCGTCGTGCAGTCGTACCGTTGCGAGGAACGCTACGGTTATGCGTGGGTCGCGCTTGACGAGCCGCTGCAGCCCATTCCCGAGTTTCCGGAAGAGACCGCGCCCGGTTACCGCCGCATTTTGCAGTTCTACGAGCAGTGGAACACGAGCCCCTTGCGCATGATGGAGAACTCGTTCGACAACGCGCATTTTAGCTTCGTGCATAAGTCGAACTTCGGGCTGTTCGATCAGCCCAGGCCGTCGAAATACGAATTCCGTCCAGGCGAATGGGGCTTCGAAGCGGAGACGCGCGTGCCTATCCGCAATCCGCAGGCGAGCTTTCGCATTACCGGCACGACCGACGACATCACCGAGCGGCATCTCGTGAACCGCTGGTTCATGCCCTTCGCGCGGCGCTTCGGCTGCATGTATCCGGCGAGTGGGATTCACCACATCATCTATAACTGCGCGACGCCCATCGACGATAAAACGATGATGCTCGTGCAATGGCTCTATCGCAACGACACCGAAGAGCAATGCTCGACACAGGCGCTGATCGACTGGGACCGCCCGATCACCGACGAAGACCGCGAGATTCTCGAAGCCACCGATTACGACGCCTGTATCGACGTGAGCCGTCAGCAGGAATGCCACATGGTCTCCGACCAGCCCGGCCTGCTGATGCGCCGCATGCTGCTCAAGCTGCTGGAAGATCACGGCGAGAAGGAAGTGTTTCGTATCGATGCGGAGGTGTGAGCCATGAACGAACAGCACAATCCGGCGCTCTCGGTGCAGCGCGTCGACAAGATCTATGCGAACGGCACCACCGCGCTTACCGACGTGCGGCTCGATATCGGCGCGGGCGAGTTCGTCTCGCTGCTCGGTCCGTCGGGCTGCGGCAAGAGCACGCTGCTCAAGATGTTCGCGGGCATCGAAAGCCCCACGCACGGCCACATGCGCTGGTGGGGCCAGCCGCTCGCCATGACCGGCACGGTGCGCACGAAGGGGCGCCGCATGTCGATGGTGTTCCAGGAAGCCACGCTGATGCCGTGGGCCAGCATTGCCGCGAACGTCCGGTTGCCGCTCGATCTGTCACACGTGCCGCGCAAGGAAGCCGACGCGCGCGTGGCCGATGCGCTCGCCAACGTGGGCCTGGCGGGCTTCGGCGATGCGCGTCCGCGCGAGTTGTCGGGCGGCATGCAGATGCGCGCGTCGCTGGCGCGTGCGCTCGTCACCGAGCCCGACCTGTTGCTCCTCGACGAACCGTTTGGCGCACTCGACGAATTCACGCGCAACAAGCTCGATGCCGATCTGCGCAAGCTCTGGCAGTCGCGCGGCATGACGGTGGTGTTCGTCACGCACAGCATTTACGAAGCGGTGTATCTGTCGAGCCGCGTGGTGGTGATGCAGGCGCGCCCAGGGCGCGTGATCGCCGACGTGCCCATTGACGGCAAGGAGGCGCGCGACGAAGCGTATCGCGTGTCCGCGCCGTTTCTGGCGCACTGCAAGACGCTATCGGATCTGATCTCCGACGCGCATCAACTGCAAGGAGCGTAACGATGACGAGCGAAACCATTGTCAACCGGGCTGCCGCGAACGAGCGGAAAGCCGTCAACCGGCGCAGGCCCTTGTTGCAGCGTCCCGGCGCGATGAAGGCACTCGCGCCGTGGGTGGTCGGCGTGCTGATGCTGTCGATGTGGGAGGCGGCGTGCGCCGTCTTCGACGTGCCCGTGTATCTGGTGCCCGCGCCGCATGACATTGCGCGGCAACTTGTCGTCGATGCACCGATGCTGTTCGCCGCGCTGTTTGCCACGCTCAGGATCACGCTGCTGGCCTTTGCACTCGCAACGGTGCTCGGCGTGGCGATCGCGCTCGTGTTCGCGCAGAGTCCGCTGATCGAGGCGAGCTTTTTTCCGTATGCGATCCTGCTGCAGGTGACGCCCATCGTCGCCATCGCACCGCTCATCATTATCTGGGTGAAGGACACGACCTTCGCGCTGGTGATCTGCGCGACGCTGGTCGCGCTGTTTCCGATCATCTCGAACACGGCGCTGGGTTTGCGCAGCGTCAATCCGGGGCTCGTCAACCTGTTCCGTATCAATCGCGCGACGCGCTGGCAGACGCTCACGCGCCTGCGCGTTCCGAGCGCGCTGCCGTATTTTTTCGGCGGACTGCGCATTTCGAGCGGCTTGTCGCTGATCGGCGCGGTGGTGGCGGAATTCGTCGCGGGCACGGGCGGCACCGGCTCCGGGCTCGCGTATCAGATCTTGCAGGCAGGCTTCCAGTTGAACATTCCGCGCCTCTTTGCCGCGCTGATGCTGATTACCGTCACGGGCGTAGTGCTGTTCGGCATCACCGTCTGGGTCTCGCGCCTGGGCTTGCGCGGCTGGCATGAAAGCGAACTATGAGGAACGACACCGCATGACGACTACTCTGATTCGAAACGCGGCGGCCATCATGACGGGCGGCGGCGCAAACGAACCGGCGCGCGCGGCCGGCCCGGATATCCGTATCGAAGGCACGCGCATTCGGGCCGTCGGCGCGCTTGCCCCTATGCCCGGCGAAGCGATCGTCGACGCCACTGACTGCGTCGTCTATCCCGCGTGGGTCAACACTCATCATCATCTGTTTCAGGCGCTGCTGAAGGGCGACCCGGCGGGCATCAACGCATCGCTCACGCCGTGGCTCGCGGCTACGCCATACCGGTATCGCGCCCGCTTCGACGAAAAGCGCTTCCGGCTCGCTGCGCGCATCGGCATGATTGAGTTGGTCCGCTCGGGCTGCACGACCATCGCGGACCACAACTACGTGTACTACCCGGACATGCCGTTCGACAGCTCGGCCATTCTGTTCGAGGAAGCGCAAAAGCTCGGCGTGCGCTTCGTGCTGCTGCGCGGCGGCGCGACGCGCACGCGTCAGCTCGAAGCCGGGCTGCCCACCGCGATGCGTCCCGAATCGATCGATGCCTTCATGAGCGATCTCCAACGTCTCGCCTCCAGTTTTCACGACGCCTCGCCGCATTCGATGCGCCGCGTGGTCGCCGCGCCGACCACGGTGTTGTTTTCCGTCTCTCCCGCCGAGATGCGCTCGATTGCGGGCGAGGCGCGCAGGCTCGGATTGCGTCTGCACAGCCATCTCTCGGAGACCGTCAACTATCAGGACAGTGCGCAGGCGATGCACCGGCTCACGCCGGTCGAGTTTTGCCGCGAGCACGGCTGGCTCGGCGAAGACGTGTGGTATGCGCATCTGGTCAAGCTCGATGCCAGCGAGATCGATCTGCTCGCCGCGACCGGAACCGGCATTGCGCATTGTCCGCAATCGAACGGACGGCTAGGCAGCGGTATTGCGCCGGTACGTGAACTGGCGGATGCGGGCGTGCCGGTTTCGATCGGCGTGGATGGCGCGGCCTCCAACGAAGCCGCCGACATGATCTCCGAAGTCCACATGGCGTGGCTTGCGCAACGGGCCCGGCGCGGCATGGCGGCACAGCCCGAATATCGGGGAGGGCGCTTCGAAGGCGGAGCGGATGCGGCGTCGGTGGAGGAGGTCGTGCACTGGGGCACGGCGGGTGGCGCGCGCGTGCTCGGGCTCGAAGGCGTCGGCAGAATCGAAGTGGGCGCGCAAGCGGATATCGCCGTCTACCGGCTCGACGATCCGCGCTACTTCGGCCTGCATGACGTGGCGATAGGGCCGGTGGTTTCGGGCGGGCGCCCCGAACTCGCCGCGCTCTTCTGCGCGGGTCAATGCATCGTGCGAAACGACGTGCTGCCGGATGTCGATCTCGGCGCGCTGCGCCGCGAAGCGGCTCGGGAAGTCAGGGCGATGATCGCGGAGGTGGCCTGACGCCGGCGCATGTCGCGCGGCGTCTCAACCGGCGGGGCCCGTCGCGTCGATCACGCGAAGCCGGCGGCAGCATGCGGGGATCGACGACACAGTCACGCGGTCTCGCGGCGCAGTCGACGCACGTACAGCCATAACGCCGACACCAGAAAATAGATCGCGCCCACCGCGGCATACGCCGCCACCCGCGAGATTGCCGGCGGCGTGGGCGCGCGAGCCTGCACGATGAAGTACGCGCCTGCCAGCGCCGACTGCGCACCGCTGAGAGCCATCGCCCATTGCGCGGCAAAGCGATTCCAGCGCCGCACAGCGGTGCCGAGTTGCAGAAGCCCGGAGAGTATCGCCCACACCCCGAAGACGCCGAGCACCCAGTGCATGCGCGCATTCAAGGCCACGATGACCGCCACCGCCGCGGCCACGCTGATGACGGCGTTGATTGCCTGAGTGCGGCCCTCGGTCATTCCGCCGCTGCGCGACATATCGAAGTAGTTGGCAAGCGCATCCCACGCGGGATAGACGAACAGCAGCACTGCCGTCGCCTCCGGAGAACGCTGCCCGACCGAAAAAGCGAGCGCGACCCACAGCGCGGAAAACGCAGTCCGAACGAAGTAATAGCGCATGAGCCACCATTCGTCGCGAGCGGCTATGCCACTCATCTGGCGTTCATTCATAGCAACTTCTCCTGATTGTCACGATCGCACCCGTCGACCGGCGATGCGCGAGCCGCTGGTTGAGCGCCGCAATCGGCGGGCGAACCGCGGCTCGAACCGCCTTACATCGGCGGAGCCACGCCATCCTTTTCGACGATGATCTGCACAGCGTTGTACGCACCGCTCTTGCCGTGCGTTGCCACCACGAACACCCGCTTGCCCGCAGTCAGTTCGTCGCGCGTCGCGGGAATGAGCGTCACTACCGGTGCGTTCGCAGGCACGGTGACCGTGTTGGTGCCACCCTTGTACGAGAGCTTCAGGTCACGGCCGCTTGTACCTTGCACGATGGTGTCGACGTTGGCGTTCGTCATCGAGCTGCCAGCGCCGAGGTCCCATGCAAAATGGCCCTCTGCCATCCCGCGTGCGGCTTCGGGAAATACCAGAACTTCCTTCGCTTCCAGCTTGCCGTCCGCGCCGGGCATCGCAGCGGCTCCAACATAGGCGCCGGGTTTGATATCGGAAAGCTGTATGGCTTTCACCGCGTTCAGTCCGCTTGCATCGACTACTGCAATGCCGACCGTTTCGCCGCTACGCCGGTGCACCTGGAGAACGCCGCCGGAGTACGACTGAATGGTGCCCCTGATCCGTTCAGGCTTGTCAGCGGAAGTCTGTGCGAACGATGCGTTGGCGAACGCCAGCGCGATTAGTGAAACGACAACTTGAAAACGAAATGACATGGATGCTCCGTCTGGTTAGGATCGGTGGTAAGCATCGCATCTTGCTCGTTCCGGCGGCATCGGTCAGATGACCGACCCTCTGCAACTCCGCCCGATCGCGTAGGGTTGCGGGTCGGTGCCATCAGCGGTTTCCTAGGCCAAGGTCGAGAAAGCGTCCGGGGTGAAGTTCCCAATCTCGTCGATGCGCCCTTGCCGGATCTTCTCGAGCCATGCCGCGTCCTTTAGCAACGCGCGTCCGACCGCTACCAGATCGAACTCTCCTCGTTCCAGTCGCGCTAACAGGTCGTCCAGCGGAGCGGATTGCGCGTCCTTGCCCGCAAAGGAGTCGTAGACGTCGCTTCCAAGTCCCACCGATCCCACTGTAATGGTGGTGACGCCCGTGACTTTTTTCGCCCAGCCGGCCAGGTTCAGGTTTGCGTCGGCTTCGGGAAACGCGGGCTGCCAGTAGGCCGGCTGGGAGAGGTGGAAAGCATCCGCACCGGCATCCACAAGCAGGCCAAGCCACTCTTCGAGCACTGCTGGCGTCCCCGCGAGCCGTGCGCGGAAGTCCTTCGGCTTCCATTGCGAGAGGCGAAGAATCACTGGAAACCCCGGTGTCACCACCGCCCTGATCGCCTTCAGCACTTCCACAGCGAAGCGTGAGCGTTCGACGAGCGTCGCTCCGCCATATCGGTCGCCGCGCTGGTTGAGATCCTCCGAGAAAAACTGATTGATCAGGTAGCCATGCCCGCCGTGCAGTTCGACGCCGTCGAAGCCGAGCCGCTCTGCATCCGCTGCGGCTCGCGCGTATGCGTCGATTGTGTCCGCGACGTCTGACTCGCTCATCGGCTGAGTCACGCGTTCGCCGGTTATGGAGAGACCCGACGGGCTCTCATAGCGATGAGCGGACAACGCCCGCTCGCCCGCTCCATTCGAAGGCTTATGTCCCACGTGCCACAGTTGCGGCGCAATGCGTCCACCAGCCGCGTGGACCTCGTCGACCACTTTCTTCCAGCCGGCCAGCGCCGCCTCGCCATGAAAGCGCGGGACGTCCGGATCGTCGAGCGCGGCCGCGCGACCAACACCGGTTCCTTCGGTGATGATGAGACCGACGCCGTGCGCCGCACGTCGCCGATAGTACGCGGCGACGTCGGCGCTCGGTATGCCGCCTGGGGAGAAAGACCGTGTCATCGGAGCCATGACTACCCGGTTAGGCACGGTGAGGGCATTGAGTCGATAAGGGGTGAGCAGAATGTCGAGATCGGGCATCGGGTTCTCCGGATTCGAGTTGGCAAAGGCCGTTGGCTATAGGGCGTCGATCCATGCGGTAATCGCGGTGTTCACGTCGTCCGCGCGATCCTGCATGATCCAATGGCCCGTGTTGGTCCATACATCCACCTTCGATTTCGAATGCGAGAACCAGGAGCGCATGCGGTTCGCCTGCTCGGGGTCGCGGCACATCTGATAGAAGGGAACGGTAAGGCTCTTGCACAACGTTGCGCTCGCTTCTCCAATGCCGACCTGATCGTTGCCGAAGAACAGCGGACCGAACGACTCGCGCACGACATGCACTGGCATGCCCTGGACGCGCCTCGCGTGCCAACGCTTGAATGCCGGCTCAGTGATGCGGTCATAGACAAGCTGGAACAAGGCCGGGACCACGATGCCGGGATCGCCCGCATTCAAATCATGCGTGGTTTTTGCAAAAAGTTCGGCGGCGGCGCCGGAAAAACCGAGCGCGCCATCGACGGACACCACCGCGCTGACCAGATCCGGGCGCTTCGCGGCAAGCCGGGCTGCGATCTGGCCACCCATCGAATGCCCGACGAGAATGAACTTCTGTCCGGGATACCTCGTTGCGATAAATGCCTCGACGTCCGCGACGTAGTCGGCGGGCCGATAAGCGCCAGGCGGCATCAGCTCCGATCTGCCATGCCCGCGCAGATCGACAGCGACGACGCGATACCTGCTTTCGAAGAGCGGCAGTTGCCAGCTCCAGTCATGCGAATCGCAAGTCCAGCCGTGGAGAAACATGACGTTCTTTCCCGTACCTACCTCGGTCGCGAACAGTGTGGCCGGCGATTTCGTTGCAGCAAAGGCTTCATGGTTCCCGAGAGTGGTCGCAATCGCTGCCGCACCGGCGACCTTCAACATGTCGCGTCGAGACAGTTCGTGTTCCATCATTTTCATTCGCTATCCTTATTTATCACGAGTACATCAAACGCCTGGCTCGCTGGGCTGTGTGACGCCGAGCTCCAAGCAGTTGACCGGACTCCATGTTATACATTGGATATCTACGGTCAATTACGCACCTTCAGGTGCGCAGATATACAGGAAGATACCGACATGACTTGCGAGGTTGACGAGGTTTTCTTTGCGGATTGCGCCGCACGCTCGTTTTTCGATCAGGTGGCGAACAAGTGGTCAGTGATGATTCTCACGCTGCTGACCAGGAAGCCAACTCGCTTCAACGAGATCAAGCGCAGGCTGGAAGGAATCACGCATAAGGCGCTTACGCAGGCGTTGAGGCGTCTCGAACGCAATGGCCTCGTCGCGCGGAATGTGCTCAATACTTCGCCGGTCGCGGTGGAATACTCGATCACAGAACTCGGGCGTACCCTGCAGGTTCCGTTCGGAGCAGTCTATGAATGGTCGATCAAGCATTTGCATGAGATCGATCAGGCGCAAAAAGCCTACGATCAACAGATGCCGGCAGAGCAATAGGGAGAGAAGATCGGCGCGCTTATTCGATGATTGAGGCGCCGTTGCGAGTTGAGTGGGGACCTGTTTCTAGTGCAGTTTTCGTTCGATCGCGAAGTCGAGAAAAGCACGGGTCTTTGCCGGCACGTGGTGCCGGGATCGTCTCCTGGTCGTCTTTTAGTCGCCGATGGGCTAGTCGTCGATGGTTTCATGCACGGCCACGGCGCCCTGTTTCCAGTAGCTCGCCGCGCGAATCCGCGACTTGTCGACGCCGCGTTCGGTGCACAGGTGATAGCGAATCGCGCGGATCGTCGCGGATTCGCCCGCGGCCCACACATAACCTTCGCCGTCATCCGGCAGATAGGTTGCGCGCACCGCTTGCAGCAACGCCTCGCCGCGCGTGCAGTGTTCGCTTCCGCTTCCGCTTCCGCTTTCGCGTTCGCTTCGATAACACCACACGAGGTGCAGTTCGGCGTCGGTCCTGAATTCGATGCGAGCCGACGGATCGGCCACTTCGATCACCGCGGCCACGCGCTTGCCGGCCGGCAATTCCTCGAGGCGGCGCGCGATGGCGGGCAGGGCGGTGTCGTCGCCGATCAGCAGGTGCCAGTCGAAAGCCGTGGGAACCACGAGCGAGCCGCGCGGCCCGCCGATGCCCAGGTACTGGCCGGCTTTCGCCTGCGCCGCCCACGTTGCCGCGGGACCGGCTTCGTGCATCGCAAATTCGATATCGAGTTCGCGCGCGTCGCGATCGAAGCGGCGCGGCGTGAAATCGCGCGCCGTCGGGCGACGTCCTTCGGGGAACACGGGACCGTCCGGGCCGGCTTGCGGCAGCACCGGTTTGTCGGCGCCCGGTTCGGGGAAGAAGACCTTGATGTGATCGTCGAACGAAGCGGACACGAAGTCGTGCAGGTCTTCGCCCGTGAAGGTCACGCGGATCAGATGCGGCGTGAGCGCCTGCACTTTCTTCACTTGCAGCAGACGGAACCTGAGCGGATGGCGCACGCGCTCTACGGCGAGGTCGGGTCGTTTTTCTTGAGTCGGCATTGAGTTGTTACTCCTGTCTGGTCGAAGTGTCGATGTCGATGTCGATGTCACGCAGTGGCCGCATCACCGCTTTTGCCGCTGCCCGAATCCTGTTCGCCTTCGATTTCCTTCGCGGCTCGCATCAGGATCGCGGCGATGCGGCGCTGTTCTTCCGCCGATGCGTTGTCCCGGCGCAGCAGCGCATTTTTCAGCGCGCGGCGCGCGGCGTTCAGCTCGGGCAGCCAGCCGCCTTCGCTCACGTCGGCCGGTTCTTCACCGGCAAACGCGCGGCGCACCGAGTCCATCTTGCGCGCGATGTGGCTCAGCTTCGCGAGCATCAACTCGACGCGCTCGCGGTTGGCCGCGAGGTACTCGCGTCCCGCTTGCGCGAGTTCGTAGCGCTTGCGGTTGCCTTCGAGCCGCACGGTGACGTAGCCCAGTTCTTCGAGGTACGTGAGCGCCGGGTACACCATGCCGGGGCTCGGGCTATAGAAGCCGTTAGAACGCGTTTCCAGCGCCTTGATGAGCTCGTAGCCGTGGCTCGGTTGCGCGTCGATCAGCGAGAGCAGCAGCAGTTGCAGATCGTCGGAACTGAACTTGCGGCCGCGCGGAAAGCCATCGCCTTCGCCGCCGAAGCCGCCAGGGCTGCCGCCGAACGGACCGCGCCCGCCGCGTCCGCCGCGATGCTCGTGATGACGTCCGATTGCATGCCAGAACGCCCACGGCGAAAAGCGATGCGCGCTGCCGACGCGCTCGGCGTCTTCGCTGCGAACTGCGTGGTGATGAGCGAACGCGTGCCACAGCGCATGGAGCGAGGGGCGCTCGAAGCCGGCGTCGAAAGAAGCGTGAGCCGCGCCGTGACGGCGGTCAAAACGATGGTGATGACGCATCTTGCGTCCTCCATTTATGTCTTAAGATGTGTCGTAAGATATATATCTAAAGATGGTTTGTCAAACTTTCTTTTGGACGCTATCGGGATGCAAGGACGCAACAAGGTCCGCGCGCGTCGCTGGCGTGACGGTCGCGAGACTGTACGGCCAGGCGCGCGCCTTGCGTGCGAACGCTCATTCCGGCAACGCTGCACCTGACCTTCTGGAGAAAAGCATGGCAGACGTCGAACAGTTCAAGGACGACCTGGAAAACAACGCGGATGGCCTGATCGGAGGAAGCCGTGGCGATTTCATGGAGGCGCTTGGCGAGGCCGTCTACGCCCGGGCCGCGAGCGACCAGTTGGACAGCATCATCGCGGCTTACCTGAGCCTGCAGGAGGTGATCGACGAGAACGTCGACAACCTCGACGACGAGGCCGACCAGGCTATCGCTGATGCGACGGCCGAATTTAACGAAACGGTCGGCAGGATTCTGGGTGTGTAAGCGACTTGCGCACGCAAGGGCCGGCGCAAGGTCGGCAGCACCGTCCTTGCGCGCAAAAAATCTGGTGGTCTTCGCGTAACGCTACGCTAGAGCGTCTGCTGACTTACAGCGGGCCGATCCTCGCAACCGCAGCGATACGGCGATCTTCCCCAGTTGAAGAGCCGCGAGGTTTTCCCGATGCCCGCATTGAAGGAGTTAGTCGGGTCGAGTTCCTCGTAGAACTGCTTCAGCGACTCCTTCGCCTCATACAGATGGCCGACGTTGTGCTCCGCCGGATACTCCGCACCGCGCGCGGCGCAGTAGGGCGAGAATGTCGTCCTTGATGCGGTCGCAGTCCACACCCTTCTTCACCAGATATTCCTGATGCAGCACATGGCAGAAGAAGTGGCCGCAATACATGGTGAACTCGATGTCCTTCGAAATCTGCTGCGGCAACTGTTCGAACCAGTCGGTTGCATTACGCGGCAGCGCGATGTCGAGCGCCACGATGTCTTCGACGGTCCGAGAATGAACGGCCCGATAGCGGACCACTGCGCCACCAATCGTGAAGCGGTTCAGAAACGCCGCGTCGCCTTCTTCTCGCGTGCATTCGAAGTAGTTGCCCTGAGCCGTCGGAAAGCGCGACTTCAGATAAGTACGCGCTTCGTCTACACCTTCATTGCCCATCTTCAATAACAGGTGATGCTCGAAGCGATCGTGGTACTCGATGAGTCGCCGCGGCAGATGCTCGGGCAAAAGCCGGCTCGCTGCCTGCAGCAGTCTGTCACTGATGGCCGTACCAAGACCCATCTTCTCAGTCACGGCGTCGAACCGGCTCTTCGCCGCAAAAGCTAGCGGCACTTTGTCGGTGCCGAAAGCCCGAATGTAAAGGTACATGTCTTTCCCGTAGCGGCGACTGATATCGAACGCGCCACGGTGTATGTACTCGCCTGCTATCGGCAAACTCTGGAAACCGCCCAGAATATCGCGGCGGATTGATTCGAGCTCGGCCGGGTCATTGCTGCCGATGTAGAACACCTGGGTGCGCTCGTCCGCCGCGAATGTGTCCAGCCGAAGGGCAAAAACCGCGAGGTGTCCGGCCGAGCCCGACGCTTCGTAAAGGCGGCGCGGGTCTGCGTTAAAGCGCGCGGGAGTCGATGCCGAGATATCCCGCACGTGGGTGCTGTATTCGTGGTCGGACGCGAGAAGTCCCATCGCTGGCGGAACATCGTGCGGCAGTTCGCCTGCGTCGAGGCGGCCAAGTATGGCTTCGGCGGAATCGCCCAAATCGATTCCCAGGTGGTTTACCAGCTTCAGTTCGCCGTCGGCGGTGACGCGGGCATGTATCGAAAGCTGGGTAAACGCGGGACCGCGGCGAATGAGAGACCCGCCCGAGTTGTTGCAAACGCCTCCCGTCACGGACGCGCCGATGCAACTCGATCCGATCACAGAATGGGGCTCGCGCTTGAGCGGTGCGAGACGCCTTTCCAGTTGGTCCAGGGTAACGCCCGGCTGACAAACGACCTGTTCGCCATTGCGAATCACGTCGAGCCGGCGCAGCCGCATCGTATTGATCACGACGACCGGACGATCGTAGCCGTCCGCAGCCGGCGTCGATCCGCCGGTCAAGCCGGTGTTGGCGGCCTGACAAATGACGATGACATTCGCATCATGGCACGCCTTTAGCGCCTGCCACATCTGGACCAATGTGCCAGGCTGCACAGCAGCCAATAGTGGACCGCTGCCATAGCGATATCCCTGGCGGAAGCGCCGCGTTTCAGCCGAGCCCGTAAAGACGAACTGGCTACCGACGATGTCGCCGAGCAGACGGACAAGATCGTGCTTCATGGCGCTTCTCCGCTGATGCTTGCACGGATATACGAGTCCTCCGTGCTTCGAATGTGGTTGCGCAGTTCGGTGCAGGCTTTGCGCGCATTGCCGTCGCGAATGAGTTGCATGATCTCGTAGTGCGTGTCGTGGCACGCCTGAATCGACGATTGCTCGTATGACCGGAACGGCGCGCTGCATGCTTGCGCCTATGGTTGAGATAGATATTAACAGGCGGCAGCCACAGAGCCTGCATTGATATCCACGATATCAATAGTCGATATCTCAAGGCATTGAACAATCCGATCGAATGGAAGCGAGTAGGTCTGAGTCAGCAGCGTCTTGGGCGCCTCCGAAGAAAGCACTCGGTGAAGCAGATCATTTAAAACAAATGGTCGATGCCGATGGTGAACGCGGTCTGACTCTTCACGCCGGCCGGGTTGAGCGTGCTCACCACCGCATGCTTGTACGAGGTGTAGTCGAGTTCGCTGTAAAGCGTGGTGCGCTTGGACAGCAGGTAGCCAAGCGAGAGCACTGAGAGTCCGCGCCGGCTGGACTTGTCGTTCGTTACCGTGGTCTGGTAGTAGCTGCCGCGGAAAACCAGAGTCGGCGTGATGGTCCACGAGAGGCCGCCGAACCCATTGTTCGTGACCTGGTGGGGCGTGGCTGGATTCTGCAAGTCCTCGGACATGAAACCGCCCGACAAACGCACCGGCCCGATCTTGTAGTTGGCGCCGACCATGTAGTAGCTGTCGCCCAGATAGGTCGAGCCAGTCAGTACACTGCGATGCCCATAGACGCCGCCGATCGCAACAGGACCTGTCGCATAGCTCACGCCCACGGCGCGCGCTGCGCCGCTGCTGAAATTGCCTGCCACGCCGCCGAAGGAGTTGTCCACTTCGAACAGCAGCGGCCCGAACGTGTTCTTGTATTTGAGGTCATTATTGTTGCGAGTACCGTCCGAGGCCGTGGTCAGCGGAATGATCGGCGTGAAATGAAAGCCGAACGGATCGTAAATGCTGATGATGTCGTGCGCAATGGTGTACTGCCGGCCGAGATCGAGCGAGCCGAATTTCGTATGGCCGATGCCGACAAACGCCTGGCGATTGAATTCGGTGCCTGTGGTGTTATCGAACTGGCCATTGCCGACGTTAAAGCCGCTTTCCAGCAGAAAATGCGCGTTCCAGCCGTCGCCAAGGTCTTCCTTCGCGCGAAAGTCGAGCTTGTTCGAACTGTAGTAGCCATTCGAGTTCATTGTCGTCACCGAGCCGCCGCCTTTTGCGGCGTTGGTCTGATGACGTATCCCGCCATCCACCGTTCCGTATAACTGCACGCTCGTTTGCGCGTGTGCGGGATTCGTTGCCAATACGCCCGCAGTGGCCGAGATGCCCAATCCGATGATTTTCCAAACCTTGTCCACCGCTTGTCTCCTGATTTTCGTTGTGTTTTTAATGTACTGCTTGATACGTAACCCTAATCAAATTGCCTATTGGGATTACTTTTGATCTACTCGCCGGGACCGGCCGGCACAACGCGGACGTACCGCCGGTCCTGCGTTAGTGGCCGGCTGAAGTGCTGCCCGGCTGTTCGAGCGAGTGCGCGGTTTCGGCGGGGTTGAAGCCCGTCTTCAGTTCATGGCGCAAGGCGACGCGGTCCAGTGCCTTTTCCCAATTCGCCACCACGATAGTGGCTACGCTGTTGCCTACGATGTTGGTGAAGACGAACGCGCTGGACATGGCCTTGTGAACGCCGAGAATCAGCGCGATGGATTCGACCGGAATCGTGTTCGACGCAGCCAGCGTTGCAGCAAGCACTGCGATTGCAGCGCCCGACACGCCGGCGGCTCCCTTCGACGTGAGCAGCAGCACCGCAAGCAACACCAACTGATCGTGCCAGTTCATCGGTGTATTGGTTGCCTGAGCGAGAAACACGGCGGCTGCGGCGAAGTAAAGGCACGTGCCGTCATGATTGAACGTATAGGCAGTTGGCAGCACCAGGCCAACCACCGACTTCTCGCAGCCAAGGCGTTCGAGCTTGTCGATCAGTTGCGGGAACACGGTTTCTGAAGAACTCGTACCGATTACGAGAAGCAGTTCTGCGCCGATATAGCGCATCAGGCGCAAAAGGCTGAAGCCGTTTACCTTTGCGATGGGCCACAGGATCAGCAGGAAAAAGAGCGCGCACGTCAGATAGAACTCCAGCACTAGCTTGCCGAGCGAGAGCAGCGTGCCGAAACCGAATTTGCTCACCGTGAAGGCGATGGCGCCGAACGCTGCGAGTGGTGCGATCTTCATGGTCAGGCCGATTACCCAGAACAGCGCACCGGATACCGAATCGATGAAGTCGAGCGCGGGCTGCGCGCGTTCCCCGATTGCGGCCAGCCCAAAGGCGAATAGCACCGAAAAGAACAGTACTTGCAGGACGTCACCGCCAGCAAATGCGCTGATCGCCGTGTGCGGAATGACATTGAGCAGAAAGTCGCTCGTGGTGACAACGTGATGAGCTTTCGCGACATAGGCATCGACGGCGGCCGAGTGCACGCTATGCATGTCGACGTTCATGCCGACGCCCGGCTTCAGCACGTTGATCGTTACAAGCCCCAGCACCAGTGCGAGAGAAGTCACCACCTCGAAATAGAAGAGGGCCTTGATCGCGACGCGGCCGACCTTCCCGAAGTCTTTGACGCCCGCAATGCCGCTGCATACAGTGCAGAAGACGATCGGCCCGATCAGCATCTGGATGATGCGGATAAAGGCGTCGCCGACGGGCTGCAGATTGATGCCGAACTTCGGAAAGAAGTAGCCCGTGGCGATTCCAAGCGCCATGCCGGCCAGCACCAGGAATGACAGGTCGCGATAGAACGGCGGACGTGGCTTTGGTTTCATGGCGCCCGTGCGAGGCAAGCTCATGGTGTCTCCTTGCTTAGGCCCATCCACGATGGGCTGCGGTGAAGCTTTGGCGAACTGGAGTCCGCTCGAAAACGTTGAAAGAGCCGTTATTCAGCTCGCGATGCTGCCGAGAATATCGATGCTGTCAGCGAAAATTTCGTCGACGCTCAGCTTACGCGGCAGCAGTTGCTGTTGCTCGCAGAACGCGATTGTTTCCTCAAGCGGGCCTCGCAACGCGTCGTAGCCGAACAGCAGCTTGTCGGGTTTGCCCGCGTTGTGCGAGGCCACTGACGCTTTGCCGCGGCACAGCAGGTCGTAGACTGCGCGCACCGCTCGCGGATGTGTATCCGCAAGCGATTGCGTCACTACCACGACGTGGTTCAGAGGCACGTAGCGATGAATCGCGTACCACGCGAGATCGGCGCTGGCCGCATCGTCGATCACGGGTTCAAGGCCGGCTTCGTCGGGCAAATCGTTGCCGAGGATGGCGGCGTCGATCTCGCCCGCGCGCAGCATCGGCAATAGCTGCTTGCCCGGCTCCGCGCGACGCACGAAGGACGGATCGCGATACTCTTCCAGATGCGCGCCCTCGGTCGTGATCCAGTCGATTTCCTCGAGCGGCACGCCATAGGTGTTCGCGAGAATTGCGCGCACCCACATTGCGGTGGTTTGCGAATACGAGCGCACACCGACTGTCTTGCCCACCAGGTTGCTTACGCCGAGCTTGCCGCGTTGAGCATTATAAATAATGCAGCCTTGCTGAAAGCGCGCGGCGACTACAGCGGGCAGCAGCACGACGGGCTTGTTATAAGCTTTCGCCTGCAAATACGTGACGATTGCCATTTCGCTGACGTCATACGCCTGGCGGCGCGCCATCGGTGCGAAGGCGCGGTGAATCGGTTCGATATCCTCGAACATCAGTTGCACGTTGGGATCGGCGAGTTCGCCATCTTTCAGCGGCCGCGTGTGCGGGTAAGTCTTCAGTGCAATTTTCAATTCGAGCGGTGGCATCTCAGTGCTCGCGTCCGTATGTTCTTGTGTCATTGAGTCGATTCTCAAGCGGCGAGCACCGGATAGACCGCGCGCGCGGTGCCGCCGAAGATTGCGTCGCGCGCGTCGGCGGGCAGCATCGCAAGGCTATTGCGCGCATCGGCAAGCAGTTGCGGCAGCGTGCCTTCGGCGGCCGGGAAATTCGAGCCCCATGCGATGCGATGTGCACCGAACGCGTCGAGCACACGCGGGAAGAATGCGTCCGGCGTCGACGCGCCGCGAGATGCTTCGGCGATCGTGCGGTTTGTGAGCTTCAGATAAACGCCCTCGTGCGAAGCGAGGCTAAAGAGCGGCGCGGCGGCTTCATACGGCGGGCCGCCCGCCAAGTCGGGCCGCGCAAGGTGATCGAGCAGGACGCGGATATCCGGAAAGCGCGCCAGCATATTCAGCAGCGCCGGAATGCCTTGTGCCGTCATCTGCAAACAGATCGAGACGTTATGGCGCTGCGCATAGTCCCACACCGGGAAGGAGCGCTCGTCGTCGAGCCAGCCTGCTTGCCCCGGCATCGTGCTGCCGGTCGTGAACAGGCGCAGGCCGGAGAGGCCCGCGTCGAGCCAGCGCTGCATCTGCATCACGGCGTCGCTTGCCAGCACGTCGATCGAAAACACGCCCGCAAAGCGGTCCGGGTGGTTTCTCACCGCGTCGACCACATAACTATTGTCGTTGCCATAAACCGTCGATGCCTGCACGACCACCGCCCGGTCGATGCCGGCCTCGTCGAGCGACGCAAGCAAGCCTTCGAAGCTGACAGGGCGCTTGGCCGACCATTCCGACTGGTGACCGCCGACGGGCGCGAGCGGATAGCGTTGCTTATCCGGGGAAATGGCGTGCGTGTGAGTGTCGATAACGACGGACATAAACGGGCTCCTTGCTGAAAACGTCTCGATCGAATGGGCTCAACTGTAAGCCTGCTGAAGCAAAACCCCTTAATACGAACTTCGGCATAGGGCATAAATTCCAGTTAAGCTGACGGCTTTCACGGGGCATGGGGAAGGCGATGGCGAAGCACCCGGACGAATCGCCCGACGACGATCTGACGCGGCTGAGGCGCTTATTTCTGTTCGATGCAGTGTGCGAGGCAGGCGGCATCGGCCAGGCTGCGACGCGCGCGGGCCGCACGCAGCCGGCCGTCAGCCTGGCAATCAGCAAGCTGGAGGCGAGTTTCGGCGGCGTGCTTTTCGAGCGGGGTTTTGGCGGCTGCGAATTGACTGCGCAAGGCGCGATACTGCAACGGCGCGTACGGCGCATGCTCGATCAGATGGAGCGCGCGGTCATGGGCCTGACGGGGCAAAATTCGTCGGCCATGAATGCGCGCAACGTCTGCCGCCATCTGACCGATACGCAAGTCCGTTGTCATATCGCGATCGCACGCGCCGGATCGGCGTCGGAAGCGGCACAGCAGCTTGGCATTTCGCAGCCCGCCGTGCATCGCGCGGCGCGGCAGATTGAGCAGACGGTCGGTGTGTCGTTATATCGGCGACGCGTGCATAGCGTGTCGGCCAATGCCGCTGGACTCGAATTCGCTCGCTGCCTGAGCCTCGCGCTCTATGAAATTGCGCAGGCGCGCGAGGAGATCGCATACGCCCGGGGACAATTGAGCGGCAAGGTGGCGATCGGCGTGTTGCCGCTGATGCCGCCGCGTCTCGTCGCACGTGTGATCCAGCGGTTGCGCGAGCGCTATCCGTCCGCGCACGTCACTGTCGATGAGGGCTCGCACGCGGCGCTGCTTCGTGATCTGCGGATGGGCACGATCGACATCATCGTCGGCGGGTTGCGTGAGCCACGTCTCACCGGAGCCGTTCGGGAGACCGAGCTGTTTGCCGACCCGTACGTGGTCGCGGTGCGTAAAGGGCATCGCCTCGCGCGTAAAAAGTCTATCGCGCCTCGAGACATCGCCAATTACGAGTGGGTCGTCCCGCAGCAGAATGTACCGCGCCGCTCGGTGATCGATTCGATCTTCGCGCGGTTGCCGATCAGGCCGCCGGTCGTCGTCGAGACGAGTTCTCTTGCGATGATGATGGCGATGCTGGTGGAAAGCGATTGCATCACACTGCTATCGCGTTCGCAGATTCGCGAGGCCTATCCGGGCAGCGAGATCGTTGCGCTCGAGTTGAAAACGCCGGAAGCCGATCGTGCGGTCGGCTACACGGTGCGGGCGGACTGGCTCGGCACAGCGGTGCAGTCGGGCTTCATCGAGTATCTGCGGCAGGAGTGCTCCGTCGATAAGGCGGAACACTGCGGGAAGCACTAATGCGTTACAACTTTGAGTCCACAGACCGGGCGGGCTCGCGGATGCGCAGCTAACCAGGCAAAGCAGACGTATGCATGTCCGCAATCAATCGTCGTACGCACTGCGACACCGCGAGAAATTTCCCGCAAGTACTGCGCGTCGGGCGCACGCTTGTGACTACCACAAGCGGCAAGCAGCATCCCATCTGAAACAGAGCGCGAGAAAAACCCCGCACGCTCCGGCGACGAAGATGCCAACCGGCAGCCCTCTAACCGGTATCCACCATCGCAAACGCGTAAGCAGCGCGAGCAGGAGAAGGAAACCGCGCAAGATATATCGCGGCTTCCGGCTGGAATTGGACAAAGCTCACTGGGACGAGTACTGCCGTGAAGAAAGCGGCCCAAAAAAGTCTGTCGTACAGGCCTGGCTCGGTGCAGCTAACCAGCCAATACGCAATGTCGCCAATCGCTAGCACCATTACAGCTTGCGCCATAACGATCAAAAATGCGGTGTTCCTTGAGACGCACTGGCGAGAATTTTCGACTTTTTGAGTTGGGGAGTTAGCCGGTTTTGTCAATGGATCACCCTGATATTTTGCCTGTCACACCAGAACCAGTATATTGCTCCAATCGTTCTGGCAGGCACTCTAAAGTAGCAGGCGGACCGCATTCTAGCTCCTTTGCTTCGTTCGACTCCTGGTCGACAAATGTCTCTCGCATAAGACAGTCAGCGGCCCAATACTGGCCGCTCGACATTAGCAGAAAGATAGCTGACAATTTCGAGTCATGTCATTGGGCCGTTCCACACTCGAATCCGGTTCCTCTCGTGATCTCACTTTCCGATCCTGTCGTTGCGTCCGTCGAATTGATCGACACGGGCGAACGGTTTGTCGATCCTGGTGACACCGGCGATCTGGTGCTAGTGGATCGCACGCGTAGCGTCGTCTCTAACCCGAGCAGACATTTCCTGAAGGTTCGCGTTGGCGTCGCTGAACGGCTAATGTTCGCAGCGCAGAGGCTTTCCATTCAAGGCCTGCGATTGTTAGTCAAGGAAGGATACCGGCCGCTATCGCTTCAGCGATCCTACTTCGACCGTCGCCTGTCCGCGCTCCGAATGCAATACCCGTCGGCGTCGGATGCTCTTTTGATCGAACTGACAAGTCGCTATGCCGCTCCGCCGGAGGTGGCCGCGCATCCGACGGGCGCCGCCGTCGACTTGACACTTGCGACCCAAGAGGGCGTCGAGTTGAATATGGGAAGCGTGTTGAACGCCACTGACGAAGAGTCATCGGGCGCATGTTACACAGCCTGTCAGTTCATTAGCCGGCAGGCGCAGGCTAACCGTCAGTTATTGGCGACGGCTATGATTGCCGCGGGTTTCGTCAACTATCCGTCGGAATGGTGGCACTGGTCCTACGGCGACCGATATTGGGCGGTAATTTCTGACGAGCCATGTGCCATCTATGGCCCAGTCGAAGAAGAGCGTCTGTGAGGAGCACGCGGATGATTCAAGGGTATCGCGACGAGCAAGCAACGAACGGATTTGCGCCCGTCTGGATGGATATCGCGTTCAAGGAACGAGGTGTCAAGCGCTACGGCGCGGGTCAATGCAACCCGAGGATTGCCGAGTATAACGAAACCACCCAATTGGCAGGCTACGACGACAAGATCGCATGGTGTTCGTCATTTCTCAACTGGTGCATGAAGCAATCGGGCATTGAAGGAACTCGGTCGGCCCTGGCCCGTTCCTGGCTAACTTGGGGAAACGAGCTCGCCGCACCGATCTACGGCTGCGTGGCAGTGTTGACTGCCGACGATGCCGTTGAATGGAAGGGGCATGTAGGGTTCTTTCTCAGATCAGACGCCCAGAACGTTTACCTGTTCGGAGGCAATCAGCTTGAAGAGGTGCGTGAGTTAGCTTATCCGCTCGACCGCGTGTTGGCATATCGCTGGCCGTAAGTGAAGGCCGCGTTCCGGGCGTCACCTGAATGGTGATCGGCAACGCCACTATGCGGAAGCGGTCTGCGCGAAGCGCACGATCAACGCGGCTGGAAAGCAATAATCGCCATGCCGATCAGTGAAAACGATACACCTGTCCAATCCCAGGCCGTCGGTCTCATCCCTTCTACAGCCCAAAGCCAGATGAGCGCGACACCGATATAAACGCCACCATAGGCGGCGTAAACGCGACCCGCAGCAGATGGATGCAACGTCAGCAGCCAGGCGAACATTGCGAGAGAAAAGGCGGCCGGAATTAGCAGAGTCGCGCTCTTTCCCTCTTTGAGCCACAGATACGGCAGATAGCAGCCAACGATTTCGGCCATTGCCGTAGCGATATAGAGAAGCAGTGTTTTCATGGGTCGATTGGAGAGGAAGGCGGGTGACGAACGACTGCGACACTCCGCAACGTAGACTCAGCGGTCCTCATCCGCGCCAAACCGTTCGACCACAAAATCGATGAAGCTTCGCAGCTTAAGCGACATCTGCCGCTCGCGCAGATAAAGCAGACTTAGCTGCCGCTCGGGCGCCGAATACTCAGGCAGTACTTTGCGCAACCGCTTCGCGCGCAGATCTTCGTCGATGAGAATTGCCGGCAGCATCGCGATACCGAGGCCACGCAAAACGGCCTTGCGCAACGCCTCGGCGTTGTCGATTTTCAGGCGGCCATCTACTGGCACGCTCGCGCGACCGTCCCGTCCATGCAAGATCCATTCGGCCTGTGCCGCGTGCCATTCCGAACGCGGCGGATACGCATACGTCAGGCACTGATGCGCCGAGAGTTCATCGGGCGTCGCGGGACTGCCATGCGCCTTCAGATAAGCCGGCGACGCGCACAGCACCAGCCTGTACGGCGTGAGAGGCCGTGCGACCAGCTCCGGGTTGGCCAGCGCACCGATACGGATCGCCGCTTCAAAGCCATCGTCCATAAGGTCGGACAGCGCGTCCGTGGCGACAATGTCGAGCTTCACCTCGGGATAACGCGCGCAATAATCCGCGATCGCCGGAATCAGGCATTCGTTGCTGAACACGATGGGTGCGGTGACGCGCAGGCGGCCGCGCGGCGTCGCAAGATGGTCGAGCGCGAGCTGCTCCGAATCGTCGATCAACCCGAGAATCTCGACGCAACGTTGGTAATACGCCTGCCCGAACGCGCTGACCTGCTGCTTGCGAGTCGTGCGATGGATGAGGCGCGTGCCGAGCCGCGTCTCCAGTGCCTGCAGGTGGTTGCCCACCATGGTCGGCGAGAGCTCGCACGCTACCGCGGCTGCCGTCAGACTGCCGGTTTCCACCACCCGCACGAATACGGTCATCGCTTTGAGAAGATCCATTCCCCCATAATAATTGGTTCTGTTGCCATTCGTCGTGCGTTTATCAATTTTTGCGAAGGTAATAGAGTGTGTCCACGCTCGACGCGCGGGCCAGTCCGGCTCGCTTCGCGCCATTCCATGCACGGACATCATGCGCACACCCATCCACTCATCCAACCGGTCTCCAAGACTCGCGCTGCTCGCGACCAGCCTTGGCTTCGTCATCATCTGTCTCGACGTCACGGTCGTGAACGTTGCGCTAGCGAGGATGCGCGACGGCCTGCAGATCGACTCGACGGCGCTCGAGTGGGTCGTCAACGCATATACCCTCGCGTTCGCGAGCTTGCTGCTCACGGCCGGTGCATTAGCGGATCGTCTGGGAGCGCGGCGCGTCTTCGTTGGCGGCTTCGCGGTTTTCACGTGTGCGTCGATCGGCTGCGCGCTATCGGATGGCGCGGGCATGCTCGTGGCGTCGCGTGCAGTGCAGGGCGTGGGCGCGGCGCTGTGCGTGCCGTCGTCCATGGCGCTGCTGGGCGCGGCGTTTCCGGACGCCGATGCTCGCGCCAAGGCCGTCAGCGCCTGGGCGGGCACGGCGGCGTTAGCGCTCGGTGCCGGGCCGCTGGTGGGCGGGTTGCTGGTCGACCGGTTCGGCTGGCCTTCCATCTTTCTGATCAACGTGCCGATTGGCGTGGCGGGCATCTGGCTGACGCTCGCTCATGCGCCCGAAACGCTGCGTCATGCAGCGCGTCGAATCGATCTGGCCGGGCAGACGCTCGCCGTTGTCACACTGGCCGCGCTGACGTGTGCGGTCGTCGAGAGTGGCCGGCTTGGATGGACGAGCACGATTGTGCTGTCGGGGCTCACGATATCGGTCGTCATGGCTGCGCTGTTCATCACCGTCGAGGCGCGATCTGCGCAACCGCTGTTGCCGCTCGCGCTGTTTCGCAGCGCCGCGGTGAGCGTGAGCGCGCTGACGGGGTTGTCGCTGAACTTCGGGTACTACGGCCTGATGTTCGCGATGAGTTTGTTTTTCCAGAGCGTGCGCCATGACACGCCGCTGGAAACCGGCCTCGCGTTCCTGCCGATGACTGCCGTAGTGACAGTCGCGAACCTTGTATCCGGCAGGCTCACCGCGCGCTTCGGCTATCGCCTGCCGATGCTCTATGGTCAAGCATTGGCGGCGCTCGGCTACCTTGCGCTCGTGTTCGTGCACGCGGACAGCAGCGCGCTGGCGATAGCGTTGCCGTTACTGGCTGTGGGCAGTGGAGTTGCGCTCGCGGTCCCATCGATCAACACGGCGGTGCTCACGCATGCCGGGCCGTCCCGCGTCGGGATCGCGTCGGGGGTGCTGAATAGCGCGCGTCAGATCGGCGGCGTGGTCGGAGTCGGAGTGTTCGGCTCGCTGGTCAGGCCCGAGTCCAACGATATCGTTGCAGGGCTGCATATCGCGGTGACTCTCGCGTTTGCGACGACGCTCTTAAGCCTCGTGGTGGCCAGGACGCGGCTTGAACAACGCCAGTCTGCCGTCACGGGATGCGCTGGTTGAAGCTGCGTCATGACAATGCGACCGCGAGATTCCCGACACTCGTTGAACGCACTTGCGGCCGACCGACCGTTAGCTCGAGCCATCGGCGACTATTACCGGCCCAGCATCAGGTCCAGGTTCTGAACCGCAGCGCCCGACGCGCCTTTGCCAAGATTGTCGAAAACCGCGGACAGCAGGACATGTCCGTGTTCCATGTTAGGAAATACGCTTAAGCGCATGTCGTTCGTACCGTTCAACGCTTGCGGATCCAGGTGCGTCAAGGCCCCCGATTCAAGCAGCGGCAAGACATCGACGTGCGCTGCGTCCGCATAGTGGCGTGCGAGGCATGCGTGCAACTTCGCGCCGTCCACATCAGGTCCGAGCAGCCGTAACTGGAGCGGCACGGTCAGCACAATGCCCTGGCGAAAAGCACCATACGCAGGGACGAAGATGGGCCGCTGCGCGAGTCCTGCGTGCGTCTGGATTTCCGGGGTGTGCTTGTGCGCGAGCGCCAGGCCGTACACCTGGAACGGAGGCGCGTCGACGGCATCTTGTCCCTCGTGTTGCTCCACGCCGGCACGACCGCGTCCGGAGTAGCCGGACACTGCATGAATGCTGATGGGGTAGCTGTCTGGTATGAGCCCAGCCTGCAACAGCGGACGCAGTAATCCGGTTGCCCCCGTCGGATAGCAGCCGGGATTGGTGACGCGACGGGCGCTCGCGATGCGCTCGTCCTGTCCCGGCGTCATTTCCGGGAAGCCGTATGTCCAGCCCGGCTGTGTCCGGTGCGCCGAGCTTGCGTCGATGACTCTCACGGCAGGATTAACGATGGCGTCCACTGCCTCGCGTGCGGCGGCATCGGGCAAACAGAGAATGGCGATGTCGCAGGCGTTGATGGCTTCCGCGCGACGGCGCGCATCCTTGCGGTCGGCGGCGGGGAGCGTGAACAGCGAGATGTCGGTCCGATCGCGCAGCCGTTCGTGGATCTGCAGTCCGGTAGTGCCTTGGTCGCCATCGATGAAAACAAGGGGAGCGCTCATACGCGGAATACTCCGAGTGGTGGCTAAGGGAAGAATGAGCCCTATGTTCCCTGAGCGGATAGAATAGGGAAAGTTGAATTTGATGACCATAAAGTTCAGTTTTCCTGAATCGGGACGCCGACATGCGAGAGATCAGCCTGGACCGCCTGCGCACTTTGATTGCGATAACCGAGCGTGGCTCATTTGCCGACGCAGCGCGCGCATTGAATCTCGCCCCTCCGACGGTCAGCCTCCATATCGCCGAACTGGAGGACCGCATCGGGGCGCCGCTCCTGTCACGCAAGCGCGGGCAGGTAAGGCCGTCGGCGATAGGAGAGGTGCTGGTGGAGCGCGCGCGTCGACTGCTGGCCGATGCGGAGCAGGCGTTGGACGATATTCAACGCCAGGTGCAGGGGCTCGAAGGGCGCGTGCGGCTCGGTGCGTCGACCGGTGTGATCGCGTACCTGTTGCCGCAAGCGCTGGAGGCGCTGCGCCAGCGCAATCCCGCGATCGATATTCAGCTTGCGGTGCTCACATCGCGTGAGACGCTGTCCCGATTGGCGGATGGAACGCTGGATGTCGGGCTGGTCGCACTGCCTCAGCCCCCCGTGGCCGGACTCGCGATAAAGGCCTGGCGGCGCGACCCCGTGATGGCCTTCGTGCCGGCGCATTGGCGCTGCCCCGCCCGTGTGACGCCTGCATGGCTTGCCGCACAGCCTCTCATTCTCAATGACGCGACCACGCGGCTCTCGCGCTTAACGGCGGAGTGGTTTGCGACCGCGGGGCATCATCCTGCGCCGCGCATTCAGCTCAACTTCAACGACGCAATCAAGAGTCTGGTCGCGGCAGGTTACGGCGCGGCGCTTTTGCCTCACGAGGCCACCACGCCATTACCCGACAGGCGCGTCGTCATGCGTCCGCTGCGCCCGGCGTTGTGGCGCCGACTCGGCATTGCACACCGTGCCGGGCACGTTGAGCGTGCCACTCAACACGTACTCGATGTCTTGTGGGATCTGCGATTAGCGTAGGCGGTTGTCAGTGCCGTTTCGGTTCGGCCTCGCCGGGACAGCACGCGACTATCCCGTCATCGGACCAAAGTCCGATACAACATTCGTATAGACCCATATAGGCTGGAAGCACATCTGCTTTCGCACTGTCGTCGCACGCAGTTTGCTCAACGTACAGGACCAGACCGCCGGCTCGCGCCAGTCATGCACGCTCCGGAAGGAATCCGCATGCGCGTCCATCTCGCTGCGCCCTCAGTTGCTTTGTCGATTGCTTTGTCACTCGCGGTGTCCGGCTGCAATACGCCGCCGATTACAGATAGTCAGCGGTTGCCGTCGGACCGCATCTGCATTGATGGTCTCTTACAGGCAGCAAGAGGACACAATCATGGCGGCCGCGAGTCCGATTGCCGGTGCAGTACTGCTGGGTCTGTGGCTCTCGCTGGCGAGCGTGCCTTCAATTTCGAATGCCGCCGATGGCGAAGCCCTGGCGAGCGTGAAGACTCGTGGCGTCCTGCGTTGCGGTGTTAGCGAAGGCGTCGCGGGTTTCTCCTCTCAGGACGCCGCCGGACAATGGTCGGGTATCGATGTCGACTTCTGCCGCGCGTTGGCAGCAGCGGCGCTTGGCGATAGCCGCAAGGTCGCGTTCGTGCCGTTGAAGGCGTCGGAGCGATTTCCCGCGCTCGAGACGCGGCGAATCGACGTACTCTCCCGCAACACCACCTGGACTTTGCTGCGCGAAGGCGCACTCAAGGCGCAGTTCGCAGGCGTGCTGTTCTACGACAACCAGGCTTTCATGGTTCCGGCCGCAAGCGCATCGCAATCGGCTGGCGCGTTGAAAGGGGCAACGGTGTGCGTACAGAAAGACACGTCTACCCTTAGCCATCTCATCGCGTATTCGGATGCAAGCGGGGCGGACATCAAGCCTCTCGTGGCGGGTTCCGCGGACGAGGCGAGGCGGGCATTCTTCGGCGGGCCGCTGCGCCGCCTACACAGCGGACGCATCGTACCTTGCCGCGCTGCTTCTGCACGCACCGGGCGGCTCGCAGGCTTTCGCGATCCTTCCCGAGCGGATCTCGAAAGAGCCGCTTGGGCCTGTCGTGCGCGGGGGCGATCAGGCATGGCTCACGCTCGTGCGTTGGGTGCTGCTGACGTTGATAGCCGCCGAAGAGATGGACGTGACGCGGGAGAACCTTGAGATTCGCCTGCGCAATCCATCGGTATCCAGGGCTCTCGTGCCGGACGACACGGTGACCCGCACAATCGGCGTTGAGCCAGGCTGGACCGTGCGAGCTCTCGAAAGCGTGGGCAATTACGGGCAGATGTTCGATCGCAACGTCGGCGCGCACAGTCCTCTCGGTCTCGCGCGCGGAACGAACGACTTATGGACCCGTGGCGGCCTGATGTACGCGCCGCCCATTCGTTGAATCGCGCGAGGGCTGGCATGAGCGCAATGCAGGTCTATATCGTGGTGGGCGTGTTCGCGGCAGTGATACTCGCAATCGCGTTCAATGTGATCGACATGGCCGTGGCGGCGCTCGTCGGCATGTGCGTGCTGATCGTGCTGAACATTCTCGACGAGCAGGATCTTCTCGCTGCGGTGCGAATCGCCGCCGGGCCGATCAGTCTTCTGTTCGGCGGCATGGTCGTCGCGCGCATCCTCTCGACCACCGGAGTGTTCGATCTGATCGGCGATGTGTATCTGCGGGCGACCGGCGGCAGCGGCAGGCGTTTTCTCCTGCTTCTCATCGTTGTCGTCGCGCCCTTGTGCGCGTTGCTGCCGAATGCCACGACGGTGATCCTGCTCGCACCCATCATCATTCGCGTGGCGGTGGCACTCGAAGTGGATATCGTGCTGCCGATGATCCTCACGGCGATCGTCAGCAATGCCGCCGGACTGCTGACGCTGGTCGGCGATCCGGCGACGTTTCTGGTCGGCAGCTCGATCGGCATGACGTTCGGCAACTATTTGAAGCACGTGAGTCTTGGCGGCCTGCTGGCGCTCGCCGTCGTGGTGCCGTTGTTGCCGTTCCTGATGCCCGACATCTGGCGAGTGCGGCGGACCTTGCCGCCTGCGGAACAGCGCGCGCGCATCGCGAGGCCCGCATACGCCGGTCTGTCGCTCGCGGTGCTGGCCGCAATGATGGTGCTGTTCGTGTTCGGCGAAGCGCTGCCGACGCGCCTCGTCCCACCCATGGTCGCGCTGATTGCCAGTGCGCTGGCGCTACTCGTCGGTTACGCGGCGAAAGTCGAACCGACCGACAACGTGCTGCGCGATGTCGACTGGAAAACGCTGCTGTTCCTCGCCTGCATTTTCTGTCTGGTTCAGGCGATGGCGAAGACGGGGCTTCTTCAGGTCATGTCGGTCAAGCTGTACGAGTTGTTCGGCACGCGCCTTACGCTCGTCGCGCTCGCGATGATCGCGGGCATCGGGCTGCTTTCGTCACTGCTTGCCAACGTGCCCGTAGCGGCGGCGTCTATCGTGATGGTGAAGGGCTACCTGGTGGCGGCGGAATTCGTGCCCGAAGTCGCGCTCTCGGATCAGTTCACGCAGTGGCCTGCGCCTACGATTGCAGTGTTCGTCGGCATGATGTTCGGTGCGACGCTCGGTGGCAACGCGACACTTGTCGGAGCCGCGGCCAACATAGTGGCAGCGGGAATCTGCGCACGCGAAGGCAAGCCCATTACGTTTGTCCGCTTTCTGCGCTACGGGCTGCCTGTCACCGTTGCGCAACTGGCGGCGTCGGCGGTCTATGTGTTCGCACTCGCGCATTTCATGCGGTGACGCGCACACGCACCGCCGCGTGCCAGGAAGACGAATGCGCAGCCAGGCAGCCCGATCATGGGACCAAAGTCCAATACAACTTTCGTCTGGACGTGTATAGGCTGGAAGCTCGCCGGCTTTAATCGGCAGATTCAACGATGCGAGCATAACGTCTGGAGTCCGTCATGAAACACCTGATCGCGGTCGCGGCGGCCGCTTCTCTTGCACTGGCATCCGTTCCTGGTGTCTGGGCGCAAGGCGCTTCTGGAACAACTGCACAGTCAGCGGCTGACCATCCCGATGAAATCGTGAAAATGCACCAGCAGGTCGCTGCGGCGAATCGCGAGTACGACAGGGAAGTCGCGGCTGCCAAAAAGGTCTTTGACCATAAGAAAAGCGACGCCAAAAAGAAACGCGACGTGGCTGTAGCCGCTGCGCGTCAGGGCGTGGACCAGTAGTAGCGGCAGTGAAGAGCGACGGCCCGACGCTGCGTTACAGCGTCGCGTATTGCCTCCGCTGTGGCAGCGAGCGACGCTTGCGCCTGTTCCGCTGGACGATGCCGCTTTCGGCCAATCCCGTGCTGCGATCCTGAACCTGACGCTTCTTCTCGCGCACGCGTGCATTGCGCTATTCCTGCGCGGAGATAACCCGATGCTGCCCACACCGACCGTTCACAGAACGCTATCCCGGGAAATGCTCGACGTATTGATTCGCGCCGGGCTGATCACTGTTCTTGCCGTATTTTGCTTCCGGATCGTCGTTCCGTTCCTCGACCTGATGGTCTGGGGGCTGATCCTTGCGATCACGCTTTATCCGTTGCACATCCGGTTGCGCAGGAGCTTGCGCAACCGGGACGGTCTCGTTGCCACGCTGATCGTCCTCGTCGCGTTCGGCGTCATTCTGGTGCCGAGCTATCTGCTGGGCGTCGCGGTCGCCGATTCGATCGAGCATGTGATGGCGGTGGTGAAAAGCGGCAGCTTCCACATTCCGCCGCCGGCAGAATCGGTTGCAGGCTGGCCGCTGGTCGGCCAGCACGTGCACGACTTCTGGCAGCAGGCCTCGACAGACCTGACGGGCCTCGCGCAGCGGTTCGCGCCGCAACTCAAAGAAGCCGGCCGTGCGTTGCTCGGCACCGTCACAGGCTTAGGCGCGGGACTGCTCATTTTCTTCGTCGCGCTGATCGTCGCGGGAATTCTCATGGCGTATGGCGAAAGGGGCCACCGCAGCGCGCAGCAGATTGCGTCGCGCATCTCCGGCCCTGAGCGGGGCGCGCAGATCACCGATCTCTGTACGGCGACGATTCGCGCGGTCGCTCAAGGCGTGGTGGGCATCGCGTTCATCCAGATGTTGCTGATCGGCGGCGGGTTCGTGGTGATGGGTATTCCGGCCGCGGGCTTGCTGGCGCTCGGCGTACTGCTTATCGGCATCATGCAATTGCCGGCCACGCTGATTACGCTTCCGGTGATCGCGTTCGTGATGCTCACGGAAGGCGTCAGCACGGCGACGATCGCCTTCTCCGCGTATGTGTTCGTCGCGGGCCTGGCCGATAACGTGCTCAAGCCGTTGCTGCTGGGCCGAGGCGTCGCGGTGCCGATGCCCGTGGTGCTGATCGGCGCGCTGGGCGGCATGGTGACAGGCGGCGTCATTGGGCTGTTCATCGGCCCCGTCATGCTTGCTGTCGGTTACGAGTTGTTCTGGCGATGGGTAAAAGACCAGCCGCAGGCCGAGCGGATCGACGAGAACGAGCCCGCGCGCCTCGCGCAGACAGAGGGAGCCGAAGTACCGAAGCATTCGTGACGCTGCCACACGGCGCCGGCTCGCGTCCACGTCGCGATAAGCACTTCAGCATTTCACTGTAGAGGACGTTTCCACGCTGTGCGTGTGCAGCCTGGGCGGGGTCGCGTTTCCGCCGTGTTCCGCGAGGAATCTGCAGGCGCGAATGATATCGCCGCCGAGCAGCAAAGCGGAGTTGCGGTTGATGTGAGGCCGCACCACGATCCGAAGGCTCTTCACCTCTTCGGCATCGGGCGGCATTGAATAGGCGGACAGCACCCAGCCTTTTTCGCGAACCTTGTTCGAAACGTCGAATTCGTTGAAGTTCGTGATTCGTTTGTCCAACGTCACGGCGACAACGGGGATGCGTTGCGTCTCGTTCATGATCGTGAAATAGCCGCTCTTCACGATCATTTCTCGCAGCGCGATGGCGTTGTTCAAGGTGTGCTTCATGATTCGTCTATAGCCGTCGAACCCCAAACGCAAGAACATGTAGTACTGAACCGCGACCTGGAAAGCGTTGCGGCTGAAGTTCAACGTGGCGGTCGGCATTTCGCCGCCCAGGTAGTTGACGTAGAAGACGAGGTCTTCGTTGAATATTTTGCGTTCCCGAAAAACCACCCAGCCGAGTCCGGGCGGCGCCAGTCCGTATTTGTGACCGGACGCGTTGATCGATTGCACGCGTGGCAACCTGAAGTCCCATTCGTAGTCGGGATAAAGGAACGGGTTAACGAATCCGCCCGACGCGCCGTCGATATGCATCGGAACCGAAATGCCGGTCTTCTGCTCATAGGCGTCGAGCCAGTCATGAATGCCCTTGATGTCGTCGTCTTCGCCAGTGAAAGTCTGGCCGGCAATGGCGACTACGGCGATCGTGTTTTCGTCGACATACTTGTCCAGTTGCTCCGCGGTTAGCCGATAGTTGCCCGGTCTGAGCGGAACGATGCGGGGCTCGACGTCGAAATAGCGCAGGAATTTTTTCCACACAATCTGCACATTGCCGCCCGTCACCATATTAGGCCGGGTCGCATCCTTGCCTTCACGCTCGCGCTTCTGGCGCCAGTTCCACTTGTGTGCGAGCCCGGCGAGCATGCAGGCTTCCGACGATCCAATGGTAGCCGTGCCGTACGGCTCGACTCCTGCCGGGCCATTCCATAGTTGATGCAGCCACTTCACCATGCGCGTTTCGGTTGCGAAAACCTGCGGGTACATGTCGTGGTCGATGTAGTTCTTGAAGATGTTGCGTTTTGCAACTTCTGCCGCTTCGGGCTCGGCCCATGTCGTCACGAACGACGACATGTTCAGCATCGGATTCGCGTCGGTCCATTCGTCGCTGATCACGAGCGCTGCTGCCGCTTTCGCCGACATACCCTGTTGCGGGAATGCGTTTTCAGGCACCTCCAGGTTGAATTCGTCATACGGGGTCATCTTCTCGGGGGGGCGTAGTCATATGCGTCTCCTCAACAGGAATAGCGGACGCGGGTCGGCTGCTTGCGGACCCGCGCGCAGACATTGCGGTGCGGCTCGAGACGGATCTATAAGGTTTTATTCCGGTCGAGCGTGTTGCCTGTTTCACTGTTGTATCGGTCGACATGCTCGGAAAGCATGTGCCGTACGGCCTTGCCGATCTGTCTGTAGTCCGACTCGTTGAGATTGGCGAGTGAAACGCGACCCGATGGATGCATCGTCCCAAAGCCGCGCCCCGGCAGCAGCACGACACGAGCTTCACGCGCGAGACGGAACAGCAGCTCAGTGGGCGCGGTATTCTTGAGCAGCCATTCGACGAACTCGCGACCGTACGCCCGCTCGGCGAGATACTCGAGGTCGAGAACCGCGTAGTAATCGACCTGATTGGGATCGCTATCCTCGAATGAAATGCCGATCTCGTCGTAGAGTGCTTTCTTGCGGTTGCGGATGAGCCGCTTCAATGCGTTCTTGTACGCGTCGGGCGTATCCATTAACGAAAACAGCGAGAAGAGCACCATCTGAACCTGCTGCGGCGTCGACAACCCGGCCGTATGGTTGAGTGCCACAGTACGGCTATCGGCCACCAGGCGGTCAATAAACTTGAGCTGGTCGGGCTCGGTCGTGATCGACTCGTATCGGTGATGCATCACTTTTTTGACGTCCTGCGGTAATTCGGCGAGCAGACGGTCCAGCACATTGTCTCGATGCGTCGCGATCGCGCCAAGCCGCCAGCCCGTCGCGCCGAAGTACTTCGAGTACGAATAGACGAGAATCGTGTTGTGAGGCGCGAGGGCAAAGAGCGACACGAAGTCATCGGCGAATGTGCCGTACACGTCGTCAGTCAGCAGAATCAGGTCGGGGCGTTCTTTCACGATGTCGGCGATATACCGGAGACTGTCGTCGCTGACCTTGACAGACGACGGGTTGCTCGGATTGACGAGAAAGAATGCCTTCACCGTTGGGTCGCGTAGTTTGTCGAGTTCCTCATTCGAGTACTGCCAGTTGTTCTCTACCGTGGCGTTCAGATTGACTACGTCGAGCTCATAGTCGTTTAGCCGTGGAATTTCGATGTAAGGCGTAAAAATCGGCATGCCGAGTGCAATCCTGTCGCCCGGTTTGATGAGCCGGTTCTCGCGCATCGTGTTGAAGATATAGGTCATTGCCGCCGTCCCGCCTTCAACCGCGAAGAGGTCGAATTCGCCGACGAACGGATGCTTGCCGATCATCTCGCGTCGCAGATACTGTCCGACGATGATTTCCGACAGCTTCAGCATCCTGTCGGGCACCGGATAGTTCGACGCGAGAATGCCCTCGCACATCTCATACAGAAAATCGTTGGCGGAAAGCCCGAGCTGGTCGCGCACATAGGAAACGGCACCCGCCAGGAAGTCGATGCCCGGCGTGCCCTTGTTCTCACGCACGAACAGCTCGAAGCGTTCGGAGAGCCCATCTCGCTTCGGAAATCCGCCGACGCCCTCGGGCATGTACGCGAATGAACGTTCCGACTCGCGCATCGCAAAGAGACCGAGTTGCCAGAAACCGTGGCGCGGAATTGTCGCGAGAAAGTTCGGGTTGCCGCGGCCCGCGTTGAGCATGGCCAGATTCGCTGGGCGTTCTACCGCGCTGCCGCCAGCGGCTTTGATGAGTTCATCTTTCAGCTCGAAGGGGCTGAGTGCGGCCAGTTTCGAAGTATCGCCTGCCGCCGATTTGCGGGACTTCTCCATCACTTACCTCCAGATCGAGTATTGCGTATTCAGGTAGCCACGCACGCATTGCGCTGTCATGAAAGGACTATCACGATCACCATCCCCCAGATCGTGAGGAGTGTGTTGCCGACCGCGTAGGTGACGGTGTATCCCAGACCGGGCACCTGGCTTTTCGCCGCATCGCAGACCATGCCGAGCGCTGCCGTCGTGGTTCGGGCACCCGCACAGATGCCGAACAGCAGCGCGGGATGGAATTTGAATATGTATTTGGCGATGAACATGCCGAGGATCAGCGGGACCGATGTTGCGACGATGCCCCAAAGAAACAGACTGACGCCGAGTTGCTGCAATCCGGCGACGAAACCGGGACCGGCGGTGATGCCCACCACCGCGATAAACACGTTCAACCCCACCGAGTTCATGAACCAGATCGTCGGTTCGGGAATGCGGCCGAACGTCGGATGTATCGCACGGAACCAGCCGAATGCGATGCCGGCGATGAGCGCGCCGCCCGCCGTCGACAACGTAATTGGAATCGCGCCGACACGGATCACCACTGCACCGACCAGGGCGCCCACCGCAATGGCGAGCGAGACGAAAGCCATATCGGCTACGCTTGTCGACCGGTCAAGCACGCCGATGGCCTCGGCTGCAGCGGTTGTATCCTGCGTGCGTCCGACGACGGTGATCACATCGCCGCGGTGCAACCTGGTGTTGGGCAGTATCGGAATGGGCGTCTCAGTCGGCCCGCGCTTGATCTTCCGTAAAAACACTCCTCTTGCAGCGGGGAGTGTGCTCAGTTCCTGCAGCGTCTTGTTGTCGATTGCCTTGCTGGTCACGTAGATGTCGACGCCTTCGACAGGAACCGCGAGAAGATCGGGATCATCGATCTCCAGTGCCGCGGGCCCGATGGCGTTGACAAGTTGTTCACGGCGTCCCGCCACCGCGACGATGTCGTCGGGTTGTAAAACCAGATCGAGTGTGGCGTCCCGTATCTGGCCGTCGCGTCTGATGCGTTCAATAAAAAGCCTGCTGTTTACCGCAGCCATTGTTTCGGCCTGTGCAACTGTCAACCCTGCGGCAGGCCCGTTGCTTTGAACACGATATGCGCGGAATTCGAATTTATGCCATGCCTGACCAGCGCCGCCCAGTTCGCGCGTGGCGCCAAGGCTTGCTTCATACTCTTTGCAGGCGGCCACGAGGTCGATGCGCAATAGCCGGGGGCCGAGCGTGGCGAGTATCAGTGCAGAGCCGATCGTGCCGAATATATAGGTGACGGCATAGGCGGTCGGCATGGCATTGAGAAGCGCCTTGCTCTCGTCCGCCGGCAAGCCGAGGCGATTGATGGCGTCGGTGGCAAGGCCCATCGACGCCGAGATTGTTTGCGAGCCGGCCAACAGCCCGGCAGCCGAGCCGATGCTGTAACCCGCGACTTTTGCCGCGACCACAGGCGCCGCCAGACATAGCAGGCACTGAACCACGGAGAAAAGCGCTTGCGGAATGCCGTCCTTCGCGATGCCCCGTACGAATTGCGGACCCACGCCGTATCCCACTGCGAACAGGAACATCAGGAAGAAAACTGACTTCACATTCGGCGAAACAGTAATGCCTAGCTGGCCTATCGCTATGGCGGCGAGAAGTGTTGCCGTCACCGCGCCGAGACTAAATCCCTTGAAGCTTTTTCCGCCGACCCAATAGCCAATTCCAAGAGACAGGAAAATTGCAATTTCCGGGTAACTGCGTAGTGTTTCCGAGAGCCATGACATACGCACTCCTGATGGAAAGTACTCCGTCCAAAGGAAGCAGTTGGTCCGATACAGTTTCTCTGCGACGCCTTGTTTTCGCGACCCTATCAAGATTACATTTCCGACATTTCGCGATGTATCGGACCTTGGTCCTATTTGGTGCAGTTTCGTCGGCTTTGCCGTTTTTTGCGAGACTCCAAGTCAGCGCAAGAGCACTACTTCTTGACGGCCGGTTCGACAGAGATGGCAAGCGCTTCGGTATACACGGCCTCCACCTGATCGCCCTTTTTAATGTTCGCGATCTGTTCCGGATCTTCGACAACCAGGTCTACTATGTTGCCCTTCGGACCCTTCAGCGTGACGGTTTTGGTTTTGGGGTGAACTGCGATTACGTCGGCGACGATTGTGACTTGTCGCCCTAATGTGCCGCCGGGTTTTTGGCCTTTGGCCGCGCGCTCCATTGAAGGCTGTTCCGAAATCGACGCAGGCTCAGTGCCGTTTTTCTTGAGACTGAGACTTAGCGATTCGCGGTAGACCGTTGTCACCACGTCGCCTACCTTCAACTGGTCGAAGTTGCGCGCCTCGGGGCCGACTTCGACTTCGACCATTTTTCCTTGCTGCGTCTTTAACGTGACAGTTCGGGTCGCAGCATCGATGGAGTCCACGGTCGCCGTCATCCGGCTGGTGCCTTTAATGCTGGCGTGGCCGGGAGCTTTCATCGTCTCCACATTTTCCGTCTGTGCCCACGCTGTCGGGGCGATGGCGATCATCGTGGCGATGAGTAGCGCTGTTCTGTGCTTCATTGAATTCTCCATTGGGTGAGGACACTCTTTCGTTGACAGTCCGGACATGCCGGGAATCCGCCATGCCTTGGACCACCAGGTGCAAAGCAGGGCAAGCAAGGCATTGGCATGCCGGATCGTTGGACGCCTTCTTCTGTCTGTTTGCAGTTCCTCCCTGTGGCTGTCAGTTGGGCGGCGCGGTAACGCCGGCGCTGGCAACGCCACGCCACTCGTCGATGACATCGGCCACCGACACGCGCCGTCCGATATAACCCACCTGTTGTTCCACTCCCTCGGCGCGCAGGATATCGCGCGTGCTTGCATGAGCACTGACGAGCCGCAGGCGTATGCCGGCCGCTGCCAGTTCGGCGTGCAACGCCGACAGCATGCGCGCGCCCGCAAGATCGACGAACGGCGAAGCGGAGAGATCGCATATCACGAGCGAGTGTGTCTGCGCGGAAGCGCGAATATGTGCCCACACCGTGGCGCGAACATAGTCGGCGTTGAAGTAGAGCAACGATGCTTCGACCCGGAACATCAATGCGCCAGGTACTGGCTGATTGTCGGGATTGCGCTCGATGTCCGAATAGCGGCGCGTGCCGGGAATGCGGCCCAGAACCGCGACGTGCGGACAGGCAGCGCGTCTGATGAGCAGCAACATGGAGACGAGCACGGCGAAAATGACGCCTTTCAGAATCCCAAGCAACAGCACCGCGGCAAAAGCCACCATCGCAACGAGAAATTCATAGCGGCTGACGCGCCATACGTGGCGCAGTTCGTCGACGTCGATGAGACCTTTAACCGCGATGAGCACGATCGCCGCGAGAACCACGTTAGGCAGATTGGCGAGGAGTCCTGTCAGGAACATCAGGCAAAGCCCGATCGTCACGGAAGCGAACACGAGCGAGAGGGGCGTCCTTGCGCCGGCTTTGTCGTTCACCGACGATTGGGAGAGTCCGCCGGCCACAGGGAAACCCTGAAAAAAGCCAGCCGCCAGATTCGCAGCGCCGAGGCCCAGCAATTCCTGACGCGGATCGATCTCATAGCCTCGCGTGTGCGCGATGGCGCGCGCGGCGGAGACGCTTTCTACATAAGCGAGCAGCAGACAGGCGAAGGCGAGCGGAATCACTCCGTCCACGTCGCGCAAGCGTAGGCCCGGCGCATGAAACGCGGGCAAGCCCTGTGGGATCGCACCGACGACCTTGACGCCCATCGATGCGAGCGGTGTGACCGACATCAGGATGATGGAGGCCACGACTAGCAGCAGCGCGACAGGGCGCCCCGGCAGATGCCGTTCTCCGAGCAGCAGCAGGACGATGACGGCTAGCCCGAACGCGAGCACCGTGAAATTCGTATCGGGCAGTTGCCGGGCGAGCACGACGATGCGCTCGAAGAACTGTTCGCCTCCACCCTGGACACCGAACAGCTTGGGCAACTGCGTGAGCGCGATCGTGAGCGCCGCGCCGGCCTTGAAGCCAAGCAGAATCGTTTCGCTGATGAAGTTGACGAGGGAGCTGAGCCGAAGTATCCATGCGACGACGCACATCGCTCCCAGCAGTATTGCCGTCAGCGCCGCGATGGACGCGAAGCGCTCAGGGTCTCCACCTGCGAGGCCCGCGACCGTCACGCCGACGAGCATTGAAATGGCCGATGTCGGTCCGACCGCAAGCTGCCGCGAGGATCCGAAGATGGCGTAGCAGAGGCCGCCGAGCAGATAACAGTAGATGCCGTATTGGGGCGGCAACCCGGCAAGCGTTGCATACGCGAGCGACACGGGAATGCCGTAGGCCGCAAGCGTCACGCCCGCAATCGCGTCGTGCCTCAGCCACTCGGCCCGATAGGCAGGAAGCCACTGCGCGACGGGAAATACCGCACGCCAGCCGGCGACACGCTCCGGGTTCAACATGGATGGCTGTGGGCGAGGCGGGTCGCTCATCGCGAGGTCTCCTTTCGCGGAGCCGGTTCGAGCTCGTAGCGGGGCGCGAACAGAGCCGTCCGGGCGTCACCCATTCACGGCGACGATCATGTACCGATTGTTCAGCATAGTGCGGGGGAGAACCGGTGCACATCGGACTTTGGTCCTGGTGCAGATTGCGGCTGTCCGATGGCATCGTCGAACGGATACGACCATGGTCCGATTGTGTTCGCCCGGCAGGCGACACAATCTTTGAAGCAGGACTGTGCGTTCCCAGGTTCGCGGCGCGCCTGCGCGACCTGCGCGCGTGCGTGACGGATAGGGACGAGTCGCACAGACACGCTGACGGCGGCCGACGGTCGATGGGCTTCGGCGCGGCGGTGAGGTTCGTCAGCGTCCATGACGATATGCGTCGACGGCGCCGCATGCGGGCCGCTGTATCCGACGGCGCGGCACGCACCGGCAGATGCAATCCGATGCCGTCATCGCGCGCCCAATCGAGGAGTCGCTGTGAACACTTACAGGGAACGCTGCTTTTGCGCGGTGCTTGCGAGCGGAGTGTTGTTTGGCTCCGCCGTGCAGGCCAAGCCGGTTGCCTATCCCGCCAAAGGGCAAAGCCAGCAACAGCAGCAGAAGGACGACGGCGCATGCTATTCGTGGGCCAAGAGCAACACGGGCATCGATCCAGCGACGGTGAACACCAGCCCGCCACCACCTTCGGGACCTGCGGTCGGCGGCGGCGAGCGTGTTAGAGGCGCCGCGCGCGGCGCCGCTGGAGGCGCAGCGATAGGCGCGATTGCCGGCGACGCGGGCAAGGGCGCCGCAATCGGTGCAGCGGGTGGCACGATGGCCGGCGGCGCGCGGGCTCGCAACAATCAACGGGCTGCAGCGGCCTCCACTCAGGCTCAATCGCAAGGGGCTATCGATACTTATGATCGGGCGTGGGCCGCATGCATGCAAGGGCGAGGATATTCGGTGAAATGAGGCGAAAGAGGCATCCTAAGCGACACAACCAGTTGCGCGCCTCCCGCGACGCGGATACGAGCGCGCTGTAAGACCAAAGTCCGATTCGCCGATTCGGCCGCCATGACATCATGTAATCGGGCACGGAAAGTTTCGCCACGGCAACACTATGGAGGTGAACAATGAACAGACGGCATTTTGTGCTGACGACTACTGCTGCCGCGGCCGCCGGGACTCTGGTTCTTGCCGGTTGCACGATGACGTCCAGCAGCGGCAAGAGTGGCGAGACCGATGCTTCGAAGCGCCAGGCGATAGATGCGAGCGTCGATGGCACGTTGAGCCGGCTGTCATCGACGGTGCAAGGTTCGCGCGAGCTCATGTCGAAGGCTCAAGGCATCCTCGTGTTCCCGGACGTGAAGAAGGCGGCGTTTATCGTCGGCGCCGAGTATGGCGAGGGCGCATTGCGTTCCGGCGGCAAGACGGCCGGCTACTTCAGCGTGGCGGGAGCGTCGTTTGGGTTCCAGGCAGGGGCACAGTCGACCGCGGTCATTTTCCTCTTCATGACCCAGGATTCGCTCGCGGCGTTCCAAAGTTCGGCAGGCTGGTCGGCGGGTGGCGATGTGGGGGTGTCGATCGCCAAGGTCGGTGCCAACGGGGCTATCGATACGACGTCCGCGTCGTCGCAAGTCGTGGCGCTCGTGCTGACCAATGTCGGTCTGATGGCCGATGCGTCGGTCAACGGCGCGAAAGTGACCCGGCTGACGATATGAACGCGCCGCGCCACGTGCGCGGCTTCTCCTAGCTGTCGTCGTGCTCCGGCATGACCTGCGCGACGATGGTCCGGCTCTTCCAGAACATGTTGTGGATTCGGGACTGCAGGCGGCGCAATGCGTCCGGCGGAGTGTCGTGGAAGGTGAGCACGAGCGCGGGCCGCGCTCCGGTTCCGTGATAGCGCATGACCTGATCAAACGGCGGAAATCCGTACTTGATAAGAAAGTCCCTGATTTCGTCGTCCGAAGTGCTCTCTTCGACGTTTCCTATCCAGAGATCGGCCATGATGCGCTCCTTGAGTGTCCGTCAATTCATCGGTCGGGCCATGAGGTTGACGCCGCCGCCGCTATACGGCGGCTCTCGGGCCAAGCGCGGGATCAGCGCGGGATCAGCGGTGGGCGGCTCGCCATCGCTTTGATCCTGAAGGCGGCAGTTGACCCTGGCAATTAGACCAAAGTCCTACACGCGCACGGCGGTCGCTCTAATGCGCCGGTTTCTCCGCATGGCCTCTGTCCCGATGCAGCCACGCTAACCTCCCAGCGCTTTCACCGCCGCGATGAGCACGACGCCGAGCAAGGCCATAGCAAGGCCCGTGCGCAGCGGCTTCAGATATTCCGCGTAGCGACCCAGCGCGACGCCAAGCACGAACAGCATGGCGACGGTGATTACCCGTGACGTGTTCATGGCGGCCTTCACGTCGCTCAACAGCAGAAAAGGGACGACGACCGGAAAAGTGGCGATGACCACGAGCGCGAAGATGCCGGCGGCTTCAACAAAGTCCCGCGGCCCGAGTGCGTGACGACGAAGCGGCTCGATCGTCTGCAAACGCCTGCGCATACCTTCGAGTTCGTCGTCGCCCGTAATGACCCGCACGTGCTCCGGCAATTCATCGGCAATCAGTCGGCGTGCGCCGTTCGCGTCCGCGCCGAGCGCCTTGTGTGCGATGCGGCGTATCCGCGTGCGTTCGGTCGCGGTCCGCATCAGATACATGACTGCGTCAACAAAGTCCCCACGCGATATTGCAGCCGAGGGCGGCAATGGTCGCCGCACGGGCCGGGTCGCGCGAGGTGGAAGCTATCGATACGGAGCCCATAATTGTCACGGCCATGAGCAGGCCGAACAGGATTTCGGAGACGCGATCGATGAGATTGAGCAACGGCACACGCTTATCCTGCTCCATGAACACCTCTTACCGATTGTTCATTGTTCATTACCTGACGGCTTCTTCGGGCGCGGCTATTCGCGCTATCGACAGATGCGCGCTGCGTTGAACCGGCTACGCCATGCATTGGATCATGGTGGCCGCTCGCCAACATCGGCCTAAGGTCCTATTGCCCGCGTCTTATCCGGCGTCGATAGTCGGGAAGGCAAGCGGTGCCGCGTGGGCACAGAATATGGAGGCGAGACTATGTCCAGAATGGCCGATGCCAGCAACGTCGAAGACGCCGGACGTGCGCGCAAGCTCGACAACAAGGCGTATATGAAGGAGCTTGCGAGGCTTCATGTCGAACTGGTCCAGCTTCAGGAATGGACGAAAGCAAGCGGCGCGAAAATATGCGTGATCTTCGAGGGCCGCGATGGCGCGGGCAAGGGCGGCACCATTAAAGCGATTACAGAACGCGTCAGTCCGCGCGTCTTCCGGGTCGTCGCACTGCCTGCACCCACCGAGCGTGAAAAGAGTCAGATGTACATTCAGCGCTATCTGCCCTACCTGCCAGCAGCGGGAGAAATCATGCTGTTCGACCGAAGCTGGTACAACCGGGCAGGCGTCGAACGCGTCATGGGTTTTTGCACCGATGAACAGGTGCAGGAGTTTCTGCGCGTCGTGCCACTCGTCGAACGCGCGATTATTCATTCGGGCGTGATTCTCCTCAAGTACTGGCTGGAGGTGAGTCCCGAGGAGCAGACGCGGCGGCTCGAAGCGCGCATCAAGGACGAGCGCAAGATCTGGAAGCTTTCTCCGATGGACATCGAATCGTACCGGCGCTGGTACGATTATTCACGCGCCCGCGACGATATGTTCGCGATGACCGATACCGAATTCGCACCGTGGCATGTCGTGATCTCGAACGATAAGAAGCGGGCACGCCTGAATCTCATTAGCCATCTATTGAGTCAGATTCCGTATGAGGCCGTGCGACGGGAAGCAATTCAATTGCCGTCGCGACAGAAGGCGAAGAGCTATCAGGAGCCCGCTTATCCGTATAAATATGTACCCGAAAAATTCTGACACGGGTTATACGGTTTGCGTATCCAGACGACTTGCGCACAATATATCAGCGCTTCGAACCTTCGGTGGTGTGACGGCGCTTCATGCCCGTATTCCAGCCCTGAAACGCAATGCGGCGCGTCATTCCAACGGCGTTCAGGCTATGTGCGGACAGCCTTAATAGACCCGCTGAATCATTCAGTCTTTTTTACTTGCTCGAGATCGAGGGTCAGTCAAATATTAGGGAAAATCTGACAACAAGCCTGTCATTTCATTACGCTTAAGTATATCTTTCTCAAAAGACGCGCAGACGGAACATCGTCTTAGCCGGGCCTGCGGTCGAATACTTCGCTATTAGTGGATCACTGCTGAATTCACAGGTCGGTGCGCTGGCTCGTCAGCGAGAAGGTTCGCGGCCACGCGGCAAGCATCGGCTGCAAACTGCTGCAAATCGACGTTGCTGCTCGACACCGTAAGGCATCCTACGGAGAGTTCGATCATGAATGGTCTCAGGCATCATCATCGCAACGTAGTGTCCGAAGTCGTGGCAGCAGTTGAGCGGCTCATTTCTCCAGGGCGGGTTCGCGCCGCCGCTTCCGGTTCAGCGCTCGAGCTTATGGCGGGCACAATTAGGACACCCATGCATCTGCACGACGCAGGATTCCACCTCCCTCGCGACCGGTCGGCAGCGGGTCAGAATGCCGTGCGTCGGGACCCGCGCAGCACACGCGCGCACAGGCATTCCGCGGTAGCTCAAGCCGGACGGGCGAGCCGATTGAGCGCTGTGCTAGCCGGATATATACCCTGGTGGCACCGCCGCGCGAACGACGCGCCGTCTGCCTACGCAGGCGCCGATCTGAGGCCGCTGCTGGATGCGATGCCGGTTGCGGTGATGGTCGTCGATGACGACTATCGGGTCATGCAGGTCAATGAACCGGCGGCGGCGCTCTTCGGGTATACGACAAACGAACTGTGCAGCCTGTCCTTCATGCAGTTGTGTCCGCGCATGGCGGACGACACCGCGGACGACGCAGCCGACGACACAGATAAGCAGGCCATACCCTCGGGCGCCTTCGTGCCGGGTTCGCGCGCTGGGACCGCAGGCGAGCGACGCATGGCGGTCGCCCGGTGCAGGGACGGTGGCGAGCGTCCGGTCAGCGTGCAATGCACGCGATATGAAGCGGGCGCATCGCCGTGGATCGTGACTATCGTCGATCCGTGCGAACACGCGCACGCCTCCGCAGACGACCTGAAGAGTGTGCAACCCGCACGCGTGTCGGATCTGAGCGAAATGGCGGCGGCTCTCGCGCATGAAATCAATCAGCCGCTCACCGCGATTCTCGGCAACGCGCAGGCGGCGCAGCGATTTCTCCAGTCGCCCGTAAGCGACCCTGACAATTTGCGGGAAGCGCTCGCGGACATCGTCGACGACAGCTTCAGAGCCACTGAAATTGTTCGCAAACTGCGCCAACTGGTCAGAGGCGCGACGCCCGAAACGCGGCCGCTCGCTATCGATACGCTCGTGCGCGGCGCGACCCACCTGATGCGCCGCAGTGCGCTCGCACTTGGCGTAAGCGTCACGCTCGACGTCGAGAAGCATTTGCCGCAAGTACGCGGCGACAACACGCAGTTGCAGCAGGTGATGATCAATCTGTTGCAAAACGCATTCGACGCCGTCGAACAGTGCAGTGCGGAACATCGCGTGGTCTCGGTGAGAATCAGGGCAGCGCCTCAGCAGGCAGGCGTCAGCATCACCGTGAACGATCGGGGGCAGGGGCTCAATGCGGACCAGGTCGGCGACGTGTTCAAACCTTTTTTCACGTCGAAGATGCATGGGCTCGGCCTCGGCCTGTCGATCAGCAGTTCGATAATCTCGATGCATGGCGGCCGTCTGTGGGCCGACAACAACGATGATGGGGGTGCAACATTTCACATCCTGCTTCCATCGGCGGGCGGCGCTGAAGGCCTGGCATCCGGTTCTCGCTATACGTCGTGAACGCTTCCGCTCCCGTGGTGTTCATCGTCGATGACGACGAACACGTCCGCACTGCTCTGGCACGACTGATCCGCTCCGCGGGGCATCGCGTGGAAACGTTCGCCAGTGCGGAAGCGTTTATCGAAGACGCCGATCTGGAAGCATCTCCGGCATGTCTCTTGCTGGACCTGCAACTTCCCGATCTGAGCGGACTCGCGCTCCAGCGCCGGTTGCACGAGTGCGTGCCGGTCATCGTCATCTCCGGTCATGGCGACCTGGATTCCGCCATCGATGCAATGAAGGCCGGCGCGGCTGACTTCCTGCCGAAGCCTGTCCATGACGCCGTGTTGCTCGACGTGCTCGAACGTGCGCTAGAACGGGCACGGCGCATTTTCGCGGCGCGCGCGGAACTCGCCGACATCCATAGCCGCCTGAATCAGCTTACGCCGCGCGAGCGCGAGGTGATGATGCTCGTGGTGGAAGGCTATCTGAACAAGCAGGTGGCGAGCGAACTCGGGGCGGCGGAAAAGACCATCAAGATCCATCGCGCACGTGTGATGGAAAAGATGAAAGCCGGTTCGCTTGCTGAGCTCGTCCGTCTTGCCGAGAAGGCTCGTTTGGCACAGAGCGCAGACCCCGGGCGCTAGCGGAACGCACGCGTGTCATCCGTGTACGGGCGTTCTGCCTATCCGCAAATCGTTGCAATTCCTCGTAATCCTTCGCAATCCGTCAGAGACGAGACCAAAGTCCTATTTCCGTCTACGCGCCGGACGGCTACGCTTCTCTACTCAATCGCCTTTTTGCCGCACCGTCTGAAAGGTCCGACACACCATATGGGTAATGCCACACCAACAACGGCCGTGGTCGACGATGAAGAGTCGGTCGGAAGGGCGATCAAGCGCCTGCTGAGGTCGGTTGGCATGGAGGCCGAGGTCTTCACCACAGGGGAACAGTTCCTCGACAGGCTGTCGTCGGTTCCGTCATTCCGTCCTGGCTGCGCGGTTCTCGACGTTCAGATGCCCGGCATCAGCGGACTCGATGTGCAGCGCCGGCTGGCGGGAAGTCTGATTCGCGTCGTCATCATAACGGCTCACGACGATGCCGCCGTGCGGGAGCAGGTTCTGGCCGCAGGCGCAGTCGGCTATTTGCGCAAACCATTCAACGGTTCGGTCCTGATCCGCACGGTCCAGATGGCGCTGGGCATTCCGCTCACGCCCTGACGCCGCTGTTGCCGCGTCTGCTACGCAGAGGCGCACGCGCCGCGATATGAGACCAAAGTCCCATTGCCCTGCCTTTGCGCGATGACCAAACTGGAATTCCCGCAGCCGTCAGCCGCGCTGACGCCATCCGGAGAATACGGTGATAAAGACCCCGGACGCATTTAGCCGGAGCATGCGATGAATACTGCCTCCGTTACCTGCTTGCTGCCAGGGCTGCCGGTGCGTCTTTCTCGAGCGCTGACGGGCACGCCCGACGATGCTGGGCCTATCCGGCATTCGCAGTCGACACTGCGGCAGTTGCTGATCCCGTTGCTGATGTCGATGCTGGCTCTTGCGCTGCTCGCGCTCGTCGCGGGCTGCGGCAAGAGCGAGGCATTGCCGCAACCGAGTGCGCCCGAAGTCACTGTGATGACGGTGACGCCGCGCGACACGCCTGTGCAGTTTGAATTCACCGCGCAGACAGAGAGCTCGCGTGAAGTTCAGATACGCGCGCGGGTCGACGGCTTTCTCGATCGGCGCGCGTACGTCGAGGGCTCGCTGGTGAAGACGGGGCAGACCATGTTTTTGATGGACCCCAAGCCGTTCGAGGCCGCGCTGCGTACCGCAAAAGGTCAACTGGCGCAGCAGCAGGCGCGGCACCAGGTGGCAAAGGCCAACCTGGCGCGCGTGCAACCGCTGGTGGCGCAGAACGCGTTGAGCAAAAAAGATCTCGACGACGCGGTCGGCGGCGAGGCGCAAGCCGCCGCGGCGGTTATCGCCGCCAAAGGCGAAGTGGACACCGCGAATCTGAACCTCAGCTATACGACGATCAAATCGCCGCTGACCGGCCTGTCGAGCTTCGCGCGGCAACAGGATGGCAGCTACGTTACGGCGACGCAATCGGGATTGCTGACGACCGTCTATCAGTTGGACCCGATGTGGGTCAACTTCAGCATCTCCGAAAATGAAATGCTGAGATACCGCGATCAGATTGCCACCGGACGTCTGCGCTTCCCTCCGAATAACGGCTTCACGGTGTCGCTGGTCCTGGCCGACGGCGGGGTGTATCCGGAGCAAGGCTCGATCGACTTTGCCAATCCTGCTTTCAGCACAGAAACGGGAACCTTCCTCGTGCGGGCCGTGTTCGACAATGCGAAGTCCGTCCTGCGTCCCGGACAATTCGTGCGCGCGCGCGTGGCCGGCGCGATCCGGCCCAACGCGATTCTCGTGCCTCAGCGCGCGGTGCTGCAAGGCTCGAAGAGCCACTTTCTGTGGGTCGTAGACAACGAATCGAAGGGCCATCAGCGGGTCGTCGAAGTCGGTGAATGGCAAGGCGACGACTGGTTCATCACGGACGGACTGAAGGCCGGCGAGCGTGTCGTCGTCGACGGCGCGATCCGCGTGACGGCCGGCGTGCCGCTAAAAATCGTCCAGCGGCCGACAAGCGCCGGCGGCACGCAATAAAGGACGGCAACGATGAGTATTTCCCACTACTGCATCGACCGGCCGATCTTCGCGTCCGTGATCTCCATCGTCATCACGCTGGGAGGCGCGTTGACGATGTTCTCATTGCCCGTCGCCCAGTATCCGGATATCACGCCGCCGCAGATCACGATCTCCGCGACCTATCCGGGAGCGAGCGCCGATGTCGTCGCGAACAATGTGGCCGCACCGATCGAGCAGCAGGTGAACGGCGCGGACAACATGATTTACATGAACTCGTCGAGTTCGTCGACCGGCAATCTGACCATTAACGCGTTCTTCGAAATCGGCACCAATCCGCAACTCGCGCAGGTCGACGTACAGAACCGCGTGAACCTGGCACTGCCGCAACTGCCGCAGTCGGTTCAGGCGCAGGGCGTCCAGGTGCAGAAGAAGTCGTCGGCATTCATGATGGTCATCGCCATCTATTCGCCGGACCAGCGCTTTAACAGCACGTATATCGCGAACTACGCGAACATCTATGTGCTCGATGCACTCAAGCGCATTCCCGGCGCCAACCAGTCGAGCATCTTCGGTACGCCTGACTACGCGATGCGAGTGTGGCTAAAGCCCGACCGCATGGCGCAGCTCGCCATCACGGCGACCGATGTGCAAACCGCGGTGCAGAACCAGAACCAGCAGTTCGCGGTCGGCCGCATCGGGCAGTCGCCTACGGGATCGCCCGTCGAACAGTCGTTCGCGGTGACGACGAGCGGCCGTCTCGCCGAGCCGGCGCAGTTCGAAAACATCATCCTGCGCGCGGCCAGCGAAGGTTCGGCGATCGTGCGGCTGAAGGACGTAGGCAGGGCCGAACTCGGGCAAAAAGACTATTCGATCCGCAGCCGTTTCCAGGGCAAGCCCGCCACGATCATCGCGGTTTATCAGCAACCCGGCGCAAACGCGCTCGATGTGTCGAAGCAGGTGCGCGCGAGTCTTGCGGAACTCAGCAAGTCGTTCCCGGAGGGCATCAAATACGACATCGCGATGGACACCACGGAGTTCACGCGAGCGTCCATCTCCGACGTGATCCACACGTTTTTCGAAGCGCTGGTGCTGGTCGTGATCGTCGTGTACATCTTCCTGCAAAGCCTTCGCGCGACGCTCATCCCGGTGCTGGCGGTGCCGATTTCGATTGTCGGGACGTGCATGGGCATGGCGCTGCTGGGTTTCTCGATCAACATGCTGACGCTCTTCGGGATGGTGCTCGCGATCGGCATCGTGGTTGACGACGCGATCGTGGTGATCGAGAACGTCGAGCGCAACATGACGGTCCACAAGCTCCCTCCGAAGGAAGCTGCCAAGGCGGCGATGGACGAGGTTGCGGGACCGGTCATTGCGATCGTGCTCGTGCTGTGCGCGGTGTTCGTGCCAGTGGCGTTCGTGAGCGGAATCACCGGTCAGTTATACAAGCAGTTCGCTATCACGATTGCGATCTCGGTGGTCATCTCCGGTCTCGTGGCATTGACCTTGTCGCCGGCGCTGGCCGCGGTGCTGCTCAAGAGCACGCACAAGGAGAAGAAGGGTTTTTTCCGCTGGTTCGAGAATGCGTTCGCGCGAATGACAAGCGGCTACTCGCGCGCGATCCAGTTCATCATCAAGCGTTTCGTACTAGGCTTGCTGATCTTTGTGGGGATGATCGCGCTGACCGTGGTGATCGTTAAAGCCATTCCGGGTGCGTTCCTGCCGCCCGAGGACCAGGGCTATCTGCTCGGCGCGGTCCAGTTGCCCGATGCCGCGAGCCTGGATCGCACGGCGTCGGTATCCGACCAGGTTACCGAGTACTTCATGAAGCAGGAGGCGGTCGGCAGCATCACCACGGTCGACGGTTACAGCTTGCTGGATGTGCAGAACAAGAATAATGCCAGCACCTTTTTCGTTGGCCTGAAGGGTTTCGACGAGCGCTACACGCGCGCGAACCGCAGCACGCAAAACGCAAAAGCGGTGCTGACGGACGCTTACCGGACCTTGTCGAAAGTGACGGCCGGGCTCGTCATTCCGGTCAATCCGCCATCCATTCCAGGCCTCGGCACAACGGGCGGAACCGAAGTCTGGATACAGAGCAAGGGCGACGCGACGATTGATCAGCTCGCCGGCGTCGTTCAGCAATTCATCGAGCAGGCGCGCAAGCGCCCCGAACTTTCGCGCGTCACGACGACGTTCAACGCTTCGTCGCAGCAGTTGCTGGTCGAGGTGGACCGTGAGAGGGCGCAGACGCTCGGCGTGCCGATTGAAGACATTTACAGCTCCATGCAGACGATGTTCGGCTCCCTCTATGTCTCGCAATTCAACCGCTCCAGCCGGCTGTGGCAGGTCATCTTGCAGGCCGATCCGGTATACCGCCTCAGGCCTCAGGACCTGGATCAGATCTTCGTGCGCGGCAAGAGCGGATCGATGATTCCTCTGAGGGCGGTCGCGACTTACCGATACGTCACGGGTCCCGATCTGCTGACGCGTTTCAACAATTTCCCGGCGGTTCTGGTCACGGCGAATGCGGCGCCCGGCTACAGTTCGGGCCAGGTGATCAGCACGCTGGAAGAACTCGCCGCGCAGATGCCCGCCGGCTACGGCGTAGCGTGGAGCGGTGAGGCTTATGAAGCACGCAAGTCCGGCGGGACCTCCGGCGCGGTGTTCATCTTCGGCCTGATCATGGTGTTCCTGATCCTCGCCGCCCAGTACGAAAAGTGGTCGCTGCCGGTCGGCGTGCTGATGGCGGTTCCGTTTGCGCTGTTCGGGGCATTCCTCGCGATCATGATGCGCGGCCTCGAAAACGACATCTATTTCCAGATCGGTCTCACCATGCTGGTCGCGCTCGCGGCGAAGAATGCGATTCTCATCTTCGAGTTCGCGGTGATCAACCGGGAGGCGGGCGCGTCGGTCCTGGATGCGACCGTGCGCGCGTCCGAAGAGCGGCTGCGCCCGATCGTCATGACCTCGCTCGCGTTCATTCTCGGCTGCGTTCCGCTCGCCATCGCGGTGGGCGCGTCGGCGAACAGCCGGCATTCGATCGGCACCGGCGTGATCGGCGGAATGCTCGGCGCAACCGTTATCGCGGTGTTCTTCATCCCAATGTTCTATTACGTGCTCGAATCGTGGTCGTCACGCAAGAGCGGACCGAAGACCAAGCCGGGGGCGGACGCCGGCACCCCGGTGCCCGTAACGCCTGTGGTGCCCGTGGTGCCCGCTGCGGGCGGTCCCGGTGCGCCCAACGCCACGCCTTCAGCCAGGCACGAGGACGACTGACATGCGTGGACCGGCATTCGAGCGCCTGCTCGCGGTTCTTGTGCTGACCAGCCTCTACGGCTGTCTGCTCGGGCCGAACTACGAGCGGCCAAAAACCGAGGTGCCGGCCACGTTCCGCTTCAGCATGGAACAAACCGCCGAGACCGCGAACACCGTCTGGTGGGAGCAGTTTCAGGACCCCGTTCTGAACGAACTGATCGCCGCGGCGCTCGCCGATAACCTCGACGTCAAGATCGCCGCTGCACGCGTCGAAGAATTTCGCGGTCAGTTCGTGACGACTCGCTCCGGGCTCTTTCCGCAAGCGGGAGCCAACTTCGATGCGTCGCGCCAGCGCGCGTCGCAGAGCGGCGCGGTGCCGCTGCCGGCCGGTGTCGGCGCCGTCTATAACCAGGTCGATGCGAGCGTGTCGGCGTCGTGGGAAATCGATCTGTTCGGCAAAATCAGGCGTCAAAGCGAAGCCGCGCGCGCGAATCTGCTCGCGAGCGAAGAGGGCCGCCGCGGGACGATTCTTTCTCTCGTGGCTTCCGTCGCTTCGTCCTACATCAATCTGCGCAGCCTCGACAAACAGTTGGACATCGCCAAAGCGACAGTGCAGAGCCGCGCCGACTCGGTCAACGTATTCACGTTGCGCTTCAAGGGCGGCGAGGTATCGCAACTGGAACTGGCGCAGAGCCAGTCCGAATATCAGGCGGCCCGCGCGACGCTTCCGCAACTCGAAGCGCAGATCGCAGTGCAGGAAGATGCGCTCGCCGTGCTGCTGGGACGCAATCCCGAACCGATCGTGCGCGGCCACGATCTCGATGCGCTGGCCGCGCCGACAATCCCGTCCGGTCTGCCGTCCGATCTGCTCGAACGCCGCCCCGATCTGCTGCAGGCCGAGCAGAATCTGGTCGCACAAAATGCGCTGATCGGCGCGGCGCGTGCGCTGTATTTCCCGTCGATCTCGCTGACCGGGCTGTTCGGCTCGCTCAGCACCGACTTCGCCAGCCTGTTTTCCGGACCCGCGCGCATATGGTCGTTCGCCGGTGCGGTGTCGTTGCCGATCTTCACGGCCGGCAATATCGAAGGGCAAGTGCATCAGGCGGAGGCACGGCAACAGGAAGCGCTTTTCGCCTACCGAAAGGCGATTCAGGTCGCGTTCCAGGAAGTCTCCGATGCGCTCATCAACCTGCAAAAGTCGGGCGAACAACTGAGCGTGCAGGGCGACCAGGTGAACGCGCTCGCCATGTACGCACACCTCGCACGGCTGCGCTACGAAGGCGGATATACGAGTTACATCGAGGTGCTCGACGCAGAGCGGAGTCTCTTCAACGCGCAGTTGAGCTACACGCAGACGCAAGGCGTCCAGTTGACGTCGTTCGTGAATCTGTACAAGGCAATGGGCGGCGGCTGGGTTATCAAGGCACAGGAACTGACGCAGCCGCCCGCTGTCCCGCAGCCGATAGCGGGCGCGCCGACAGCCGAGGCCCAACGATGACGCGCGCCACTCTTCTCGCCTGTCACGAATGCGACCTGCTGCAACGGGATGCAGGTGTTCCCGAAGGCGGCGTGCTCCGGTGCCGGCGCTGTCATGGCGAGCTTTACCGCAATCGGGCTGACTGGCTCGGCCGCGCGTTCGCGCTCTCGTTAGGCGCGACCGTTTTGCTCGTGATCGCCAACTCGTTTCCGATCGTGGGGCTCTCGGTGAACGGCACGCTGGTCAACACCACGCTGATCGGCTCGGTCCGCGTGCTGTACAGGGACGGAATGTGGCCGATCGCCGGGCTCGTTTTCGCCACCACCATTCTCACGCCCATCCTGCACATTGCGACGGTGCTGTGGTTGCTCGTGCCGTTGCGTTTGAATCGCGTGCCGTGGGCCGCCGGCGTCGTGTTCCGGCTGTCCCGTCTGGTTCAGCCGTGGGGCATGATCGAGGTGCTGATCCTTGGACTGCTGGTCGCGCTCGTCAAGCTTTCCCACATTGCCAGCGTCGTTCCGGGCATCGGCCTGTGGTCGTTCGGCGCGCTCACGCTGACGCTCGCCGCGGTGGGCGCGGCCTTCGATCCACGCAGCCTGTGGCTGCACATCGGCGCGCTGGAGCAGGGCGGCAGCAACGCGTCTGGCGAGCGTTCCGTGCTGCGCGGCTGGCTGAGCGCGGCCGAGTGCGGGCTGGTGCAATGTCACGACTGCGGCCTGCTTGCGAGGGCGCCCGCCCATGCGCACGAGCTGTCGTGTCCGCGCTGCGGAGCCTCGGTGCATCGTCGCAAGCAGGACAGCCTCGCGCGCACCTGGGCGTTTCTATTCGCTGCAATGGTGCTGTACGTTCCCGCCAACGTGCTGCCGGTCATGTACACGAGTTCGCTTTTCGGGGCCGCGAAAGACACCATCATGAGCGGCGTCGTTTATCTCTGGACATCGGGCTCGTGGTTGCTCGCGCTCGTGGTGTTCATCGCGAGCATCGCGGTGCCGATGCTGAAGATACTGGCGATCGCGTTTCTCTCACTCTCGATACAGTTTCATTCGCGCTGGAATCCCGAACAGCGCGCGCGCATCTATCGGGTGGTCGAACTGGTCGGACGGTGGTCGATGCTCGATATCTACGTCATCACCATGCTGGTCGCTCTTGTCCAGTTCAAGGCGCTCGCCACGATCCAGGCAGGACCGGCCGCCGTCGCGTTCGGCGCGGTCGTCGTACTGACCATGTTCGCCGCCATGTCGTTAGACCCGCGTCTGATCTGGGACGAGGCCACGCAAGATCATGCCGGAATCCGGAAACACACCTGAGCTGCCGGATCTTCCGGAAGCCGTGGCTGCGCCGCGCGCACGCTGGCGGCTGCAAGTCGTATGGCTCGTGCCGATCGTCGCCGTGCTGATCGGCGGATGGCTGGCCGTGAAGGCGGTTCTCGACGAGGGGCCGAAGATTGCCATCACATTCATCACTGGCGAAGGGCTGGAGGCGGGCAAGACCAGGATCAAATACCGCGATGTCGATATCGGCGTCGTCAAGGAAGTCAGTTTGTCGAGAGACCACAAGCATGTGATCGCGACCGCCGAGGTCGTGAAGGACGCGTCCGATCTGCTCGTGGACGACACGCGTTTCTGGGTCGTGCGCCCGCGCATTTCCGGCGGCACGGTATCGGGCCTTGGCACGCTGCTCTCCGGTTCGTTCGTCGGAATGGATGCGGGAGGTTCGCCCAAGGCGCGCCAGCAATTCACCGGGCTCGAGACGCCGCCCGTCATCGCAAGCGATATTCCAGGGCGCGCTTTCGTGCTCAAAAGCAAGGACATGGGCTCGGTGGATGCCGGCACGCCGATCTTTTACCGCAGGTTGCAGGTGGGACAGATCACCTCCTTCGCTCTCGATCCGGATGGCAGAAGCGTGACCTTGCACGTGTTCGTCAATGCACCGTACGACAAGTTCGTGAGACCGGACACGCGCTTCTGGCATGCGAGCGGCGTGGACATTGCATTGGACACCAATGGCGTGAAGATCAACACGCAATCGCTCGTGTCGATCCTGGTGGGCGGCGTCGCTTTCGACACGCTCGAGCATTCGCTTAACGAGCCGCCGGCCGCGGCCGGCGCATCGTTCACGCTGTTCGAGAACCTCGGCGAAGCCATGAAGCGGCAAGACCGCATTGTCACCCGGTTCGTCGCCGAGTTCGACGACTCGGTGCGTGGATTGACGGTCGGCGCGCCGCTCGATTTTCGCGGCATCACGATCGGCGAGGTGAGCGGCATCTATACCCGGTTCGACCGCGAGGCGAGAAAGCTCAGTATCGTGGTGGAGGTCGCCTTCTATCCCGAACGCTTCACGAACCGTTATGAAAGTGGACCGACGGGCGGGCCAGTGGTGAAGAACACGCGCGATTTCGCCGATTACCTCGTTTCCAAGGGCCTGCGCCTGCAATTGAGAACCGGCAATCTGCTGACCGGGCAGCGCTACCTCGCAGTGGACTTCTTCCCCGATGCCCCGAAGAGCAAAATAGACTGGAACAAAAATCCACCTCAATACCCGACCGTTCCCAACACGCTGCAGTCGCTTCAGGATTCCATGTCGCGGCTCGTGGCGAAACTGAACACCATTCCGTTCGAAGCGATCGGCAAGAACGCGCAAGCGACCCTGCAAAGCGCGAATTCGCTGCTTACGCACGTCGACAAGGACGTGGTTCCGTCAGCGAGAGACGCGTTGACCGCAGCCCAGGGAACCATGACTTCCGCGAACGGCGCGCTGCAGCCGGACTCGGCGTTGCAGCAGAATGTCGGCGACGCGATGAACCAGCTCGCGCAAACGGCGGCCGCCGTGCGCACGCTCGCGGATTACCTCGAGCGCCACCCCGAGGCGCTGGTGCGCGGCAAGCGGGAGGATCAGCCATGAGACGCGGGCCTTTGTTTATCGTCGCGATGTTAGCCGCACTAATCGTGCTGCCGGTGCTCGCAGGCTCGCTGCTCGGCGCGTGCGGCAGGTCGGCTACGGCGAGCTTCTACACGCTCGGCCCTGACCGCACGCTCGGGCCGCTTACGCCGGCCACGCCGGTGAACGTGGTGGTGAGTCCGGTCACCGTGCCGGACATACTGGACAGGCCGCAGATCGTGACGCGCCTCGGTAGTAACCAGGTGACGCTCGACGAGTTTGCCCGCTGGGGGCAGCCGCTCAAGGGCGGCATCGCGCGTGCGGTCGCCGGCAACCTGGCGACGCTGCTTGGATCTCAACGGGCGTCGATCTTCGATACCGGTCTGGATGCAACGCGTACGTGGCGCGTGCGGGTGGACGTGATGCGTTTCGATGCAATGCTGGGCGAATCGGTCACGATCGAGGCGCTGTGGACTGTGCTGCCCCCGGGCAAAGCCGTGCCCCTTGCCGGAAAGTCGCTTGTGCGTGAGGAGATGAGCACGCCGGGTTACGAGGCCCTGGTGTCGGCCAGCGACCGGGCGCTCGGCGGCGTGAGCCGCGAGATTGCCGCGGCCATTCAGACGAGCGCGCCTCAATAGGAAATGCGTCGGCCTGGTGTGCTGTGCATTCACGAGCGTTGCAGCGAACAGAAGCCGGCAATGCGTCGCCAAGCTGTGCGGCGGCTGCGCCAGTCACGCGACGTATCGCGCAATTTGCTCGACAGAGCGGGGCCTGACGATTGTGGCGGCCGAACGCCAGGTCCGGCTGATTATCAACGCTGTGGCTGCACTTCTGCCCAGCCGGGTCCGGGATCGAACGACGTCATCGCCTCCGCTTTGGCCGCGCTGTCCGGACCCAGGTCACGCTCGTAGACCTGGCCCGCATGACTGACCATGAAGCTTTTGATACCCGTGTCGCCGTATCGCACGGGCCACGCGACGACAGCAAAGCCGCCATAGAGCTTGCCATGCGCGAGATAGTCGTAAGCGCCGCCTGGTGCGTGCGGTCCTTGCGAGGTCAGCAGCCTGTATTGGTAGCCGTGATAACCGGCATCCGCTGACTGACGTGCGCGCGCCTGAATGAACGCGGGTCCCAACGGGCTGGCCGGCGTGTTTGCCTGCGTCGGCCAGTAGAGGCCGTCCTGTCTTCCGGGCGAACTCGCGAGCTTCGACGCATAGGAAAGCAGGCCGTCGCCATCGTGGTCCGTGAGCGCGTAGTCATGCTGAGCGTCATAGATAGCAAGCATCGTCTGGATGACGGCAAGTTCGTTGCGGCCGATCCGGCGTTCCCGCATTTCTTCGGCGCCCGCCTTCATGTCGAACTGCCATCCTGTTGTCCGCTTCACGAGTGGGATGGGAAAAGTCCAGTTGTCGGTGCCGACCGCAATGCGCGCATGACGATCGTCGATCTGCTGCACTGTATGCGACTGAGCCCATTCATCGAGAAAGCGGCTGCGGATCTCGGCGCCGACGGGTGGAATGAGCGTGCGGAAGTTCTGACCCAGAATGGATTGCAGGGCCGTTTCTTCGTTGCGGCTGACCGCTTCGCCCAATGCGTTCATCGCGGCATCGGGAGAACGGAAGTCTTGCTCCGCATGCGCCGAGGGCAATCCGCCCAGAGCCATTGCACATGCAAACGTGATGATGCGCAACGCGCTGTTTGCGGTGAGCCGCCGGATTCGTGACATCGATGACATGTTGTGGTCTCCCTAACGTCTTCCACCGCGCCCACCGCCCGCGCGCATGCCACCTCCGCCTCCGCCTCCGCCGCTTGGGCGGCTGAAGTTCGAGCTTTGCATGCTGGAACGCCCGCGATCGGCGCTGCGCTGAGTTGCGCCGCCCGCGCCTACGCCCTGGAAGGCATTGTCGCGCCCTCCGCCGGCAGCACCGCCTGCGCTGCCTGCGCCTACGCCGCCGCCTGCGCCGCCTGCGCGGTCGCTGGCGCGGGACACTTCACCGGTGCTCGGGCGGTTCGAGACGCCGCCGCGATCGCCTGCGTTCGACCTGTCAGCTGTTCCTCCGCGATTGCCCGCGTTCGACCTGTCCGCCACCGAATCACGATTACCCGCATTCGATCTGTCCGCTGCCGAATCACGATTACCTGCGTTCGTGCGGTCGCCGGTTCGGCCTCGATCGCCGGCGTTCGCACGGTCGGCAGTATTGGCACGTGCGCCGTTGCCGGAGTCGCGGCCGCGAAAGTCGTTACGCCCCTCGGCCCCACCGACGTTGCGCGAATACTTGTCGCGAGTGGCATTGTCGCGATACGCGACGCCCTGACGATGGCTGCCGTCGTGCTGCCAGCGTCCGCCGCCCTGGACCTTGGTGCGATCGAAGTTGCGGTCGATGTTGGCGGCCTTGTTGACGTTGATGTTGACGTCGCCGCCTCCCCAGTTGCAGTTCCCGAAGATCGCACCGGCGGCCGCCAGCCCGACGCCCCATGCGAAGCCCGTCATCAGCGCGCCGCCCGGGTAGTAGGCTGGGTAGGGCGGCCAGTAGGTCGGCGGATAAGTCGGGTAGCTCCACGAGCCGTAGACCACAGTCGGGTTATACGCGGGTACGTAAATGACCTGCGGGTTCGAAGGCTCGATTTTGACAATGGTTTGCCCACCGGCGGGCGCCTGCTCCACCACGACGTTCTGCTGTTCGTTCGACTTCAGGTTGCCCGATTCCTTGGCGCGGGCGCGGAGTCTCTGAACGGCATCAAGTACATCTTTTTGCTGTGCCAGGAATGCGTCGCCGAGTTTCTGCGTCCAGTCGAGCTTGTCGTTCATCGGCTCGAGAATTTGCGGGAAGGCAACCATCGATTTAACGCTGACATCCCACGGCTGATTCTCGACGGCTTTCACGGCGGCGTCGCCCTTGACTTTCGGATTGGATTTGACCCAGCGCGCCGCGTGCACGATCTCGAGCGGATACGTCGAGGCCATGAGCACCTGCGACAGCACCGAGTCCGGATAGAGAGCGATCGGCGCGACCAGCGCCTCTATTTCTTCGGGCTTGAAGGGCTGCGTTGGCGGTGCAGCGTCGTTTTGCGCATGCGCGATACCTGTCGTCATGGCGACGGTCAGGGCGACCAGTGACCACCGGCATAGCGCCGTGCTCCATCGTTGATTCCACAGGAACATGGCCGCTCCTTCGGGATGGTAAGAAGGTGTCCGAAATAATCGGGCCGGTTGTGAACGACGGTGAATTGCAGATACTATGCTGAACACGAAATAGTGCTTAATACAATCTTAGAACATCCCCGGGATGTTGGAACCTTAATGCCGACATCATTTGCCGATTTCATGCGGCAGATCGCGAAGTTTTATTCACCGCGAGCCGCTACGCTTCGTTAATCGATGCGGCGCTCGGGGCAATTGCGAGAGCGTGACACGGTCGCCGTTCATTCATCGAATGGCTTCACGGGCGATTGGCGGATTTTTCATGACGATGTCTGAAATGTACCGCCGGCCCGAGAGGTGCCGATACGAACTGGAGTGCGTATGCGCAGCACAGCCATGAAGTCGGCTTCAAACCAGTTGCGCGCGCGCCGCCACCGTGCGAACAGTAGGGCGATAACGTGCGCGGGTATCGTCCTGATTGTGATCTCCTTGCAGTCCCGCGCGCAGGTCGCGCCGGATGCGCTGTCGAGCCGCGCCGTTGTAGGCGGTAACGTGAAACGGCACGCAGATGCGGTACTCGCCGTCATGAGCTACACAACAGTACCCGATGTGACCACCAGTTCGCTTTCGATCAATAGCGGCACCACTGGCAATCCCGGATTCGGCCAGACACAACTGGGCGGTGGCTTCACGCTCAGCAAGTCATTTCCGTTGTATCTGGAAGGCACGCTGGCGTATAGCCGCTACGATCCGACATTTGTCGCCACGGATGGCGCGCAACAGCGGCCGTTGCCGACGCGCTGGAACACGTTCAGCACGACGGCGGGCATCGGGTGGGACTTCCACATCACAGACGAGCTGGTTTTTCGGCCGATACTGAACGGCACCATTGGGCGCGTTTCGAGCGATCTGAGGGTAGGGCAGACGGTTATCAATCGCGTCACGGACAGCAATCTGCAGTTTCTCGACAACGGCTCACTCGACGCATACGGCTATGGCGGCTCGCTCATGCTCGATTACGAGCACTATCGGGAGAACTATGAAATCGACGTCGAACTGCGTGCGACCGATATCTACCTTCGCAGTTTCGGTGGCTCGTCCGAGGCGGTGCAGGGTTCGGCGACCGCGCAGCAGTTCAGCCTGTGGGCCCGCTGGCGCGCGCCTACCGGTTGGCACGCACTGGACCGGCCCGTGCGCTACGTGCTCGAAACCGCTTATTCGCACTATTTCGGGGACAGCGCAGGCGTGCTCGGATTCAACGACCTGACGTCATTGGGTGTGGGACTTGAACTCGATAGCAGCAGGTATCCCGTTGTCATTACCCGCACACGGTTGATCGCAAGATATGTTTTCGGGCACAACGTGCACGGCGTTTCGATCGGCTTCGCTGTGAGTTTTTAACGCAGCGGGGCGGCGAGAAGAATGCGACTCGTGTCTTCCTGCCACCGCTGCACGGCCCTCGCGTTGAACGGCGCTGGTTTTCTTCGGCACGTATACGACCAGTTCTGGAAAACATGGCTCCGCCGCACTAATATGTTTAGAGAACCAGCGCTGATTGCCGAGGTCGTGATGAAAAAATCGGAAAGACGGGTTGCGATCGCATTGGTCGGCGTCGCTATCTGGCTGGCTGGTCTCTATGCGACCATCACTGGCTTGCTGTACGACCGCCAACCCGAATTCCGCTATGGCGTACTCGCGGTTTTTCTGGGTATCGCGATCGCGGTGATTGCGCTCAACCTGATATCCGTTCCAGGCCTCTCCAGCAAAAAGAAGCCGGTCTCACGATAGCACTGTGCGTGCTGCGGACCAGCTTCTCACCCGAGTGGCGCGGGCGGTGTGTTCTTTCCCTTCTTGATGACGTTCTGGATAGCGCTCCGCTGCAACTGGCTGGCGGAATCAACGCGTATCCGATACACGGAGACATCTCATGTGCCGCTGGCTCGCTTATTCCGGCAATCCCCTTCAGCTTGAAACCGTGCTTTTCAACGCGAAGCATTCGCTGATCGATCAAAGCCTTCATTCGCGTCTCGGCCACACGACCACCAATGGCGACGGTTTCGGGATCGGCTGGTACGGCCATCCGACCGACATTCCGTTTCGCTACCGCTGCATTCAGCCGGCATGGAGCGACCGCAACCTGCGCGAAGCGGCGCGGGCAATCCACGCGCCGATGTTCATGGCGCACATCCGGGCCGCGACCGACACGCCGTCACAGGAGACCAACTGTCATCCGTTTCGTCATGGCCGCTGGCTGTTCGCGCACAACGGAGTAGTGCGCAAGTATCCGGCCGTGCGCCGCGACCTGATGGTCGCGATTGCGCCCGAACTGTTCGCTTCTATCGAGGGCTCGACCGACTCGGAAGTGCTGTTCTTCCTCGCGCTAACCTTTGGTCTGGAACTCGCGCCCGTCACTGCGCTCGAGAGGATGGTCGCGTTCGTCGAAGAAACGGGCCGCCGCCACGGCGTTGAAGAGCCGCTGAACATGACCGTCTGTGCAACCGACGGCGAGCAGATTATCGCTGTGCGTTATTCGAGCGAACGGCAGTCCCGCACGCTGTTTCACAATACGTCGTTCCGTCAAATGCACGAGTTGTATCCCGACGATCCGCGCATTGCGATGGCCGGGCAGGACGCGTTTCTGGTCGTGTCGGAGCCGCTCGCCGATTTGCCGGGCTGGTGGCAGGAGATTCCGGAGAGCACGGCGGTGGTTGCGCGCGGCGGCGAGGTCGAGCGGTTTGCATTCGAGCCGCGAGCGGCTTGACGATCGTCGCAAGCGCCGCGCTTGTCCGCGGCGAAGCGTTAATACCCTTTCGTGTAAAGCGAGAGATGGTTGCTCACCGACGTTACACCCGGCACGCTCATCGCCACCTCTGCTGCCTGCTCGATCTGAGGACCGTCCGGCACGCTTCCGGATAATGTCACGACACCGCCACGCGCCTTGACGAATACGTTCGATACGTTGAAGTTGCGCGCTCTGGACAACGCCTTGCGAACGTCGCGGGCCAGCTTCTTGTCCGCCTGCGTGGCACTGCCTGAACCTGCGCCGGGACTCGACGCCACCGGCATGGCGTTGGCGGTTTGCGCATGGACGTTTGGCATTAACGCGACACATCCCGCGAAGACAAAACAAGTCACGGCGTGCGGTGTTTTCATGATTGCCTCTCCTGTTGATTCCGACGTTCGTGAATCAAAGATAGCCAACGTTGCGCGCCGATCAAATGTCATTCTGCAAATAACTACGCAGCTTGAAAGGCGCTACGCGGCCCAGTTTTTAAACCCGCCCCGCGAAGTGTAGGACCAAGGTCCTATTGGCCTGGTATATCGGCTGGTTAAGCTTGTAAAGAGCGAGCGGATGGACCGATGAGCTGCCAAGTACTCACAGGTGCCATGCGAGCCTGCAATGATATCGAACTGGAGTGGCCGTGGAATTTGTCCTGTTACTCGCAATCTTTTTGACATCGAGTGGCTTTCTTATAGCGGCTCCGCGTACACCGGAACCGCCTGCCGCCGTCGCTGCCGTGACGCCGTCTGCCGTTGGCTCTATCGCGGGTAGCGAGGTCGCGTTGCCACCACCCTCTGAATCCGCCGCGACGGTAACTGTATCCAGTGCCCATGCTCTGGAGCCGGCCCGTCAACAGTAACTCGAGGACCACCGCGGCGTTGATCCACGCGCCTTTTCAAAAGCAACATTCAACCGGACGTGAAAAATGAAACCGTTATCGCTTCTTCTCGTGACCGTTGCTGTGTCAGCCTGTGCAAACCAACCCATGCCGCCGGGCGCGCAAGCGGTCGGAGAAAGCCAACGGTCTGCTCCTGTCGTCGCGCAATGCATCGCGAAGGACTGGGCCGACCGGTCGCAACAACAAGTCATATCGCAGGTGATCGTGGCGAACGACCAGGCCATGGATGTCTATGTGCCAGGTCAGCAGCCTCCGGGTGGCGCAGCCGCCGTGGTGCGGCCATCGTGGACGGGTAATAGCAAAACGTCGGTCGGCTTCCGTGCAGGTAGCGGGGGAGGCAGCAATGCGATGGGAGATGTAGGAGGCTGCCTTTAGGCGGCGAACAGGTACTCAAATGACTCTGCCTCCAGAAGCATTCACCCCGGTTCACTGACGGGAACGCCGCCCCGGGTCGCGGCAAATGGGTGACGCGATGGATCACATCGTGAATCGACTGCTGCCTGCAGTTGTCGTTGCTTTCGTGCTATGCGGTTGCGCTATTACGTTGCCGGGCGCCGGCGGACTCGACTATCAAAGCCGCGCCGTCACGCGTAGTGAACGAGGACTCCGTGTTTCCGGCTCGGTGCTTTCGGCCGAAGAGAGCGAGAGCGTTTATGGCGTAGCGCTCGCAAAAAAGGGCATTCAGCCCGTATGGGTCGAGGTGCAAAACGACGACACGTCCAGCTACTTTCTGATGTCGCCGGGCCTCGACCCCAACTTCTTTCCCGCCTCCGAAGCGGCCGAAGCATTCGCCGGCAGCAAATCCTCAGTGGCAGGCGATGACATCGAGCGACGCTTTCGCGCACTCGCCTTCCGTAACCCCGTGTTGCCGGGCCACACTGTGTCCGGTTATATCCTGACCAATCTCTCCGAGGGCGCCAAGCTCATTCAGCTTGATCTTGTCGCAAGCGGTCGGGCGCAAACATTTTCCTTCCTCATGGTGGTGCCCGGCTTTTACGCGGATTACCACGTTAGCGCGGTGTTTCGCCGTGAGGTCTATCCGCCGGGGAGGATCGTGGACTACACCGACGACGGCGCATTGCGCGCCGCGCTCGAATCGCTTCCCTGCTGCGCAACCAGCGAGGACGGCGCGAAGAATGGCGACCCGCTCAATCTCGTCATCGTGGGCGGTCTCGACGACGCATTTCCCGCACTCGTTAGACGAGGCTGGAGTCCGACCGAACAGAAATGGTCCGGCTCGATCATGAAGACCGTCACGTCCGCATTTTCCGGCGAGCGCTATGTCAATGCACCCGTGAGCGATCTCTATCTGTTCGGGCGGGCGCAGGACCTCGCATTGCAGAAGGCGCGCGACACCATCCACCAGCGCAATCACTTGCGGCTGTGGCTCAGCCCGATGCGCTACCGTGGCAAGCCCGTGTGGGTCGGTCAGATCAGCCGGGATATCGGCGTGCGTCTGACATTTCACTCACCCACGCTGACGACGCACAAGATCGATCCCGATGTCGACGAAGCACGTACTGCGCTGACCGAGGACATGGCCTATTCACAGAACCTGCAGAAGATCGGCTTCGTGAAAGGAGTCGGCGCAGCTTCGCAAAGCGCACCGGGCCAGAATCTGACTACGGACCCGTACTACACCGACGGCCTTCGCCAGGTCCTTGTATTCGACCGGCAGCCCACCTCGCTCTCGGGTATCGAATTTTTTCCATGGGAGTCGGTTGCAAAGTTCAACGCCGTGCCCGCGGGAGCAGATCAATGAACGAATGGTCAACGCTTTGGCGTGCGTTGACGCGCGTTGCCGGCAGCGTTGTGCTTCTATTCGTTTGTGGCGGCTGTGCGACCTGGACCGCGCCCGTCAGCCCCGACGACGCGCCGCTGCGTCAGCGTGCGGTGAGCGACACGAGGCAAGGCGCGCGCGTCAGCGTAGCCGTTCTAGGCGCCGACGACAGCAGGCGCATGATCGGCGCCGACATTGGCAGCAGCAACATTCAGCCGCTCTGGATCGAAGTCGAGAACCATACACCGCAAGCATTATGGTTGCTGCACTCCGGAACCGACCCGGACTACTTTTCGCCACTCGAAGTCGCATGGTCGATGCACACGCTTCTCGGCGGCGCGACGAACGCGGACATCGACAGCCACCTGAACAAGCTCGGATTCAAAAATCCTGTCCCGGCTGGAGAAACGCGCAGCGGCTTTCTATTCGCCAACCCGGACCGGCAGATCAAGCTCGTCAACATCGATCTTTTCGCAAGCAGAACACTGATTCCTTTCTCGCTGTTTCTACCCGTACCGGACGATGCCGCCGACCCGCGTTTCGCGCTTCACTCCATTCCAGTACCAGCAGGCGGCTTTGACCGACTACCACGACCTCGCGTCGCTGCGGGCCGCGCTCGAACGGATGCCGCGCTGCGCGACGAGCGAGAATGGCGAGACCGAAGGCGATCCTTTGAATGTGATCGTGATCGGCAAACTGGGAGACATCGGCGCCGCGATGGTACGCCGTAGCTATCGCCGGGAGATGCGAAAGAGCGACTATTCGCAGTGGCTATTTGGACGCACGCCCGACGTCGTGCTGCGCAAGCAGGCCCAGGCGGGTGCGTTGTCGACGTCATTGCGTGCGTGGCTCACGCCCATTCGCTTTAACGGCGACCCGGTGTATGTCGCGCAAGCCGGACGTCCTGTCGGGGGCCGCTTCGCGCATCACGATACGGCGGATGACACGCTTCATGATGACGTCGACGAGGCCAGGAACTTTCTCATCCAGGACATGATGTATTCGGGCGGTCTCGACAAGCTCGGTTTTGTGTACGGCGTCGGTCCATCGCCACAGGCACACCCGCGGACAACGCTGAACGGCGCGCCGTATCACACCGACGGACTACGCGCCGTGATGTTCTTTGCCACTCGTCCGCTCAGTTTTGCGAACGTGGAATTGCTCCAGTGGGTGCCATACCTCGAGCAGCGCGAGTCTTCCACGAACCGGGAGAGTGGCGATGCAGGTAAGTAAGGCGCTCCGTCAGCAGCGAAGCGGCGCCGTGCGCCGGCGCGTTGTGCATCGGCGGGCATGGAGCAGGCACTGCATCCACGGCGCGGCGCTAGCGGCCATTCTCGCGCTCGCTGCATGCGCAACGAAGCCGCTCATTCCCTACTCGACGGAGACGCCGCCCCTCGCTCTCGTGGAGGCATCGCAGGCCGGCGTGCAAGACAAGCGGGCCCGCTTTCGCGAGATCTACTGTGCGGTGCTCGAAGCGCACGGCTCAGCGCTGCCTGACTACCGTCCTTGCGAAGACGCACTCACACGCGTGGGCGCCGAGCCTGCCGGTACAGGTGCGCCCGTCGATCTCGGGCGATCGGGACGCCACCTCATCGCGGCAGTGGTGCCCGGCATCGGGTACGACTGCTTCAGGCCGTGGCTGAATCCTCCGAACACCGTCGTTCAAAACCTGCGGCAATCCGGTTACGACGGGATCATGCTGAACGTGGACGGGCTGTCGGGCTCGGCGAACAATGCACGCCAGATCCGCGACGCCGTGATGGCCATGCCGATGTCCGAAGGCGCAGCGCAACTGGTGCTGATCGGCTACTCGAAGGGCGCGGCCGATATTCTCGAGGCCGTCGTCGCGTATCCGGAGATTCGCAGCCGCGTGGCGGCTGTCGTCAGCGCGGCGGGGGCGGTTGGCGGATCGCCGCTTGCCAACGACGCCGAGCAATACCAGGCGGACATGCTGCGGCACTTTCCGGGCGCGGCTTGCCACTCGGGAGACGGCGGCGCTGTGCAAAGCCTGCGGCCCGTCACGCGCAGGGCGTGGATGGCCAACCATCCGCTTCCGCGCGATCTGCGCTACTACTCGCTCGTGACCTTTCCGCAGCCGGAGCGCATTTCGTCGATACTCGAATCGAGCTACGAAAAACTCTCACGAGTCGACGCCCGCAACGACAGCCAGGTGATCTTCTACGATCAGGTCGTGCCCGGCAGCGTCTTGATGGGTTACGTCAATGCGGATCATTGGGCACTGGCCGTGCCTGTCTCTCGAACGCACACGACGATCGCATCGTTGTTCGTCACGCAAAATGCCTACCCTCGCGAGGCACTGACAGAGGCGATTCTGCGTTTCGTGGAAGAGGATATGGCAACTTCCGGAATGTGAAGGCAGTGCCTTTATGCAGTACCGCTATTAGCGCGCGGCGCAGCAAAGTAGCGGAGCCGCGCTCTAAAAGCGACTCAGCTTTAAAGCAACTCAAACTTCCGGCTTCAACCGATACAGTTCCGGCACGAGCGCGAGCAACAGACGCTTCGCCGAAAAAAGCCGCGGCGAGATATGCGTGGCCACATACCATGTCGCCGCCACGTTCATGCTGCGCAGCTTCAGATCGGGGCCGACCAGCGCGCTTGCAAAATGCAGATCGCCGAGCGTCTTGCCGATGATCTCCTGCTTGATGCGCGCGCGCTCCGGTGGATCGAGCGCAATGAAAGACAGCGCCGACACCTCGTGAAGCAACCGGTACATGCTGTTGTAGTGGTGCAGCGTCTTCGTCGTGAACATCGTCGAATCCATGCGCAATCTTCTTTTAAAGAGCGCCTGGTTCAGCACTGCCAGCTTAAGTCGTTGCTGTAGCAACAACGCAGCGAAGAAGTGATTGTCCTCATACACGATGCCTTCTATGAAACGCAGATTGCCGATGGCCGAACGTCGCGTGATAAAGCAGCACGGCGAAACAAAATAGCGCCCTTGCCGCAACGATTCGACGACGAACTCTTCCGACCACAACGTCGCGCTTCCGAGCGGCCGGCGGTAGCCGTTGACTTCCTGCTTGTACATCGGCGCATCGTTCGGGAATACTGCGGCTTCGAACATCACCGCGTCGATCTCGGGATTGCTGAATTCGCGGTGGCAGACGCTCAACGTGTCGATGTCGATCAGGTCGTCGCTGTCCATGTAGTACACATACGTGCCCGTGGTCAGCGAAGTGCCGAGATTGCGTGCCGCGGATTGCCCGCGATTCGGCTGATAGACGTAGCGAAAGCGCGAGTCGCTGTCGCAATAGCGCTGTGCAATCGCGGCGGTGCCGTCCGTGGAGCCGTCGTCGACAAGGATCAGCTCGAAGTCCGTGAAGGACTGGGCCACAACGCTCGCGAGCGCTTCGTCGAGATAGTGCTCAACGTTGTAGGCCGGCACGATGATGGAAAAAGCGGGCATAAGGCACCTCGATTGTTTGATAAGCAGAACCGCAACTCAACCGGCATCCGCGCCGCGCGCTTCCTGACGCGCCCCGGACGCAACCGGCATGAGCGCCGCGCCTCGCGAGGCAGGTGCAACGCCGCGGAAATACAGCCACATGAAGGCCACCGCGCCGACCACCTCGGTCAGGATTACGGCGACGATCGTTCCTTTCGCGCCGCCGTAGCGGGTGAGCGGAACCACATAGAGAAGATGCAGAACCGTCGCGCCGAGAAACACATTCGTGAGCGAACGCGCGCGGCCTTGAGCGAGCAACCCGAGATCGCCGAATACGACAGCGACGCTGATGATGGGCGGCAAGACGGCTTCGAGTCTCAGGAGAGGAATGGACGCATGAAACTGCGGCCCAACCCATGTTTCGATACCCCACGCCGCGAGCAATTCGATGCCGACAAAAAGGCTGATCGATGTCGAGAACACGGCGAGCATCGCCATTCGCATCAGGCGCTGCGCGGCTTGCGGATCGGTCGCGTGGTATTGACTGATGCGCGGATAGAAAGCCTGACTGATCACCATGAACATGGCCTGCGCGGCCACGCGAATCTTGTCCGCCATCGCGAACTGACCGACCACTTCCGGTCCGTGGAAGTAGTTCAGCAGAATCGAGTTGAAGTTCACATAGAAGCTGATCAATACAAAAGAGAGGAACAACGGAAAGCCGTCTTTCAGCGCGTCGACAATCTTTCTCGTGGATATGCCGACGAGTTTCACCAGCCTGTTGCGATGAAGAATCCACAGCGCACAAATGGCGAGCAGTACATTGCCGAGACTGACGCCCAAAGCGGCAAGCGCGGCATCGCCCGGACCTTTCACTGCAAGATAGACGAAGGCGAGACCGAGAAGCCGCGAAACAAACGTCGGCAACACCAACGCGCGCATACGTTCCAGACCCTGAAACAGCCATACCGGCGTAACCGCGTTGGCGACGATGCCGAGAAATAGCGCGCCCAGTACATCGGCGTGATCTCGCAGATCCGGCACGAATGCAATGCCCGCTACGATCAGAAGCAGCGCCGCTGCAACCAGTACGAGCCGCGCGGCCGATGTACTCGTATAGACCTCGGCGAGCCCGTGAGCGTCGCCGCGTTTGACCGATACGAGTCGTGTTGCGGTGAAGTTGAAGCCATAGTCGGTCAGCAGCACCATGTATTGCGCGACAGCCTGACAATAGGCCAACACCCCGAACTCTCTTGCACCGAGTACATGACCCAGGTACGGCAACATCAGCAACGGTACGATGTAATTGCCGCCCTGAATCAGAATCAGATAGAACAGCGTGTTGCGAATCGGAGTCGTCATAAAAATACGCCTGGTGCAATAGTGGCTTTCCTCATGCGTCAAGCCGCTCTACAGGCTCAAATGCCGCTGTGCACGGAATTCGGTGGGCGACATGCCGTACCTCTCCTTGAAGAGACGGCCCAGACGATTACCGTCGCCCATTCCGCACCGCCGCGCAATTTTCCCAACCGGGATATTGGTGGAACTCAGCATTGTCCGGACCACGTCGAAGCGCGTGCGCAGCAGGTACTCCAGCGGCGTCATACCGAACTCCTGCTTGAAACGGCGCCGGAAATTGCGCTTGCTCATTGCCGCGGATTCGGCTGCCTGCGCAACGGAAATCGGCTTGCTGTAGTTCTCCTGGATCCAGCGGGCCGACTCGCGAACCTTGCTTGCGGTGGTGAGCGATTTGGCGTCGCCTTCGCGTGGCCTTGTGTGCTTGATCGCATTCGTCTGCAGTTCAAGCGCGACCTTTCTGGCGATCTGCGGACCGAGGTCGCGCTCGATCTGCGAAAGCGCCAGCTCGGCGGGCGTTGCGCCGTTGATGCGGGACGCCACGAAGTCATCGTCGAATAGAAAGACGGGTACTGCCAGCCGTGAAGCGTTTTTGTAAACCACTGCGAGCTTCGACCCTTGCGTGATGCGAAGCGATGCCATTGCGCCGTGACGCGTGATCCACGAATGCAGCCGGTCATTCGGTTCCGTTGGCGCCGCCGTGTCGCGGCACGCCACGAAGAACGCGTGAAAATCGCCCACGCTGTAACGGCTCAGTTGTTCCGTGAAGATCGAAATGCCGCACGAACTCGTGACGACGCCGCCTTCTTCTGACAATACCGTAAGCCGGTACGGCGGGTCTTCGCCACGATGCAGTTGCGCCATGTTCGCAAGGCGAAAAGCATCGCCAATCGCGCCAGTACTTGCCGTGAAGAAGTTCTGCGACACGAGAAGGCCAATGTGCCTCGGCGGTTCCAGACAGTCGGGCTTCTCATCGACGTGCGGCCTGGAGAGTTCAACGAGATCCATCACGATTAGGGCTCCCAATATATTTATCAAATGCACTAAAAGTCTGGCAACAGCCTGAATTGTAGTGAGCGCGGATTCGGTAAAAGTCCGCTAATCGGCGGCGCAGCCGCCAATTGCTTGTCGCGCCTCGCCAATGCGCGGATCTTCTGAAGCCGCGGTTATCCGCGCCGCTTTGCGGCCCGGATAGCGTCGGCAATGGAGCAGAAAATCCGCACCGGAATCAATACAATCGCCACCACCAGAAAAACGACAATCACCGCCACGACATAAACCGTTGCAAAGCCAGTCAATATCACGGTGAACGCAAACCTTTCGGCACGCGAAGCCAAGGGCTGGTCTCGCCAGTGACCCCGCGGCCGGCCTTCTTCCATGGTCGCACTCGCTTAGGCGGAACCCGTGCGGGCGCGGCGCCGAAACTCCGTTGGCGAGACTCCGAAGCGCTTGCGAAAGAGCTTCGCGAGTTGCGACCCGTTGCCCATGCCGCTGCGCCGAGCGATCTTGTCGACCGGAAGATCGGAGTCGGCTAGCAGCCTGCGCGACCGGTCGAGCCGAGCCCTCAACAGGTATTCGGAAGGCGGCGTGCCGATCTGTTGCCGGAACCGGCGCAAGAAGGTTCGTTCGCTGATCGCGGCGCGCTGAGCGACTTCGGCAATCGAAATGTCGTGCTCGCAGTTTTCAGTGAGCCACTGCGCGAGCGCGTGAATCTTCTCGTCTTCGCGCTTCGGCTTAACGGACGTTGCGCCGCTTGCATCATCTGCCTGCGGAAAGAAGCTGATGCGTATTTCGGCGGCGCGTGCAATCACGGCGCCCTGAACTGTGTGGTCCAGGATCCATACCGGCGCAATTAAATCTTGACAATTCAAATTGGACCTTACGATAGAGGCGAGAGTTGCATCCGTATCCGGCGCAATCAGCATTTGCATCTTATCGGCGTGCTCGGGCGCGCGAGGAATAGACATCGCGTTTGCAGTAGCCGATTGATCGAGATGCATTTCGTTTTCGCCGGATTGAAGATCGCGGCTTGAAACGATGTCGATATGTGCATTCGTATTAATTAGACGAAGTACTTGTGCCGCTTTGTCAGTCGGCAGGAGGCAACTAGCGGGGCCGATTTTATTCATGCTGTCTCCTGGTGTTCAAGGTCTAACGAGTTATTGGTAATGCCGCTCAGGTATGACAGTGCTTGTGTTGGGCGCGAGCGAAGAAGCGTTGGAGAAGACGATGCTTACGCAATCTTTCTTCGTTTGGGATTTGAATGGAAGGATACGCTGTAAGGCTGGTTGCGTGCTCACCTAAATTCAGCCTCCACCGGCCAACCTTGGCTGACAACGTAGAGGTGCTCGATGGCGTGCCGCGCGACGAACGAGCGCGGGCGCCGGACGGTTCAACCGCCGGTTCGAGTACTGTGTCAAAGGCGTTAAACCGATAAGAAATGTGGCAAGAAAAACGCGTAATGAAGCCCGTTTCGAAAGTTCTGAGAAGCGCTGCTAAATACCGTAGAAAGCGTTTGTTCACACGCTTGAAGCATCGACTCAAGCGCGTCACGAGCGGACAACATCGTGTGCGCAACGGTCACTGCGTTCATGACCATCATTGCGCTCAACCCGCGTCGGTTTGCAACGCGGCTTCGCCGCCTGCATCGGCCGCTTCGTGCAGCGGACGCTTCTGCTGTGATGGGTTTATCTCCTGCGCGCCGGTATATTGGCGAATCACGTTGCGGGTGATCTGCTGCACGACGTCATGGCTCTGCGCCGTGCTGTCCGTCAGCACACGAGCCCAGTCTGTCGTACCCACATTAAAGACTTCTCCCGCACTGCGGCGGCCGTCTCGCAGCAGTGGACGAAATAAGCCGATCGCGCCAGCACCGCCCATTTCCCATCCTGTGAGCCGTTCGGTAACCGCAAGCCTTTCGATTGCATCGTCGGGCCAGTCCGGCGGGATGCCGTCCGCTTCATAGCCGACGAGCCGATCTTCTGCGCCAAAGCTTTCACCTTGTTGCAGTTGAGTTCCTGCAAATACCCAATGGTCCGGCCGTTTGACGGTAAAGCCAATTGCCTGACGCTCGCACTTCACCCAGCGGCGACGCCACCGCGACCACGTGCCCCAGTGGCCGCCGCCGTGCTTATAGGTCAGTCCAATCAAATGGCTTTCATTGCCGCTTACGCGCGGATCAAGATCGATCTGTTCCTTGAGTACATCCCAGTTGTCCGCAAGCTTGCGCATCTCGCTGAGTTGACCCGGTTCAGCGCCGATAAACCTCACAGGCCGATAACACGTATTGCCGCTGAAAACAGCGACGTTTCCGCCCTGCGTGACGAAATACGCGACATGTGCGCGCATTTCCTCGCTCCAGTACTCGTGATGACCGACGCTCAGCATGCAGCGGTAGCGCGTAAGGTCTAGCGCAGTGGCGCTGTGCAAGTCGAGATCCGTATAAAAGTCGCAGGCAATGCCTTCGTTGCGCAGCCACCGGATAAACTTCGCGTCCCAGTGAGCGAATTGCTGACGGGTTGAGCGTGTGTCGTAGGGGTCGTCCGGTTCGCCGAGCCGTGCGCCGAGGCCGCCGCCGGGGCGAAGCAAGCTCACTTTGTTTGCGGCGCGATAACGGTGAATGCGGTCGTCGTAGAAGCTTCCGCCACCCGTGGAGTTATAGGCGTGGTAGGTGGCCGTCGGAATGATGTACGCGAGCGTGGCGGTGGGCGTGCGTGGGCGCGCGATCACAAGCGCCATGCTGTCGCTGTCGGGCCGTGCTGCGAAGATCGGCCGATGCGCGGCGCACGCGCGCCCGAGTTCCTGGGTCGGCTTTCCTGCGGCGTCGACTTCATAGGCGATCGCCACATAGGCGCCGCTGTGCAAGTTCGCGACGTTCGGGCGAATGTCGATTGTCGGCCAATTCCAATCCTCGTCGAAGCGCTTTGCCGCGCTATTGCCTGTAGATTGGAATACGTATTTGCCGTCCAGCAGATTGGCGGTCACATTGTTCTTACCTGTAACCACCACGCCGCACAGGCTCGTGAGCGAGTCGTCGTCCTGCTGCTGATAAATGGCGATGCTAAAGCGCCTGCCGGGCTGCACCGCGAGTTCAAAGCTGGCTCCCGCAGTAAAGCTCGGATGAATCGGATAGATCTGCATGTTCGCTTTCCTTGCGCGAATAAGCGAGGCAGTGGCCCGCCAATGAGTTCCGATTACATTGCGGCGCGCGGTTTATGTCCGCGCAACCGTTTGCTTGTACACCCATGCGCGCAGTGCGTCTGTGCGCTATGCCTCATTCGACAGTGACGGACTTCGCGAGATTTCGCGGCTTGTCGACGTCGGTTCCGCGTGCGCATGCGGTGTGATACGCAAGCAGTTGCAGCGGCACGACATGCAGGATCGGCGACAGGCTGCCGTAGTGCTCGGGCATGCGGATCAAGCGAAGTCCATCGCCACTCGCAATTCGTGAATCCGCATCGGCGAATACATACAATTGGCCGCTGCGTGCCCTGACTTCCTGCATATTCGATTTCAGCTTGTCGAGCAGCGCGTCGTTGGGCGCCACCGTGACGACCGGCATCTGGCTCGTCACCAGTGCAAGTGGCCCATGTTTCAATTCGCCTGCGGGATAGGCTTCCGCGTGCACGTACGAGATCTCTTTCAGCTTCAATGCGCCTTCCAGCGCGATCGGATAATGCAGGCCGCGGCCGAGAAAGAGTGCATGTTCTGTACGCGCGAACGCTTCTGCCCACGCGACGATTTGTGTTTCCAGCGCGAGCACGCTGTTCAGTTTCGCCGGCAAGCGATGCAGTTGATCGAGAAACGCCGCTTCTTGCGCGGCCGGAAGGCGCCCGCGCTGTTTGCTGAGCGTCAATGCGAGCAGGAACAGCGCAACTAGCTGCGTTGTGAAGGCTTTTGTCGACGCAACGCCGATTTCCGGTCCCGCGCTAGTCAAATGCTGGAACTGCGCCTGCCGCATCATCGTGCTGCTTGCGACATTGCAAATAGCCAACGTGTGCCGATGGCCCTGAGATTGAGCGTGCTTGAGCGCGGCGAGCGTATCGGCGGTTTCGCCCGATTGCGATACGACCACGACCAGCGTATTGGGACTCGCCACACTGCTGCGATACCGGTATTCGCTCGCGACTTCCACTTGCGCCGGTACTTTGGCGAGCGATTCGAACCAGTACTTCGCTGTCATGCCCGCGTAATAACTCGTGCCGCACGCCACTATCAGAAGCGAGTCGATTTCGCGAAACGCGTGCCGCGCCCCCGCGCCGAATAGGTCGGCGGTAATGGTGTGAACGTTTTCAATTGCGTCTGCAATGACACTTGGCTGCTCGAAGATCTCTTTGTGCATGTAATGCCGATACGGGCCGAGTTCCACTGCGCTCATGCTCGATCGCTGCAATTTGGTTTCGCGCTGCACCGCATGGCCGGCGCGATCGACGACCCGTACACCGTCCAGTGTCAATTCCGCTATATCGCCTTCTTCCAGATAAATGAAGTTCTCCACCGTCCCGGCAAGCGCCATGACGTCGGACGCGAGATAGTTGCCTTGCTCTCCCAGGCCGACGACGAGCGGAGAACCGGCCCGTGCACCGATCACCCGGCCCGGATCGCTACTCGCGAATACGGCAATTGCGTAAGCGCCGTGAAGCCGTTCGAGCGCATGGCGCACGGCAGAAAGCAGATCGCCTTCATGTTCTCCGCCTTGCTTTTTCCACGCATGATGAATCAGATGCGCGACAACTTCCGTATCGGTGTCCGACTCAAACACGTAGCCGAGTACTCCCAGTTCTTCTCGTAACGCCTCGTGGTTTTCAATGATGCCGTTATGCACGATGGCGATTTCGCCGCTGGAAAAGATCGGATGGGCATTCCTCGTGACAGGCGCTCCATGAGTCGCCCAACGTGTATGTGCGATACCGATCATTCCCGACAGGTTAGCTTCGGCAACTTCTGCCGCGAGACTCGCGACGCGCGCGACGCTGCGCACTCGACGCAGTGCGCCTTGCTGAAGAACCGCGATTCCGCACGAGTCGTAGCCGCGATACTCGAGTCGCCGCAAGCCCTCGGTCAACGTGGAAGTGACATCGCGGCGATCCACTGCTCCTACGATTCCGCACATGGAAGGTCTCCTGATTCCGCAGCGATTCATACGAAAGTACTGGCGCTGTTCGATCTGTTGCATTGCAACCAAGCATAGACATCGCGAGGCGGCGCGAGTCGAGCGCGGCGCGAAACGTTGAACGGTTGTCCGCTTAACGAGCAAGTAACGAGCACGTTGGTTTCGCGCGCAACATTCCTGAAACATATGCATGCCGGTTCGTCATTAGACAAATGACATTCATGCTCTCGTGAAATGACGGTTAAACAGCGAGAATGCGTCGCACTACCGCATTAACCATTCAAGGAGCGATCGATATGTATGCCATTACCGGTGTGACAGGGCAGGTGGGCGGCGCGGCGGCGCGCGCTTTACTGGCTGCGGGACATGAGGTGCGTGCGGTATTGCGCGACGGGACGAAGGCCGCGCAGTGGCGTGAGCGCGGTGCCGAAATAGCCATTGCATCATTCGAAGACGCCGACGCGCTCGCCGCAGCATTTCGCGGAACCGCAGGCGTGTTCGTAATGCTCGCGCCGAATTTCGCGCCGCAGCCCGGCTATCCGAACGCACATCGGGCAGTTGCAGTGCTGAAAAAAGCGCTAGTCGATGCGCGGCCGGAGCGGGTGGCGGCATTGTCGTCGGTTGGCGGGCACCGTGAATCCGGCCTCGGGCTCATTGCTCAAGTGCACATTCTGGAGCAGGCACTGGCGGAACTGCCCGCTTTGCACATACCCACTGCGATCATGCGGCCCGCGTGGTTCATGGAGAACTCGCTATGGGACATTGCACCGGCGCGCGATACGGGCGTCATGCCGGGCTTTTTGCGGCCACTCGAGCGCGCTTATCCGATGGTCGCGACGGCGGACATCGGCCGCGTGATTGCCGATACGCTCACGCAGACGTGGCAGGGGCGGCGCGTCATCGAAATAGAAGGGCCGCAGCGTTACACGCAGCATGAGATCGCGGCGTTGCTGGGCAGTGTACTGGAGCGCGACGTGAAGGCTCAGGCGGTGCCGCGCGCCGAATGGGAAGCGCGGTTCCAGTCGCAAGGCACGGCGTGGCCGACGCCGCGCATTGAAATGCTCGACGGCTTTAACTCCGGATGGATCGACTTCGAGGGCGGCGCGAACGAGCATGTGATCGGCGAGACCGCTTATCGGACAGTACTGGCCGAACTCGTGAGGCGCGGCGCTCGATAATTACCCTAAGCTGCGAACTACAGACGAAAAGCAAATAACGAATAGCGCGACGCAACGCTTGCGTTTAAAAACAAACCGGGCACCGCGCTATTCGCTTACTCGTTATTCATCGTTGATGTCTGTACGCCGCCGCTCATTCGCGCTTAAAAGATCGACTTGCCTGTATGCGTCGTCAACCATTCGAGCGCGAGTACACCGGCTAATGAATTGCCGTTTGCGTCGAGTCCCGGCGACCATACGCATACCGCAATTTCTCCGGGCAGCACCGCGACGATCCCACCGCCCACGCCGCTTTTAGCGGGCAAGCCGACGCGGTACACGAAGTCGCCCGCGGCGTCGTAAGTGCCGCAAGTCAGCATGAGTGCCGAAAGACGTTTCGCGGAACTCGTGTCGAGAATCCGCTCGCCGGTGGAAGGCACAACGCCGTGATTGGTGAGAAAGAGCGCGGCTTTTGCCAATTCGACGCAACTCATGGAGATTGCGCATTGGCGGCAATACGCGTCCACCACGACTTCCGGCGGCATCTCCATGTTGCCGAAGCTCGCCATGAAATGCGCCATCGCGCGATTGCGGTGAGCGTGCTGCAATTCCGATTGAGCGACGCGCGAATCGTAGTCGATGCTCGTCTCGCCCGTTACGCGCCGCATGAATTCGACGAGTGCGGTTTCGGCTTGCACGAAACGCCGGCACAGTACATCGGTGACGATCAGCGCTCCCGCATTGATAAACGGATTGCGCGGCTTGCCGTGCTCCGCCTCGAGTTGGACCAATGAATTGAAAGCATTGCCCGACGGCTCGCGGCCCACGCGTTGCCATAGCGCGTCGCCGAGCAGACGGAACGCCATTGTGCAGGCGAATAGCTTCGAAATGCTCTGAATGGAAAAGCGCGTGTCCGCTTCGCCGGTGCGGAATACTTCGCCCGACGCCGTGACGATTGCCATGCCGAAGCTCTCGGCGGGGACTTTAGCCAGTTGCGGAATGTAATCCGCAACTTTGCCCGTGCCGAGATAAGGCCGCAAGTCGCGATGAATCTGCTCGAGAATGGATGCGTAGTTCATGAGGCTCAATCCGGTGGAGCCGCGATTCTACTGGCAAGCATCCGCGAACGGTTCGATTGCGCTCTGCGATACGTGCGATACGCGTGATACGGTCAATGCGCGCCGGCTGCATCCCCGCCGCCGCCTTTGGCGGGCCGCGTAATCCATATCAGCGGAATGATCAGAATAAAGATGACCGCCGATACAAAGAAGATGTCGTTCAGGCCCATCATCGCGGCCTGCGTATTCACGGTGAAATCGAATAGCGCGTGCGCCGATTGCGTATTCAGATGCAGCAGCGATTGCGTCGAATCGATCTGTTGATTGAACAACGGGTTGTCGACGGAAGCGCGTTCGGTGAGCCGTTCATGATGCAGTACCGTGCGATTGTTCCAGGCATTGCCCGCGACGGAGGTGCCCACCGCGCCGCAAAACACGCGCACGAAATTCGACAGGCCGGCCGCCGCAGGAATCTTGTTGGGCGGCTGTCCGGACAGAATGATCGACGTCAGCGGCACGAAGAACAATGCCATCGGAATACCCTGCAATAACGTGGGTATCACGAGATGCCAGGTGTCGATTTCGATCACGTATTTCGAGCGCATATAGAAGACGATTGCGAAGCCGACAAACGCCATCGTCGAAATGATGCGGGCGTCCGAGCGCGGCAGCACGCGGCCCATCACCGGCGCGAGAATCACGGCGAATATGCCGAGCGGCGCGGTGACGAGGCCAGCGTCGACGGAACGGTAGTTGAGGTACTCCTGCATCCATTGCGGCAATAGCACGAGGTTGCCGAAGAACACGCCATAGGCGACGGAAATGGCAATCGTGCCGCCAAGAAAGTTGCGCTCGCGAAAGAGCCGTAAATCGATGATTGGATTTTCTTCCGTCAATTCCCACACGAGAAAGAACGCGAAACTGACGAGCGCGGTCAGCCCGAGAATCACGATGACGGGCGACGCGAACCAGTCGAGATCCTTGCCTTTGTCGAGCATGATCTGCAGCGACGCGACCCAGGTAATCAGCAGCCCGAGGCCGACCACGTCGATAGGCGGTTTGCGCGTGGGCGATTCGCGAGTGCGATAGATCATCCACGTGACGCCGGCTGCGAATAGTCCAACGGGAATGTTGATATAGAAGATCCACGACCAGCTATAGCTGTCCGTGATCCAGCCGCCGAGCGCAGGACCCGCGATCGGACCGACGGTGGCGGTCATCGCCCATAACGAGAGTGCGGTCGACGCTTTTTCCTTCGGATACGAGCCGAGCAGAATGGCTTGCGACAGCGGAATCAGCGGGCCCGCCACCGCGCCCTGAAAGACCCGCGCGAGCAGCAGGATCGGCAGCGTCGGCGCAATGCCGCACAGCCAGGACGCGATCACGAACATCAGGATCGCGCCGACAAACAGTTTCACCTGGCCGATGCGCTGCGTGAGCCAGCCGGTGAGCGGAATTGACACGGCATTCGCCGCGGCAAACACGGTGATGACCCACGTGCCTTCGTCGACGGACACGCCCAGGTTGCCCGAAATGGTCGGAATCGCGACGTTCGCAATCGACGTGTCGAGCACGTTCATGAAGGTGGCAAGCGCGACCGCGATGGTCGCCAGCACCAGTTGGCCGCCTTTCAGCGGCGGCGGAGGCGCGGGCGGCGCGGACGTGGGCGCGGGCGCGGGCGACTCCGCAGACGTGGATTGGCTCAAAACATTCTCCCGGATCGATATGCCGCGGACCTCGCGCTCGGCTTTGCGTGTGGCCGTATTACGCGGCGGGTCCGCTGGATGCTCGCAAAAGCATACCTGTAATCATCTTTCGACGTCGCCGCTGCGGGCATTGCAACGCGCCGTGAACGAAGCCGACAGCGTATGCTCGCGGCTGGACAGAACCAAACCGCATAGCGCGACGTCGAGCGCCGCGCGATCAATCGCCTTTAAACGTGATCAAACCGCGAACCAACGGCGAACCAACGGCGAACCAACGGCGAACCAACCGCGAATCAATTGAAGCAAAAAGGAAAGGAAAGCAATATGGCCTGGGAACAATTCGAACATGGCTGGCGGCGTGCGCCGCTGCAGGCGCCCGCCAAAGGGCTCGTGGTCCTGATGCACGGCGTGGGCAGCAACGCGCGCGACCTCATGCCGCTCGCCGACATCTGGAGCGAGCGTCTGCCGGACATCGCCTTCACGTCGCTCGACGGCACCGATCCCTTCGACGGCGGCTTCGGCGGCCGTCAGTGGTTCAGTCTGCGCGACATCAACGAGGCCAACCGCGAGGCGCGTGCGACGACCGCGTACGCGGCCATGCGGCGCATGCTCGAAGCGGAGCTCGCGCATTGGCAGCTTGCTTTCGGACGCCTTGCGCTAGTCGGCTTTTCGCAAGGTTCGATCATGGCGCTGCATCATGTGGCGACGAGCGCGGAAGGCGCCGCGTGCGTCGTCGCGTACTCGGGGCGGCTCGCGTCGCCCGTGCTCGCGCGCAACGGCACGCCGCTCACGCTGATTCACGGCGAGGAAGACGAGGTGATCCCGGTGCAGGCGCTCGAACATGCAGCCGACGCGTTCAGCGCGGCGGGCTACACGGTGGATGCGTACGCATTGCCGGGCGTCGGCCATACGATCAGCGCGGACGGCGTCGCGCTCGGCGAGGCCGCGCTGGAGCGCACGCTCGGCGCATTGTCGCGCGATTGATACGTCCGCACGAAAAGCGGGGCTAAAGTTATTGATCGGCTTGCCGTTAACTGCTCATAGCACGAAAATCACGCCCGTCGCGGGACTGCGCAATGCTCGCGGGCTGGGCGACGGGGCGCATTTTCACACTGCCGCGCATGGAATAACGACGCGAATCGGCGACGCGAGCGCGACGCTACCGAGCGACATAACAGAGCCTTCTTATGGCCACACCGACGCCGCATCACCCGCTTTTCGATCGACTGTTCCGCCAGGCTGTGACCGTTGACCTCGGCACTGCCAACACCCTGATCTATACCGACGACGGCGGCATCGTGCTGAATCAGCCGTCGGTCGTCTGCTTCGAGAAGGATCATGCGGGCGGTCCGAAACGCGTGACGGCGGTGGGCGCCGAGGCGCGCCAGCTTCTTGGCCGCGCGCCGCGCAATCTGGAAGCCGTGAGGCCCATGCGCCACGGCGTGATCGCCAACTTTTCCGCCGCCGAGCACATGATCCGGCAATTCGTCGACATGGCGCGTCCGCGGCAATTCTTCAGCCGCCGCGCCGCGTTCACGCTGTGCGTGCCGGCCGGCGCGACCCAGGTCGAGCGCCGCGCAATCAAGGAAGCGGCCGTCGCGGCCGGCGCGTGGAAGGTGAGCCTGATCGGCGAATCGCTGGCGTCGGCGGTCGGCGCGGGCTTGCCGGTGACGGAGGCGACCGGTTCGATGGTGGTCGATATCGGCGGCGGCACGACGGAAGTCGGCGTGCTCTCGCTCGGCGGCACCGCGTACAGCGGCTCGATCCGCGTGGGCGGCGACAGCTTCGATATGGCCATCGTCAGTTACGTGCGCAATCTGTACGGCGTGCTGCTCGGCGAGCAGACCGCCGAACACGTGAAGAAGAACATCGGCACGGCCGTGCGCGACGTGCCCGCCGAGCACATGAACGCGACCGGGCGCAGCGTCGACGACGGCTTGCCGCGCACGGTCCAACTGAGCAACCACGATATCGCCGATGCGATCGAAGGCCCGCTGCGCCAGGTGATCGGCGCGGTGAAGCGCGGGCTTGAAATGGCGCCGGCCGAACTCATCACGGATATCGCGCACAACGGCATCGTGCTGACCGGCGGCGGCGCGCTGCTCGGCAATCTCGAGCGGCGCCTCACGAACGAGCTCGGTCTCGAGGTGCGCGTCGCCGACGAACCGCTGACCTGCGCCGTGCGCGGCGCGGGCGCCGCGGCCGCGACCGGCATGCTCGACGAATTCGCTTGCGAATGAGTCGAAGGTCGATCAGGCGGCAGCAAGCGAAAGTGCCTGCATAAATAGGCACGCACGCACGCTCACTCGCTCGCGCGGCGAATCACCGCTGAGCGTTCCGCGCGGCTTCGTCAGCCCTTACGATGCGCATCCTTGTCGAGCGCGAGTTCCGCTGCCTCGCCGACGAGACCGTGATAGTAGAGATGCACGCCGATCGCGAGCGAGTCGTTGCGAATTTCGTGGAAGGCTTTCCACGCCTTCGCCGGGTCCTTGAACAGCAGATAGTGCGCTTCGTGCGCGATCAGATCGGCGACTTCATGCAGACCGTGTCCATGCAACACATCGACGAGCGCATCGAGGCTGCGATGCGTGCGCGCGTCGGTGCGCGGATAAAGCATATGCAGCACCGCGACATCCTGCGTCTTCAAAGCCGCCGACAATGCGACGACGATGTCCTGATGGTTCAGCGCGCTAACCGCGCTGTCGTCGCGATGGACGTGGTCCGGAAAAAGCGTTTCAAGAGAGGCGTTCATTCGGTTCTTCCTGTTCTTTCGGCTGACTGCTCTGGCTGATTAAAAAAGGCCCGCCTCTACAGCGGGCCAAAGACAGCGATGTGTTCGCCGGGCAAGCGAAACACGAAGCGAGTATCGCAGACGCACCCCTCAAGCACTCAGTGCCGCGCCAGCAAAACATTGTTTCGGTTAGCGGCCCATCTCGTCCCTTACATCGCGCCTGCCTGCACGTCGCATGCCACTGAAAAAAAACCGAAACTCGCCTGCGATAAGTTCGTCTGACGAGACGAGAGCTTCTACAATCGGAAGCGGCCGGGCACTAACGGGCACCAATGAGCACGAACGGGCACCGACCGGCGGCAACCGCAAGCGAAGCATACGCAGCAGCGAACCATAGGAGCGACCCTGATGCAGCAGCCTGAAGCCCTCGGCGGCCTGTCCCACTCGGGCGGAATCGATCACCGCGAATCCGAGCCGGACGGCGTATTCATCCCGACGGAAAATCTCAACGTTGCAAGCGCCACGCAGCATGTGCTGAAGTCGGGCGACACGTTCATCGTCAACGATCCTCTCGGCGATATTACGGGCGTCGACGACGGCCTCTTCGTCAACGACACCCGCGTCCTCTCGCAACTGCGCCTGACGTTCGGCGGCCGCGCGCCGTCGCTGCTCTCGGGCAGTGTCAGCAGCGACAACACGTCGTTCACCGCGCATCTGACGAACCGCCCGTTGCCGCCGCTCGGCGGCGCCAGCACGCCGGAAGGCGTGATCCACGTCGAGCGCGTGCGCGTGCTGTCGGGCACGGTGTTGAACGAAGCCATCGAACTCACCAACTACGGCACGAGCGACGCCGTCGTGCCGCTGTCCATTTCCTTTGCCAGCGACTTCCGCGACATGTTCGAGGTGCGCGGCCTGAGCCGCGCGAAGCAGGGGCGTATCGAGCCGGCGCGCGTCGAGAACGACGAAGTGCTGCTCGGCTATCTCGGCCTCGACGACGTGGCGCGCAATGTGCAGATCGCCTTCGCGCCGCGGCCCGACAAGCTGTTTGCGGATCGCGCCGACTACACGGTCACGCTGCCGGCGCAGGCGTGCGTGTCGATCTATCTGTCGGTCTCGGTTCAGGTGGTCTCGAAGACGCCCGATGCGCCGAGCGCGGGCGTGTCGTCGCCGACTCATCCGCTGAGCGAAGCGCATATGTCGCAGATCGACACCGAGCGCCCGCGGGTCGGCCGGGCCGCGGTGCGCGCGGCGCTGGTCGACGCGCACCTCGTGATGCGTGAGCGGCGGCGCGTGACCGCGCGCGTGCGCTCGAGCAATCCGCTCTTCAATGCGTGGATCGACCGCTCGCTCGCGGACCTTGGCCTGTTGACCACCGACCTCGCGACCGGCCCGTATCCGTATGCGGGCATTCCGTGGTTCTCCACGCCGTTCGGCCGCGATGCGGTGATCACGTCGTTGCAGACGCTGTGGTTGCAGCCGCAACTGGCCGCAGGCGTGCTGCGTTTTCTCGCCGAGCATCAGGCGCAGGAGAACTCGCCGTTTCGCGATGCCGCGCCCGGCAAGATCATGCACGAGATGCGCAAGGGCGAAATGGCCGCCACCGGCGAAGTGCCGTTCGCGCTGTATTACGGCGGCGTGGACACCACGCCGCTCTTCATCGTGCTGGCCGGCGCGTATGCGGCGCGCACGGGCGACGTCGGTCTGATCGACGAATTGTGGCCCGCGCTCGAGCGCGCGGCGGGCTGGGTCGCGGGCGTGTGCGACAAAAACCGCTATGGGCTGCTCGACTATCAGCGCGAGTCGGACGGCGGCCTCGCGAACCAGGGCTGGAAAGACAGCCACGATTCGGTGTTCCATGCCGATGGCCGCTTCCCCGATGGCCCGATCGCGCTCGTCGAAGTGCAAGCGTATGCGAGCGCCGCGTTCGACACGATGGCCCACTACGCGAAGCTGCGCGGCATGCACGACGCCGCCGCGCAATACAAGGCGCGGGCGAAAAAGCTGCGCGAGTGCGTCGAAGAAAAATACTGGATGGAGGAGTCGGGCTTCTACGGCATCGCGCTCGACGGCCACGGCGAATTGTGCCGCGTGATGGCGTCGAATGCGGGGCACCTGCTGGCTTTCGGTTTGCCTTCGCGCGAACGCGGCGAATCGGTGGTGCGCGCATTGGACTCGACGCTCTTTCACACCGGCTGGGGCGTGCGCACGCTCGCCGCGAGCCAGTCGCGGTTCAATCCGATGGCGTATCACAACGGCTCGGTCTGGCCGCATGACAACGCGATCTGCGCGCGCGGCCTGTCGCGCTACGGCGGCAAGGCGGCGGCGGTGCGGCTGCTGCAGGCGCTGTTTCAGGCAGCGGTCAATTTCGACATGCGTCTGCCGGAGCTGTTCTGCGGATTCCCGCGCCGGCGCGGCGAGCCGCCGACTGCTTACCCGGTCGCGTGTCTGCCGCAGGCGTGGGCGGCCGGCTCGCCGTTCATGATGCTCGAGGCGTGTCTCGGCATCACCATCGACGCCGAACGCCGCGAGGTGTTGATCGAGCAGCCGATGCTGCCCGAGGGCATCGACTGGCTTGAGCTGGGCGATCTGCGGGTCGGCGACGCGTCAGTGTCGATCACGTTCCGCCGCATCGGCGAGAAGGTGGTGGCGTCCGCGGAACAGGGCGACGTGCGGGTGGTTGCGTTGTTGTGAGGGGGCGGGTGAGGGCGGCGGTGCGGTGATCCGGCTTGGCGGCCAGTCCGCTCGATGGAGCCATTCGTTAAGCCTTCGATTGGCCTCCAATTGGCCTATTCTCAGTCGGGCTTTTTGAGGCCGCTCGGGTTGGCAGGCGTGCCCGGCGACGCCTCGGGACGTGGCGGCCTCGCGCCGTCCTCGGGAGCGATGATGAGGCCCGCGCCGGGCAAGAGCGACGTGCTGCCGGTCGTCGGTAGGGACGCCGGCGTGGGAGGCGCTGCGGACTGCGGCGCTTGCGGCCGCGCGCCGCCCGTCGAGCCGGCGTTGGAACGCGAGCGGCCTGCGCCTGCGTCCGTCCCCTGCGCGTAGGCCGTTCCCGCAATCACGAGGGTCCACGCTGCGACGGCGGCAAGTCTCGTGAGCATCATGGCGTCCTCCACTGACTTCGGCGTTCGCGCGCGGCGTCGCTGGCGGGCATCGCCGGATAAGCGTCGCCGATATGCATATCGGATTGTTAGTGCACGCGGCGAGGCGGGTCAATCCGGGGGAAATACGCCGTTTTTCCTGCTCGCCCGGAGCCGCCGACCGGCGGGCTTTGGCCGCTTGCGCGTCGGGCGGCGGCACGCGGATTGCGTCGCTGCATGCGCCAGGTGTTGCACACGGGCTGCAACCAGCGCATTGCAATGGAGGAGGCCATCATGCGAGTGACTACGAAAGGCGTCGTGATGTCGGCGTTGATGCTCGGTTTGTCGGGCGCGGTCTACGCGGAAGGAGCGGCAACGAACGCCGGCGGCGGTGCCGGCGCGGGGCAGGGCGGCAACGGCATGCCGACGCCGAATGCAAGCGGGACGATGGCCTCGCCGTCCGACGGCATGGGCTCGTCGCACAAACCCATGAAAAAGCAGAAGAAGGGGGCGATGGGCGCAGCGGCGTCCGAGGGGGCGGCTAGTAAGTAGGTGGGGTGAGGCGGACGTAGCCGGACTGATGCGGATAGACGCGGACGAACGTTGACCGAGCGGACCGGGTCGACCGAAGCGGATCAGCGGACCAGCGGACCAGCGGACCAAGCGGACGAAGCGGACCGAGCGGACCGAGCGGACCAGCGGACCAAGCGGACGAAGCGGACGAAGCGGACGAAGCGGACCGAGCGGACCGAGCGCACCCGAGCGGACTCAAGCGCATCGAGCCTGGCGAGCCGAACCAAGCGGCCCGAGCCAGAACGACGTAAATCTCGCCGCGCCGCAGCTACAGCCCTCGCGCCAAACCGCGCGTCCCGTCGCTACGCCGCACCGCTCTACGCCGCGCCGACGCTCGCGTCGTAATCCGCGTCCGTCTCCAACTCGCCGTCGTTCCGAGCAATCCGATAGGTGCCTTTACCCGCGTTCTTCGCGCTGTACATCGCCTCGTCGGCACGCCGGATGAGACTGTCGACGGGTTCGTGCGGCTCGGCCAGCGCAATGCCGATGCTCGTGCCGAGGCTGATCGTGCCGCCCGCCGTGAGCGCATACGGTTTCGCGATTTCGCGGATCACGCGCTGCGCGATGGCCACAATCGCGCTCAGCGTCGCCTCTTCGACGATGACAGCGAACTCGTCTCCGCCCAGGCGCGCCGCAAATTCGCCGTGGCGCAGCGTCTGCCGCAAGCGCGCCGCGACCGTCTCCAGCACCTCGTCGCCGGCGGTATGGCCATGCCGATCGTTGACCTGCTTGAAGCCGTCGAGATCCAGGTACAGCACCGCCGTGCGCGTTTCGCGCCGCGTGTGACTCCGCAACAGGATTCGGTCGAGACACTCGCGCAGTTCGCGCCGGTTCGCGAGTCCCGTCAGCGAATCATGGCGGGCGAGATAGAGCACCTTGGCTTCGCTTTGGCGGCGTTCCGTCACATCCTCGATGATGACGACCGCGCTGCCGTCGGGCACCGGATTTCGCCGTAACTCCAACTGACGTCCGTTGCGCAATTCGAGCGCCAGCGGCCGCCGTTTTTCCTGCAGCCAGGCGGTGCATCGTTCGACGAACTGCTGACGCAGCGCGTCGTCGAACTGCGCAAAACCGGCATGGCTGATGAACTCGGGCAGCGGTAAATTCAGCTTGAGCATATCGACGCTCGTGCCGAACAACTGCGCCGTGCGGCTATTCGCAATCACCACCTTGCCCGCGGGATCGAGCGTGCACAGACCGTGCGGCATGTGCGTGAGCGCGGCGTCGAAACGCGCCGCGAGTTCGGCGTGATTCTGCTCGGCGGTCATCAGCGCGACGAGCCCGCGGTAGTGGCGCCGCACGATGGACGTCATCGCCCCGACGTACAGAAGCAGCGGCGGCACGAGTATCCAGGAACCATCGGTCGGCGAGAGCAGCGCGCCGACGCCGATCGGTATCGACACCACACATATCTGTGCGATCGCGAGGCGCGGCACCGCGGCGTTCCTCGACGCGACGCCGCCGAGGATGCCCGAGGCGACCATGATGGCGAGCGCTGCGAGCGTGGTGTCGGTGGTGCGCACGCAGCCCATCGTCCCAAGCCCGAGCATGAGGCTCGTCGCGACGCACAACGGCGCGTAGGCGGCGGCCCACGGGCCCGGATTCGCCGGTCCCTTGCGGCTATGCGCGACGTAAGCGTGGATGATGCTCAGGCGTCCTAGCAATAGCCAGACGTCGGCGAACAGCCAGACGATCGTCCACGGCTGATGCAGGCGCACATAAGCCGCCGCGGCGACGAACGCGCTGGCGACGATCGACATGACAAGGGGCCGCCGGTTGTCGAAAAGCGTCGACAACAGACGGGCGCGGATAGACGGACACACGGCTGCGCCGAGTTCGGGCGGCGTCGCGAGGATCGACTCAGAAACGGAAAGATTGACTGCCATGAGACCGCTCGAATTAGTGCGGGGCGGAGCTAGGTTCCTTGTCTTATCGGCGGACGACGGCGGTTCTTTATGGGGAATTGCCCGGAGGGGGGATGGTTTAGAAGGCGCACCGCGCTTCTGTGCCCACCCCCCGGTGGTAACATTTGTTGTCGCCTCTACAACCCTTTGCCGGACCATCGCATGCCAGACAGTTTCGACCAGCTCGCCGCCCTGATCCGGGCGCGCTTCTCCGAACTGAGTCCGCAATTCCAGATGGGCGCGGGCTTCCTGCTCGATCATCCGGACGAAGTCGCGGTCTCGTCGATGCGCAAAGTCGCCGAGCGCGCGCAGGTGCAGCCGGCGTCGCTCGTGCGTCTTTCGCAGCAGCTCGGCTTTCCTGGCTGGAACGAATTGCGCAACCTGTTCGTCGCACGCGTGCGCACGCGGCCCGAGCCGCTGACAAGCCGCGCGCGCTCGCTGGTCAAATCGAAAGACGCGCTCGCCAACGATCTGCTCGTCGCGCAGCAGCACAATCTCGAAGTCACCGCGGCGCACAACGGCCGCGCAATCGTCGAGGCGGCGCGGCTCTTGCGGCGCGCGCCGCATGTTCATGTCGCCGGTTTCCGCTCGTGCTACTCCGTCGCCTTCGGGCTCGTGTACGGCTACCGGTTCTTTCGCTCGTCGGTGTCGCTGCTCAACGGCGAGGCCGGCACGCTGGAAATGCAACTGCGCACCGTGGAGCGCGACAGCGCCACCATCGTGATCAGTTTCGCGCCGTATTCCGTCGAAGCCGCGCGCGTCGCCGAAGCCGCGCTCGAAAAGGGCAGCAAGCTCATTGCGATCACCGACAGCGCCGTGTCGCCCATCGCGCTCAATGCGGACAAGGTGTTGATCTTCTCGCACGAAAGCCCCTCGTTCTTTCCGTCGCTCGTGGCGGCCACGGCCATCGCCGAATCGCTGGTCGCGCATCTGCTCGCACTCGAAGGCGCCGACGCCGTCGAGCAACTCGGCATCGCCGAACAATCGCTGCACGCGAAGGGCGCTTACGTGCCTTGATTTCCGTTCCTCGACGACCGGTGGTGTCGTTTTATCCTGTTTGACAACAAATGTTGTTTCAACGTATAAATGCGTACCGATTGTTGAGTGAGCGGGAGCGGTGCGATTCATGCGAAATCTGCAAGTAGTGGAGATAAAAGGCGAGCCGTATGAAATCGGCTACGCCCTCGGCGAACTGGCAAGGCCCGTGTTCGCCGATTACATGGCACAAAGCAGCGCGTGGCGCGCGGTCAGCCGATGGCGCGGCGCGTCCTTCGTAGCGGCGCTGCGCGACGCGGCCCGTGCCCACTTTCCTGCGTTGCTGACCGAACTCGAAGGCATGGCGGCGGCCCTGCGCTGGCCTGTCGAAGACGTCCTGCTATGGAACTGCCGCGGCGAACTGATTCATCACGCGCCGGACGGCTGCACGACGCTCACCGCCATTGAAGCCGATGCACGCCTCATCGCCCATAACGAAGACGGCGATCCTTTCCTGCGCGAGCGCTGTGTATTGGTCGACGTGCAGCCCATCGGCAAGCCGGGCTTCGTGAGCTTCTATTACCCAGGCTCGCTGCCCGGACACACGTTCGCGGCGAACCGCGCCGGCCTCGTGCAGACGATCAACAACTTGCGTATTCGCACGCCCACGGTCGGCGTGCCGCGCATGATTCTGGCGCGCGCCGTTCTGGACGCCGGCTCGCTCGACGAAGCGCTGCACACGCTGCGCACTGCGCCGGCTGCGAGCGGCTTTCATCACACGCTCGGTTGCACCGGAGACCCGCGCGTGTTCAGCGTTGAGGCCACCGCGCAGCGCTGCTCGGTGCAAAGCGTCGGCACGCGCGCCGGTCACGCGAACCATATGATTCACGCGGGCTGCGAAACGCAGGCGCAGATCGTCACCGAGTCGTCGCGCGACAGGCAGCTTCGCGTGGATGCGCTGTTACGCGCCGCGGCCGGTCCGCTGAATGGAGACGCGTTGCTGGCCATGCTGCACGATCGCGCGGCTGCGGGCTTGCCGATCTATCGCGACGATCCCTCCGATCCCGACGACGAAAACACGTTGGCCACCGCGCTCTTCGAAATCGGCAATGCAGGCGTGTCGATGCAGGTCGTGCGCGACGGCCAGCGCGTCTTCGACACGTTCATTCCCCGCACGGCACCTCAGTCCGCTTCCTCATCGAACGCCGCCATTCTTCATAAGTGAAAACCATGTCCACCGTATTTCATCGTTCGCCGAAGCAGTCGTTGCCGATTGCCGTTGCCGGCGACGGCATCGAGATCATCGACTCCACCGGCAAGCGCTATATCGACGCATCGGGCGGCGCCGCCGTGTCGTGCCTCGGCCACAGCAACCAGCGCGTGATCGACGCGATCAAACGGCAGGCGCAACAGTTGCCCTACGCGCACACGTCGTTCTTCACGACGCAGCCCGCCGAGGAACTCGCGGACCGGCTCGTCGCCGCTGCGCCGCAAGGTCTCGAGCACGTGTATTTCGTGTCGGGCGGCTCGGAGGCAATCGAGGCCGCGCTGAAGCTCGCGCGCCAATACTTCGTCGAAAAGGGCGAGCCGGGCCGGCGTCATTTCATCGCGCGGCGGCAGAGTTATCACGGCAACACGCTCGGAGCGCTCGCGATTGGCGGCAATGCGTGGCGGCGTGAGCCGTTCCTGCCGATGCTGATCGAAGCGCATCACGTGAGCCCGTGTTACGCATATCGCGAGCAGCGCGCGGACGAAACCGACATCGAATTCGCCCAGCGCCTCGCCAATGAACTCGAGCAGAAGATTCTCGAACTCGGCGCCGATTCGGTGGCGGCTTTCGTCGCGGAAACGGTGGTCGGCGCGACTGCCGGCGCGGTGCCGCCGGTGCGCGAATACTTCCGCAAGATTCGCGCGGTGTGCGACCGCTATGGCGTGCTGCTGATTCTCGACGAAATCATGTCGGGCATGGGCCGCACCGGCTACCTGTACGCATGCGAGGAAGACGGCGTCGCGCCGGACATCCTTACCATCGCCAAGGGACTCGGCGCCGGTTATCAGCCGATCGGCGCTGTGCTCGTGAGCGAGCGGATCTATCGGGCTATCGTCGGCGGAACGGGCTTTTTTCAGCATGGCCACACGTACATCGGTCACGCGACCGCGTGCGCCGCCGCGCTCGAAGTGCAGCGCGTGATCGCCGACGACAAGCTCTTGCCCAACGTTCTCGCGCGCGGCGAGCAATTGCGCGGGCTGTTGCGCGAGCACTATGCGAAGCATCCGCATATCGGCGACGTGCGCGGGCGCGGGCTTTTTGTCGGCGTCGAACTGGTCAGCGACCGCGAGACCAAGGCGCCTTTCGACGCAAGCCTGAAGCTGCATGCCGCGATTCGCCGCGAAGCATTCGCGCGCGGCTTGATGGTGTATCCGATGGGCGGCACGGTCGACGGCAAGATCGGCGATCATGTGCTGCTCGCGCCGCCGTTTATCTGCACCGCGCGCGACATCGACGAAATCGTGAGCCGCCTCGCCGATGCGATCGACGGCGCGCTGGCCGCGATCTGAGCGCAGGCCACGCCCGCCGCGATTGCCTTCATTTCACCAGAGAGAGAAAGACCACCATGACCGAGCGCCTGCCCGCCTTCCAGCTATCCGATGCGACGCCCGAACAAAAGGCCGTTCTCGACGAGATTTTGTCCGGGCCGCGCGGCAACCTGAACGGACCGTTTCTCGGCTGGATTCATAGCCCGGAACTCGCGCAGCAGGCGCAGCGCCTGGGCGCGTTCTGCCGCTATCGCACGGGCTTGCCGCTGCGTCTGTCCGAACTCGCGATTCTCGTGACGGCGGCGCGCTGGCGGGCGCAGGCCGAGTGGTACATTCACTATCCGATTGCGCTCGAAGCGGGCGTGCGCGAAGCCGACGCCGAGGCAATCCGCAACGGACTGCAGCCGGACTTCGAAGACGCGGACGACGCGCTTATCTACGACTTCGCAAGCGAGCTCTACGACACGAAGCGCGTGTCCGACGCGACGTATGCGAGGGCGCTCGCGCGCTTCGGGCATGAGGTCGTGATCAATCTCGTCGGGCTTCTCGGCTACTACGCGCTCGTCGCGATGACGCTCAACGTGTTCGACATGCGCGCCAACGGGCAACAGAGTCTGCCGTTCGCCGAATAGTTTTTTTCGTCGGCAGCGTGACGGCTTGGCGGCCGTATCGCGCCAGGCCGTCGCGGGCGCATGGACACCTTCACGGCATTGGCACACGGAACCGCCTATGATGAAGGTCGGTCCACGTCCGCGCCCGTCACGCAGCGCCGCACTCGCGACCGACGCCTCAAGCCGCGGAAACTTCGGGCTGGACCGCCGCGGCGGTACTCGCGATCAGTCGTGCAGCGTGCGAAGCAGGGCACAAACAGGAGAGAACGATGAAGCGCAAGGCATCAGCAGTCTGGCAAGGCGGTCTGCAAGACGGCAAGGGCTCCATTTCCACCGACAGCGGCGTCCTCAAGGAGACTCAATATTCGTTTTCCACGCGCTTCGCGGACGGCATCGGCACGAATCCGGAAGAGCTGATCGCGGCCGCGCATGCGGGCTGCTTCTCGATGGCGTTGTCGGCGGAACTGGGCAAGGCGGGCATCACGCCGGAACGTATCGGCACGACCGCAACCGTTTCGCTCGACAAGGACGGCGGCGGCTTCACGATCACCGCCGTGCATCTGGACGTCGCGGTGAAAATTCCCGGCGGCGACAAGGCTGCGTTCGACAAAGCCACCGCGGACGCAAAGGCGGGCTGTCCCGTGTCGAAGGTGCTGAACGCGACCATCACGATGGACGCGAAGCTCGAAACCTGAGCGGACCTCGGCACGCGGTTAGCGGCGAGCGATGCCGGCGCGCATTGCATCGCCTCGCCGCGCTTCAAAACTTCCCGGCAACCCGCGCCGCAGTGCCGGCATCTTGCGCCGGCGCGGCGCTTCTCAATGGCATCCGCGATGAAAAACCAGGCCGAAAAAGCGGCGCAATTCCAGGCGCTGCACGCAGCGCAAGAAGCGTTCGTCATTCCTAACCCGTGGGACATCGGCTCGGCGCGGCTGCTCGCGCTGGCCGGCTTCAAGGCGCTCGCCACCAGCAGCGCCGGCTACGCGTTTTCGCGCGGCTTGCCGGATAACGCAGTAGGCCGCGCGCAGATGATGGTCCACCTCGCCGAAATCGCGCGAGCCACCGATCTGCCCGTCAGCGCCGATCTGGAGAACGGCTTCGGCGACGCGCCCGAGGAGTGCGCGAAGACCATCCACCTGGCGGCGCAGGCGGGCGTGGTCGGCGGCTCGATCGAAGACGCCACCGGCCGCGCCGACGAGCCCATCTATCCATTCGAGACCGCCGTCGAGCGCGTGCGCGCCGCGGTGGAAGCGGCCCGCGCGCAGCCGTTTCCCTTCACGCTGACCGCGCGCGCCGAGAACTACCTGTGCGGGCGTCCGGACCTCGACGACACGATCCGCCGCCTGCTCGCCTATCAGGAAGCGGGCGCCGACGTGCTGTATGCGCCGGGGCTCAAGACGCGCGAGGAAATCGCCGCCGTGGTGAACGCACTGGAACGTCCCGTCAACGTGTTGATGGGCTTGCAGGGCGTGCTGCTCAGCGTCGATGAATTGCAATCGATGGGCGTGCGCCGCGTGAGCGTCGGCGGTTCGCTGGCGCGCGCGGCGCTCGGCGCCTTCTTGCGCGCTGCGCATGAGATTCGCGACGAGGGCACGTTCAATTACACGAAGGACGCGGCGAGCGGCAACGAACTCAACGAGTCCTTCGCAACGGCCGAGCGAAAGTGGCCGACGCCGGGGTGACAAGGCACGCGTAGCATCACCAACTCATCCAGTGCCCTGGTCGCCCTCAGATGGATCGCACGAAGGCCGCGGATACACCCTGCTGGAACTCCGAAGAGAGGTTGCGCGAGCGTGCGATTTCCCTGGTGAGCTGCATGACCGTGCGGCAAGCCAGCGTCAGTTCGCCATGGGGCGACATAGCTAGCGCGATAAAGCGCGGCACGGCCGGCTCAACCACCATCGACGCCTGCAGCCGGCATTCCTTTTGCAGATTGGCGATGGCGTAAGGTCCGAGCAACGCGTAGATGCCGCCATCGGCCACCATGTGTCCCTGCAGGCTCAAAGAGTCGGCTTCTGCCGCGAAGTTAAGAAACACCCGGCGTTCACCAGCAAGTTGCTCGAGCCGGTCGCGCCAGCTATTGGGGCGGCAGAAAAACACCAGAGGAATCCCGTCGAGCCTGGAAAACTCGACCGTGGAGTCTTTGGTCAACGGATCGCCTTCCGCGCCGACCAGGTAGGTCGCCGCCTCAACGAGATACTCGTCACCGTTTCTCGGCGTCGGGCTGTTTCGAAAAAGGATGGCGAGATCGACACTGCCTTGTTCCAGCCAGGTTTCCAGCAACGCACCTTGACCTTCGCGCACCTGTAATTGCACTAGCGGATAACGCTCTCGAAGGCGATGGTAAAGCGTGCTGACAAGGGGATGAGCGGTGGACGGCAAGATCCCGAGTCTCACCACGCCGATTGGCTCTCCCGCCGTACTGCGGATGTCGCTGGACAACTGTTCCGTACTGGCAAGCCACGTCCTCACGCGCGGGGCAATACGCGCGCCCAGCTCGGTCAATACCACGCCTCGCCCGGTGCGCTGAAACAAACGGCCGCCGCAGTACTGCTCGAGCTCGACAATCTGGCGGCTGATGTGCGGCTGACTGGTCCCGTACGCCACGGCAACCTTGCTTAGGCTCCCCAGTTCTGCCGCGTCGATAAATAGCTTCCAGGCCGCGTAGTCCACCGCTCAGGCTCCCAACCGGATATGTCAAATCAGTATAGCTGAAATGTGTCGCCCGGCAGTTCTCGCATGAGTCGGCCATCCCTACACTGCAACGCATGCACCGTTGTTCGAGCTTGATGCGACACGAGCAGCGGGCTCTCCTCTACGAAAGAGGAGCGGAAAAGCTCACATTTGGAGACGTCATGAAAGCGATCGATCTGCGCGGTTTGGTCCCGGCACCCGTTACCCCCTTCACCCGCGATGGAGCGGTGGACCACGCAGCAATTCAACGGCTGGGCGCCTGGCTTGGCAGCATCGAAGGCGTAAAAGGTTTGACGGTTCTCGGTCACGCAGGCGAAGGCACGTTCCTCACGCAGAAAGAACAGGCCGAGGTTATCCGGAGCTTCGTGAAATCCGTTGACGGCAAGATCCCGGTCATCGCCGGCATCACGCTGGAAGGCACCGAAGTGGCCGTCGAAGAGGCGAAGCGCGCGGTCGAGGCGGGCGCGTCGGCCGGTCTCGTGTATCCGTCGCACGGCTGGCTGCGCTTCGGTTACCAGAAGGGCGCACCGCAAGACCGCTACCGCGCCATCCACGAAGGCAGCGGCCTGCCGCTCATCCTGTTCCAGTACCCGGACGCCACCAAGGCGACCTACAACCTCGAGACGCAGTTGGAGATCGCCGCGCAACCTGGCGTCTTTGCGATGAAAAACGGCGTGCGCAATATGCGTCGCTGGGACGTTGAAATTCCGATCATCCGTCGCGAGCGGCCGGAACTGCAAATCCTGACCTGCCACGACGAGTATCTGCTCCACACGATGTTTGACGTCGACGGTGCGCTCGTCGGCTACGGCAGCCTGGCCCCCGAGCCGCTCATCGAACTGATCAAGGCAGGCAAGGCGAAAGACTACAGGGCGGCTCGCGCGATCCATGATCGGCTGCTGCCCGTGACGCGCAATGTGTACCACCGTGGCTCGCATATGGAAGGCACCGTTGCACTCAAGCACGGCCTCGTGGCCCGCGGCATCCTCGAGCACGCCACGGTGCGCTCGCCGTTGCTGCCGCTCGCGGAAGGCGCGGACGTTGAGATCGCAGACGCGCTTCGGTCGGCGGGCCTCGTGGACTGACAGGAGGAAGCGGCGAACCAGCAGCCGTTATGACGATAGCGAAGCGCCTTCTTGCTTCGCTGTCAGCGTTGAGCAGTAACGGCGGCACGCGAAACCTCGTTTCGCGCGTCGCCCATAACAGGATCGGCAAACGACCGGAAAGCTCCGACGTCGCGACACGATAACGAAGAAACGCGAATCGGTGCTTCAAGACAAGAAGAAAATCGAGGGCCCATAAAATGCACCTTTCCAGGAGACAGCATGAACACCCCTTCGACCGCTTATAGCGACGCCGTTAGCCACACGCAGAGCGAAACGCGTCCCATGAGCGAGCAATTGCGTGCGGCGAATCTGCTGTTCCGCATCGAGAACGTGCCGTTCTGCAAGTGGCACACGAGGGCACGTATCGTCATGGGCAGCGCGACGCTCTTTGACGCATTCGACGCGCTTTCGCTTGCTTCGTGCTTCCCGTCCTGGTCGGTCTTTGGCATCTTTCTGCCAGCCAGATCGGTGTGCTGATCGCCGCCGGTTATCTCGGGCAAGTCGTAGGAGCGTTGGTTTTCGGTTGGCTTGCCGAACGTATTGGACGGGTGCCGAGCGCCACAGTAACGGTGGGTGTCATGTCGGTAATGAGCGTCGTGTGCGCCTTCACCGGCAGCCTTCATATGCTCTTTTTGATGCGCTTTCTGCAAGGTATCGGAGTGGGCGGAGAAGTGCCCGTGGCCGCAACGTACATTAACGAACTGTCCCAGGCGCATGGCCGAGGACGGTTCTTCATCCTTTACGAACTCATTTTTCCGTTGGGTCTCCTTGCGGCCGCGCAGCTCGGTGCGTTCATCGTCCCGCGCTTCGGCTGGGAGTACATGTTCCTGATCGGCGGAATTCCCGGCATCGTCGTAGCGATCCTGATTGCACGCCTTCCAGAATCGCCGCGCTGGCTCATTTCAAGGGGACGTTTCGATAAGGCTGAACGTATCATCGAGCGTCTGGAGGCCAGCACGAGAAAGCGCAACCTCGATACGCGGACGCAAAAGGCGGAGGTCGACGAGCGCGTGGTGGGTCTTTTGAACGGACTCGAGTCGAAGCAGAAGGGAACGTGGAAAGAACTCTTCTCGCCGTTCTACCGGGGACGCACTGTCGTCGTATGGTTGCTCTGGGCGAGTTCTTATTTCGTGGCGAACGGCATCAACAACTGGCTGCCGAGCCTCTACAGGACGGTCTACCATCTGCCGCTGCAAGAGTCGCTTCACATGGCGTCGATCTCGAATGTCCTGAGTACGTGCGGGGTGCTCGCGTGCGCGTTGCTGATCGATCGAGTGGGGCGCCGCCGCTGGGCAATGGCCTGCTTTGTCATCAGCGGAATTCTGCTCGCCGTTCTCGGCATTCATGGCGCTGGCAGCGCATGGTCGGTGATGTTGCTAGGATCGTCGGCCTACGCGGTGATGACAACTACAACGGTTCTTTTATACCTGTACACGCCTGAAATCTACCCGACCCGGATGCGCGCGATCGGCACGGGTCTCGCTACTTCCTGGCTGCGAGCAGCGTCTGCCGCTGCGCCAGCGATTGTCGGCGTCGTATTGACAGGGAAAGGCATCGCGGCGGTATTCATTATGTTTGCCGTGGTCAGTGCAGTGGGCTTCCTCGTCGCCGGCCGAATGGTGGAGACGACCAATCGCGCGCTCGAAGAGATTTCCCCGTAGTCAACTGCATTGCTGACGGCTCCTTCCTGAGATGACTCAAGGGAAGGAGCTTCCTCCCCGGTCACACCGTTAGCTTCAGCGACGCGCTTGCAACAAGCGCTACGGATTCATGGTGGTCCATCAGTAGTACTGAGAGGACGACCGTGGAAAAGGTCGCTCATAAAACAATGAATGGAGACAACCGAAATGAAAAAGGCACAACGGGTCATGGTCCGCCTTCAAGCGCGGAAAGTTGCCGGTACGCTTGGAGTGACGGCGATTTTCTGCTCCGGTCTGGCATTCACTCCTGTCGACGCACGGGCAGATAGCGGCTCACAGGTCCAGCTTTACGGGATCGTGGGGACCTACGTCGGAAGCGTCAAGCGTAGCGACACGCCGCAATCTACTGCGCTGATGGGAAGCGGCGGACTTACCACTTCGTTCTGGGGAATCAGCGGCAAGGAAGACCTTGGCGGCGGTGTCAGCGCCATCTTTGCCCTTGAGAGCTTTTTCCAACCGCAAAACGGCGCGCAGGGTCGCAGTGCGGCGGACCCGTTCTGGTCACGCAATGCGTATGTGGGCTTCAAGGGCGACTTCGGCCAGTTGACCTTCGGACGGCAAAGAAATCCGACGTATACCGCAGAATCCATGGTCAATCCGTTCGGATCGTCGACCGTCTTTTCTCCGCTGGTGCTGCAGACATTCGTGACCAACTATGGCGGCACGATCATCGGAGATACGGTGTGGAATAACACTGCCAAATACACGACGCCAAACTACAAGGGCTTCGGCGCGACCGTAATCTACGGTCTCGGTGGCGTCGCGGGTTCGCCTGGCATCGGTAATGTCGGTGTTCACCTGAATTATCAGGGACACGGCCTCACGGCAGTACTGTCCGGCCAACGCGTACGGTACACCGCGGCGGGGCCGGTGGGCGCGCAGTACGCCTATCTCGCGGGTGCAGCGTACGACTTCAAGGTCGTGACGCTGTTTGGGGCGTGGGCGATGACCAGCGACGTGAGTACACCTACTGGTAGCCACACGTACGAGGCCGGTTTGTCGATTCCCTTTTCACCTGCTGATTTCCTGCTTGCCGAGTGGGCACGCACGCAACGATCCGGGCGTACGGCTGCGACCAACAGCCTTCGCAACACGGCGTCTCTTGGTTACGACCACGTCCTGTCCAAACGGACGGACATCTACGCGATCTACTCTTACGACAAGCTGAGCGCGCACCCCACCGGCAATACTTTTGCGGTCGGCGTTCGTCATACCTTCTAACCTGACCTGGTCCGCATTACCTGCTTGGTTGGACCCAGCGCGCGCCATTCCTCCCGGTCCGATAGGGAACGCGCACTGCGGGGCAGAAACGACGAAGCCTGGAAGGTGTTTGTGGAGAAAGGCGCCCACTCATTCTTGAGACAGGCGCTGCGGCCGCTATCGAGCCAGGTAGAAATCCATGGGGATAAGTTCAACGGCCCATCCGCCTTCCTCGCCCAGAGTGGCGGCCGGGTGCATGGACGCGATGCGCAACGCCTCGTCAAGGCTATCCGCTTCGATGATAAACAGGCCGCCCACGACTTCCTTCGACTCGGTGTACGGTCCATCGGTCACTTGCGTTTTGCCACTGCGCGGGCGAAGTGTCCTCCAGCCGTCCAGATCGCCAAGCGACGCGGAAATCAGAACCTTGCCGGTAGCACGCATCTTCTCGTCCAACGCGGGGCATCGGCTCACCAGTTCCTTGACGTCGTCCGGTGGCATCGCGGCAAACCTTTCGGGGGTGAAGTAGGCCAATCCGAGGTATTTCATAGGAGGTCCTTTGAGTGGGTATGTACTGACGACGAAGCTGATGGTCGGGAACGATGCCGGCCGGCGCCACGCATCCGGTGCTGCGCTGGCAAGTCGAACATTGAACTTTGATCCGTGCCGCCAGCCGTCGGCGCCCTCCGGTGAGTCCCAAGGTGCGACCGATACCGCGACGCTGTTCAACGCGCTCATCGTTCGTCAACGGTGCATTCAGCGACGCTACCGCCTGATTTTCCAACCACCCCTTTGAGCGAGGCACGAACGGAGCCACGTATGGAAACGTTCGCGACGTCATCTTACGTAGGACAGGCCGAACACTCGGCACCAAAGGGGCGGAAGAATCGACCGTCAGGCGCTTTTCTTCGCAGCGGCCGGAAACGGCAAGCTGTGAAGCCGTTCGCCGGTGGCTGCAAAAATCGCATTCGCGACCGCGGGCCCGACTGGCGCGACACCCGGCTCGCCTACACCCGTGGGCGCCTCGCCCGAGGGCACGATATGCACTTCGACCTTGGGCATCTCGGCGATTCGCAGTACCTGGTAGCCGTCGAAGTTGTTCTGCTCGACCTTGCCGTCCTTCAGCGTGATCGCGCTGTGCAACACCGCGCCGAGACCGAAGCCGATCCCGCCTTCCATCTGTGCTGCGATGATGTCGGGATTGATGGGCGTACCGCAATCCACCGCGCAGACGACACGCTCTATCTTCACGTTACCGTCCTTGTCGACGGAGACTTCCGCAACCTGCGCGACGAACGTCTTGAACGCCTCGGCCACCGCGATGCCGCGTCCGCGGCCTTTCGGCAACGGTTTGGCCGGGTCCCAGCCCGCTTTTCGCGCGGCGAGTTCGAGCACGGCCCGCATGCGCGGTTCGTGCGCGAGCAGATCGCGGCGGAACACGAACGGGTCCTTGCCCGCTGCATGGGCGGCTTCGTCAATGAACGCCTCGACCGCGAATGCCGTGTGCGAGCTGCCGACCACCCGCCACCACAGCACCGGCACGCCGGTCTGCGTGGTCGTCAGTTCGACCGAGATGTTCGGAATCGCGTATGCCATGTTGGCGGCTCCCTCGACGGAGGTCGCGTCGATGCCGTTCTTGATCATGGCGCTCGCGAACGGCGTGCCGCCGAGGATCGACTGGCCGACGATCCTGTGCCGCCAGCCGACCAGCTTGCCGTCCGCGCTCAGGCCCGCGTCGAGCTTGTGGAAGTACATCGGCCGGTAGAAGCCGCCGTGGATGTCGTCCTCGCGGGTCCACTGCAGCTTGACGGGCGTGCCGTTCGCGCCCAGCGCCCTGGCGATCGACACGGCCTCGACGATATAGTCCGACCGCGCGTTCGCACGCCGCCCGAAGCTGCCGCCCGCATACAGCGTGTGAATCTTGACCTGCTCCGGAGCGAGCCCGGCCGTGCGCGCGGCATTGCCCTGGTCGACGGTCTGGAACTGGTCGCCGGCCCAGATCTCGCAGCTATCGGCGGTGAGCTTGACGACGGCGTCGAGCGGCTCCATCGGCGCGTGAGCAAGGTAGGGGAACGAGTAGGTGGCGGAGATCTTCTTCGCTGCGCCCGCGAGCGCCTGCGTCGCATCGCCGTCCTTGCGGGCGGATGCGCCGGGCTGTTCGGCGAGCTGCCGGTATTCGGCCATGATCGCGTCCGAGCTGCGCTTCTCGGCCTTCGAATCGTCCCATTCGATCTTTAGGGCGTCGCGGCCCTGCTTGGCCGCCCAGAAGCCCTTCGCGACCACCGCTACGCCGCCCGGCACCTGCACGACCGAAACCACGCCCGGCACGGCTTTCGCAGCCGACGCGTCGAACGATCTGACCGTCGCGCCGAAGAGAGGCGGACGCTGCAGCAACGCGACCAGCATGCCGGGAAACGTCACGTCGAGCGTGAACTGCGCGGTGCCGTCGGTTTTCGGAGGGACGTCGACGCGCGGCGCCTGGTGGCCGATCAAACGAAAATCCTTCGGTGATTTGAGCGCGACCTTGTCCGGCACCGGTAGCCGGGCCGCGGCCGACGCGAGCGAGCCGTACGTCGCGGTCCGGTTCGTGGCCGCGTGATGAACGCTGCCGTCGCGCGTCGTCAGCTCGGACGCGGGCGTCCGCCACTGCGCGGCGGCGGCGGAGACCAGCATCGCGCGCGCTTTCGCGCCGGCTTCGCGCAATTGCATCCACGAGTTGGCCATCGCCGAACTGCCGCCCGTGCCCTGCATGCCGAACGCGAGATTCGCGTAGCGCTTCGCGTCAGCGGGGGCGCTTTCGACGCGGACGTCCTGCCAGTTCGCATCCAGTTCCTCGGCGACGATCGTCGCGATGCCAGTGTACGCGCCCTGGCCCATCTCGACGTGCTTCGCGATGACGGTCACGCTGTTGTCCGGCGCGACGCGCAGGAAGGCGTTGGGTGCGAACGCCGCCTCGGGCGCCGTGGCGGCGAGCGCGCGGCGGCCCGTACCCGCCCATTCGAAGCCGATGGTGAGGCCGACTGCCGCGACTGCGCCGGCTGCTTTGAGGAAGGTCCGGCGCGACGGGCGCACGGCATCCGGGAGATCGAGATCGGTCGTCATGGTCAGGCCTTCAGGGTGGCGGCGGCTTCGTGAATGGCCGCGCGTATGCGGGCGTAGGTCGCGCAGCGGCACAGATTGCCGTTCATCGCGGCGTCGATGTCGGCGTCGGTGGGCGTGGTGTTGCGTTCGAGCAAGGCGGTCGCGGACATGATCTGACCAGACTGACAGTATCCGCACTGCGGCACCTGCAGCTTGACCCATGCCGCCTGGATCGCTTTCGCAGGCCGGCTTTCGATACCTTCGATAGTCGTGATGCGCTTACCCGCGACGGCGGCGAGCGGCAGCACGCACGAACGCGTGGCTTCGCCTTCCAGATGAACCGTGCAGGCGCCGCATTGCGCCATGCCGCAACCGAACTTCGTGCCGTGCAGGCCCGCGTTCTCGCGAATCGCCCAGAGAAGCGGGGTAGTGGGATCGGCATCGAGCGTAACGTTCTTGCCGTTCAGGACAAACGATGTGGACATGGAACCTCTCCGTGGGGAAGGCCCGAACTTGGCGCCGGGTGTACGCGGCAGTGTGACCGAGTGCGTGCCGTTGCGCTTACACAATCCTGCAAAATTATTGAACAATGCTGCAAATGGAGCAGCACAACCGTCGTTGCGCGGCAGCGCCTGGTTATGCTCGGTTCCGTCAACGGAGCTCAACGCGCATGAAACAGAATTCTTCCTGGCTGGATGCTTCGGCGTCGCGCGAAACGGCACGCCGCGAGCTTGCCGCGCTCGTCAGCCGCTTCGCGCCCGTGGACGGCGCGCATCAGACGGCGATTCCCTCGCTGGCGTTCTACCGGTACTCCACGCCCGTCGATCTCGGCTGCGGCGTGGCGAGTCCGGCGTTGGTATTCGCGGCGCAAGGCGCCAAGCGGGTCGTGGTCGGAGGGCAGGCTTACGACTACGATCATCTGCATTGCCTCGTGACGTCCGTCGATCTGCCGATGACGTCGCGGGTCACGCGAGCGTCGTCCGAGGCGCCGTACCTGTGCGTGAAGCTCGCACTCGATCCGCAGTGCATCGCCGAACTGGCGACGCAAGTGCGTCTGCCGGAACCGGGCGCCGCGTCGGCGGGCGAAGGCATCGCGGTCGGCTCGCTGTCGGCGCCGGTTTTCGATGCGGCGCTGCGGCTCGCGCGATTGCTCGATACTCCGAATGACATCCCGGTTCTCGCGCCGCTTATCGTGAAGGAGCTGCTCTATCGGCTGATGACAAGCGAGCAGGGCAAGCGGCTGCGGCATATCGCCGTCAACGGGAGTCCGACGAACCGGATCGCGCGGGCGATTGAGTGGATCCAGAATCACTACACCGAGGTTTTGCGGATGGAGATGCTCGCGCAGCACGTGAACATGAGCGTGTCGTCGCTCCATCACCACTTCAAGAACGTCACGACGCTGAGCCCGCTGCAATATCAGAAACAGTTGCGACTGCAAGAGGCCCGGAGAATGTTACTTGGGCAGAACGGCGATGTTGGGTCGGTGGCGATCAGGGTCGGGTATGACAGCCCTTCCCAATTCAGCCGCGAATATAGCCGGCTCTTTGGGGCGCCTCCACTTCGCGATGTGGCGCAGCTAAGGCGCCGGAACATGGTGGGGTTCGGAGAGTAGGCTGGCGACGGCTAAGTCCGTCCGTATTGGAAAAGCAGGCCGATCCAGACCGTCACGCATTCCCTTAAGCCCGCCCATCCTGATGCACGCGGGGCCCATATTTACGTGCCGTGTTCTGATTTTGGTCATCGCGCTTTTTTGCAATCGAGGTCAACGGTTATCTGATTCCGTCACGAGCCAAGCACTTCGATGCCTTCTACGACTCCTGCACCGACACAGATATGCTTGATCTCCGTGAAGTCCGCTAGCGCGTCGTAGCCGTGCAACCGGCCCAGTCCGCTCTGCCGATAGCCGCCTGTTTCGGCCTCTGCGAACAACCTGTTGTGGTCGTTGATCCAGACGGTCCCATCACGCAGCGCACGCGCAATCCGGAAAGCCCGAGCGGAGTCGTGGGTCCACACGCTCGCGGACAGGCCAAAAACGGTGTTGTTTGCCTTTTCAACGGCTTCCTTTTCGGTCTCAAAGGTCTCTAACGTGACGAACGGGCCAAAGATCTCGTCCTGGCAAAAGAAGGCGTGAGGTTCTCCGTGCTCGACCAGCGTCGGTGACAGAAAGGCGCCCGGTCCGCTCGAAGTCCCGCGCAAGAGCACGCGATCTGCAAGGTCACACGCTCGTTCAACCGTGGTCTGGACAGCGTCGCGGGACGCAACATCGATCAGCGCGCCAATGTCGGAAGCTGGATCGATCCCTGGGCCAACCTTGAGGCTTGCGAGTGCTTTGACGAGTTCGTCTCGCATTTGGTCCGCCTTTGACACATGCACGAGTATTCGCCGTGCAGCGGTGCATTGTTGTCCGGAGATGATGGTCGCGGCCCGGGCAAGACGAGGTGCAATGGCCTTAACGTCGCTGTCCTCGAAGACGAGACAACACGATTTGCCGCCTAGCTCAAGCGACAATCGCTTCATGCTGTCTGCAGCGGCGCGCATGATTCGCTTGCCGACTTCCGTCGAACCCGTAAAGCTGATCACATCGACATCGGCGGACTCGACCAGTCGCGCAGCGGCTTCTGCGCCGTTTTCGAGAAGCAGATTGACAGCACCGGCGGGAAGCGCCGGCTGGTCGAGACAACGGATCATTGCCGCGGTGATCAATGACGTCTGGGCAGCCGGCTTGACGATGGCCGTGCATCCGGCAGCGAGGGCGGGCGCAAGGGGCCGCACGAGCAGCACGGCGGGAGCGTTCCACGGCACGATGATCGCAGCAACGCCGGCGGCCTCGCGCAACATCGTCGAGATGGTGCCTGGCTCGGGCTCGATGACGTGACCGGCAATGTGGCGCGCGAGTCCCGCGTAGTAGCGCACTTCGGAAATTGCGGCGCGCATTTCTCCTCGCGCCTGCCCAATAGTCTTGCCGTTTTCACGCGTCAGCAATTCCGCTAGCGGTTCCACCGACAACTCGAGAGCTTGCGCCCAGCGAAGCAGAACATCCTGCCGTCGACGGGCATCCTGTGCCCACGTTGTGTGATCGAACGTATGGCGGGCAGCCGCGACGGCGGCGTCCGCGTCTTGCGTGTTCGAGCTGACGAACCGGCCGAGCGTCTCTCCGTTCGAAGGATCGGAGCTTGCGAGCACGGGCTTGCCGGCCCATTCGCCGGCGATCCAATTCATAGCGTCTCTTTCCATTTAACTATCCAGTGGGCGTGGTTGTTAAGAATCGACAGGGTCGGATGCGCCGGCCGATACCTTCCGTAGTTCGTCGGCAATGATCGCTGTTAGCGCTTCCGTAGCGGCACTTATCGGACGGCGAGGGTGACTGATTCGCACGATGTGCCGCACGATTCGCGGCGCAAGAATCGGATGCGCGCGCATGGTGCCGCGCTGCACCGAACGTTCGACCACGATGCGCGGAAGGATCGTGGCGAACCCCGTGTTTTCGACGAGCTTGACGATGGCGCTCAGAACATCGATCTCGAAACGGGGCGCCAGAAGCACGTCTGCGGATTGCGCGGCCGCGTCGAGCACGCCGCGCAAGCCGTGACGTTTTGTCGGCAACACAAGATCCAGTTCCTGCACTTGTGCGAGCTCAATGACGGGCGGCAATGTGGGTCCGCCATTCACGCCGGTTGCCAACACCATTTCTTCGTCCAGCAATGGCTCCGAGTCGAGAGATAAGCGGGCGCGTGGCCGGTTGATCAACGCGGCTTCAAGCTGTCCGCCTGTCACGAGATCGATAAAAGTCGCACTGTAGCCGTCGGCTACCGTTACTTCGACGTGCGGGTACTGCTCGTGAAAGCGCGAAAGCGCATCCGCAAGCACGCTCTCGCTGACAGACGCAATCAGTCCCAGGGAAACGTGTCCAGACACGACCTCATCGCGCTGCATCAGTTGTGTCTGCGCTTGCTTGAGATCGCGCATGATCGGCAAATAAAGGCGATACATCAAACGGCCGGCAGCAGTTGGAGTCATTCCATGTGCGCCGCGCTCGAACAAGGTCTGCTTCAACTCGTCTTCGAGCTTGGCGATCTGCATGCTCAAAGCCGGTTGAACTATGTTTAGCCGTTTGGCCGCACGAGTTACCGATCCGTCTTCGAAGAGAGCGATGAAGTACTGAATTTGTTTGAGATCCATTGGGCAGCGCTCGTCGTGATACCTGTTTCGCCAATCATATGCGCTGATACGCGATGAGTCGAGGTATCAACATGTTTGCCGGTGTGCTGCGATTCGTACCGTTGGCGTGTATCAAAAGCCCGGTCCGTCTTCCCTTTTTTACTTGGTATCAAAACGGGGACTGTCTTGCATCAGTATCCGTACGGACATCAGTACTTCTGATGCCTAGGTTCAAAAATTAATATTATCGCTTATACCGTGGCGTCGATATTCTGCTCTTCAATCTGCCGGTGTTAGCACCTCCGAGGCCGGCAGCAATGGAGAGAGACTCAAAATGAATTCACGCGAAAGCTCGCCGATGACGTCCCTGGGCGCCCCGGCGAACGACGTCGGGCCTGCGCGCACCTTGCGTCACTGGCTTGCACATCTGAGTCGGAGCGGCCGCGTCGCGGCGATCGACAAGCCCGTTGCGCTCGAGCACGAACTCGCCGCGATCGCCAAGTGCCTGGACGGCACGCAGGCGGCCTTCTTCACGCAGCCGGGCGGCCATGCGGTGCCCGTCGTCAGCGGTTTCATGTCGAAGCGTGCGTGGATTGCGGAAGCGATGGGCGTCGACGAATCCGCGTTGCTCGCGCGTTTCTCCGCTGCGGCCGCCGCGCCGCTCGAATCGAAAGTCGTCGGACGTGAAGAGGCGCCGTGTCAGCAAGTGGTGCATACGAGCGGCATCGATCTTCACGCGCTGCTGCCGATTCCCACGCACAGCGAGTACGACAACGGCCCCTACCTTACGGCGGGCCTCGTGATCGCGCGCAATCCGCGCACCGGCGTGCAGAACGTTTCGATCAACCGCATTCAGGTGCATGGCCAGAATCGCATGGCGATCCTGCTGCTGCCGCGGCATCTCTACGCATTTCATCGCGAGGCAGAAGCTGCAGGCGACGCGCTCGACGTAGCAATCGCGATCGGTGTCGATCCGCTCACGATGCTTGCGTCGCAAGCGATCACACCCATCGATCATGACGAGCTGGAAATTGCGGGCGCGCTGCATGGTGCGCCGCTGCCGGTCGCGCAATGTGTGACGAATGGTGTGCACGTGCCGGCGTTTGCGGAGATCGTCATCGAAGGGCGGATTCTGCCGAACGTCCGCGAGCCCGAGGGCCCGTTCGGCGAGTTCCCGAAGTACTACAGCGCGAGGGAAGCGCGCGAAGTCATCGAGGTGACCGCGGTGACGCATCGGCGTGATCCGATCTTTCATACGATCGTGCCTGCGGAAATGGAGCATCTGCTGCTGGGCGCGATTCCGCGCGAAGCAACGCTGCTCGCGCATCTGCAGCGCAGCCATCCGGCGGTGAAGGACGTTCATCTGTCTGTCGGCGGCGTGTGCCGCTATCACCTGTGGGTGCAGTTCGACAAGAAGCGCGAAGGCGAAGCGAAGAACGTCATTCTGTGCGCGTTCGGCGCGCATTACGACATCAAGCAGGTCGTCGTTGTCGATACCGATGTGAACGTGCACGATCCCGCCGAAATCGAATGGGCCATCGCGACGCGCTTCCAGGCCGACCGCGATCTCGTTGTGATCGAAGGCGCGCAGGGTTCGCCGCTCGATCCGTCGACGACCGTCGGCCAACCCGACGACGCACCGTCGCATCTGCAAGGCGTGAGCGCGAAGATGGGCCTCGATGCGACGCGCCCCGTCGTGTATCCCGCGCATGTGTTCACACGCGTGCGCATTCCGGGGCAAGACTCGGTGGATCTGCACACACTCGTCGCCGCTGACAACAGCGCGTTCGACGCCTACTTGTCGCGCGATCATGACTGAACGCAAGAAGCGCATCGTCGTCGGTATTTCGGGTGCGAGCGGCGCTGTGATCGGCGTGCGCCTGCTCGCCGCGTTGCGCCGCCTCGGCACGCACGAAACGCATCTGGTCGTGTCCGCATCCGGCGCGGTGACGGCGGCGCAGGAACTCGGCCTCGCGCGCGGCGACATCGACGCGCTCGCCGACGTCGTGCACAACGTACGCGACATTGGCGCCGCGGTCGCGAGCGGATCGTTTCTGACCGAAGGCATGGTGATCGTGCCGTGTTCGATGAAAACGCTTGCGAGCGTCGCGAACGGCTTCGCGGACAACCTGCTCACCCGCGCCGCCGATGTGATGCTCAAGGAGCGCCGCCGCCTCGTGCTGGTCGCGCGCGAAACGCCGCTCAATCTCGCGCATCTGCGCAACATGACGCTCGCCACGGAAATGGGCGCGATCGTGATGCCGCCGGTGCCCGCGTTCTATGCGCATCCGCAGACCATCGAGGACGTGGTCGATCACACGGTCGGGCGCATTCTCGATCTGTTCGGTATCGACCATGAGGAAATTGCGCGCCGCTGGAACGGTCTTGCCGACGAATTCGGCGGCCGCGCCGCGCGTGAGGAGTAACGTCATGAATCAGCGCGAAACCGCATTTGCCGACATAAACGCGCGTGTCGCCGACAACGGGACGCGCGACGCGAGCACACCGCGGCGTCACATCGGGCGCTCGATGCAGCGCCTCGAAGACCCTGCGATCCTGACAGGCCGCGGTCGCTATGGCGACGACATCGCTGTGAAGCCGGGCACGCTGCACGCCGCGATTCTGCGTTCGCCGCACGCGCACGCGGAGATCCTGTCGATCGATACGCAAGCCGCAGCCAAAGTCGCCGGCGTGCGCGCCGTGCTAACGCGCGACGATCTGCGTGCGTGGTCGCGTCCCTTCGTCGTCGGCGTGAAGTCGCCAATGGAGCAGTGGGCGCTCGCGATGGACCGCGTGCGCTATGTCGGCGAGCCGGTCGCGGTCGTGATGGCCGAATCGCGTGCGCTCGCTGAAGACGCGCTCGATCTCATCAAGGTCGACTATGCGATGCTCGATCCCGTGACGTCGATCGAACAGGCCGTGAGCAACGAAGGCCCCGCGCTGCACGAGCGCGTAGGCAGCAACGTCATCAGCGACCGGCACTTCCGCTACGGCGAGCCCGAAGCGGCCTTCGAACGCGCGCCGCATCGCGTGAAGCTGGTCGCGCATTATCCGCGCAATACCTGTGCGCCGATCGAGTGCGGCGTAGTCATCGCCGAGTACCTTTCCGGCGATGAAGGCTACGACGTCACGTCGAATTTCATGGGGCCGTTCTCGCTGCACGCCGTCATGGCGATGGCGTTGAACGTGCCCGCCAATCGTCTGCGCCATAAGGCACCGCGCGATTCCGGCGGCAGCTTCGGCGTGAAGCAGGCCGTGTTTCCGTACGTGGTGCTGATGTGCCTCGCGTCGCGCAAGGCGGGCGCGCCGGTGAAATGGGTCGAGGACCGGCTCGAGCATTTGAGCGCGGCCACATCGGCGACCGCGCGCCTCTCGACAATCGAAGCGGCGGTCGAAGCGGATGGCCGCATCGTCGCGCTGTCCTACGATCAACTGGAAGACGTCGGCGGCTACGTGCGCGCGCCCGAGCCCGCGACGTTTTACCGGATGCACGGCTGTCTGACGGGCGCGTACGCCATCCCGAATCTGCTCGTGCGCAATCGCGTCGTGTTGACCAACAAGACGCCGACCGGACTCGTGCGCGGCTTCGGCGGACCGCAGGTGTACTTCGCGCTGGAGCGGCTGATCCAGCGCATCGCCATCGAGTTGAAGCTCGATGTGCTCGACGTCTATCGCCGCAACTTCGTTCCCGCCGATGCCTTCCCCTATCGCGCGGCAGCGGGCGCGCTGCTCGATTCGGGCAACTATCAGGAAGCGCTGCGCCGTTCGATCGACGACGGTGGATACCACGAACTCGTCGCGCGCCGCGACGCCGCGCGACGCGCAGGGCGGTTCTATGGCATAGGCTTCGCGGCGATCGTGGAGCCGTCGGTCTCCAACATGGGCTATATCACGACTGTGATGCCCGCCGACGCGCGCAAAAAAGCCGGACCGAAGAACGGCGCGATCGCGAGCGCGACGGTCAGCGTCGATCTGCTCGGCGGCGTGGTGGTGACCATCGCGTCGACGCCCGCGGGGCAGGGCCACATGACGGTGTGCGCGCAAGTCGTGGCCGACGTGCTCGGGCTCGATCCGAAGGACATCGTCGTCAATGTCGAGTTCGATACGCACAAGGACGCCTGGTCCGTCGCGGCGGGCAATTATTCGAGCCGCTTCGCGGGCGCGGTGGCAGGCACCGTGCATCTCGCCGCGACGCGCGTGCGCGACAAACTCGCGCGCGTGCTCGCCAGGCAGTTCGACTGCGCGGCGAACGACGTGCGCTTCGAAGGCGGGCGCGTCTATCCGCGCGACGCCGCCGACCGCGCGTTGCCGTTCGCGCGCGCAGCGAGCAATGCGCCGCACTGGGCGCCCGCGCTCTTGCCCGAAGGCGAAGAGCCGGGCCTGCGCGAAACCGTGTTCTGGTCGCCGCCGCACATGGATGCGCCCGACGAACACGACCGCATCAATACATCGGCCGCGTATGGCTTCGCATTCGACATGTGCGGTGTCGAAGTGGATCGCACGACCGGACGCGTGCGCATCGACCGCTATGTGACCGTGCACGACGCCGGCACCATCCTGAACCCCGCACTCGCCGATGGCCAGATTCGCGGTGCGTTCGCGCAAGGCGTCGGCGCGGCGCTGATGGAAGAGTTCCGCTACGGCGCGGACGGCAGCTTCCAGTCGGGCACGCTCGCCGACTATCTGATGCCGACGACATGCGAAGTGCCCGATCCGCTCATCGTGCATCTGGAAACGCCTTCGCCTTTCACGCCGCTCGGCGCGAAGGGCCTCGGCGAAGGCAACAACATGAGCACGCCGCCGTGCATCGCGAATGCGGTGGCGGATGCGCTCGGTGTCGAAGACATTCGCTTGCCGCTCACGCCGCCCAAAGTGATGGCGATGATCGGCATCGACGATCCCGAACCGTCGCGGCCGGAATATCGCGAAGCGCCTGCCACGAAGCCCGCGACGCCGGGCGGCGGACGCGCGCTGACGGCGCAGGGCGCGGTCGATCTGCCCGCGACGCCCGAAGCCGTGTTCGCCGTGCTGCTCGATCCGAAGGCGCTGGCGAACGTCATTCCCGGCTGCCACGCGCTCGAAGAAACGGCGCCCAACCAGTATCGCGCGGACGTGACCGTCGGCGTCGGCATGATCAAGGCCCGTTTCGAAGCGCGTATCGGCTTGTCGGAGATCGATGCGCCGTGTCGCCTGCGTCTCGCGGGTGCGGGCATCTCGCCGCTCGGCAGCGCGCGCGGCAACGGTCTCGTCGAACTGACGCCGCACGGCAGCGGCACGCGGCTCACGTACGACTACGAAGCCCAGGTGTCGGGCAAGGTCGCCGCGGTCGGCGCGCGCATGCTCGAAGGCGCGGCGAAGGTCGTGCTGAAGCAGTTGTTCGAATCGCTCGGACGGCAGGCGGCGGGCGAGCCGGTAGGAGCGCATGGATCGTGGATCGCAAGACTCGTCGCCCGTTTCAGGAGACCCGCATGAAGCCCGCACCGTTCGATTACCTGCGCGCGATGACCGCGCAAGACGCGCTCGACGCGCTCGCGCAATACGGCGAAGACGCGCGCGTGCTGGCAGGCGGCCAGTCGCTGATGGCCGTGCTCAATATGCGGCTCGCACAGCCCAAGGTGCTCATCGACATTTCGCGTACTGCGGAGCTCGATGCCGTGCGCGTCGACACGCAAGCGGGGCATCTCGTCGTGAACGCCGCGGCGACGCAAGGCAGCGTCGAATGGCGCAGCACGCTCACCGACGAAGCGCCGCTGCTCGCGATGGCTTTCCCGCATATCTCGCACTTCCAGATTCGCAATCGCGGGACCGTGTGCGGTTCGATCGCGCATGCGGACCCGAGCGCGGAGTTGCCACTCGTGCTTTCCGCGCTTGGCGGCGACGTGATGCTCCGCTCGCGAAGAAAGCGCCGCACGCTCGCCGCGCAGGACTTCTTTCAGGGAATGCTGATGACCGCGCGCGAGCCGGATGAACTTGTTGAAGCGGTGCGCTTTCCGCTGCGCCGCCCGGGCGAGCGCTATGCATTCACGGAATTTTCCGCGCGGCACGGCGATTTCGCGATCGTCGCGTGTGCTGCGGTCGTCACCGACGAGTCGATCCGTATCGCAGTCGGCGGCGTCGCGGACCGGCCGGTCACTGAGCAATGGCCTCGTCTGCAGGGCGACGACCTGCGCGGTGCACTGAACGATTTGAGCTGGAAACTGAACGCGCAGGACGACGCGCACATCGGCGCGAAGTATCGCCGGAATCTGGTGCGGCAACTCGGATGGCGCGTGATCGAGGAGGCAAAGTGAGCAAGACGGACACCATCATGCGGCACGGCGAAGCGCAGCGGATCGCGCTGACGCTGAACGGCCGCGAACGAAGCGGCCATTGCGAGCCGCGCGAACTGCTGTCGGACTTCATTCGGCACGAACTCGGCGCGACGGGCACGCACGTCGGCTGCGAGCATGGCGTATGCGGCGCATGTACCGTGCAGGTCGATGGCGTCGCGGCGCGCTCGTGTCTGATGCTTGCCGTGCAGGCCGATGGCCGGCGTATCGATACCGTCGAGGGCCTCGCGCCCGATCAGACGCTTGGCGACCTTCAGCAGGCATTCCAGCGGCATCACGCGCTGCAATGCGGCTTCTGCACGGCGGGAATTTTGATGTCGTGCGCGGATTATCTGCGGCGCGTGCCCGATCCGTCCGAAGAGCAGGTGCGGCAGATGCTGTCGGGTCATATCTGCCGCTGTACGGGTTACACACCCATCGTGGCCGCGGTGCTCGACGTTGCGGCGCGCCGCCGGGCCGAGGCAGGCACGACGGAGGTCGAACATGCTTGATCTCGGACGCACGTTCCTGCAGAGCGTCGAGCGCAGCCCGCACGCGCTCGCGCTCGTCGATGGCGATGTGCAACTGACGTACGCGCAGTGGCATCGCATGATCCTGAGTGTCGCCGATGGCCTGCGCGAACTGGGCCTGCAACGCGGCGACCGGCTGCTCGTCGTGCTGCAAAACCGCTGGGAAATGGCGACGCTGCATTGGGCCGGACAGTTTGCAGGCATCGTCATCGTGCCGATCAACTGGCGCGCGAAGCCGGACGAACTGGACTACTGCGTGACCGACTCGGGAGCGAAGGCGATCGTCTACGAACCCGTCAGCGCCGCTACCGTCGCGCAGAGCGCCGCCGCACAAAAAGTGCCGCGTATCGGACTCGACGATGCTCCTGGCCGCACCGCCGCCTTCGATACGCTCATCGTCGAACGAACGCGCAGCGGCGCTGCGAGCGACACGACGCACGCCACCGCCGACGACATCTCGCTGATCCTCTACACATCGGGCACGACGGGCAAAGGGAAGGGCGTGCCGCGCCGGCATCGGCACGAACGCGCGGGCGCGCTCGCACACGTCGCGCAGAACCTGTACCGGCGCGGCGAACGCACGCTCGGCGTGATGCCGCTCTATCACACGATGGGCGTGCGCTCGCTGCTCGCGATGGCGCTCGTGGATGGCCTTTTCGTTTGCGTGCGGCGCTGGAACGCGAAGCTCGCGCTCGAATGCATCTCGAAGCACGCGCTCACCTGCCTCTATCTGGTCCCGACGCTTTATCACGATCTGCTTGCCGACAGCGCGTTCCCGAACACGGATACCTCGTCGGTCAGAAAGCTCGGCTTCGCCGGCGCACCGATGAACGACGGCCTGCTCAAGCGCCTCTCGGCCGGGTTCGAGCCGGAGCTGTTCGTCAACCACTATGGTTCGTCCGAGGTCTACACGTTCAGCATCGATCAGGATGCAACCAGGAAACCCGGCAGCGCGGGCCGCGCGGGCATCAATACGCGGCTGCGCGTGGTGAAGCTCGATGCTCTTTCGCCCGATGAGATCGCCGACACCGGCGAAGAAGGGCAGATCATCGTCGACCTGCTCGGCGACGAAGCTTTCGAAGGCTACTGGCATCGTCCGGACGCGGATGCGAAGAGCTTGCGCGACGGCTGGTACTTCACCGGAGACACAGGCTATCTCGACCGCGACGGCGATCTCTATGTGACGGGCCGCGTCGACGACATGATCATCAGCGGCGGAGAAAACATCTCGCCGGTGGATATCGAATCGGTGTTGTCGCTGCATCCCGCCGTCGACGAAGTCGCGGTCGCAGGCGTCAAGGACGAGCGCTGGGGTCAGCGCGTGGTTGCTTTCATCAAGCGCCGCGAGTACGTCGATTCGGAATCGCTCGATGCATGGTGCCGCCAGTCCGATCTCGTCAACTTCAAGCGTCCGCGCGATTACGTTTTCGTCGACGACATTCCGAAGTCGCCGGTCGGCAAGATTTTGCGCCGCAAGCTGCAAGCGGGCGAGTACACGACCGATTCGAATACGCAGGCCGCACGACCTGCAGAAACCACAATCACCAAGGAGTAACCCACAATGAGCGATCTCAACCATCGCGGCCAGACGCTGCTGCGAGACCTCGACGGCTTCTCGGTCGATATCGACGCGCAGCGCGAGCGCGCGGACATCGTGCTGCACCGTCCGCCGTTCAACGTCATTTCGATGCACGCACGCGACCAGTTGCGCGCCGTGTTCGAAGCCCTCGACGAGGACGACCGCGTGCGCGTGATTGTCGTGCGCGCGAAGGGCGAGCACTTCTCGAGCGGCGGCGACATCAAGGGCTTTCTGGAAGCGTCGCCGGAACACGTATCGAAGCTCGCGTGGAATATCGCGGCGCCCGCGCGCTGCTCGAAACCGGTGATCGCGGCGAATCGCGGCTTCTGCTTCGGCGTGGGCTTCGAGTTGTCGCTGGCATGCGATTTCCGCATCGTCACCGATACGACCTTCTATGCGCTGCCGGAGCAGAAGCTCGGCCAGATTCCCGGCTCGGGCGGCTCGGCGCGTTTGCAGTCGATGGTCGGCATCGGCCGCACGAAGGACATCGTGATGCGCTCGCGCCGCATCCCGGGCAAGCAGGCGTACGACTGGGGCATCGCGGTGGACTGCGTAGCCGATGCGGAACTGGAGTCGGCGACCGATGCGCTCGTCGACGAACTGCGCGCGTTCTCGCCGCTTGCGCAACGCACCGCGAAGAAGCTGCTGAACGATACGGAAGACTCGCCGCTCTCGATTGCGATCGAACTCGAAGGGCATTGCTATAGCCGGCTGCGCGCGTCGGACGATTTCCGCGAGGGAGTGGAGGCTTTCCACGGCAAGCGCAAACCGGTGTTTCGCGGCAGCTAGGCCCGAAGCACTCAGCCATCCGCAGCACAACAACAAACAAACATGACGCCGCGGACAACGGCTACCGGCAACACCTTGACGTTTCTGGCGACGCACATTGAAGGAGACAATTGATGGAAACGACATTAGCTGGCGCGCGGAATACGGCGACGCAAAGCAATAGAAGCATTGTTATAGCCGCCGCCGCATCCTGTTTTGGATGGGCGCTCGACCTGTTTGACCTGTTCATTCTGCTGTATGTCGCGCCTGTCGTCGGCAAACTGTTCTTTCCATCGGATCATCCAACGCTGTCTCTCGCAGGCGTGTATGCGTCGTTCGCCGTGACGCTGCTGATGCGGCCCATCGGCTCCGCTCTCTTTGGATCGTACGCGGACCGGAATGGGCGCAAGCGTGCAATGCAGATTGCCGTGTTCGGCGTGGGCATAAGCACGGCCGTGTTTGGGACGCTGCCGACGATTGCACAGGCTGGTGTCATAGCGCCCATCCTGTTTGTGCTTCTTCGCCTGGTGCAGGGCGTGTTTGTGGGCGGTGTCGTTGCTTCCTCGCACACGTTGGGGACGGAATCCGTGCCGCCTCACTGGCGAGGCGCGGTTTCGGGCCTGATCGGCGGGGGTGGGGCGGGCATCGGCGGACTGCTTGCCTCTATTGTCTTTTTCATCGCGTCGGCGCTGTTTCCGGGTCCGCAATTCGAAGTGTGGGGATGGCGCGTCATGTTCTTTGCCGGATTGATAACCTCGCTCCTCGGCGCGCTGTTGTTCCTGAGACTCGAGGAGTCTCCGTTCTGGAAAGAGCAGCATGCGCGAAAGGCTGCACGCAAGGCCGCCGTGTCGAAGCAATCTTCGCCGCTGCGAACGCTCTTTTCCTCCGAATATCGCCGGGTCATGATCGTCAACGTCATCATGACAACGTCAAGCGGTGCGGGTTATTACCTCTGCTCTGGCTATTTGCCGACCTTCCTGAAGGTCGTCAAGCACCTGCCGAACGGTACGACTTCAACCATTCTCATGGCGACCGGTTTGCTTTCAATAGCAGCAGCGATAGCAATCGGTGCGGCGAGTGACTTTTTCGGCCGCAAAAAAGTATTCATCGGAGCGGGCGTTCTGCGCATTGCACTTCTTCCCATCCTGTACATATTGATGACGAAGACAGACAGCGTGCCTCTATTGGCGGGCTACACGCTGCTCCTCGCAGTTCTCGGCGGGGCAAGTTACGCGCCGCTGCTGATCTTTCTGAATGAGCGCTTCCCAACAGCGATTCGGGCGAGCGGCACCGGGCTTTCGTGGAATATCGGATTTGCGCTTGGCGGCATGATGCCGACGTTCGTCTCGCTTCTCTCAGCAAACGAGCAGCAGTTGCCCGCGACGCTGTCGTGGTTTCTTCTCGGTGTTTCGGCGCTCTTCCTCGTCGGGGCATTCATCGTCCCGGAAACACGAGGCAACCTGGAGGCGAGCCGAAGAAGCGAAGCCGGCATGCCTGGAGCATGACGATTAGCGATGCGAAGCTTTGGTGCTGGACGGGCGACTGACGAAACTCTGACTGTTTTTCAAAAGATACGTATGGCAAACGAAAACCGGGACATTACCGGCGCACGCATCCTGGTCGATGCATTGCGTGCGCAGTCGGTCAACACGATCTTCACCGTTCCAGGCGAGAGCTTTTTGGCGGTGCTGGACGCTCTGTACGATGTCGCAGATGACATCAAGCTCGTGGTTTGCAGGCACGAGAGTGGAGCCGCGAACATGGCGGAGGCGCATGGCAAGCTGACCAATCGACCAGGCGTCTGTTTCGTGACGCGAGGGCCAGGAGCGACAAACGCATCAATCGGAATACACACCGCGCGGCAAGATTCCACGCCCATGATCGTTTTTGTTGGGCAAGTCGCACGCGATACGCTCGAGAGGGAAGCGTGGCAGGAGATCGACTACCGGCAGATGTTTGGTCAGGTGGCCAAGTGGGTCACTCAAATCGATTCGGCAGCCCGGATCCCCGAGTTGATCAGCCGCGCCTTCCACGTCGCAACGTCGGGTCGTCCGGGGCCTGTGGTGATCGCCTTGCCGGAAGACATGCTCGTTGAGAGGGCACCAGTAGAAAAGGTCGTGCCGCCACTCCCTTATCAGACGATCACCATGCAACCGGCGAGCGAACAGTTGGCCCGCGTTGAGAAGCTGCTGTCCGAGGCATGCAAGCCGATCGTTCTTCTCGGCGGCGGGGCCTGGAGCCGCGAGGCCTGCGACGATCTCCGCCAGTTCGTGACCAGGTTCGATTTGCCGGTTGTCTGCACATTCCGGCGACAAGACCTGTATGACAACCGCGATCGACATTACGCCGGCGAAGCGGGTCTGGGAATGGATCCGGCGCTTGCCGCGCGCTTACGGGAAGCGGATTTGCTGCTTGCGATTGGACCTCGCCTCGGCGAGACGAGCACACTCGGCTACGAGCTTTTTTCTATCCCAACGCCGGCAGTCAAGCTCGTGCATGTGCATCGCGACGCGAACGAGCTGGGACGTGTGTACCGGGCGGATCTTCCCATCAATTCGGGCATGGCGGAATTTGCGCGGGCCGTCGCCAGGCTTGAATCGCCGAACAAGCCCGTGTGGGCCGAATGGACGCAAGCCGCGCACGCCGACTATGAGGCTCGACGCGCGCCTCCCCCTAATAGCGGTTCAATCGATCTGGGCGCTGTCGTGTCTCACATCGATGAAGCGTTGCCCGAGGATGCGATCGTAAGCAACGGCGCGGGCAACTATACTCTTTGGGTTCAACGATTCTTCCGTTATCGCGGTTGGCGCACTCAGCTTGCTCCAACGAGTGGCGCGATGGGATATGGATTGCCCGCCGCCATCGCCGCGGCGCTTCAGAAACCTGATCGGCCTGCGGTCTGTTTCGCCGGAGATGGATGCTTCCTCATGACCGGTCAGGAACTGGCAACTGCCGTGCAGTACGATGCGCGAGTCATTGTGATCGTTGTCGATAACGGCATGTACGGCAGCATTCGAATGCATCAGCATCGTCACTATCCTGGGCGGGTCATTGGCACGACATTGCAGAGTCCCGATTTTGTCGGACTTGCCCGCGCTTATGGTGCTTACGCGGAAAGCGTTGAGCGCACGGTGGACTTTCCAGACGCATTCCAACGCGCACGCGAGGCAGGCCGCCCGGCAGTTCTCGTCCTGCGCACCGATCCCAACCTGCTCACGCCAAATATGATTATCGGTCCGGGGGTCTGATGCGTCTCAGCAATCACCTGTCGATCGCGGACCTGGAGCGAAGCGCGTCCCGGCGGCTGCCGGCCAGCATCTTCGGCTATGTAAGCGGTGGCGCGGAAGACCACCGCGCCGTAGTGGGAAACCGCACGGCTTTCAATCGTTGGGTACTCGTACCGAGAATGCTCACTGGCGTCGCCGAGCGCTCGCAGGAAGTGGAGATTTTTGGGCAACGTTACACGTCGCCGGTGGGAATAGCGCCGATGGGGCTCGCCGGGCTCTGTGCCTATGAGGGTGACCTGCAACTTGCGGCGGCCGCTCGCGACGCGAAAGTGCCCTTCGTTCTGAGCGCAGCGTCGACCGTTCCCCTGGAAAAGGTGGCAATGGCAGCACCCGGCAGTTGGTATCAGGGGTATTTGAGTGCCGACCGATCGACGATCACGCCATTGCTCGCGCGTATCGAAAGGGCCGGGTTCGGTGTTCTTGTGATTACTGTTGACGTGCCATTGGCCGCGCAACGGGAAAACGAACTGCGCAACGGTTTCAGCGTACCGCTGCGGCTAAGCCGCCGCCTGGTCTATGGTGGTTTGGCAAGGCCCAGATGGCTTCTGTCGACGTTTGGACGCACGTTGCTTACGCAAGGTGTTCCGCATTTCGAAAACTTCACGGCCAACCGGGGCGGACCGATCATCACCGGCGCGACCGGCGACCACCGCAGTGGCCGTGCAGCGCTCTGCTGGAACGACATCCACTGGATTCGAAGTCAGTGGAAAGGGACTCTGGTGGTGAAGGGAATCCTTCATCCCGACGATGCCCTGCGGGCCAAACAGGCAGGCGCGGACGGCATTATTGTCTCAAATCACGGCGGGCGGCAGCTCGACGGCGCGCTTGCCACGCTCGATGCGCTTCCGGCCATTACTGCCGTTGCCGGCGACATGCCGGTTATCCTCGATAGTGGCGTTCGCCGCGGCACAGACGTTATAAAGGCGCTGTCGCTGGGGGCGCGTCTGGTCCTCGTGGGCAGACCAGCGATGTACGGCCTGGCCGTCGGCGGTCATGCGGGCGTTCGGCATGCGTTGCAGTTGCTAAGAAGAGAGATCGACGTAGACCTCGCATTGCTGGGATGTCCGAGGATCGAGAAGCTCAATAGGGACTTTGTTGTGCAGGTTTCGCGTGAGTCGTGGCATGCGGCTCATGGATAGTGAATATCTGCCCATGCAATCACGCAATTGAACGAACCACGCCCCCATCGACACGCAACGCTGCACCCGTCGTTGCGGACGCCTGCTCAGAGCATGCATACACAACCATGTTCGCAACTTCGTCCGTAGTGGCGAAACGATTGATCAGCGATGTGGGCCGCGAGTTCTTCAGGAACTGTTGTTCAGCCTGCTCTTGCGTGATCCCTTGCTCTCGCGCGGTCGCCATCATCCAGTTCGAAAGGATCTCAGAGTTGGTCGGGCCGGGCAGCACGGCATTGACGGTCACGCCTGTACCGGCAACCAGTTCGGCCAGCCCCCTCGACACCGCGAGCATCGCGGTCTTGGTCACACCGTAGTCGATCATTTCTTTCGGGATATTCAGCCCTGACTCGCTACTGACGAACACGACGCGCCCCCAGCCCTGCTTCGCCATTTTGGGCACGTAATAGCGGGCGGTGCGAACGCCACTCATCACGTTGAGCTGGAAGAGGTCGAGCCATTCGCTGTCGTCCTGTGCGAAGAAGTCGTTCAGCCGCGCTGTCCCTGCGTTGTTGACAAGAACGTCGGCCTCCGGCGCGTGTGCAAACAGGGCCGCGCAGCCTCCGGCTGTCGCAACGTCGGCGGCCACGCCGGTCAATTCCGCATTCGGCAGAATGGCGCGCATCTCGCGCAGCGCAGCATCGACCCGCTCCTGGGTTCGGCCATTAAGTACGACCGCAGCGCCGGCGCGCGCGAGCCCTTCGGCAATCGCCCGTCCGATGCCGGCAGTGGAGCCCGTAACGATTGCCTTGCGGCCATTGAGTTCGATCTTCATAGCGCTTATCTCCGTTCTGCTTCTAGTTCTGCTTCGGCGGCCCGGGCGAGGCATTCGACCCAATCCTGGTGATAGCGATAGAGCGCGCCAGGATGCCTGCTACCGATCAGTTCCACAAAGAACTGGCCTTGCTGTGTCTCTTCGGTGAGCAGGTGACAACCTTCTTTCGTCGGCGTGATCACCCAGCCGTGATACGCGCTCGAACCCGTTTCATCGCCATCGACCGTTGTGGCCCACGCGAGCCGGCGATTCGGCACGCATTCAGTGACGACCAGTGACATCGGATAGCCGACCGTCACGCGGCTGTAGCGTGTGCCGAGCGCGAGTTCCGACTCGCCGGACAATATCCGGACCTGATCTTCGGCCGGAAAGTATCGCGACCAGCGCTCAGCGTCGACGAGCAGTTTCCAGACCACTTCCGGTGGCGCTTTCACGTCGATGTCGTTGAGCGCGTAAATTGCCGAGGTACGCGGGTCATAGCGTTCCGGCCAGTTGACTTTGTCGATCATGTATCGAATCCCTCTTTTTCGGTTGGGTTAGCCGCGGGAATGCTCACGCGCAGTGGCGATCTGGGCGAGGTTCCTGAGCAGCTTCTCGTGGGTGAGCCAGAACGCATCGGGTGCCTGCTTCGCGAGTTCCAGCCAGTGCGGTCCCTGCATCGTCTCTTCGGTCCACAGATGACACCCGCTTGCGGTAGGCGTGATGATCCAGGCGTGGTAGGCCCTGGACGCTGTGGAGACCTTTGGATAGCCGCCCCACGCGATGCGGGTCATCGGCTCGAACTCCTGCACGGATGCGAAGACGTCCTGCCCGGCGAGGTTCGTCTCGAATGTCGTACCAAGGCCAAAGTGATCGCCTCCGTCAAGCGGCTGCACGTGCTGAACACCGGGATAGAAAGCTGGCCAGGAGTTGAAATCGGTGAGCAGGGACCAGATTGTTTCGACGGATGCCGAGACCTCGAGCTCGTTGGTGAAATGGATCGGAGAGCGGCTCGGTTTCATCTCCTCGGGCCACTTGATTGTTTCGTACATGGTGGTTCTCTAACGGGTGAGCGATGGATTGTGATGCTGCCGAGTGAGGCCCGGCGCGGGACTCACTCGGGTTTGATGAGATCCTGGAAGATGAGCGGCGCCCAGTTGCGGCCTCTCGCCTGTACGAGCGAGCCGCCTACGCGGAGCGAGCCCAGGTCATGTTTGTTCTCCTGCTTTGAGTTAGCTTGCGGAGAATAGTAATTTGCGCCGAATCGAATGATAATCACGCGAACTATCATAGAATCTATTCCAAACTGGAATTAGTTGTCGAATGGACGTAGCCGGAGTCGCGGGATGGATCGGTTTGACGAATTGAACGCATTTTTTGCCGTCGTGGAGGCAAGCGGCTTTTCCGCAGCCGCGCGAAGGATTGGCGAGTCGCAGTCCGCCATCAGTAAGGCCGTGAACGCGCTGGAAAAGCGCCTCGGCGTGGCGCTGCTCCGTCGCAGTACGCGCAAGGTGACGCTGACCGATCAGGGGCGGCTGTACTACGACCGCATGCGTCCACTGGTGGACGAAATCCAGGTGGCGGATAGCGAGCTGACTAGCACCACGCTCGAGGTTTCGGGCCTCATCAGGATCGCGGCGCCGTCGACGTTCGGTCGCCTGCACGTGCTTCCACTGATTCCCGAATTGCTGGCGCGACATCCTGGCTTGCGGATCGATATGGTGCTGTCGGACGCCGTTCGGGATATGGTGGAAGACAGGATCGATCTTGCGATTCGCGTGAGTCCCGCTGAAGACCCCGATTCGGTGGTGCGTCGTGTGGCTGCCACCTCACTCGTGTGCGCCGGATCGCGCCGTTATTTCGAGCAGCACGGTGTACCTCGTACTCCTGCCGATCTCGCGGATCACAACTGTCTGGTCTATGGCGAGATGACGGACTGGCCGTTCGTCGGGCCGCAGGGGCCGTTCAATTTGCCGGTGCGGGGCAATCTGTCGTCCAATAGCGTGGAGACGATTCTTGCGGGCGTGCTGGGCGGCGTCGGCATCGGCATGTTCCACCGCGCTTCGCTGGTGGGCGAGTTCCAGCAATCCGACATCGTCACCGTACTGGACGATTTCGTGCAGCAGCCAAGGGAGGTCAGCTTGATCTGGCCCAAGCGACGGTTTGTGCCGACCCGCGTGCGCAGTGCGACGGATTTTCTGGCCGGTGCGCTCGCGGAGCGGATCTAGCTCCAGGACGGTTTGCCTGCAAGCTGGCCGCATGCCGCCACGCTGTTCCAGGGCTGCGGTTACTCATCCCCACGGATCAGGGTTGGCGTTTGCCGCGGCCACCGGCGAGTTTGCCAGCCGGCTTGGCTGAATTCGCAGCGGCTTTGCTGCGCGGCTTTTGCACGCTGAATGGACTACCGCTGGACAACCTTGTGGCTTTATCCGCGGCCACTGCGCGCTGCGCCGCAGGCTTGCGTTTGTTTTCGCCAATTTGCGGGCGCGGCTTTTTGCTCGTCAGTTGGCTGGCGCCCGGCGCAGCCTGTGGCGCTTTGGGCTTCTTGGGCTTTTTTGGTTTCTTGATGGTCTCGCCCATCGCGCTGGTTTGCGGCACGCGGTGTTCGGCTTCAAAACCCGGCTCCTCTTCACGGCGCAGCGTTTGCCGGATCAGCGCTTCAATCGCGGCCAGTTGCGGCGCTTCGTCGGCACACACAAGGGACACCGCTACGCCGCTGGCGCCAGCGCGGCCGGTACGGCCAATGCGGTGCACATAGTCTTGCGCCACGATCGGCAGATCAACGTTGATCACCAGCGGCAGGTCGTCGATATCCAGCCCGCGCGCAGCCACATCGGTGGCGACCAGCATATTGACTTCGCCCGTCTTGAAGCGCTCGAGCGCACGCATGCGCGCGGGTTGCGGTTTGTCGCCGTGGATGGTGTCGACCGCATAGCCCGCTTCATCCAGCATGGCCGCCAGGTAATCCACGCCATTGCGGGTCTTGACGAACACCAGCGCGTGCTCCCAGTTGTTCTGAGCCACAAGGTGCATGAAGAGATCAGGCTTGTTCCTTTTATCCACCGGCACCACCCACTGCCTGATTTTGCTGGCCGTGGCATTGGGCGGGCTGACGCTGATGTCGACGGGGCCACGCAGAATGCCCGCCGCCAGGGCGCGGATATCATCCGTAAACGTGGCGGAGAACAGCAACGTCTGGCGCTCTGCGGGCAACGCAGCGAACACAGCGTTGAGCTCGCGCGCAAAGCCCAGATCTAGCATGCGGTCGGCTTCATCCAGTACCAGCGTTTGTACCTGATCGAACTGCACTGCGTTCTGGCGATTAAGATCGAGCAAACGGCCCGGCGTGGCAACGAGCACGTCCACGCCTTTGCGCAACTTCATCATCTGCGGGTTGATACTCACACCGCCGTAGGCGGCCAGAAATCGTAAATCGAGGCCTTTACCGTAATCGATAAAGCTTTGCAGCACTTGTTCAGCCAGTTCACGGGTGGGCACCAGCACCAGAACACGCGCGCGGTTGCTCGACACCGCCGGGCCCTGTTGCACCAGCCGTTGCAACAGCGGCAGCGCAAAACCCGCCGTTTTTCCAGTACCGGTTTGTGCCGCAGCCATGACGTCCTTGCCACTGAGCACAGCAGGAATCGCCTTGGCCTGCACCGGCGTAGGTGTCTGGTAATTGAGGTCCCGCATGTTACGCAGCAAGGGATCGATCAGGCCAAGCGACGCAAAAGACATTGGCATATTCCTGTCTAAAACCGCAGATTCTAGCGGTTACCGCCTGATTGCGCCGCGCTGGCAAGCTGTACTACGAGACACCGTTGAGCAGTACTGCCGCCAGTGGCAGCGCAATTGCATCAACAGCAAAGGCGCCACTGGCCGCAACCAGCCACATCCCGCCAGGACGGAAGAAGGGCGGCTCGGTGCGAAAGTGAATAGGTCGGCCAATAGCCCGGTTAATGGCTCGGTTGCCAGCGCAGGACAGGGTGACTCGCGCCGGCCGGCATGACCCACGCGCCGGTCGGTCCGAAGTCCCAGCCGACGAAGCTTGCCGGATCGCTCATCTGCGCGGTGGTGAGGCCGTTGGATGCCGGCAGTTGCGGGCCGGTTCCGGCGCTGACGCTGCGGGTCGTCGTCTGTTTGTCCCAGTAGACGTTGGCGGAGATCCCCTCGTTGGGGTCCGGGTGGTTGTACGCCGCGATGCCGCCGAAGCTGGTAGGCGTATCCGGCGGCGCGCAGCAATAACCTTGCACCAGCCCGGCCGCAAACGACTGCTCGATTGTGCCGGCGTTCTCATAGACGAGGCCGCCGGTGCTCAGACTGCCATACGAGGTGCCCGTTGCATACGACTGGGAGATGCTACCGCCGTTGAAGCCTGCCAGCGCTCCGGCCACGCCGTGATTGCCCGCACTCGCAACGCCGGTTGCATAGGATTGCAGAATTGTCCCTTCATTGAGGCCGACCAGTCCGCCGAGCAAACCGGCCGACCCGACGAACGCGCTGCTCCACGAGCGCTCGATCAGGCCGTCGTTGCGTCCCACCAGTCCACCGCTCGTCGCACCTTCGAACGATGCGGTGCCGCGCGTCCCGCTCGTATAGGCGTACGTGATCATGCCCTGGTTCAGGCCGGCCAGAATGCCGAACGCGATTCCCGCTGGAAAATAGACATACGTGCTGAGCTTCGCATTCGTCATCCCCACATTGCGCACGACTCCCATCGGCCCGATCACACCGAACAGTCCCAGCCCCGGCACCGGCGAACCTTGTTCGCGCTGTGAAAACCTGTCTATAACGTGGCCCATGCCGTCGAATTGTCCGGAGAAGGGAGTGGTGGCATTGCCGAGCGAAGAGAAAGCGAATGAGGTATCGGTCGCACTGGCGTCGAGATCCTTGCCCAGTGCGTAGTTGCCCGCGAGGTCGAGCGAGACGTTCTGCAGGTCGGTCAACGAATTGACCAGCTTATAGCCGGTCACCTGCGTGACGAGACCGCTATACGGAGCCGCTGTCCATGCGGCGTTTGCGAGATTTGTCCCGGCGGTATAGCTGCCGTTCATGTCGTAGAGCGCGCGGACGATGCCCGTACTCTTCGACCAGTCGATCGTGCCGTTGTTGATGACGCTGCCGCCGTTGTCGATGCCCGGTGCGTCGGCGCGCAAGGCCAGATTGCCTGCGCCGTCGTTCGCGAGGGTGGTACTCGTCGCTATGGAGACGTCGTGGTAGGCGGCAAGCGTGAGAGAAGCGGGACCGTGCCAGCGCACGCTCGATGCGACACCCAGGTCGCCCGTCGCGCCGTTGGCACCCGTCGCGGTGATATCGACAGAGGTGCCCGAGTTCAGGCTGCGCCGCAACGCATGCGCAGCGGCGCCGTCGATTGTGAAAGCAGGCGTCGAGAGATTCCACTGGCGTGCATGCACCACCGCGTGCCCGCCCAATTCCAGTTGCGCCGCTTGCATGTCGACCGTTCCGCCGCTGCCGTCGGCGTTGCTTGCGGCGATCTTGCCGAGCTGCCCGACACGGCCGCTGTCGGCAACGAGCCACACATGCCCGTCGCGGCTCGCGGTGCCCGTCGCGCGGATACGCGTGCCTCTTCCCGCCAACGCATACACGTTGCCGTCGGCGGCCTGCAGACTGATCTGCGCGGCGGTTATCCGCCCCTTGTTGGAGACCGTGCCCTGACTGCCTGTCTGCACGAACACCTGCTTGCTGCCGGCCGAATCCTGCAGCAGCACCTGCTCGCCCGTGGCCAGCTCCGCCGTGCCGTTGAGCGCTGCGACCGTGCCGGCGTTGACGACGTCGTGTCGCGCAATCAGGAATATGTCGCCGCCGCTCGAACTGATCTTGCCGAGATTGATCACGGATGCGTTCGAGGTGCCCGACAGCGTGAGCGATCCGCTGCCCTGCATGAACGCGTCGTTGCAGATGTCCAGCGTCGACGCAACGAAACGTCCGCCGGTCGTAATAACGCCCGATGGTCCGACGACGATTCCCTGCGGATTGATCAAATAGACGCTGCCCGTCGCACCGAGCCTGCCGAGGATGGCAGAGGGTGAACCACCCGTCACCCGGTTCAGCGTCGCGCCGGAGCCGTTATCGAACGTCACGCTGTTGGTTTTGCCGATCGAAAAGCTGTTCCAGTCGATCACCCCGCGCGTTGAACCTGGCTGCGTGATCAGGAGGCCGTTGCCCTGGCTTGCGATCGCGCCGGTGCCGGCCACGTATGTGCCGCCTTGTGGAAGGCCGCCCGCCGCGAGCGCCACAGGTGTCAGGGACTGCCCACTCAGCGAAATGCCGATGGCCAGCAGGAAGGCTGCGTTTGAATGTTGACGCCGCAGTGTGCGTCGCGCAGGCCGAGCAAGTTTTGGACGTGACATACACCCCCTTCTCCGCGTACGAGCGGAAGGGCTGCAGATGACCCGCAGAGCCGAGCGCAAATGCGTTGGTCACAGCGTCTGAAGAATAGCTGCTGGCCCTGTGCATGCCTGCCGATATCTCTGCGTTTTGCGCCTTATTTGCGCCTTATTGTCGCAAGAGCCAAAGACGCTGATCGAGCGTCGGTGCGGCTCTGCGGGCGAGGCAAAGACGTCTGGAACTATTGCAACGGTGAGTATCCATGGTCGACCCTGCGCGAAAGCAGCCGACCACTAAAGATTCAAAACAGCTTTCATTTTTCGAGGTCTACTGCGCGGCAGTCCAGCGGCGTTTGCGAGTCTATTGCTCAATTTTTGCGGTCTATTGTGCAGGGACAAGTGACAATGCACGCGCCGTGCAGCCTACGAGATTCCGGGTTGATTTGTTGAACGGTTAGTCATAATATCGGTTGCATGAAGCCAACCGGTCAACCCCATTCGTCGCCGAAGAAGGCGGGGCCTATCGGCTCGCGCGGTCGTCCGCGCGAGTTCGACACGCACGCCGTGCTCGCGAGCGCGAGCCAGGTGTTCTGGAACCACGGCTATCACGCCACCTCCATCGACGACCTTTGCAAAGCCACCGGTCTGCAGCGGGGCAGTCTGTACGGCGTATTCGGCGACAAGCACGGCATCATGCTCGCCGCGCTCGATCACTACGCCGAGGGCTCGGTGGCGCGTCTCGCCGAGCGGCTGAACGCGCCGGTGCCGCCGGAAGAGGCGCTGCGCAACGCATTACTGCATTACGCGCGGGTCGCGTGCGGGTTGTCCGGCGAGCGGAGCTGCTTCATCACCAACACCACGCTCGAAATGCAGCCCGGCGACGATGAGTTGCGCAGCCGCGTCGCCGCCATCCAGCGCCGCATGGCTACGTTGCTGGCCGCATCGGTGATCCGCGGTCAGGCAAGCGGCGCATTCAATTCCACGCTCGACGAAAAAGCCGTCGGCGATTTCCTGCTGTGCGTCATGCAGGGTCTGCGTGTGCTGGGCCGCGTCGCCCATAAGGAAGACGCGCTGACCGGCATCGTCGATGTCGCGATGCGAGCCCTCGTCTAAATTTTTTTGCCGATTTATTGAACGATCAGTCATGAAATCTGAGCCTATTTCGCCGTCTTCGTCTATCTCGTCCTCTTCGTCCGCTGCTTTGGCCGGCGTGTCACGCGCAGCAGGTTGCAGCGCCTCGCGTGTCGCCGTGTGTCCCGGCTCGGTTGCGGCGAGCGCCGCGCACACCGCGCACACCGCGCCCGCCGCCGACCCGCCCGCGCCGCGCTTCGCGCGCCAGGGGCTCGCGCTGGCCGTGCTGTTCGTCGGCGCTTTTCTCGCGCCGCTCGATTACTTCATCGTCAACCTCGCGCTGCCGTCGATTCGCACCGGCCTGAACGCGACCGACGCGCAACTGCAGCTCGTCGTGTCCGCCTACGCGTCGGTGTACGCGGTGCTGCTGATCACCGGCGGACGGCTCGGCGATCTGTTCGGCCGGCGCCGCATGTTCATGACGGGCATGGCCGCCTTCGTGATCGCGTCGGCGCTGTGCGGTTTCGCGACGAGCGGCCACATGCTGGTGATCTCGCGCATCGTCCAGGGCATGGCCGCGGCGATCATGGCGCCGCAAGTGCTCGCCACGATCCGCGCCGTCGTGCCGCTGCATCAGCAAACCCGCGTGATGAGTTTTTACGGCTTCGTGTTCGGCCTCTCGTCGATCGTCGGGCAGCTCGGCGGCGGCGCGCTGATCACTTATCACCCGTTCGGCCTCGACTGGCGAATCATCTTCCTGATCAATATTCCGATCGGCGTCGCGGCGTTTTTCGGCACCTGGAAGTTCGTGCCCGAGAACCAGCCGGCCACGCGCACCGGCCTCGACATGAAGGGCGTCGCGCTGCTTTCCGCAGTGTTGCTGCTCGTGATCTATCCGATGACGCACGGTCGCGAAGCCGGCTGGCCCGCATGGACCTTCGCGATGTTCGCTCTCGCGGTGCCGGCGTTCGCGCTCTTCGTCGCCACCGAAAAGCGCGTGGAGCGCGGCGGCGGGCATCCGCTCGTCGATCTGCAATTGTTCCGCAATCGCGCGTTCGCGCTCGGCCTCGTGCTCGCGTTTCTGTTCTATTGCAACAGCGCGTTTTTCCTGACCTACGGCATCTATCTGCAAACCGGCCTGCACTGGACGCCGCTCGCGTCCGGTATCGCCATCATGCCGTTCGCGATCGGCTTCGTGATCGGGCCGCTGACTTCGCCGGCGGTCGTGAAGCGCATCGGCGGGCATGTGCTCACGCTGGGCTTTTCGATGATGACGCTAGGCTTCACGATAACCGGCTGGGCCGCAAGCGAAGCCGCCGCGCCGGACCTCGCGTTCTACGCGGGTCTCGTGTGCGCGGGCGTCGGTCATGGTTTGCTGCTGCCGTCGATCATGCGCATCGTGCTGCTCGAAGTCGCACCCGAAAAAGCGGGGCTTGCGTCGGGCGTGGTTTCATCGACCTTGCAGATCGGCTCGGCGTTCGGCACCGCAGCGATCAGCGGCGCATTCTTCGGCGCGCTCGGCGGGAGCGGCGCAGGCCCGACGCCGGCCGCGTACGCCCACGCGTTCCAGTTGAGCCTGGCCATTAACGCGGTGCTGATGTTTGTTTGCATCGGCTTGAGCGTGCTGCTCGTGCGCCATCAGCAGCTCGTGTTGCGGCGCTCGGCGCGCACGCTTTGAAAACGACGCGCCAGGTAATCGTTTTCATCGCTATAACATCGCGAAAATTATTAAGCTGTTTCACACGGTTTTCATTTTTAATTGCAGCGCATTTACCGATGAGCGAGTCATTCATAGGTAATTGAGAATCGCTGGCAAATAGCATCGCGTCGTTATCCGCGCCGAAATCTGTTTCACTTATGAAGCATTTTTGGCCATGCATTTTCTACCCGCACCACGGCCCGTGGCAGTAATTCTTGCGGTCTGTGCGCTCCCGCACACGGCTGTCCGTGGGCCTTGCGGGGAGCGCCTCCGGTTTAACCCGCAATTGCAGTGCGTCATAATGTCTTTATCGTCGCTATGAAATCGCTTTCAATAAAAAGCGCTTGCCGTCTTTAATTTCGATTGTTAATCTGAACGCGCTTTAGAGGTGTTCTTCAGTCGGTCCTGAACAAGTCGGACCGATGCCTGGCGCAATCATTCAAATACTGCCAACGGTTCCGTAGAGGATTGAAAATGCTAACCGCTACCATTGACGCACTTGCCGCGCCGCCCGCCTGCTTCACCGCCGGCGACGTCGTCACGTTGAAAGACGGAGGCCCGCGCATGACTGTCACGTATGCGGGACCGGTGGCGCTCAATCCTGGCGAGTGGCTGATCTGCGAATGGTTCGACGACCACGGCGAACTGCGTCGCGAGATGTTTTCGCCTTCCAGCGTGCGCGCCGAGCCGCGCTGTATTCCGGCCGGCTCCGTGCAGTGGAACCGGATCGGCCGCGCGGCGTAAGGCCGTCGTCTGTGAGCGCACGGCTGCGCGCTTGTTATCTGTCGGGATGATCGCGCGCCGTGTCGCGTCTTTGCACGCGTAGCAGCAGCGCCGACGAAAACGCGCGCATCCACACCAGCTTCCGTTTTTCCACCACCTCGCCCGCGAGATCCTTCGGCGGGTTCGGCTGCAACGCCCAGTAGAGCGCGAGCAGCCAGCCAAGCACCGTCCAGCCCATGCACGCGTTGAACAGCGCGAGCGTCAGCACGTCGACGCGCTTGCGGCGGTCGGCCAGAATCGCCGGCAGGAAATACAGCGCCAGCGCGATCACCACGGCGATGATCTGAATGGCAACACGCTCATTCATATGCCGCCTCCCCGAAACGCGACCTGCGTGTCTTACGCGACGTAGGCACCTCACATCGATTGTCGCGCGATTGTTTGCCACGTGCAGCTTCGTTGAAAGGCTTCCGCGCGTGCAGCCCCGCGCTGCGTTGCACCGATAAGCGACGAGCCCTTCAGCACATTCGCCATCAGGACTATCATGTTCGTTTCGAGTGAACGAAACCGTTACGGACCGCGACCATGATCTCCGACGATACGACCCAGCAGACGCAGCGCCTTAATCCCGACACACTCCGCGAGTTCGTGGACCGCAAATGGAACGACGAGATCGTGCCCGCGCTGACCGACTACATCGCGGTGCCGGCCAAGAGCCCGGCGTTCGATCCCGAGTGGGTCAAGCACGGTTACCTGGAGCGCGTGATTACCGACGCCGCGCAATGGGTCGAGCAGCAGCCGGTGCGCGGCCTGAAGCTGGAGATCGTGCGCTTGCCGGGCCGCACGCCGGTGATTTTCTTCGAGACGCCGGCCACGCGTTCCGGCAGCGACGAAACCATCGTGCTGTACGGCCATCTGGACAAGCAGCCGGAGTTCGACGGCTGGCGCAGCGACCTGGGTCCGTGGACGCCGAAGCTCGAGAACGACAAGCTCTATGGGCGCGGTGGCGCCGACGACGGCTACGCGATCTACGCGAGCATCACCGCGATCGCCGCGCTGGACGCGCAAGGCGTCGAGCGGCCGCGCTGCGTCGGCCTGATCGAAACCTGCGAGGAGTCCGGCAGCTACGATCTGCTGCCTTACGTCGACGCGCTGCGCGAACGGCTCGGCAACGTCGGGCTCGTCGTGTGCCTCGACTCGGGCGCGGGCAATTACGATCAATTGTGGCTTACGACGTCGCTGCGCGGACTCGTCGCCGGCGATCTCGAGGTGCAGGTGCTCGACGAAGGCATTCACTCGGGCGGCTACGGCGGCATCGCGCCGTCGAGCTTCCGCATCATGCGGCAACTGTTCGACCGGCTTGAAGACGCCGCTAACGGCACGCTGCTGCCGAAGGGTTTTCACAGCCCGATTCCCGCCGACCGTCTGCGTGAAGCCGAAGCCACTGCACAAATCCTCGGCGACGATGTGTGGAAGAAGCTGCCGTGGGCTTGCGGCCAGGACGGCCGTCAGGTGCTGCCCACCACGACCGATCCGAAAGAGGCGTTGCTTAATTCGACGTGGCGTCCGTCGCTGTCGGTGACCGGCGCGGCCGGCTTGCCCGCGCTCGCCGACGCCGGCAATGTGCTGCGTCCGCGTACCGCATTCAAGCTGTCGCTGCGGCTGCCGCCGCTGATCGAAGCGGAGAAGGCCGTCGCGGAACTCAAGGCGCTGCTCGAATTCGACCCGCCGTACAACGCGAAGGTGACGTTCAAGCCGGACGCGGGCGCGGCGAGCGGCTGGAGCGCGCCCGACCTCGCGCCGTGGCTCGCCACCGCGCTCAACGACGCATCGCTCGAGCATTACGGCGCCGATGTCGCCTACATGGGGCAGGGCGGCACGATCCCGCTGATGAACGTGCTCAAGGCGGGCTTCCCGAAGTCGCAATTCATGGTGTGCGGCGTGTTGGGACCGAAGTCGAACGCACACGGCCCGAATGAGTTTCTGCATGTGCCGTATGGCAGGAAACTTACGGCGGCGGTGGCTGAGGTGATTGCAGCCGCGCCTTGAGGGGGCGGATTTTCGTTGCTGATCTTCGTCGCGAATTTCGCTGCCGATAAGTGCCCAACTCGAGCGCTCGATTTCGAGCGCCCAACTTCGCATGACCGATAACAATCTCGCTCGATCCAGCACGCCCCGCATCGCGGCCGACCAACTGCACGCCTACGTGAGGGCGATCTGGGAGCGGGCCGGCAGCGCGCCGCGCGAAGCCGAGCTGGTCGCGGATCATCTGGTGGCGGCGAACCTCACGGGGCACGACTCGCACGGCGTCGGCATGATTCCGCGCTATGCGGCTTCGCTGGCCGACGGGCAACTGCAACTGAATCTGCATGCTGAAGTCGTCAAGGACGCGGGCGCCGTGCTCACCGTGGAAGGCCACAAGGGCTTCGGCCAGGTGGTTGCCTTCGAGGCGATGGAAGCGGGCATCGCTCGCGCGCAGCGCATCGGCGTTTGCGCGGTGGGCTTGCGCGGCGCGCATCACATTGGCCGCATCGGTCACTGGGCCGAGCAGTGCGCGCGTGCGGGGCTCGTGTCGTTTCACTTCGTTAACGTGGCCGGCGATCCGCTCGTCGCGCCGTTCGGCGGCGCCGACCGCCGCATCGGCACGAATCCGTTTTTGCGCGGCTTATCCGCGGCCCGGCAAGCCGCCGCTCGTGCTCGACTTCGCGACCAGCACCGTGGCTTACGGCAAGACGCGGGTCGCGTATAACCAGCGCAAGCAGGTGCCGGCCGGCGCGCTCATCGACCATGAAGGCGTGCCGACCGCCGATCCCAAGGTCATGCACGAGGCGCCGTTCGGATCGCTGACGCCGTTCGGCGGCCACAAGGGCTTCGGGCTCGCGGCCATGTGCGAGATATTCAGCGGCGCGCTCGCGGGCGGCTTCACCACGCATGCGGACACGCTCGGCACGACTAACGCGATCATCAACTGCATGCTGTCGGTCATCGTCGATCCGGCCGCGTTCGATGCCCCCGACGCGCAAGCCGAAGCCGACGCCTTCATCGCATGGGTCAAGGCTTCGCCGCTCGCGGTGGGCACCGAGCGCATCTATGAGCCGGGCGAACCGGAACGCGTCACGCGCGCGGAGCGCGAAGCCAACGGCATTCCCGTCGACGCCGCCACGTGGACGCAGATCTCCGCGGCGGCACTCGCGGTCGGGATGAGCGCGGATGAAGCCGCGCGCTGGTCGGCGTTGCTCCAATAGCCTTCATCATGCCGACGAGCGGTTGCGCATTCATGCAATATACATATTCCGTCTGCCACCCCACCAACAAAACCCCATTCGCAAGCAGCAATTTCGACTGGCTCGTCTAATCGGCCTTTATTGCTTTTTCTTTCACCTTTTCAACGCGCATTTCCACTCACACGCGCCACCGGGCCATTCCATCGATAGCGCAAAACATCGCGCTATCTCGCACCATTTTGGCCGCGCAAGCGTTTGCGCGCCAGCGCACGTCACGGCACGGAATGGCCCCGCTGCGACGCCCGCCGCGCAAGGGTTTGACATTTCCTTGCGTTGCTCTGTTGGTTATCCCGCTCCCATCGGATTCCGGTCTGTTTTAGGCTCGCACTGCAATATCAGTGTTTAACCTTAAAGGACCGTTCAAAATGAATCTGCATAACCACCACGCCTGCCGCCCGTTCCTCGAAGCCGGCAATCTGTCGCAAATCGCCGCTTACTACGAAGAAGGCCGCAATGTCATGTGGATGATGCTGCGTGCGCAGCCGCGTCCCTGTTTCAATCTCGATCTGGTGCACGACATTCTCGGGCTCGCGCAGGCAGCGCGCGAGTCGGGCTTGCCGATCGATTTCTGGGTGACGGGTTCGCTGATTCCGAACATCTACAACGTGGGCGGCGACCTCGATTTCTTCGCCGACGCGATCCGCTCGGGCAAGCGTCAGGCGCTGATGGCCTACGCACGCGCTTGCGTCGACTGCGTTCATGCGGCGGCGCGCGGTTTCGACACCGGCGCGATCTCGATTGCAATGGTGGAGGGCACCGCGCTCGGCGGCGGCTTCGAGGCGGCGCTCGCGCATCACTTCCTGCTCGCGCAGTCGGACGCGCGCATGGGCTTCCCCGAAATCGCCTTCAATCTGTTCCCCGGCATGGGCGGCTATTCGCTCGTCGCGCGCAAGGCCGGCATGCGCCTCGCCGAGGAACTGATCGGCGGCGGCGAATCGCATACGGCCGAGTGGCATCAGGAAAAAGGGCTCGTCGATCAGTTGTTCGAACCCGGCGACGCGTATGTGGCGACCCGCACGTTCATGGACACGCTCAAGCCGAAAATGAACGGCATCCGCGCGATGCTGCGTGCACGTCAGCGCGTGCTGCAACTGCCGCGCGCCGAGTTGATGGAGATCACCGAGGATTGGGTCGACGCCGCGTTCATGATCGAAGAGAAGGATCTCGCCTTCATGGAACGGCTCGTGATGCTGCAAAACCGCCGCACGTCCAACCTGCGGCAGACGGCCGCGAGCGCGGCCAATTTCGGCTGACTCTATCGCACCAAGCGCATTCAAGCGCACTCAATCGCGATGCGGCCCGCCGTGCCCGTCGCGGCTGACAGGCTCAGGCGATCAGCCTGAGCTTCTGCCGGTCCTGCAACCAGCGCTCGAAATCGGCGGCGGGCATCGGGTGAGCGTACAGGTAGCCTTGCACGTACTCGACGCCCAGCCCCTTCATGAAGGCTTCTTCCGATTCGGTCTCGATGCCTTCGGCGACCACCTTGAAGCCGAGTTCCTGCGCGACCACGACCATCGAGCGCACCAGCGCTTGCGCTTTCGTGTCGGCGTTGATCGAGCGCACGAAGCTGCGGTCGAGCTTGATGACGTCGAGCGGAATGCGGCCCAGTTGCGACAGCGACGAATAGCCGGTGCCGAAGTCGTCCAGATGCACCTGCGCGCCGATCTGGCGGAAGTGCTTGATGAGGTCGATGGCCGCGGCTTCGTCTTCGATCAGGCAGCTCTCGGTCAACTCGACATCGACGAGGCACGGTTCGAGATTGGCCGCGGCGAGCGCTTCGGTGAAGTGCCGGACCACGGCAGTGTCCACCAGTTGCCGCGCCGACACGTTGATGGCGATGCGCAGGTTGTAGCCGTCCGCTTTCCATTTCGCGGCCTGTTTGGCGGCCGTTTCCATGACCCAGCGGCCGAGCACGCCGATCAGTCCCGACTCCTCGGCATAACGAATGAATTCGGCCGGCATGATCTGCCCGCGCTCCGGCGAATTCCAGCGGACCAGCGCTTCGACGCCTTGCACCACGCCGGTTGAAAGCACCAGCTTCGGCTGATAGTGCAGCGTCAGTTGGCCTTCGTCGAGGCCGCGCCGCAAGTTCGTGTCGAGCCACATGTACTCGGCGACCTTGCGGTTCATCTCCGGCGAGAACACGCGATGCGTGCGCTTGCCTTCGTCCTTGGCGACGTACATGGCGGTATCGGCCGAGCGGATCAGCGACTCCAGGTTGTCGCCGTGTTCCGGATAGCGCGCGATGCCGATCGAGCAGCCCGTATAGACTTCGACGAGCCCGAGGCTGAACGGCGTACGCATGCGTTCGAGGATGCGCTGCGCGGTCGCTTCCAGTTCGTGCGCCGTGCCTTTTGCCGCAAGCACGATGAACTCGTCGCCGCCGAGCCGCGCGAGCGTGTCGCCTTCGTTCAGGCACATGCCGATGGCGGCCGACACGTCGCGAATCAGACGGTCGCCGAATACGTGACCGTAGTGATCGTTGACCTTCTTGAAGTTGTCGAGATCGAGAAACAGCACGCCCACCGATTCGCCCGGCGCCGCTTCTTCGATCGCGGTGCGAATGTAGTCCTGAATCGCATTGCGATTCGGCAGGCCGGTGAGCGAGTCGGTGTTGGCGAGTTGCCTCAGGCGTTCCTGCGCGAGACGTTCTTCGGTGATGTCGGTGCCCGAGCAGATCAGATATTGCTCGTCGATGCCGCTGCCGCTTTGCACGAACTTGTTGCGAAACAGGAAGAGCCGCTCGCCGTGCAGCGTCTTCACGCGCCGCTCGACTTCGTACGACACGCCGCGATTGAAGAAGCCCGCAATGTTCTGACTCGACGCCGCGCCGTCTTCCGAGGACATGAACAGCGCCCACACATTGCGCCCGATGATGTTCTCTTCCTTCACGCCCGTCAGTTCTTCGGCGAGGCGGTTAAAGCGCTGGATTTGCCCATGCCGGTCGACGATCACGACCACTGAATTCACTTCCGAGACGACCTGCTCGGCGAACGACAAACCGTGCATCAGATCGCGCGCGACCGACTCCGTGTCGTCATAAGCCGAGGCCGTGCCCGCCCAACTGATGCTGTTGATTTTTCTGCCGACGAGATGCAGCCGCAGCGGCTCGCCGAACAGGCGAACGTCGAGAACCACATGCGAGGTGATGCCCGTGAGGCAACGGATTTGCGATGCCTGCTGGGGATTCAGCGGAATGGCCACGTTGGCCGGCACGTCCCCGGTGACTGGCGTCAGTTCGAGCGCGTTGCTGTCGCTCGACAGACGCCAGCAAGGGCTGCTTGTGCCGAACTGCGCAAAAAGCACCTGCTCGTGTTGGTCGTCATTCATGGAATCCCCGGGCGGTGTGCCGTTCGGCCCTGATGGCGGATAGCGGCAGACAGTCTTCATCATACTTAAAGACGGGCCCATTGTAGCGAAGCCACTGAAATTCGGGCCATAAAACAATGAAGGACGCGCGGTTGTGTGGCGCGCGCGTCGATCGGTAAAAGGGAGTGGGGAGGTGCGTGGTGAGGCATTCTTTACATCGGGGCGTCGCGCATGGGGCATGGGGCGCGCGGCTGATGCGGCTCACGCTGCTTACGCCGCTTACGCGGCGCCAGGCATCAGAAGCGCCGCGTCAGCCAGCTCCGCGCGCGCTCGCGCTCAGCCGGGCTTGCCTCAAGCGACGCGTCGAAACAGAACGCACCCGCGACCAGCGTGGCCACGACGACGCCGTCACGATACAGAACGCGGTTGCCGCCCACAGCCGGCACCCGTTCCCCGACCAGCAGCGTGCCCGCCAGATTCAACGGATCGGTGCCGCCGACGCACACAAAAGCACCATCGTTCGCATGCCTTCGTACTTCGCGCAGCAACGGAATCGCTTCGGGCAACGCGAATTGCTCGCCGGCCAATCCATTGACGAAGCGGCCGCCGCGAATCACGCCGCGCGCTTCGAGCCGCTGATACACACGAAGCAGATCGCGCCACGGCGGCAGCCAATCGGCTTCGCGCTCGAGCAGGCGCCAGAAAACGACGCCGTAGCGCCGCAGCAACGTCATCGCGACATGTTCGACGATCTCGGGCGGCAACGTGCGCCGCCGCGGACTTTGCAGTGATTGCGGCGGCGCCTCGTTCGCGCTGACGGCCGCAGGAACAGGGCGGTTGACGAGCGCCCAGCGCCCGGCATCGTCCATTCCGCCGATCAGCGCCGTCGAGCGCACACGCCGGCTGCCGGAATAAGCATTGCGTTTGGCGGCCGGCTTCAGCAGCGCGCGAAGGCCCGCGAAACTGTCCGAGTTCACGAGACCGGCCGCCACCAGTTCGCCGAGCGCGTTTTCCAGTTCGATACGCAAGACGCGAAGTTCGTGCAGCAATTCGTCGAAGAACATCGCGCCGTGTTGCGACAGCGCGTCGTGAACCGCTTGCGCACGCGGCGACAACTCCGGCTGACGCGCCGGATCGATCAGTGCGCTCCACACGCGCACCTGTGGACGCGGCAGCAACACGATAGGCGTGCCGCGCACGGGGCCCGCTGCGCTGCGCGAGCGCTCGGTGAGCCGCGTCCAGACGATCTTGCCGGCGCGGCATAGTTCGTCGAGCGAAGTATTCGTGTATGCCTTCACGCGCGCGGGCAGAATGTCTTCCTCCCAGGCGCTGGCCGCGGCTTCGAAACCTTCCAGTTGTTCGAGCACGGCCGCGAGCGCATCGCGGCCTTCGCTGCGCGTGTCCGGCGTCAGATGCTGCCACTCGAACAGGAAACGCATGAAGTCGTGGCGTTCGACCGGCTCGATTTCGCGGCGCAAGCGCTTGACCGTGTAGCGGTGGATGCGCGCGAGCAGGTGCCGCTCGCACCATTCGTCGCCGGGTGCGTCGGGTGCCTGGAGCGCTTGCGGCGTGAAGCGGCCTCGCATCACATAGCCTTCGGCTTCGAGGCGGATGAGCGCCTGTTCGACCGATGTCTGCGGCAGCCGCAGCGTGTCCGCAATCGCAGCGGCGGGCAGCGGGCCGAAGCCGGTCAGCCGCGCGCGCAGCACGTCGACGAGGGCGTCGTCGGCGGTCCACTCGTCGGTGTAGCCCTTCGGCGCGCTCAGCGGCGGCGCGAAGCGCGGGCCGTCCGGCTCCGGATAAAGCGCGGCGAAGCAGGTGAGCCGTTCGGCGGGCAGCCACAGCGCGGCGTCGGCGGCGTCGGCGGCAATCTGCAGGCGGGTCGCGCGGCCCGACTGCGCGAGCGACTCGAGCCATTGCGGCCAGCCTTCGTTCCCGCGTGCCTCGGCCTCGGTGATGCACGCGAGGCCCGTGAGCGCCTCGTGCATTTCGTCGACGCTGCGCGCCTGCGGCCAGGCTTCGTCGCGCACGCTCGCAATCGCGTCGGGGTCGAGCGCGCCGAGGTCGTCGGCACTCGACGGATCGGTCCAGCGGCGGTTGAGCACGGCCTGCGTGCGACGCTCCTCGATGGGCGCGTCGTCGAGATAAGCGTACGGCTTCGCGTTGAGGATTTCGGCGGCAAGCGGCGAGGGCGCAGGCAGATCGCGCGCGACGAGCCGCACCTCGCCGCTTTCGATACGGCGCAACAGCGCGATCCACCGCTCGCTGTCCATCGCGTCGTGCAGACAGTCGTCGACGGTCTGATCGACTAGCGGATGACGCGGCAGTTCGCGCTCGCCGACCACGTTCTCGAGACACGCGGCCTGTTCGGGAAAGACGCTCGTCAGCAGATCCTCGCTGCGCATGCGCTGCAATTGCGGCGCCGTCTTGCGTCCACCGGTGTAGCGCGGCAGTCCGAGCGCGGTCGTCGCGTTCCAGCGCCAGCGCACGCCGAAAAGCGGCGCGTCGAGCAGCGCCTGGATCAGCAGATGTTCGGCGCTCGCCGAATGCAGATAGCGCCACACTTCGTCGAGCACGAACGAGTGGCTGCCGGTCAGCGACAGCACGATCGCGTCTTCGGTCGCGGCCGCTTGCAGCTCGAAGTTGAACTGGCGGCAAAAGCGCTTGCGCAGCGCGAGGCCCCACGCGCGATTCACGCGGCTGCCGAACGGCGCATGAATCACGAGCTGGGTGCCGCCCGATTCGTCGAAGAAACGCTCCATCACGAGCGTGTCATGCGTCGGCAATACGCCGAGCGCGGCGCGCGCCCGTGCGAGATAGTCGACGATCTGACGCGCCGCGGCTTCGTCGAGGCCGAGCTCGGCGATGAGCCAGTCGATCGCGCGTTCGAGGCGCGCGGGCATGGGGTTGTTGGGGGTTTGTGTCGGCTGGGTGACTTCTGTGACTTCTGTGACCTCTGTGACCTCTGTGACCTCTGTGACCTCTGTGGCTTGCTTGGCTTGCTTGGCTTCGGCGGGCGATTCGCCATTCGTTGTCCGCTTGCTTTGCAACCGCGCTCGCGTCTTCGGCGACTGCGCAATGAGCGGCGCCGCGGAGGCCGTCGCCGCCTCGTCCGCGTCGAGCAGCGCAGCCGACGCCGTCGGCTCGTCCGCCTCCAGCAGCCGCCCGATCTGCTCGCGCAGCCGCGCGACGCCCAACGACAATTCATCGCTGCGGCCCGGCGCCTCGCCGAGCCAGAACGGGATGTTCGGCGGCTGGCCTTGCGCATCCTCGACGCGCACGCGGCCGCTTTCGATCCGCAGAATCCGGTACGACGCGTTGCCGAGCTGGAACACATCGCCCGCGAGACTTTCGACCGCGAAATCTTCGTTGACCGTACCGATGTTGATCGCTTGCGGCTCGAGCACGACCGCATAGTCGGCGTTCTCGGGAATCGTGCCGCCCGACGTGACCGCGACGAGTTTGCCGCCGCGCCGCCCGCGCAACGTGCCGCTCACCACGTCGCGATGGAGGTAGGCGGCGCGCGGTCCGTTGCGGCTCGTGTAGCCCTCGGCGAGCATGCGCAGCACCGCGTCGTACTGCTCGCGCGTGAGTTCCGCGTAGGGCGCGGCGCGTCGCATCAGGTCGAACAGCGCGTCCTCGCTCCATTCGGCGCTCGACACCTCGGCGACGATCTGTTGCGCGAGCACGTCGAGCGGCGCGCGCGGAATGCGCAGCGCGTCCAGTTCGCCGCGCCGCACGCAATCGAGCAGCGCGGCGCATTCGATCAGATCGTCGCGCGAAGTCGGGAAAAGCCGGCCTTTGGGCATGCCGCCGACCTGGTGGCCTGAGCGTCCGACGCGTTGCAGAAACGGCGCGATCGCGCGCGGCGAACCCATCTGGCAGACCAGATCGACGTCGCCGATGTCGATGCCGAGTTCCAGCGACGCCGTCGCGATCAGCACGCGCAGTTCGCCGCGCTTGAGCCGCTGTTCGGCGTCGAAGCGATGCTCTTTCGCGAGGCTGCCGTGGTGCGCGGCGACGGCCTCCTTGCCGAGCCGCTCGGTCAGATGACGCGCGGCGCGTTCGGCCATGCGCCGCGTGTTGACGAAGATCAGCGTCGTGCGATGCAGCGCGACGAGTTCGGCGAGCCGGTCGTAGACGCGCTCCCAGACTTCGTTCGGCATCACCGCTTCGAGCGGCACGGGCGGGATTTCCAGCGCGAGATCGCGCGCGCGGATATGGCCGACGTCGATCATCGCGCAATCAGCCGGAACGTCGCTGTCGATACTCGCGCCGCCTACGAGAAATCGCGCAACCGCGCTCACCGGTTTTTGCGTCGCGGACAGGCCGATACGCGGCAGACGGCGCCCGCACAACGCGTCGAGCCGCTCGAGGCTGAGCGCGAGATGGCTGCCGCGCTTGCTGCCCGCGAGCGCATGAATTTCATCGACGATCACCGTGCGCACGGTCGACAGCATCCGCCGGCCCGAGTCCGAGCCGAGCAGCACGTATAGCGATTCCGGCGTGGTGACGAGAATGTGCGGCGCGCGCTTTCGGAGCGCGTTGCGCTCCTGCTGCGTAGTGTCGCCGGTGCGCACGGCGGTGCGGATGTCGAGCGGCGGCAGCCCGCGCGCGTCGAGTTCGGCGGCGATGCCTTGCAACGGTATCTGCAGGTTGAGGCGGATGTCGTTGGAAAGCGCCTTGAGCGGCGACACGTAGACCACCAGCGTTTCGTCGGGCAGCGCGCCGTGGTTCGCGAGACCTTGCTGGACGAGATCGTCGAGCGCGGACAGGAACGCGGTGAGCGTTTTGCCGGAACCCGTCGGCGCGGCGACGAGCGTCGAGCGGCCACGGCGGATCTGCGGCCACGCGGCGGCTTGCGCGTCGGTCGGCGCGGGGAAGGTCTTCAGGAACCAGCCGGCCACCACGGGGTGGAAGGCCGCGAGCGGGCCGCCGTGCTCGGCTGCATGCGCAACGGGCGGGGTGGCGGGTGGCGTGGTGGCTGTCGTGGTGGCGGTGGCGGCTGAAGTCATATTCGCTTAGATGGGGACGCGATGCCCAATATCCAGACGACGGAACACCCCCTGCGTTGCGAGAAAACCGCAATCGCGGGATGGGGAAATCAGTCTCGCAGGTTTTGATGGGGTTTGCCAAATGCTGCATCGGTCGATGTTTCAACCGCAAACTCTGCTGCGCCCGCCACCCAACCGACCCCACCCATTTGCAGTACCCTTTACGGCTAACCCGTCCACTCACCACAACGGAGTTTCGACAATGCGATACAACCAGCTTGGCCGCACCGGCGTCTTCGTTTCAGAACTGTGCCTCGGCACGATGACCTTCGGCGGCGGCGAAGGCATGTGGAAGCAGATCGGCGATTTGCAGCAGGCGGACGCCGAGCGGCTGGTCGGCCGGGCGCTCGACGCGGGCATCAATTTCATCGACACCGCCGACGTCTATGCCGAAGGCCTGTCCGAGCAGATCACAGGCCAGGCGCTAAAAAATCTCAAGGTGCCGCGCGACAAGGTCGTGGTGGCCACCAAGGTGTTCGGCCCGACGGGAGAGTTTCCGAATGCGCGGGGCGCGTCGCGGTATCACATCATCGACGGAGTGAAGGCCAGTTTGAAGCGCCTGCAACTCGATCACGTCGATCTGTATCAGATTCACGGTTTCGATCCGGCCACGCCGATCGAGGAAACCGTGCGCGCGCTCGATACGCTCGTGCAGCACGGCCACGTGCGCTATGTCGGCGTGTCGAACTGGGCGGCCTGGCAGATCGTGAAGGCGCTTGGCATCGCCGAGCGTCTGGGGCTCGCGCGCTTCGAAACCCTTCAGGCTTATTACACCGTCGCGGGCCGCGACCTCGAGCGCGAACTCGTGCCGATGCTGCAAAGCGAGGGCCTCGGACTGATGGTATGGAGTCCGCTCGCGGGCGGGCTGCTGAGCGGCAAATACGGCCGCGAGCAGCAGGGCGAAGCGGGCAGCCGTCGCACCACGTTTGACTTCCCGCCGGTCGATCGCGAGCGCGCGTACGGTTGTATCGACGCGATGCGCGAGATCGCCGAAGCTAAGCGCGTGTCGGTCGCGCAGATCGCGCTGGCGTGGCTGCTGCATCAGCGGGTGGTGACGTCGGTGATCGTCGGCGCGAAGAAAGTCGAGCAACTCGACGACAACATCGCGGCCACCGGCGTCGCGCTCACCGCTGACGACCTGGCGAAGCTCGATCAGGTGAGCGCGCTGCCCGCCGAGTATCCGGGCTGGATGCTCGCGCGCCAGGGCGAGGCGCGCCGCAAGCAACTGGAGGAAGCGCGCCGTCTGGTGTGACGCTTTGCGTGAAGTGCGGCCGCTTCGTCGATACGCCGGGCTCGTCGGCCTTGCTGCTGAACGCGCTGCGCGATCCGTTGCACGGCTTTCCGCACGCAGGTCCGTATGACGATCGACGATCGCCTGCGACCTGCAGCGCCGGACCGCAGCGCAGCGCCGCGAGAATCGGCGAAACGATGCGCCATCAATCGGAAGCGGCGTTCGGCAAGGCGTTTCAGCAAAACGTCGGCGTGACGCCGTGCCGCTACCGGCGTCTGCCGTACTACAGCGGCGCCGGCTCTGCAACTAACTAGCGCGGACGGCGAACCCTGGCCCTCAGCGCCCATCGTCGCCCGCGCCGAACACGCGTTTTTCGACAACCGACATCAACCATGCGACCAGCAACGCGCACACGGTGCCGAGCGTCACTTCGCCGAGGCGCAGGATCGCCCTGTCCCACGCGGGACCGATGCCCGGCACCAGCAGCATGATGGTCGCGGTGATGCCGCCGAGCCGCGCCGCGCTGCCCACGTTGACGATCCAGCAGATCACGATGGCCGCCGCCACCGTCGCCGCGTAGGCCGCGAAATAGCCGTCGCCGAGCGTCGCGCCCGCGAGCCCGCACAGCCCGCCGACCATCGCGCCGATGAACTGGTCGCGCGACAGCTTACGCGTGTCGATATAGCTGTGCTGGCTCACGGCAATGGCGGTGATCGCGGCCCAGAACGCCTGCTCGGTGTGGAGCGCCTGGCCGATGCCGAACGCGAGGCTCGCGCCCGTCACCGCCTGCAATGCCATCAAACTGCCTTCGACGAGCCGCTCGCCGAACGGCAGCGATTTGAGGAAGGCGAACAGCGACTCGCCGGCGCTTGCGCGTTTCGTTCGTGCTGGGTGATCGGAAGGAGTCATCGGCGGGCGAGGTAGCAAAGGCTGGTGAAAACGAAAGGTACGCGAGCGGCAAGAGCCCGCCCGTATTCTAGCTTTCGCTACGACGCAGCCGGCGATAACGGTTCATCAGCGGCGTCGCCGACACGCCGTGAATCACCACCGACGCAGTCACCACCGCGAGCGCGAGCGGCACGAGCGGCTTGATGTCGGCGGCCGGCCCGTGTTCGAGCGAATACGCGAGGTAGTAGAACGAGCCCACGCCGCGAATCCCGAACCAGCTCATCAGGCGGCGCTGCGTCGGCGAAGCGGCCGAGCCGATCAACGACAACGCGACCGACGCCGGCCGCACGAACATGAAGAGCGCAATGACGAGCGCGAGCGCCTGCCACGTGAAGAGCGGCGCGGCGAGTGTGGCGAGCACGTTGCCGACCATCGCCATGATGATCACTTCGGCGATACGTTCCAGTTCGATCGTGAAGCCGAGCACCGACTCGGTCATGAACGCGTGCGCCTTGTCGGGATCGGACGCGGTCGCTTCGACGTCGGCGGAATCGACGGTGCCGATCGTTTCGCGCGGCGACGTGCCGCCGCTCGCGCGATATTCGACGCGGCGCATCGACACGCCCGCCGCGAACACCGCGAGAAAACCGTAGGTGTGCGCGAGCTGCGCCGCGCCGAACGACAGGCCGATCAGCCCGAGCGCGAAGAAACCTTCGAGGCCGAGCGCATGCGCAAAGCGCGTGCGCAGCCAGGCGACCGCATGGGTCGTCACCCAGCCGAGCAGCGCGCCGATCGCTATGGCGCCGAGCACGCCCCACACGGCGGACGCGGCGAGTTTGAGGTTGAGCACGTCGCCCGCGCCCGCGCCGTGCATCGCGCAAAACGCGAGGGCCGATCATCGCGAAAGGCAACGCGATGCCGTCGTTCAGACCGCCTTCGCCGGAGAGCGCGAATCGCAACAGATCGTGATCGCCGGGGTTATGCACCTGCACGTCGTGGGCAAGCACCGGGTCCGTCGGCGCGAGAATCGCGGCCAGCAGAATCGCGGGCCCCCAGCCGAGATGAAGCACGTACACGCAGAAGAGGGCGAGCAGCGGCACGGTGGCGAGCATCGCAAGAAAGCCGAGACGCAGCGGCACCATCCACAGTTTGTCGAGCACGCCGACGCGCAGGCGCAACCCGATCGCGAAGAGCGACACCAGCAGCGCGACTTCGGTGAGCATGCGCAGCAAGTGCGCGTCGGCGGCCATGTCGAGATGCAGCAGTCCGACGCCCGGCGGCCCGAGCGCGTAGCCGATCGCGACATACACCATCGCCGCGCTGACGGGCAGGCGGCGCAGCGTCGTCGCGGCCACGCCCATGAAAACGAGCACGGAGCCGACGATGAGAAACCACAAAGTTTCGTGCATGAGCATCCAGTCAAGGCCGGCATGCAAACGGCGCGTGCCGGCCGGGGTGGAAGGGCGCAAGCCTTGATGCGTCACGCGCACATGAGGGCATGGCAGCGCATGTGATGCGTCAGAGCGCGCATGAATGCGGTGAAAGGCGAATGGATGCGGACGAAAGCGGCTTCAGGGCGCGCGTCCAAACGCTTCGCGCAACTTGCGCTTGGCTTGCTCCAGCGTTGCGCGGCGAGTTTTCGGCAGGTTTCGGCCCGCGCGGTTGATGTAGAAGTTGAGCATCGACATCGCCGATTGAAACGGTGTGCCTTTGCGGCGGCGGCTTTTCGTCGACGACTGTTTGAGCGACTGCGCGATTTCGTCCGCGTTGCCGTTCTTGAAGATGTCCCGCTGGAGGTCCATCGCGTCGCTCGTTTCCATCACGTGATGCGACCACTTGTGCGGGCTCTTGCCGCCGTTCGCGCGCGACGCCTTCTTGTGCTGCGCCGCATGAGCCTGCGCGTGACGTTGCCGCGGCGGACGTCCGGACCGGCTTCGCGCCTTCGGGCGCTTCGTCTTGCGGGTGGTCTTGCTGGTGGCCATCGGAGCCGCCTCCTTTGCCAGATGTCTGGTGCTGTTTGCGGGTCGTACTCGCTTTGCATGCGTGATGCGCGATTCGTGATGCGCTATTCGCGACGCCGTTCTCTCGTTCGAAATTAAAAGCGCCGGCCGCCGCAACGGCGGCATGCCGGCGCGTAGTCTATAAACCGCGCAGCGAACCGCGCGGTTTCGCGTGCCTCGCTGATTACAGCTTCACGCCACCGGCTTCCGGCGCGTCCGACGAGCCTGCCGGAATATCGCCGACGCCGGCGTCATCGCGCATGTCGAAGCGGTCGCGGCTCCAGTACGGCTCGCTGCCGTAGTACTGGTGCACGGACGTGGCCCATGTCGCGTCCGCCATCGACGGCCAATGGTCCTTGTCGAACCCCGGCGCGTTTTTCACGCGCTCGGCCGGCATGTTCAGCACGAAGCATTTCTGCTCGGTGTCGAGCGTGAGCGCGTGCCACGGAATGGCGAGCAGTTTGTCGCCGATGCCGAGGAAGCCGCCGCTCGAAAGCACTGCATACGCGATACGCCCTGAGCGCACGTCGAGCATGATGTCCTTGATCTTGCCGATATCCTCGCCGTCGCTGCTGAGCACTCTGTTGTCGTCGAGTGTGTCTGCCGCCATTACGTCCGGGCCCGGGCCTTCCGCCGTCGCGCTGCCTTTACCGACGATGCGTGCGCCTTGCGTGCCTTGCGTCTGACTTTGCATGACCATGATCTGTCTCCTTCGCAGGTTTGGGGGTGATGACGAGTGCAGCAACGCGCGTTCCTCGTCCGCTTTCGCCAAGCGTTTGCCACGCGCTCGCGCGGTCCGCGTAAATGATGCGCGCCCCATTGAAATTCCTGCGCCGCTGCCGTGCTTTCGAACGCGTTGTAAAGAATGCGCTCGGCATGTCGATTGCTCGATTCATGGTGAGCATCGTGAATCTACGCATCTGTGGGAGACCTCATCATGAACAACCGAATTCACTATCAGTCGAACATCTGCGGCGGCGATTTCGCGCATGTACTCGAATGCTTTCGCGACTGGAAATCGCAGACGCTCGTGTATCGCAGGGATCAGCGCATGTTCGAAGGCAAGCAGGAAGTCCGGCCCTTGACCGAGCGCGTGTTCCCCAACGGCGAGATCGCGCATGAAGCGCTCGCGCAGATTTGCGATCCGCGCGATCCTTATGCGTTGGCCGCGGAAATCCGCGACGGCGAGCGCGACGTGTGGCTCGTGATGGCCGCGTTCGAGGAGAAAATGTGATTCGTTACCCGAACTAATTGCGCGGTGTACGCGGTGCAATCATGCAGCGCAGCGCTGATCCGAAGTGAGCCGATTCAACTCGCTGCGGGTTTGCCCGCGGACTGCGGCGAGCCGACGCGCTCGCCTGCGGCTCGCCGCGCGCTTCGCGCGCCGGTTTTTCCGGCTGGCCTTTCCGGTGACTTCCTCGTTGACCGTCCCGCGGGCAGCCCGGCCGGTTTTTGCGCCGGCTTTCGCTGCTGCCTTGTTCGCTTCCTTGCGAATCACACGCGACTTCTGAAGCAGCGTCGAAATCGAGCCGTTGATGCTGTCGGCGGCTTGTGCTTCGCGCAGCTTGCGGCCCTTCGCGCCCGCCTGACGCGCGAGTTTCGCCGCGCGTTTTTCCGCATGTGCGAGCAACGCGGCAAACGCCACTTCGTCCACTTTCAGACCGCGCCTCGACTGGCCCGGCGGCAAGGTCTGCAATTCGTCGGCTTCGAAGGCGCTGATGACGGCCGGATGGATATAGCAGCGCCGGCAGACAGCGGGCGTATTGCGCAGCAGGCCCGCGACTTCCTTCACGGTCGCGACGATATGGCGCCGCGCTTCCGTGGCGCTCTCGCACACGAGGCGCCGCAGCGTCGCGAGCGCATACACGCTGCCGGCCCATGTCCGATAGTCTTTCGCGGTGAAGTCGGCGCCGCTTGCACGGCGCAGATAGTCGTTGATGTCGGCGGAGCCGACGGTATGGCGCGTGCCGTCCTCGTCGAGATACTGGAACAGGTCGTGCCCCGGCAGTTCGGCACAGCGCCGCACGATGCGCTTCACGCGTGGGTCGTCGACCGTGACGTCGTGCTCGATGCCGCTCTTGCCGCGAAACCTGAAACGCAACTGTCCCGCTTCGACTTTCACATGTTTCTTGCGCAGCGTCGTCAAACCGTATGACTGATTTTCGCGCGCATATTCGACGCTGCCGACGCGCACGAGCGTCGTATCGAGCAGCCGCACGACGGCCGCGAACACCTTGTCGGCAGGCATGCCCGGCAGTTCGAGATCGCGCGCGACGCGGGCGCGAATCCTTGGCAACGCGCGGCCGAATTCCGCCATGCGTTCGTACTTGTCCGCGTCGCGCGTTTCGCGCCAGCGCGGGTGATAACGGTATTGCTTGCGGCCGCGCACGTCGCGTCCGGTCGCCTGAATGTGGCCGCGCGGATCGGGGCAAATCCATACGTCCTCATAGGCGGGCGGAATCGCAAGCGAGTTGATGCGCTGGATTTCCGCTTCGTCTTCAATGCGTTTTCCTTCGACGTCGAAATACGCGAAGCCTTCTTTCTCGCGCTTGCGTGTGTAGCCAGGCTTGCTGTCGTCGGCGTGGCGCAAACCAGGCGGCATCGCGGCGGGCGCGGCCTGCTTCGCGCTGTCGTCGGTCGATGCATGACCGTTTTGAGTTGTGCTGTTCGTCATAGCCATCTTCGCAGGTAGAACTTTCAAGCGTGAAGCGCGTTGCGCCAGTGATGGCCCGGAGCAAGGCCGGTGCCTGGCGCATACGCTGCGAGTGTGCGGGCGGAACGGTCCTTGCGAACAACGTCATACGTATCAACGCAAACGCAAACGCAAGCGCAAGCGCAACGCAAACGCAAACCCAACCGAAAAGGAGAGCGCCATGAGCAGCACGCTGAATCCCGATGAAGAGCCGCAACAGGTGGTGAAGCAGACCTCCGGCACGACGGGCACGTTGGGACCGAGCGATTCGTCCGATAGCGGCAGCGATGTCGCCGGCGAGAAGCGTCACGAGTTCGACGTCGAAACTGAACTGGACAATCACGCGCTCGAAACCGGGGAAGCCGAACTCGCCAGCGACACCGATCGCGCCGGCACCGGGGAGCGCGCCGCAGCCGACGGCGATTCGACGCTCGATCCCGATCGCGATATCGAGCCCGATCACATCGTGCGGCCATCGGCAGCCGATGACGGCGACGACGGTCTCGACGAGGACCCCACCGGTCTTTAATCGACCTGTCCGGTTCACACCCAACGCGCCGCAACGCCGGCCCAGCGGGCGGCGCAGCCAGATCAACGGGCACGCGCGGGCGGCAGGCACATGCCTTGCTGCCGCATAGTCAATGAGTAGCAAATCACGGAGGCCGCCGCGTCGAACGCGTGCCGCCCCGCACTGGAATTGAAGGAGAGAACGCAATGGCTAACAGCCTCGACGGTCTGAAGATAGCGGTACTCGCAGTCGACGGTTTCGAACAGGCGGAACTGGTCGAGCCGAAACGCGCGCTTGCCGAAGCGGGCGCGACCGTGCATGTGATTTCACAGAAGCCGGGCAAGATCCAGGGCTTCAAGCACGTCGACAAAGGCGACACGGTCGACGTCGATTCGACTTTCGACAAAGCCACCGCCGACGACTACGACGCAGTCGTATTACCGGGCGGCGTGGTGAACGGCGATGCGATTCGTTTGCTGCCGCAGGCGCAGGCCTTCGTCAAAGCCGCCGACAGCGCGAAGAAGCCGATCGCGGTGATTTGCCACGGCACGTGGCTGCCCGTATCGGCGGGAATCATCAAGGGTCGAACGGTGACGAGTTGGCCGAGTCAGCAGGACGACATTCGCAACGCGGGCGGCACATGGGTCGATCAGGAAGTGGTGGAAGACAACAACCTGATTTCGAGCCGCAAGCCCGATGACATTCCCGCATTCAACAAGGCGCTGATCGGGCAACTGTCCAAACGCAAGGCGGCATGAGCGGCGCAACGCGATTCGCGCATGCGGCGAGCGAGCAGCGCCGGTGACTCCGTAAGCAAGGGAGAAAAAGCATGAAACTACGGTATTCCCTACAAGTGATGACTGTCGCGCTCGGTCTTGGCGTGGCGTCGGCCGGCGCGGTCCACGCGCAGGCAAGCGACGCCCCTGCAAGCGATGCGCCCGCGGGCGGCACGCAGCTCTCGCCCGCGGATCAGCAGTTCATCCAGGACGCTTCGCAATCCGACGCCACCGAAATCGCCGCGAGCAAGATCGCGTTGAAGAATTCGCGTGATCCGCGTGTGAAGAAGTTCGCGCAGCAGATGATCACCGATCATACAAAGCTCTCGCAAAGCATGGCCGCGCTCGCCGCGAAGAAGCGGCTGCCGGCGGCGGGTGCGGCCGATTCGGCACTCGTCGGCAAACTGCAAACGCTCAAGGGCCAGCAGTTCGATGAAGCGTACGTCGAGCAGGTCGGGGTCGAGGCGCATCAGCGAGCGGTCGATCTGTTCCAGCAGCAAAGCCAGAGCGGCACCGACTCGCAACTGAAGGCTGCGGCGGCGCGCGCGCTGCCCATCATCAAGCATCATCTCGAGATGGCGAAGCAGCTCGCCGGCACCATGAAGGGTTCTTCATCATGAACGCTATCCTGCCGCGGCCTGCCTATGAGGACTCCCTTATGCAGATCACTTTCCCCGACGACAAGCCGACCTTCGACGGCGCGAACCTGACGGTTCGCTTCATGGCGCGCGTGGACGGCGAACCGGTTGTCTGCGCGATTACCGTCGAGGCGCTCGAGGATCACTTCGGCGCGCAGTCGCCGCTCGAAAGCGCCTTGATGGAGGCCTTCGACAAGGGCCGCAACCGGATCCGTTCGGTATGCGCCGAAGCGCTCGACCAGAACAACGGCGAAGGCGTAATCTTGCATAGCGGACTGTTCCGGGTGGAAGGCATGGAACCCGATCGCGGCAACGCTGCCTGAGTCCATCGCGCCGCTGCTCCGCTGCTCGCCGCCGGTCTTCGTCAACTCCTCGCCACAAGGCGCACCGCGGTTCGCGAGCGTCGTCTGTAAAAACGCATCACGATGCAAGGAGGCCTTATGTCACTCATCGTCGCAGCACGCTTTACGACTTTTCCCGCCGCTGAGGAAGCGGCGCAAAAACTCTTTAATGCAGGCTTCGTCGAAGAAGACGTCACGCTTTTCTTCGTCAATCCGCGCGGTCAGCATGCGCGTTTTCCGATTGACGGCGACGTGCATACCGACGCCGGTGCGAAAGGCGCGCCGAAGGGCGCCGGTCTCGGCGTGACGGTCGGCGCGGTGGCGGGCGCGATCATCGGCGTCGGCATCTTCGCGGCGTTCTCGGCGCCGCTGCTTGTCTCTGTGATTGCGGCGGGCGTCGGCGCCTATATCGGCTCGCTTGCCGGCGCGATGTGGCGCACACGCAAGGACGGCGACGCAGGAAACGGCGCGGTGTTTCACCAGGAGGCGCGCGATTCGGGCGTGCTCGTCGCCGTGCACGTATCGCCCGACAATCAGCTCGAGGCGGCGCGCGTGCTGCGTGAAGCGGGCGGTGTGTCGATCGAACGTGCAACGGGCCGTTGGCAGCAGGGGCGCTGGGCCGACTTCGATCCGTTGAAGCAGCCGGTGCCGCTCAACGAGTACAGCGAGAAGCGCGCTTGATGGACGCTCGTATGAGCGCTGCGTAACAGCGAGTAGGCCCGACAACTTAATGTCGGGCCTTTTCTTTTACGGACCGCAAACCGCGGAACACGCGTACAGCTTGCCTTGGACCCTTGCGGTTTATACCCAGACGCGTGCGGCGCCGCGCTGCGGCAAAGGCAGCGCATGCTCCGCCGGCGGTTGCTCGCGCGCCGGCTCGCATGAAGCCGGAATGATGCCGTTGCGCGACGTGCCGCACGACGAAGGCGCTGTTCGTACGCTTTCGGGCGTGCTTGCCGTAACGCCTGTAGGCGGCTCCATATGCTGACGAATCTGAAACACGCCCGCCGATGTGACGATTGCGACGGTGGCCAGAAGCTCTGCGCTGCTGATCTTCATGATGTTGCTCTCCCTGTCGTTGCTGCCCGCAATTCTTTTCAACTCTTGTGCACTGCATGACATCGTGCGGGCGAGATGAAGAGAGCAACGCACATGCCAATCCCAACAGCTTGCTGTGCATGCGTCGTTCGACACGCCAGGCACGCGCCGTGCGAGTAGTTGAGTGAACTCCGTCGCGTATGCATTCATGAGCAGTTCATGAGCAACTCACGACAAAGCAGGGGCACGCGCATGGCAACACACGCGCTAACCCTCGCGACGGATTCCGCGATTAACGAAACCCCTTGGAGGTATTGAATGGCTACGAACGTTGTTTCCGTGCTGAACGATCTCGTCGAAACATCGAAGGATGGAGAAAAGGGCTTTCGCAAGGCAGCCGAAGATGCGCGCGACACGCAGTTGAAGACGCTCTTCCTCACGCGTGCCGAAGACTGCGCCCGCGGCGCACGCGAACTGCAGGATGTGGTTCAGCGCTTGGGCGGCAAGCCGGAAACGGGCGGCAGCGTGAGCGGCGCGCTGCACCGCGGTTGGGTCGACATGAAGTCGGCGGTGACGGACCGCAGCGATCATCAGATACTCGTCGAGGTCGAGAAGGGCGAGGACGTCGCGAAGAAGAGCTATCACGACGCGCTCGAAAAAGAATTGCCCGCGGATGTGCGCGCGATCGTTGAGCGTCAATATCAGGGCGTGCTGCAGAACCACGACCGCGTGCGTGATCTGCGCGATCAGTATGCGGCGAAGAGCTAACGGCTAAGCCTCGCGTTCACGCAAAAAAGCCGTCCGCATGCGGACGGCTTTCTCTTTGCCCGGCGCGGAATTCATGAAACGCGCCGGGCTCCCTGCAACCGCATTTACTCGGCTGCGATTTTCAGGCGGTTCTTGACGCTCGTCACACCCTTCACGCCTTCCACGACGTCCTGGGCGGCGAGTTTATCGTCGGCGGAAGGCACGGTGCCCGTGAGCCACACGACGCCCTTGCGCGTCTTCACATGGATATGCGTGGACTTCACGTTCTTCGCGCCCAGCAGTTCTGCCTTGACCTTGGTGGTGATCGTGCCGTCGTCGATATGCTGACCGATGCTTTCCGACGATGCGGGCGGCGCCGAGGCGCTGGTTTGCGCGGTAGCGTTCAGTGCGAATGCGACACACGCGATGCTGCCTGCGGTCTTCAACAGATGGATGGTCTTCATGGTTCCTCCTTCGGGTGTTGATGAAATGGCGGTCTTGTTGCCTGCGGTCGATCGCGGCCTGCGCCGCCGATGACTCGCGTGGGATCGTTGCCGCTACGGTTCCGTCAGGGCCCGTTATCGACACCGGCCGGGTCTTCGCAGTCGTTGCGCCTCAGTCGTTAAACGATTAGCGCCGGATGCGAGGACACGCGTCCGTCCACATAGAGCCGGGTCGCAAAGTCTGTGCCCGCGGATCAGTCCGCGCAGTGCAAAGCCGGTCGAGCCCCGATTGCAGCGGCGCTTTTCCGCTGATGAATAAGCGCTCAGCACGCCACGAAAGGGCGGAGCAAAAGATAAGAAGTGAACCCGGAATTTGCCGCCTCGCTTGTAAAAAAGGCGCCGCGCGGGGCCGCAATTCGCAAGCCCGAAAAAGCAAAGGCTAGAAAAAACAGCGTGTTGCAAAAGCTGGTACGGCAGTTGCTCTGTTCAGGTTGCTCTTTACTTCAGCTATTCATGGGACCTCAACACGATGCCTTCAATTGAACTTCGCACAAGGCAGTCTCTTGCACTCACGCCGCGCTTGCAGCAGTCCGTGCGTCTGTTGCAGCTATCGTCTCTGGAGTTCCAGCAGGAGTTGCGAACCGCGCTCGATACGAACCCCTTCCTCGAATACGATTCGTCGGAAACGGAAGACGTCGCGCTCGCAACGCCGACCCCCGACGAAGCCGGCGCGCTGCCCGCCACCGATGCGGTCGCGGCCGCCGAGCCCGACGCATTGCCAGCCGAAGCGGTGACGAGCGAGACGCTCGACAGCGGCGGCCCGGACGACATGCCGGGCGACTTCTCGGGCGACTACAGCAGCCGCAGTTCCGCACGCCAGAACGGCGATTCCGACGGCAGCGATCCGGCCGAATGGGCGCGCTCGCAGCCGACCTTGCGCGAGCAGTTGCATGACGCGCTGCGTCTTTACCGGCTGGACGACCGCGATCGCGCCGTCGCGCGCTTCATCATCGAGGCGCTCGACGACGACGGTTATCTACGCCAGGACCTCGCGGATCTCGCGGACAGCGTCGATCTCGAGCCCGAGTTGACCGAAGAAGAATTGCTGGTGGCGCTGCGCCTCGTGCAATCGCTCGACCGTCCGGGTCTCGGCGCACGTTCGCTGTCGGAATGCCTGCTGCTGCAGGTCAACGCGTTGCCCGCGGAGACGCCGGGGCGCGACGTGGCGCGGCAGATCGTCGAGCATCATCTCGAACGGCTCGCGCGTCGCGAGCAGGCTGAATTGCAGAAGCAGATTGGCTGCAGCGCAGAAGAGTTACGCGTGGCCTGCGCGCTCGTGCGCAAGCTCGACCCGAAGCCGGGCAACTGCTATGGCCGTACCGAGGACAACTACGTCGTGCCCGATGTGATCGTGCGTCAGGTGCGTAACAAGTGGGTCGTGACGATCAACCCCGCCGTGCAGCCGCGCGCGCGGATTCATCGCATGTATGCCGAGCTGTTCGCGCAGTCCGCGGGCGCGAGCCGTTCGCCGCTCGCGCAGCAGCTTCAGGAAGCCCGCTGGTTGATCAGGAATGCGCAACAACGCTTCGATACGATTCAACGCGTGGCCGAATGCATCGTCGCGCATCAAAAGGCGTTCTTCCAGTACGGCGAAATCGCGCTGAAGCCGATGGTGCTGCGCGATGTCGCCGACGAACTCGGTCTTCACGAATCGACCATCTCGCGCGCGACGGGCAACAAATATATGGCCACGCCCCGCGGCATTTTCGAATTCAAGCATTTCTTCCCGCGCGAACTCGGCACCGAAAGCGGCGGCACCTGTTCCGCCGCCGCGGTGCGCGCGCTGCTCAAGGAAATGATCGCCGCGGAAAACACGCGCGATCCGCTGTCCGATGTGACGCTTGCGAAGATGCTCGCCGATCAGGGCGTGCTCGTCGCGCGCCGCACGGTCGCGAAGTATCGTCATCTGATGAAAGTGCCGCCGGCGGAGTTGCGCCGCCAGGTTTGAGCCGCGAGTTCGAGTCGCGAATTGAGTCGGCTCGACGCTTGTTGCATGCGGTGATTCGATCGAAACTGAAGCGCCACGCGAGACTGTCCGCCCGCGTGGCGCTTTTTCGTATCTGGACGTTTCGCGCACGCCCCATTACATTGGCGGGTCAAATCGGAAACGGGTGAGCGCGATGAAGTATTCGAGTCGGGTAGAAGGTCTGCAAGGCAGGCGCACGTCGGCGTGGGAAATTCATCGGGTCGCGCAGCAGGCGGCCGCGAAGGGCGAGGACGTGATCGTGCTCAGCGTCGGAGACCCCGACTTCGCGACGCCTGCGCCGATCGTCGAGCGCGCCGTCGACGCGTTGCGCGGCGGCGATACGCACTACAGCGCGGTCTCCGGCCGCGATCCGTTGCGTGCGGCGATTGCGAGCGAACACTCGCGCATGAGCGGCGTCGCCGTCGCGCCGGCCAACGTGATCCTCACCGCGGGCGCGCAAAACGGCGTGTTCGCCACGTCGCTGTGTCTGCTCGAAGCAGGCGACGAAGTCATCGTTCCCGAGCCGATGTACCTCACATACGAAGCCTGCGTGCGCGCGGCCGGCGCGACGCTCGTGCCGGTGCCGGTGGACCCCGCGCGTGCGTTCCACCTCGACTGCGACGCGCTCGAAAGAGCGGTCACCCCGCGCACCAAGGCGATCTTCTTCGCGACGCCCTGCAATCCGACCGGCGTCGTCATGCCGCGCGCGGATCTCGAGCGGATTGCGCGCGTCGCCTACGAGCACGATCTGTGGGTGCTGTCCGACGAAGTCTATGCCGACCTCACGTTCGAGCGCGAACATATGAGCATCATGTCGCTGCCGGGCATGGCGGAGCGCACGGTGACGCTAGGCAGTCTGTCGAAATCGCATGCGATGGCCGGCTGGCGCGTCGGTTGGGCAATCGGGCCGACGCAATTGATCGAACACATGGGGCGGCTCGCGCTCGCGATGCTGTACGGCTTGCCGGGTTTCATCCAGCAGGCCGCGCTGACGGCGCTGCAAGAGAAGGCGCGAATCGTCGATGAAATGCGCGAGATTTACCGGCGCCGCCGCGATGTCGTGTTCGAACATTTGAGCCGCATTCCGCGCTTGCGCTGCCTGCTTCCCGAAGCCGGCATGTTCATGATGGTCGACGTCAGCGGCACAGGTCTCGATACGATGGATTTCACGTGGCGGCTGTTCCGTGCCCAAGGGGTGTCGGTGCTCGACGCAAGCGCGTTTGGCGAGACCGCTAACGGCTTCGTGCGCCTGGGCTTCGTGGTGGATGAGGCACGTCTTGCCGAGGCATGCAAGCGGATTGCGGCGTTTGTGGCGACGGTATAATTCATTCGCGATTCCGCGAATGCCTGCAAGTGCCTTGCATTCGCCAACGAACCTTGAACCATCCGGCTTTACGAGCCGCCGCCTATGCACTTTCGCCCGATTCAGTCCTTCACGCGCAAGCGGCTTTCCGACGTAGTCGCCGATCAGATCAAGCAATTGATCTCGGACGGCGTGCTGATGCCGGGCGACCGCTTGCCGGCGGAACGCGATCTCGCCACGCAACTGGCGGTCTCGCGGCCCTCGCTGCGTGAGGCGCTGATCCGGCTCGAGTCGGACGGTTATATCGCCACGTCAGGGCGGGGCGGTTTTACGGTGGTGGAACTGACCGCGCCGCTTATTTCGGGGCCGCTCGCCGAACTGCTTTTGCAGAATCCGCGTACCAGTGCCGATATTCTCGAATTGCGCCAGGGGCTCGAATCCATTTCGACGGTGTATGCCGCCGAGCGCGCGACAGCCGCCGATCTTCGCAAGATCAAGGCCGCGTTTGAAGCGTTGAAGGCGGCGTCGCGATCGCAGGATCGTGACAATCTCGCGGAACTGGACGCCGCGTTTCACCTCGCCATTGCCGACTCCACGCACAACATCGCGCTTGCGCATGTGATGCACGGCATCCATACGCTGATTCGCGAAGGCATGCGCCAGTACCATCGGCTGATCGATTACGACGAGGCGATGGAAAAGCAGTTGATGAGCCAGCATCAGGCCATATACGACGCGGTCATGGCGCGCGACGCGCAAAAAGCGCGTAAGGCCGCTGAACGGCATCTCGCGTTTGTGCGCGAGATTTATCAGGAAGACGCGGCGAAGCTGTAGACGTTTATGGGCGGTCGCGGGCGCCTGTCGCTCAGCGCCCGTCGCGATCTTCCGATTGACACGAACCGGGGACTTCCTTATATTTTTGGTCAGACCAAGCTGACCAACCTTGCCAACATGACCGCCGGCGTTGTCTCCTGCCGCGTTCCGTCCAATGAACTCATGAAAGTCGCCCTCTTTATTCCGTGCTTTATCGACGCGTTCTACCCCGAGGTCGGCATCGCCACACTCGAATTGCTGGAGCGCTTCGGCATCGAGGTCGACTATCCGCAGGAGCAAACCTGTTGCGGCCAGCCGATGGCCAATAGCGGCGCGCACGCGGACGCGGCCGGCGCCGAGCGCGTGTTTGCGCGCAACTTCGCGGGCTATGACTACATCGTCGGACCTTCGGCGAGCTGTATCCATCACGTGCGGGAGCATCTGACCGCGATCGAGCAGACGGATAAAGTCAGAAACGTGCGCGCAGGTGCTTATGAACTCGTCGAGTTTCTGCATGACGTGGTCGGCGCGCGCGAATTTCCGTGGGCTGAGTTTCCGTATCGCGTCGGCTTGCATAACAGTTGCAGCGCGTTGCGGCATCTGAAGGAAGCGTCGGTATCGGAAGTCGCGGGGCAGCCGTTTTCGAAACCACGCACGTTGCTCGAAGGCGTGAAGGGCATCGAGTTCGTCAAACCGTCCAGACCGGATGAATGCTGCGGTTTTGGCGGCACTTTCTCTGTCACTGAAGAGCCTGTCTCCGTGCGCATGGGGCAGGACAAGGTGCGCGATCATCTGAACGCAGGCGCGCAATACATCGTATCGGGCGACATGTCGTGTCTGATGCATCAGCAAGGCTGCGCCGAACGCATGAAGGCCGACGCGCGCTTCATCCATATCGCTCAGGTGCTGAACGGGGCACGCGCATGAGCCGCATCGACCACGCGAAGGCGGCCGGCGAGTTCATCAGGAAGACTGAACACGTTGCGTTTCACGACAAGCGTCTGTGGGATTTGCGTGAGAAGCGCGACGCGCAGGCGCACGGCATTGCCGAATGGGAGACGCTGCGCGAACTCGCCTCGGGCATCAAGGAACATACGCTGTCGAATTTGTCCGAGTACCTCGAACAGTTTGCCGCGGCAGCGGAGGCGAACGGGGTCGTGGTGCATTGGGCGTCCACGGCGGAAGAGCACAACGCGCTCGTCTATCAGATCATGTCCGCGCGCGGCATGACCACGCTGGTCAAAAGTAAGTCGATGCTCACCGACGAATGCAAGATGCGCGAGTATCTCGAACCGCGCGGCATTACGGTGATGGAAACCGATCTCGGCGAGCGCATCCAGCAACTCGATCATCAGGACCCGAGCCATATGGTCGTGCCCGCGGTCCACAAGTTGCGCGCGGACGTGGCGCAACTGTTCGGCCGAACCATCGGCACCGACCCGAACAATAGCGATATCCACTATCTCGCGGAAAGCCAGCGCATGAATACGCGGCCTTATTTCGTGCGCGAAAAAACGGCCGGTATGACGGGCTGCAATTTCGCCGTCGCGGAGACGGGCACGGTCGTGGTGTGCACAAACGAAGGCAACGCGGATCTTTCGGCGAATGTGCCGCCGTTGCATATCGCGTCGATCGGTATCGAGAAGCTGATTCCCAAGGTCGCGGATCTCGGCGTGTTTATCCGCATGCTGTCGCGCAGCGCGCTGGGTTCGCCGATCACGCAATACACCTCGCATTTCCGCGCGCCGCGTCCGGGCACGGAGATGCATTACATCCTCGTCGATCATGGCCGCTCGGAGCGGCTCGCGATGGAGGACTTCTGGTACTCGCTCAAATGCATCCGCTGCGGCGCATGCATGAATACGTGCCCGGTCTACCGGCGCAGCGGCGGGCTGTCGTATGGCGGCACTTACTCCGGGCCGATCGGCGCGATCATCAACCCGACCTTCGATCTGAAGCGCTATAGCGCGTTGCCGTTTGCGTCGACGCTCAACGGCAGTTGCACGAACGTGTGTCCGGTGAAGATCAATATTCACGAGCAGATCTACAAATGGCGCACGGTAATCGCCGAGCGTCATGAAGTGCCGTTCGTGAAGCAGGAAGTGTTGAAGATGGCGGGGCGCCTGCTGGCGAGTCCGACCTTGTATCGCGCGACCGTCGCGTCGATGAGCGGCGCATTGCGGCGGCTGCCGAATTTCGTGCTGTATAACCCGCTGAATATCTGGGGCAGGCAACGCGAGTTGCCCGAGGCGCCGAAGCAGACCTTCCACGCCTGGTACAGGAAAAACCGCGGAGGTGACGATGGCAACGCGTGAGGCTTTTCTCGCGAAGGTGCGGCAGGCGCAACCGGCAGCGCGTCCGCGTCCCGATGTGCCGCTCTTTCCCGCGATGGGCGGCGATCTGCGCGAGCGGTTCGCGGCTGCATTGCAAATGATGGGCGGCACATGCGTGCAAGCGCAAGCCGCGTCCGATGTCGCCGCGTTGATCCGCGAGCGGTTCGGCGCGGCGGTGTCCATCGCATCGGCTACAGCCGAAGTGCCCGGCACGCGCATGCTGACCGCCGACACCGAACCGGCATCGCTGCAGGACATCGACGTCGGCGTGGTGCGCGCGCGTTTCGGCGTCGCGGAGACGGGCTCGGTGTGGTTCAGCGAACGCGAGTACGTGGTCAACGCGTTGGGTTACATCGTGCAGCATCTCGTGGTGCTGCTCGATCCGGCGCAACTGGTGGACGGTTTGCAGGACGTTTACCGGCGCAACGACTTCCGCGATGCCCGTTATGCGGCGCTTGTCACGGGGCCGTCCGCGACCGCGGACATTGAAGGCGTGCTGATTCGCGGCGCGCAGGGCGTGCGTTCGCTGACGGTGGTGTGGCTCGCGGCAAAGCCGTAGCGGCAGTGGAGTTTGCTATCATCACTGTATAAACGTACAGGTCCTGCAAACTCCGTGGCAACCGATGCTCCGCCGGATCCCCTCGCCGGCGCTCCTTACTATCTGCTGAACTTCGAGCGTGCGCTTGCATGGCTCGCGCAACGTTACGACGATCTGCTCGATGCAGGCGAGCGCGCTTTTCTCGGCGCGTTTGCGTCATTGCCGCAAGCGTCGCGCGCATTGCTGGTCCGCATGCTGATGCGCAAGGGCACGCTGTTTCGCGCGAGCCGCCTGGCTTACGACGAAATCGGCTGCCCGTTACGCGCCGCCGCGCCTGTTACTGCGCTCGGCTGGCTGGACGCGGCGCCGCATCTAACGCTCGACGATCTCTTTGCACTCACCACGCGCGCCGAATTGCTGAATATTTTCGCGGACGCGCTCGCGATGATTCCCGGCGCGCGCAGCCTACGCAAGCCCGAGTTGCTGGATGCATTGCGTCCGTTCTATGCGGAAGAAGATGAGCGTGAGAATGGCGGCGGCGCCGCGCGTCCGTTGTCCGCATGGCATGCGCATTCGAGCGATTGCGTGTTTCGTGTCGACATTGCGCCGCTCTGCGAGCGCTTTCGGCTAATGTTCTTCGGCAATCTGCAGCAGGACTGGTCCGAGTTCGTGCTCGCCGATCTTGGCGTGTTCCAGTATGAGAAAGTCGCGTTCGGGCCGGCGTCGCGTGCATTTCAGCAGCGCGCGGACGTCGATGTATATCTCGCGTTGCAGGCATGTCGCGATCAGCTTGAATCGATAGAATCGTTCGGATCGCTGATTAATCACGAAGTGTACAGCGATGCGATCGACGCCCTTGTCGCGCGCGTTCGTGCAGTCGAAACGTCTAATTCGTGGCTCGAAACGCGCCGCGCGAAGCTGCTGTTTCGCATCGGCCAGTATTGCGAACGGCGGCAGATGTGGCCATCGGCGCTCGCCGTGTACGAGAGTTGCGCGTGGCCCGGCGCGCGTCATCGGCGCATGCGCGTGCTCGAGCGCAGCGAACGTTTCGACGCGGCGCTCGCGCTCGCGTCGCAGGCCGCGGCATCGCCGGAAAGCGAGGAAGAGGCGCAACGTATCGCACGCATGTTGCCGCGTTTGCAGCGCAAGCTCGGTGAGCCGGCGGTTCGCGTGCAGGCGGCGCGCGCGGCCGAGCGCAGCACGTTGACGTTGCCGAGGCCGCAAGCGCCGCAGGCCGTCGAATACGTCGTGCGCGATCATCTGACTTGCGACGCCGCGCCAGTGCATTACGTCGAGAATGCGCTGATCAATTCGCTATTCGGCCTGCTCTGCTGGGAGCCAGTATTCGCCGCGTTGCCCGGTGCGTTTTTCCATCCGTTTCAACGCGGTCCCGCCGATCTTCACGCGCCGGATTTTCATGCGCGCCGTGCCGTGCAGTTCGCCACGTGCCTGGCTCAACTCGATAACGGCGCGTATCGCGAGACGATTCTGCGGCATCTGCATGAGAAGGACGGCGTGCAATCGCCGTTCGTGTTCTGGGGATTGCTCACGCCCGAACTCGTGACAACGGCGCTCGACTGTCTGCCCGCCGCGCATCTGAGGTCGTGGTTCGAACGTCTGTTGCGCGATGTGCGCGGCAATCGCTCGGGGTTGCCCGACCTGATCCGCTTCTGGCCCGCCGAGCGCCGTTACGAGTTGATCGAAGTGAAAGGACCCGGCGACCGCTTGCAGGACAACCAGATCCGCTGGCTCGCGTATTGTGTACAGCACGGCATGCCGGTGCGGGTGCTCGACGTGCGTTGGGCGGACGAAGCCGAGTGCAATGCCACGCCCGCCACATTCACAGCGGAGCGCACGGCATGAGCTACATCGTCGCCGTGCGAGCGATGTGCGAGTTCACCGCAAGACGCGGCGACCTCGATCTGCGGTTCACGCCCGCGCCGACTTCGCTCGAAGGCATGGCGGGGCACGTGACCGTCGCGGGGCGTCGCGCGAGCGGCTACGAAAGCGAAATGACGCTGACTGCCACGCATCGCAATCTGACCGTGCGAGGCCGCGCCGACGGCTACGACCCGGCGGCCAATCGTCTCGAAGAGATCAAGACGCATCGCGGCGATCTCGACCGCATGCCCGCGAATCACCGCACTCTGCATTGGGCGCAGGCGCTGGTGTACGGACATATGCTGTGCCGCGCGCGCGGACTTGGCCAATTGACCGTCGCGCTGGTTTATTTCGACGTCGGCAGTCAGAAGGAAACGTTGCTGACGCAAACGCATACGGCGCGCGAGCTCGAGGTTTTTTTCGTCGAACAATGCGAGCGCTTTCTCGACTGGGCCGTGCAGGAGGAAGCGCATCGTGCGGCACGCAATGCCGCGCTCGGCGCATTGCAGTTTCCGCACGCGCAGTTTCGCAGCGGCCAGCGCGAACTGGCGGTGTCCGTCTATCGCGCGGCGCGCGACGGCAAGCCGCTGATGGCACAGGCGCCGACGGGCATCGGCAAGACGCTCGCTACGATCTTTCCGTTGCTGAAGGCCTGCGCGGCGGAGCAGATCGATCGCGTGTTCTTTCTGACCGCGAAGACGCCGGGCCGTGCGCTCGCGCTCGATGCAATCGAAACGCTGCGCCGGAGCGCTGCGCCGTTGCCGCTGCGAACGCTTGAACTCGTCGCGCGCGACAAAGCCTGCGAGCATCCCGACAAGGCGTGCAACGGCGAGTCGTGTCCGCTCGCGCGCGGCTTTTATGACCGGCTCGATGCGGCGCGCAGCGCGGCGCTTGCCGGGCCGCGTCTCGATCGCGCCACGGTGCGCGAAGCGGCGCTCGCACATGACGTCTGTCCGTACTACCTCGCGCAGGAACTCGCGCGCTGGGCCGACGTCGTAGTCGGCGACTACAACTATTACTACGACAGCAGCGCGATGCTTTACGCGCTCACGCAGATCAACCAGTGGCGCGTCGGCGTGCTCGTCGACGAGGCGCACAATCTGCTCGATCGCGCGCGCCGCATGTACACGGCGTCGTTGGATCAGGCGGCGTTGCGGCTTGCGCGCAACACGGCGCCGCCCACGTTGCGCAAGCCGCTCGAACGCTTGCGACGCGAATGGAATGCGCTCAAGCGCGCGCAGACCGCTTCATACGAGGTCTACGCCGACGTACCGGGCAAGCTGTTATCGGCCGCGCAGAATCTGATCGGCGCGGTGACGGATCAGCTTGCCGAAGCACCGCTTTCCATCGATCAAACGTCGCTGCGTTTCTTCTTCGACGCGATGCATTTCGTCGCGCTCGCCGAACAGTTCGGCGAGCATTCGATTTTCGACATCACGCTGACGACAGACCGCCACGCGCCGCGCGATAAAACCAGTTGCGTGCTGTGCGTGCGCAATGTGATTCCCGCGCCGTTTCTCGCGCCGCGCTACGCCGCCGCGCGCACCACGGTCATGTTCTCCGGCACGCTCAGCCCGCATCATTTTTACCGCGATACGTTGGGGCTCGCCGAGGACACGTCATGGCTCGACGTCGAAGGGCCGTTTCGCGCGGAGCAATTGCAAGTGCGGGTTGCGGGCAACGTGTCGACGCGCTGGCGCGATCGCGACCGTTCGCTGGAACCTATCGTCGAGTTGATTGCGAGGCAGTACACGGCGCAGCCCGGCAATTACCTGGGGTTCCTGAGTAGTTTCGAGTATTTGCAACGCGTCGTCGCGCTGATGCGCGAACGCAATCCTGACGTGCCTGTCTGGGCGCAGGAGCCGGGCATGGACGAAGCCGCCCGCGACGCATTTCTCGCGCGCTTTCGCGGCACCGACCAGGGCGTCGGCTTCGCGGTGCTGGGCGGTGCGTTTTCCGAGGGCGTTGATCTGGTCGGTCAGCAGTTGATCGGCGCATTCATCGCGACGCTCGGCTTGCCGCAAATGAACGAAGTGAACGAACAGATGCGCCGCACGATGGAGGCGCGCTTCGGCAGCGGCTACGAATACATGTACCTGTACCCCGGTTTGCAAAAGGTGGTGCAGGCGGCGGGGCGCGTGATTCGCACCGAGCACGACGAGGGCGTCGTGCATCTGATCGACGACCGGTACAGGCGGCCCGAAGTGCGCCGCCTGTTGCCTCGCTGGTGGCAGGTTCAATAGATAGCGCGCGCCCGGCGCCCTGTCAGTCAGTACGTCACTCGTGCGGCGAGGTCGGTCCCGGATTCGCGGGCGTGCCCGGTCCGCCCGCGGGCTTCGAGTCGACGGGGATCTGGTCTTCGACGGGCGCGTCGCCCTTTGATGCGCCATCGGACGAAGCACCATCGCCGGAAGCATGCGTCGAAGGTTCCTGCTGCGGTTCCTGCTTCGGCGGCTCGCCCGCTTCGACGCGCGGCGCGACGCTCTCCGGGTCCCACGTCAGCAGGTTGCGCTGCGGATTGGCGATCTCGATGCCGCGCTCGCGGAAGCGGTCGAGAATGCGCCGGTTGAATTCGCGCTGCACGCCCCAGCGAGCCGAGTCGCGGCATTGCATCTGGCCGGCCAGTGTGACGGCCGAGCCGTCCACCGCGTCGACGCCCCAGAAGCTGAAGTCGGACAGAATGCCGTCCTTGAACTTCTCCTCCTCGCGCAGGCCGGCGCCGATTTCCTTGAGCGTGTCGATCGCGAGATCCACGTCCTGGCCGAATACGATGTTGACGCGGACCGCCGCATTGCCGATGCCGCGATTGGTGTTGTTGACCGTCGATACCGAACTGAACGGCACGGTATAGAGCGAGCCGTCGCTGCCGCGCAGGCGCACCGTGCGGATCGACAGATATTCGACGGTGCCGGACACGCCCGCGAGCGTGACCCAGTCGCCGACCTGCATCGCGTTTTCCATCAACAGAAAAATGCCTGTGATGAAGTCCTGCACGAGTTTTTGCGAGCCGAAGCCGAGCGCCACGCCGAAGATGCTCGCGCCCGCAAGAAGCGGCCCGATGTTCACGCCGAGCTGGCTCAGTCCGGTCAGCACGACGACGAGAGCGATCACGCAGAAGAGGCCGGTGCGCAGCATCGGCAGCAGCGTGCGCAGGCGCGCGGCGCGCACGAGGTCGCCGGTCGTGGTCCAGCGATCGAGCCGCCGTTCGACCGATACGTTCACGCTTTCCCACACGAGCAGCGCGATCACGGCCGCCACGCCGATCGTGACGATGGCCGACGCGAGCCGGTGGCCGACGCTGCCGTCGCGGAACAGTTCGCCGACATCGACGCCCCATACCGCGAGCAACGCAAGCGCGGTCACGATGCCGATGATCCACGCCACCACGCGTCGGGCGAGCGGATAGTAGCGGTACGCATGCCGGTTCACGAGCGAGCGGTCGGCGTCTTCGCGTCCGTTGAAGAGCCGCGCCAGTCCGCCGAAGATCACGATGGCGAGCACGCGCGCGCCCACCAGCACCGCGAGCGACGCGCCGCCGAGGTGCAGCAGCGCGTGATAGCCGTTGCGCACGTCGAGCGCCCAGACGAACCACAGCGCCATCACGACGAACACCGAGAGCCACGCCCATGCATCGGCGAGCGCATTGCCGAACATTTCGAGCGATGGCCGCGTAGCGGCGCGCTGCCGGATCAGTTCGCCGACCGGCTTCGCGCATTGCAGGATCAGGATCGAGAGCATCACGTGGCCGGCGAGCGCGACGACCTTCATCAACGCGAGATGCGCGGCTTCGTTCAGGCCGAGCGATTGCCCGATTTTCCGCAATCGCCGAGCCGACGCCGACCACGCTGACAATGCGGATCACCCAGCGATGCACGAACACGGCCCACGCATCGCTCATGCGCAACAGGCGCAGACGCGGCGCGGCCGGCTGCAGGAAGAAGCCGCTCACGATCACGATCAGGCGGCACAGCACATAAATGTCGACGAGCGAATCGAGCGCGCGGTCTGGCGGCGTGCCGTCGTCGGTGAAGATCGACATGAGGGCGCTCGCCGCGCCCACGAATACCGCGAGCGGCAGAAGGCGCAGCACCGTGATCAGCAGCGCGCGGGGTAGGCGTTGCAGGAGCGTCCAGTGATGCGTGGCGTTTTGCTTGCCTTTGGCTTCGGCGGCTTTGCCGCTTGTGGACGGCGTGGGCGTTGGTGTGAGTGTTGGCGTCGCGGAAGGTTGGCCCGTTGCGGGCGTCGTTGCGGCACTGGCCGCTGCGGCGGCTTGTGCGCGGGCTGTTGTTGTGGATTCGGCTTTCGATTCAGCTTGGGCCCGTGCTTCGGCCTGCGCCTCGGCGACCGGCGGTGCGGGCAAGGGCGGCGCGGCATGCGCGGCGTCGGCAGGCTGTGGTTCGACGTCGACGGGCAAGTCGGTGCGCGGCGCGTCGGCGGGATCGCCATGCTCGCGGCGCGCGGCCAGCGTGCGATACGCGCGGCGCAGCACACGCCGCGCGAGCCATTCGAGCACGAGCGCCGGCAACAACGCGGCCAGCAGTGACCAGGCGACGTGCGCGAGGATCGAGCGCGCTTGCGGACTGGTCGATTGCCAGTTCCACCACGTGCGCACCGAGGCGACGTCGAGCAGCGCCGTCACCGAATTGCGCAGCGATCCGCCGAGATGGACCGCCCAATGCGCGCCCTGACGGGCGAGCTGCGAGGCCAGTCCGTTCGATTTAAACGCGGCGGGCACGAGCGACGCTGCGCCGCTCGCGGCAGCGGGCGCGGAGGCGGCCGTCGGTGCCGATGCCGGCGCACTCAGCGCGCCGGCCGCGGCGATGGCCTGCAAGGTATCGGCGACCTGCGCGCGGCGCCTGGGGTCGTTGAGAACCGAGAGCGCCTGGCGCGCCTGGTCGGGCGTCAGCGTGACGGCGGTGCCGGAAGCCTCCGCGGCGGGAGTGGCCGGCGTCACCGCGGCGAAAGCGGGCGGGGCGCCGAGAATGAGCAGAACGACGAAGCAGGCGTGTAGAAATTTGCGCATAAGGTATGGGACGGGCTGCGGAATGCGGACGGCGGCAGGACGCATCGGCCGGTCTGGCTGTTTTGGGCCTGGGCCCCGGTCTTGACCGACACGAGTTTCGCCGCGCAAGTTCCTGAGGCGGCGGCCGCTGCGTCGTTATGGGACGCGACGCGGCGTCCGGGCTCGCGAAGACGCGCGCGTCGGCGACGCGTCGGCAACATGCGGTAGCAAGTTGCTTGCCCGTGGGTTTTGGAGGGACCGCGCAAGGAGAGGGAAGGACTCCGTTGCGTGTGGCTCAGCGGCCAACGGGGCGAGATGCCGTGAACGGATAGTAGGCGATATAACGCCAAGGACAACGCTAAGGCAGCAACGCGAGGCAGCAACGCCAAGAACAACGCCGAGGCAGCAACGCCGAGGCAGCAACGCGAGGCAACAACGGCTGGCACAACGGCACGCAACAACGGCACGCAACAACGGCACGCAACAACGGCACGCAACAACGGCACGCAACAACGGCACGCAACAACGGCACGCAACAACGGCACGCAACAACGGCAGGCACAACGCCAAGAACAACGCCAAGAACAACGCTAGGCACAACCAGGCTCGACACCCGAAGCCTTACACCCAGCGCCGCAACCGCAAAACAACCCGCGCCAAGGGCGGACCACCAACCCTAAACTGCCCGCCCGCCGTCTACACCGACAACCACCCTAAACCTAAACCGAAGCCGTCGACACCAATCCATGCCCGCGCCGCTCGGCCTCGCTGTCTCCGTCCGCATCCGCGCCGCCGTTCGACCCGTTGCCGCCCGAAGGCTCCGGATGCAGCCGGTCCGCGTGCATCAGCCGGTACAGCGTGGCGCGCGAGATGCCCAGTTCGACCGCCGCCTCCGACAACTTATAGCCATGCCGCTGCAACGCATGTTCGATCGCGTCTTTCTCGGCCTTGCTGCGAATTTCCGCAAGCGTGACGGCGGGCCCGTTGTCCGTGGCCGGCAAGCCGAGGTCGTTCGCGGTGATGAAACGGCCCTCGCTCATCACGACGGCGCGCCGCACGCAGTTGATCAGCTCGCGCACGTTGCCGGGCCATGCATAGTTAGACATCGCGACGATCGCGTCGCTCGACAGCCCGCGCAGTTTGCGCGCGCCGTCCTGCTTGTACATGCTGAGTGCATAGTTCGCGAGCAGCTTGATGTCGCCGCCGCGTTCGCGCAACGGCGGCTCGACGAGGCGCAGCACGCATAGCCGGTGATACAGGTCGGCGCGGAAGCGGCCGTCTTCGACTGCCTTGTCGAGATCGACGTGCGTCGCCGAAATAACGCGGACGTCGACGTGAATCGGGCCGTTGCCGCCGAGCCGCTCGATCGTGCCTTCTTGCAGAAAGCGCAGCAGCACCGCCTGGCATTCGTGCGGCATGTCGCCGATTTCATCCAGAAAGAGCGTGCCTTCGTGCGCGCTCTCGATCCGCCCGATCTTGCGCTGAAGCGCGCCGGTGAACGCGCCGCGTTCGTGACCGAACAGTTCCGCCTGCAACAGGCTCGGCGGAATCGCCGCGCAATTGATCGCGACGAACTGCCGGCCGGTGCGCGGCGAGCGCTCGTGAATTGCGAGCGCGGTCAGCTCCTTGCCCGTGCCCGATTCGCCGGCGATGAACACCGGCGCCTCGGTCGCGCCGCATTTGTCGATGCGCCGGTACAACTGCTGCATCGCCTCGCATTGACCGACCATGCCATGCCGCCCGAGCGACGGTTCCGGCGCTACATGTCCATGCCTCAGCGACGACAGCCCATGCGCGTGGCCGAGCGCGAACACGAGACGCTCGTTGAGCCACGGCCGCGTAACGAAGTCGAAGCAGTAATCGAGGATAAAGCGGCTGACCAGTTCGTTATCCGCCTGGCCCGGCGCGATCTGCGCGACCCAGTTGGTTTCCGGGCGGCGCATGCACGCAGCGAGCGCGGACAACTGCTGTGTCGTGCAGTCTTCCGGCAGTTCGACCAGACCGACCTTGACGTTGTCGCGCTCGATCATGCGTTCCGCGCCCGCCGCGTTTTTCGCGTGCACGGCATGCCAGCCCGATGCGGCGAGGAAGTCGGCGAGTTTCTGATCGGGCGAGCTCGACACATAAAGAACGGTGCGTCCGGTGTCCGCAGATGCGAAAGTCATTTCCATTACCCCCGATTCCTACTGCTCGAAAGACTGCTGTGCGAGATATTGAAGACCGGTAGTGGCCGGCCTACAGTCGACGTTTGCGGCGGAGCGAGCAGGGCGCGGCGCAAGCCGCGAGGCGCCGCATTATCGCGGCAGGCGACGGAAGGTGCCTCTTGGCAACCGCCGGAGTAGTTCATCCCCGAATCACTTATACCGTTTCTTAATTCGTTCGTTTTTTTTATGGCGCTCTGACTGGCGCATGACTCAAACATAAGCGAAAGCGCTTTGGAATGCTATACAAACAAATCAGTATCGAGAAAGTTTCCCGATTTGACGTGCGCTTATTCGGCAGTCGCCTGATTTTGCAAGGCGCCGCGCGGCTAATCCGATACTGTTCGGACGGCGATACGTCAAGCCGTGTTATGCGCGCTGGAGTACACAGCGCGTGAACGAATGCGCTTTACGCGTAGGCATACATCCATTTGCGATGTTTCATGCATGCAACAAAAATCGCATAAGCCTTTTCGGCCATTTTCGTGTCGCTTTTATGTGTTTCGGCGTCGGCATTAATGACCGGGCTCGCACACAAACCGCGAAGCCGCGCGGGCGTGGCAGCGAATGGTGCTTATCGGAAGCGTGTATTCGATGCGTTAGATGCGCATCTTGCAGACCGCCTGAGCGCCCGGAGGCGTCTCGAATACGAATCACCGGCGGTTTTTCAGTTGGGCGATCGGGCGGACGGTAGCGTTGCATCGTCGGCGACGCTCCGCGCGACGGCACCTGGGCGCACATGGCATAGCTATTGCATTAAGGGAGTCGCAGCGAATCTGTTGTGCCGGTCAGTAGAGGGAACGACCGGCACAATAAACGACTTCGTGGACGTGGCCGGGGAATGCCATTGCGTCTACGAGGCTGCGGCGGGGCCACTGACAGACGGACGTCAAACAACACGGGACGAACGACCGATGCGAAGCGGTCGTTCGTCACCCGACGACGCAACGCTCTGACCTCGCCGGTTTTTTTCGTCTGTGAAGGTGCAAGTGTTGGGCCTATAACGACAGGTCGTCGCGCGGCAACGTTTGCGCGACCGACGTGCATAACAGGGAAGGGGCAGCGTACGGTCTGGACCAACCGGCGCGACGAAACGGGGAGAAGGCCACAGCCTCCACAAGAGAGGCACATAGCGAGGTGGACCGGGCGCCGTGTTCGCGCTTTCGCGTGGGCACGGCGGACCTGGAAGGCTGCAACGCAGCCGTCAGCGCATTTCAGTGTGTCATTCTCACGGGGGATGTCATGAAAGCACCTGTTTCCGGGCCGGCCCGCGCGCCGCGCCACGATCAGCCGGCCACGCCGGGTACTTGCTCTGTTACTCCATCAGTTGCGCAATTTGCGGGCAGCGTTGTCCGTCTTCGTTACCGGGCATGCGCCGGCATGCAACGCGCGTTGTTTGCGGCGCCGCCAGTCGATCTGCTGACGCTCGTGATCGCCGACGCAATCAAGCGCCGCGAGCAGGCCGAGATTCACCGCCCCGCACTGCGCGATGCCTATGAATTGCCCGTTTCGCAGGAGCGCAACGCAGACCGCGATGCGAACATCCGCCGACGCGAATACGACGATCTGGACTGAACACCGTTGCGCAACAGCGGGCGGCACGGGCAAGGTGCATGAACGCGGAAGCTGAAGCCGAAGCCCGCGCCCGCATCGTGCCCGTGGCATCATGTAAAGCCAGCTACCGTCAGCGAGCCGAATGCGGCGTCATCCACGATGAACGAATTCAGCGGTCCTAGCGGCGCTTCCGCGATCTTCTCGAATCCGATCCTCAACACGGATTCATACAAGGCGTCGCACTATCTCCAGTACCCGCCGGAAGCGTCGGCGATGTTTTCATACATCGAATCGCGCGGCGGGCGCTACGACCGCACGCTCTTCTTTGGCTTGCAGATGCTCATCAAGCAGTATCTATGCAGCCCCATTACCTCACCCATGATCGACGAGGCCAAGGCGTTTTTCAGCGCGCACGGCGAGCCGTTCAACGAAGCGGGCTGGCGTCATATCGTCGAACGTCATCGCGGTTATCTGCCGGTGCGCATTCGCGCGGTGCCCGAAGGGTCGGTGGTGCCCACACATAACGTGCTCGTCACCGTCGAATGCGACGACCCCGAGGTGTTCTGGCTCGCGTCGTATATAGAAACCATGTTGTTGCGCGTCTGGTATCCGGTCACGGTCGCGACGCAAAGCTGGCATCTGCGCAAGACGATTCGCGAGTATCTGCTGAAGACCAGCAATGATGTCACGCAACTGCCGTTCAAGCTGCATGACTTCGGCGCACGCGGCGTGTCGAGCGCGGAATCGGCGGCGATTGGCGGCGCGGCGCATCTGGTGAGCTTCATGGGTTCGGATACCGTGCTCGGCGTGGTGGCGGCGAATCATTACTACAACGAGAGCATGGCCGCGTTTTCGGTGCCGGCCGCCGAGCACAGCACAATCACCGCGTGGGGCCGCGAGCGCGAGACCGACGCGTATCGCAACATGATCGCGAAGTTCGCGAGGCCGGGCGCAATTGTTTCCGTGGTGTCCGACTCTTACGATCTGTTCGCCGCGCTGAAAGTGTGGGGCACGGAGCTGAAGCAGGCGGTGCTCGACTCCGGCGCGACGCTTGTGGTCCGCCCCGATTCCGGCGATCCGCGCAGCATCGTGTTGCAAACGCTGCGCGCGCTGGAGGCGTCGTTTGGATCGGTGCTGAACAGCAAAGGCCGGCGCGTGCTCAACAACGTGCGCGTGATTCAGGGCGACGGCGTGAATCCCGACTCGCTCGAAGCGATTCTCGCGGCGATGGACCACGCGGGTTTTGCAGCGGACAACATCGTGTTCGGCATGGGCGGCGCGTTGTTGCAGCAGATCAACCGCGACACGCAGCGCTTTGCGATGAAATGCTCGGCAATTCGCCTCGGCGACGCATGGCATGACGTATCGAAAGACCCCGTGACGGACAGCACCAAACGCTCGATGAAAGGACGGCTCACGCTGCTCGTCAATCGTCGAACGGGCGAGTACCGCACGGCGACGCTGCCGCTCGCGCCGGATCGGGACGCGCGCGCCGATGGCTCCGATTGGGACGATGCGATGGAAACGGTGTTCGATTCGGGCAAGCTGCTCGTCGATGTATCGTTGTCGGAAATCCGGGCTCGCGCTCACGCGCACGAGGGCTAGCGCATCGCGGATGCGAGCGCGGGCGCGATCATTCGATACAATCCCGCGAAGTTCGGCTGATCGTGTGCGGCGCGTGCGGTTCGATTGCCGGTTGCATCCCGCACAATCAAACCGGCTTCCATATCGGCTTCCATATCGGCTTCAATACGGGCTTTAATACCGGCAACTCAAGTACACAACAAATGAGCCATCCCAACACCGAACTGATCGAGCGCTTCTACACGGCGTTCCAGCGGCGCGACGCCGCGACCATGATTGCCTGCTATGCCGATGACGTCGTCTTCAGCGACCCGGCGTTCGGCGAATTGCGCGGCGACGAAGTGCGCGACATGTGGCGCATGCTGGTCACGCGCGCTCAGGATTTTTCGCTGACGTTCGATAGTATCGAAGCCGACGAACATAGCGGCCGCGCGCATTGGACCGCGGGCTATGTCTTCAGTCAGACGGGGCGTCCGGTGGTGAATCATGTCGAAGCGCGCTTTGCGTTTCGCGATGGACTCATCGTCGAGCATCGCGACAGTTTCGACTTGTGGGCGTGGATGCGCCAGGCATTGGGCGCACGCGGCGCGCTGCTCGGATGGTCGCCGCTCGTGCATCGCTCGATCCGCGCGCGAGCGAGAAAAGGGCTCGCGATTTACCGGCGCCAGGATCATGGCGCCTGAGCGCGGGCTTCCGCCGATGCATTATTCTTGTTCTATCCGACAGCGGAGGCGCGTATGCCGGTAGTGGATGCCGCGTGGCAGGAATGGCTGCGCACGAATGCAGCGCGCGGCTGCACGATCGATTCGATGATCGAGGCGATGGTCCAGGCGGGTTTTGCCGCCGACGCAGCCGCACAAGCCGTGCGTGGCGCGTTCGGCGTGGTCGCGTCGGGTGCAGCGGCTTCGCCGGTAGCGGCGGGCGGGATTGAAGCCGCGTTGCCGCAAACGGCGCCGAGTGCGCCGGGCGGGCAGCGTACGGCTTATGCGTACGACGACGGACCTGTCGCGCGCGGCAACACAATCCGCGCGTTCGACCGCGATGTGCAGGTGTTGATGCGCTGCGAGCGTCCGCAGGTGATCGTGTTCGCGAACGTGCTGTCGCCGGAAGAATGCAATGAAGTGATCGAGCGTTCGCGGCATCGGCTGAAACGCTCGACCATCGTCGATCCGGCGACCGGCCAGGAAGACGTGATCCGCAACCGCACCAGCGAGGGCATCTGGTATCAGCGCGGGGAAGACGCGTTCATCGAGCGGCTCGATCAGCGCATCGCGAGCCTGATGAACTGGCCGGTCGAAAACGGCGAGGGCTTGCAGATTCTCCACTATGGCCCAACCGGCGAATACCGGCCGCATTTCGACTATTTCCCGCCCGATCAGCCTGGCAGCACCGTGCATACGGCACGCGGCGGACAACGCGTAGCCACGCTCGTCATCTATCTGAACGATGTGCCTGACGGCGGCGAAACGATCTTTCCGGAAGCGGGTTTGTCGGTGGCCGCGAAGCAGGGCGGCGCGGTGTACTTCCGCTATATGAACGGCCAACGTCAACTCGATCCGCTGACCTTGCACGGCGGCGCGCCGGTGCGTGCCGGCGACAAGTGGATCATGACGAAGTGGATGCGCGAACGGGCGTATGTTTGATTGGTGCGAGGGTTGCGGAGGCACGTCGCCTCCGCTTCATCAGGCGCTGCGGTAAACGTCCGCGTTATGCACTTCCATGAAAAGCTCGGGGTTCGACAAAGCGCTGAACCCATGCGGCCGATACACGTGATGCGCGTCCGTCGTCGCCAGCATGATTCTTCGCAGTCCCTGCAACGACTCGCTCGCGAATAGTTGCGTGAGCAACGCGTGCGCATAACCTTTGCCGCGATACTCCGGCAGCACGAAAACGTCGCACAGGTACGCAAAAGTCGCGTGATCCGTGACGACGCGCGCGAACGCCACCTGTTTACTGCTCGGAGAGTCGCCAGAATCGTCGCCGAGATATCCGCCGAAACACAGCGACCCTGCAATCGCGCGTTCGAGCGTGTCGCGCGGCATGCCCTTCGCCCACGGCGTTTCCTGCGACAGAAACGCGTAGATCATCTCGACGTCGAGTTCGTTCTTGTCGCTTGAAATTCGCAGATCGGTGACGGTGCTCATGTAGTCTCCTGAACGCTCCAGAAATTTATCAGCCCTTCGCGGGATCTTCCGTTCCACGCGAACCGCCGCCGATGCTCTGGCCCGCATCGCGCGCAAGACCCATGTAGCCGATCACCGACAGCAGCGTCAACACGCCCGCGAGCAGAAACGCGAGGCGGAAATCGTCGAGCGTGAAGACGAGGCCTGCGGTCTCATGGCCCGTGGTCTCGCCATTGAAAAACGCGGCTGCGCGCAGCGACACTGCGCCGAATGCGATGCCGAGCCCGATCGTCATTTGCGCCGCCGCGCTCCACAGCGTGCTGGCCGCGCTCATTTGCGGCTGCGCGACGTCGGCGTAGGCGAGCGTTGCGAGCGTCGAAAACTGCATCGAGCGCGCGACGCCATACACAAACACCACGATCAGCACGAGCGCGAGCGGCACCTCGGGCGTCAGCAATCCACACGCGATGATGAAGATGCCGGCCACCGTTACGTCGACGATCGACACCATGCGAAAGCCGAAGCGCTGCAGGATGCGCGTGGTCAACGCCTTCATGCCGAGATTGCCGAGCGCGCTCGCGAGCAGCAGCAGACCCGACTTGAAAGCGGACAAGCCGAAGCCGACCTGGAACAGCAGCGGCATCAGATAAGGCACGGCGCCAATGCCGATGCGCGTGAACGAGCCCGTCACGACGGTCACGGAAAAGGTCGGGATCTTCAGCGTGGACACGTCGATCAGCGGATGCGGATGTCGCTTCGCATGCTGGAACGCGACGACACCGACCAGCAAACCGGCGACGATGATCGCCCCGGCAATCCACGGGTTCTCGGCCGGCTGGCTCGCCAGTTTCCGCGCCGTACAGGATTGCCGTGAGCGCGGTGCCGCTCAGCAGCAGGCCGACCAGGTCGAGTGGTTTGCGCTCGCTGCCGCGCAGGTTCGGCACCATCGCGAGCGCGACGGCCATCGCCGCGAGGCCGAACGGTACGTTGAGCAGGAAAATCCAGCGCCACGACGCGTAGGTCGTGATGAAACCGCCTATCGGCGGACCGACCACCGGCGCGGCGATAGCGGGCCAGGTGATCGTCGAAATGGCCTGCATCATGCGGCTTTTTTCGGTGCTGCGAACCACGATGAGCCGGCCGACCGGCACCATCATCGCGCCGCCGATGCCTTGCAGCAGACGCGCGGCGGTGAATTCGGCGACGTTCTGCGACAGTCCGCACAGCACCGACGCCACGGTGAACACGCCGATCGCGCTGAAGAACACGGTGCGCGAGCCGCAGCGGTCGGCAATCCAGCCGCTCGCCGGAATGAAGATGGCGAGCGCCAGCATGTAGGCCGTCATGCCGAGGCTGACGCTGTTAGGGCCGACGCCGAACGAGTGCGCCATCTGCGGCAACGCGGTCGCGATGACCGTGGTGTCGAGATACTCCATGAAAAACGTGGCGGCGACGATGTACGGCAGCCAGCCGACGTGCTTGTGCGGCGCGCTCGCTGCGCTCATTGGAAGGCTCCGGGCAGCGTGGGCATGGATGCTTCGTCAGGCGTGCGGCGAATGCGGGGCGCCGGGCGCGTGTACGTTATGCACGCTATGCGCGATGTGATGGGCTTCATTTTTCTGACTACCTTTCGCTGGCGAATACGTGTTTTGCGGGCGTTTGCGCGCGTTTGCTCCGTCCGGTGCGAGGCGGACTCGCGGCGGCCGCCTCGGGTTGCTCGGCTGGCGGTTGTGCAGCAGGGTGGGCGCGATTTCGCCGGTCCGCTGACGTCGCTTCGCGCGGCTTTGCACGCCGGCCCTGAATCGTAGCGCAATCGAGCCTGGCGCATCAGCAAGGTGCGCGTGCTTGCGGCGATGGCGCGCGAGGGGAGCGCCGAACGCCGAGCGTGCGAGCACCCAGCACCCCGCGTGCCGCCCTCCACGCTAGGTGAACACGTTTCGACGCGCTCCGCTCAATCCTTCGCGGCATACTCACGATCCAGCCGGTCATACAACGGCTTGTTCACGAGACGCTGGCGCTCGCTGAACGGCGCGACCAGCGTCGCGTCCTCGTCGAGGCGGCCATTCGTTTGCAGGCTGCCGAGCGCGCGCTGCATGCCGAGCACCGCGCCTTGCAGCGCCGCGTTCGCGTACAGCACGATGCCGTAGCCGAGCTTGCCGAGCGCCTCGCGCGACTGCACCGGCGTCTTGCCGCCGATCACGATGTTGATCAACTGCGGCGCGTCGAAGAGCGACGGCAGCCGCTCGATGTCCGCGAGCGATTCGGTCGCCTCGATGAAGAGAATGTCCGCGCCCGCCTCGATGAAGCGATGACCGCGCTCGATCGCATCCTCGATACCGTGGACGGCCGCCGCGTCGGTGCGCGCCATGATCTGCAGATTGCCGTCCTCGCGGGCATCGACGGCCGCGCGGATCTTGCCGGCCATTTCGCTCGCGCCGATCACTTCCTTGCCCGCAAAGTGCCCGCATTTCTTCGGCATGATCTGGTCTTCGAACTGGATCACGTCGGCGCCGCTGCGCTCCAGCACGCGCACGGTCTGGCGCACGTTCAGCGCGTTGCCGAAGCCGGTGTCCGCGTCGACGATCAGCGGCAGCGCGACCGCGTCGCGGATCCGCGCCGTGTGCTCGGCGACTTCGGCGAGTCCGATAAAGCCGAGATCGGGGAGGCCGAGCGACATGTTGGTGACGCCCGCGCCCGTGATGTAGATGGCCTCGAAGCCGGCGTCCTCGATCACGCGGGCGCTCATCGCATTGAAGGCGCCGGGCACGAGCAGGCCCTGGCGTTGGTTGACCTTGGCGCGGAAGGCGGCGCGGCGCGTGGCGGAAGTGGTCATGAGAGGTGTCTCCGGAAAGGTTTGAGGTGTTGAGGTGACTCGGGAATTGCAGGATGCATGCCATTGACGGCGGGCCACAGGTTTTCCACGCAGAATCAAGCGCTTGCACGTGAGACCAGCTCACGCAGCGTTTCATGGCAAAATGGCTGGGCGTTTCATGAAACGTTTCGCGGAACGCTCATAATCCCGCCTTTTGGCCGCAGCAATCGGAGCATCCCGTTGTCAACGTTCACGCCGACTTTCGTCAACGCCGACCCGGGCCGGCCCGGCATCGCCCTCGTCAGTATTAGCCGCCTGCAGTCGCTTTGCGAGACTATCGCGCCGCGCTACGCCGGCCGCGCCCGATTTTTCTCCGTCCGCGAAGGCTATGGCGCGGCGGTCACAGCGCTCCAGGCGCACGTCGATGCCGGTTCCGTCGATGTCGTGCTCGCCGCCGGCTCGAACGGCGCCTATCTGCGCGAGAACCTGAGCGTGCCGGTGGTCATGGTCAAGGTCAACGGCTTCGACGTGCTGAGCGCGATCACCCGCGCCACCGCCGCGCGGCCGGGCGCGCCGATCGGCCTTGTGCTGCACGAAACCATCTCGCACGAACTCGCCGATCTCGGCGGCTGGCTGAACGTTCGTCTGACGCAGCGCGCCTACCGTTCGGTCGATGAGGTTCGGACCGCCGTCAACGATCTGGCCGCCGAGGGCTGCCGCGTCATCATCGGTCCCGGCATGGCTTGCGATCTGGCGCAGCAGGCGGGTCTGGACAGCGTGTTTCTGTACTCGCTCGGCGCGGTCGAGGAAGCCTTCGAGCGTTCGGTCGAACTCGCGCGCGTGAGCCGGCAGAAGGAATCGAAACGCGTGCGCCTGAACACGATCGTCGCGCATCTGCGCGACGGCGTGGCCGCTTTCGACGACGCGGGCCAGCTTGAGGCCGTCAATCCCGCGATGCTCGATCTGCTCGGCCTGACCGGCGACCGCCACGGCGACCGCCACCGCGATAACGACCGCGACCGCGATGTGCCCGCCGAACTCGCCCGCACGCTCGGCCCGTGGCTGCGCGAAGCAGCGGAGCGCGGCGACGCCGCCGACGAGCGCATCGAGCAGATCGGCGAACGTTCGCTGATCGTCAATTGCGTCCCGATCCTCGAGCAGGGCGCGCGTTCCGGCTCCGTGGTCACGGTGCAGGACGCGCTTGTCGCGCAGCGGATCGACCGGTCGCTGCGCACGAGCCAGCGGCCGAAGCATCTGGTCGCGCGGCATCGGCTGGACGATCTGGTCGGCGAATCCGCGGCGCTCGAACGCGTGCGGCGGCTCGCGCGCGCAGGCGCGGCGCACGACGCGACCGTCCTGCTGACCGGCGAAAGCGGCACCGGCAAGGAGCTGGTCGCGCAGGGCATCCACAACGCGAGCCGGCGGCGCGGCAATCCGTTCGTCGCGTTCAATTGCGCGGCGCTGCCGGAAGGCTTGATCGAAAGCGAGCTGTTCGGCCACGAGGAGGGCGCGTTCACCGGCGCGCGGCGCGGCGGCAAGCCGGGGCTGTTCGAGATCGCCCACACGGGGACCATTTTCCTCGACGAAATCGGCGAGATGCCCGCCGCGCTGCAAAGCCGGCTGCTGCGCGTGCTGCAGGAACGCGAGGTGATGAAGCTCGGCTCGGGCCGCGCGACGCCCATCGACGTGCGGGTGATCGCCGCCACGCATCGCGATCTGCATGCGCTCGTCGAGCGGGGCGCGTTTCGCGCGGACCTGTATTTTCGTCTGAATCTGCTTCAGATAGAATTGCCGCCGCTGCGCGAGCGGCGCGCCGATGTCGTTCCGCTCGCCCGGCACTTGTTAAGCCGCGGGGCGCGCCAATATGGGTTGTCGGAGGCGTCGATCGGGCGGGTGCTGCAGTTTCTGGCGCCGCTGTTCGAGCGCTACGCGTGGCCGGGCAATGTGCGCGAACTGGAAAATTTGCTGACGCGCGCGGCCATTTATCTCGGCGACGCGGCAGGCGATCTCGACCGTGACATCGGGCCCGATCTGCTGGCGCTTTTCCCGGAATTCGACCGGATGCAGCGCGAAAACGGCAAAGATGCGCTTCGTATTGCTCCCAACGCGCACGCCGCCGACGCCGCCAGCGCTCCAGCGGCGCCCCGGATCACCCCGACCCGCGACGACGTCGCGAAGGCGCTCGAGCAGTGCGGCGGCAACCGCGCGGCGGCAAGCCGGGCCTTGGGCATAGGCCGCACCACACTCTGGCGGCTGCTCAAAGCCGACGACGCATGATAGCCCGAAGCCCCGGAGTAGATAGAATCAATCTATCGAAAGAATTAAAACAATCCACTTTACCTATTAAGCGTGGTCTGACATACTGACTCCACTTTCCAACCACTCAGAAAGAGGACTCAGCAAATGCCGATCATCAATAGTCAAGTCAAACCGTTCAAGGCACAGGCTTATCACAACGGCGAATTCGTGACCGTCACTGAAGAAAGCCTGAAGGGCAAGTGGTCGGTTTTCGTTTTCTATCCGGCCGACTTCACGTTTGTTTGCCCGACCGAACTGGGTGACCTGGCCGATCGCTACGCCGATTTCCAGAAGCTCGGCGTTGAAATCTACAGCGTGTCGACCGATACGCACTTCACGCACAAGGCCTGGCACGACACGTCGGACACGATCCAGAAGATCAAGTACCCGATGATCGCCGACCCGACCCTGGCAATCTCGCGCAACTTCGACGTGCTGATCGAAGAAGAAGGTCTGGCTCTGCGCGGCACCTTCGTGATCAACCCGGAAGGCGAGATCAAGCTGTGCGAAGTGCACGACAACGGCATCGGCCGTGACGCAGGCGAACTGTTGCGCAAGGTGCAGGCTGCGCAATACATCGCGGCGCATCCGGGTGAAGTCTGCCCCGCCAAGTGGACGCCGGGCGCAGAAACGCTCACGCCGTCGCTCGACCTGATCGGCAAGATCTAAGGTCTCGCAGCTTCCAAAGCTGCGCATAGCCTCAAAGCTTCAGGCAGTCGCGCCCACGCGGCGCATCACCGTGCGAACCGCTTCATGCAGCAGTTCGCGCGTCCCCGGGCCGCACGCGTTTTACACGAATGCGTGCGGCGCCGGGAATCCAACACCCATCGTCACGGAATCGAATAGCCATGCTTGATGCCAATCTCAAGACTCAGTTGAAAACGTACCTCGAAAAGGTTAGTAACCCTATCGAGATCGTCGCGTCGCTCGACGACAGCGCGAAATCGCAAGAGCTGCTGGCATTGCTGAACGATATCGCGACGTTGTCGGAACGCGTTACCGTCATCGAACGCCGCGGCGACAGCGAACGCAAGCCGTCGTTCTCGATCGGCGAGCCGGGCAAGGACATCGGCATCCGTTTCGCGGGCATTCCGATGGGGCATGAATTCACGTCGCTCGTGCTTGCGTTGCTGCAGGTCGGCGGCCATCCGGTCAAACTCGACGACGCGGTGATCGAACAGATCCGCAGTCTCGACGGCGACTATCAATTCGAAACGTATTTCTCGCTGTCATGCCAGAACTGCCCGGAAGTCGTGCAGGCGCTGAACGTGATGGCGTTGATCAACCCGCGCATTCGCCACGTGGCGATCGACGGCGCGCTGTTCCAGAACGAAGTCGAAGCGCGCCAGATCATGGCTGTGCCGACCATGTTCCTGAACGGAGAAGTGTTCGGCCAGGGCCGCAGCGGCGTGAAGGAAATCCTCGCGAAGCTCGACACGAATGCCGGCGCGCGTGCAGCGAAGGAACTGGAAAACAAGCCGGTGTTCGACACGCTGATCGTCGGCGGCGGGCCGGCTGGCGCGGCCGCGGCGATCTATTCGGCGCGCAAGGGCATCGCGACGGGCGTCGTCGCGGAACGCTTCGGCGGCCAGGTGCTCGATACGCTCGCGATTGAGAACTTCGTGTCCGTCACCGAGACCGAAGGACCGAAGTTCGCCACCGCGCTCGAGCAGCACGTCAAGACGTATGAAGTCGACATCATGGACGTGCAGCGCGCCGACGCGCTGATTCCCGGCCGCATCAACGAAGTGCGTCTCGCGAATGGCGCGGTGCTGAAGGCCAGAACGATCATTCTCGCGACGGGCGCGCGCTGGCGCGAAATCAACGTGCCGGGCGAGCGCGAGTACCGCAATCACGGCGTCGCGTACTGCCCGCACTGCGATGGCCCGCTCTTCAAGGGCAAGCGTGTCGCGGTGATCGGCGGCGGCAACTCGGGCGTGGAAGCGGCCATCGACCTCGCGGGCATCGTGCGCGAAGTGACGCTGTTCGAATTCGGCGCTACGTTGCGTGCCGACGAAGTGCTGCAACGCAAGCTGCGCAGCCTCGCCAACGTGACGATCGTCACCCAGGCGCAGACCACGGAAATCACCGGCGACGGCAAGAAGGTCAACGGTCTCGTCTACAAGGATCTGCGTTCGGGCGAAGTGAAGAAGGTTGAGCTGGAAGGCGTGTTCGTGCAGATCGGTCTCGTGCCGAACACCGAATGGCTGAAGGGCACGGTCGAGTTGTCGAAGCATGGCGAGATCGTCGTCGATGCACGCGGCGCGACGTCGGTGCCGGGCGTGTTCGCAGCCGGCGACGTGACCACGGTGCCGTTCAAGCAGATCGTGATTGCGGTCGGTGAGGGCGCGAAGGCATCGCTCAGCGCGTTCGATCATCTGATCCGCAACAGCGAGGAAACCGAAGCGGTTAGCGAGGTGGAAGCCGAAGCGACGGTTTGATAATCGCGCCTGGCAAGTAAGTAGCGAATGACGGCGGCCCGCGGGCCGCCGTTTTTATTGCATCTGCGCTGAACATGTAAAAACACGCGGAAAAACAGGCGCAAAAAAGCCGCCCGGCGCAAACCGGGCGGCTCTCAACGACGCAAGCGAGTGTCGCGCGTCAGACCGCTTAGGCCCACAACGCCGACGTCTCGATGTCGCGCAGATCGAACACCAGCACTTCGGCGTCGCGGCCTTGCGTGAAGCTCAGCGCTTCCTCGCCGCGCACGCGCACGCCGTCGCCTTCGCCGAGTTCCACGCCGTTCACCGTCACGCTGCCGCGCGCTACGTGCACATAAGCGTAGCGGTTATTCGCGAGTTCGAGCCGCGCCGTTTCGTCGCCGTTGAACAGGCCGGCATACACGCGAGCGTCCTGTTGCAACACCAGCGAACCGTCCGCACCATCCGGCGACATAACGAGGCGCAGCACGCCGCGCTTGTCCTCCTCGCTGAAATGCTGTTGCTGATAGCGCGGCGCGGTGCCCTTTTGCGCCGGTGCGATCCAGATTTGCAGGAAGTGGACCGGGTCCGTCTTCGAATGGTTGTATTCGCTGTGCGCCACGCCGGTTCCCGCGCTCATCAACTGGATGTCGCCGGGCACGATCACCGAACCGGTGCCCATCGTGTCCTTATGTTCGAGCGCGCCTTCGAGCACGTACGAGAAAATCTCCATATCGCGATGCGGGTGCTTGCCGAAACCCTGGGCCGGCGCGACGCGGTCGTCGTTGATCACGAGCAGGTCGGAGAAGCCGTTTTGCTTCGGATCGTGATAGTGCGCGAACGAAAAGGTGTGACGCGAACTGAGCCAGCCGTGCTCCGCGCGGCCGCGTTGATTGGCGTGTCTGATTTCAAGCATCTCTTTCTCCTGTGAGCCGACGCTTTGGCGTCGTGATCGTCGTCCATGCAACTTTCGTTGCGGGCGATCGGGACTGATGTGTTGTCCGCGATCCATGAACAGGAGTGTAGGTCAACTCTTGAGGCTATAATCGGCCGTTAATCGGAAACACCGTCTCGTTCTAGTGGACAATAGCCATGCAACTGGATGACATGCGGATTTTCGTCGCGACTGTCGACGCGCATAACTTCACCGCCGCTGCGAAACGCCTGTCGCTGTCGAAGCAGTTTGTCAGCCGCCGCGTAATGGCGCTCGAAGAAGCGCTCGGCGTGCCGCTGCTCGTGCGCAACACGCGCAAACTGGCTGTCACCGAGTTGGGCCAGGAATTTTATGAGCGGGCCAAACGCATTCTCGGCGAGGTCGCGGACGCCGAGCAGGCCATGTCGCTGCGGCGCGCGGGGCCGCGTGGTCTGCTGCGGGTGAGTGCGCCGATGTCGTTCGGCATGATGCATTTGTCGCCGCTCGTCGCCGACTTTCTGCGCGAGCATCGCGACGTGCGTTTCGATATGGAGTTGAGCGACCGTACCGTCGATGTGGTCGGCGAGGGCTTCGACATGGCGGTGCGGATCGGCGTGTTGCCGGACTCGACGCTGATTGCGCAGAAATTATTCGACGTGAATCTCGTCGCGTGTTGCAGTCCGCGCTATCTGCGCCGTCGCGGGACACCGGCCGCGCCCGCCGACCTCGCGCGCCATTCATGCCTGCTATACGGGCACGGCGGTGTCGTGGCGTGGGAGTTCGCCGTGGATGGCGCGTTGAAAAGCTTCGAAGTGCAGGGGCCGCTGCGCGCGAACAACGGCGATCTGATTCGCGATGCGGCCGTGGCCGGCCTCGGAATAGTTCGGCTTCCTGATTTCATTGTCGCCGACGCATTGCGAAGCGGCGAGCTCGTCACCGTGCTCGACGAATTTCTGCCGAGCCCGACGGGCGTGTATGCGGTCTATCCGCAACATCGGCAGAGTTCGTTGACGATTCGCGCTTTCGTCGACTTTCTGCGCAAGCATTTGAAGAAGCGCCTGACGGCGTGAACGCCAGGCGCGGCATTACTCAATATTCAATCGACACTCAGGCGTCACTCAGCCGTCGCGGAAAATAAAGCTGTAGCCGTTCAATGCGGGCACGCCGCCAAGGTGCGCATACAGCACGCGCGAGCCTTCCGGAAACTCGCCGTTGCGCACCATGTCGATCATGCCGTGCATCGACTTGCCCTCATACACAGGATCGGTCAGCACACCTTCGAGGCGCGCGCACAAACGGATTGCCTCCAGCGTGCCAGCGTTCGGCAAGCCATATTCCGGGCCGCCGAAGCGCTCGTCGAGCACCACGTCCTGAGCGGTGATGTCACGCGCGAGGTCCACTTTCTCCGCTGTTTGACGGGCGATTCTCGTGATCTGCTCGCGCGTCTGCGCGGGCTTGGCCGATGCGTCGATACCGATGACGCGCTCGGCGCGGCCGTCGGCGGCGAACCCCACCACCATGCCGGCTTGCGTGCTGCCCGTCACCGAGCACACCACGATATAGTCGAACCGAAAACCGAGTTCCGCTTCCTGCTGACGGACTTCTTCCGCGAAGCCGACAAAGCCGAGGCCGCCGAGCGGATGGTCCGAGCAGCCGGCCGGAATCGCATACGGCTTGCCACCGGCGGCGCGCACGCTTTCCAGCGCATCTTCCCAGCTTTTGCGAAAGCCTATGTCGAAGCCGTCGGGCACGAGACGCACGTCGGCGCCGAGTATGCGCGACATCTGGATATTGCCGACGCGGTCGTACACCGCGTCCGAATAGTTGACCCAGTTCTCTTGCACCAGCACGCACTTCATGCCGAGATGCGCGGCAACCGCGGCGACCTGGCGTGTCTGATTCGACTGAATGCCGCCGATCGACACGAGCGTGTCGCAGCCCTGCGCGAGCGCCTCGGGAATCAGGTACTCGAGCTTGCGCGTCTTGTTGCCGCCAAACGCAAAGCCGCTGTTGCAGTCCTCGCGCTTCGCATAGAGATGCACTTTGCCGCCCAGATGATCGCTCAGGCGCTTGAGCGGCTGGATGGGCGTCGGCCCGAAAGTGAGCGGGTAGCGGGGGAAGCGTTGCAGGTTCATGGCATCTCCGTGATCGATGGGTCCGGCGCGGGCAAGCGGTTGCCGCGTTCAGCACATGGTAGGAAAAATGCCGGGAAATGAGCTTGCGAAGAAAATGCGTCAGGCGTAACTTTGAGACCGACGATGCTGCTTCTGTTTAATTTTATTTCGCCGTAAAGCCAATGAACAAAACGAAAGTTCGCGCTGCTTCAGCCGCGCCCGCCGCCGGCAATGCCCCCAGCGACTCGCTGCAATCGCTTGATCGCATCGACCGGGCGATCCTGCGCCAGTTGCAAACGGATGCGTCCATCTCGAACGTTGCGCTGGCGGCAAAAGTAAAGCTGAGCGCGCCGGCCTGCTTGCGGCGCGTCGAACGTCTAAAGGAATCTGGCCTGATTCGCGGCGTGGTTGCGTTGATCGACCCGAAGTCCGCGGGCGCGGGCATGCTCGTGATCATCGGCGTGGTGCTCGATCGCTCCACGCCCGAATCGTTTGCGAACTTCGAAAAGGCCGCGCAGAAAGTGCCGGGCTGCATGGAGTGCCATGTCGTGACCGGCGAATTCGATTACTTCATGACCATCCGCACGCGCGACAGCGACAGCTTCAATCGCCTGCATGCCGAGCAGTTGCTCTATTTGCCCGGCGTGCGGCAGATCCGCTCGTTCATGGTGCTCAAGGAAATTCTGTCGACCACCCGTTTTCCGCTTTGACGTCGTCTGTAACGGTTCGCGTTCGCCGGCGTGAAGCGAAAAACACGCGCATGCTATTGGAGGTTGTCATTAATGCGGCGCTCGCGCGACTAATACTCGGGGCCATTCGAGCCACGCGAAACGCGCCGGGCCGCGTGAACCGCGCGTGAACCGAAAGGTATCGCCGTTATGCAGGTGCAATGAGGACAGACAGGACAGACATCATGAACATCGACAAACGTATCGACACCAAGCGCTCCCGCTCGCGCGTGGCAAGAATTTCCGTTGGCATCGGCTTCGGCGCGCTCGCACTGCTGCTCGCGCAACGCATGGCGCTTTCGTCGGAAAACGCGGTGCCGATTGCGCCGCCTGCGCTTGACGAGCCCGTCTCCGCCGCGTCGGCGCATGAAGAAACCGCGGTCTTCGCGGGCGGCTGCTTCTGGGGCGTGCAGGGCGTATTCCAGCACGTGCGCGGCGTGAAGCAGGCGGTGTCCGGCTATTCGGGCGGCCAGCGCGACACGGCGCATTACGAAACGGTGAGCGGCGGCGCGACCGGCCACGCTGAATCGGTGCAAGTCGCGTTCGATCCCGCGCAAGTCACCTACGGCCAGTTATTGCAGGTGTACTTCTCGGTGATTCACGACCCGACGCAATTGAATCGCCAGGGCCCGGACAGCGGCACGCAATACCGATCGGCGGTGTTCCCATTGAACGATGCGCAGCGGCGAGTCGCGCAGAGCTATATCGCGCAACTCGATAAAGCGCACACATTCGCGGCGCCCATCGTGACAAAGGTGGAACCGTTCAAGGGCTTTTATCCGGCCGAGTTCTATCACCAGAACTACCTGACGCAACATCCGAACTCGGGGTACATTGCGCTCTACGATTTGCCGAAGGTGGCCAGTTTGAAGCGCCTTTTCCCCAATCTGTACAGTGACAAACCCGTGCTTGTTCAGGCTGCGCAATGAGGCGCGCGGCGTCGTCCGGTCATGGGCCTAATGAGCCTTGAATCGGCTTTAGAAAAAGCGCTGCCCCGTGCAGCGCTTTTTTATTGGCTTCTCTCGCGGTGAAGAGAGGCGGCTGGAGGCGCGCCTCCACGTCGTAGGCCCGCATCTTGCACTAGCAGGTCCGTCGGCAAAACTTTCGCTCTGTCTGTTCCGACGAATACCGTAGCAGTAAGCCTTGTGCATTGCGGTAGAGGGACCTGGCGCAGTAACCGGTTTTGCCGTGCAACGCATCCTGTTGCTGAAAAACTTACATGCCGCGCGTAGCAACGCGGCGGTCGCCCGAGTTCATCGCCCGACGCGCTGGGCTTGGAGCGAGCAAACGTAACCCTCTTCGCGATACGCGAGATTGGAGGCATTGGTGTTGAACAGCCGTAGAAAACGGATCAACGAGGTCCGCAATAAACAAACAGGCATCGCGGCAATTTGCGGGGTAGCCGTCGCCATCGGCGGCGTTGCTGCTCTTCCGGGGACGGCGTTCGCGCAAACGCCTTCGCCATTGGGCGAATGGCAGTACTCGGTGGGCATTCCGCTGCAAAAGATGTGGCAGCCGACGATCCCCGACTGGCAATTGCGCGTTGGCGCTGCAGCGTCGTTTCAGCCGCGCTACGAAGGCTCGGACCGCTATCACCTGATGGCCGGCCCGAGCATCGACGTGCGCTATAAAGACCTGTTCTTCTTATCGAGCGGCGAAGGTTTCGGGGTCAACTTCGTGCAAGGCCCGAACTGGCGCGCGAGCCTCGCAGCGGTCTACGACCTGGGCCGTCGCGCACACGACGATCCGCAGGAACTGAACGGTCTGGGCAATATCAATGCCGCGCCGGGGCTCAAGCTGTCCGGCGAATACGTCATATCCAAAGACTTTCCGCTGGTCTTGCGCGCGGACGTGCGCCGCTATTTCGGCGGATCGAATGGATGGATCGGCGATCTCGGCGCATATATGCCGATGCCCGGCAGCACGAAGAAATTCTTCTGGTTCGCCGGCCCGAACGTCACGCTCGCGGACTCGACTTATATGAATAGCTGGTTCGGCGTGAATCAGCAACAGGCGGCGCATTCGCAGTTTCGGCAGTATCACGCGAGTGCGGGCTTCAAGTCGGTGGGCTTCGGTATCAGCGCTGTGTGGCTGTTCGACAAGCACTGGTTCGCTACCGCCGACGGCGCGTTCCAGCAACTCGTCGGCAGTGCGGGGAATAGTCCGGTCACGCATCGCAAGGGCAATGGCGTTGCGGACATATCGATCAACTACCGGTTTTGAGTGACGCACAAACGTGCAAGCGACAGGAAGCGTAACCGGACCGGTTACGCAACCAGCGCGGTTACGGATTCACGTGCGGCGCCGCTTGCAGCCGATGCGTGTTTTTCGACGCTGCAGCGGCGGATGCCGCCGCTTCCGATACGCCTGCGGGACCGGCTGCAATATCGCTCGGACGCGAACTGCCGACCGCCTGCGGATAGAGCGCGAGCAACGCGCGCAATACGCCGTTGGTCCAGCCGAATCCATCCTGCAACGGATATTCGCCGCCACCCGCGGACACGCCGGGCGAGGCCGCTTCCACATCGTATTTTTCGACGAGTTTTCCAGTGTGCTGAAAGTAAGAGACGTTGGTCTTGATCCAGCGCGTCGCGACGGTTTGCGCGAGCGCGGGTTCGCTGTAACGGCGCAGGCCGATCACCGCGAGATATTGCAGAGGCGCCCAGCCGTTTGGCGCATCCCATTGCTGACCGCTCGCGACCAGTGTAGTAGCGAGGCCGCCGGGGCGCAGCAACTGGCGCTGCACGGTCGCTGCGACGGCCTTCGCCTGCTGCCGGCTCGCGACGCCCGCATAAAGCGGATACACCGTGGCCGCGGTCAGCCTGTGCGTGAGCGTGCGATGCACGAAGTCGTAGTCGCCGAACGCCTGCAATTGCGGGTCCCACAGCACGCGTCGAATGGTGTCGGCGCGGCTCGCGGCGCGCTGCGCCATGTTCTCCGCATGCGTGACGTCGCCGCGCATCCGGTACGCCTTCGCAAGCGCGCGTTCGAGATCGACCAGCAGGCAGTTCAGATCGACGGGCACAAGCGAAGTGACATCGACGGTAGCGAGCGTCTTGCCGTCGGCGAACCAGCGCGAGCTGAAGTCCCAGCCCGTTTCGCCGCCCGCGCGCAGATTGCGCCACAGGTCCTCCGCGTTGCGTTGCGGCGTTTGCTGCGACGTGGCGACGTCTTCGCGATACGACTCGTCGCGTGGCGCTGCGCGCTCGTCCCAGTAACGGTTGAGCAGCGTGCCGTCCGCGAGGCGCACGACATGGCGGTTCGCATGGCCGGCGGCGAGGCCCTCGCTGCCGTTCATCCAGTAGGCGTATTCGCGTTGCAGCTCGGGCAGGTATTGGGCGTAGACAGCGTCGCCGTCCTTCTCGGCCACGAGCCGCACCATCTGCGCGAAGAAAGGCGGTTGCGAGCGGCTCAGATAGTAAGTGCGGTTGCCGTTTGGAATATGGCCGTAGCGATTGATCAGGGTTGCGAAATTTTTCAGTTCGTCGACGACCCACGCATGCCGGCCGCTTGCCTCAAGACCGAGCATGATGAAGTACGAGTCCCAGTAATAGATTTCGTCGAAGCGGTCGCCCGGCACGATGTACGCATCGGGCAGCGGCAGCAGCGACGACCAGCGGCTTGCAGTCGAGTCCGGCTCGCGGCGTAATACCGGCCAGAGCGTATCGATGTGGCTCACCACGTCCTCGTTCGGATTGGACACGTAGCTTTTCGATGCTCTTGCAGGCAGCGTGAAATTGCGCTTCACGAAGTCGCCGAGATTGAAGCCGGGCTGCTGCCGCGTGCTCGCGTAGTCGGCGGCGATCTGCTCTGGGGGCGCGAGCGGCACCATATCGGCGAACGTCTTGCTGTCCGGAAAGAGGTGAGCGAGCTGGACGTCGCGATAAAGCTCGGGATATTGCCCGGAAGGCGGGACGGGCACAACCGGCGATGCCTGCGACGGCGGCTCGACGTGCAGCGCGACGCGCGTGATGCCGTTCGCCGTGTGGGCAACGTCGGCAGTAGAAGCAGCAAAAGCAGCAGTCGCGAAAGACGCATGCAGCACGAACGCTGCAACGAGCGCGCTGCGCAAACGAAGGCGGTTGGAAGCGAAGGCTTTATCGGTCATCGGCTGAGCCAGGAGAAGGAACGCATGAATGAATAAGCGGGCATTGTTCGCATCATTGACCGCGGCCGGTCCAGCAAAGTTGCGTGCTTCTTGCGGTCTTCACGAAGTAAGTCAGAGCGCGCTCACGCACGCAAAAAACGAGACCCGTCCTGTATGATTAAGCGTTTGCATAGCCACGCATGAATCTCGCCGGAGCCCTGAAAAATATTCCGGATCGCAATGATCCGCCTTGCCGAATATAGAAAAAATGACCGCATCCCAGGCTGTCGACGAACACTACTTTCGCGGCATCATTCGCCGCAACATCGCGTTGCCCTTGCTAGTCGGACTGATCACGATAGCCGTGTTCGTCGGGCTCATTGCGTACCTTGTTTCCACCACGAGTCTGGCCGAGCATTCGGAGCGCGTGATTGGCAAGGCGAACCAGATGCTGCGTCTCGCAGTAGACCGCGAATCGTCGATGCGCGGTTTTCTCATCACCGGCGACGAGCATTTTCTCGCGCAATACGAAAACGGCGGACCGCAGTTCAAGGCGCAAATGGACGAATTGCAGGCACTCGTCGCCGACAACCCGCCGCAAGTCGAAAAGCTCAAACAGGTCGCCGCGATTCAGGAGCGCTGGAACCGCGTGGCCGAAGACATGATCGATGCACGGCGCAGAATGCGCGACGTCGCGAGCATTGTGGCGAGCGGCCGCGGCAAGATGGAATTCGACGAGATACGTAAAGAGTTCGACGACTTTCTCGCCGTCGAATTGCGCCTGCGCCAGGAGCGCAGCGAAGCGTCGCGGCGCGTCACTGGAATACTGGTGAGCGTCTTCCTGCTCTTCAGCATCGGCGTGAACGGTCTGCTTGCGTGGCTGGGCCGCCGTGAACTGCTGAACCTCGCCGGCATCTACGACAAGGCTTTGCGCCAGCAGGAGGAGCAGACGGAAGTACTGGAAAAACAGGTGTGGTTGCGCTCGGGGCAGCGCCTGCTTGCCGAGCGAGTAGTGGGCCAGGCCACGCCGCAACTCGTCGGCCGCGCGATGCTCGATTGCCTCGCGCAATACCTGGATGCGGCGGTCGGCGCGCTCTACGTGCGCGACAAGCGGCAAGGCACGCTGCGCCGCATCGCAACTTACGGCTTTAGCCGCGAAAGCGAGCAGGCGAGCGCGCGCGACCTGGGCGAAGCCGACACGCTGATCGGCGAGGCAGCGCTCTCGCGTCGCATCGTCGTGTTGCATGAGGTGCCCGAGAACTACATACAGGTCGTCTCGGGAACCGGAAAAAGCGCGCCGAAGAATCTCATCATCGCGCCGGTTGCGAGCGAGGGCGAGGTCAACGGCGTGGTCGAATTGGGCTTTATTCGGCCACTCGCGCCGCGTGACCAGGAGTTTATCGAAGTCGTCAGCAACAGCATGGGCGACTTCATCGAGGCCGCGCTTTATCGCGAGCGCTTGCAGGATGCGCTAATCGAAACGCAACAGTTGAACGAAGAGTTGCAGGTTCAGCAGGAAGAACTGCGCGTATCGAATGAAGGCCTTGAAGAGCGCGGCCGCGCGCTGCTCGAATCGCAAACGCGTCTCGAAGCGCAACAAGCGGAACTCGAACAGACCAACGTGCAACTCGAGGAATACGCGAACCGGCTCGAGCGGCAGAAAGCGGACCTGCTACGCGCACAGGACGATCTTGCGGCAAACGCGGAGCGTCTCGAACAGTCGAGCCGCTACAAGTCCGAGTTTCTCGCGAACATGTCGCATGAACTGCGCACGCCGCTAAACAGTTCGCTGATTCTTGCCAAGCTGCTGCAACAGAACCGCACCGGTAATCTGACCGAAGAGCAGGTGCGTTACGCGGAAACGATCCACGCATCGAATAGCGACTTGCTGGTGTTGATCAACGACATCCTCGATCTTTCGAAGGTGGAGGCGGGGCAGGTGAACGTCGAACTGGAGACGGTTTCCATAGACGCAACGCTGCAATCGCTCGAAGAACTCTTCAAGCCATTGGCGGGCGCGAAGCACCTGAGTCTCGTATTCGACCGCTTGCCGGGCGTGCCGGATACGATGGTCAGCGACGGCCAGCGTGTCACGCAGATCCTGCGCAATCTGCTGTCGAATGCGGTCAAGTTCACGGCGCATGGCGAGGTCGCGCTGTCGGTCGCGCCGGCGGACGACGACATGCTGCGTATCGACGTGCGCGATTCCGGCATCGGCATTCCGGCCGACAAGCTCGAGATGATCTTCGAAGCGTTCCAGCAGGCCGATGGATCGACGAGTCGCCAGTACGGCGGCAGCGGGCTCGGCCTGTCTATTTCGCGCGAGTTCGCGCGCTTGCTGGGCGGCCGCATCACCGTTGCAAGCGAAGTGGGCAAGGGCAGCGTGTTCACGTTGTGGCTGCCGCTCGATGGCCGCGCGGCGCTCACTGCGGGCAACGAGAGCGCGCTCGCGGACTCGGCTGCGCAAACGCTCGCGAGTGCGACCGCGTCGAACGGCAACGCGCAAGACGCGCTGCTCGCGCGTGCAGCGTGGAGCGACGCAGCGCCCGCGGTGATCTCGCCCGCCAACGGATTGATGCCGGCAATGTCTGCGAATGGGGCCAATGGTGCAGGCGCCAGCGCCGCGCACGTCAGCGCACCAGAAGGCGGCGTGGTGTCCATCGCTTCCATCGCCGACGACCGCGACAACCGCACGCGCACGGGCCGTCTGATCGTCGCGATCGAAGACGATCTCGCGTTCGCGGAAATCCTGCGCGATCTCGTGCACGAACTCGACTTCGACTTCGTGCATGCGAGCAACGCGGCAAGCGGCCTCGCGCTCGTGCGCGACATGCGCCCCGCAGCGGTATTGCTCGACGTCGGCTTGCCGGACCGTTCGGGACTGACCGTGCTCGAGTGGCTGAAGAACGATCCGCTGACGCGCCATATTCCGATTCATATCGTGTCGGCGACCGACCACGCGGACAAGGCGCTGCATCTCGGCGCAATCGGCTATACGCTCAAGCCGACCGCGCGCTCGACGATGGAAGCCGCGATTCGCCGCCTCGAAGCACGCTTGCAGCAGCAACTGAAACGCGTACTGGTGATCGAAGACGATGCGCCGATGCGCGAAAGCATCCGCGCGCTGCTGCAAAGCGAGAACACCGAGATCGTTGCCGCTGCAACGTTGTCCGAGGCGCTGCAGTATCTCGAGAAGTCGTCGTTCGACTGCGTGGTGACCGACCTCGCGCTGCCGGACGGCACCGGCTACGATTTGCTGGAACGCCTCGCGGCAAACGCCGAACATGCCGCGCTGCCGGTGATCGTCTACACGGGGCGCATGCTGTCGGACGAAGAAGAGCACCGTCTGCGCCGCTACTCGAAATCCATCATCATCAAGGGTGCGAAGTCGCCCGAGCGCCTGCTCGACGAAGTCACGCTGTTCCTGCACAGCGTGGAGTCGTCGCTTGCGCCCGAGCAGCAGCGCATGCTGCGCACGGTGCGGCAGCGCGACAATGCATTCGAAGGGCGCACGATCCTGCTTGCCGAAGACGACGTGCGGAATATCTTTGCGCTTTCGCATGTGATCGAGCCGCTCGGCGCGAAGCTGCAAATCGCGCGCAATGGCCGCGAAGCACTCGAAGCGTTGGAAAACGGCCCTGAAGCAGACCTGATCCTGATGGACATCATGATGCCCGAGATGGACGGCTTGACCGCGATGGGCGAGATACGGCGCAATCCGCGTTTCGCGCATCTGCCGATCATTGCGCTGACGGCGAAGGCCATGGCGAACGATCGTCTGCGTTGCCTCGAAGCCGGCGCGGACGACTACGTGTCCAAGCCGATCGACGTGGACAAGCTCGTCGCGCTGTGCCGCGTGTGGCTGCGCCAGCGCTAGCCGCAAACGGATCAGCATAGCGACACGGAAAGAACGAATGAGCCAGCCAGAATTCGACGCACGGCAACGCATGAGCGATTTCGACATCGAGTTGAAATTGCTGCTGGAGGCTATTTACCTGAAGTACCAGCACGATTTTCGCCACTACGCGATGTCGTCGCTGCGCCGCCGCCTGTCGCAGGCACTCGATGAGTTCGGGCTCGGCACGCTGTCGCAATTGCAGGACCGCATCATGCGCGACAGTGAGCAGTTTTCGCGGCTGTTCCAGTATCTCACCGTGCAGGTCAGCGATATGTTTCGCGATCCTGCCTATTTTCTCGCGCTGCGTGAACATGTGTTGCCGCGTCTTCGCACGTATCCGTCGATCAAGGTATGGGTCGCCGGCTGCAGCACGGGCGAAGAGTTATGGTCGCTGAAGATTCTCTTCGACGAAGAGGGCTTGACCGAACGCACGCTGTTCTACGCGACCGACATCAATCCCGACGCGCTCGCGCGCGCCGAAGCCGGCATTTACGCGCTGGACCGCATTCAAGGCTTCACGCAGAACTATCTCGCGGCGGGCGGCACGCGCTCGCTGTCGGACTACTACCACGCGGCGTATAGCGGCGCGCGTTTCGCCGGCTCGCTCAAAGGCCGCGTGGTGTTCGCCGACCACAGTCTGTCCACCGACGAAGTCTTTCTCGAAGCACACCTCGTCTCGTGCCGAAACGTGCTGATCTATTTCGATCGCGGCTTGCAGGACCGCGCGTTGGGGCTATTCGAAAACGCGCTGGTACGGCGCGGTTTTCTCGGCCTCGGCAGCAAGGAGACGTTGCGGTTTTCCCGTCATTACGAAGCCTTCGACGAATTCCGTCCAGGCGAGCGTATTTACCAGAAGCGCTGAGACCAACGTGATGCCGCGCTCAATCACTCAACCTGACGTCGACGCAGCGCGTGACGCACAAGATGCGCGCGCGTGCGAACTCGTCGTGATCGGCGGTTCGGCTGGCGGCATGGAGGTCATCAACTTGCTGCTCGCCGCGCTGCCGGCGAGCTTTGCACCCGCTGTGATGATCGTCATGCATCTGCCGCCCGACCCGCCGAGCTATCTCGTGCATGCGTTGGCGCACCGTTGCGGGTTGCCCGTGATCGAACCGGACGCGGGCGAGCAGATCATGCCGGGCCGCGTGCATGTCGCGCCGCCCGGCTATCACATGCTGGTCGAAGTGGACCGGACCGTTGCGCTTTCAACCGATGCGGCCGTGCGTTTCTCGCGGCCTTCCATCGACGTGCTGTTCGAGTCCGCGGCCGACGTGTATCGCGAGCATTTGCTGGCGCTGCTGCTCTCCGGTGCGAACGACGACGGCGTGAATGGCTTGCAGCGCGTGCGTGCGTTGGGCGGCGTCGCGTGGGTGCAGGACCCGGCCACCGCCATGTCGTCCGAGATGCCGCGCACCGCGATTGAACGCGGCGCGGCCGACTACATCTATTCTCCCGAAACCATGGCCCGGCGGCTCGCAGCATGGCCGGCCTCTCTCTGACCCGATGCCATGTCGAACTCACCCGTCAATATTCTTATCGTCGACGACATCGCCCATAACATCACCGCGCTCAAGGCGTTGCTGACGCGTCCCGATGTGGCCGTGCTGGTGGCCGACTCGGGCACGGCCGCGCTCGATCTGCTGCTCAAGCACGAGGTGGCGCTCGCGATTCTCGACGTCAACATGCCCGGCATGAACGGCTTCGAACTGGCGGCGCTGATGCGCGGCAGTCCGCGAACATCGCATGTGCCGATCATCTTCCTGACGGCCACCGCGCAGGATGCGTCGCGCACGTTTCGCGGCTACGAAGCGGGCGCTGTGGACTTTCTCTACAAGCCGTTCGATCCGCGCATTCTGCAATCGAAGGTGGATGTATTCGTTCAGCTCGAGCAGCAAAAGCGCCAGCTTGCCGCGCAGCTCGTCACCACGCGTCAGATGCTCGAAGCCAACGAGATGCTGATGGCGGTGCTCAGTCACGATCTGCGCACGCCGCTTGGGGCAGTGCTTGCATCGGCGGAATATCTGATGCGAACCGCAGCCGATCAGCAATCCGCAACGGTCGCGGCGCGCGTTAAAAACAGTTCGCTGCGCATGGCGCGGATGGTCGATCAGTTGCTCAACCTCGCGCGTCTGCAAGGCGGACGTCTGCCGTTGCAGCCTCGTTCGATCGAACTGGCAACGCTATGCCGGTCGGTGATCGACGAATTCGCTTCGCGCGAGAACGGCAAGCGCATCCTGTTCACGAGCCGCGGCAATACGGCGGGCGCGTGGGATACGGATCTCGTGTGGCAGGCGGTGTCCAATCTCGTCAGCAATGCGCTGCACCACGGCGCGGCAGGCGACGTGAACGTGGAGGTGGACGGCGAAGCGGCGGATTTCGTGCGTCTGAAAGTGGCGAATCGCGGCGTGATTCCACCCGAGGTTTTTCCGCATCTCTTCAAGGCGTTCGGGCCCAACAACAACGGCTCGCGTTCGCGCGAGGGACTGGGTCTCGGCTTGCATATCGTCCATGAAATCGCGCGGATGCACGGCGGTACGGTCGACGTGAAATCGGACGAAAGCGGCGGCACGGTGTTCACGATCGAGTTGCCGCGAATGGTCACGCTGCAACGCGGGTCGTTTTCGGGGAGGTGATCGGGACGAACTGCGCGCGACGAACTGCGCGCGACGAACCGCGCAGTGCTTTTGCCGCGACGGCATGCGCTATGAACACCGCTGCCGACGCACGCCGCGACGCGCTGTGCTACGCTTGACGCACCCCATCCATGCCGCGCGAGCCCGAAGCCATCATGCGTTCCTGGCGCATTTCCCCGCCTCACCGAAACGAACAGATCAGCACCGCGCGCGCGGCCGATCTGGTCATGTCGATTTCGCACGGCGACGCCGACGCGCTCGCCGCCAGCATGCTGAGAACGGTCGGCGACATGATGCCGGTTTCGCAGTGCACCGTATTCGCGTATGAATTCGACGCACGGCCGCGCACCATTTCCGCCGCCGACCATCGCGGCGGGCGTTTTCTCCGCGACGTCGCGAATCGCTATGCCGCGCATTTTTATGCACTCGACGGCAACCGCGCGATTGTCGATAACCCGCACTCCCGCGACGCGCTCGTCTTGCATCAGCAGCAAAGCGACGAGATCGGGAACGAAGCGTATCGTGCGGCGTGTTACGCGCAGCCCAATGTGTCGGATCGCCTGTCGTTGCTCGTGCAACCGATGGAAAGCGTGTGGCTGTCGATCAACCTGTATCGCGATCGCGCTTACGGCGTCTTCGAGACGAGCGAGTTGCAGCGGGTCGAAAGCCTCGCGCAGCTCTTCGCGCAGGCGGCAAAAACGCATTACGCGCTGCATACGCAGCATGAAGAGAGTCCGGCGGCAACCATGCTCGCACGCGTCAGACGAATCTGCCCGGCGCTCACCCCGCGCGAACTCGACGTGCTGCGCGGCACGCTCGAAGGCGCAAGCGCCGTTGAGATCGCGGAACGAATGGGCGTGAAGCCCGCGAGCGTCGTCACCTATCAGAAGCGCGCTTACGCGCGGCTCGGCATTTCGGGGCAGCGGCAACTGTTTGCGCTATGCGTGACGCCGCAGCGCGGCTGATTTCCCGCTTGAACCACGCTTCAACCACGCCCCAACCGCGTTTCACCCGCGCTTCACCCGCGTATCCGCCTGCGTCTCACGATCCCAGCGCTTGAGCCACGGCAGCAAAAAATCCGCGAAGCCCGCTGCGGGCGGCGACAACGCGCGTTCGGTCGAGCGGTACAAACAGACCTCGCGGATCGTCTCCGGTTCGACAATCCGCTTCATCACCAGACCGAAGGTGCGTGCGAGCGGCGCCACGTAAGCCGGCGCGAGCGTCACCGCGAGGCCGCGCGATGCGATACCGAAAGCGGTGGTCACGTTGTCCACCACGTCCGCGGGAACGATGCGCGCCTCGACGGGGAGATCGGCGAGCATCTGGTCGACCGCCCGTTCGTGATCGCGGCCGGTCGCGACGATAGGGACGTCGCGCAACTGCTGCCATTGCACACGTCTGCGCGCGGAGAGCGGATGCGACGGCGAGCACCACATCACCCACGGACTTGCGAACGCCGCGTCCCGGCGCACACGCGCACCGCTTGGCCTGTCCGGCCCGATTGCCAGATCGACGTCCGCGCTTTCCACGCGCTCGACCAGTTGCTCCACCACGGTATCGCAAATGCGCACGACGACCTTCGGTTTGTCGCGCGCGTAATCGGCAATCGCCGCGGGCAACGCGGTGGACGCCAGCACGAGCGGCGCGCCGATCCGCACGATGCCGGCCGCGCGGTTGCGAATATCGTCGGCGGATTGGGCGGCGGCGCGCACGTGGCGCAGCACCGATTCCGCCGATGCGAGGAAATCCTGACCCGCGCTCGAGAGATTCACGCGCCGCGTGGTCCTGTCGAAAAGACGAAAGCCGAGTTCCGCTTCGAGTTCCGCGAGCAATTGGCTCACCGCGGACGAAGTCAGCCCCAGCCGTTCGGCCGCCGCGCCGATGCTGTGAAGATCGACAATGGCGAGAAACGCCTCGTATTGACGGATGGTGACGCGAGTAAGTGCCATGCTGCGATTCTAAAGAAAAACTTACGAATCGTGCAAAATCGGTTGATTGTAGATTGCCGCGCGTTCATCGACACTTGTCCCAATCGACGGAAGCACACAAAGGCGCTTAGACTTTCCGCCTCGCCTCTGTGGACGTATGCGTGCGCCACGCCAGGCTCCCTTCAAGGAAATGCCATGTTCGACCATATTCCCGCCTATCCCGGCGACCCGATTCTCAGCCTGAACGAAGATTTCCAGCTCGATCCGCGCCCGAACAAAGTCAATCTGAGCATCGGCATTTATTTCGACGACGCCGGCAAGCTGCCCGTCATGGATGCCGTGCGCCGCGCCGAAACCGCGTTGCTCGACGCAATCGGCCCGCGTTCCTATCTGCCGATGGCAGGCTTGCCGCTCTACCGGGAAGCCGCGCAGACGCTGGTTTTCGGCGCGAGCAGCGAAGCGCGCGCGGCGGGCCGCATCGCGACACTGCAAACCATTGGCGGCTCCGGCGCGCTGAAGGTCGGCGCCGATTTCCTGCGGCGCTATTTTCCCGCTTCACAAATCTGGATCAGCGACCCGAGTTGGGAAAATCATCGCGTCGTGTTCGAGGGCGCGGGCCAAACCGTCAACACCTATCCGTATTACGACGAAGCGACAGGCGGCCTGCGTTTCGCCGATATGATCGAGACGATCGGCCAATTGCCCGAGCGCAGCATCGTGCTGCTGCATGCGTGCTGCCACAATCCGACGGGCGTCGATCTGAGCAACGAGCAATGGGCTGAGCTCGTGCCGGTATTGCAGCGTCGCAAGCTGATTGCGTTCGTCGATATGGCTTATCAGGGCTTCGGCGCGGGCCTCGAAGAAGACGCCGCTTGCGTGCGTATGCTCGCGGAAGCCGACATACCGCTGATCGCAGCCAATTCGTTTTCGAAGAATTTCTCGCTGTACGGCGAGCGTTGCGGCGCATTGAGCGTGGTCTGCAAGAGCGCCGATGAAGCGGGCCGCGTGCTCGGCCAGTTGATGTCCACGGTGCGCGCGAACTACAGCAATCCGCCGACGCATGGCGCGCGTCTCGTCGCGAACGTACTGTCCGATGCGTCGTTGCGCGCTTCGTGGGAAGCGGAACTCGCCACCATGCGCGAGCGCATTCTCGCGATGCGCGGCACGATTCACGCGGGACTCGCCGGCCGTGTCGATGAAGTGATGCGCGCGCGTTACGTCGCGCAGCGCGGCATGTTTACCTATACGGGCCTGAGCGAGCGCCAGGTCGAGCGCCTGCGCAGCGAACACGCGGTGTATGTGCTGCGCTCGGGCCGCATGTGCGTGGCGGGTTTGAATGCGCGCAACGCGGAGTACGTGGCGTCGTCGATTGCCGCGGTGGTCGCGGGCGCATAGCGACCGCGGCAGCGCAGCCAACGCGAACGAGCACGCAACGCGCACAGCCAACAGATAACCCTGGAGACGTCGATGACGACACTTGATATGCCACCGGCAAGCGCGCCGCAAAAAGCCGGCATGCATGCGGACGAATGGCAGGCACGCGTTGAACTGGCCGCGTGCTACCGCATCTTCGACATGCTCGGCTGGACCGAGATGATCTACAACCACATCACGTTGCGTGTGCCGGAAAGCGTGAGCGGCGGCGAGCGCCAGTTCCTCATCAATCCGTTCGGCTTGCACTACAGCGAAGTCACGGCGAGCAACCTGGTGAAGATCGACGCGCAAGGGCGCGTGCTCGACGGCTCGCGTTATCCGGTGAATCCCGCTGGTTTCGTCGTGCATGCGGCGATTCACGAAGGCGTGCCCGGCGCGCATTGCGTGATGCACACGCATACCACGGCGGGCGTCGCCGTCGCGTGTCTCGAAGACGGTTTGCAGCAGACCAACTTCTACACCGCGCAATTGCACGAGCGCATCGCGTATCACGACTTCGAGGGCATCACCGTGCATGCGGAGGAAGGGCCGCGGCTCGTCGAACATATCGGCGACAGGCAGGCTGTGATTCTGCGCAATCACGGGTTGCTTGCATGGGGCCGCACGTTGCCGCAAACTTTCGCGGTTCTATGGACGCTCAACCGCGCCTGCGAGATTCAGATGGCGACGTTTTCGATGGGCAAGGCGCGGCCGGTTCCCGAAGACGTCGCGATGCGCTGCTCGCGCGACGCGTTGCAATTCGATCCCCGTCACGGCGCGGGACAGGACGTGTTCGATGCGCTCGTGCGGCGCGTCGAGCGCATCGATGCGAGTTACAAGGAATGAAGCGATGAAAGTAGCGATTTACGGCGCGGGCGCCATCGGCGGATGGATCGGCGTGAAGCTCGCGCAGGCGGGTCACGAGGTCGGCGTGGTGGCGCGTGGCGCGACGCGGGCCGCGTTGCGCGAGCAGGGCTTGCGGATGATCGAAGGCGGCAGCACGCAAACAGTCAACGTGCAAGCCGCGGAAGATCCTGTCGCGCTCGGCGTACAGGATCTCGTCGTGGTCGCGGTCAAAGGGCCGGCAATGGCCTCGGTGGCCGCGCACATCGCGCCGCTGCTCGGCGCGCAAACCGTCGTGCTGACCGCAATGAACGGTGTGCCGTGGTGGTTCTGCGACGGTCTGCATGGCGACTTCGTGGGCAAGCGGCTCAAGTCAATCGATCCCGACGGCGCAATCGCCGCCGCGATTCCAAGCGCGCAAACAGTGGGCTGCGTGGTGCACGCGAGTTGCCTCGTCGAGGCGCCGGGCGTGATCCGGCATCATCAAGGCAATGGGCTGATTATCGGCGAGGCTCTCGGGCGTCCGAGCGAACGCGTGAAGGCACTCGCCGAGACGCTGGCCGCGGCGGGTTTCAATGCGTCGGTGTCGGAGCAGATTCAGCGCGACGTCTGGTACAAGCTGTGGGGCAACATGACAATGAACCCCATCAGCGCGATCACGGGCGCCACCACCGACCGCATTCTCGGCGACGAACTGGCGCGCAACTTCGTCACGAGCATCATGCTCGAGGCGAAGGAAATCGGCGCGCGTTTCGGCATTCCCGATCGATCAGGCGCCCGAGGACCGGCACGCGGTCACGCTGAAACTCGGCGCGATGAAAACGTCGATGCTGCAAGACGTGCAGGCGCGCAAGGCGGTCGAACTGGATGCACTCGTGAGCGCGGTCCGCGAACTCGGGCAATTGACCGGCGTGAAGACGCCTTATACGGATGCGCTGCTCGGTCTCGCGCGCTTGCATGCCAGCACGCTGGGTCTGTATTGAACGCAGTGCCCCGTTAAAGCAGAAAGCCGCCGCGTGGTTTTCTCGCGGCGGCTTTTTTATGCCTGTTTTATAGGGCTATTCCAACTAAACAGCCGTCGCCGTGACGGCTTCGGACCTTGGCAAACGCGCCGCTTCGATCAAGGACAAAGCCCGTTGTGCATCGTCGAGGTCGGTGATGCACAGCAGCGCAAGGCGAGCGAGATACAGCGGAGCATCGGCTTCGCCTTCGGCGGTGAGCGTATGACAAAGCGCCGTATAGACGCGGTCGAGATCGCTATCGGTCATGACTGGCTCTCCTTGTTTTCCATGTTCAGTGCGGCCATCAGCGCGCGCTGCGTGGCGGCCGCGCTGCCTTCGCGCCAGCGCGCGAGCACATGGCCGTCGGGGCGGATCAGGTAGACGGTGCCCTTTGCCGCATCGAGCATTTGATGCAGACGGCCGGTGTGATCGATTGCGGTTATGCCGTTAGCGTTGGCCTCGTCGCTTGCATGAACCACGGTGATTACGTTGAACGGAATCGCGCGGCTCGCCAGGTCCTCTTGCATGTCCCGCCACGCGCTCTCTTGCGATGCATCGGCGGAAAAGCGCAGCGCGGTGAAGCAGGGCGCAAGCAGATCGGTGAGGTGCATGTCGAGCAGCTTGCCATCGCGAATGGACTTGAGGCGGCACTCCGGCAGCACACTGCCTGGCGCCGCGCCATTGGTGAACGGGTTCTCCGTTGCTTCAGCCGCCGCGCGATTGAGCGGCGATTGCACATAAGCAATCGGATGCGTCTGCCGCGGATTGATCAGCGGACGCACGGCGGCATGACGTTCGGCGAGGCCCAACACGGCGCTTCTCATCAGCTCGAACGCGAAGGTCGGCGGCGCCATGAATTCGGTGCTCTTCATGCCGTAGCTTAAATTTTCGCGCGCGGCGAACACGCGCTCGTCGCTATAGCTGTCGAGCAGGTCGGGCGACGCGATGCCGTTCACCACGCAGCCGAGTTTCCAGCCGAGATTGTCGGCGTCGTCGATACCCGAGTTCGCGCCGCGCACGCCGAAGATCGGCACCAGATGCGCCGCGTCGCCCGCGAACAGCACCGAGCCGTGGCGATAGCGTTCGAGCGTCAGCGCATTGGCCTTATAGACGGTGATCCAGATCGGCGACCATTCGCCCGTTTCGCCCATCGCGTCCAGCACGCTTTGCACGCGCGGCATCACGTTGCCGGGTTCGACGGCCGCCTGCGGGTCTTCGTCGTCGCGTAGCTGGTAGTCGATGCGCCACACGTTGTCCGGGCTGCTTGTGCACGAGAACGGTCGAGCCGGGATTGGACGGCGGATCGAAATAGGCGAGCCGCTCGGTCGCGCGATCGCTGTGCAGTTCGATATCGACGATCACGTAGCGGCCTTCGTACGTCGTGCCGGTCAGTTTGAGTCCGAGCGCCTCGCGTATCGTGCTGCGCCCGCCATCGCACGCGACGACCCAGTCGGCTTCCATTTGCCACGCGGTGTCGCCGGTCTGCAGATCGAGCGTGGCGCCGCGCGAGGCGTCCGACGCAGCGCGTTGCCCGATTGCGGTCACACGCGTTTGCCAGCGAATCTCGATCAGGTCCGCGTGCCGCTCCAGTTCGTCGAGCAGGAACTGTTCGATCTGATACTGCGCGATGTTGATCATCGGCGGCAGCGATTGCTCGTCGTCCTGATGCATCGAAAAGCGGAACACCTCGGTATCGCGATAGAAGCTGCGGCCGCCCGTCCACGGCAGACCTTTTTGCAAGAAGCCTTCAACGGCGCCCAGGCGCTTGAGTATTTCGAGGCTGCGCCGCGAGATGCAAATGGCGCGGCTGCCGGTGCATACGCTGTCGTCGGCTTCGATCAGAACGGAGCGCACGCCCTGGCGGGCGAGCGCCAGCGCGAGCGTCATGCCGACCGGCCCGCCGCCGACAATCGCAACGGACCGTCGCACGGGATCGCGTCCGTCGACGAGTGGAGGCACGGCGCCCCCGTAACGGCGCGGCGAAAATGGATAGGGTTTGAAGCTGCGGCTCATGCGGGTCTCCTCGATGTTCGCTGCATTCGCGGCCGCCGCCCGTGTTCGGTTCTTTTAGAAGCGGCGCGAAATGAAAAGCGATGAGCGAAGTATGAAGGAGAGCTTGTGCGCGCCTGTCCTCATTTTGGGTACAGGCGCGGGGTGCTTTTATGCGGGGGTTGGATCGACCACGATCAATCCGCCCCACCGGCGACATGCGAATGCCGGCCCGCCTGCAACGCCCACGCGGCGACCTGGCATTCTTCGATCATCGCGCGGAAGGTGGGCGCCGAGTGCGCCGCGGCAGTCGAGCCCATGCCGATGTCGTGCCCGTTTTCCGCGCTGCCGCCCACGCCGACCACGAGCGTCGCGCGCGGCCGCCATTCGCGCGTGCGCCGCAGCATGTTGCGCAGATACGGCGGCGAATCGGGCGCGTCGAGCGTGACGATGCAGATGATCGGCGCATTTTTATAGCTCGGTTCGTCGGCGCGCGCGCTGCGATAGCCCGAGTGCGTCGCCATGATCGGCGCGAAGCCGACGCGCCCGAGCAGTTGCACGGCGATGGCGGTCGTGACCTCGTCGAACGCGCCGCGTCCCGGCACGCATAGCACGGCGGTCTTTTCGTCGTCGTGATGTTCGGACGAATGCTCGCGGGTCTGCTCGTGCCGCTCCGACAGATCCGCCGATGACGCCGCGTGCAGCGCGGCCGCGTCGCCCGGCTCGGGACGCGCGAGGCGGTCCGGCAAGCCGTCCGCGATCTCGAGGTTTTCCACGATGTCCACCAGCGCTTCGTTGACGCTCGCCAACTGGTCGGGCATCAACACGCCGCGCATCGCGTCGTTGCGCGCGAGCTTGAGCCCTTCGAGCGCGACCTTGTCGTAGTAGTCGATCAGCGACATTTCGCGCAACAGACGCTCCGCCTGCACGATCGCCTCGTGCGGATCGTCGGCGAGCAGCCGCTGATAGAAGTTCTGCGCGGGCGTGAGCGCCGGCTGATCGCCGAGCAGCACCGTGAGAAAGTTCAGACGGTCGGCGTAACGCCCGAGCGTGACCACGCACAGCGTGAGCGGCGTGGACAGCACGAGGCCGATCGGCCCCCATAGCCAGCTCCAGAAAATCGCCGCGACCACGACCGCGAGCGGCGAGAGCCCCGAACGGTGCCCATACAGCAGCGGCTCCGCGATCTGCCCGGCGACCACATCCACGACGATGAACAGTATCAGCGTGTACACCGCCATCGTCCATTGCGGCTGAATCGCGGCGGCGAGAAACACCGCGAGAATCGCCGCGATCCAGATGCCGATATACGGCACGAAGCGCAGCAGCGCCGCGATCACGCCGAATAGCAGCGCGCCCGGCACGCCGATGATCGCGAGACCGATTGCAATCACGCCGCCCGCGCTCAGGTTTACGCCGAGTTGCGCGACGAAGTAGCGGCTCAGGCGCACGGCGGCGTCGTTGATCGCGGTCGTCGTGCGATGCAGGTCGCGCGAGCCGAACAGACTGATCAAACGGTCACGCAAATCCTCGCGTTGCAGCAGGATAAAAATCGTCACCACCAGCACGATGAACGTGGTTTCGATTGGCGCGATGGCCGGCGACAACGCGCGCTGCGCGAGCTGCATCGGCGTAGGCGACGGCTCGTGCACTTCGACCGGCGTAGGCACCGCGGGCGCATTGCGCGCCGCGCGGCCGGTCGGACGCGGCGGCGGCGGCTTCGAGGGCGCCACGCGTTGCAGCGTGGCGGCCGCGCGGCTCATCAGCGAATCGGCGCGGCCGATCGTTTTCTCCTGCACGGTTTCGATCTTCTGCTCGATCGCCACCTGATACTGCGGCAAGTCGCCGGCCAATTGCACGAGCTGCGCGCCGATCAGCGCGCCGATAGCGAGCAGCGCGGCGAGCGCGAACAGCACCGCAATGAAGATGGACGGCAACTGTCCCATGCGCAAACGCCGCAGCATCTGCACGAGCGGCGCGAGCAGAAAGCTGAGCAGCACGGAGAGCGTGATCGGGATCAGCACCGCGCGGCCGAAGTAAAGCGCGCATACCACCACGACGCCCGTGATCACCGAGGCAAGGCCGTGCAGGCCTGGTGCGCCAGGCGGATAAACGCGATTGGGCCGCCCAGGCGGCGGCAACGATATTTTCATGAGCACACTGTCCGATTGAGTGGCGCGGTCGCTTCTGGTCCGGCGCGATGGACGCGGCGGCGGCATAGGCCGTGTGCGGCCCATGCGGGAGAGCAAACCTTATGCCCGGATTGTAGGCGCTTTGCGTCGCGCGACGCTATATCGCGCGCTCAGCCGATGTGCACGCGCAGCAAGCCGAACAGTTGCGTGCTCACATAAAGCAGCAAACCGATAAAGCCGCCGACCACCGTTCCGTTGATGCGGATGTATTGCAGATCCCGGCCGATGTTCAACTCGATTTGCCGCGACATCTCCGGCGCGTTCCAGTTCTTCACGGTATCGCTGATATGCCGTGTGAGGAATCGCGCGAACTCGGGCGCCATCGCGCGCGCGGCTTCTTCGAGGTGATCGTTCAGCGATTGGCGCAGCGCCGGATCGTTCGCGAGTTCGCGGCCCACCCATTGACCGGACGCGACGACTCGCGCATGCAGCGCCGAGTCGCTGCTATGCAGATCGCGCTTGAGCCACGCGCGCAATTCGCCCCACATGTCCTTCACATACGAAGCGAGCGCTTCGCCTTCCACGAGATAGCGCTTGAGTTCCTCGCCTTTTTGCAGGAACGCGGGGTCGCTCTTGAGCTTGACGATCAGCTTGTGCGCCGCGCCGTCGAACTTCTGCCGCAGTTCGTGCGTCGGGTTCTCGCTGATCTGTTCGAGCATGCGGTTCACCGCGTTGGCCAGCGCCTCGGCGCCTTTTTCGCCGAGCCATGCGGACGGCAGAATCTTCTCCATCTTCGGATACTCGCTCTTCACCCAATCGACGATACGTTCCGCGATAAACTCGCGCGCCTGCGGTTCGCGCAGCAGCGCGACGACCTGTTCGATGCCGGCGTCGAGCAATTCCTGATGACGGCCGTCCTTCGTGAGCGTGTCGAGGATCGAGCCCATCGACTGCGAGAGGTCGACCTTCGCGAGCACGTCGCGCAGCGCGTCCTTGATGAAGACCTGAATGCGCACGTCGTCGGTGAGATCGAGCATGCCGCTCGTCAGTTTCACCACGTAATCGCCGAGGCGCGCGCTGTTGGCGGGCTCGGCGAGCCAACGCGCGATGCTCTGCGCCGGGTCGTGCTTCCTGATCAGACCGACCAGCGACGGCACGTCGAGAAATTTGTCCTGCACGAAGACGGCGAGGTTGTCGGCGATCTTGTGCTTGTTGCGCGGAATGATCGCCGTATGCGCCGACACCAGCGGAATCGGCACGCGTCGGAACAGCGCGGCGACCGCGAACCAGTCCGCGAGTGCGCCGACCATCGCGGCCTCGGCCACCGCCTTGATACCGTCGATCCACAAGCCGCGCGGCATCAACGCGGTCGCGACGAAGACGCAGGCCGCGGCCGCGAGCAGCAGCAACGGCGTGCGTTTGGCTTTCTTCAGTTCGAGTGCTTTGTTCATCGGCGAGAGAGCCCGGGTCTGGAAACGCGAGTTTAGCGCCGTGAGGGGCGGGGCGGGGCCATGCGAGGCGAAGTGAGGTGACGAAGCCCAAGCGATATAGGAAGCACATACGGCTCTTTCGACGCGTCGGCGCGGTAACATGCACGGTTGAACCGCCGCGGCGATGCGCCGAGTCGAATCGCGCGCGCCATGCGGCAACGCAATCGAATGCAATGGAGGCACAGTGATCAGGTTTCTGCACACCGCGGACTGGCAGATCGGCACGCAGTTCGGCCAGTTCGAGCCGGACGAGGCCGCGCATCTCGCGCAGGCGCGCTTCGACACGGTGCGCCGCATCGCGGACGAAGCCACCGCGCGCAAGGTCGACGCCGTGCTCGTGGCCGGCGACGTATTCGATCTGCAAACCGTGTCCGACACGGTGATCCGGCGTCTGTTCGCCGCGCTGCAAGCGTTCGCCGGTCCGTGGATCATGCTGCCGGGCAATCACGACGCGGCGCTCGTCGAAAGCGTATGGACGCGCGCGCATCGACTGAACTGCGTGCCGCCGAACGTGCGCATCGTGCTCGAGCCTGGCGTCGTGTTGCTCGACGCATGCCGCTGCGCGCTCCTGTGCGCGCCGCTCACGCAACGCATCACTTACGACGACACCACTGGCTTCTTCGATAACGTCGAAACGCCGCCGGGTTATCACCGCGTCGGCCTCGCGCATGGCAGCGTGAGCGGCATCCTGCAGGAAGGCATCGACTCGTCCAATCCCATTTCGCCGACGCGCGCCGCGAGCGCGCGGCTCGACTATCTGGCGCTCGGCGACTGGCATGGCCACCTTCGCGTCGACGATCGCACGTGGTACGCGGGCACGCACGAGCAGGACCGTTTTCGCGCGAACGATCCGGGCTTCGTGCTCGATGTGAGCCTGAGCGAGCCAAGCGCGCGAGCCGTGGTCGAGCCGGTGCGGGTCGGCCAGTATCAGTGGCATCGGTGGGATGAAACGATCTCCGTGCCGACCGACGTCGACGCATTGAAGGCGCGCCTCGCCACGCTGAGCGGCAGCGACGTGCTGCGCGTCACGGTGAGCGGCACGGCCGCGCTCGCCGATGCAGAAGCGCTCCACGTCGCCGTCGAGGAAACCCGCGCGCGCGTGCGCGCATTGCGCGTCGACATGAGCGCGTTGCAAGTGCTGCCCACCACCGAAGATCTCGCCGAACTCGGCGCGCAGAGTGGTTATCTGGCGAAAGTGGTCGCGCGTCTGCGCGGCCTGCAGGAAGACCCGCAATCCGATCCGCAACAGGTCCGGCGCGCGGCCGAGGCGTTGTTGCTGCTGGCGCGTTTTCAACGTGAACTGCCGCGTGAGGCGAGGTCCGCATGAAGCTACAAAGCATCGCGATACAGGAATTCAAGCAGTTCACCGGACGGCTTTTTATCGACGACCTTCAGCCCGGACTCAATCTTTTCGTGGGACCGAACGAAGCGGGTAAGAGCACGATTGCCGAGGCCGTGCGCGCGGTGTTCCTCGAACGTTACAAGGCTTCGCATCTGAAGGATCTGTTGCCGTGGGGCAAGGCGAGCGGGCAGCCTTCCGTCGAAGTGAGCTTCGATCTGGACGGCGTTGCATGCCGCTTGTCGAAGCAGTTCGTCACGCGTCAGCGCTGCGAACTGAAGATCGGCCAAAGCGTGTACGGCGAAGACGAAGCGGAAGACAAGCTCGCGGCCTTGCTCGGCTTTTCGCGCGCCGCGCGCGGTCCGCTGAAGGCCGAGAACGCGGGCGTGCCCGGCTTGCTGTGGGTGCAGCAGGGCGGCACGCAGGAAATGCGCGACTCGACGGGACACGCGGCGCAGTATCTGCGCGATGCGTTGTCGCAATTGTCGGGCAGCCGCGAATCGGCGGGAGAGGACGCGTTGATCGCCGTCGTGCAGCGCGAGCTTCGGCAATTGCTGACCGCGCGCACGCAGAAGTCCACCGGTCCGCTCGCGGAAGCCGAAGCGGCGCTGAGCACATTGAGCGCCGAACGCGACGATCTTGTCCGGCAGCGCGAGCAGTTCGACGAAAACATCGCGCGTCTCGCCGCGCAGCAGGAAGCGTTCGACGACGCCGAGCGCAAGCGGCCCTGGGAGCTTCACGAGCAGAAGGCGCTGCTCGCGCAACAGCGCGCCGATGCCGCCGTGCAACTGGAGCGCGGCGTGCAGGATCTCGTGCAGGCGCTGAAGGTCGGCGAGGCGCAACTCGCGTTGTCGTTGCAGCAGGAACAGGCCGCGGTGGAACTGGAGGCGGCCGTCGCGCGCGATCGTCAGCAACTCGACGCGGCGCGCGCCAATGTGTCCGCCGTCGAGACCGAACATGGGCAGGCGTCGAGCCGCGTCGTGCAACTGGAGCAAGCCTCGGCCGATGCAAACCGCGCGCTTGAACTCGCCAACGCAGCGGTGAGCGCCGCGGACTTGCGCAGCCAGATCGGTCTTTATCGCGCCGAACTCGAACGGCTCGAAGCGGCGATCGGCGCGGCGAACGAAGCGCACGAAGCGCTTGTCGAAGCGACACGCGCCGCGGCCGCGCTCGAAGTCGACGAGACGAAACTGAAACGCCTGGCTTCGCTCGATGCGTCGTTGACCGTGCTGCGCGCGCGCACCGAAGCGGCGATGACTCGCATCGAATACCGGTTGAACGGATCGATCACGGTGGGCGATGCGCGGATCGGCGGCGAGGGCGTGCTGCGTCTGGAAGAAGAAAAGCGCATTGGTCTCGGCGAACTCGGCGAGTTGCGCGTGATTCCCGGCGTCTCCGATTTGCCCGCGCGACTGTCCGAACTCGCGGCGCTCGAAGCGCAGCACGCGCAGTCGTTGCAGGCGCTCGGCGTGGCGTCGCTCGCGCAAGCAGAACAGAGGCATGAGCAGTGGAAGGCGCTCGTCGCGCAGCAGACGAGTCACGCGAAAGTGCTCGACGCGCATGCGCCGCACGGCATCGACGCGTTGCGCGCGGCGTCGGCTTCGGCGAGTGCGCGCTTGCAGGCCGCGAACGAACGGCTCGCGGGCTTGCCCGATGTCTCGTCGGCGTTGCCGCTCGACGAAGCGCGGCGCAACGCCGACCTTGCGCGCGCCGCGTTGGAAAGCGCCCGCAAGCTGTTGAACGATGCCGCGGAAAAGCGTTCGACCGGCATTGCCACGGCCGAATCGCTCGCGCTTCAATTGCAGCGCAAGGAAGCGCAGTTGAGCGACGCGGCGTTTTGCAGCAACCGCGCGCAATGGCAGGCGAAGATTGTCGAACAGCGCGTGCAGGTCGAAGCGCTGACGAAGCAGCGCGAAGGACGCGAGCGCGAACTCGAGGCCGCGCGTCTGGACGATCCCGCCGCAGAGGCGCAGCGTTATCGCGCGTCTGCGCAGCTCGCGCGTCAGGAGCAGCATGAGCGGCAAGTGCGCATTGCGCATTTGCGCAGCCAGTTGGAGACCGTCGGTGCATCGGGACTCGGCGAGCGGCTCGCCGCGCTCGAGGCAAAGATCGAGCAGGCCACGCGCCGCAAGGACGAATTGAGCTTGCGCGCCGGTGCCTTGAGTCTGCTCGATGAAGTGCTCGTCGCCGAACGCGATGCGGCGGTCGCGCAACTGCGCGCGCCGTTGACCGAGCGCCTCGGCCATTATCTGAAGCGGATTTTCCCGCAATCGACGATTGCGCTCGGCGACGATCTGAGTCCCGCGACGCTCGACCGCTATGGCCGCGCCGATACGCTCGACGCGTTGAGCTTCGGCACGCGCGAACAGCTCGGCATTCTCACGCGGCTCGCGTACGCGGATCTATTGAAGGCGTCGGGCCGGCCGACGCTGCTCATGCTCGACGATGCCGCCGTGCATACCGACGCCGCTCGCCGCGACGCGATCAAGCGGGCGTTGATCGACGCGGCGTCGCGGCATCAGATACTCGTGTTCACCTGTCACCCCGAGTTGTGGGACGACCTGGGCGTGAGGCAGCGCGCGATCGACGATATCAAGGCGGCGGCGTGACTTTTGCTCCTACACGCTCTACAGGCCGCGCTCATTGATACCAGCGCGGCGTATAGACCCATTGCGCGCCTTTGCTAAAGCGGCGCGTCGTTGACGAGCCGACGATCACCATCGTGCGCATGTCGACATCGGCGGAATGCAGTTCGGCCAGCGTGACCGTGCGCAGCGTGCCGCCCGGTCTGCCGATGTCGCGTCCGAGCACGACCGGCGTATCGGCCGCGCGGTATTCACGCACGATGTCGAGCGCCTTGTCGAGTTGCCACGGACGGGCGCGCGAAATCGGGTTGTAGAACGCCATCACGAGGTCCGCTTGCGCTGCATGCCGCAAGCGGTTTTCGATGATGCTCCACGGCTTCAGATTGTCCGACAGCGACAGCATGCAGAAGTCATGGCCGAGCGGCGCACCCGCTTGCGCGGCGGTGGCGAGCGCCGCCGATACGCCCGGCACGATGCTGAGTTCGACGGCGGCCCACGCGTTGTTGTCCGACGCGTCGAGCGCTTCGAGCACGGCCGCGGCCATCGCGAACACGCCGGGGTCGCCGGACGACACCATCACCACCGAGCGTCCCTCGCTCGCGAGTTCGAATGCATGGCGCGCGCGCTGCATTTCCTCGCGGTTGTCGGTCGCGTGCACACGCTGGTCGGCGCGCAGCGGGCCGGCCATTTTCACGTAGGTCTCGTAGCCGAGGATGTCGGTGGCTTCGTCGAGCGCGTCCCGGGCGGCGGGCACCATGAGATCGGCGCTGCCGGGGCCGAGGCCGATCACCGTTAGGCGGCCGCGCGCACGGCCTATCGTGTGGGGATCGATGGCCAAAGGCGATAGGGCGAGCGCGACGCCTTGGGCGTGGTCGTCGTTGAGCGTTTCGTAAGGGATGCGCAATGCGGCGTTTAAGAGCTTGTGTGGCAGGCTCGCCGATGAGCGGTCGTCTGCGGAACGAGGTTCGACAAAACGCAGCGGCACGTTCAGGCTTGCGGCGGCTTCGGCCAACGCCGCGTGCGCCATATCTTCCGACGACGCCACCAGCGCCGCGAGCGAAAGCGGAGCGAGGCCGTGCGCCTGAAGCGAAGCGCGCACGCGAGCGACAATCTCCGACGCTTCTCCCAACGCCACCGCCGCCACCACGCTGCGTGGATGAATCACAAGCTCATCCTCGCGCCCATTCCACGCGTGCGGCGTCACGCGAATCGCGAGCCGCGCGGATGCGGAGCGCGGCAGTTGCGCGTCGTCGAGCCACGGCGCGTCGCCTTCGACGCGCGTGCTTTCGCCCGCCAGCAGATCCGACACGAAGCGCTTGCCCTGGCCTGGATCGGCGAGCGCGTAGCCTTCGGGCGGATTCAGCACGCAGGTGCCGAACCTCAGTTCTCCGCTCGTCGTGATGGCGGGCGACACACCGAGCGCGGCCGCGATGTCGCGCGCCATCACGTTGACGCCGGCAAGGCCGCCGAGCAGCGGCACGACCGCGCTGCCGTCTTCGGCGACGGCCAGCACCGGCGGCTCCGCGCCCTTGTTCGACAAGAGCGGCGCGACGCAGCGAATCACGATGCCGGCCGCGCACAGCGCGATGATCGGCGTGCCGCGCGCGTACAGCTCGCGCAGATGCGCGCCGAGTTCGCTATAAGCGACGTCGGCCTGCACGCGTCCTTGCAGCGCATGCACCTGCGAACCGGCCGTGAGCGCCTGAATGCGCCGCGCCGTGTCCAACGCGCCCACGCCCAGAATCACGATGGCGGGCGGCATCATCCTTGCCATTTTTCCCCCGGCACGACGAGCAGCGAGAAATACGGCGACGCCATCGGATCGACTTCGGCGAGCGGCACGATGCGCTGATTGCCCATCGTCGCGCGCTCGACGTACAGCGCGCGATGCGCGAGGCCGAGATCGCCGAGCACGCGCCGCACCTTGTCGAAGTTGCGGCCGAGTTTCATCACAACGGCGGCGTCGGCATCGGCGAGACGGCGGCGCAGTTCGTCTTCGGGCAGCACGCCCGACAGCACCGACAGGCTCTGGTTGCGATAGACGAGCGGCGCCCCGAGCACGGCCGCGCCGCCGAGCATCGAGCACACGCCCGGCACGACCTCGCTCTCGTAGCGCGCGGCGAGCCGGTCGTGCAGATACATATACGAGCCGTAGAAAAACGGATCGCCTTCGCAGATCACCGCGACGTCGCGCCCCGCGTCCAGATGTCCGCCGACGATCTGCGCGGCCGTGTCGTAGAAATCCGCGATGATCGCTTCGTACGAAAGCGGCGGCTCGAGCGCCTCCGTTGTCACCGGATAGACGAGCGGCAGATGCTGCTGCGCGTCGTGCAAATGCGCCTCGATGATGCTGAACGCGTTGCCCTTCTTGCCCTTCGCGACGAAGTACGCGACCACCGGCGCGGCCTTCAGGAGACGCAGTGCTTTGAGCGTGATGAGTTCGGGATCGCCCGGACCCACGCCGAGTCCGAAGAGACGCCCTGCACGTTGCGGCGCGGCGGTCATTCGACCTCCGTCGCCAGCGCGTTGACCGCGGCGGCGGCCATCGCGCTGCCGCCGCGGCGGCCATGCACGACGACATACGGCACGCCGCGGCTGTCGCCCGCGAGCATGGCTTTCGATTCCGCCGCGCCGACGAAGCCGACCGGAAAGCCGAGAATCAGCGCGGGTTTCGGCGCGCCGGCATCGAGCATGTCGAGCAGATGAAACAGCGCGGTCGGCGCATTGCCGATCACGACGACGCTGCCCGCAAGACGCGGACGCCACAATTCGAGCGCGGCGGCCGAGCGCGTGTTGCCGAGTTCGCGCGCGAGGTCCGGCACCGCTTCGTGCGTGAGCGTGCAGATCACGTCGTTGTTCGCGGGCAGGCGCGCGCGCGTGATGCCTTGCGCGACCATGCCGGCGTCGCAGAGAATCGGCGCACCTTGCGCGAGCGCGAGACGCCCCTCCGTGCCGGCATTCGGCGAGAACGCGAGATCGCCGATCACGTCGACCATCCCGCACGCGTGGATCACGCGCACCGCGAGCTTTTCGAGGTCGGCGGGGATGCGCGACAGATCGGCTTCGGCGCGGATCGTTGCGAAGGATTGGCGATAGATCTCCTGACCGTCGCGAATGTAATCAAGCATCGGTATCACTCATTTGAGTCGGGCATTCTGGTCGTGCGCCCTGGGCGTGCGTCTGTCCGGCTTGGGCGAGTTGCGCGAGGGTGTCGGCGGCTTGTGCGATCGTCAGTCGGCGCGCGACGCATTCGCCGAAACCCGGCTGTGCGTCGCGCCGGTAAAGATCGTAGAGGCCGGGCGCCGCGGCAAGCAGCGTGAACGGCGCGCAATGCGCGGCGGCGCAGGAGCGCGGGCAGCCGCTCAGGTGTACGTCGACGCCCGCGGGCAGGCGCTTCGCGAGCGCGAGCGCGTCGGCTTTGGTATCCGCGAGACTTTTTGCACAGCCGGTGGAACCGGCGCACGCGATGAGGCGTGAAGCGGGGTCGTTGCGATCGCATGCAAAGCCCAGCGTTTTTAGCGCGGCAAGCACGGCGGGCACGGCATGTGTGGCGATGTCGGGCAGTAGAACGCTTTGCCACGGCGTGATGCGTAGCGCGCCGTTCGCGTGTTGCCGCGCCAGCGAAGCGAGGCCATGCAGCGCGGTTGCGTCGATGCGGCCGAGCAGCGGTTGACCGCCGACGTGCCACGTTCCCGCGATACGCTGCGCGTGAGCGCCGACGCGCAGCGTGGCATCGGCGGGCGTGCTGCGCTGCCACTCGGCGAGCGCTGCGTCGCGTGCCAACGGGAAATCGACGTAGGTTTGCGCGTGTCGCAGGATTGCGTCGGCGGAATGTTCGGCGAGCAGCTGACGCATGCGGGTCGTGTCGGAGTCGGCGGCGAGATCGAGAAACGTATGCAGCAGCGCCCGCACCAGCGCCGGAACTTGCGACGGCAGCACGGCGGCGAGTGCGCCTGCATCAATCGTCGCCGAATTCGTCGCAGCAACCGGTGGACAACCGGCGAGGCCGAACACGAAGCGGATCTCGCCGGAACCATCCTGCGATGCCGCGAGCCACACGTCATGCGGATGATCGAGCCGCGCAAGACGCTCGCCGCCGTCGACGAGCAGTGCGAATTTCGGCGACAGCGCCGCAAAACGCGCGTCGCTTTGCAAGAGCGCGAGCAAAGTCGTGCAAAGCGGCCTTGTGTCGAAAAGCGCGGAGGGGTCGCGCCCTGCGGCAGGGCTGATCATCACGTTGCGGATGTCGTCGGCGGCTGAAGCGGTGAGGGCGGCGGAAGACCTGGTGTCGGCTTTTTCTTCAGAAGAAGTAGAAGCCTCCGCCAAAGGCCCAAGCCCCGCATCGACCAACGCCGCAATCAACGCCGCTTCCTCGCCGCCACGAACGCCGCGCAGTTGCAGATTCGCGCGGTTCGTCAACTCGATCACGCCCGCCGCGTGCCGCGTGCTCGCATCCGCGATTGCGTGGGCCTGAGCCGCGCTCAGTTCGCCGCCCGGCAGCTTGATCCGGCAGATGCCGCCGTCGCGCGCGGCGACGATCCGCAGGAGCCCCGGACACGCCGAGGGCCGCAGCGCGAAAGCCGCGTCAGGCAATACAGTGGAGGAGGGAGAAGCTCGATTCAAGACGGACACCGCGGTTAGCGTCGCGCGACGGCCCGAGCAAGCGATAAAGCGGCTTGGCTGCGGCATCGGTACACCCCGCCCGATGTTGGCTGGCACGAACAGTCTCGCCGGCAGGTCTCCTGGCTCGCAGGTCGTCGTCCGCCGCGGCCTTCCCGGTCGAACCAGTGGCGCTTAGCGCAGGCGGACTCGCTGCATACAGTTGCGGGGGCAGCCGCAGCGGCGATGGTTTCCCCGCTGTGTTCCCTCTTAGGCCCCGAAGGGCACCGGCGGCTGTATTATGCCTTTTTTCGGATAGCACAACGAGGCTGGACGCTTTGACCGGCGTGGCGCAGCGCATTGTTTTGAGAGACATCATGAGGAAGGATGCATGCCGGCGTGGCTGACGGTAGTGGGCATCGGCGACGACGGCTTCGCCGGTTTGGGACGGCCCGCGCGGCGTGCGTTGCTGGAGGCGTCGGCGATTTACGGCGGCGAGCGTCATCTGTCGATGCTGCCGGCGCGGCTCGCCGCGCGCCGCGCCGCGTGGCCGCGTCCGTTCGATCTCGCGCCGTTGCTCGCCGAGCGCGGCCGCTCCGTCTGCGTGCTGGCGAGCGGCGATCCGATGCTGTTCGGCGTCGGCGCGACGCTGGCCAGGCAGTTGCCGGCCGACGAGTTGCGCGTGCTGCCCGCACCTTCGTCGTTATCGCTGGCCGCCGCCCGGCTTGGCTGGCCGTTGCAGGATGCGGCCGTCGTGTCGCTGGTCGGCCGGCCGCTGCCGACGCTGAATGCGCATCTGCGTGACGGCGCGCGCGTGTTCGTGCTGAGCGCGGACGGCGGCACGCCCGCGGCGCTCGCCGCGCTGCTGAACGCGCGCGGCTTCGGCGCGACGCGCATGACCGTGCTCGAACATCTCGGCGGCGACGCGGAGCGGCGCATCGACGGCCGCGCGGATCAGTGGTCCGCGCGCGACGTTGCCGCGCTGAACCTGATCGCGCTCGAATGCCGCGCGACGGATGGCGCGCCGCGTCTGCCGCTCACTTGCGGCTTGCCCGATGACGCGTTTCGCCACGATGGCCAGTTGACCAAACGCGATGTGCGCGCGATCACGCTCGCGCGCCTCGCCCCGACGCCCGGCGAATTGCTGTGGGACGTGGGCGCGGGCAGCGGCTCGATCGGCATCGAATGGATGCGCGCGCATCCGGCTTGCCGCGCGATTGCCATTGAAGCGCACGCGGAGCGGCAGCGCTTTATCGAACACAATCGCGACGCGTTGGGCGTGCCGGGTCTGCAACTCGTCGCGGGCCGCGCGCCTGAAGCACTCGACGGGCTGCCGACGCCGGATGCGGTGTTCATCGGCGGCGGCGTGACGGTGCCGGGTGTACTCGACGCGTGCTGGGCGAGTCTGCGCGACGGCGGCCGGCTGGTCGCCAACGCCGTGACGTTGCAAGGCGAGGCGGCGCTTGCCGCATGGCGCGAACAGCATGGCGGCACGCTGACGCGCATTGCGCTTGCCGATGCACAACCGCTCGGCGGATTCGATACGTGGCGGCAGGCGCTGCCGATCACCTTGCTCGATGTGGTGAAGTCTTCAAGCGCCGAGCGCGCTGCAAGTCGCCCACAGAGCCCGAACGCTCCGCCTGACCGCGATGCGCGACGAGACCGCCGAACAACCCGCGCCGCTGCGCAGCGGCTACACGACAGGCAGTTGCGCCACCGCGACGTCGCTGGCGGCGGCGCGTCTGCTGCTCGCGGGCGTGGTCAGCGACATCGCCGAAATCGTGTTGCCGAAGGGCCAGCATGTGCCGATGCCGCTCGTGTTCTGCCGCCTGACCGACGACGGCGCCGAGGCCGGCACGATCAAGGACGCCGGCGACGATCCCGACGTCACGCACGGCGCCGTGGTGTTCGCGCGCGTGCGCCTCGTCGCGGAAGCGGGCGTGGTGTTTCGCGCCGGACCGGGCGTGGGCACCGTCACGCGCGCCGGACTGACGCTCGCGGTCGGCGAGCCCGCGATCAACCCCGTGCCGCGTCAGATGATGACCGCGCACCTCGCCGAACTCGCCGCCGAGCACGGCTATCGCGGCGGCTTCGAAGTGACGATCGGCGTCGAGGGCGGCGAAGCGCTCGCGCTCAAGACGATGAACCCGCGGCTCGGCATTCTCGGCGGGCTGTCGATTCTGGGCACGACCGGCATCGTGCGCCCGTTCTCGTGCTCGGCGTATATCGCGTCGATTCATCAAGGCATCGACGTCGCGCGCGCGAACGGCTATACGCATGTCGCCGCCTGCACCGGCAACGCGAGCGAAGACGCGATGCGCGCGCATTACGGCTTGCCCGACATCGCGTTGATCGAAATGGGCGATTTCGTCGGCGCGGTGCTCAAGCATATGAAGCGCGCGCCGGTCGAGCGGCTGAGCATTTGCGGCGGCTTCGGCAAGCTGAGCAAGCTCGCGGCGGGCCACCTCGATCTGCATAGCCGCAACTCGAGCATCGACCTCGAACGGCTCGCCGCATGGGCCGCCGAACACGGCGCGAACGACGCGTTGCAGGCCGCGATTCGCGCGGCCAACACGAGTCAGCAGGCCGTCGCGCTCGCGCATGCGCAACAGGTGCCGCTCGCCGACATCGTCTGCGAACATGCGCTTCGCGTGGCGCGCGAGATCGTGCCGCCGCAGGTGAGCGTCGAGACATTCGCGATCGACCGCCAGGGCAATCTGATCGGAGCGGCGCGATGACGCGGGTTCTGCTGCTCGGCGGCACCGGCGACGCGTTGCGCATCGCGCGGCAGCTTGCTGCGCACGACGTCTACAGTCTTGCCGGACTCGGCAAGGTGCCCGACGATCTGTGCTGCGCAGTGCGCGTGGGCGGCTTCGGCGGCAGTGAAGGGATGCAGCGCTATATCGAACAGGAAGCGATCGGCCTCGTGATCGACGCGACGCATCCGTACGCGGCGCAAATTAGCTCGAACGCGGCGCAGGCGGCCAGGTCCGCGCGCGTGCCGTGCTGGGCGCTGCGCCGGCCCGCCTGGCAGCCGCAAGCCGGCGACGACTGGCGCATGGTCGCTGACTGGGACGAACTCACGGCGGCGCTGGCGCCATTCGCGCGGCCGCTCTTCACGCTTGGACGCGAACCGCTCGCGCATCTCGACGAGATTCCCGCGCATCAGTTCTGGTTCGTGCGCTGTCTGGACTCGCACGCCGATACCGCACGCGCCCGCGTACTCGCAGCGCGCGGACCGTTCACGCTGGAAGGCGAACGCGCGCTGTTCGCGCTGCAACGCTTCGACGTGCTCGTCAGCAAGAATAGCGGCGGCAGCGCGACCGAGGCGAAGCTCGAAGTCGCACGCGAGCGCCGCTTGCCGGTTGTGATGCTGCGCCGGCCGTCATTGCCCGCGGTGGATCGCGAGTTTGACAGCGCCGCCAGTTTGCTCGAAGCGCTGCCTCGGTCGCACTGAATGGTCTGCATCAATCATGGAGCTTTGAATGACGGTGTTTTTTATCGGCGCGGGTCCTGGGGACCCCGAACTAATCACGGTGAAAGGGCAGCGCCTCGTGCGTCGTTGTCCGGTGATTCTGTATGCGGGTTCGCTGGTGCCGGCTGCGGTGCTGGAAGGACATTCGGCGGTCGAGGTCGTCAACACCGCCGAGCTCGATCTCGATCAGATCGTGGCCTTGCTGAAACGCGCACACGATAAAGGCCAGGACGTGGCGCGCGTGCATTCGGGCGATCCGTCGTTGTATGGCGCGATCGGCGAACAGATTCGCAGACTGCGCGAACTCGCGATTCCCTACGAGATCGTGCCGGGCGTGACGGCGACCGCTGCCAGCGCGGCCGCGCTCGGTTGCGAGCTGACGTTGCCCGGCGTTTCGCAGACGCTCATTCTCACGCGCTACGCGACGAAAACCGCGATGCCCGAAGGCGAGCAACTTGCCGATCTCGCGCGGCATCGTGCGACGATGGCGATTCACCTGGGCGTGCGGCACCTTGCGCGTATCGTCGACGAATTGCGGCCGCATTACGGCGGCGCGTGTCCGATCGCGGTGATCTATCGCGCGAGCTGGCCGGACGAAGAGAAGATCACCGGCACGCTCGACGATATTCTCGGCAAGGTGCAGTCGACGCAGATCGAGCGCACCGCGTTGATTCTGGTCGGCGACGTGCTGGCGGCGGAAGGGTTTGCTGATTCGACGCTGTACGCGAAGGGCTGACGCGTTGCGCATGGGCGGCGCGAAGCGGCGGCGTTGGCTTGCCGTCGCGCAGCTCGCATCGCAAAGCTTCAATCTTTCAGCGGCGCCAGCGCCTCCAGCGGCATCTTTTTCTCCGCGCCGATGTGGATCGCCGGCACCAGCGTCAGCAGCACGACCACAAAAATCGCAATCGCGAAGATCGACATGAACGTGAGGTGCAGCGATTGATGCAGCACCATGCGGATCGCGTCGCCGCCGCCGAAATTCGCCGCCTGATTTTGCAGCAGGCTTTTCAGTTGATCGGACCTGACGGCGGCGCTGCCTCCCGAATGACTCAGCCCGAAGTTGAGCACCGCGCCGAACAGCGTCGCGCCGAGCGTGCTGCCGAGATTACGCGAGAACAGGTTCGACGCCGTGGCGCTGCCGCGCTCCTCCATCTTGACGATTTCCTGGATCAGGATGAGGCAACTGACGCTCGACGTGCCCATGCCGAAGCCCATGATGAGCGAGCCGAACGCGGCGACGAGCGGCGAGCCGCCCGGCGCGAGAAACAGCAGCAGCACCGCGCCGACCGGAATGAACGCACTGCCGGCGATCAGCATGCGCCGCAGGCCGATGCGGTGAAACACCTTGGCAGCGAGCGTCGCGCCGACGGGCCAGCCGACCATCATCATCGTCAGTGCAAGGCCGGCGATCACGGGCGAGCGGTTCAGCACGCCTTGCACGTACATCGGCAGGAACGTGGTCGAGCCCATCAGGATCATGCCGGAGAGCAAGGTCGCTCCGTTGCACGCGGCAATCGGGCGGCGGCTCCACAGTGCGAACGAGATCATCGGCTCCCTGGCGCGGCGCTCCTGCAGCACGAACAGCAGCAGGCACACGACGAACGCCGCGCCGGCCATCGACGCATGCGCGAGGTCGTCGTCGCCCGCGTAGGTGAGCGCCGTCATCAACGCGGCGATGGCGGCCATGAAGAGCGCTGCGCCCGCGAAGTCGATGGAAGGGCGCGCGTGCCGCTCACCCTCGCGCAGGAACGCGATGAAGCCCGCAGCCGACGCGAGGCCGATCGGCACGTTCATCCAGAAGATCCACGCCCACGACATGTTGTGAATGATGAAGCCGCCGACCATCGGCCCGACGACTGCCGAAATCGCCCACACGCTCGCGAGATAACCTTGCACCTTGCCGCGTTCGCGCGCCGGATACAGGTCCGCGACGATGGTCAGCGTGACCGGCTGGATCGCGCCCGCGCCGACGCCCTGAATCAGCCGGAATGCGATCATGGCCGGCATCGACCACGCGAAGCCCGCGAGCACGGAGCCGATCAGAAAGATCGCGATGCCCGCCAGCATGATCGGCTTGCGGCCGTAGAGATCGGCCAGCTTGCCGAACACGACGGTCATCGCCGTTTGAGCGAGCAGGAACGACGAGAAGACCCAGCTATACAGATGCAGATCGCCGAGTTGTGCGACGATCTGCGGCATGGCGGTGGATACGATGGTGGCTTCGATGGCGACCATCGCCATCGAAGCCATGACGGCGGCAATGACCAAAGGACGCGACGATTGCGGATGGCGGGACATGGGGCGAAGTTGGTATCAGAATAGTGGGTGCGTCTGCCGGGCGGTGCCTGGCTGATGCATGATGCACGGTCGGCGCTATGACGTCGGCGTGGCCGTTCGAGCGGCCGAAAGCGAGTATGCACCTTGCAGGGAATCTTCGCAGCGTAGTGCTGCAGTGAAGCGGTGCGTGCCGTCATGGCACAAGGCTTGCGACTCCCGCAATTCTTTCGACACATGGAGGATCATTATGAGGATCGAATTCACCGGACGCCGTGAAGTGGTGGCGGCTGCGCGCGTCGCCTTCGAAGCCAATGTCGACGGAAAGGACGTCTGGTGCAGCGTATCGCTCGACGCGCTCAACGACCATTTCGGCAACGGCGGGCCGTCGGCGCACGATCTCGTGGGCACGTTCGAGGCGAACCGCGCGCAGATCGAAAACGCCACCAAGCGGGTGCTCGAAAAAAACGGCGGGCAATCGGTGGAACTCGAAACGCGCGATTTCGACAAGACGGGGCCGTGAGGTCGTTGTAGCTGGGCCGGCAATGCGCCGGCTTTGACGGCGCGACGACGCGGCAAGGACACGCCGGGTCGCACTGGCGCGGCGTGTTGCGCGGCGGCCTCGGCGGCGCATGCCCATCGCGTGGCAACGCGGCAACGCGGCAACGCGGTATAGTCGCGCGAATCCGTAGCGGCTGTGCGCTGCGCGCCGCGCAACTTCGAACCTTCGACTATCGGAGAGAACATCTTGCAGGAAATCATCGAGGGCTTGATCCGCTTTCAACGCGACGTGTTTCCGCAGCAAAGCGCTTTGTTCAAGCGCCTGTCCGCCGCGCAAAGCCCGAGCGCGCTGTTCGTGACGTGCTCGGACAGCCGCGTGGTGCCCGAACTGCTGACGCAGTCGGAACCCGGCGCGCTGTTCGTGATTCGCAACGCGGGCAATATCGTGCCGTCGTATGGTCCCGAGCCGGGCGGCGTGTCGGCGACCGTCGAATATGCCGTGGCGGTGCTCGGCGTACGCGACATCGTGATATGCGGCCACTCGAATTGCGGCGCGATGACGGCGATCTCGAGCAACACGAACCTCGAACATCTGCCGGCGGTGGCCGGCTGGCTGCGTCACGCCGATGCCGCGAAGGCGATCAATGCGTCGCGCACCTATGAGTCGGCGGCGGAACGTCTCGACGCGCTGGTCAAGGACAACGTGGTGGCCCAACTGGCTAATATCCGCACGCATCCGTCGGTGGCGGTCGGGCTCGCGAACAAGACGCTGCAACTGCATGGCTGGCTCTTCCAGATTGAAAGCGGCGTGATGCTTGCACTCGACGGCCGCAGCGGTAAGTTTGTGCCCTTGCTCGAGAATCCGGACGTTTTTGCCGTGTGATTGGGCGGGGGATGCGGGCGGGGGCTTGCGCGCGCGCAGGCGTGCCTACTCCCGTGGCCCGTTGTAGCAGCGAAATGCCAGGCTGATACGCGGCCCGACGCGCTCGCCGAGCTTTGGAATGCCGTGGTCGTGCGTGAACTGCGACGCGTAGCTCATCACCAGACAGCTACCCGGCTCGAGGTCGACATGCACCGCGCGGCCGGGGCCTTTCTTCGGGCGGATCGTCATGCGACGGGCAGCGCCGAGCGATACGATCGCGATCGGCTCGCCGCGCACGAGGTTCGCCGTCTTGTCGCTGTGCGGCGCGACGCTGTCGTGTTCGTCGCGATACAGGTTCAGACCCACGCGGTTAAACGGCGCGCCGACGAGCGAGCGCACCGCTTCGAACGCCTCGCCAAGCGGCGCCGGCAAGTCCGCCGATTCGCGCAGGAACGTGGCGATAAGCCGAGGCACGGCCACCTCGCGCTCGTACATCATCCGCTGATGGCTGCTCCAGCCGATGTTCTTCAGCGCCTCGCCGAACCACTGCTGCGCGAGCGCAAGCGGGACCAGGTCGGGCAGATAACGCATTCCGCCTTCGTTGTCGCTAAACAGGGTAACGGGCTCGGGGGCAAACAGGCCTTGCTGGGACACCATGATTCAACGCCGGGCGCGCAGGCCCCGGCCAGGAAATGACGGGTTCATGCCTGTCATTATACTGTGTTTTTATACAGTGTTTCCAGGTCCCGGAAGTCTGCCGCCAGCCTCTGGTCTCCTCGCGTCGCGGCGAACTCACTCGCCGGGGCTATACAGGTCCAGCAGTTTCAGCGTCACGCCGTTCGTCCAGCCAAAGCCGTCCTGCAGCGGATATTCGCCGCCGCCGCCACCGCCCGTGCCCGCGCCTTCCACTACGTATTTCTCGACCAGCTTCTTGTCCGACGCATAGACACCTTTCACGTCGGCGAGAAAGCGCGTGCCGATCTGCTGCGCGAGCGCGTCCTGACCATAGCGCTTCAAGCCCTGGATCGCGACCCAGTGCAACGGCGCCCAGCCGTTCGGCGCATCCCACTGCTGCGTGGTGTTGTACGTCGTGGTGACGAGGCCGCCTGGCTGCAACAACGTCGATTGCACCTGCTGCGCGGTCTTTTTCGCGCGATCCGGCCACGCGGCGCCGACGAACAGCGGGAACACCATCGCCGCGGTTTTGTTTTCGCGCGGTTTGGCGAGTTGCCAGTCATAGTCGCCGTAGTAGCCGTTCGCGTTCCACAAGTAGCGATTGATGCCGAGCGCGCGCTTCGCCGCGCGTCCCGCGAATTCGCCGACACAGCGGAAATCGCGCGTCTCGCCGCAGCCCTTCGCGATGGTGATCTCCAGGTGGAACATCAGGCTATTGAGATCGACGGGAATGATCGACGTGGTGCGCACCGTCGCGAGCGTCATGTTGTCGCCGAACCAGCGCGAGCTGAAATCCCAGCCGCTTTCGGCGGTGGCGCGCAGTTCGCGGTAGACGTCGTTAGGATTGCGCCCGGTCGCCTTTTGCGCGGTCTGAATGTCCTCAAGATAGGACTCGTCGCGAGGCGTGTCGAGCTCGTCCCAGTAGCGGTTCAGCACCGTCCGATCGGGCATCACGACCACGTTGCGCGTCGCGGAGCCGGCCGGCGTCGAGCTTTCGCCCTGCATCCAGTAGCCGTATTCCTTGCGCAGCGCCGGCAGGTACTTCTGATAGACGCCGCGTCCTTCCACCTTGGCCGCGAGCTCCACCATGTGCGAGAAGAAGGGCGGCTGCGAACGGTCGAGATAGTACGTGCGATTGCCGTTGGGAATATGGCCGAACGTGTCGATCATGTACGCGAAGTTGTCGAGCATGTTGTCGACGAGATCTTCGCGGCCCGCTTCCTGAAGGCCCAGCATCGTGAAGTAGGTGTCCCAGTAGTAGCCTTCGCGAAAGCGTCCGCCGGGCACCACGTACGGCTTCGGCAATGGAATCAGCGAGCTGTTCGGCGGCGCGCTCATGGTCGTGCGTGTGAGCGCGGGCCACAGCCAGTTGATGTGCTCACGCAGCGTCTGATTCGCGGGCGGCGTGATGACCGGCTCGCTCGGCGGCGTGAAGTACTGGTTCACGAAGTTCGCGAGCGAGAAGCCGGGCTTGCTCCTCTGCTGGTGATAAAGCTGCACGATTGCGGCGGGATCCGCATTCGGCGTTGCATCGACGAAGGTCTTCTGGTCCGGATAGATCTGCGCCGTTTGCACGGCCACGAACAGGTCGCCATAGAGTATGTCCGGCGCGGGCGGCAACGTGCCGCCGACCTGCGTGTCGGCGTGACAGACGGACGACAGTCCGATTAGTAAAGCGAAGCTCGACACGGCGGCCGCGCGATGCAGGTACTTGAACCGCGCGGCGGGAAGGGAAGGCTGCGATAAAAAAGCGGGGAAACCGGCGACGCCGGGCACGCGTCCGGCACAGCGAATGCTGCGCGCTTGCGATGACACAATCATGTCTCCTCCTGAGGAATGGACAACAGGATTGGTCGCCTCTCACGCCCTCTCTTTGATGACTAGCCGTGATGATCCTTTTGGGGCGTGGCTAGCATGGCATAAAACAGACGGCGCTTCAAACTATGCGGGACGAATGGGCGGGCAGCGTTCTGATGAGGTGTCGCGAGCGCTTGCTGGCCACGCTCTTTGTTTAGTTCGGATGGCGAATTAGTTAATGATTAAATCGACGCCGTTACTGTCCGCGATGCGGAGCTAAGCGCGCCGGCGTGTTTCAGATTAACCCTTGATTCACGGGCTAATCTGTTTCTGAAGCATGAAAGAAACCTTCGCTCACGCACCCAACCAGCGTGCAACAACCGGCATCAGCACAGGAACCACGAACGCGGTGAACACGCCGTTAAGCCCCATGCCGAGCCCTGCAAACGCGCCCATCTGCTCGCTGACCTGGAAGGCGCGCGCCGTGCCGATGCCATGCGACGCAATGCCGAGTGCGAAACCGCGCACTTCGGGTTCTGCGATCTTCAGCGCGTTGAGGATGGCCCGCGCGAAGACCGCTCCGAAGACGCCCGTCGATATAACGAGCACTGCGGTCAGCGACGGAATCCCGCCGATTTCCGACGCGACGGCCATCGCGATCGGCGTCGTCGCGGACTTGGGTGCGAGCGATGCGAGCGTTTGATGCGATGCGCCGAACAGCGCGGCCACGCCGATCGCCGAAACGATCGCGGTCAACGAGCCGGCGACGAGCCCGCCTAACAGCGGCAACGCATAGCGCCGCAGCTTCGGCCACTGACGATAGAGCGGCAACGCGAGCGCGACCGTCGCGGGACCGAGCAGGAAGTGCACGAACTGCGCGCCCTCGAAATACGTGGCGTACGGCGTGCCCGTGATCTCCAGCACCGCGACCAGCAGCGCGACCGCGATCAACACCGGATTGGCGAGCGGATTGAAACGCGCCTTCGCATACAACGTCTGCGCGATCAGATACGCGATCAACGTGATGGTGAGGCCGAGCAGCGGGCTTGCCGCAAGATAGACCCAGATCGCGCCGAGCTTGGGTAACGCGGTCATTGTGCGGCCTCCGTATCGGCGCGATCGTGCGGTTGCCGGCGCTGCTGCCGGCGCATCAACGCACGCGTGACGAGCGCGGCCGCTGCAATCGCGAGCGTCGTGCTGACGGCAATCGAGACGATCACCGCAACGGCATCGCCGCGAATGCGGCTTGCCGACACCATGATGCCGACGCCCGCAGGCACGAACAGCAGCGACAGATGCCGCAGCAATTCGAGCGCGGTCGGCTCGATTGCGTCCGCCGTTTGCGGGCGCATCATGATGAAGCCGAACAGCAACAGCATGCCGATCACCGGGCCCGGCACCGGCAAATGGAATACGTAAGACACGCCTTCTCCAAGGCATTGAAATAGAAGCAGGGCGGCGAGCGCTCCCAGCATGTCGATCTCCAGCGCACGAAACGGAAATGCGGCCATTGTGTACCATGCCGATAATTTCGTGGTTCGCGCGAGCGCATTGCCGCGAGTCTCGCGGCTCGGCAGTGCGCTATCGGCTACTTCAACCTGGATGACGCCCATGCAGATCGAACCGTTTCATATCGCCGTGCCTGATGCCGACATGGACGATCTTCGCCGACGTATTCGTGCAACGCGCTGGGCGCCCGCGACGCCGTCGCCCGCATGGCAGCAGGGCATCGACCCGGCATGGCTGCGCGAGTTCGTCGACTATTGGGCGAACCAGTTCGACTGGCGCGCGGCCGAGCAGCGCCTGAACCGGCAGCCGCAATTCATCGCCGATGTGCATGGACAGCGCGTGCATTTCATTCATCGGCGCGGCGTGGGTCACGCGCCTTATCCGCTCGTCGTCACGCATGGTTGGCCCGGTTCGTTTGTCGAGTTCGAGGCGCTGCTCGAACGGCTCTGCGATCCCGCGGCGTTCGGCGGAGATCCCGCGGATTCGTTCGATGTGGTCGTGCCTTCGCTGCCTGGCTTCGCGTTTTCGCCGGCGCCCGCGCAACCGGGCACGTCGGCGTTTCAGGTCGCGGATCTTTGGGTGTCGCTGATGAGCGGGCTTGGCTATCGGCGCTTCGGCGCGCAAGGCGGCGACCTTGGCGCGGGTGTATCGCTTGCGCTGGCGGCGCGGCATCCGCAGGCCGTCGACGGCGTTCATTTGAACTTCCTGCCGAGTTCCTACGAGCCGGCAATCGGCGCGGCGCAACGACCGTTGACCTCGGAAGAAGAGCGCTTTTTGCGCGAGAAAAACGACTGGGCCGCACTCGAAGGCGGCTATGCCCACATGCACGCGACGAAGCCGCTGACGCTCGCCGCTTCGCTGAACGATTCGCCGGTTGGACTCGCCGCCTGGATCGCCGAAAAATTTCGCGCGTGGAGCGATTGCGAAGGCGACGTCGAACGCGTGTTTTCGAAGGACGAGTTGCTGACCAACATTTCGCTCTACTGGTACACGCAATGCATCGGGCCGGCCATACAGATGTATTGGGAGAACCGCCTTCAACCGATGCGTTTTGCCGAAGGCCAGCGCATAGTGCCGCCCGTCGGCTTTGCGCGCTTTCCGAAAGAGATCAGCCATCCGCCGCGCAGTTGGCTCGAACGAACCTTCAATGTCGCGCAGTGGACGGACATGCCGGGCGGCGGCCATTTCGCCGCGATGGAAAAGCCCGATCTGCTGGCCGCCGAGATCCGCAGCTTCTTCAGACCGCTACGCACGTAGCGCGTCAAATCGTGCCGAACAGCGCGCGCGGACGATCTTTCAGCGTGCACGCCAGCAAGCGCAACGCGCTGACGAGCTGATCGCGGTTCGCGGCGCAGGCGAGGTTGGATACGTTGCTCAGCGCCGCGCCAATTCCCCGGTCTCAAGCTCCGAGAAAAAGTAGACATAGAACACCTTGACACCGCGCGCCGAGTCTCTATAGTTCACCACATGGTGAAGTCTCCTGTCAGTCAACTCGATCGTACGTTTTCCGCGCTGGTGGACCCCACGCGGCGGAGGGCCATCCTCGCCCGCCTCGAGCGGGAGCCGGGCCTGTCCGTCACGGAAATCGCACGCCCATTGCCGCTCAAGCTGCCCGCCGTCATGAAGCATCTCGACGTGCTGAGCGACGCCGGGCTGATCACACGTGCCAAGCATGGGCGGACCGTGTCGGTTGACCTGGTGGCCGGCCCAATGGAAGAGGCGATGGCGTGGCTCAGACGCTATGAGCGCTTCTGGTCCGCGAGCCTCGACCGGCTCGCCGATTTTGTCGAAGGAGAGGAGTGAATATGCAGAAGCCGAGCCTGACGATCGTACGGCGCCTGAAGGCGCCGCCGCAGAAAGTCTATGCCGCGTGGACGAGACCGGAGTTGATGGCGCGCTGGTGGGGCCCCGACGCCGGGCCGGTGCTGAGCGCGGAAGCCGATCCGCGCGTGGGCGGCCGTTTTCGCGTGGTGTTCCAGACGCTCGACGGCGAAACGCACGATTGCCGCGGCGAATATCAGGAAGTCGAGGCCGACCGCAAGCTCGTGTTCACGTGGCAGTGGGTGACGCTGCCCGAGCGCCGCTCGCTCGTGACGATCACGTTTCGTCCCGTCGACGAAGGCACGGAAATGAATTTCACGCACTCGCAGTTCTTCGATGAAGCCGCGCGTGACGGTCACGATGCAGGCTGGAAAGGCGCGTTCGAGAAGCTCGATGCATTGATCGCGGAACTCGGCGGCACAGGAGTTTGAAGCGCTTGAAGAGGCAACATCGAATGGAGTGAACTCACACGGAGACGTCACATGCAGCTTTACTATTCAGAAACGCTGGCCCCTCGCAAGGCTTGCACAGTTGCGCGTTATTTAGGGTTGCCAATCGAATATGTTTTCGTTGACCTCGGCAAGGGCGAGCACGTCGCGCCCGCTTATCTGGCGATTAATCCGAACGGCAAAGTGCCGTGCCTCGTCGACGGAGAGCGAAGCATCTGGGAAGCCGACGCGATCATTTGCCATCTCGCGCAACGTGCGCGATCGCCGTTGTGGCCGCAAAACGCCGAGCAGCAGACAGACGCGCTGCGCTGGCTGAGCTGGAATAGCCAGCATTTTTATCGCCACGGCGGAACGCTTTACTTCGAGCACCTGATCAAGCCCGCTATTGGACTCGGCGGACCCGACAGCGCGAAGGTCGCCGAAGCGCAAGGCTGGTTTCGCAAGCACGCAGCGGTGTTGGACCGGCATCTCGAGAACCGGAAGTGGCTGCTCGGCGACGCGATGAGCATTGCTGACTTCTCGGTCGCCGTCACGTTGCCGTATGCGTCGAGCGCCGCGATGCCGCTCGGCGAGTTTCCGAGTGTCGTGCGCTGGCACGATCGGCTGAATGAACTGGAAGCGTGGCGCAATCCGTTTCCTTCACGGCAGACCGAGGCAGCAGCGGCCTGAGCAAACGCATGTGCCGCGCGATCGTCGCCATGACCTATGACGATCGCGCGCGGCTCGGCTCTCCACCGAACCCGCCCGCTGGACTCAATAGCTAGTACAAATTCGCCACCGGTTTTCCAATCGGCTGGCTCAGCTCCGCTTATCACATCCCGCACCCGGAAAATAAAAAATTTTCCGTAGTCCCGCGCGAAAATCCCGCTATTTAGAGTATTAACTCAGGCCGATTACTTAAGGCATTCGCTTTGCATACGGCGCGCGCCAATCGAAGAAAGATTGTGAAAGGAAGTTGACACGGTAACGTTTGCCAAACTAGGCTACGCACTGTCGTCAATACTGATCCTGTTTTATTGCATTGCACCCGGAAGAGCAGGCGGGCTGCGCTTGACCCGTCGATCCGCAAGGGCGGCTTTAATCGTCTTTCTGAAAGTTTTGTAATAAACGAGTTTCCGCTTTAAAAATCAGCCATTAGTGCTGAGGACATAACACGTCCATATATTCTCGCTAGCAATTCGGTGCTAGTGCGGGAGACCTTTTTCGCTGAAAAAGAAACACGGCTGAAGTGACTCAACGCACTTTCTTTATACCGATATTGTCAGTCGAGGATTAAAAATGCGTATTAATTTCCGATTACAGGTGCAGTGCCTGGCGTTAGCCGGAATAATGGTAATGGCCGGCTGCGGAGGAGGCGACGGCTCGGCTTCGTTGACGGGCAAATCCGCGCAAGCTCCAACGGCCGCATCCGACGTTCCGCTAGTGCCCCCGGCGAGCGCTGTGCTGGCGAATACATCGATCGACAAGACCGTGCAGCCGGTGGAATTGCCGAACACGGTCACGCCGATCAACTACAAGCTGTGGTTCAGGCCGAACCCGGCGCTTTCCTCGTTCGACGGCCGCGCCGACGTGCAGATCAAGGTGCTCAAGCCGGTCAACGCGATCACGATTGCCGGCCATCGCGTCAAGTTCACCAACGGCACGATCACGCTTCAACCGGGCAACATCGCGTTGATCGCCACGCCGCAGGACGACGGCGATTTTTATCAGCTGCGGCCCGTCAGCGGCCAGATCGCCGCGGGCAACTACTCGCTGCACATGGAGTGGAGCGGCATCATCAACTTCAAGAGCTATGACGACCCGGTGGCGAAAACGGGCGGCAGTTGCGGCGACGACCACTATCCCGGCTGCTCGGCGGCCGAGGGCGTGTTCCGCGTCGATCTGAAGTCGACCGACGGCACCACGAGCGGCGCGATTCTCACGCAAGGCGAGTCGAATCTCGCGCGGCAATGGTTCCCTGGCTGGGACGAGCCGGCATTCCGGCCGACCTACGAGGTGAGCGCCGAAGTGCCGCAGAACTGGAACGTCGTGTCGAACGCTGCCGAAAAGCCCGCGGTGAACGTGGATAGCGGCTACAAGCTGGTGTCGTTCGAAAAGACGCCGCCGATGCCGTCGTATCTGTTGTTCTTCGGCGGCGGTCAGTTCGATATTCTCGAAGACGATTTCACGAGTCCGCTGCCGGACGGCAAGGGCTTGCATCTGCGCATCTTCACGCCGCCCGGCATGCGTGACTGGGCCAAGCCCGCGATGCAGCAGACCAAGCAGGCGCTCGATTACTACTATCGCTACACGGGCATCCCGTTGCCGCTCACGAAGTTCGACACGGTCGCCGCGAACGACGCGTTCAAGGAGCAGAAGGACCTGAACTTCGGCGGCATGGAGAACTGGGGCGCGATTCTGGAATTCGCCGACGACATTCTGCCCGCGCCGGGCACCACCATGTCCGATTACGGCGTGACGGTGCTCACGCACGAAGCGGCGCATCAGTGGTTCGGCGATCTCGTCACGCTCGACTGGTGGGACGACGTGTGGCTCAACGAATCGTTCGCGACGTTCTTCGAGAACAAGACCAAGGTCCGTTTCTTCCCCGACCGCTTTAGCTGGGTCGACGACGTGAAGAACAAGTACGCGGTCATCAACGCCGATCTCAAGTCGACATCGTTCCCCGTGCAGCCGAACTTCAACGGCTGGGCGTCCAACGACTTCGTGCTGAGCGCAAGCGCCTTCACGTACGACAAGGGCGGCCATGTTCTGAAGACGATCGAGAACTATCTCGGCGAGGAAACGATGCGCAAGGGTCTGCAGCAGTATCTCGCGGACTATTCGCTCGGCAACGTGACGCCCAAGCGCCTGTGGGACGAACTCGCGAAGGCGAGCGGCGAGCCGATGGTCGCGATCGGCGACAGCTTCGTGCGGCAAACCGGGGTACCGCTGATCTCGCTCGACACGCAATGCGATCTGACGACGAACCAGACCATCGTCACGTTGAAACAGTCGCCGTTCCCGAATCAGAACCAGTATCCCGGCACGCAGTGGACGATTCCGTTGACGCTTGCTTATGGCGACGGACTCACCTCGCGCAAGACGGTCGCGATGAAGGACCTGCAAACGCAAGTGCGGCTGAACGGCTGTTCCGCAGTGCTGGCCGATCCGAGCGGCCTGGACTACTACGTGACGAACTACAGCAACAACGCGTGGAGCCAGTTGCTCGCACAAAGCAGCGCGCTGAAGGACCCGGTGCTGCTGACGAGCCTGCAACTCGAAGCCAAGCTGCTCGTCGCGCATGGTCTCGCGGACCCGTCGCGTGAATCGAGCATCGGCTCGCTCAGTTCGTCGAATGCGATGGTTGCCCGTCAGTTGCTGAAGGCACCGGCGCCGACCACGCAATCGCTGCGTCCGACGATCCGTTACCAGGGCAAGCTGCGCCAGAAGGCTCAAGGCGAGTAAGCCGATCCGCAGCATGGCCGGCGTCGTTCGCGCGATGCCGGCCACTGCACGGTAGCGCTGCAATGTTGAAGACAATGTTGAAGATTCGCGGCCGCCGGGAATAAATTCCGCGCGGCCGCAGTCATGCCTGACGAACCGGGCCCGAAGAACGCTGGATAAGCCGGCGCTCTGTCGGTGGCCCGTCATCGTGAGGCCAACATGTCGTCCCATCCCTTCGATCCATCGCGCCGCGGCGCGCTCAAATGTCTCGCGTTCGGCGGCGCGGGCACGCTGTTCGTGCTTGCCGGCGGCGTGCTGGCGCCGGTTCAACTCGCACTCGCCGCCGACGGCAAACCGGCCGCGGCGAGCGGCGTGCCGCTCTTTCTTCAGATCAGCGATACGCATATCGGCTTCAACAAGGAAGCCAACCCCGATGTGGCGGGCACGCTGAAGCAGACCATCGAGTTCGTTAACGCGATGCCCGTCAAACCTGCGCTCGCCATTCATACCGGCGACATCACGCATCTTTCGAAAGCGTCCGAATTCGATCTGGCCGCGCAGTTGCTGTCGGGACTGCCCGTCACCGAACTGCATACCGTGCCCGGCGAGCACGACGTCACCGACGGGCCCGGAGCTGAGTACTTCCAGCGCTTCGGCAAGGCGTCGAATAACAGGGGTTACTACAGTTTCGACCATCAAGGCGTGCACTTCGTGGGTCTCGTCAATGTGATGCACTTCAAGCCGAACGGCCTGGGCAGTTTCGGCGACGAACAATTGAAGTGGCTCGAAAACGACCTGAAGGCGCGCTCGTCCAGCACGCCGATCGTGGTGTTCGCGCACATGCCGATGTGGACGATTTACGAGCCGTGGGGCTGGGGCACCGGCGACGCTGGCGAGGCGCTGAGCTATCTGAAACGCTTCGGCTCGGTGACCGTATTGAACGGACATATCCATCAGATCGTGTCGAAGGTGGAGGGCAACGTCACGTTCCATACCGCGCGATCCACGGCTTATCCGCAGCCGGCTGCGGGCCAGGGCTCGGGTCCCGGCCCGATGAAGGTCGCCGAAGACCAGTTGCCCAGGATGCTCGGCGTGACGAGCGTCACCATCGCGCGTCATCCGCTCAGCGCGACGCTCGCCGACGCGACGCTCGTCTCGTAACGGCAAAGTCCGCTCCCTGGAGATCAGTCATGCAGAACAATTTCATTCGCCGCGGATGGTTTCGGCTTGCTGCCGGCGCAGCATCTGTCACGTTCGTCGCGGTCATCGCGAGTGCCGGCGCACTGTCGGCCTGGGCGGAAACGCCCAACCAGATCGTCATCAAAGACTTCATGTTTTCGCCGATGTCGCTCACCGTCAAAGCCGGGTCCACCGTCACCTGGAAGAATCTCGACGGCGAGCCGCACACGGTCGTCAACGACGCGGGCATCTTCCGCTCCGCGGCACTCGATCAGAACGACACGTATCAGTTTCGCTTCGACAAGCCTGGCGTCTACAACGTGTTTTGCGGCATTCATCCGAACATGAAGGAGACGATCACCGTTCAGTAACTGGGAACTCGTGTCGATGAACCGCGAGGCGTGCCGTTTTCGCCATAGCGCTTTTGTGCCGAAACCTCGTCGAAACGCGCCATCGTTTGGCCGCGCCAGACGAGAGGCGCAAAAACGACGTCGCATTGACGTTGCATCATCGCAGCCAGCATCTCCTGCTTGCGCTCACGCACGACGTCGCGAGAAAATTTCTCGGTTTGGTGGAGGGCGCAACCATTTCCGTGCGCGTCGTGGCGCGAAGCGTTGAAGTCTGTCCGCGCGGCGTTCGTCGAAATCGGCCATGACCGGCCCCGATTTTTGCATGGAAGGGAGCCCCCGCATCCGCCGCTGGTTTCATCGCCATGCGCGGCGGGCTTTCGCAGCGGGACTTGCCCCCATCGAGGCACTAAAGTGTGTCGCATATGCATGCGGCGTTGAACGTTTTACCTGCTTTTCCAGGCTCGAATGCGATCTGCCGAACAGACGTTCGAAGCAGAGCCCGTCGTGTTGTCGCTATCGGACGAGAGAGTTACATTCTTCCAGCAGCGTTTGCATCGACCGTGCGAATTGTGTGATCCAGGCCTGATGGAGCGTCAGACGGAAGAATTGCGGAGCGTATTACGATGTACAACGATCCTGACTTGCCTCCTGTTCGCGGAGACTACGACGATGCAGCGCGCGAGAGCGACGCCGCGGACGTGACGGGCACGGCCCCCCGCTTCGGACGTCTTGCGCTGTGCGTGGCGGCAGCGAGCGCGCTGGCGTTCGGCGTCGTCGGCACGGTCGCTTATAGCGTCTGGTTCAATAGCGATCAGCAGACTTATGCGGAGGCCATCGCCCGCGCGCGCCAGGCGTTGCGCATGCCGGCGCCGGGCAACGCGGCAACGGTGCTGGCGAAATCGTCGGAGGTGAATGGCAATGCGCCGGATACGCGATCAGCGACGACCACGCCCTCGGCAGCATCGGTCGCGACCACGCCGTTCGTGACGTCCGCGATCGGCGCACCTGCGCGAAGTCCCGGCTCTGCGCCCGCCACCGCATCTGTCACTGCACCCGCCGTTGCACCCAACACGCCCGCCGACTCCATCGCACTGCTCGACTTGCCGGCAATGCCGGCGCAAGCGTCCGCATCCACTGCCGATGACAATCGCAAGCCGTCGACGTGGGCCGGCCAGATCATACGTCCGCAGCAAGACGAGGTCGAAGAGGTGCTCGCGGACGACGGCGCCGATTTGCCCTCGACGTTGGCGGCTGCGCGAGGCGCTGCGCGTCCCGCGATGCAAGCCACCGCGGGCCCGGCCGAAGCGCCCGCGCCGGAGCTTGCCTCGAGCCGTCCCGCGCGCGAAGCGAAATACGCACCGCAGGAACGGCGCGCGTCGGCAAACGGCGCGCGGCGCAAAGGCAATCTCTTCACCAAGATGGGTTCGTTCTTTCGACGCATAAGCTATCGACAACATGGCAGCGGAAGCCAGCAAGACCTCTACTCCCATCCCTGAGCCGCTGTTCGGGTCGCGCCCGGGCCTGCCGCGTGCCAACGGCTGGCGGCTCACGCTCGGTCCCGCCACCGTCGCCGTGGCGTCGCTGCTGTGCCTGCTGGTCGGCCTGCTGTATCTGGCCATGCAGATCAGGACCGTGTTCTCCGATCACGTCAAACAGGAATACGCGAGTCTCGTGCTCGAAGCGGTCGAGCGGGCCGAGACGGCGCGCGCGCGCGTCGGCGTGTGGGACGAGGTGCCCGGCGCGCATGAGTCCGCGGCCGCGGGTTATCGCGACGCGCGCGCCGAACTGACGCGGCGCCTCGCGTCGCTTGCCGCGCTGGTGAATGCGAGTCCGGCGGGCTCGCCGCGCATTCCTTCATCGGTGCTGTTGCCGGATACCACGCTCGCGCAGATGGACACGTTGCTCCACGACGCGTCGTCGTATTGGCACGCGCGACGCGATGCCGAAAGCGCCGACATGCGCAAGCGGATCACGCTCGTCGCGCGTATGTTGCTCGCCGTCGCGGCGCTGCTTTTCTGCATGCTGCTGACGGCGCTCGGCATGTATGCGAAGCGCAATCGTCTGTTGGCCGGGCAGTCGCACGAGTTCGAACACGCGGCGCTGCACGACCCGATGACGGGCCTCGCGAACCGGCGCAAGCTGGTTGCCGCGTTGGAGCAGGCCGCCACTCAGGTGTCGACCGGCGCGAGGCTGCGCAAGATCGCCGTGCTGTATATGGATCTCGACGGCTTCAAGAAGGTCAACGATTCGCTGGGTCATCGCGTCGGCGACGAGTTTCTCATCGAGGTCTCCAAGCGCTTTCGCGAATCGGTGCGCAAGGACGATGTCGTCGCGCGCATCGGCGGCGATGAATTCGCGGTGCTGGTGCGCGAATTCTCCGAGCAGGACGAGCTGCGCCACATCGCGCAGCGGCTGATCGGCTGCGTGGTTCGCACCGACGAACAGATGGGCATGGGCATGGTTCGCGCGAGCATCGGCATCGCGAGTTATCCCGATCTCGTCGACGACTATCGCCGCCTCGTGGTTGCCGCCGACGAAGCCATGTACCAGGTCAAGCGCAGCGGCAAGGACGGTTACGCGTTCGCATCACGCGGCCGTGAGCAGTGAGGCAACGCTGCGCTTCACCGCTGTGCCTTACATCACGCGCTTCTCACCATCTCCTCGACGCCCGCATTGAACGCTTCATCGCGGCCGCGGCGAACCTGCCGCGCGCCGGCAGCGTTCGCCGTTCTCGCGCGGCCCGGCGTCTTGCGAACGCGCGTGTCGTGTACTGCGGGACGTGCATCGACGAGATCCGCATACAACGCGAGATAGTTCGACGTCGACACTTCCCAGCTCGAGTCGCGGCTCATCGCGTTGCGCTGCAACGCATGCCACGACGACGGCTGCGCGAATGCGGCAAGCGCGCGGCCTACCGCATGCACGATGTCGTGCGGATGCTGGCCGTCGAATAGAAAGCCGGTCGCGCAATCTTCGTCGCGCGCTTCGTGCGGCGCGTAATCGACGATCGTATCCGCGAGGCCGCCCACGCGCGAGGCCACCGGAATCGTGCCGTAACGCATTGCATAGAGCTGCGTGAGTCCGCAAGGCTCGAAGCGGCTGCCGTGCAGCAGCATGTCCGCGCCCGCGTGCAGCATATGCGCGCGCCGCTCGTCGTAATCGATCTGCACGCCCACGCGGCCCGGCCACGCTGCGGCCAGTTCCTGCATCGCGTGTTCGAAAGCGCGCTCGCCCTGGCCGAGGATCGCAAACTGCAAACGCGGATGCTGCTCGAGCAACATGGGCAGCGCGCGAATCGCTACATCGGCGAGTTTCTGTTCCGTGAGACGGCTGCCGATCGCCACAAGCGGCGCAAACGGCTCGCGCGTCAAACCGAATGCCTGTTGCAGTTCGCGCTTGCACGCCTGCTTGCCGGCGGTGTCGTCGACCGAATAGGAGCGGGCAATGTACTCGTCGCGAGCGGGATTCCACACCGACATGTCGATGCCATTGACGATGCCGCTGAGCTTCGCCGCCTGCGCCTGCAACACACCTTCCATTCCGTGACCGAAGCAGGGCGTGAGGATTTCGCGCGCATAGCGCCGGCTCACGGTCGTGACGCGATCCGCGTGTACGATGCCGGCCTTCATCATGCTGAGCGATCCGTAAAACTCGATGCTGCGCTCGTCGCTCAACGCGGGCACGAGTAACTCGGGCGGCACGCCGATCCAGCCGCCCATTGCGAGCGGATGGTTGCCCTGGAATGCGAGGTTGTGAATCGTGAACACGCTTTTCGCGGCCACGCCCGCGAGGCGCATATAAAGCGGCGTGAGACCTGCATGCCAATCGTGCGCGTGCACGATGTCGGGGCGCCTCAGATTGCGAACGCCGCGCGCCACGCGCGTCGCCGCGGCGGCGAGCGACGCAAAGCGCGTGAGGTTGTCGAGGTAGTCGCGTCCTTGCGGATCGCGGTACAAGCCTTCGCGTGCAAACAGATGGTCCATTTGCAGCAGCAGCACCGTCACGCCCGTGTCGGGCATGCGCCCGCGCAGCAGGCGCGCGTCGCCGCCGGGCAGGCCGGTCATGCGCGCAACTGGGGCGATGTCGACAGCGCGTTCCAGCGCGGACGGATAGGCGGGCATCAGGATAGAGACGTCGACGCCCGCGTCGCGCAACGCGGCGGCATAGGCGCTGACCATGTCGCCGAGTCCGCCGGATTTGGCCAGAGGCACGGCTTCGGAAGCGACAAGTAGAACGTTAAGCGGCAAGGTGGCCCCCAGAGGACGCGATATGCACTTGTGCAGTGCGGCGGAAACACAGGGCCATAAAACAGCAAACGCTGTGCCCAGTACGTCGTTCTTCGCGGGCAGCGTCGATGCGAATGTTTCAGCGGTTAGGGCGGTCGCGCTCCCGCCGATTTTTCACGCGCGTGTACTTTTGACGTCCGTTCGTCGAGCGCAATAAAAAAAGCCGTCGCGCGAGGCGACGGCTTTCGCAGGCGGCGTGCGCCGTCCGTATCAATGCGCCGATGCGTGCGTGTGCTCGACGCGTCCGCTTTGCGTCATCGCACTCACGATGACGAAGACGATCACGTTGACCGCCAGCGCGACGAAACCGATGTTCACGTCTTTCATCGCGTCGGGCAGGAAAGGCATTAATTGCCCGATGGTCAGGTGCATCGTCGTGGTGATCGCGACCACGGCCACGCCCGCGAGAATGCCGCAGAACGCGCCTTGCTTGGTCGCCCGGTTGCGCGGAAAGAGACTGCAGATCACCGCAGGAAAGAGTTGCGTGACGAAACTGTAGCCCATCAGCAGCAAGGCCACGATGGTCTCGCCGCCATGCAGCGTGAAGGCGACCGCGACCAGCGCGACGACCGGCACCAGCACGCGCGCGAGGTTGGCGACCGTAGCGTCGGACGCATTGCGGTTCACCATGCCGCGATAGACGTCGTTGGCAAGCAGCGTGGACGCCGACGTGAGAATCATCGAGCCCGGCACCAGCGCGGTCAGAATGCCGGCCGCGCCGATCACGCCGACGAACCACGGGTCGAAGGTCTGCAACGAAAGACGGAACAGCGACAGGTCGATATCGCCGCCTTTCAGCCCCGGCACCTTGAGCGTCGCCGCGAAGCCCACGAAGAACACGAACAGCAGAATCAGTTGATACAGCGGCAGCACCATCGCGTTGCGGCGAAAAATGCGCTCGTCTTTCGCGGTGAAGATCGAGCCGAACGTGTGCGGCCACATGAAAAAGCCGAGCGCCGTGAGCAGCACGGTCGACTGGAACCAGGTCACGCTCGAGCCCTTCGCCGGGAAGGTCAGGAAGCCGGGGCGGGCGGTGTCGATGGCATGGAACATCTCGCCGAGGCCGCCGTAGTAGTGCAGCGGCAGATAAATGCCGAGGAACAGCACGATGGCGAGAATCAGCAGATCTTTCACGACCGAATTCCACGCGGAGCCGCGCACGCCCGAGACGATCACATACACGGTGACCACGGCCGCGCCGATCCAGATCGCCGCCGTCGACGAAATCGCGCCATACGAAGCGGTCGCGACGATGATGCCCAAACCCTTCAGTTGCAGCACCAGGTAGGGGATCAGCGCGGCCACCCCGACCAGCGCGACGAGCGTGCCGAGCGCGGGGCTCTCGTATTTGCGCGTGAAGAAATGCGGCTGCGAAACGAGGCGCTGCTGTTTCGCATAACGCCAGATGGGCGGCAGCATCCAGTACGAAAGAATGTAGGCGAGCGTGCCGTACGCCAGAATGTAGTAGACAGGCGCGCCCTTGCCGTATGCAAAACCGCTGCCGCCGAGAAACGTGAACGTCGTATAGATCTCGCCGGCCATCAGCAGGAACACGAAGGCGGTGCCGAAGCTGCGGCCGCCCACGGTCCACTGCTCGAGGCTCATGTCGTGGCCATGCCTGGCGCGCACGCCCAGAAACAGCGCAAACAGCGTAATCGCTGCAATGATGACGAGTGCGCTCATGGGCGGACCTCCTCGCTGTCCGCCGCGATCTGCCGGTTCGACGGATCGAGGCGGTAGATGATCGCCATGATGATCGAACTCAGCACCACCCACGCGACGATCCATCCCAGCACGAACGGCATGCCGAGCAGCAGCGGCTCGACGCGGTTCACAAACGGAACACCGAGCAGAATGCCGATGAACGGCAGCGCGGCGAGTACACGAAGCAACATGGGGCAACTCCTCGAACGGTGAGTAGATCTCGTTGAAACTGCGGCTTCGCTGGCGACTGTATGCCGGATGCTTTGGTCGCGTAAAGCAGTTCAAAATAAATGTAGGCTGTCTGAAAGTTGCGCGCGCATCGATTCACGCTCGGCGGATCGGCTTGTTGCGTTGCAATGCGCCAGGCTCCTGAGCAAAGGCCGCATCGGCATGCCGCGCGTCCGCGCATTTTCCGCGAACTTATATCGCGCCGCGATATGATTCCGGCTGAGCAGCCGCCATGCCGGGCCGCCGCACAACACGGATCGCATATGATCGAAAGCCTGATCTCGGACATTCTGTTTGGCTTCACGGGGCTCATCAGCATCATCAACCCGATCGGCGTCGCCTTTGTCTTTCTGGACCGGACCGCTTCGCTGACGACCGAAGAGCGCAGGGTGCTCGCCAGAAAGATCGCGATCAATGTGGTGTGCGTGCTGCTGGTGGCGTTTTTCATCGGTACGCCGATTCTGCATTTCTTCGGCATTTCGATGGAGGCGCTGCGCATCGGCGGCGGGCTGGCCGTCGCGGTGGGCGGCTGGCAAATGCTCAATGCGCCCGACACCCAGCCCGCCGAACAGCCGGGCGTGAAGCGCGTCGACGCCGAGAACGCGAAGGCGCGCGCCTTCTTCCCGCTGACCATCCCGCTCACAACCGGGCCAGGCTCGATTGCCACGGCCATTGCGCTCACCGCGAACCGCACGCATAAGCTCTCGGAATTCGTGCTGTCGGGTATCGCCTCGGTGGTGATCTCGCTCGCGGTCGCGCTTACCGTCTACGTGGTCTATAGCCGCTCCGACGTCTTCGCCAGGTATCTCGGCACGGAAGGCACGAAGGTGGCGATGCGCGTGTCGTCGTTCCTGCTGTTGTGCATCGGCGTGCAGATCATGCTGACCGGCTTCTCCGAATTCCTCATTCCCATTGCGACGATGCAGCCGGCGGTGAGCAAATAAGCCGCCCTCCATTGAGCGCGCCGCAAAAATCTATTGCGAAAAACGGATAGTGAACGGGCGCTGCATCGCCTATAGTTCGGCGGCAATTGTGTCTTCGTTTTAATCCTGGTTTTGCCTCTGCTTTGCCCCCGCGTTGCCCAGTACAGCATCACAAGAAGCATCATAAAAACTCACGGCGAGACAATGAGATTACACACAAAACTGGTGGCCGCACTCGCGGTCGCAAGCCCGCTTGCATATGGTCAAACGAGCGTCACGCTATATGGCCGTCTCGATGCGGGCATCGAATACATGAATCACATCGACAACGGCGCGGGCGGAAATTCGAGCCGTTGGCGCGGCGAAGGCGGCGACTGGGGCACCAGCATGCTCGGCCTGAAGGGCAGCGAGGAACTGGGCGGCGGACTCAAGGCGATCTTCAATCTCGAGACCGGTCTGCAGGTGATGGACGGCACCACGAGCGGCGGACGCCTGTGGTCGCGGCGCGCATTCGCGGGCCTGAGCAGCCAGACGTGGGGCACGCTGCAAGCGGGCCGCAATCTTTTCATCGACAGCGACGGCGTGTGGGAATTCGATCCCTTCGTGCAGCAGGCGTTTTCGTCGGCGTCGCTCGTGCGCGGACGCAACTGGCAGCAAACCAGCAATAACGTCGAATATCACAGCCCGAATTTCTGGGGCTTCGACGTGCAGGCGCAGTACGCATTCGGCAATCAGCCGGGCGCGTTCAACAGCGGCGCGAGCGGCGAGTTCGGCCGCTCGGACGGCATCATGCTGACCTATCATTCGCAGCTCTTCGACGTACGCGGCATCTACGACGAACTGCGCGACAGCAATGGCCGGTTCTCGAATATCTTCCAGAGTTCGCGCGAGTACTTTGTCGGCGCGAACGTGCATTTCGACGCGGTGAAGATTCAGGGCGCCTATACGCATTACTCGGCGCCCGATTCGCCCGCAGGCGTGGCCGACACCGCCGACCATTACTGGCTCGGCGCGACCTACAACTTCCAGCCGCGCTGGGCGGTGACCGCGGGCGGCTACTACGTGAAGGTCGGCGACGGCACCGGAGATGCCGCGCACGATCCGTCCGGCCACGCGATGATGTACGTGCTCGGCACCACCTATAACCTGTCGAAGCGCACGTTCGTCTACGGCACCGTGGGCTATGTGCGCAACAGCGGCAACTCGAACTTTTCGCTGCAGGCTTCGCCGCGCGATGCGGCGAACAACACGAACCCGCTCGTCGGCGAATCGCAGACCGGCGCTTACGTCGGCATGCTGCATCAGTTCTGATTTGCTATGTGGGTTAGCGGCGCGCGATTTTTAGCGCGCCGCTTTCACGTTGCGCTGTGCGTCCGCGCGTCCACGCGAAACACACAAAACACACGAACCGCGAAGCGAATTCAAGCCCGCCGCACGCCAGGCCGCAGCGCATGCAGCGGCGGTGGCGCCGCGGGCGGATCGCCTTCGGGTGCGCCCGGCGGCGGGCCGCCTGGATCGTCGTCCGGCGCGGGCGGCGGATCGGGATCGATGTTCGGCGGCGGCGGCGCTTCCGGGTCTACCTCGGGCGGCGTCGGCGTGTGCATGACAAAAGTGGCTGCGTCGTGCGGCTCCCATAGAATCATCGTGACCTCCGTCATCGTTCGTGTTTTGCGCGCAATGCGCACGCCTCTCTGATTCCTCCATCGCCTTTTGCGTAGCGGCTTTCGCGCGTGGAACGGACGTTGCTCCGTTCCGTCACGCGGCATGCGCGGAGCATGACGCGGCACAGCGTGGGCTGCTCCCCGAGCAGCGGGTACAGGGACAAGGAAATACACATGGCGCGACACAAGGCCGACGTCGCCGACGGCGAGTTCGAGATTTTCGCCAGCTATCACGGAACAGGCGACGGCCGTTACGTAGGTGGACTGAAGGTTGTCCGCAAAGCGGACAGGAGAATTCTTTTTCCGTTCGACGGCGCTCCCGAGATCGGGCCCTACGAGACGGCGGACCAGGCGCGCCGCGCCGCCATCGAGTACGGCAAGCAGATCGTCGCTGCCGACCGGGCTTCGCCGGAAAAGTGACGACAGCGCGCTCGCACTCGTCAAGGCATTCCGCCTAACGAAGGCGAGATCGTGCTGCCGCGGTTCGGATCGTCGGGATGTTCGTCCGGGACCACGGGACGCGCCGACAGCGGCGGATGGCTGCGATAACACACGTCGATGGAATCGTTTATTACGCATTGCGCGAATGCGTCCGCGTCGCTCTTTTGCGAGAACGTGTAAAGCGTTCGCTCGACTTGCACTTCCGTATCGGACACGCGAATGGTGGTGACTGTCATGAGGCGCTCCTTTTTACAAAGATGAATCCGAAGCTTCAGCCTGTTCGATGCAATGGCCGTGCCCAACCCGCGCGCGCATGCGTGCGGTGTGTCGAGAGAACGCGGGCTTCGCGTGATGGGGTCCGTATGTTGCTGGCATAGCGGAGTAGCCGATAAAAATGGAGAGCGCCATGCAGCCCAACACGCAGCAAGACACGCAACCTGATCCGCAACGCGATCCGCAAGCCGATTCACAACGTGACCCGCAACTCGACGCACGCCGCGACGATTCCGCCACTGCCGACCTCGCGCCGGAAGTCAAAGAGCGCAACAAGCCGAGCGGCGAGCAATACGTCGAGCCGAGTCCGCTCGGCATCGAACCGGTCGTGCAGACGGGCGTCGATCGGCAAACGAATCCGCCGCGCTCGAACGAGCACCCCGAGCAAACCGCCGAGGTGCCGCTCGGCACCGGCACGCACGGCGAGCCCGCGGGCGGCGGCGGGCGCGCGTCGCACAAGAACTGATCGCGTCAAACCGAACGGAGAGACACATGCAACAGGACAACGAACCCCTCAATCCCGGCGATGAAGCGCCCCCCGACGCGCCCGGCGTCGGCGAAGACATCTGCCGCGCGTGTCACGGCACCGGCAAAGTGGAAGGAAAGCAATGCACGGTGTGCGGCGGCACGGGGAAAGTGCTGCAAGGCATCGGCGGCGGTTGAACGCGCCGTGCGAGCGGGCGCGCTTTATGCGGCAGTGCAAGATCGTCCGTGTCCGGCATGCGATTGCCGGACCGGCCACGCTACGCACAGGAGCCATGTATGGACCGAAACCCGCACGGAAGTTCGCACATAAACTCGCCCGAAGGTTCGCACCAAGACTCGATACACGCGTTCGATGCAGCGCAAACCGAGTACGAAGCCTTCATGCTCGAACCGCACGACTGGGTGCCGAATAACCGCAAGCTGCCGGTCGTGATTTACCGGCAAGCGGTCGATCCGGCCATCGGCGATCTTGCCGCCGCGTTCGAAGTGCTGTTCGGCCGCAACGAGTGGCCGCCGCAGTGGCGCGACGGCATCTTCGACTACCATCATTTCCACTCGACCGCGCACGAAGTGCTCGGCGTCAGCGAGGGTTCGGCCGAAGTGATCGTCGGCGGACCGGGCGGGAAAGTGGTGAGCATTTCTGCCGGCGACGTCTTGCTGCTGCCCGCCGGCACCGGCCATTGCCTGCAATCGTTCGAGGGACACTTTCGTGTCGTGGCCGGCTATCCGGCGGGCCAGCAGTGGGACATTCGCCGCGACGCGCTCACGCCGCAGGAACTCGCGGCGATGCACGCATTGCCGTTTCCGCCGATGGACCCCGTCGACGGCAAGCACGGCCCGCTTTGCGAGCACTGGCTTGGCGCGGCTGAATGCCGCTAGTGCGTTCAGTGCACCGGATATCAGCGGTGCGCGAAGTGCGGCTGATGTCCGAATCCGCAAGCGCGTGTGCAAGCCCCCCGTAAACGCCCCGCGATGTCACGCCGCGTGCACATTTGCGCGCATCGGCGCATCATCGTCAACGCCTGGGCGATGTTCATGCGTTGCGTGTGAACACCGCTCCCCTGCGACGTCGCGGCAGCGCGCGCGGGCAATCTCCCAACGGCCGAACAAGGAGTGTCCCATGCAAAACGATCCCGCCCTCGATCAGCTGTGCATCAACACGATCCGCACGCTGTCGATGGACGCTGTGCAGAAAGCCAATTCCGGCCACCCAGGCACGCCGATGGCGCTCGCGCCGGTTGCCTATCATCTGTGGCAGAACCATTTGCGCTACGACCCGGACGAGCCGCTGTGGCCGAACCGCGACCGCTTCGTGCTGTCGGTCGGGCATGCGTCGATGCTGCTGTATTCGCTGCTGCATCTCGCGAACGTGAAGGCCGTCGACGAAGAAGGCAAACCGACCGGCGGTCCCGCGGTGTCGCTCGAGGACATCGAACGTTTTCGTCAGATCGACAGCAAGACGCCGGGCCACCCCGAGTACCGGATGACGACGGGCGTCGAGACCACCACGGGTCCGCTCGGCCAGGGTCTCGGCAACAGCGTCGGCATGGCGATGGCCGCGCGCTGGTACGAGAACCGCTTCAACAAGCCCGACGCGCCGCTCTTCGATTACCGCGTCTACGCGCTGTGCGGCGACGGCGACATGATGGAAGGCATCTCGCACGAAGCGGCGTCGCTCGCCGGCCACCTGAAGCTCTCGAACCTGATCTGGATCTACGACAGCAATCGCGTGACGATCGAAGGGCACACCGATCTCGCGTACAGCGACGACGTGGAGAGCCGTTTTCGCGGCTATAACTGGCACACGCTGCATGTGAACGATGCGAACGACGTCGCCGCGCTCGAAGCCGCGTTCGTCGAAGCAAAAAGTATTACCGACAGGCCGACGCTGATCGTGGTCAATAGCATCATCGGCTGGGGCGCACCGAACAAGCAGGACACCGCGTCCGCGCACGGCGAGGCGCTCGGCGTGCAGGAAGTCGCGCTCACCAAGAAGTTTTACGGCTGGCCCGAAGACAAATTCTTCTATGTGCCCGACGGCGTTCACGAGCGTTTCGCCGCAGGCATCGGCGCGCGCGGCAAGGCGGCGCGCGAAGAATGGCAGGCGAAATACGATGCCTACAGCAAGCAGTATCCCGAGCTCTCGCGCGAATTCGCGTTGATCGAAGCGCATGAATTGCCAGTGGGTTGGGACAACGACATTCCGACCTTCGACGCGGACCCGAAAGGCATAGCCACGCGCGAATCGTCGGGCAAGGTGCTGAACGCGATTGCCGCGCGCGTGCCGTGGATGATCGGCGGCGCGGCCGACCTCGCGCCATCCACGAAAACGAATCTGAAATTCGAGGGCGCGGGCAGTTTCGAGCACGACAACTACGGCGGCCGCAATCTGCATTTCGGCATTCGCGAGCATGGCATGGGCGCGGTGGTCAACGGTCTGGCGTTGTCGAACCTGCGGCCGTTCGGCTCCACGTTCCTGATTTTCAGCGACTACATGAAGCCGCCGATTCGCCTGTCGGCGATCATGGAAGTCGAGGCGATTTATGTCTTCACGCACGATTCGATCGGCGTCGGCGAAGATGGCCCGACGCATCAGCCGATCGAGCAACTCGCCTCGCTGCGTGGCGTGCCCGGCCTGACCGTGCTGCGTCCGGGCGATGCAAACGAAGTGGCCGAAGCATGGCGCGTCGCGCTGACGCAAAAGCGCCGTCCTGCGTGCATCGTCGTATCGCGGCAAGCGCTGCCTACTTTGGACCGCAGCCGCTATGCATCCGCCGAGGGCGTGAAGAAGGGCGCCTATGTGCTCGCCGATGCACCCGACGGACAGAAGCCGCAAGTCATTCTGATGGCCACCGGCAGTGAGCTTTCGCTCTGCGTCGACGCCTACGAGAAGCTGAAGGCCGAGGGCATTGCGGCGCGCGTGGTGTCGATGCCTTCATGGGATCTGTTCGAGCGGCAGGACGAGGCGTATCAGGATGAGGTCTTGCCGCCGGACATCGACGCGCGAGTCGCAGTCGAGCAGGCCGCGACGCTCGGTTGGGACCGCTACGTCGGCAGGCTTGGCGCGCAAGTCGTGATGCACACGTTCGGCGCTTCTGCGCCGCTTGCGGATCTGAAGAAGAAGTTCGGCTTCACGCCCGAGCATGTTTATGAAGCGGCGAAGCAGCAGATTGAAAGAGTGCAGAGCAAGCGCAGCCAGGAGTGATGAACGCGCAAGCAATGGGCTAAAAACCGGCGGCGTAAAAACCGCCGGTTTTTTTATCGTCAACTCAATTCGCAGGAATCGTCACGACGGGCGCCTTGCTGCTGGTATCGGCTTCGGCGAGCGCCATCAGATTCTGCACGACCGTGAACGCGTATTTCGAGTCGAAGTCGTTGCGGTCCACCCAATACGACGACGCGCCATACGGGATCATCACGTAGGCATTCTCGGGCGCGGTCTTGCCCGAATGAATGACGATGGTCGGCCTCGTCTCGCCGCCGATCAGACCCACGGTCGGCTTCGTCGAACCGTCGCTGATGCGCTCGGCGGGCACCTGTGCCTGCGCGCCGAGATCGGTCAGGATGCCGAGCACCGAACGTGTCACCATCGGAATCTTGTCGGCCTTCCGCCATGCCGACGACGGTCCGTAAACGATTTCGTAGCTGCGCGTATTCGACGAAAGATGCAGCAGCTTGCGCACACGCGCGACGTCGGCGGTGATTTGCGGCGAGTCGCCGCTGGTGGTTGCGCCCATCACGAGAAAGACGCGCATCGGCTCGTTCTTGTCGCCCGTGTTGCGCGATTCCACATTCAACTCGCCCGCGAGTTGCAGACGCCGCAACGCGCGCAGCAATTCGAAAAAGCCCGGCGCGCCGGCGCTGTTTTCACCGCCGAGCGCATTGCCGTTCTGCAAGCCGCCCACCGATTGCGCGGTAATGCGCAACAGCAGATCGATCGGAACGCCGCCTTCGGCGAGCGGCAGCACGAGCGCCGGCGCGAGCGGCCGGATATAAGCGGAGGCGAAGGCTTCGCCGGTGGTCGGTGTGAACGTGAAGGTCGGGTGATTCGAGTACGACACGCTGCCGGTGGCAAGCGCATAGTTCGGCTGACTACCCGAGCCCACGTTCGCGGTCGCGCCGCCGCCGGCATCGAACGTATAGGCCGCGATGATGCTGCTGACCGTGAGAAACGCCGGTGCGTCGCCATAGCGCAAGCCGACCACGGCCGCGAGAATCTCGCGCTTTTTTGCATCGCCGAGTGCGCGGGCGTAGTCGACCTGATCGGCCTTCAGGCGCGCGGGGCCGATATGCACGCAGGCAGAAGAAAGGCACGCCGCGCACAGTGCGGCGGCGACCGAAACGGCTTTGATCATCTCGGGGTGTTTATCCGCTGAAGAATGAAACTTCAACGGCGGTAGCACGGTGCATTCCTGCATCGAGCGGATGCGGGTTTTTAAGCGTGCTGGCTCAGCGTTCGTCGGCCGTTTACGCGGGCCAGTCCATCGCATCGTCGAGCGCATTCCGATAGCCGCGCGATTGCATTTCCGCGAGCCGGCTCAGCGTTCTCGACAGATCATGCGCGCCTTCGAGGCCGCCCAACGCGGCATGAATCGGTTGATCCGATGCAATGAACAGCGCGCGCTTGCGGTCGTAAAGAATGTCGACGAGCCATACGAGCCGCTGCAGCGTATGCGCTTTCGTGAGCCATTCGGTACGCACGTTGTCGACGATGAGCCCACGCCAACGCTCGGCGAGATCGAGGTAGTCGAGGTGTGAACGGCTCGCCACGCAAAGCGCTTCGAAGTCGGCCCACAGAAGAGCCGCGCCGACCGCGCGCGCAATCAGCGGGCGGCTTGCTGCGCTGACCTTCGTCGCGTCGAGTGCGCCGCTGCTTTCGTAGCGCAGAAAAACATCGCGCAGCGCGTCGCCGGTCGCGGCATCGAGTGGAGAAAAGAAACGCGGCGACGGATGCGCCTGACCGCCGAAACGATAATCGCGCGCGCCGTCGAAATGAATCACGCGAAAGTGCTGCCTGATCTGCCCGATGGTCGGCAGGAAGCGCTCGTGAAACTCCGGGTCGGACAATAGATGCTCCGGCGCGTAGTTCGACGTCAGCATGATGCGCGTGCCGAGCGCGATGGCCGTGTCGAGAAAGCGGCCCATCAGAAACGCGTCGGCAATGTCGTGCACATGGAATTCGTCGAAGCACAACAGCTCGATGCCATCGAGCCATTGCTTCGACACGGAGCCGAGCCGGTCGTCGCCACGCGGTTCGTTCACGAGGCGCCGGTTCATCTCGCGCAGAAACTCGTGAAAATGCAGACGCCGCTTGCGGCAATCCGCGAGTTCGAACACGGTATCGACCACGAGGCTTTTGCCGCGTCCAGGCAGTCCGTGGCAATACACGCCCTGGTATCGTGAGTGAAAATCGCGCGCAGCCGGGCGGAGTAATTCGGCGAGCGCCGCGATGGCCTCGCGTTGCCTCGCATCGGCAACGATGCCGCGCGCGGCGAGACTGTTTTCGATCAGCGCTTCATCGAGCATAGGGTGCGCTGCTGGATCGACAGGGGTTTATCTTGTGGCGCTGAACGGCGCTCATGATCGAATCCCGTAAGTGCGCCGGAATGGAAGCGGCGAATGCGCGTAATGTTACCGCAGCGTTTTGGCAGCGCCGTGCCGCGCCGTGCATCAGGAACACACTCAGCCAGTCTTGATCGGCTGCTTCGGCGCGTCTTGCGGCTCGAGGCCGAAGCGCTCGTATTGCGCGATCACCTGTGCACCGAACAGCAGCAGCGTCGCCAGCCATTCCAGGCTGAACAGAATCACGATCGCCATCGTGAGCGAGCCGTACACCACGCTGACCTGCGAAAGCGTCGCGAAGTACCACACGAGAACATGCCGCGTGATCTCCCACAACACGGCCGCGACAATGCCGCCGAACAGCGCGTGCTTTAGCGAAGGCCGTCCTACCGGCATCACCATATAAATCGACGTCAGCACAAAAATCTCACCGGCGAGACCCAGCAGATACAGCAGCACGCGCGACGCACCTTGCAACGAAACATAGGTGCCGAACAGATCGATGCCGGCGGCGCCGACCGCTTCGAGTCCACTCGACACAACGGTGACGATCAGCGCGCCGACGCCGAGGAACAGGATGTAGCAATAAGGCAGCAGCGCCGAGAGCAAAAAATGCCGCCGCCGTATGACCACGCGATGCACGAAGATCAGCGACATCGCATTCTCGAGCACGGTGAACGCAAGCGAACTGAAGAACAGCATGGTGACGAACAGCACCCAGCCGACCACCGCGCGATGCGCGAGGAAATTGGCGAGCTCATGCACGAGCGCCTTCGACTGGCCGGGCACGAGCCACTGCAGAAGATGCCCGAGCGCTGACAGCAAAACGTGTTGCGGCACGATGCGCGACAGTGCGATGACGATGAGTATCATCAGCGGCACGATGGAAAGCAGCGCGTAATACGCGACCGCGCCGGCGAGCAGCAGTCCCTGGTTCGCGCGAAATGCTTTGAGCGCGTCGAGCGTAAACCGGCCCGGATGTTTCGCGACGTACAGCGTGCGTCGATCGATGATGAAGTGCATGGGTCCTCGCAACAAGCGCGTTTCGTGCCGCCGATGAGCGGCGCATTCCGACACGCCTGATCGCAAACATAAGCAAGAAAGCCGCCATGCTCATGACAGTCCACCCGGGAATAACCTTTGCTTGATACGGGCGACATGGCATCCGAACCCACCTCGAATATCGCAGCGGACAATGCCGGCCCCGGGGACCTCGTCATCGCACGGCCCGAGGGTTTGTATTGTCCGCCGGGCGATTTTTATATCGATCCGTGGCAGCCCGTCGAGCGCGCCGTCATCACGCATGCGCATTCGGATCATGCGCGCTTCGGGCATCGGCACTATCTCGCATCGCGCGCGGGCGCGAACGTGCTGCTCTCGCGTCTGCCCGACATCTCGCTGCAAACGCTCGCGTATGGCGAGCGGCTCGACATCAACGGCGTGACCGTGTCGCTGCATCCGGCGGGACATGTGCTCGGTTCCGCGCAATTGCGCATCGAATACGGTGGCCGCGTGTGGGTCGCATCGGGCGACTACAAGCTGGACCCCGACCCGACCTGCGATGCATTCGAGCCCGTGCGTTGCGATACATTCATCACCGAATCCACCTTCGGTCTGCCGATCTACCGGTGGGACACGCCGCAAACCGTGTTCGACGGAATCGATTCATGGTGGCGTCACAACGCGGCCCAGGGGCGCGCGTCGGTGTTGTTCTGCTATTCGTTCGGCAAGGCGCAGCGGGTGCTGGCGAGCGTCGACGCGGGCATCGGGCCGATCTTCTGTCATGGCGCGGTCGAGCCGCTCAACCGCGCGTATCGCGAGGCCGGCGTGCGCTTGCCGCCGGTACGGCTCGTCAGCGAAATTCCGCCGAAAGAGAAGGCCACGTTCAAACAGGCGCTGATCGTCGCGCCGCCGTCGGCGCAAGGCAGCGCGTGGCTCAAACGCTTCGGCGACTATAGCGACGCTTTCGCGTCGGGCTGGATGCGCCTGCGCGGCGCGCGCCGCAGGCGCGGCGTCGACCGCGGCTTCGTGCTGTCCGATCATGCGGATTGGCCCGCGCTGCAAACGGCGATTCACGCGAGCGGCGCACAGCGCGTCATCGTCACGCATGGATCGGTTGAACCGATGGTGCGCTGGCTGCGCGAGCAGGGGCTCGAAGCGGGAGCCTTCGCGACTCAATACGGCGACGACACGGTCGAAGCCGATGCGTTGGGCAGCGTCGAAACGGTCGTGCAAGACACGGTGACACATGCACCGGGCGACGAAGCCCGCGCGCCCGCATTCGACGCCCACGATACCGCGAGCCGTTCATGAAACGCTTCGCCGCTCTCTACACCGCGCTCGACGCGACCACGTCCACGCATGACAAGCTCGAAGCGCTCACGAGTTATTTCTCCGTGGCCGAGCCCGAAGATGCCGCGTGGGCATCGTATTTTCTGGCGGGCGGCAAGCCGCGGCAATCGGTGCCCACGCGCCTTCTGACCGAGTTCGCGCGCGAACGCGCCGGCTTGCCCGCATGGCTTTTCGAAGAGTCGTATCACGCAGTGGGCGATCTGGCGGAGACCATCGCGCATATCCTGCCGCCCGCGCAACGCAGCTCCGAACTCGGCCTCACACAGTGGATCGAGCAGCGCGTGCTGATCTTGCGCGGTCTTCCGCCGGATGAATTGCGCACGCGTCTTTTCAGCTATTGGGATGAACTCGACTGGAGCGGCCGCTTTTTACTCACGAAGCTGATCGGCGGCGGGCTTTCGTGTCGGGGTCGCGCGGCAACTCGTCGTGCGAGCGCTCGCGGAAGTGGCCGGTGTCGACCATAAGCGGATCGCGCAACGCATGGTCGGATGGACCGATTCGCGGCAGAAGCCGGACGCCGCGCGCTATCTGCGGCTGATCGCGCCCGAGGCATCCGAGCTCGCCGGCGACGATGCGCAGCATCCAACAGAGCGGCACGACAGCGATCTCGGCCTGCCGTATCCGTTCTTTCTCGCGCATCCGTTGCAGGCCGATCCCGAGACGCTCGGCGATCCGTCGCACTGGCTGATCGAATGGAAGTGGGACGGCATACGCGCGCAACTCGTCAAGCGTGCGGGACGCGTGTGGTTGTGGTCGCGCGGCGAGGACCTGATTACCGATCGCTTTCCCGAAGTCACCGCGTTGGGCGAGGCCTTGCCCGACGGCTTCGTGATAGACGGCGAGATTCTTGCGTGGGAGCCGGGCGCAATCGCGCCATTGCCGTTCGCGCGTTTGCAAACCGCGCATCGCGCGCAAGACGCTGACGAAAAAAATTCTCGCCGATTCGCCCGCTGCATTGCTCGCTTACGATCTGCTCGAAGCGGACGGCAAAGATTTGCGCATGACGCCGCTCGTCGAACGGCGTGCGCGTCTCGACGCGCTGGCGGCATCGCTCGACACCACGCTTGCGCGCGATCTGCTGCGCGTATCGCCGCTCGTATCGGCCGCGGATTGGCAGACGTTGGCTGCACTGCGTGAAGAAAGCCGCGCGCGCGGCGTCGAAGGCTTCATGCTGAAGGAGCGCGAGTCGCTGTATGGCGTCGGCCGCACGAAGGCTTCGGGTACGTGGTGGAAATGGAAGATCGATCCGTATGCGGTGGACGCCGTACTGGTTTACGCGCAGCGCGGACACGGTCGACGCGCGAGCCTCTACACCGACTTCACGTTCGCAGTGTGGGACGAAGCCAATGGCGTGCGCACGCTCGTGCCGTTCGCCAAGGCGTATTCGGGTCTTACCGATGAGGAAATGCGCCAGGTTGACGCAATCGTGCGCAAGACTACGATCGAGAAGTTCGGACCGGTGCGCAGCGTGACGCCGACACTCGTATTCGAAATCGGCTTTGAAGGCATACAGGCGAGTACGCGTCATAAATCCGGCGTGGCCGTGCGCTTCCCGCGCATGCTGCGCTGGCGCACGGACAAGCATATCGACGACGCCGATACGCTCGCGATGCTCAAGGGTTTCATCGACGATCGGGCCGCATAAGCGCCGCAGTCATTCACCAAGCATCTAAGCCACACCATGTAAGCAACAACAACGCGGCGCGGGAGCGAATCTTGCGGCCGTGCGCCGGGTGCCGCATAGCGGCGCACGCGACGATCAAGGAGAAGAAGGTGACGCTCGATAACCGATTCGACGACAGCGAAGACGTGGTCGTATGGCGGCCGATCCAGTATGCGATGGCGTCGCACCGTCGCGTGCTGGTGGTGGACGACTATCGTGAAGCAGCCGATGCGCTGCAGATGCTGCTGAACGCGGACGGATTCGAATGCCGCGCGCTGGACGACCCGCACGCGGTATGCGATATGGCGTCGGAGTGGCAACCGTTTGCGGTTGTGCTTGACATCAAGATGCCGGGAATCGACGGCCTCGAACTTGCGCGGCGCTTGCGGGCGCATCCATCGACGGCGCATATGCTGCTCGTTGCGTGCACCGCGTTCGCCTCGCGCGACGACCGCGCCCGCGCGCGCGCCGTGGGTTTCGACGCGCATTGCGCGAAACCGTTGACGCCGGAACGGCTCTTGCGCGTGCTCGAATCGGCTGCTGCGCTGCATGCGGCGGGGCCGCCGTAAAGCGTGCGCGGCCTTTGAAAAAACTGCGATTGCCGTTTCGCTGCATATGCTTGCCGATTCCCTCTATTCGCGCAGATCGCGGCGCGAGCGTCACACTTCATCCACGCGTTGTCCTCATCTTTTCCCAACATCTTCTACCGCCGCACGCATGCGCCGTAAAAAACCGCATGTATGCAGGCCCGCGGGTTGCTCACCCTGTTGCAACGCCGTGCGTCTCGCACGCCGCGCATGTTCATCAGCAATCTGGAGGATCGTATGAGCGACAACGAACGTCCTACGCCACCGTTCGACGGACAGCAGCAGGATCAAACGCCGGGCCGCACCGCGCCGATGCAGCCGCAGCCCGATCACGGCGAGAAATCGTATAAGGGCTCGGGCCGCCTCGCCGGCAAGGCGGCGATCATCACGGGCGGTGACAGCGGCATTGGCCGCGCGGTCGCCATTGCGTTCGCGCGCGAAGGCGGGGACGTGCTGATCGCGTATCTGAACGAAGACGACGACGCGCGCGAAACCGCGCGCTGGGTCGAAGAGGCGGGCCGCAAGGCGGTGCTGGTGCCGGGCGACATCACCGATCGCGCGCATTGCAATGCGATCGTCGACAAGGCCGTGCAGGCATTCGGCCGGCTCGACGTGCTCGTGAACAACGCCGCGTACCAGATGACGTATCCGTCGCTCGACGCGATCACCGACGACGAGTGGGACAAGACCTTCGATACCAACATCGGCGCGATGTTCAGGATCTCGCGCGCGGCGGTCAAGCATATGAAGCCGGGCGGCGCGATTGTGAACACGACCTCGATCAACGCGGACCATCCGAACCCCGGCCTGCTTGCGTATGCGACGACCAAGGGCGCGATTCAGAACTTCACCGGCGGGCTCGCGCAACTGCTCGCGGAGAAGGGCATTCGCGTGAATTGCGTCGCGCCGGGGCCGATCTGGACGCCACTGATTCCATCGACGATGCCGCCTGAGAAGGTCGAAAAATTCGGCCAGCAAGTGCCGATGAAGCGGCCAGGCCAACCCGCCGAACTCGCGCCCGCTTACGTGATGCTCGCCTCCGACGAAGCGAGCTACATTTCGGGCGCAACCATTGCAGTCACGGGCGGCTCGCCGATTATTTAGGCATATTGATTGAATCTCGACGCAAGCGAACCGCAGTTTGTGCGCTAGTGCAGACAGCGGTTCGCGCGAGAACGTCCCCGATATTTCGACACGCGCCTTCCTGCCGGGCACGGCGTTTGCGCGCACCACTAGTTCTTCCTAGCGCTCGCTGTGCGTCACCCTCGTCAGGAGAACCTCCCCATGAATACAACCACTGCGGATACGCCGCTGGATGTCGCGCCGAGCGACGTCGAGCGCGTGCCGGTGAGCTTCGACATCAACGGCAAACAGCATGCATTCGGCGTCGAAGCCTGGACGTCGCTGCTCGATCTGCTGCGCGAACATTGCCATTTGACCGGCACCAAGAAGGGCTGCGACCACGGGCAATGCGGCGCATGCACCGCGATTGTGAACGGGCAGCGCATTAATACCTGCCTTGCGCTCGCGGTTGTGTACGACGGCGCTTCGATTACCACGATCGAAGGACTCGCGAACGGCGAGCAGTTGCATCCCCTTCAACAGGCTTTCATCGATCACGATGCGTTTCAGTGCGGCTACTGCACGCCGGGGCAAATCTGCTCCGCCGTCGCGATGCTCGAGGAAGGCCACGCGAAAACCGCCGACGACGTGCGCGAACTGATGAGCGGCAACCTATGCCGCTGCGGCGCGTACAACAACATCGTCGCCGCGATTCTCGATGTGTCCGAACCGGCGGAAGCGGCGGAAGCAGCCGAAGTCGGCGATGCAGGAGCGCGGCCATGAACCGCTTCTCGTACACACGCGCGAGCGAAGTGCCGCAAGCCATCGACCAGCATCGCGCGAACCGGGCGGCTGCGTTTATCGCAGGCGGCACGAATCTCGTGGACCTGTGGCGCGAGAACGTCGCGCATCCGCAGCTCGTGATCGACATCAACCGTTTGCCGCTTCGGCAAATCGAGCCGACCGCCGCGGGCGGACTCAAGATCGGCGCGCTCGTGACCAACAGCGCGGCCGCCTACGACGCGACGATAAGCGCGCGCTACCCGTTGCTCTCGAAGGCGATTCTCGCGGGCGCGTCGCCGCAGATTCGCAATGTGGCGAGCGTCGGCGGCAATCTGCTGCAACGCACGCGCTGCCTCTATTTCTACGACGCGGGCACGCGCTGCAACAAACGCGAGCCCGGCACCGGCTGTCCCGCAATGGAAGGCGTGAATCGCATGCATGCGATTCTTGGCGCAAGCGAGCATTGCATCGCCGTGCATCCGTCGGACATGTGCGTCGCGTTGGCCGCGCTCGATGCAACGGTTCATCTGTCAGGGCCGGACGGTTCGCGCGTGCTGCCGTTCGGGGACTTCCACCGCTTGCCTGGCGACACGCCGCACATCGACACCAACATGCGCGACGACGAGCTGATCACCGCCGTCGAGTTGCCGAAGCAGGGCTTCGCGGAACATCACGCTTACGTGAAAGTGCGTGACAGGGCTTCGTATGCGTTCGCGCTGGTCTCCGTTGCACTCGGGCTCGAGCTGGACGGCGACATCATCGTCAATGCGCATTGCGCGCTCGGCGGCGTTGCACACAAACCGTGGCGTAATACGGATGCCGAAGCATCGCTGAGCGGCAAGCCGCTGAATGCCGACACCGTGCGCAACTTCGCGACCGACATCCTGCGCGATGCGCGCGGCCGCCGCGGCAACGCGTTCAAGATCGAATTGACGGCGCGCGCCATCGAGCGTGCGTTCGCGATGGCGGCGCAACGTTCACTGGAGGAGCACGCGCGATGAACCGCATTGAGACTTTGCCCGCGTTGCGTGCGAGCGGTGTGCCGCACAAGCGCGTCGACGGCCGGCTGAAAGTGACCGGCGCCGCGCAGTATGCGGCCGACTTCAGCGCCAACGGACTGACGTATGGCTTCGTCGTATCGAGCACGATCGCGGCGGGAACCATCGTGTCGATCGACTCATCGGCGGCACTCGCGTTGCCTGGCGTGCTGCATGTGCTGACCTGGCAGAACCGCCCCGAGTTGCCGCGCGAGGACAAGCCGTACAAGGACATGGTCGCGCCCGGCGGCAGCCCGCTCCGGCCGCTGTGGGACGACCGCGTGTGGTACAGCGGCCAGCCTGTCGCGCTGGTGCTCGCCGAGTCGCTCGAGCTCGCGCGTCACGCGGCATCGCTCGTCGACGTGCGTTATGAATCGGCGCCGCATCGAACGGAGATGGGCGAAGTGCTGATGAACGCCGAGCCGCCATCCACGGAGAAGGGCGGCTTCGATCCGCCGCCCGAACCTCGCGGCGATGCCGACGCCGCGTTGGCGAACGCCGCGGCGCGCGTCGATGCGTTCTACAGCACGCCCGCGGAATATCACAATCCGATGGAAATGCATGGTTGCACGGTGGTGCCCGACGAGCATGGGCACTTGACCGTGTATGAAAAGACTCAGGGCGTCGTCAATACGAAGTCGTACCTGACGGCCGTATTCGGTTTGAAAGATGATGAATTGCAGGTCGTCTCGCCATTCGTCGGCGGTGCATTCGGCTCGGGTTTGAGGCCGCAGTATCACCTTGCGCTTGCGGTCATGGCCGCGCTTGAATTGAAGCGGCCGGTGCGTGTCACGCTGACGCGCCAGCAGATGTTCACGTTCGCGCATCGGCCGCAATCCATTCAGCGCGTGGCGCTCGGCGCTGATGCGGACGGCCGCTTGCAGGCGGTGATTCACGAGGCGGTATCCGAGACCTCGCAGTACGAGGATTACTGCGACGTCGTGGTGAACTGGGCCGGCCAGCTTTATCGATGCGAGAACGTGACGCTTGGCTACAAGGTTGCGCGGCTCGATGTGCCGACGCCCGCCGACATGCGCGCGCCGGGCGCGGCGCAAGGTCTTTTCCCGCTCGAAGTCGCGATGGACGAACTCGCGGAAGCATTGCGGATGGACCCGCTGCAACTGCGCCTCATCAACTACGCCGAACGCGATGCGAACAAGAATCTGCCGTTCTCCAGCAAGGCGTTGCGCGACTGCTATCGCGAAGGCGCGGCGCGTTTCGGCTGGGACAAGCGGCCGCTCGCGCCACGCGCGCGGCGCGAGGGCACCGAACTGATCGGCTGGGGCATGGCGACGGGCGCGTGGGACGCGATGCAAAACGAAGCGTCGGCGCGCGCGGTGCTCACGCGCGATGGACGCGTGACCGTCTCCAGTTCAACCGCCGACATCGGCACCGGCACCTACACCGCGATGACACAGATCGCAGCGGATGCACTCGGCGTGCCGCTGCAGGACGTCGTGTTCGAACTCGGCGATACGCGCCTTCCGAAGGCGCCGATAGAAGGCGGATCGTGGACGGTATCGTCGGTAGGCAGTGCGGTCGATGCCGCGTGCAAGCGGCTGCGCAATCGCCTTGTCGAACTGGCGCGGCAATATGGCGGCGGACGTTTCGCAAGCATTGATCGCGACGACATACGACGCATGGGCAAGCGCCTCGTATGCGGTCATGGCACGGCCGACGCGATCGACATCGACGCGTTGCTTGAGCGCGCCGGCCTCGACAAGCTCGAAGAACAGGCCACCGTGAAGCCGCACGAAAAGCAGCAGGCGTATTCGATGGGCACGCATTCGGCGATCTTTGTGGAAGCGCGCGTGGACGAAGCGCTGGGCACCGTGCGCGTAACGCGCGTGGTGAGCGCGGTTGCGGCGGGGCACATCGTCAATCCGAAGACCGCGGCAAGCCAGGTGGCGGGCGGCGTGGTGTGGGGCATCAGCATGGCGCTGCATGAAGAAGGGCAGTTCGATCATGACATAGGCCGTCAGATGAACCATAACCTTGCCGAGTATCACGTGCCGGTCAACGCGGATATTCACGACATCGAGGTGCTCTTTGTCGAGGAGCACGACACGATCGTGAATCCGCTCGGCGTGAAGGGCGTGGGTGAAATCGGCGTGGTCGGCGTGGCGGCCGCGGTGAGCAACGCGATCTGGCATGCAACGGGCAAGCGCGTGCGCGACTTGCCGATTACGCTGGATAAACTGTTCGCGTGAGTTCGCTATGGCGAGGAGCGTAGCGCCGTGCCGCGGTGCATTGGCCGCGCCGCGCGCTCTCGCCACTTCGAGGCGCGCGAAATGCAGCCTCAATCCGCGTACTTGAATTCCGGCAATGCCTCCAGCGACTTTTTGGTCGCCTCCGGCAAAACCACGCGACGGTTGGTAATCTGCAGATCGTTGAACGGAACGGCCACGAGATGCTTGCCGATGCCGAGGAATCCTCCGACGGACAGAATCGCGTAAGTGCTGCGGTCGCCGCCTGGCGAGACGATCAGATCGTCGACTGTGCCGATGGTGTCCTTGTTCTTGTTGAACACGTCCGCGCCGGTCAGCTTCGATGCGCGATAGCCGCTCGCGAGTTGCACGACGTCCGTGCGCTTTTCGGTAATCGCCTGCGGCGCGCCTTGCGCATGCGCGTTGCCGGAGAGCGAAAAAGGCGTTAGCGGCACGAGCGTGCTGACGAGCAGCGCTGCCGCGAGCAGCGCCTTGGATTGCATGCTTCGCATGATGGTTTCTCCTTGTTATGTCTCGCGCCGGTCGCGGCGCGTCGAGCCGAGTCGGCTTTCAAACGCGTTACCGCAAATTGCATGCCGCGTCGCCCCGTGGCGCGCGACGTCCAGGCCCGCGGATTGCTACAGGAGCGAGCCTCTTATCCGTATCGCCTACACTAAAAAGGCGCGTGCGCGCCCATGCTTCTCACAGGAAAACCTATGTCATCCCCGGCCAATTACTCGACGCGTATCGCGGAAGGCACGCCTTTCCCGCTTGGTGCGACATGGAACGGAAACGGCGTGAACTTCGCGCTGTTCTCGGCGCACGCAACGAAAGTCGAACTGTGTCTGTTCGATGAAACCGGTCAGCATGAAATCGAGCGCATCGAATTGCCGGAATATACCGACGAGGTCTGGCATGTGTTCGTGCCGAACCTGAAACCGGGCGCTGTGTACGGCTATCGCGTGCATGGTCCGTATGAGCCGGAGAAGGGTCATCGCTTCAATCCGAACAAGCTGCTGCTCGACCCTTACGCGAAGGCGCATATCGGCGAACTGAAATGGGCGCCGGAAATTTTCGGGTACACGCTCGATTCGGAAGACGCGGATCTGTCGTTCGACGAGCGCGACAGCGCGCCCTTCGTGCCGAAATGCAAGGTCGTCGACGCGAACTTTTCGTGGATTCATCCCGAACGCAATCCGTTGCCGTGGGACCGCGTGATCTTCTATGAAACGCATGTGCGCGGCTTCACGAAGCGTCATCCGCAAGTGCCGGAGAATCTGCGCGGCACCTTCGCCGGACTCGGGCAGAAGGCGGTGATCGACTACATCAGGAGCCTCGGCGTGACTTCGGTCGAACTGATGCCGATCCAGACCTTCGTCAACGACAGCTATCTGCTCGACAAGGGCCTCACGAACTACTGGGGCTATAACACCATCGGCTTCTTCGCGGCCGATCCGCGTTTCTTCGCGTCGAACAACGAGTCCGTCAGCGAGTTCAAGGGCATGGTGGACGCGTTTCACAACGCGAATCTCGAAGTGATTCTCGACGTGGTGTACAACCACACCGCCGAAGGCAACGAACGCGGGCCGACGCTCTCGTTCAAGGGCATCGACAACGCGTCGTACTATCGGCTGATGCCCGATGAGCCGCGCTATTACATCAACGATACGGGCACGGGCAATACGCTCAATCTCTCGCATCCGCGCGTGCTGCAGATGGTGACCGACAGCCTGCGCTACTGGGTGACGGAGATGAAGGTCGACGGTTTTCGTTTCGACCTCGCGACGATTCTCGGTCGCGAGCCGCACGGCTTCGACGAAGGCGGCGGCTTTCTCGACAGTTGCCGGCAAGACCCGGTGCTCTCGAGCGTGCGGCTCATTGCGGAGCCGTGGGATTGCGGCCCCGGCGGCTATCAGGTCGGCGGCTTTCCGCCGGGCTGGGCCGAATGGAACGACCGCTTTCGCGATACCGTGCGCGCGTACTGGAAGGGCGACGAGGGCATGGTCGCCGATCTCGCGACACGTCTCACCGGATCGGGGGACAAGTTCAATCATCGCGGCCGACGCCCGTGGGCGAGCGTCAACTTCATCGCCGCGCACGACGGCTTCACGCTGAACGATCTCGTCTCGTACAACGACAAGCACAACGAGGCGAACGGCGAGGACAACAAGGACGGCCACTCGGATAACAAGTCGTGGAATATGGGCGTCGAAGGTCCGACCGACGACCCCGAGATTCGCCAGCAACGCGAGCGTCAGAAGCGCAATCTGCTTGCCACGCTGCTGCTCTCGCAAGGCACGCCGATGATCCTTGCCGGCGACGAGTTCGGCCGCACGCAGAAGGGCAACAACAACGCGTATTGCCAGGACAACGAAATCAGTTGGGTCGACTGGGAAGGTATCGACGACGACGGCCGCGCGCTCACCGAGTTCGTCAGAAACCTGACGACGCTTCGCCACCGCTTGCCGGTGCTGCGCCGCAGCCGCTTTCTGACGGGCGAATACAACGAGGCGCTCGACGTGACCGATGCGCGCTGGCTCGCGCCGGACGGCACCGATCTCACCGCCGAGCAATGGGCCGATCCGCTGATGCGCTGCTTCGGTCTCGTGATCGACGGCCGCGCGCAGGCGAGCGGCATCCGCCGTCCCGCGTCGGATGCGACGTTGCTGCTAGTGCTCAATGCACACCATGACGTCGTCAACTTTAAATTGCCCGACGTGCCCGAGGGCGAGCGCTGGACCTGCCTGCTCGATACCAACATGCCGGTGCGCCCGGACTTGCCGCAGTTCAGCGCCGGCGACGAGTATCAGGTCACCGCGCGTTCGCTGCTGCTGTTCGCACTCGAAGCGCCGAGCCGCGCGACGCAACGCGTGTTCGACAGACTCGAACAGCAACTCACCTCGGATGAAAGCGAAACGCCGCCCGCTAGCTGAGCGGGAATAGCACTTGCTTTGCGTGGATGGCCACGCGCATTCGTCACGACGATGCGCGCGGCTTCGCCATGCCGGCATCCGCGAGACCTAAACCGTAGGGGACTCATATGGAACAGGAGCAGACCTCCCCCAGGAGGACCAGATCCGCACGCGCGCGTACTACCTGTGGGAGCATGCGCCGGAGCCGAAGGGCACGCCCGACGAGTACTGGGAACAGGCCCGCAGCGAGATCGAGAAGGAAGCGCCGCCAGTGGAAAGCGGGCCGATTGCAGAAGAGCCGAAAAAATAGCGTGATGACAGGGAGCGCCACAATCACAACCACGATCACAAGCAACAAGAAGCACGTAGCGCAATGAAGGACATTCCGGAACCGTCGCGCGGCGGGACGCCCACGCGCATCGACGCGCCGCCTGCCGCGTTCGGTCTCGATGCGCTGATCGCACTCGCGGTCGGCGCCGGTTTCGTCGCGTGCCTGTACTTCGCGCGCGCCGTCCTGATTCCGATGACGCTCGCGATTCTGCTGAGCTTTCTCGTCGCGCCGCTCGTCAAATGGTTGGGCCGACTGAAGCTCGGCCACGTTGCGTCGGTGTTTGCGGCCGTCGTGATGTCGATCTCGGTGATCGGTGTGCTGGGCGCGGTCATCACGATGCAGTTGAGCGACCTCGCCGCGGGCATGCCGCGTTATCAGGCGACGATCGAGCGCAAGATGGAAGCGGCGCACACGCTGACGGTGGGCAAGCTCGACCGTTTTGCGAAAGCCGCGGGCCAGGCGTTGCAACGCGCGACCGTCGAGCCGCCGCAACCGGAGCCGCGCCACGATGCGTCTTCTTCCGATGGCCGCGCGCCTGCCGCCGTGCCCGTCGAAGTGCGCGAGCCGGTGCCGACGCCGCTCGAAGTCGCGCGCCGCGTGTTGTCGCCGGCCATTAGTCCGCTGGAGACGGCGTTCATCGTATTCGTCGTGATGGTGGTGATCCTGCTGCAACGCGACGACTTGCGCGACCGCGCGATTCGTCTGTTCGGTTCGCGCGATCTGCACCGCACGACGATGGTGATGGACGAAGCCGCGCGGCGCTTGAGCCGCTACTTCGTTTCGCAGCTCGGATTGAATGCGGCCCTCGGCGTTGCGATTGGCGCGGGGCTTTTTTTTATCGGCGTGCCGAGTCCGATTCTGTGGGGCATCCTCGCGGCCTTGCTGCGGCTCGTGCCGTATGTCGGCATCTGGATCGCCGGCGGGCTGGCCACTGCGCTCGCCGCCGCGGTGAGTCCGGGCTGGGACATGGCGATCTGGTCGATTGCGCTCTTCGTGACGGTCGAACTGCTGGTGGGCCAGGTAGTCGAGCCGTTGCTGTACGGACGCAGCACCGGGCTCTCGCCGTTCTCTGTGGTCGTCGCGGCAATCTTCTGGAGCTGGATCTGGGGGCCCATTGGCCTGATCCTGTCGACGCCGTTGACGCTTTGCCTGCTCGTGCTCGGCCGCCATATCAGGCGACTGGAATTTCTCGACGTGATGCTGGGCGATCAGCCCGCGCTCACGCCGGTCGAAAATTTTTATCAGCGCGCCCTTGCGGGCGATCCCGACGAAGCCATCGCGCAAGCCGAAGCGCTGCTGCGCGAGCGTTCGTTATCGGCTTACTACGACGAGGTGGCGATCAAGGGTTTGCAACTGGCCGCGAACGATGTCGTGCGCGGCAGCGTCACGGCGGTGCAGCTTGCGCGCATCGAGTCGACCACGAACGATCTGGTCGATGGCCTCGACAGTTACGCCGACGAGCCGCCGCAGCACGCAGCAGAAAACGCAAGCGCTGAGATCGGACCGGTCGCGCCGTCGCGTGAAGGCCCGCCTGCTTCGACGGCAACGCATATGCTGTTCGCGAACCAGGCACGCGGCGCGGCCGATGAAGCACGCGAAACCGCCGCCGACAGCGCGGAAGACGATACGCGCGAGCAAGCCTTGCAACGCGCGCCCGAACTGCCGCAGGCGCACACAATGCCGCGCGTCGGGAATCAACGCGTCTTGTGCATTCCCGGGCGCGGACCGCTCGATCCGCTTGCGACGACGATCATGCTGCAGTTGCTCGGCAAGCACGGCTTCACGGCGCGCGCATTGCCGCATGAAGCGGCATCGCGTGCGTCGATCGACCGGATGGACGCCGACGATGTCGGTATCGTGTGCCTTCTCTATCTGCAGATAGACGGCATTCCCTCGCATTTGCGCTACATGGTCCGGCGCATTCGCGCGCGCTTGCCGAACGTGTCGATTATCGTCGGACTATGGACGCCCGAAGATCTGCAAAAGTGGAGCGTCGATCTGCAAAACGCGATGGGCGCCGAATGCTACGTGACTTCGTTGCAGGAGATGCTGGCCGCTTGCCATGTGTGCGGCAGCACGACGCGCGATGAATCGCTCGCGGTGGCCAACGGATAGCAACGGGTGCAACCCGCGCATGTAAAAAACGCCCGGCGCTTGCGCGTCCGGGCGTTGTGCGTTGTGCATCGCTGCATCGCGATGCGGATGCTATTTATTTGCCGGTAGCTTCCCCGTCGTCGGACGAAGAATCTTCGTCGTCGGTCACGATTTTGGTGGTGCCGCCGGTAGAGGGCGGGTCGCTCGCCGGAAACGTGTCTTCAACTTCCTTGTCGATCTGCTTCTCCGTCTTGTCGGCGTTCGGATGTTGTTCCTTGGGTTCTGGCATGGCGCTTCTCCTTTAGCTAACGAATGGTGTGCGCGAAAAAGACACGCGGTTCGCGCGGCCCACGTGCGGTGCTTTTTACATGAGCATGTAGAGTTGAACGATAAGCCGGTACGCTTCGATTCGAAGCAGCCTGTGTTCCACTTTGGTTCAGCTTCTGTCGCACGAGTCGCGCCCGACAATCCGCAATGCCTGCGCGCATGTGAGCGGGCCGCGGCGCATCGCGTCGATCAGATGTGCGGTCTGCGTGTCGCGTTCGCAGGCAAGCACGGCGGCCACGTTGTCGTCCTTCACATAAAGCGCGGCAAAATCGTGACGATCCAGATCGCCGTCGACGACAAGCTCGTCCCACTCGCTTGCATGCCCGAGGTATTCGAAGTTCTTGCCGAAGTGATAGGTCCAGAAAAACGGCACACCGCTGTAACGGTTGCGCGCTCCGCACATGTTTTGAGCCGCGATGCGCGCATGTTGCTGCGCGACGCGCCAATGTTCTATCCGCAACGGCTCTTCGTTTTCGCGCAGCGGAAACACGGCGATGTCGCCTGCGGCGTAGAGACCCGGCGCGGCCTGCATGCCCGCATTCACGATCACGCCGCCATCTTTCTGCAACGGCAAGCCGTCGATAAAGCCGGTCGCAGGCGTAACGCCGGTGCCCAACAGCACGAGGTCCGCGGCGATATGTTCGCCGCTTTCGAGCATCACTTCATGCACATTGCCTTCTTCGCCTTCCAGCGAAGCAACCTTCGCTTGCAGATGAAACTTGACGCCATTGCGTTCATGCAACTCGCGAAACATCGCACCGATGCGCTCGCCGAACTGCTTCGCAAAGGGCACCTTATCCGGCGAAATAACCGTGACCTGCACGCCGCGTTTGCGCAGCGCGGCTGCGGTTTCGAGCCCGATGAAACTGCTGCCGAGAATCGCGACTTGCACGGAGCCCGGCGTTTTCCGAGGGGCCGCCGGCATCCGCGTCGCCGAGCGCCTCGACAATCGCGGTGGCGTCGTCGAGATGACGCAGCACATGCACGCCGCCGAGTTCGCAGCCCGGAATTCGCGGCACTTTCGGCGTGCTGCCGCTGGCGAGCAAGGCCGTGTCGTAGGTCAGTTCGCCGCCGCTTTCCAGATGAATCGTGCGATTGCGCACGTCGAGCCGCGCGACCTTCGCGACGATGCGCTCGACGCGGTGCTGCTCGTACCACTCGGGCGCGAGCAGCGGCGGCACGTCGGCGGGAGGCATTTCGGCGGACGGGACAAACTTGCTAAGCGATGTGCGGTCGTAGGGCGCGTGCGGTTCATCGCCGATCAGCGTGAGGCGCCCCGTAAAGCCATATTCGCGCAGCGCCGCGCAGGCGGCCGCGCCGGCCGCGCCCGCGCCGATCACCGCGAAGTGCGGCTCTTGCGTCGCGGCGGGTTCGGTTTCGTCCGGCAGCTTGTCGGGCGTGTGACCATGACGTCGTCGCCGTCGACGATCACCGCGTAACGTTTGAGCGGCACCAGCGGCGGCGGCTCCAGCACCTTGCCGGTGGCCGCATCGAAAGTGCCTTTGTGCCACGGACAAATGATCCTGCCGCGGCATAGCGCGCCTTCTTCGAGCGGTCCGCCTGCGTGCGGACAGTCGGCGGAATACGCGCGCACCACGTCGCCGTCGCGGATCAGCATGATCTTTTCACCGTCCACGACAACGCGTTGGCCCCGGTCTTCGCGCAGTTGCGAAAGCTGGCCAACGTGTCGGGCGGTGGTGGGCATGCTGGTTTCCGTGAACGTAATCAGCAGGATTCGGCGCGGCAGGATGCCGCAGCGATTCGGCGACTCGGGAGAATGCGAAACTCGTTGCGTGAGCAGCAATTCATGTGCCCAACACGCCCTGATAAATCAGTTAAGCAGAAACGTTCGCGTTTCTTCGCGCGTCGCTATGTACATGGCCGAAAGTGGGGTAGATTCCTCACTAAGGAATTAGCGCGCGAACGCCGCGGCACGATACGTGCGTCCGATTGCCTAACTTGTATGACCTTTGATGGAGCGTGGGCCGTGCAGCGTGCGGAGCGAGTCGCAGTTGATTTTCCGATGCCGTCGCGCAACTTTGCGGCGACGCGGCGGATGCTCCTTATTGTTCTTGCCGTTTCCATTCTGTTCCCGCTTGCCTGCCTCGCCGGTTATGGCTACTTCGATTACCAGCGCCGTATCGCCGATTCAAACGATGTGATCGACCGGCTCGTGCGCGTCGCCGAAGAACAGGCGGTCAAGGTGCTCGACCTCAATCAGCAGATGGCGTCGCGCATCGTCGAGTTGATCGGCACCGAAGACGACGCGCAGATTCGCGCGCGCGAGGCGGAATTGAACCGGCAGTTGCGCGAGATCGGCGGAGACTTCCCGCAAGTGGCGTCCATCTATCTGATCGGCGCGAATGGCGATCTGCTCGTGTCGACCCGTGCTTATCCGGCGCCAACCGTGTCTGTCAGTCAGCGCGAAGACTTTATCGCCGCGCGCGCTATGCGCCCGCATCCTTACTTCTCGCTGCCGATGCTCGGCACGCTGTCGCAGACGAACGTGTTCAACACATCGATCGGGCGTATCGGGGCGGACAGCAAATTTCTCGGCGTCGTTTCTGTCGCATTGCGCAGCGAGTATTTCTCGCGCTTTTATCGCGAGTTGACGAACGGCGATCCGTCGCTTGCGCTCTCGTTGTATCGGCAGGACGGCAGTCTGCTGGTGCGCTATCCGCCGTGGCCAGGCGGCGTGCAGCCGCCCGCGGCGAACGCGTTTGGCGCGGCCTTGCGCGACAAACAGTTGTCGGGCCACGTGCGCGTCAAATCGCCGGTCGATGGCGTGGAGCGGCTCGTTGCGTTTCGGCGCGTCGGCGATTATCCGCTCTACGTGTCGAGTGCTTATGCAACGGGCTCGATCGTCGATGCATGGCGCCGGCACTTCATCGTGATCGCCGCGCTGACCGCGGTGCCGTGCATCGCGATCTGGATGCTGGTGCTGTACTCGCTGCGTCAGCTCGACGGCGAGCGCGTCGCGTGGGAACGCTGGCAGGGCGAGGTCGCGATGCGGCTGTCGGCGGAAGCATCGAGCCGGCAATTGCAGCGCATGGGCGCGCTCGGCAATCTGGTTGCCAACGTGGCGCACGACTTCAACAATCTGTTGATGGTCGTGTCCGCCAATATCGAACTGGCGCGGCTAAAGCGCTACAACAACCTTGAGAAGGAGATGACCGCCGTGCAGCGTGCGACCGCAACGGCTGAATCGCTGACACGCCGGCTTTTGAGTGTCGCGAAGAAGCAGCCGCTCAAGCAGGAGCCGATCGACCTCAGGAAATGGATGCCGGGCGCGGCGCCGCTCATCGAAGCGGCGCTCGGCGACAAGATCGAACTGGCGCTCAGCATCGTCGACGATGTGTGGCCCGTGCTCGCCGATCCGACCGACCTGGAACTCGCGATCATGAACCTCGCGGTCAACGCGCGCGATGCCATGCCGCGCGGCGGGCGCTTTGTGATTCGTTGCCAGAACAACCGGCTGGTCGGCAGCGATACCTTGCTGCCCGACGGCGAGTATGTGCTGATCGCCTGTTCGGACGACGGCGAGGGCATGCCCGAATCGGTCGCGCGGCGCGCCTTCGAGCCGCTTTTCACGACCAAGCTGAGCGGCTCGGGCGCGGGCCTCGGTCTCGCGCAGGTGCTGTCGATGTGCGAACAGGCGGGCGGCACCGCGAAGATCGACAGCGTGCCTGGCAGCGGCACGACGGTGCGGCTGTATCTGCCGCGCTATCGCGAGCGCCGCGCGACGCACGCGGCGAGTCAGACCGTGGTCGAACAGCCCGCGCTGCGGCATGCCGGCATGGTGCTGCTGGTGGAAGACAACGAGGATGTCGCCGCGGGCGTCGCAGCGGTGCTCGAGACGTTCGGCTGCGAAGTGCGGCACGAACCGACCGCCGACCAGGCGTTCGACGTGCTCAACGGCGGGGAGCGTTTCGAACTCGTGCTGTCGGACATTCAGATGCCGGGCAAGCTGAACGGGATCGACCTCGCGGAAAGAGTGCGCAGCACCTGGCCTTCGCAGAAAATCGCGTTGATGACGGGCTATGCCGACGAGCTCGAACGCGCGCGCCGCATCGGCGTCGCCATTCTCGCGAAGCCATTCGATATCGAGGAACTGCACGCGCTCGTCGCTTGCGAATCGTAAGCCACGCCGTTTTGCGGCACACCCCTTGCTGAACTCCTGACGAGGCATGCGCAGGCGGCGCGTCCGCTTGCGCAATCCGCTTCTATTCCGCATTCATCCCGACAGGAGAACAGTTATGAAGATCAAGAAGGCATTGCTCGTTTCCACACTGCTCGCAGCGTCGTCGCTGGCCTTGGCGCAAGGCACAGGCGGTGCGGGTGGTGGCGGCGCCGGCGGAGGTGGCGGCGCGGGCCCGGCCGGCAACGACCCGAGCACGAGCGCCGGCGCGAATACGTCGACGCGCGAAGGCGGCGACACGGGATCGGGCACGATGTCGCATTCGAAGACGAAGAAGCATTCGTCGAAGACGACCAAGCCCGCGACCGACACCACGAATATGCCGGGCGCGAACGCGAGCAGCGACACGAAGGGTAAGTAATGCGTGCGTCGTGTGCGTAGAGTTCGCGCACGCTTCCCTAAGTTTTCGCGAGTGACGCGCCCGTGTGCGCGTCACTCATTTACACCGCGCTGTTGTTTTTACTTTCGCGTTTGTTCTGGCTAACGCAGCCTAGCTTTTCTCTTGCGCTGCGTCGTATTTCCCGAGCGCCGCGGCGCTGTTCAAACGCGCGCGTTTGAGCAACGCCTGCTGCGCTTCCTCGACGTTGCCCGCCGCGCCTTTCCATGCCTGCAACGGCGGTTCCTGCAACGCGCGCCCATACGAGAAGCTCAGATTCCACGGCAACGGCCCGAGGCGATTCATTGCGTCGAGATTGGCGGTGGCTTCCTCGGGCGATTGTCCGCCGGACAGAAACACGATGCCGGGCACGGCCGAAGGCACCGTGCGTTTCAGAATCCGCACGGTATAAGCGGCGATGTCCGCGGTGGACGATTGCCGCGCGTTCTCCGAACCGGCGAGCACCATGCTCGGCTTCAGCAGAATATGTTCGAGCACGACGCGATGCCGATGCAGTGCATCAAACACCTCGTGCAGCACCGCTTCGGTGACTTCGGCGCTGCGCTCGATGCTGTGATCGCCGTCCATCAGCACTTCGGGTTCGACGATCGGCACGATGCCCGCTTCCTGCGAGATCGCCGCATAGCGCGCGAGCGAATCCGCATTGGCTTCGATCGCGAGACGGCTCGGCAGATTGGCCGTGATGTTGTAGACCGCGCGCCACTTCGCGAAGCGCGCGCCTTGTTGCTTGTAATCGACGAAGCGGCGTGCGAGGCCGTCGAGGCCTTCGGTGATTTCATCGCCTGGAGCATGGGCGAGCGCAATCTTGCCGAGATCGACCTTGATGCCCGGCACGATGCCGTTTCGGGCGGCGAGTTGTGGAAACGGCGTGCCGTCGTCGGCCTTTTGACCGAGCGTTTCCTGATACAGAATGACGCCGCTCACGAATTCGCCGAGACCGGGCGTGGTGAGCAGCAGGTTGCGATACGCGCGGCGGTTTTCCTCGGTGGAGTCGATGCCGATCGTCTTGAAGCGTTTTGCGATGGTGGGACCGCTTTCGTCGGCGGCGAGCAGACCCTTGCCGGGCTGAACCATGGCGTCGACGGTGGCTTGCAGTTCGCTGCGGGTATCCATGAGATGTGCTCCCTTTGTTCGGGTTGCGGAAGAAAACCTGCCGTCGCGGCGCGTGCGGCTGCGCCCGGGTTATGACTTATTCGCCGATCAGATGCAACACGATGTCGCGATGCTGCGCATGGCGCCGATGCTCGAATAGATACAGGCCCTGCCACGTGCCGAGCACCATCTGTCCATGTTCGACGGGCACGCTCAATTGCACTTGCGTCAACGCGGTGCGCAGATGCGCGGGCATGTCGTCGGGACCTTCGGCGTCGTGCTCATAGCGTTGCTCGTCTTCGGGCGCGAGGTTCGCGAAGTAGCGCTCCAGATCGCGCTGCACCGACGGGTCCGCGTTTTCCTGAATCAGCAGCGATGCCGACGTGTGACGGCAAAAGAGCGTCAGCAGTCCCGTGTCGATGTGCTGCGCCGCGACGAAGCGGCGCGCTTCGTCGGTGAATTCGGCAAGTCCGCGAGTGCGCGCCTTGACGCTTAGATGGTGGATGGCCTGCTTCATGATGGAAGCGCTCGTCTACGGTTTATAGCGACGCGAACGCGTCTGTGATCTGCTCGACGCTGGTGGGGCGCACGACGCGCGCCACTTCCGCGCCGTCGCGCATGAAGATCAGCGTGGGCCACAGCTTGACCTTGAACGAGCGGCCGAGCGGCCGGCCGGGGCCGTCCTCGATCTTCAGGTGCCTGACGCCGGCATGCGCTTCGAAGGCTTTTTCAATCGAAGGCTGCGCGCCCTGGCAGTAGCCGCACCAGTCCGTGCCGAACTCGATGACGGTGGCGCCGGGCAGGGCGTCGACTTCGGCTCGCGACGGGGCTTTGGTGGAATAGGGCGTCCGTATTGCCATGCATGCTCCGCTGTGGATCGGGTTGTGCGGTGTGGGGTTGCCGCGGCGCGCGGCGATCCTGTGGCCGTTGCGCGGGTCGCTACGGTAATCGCTGCGGAAATCGCCGCGGTCGGCACGCGCCGCATTTTGCTTGGATAAGAGTATCAGCTATTGGTTCGGGGTTCAGACTGGCGGAACGGGGATTTGACAGAAACGTACAAGTTCGTCACGCGCGGCTGTTAAACAATGCCTGACATCGTCGGCAATCTGCCGGCGGATTTGAGGAAGGAAAAATGGCGGACAGGATTTATCTGGGGCGCCCCGGCACCGACGACACCATTGGCGTCCCCACTGGTTTCAGTTGGGGCGCATTCTTGCTGGGCCCGATCTGGGCTCTGTCGAGGCGCATGTGGTTTGCGGCCTTTGCAATGGTGGCTGTGGAGCTGGCACTGTACTTACCCAGCTTGTGGTTAGACCGGGGCGACATAGTGACCTTGCTCCTGTCGATCCTGTTTGGCATCGCCTGCGGGAAGTATGGCAATGGCTGGCATCGACGGGTATTGGAGAAACGGGGGTATGCGGTGCTGTAGTTCACGCGCCAGTGCGGTCGGGAGTGAGATTTGGGACACGCCTCCCCACCTTTACGCGCCCGCGCGAGCGGTCGATAATGCCCCGTTCATTCCCGCCACGAAGCCTGCCGTGCGCGCCGCGCCTCGCAGACTCGCTTCTCCTGAACTCACAGCCGCCCGTGTCGAAAAACTCACGTTTTTTTGGTCTGCTGCACATTCCCGGCTTCAAGCCGCTTGCCGCCGCCACGCTGATGCTCGGTGTGGCCATGTCGTTCACCGCGCCGTATCTGTCGCTGTTCGGCGTCGAGCGCGCGGGCATGACGCCGTTCCGGCTCGGCGTCTTCATGACGCTGATCGCGGCAAGCGGCGTGCTCGCGAGCACCTTCGCCGGCCGCTGGAGCGATGCAAGCGGACGGCATCGGCCGTTACTGCTCGTCGCGCTCGTGCTGGCCGCGCTCGGCTATCTGTCGTTATGCGTGGTGCGCGATTACAGGCTGCTGCTCGTCGTCGGCATTGTGTTTATCGGCGTCGGCGGCTCGGCTATTTCGATGGTGTTCTCGTTCAGCCGCGCGGCGCTGCCCGTGCCCGACGCGTCCGAACGCGCGTTTGCCAGCGCGACGCTGCGCACGATTCTCTCGGCGGCGTGGGTGTTCGGGCCGTCGGTGGGCGCGCTGGTGCTCGCGGCGACGAGTTTCACCGGACTCTTTCTATTCGCCGCGGCGAGCTTTGCGGCGTGCGCGGCCATCGTGTGGCGCATGCGCGAGCCGCAAGGGCATCTCGGCGACCATACGGTAGAAGACACCGCATCGGAGCCGTCGTCGTCGATTACCGTGCCGCCGCTCAGGGAACCTGGCGCCGACGCGCACGAGGACCTGCCCGGCGTCGCATCGGCGAACGACATTGGCCGTGCGGTCGCCGCGCTGACCTTGCTCGGGCTCGCGGCCAACGCCACGATGATCGTGTTGCCGCTTTACATCGTGCATGGCCTGAACGGCACGCATCTGGACGTATCGGTGATGCTCGGCCTCGGCGCATTGACCGAGATTCCGATGATGCTCGCGCTCGGCGCGAAGTCTTCGAGCCTGCACAAGCCGAACTGGCTTGCCGCCTGCGCGGCGGTTCACGCGGCCTATTTCGTCGCGATGTCGCTCGCCGGAAACGTGCATGTGCTGATTCCGATGCAGATCCTCAACGCGTTCGTCGTTGCCGTGACTTCATGCCTCGGCATGACCTACGTGCAGGACCTGATGCCCGATGCGCCAGGCCGCGCCACCGCGCTCTTCTTCAACGCGGCGCGGGTCGGCTCGATTCTTTCCGGCGTGTTGTCCGGCCTGCTGGTGCAGGCGTTCAGCTATCGCGGCACGTTTCTCTTTTGCGGTTTGCTCGCGCTGTGCGCGCTCGTGCTGTTTGCCGTGCCGGGCTATCGTTATCCGCTGATGTGGCGAGCCGTGCGGCGTTTCGCCCGCACGCAATACGCGAAGCTTCAATCGAGGCGTGCGCTGCGCGGCGGCCGCGAGCTTTAGCAGGCACGGCACACGTTTCATGTGCGGCGGGCAGGTTTGCCACGCGCTGAATGACAGGGACCTTACGTCGCGCACAACTTCGGCAAGGAGGCGTATCGTTGTCGTCACGCATGCTGCCGGACGCGGCCGACGCAACAAACGCAGCATGACCATCTGACTGAAACCAGGCAGCATCACAAGGCACTTTCGGGAGCGGTGAAAATGCAGCTAGGCATGATTGGATTGGGACGCATGGGCGCGGATATGGTGCGGCGCCTGACGAAGGGTGCGCAGCAATGCGTCGTCTACGACGTACAGCCTGCGGCTGTCGAGCGGCTCGCGCAGGAGGGCGTGACGGGCGCGTCGTCGCTCGAAGACCTCGTCGCCAGGCTCGACAAGCCGCGCGCCGTGTGGCTGATGGTGCCCGCCGCGGTCGTCGATGGCACGCTCGAAAAACTCGTGCCGTTGCTCGAGCCGGGCGACATCGTGATCGACGGCGGCAACTCGTACTATCACGACGACATTCGCCGCGGCGCCGACCTCGCCGCACGCAAACTGCATTACGTCGACGTCGGTACGAGCGGCGGCGTCGCGGGCCGCGAGCGCGGTTATTGCCTGATGATCGGCGGCGAAGCGCAGGTGGTCGAACGGCTTGAGCCGATCTTTTCGACGCTCGCGCCAGGCGCCGCCGCCGCGCCCGCGACGTCAGGACGCAATCCGGGCAACAGCACGGCGGAGCAGGGCTTTCTGCATTGCGGTCCGCTCGGCGCGGGGCATTTCGTGAAGATGGTCCACAACGGCATCGAATATGGCTTGATGGCCGCGTATGCCGAGGGCCTCAACATTCTGCGTCACGCGGACGCCGGCAAGCACGCGCGCGAGGCGGACGCCGAGACGTCGCCGCTGCGTCGTCCGCAGTTGTATCAATACGATTTCAATCTGGCCGATATCGCCGAAGTATGGCGGCGCGGCAGCGTGATCGGCTCGTGGCTGCTCGACCTGATCGCGGGCACGCTCGCGGGCGATGCCGATCTGCAACAGTACGCGGGCCGCGTATCCGATTCGGGCGAGGGACGCTGGACGATGTCGGCGGCCATCGACGAAGGCGTGCCCGCGCCCGTGCTGAGCGCGGCGCTGTTCGCGCGCTTCAGTTCGCGCGGCGAAGCGGACTTCGCGAACCGCGTGTTGTCGGCGATGCGTCATGACTTCGGCGGCCATGCAGAAAAACCCGCTGCGCCGCCCGCGAGTTCGCAGGGTTGATCGTCCGCTAATAGCCCGAGCAGCCCGAGCAGCCCAAGCAGCACAAGCACAGAGCACAGAGCACAAGCACAGCCGAATCCACGGAGCCGCACATGCCAGCCGCACCCGCCACCCGCACTGCACCGCACGACGTCGTTTTCCTCTTCGATTGCGACAACACGCTGCTCGACAACGACCATGTGCTCTCCGACTTGCGCAGCCACATGATGCGTGAGTTCGGCACCGACAACAGCACGCGCTATTGGGAAATTTTCGAGCAATTGCGCGGCGAGCTCGGCTATGCCGACTACCTGGGCGCGTTGCAGCGGTATCGCACGGAGCATCCGCGGGACACGCGGCTGTTGCTGATGTCGTCGTTTCTGATCGATTATCCGTTTGCGAACCGGCTCTATCCAGGCGCGCTCGACGCGTTGCGCCACGTGGGCGAGTACGGGCCCACGGTGATTCTGTCGGACGGGGACGTGGTGTTTCAGCCGCGCAAGGTCGCGCGTTCGGGCCTGTGGGACGAAGTCGAAGGCCGCGTGCTGATCTACATCCACAAGGAGCTGATGCTCGATCAGGTGATGGAATGCTACCCCGCGCGCCACTACGTGATGGTCGACGACAAGCTGCGCATTCTCACCGCGATGAAGAATGCCTGGGGCGGGCGGCTCACCACGGTATTTCCGCGCCAGGGTCACTACGCTTTGGACCCGAAGGAGATACTCGGCAATCCGCCCGCGGACGTCACGATCGAGCGGATCGGCGACCTCGCGCAGTTTGACGTGAAAGCGCTGCTGGCGGAAAAGCCCTAGACGTTGCGCAGTTTTTCCTGCGCGTCGGCGGCGCCCATTCTGCCTGCCGCATCCTGTGCGCTCGTGCCTGCCGCGTCGCGCGCATCGCGATTCGCGCCGTGCGCGATCAGCAGATCCATGATCGTGGTGCGGTTGAACATGGCGGCGACCATCAGCGCGGTGCGTCCGTCGGGCGATGCACCTTCCACATCGGCGCCATGCGCGAGCAAGGTTTCGACCACGGCGTCGAAACCCTTGAAAGCCGCGCCCGCGATAGGCGTCTGGCCGTTATTGTTGCGCAAGTCGGGATCGGCGCCGCGTTCGAGCAGCGTGCGCACCGCGTCGACATGTCCGTGATAGCTCGCGAGCATCAGCAGACTGTCACCGTTGTCGTTGCGCAGATTGGGCGGCACGCCTTTTTCGATCACGGCGGCGAGCATCGCGGCATCGCCCTGGCGCGCGAGGTCGAACACCTGCCGCGCGAGTTCGAGCACTTGCGGGTCGATGGGCTGCCCGGAAGGCGGGGAAGAGTCGGCCGGATTGGTCAATGAAATCTCCTTGCAGGAACGCTGCGCCGCTCGGCGCATGAACACCGGCAGCATACACAGTTTGCGCCGTCGACGCGCGCAGCGGCACGTCCCATCACACGTGGCCGAACAGCTTCACGAGCAGCCCGAATATGCCGACGAGGACAGCCAGGCCCGCGCACAGCACCACGAGCGTGAGAAGAAGAACGAGCGGCGCTTTGATACGGTTGGAAGTCGGCATGATGAATGTGTATGGTTAAGAGCGAGTAATACGGGTGCGCGACGATATGCGCAGTCGCTTCGCGCAGCTTAAGCGTTTCGGTGGATGCGTGCAGCGTGGGTGGCGCAGGACTTGCAGCGGGGCGTGCGGCGTGCGGTGATGGTGACGCTTGACCACGCGCAAGCATTTGTCCGCATTCCCGAACCATGATGCGCGCATACGGTCACACCGCAGACGACCGCGCTTCGCAACACGCCTCACCCCCGTCATGTCACGCGCATGACACGCATCGGCAAAACACTTCGCAACGTCCGCTAACCCGCCTGACAGTTCTTACGAGGAGTGATGTCATGGCTGAAGCAATCTCCCGTCCCGCCCCGCCGCAAACTCTCGACCCCGACACGCTGCGCAAGATGGACCGCTACTGGCGCGCATGCAATTACCTGTCCGCCGGCATGATCTATCTGCGCGACAACCCGCTGCTGCGCGAACCGCTGAAGCCGGAGCACATCAAGAATCGTCTGTTGGGACATTGGGGCTCGGACCCTGGACAGAGCTTCCTGCTCGTGCATCTGAACCGGCTCATCAACAAGCTCGACCTGAACATGATCTACATTTCCGGTCCAGGGCACGGCGCACCCGCGACGCTCGCGAACTGTTATCTCGAGGGACATTACTCGGAAATCTATCCGGACCGCAGCGAAGACGAAGCCGGCCTGCGGCGCTTTTTCCGCCAGTTTTCGTTTCCCGGCGGCATCGGCTCGCACTGCACGCCGGAAACGCCGGGCTCCATTCACGAAGGCGGCGAACTCGGCTACAGCCTGTCGCATGGCTATGGTGCGGCGTTCGACAACCCCGACCTGATCGTCGCGGTGATGATCGGCGACGGCGAAGCGGAGACCGGGCCGCTCGCCACGTCATGGCATTCGAACAAGTTTTTGAACCCGGTGCGCGACGGCGCGGTGCTGCCGGTGCTGCATCTGAACGGCTACAAGATCGCGAATCCGACGCTGCTCGCACGCATTCCGCGCGAAGAACTCGAAGCGTTGCTGACCGGTTACGGCCACAAGCCGTATTTCGTCGAAGGCGACGATCCAAACGTCATGCATCAGCAGATGGCCGCGACGCTCGAACAATGCATCGGCGAAATCAGGGCGATCCAGCAACATGCGCGCGCCAGCAACGACACGACGCGTCCGCGCTGGCCGATGATCGTGCTGCGTTCGCCGAAAGGCTGGACCGGTCCGAAAGAAGTGGACGGTCACAAGGTGGAAGGTTCGTGGCGCTCGCACCAGGTGCCCATTGCCGATCCGGCGACCAACAGCAAGAGCCTGAAACTGCTCGAAGGCTGGCTGCGCAGTTACGAGCCCGAGTCGCTGTTCGACGAAAGCGGGCGGCTCGTCGAGGAATTGCGCGAACTCGCGCCGAAGGGCACGCGCCGCATCAGCGCGAATCCGCATGCGAACGGCGGCGTGCTGTGCAAGATGCTCGACATGCCCGTGTTTCGCGACTATGCGGTCGAAGTGAAAAAGCCCGCATCCGCGTACTCGTCGCCCACACAGACGCTCGGCAAATTTTTGCGCGACGTGATGCGCAGGAACATGACCAACTTCCGCGTGTTCGGCCCCGACGAGACAGCGAGCAACAAGCTCACGGCCATCTATGAAGCATCGGACAAGACCTGGCTCGCCGACTTGCAGCCGAACGACGCGGACGGCGGCGCGCTATCGGCGGATGGCCGCGTGATGGAAATGCTGAGCGAACACACGCTCGAAGGCTGGTTCGAAGGTTATGTGCTGACGGGCCGGCATGGTCTCTTCGCGACGTATGAAGCGTTCGTGCATGTGATCGATTCGATGTTCAACCAGCACGCAAAGTGGCTCGAAAAAGCCAAGCGCGAACTCGGCTGGCGCCAGCCAGTGCCGTCGATCAACCTGCTCATCACTTCGCTTGTATGGCGTCAGGATCACAACGGCTTCACGCATCAGGACCCCGGCTTTCTGGACGTCGTGACGAATAAAAGCCCGGACGTGGTGCGCATTTATCTGCCGCCCGACGCAAACTGTCTGTTGAGCGTGGCAGATCACTGCCTGCGTTCGCGCGATTACGTGAACGTGATCGTGTCGGACAAGCAGCCGCATCTGGAGTATCTCGACATGGATGCGGCCGTCACGCATTGCACGAAGGGCATCGGCATCTGGGATTGGGCGTCGACCGACCAGGGCGCCGAGCCGGATGTGGTGATCGCGTGCGCGGGCGACATCGCGACAATGGAGGCGCTCGCCGCCGTGCAGCTCCTGAAAGGGCATTTCGCTGATCTGAAAATCCGCTTCGTCAACGTCGTCGATCTGTTCCGGCTGATGCCCGAGCATGCGCATCCACACGGCCTGTCGAGCCGCGATTTCGATTCGCTGTTTACGACGAGCAAGCCGGTGATTTTCAACTTCCATTCGTATGCGTCGCTGGTTCACAAGCTGACGTATAACCGCACGAATCACGACAACCTGCACGTGCACGGTTATCACGAGAAGGGCAACATCAACACGCCGCTCGAACTCGCGATCATCAATCAGGTAGACCGCTTTTCGCTCGCCATCGACGTGATCGATCGCGTGCCGAAGCTGCGCGGCGTCGGCGATCACGCGAAGGAATGGCTGCGCGGGCAGATCATCGAGCATCTCGCCTATGCGCATGCCGAGGGCATCGACAAGGAAGAAATCCGCAACTGGACGTGGAAAGACTGAGCGAGGCGCGCCATGAACACGCAGCACGGCGCTTCGCCGCCAACCATTCTCGTGCTGAACAGCGGATCGTCATCGCTGAAGTTCGGGCTGTTCGCGCATTCGGGCGACGACGAATCGCTGCTGCTCGAAGGCAGCGCGCAAGGCATCGGCCGCGGCGACGGCAGCCTGCGCATTGCTGCGCCGGACGCACGCGTGCTGGTGCACGAGCAGCATGTGCTGGAATCGCAGACCGATGCGTTGCAAAAGCTCTCGGCCGTGCTTGCCGCTCAGCACTATGCGCAGCCAACGGCGGTCGGGCATCGCGTGGTGCATGGCGGGCCGCATCTGCGCACGCATCAGCGGCTCACGCCCGAGGTGCGCCGCCGTTTGCAGGATGCCGTGCATTTTGCGCCGCTGCATATTCCGCCGGCGCTTGCGTTGATCGACGAGGCGCAGACCATCTTCGGCGACGCCGGGCATTTTGCCTGCTTCGACACCGCGTTTCATGCGACGCTGCCGCCGCGCGCGGCGCAGCTCGCGTTGCCGCGCCGTTATGCGGATGCCGGCGTGATTCGCTATGGATTTCACGGGCTTTCGTACGAATCGCTCGTCGCGCAACTGGGCGCGGCGCTGCCGCCGCGCGCGGTGTTCGCGCATCTCGGCAACGGTTCGAGCGTGTGCGCGTTGCGCGACGGACGATCGATCGATACGTCGATGGGCATGACGCCGACCGGCGGCGTGCCGATGGGCACGCGCTGCGGCGACCTCGATCCGGGCGTGTTGCTGTATCTGATGCGGGTGGAAAAGCTCGACGCCGACGCGCTCGAAACGCTGCTGAACCGGCACAGCGGTCTGGCCGGTTACGCCGATGGCGAGAGCGACATGCAGGCGCTCGAACAACGCGCGGCGGCCGGCGACGCGAATGCGTCCCTCGCGCTCGACGCGTTCGCCACGGCGGTGCGCAAGACCATCGGCGGATATGCGGCTTTGCTGGGCGGCATCGATCTATTGGTGTTCACCGGGGGCATTGGCGAGCATAGCGCGGAGATTCGCAAGCGCATTTGCGAGGGACTGGGGTTTCTTGGCCTTCGGGAGGGCGATGCTTCGGGCAAGGTGAGGGCGGTTCATACGGAAGAGGAGAAACAGATTGCGAGGCATTGCCGTGCGTTGTTGCGTGGGTGATGCACCCACTGCGAGCGACACGGCGCTCACGCGCAGGACCGGCTGCAAACGCATAGGCGTTGAATACTCCATGTGAAAAAGCAGAAAGCCAGGCAGGCGACATGCCCAGCGGCGCGCGATACGACCCGCTGCGGCGAGATAGATGCACCGCCGGCGCCCAGGCCGTTTATCATAGTGCCCACAACCAGAAAAGTGCCGCCGCGCTGAGCGCGGCAAGGCGTTTCACCGATCACCACGGCAGCCATGCCGCTACACCACATGAATTCGACTCCCGATGTTCCCTCCCGTCCTTCGATCCGCGCGTTGACGCTGCTCGAGGGGCGCGTGCTTGGCGTGCTCGTCGAAAAACAGCACACGGTGCCCGACAGTTATCCGCTTTCGCTCAACGCACTGACGTTGGGCTGCAACCAGAAGACCGGCCGCTCGCCGGTGCTGAACGCGACCGAAGCCGAAGTGCTGACCGCGCTCGACGGCCTCAAGCGGCTCAGCCTCGTCATGGAGGGCAGCAGCAGCCGCGTGCCGCGCTTCGAGCACAACATGAATCGCGTGCTTGGATTGCCGAGTCAATCGGCTGCGTTGCTCACCACGTTGCTGCTGCGCGGCCCGCAGACGGCCGCGGAATTGCGTTTGAACAGCGCGCGCTTTCATGGATTCGCCGATATTTCGTCGGTCGAGGCGTTTCTCGACGAACTCGCCGCGAACGATCCGCCGCGCGTCGTCAGACTGCCTCGCACGCCAGGCGAGCGCGAACATCGCTGGATGCATTTGCTGTGCGGCGAAGTGAACCTGAGCGAGTTCGCGCAGCCGGGCGGCAGCGCGGACGAAAGCGTGCCGCTCTCCGCGTTCGAGGCGCTGAAAGCCGAGCAAAAAAGACTCGCCGACGAAGTCAGCCGGCTTCAGGTGGTGGTGCGGCGCATGGCCGCCGAACTGGGCATCGACGCGAACGATCTAGATGCGTGAGCTTTGACGCTCAGGTGTCGGTGCCGCGGCGCGGATCGGTGGATAACGCACGCTGCGTGCGATAGAAATTGCGCGGCGGCACATTCGGCGAGTCTTGTGCGAGCCGGTCAAGCTCGTCGCGAATAGCGGTCAGATAGTGGCCGTCGCGCGCGTCGGGGTCGCCCGCGAAAACCGATTCGAGACGCCGCCGCACCGCGCCATAACGCGCGCCCGCCGCGCGATGTTTTTCGGCGCGTTCCGCATACCGCAGATACGTTTGCAGCGCCGCCGACACCGCGGCAACCACGCTCACGAGCCCGACCAGCATCCTGACCTCGAACGAAACGGCGCTCGAATTCAGCGAGGCAAACACGGCCGTGCCCACGAACGCGGCCAGCACAGTGACGAGCCAGCCCATCTGCCGGTCGCGCGCGGACAGCAGATCGGCCATGTCGTAGTGACTCATCTGGGATTCGCGCGCGCGTCGGATCCATTTCAGCAGAAGCTGCTGTTCGTCGACGGGCGGCTCGTAGGCAGGCAGATTCTTCATGGGGCTCGTCAGGGCAGTGGCGTGCCGCGCTCCGCGCGCGTGCACCGATGACGTTACTGTGCCACAGAAGGCGCGGCCTGGAGCCGCGCGTGTCACGCCGCCTGCGCGGCCGGCCGCGCTATGCCGAAGCGCTCATTGTGCGGCCTGCCGTTCAGATAGAAGTCGCCGATGGCTGCCTCGCGGATGATCGCCGGATTGTGCGACGCGAGCACGCGCGCATTGCGCCAGTAGCGGTCGAAGCGCCGCGTTTCGCTCGTCGCCGATGCGCCGCCCACTTCGAACAGCAGCGTCGCGGCCTGCAACGTTTGCTCGATGGCGATCTGCTGCGCCTGGAAGGTCTGGATGTCGAGCCGGAAATAGGTCTCTTCGGTCGTGCGGCCTTCGTGCCGTGCGACGAGCACTTCATCGATCGCGCGTGCGAGCGATGCACTGATGCTTTGCGTCGAATAGGCGAGGCTCGCGAGCCGGCCCACGACGCGTTGCACGAGCGGATTGTCGCGCGGACTCGATTCGCCTGGGATACCGAAGGTTCGCGTTTTTGCCTGCGCGAAGGCGACGGCGTCGCGCAGCGCGGCACGGCTAATGCCGGCCAGATTCGCGATATGCAGCGCCTGATAGTACGACGTGAGCACGCTGTTGCGGCGCGGCGCCGACGCGTCATAGCGCCGGTACACGTTCTCGCGCGAGATGGGCACATGATTAAAGCGCGTGGTGCCGCTGCCCGTCAGGCGCTGGCCGAAACCGTCCCAATCGTCGATACGTTCGAGACCCGGCGTGTCGGTCTTGACGAGCACGCGCAGGTCGCTTTCGCCGTCGTACGCGGTGACGTCGACCCAGTCCGCGTAGAGCGTGCCGGTGGTGTAGTACTTCTCTCCGTCGAGATGCCACGCGCCGTCGGTCTGCGTGAGACGCAGGCTGTTGTTGGTGACGGCGGTGCGTTCGGCCACGGCGCCGCCGATGATCTGCCCTTGCGCGACGCGCGTGAGCCAGCGGTCGCGCAACGCGTCGTCGCCATATTCCAGCAGTGATTCAATGAAGCCGCCATGCACGCGCAGGATTTGCGGCAGGTTCGAATCCGCTTCGCCGAGGCGCGTGACGAGGCCGAGGAACTCGCTCAGCGACACGCCTTCGCCGCCGTATTGCGCCGGTACGCGCAGCTTCGTATAGCCGGCTTCGCGCAGCCATTCGACAGGTTCGTAGGCAAGCTCGCGATGCCGTTCGCGATGCACCGCGCCTTCTGCGATGCGCGCGAACACGGGCGCGAAGCGGCGCGTCAGCGCGTTGTCGTCAAAAAGTTGCGCGGCATCGGCAAGGCCGGCCGCATGCGGCGGGTTGTCGTGTGAAGAGGGCGCGGACATGGGTTCTCCGTATGGGACGCGCAATGCGCAATCCGGCAACGGTAAGACATACGGCGCGCGGGGAGCAACGAAGGATTTCGCTGATTCTTAGCAGGGAGAGAGGAATGGATTTAGTGCGTGCATGGACGGCACGCGCTGTGGACGCGTGCGCAAGTCCACTCCTGTCACGACCGATCCCGATTGCGCGCTCTCGTCGCACCGGTGATGACCGCGATGCCGAACAGAATCACGGCCACGATCGCGATGATGTGCTGCGCGACGTGCAGCGCCATCAATCCCCACGCGACGCCGCCGATAAAAATGATCCATCCGACCAGGTATATAAGCAGGGTCATCGTTTTGCTCCTTCTGTTGTCGGCTCATGGCGCCGGTTGCCCGCCGTGAAAAATTTACCGTGCGCTCCGATGGTTGCCTATGACGCCGCTAACGCAAGGGCCATCGGCAGGCTTATTCCCAAGCACATTGCGCGCCTGGCTTCGTGATGCAGTGCGTGGCCAATCGTCGGAACGCGGCTTGCTTGCTTCGCGTGCATATCCGCCCCATGCAAAAACGCGAAGCGAGCAGCGCAACGCGACGAACTATGGTTACCACGAAGCGCACACCGAAGCGCACACCCAAGCGCCCATCATCCACGGAAGGCGAAGAGCCCGCCGCGCCCGAGGTCGATCCCGACCAGCATCCCGCGACGCTCGACGATTGCCGCCGCTGTCCGCTCTGGGCCAATGCGACCCAAGGCGTGCCGGGCGCCGGTCCACGCCGCGCGCCGATCATGATGGTCGGCGAGCAGCCGGGCGATAAGGAGGATCTGCAAGGCTTGCCGTTTGTCGGACCAGCCGGCGCGTTGCTCGATGACGCGCTCGTCGAAGCCGGCGTCGGTCGCAAGGAAGTCTATGTGACGAACGCGGTGAAGCATTTCAAATGGACGCCGCGCGGCAAGCGCCGCATGCATAAAACGCCGGGGCAACGCGAGGTGGACGCGTGCCGCTACTGGCTCGATCAGGAACTCGAGAGCGTCGGCGCTCACGTGATCGTCGCATTGGGCGCGACCGCGCTGAAGGCCGTGCTCGAAGATCCGAAGTCGCGCTTGCAGGATTCAATCGGCAAGGTCATCGAACATGGCGACCGGCTCGTGGTCGCGACGTATCATCCTTCGTTCGCCTTGCGTGCGCCCGATCCCGAGACGCGTCATCGCGCGTATGCAGCGATCGTCGCCGCGCTGCAGGACGCGAAAAAACTCGCGCAGCGGCGCAAATAGAAGCGGGCGTGGCGTGCTCTCACGCCGCCGCTTGCTGCGCGTGCAGCCCGAGGCGCTCCATCAATCGTTGCGCGTCGAACGGTGCGTTGGTTTTGGCGTCGTTGTCGAAATAGCAGTACACGTCACGCGTTTGCGCGCGAGGCGGCTGCAGGGCCGGCGCGGCGAGACGCGCGTCGGCGGGCTGCGAACCCTGGCTCCACGATTCGATTCTGCGCGCCCATCGTTCGAGCGCCGCATCGGAGTACTCGCCAGAATACTTGGTCTCGGTGCCGTGCAGACGGATGTAGACGAAGCCCGCGCTGAGATCCTCGAACTGCGGCCATGCCTCAGTCGAATCCGACACGACGAGCGCGACCTTGTGACGACGCAGCAGCTTCACGAACGCGGGGTCGACGAAACTGTCGTGACGCACTTCAATCGCGTGACGCAATTTGCGTTTGCGGTCGATCTCCACATACGGCGTCTTCACGCGCTGATCGTGCTGTTGCGCGAGCGCGAGCGCCGCTTCGGTATCGCGCGGCAGCAGGCTCAGGAAGCGCTCCATGTGCTCAGGATCGAAACGCAACGACGGTGGAAATTGCCACAGTATCGGCCCGAGCTTGTCCTTCAGCGCGAGCAGTCCCTGCGCGAAAAAATTCGCGCACGCGACGGTGGCTGTCTCGTCGCGAAAGCGCAGAAGGTGCGTCAGATAGCGCGCGCCTTTCACGCTGAAAACAAAACCGGGTGGCGTTTCCGCGTACCAGTGCTGCCAACTGTCGAGCGATTGCAGGCTGTAGTGCGTACCGTTGATTTCGATCGTCTGCATGAGGCCCGATGCGTACTGCAACTCGCTGTCCTGCTTCAGGCCCTTCGGATAGAACGTCCCGCGCCACCCTTTGTAGCGCCAGCCTGAAATGCCGATGTGAATCTCGCCGGATGTGCTTTTCACGTCGATGCCCAAATGTCTGACGTCTGTCTATGACCCTGGGGCGCAGCAAGGGTTGTGCCATCGGACGGCACGCACGTTGCTGCATCCGCCGTATCGGACGATGCATTGGAGGCACGCATGGCAGGCACGGATTTCCGCAGCACGGACCTCGAGACGCAAAGCGACGGCACGATGCGCGTGACGCATCGCGGCGTGGATATCGTCGTCAGTGCGAAGCAGAACGATCGGGGCGCCTGGGTCGCGCGAATCGACGCGTCCGTGGACGGCAAGCCGTTCGCGCTGCCCGACGTCGAACCGGTCACACCGGAATGGACGACGCATGCCGAGGCGTTACGCGATGGCGTCGAGCGCGGCTGCTATCTGGTCGAGCGAAGCAAGGCCGGACACGGCCTCGAAGATTCAGCGCACGGATCGGGAGGCGACTGATGAACCGTCTCGCCAATCTCGTGTGCCGCGCGACGGTGTCGGGTACCGCAGCGGGCAGCGCCGCAGCCGTCGCGGCCGCCGCGCGAGCGCGCGCCGACGGCAGCACGCCGTACGCGCCGCTCAACGCCGTCACGCATTGCTTGTGGCCGCGCCGCGCGTTCAGCGAAACGGGTCCGAGCGCGCGCTTCACGCTGACGGGTCTCGCGATCCATCAGGCGTCGGCGATTTTTTGGGGCGTGCTGTTCGAAGGATTACTGGACCGCTGGCAGTGCCATGTAAAACGCCGCGCCGGTGTCGCGGACATCGCGGCGAGTGCGGTTACGACTGCGGCCGTCGCTTATACCGTCGACTATCACATGGTGCCGCGCCGTCTCACGCCCGGCTTTGAAGCGCATCTGACGAAGCGCTCGATGTTCTACGTGTATGCGGCGCTCGCAGCAGGTTTCGCGGCCGCCGCGCTGTGCCGCGGCAACGGCAATGGCAACAGCAACAGCAACAGCAACGAATGAGCTGACGTGACCTCATCCGGCCCGCTCACGCCACTTCCGCTTTCCGCACCTCCGCCGCGCGCTCGACCAGAATCACGAACGGCTCGCCCTCGTGGATTTCATAGCGGCGAATCTGCGTGACCTGCTCGGCGGACAGCACCTTGCCCTTGGTCATCAGCAGCGTGCCGCGCGACGTGCGCAGATCGTCGGCGAGTTTCATGCCTTCCTTCAGATGCGATGCGTCGACGCGGTCGGGCACGCCTTCCGGCGTCAATTCCGCGTGCTTCATCAGCAACTCGATGTACTTCTCCGCAATCGCCGGATCGTAACGAATGCCGCTTTGCGCGCGCACGGTCGAGATGATCTGCGCGTCGTTCATCTTTTGCGGCGCAATCACGCCGATGCGCAGATCTTCCGCATCGCGCGCCAGCGCAAGCACGCGAGCCCCGAGCGGAATCAGGCCGCCGAGCAGGCCATCCGGCGTGCCGCGTCCGTCGTAACGTTCATACTGATGGCGAATCATCGCCTGCACGCCGCTCAGTTGCGAGACGGGCGTGAGCGCCATCTGCCCATGCAACGGATGAAGCTGATAGAGCTTCGCTTCCTGCGGCTGCAGCTTGGCGATAGGCGTCTTCAGCAGCGCATCGGGCAGAAACAGCTTGCCGATGCCGTGCAGCAAGCCCGCCATCAGCAGTTCATTGCACGCGTAGTCGCTCAGGCCGAGCGCGGCGCCGAGCTGTCTTGCCGTCTCGCCGATTCGCGCCGAATGGCCGGGCAGCCCGCAGCGCATTTCGACCATGTTCGCGCAGACCTTCACCATCGTCAGGAAGTTGCTTTTGAGGTCTTGTTGCGCGCCTTCGAGAAACATCACGGTCTGACGTATTTCCTCGGTGCGTGCATCGACCTCGCGCTCGAGTTCCATGTTGAACGACGAGAGCTTCTCGTTCTGTTCCTGCAACAGCGCGGCGAGCCGTTCGGTCTTGCGTTGCAGCGCGAGCTGTTCGAGCGCGCGCTGGATCGTGAGCAGCAGATCCTGGTCGTCCCACGGCTTGTGCAGATAGTGATAGACGTGGCCTTCGTTGACCGCGCGCACGACCGCATCGACTTCGGAATAGCCGGTGAGCAGAATGCGGATCGCGTCGGGCGCCATGCTGCGCGAGCGCGACAGAAACTCCGCGCCGTCCATGTTCGGCATGCGCATGTCGGAAATGATCACGTCGACGCGCGCCGATTCGAGCAGCGTGAGCGCTTCGGCGCCGCTGTTCGCGCTCAGCACCTCGTACTTCAGCGGGCGCAGCAGGCGTTTGAGCGACGAGATCACGCCGGGCTCGTCGTCGACGAGCAGCAGTGTCGGGACTGGCGCGGGCGCTGCATCCGCAACGGCATCGAAAGAAGCCAGCGGTGTTTGCTGCGCCGGTTCATCGCGAGCGGGCTCGATGGAATTGCCGGTTGCCTGAAGCTCAGCCATGATTAACCTCGTGGTTAGCGCAAATAACAGCGCGTTTTACAGCGCGCTTTGCATCGGCCCGCATTACAGCGCTTCCAGAAAGTGGTCGAGCGCTTCCTTCATTCCGCGGATCGCCGCATCCGGCAGCAACAGCACCATGCGCGCGCCGAAGCCGCCTTGCTCGAGCGTGAAGTGAATCTCGAGCAGCAGCGCGACGTCCCAGCGTCCGCCGGGCAGCAGTCCGTCCTGCGTCTTCGTCGCACAAGGCAACAGCGTCGGCTGCGAGAAGCAGATGTGCCGCCCCAACTGCTCGAACACGCTTTGCACGCAGGCGCCGACCAGCAGGTTCGTGATGTCGCACAACACTTCGACTTCGGTGTCGGGCTCGCCGACGTCATGACCCATCAGTTGTTGCAGTTCGCGCTGGCCGTCCTTGCCGACCAGCACGATCGCCTCGCCGGATATGTCGGATTGAAACGCCTGGCGCACCGGCCGCAATTCGCTGTCGTCCTGTGCGCCGAGCGCGACGCGCAATTGCTCGACGCCGACGACGCGGATATTCGGCACCGACAGCGTGACGAAAGCGCCCAGCAGTTTGGCCAGTGCGGCGGCGGCCTTGCCCATGCCGACGTTGCAGATCTCCTGCAACGCGTCGCGCTGGTCTTCGTTCAGAAACTGTTCATTCATGGAGACCGTACTCCGCGAGAATCGGCCGGATCGCTTCGGGCGATACCGGCTTGGAAATGAAGCCGATCGCGCCGAGCGACTTCGCGCGCTCGACGGCGCCGCACTGCACGTCCGCCGACACGACGATCACAAACGTATCGAGGCCCTCGTGCTGGATCGCTTCGAGCACCTGAAAGCCGTTCATGACGGGCATCGTCAGATCGAGAAACATCACGGCGCCCTTGCCGGCGCGATACAGCTCGAGCGCGGCCGCGCCGTCCGACGCCTGGGTGATCTCGATGTCCCACTCCTCGGGCAGCGAGCGGATCAATAGTTTGCGGGCGAGTGTCGAATCGTCGACAACGAGTACAGGCAATGGCATAGGTCTACCTCATGTGGCTGCCGGCGACTGCGCCGGCAACGCGATTGCATCGAGCGAACCGCTTTGCGCGAGCGCTTCGGTGTTGCTGTCTTCAGGCTGCGCTCCGTCGACGGGCAGCGTGACGCGGAAGGTGGTGCCTTCGCCGATGGTGCTCGCCACGGAGATCGTGCCGCGATGCGCGTTGACGATTCCATAGGTCACCGACAAACCGAGGCCGGTCCCCTGGCCCACGGGTTTCGTCGTAAAGAACGGATCGAAAATGCGCTTCAACAGTTCGGGCGGGATGCCGCAGCCCATGTCGGCGACTTCGAACCACACGCGCGACGGGTCGGCCGCATCCATGCCAGTGCGCACGGTGATGGTGCCGCGCGGCGCGCCGTGCTGCTCGTGATTGCCGCCGTAAGCCTGCGCCGCGTTCACGACCAGGTTGAGCACGACCTGGCTGATCTGCGACGGAATGCAGCGCACGAATGGAATCTCCGCGTATTCGCGCACGAGATGCGCGCAGTACTTCACTTCGTTATGGACGATGTTCAGCGTCGACTCGATGCAGCGATGAATGTCCGCGAGTTCCCATACCTGCGTGCTGTCCACGCGTGAGAAGTCGCGCAGATCGACCACGATGGTGCGCACGCGCGCGAGTCCTTCCTTCGATTCGTGCACGAGCGTCGGTGCGTCGCCGAGCAGATAGTCGAGGTCCGCCTGTTCCGCGAGCGCCTCGATGTCATGCTTCAGTGCGGGCGCGGCTTCGCTCACCATGCGTTGAACGTCGGCGGCATAGCGGATCAGCGTCTTCACGTAGCCGTCGAGCGTATTCAGGTTCGACAGCACGAAGCCGACCGGATTGTTGATCTCGTGCGCGACGCCCGCCGCGAGTTGACCGATCGCGGCCAGCTTTTCCGATTGCAGCAATTGCTGATGCGCATGGGCGAGCGCATCGTTGAGCGAAGTAAGCTGCTGGTTGCGCACGGTCAACTCGGCCAGCGCGTTCGTGACCGCTTTCTCGCGGTCCTGAAGCTCGCCGTACGCAATGCACACGTCGGTCGTATCGACGATCGCGACGCCGACCGCGACCACTTCGCCGCGGCTGTTCTCGATCGGAATGAAGTTGCAGTTCTGGCGCATCGCGTCGATCGTGCCCGTGATCGGACGCGAATGCTCGAAGCGAAACAGATACGGCCGATGTTCCCACGACGAATAAGCCGGCGTGCCCAGCACGAACACGCCTTCGATCTTTCTGCTGAGCCACTGCCGCGGCAATTCGGGAAACACGTCGAGCAGGTTCTGGCCGACCACAGATTCGGCCGAACGCCCGCTATGCGATTGCATGAAGCGATTCCACGTCAGGATGCGTAAGTCGCGATCCACGGTGAAGACACCGCAGTTCACGCGCTCGACAATAGCTTCCGACAGACTGGTTTTCACCGAAGAAATGGCCCGTGAAAAGACAAAGCATGCGGCGCTCTCTTCGCCGCCATGAATGAATTAACGGAACGTAAGGGGCGCGCGCGGAGCGGTATTTACCCTGGGCCAAAGCGCATGCAACGTGGCGCAAAAGCGCAACCGCAACACCAACCGCAATGCAAGGGTTTCCCGTAATGCATGGCGTATCAAGCAGGCCGCGAATCCGCCGTTAACACGAGCAAGAGGAATGTCTCGCCTCGCGCGCTCCGCATTGAGGAGAGCGCGAGGCGATGACGCATCGTTCGGCATATCGGGAGAATTCATGCATTCACGCCTTGGGCTCACGGCCGCGTTGCTCGTGCTCTGCGGCCTGTGCATGCGTCCCGTGTGCGGACAGAGCGCGCCGCAGCCCGCTCATCGCGCGACAGCCGACACCGCGCTCGACCTCGCCGCGATGCAGCGCGCCGTGGATAGCGCGAGCGAACCGGCGTTGCATTGGAGCGGCCCGAAGTCCGGACCGTCGGCGGTGCCCGGCGCGAGCATCGCGATCATCAGCGAGGACCTGCGTAACGGCGGCGTGCTGGGCGTCGCGAAAGGCATCAAGGAAGCCGCCAACGCGATCGGTTGGAATACGCGTGTCTACGATGCGCGCGGAACCGCCGAAGGCCGCAGCAAGGCCGTTGCCGCGGCGCTCTCATTGCAGCCGGACGGCGCGATCCTCGTCGGCGTCGACGCGGGCGAGATGAAGCAGGACTTACAGCCGTTCGCCGCGCGCCGCATTCCGCTCGTCGGCTGGCATGTCGGGCCAATTGCAGGCGCAATGACGAACAGTCCGGTCGCGATGAACGTGTCGACCAATCCGCTCGACGTCGCGCGCCTCACGGCGATGGCCGCGGTGATTCAGTCAGGCGCGCGCGCGGGCGTCGTGGTGTTTACCGACGGCAATTTCCAGATCGCAAGCGCGAAGGCGCAAGCCATGCTTGACGTGATTCGCGCATGCCGCGATTGCCGTCTGCTTGCGGTGCGCGATGTGGCGATTTCGAAAAGCGCCGAGCAGATGCCCGCGGTCACCGACGAACTGCTCGCGCAATACGGCAAGAGCTGGAACTACGCGCTCGCGATCAACGACATCTACTTCGACTACGCGGCGCCCGCGCTCACGCGCGCGGGCAACATGGGCCGCGGCCTGAGCATGCTGTCCGCGGGCGACGGCAGCGCGGCCGCTTTCCTGCGCATTCAGGCCGGCACGTTCCAGACCGGCACGGTCGCCGAGCCGCTCAACTTTCAAGGCTGGCAACTCGTCGACGAATTGAATCGGCTGCTCGCGCATCAGCCGGTGACGGGTTATGTGTCGCCGGTGCATCTGGTGACGGCCGCAAACATCGCGTTCGATGGCGGATTGCAAGGGCAGTTCGATCCTGGCAACGGCTATCGCAACCTGTATCGCGGCATCTGGAAGCGATAAAGGCGATGAACGCGCCGATGAACAAAACAACGCACCCGGAGCGCAGTTCATGCGACTAGCGGCGAGACGCCTGAAGCTGTTGCCGCGCTCATTGCGCCGGCAGTTCACGCTGGCGACGGTCGTGCTCACGCTCCTGATCGCGACGAGCGGCCTGACCGCCGTCTACACGCTGCGGGTGGCGACCAACGAGACGCGCCTGCTCGCCACCGGCGAACTCACGCGCATGCAGGCCGCCGACACGCTGGTGCAGCACACGTTGCTGATCGAGCGCGAATCGGCGCGGCTCGCGAGCACCGGTTCGCTCGATGCAATGCGTGCGAGTTACGCGGACATCATCAGGCAACTGCAACTATTCGACCGCCTGTCGGACCGGCTCGCCGCCGCCAATGACGACGACGTCAGCGTGCTCGACCTTCATCAGGCGAGCCAGTTGTTTCGCAACACGGTGAACATCGTCGCGCAGTTGCGCGAGAGCGAGTTGAGCGCGGCGATTGCGCATGCGCCTAACGTGGCGGATAAAAACAGCACGGCCGCGCGAGCCGATTCGCAAACCCTCGCTTCACGCGATCGATTCAGCGACGGCCTGCGTCAGCAAGCGAGCGCAATGGTCGCCTCGGCGCAGCTTCAATCCGACCGATGCACGCAGGAGTTTCAGCAGGCCGTGCAGCGGCTCGCGGCGACATCCGCGCGACACGAGCGCTGGATTACCGGCCTCGTCGCCGTGAGCCTGCTGTTTGCGTGGCTCGTCGCGCATGCGTTTCTCGGCAAGCATGTGCTCGCGCGGCTCGAAGTGGTCAGCAGCAATCTGCGCAGCGGCGACCCGGCCGATGAGCAGCACGTCTCGCGCATCGTCAAGGGCCGCGACGAGATCGGCGAAATGGCGCGCGCCGTCGAACAGTTCCAGGACGACCGGCGCCAGCTTGCGCATGCGTACGCCGCGCTGCGTGAAGAAAAGGCGCGTCAGGAAGCGCTCATCAACGAGCTTGCGCAAGCGCATAGCCAGTTGTTGCAGTCGGAAAAGCTCGCGTCGATTGGTCAGCTTGCCGCGGGCGTTGCGCATGAGATCAACAATCCGGTTGGCTTTGTGAATGCCAACCTCGGCACGCTGCAACGCTATATGGCGGATTTGTTGACCGCGCTCGCCGCTTATGAGCGCAGCGAGGCCGAGCTGATTGCGGAGTCGCGGGCCGCGCTCATCGAACTGAAGCGCGAGATCGACATCGACTATCTGCGCAGCGATATTCCGACGCTGCTCTCCGAATCCGTGGAAGGCTTGCAGCGAGTCAAGCGCATCGTGCAGGGCTTGAAGGACTTTTCGCACGTCGACAAGGCCGAGAAGCAGTGGGCCAATCTCGAGAGCAATCTCGACACGACGATCAACATCGTCTGGAATGAGCTGAAGTACAAGGCCGAGTTAAAGCGCGAGTTCGGCGCGATTCCCGAGCTCGAATGCATTCCGTCGCAACTCAACCAGGTCTTCATGAATCTGCTGATGAACGCGGCGCAATCCATCGAAGGGCATGGGCACATCGTCGTGCGCACAGGTCATGACGAAACGAGCGTATGGATCGAAGTGGAAGACAGCGGACAGGGCATCAAGCCGGAACATCGCGACCGCATCTTCGATCCGTTTTTCACGACGAAACCGGTCGGCACAGGCACGGGGCTCGGCTTGTCGATTTCGTATGGCATCGTCAGGAAGCAGGGCGGGCGCATCGAGGTGCGCTCCGAAGTTGGGCACGGCTCGACCTTCAGAGTGGTGCTGCCGAAGAGTCCTGAAGAAGCGCTGGCCGCAAGCGCAGAATAGCCATCACACCGACGCGATCAGCGCCTCGCCCGCAGCAAGACGATTCGCGCCTTGTACAAGCGGCTGGCCGTCGCGGCCCGCAAATGTGGAGAGCAACACCACGCCCTCACGCGATTCGACTTCGGCATCCGCTGCACCCATGTTCAGCGCAATGAACAAACGCTGGCCGCGGTGATGCCGCTCGTATGTCAGCACATCGCCATAAGCCGCGACGTGTTCAATCGCGCCTTGCACGAGCGCCGCATTGTTGCGCCGCAATTTAAGCAGCCGGCGATAAAGCGACAACATGCTCGACGGATCGCCGTTCTGGATATGCACGCTCGTCTCGCTCGCTACCGGTAACCATGACCTGCCGGTTGTAAAACCGGCATTCGGCAGCGAGGTGTCCCATTGCATCGGCGTGCGCTCGGGATCGCGTCCCTGGCCGATGCCAGGCTGGCGGATTTCAGCGGGGTCTTGCACCTGATCCGGCGGAATCACGCCATCCGTCATACCGATTTCATCGCCGTAATAAAGCGTCGGCGTGCCGCGCAGCGTCAGCAGCAGCACCGCGGCCACGCGTGCCTGCGCGAGGCCCACGCGTGAAGCGACGCGCGGATTGTCGTGATTGCCGAGCACCCAGTTCGGCCATGCATGTTCGGGCAGCGCGGTGTCGTAATCGCGGATCATGCGTGCGATTTCGCCGGCATGCCATGTTGCGTTGAGCAACTGGAAATTGAACGGCATGTCCGCGCCGTCGCCGTTCGCGCCGTAATAGCGGATGAGTTGCGGAACCGGCAAATAGATCTCGCCGATCAGCACACGCTGGCCGTATTCGGCGAGCGTGGCGCGCATCGAGCGCACGATGTCGTGCACTTCGGGCTGGTCTTCGGTGTACGTGTGCAATTGCCGGTGATGGTCCGGCTGACCCGGCTCATAGGCGGGATTCGGCGGATTGTCGCGGAACTGCGCGTCCTTGATGAGAAGCCACAGCACGTCGACACGAAAGCCGTCGACGCCGTGATCCCAGCCAGAACCGCAGCACGTCCAGCCAGCCAGAACCGCAGCACGTCGTCCATCGCGCGGCGCACCTGCGGGTTGCGCCAGTTCAGATCCGGCTGTTCGCGCAGGAACGCGTGATAGTAGTACTGGCCGGTACGCTCGTCCCATTCCCACGCGGACCCGCCCATGCGGCTCTGCCAGTTGTTGGGCGGCCCGCCGCCGGGCGCCGGATCGCGCCACACATACCAGTCGCGCTTCGGATTGTCGCGCGACGAGCGGCTTTCCTCGAACCACGGATGCCGGTCCGACGAATGATTCGGCACGAAGTCGAGCAGCACCTTCATGCCGAGTCCGTGGGCGCGGTCCGCGAATTGCTTGAAGTCGGCCAGAGTGCCGAACATCGGGTCGATGTTGCAGTAGTCCGCGACGTCGTAACCGAAGTCGGCCATGGGCGACGGGTAGATCGGAGACACCCACACTGCATCGACGCCCAGTTCGGCGAGATACGGCAGACGCGAGTTCATGCCCGCGAGATCGCCGATGCCGTCGCCGTTGCTGTCCTGAAACGAGCGCGGATAGATCTGATAGATCACGCCGCGTTGCCACCATGCCAGTTCCGACATTGCAAGTCCTCTCAACGATCGATTGTTATGGCGCAAGGCGCAGGTTGCATGCTCAATGACCTTTGGTACAAGAACGCGATTGTGTATTGCCTCTCGGTAGGCACGTTCATGGACGCGAACGGCGACGGTGTCGGCGACTTCAAGGGCCTTCTGCGCCGCCTCGACTACCTGCAGGGGCTCGGCGTGACGACGGTGTGGCTGATGCCTTTCCAGCCTTCGCCGGGGCGCGACAACGGCTACGACATCTGCGACTACTACAACGTCGATCCGAAATACGGCACGCTCGGCGACTTCTCCGAGTTCACGCATGCGTGCCGCGAGCGCGGCCTGCGCGTGATGATCGACCTGGTCATTAATCACACGTCCGATCAGCACCCGTGGTTCAGGGAAGCACGCAGCGATCCTGAGTCGCAGTATCGCGACTGGTATGTCTGGTCGGACAGGCAGCCGCCGAACGCGAAAGACGGCGTGGTATTCCCCGGCGTGCAGAAGTCCACATGGTCGTTCGACAAGCAGGCCAAGCGCTGGTATTTCCATCGCTTCTACGACTTTCAGCCGGACCTGAACACGGCGAACCCGTACGTGCGCGCGGAATTGCTGAAGATCATGGGCTTCTGGATCCAGCTCGGCGTGTCGGGTTTTCGCATGGACGCGGTGCCTTTCGTGATCGCGACGAAAGGCCCGAAGGTGAAGAAGCCCGTCGAGCAATACGACATGCTGCGCGCGTTTCGCGAGTTCCTGCAATGGCGTCAGGGTGATGCGATCATTCTCGCCGAGGCCAACGTGCTGCCCAATACCGACCTCGAATATTTTGGCGATCAGGGCGAGCGTTTGCAGATGATGTTCAATTTCCAGCTCAATCAGCACACGTTCTACACGCTGGCAACCGGCGATACCGCGCCGCTGAAGAAAGCGCTGACGGCAACGCGGCCGCGTCCGTCGACCGCGCAATGGGGCGTGTTTCTGCGCAATCACGACGAACTCGATCTTGGCCGCCTCACGCCCGAGCAGCGCGACGCCGTGTTTGCCGCGTTCGCGCCCGAGCCCGACATGCAGCTCTATGAGCGCGGCATTCGCCGCCGGCTTGCGCCGATGCTCGCGGGCGACCGGCGCCGGCTCGAACTCGCCTACAGTCTGATGCTGACGTTACCCGGCACGCCGGTGTTCCGTTACGGCGATGAAATCGGCATGGGCGACGACCTGCGCCTGCCCGAGCGCGAATGCGCGCGCACGCCGATGCAATGGTCGACGGAACCGGAAGGCGGCTTCACCAAGCACCCGAAGCCGCCGTGCCGCGTGATCACGGGCGGCGCTTACGGGTTCGAGCGCATCAATGTCGCGACGCAGCGGCGCGATCCGAATTCGCTGCTGAACTGGATGGAACGCATGATCCGCATGCGCCGCGAAGTGCCGGAAATCAGTTGGGGCGACTTCGCCGTGCTGCGCACCTCGCGCAACGATGTGCTCGCGCTTCGCTACGACTGGCGCAACAACTCGGTGATATGCCTGCATAACTTCGGCGCGCAGGCATGCACGGTGAAATTCCGCTCGGGCTGCAAGGAGCCGGAACAGAACCGGCTCATCAACCTGCTCTCGGACGATCACAGCGAGGAGAAGGACGACGGCCGTCATGCGGTCGTGCTCGAGCCGTATGGGTATCGATGGTTTCGGGTCGGCGGGCTCGATTATCTGCTACGGCGCGGCGAGGTCTAGGCACGCGCGTAAAATCCGCAACCTGCGAGGCGAATGTAATGAACAAGCTTCACACGCGATGGGCCGAAGCGCGCCTCGGCGCAGTCGCCGCGATGCTCGCGCTGAGTCTGGCCGCCTGCGCGTCGACGACGGAGGACATCGGCGACACGGGTTTGGGTCCGCGTCCCGAACTGCCGTCGCCGCAAACCTCGCTGCTGCCGACCATCAACATCGCGCCCGTGCAAACGCGCCCGAGCCAGAGCATCCCCACCGCGCCGCCGGGCTTCACGGTGACGGCATTCGCGAGCGGGCTCGAGCATCCGCGCTGGGTGTATCCGCTGCCCGACGGCGATCTGCTGGTCGCGGAAAGCAATGCGCCCGCGCAGCACGACGAGCACGGCGGCATTGTCGGCTGGGTTCGCAAGCAGGTAATGAAGTTCGTGATGAAGCGCGCGGGCGCGGGCGTGCCGAGTCCCGACCGGATCGTGCTGCTGCGCGGCCAGGGCGGCACCGCGCAAAGCCGCAGCGTGCTGATCTCGGGGCTTCATTCGCCGTTCGGCATGGCGCTCGTTGGCGACTCGCTGTATGTCGCGGACACCGACGCGCTGTTGCGCTTCCCCTATCGCGCGGGCGATACGCAGATCACAACACCCGGCGAGAAGGTGGCCGATCTGCCGGCCGGGCCGATCAATCATCACTGGACCAAGAATGTCGTGGCGAGCCGCGACGGGCAGCGTCTCTATGTGACGGTCGGCTCGAACAGCAACGTCGGGGAAAACGGCATCGAGGCCGAAGAGGGCCGCGCGATGATCCTCGAATTCACGCCCGCGACGGGGCGCTCGCGCGTGTTCGCAGCGGGGCTGCGCAATCCGAACGGGATGGACTGGCAGCCGGAGAGCGGCGCGTTGTGGGCCGCCGTCAACGAGCGCGACGAATTGGGCGACAACCTCGTGCCCGACTACATGACCGCGGTGAAGGACGGCGGCTTCTACGGCTTTCCCTACAGCTATTACGGCCAGCACGTCGATACCCGCGTGAAGGAGCAGCGGCCCGACAAGGTGGCGAGCGCGCTCACGCCGGACTATGCGCTCGGCAATCACACGGCATCGCTCGGACTCGCGTTTTATACCGGCAGGAGCTTTCCACAGCATTACTGGGGCGGCGCTTTCGTCGGCCAGCACGGCTCGTGGAATCGCAAGGAATACAGCGGCTACAAGGTCGTTTTCGTGCCGTTCGAGCACGGGCGGCCGGCGGGCATGCCGGAGACTTTCCTGAGCGGCTTTCTCAGCGCCGATGGCCACGCGCTCGGGCGGCCCGTCGGCGTCGCCGTCGATAAGGCCGGCGCGTTGTATGTCGCCGACGATGTCGGCAACGTGGTCTGGAAGGTGGTGTATAGCGGCAAGTGACGATGCGGCCTGTTCGAGCCGCGGCGCGCGCGCGGCTCAGGCCGCCGCGGCCTCGCGGCATTGCCGCATTGCCCGGTAAAATACCTGCCACTCACGACGGCGCGGAACGCTCCATCCCCGCCTGCTTACTTTGATTTTCGAGGCGTTCATGTCCATGGAAACAGACATCGTCACCGACGAACGGGTGGCTCAAATCGCGGACCGCATGGCCGGCGAAGGCAAGAAGGTGTCCGCGCTGGCGATCTGGGGCGAACTGCGCTGCGGTTCGATCGTCGCCGTGTCGGCGGCCGTCGAGCGTTGGCGGCAAGCGCGCCAGCCAGCGTCGGCGGAGGCGCCGGCTTCGGTCATGACGGGCTTGCCGGACGACGTCGCGCAAACCATGCTGAGCGCTGCCGGCAATCTGTGGGCGAGCGCGCGCGAGGAAGCCGAGCGGGTCGTCAATCAGCGTCTCGCGCTGGCGGGCGGCCACGCGGAGGCGCTCGCCGCCGAGCGTGACGAGGCGCTCGCCGAGTATCAGAACACGCTCGCCGAGGCCGAACTCGCGCGCGAACGCGTCGCGACGCTCACGAACGCGCTGAGCATTTCCGAAGAGGCCGTGAATCGCCTCGCGAGCGAACTGTCGGCGCTGCGGGACCGTGCAAAGACCGCGGAGGATCGCGTCGCTGAACTCGAGGACCGCGCCGCGGCGGCGGAGGCGCGCGTTGCGCAGACGGAGGAACGCGAGGCCGCCAGCGAGGCGCGTGTCGGGGAGGCGGAGGAGCGGGCGTTGGCTGCGGAGGCGCGTATTGCGGAGGCTGACGAGCGGGCATCGGCGGCCGAAGCGCGCGTCGTGCAAACGGAAGAGCGGGCGTTGGCCGCTGAAGCGCGGATCGCGGAAGCTGAAGAGCGAGCATCCACTGCTGAAGCTCGCGTCGCGCAAACCGAAGAACGCGCATCGGCCGCCGAGGCTCGCGCGACCGAGACCGACGAGCGCGTACGTGACGCCGAAAGCCGCGTGGCTCACGCCGAGGAACGCGCATCGACGGCGGAAGCTCGCCTTGCCGAAGCCGAGCAACACGCGTCGGCTGTGCAAGCGCGCCTCGAAGCCGCTGAAACGTCGCTGACCGAAGAGCGCGGCGCACGCGAAGCGCTGAACGCCGCGACCGTCGCCAGGGACGAAGAAATCGCGCGGCTGATCGCCGAGCGCGACGCCGCGCACGAGAAAGCGGCCGCGTTGGGCGAAGCCGGCGAGGCCCACGCGAGAGAAGTGCAACGATGGACGGACGAATCGAACGCGGCGTCATCGCGTGCACAGGACGCCGCGTTGCAAGCCAGCGAAAGTCTCGCGCAACTCGCCGCGCTGCAGACCGAGCTTGACCAGGCGCGCGCCGAACTGGCGGCAGAGCGCGACGCCCACGCGGCTCACGGCGACGAAGCCGCGGCTCAGCGCGCCGAAGTCGAGCGCGTGCAGCACGAACTCGCCGCCGCGCGCGGGCAGCTTGCGGCGATGAGCGAGGCCAACGCGGCGGCGACGGCTGAAACGACCCGGCTCGCCCAGGATGCGTCGGCGGCAACGAGCCGCGCGCAGGCGGCCGAACAGCGCGTCGCGGAACTGGAGCGTCAGCTTGCCGAACTCGAAACGGCGCACGCGCAGCAGCAGGGCGCGTCGCCGGAAGGACTGTCCGCCGACGATGAGTCGAAAGAAGCCGTAATGGCCGACGAGATCGCGTCGCTGCGCCGCCAGATGACGAGTCAGGCGAAGGCTCACGAAAAGGCCTACGCCGAACTGCGCACGCTCGCCGAGCAGTGGATCGCGCATGCCAAGGAACTCAAGCAGCGCCTGAGCGCGACCAATCAGAAAGTGACGTTCCTCGACGCCCGCAGCGCCGCCGAAGTCGCGCTCTTGCGCAGGCTCTCGTCGGAACTGGAGCGGCTGAAGCCGGACCACGATCTGATCTCACGCGACGCGCAGCAAAAATTCATCAGCGCGACGCTCGCCGAACGTCTCGAGCAGAAGGGCTATCGCTACGATCCGGCAACCGCGGTGATGTCGAAGATCGAGGCCTGATCGACTGACGGACTGACCGCGCCGCTCGCGCCGATTTATAACGGCTTGGGCGGCGAGCCGTCGTCGTCGACGCTATGGCTGCCCGCGCCCGGCGGCGAGATCGTGTCGCGCAGTTGCGTCTCTTTGGGATCTTTCGGCACGACCTTGTCGGCGTCGGCTTCGTCGATGGCGTCGAGCTGATTGCCGCCTGGCGTGCGCGGCGTGCCGGGCGCGGGCGACGGAATCGGTTGCGGCTGAGCCGGCCCCGGCCCCGACATGCCCTCCCGTGAAGGCGTGGACGGCGAGGGCGGCGCGGCAGGCTCGTTATTCGGACTGGAAGAACGCGAAGTGGAAGAACGGTCGGGCTGCTCGGTCATGAGGGATCTCCTGGCTGAGATTGCAAGCTGAGGGCGGTGCCAGTCCGTAGCGAACGACACCAATCGCAATGTCTACGGCAAACGCAGCACGCGCCGTTCCATCAAGCCCTCGCAACAACGACAACAACCCGCCGTTCGCCACAAGCATTCAATTCAGCGCAACACCCGCGCGACCAGCGGCAGATGATCCGACGCAATACGCGCCGGCCTGCTTCTATCCACCTGAATATCGACGAGACGCGCGGCCGGATGCACCCACACGCGGTCGAGCGCAAACGCCGGAAAGCGCGACGGAAACGTGCGCGGCGCGGCGACCCGGCCAAAGCGCGTGAGCAGCGCCCGCAGCGGCCATCCCCACACGAACCATTCGTTCAGATCGCCGAGCAGGATCACGGGAAGATCGGGCGTATCGAACGCTTCGAGCAGCAGCCGCACCTGGGCGCGTCGTTCGCGCGCAGACAGGCCGAGATGCGTCGCGACGATCCGCATCAACCCATTGCCGGTGTCGATGTCGACATCGAGCGCGCCGCGCGCTTCGCGGCTGCCGAACGACAGGTCCAGCGTGCGCACCGCGCGCACCGGCAGATTGGTCAGCACCGCGTTGCCGAAGCGCCGGTCGGGTCCGTCGAGCGTCGGGCCGGGCACCGCGTGCATGCCGGTCAGGTCCTGCAATTCGCGCAGCACGTCGATGCTCGCCGCGCCGCCGAGCGGCACTTCCTGCAACGCGACCACATCGGCGTTCAAGGCCGCGATCACTTCGGCGATGCGCGCCGCCGAGCGTTTGCCGTCCGTGCCCACCGCGCCGTGAATGTTGTACGTGACGATGCGCAGCGGCTCCCCCGCGTCGCGTGTATGAGCCGACGTTGTACGCACGCGCGGCACGGGCTGCGCTTCTTCGAGGGTCACGGTTTCGTTGGCGCGGCCACTCATTGCCGCCTCATCAGCATGCGCCGCAAGACGAGCGACATGGACACCAGCGCCACGCCGATCGCGGCCACCAGCAGCAACGAAAGCGGCGTCGGATGCCTGACCGCCGTGACGAGTTGGCGAGCAAACGACGTCGCCAGCAAGACGCCCGGCGCCATGCCGATCGCGGTGCCCGCCATGAAATCCCAGAAGCGGATATGCGATGCGCCCGCCGCGAGATTGACGATCGAAAACGGCGCGACCGGCACGAGCCGCAACAGGATCACCGCGACGAGTCCCTTGCTGCGCAAGCGTTCGCTGAGCTGATTCAGGCGCGCGCCGGCCAGTTCGCGGACGGCGTCGCGGCCGAGCCAGGCGCCCACCGCCCAGCCCGCCGCCGCGGCGATCAGCGTCCCCGTGAGCGCATAGGCGGCGCCCGCTATCGCGCCGAACACGAGGCCCGTCACGGCGATCAGCAACGTCACCGGCACCGAAAGCAGCGCGGCCACCACGTACATCGCCACCACCGCAATCGGGCCGAAGTGCGTGGCCGCGAGCCGTTGCGTCTCCGAGGTGAGCTTCGCGAAGCTGAGTTCGTGACCGAACGGCGTGAAGCGCCAGACGACAGTGAGCGCGACGACGCCGAGCGCCAGCGCGCCGAGCACCAGCAACTTCGCAATCACCGGACGATGTGTCGGCTCCGGCAGGAACTGCGCGAGCAGTTCATTGGCGGCGATCGGCGCTTCGGGGTCGAGCACGTGAACGCCATCCGCGATGTCGCGCAGTTCGGGCGGCACTTCCGGCGTCAACGGTTCGAGCGTGCGCACCGAATCGCTGTTGCTCTTGATGCTCGCGATCGCCGCGTTGAGCCGGCCATGCCGCGCGAGCGCCTCGTCCACGTCGGCTTCGCTCGAATCGAGATGTTCGGCGAGCAGGCGGTTGCGAATCCGCGCGATCGCCGCTTGCCGCTCGGGATTGTCGCGGGCGTCGATCACGATGCAGCACTCGGAGTCGAGCACCATCGAACGATTGTTGAGGTTCGCGCTGCCGATCACGAGCAGCCGCTCGTCGACGATCATGATCTTGCTGTGCACGTTGATGAAGCGGCCGTTCGGCGCATCGACGGCGGGCGCGTACATCGCATAGCGGCCGTTGCTGTCCGCCGTTTTCAGCAGCTTGTGCAGACGGGCGCGCAGCACGCCCATCGTCGCTTCCTGAAGCCAGCCGCTCTGCCGGTACGGACACACGACGGCGAGATCGGGGCCGTCCGGTTCCGCGATACGCTTTTGCAGCGCCGAGCCGACCGAATTCGCCGTGAAGTACTGGTTCTCGATATAGATGTTGCGGCGCGCGGCGGCCACGGCGGCCAGATGCAGCGCCTTCACCTGCTGGATCGCGGGCCGGCCGTCGTAGGCCGGCTCCGTGAGCGAGATGCCCAGATCGACGTCGGCGAAATCCGGCTCGATGTCGGACGGCCACAAATCCGTGCGCGGCGGCGACTTGCCGTTGAACGGCCGGCCGGCCTTGCCGCTGCGGCGCGAGCGGCGCCAGCGCTCGCGGGCCAGATGCGCGATGGCGGCGGCCGCGGGGCCGTCGAACATCAGTTGCGCGTCGTGCATCGGCTCGTAGCTCGTCTTGCCGAGATTCTTGCGCAGCGGATCGTCGGGCCGATGCTCGGGCGTGTCCCAGCGCGAGCCGGTGAGGTCGATGCCGCCGGTGAACGCGAGGCTGTCGTCGATCACGACGATTTTCTGGTGATGCGATGCACCGAGCGGATGCCGGCCGTCGAGCCGGAACCACAAGCGGCGGTGCGCATGCCACGCCGGTTTGTACGAGGGCAGCCATTCGCGCTCGAACGCATACAGCATCGCGAAATCCCAGCCGAGCAGATAGATGCGCAACTGCGGATTCGCGTCGAGCACCGCGCATAGGAACTCGGAAAGTTTCGGCGGAAAGCCGTCGTCGACGCCGCCGGGAACCAGCTCGATGCGGCTGTCGATATCCCAGCCGAGGATGAACACCGAATGACGCGCGCGCGGAATCACCTTGCGCAGGACCGCGTAGTACGAAGCCGCGTCGATCAGCACGCTTGCGCGGTGCGCCTGGAGAATCCATTCGCAGGTGGAGCCGGTGTCCATCACCGCGCCGTTCGGGACGGCGGGCGGCGCGTCGGCGGTATCGCGCGACGGCGGGTCGAGCAGTTCGGATTGCATCGGGTCGGGTTCACTCATGGCGGCGCGTGCGGCGGGTTTGTGTGCTGCGGGTTTGTGCAATGGGTTCGTGTTACAGGTTCGGGCAGCGGGTTCGTGCGACGGTCAGTGGCAACCGGCATGCAAGTCGCATTCCACGGCATGTCAGCCGGGTGCATTCGACCGCGTGTGACAGCGCTCGCCGCTATTGCAAGCGGCGGGCGGCGTGTATTTGCTCTACGTCCATTGAAAATTTGGCAGACATAATGCTGCGACCGTTTAAAGCCTCGCGAGAGGCCTTGCGCACGCGCGAGGCATGCGCTTTGCAACCGGCCACCTATTTGCTTCCAGGAGTCGTGCATGAATTCGCAGGCACCGCATGTCGTCGCGCGATCCGGCGAAGGCGCGCCCCGCAGCGCAAAAAACCGCGTGCAAGCGGGCACGGCGAGATTTGGCGGTGCGACGCTCGTGGCGCTGTCGTGCGCGTGGCTGCCATGCGTGTCCGTCGCGGGCTCGCTGACGCAGGCGCCGTATGGCGTTACCGCCGATGGTCATCCCGTCACGCGTTACACGCTCACGAACGCGCACGGCTTGACGGTGAGCTTTCTGAGCTATGGCGGCGTCATCAGCGAGCTTCGCACGCCGGACCGTCATGGCCGCATGGCCAACATCGTGCTCGGCTTCGCGAGTCTTGCCGACTATGAGAAGTTCAACGGCAACATCCATTTCGGCGCGCTGATCGGCCGCTATGCGAACCGCATCGCGAACGGACGCTTTACCCTCGACGGCCAGACGTGGACGCTGCCCGTCAACGATCCGCCGAACACGCTGCACGGCGGTCCGTCGAGTTTCGATGCGAAGATATGGACCGTGAAGCCGGTCGAATCGCCCCACGGCGCGAGTGCCGAACTGAGCTACGTGAGCCCCGACGGCGAGAATGGGTTTCCGGGCACGCTCACCACGCGGGTCACCTACACGCTGACGGACGACGACGTGTTCCGCATCGACTATCAGGCGAGCACCGACAAGCCGACCGTCGTCAATCTCACCAATCACTCGTATTTCAATCTGGCGGGCGAGGGCAGCGGCAGCATCGAGCGGCAGACGATCCAGATCGGGGCGTCGCGCTACACGCCGACCGATTCGACGTCGATCCCAACCGGCGAACTCGCGAGCGTGGCCGGCACGCCGATGGACTTGCGCAAGCCGACCGCGATCGGCGAGCGGCTGCGTTCGTCGTTCAGGCAACTGGTCTACGCGCACGGCTTCGATCAGAACTGGGTGCTTGATGCGGCGCGGCAGGAAAGCAACGCGGCGGACAAGTCCAGCGAAAACGCGCCCCCGCGCTTTGCGGCGCGCGCCGTCGATCCGGCAAGCGGCCGCGTGCTCGAGCTTTATACGACGCAGCCCGGCTTGCAGTTCTACACCGCCAACGGCCTGAACGGCAGCGTGGTCGGCACATCGGGCAAGACCTACCGGCAGGGCGACGCGTTCGCGCTCGAGGCCGAGCATTTTCCGGATGCGCCGAACCAGCCGGCGTTTCCGTCGACGGTGCTGCGGCCCGGCGAGACGTTCCACGAAGTCACCGAGTGGCGTTTCAGAACGCAGGGCGCGGCGGGCAAATAAGCGCGCGGCACACATTATGCGAAACCGTTGAGACCAGGCTTTTCCACCGGCAAGGAGATGAATATGGCTCAGCATCCCGCTCGCTCGCAGAACCACCGCCATCCCGACGAACCGCGCATGGAGGAAATCGAACGCGCGCTCGAAGGGGCGGAGTTTCCGACCACCCGCGACAAGCTGGTCGAGCTTGCGCAGCGCAATGGCGCGGACGGCGAAGTTCTGGCCGTGCTCAAACGAATGGGTGATCGCTCTTTCGACAGTGTGTCGTCTGTGGTTCGGGAGGCTTCGAACGTGGAATAGGGCGGCTGTGCTGCGTCCATGATGCGTCGCTGCGTCCCTGCGGTCGTGATGCGGCGCTCGCAGCAGCGTAGTAGCGCGATAACGTGAATGGACCGCGCCGCGCGTTTCGGCGCGCGGTCCATCCATTCACGACCACGCAAAATCGCGCGCATTCAGCATGAGCGCAAGCGTGCCGACGAGAATAAAACTGAACGCCCATATCGCGTCGAGATTGAACCAGCTTCGCGACACGAACCTGAGCCCGAGATAACGGTAGACAAGCCACGCGATGACTCCGCCCGTGAGCACCATCGCCGCAGCATGCACGCCGGACACGACGAGCGCCATGCCGAGCCGCGACTGCATCAGCGTCTGCGCGGCTTCGTGCGCGCGGTCGAGATCGTTCGCGCTGCACAGGCCCAGGTAGATCGGCACGAGCATCAGTCCCGCGCCGTGCGCGAGCGCGATTGCGAACGACCACAGCGCGAGCCGCGACGGCGCAATGCGCGCGAGCACTCGCGGATGACGCCGCCACAGCAGCAGGAAAACGCCGAAGCCGATCACGAGCGCGCTCGCGCCGGCCTGGATTTCGCGCTGCCACGCGAGCAGCGCGCCGAGCATCGCGAACGGCGTCACCATCAGGAAGATCGCCAGCACATGGCCGGTCGCGAGCCACAGCAGCGCGCTAACAAGCGCGCACGCTTTCCGTTGCATCAATGCGCTCGATACGGCGAGCGGCCATCCCAATCGCCGGATTTGCGCCGTGATAACAACCGCTTGCGACGACCGCGAGCCACAGGCCCGCGTGCGACCAGCCTGCGCTCAAACGCCCACCGACGGATAGCAGAACGAATCCGTCGAGCAGTCGCCGCCTTCCAGACGGATCTGATGCGCGCGGTAGCCGTCGGGGAACCTGACCCAGAAATCGTCCGCGAGCGCGAGGCCGCCTGCCGGGTCCGCATGCGCCATCACCTGCGCGGCGGGCACGCCGTTCGGATAGAACTGGTTATCCCACGTCGAGTAAAGCGAGTTGGTCCAGTAGACGCGCTTGCCGTCCCGGCTGATCTCGACCATCTGCGGGCCGCCCGTGAACGCCTCGCCGTTCGGATGCGGCGTGCGCCGCACGATGCCGCCAAGATGCACCGAGCCGGCGAGCTTGGGCTTGCGCGGCTCCGTTACGTCGTATTGGCGCATTTCGCCGGTGCCCCAGCAGGCGACGTAAAGGAATTTATCGTCGATGGAAAGATCGATGTCCGTGACGAGCGGCGGCACGGCGCCGAATCCTTGCAGCAGCGGCGGCAGCGATGCCGGGTCGGCGGGCTCCGGTGGAATCGTCGCCGTCTTCTCGATGTGAAACTGTCCGCCTTCGCGCCACCAGGTCCAGATCGAGCCTTCGAGATTGGTCGTGTCGACCACCACGCCGATAAAGCCGTACTCGCGGCTCGGGTCGTGCGCGGGCCGCACTTCGAGCGCCATCTGGTGATTCGCGCCGAGATCTATCGTCTGCACATTGCGCCGCGCGCGAAGGTCCCAGAAGTGCACGGCGTGGCCGTATTTGTTCGCGAGCAGGTCCTCAGGCACGATGCCGTTTTCGAACTGCGGCGGCAACGCCCATTCGCTCGACACCATGTAGTCGCGCGGCAGATTCCACCAGAAGTCGTAGTGCTTTTGCTGCGGACCGCGGTCGATTTCCCAGCGCCCGAGCACCTCGAACGTTTCGCAGTCCATGATGAAGATGCCGGGAGGGCCGTCGGTGCCGTCCGGGCCTGCGCCGCCAAGCGTGCTCACGTAAATGCCTTCGGGTCCGCAATGAACCGTGTGCGGACGCGAATAGCCGGTCTTGCGGAAGATTTCCTCGGGCTCGATGATCTTGTGAATCTTCGCCTCGGTCGGATGCGGCTTCGTATCGACGATGTAAATGCGCGACGAGCGCATGCCCGGAATGATCAGATAGCGCCGTTCGAGAAACGCGTGGCCGGTGAGCGGCGAGAGCGCCGACGAACACGCGTTCCAGCCGAAATGATGGAATTCGTCGCCTTTGTTCGGCACGGGCACCGTGTGAACCACCTGGCTATAAGTCGGCGAGCCGGGCTTCACGTCGATGACGGCGAGTGCGTCCGGCTGCGAAAAGTCGGGGCTGAGCAGCAGCGTGTACGCGTATTCTTCCGCGGGCGCATCCATCGCGAGACGCGGCGAGGCGTGGAACGTGGGATCGGGGCGCATGCCCATGACGGTATCTCCTCTGTCTGGCTCGGGGCGTGGCGCGGCGTGGGACCGCCGCGTTGCGCTGTGCGCGCTGGATCCACCGAGCGCGCCCCGGCTTTAGATTTAGTCCACCGCAGCCGCGAGAGCAACCCGGAGTTTCGCCGGGCTTTACAGGAAGCTATCCCGGGACACGGCTTTTAAGCGCTGGCCGCAGTGTCTGCAAGCTCCTGCTCAGGCCAGATTCGGCGGTCCGGCCCTCAGCACGTCGACGTGTTTCGGAATCAGGCCGAGGTCGAGGAACGCGTCCGCGATCTGCTGCTGTTCGCCGAGAATCGCGCGCGTGATGCGCTCGGTGCCGAACTGCTGACGCGCCACGGCGGCATCCACGACCGGTTTCGGCAAGCCCCAAAGCTGCGCCAGTTCGCTCGACAACTGGTCCTTGTTGCGGCTGCCCCATTGGTCGACCTTCTCGATTTCCTCGATCACGATCCGGATCACGTCGGGATTTTTCGCCACATAGCTCTGCGACGAGAAGTAGTAGCCGCGATTGCCGACGACGCCGCTCGCATCCGCCACCACGCGCGCGCCGAGCGTCTTCTGCGCGGCGGCGAAGAACGGGTCCCAGATCACCCATGCGTCGATGGAGGCGCGTTCGAACGCGGCGCGCGCATCGGCGGGCGCGAGGTAAGCCACGTTCACGTCGGAGTATTGCAGGCCATGCTGACGCAGCAGCTTGACGAGAAAGTAGTGGACGTTGCTGCCCCGGTTGAGCGCGATCTTTTTGCCCTTGAGATCCGCCACCGAGCGGATCGACGAGCCCGGCGGCACCAGCACGGCTTCGGATTGCGGGCGCGGCACGGTCGCCGCGACATAGGCGAGCGGCGCGCCTGCGGCTTGCGCGAAGATGGGCGGCGCTTCGCCGACATCGCCGAAATCAATCGAGCCGACGTTCAACGCCTCCAGTTGCACGGGACCGGCGGCAAACTCCGTCCAGCTCACGGATACATTCAGCGGCGCGAGCCGTTTTTCGAGCGTGCCGCGGCCTTTGAGCAGATTGAGGTAGCCCTTCTGATTGCCGATCCGCAGCGAGCGCGGCGCGCCTTGCGACGGCCCCTGCGCAAACGCGAGCGGCGATACCAGTGGCGAGACGGCGACCGATGCGGCTGCCGCGGCGGCGCCCACGGAGAGTTTGATGAACGAGCGGCGGTGGTTTCGATTTGTTGTCGTGGACATGGCAGGCGAGAAAGTTAGGGATGCATGGGCCGATCCATCGTACCCGCGGGCGCGAGCCTGACGAACCGATCTTTCGCCGTAAGCAAATCAGCGCGGATGGAATAGACGCGACGGCGCGCTTCGCATCGCCGCGCGCGGGTTCGCGCGAACGGAACGCGGCGCACGGTGCTCCGGGCATGATGAGAGCCCCGGTTCACCAGACGCGTTTTAATCGTGACGTCAGTGCTTTCCGCCTTCTGCCCGACTCGTCGCGTCGATGCGCGAGCCCTGCGCGCGCATGCTGCATCGCGCGTGCATGCGTGTGCCGTCGGCTTGGCGATTGCGTGCGCGGCGAGCGCCGCAACGCCCGCGCAGGCCAACTGTTTCGACGATGCCGCCGCCTATCAGCATGTCAATCCGCTGATTCTGCGCGCGATCGCGTGGCAGGAGTCGCGCAACCAGCCTGGCGCGACGCATGCGAACGCGAACGGCTCGACCGATTACGGCGTCATGCAGATCAACTCGATTCATTTGCGCACGCTGTCGCGCTACGGCATCACGCGCGACGAACTGATGACGCCGTGCAAGAACATCTACATCGCCGCGTGGCAATTGCGGCGGCAGATCGTCAGGTACGGCAATACGTGGGCGGCGGTGGGCGCCTACCATTCGGCGACGCCGGCATTGCGCGACCGCTACGCGCGGCAGATCGCGGCGATCCTGCGCGGCTGGAACGTGCTGCCCGAGCGGCGAGATAGTGGCGCGGGAATCGAGCGCGTGTCCGATTCACGGGATGCCCAACGCTGAGCGCAGCATGCGGGCGGCATCGCGATGCGCGAGCGACGCCTCGGGAATCATGCCGCCCATCGAGAAAAAGCCGTGGATCATGCCTGGGTAATAGACGACGCTCGCTTCGTTGCCGTGGCGCTTCAGTTTGTCGACGTAGCGCGCGTGTTCGTCGCGCAGCGGGTCGTATTCCGCCGAGACGATCCATGCGGGCGCGAGGCCGCTCCAGTCGCGCGGGGCGTCGCGCTCGCCGTCGAGCGGCGCGAAGCGCCAGTCGCGGCGGTCATCCGCAGTGGCGAGGTAATGCCGCTGAATCCAGCGGATGATGTCGAGCGACAGAAAATAGCCGTCGCCATATTGACGATGCGCTTCGGTTTCCATTCCCGCCGACAGCGCCGGATAAACCAGCAGTTGCAGCGCGAGACGGATGCCGCTGTCACGCGCGCCGACCGCGCAGACTGTCGCGAGCGTGGCCCCGGAGCTTTCGCCGCCGACGGCGAGCCGCGTGCCGTCGATGGCCAGCGACGCCGCGTTCGCATGCAGCCAGCGGAGGGCGTCGAATGCATCGTCGACGGCATGCGGGAAGCGGTATTCCGGCGCGAGCCGATAGCCGACCGAGACGACCGCGCAGCCGGCTTCGTCGGCGAGCGCGCGGCATAGCGCGTCGGCGGTCGTGACGCTGCCGACCACATAGCCGCCCGAATGAAAGAACAGCAAGGCGGGCTGCGGATCGGCCCAGCACGGCGGCGCCGGATAGTAGACGCGCGCGTCCAGCCGGGCGTGGTCGCGCGTTTCGATCGTCAGGTCTTCGACGGCCGCGAGCGCGCGCGGCGGCACGTCGCCGAGCGGCGTGTAGTAATCGAAGCGCTGCCGCGCGGTGCGCAGCTCGAGGGCGTCGAGAGTCTGCGCGCCGGCGCTCGTGCGACGCGCGAGGAACTGCTGCACGCTGGGGGCAAGCGACATGGCTTCGTCCGGTCGGGGATGACCTGATCGAGCGTAGAAACCGGTCCATGCAGATGGCTTGCAGGCGCGAAGGGGGAAGTGGGGATGCGAAGTGGGGGGGGCGGAGTGGGGCGATGCCGATGCGATGCGAAGTGAAGCCGGAAGCTAAGCGGGTGCCGAAGCCGAAACGTAAGCTGAAGCCGAAGCCGAAGCCGAAGCCGAAGCCGAAGCCGAAGCGAAACCGAACGCCGATACCGAAGTGGAAGCTGAAGCCGCTGCGAATGCTCAAGCCGACCACAGTGCCAATGCGTAAGCCGATTTCGATGCCGCTCCCGCTTTGGGAGTCGCCAGGCACCCGCTTGCCTAGCGGCCAGAACGCTCAACCAGTAACGTCATCTCCACCTGCGTTCGGACCGGGCGGCAACGCAGGCCGAGGCCGGTACGGCAGGCGCATAGGTGGCGGGGCGCCATGTCCATGCGGCTGCTGCGCCCAGCCAGTGCTCGGCGGCGGTTGGGTGGGCGCGGGTGGATAGCCTTGCGGTTGTGCCGACGCGGGTGCATAGCCTTGCGGTTGTGCCGCCGTGGGCGGATAGCTTTGCGGTTGCGCTGACGCAGGCGGATAGCCCTGCGCATGTCCAGGAGGCGGCTGCCCCCATCCAGACTGCGGCGCGGGGTTCATCGGTTGCGATGAATAAGGCTGCGCACCCGGCGAAGGCCAGCCGTACGCCGCCGCATAACCCTCCCAACCCGTCGGCAGCGCATAAGGCGGTGGCGAAAACGGCGGCTGACCAGGCGCGCCTGAATACGGCGCCTGCGGCCCTCCTTGCCAGGGCTGCGCGTACGGCGCCGACTGCTGCCCATATTGACGCCAACGCGCGCCGAGTTGTCCCGCGCCGCTGCTGCTGCGGAACAGCAGCATGCCGAGCACGCCCATCTCCGCAATCGAACTCAGTCCGAACAGCGCGCTCATCGCGCCGAACGACATGCCGCCGCCCATCATTCCGAGCGACAGCACCGAGGGTATCGTCATCAGCCCCGCGACCACGGCCCAACCCTTCATGCTGGACCTGCCTTGCCACGGCTGGGTAAGACCTTGCGCGGGCGGCTGGTAATTCGGGGCGTGCGGCGGGTGCGGTGGATGCGGCGGATACGGAGGGTGAGGCTGCCCGGCAGCGGCGGAACTCGGCCCGCCGAAAGCGCCGGGAGAGGGGCCAGCGGCGCCGGCGTTACCAACACCGGCACCACTGACGCTTGCAGCACCACCACCCCCGCTCGCGCCCCATTGCACCCTTCGCGCACCGTCCCCGGACGTACCGCTTGCCGCGTGCGGAAGACCATCGATAGGCGAGTTCGAGCCCGGCCGGGCCCGAGCGCCGCCTGGCGCGTGCGGACCTGCTGGCGAATGTGCATCGTCAGGCCCTTGCGGACCATACTGACCGTTGCCGATGCGCGGATCGGAGAATGGCGGGTTGCCGCCAACGGGAGTCGACATGATTCCTCCTGTGCCGCGGAACGGCTCAATCAGCGGATTGTCGTCTTCCTGCGAAGGACTTATATCCGCCGATGCGAACCCTCCATCGCACACGCGAAGCGGGATCGCGCTCAGCGTCCTGGACGTCGCGTCCTCGGCGAACTCATCGATCCCACGCTTGCAAGGTCTGGAACGTCGCGCCCGCGACCGCACTCAGCGATCAACGCTTGCAGCACCTTCTACACCGCGCTCTCGCTCACCCTCACCGATCCAACGCCTCCAGCACCTCAAACGGCACACCCTCCGTCACAATCTCCCGATCGCCCACAGCGCCGGTCCTTGTCGTCAGTTGCAGCACGGCGTTGGGGCCGAAGCTGCGCGCGCTCGCATTGCGCTCCTTCACTTTCAGCTCGATGGCCATCCACGAAGCGGGGTCGTCCAGGATCGTCGCGTTAGCCGCGGCGATGCGCGTCTGAAGCCGAGCGTCGCCGCCCGCCTGCGCGAGCGCCGCGTGATTCGCGTCGAGCCGCAATGCGGCCTGCCGCCGCAATCGATAGCGCTGCACATACGTCAAATTCGGCCGCTGGTTCTTGCGCACGCTCGCCAGATGCTCGTCGATGCGCTCCGCCGCCTGCGCGTCCGGCGAAGGTTCGTAACGCACATGACTCGCATGACCCCTCTTGCCGAGCGCCTCGTTGCGCTCGCGGCGCGCGAGAGCCTCGGCGGCAAAGAGCGCGACGAGCTCGCCGCGAGCGTCATCGACGGCGCGCGTGTAGGTCCGCGCGTCCAGATACTCGATGTCGAGAATCGAGCCGCGATGATTGAGCCGGCCATCCTCGCGCACGAGCAGCAGCTTCGCGGAACGGTTGCGCTCGCGCAGGGTCATCGTCGCGGCGGGCGCGTCGATAGAAAAGAGGCCCACCGTGTGCCGGCCCTCGCCATCGAGCGGATGAGAAAAGCCCGGCGCGATGCCGCCACGCAACTGCCAATGGCTGCCGATGCCGACACGATGCTCTTCGACCTGCACGCGGCCGCTGCGCTCGACCACTTCCGCGCTCTGACGCGAGCGCTGCCAGCCGCCGCCCGCCGACGGCCCGGTTCGCACCGACAACGGACGCGTGCGTTCGCCGCTTCCCGGATCGACGACGGTGTCGCGGCCGAAGCTCGCGACCCTGGCCGTCGCGTTCGCGTCGAGCGTGACGCCGCGCCGGCGGTTGAGCGTGTGAGCATCGGTCCAACTGATGGACACGTCCGCGTCGTCCCAGTAGCGCGACGCGAGGCGATTCCAGACGCCTTCGGGCCCGTCGTCGTGCGCGCTGGCCGATTCGTCGAACAGATGCTCGACGATGCCGGCCAGCTTCGCGCGCAGCGACGCGTCGTCGTAGCCGCTGCCGTCGGGAAGCAACCGCCGCGCGACGCGCAGCGTCACGCCGCGCGGCTCGCTGAGTTCGCGCGCATGCAGCGTGGCGTTCGCGACGAGTCCCGCGCGCAGCGCCGTCAACGCGGTGCTCACGTCATAGCCGACCAGCAGCCCCGCGCCGACGTGCCGCATGCTCGACTTCGCAGTGCCGATGAAGAGCGCCGCGCCATGCGTCGAGCGGCTGATGTCGATCACCGCCTCGCGGGTGCGCGACGCGCGCAGATCGAGGCGCGGCGAAATCGGCATGCCGTGTCCGCGCAGAACGGTTTCCACGGTGATGTTCAGGCCGCGCGTGCTGATGCCTTGCCGCCCGCCGTCGGTGAGGCGCAGACGCTGCCCGGATTGCAGATTCGCGGCCACGTCGACCAGCGTCTCGCGCACATCGTCGACATTGTTCGCGGCGCGCATGTCCGGCGCATGCTGCGTGGCCGCGCGCAACTCGTTCACGGTGTGCCAGAACGGCGCGTCGTCGGGCAGGCCCGCCACCTTGCCCCACACCGCAAGGCGTTCGACGGTGAACGGGCGCTTCGCGATCAAGCGGAATGGCCGCGTTTTCGCGAACTGCTGCGGCGGCATTGTGAGCCAGGCGGCGGTGGTTCGGCGGAGGCTGGCGCGGAGGCGGCGCGGCATCGGGGCGTGGGCTGCTGATGCCGATGTGGATGAATTCGCGCCAGCCTGCACCGGCTGCGTCGCTTCCTCGCACATCGCGTGAGCGCGCTGCGCGATCGCGCGCAGCGTGTCGTCATCGGGACGGCCGGGTGGAAAGCCGCCGCGCTCCAGCCAGACGCTTAGCGCCGCGAGTTCCGCGAGCGACGCCTCGGGCCGTGCATGAGCGAGCGCCGCGCGCGGATCCATCGCCGGGCTTTCTAGCAACTGCGGCAGCGCCGCCTGCAAGTGCTTGCGGACCTTCGCCTCTTCGGCGGCGATGGTTTGGCGCGGCACGCCCTGAGTGCCGAGACGCAGCGCGGAAAGCGGTGAACCGTGCCGACCGCGGAACATGCGCGGCAGCAACGTCTTCCAACGTTTTTCGCCGACGCGCGGAATCGTGTTTTCCGTGAAGCGCGCGAGGCGCTGCTTCGTTTGCGACAACTCGCTGTGGCGCCCGTCGCCACGGAACGACTGACGCCACGCGAACAGCGCGCCTCGCTGATCGGCGGTCAATGCGTCGCGCCCGTGGGTCAGCAGGGTCGATGCGGCATCGAATGCGCGTGCGGCCAGCGTCGTGGCGCCAGCACTATTCGTTGTGGGCGCAGCCGCGGCTCGCGGATTTTCGCCGATCGTGCTTATGCGGGCCGCGAGTGCGCCGGGCGCGGGATCGTCGGTTGCGGTCGAATCGTCTGCGTGGATCGGCTTGAGTGCATTGGCGCTCGTCAACAACGCTTCGACGCCGAAGCGATGGAGGTCGTTGTCGTAGGGATTGAGCGTCGCGCTGCGCAGCGCGGTGAGTATCGCGCGGCCCTCGCCGGAGCGCGCGAGCACGCGCGCCGCGCGCCATGCGTCGCGCTCGGCGTCGCTCGCCGAACGCCGCAGATGCGGTGCCGCGAAGTCGAGCATGCCGATGCGCTCGATCATCAGATGCGCGGATCGGCAATCGGCCGCGCCCGCTTGGGCGAGCGCGTCGGCTAACAGTGCGCCCCGCAGCGCCGCTTGCATGTCGTTGAGATCGGTGGCGTGGTCGGCGGTATTGTTCGCGATGTCGTTCGCAAGCTCGTTGGCGATTTCGTTGGTGGTGGTGTTGGTGGTGGTGTTGTTAGCGGCGCGGTTCGCAATGTCGTTGGCGGTCTCGCTGGTGGTCGCATTGGCGGTGTGGTTTGCGATACCGCTGAGGGTTTCATTGGCCGTCCCGTAAGCGGAGAGCGAGGCAGCACCGACCCGCTCCTCAGCCGAGCAAAGTCGATGCAAACGATCAGCAAGGGCCGCTGCATCGACTGGCTGCTCGAAGCCGTCGTTAAATAGCCGCTGCACATACCCAACAAGCCCGGCGCGTGTCGTGATGGCATCGAGCGGAATCCGCCGCGATGACGTCGCTGCCTGATCCGCTTCATCTATGTCATGCGCGACGGCGCCACCTTCGCGCGTACCCAAAGCACCACCAGCACCCGCGGCCAGCAGTGCCATATCCGCCAACGGATCGGTCCCGCGCCGCGCATGTCTCGCCGTGGTGATAGGCGGAAAGCGGCGCTCCCCAGGCGCGTGATCCCCGGGCCCCGATGCGCTGCCCTGCGTGCTGTGCTGAAACAGCGCGGTGCTCAATTCGACGCGGCGCGCGCCGACGACCCGCGCGGGCCGCGCAAGCGCCCCGCGAAACCACTCAGGCATGCGCCGCCGCGTCGGCGTCGGCGGGAGCGCCGCCGCGGCCTCCGCTTGCGCCGCGGCAGGCGCGTTTTCGATCAGGCTGTCAGCGGACGAAACATCGAGCGGGCGATAGCGGAACATGTCGACGCGGCAGAAGGAGACCGCGTTGCACTATGTCCTCGCAATGTGACAGCCGGTTGCTGCGGCGCCGCGCGATGCGAAGCGCGGCATCGAATTACGAAGCGACGATGTGTGATTCTTCCGCAGCGGCGCGCGCATTCGCTGGATCGTGGACGTCGCCCGTGTCGAGATGTGCGTCCAGCGACGCGTATTCATTGAGCCAGCGTGTCGCAGGCGTGTCGTCGGGCGCTTGCAGCGGACGCGTCATCGCATAGAGATAACTGTCGCCGGCCAGCAGGCCGCGATTGGGCCGGCATTCGTAATTCGTCAGCTTCGCTTCGAGTGTGAAGCCGAGCTTCTCCATGCTGCTGTGCGCGTCGCCATCCACGGCGCAATACGCGTAAATGCGCAGAATCGGCGGCTGCGCGAGCATCCACGCGAGCAGCTTGCGCAGCGCATGCAGGCCCGCGCGCCGGCGACGCGCACCGCCGCGCCGGCTGATCATCACGCCGACTTCGACGCGCGGCGGATGCGGCCGCAATTCGATCATGCCGGTGAGCCGGCCGCTCGCGCGGTCTTCGAGAACCCAGCGGATCAGTGTGCCGTCGCGCCAGCCTTGCACGGAATCGTCGATGAATGCGAGTGTCTCGTCGAGTTGCGTGTGACGCTTGAAACTGAGGTCGCGCGTCGTCGCGGCATCGCCGAGCATGGCTTCGAAAAGCGCTTCGGCATCGCGCGGCTCGGGCGGCCGCATCAGCAGGTCGGCGGATTCGATCAGCGCGGGAAAGCGGAATGGCGATGGCGACATCGGAGATCTCCAGGCGCGGCGTTTGATCCGATTGTCGATGAAGAGATGCATGACACATCGCGGATGCCGCGAAGGCGGAGGCGCAAATGCGAAGGGGAAGGCACACGCGTTCGCATCGCCTGCCGGCATTTCGCTCGGCCGGATACGTCGCGTGCGAGCCAACGCTAAGGTGCCGTCATGGCGGCACATGCCGGTTTGCCGCGCCGAACCTGGGAGAGTCCAACGTGGGCAGCAAAGCCATTGCCGCATTGCCGGCGGCGAGCGTCGGCGGCATAGAAGGTGCAGGTCATCACGCGTGGTCAGAGAAAGCCGCCGGGCGCGCGGCGCTCGTGCCGACGAGTGTCAAGCTCGCAGGCGAACTGGCGCAGTTGCGCGACATCGCATCGCCGCCGCAAGGCCCGGTCAAGTTCAGCCTGTTGCGCAAGGGCGGCGACAATCTGCCGGTGCTGCGCAGACCAAGTGTCGTGGTGATCGCGCCAGGCGCGGCACGCGTCGACGACGATAGCCAGTCGTCGTGGACGCGCACGCTGCCGGTTCGGCCCGTGCAAACGCGATTCTCCGACGCGCCTCCTATCGGGCAAGCCGCATTCGACGCGGCCGCCGCGAGGGACATGTTCGCCAACATCGCGTTGCTCGTTGAATTCACGAAGCGTGTCGGCGAGGTGATTCACGGCGCGACGTGAGCCGGCTGTCATGCAGCGCTTGACCGGCCGCTGTACGCGGTCGCGTCTGCGCTTGCGTGTGCGTCATCAAGTTGGCGGCTGCGTCACGGGAACAGGTTCGACACCGTCGCGCAGCAACTCGCGTCGTTTCAAGCACGCAGCCACGTAAATTCCCCCGCCACGATCCCTTCGAACATCTCATCCGTCGATTCGATGATGTTCTTCCGCCAATAGCGGCCATGCTCGGCATAGTGCGCGAGCAGATCGGCGAGCGCGGCGCCGTCGACGTCGTAAGTCATCGGCACGCGAAGCACGAGCACGATGCCGCCCGTATCCGTATCGAGCCCGAGTTGCGCCTGGTCTTGCGCGTAGATGAGCAGGTTCGCTTCCAGCATCAGCCGGAACACGACCAGCGTACGGCCGGCCGTCACCGTGCCGTAATGAAAATTGGCGTAGAGCGCGTCGAGATCGTTTTCGAAGTGTTCGAGCCGCACGTCGAAGCCTTCCACCTCGATCGAGCGCGTGCGCAACACATGCTCGGCATCCGCGAGGCCGACCGTCGCGCACAGATCGCGCACCAATGATGCGTAGCGCTCCGAACTATCGTTGGTGTCCAAATCAAAGGCCCGCGCAACTCAATAAAATCCCGCCGATGACGCAAAGAGCCGGCACGCGGCGAACCGCGAGCCGGCCGGCAAACTGGCGACAAGCTTGCACCGCATTCCGCAGCGCGGTTTGCGGCGCGCCTGGCGCTTAATGCCCGGTGCCGCCCTGGATCGTCTGACCCGCGGTTTTCATGGTGTTGGCAACCGCGCCCGCCAGCGACATCTGCAGCGTGGCCTGCGCCGCGCCGATAGCAGCGGTGCTGCCTTGCGCGGCCATGCCGGTGATCGCACCCATTGCCGGACCGATAGACATAAGACCTCCTCGTGCTCAAGTTAAGAAGAAATGCTGCCCTGTGCGGCAGGCAACCACAGCCGCCGCACAGGGGCGAGCCTCGTGCGCGGCGCTCAGGTTGCGCCGCGTTTGTCCGCAAGCTGCCCGACGATGCGACTCGCGGCGAGCAGACCGCGATAGAGCTTCGCGAGATCGTTGCGGTCGAGTTCGGTTGCGCCGTGCGCCTCGCCGACGTTTTTCGCGGTCGCCTCGAGCGCCTCGCGTATTGCGGCAAGACGCGGTCCGCCGGCCGGATCGGCGAGCGTCTTCTGCAGATCGTTGAAGTCGGCGGCGCACGCTTCGAGCGGCGCGTAGATGTTCGATGTTTGCGTCATGGGAACCTCACTTCGGTAGCGGCAGATAAGCAGTTTTGTTTGCCGCGGTCTTGTTCGCCGCGCGCGGGGCGGGCGAGGGCGGCGTCGCGGGAATATCCTCGACGGGCTGCATCACGCCGCGTGCAGCGCCGCTCGCGATTATCGCGGGACCGTTATTGGCGGATGTTTCGTCGCTACTCGCATTCTTCTGCGCATCGCTCGCGCTATTTTCCGCGGCGTTTCCCGCGACGTTTCCCGCAGCGGCCGTCGACGAAGCCGGTTCTTCCGGCTGCGTATAAATGTGTTTGACGCCGTCGGGTGTCTGGCCGTAGCGGACATCGTCGGAGGACATCAGGAACGAGAACGAAGGCGCCGACGGCAACGCATCGTCAGCTTGCGCGACGCGCACACGCACGTCCTTCACGTTGTCGCTGAGATCGTGGCGCATGCGCGCGACGGCCGATTCGACGTCGCGCGGATTGGCCGCCTTGCCGCTGATCTCGAAGTTTCCGCGTCCTGTGTAGACGACTTTGAGTCCCTGCATCGCGAGCGAATCGGCGATGTTGCGCACGTCGTTTTGCGCGATGTCGTAGTGCCGCACGATGCCGTTCGGCGAGATCCGCATCAGCATCTTGCGCACCTGCGTGTCTTCGTCGGGCGTCGCGACCATGCCGCTCACCATCACCGTCGCGCCTCGCACCTGCGCGTGCAGTTCCTTCATGTGCGCGGCGGCGAGTTCGAGATTCACGCGCTGCGCGAGGTCGCCCGCGTCGCGCGGCAATGCGGCACGGCTGACCGCCGTCGTCAGCATCACCGAGCCGATCACGAGCACCGCGCCGAGCATCGCGCACGCCGAGACGATGCCGGTCATTCTGCGGCGGCGCGAGCGCTCCGCCGCGCGCCGGGTTTCGTCCGGCTTGACGAGCAGCGTGGACAGCAGGTCGAGATCGCTCGGCCACGCCGCGTCGTCCGAGCCGATGCACACGACGGTATCGCCGAACTGCATCGGCACGAACTCGAGCAGGATGACGGTGCCCGGCTCGTCTTCGTCTTGCGATGCGGGGAAGGCTCCCTGAGTGCCGTCGTTGCTTTCGTTGTTGTTACTGCTTGACTCATTGCTTTGAGCCGCGAAGTTTCCCGCCATGACCGCCATCATCCGACGCGCGCTCACCACGCCGCTCGCATCGACGATGAGCAGCACATCGTCGCCATGCCAGTCGGAGATGCGGATGTCGGCGTCGTCGTCCGCGCCGATCCGATGAGCGCCGGTGCCGAGACGCAATTCCGCGCCGGCATGCACGCCAGTCAGGATACGCAGCAGCTTCGTCATGGAAAGCCCGTTCAAGGATGATGCGGCGCGCAGCGGCACGCCTTCGACACTCACTCTAGCCGCCGCCGATGACGTTCCAGCACACAATGCGAAGCGGATACATGGAAAGCGAAACTGCGCGCGAGGGCGGGAGAATGCGAGGCATTAGCGGTATTAGCGGCATTAGCGGCGCGCGGCGGCCGCAAGCGCGGCGCCGCGCTGCACGATGCGCACGTTCAATGCGCGCTCGCGCATTGGCGATGTCGAAGGCTTGCCGTACATAAGCAGCAACAGCGGCATCAGCAGATTAAGCCGTCCTGTACGGCCGATTTGTTCCGCCGATGCTTCGCCTCCTGCGCCTGCGCCCGCGCGATCTGAACCAGCGCCTCGCGATGCCGACGCGTCGATCAGCCGCTGCCGCCATGCGCCCATGTCCGCATCGCCGGGCGCACCGGTTTGCAACTGCACGCGAAGCAGATCGATGAAGCGCTCATGCAGCAGCGCATCGAGCGATGCCTGCGGACGCACGGCGGCTTCATCGCGCGATGCGAGCAATGCGTCGCACCAGAGGCGCGGCAGCATCTCCGAAAGATCGGCATGACCCGCTTGCACCTCGACGAACTTCTGCAACGGCCCGCGCTCCGGTGCCGCGATCGCCGCCCGGCCGCTGCTGCGCATGCGAACCTGCGTGCGCGGCGCGCCGTTCTCGCGATTCTCGCCGTCAGCGCCGTCGCGGCCGTCATGCGATTGCCCGCCATTGCCGCGGCCACCGCCGCCGTCGCGCGTTATGCGACCGGAGTCGGCGGCATCGGGCGCATGCTCGCTCGCATCGTTACCCGTCACGACGATGGGCCGTCGCATGCCCGTGCGACGCGCGGCATTGCGCCTGCGCGCGTTGAGCGCCGCGAGCTTGCGCGCGAGCTGCGAACCGCGCATCGCCGCTTGCTGCGTGCGCGCATAGCTGAACGTAATCGTGCCGCGATACAACACCGCGAAGCGCGCGACCGTTGTTTGCTGCGAGCGTTCGCGAGCCGCATCCGCGTGTGCCGTCAGCGACGCCGCGTTGATCGATGTGCCGACGCGCGTCATTGCGGCACCGCCGTATGCATGATCTCGTTCGCGAAGTGCAGCAGCGCCGCCGCCGAAAACGGCGCGGCGATCACGATCGCGACCGTCACCGCAATCAGCTTCACGCCGTGCGAAAGCGTCTGATCCTGCATCGACGTGATCGCCTGCAGGAACGACACGCCGAGTCCCACGAGCGCGGCGACGATCACGATAGGCAGCGAGATATACATGCAGAGCAGCATGCCCTGAGTGGTGAAGCGAACGAGCGTGTCGATGTCCATGAGTCGATGTCCATGAGTCGATGTTCCCGATCTTTGCGTGCTAACGATACGTCATCACAAGGCCGTGAATCAGCGTCGACCAGCCGTCCATCACGACGAACAACAGCAGCTTGAACGGAATCGCGACGTTGGTCGGCGTGACCTGATTCAGGCCCATCGCGAGCAGCACATTGGCGATGATCAGATCGATGACGATAAACGCGATGTAGAGCAGAAAGCCGATCTTGAACGCGTCGGTGAGTTCGGTCAGCGTGAAGGCGGGCGCGAGTACGATGAGGTCGTTTTCATGCAGGCTCGACGCGGCGTCTTTCGGCCACACGACATTCGCCGAGCGGATGAAGAAGCGCTTTTCGCGCTCGTTCGTGTGCTTCTGCAAGAACGTGCGGAACGGTTCGCGCGCGGCGCTGAAGACCTGGATCAGCGCCTGAGTGGGCTGGCCGGCAATCGTTTGGCCCTGCATCGATTGCATCGCCTGCATGCCGACCGGCGCCATCACGTACAGCGACACGAGTATCGCCACGCCGTTGAGCACCATGTTGGGCGGCACCTGCTGCACGCCGAGCGCATTGCGCAACAGGCCGAGCACCACGACGATCTTCGCGTAGGACGTGACGACCATCGCGACGAAAGGGACGAGGCTGATCGCAACGATGACGATCAGCAGTCCGGTGATGTCACTGAACTGGACCATCGCCGTGCGCCATGCGCAAAATGCGGATGCCCAGATGATCGCCCACGGTCACGAGCTCGCCATAGCCGATGGTCTGGCCATGCGTGACCAGCTTGAGCTGCGCGTCGGCAACCGGCGTCGGCAGTTCGAGCACATAGCCGGGGCGCAACGCATACAGTTGCGAGAGCGGCAGCGCGACGGTGTCGACTTCGAACTGGACGGGCAGATCGAGTTCGCCGATGTCGATCGGATTCGAATGTTGATCCGGTGCGAGCAAATCGTCCGGGCGAACGGGATCCAGCTCATCGGTCATGATGGGCTCCTTCGTGAGTGAAAGCCTGCGGCCTTCAATGTTGACTTGCGCGTGAACGCGCATCAGGCCGGGCGAGCCCCAGGCCACGGTCGCGCTCGCCATCGCGGGCTCGGCGAGCGGGGTGGCGTGAGTCGCGGCGTGGGCGTCGGCTGCGTGAGCGGCGCAGGTTTCGTCGATGCGTTCTACGCCGCTGGCCGGCAGCAGCGCGCGCAGATTGCCCGGCAGCGAACGCAGCAACACATCGCCGGCTTCGAGCGCGCGCAACGTGTCGACGGGCAGACGGCGTGAGCCGAGTATCAGGCGTCCGGGCACTTTATAGCCGTCGAACGGCGCGCTGTTTTGTGTCTGCGATGAAGCGTGCGTGCGGAAGGCGTCGGCGATAAGGCGGACTGTGCGCGTGGCGTGCGATGCTTCGAGCGCGTCCACCACGGACGCAGTAAGCAGCACGCGCGCGCGATGCCGTGTGCCGTCGAGCGAGAAGGTCGCGTCGAATGTTGCGCAATCGTGCGCCGAAGGTTCAGGCGGCGTGCCGCGCGCTAGCTGCGTGACATGCATATCGCCGAGGCCGAGCGCCGCGAGCCGCTTCAGCAGCGGTTCGAGCAGCACACCGGCGACGGCGATGCGCAACGCGCGAGCCGTATCGCCGGGCACCGGCGCGCGAGAGAGCGTGCCGTCGGGCAACGCGGCGATGTCGAGGGCAGGATACGCGGCGAGATCGAACAGCACGCGAACCGCGCCGGCCGCATGCGCGAGATCAAGCACGCCGGGCTGTTCGAAGGGCGCGTGACTGCGCTCGGCAGCGGGTTCGAGCGTCGCTTGCCAATCGACGATAGCGGCATCGCGAGCGAGCCATTGCGCAGCGCCGGCATCGCAGACGAGCCGCGCGACGCGCGCGGCAAGCGGCGGCACGGCGCGAAGCGGCAGTCTTGCGATGGGCGCCGTTTGGGGAACCCTCGCCGCCGCACGTTCCGCGGCAGCGTCCACCCCTGGCATTTCGGCGATCGAATAACCCATGCGGCGTCGGTTCAGGAATGCGGCCAGCGTCGGCCAGGATAAACGACGGGCGGCGCGCTCACCACACCGTCAGTTCGATGTCGCGCGGCGTGCCCCACGCGTTCAGCAGCGAAGCGAGCTCGCGTTCGAGCATCGCACTGTGGTCGAAGAGTAACTGCCGCGTTTCGATGCCCCGCGTGTCGAACCGAAGCGACAACCAGAAACGCGAAAGAGACAGATAGAGCGTCGTGTCCGGCAGAATGCGTTCGTCGAGCGGAATGCGCACTTCCCAGTTGCCCGCATCGCCGATCGCGGGGTCCGCGCAGAAGGCCGCGACCTCGCGCGCGAGCGAGCGCGCCAGTTCGAGGAAATGGCCTTGCGTGCGAAAGAGGGCGTCGACGGCGGGCATCGTCGCTGGCGGCAAGCGCTGTAGCAACGCTTCGTGCGCGGCGATAGCGCGTTCCGATGCGCGCGCGCTTTCATCGGCGGCATGGGCTTCGGTCTCGGCTTCTGTTTTGGCGCTTGAATCGCGGGCGTGATCGTCGCCGAAGCGGTTCGCGTGCGCGTCGTCGTCTGCCGCGCCGTTTGCTGCGCACGCGCACTCGGCTTGCGACGCGCCTGCGGCTTCGTCGAATGAAACCGGCGTGCGTTGCGAGCGCGTGCGACGCACCAGCGCCGCGTAATCGAAACGCCGCGCGCGTGCGGCGTCGGCGGCGGGACGCGAATCGGCGTCGGACGGAATGATGCGCAACGGCCGCGGTTCGATGATCGTCATGAGCGTGAACGTGAAGGCGATCGGCGCGGCTAGATCGTCACGCGGCCGAGCGGCTGCAGTTCGACATGCTCGCCGAGTTCCTGATACGAATACACCGCGAGCCAGCCGAGCCGCGCCTCGATCATGCGGCGCACGTAGCGGCGTATATCCATCGACGTGACGAGTGCGACGCCGTCACGCGGCGTATCGCCTACAAACGATTGAATGCGGTCGATCAGAAAACCGACTTCATCGGGCGGCAGAGCGAGGAAGTTGCCCGTCGGCGTCTGCTTGATCGCCTGGCGGATATGCTGCTCGACCGGCAGATCGAACAGTACCGCGGGCAATTGCCGTCCCGCGCCCGCCGCGCGATGCGCGAGAAAGCGCGCGAGGTCGCCGCGCACGTATTCGGTGAGCATCAGCATGTCCTTTTCTTTTGCGCCCCACACGACGAGGCTCTCCAGAATATTGCGCACGTTGCGGATCGGGATCTGCTCTTCCAGCAGCCGGCGAAGTACATCGGCGATACGCTGCGGCGGCAGCACTTTCTGCACTTCGGCGACGAGTCCCGGATACTCGGCGTTCTGCTGATCGAGTATCCATTGCACTTCCTGAATGCCGAGAAAGAGCGACGCGTGTTTGCGCAGCATCGCCACCGACGCATGCGCGATCACCTGTTCGGCGCGCCACGCCGGTTGCTTCGGCGGCAGGCTCTTTTCGTCGATCCACCACGTGGGCCCGGGGCCGCCGTCGAGTCCGCGGCGTTTTTCACTACGCGCGGCGAGTGCTTCGGCGTCGGCGGAAATTGGTTCGCGTGTGCCGGCGAGCCTCGGGTCCGGCAGCATCACCTTGCCGGGCGGCAATTCGATTGCGCAATACGGCACGTCGTGCATCAGCAGTTCGCAGCTCGACGCGGGCAACTCGTCGCTGGTCCACATCGTGATGCCGGGAAACGGCAAGCCGAGATACTCCTGCAGACGTGCGCGTTCGGTTTCGAACGAGCGGTCGAGCGCGGCCGTCGACAGACGCGCGACGAGGTCGGGCGAGATGCGCACGCCGAGCGGGCAGGTGAACTGCGGCGCACGCGTGAGAATCGCGGGCGTCTCGGCTTTCGAGCCGGCGCGCTGCATCGCGTTGACGGCTTCGCCCGCATGCGTGGTCGCGGCGGGCTTGCGCTTGCCGAGCCGATAGCCGCAGAACGCGAGGATCGCCGCGAGCAGCAGGAACAGCGATGTCGGAAAGCCGGGCACGGCGGCAAAGCCGAGCAGCAGCAGGCTCGCGAAGTAGAGCGCGCGGGCGCTTGCCGACAACTGGCGACCGATCTCGTCGCCGAGCGACAGAGGCCGCGCGTCGCGTTCGTCGGAGACACGTGTGATCATGACGCCCGCGGCCACCGAAAGCAGCAGCGACGGAATCTGCGAGACCATCGCGTCGCCGACCGACAGAATCGAAAAGCGGTTCGCCGCTTCGCCCGCCGTCATCTCGTGATACGCGACGCCCACCGCGATCCCCGCAATGATGTTGATGAGCGTGATGATGAGCCCGGCCACCGCATCGCCCTTGACGAACTTCATCGCGCCGTCCATGCCGCCGTGCAACTGGCTTTCGACGGCCAGCGTCGCGCGCTTGCGGCGCGCCTCTTCGGGCGTGAGAAGGTTCGCGCGCAGATCGGCGTCGATGCTCATCTGTTTGCCGGGCAATGCATCGAGCGTGAAGCGCGCGCCGACTTCGGCCACGCGTTCGGAGCCTTTCGCGATCACGATGAACTGCACGGTCGTGATGATCACGAACACGACCATGCCGACCACAAGGTTGCCGCCCACCACGAGTTCGCCGAAACTTTCGATGATGTTGCCCGCGTCCGCGTGCAGCAGAATCGACTTGGTCGACGCAATGTTCAGCGAGAGCCGGTATAGCGTCGTGAAAAGCAGTAGCGACGGAAACACCGAAAGCGACACCACGTTAGGCACATACATGGTCACCATCAGCAAGGTCACGCTGATCGTGATGTTGATCGCGAGCAGGATGTCGATCAGAAACGGCGGCAGCGGCAGGATCATCAGCGAGATGATCGCGACCACCAGCAACGCGATGCCGATCTCACCGACGGCGGGTAGCTTAAGTGTCTTGAACATCGCGGCTCTGGAGGTTGTGGTGGCTGTTGTGGCTGTCGTGGCTGTGCCCGCCGTGCGGGTTCTCGATCTGCCGCGCGCCGATCGCATCGACCCAGCGGAGAATCGCGGCGACGGTCTCGAACAGCTCTTCGGGAATCGGCTCGTCGATGCCGACCCTGTAGAGCGCGCGCGCGACCGGCGGGTTGCCGATGATCGGCACATTCGCGTCGCGCGCGAAGCGCCGCAACTGCGCCGCGCTTTCGTCCATGCCGCGTGCGATCACGAGCGGCAACGGATGCTCGGCCGGCGCATAGCGGATCGCGACCGCATAGTGCGTCGGATTGACGATCAGCGCATTCGCGAAGCCGACGCGCTGCGCGGGCGCTGCCGACGTCGCGAATTCGCGCGCGAGCTTCTTGCGTTCCGCCTTGATTTTCGGGTCGCCGTCCATCTGTTTGCGCTCCCGCTTGACCTCGTCCTTCGACATCTTCAGCTTGCGCAGAAACAGCACGCGTTGCAGCTTGACGTCGATCACGCCGATCACGATGAACACGGCCACCGCAACGGCAAAGAGCTTGATGAGCAGCGACCAGAAGAGTTTCGACAATTCCGGCAGCGGCTGATACAGCGAACCGACGATCAACGGCAAAATCCATTTGATCGTGAACCACATCACCACGCCGATAATCGCGGCCTTGACGATCATCTTCACGAGGTCGATCACCGTGCGCCACGAAAAAATCCGCTTCACGCCGTCGACGGGACTCACGTGCTTCAGATCGGGCACGACAGGCTTGGTCGCGATCTGAAAGCCCACTTGAGGCATCAGCGCGGCCACTGCCGCGAGCGCCGCGGCGCCCACGCACGGCACGATCACGATGAGCGCCTGTTTACCGAGGTCGAACAGCTTCCCGTACATGAGCGGCTGATCGTGATTGCCCGACGCGAACTCGAGCGCGGTCGTCACGATCGAACGCAGCGCGCCGCCGAAGCTCGCCGCCGCGAACGCGAGTACGCCGACGACGGCGGCCATCGTCGCGGCGTCGACCAGGTCGGCGCTCTTCGACGTCTCGCCGTCCTTGCGTGTGTCGCGCAGGCGTTTGTCGGTAGGCTGCTCGGTTTTTTCTTCGCTCATGACATTCCGCTCGGGTCATCGCATGCGCTGGGTGCCGCTGTATGCCGTCGTGTATGCCGCTGTGTTTGATATGCGGTCACGAGGCTCCTTGCCCTGGTAGCCCGACGGTAGCGGGCCGCTCGCCACGCGGCGCTGCGGATGCGAAGCCCGCGTCCGGCAAACGAAGCGACGCAGTTCGGGCTCGCGGCGCTGCGTGGCACGGCACGCGACGCACGACAGAGAGCACGACACGCCGCTCGCCCACTTCGCGTGGATCACGCTCGCTTCGTATCGCGCATTTGCGGCGCAAAGCGCAGCGGTATCCTGGTGCATCGCTGCGCGCCGCATGCCGATGCTGAATCGGCCTTGCGTGGCAGCGCTTCGTCGACAAGTCCATCAGCAGGAGTTCTCGCCATGAGTACCGCCACGCCGGATTACCTCAACTGCAGTCAGGCCATTGTGGGCGGTCTGATCGACACGCTGTCCTGCGCGCTGCTCAACAATTTTCCGACGCTCGAAGCCGATCCGTACGACATCGAATTGACGCTCGACGCGCTGCGTCTGTTGCGCCCGCGAATGGCCGAGCTCGACACGATGGAAGCCGTGCTCTACATGCAGCGCGGCCATTGGGATGATGCGATCCGCGTGTTCTCGCGTGTGATCGAAGGCGCGCCGCACTTCTCGTATGCGAAGGCGCTGCTCGCGTTCTGCCTGTCCGTGAAGGGCGATGCCGGCTGGCGTCAATGGGCGAGCGCCGCGCTCGCGCAGAACCCGGACCGCGACACGCGCCAGCTCGTGCGCGCGCTCGAAGCTCGCGACGATCTGCGCGAGGCGATTCGCGTCTATCGCAACGGCGGCACCTTCGAAGTGCCGCTGTCGATCACCGCGCTCAACGACGACCTGCCGCAAGAGCCGCCCGCCATGAGCCCGCCGCCGCCCACCGCCGCGCATAACGAGGCGATCGCGCAGCAAGGCTATTTGCGCATCTGATTATCTGATTGCGGCGGTCGGCATGATACTACGTCATCCGAAACATTCAACGGCACGAGGCTGAGCATGACACTTCCTGTGACGAACCAGCAGATTGCGGCCGCGTTGCAAGCGGCAGCGCCGGCATCGCACGCGGCCGGTGGCGACGCATCGCTGCAACAGGCCGGCGACCGCTTCAAATCGCTGATGCAGAATCCGCGCATGGCGCCGCCCAATCGCGGCGACGACATGAGCACCAATGTGATCGCGAAGATGGCGGCGTCGCAGGACGCGGAGATTCAGAAGTCGGTGAACGACGTGGTCGCGTTGTCGAGCCAGGCGAACAGCATGTCGGTCCAGGAGATGACCGCAGCCGCGATGAAAGCGACGCTCGAACTCGCCAGCACGCAACTCGACATGGAGGCCAAGATGGGCGTGGTCAACTCGTCGAAGTCGTCGGTCGAAACGCTGATGAAGAATCAATAGGCCTATGTTGCGGACGATGCGAGAGGCCACGCAAGCAAGACACAACCCGGTCCGCGCGATGCGCGCGGCCGCGCTCGGGCTTGCGCTTGCCGGCTGTATGCTGCTCGCGGGCTGCCAGAAGGAGTTGTATCGCAATCTGACCGAACAGGACGCGAACGAGATGGTGGTGGCGCTGCTGGAGCAGGGCGTCGACGCGTCCAAGAGCACCATCGACAACGGCAAGACCTGGACGCTCGAAGTCGACGACAAGCAGCTCGTCCACGCAATGCAGGTGCTGCGCGAGCGCGGCCTCCCGCATAGCCGTTACGACGATCTCGGCAGCCTCTTCAAGAAGGACGGCCTCGTGTCGACGCCGACCGAGGAACGCGTGCGCTTTATCTACGGCTTGTCGCAGGAATTGTCGGCGACGCTTTCGAAGATCGACGGCGTGATCGTCGCGCGCGTGCAGATCGTGCTGCCGAACAACGATCCGCTTGCGCAGCAGATGAAGCCGTCGTCGGCGTCAGTGTTCATCAAGTACCGGCCCGATTCCGACGCGAACGCGCTCGTGCCGCAGATCAAGACGCTGGTGATGCATAGCGTCGAAGGTCTGACTTACGACGCGGTGAGCGTGACGGCGGTGGCCGCCGATCCTGTCGATCTGCCGAAGCCCGCGCCCGCGCAAGTCTCGCCGCTGCCGACGCTGATCGGTGCGGCGCTGGTGTTTCTCGTCGGCGCCGCGAGTCTCTTTCTGTGGCTGCGGCGCGGGATGCCGGCGAAGGGCGCGGCGGGTCCGCTGTATCCGCGTGTTTATGCACGAATCAGCGCGCTCGTCGGCAAGTGGCGGCGTGCGAAACCTTCTTCTGCGGCGTGATGATGGCGGCGGTGTCTTCGGGTGGGTTAGCCGCGTCGGGGGCGGCGGGGTCTTCGCCTGCGCTTTCGGCTCAGGCATCGGCGGGTTCTTCGGTTGGGTTGGCGGGGACGGGATCAGCGAGTTCTTCCTCTGCGCTTTCGACGCCCGCATCCACCGCGTTTGCAACAGCACGCTCCGCACCATCCCCCGCAGCCTTCCCATTTTCTCGCGCCGCTGCCGCGCTCGCCGCGTGGCAGCGCAATGCAAATGACGCCGCGCGCTGGGCGCATCCGTCATGGTGGGCGCCCGCGCTCGATGTGTCGCCGGCCACGGTATCCGCCTCATTCGACGCACTGCGCGACGCGCTGGCGAACACAGACACCGGTGCCGTTGCCGCCTGTTCGCGGGCGCTGTTGCGCGCGGCCGGCGTGCCGCTGCCGGACTTCGACAGCTTGCGCGCGCCCAGTCCGCTCGTGCTCGATGCGTTGCCCGTCGACGACGCGTTGCGCGTGCTGCGCATGCGCGCGCTGCTGTTGCGTCGGGCGGAGGTGCGCAGGTTGATCGACAAGCCGAGCCGCCGCCGCCTCGCGGAATGGATCGGCGTGCCGCTCGAACGGTTGGGTGCTGCGCCGAGGCATGGCGGCGGCGCTGGCGGCGCGTCGGCTAATGTGCCGGATGTAGCGCGCCTCGTCACGCGTGGACATCTGCCTTCGCTCGAAGAACTCGACGCGGAAAGGATGGCGTACGAAGGCTATGCGCTGATCGCACGTGACCTGGCGCTGTCCGCCAGCGATGCGCAGGAGGCGGCGCTGTTCGCGTGGCCATGCCCCTGTCCGCTCCTACGCCTCGCCTTGCCCCGCGACTTACCCCCGCCGTGGCCCGCCACGACCGCGCGCGAACTCGACACCGGCGGCACGGCGTTCCTCTTCGCGCAACTTCCCGAACTGCTTCCGGAGTGGGCATGGCTATTTGGCTGAGATCGGACCGTCTACTGCCCGCCGCGGTCAGCATCGACGGCGACGCACACGGCCGTGGCCATGTCGGCGCGCATGCGGACGTGGTGCCGCGCGCCACGTTCGGCGCGCTGATCGAAATCGACGCCGCGTACGCGCAACTCGCCGCCGACCGCGAAGCAACCCTCGCCGCCGCACGCGACGAAGCCGCGGCGATCATCGCCGCCGCGCACGCCGAAGCGCAAACGATTCTCGCGGCCGCGCGCGACGAGTACGAGCACGCCGCCACCCGCGGTTACCGCGACGGCGAACAGCGCGCGCTCGCGGACTGGGTCGAGCGGCTCGCGGACGCGGGCGCCGGCCAACGCCGCGCGCAACTGAAAATGCGCGAGCGGATCGCGAGCATCGTGACCGTGGCCGTCGAGCAGATCGTGCAGGTCCAGCAGGCCGATCAACTGTTCGAGCGGGCGCTGTCGGCAGTCGACCGCATCGTCGAAGGCGCGACGTGGCTGCGCGTCGCCGTGAGCCCGGTCGATTACGACAAGGCCTGCGTCGCGTTCGAACGGCTGTCCGCGCGCTGGCGCGATCTCGGCCGGCCGTTTCCGCTGTCGGTGGTCGCGGACAAGCGGCTCGCGCCCGGCAGTTGCCTGTGCGAGTCCGATTTCGGCGCCATCGACGCGAGCCTCGCGACGCAAATGCGCGCGATGCGGCTCGCTGTCTCCCGGGCGCTCAAGCAGTCCGCGAGCGAACTCGGCGCGGTCGCCGAATCGCTCGCGCCGTATGTGCAGGAGCACGAGCACGAGCACGACGCCGCCGAACTCGCCCATGCAGACGGTGACTGGAACGGCGGGCACGACGAGGGCTCGCGATGACCCCGCCGCGCGCAGCCAATGCGCCCGCCATGCACGAAGCCGACGACCCCGACGACGCGCTGCTTCCGCTTTTCGATGCCGAGCGCCTCGCCGATGCGATCGAACACGAGATCCTGTCGACAGCGAGCATCGCGCGAACCGGCAAGGTGCTCGAAGTCATCGGCACGCTCGTCAAGGTGGCCGGACTCGACGTGACGCTCGGCGAACTGTGCGAGCTGCGCTCGGCGAACGGCGAATTACTTCAGCATGCCGAAGTAATCGGCTTCACGCGCGACGTCGCGTTGCTGTCGCCGTTCTCGCGGCTCGCCGACATCTCGCGCTCGACACGCGTCGTAGGACTAGGCCGTTCGCTGACGGTGCCGGTCGGCGACGCGTTGCTGGGCCGCGTCATCGACAGCCTGGGCGAGCCGATCGACGGACTCGGGCCGCTCGATACCATCGAAGAGCGCCCGGTCTTCGCGAACCCGCCTTCGCCGATGAGCCGGCGCATGATCGACACGCCGCTTGCAACCGGCGTGCGCGTCGTCGACGGCATGATGACGCTCGCCGAAGGTCAGCGCATGGGCATCTTCGCGCCGGCGGGCGTCGGCAAGAGCACGCTGCTCGGCATGTTCGCGCGCGGCGCGCAATGCGACGTGACCGTGATCGCGCTGATCGGCGAGCGCGGCCGCGAAGTGCGCGAGTTCGTCGAGCTGATTCTCGGACCCGAGGGCATGGCGCGCTCCATCGTCGTGTGCGCGACCTCGGACCGTTCGTCGATCGAGCGCGCGAAGGCGGCTTATGTCGCGACCGCGATTGCCGAGCACTTTCGCGACCGCGGCCAACGCGTGCTGCTGATGATGGATTCGCTCACGCGCTTTGCCCGCGCGCAGCGCGAGATCGGCCTCGCCGCCGGCGAGCCGCCCGCGCGGCGCGGCTTTCCGCCGTCGATCTTCGCCGAGTTGCCGCGCCTGCTCGAACGCGCGGGCATGGGCGAGCACGGCTCGATCACGGCGCTCTACACGGTGCTCGCCGAGGACGAGTCGGGCAACGATCCGATTGCCGAGGAAGTGCGCGGGATCGTCGACGGACACATGATCCTGTCGCGCGAAATCGCCGCCAAAAACCAGTATCCGGCCATCGACGTGCTTGCGAGCCTGTCTCGCGTGATGCCGCAAGTGATGACGCCCGACTATGTGCGCGCTGCAGGCCGGCTGCGCGAGTTGCTGGCGAAGCATCGCGAGGTCGAGATGCTGCTGCAGATCGGCGAATATCAACCGGGCGGCAATCCGCTTGCCGACGAGGCGATTCGCAAGATCGACGCGATCCGCGCGTTCTTCAATCAGGCGACGCATGAACTGGCCGCGCCGCAGGACACCGAGGCGCGGCTTTTCCAACTGGCGAACGGTTGACACGATGAGCACGACGCACAGTCCCGAGACGACACGACGACGGGTGGCCGCGCTTCAATTGACGATAGGCCGTCGCGAGCGGCTCGAGCGCCGTCTGCAAGCGGCCCTGATCGCCGCGCGCGCTGCGCATGCCGAAGCGCTCGCGCAACGCGACGCGCAACTCGCGCGCACGGAGGCCGAGCGCGAGCAATTGCGCGGCTTTCACGCCCGCATCGCGCAGATGATGACGGGCGGCAGCGCCGTTCGTCTCGCCGAACTCAACGCGACGATGCGCTACGCCGATGTCGTCACCGTGCGTGTTCAGCAGATGGAAGGCGAACTCGCAGCGATTGACACCACGTTGCGCGGCAAGGCCGACGAACTCGCCGCGGCTACGCGCGCGTTGGCGGTGAATCGCAGCCGCATCGATCTGTGCGGCGAGCGCATCGCGCACTTGCATGTCGAGCTGGACCGTCAAGCCACCGACGCCGAGGACGACGAAGCGGAGGAAACCGCGCTAGCGCGTTTGCGTCCGCCGACCGGCATCCACGGCAGAGCCCTTTGAAGACACCGCGCAATGAGCACGCCACACGGTTCCAAATTTGATTAGCCATCCATAATGTACGACACCATCACCACGCTGCCGCAATTCGGCGCCACACTGATCCGCTCGCTGACGGTGCTCGGCGTGTGCTCGGTGCGCCTCTTCGTGATGCTCTACCTGTTTCCTCCGACGGCGGACGGCATCCTGCAAGGCGTGGTGCGCAATGGCGTCGTGCTGCTGTTCAGCTCGTTCATCGCGTATGGTCAGCCGGTTTCGCTCTATACGTCGCTGACCGGAACGGCGCTTGTCGTGATCGGCTTGCGCGAGGCGGCCATTGGCCTGCTGCTGGGCTTTGCGGCATCGACGGTATTCTGGGTCGCGGAAGGCGCGGGCATCTACGTCGACGATCTGGCCGGCTACAACAATGTGCAGATCACCAATCCATTGCGCGAAGAGCAGTCCACGCCGACGGGCACCTTGCTCGCGCAAGTGGCGAGCGTCGCGTTCTGGACCTTCGGCGGCATGACGTTCCTGCTCGGCGCGCTGTACGAGTCGTATCACTGGTGGCCGTTGACCGCCGCGACGCCGGTGCCCGCGAACGTGCTCGAAAGCTTCGTGCTGCAGCAAACCGACTCGCTGATGCAGACCACCGCCAAGCTCGCCGCGCCGATGATGCTGATGCTGCTGCTGGTCGATTTCGCGTTCGGCTTCGCGGCGAAGTCGGCGCAAAAACTCGAGCTGATGACGCTCAGTCAGCCGGTGAAGGGCGCGCTCACGGTGATGATGCTTGCGCTCTTCGTCGGGATTTTTGTCGACCAGGTCCGCGATCAGCTCGTGCTCTCGGGACTCGGCGAACAGTTGCGCGCCATCGCGGGGCCGCTGCGCAAATAAGCGGGCAATGAGCGGGCAAATAAGCGCGCACGCCGCGCCGCCAATTCTCAACACTCCTCAAATGCGCATGAACCGTCAGATTTGTTGAGGATGTGCTTCACACGCTTCGATACATTGGGCATCGCCGGCTCACGTTGCATGACGCACGGCCAACCCATCGACCATCGTGGACATCGTGGAACCCATGAACAACAAACGGCTCATGCTTGCTGCCCGGCTGGCAGCGTCTCTTGTCTTCGCGTTGCCCGCCTTGCTCGCGGCGCCCGCCGAAGCCGCCGCGATCCGCTGGCGCAGTTCCGTGGTCCACGTCAGCGCCGAAGGGCAGGACGTGAAAGACGTGCTGCGCGATTTCACCGCCGGACAAGGTGTGCCCGCAACCATTTCCGGCGACGTCCACGGCAGCGTGAGCGGCCGCTTCGACATGCCGCCGCAGCGCTTTCTCGACACGCTCGCGTCGAGCTTCGGCTTCGTGTGGTTCTACGACGGCAGCGTGCTGTCGATCAGCGATGTGAACACCGTCACGCGGCGCGTGATCAAGCTCGATCATGCGAGCGCCGCCGACTTGCGCGCGGCGCTCACGCAACTGCGCATCGAGAATTCGCGCTTTCCGATCACTTACGACGAGAGCCAGAGCACCGCGCTCGTGAGCGGCCCGCAAGCGTACGTGCAACTCGTGTCGGAAGTCGCGCGCCGGCTCGACGACAACGCGGCGCAGCGCTCGGGCTCGATGATTCGCGTGTTCCAGTTGCATCATGCGTGGGCCGCGGATCACAACGTCGAGATCGACGGCAAGACGGTGACCGTGTCGGGCGTCGCGAACGTGCTGTCGTCGATGTACCATCCGCGCGACAAGCGCGGGCGCAACGGCGCGGACAGCTACGAGCAGGCCGCCAATCGCGCGGCGCGCGAACCGACGATGCGCCGCCTGCAACCGATGCGCGACGTGACCGGCAGCACCGACGGCGGCGGCTACGAAAGCGGCGTGAATCCGCCGCTGCCTGCCGGCATTGCGGCGAACGGCGGCGTCGCGCCGGGCATCGGCCGGATTGCTGAACGGCATGGCCGCGGGCGGTGGCCCTGGCATGCAGTCGGTCGGTTCGTCCGATAGCGGCGACGGCGGCAGCGGCGACACGTCGGTGAGCGGCAGCCAGACGCTGCCCGTGATCGAAGCCGATCCGCGCACGAACTCGGTGCTGATCCGGGACGTGCCGCAACGCCTGTCGCAGTATCAAAGCCTGATCGACAAGCTCGACGTGCGGCCGCGTCTGATCGAAATCGAGGCGCATATCATCGAGATCGACGACAACGCGCTCAAGCAGATCGGCGTCGACTGGCGCGCGCATAACAGTCACATCGACATTCAGACCGGCAACGGCACGACGCAGCAAAACGGCTACAACGGCAACATCGATCCGATCTTCGGCACGCAGACGCTGTCGGACGGCACGACCGTCATCAACACGACGCCGCTCGGCGGATCGCTCACGGCGGTGCTCGGCAACGCGGGCCGCTATCTGCTCGCGCGCGTGAACGCGCTGCAGCAAAGCAATCTCGCGAAGATCGATGCGAGCCCGAAGGTCGCGACGCTCAATAACGTGGAGGCCGTGATGGACCAGAAGACGCGCTTCTTCGTGCGCGTGTCGGGCTACACGTCGGCGGATCTGTACAGCGTGTCGACCGGCGTGTCGCTGCGCGTGTTGCCGCTCGTCGTGGAAGAAAACGGCAGGACGGACATCAAGCTGAACGTTCATATCGAGGACGGCGCGATTACCTCGCAGCAGGTCGACAACATTCCTGTGATTACGACCAGCACGATCAACACGGAGTCGTTCGTCGGGCAGGGCGAGAGTCTTTTGATTGCCGGCTATCGCGTCGATACGTCGACGAACGGCGAAACCGGCGTACCGGGTCTTTCGAAGATTCCGCTGATCGGCGGGCTGTTCCGTTATCGCGACGACCAGCGCAGTCACATGGAGCGCTTGTTTCTGCTGTCGCCGCGCATCATCGAGTTTTGAGCGCGACGCTTGGGGCTTAGCCGTTGCCGCGCGTGCGCGCGGCGAGGGCGGCTGCGCTCAGCAACGCGTACGGCGCTTTCGGCGCGCTGCTCGCGGACGCGGCGAACGCTGCTTGCGAGTCGCCCCACGCGGGCGCATTGCGGGCCACCGCGCTATCGGCGGGATGCACTTCGGCGCGAGGCGGCGCGGCCGGCGCAGCGACGGGCTGCATCGGTGCGAGGCAGGTCATGGCCGCGGCTGTGCGGGCATCGTCGTGCAGTGTCTCCAATGCGACGCCGTGGCTATCCACGCAATCCACGCTATCCATGCTCTCCGCGCTTTCAACGCTTTCTTCAAGCGCTGCGTCCGACGTATCAGTCATCTCGATGCGGTAGCCGTGCGCATACAAGGTCCGCAGATGCACGCCCCACGGGCCGTTCAGTTCCAGCTTCTTGCGCAGCTTGTAGATGTGCTGTTCGAGCGTGCGTCCAATGATGTCTTCGGAACGGCTCCATACAGCGCCCGCGATCTGGCGGCGGCTCACATATTCGCCGCGGCGCGAGAACAGCAGCCACGCAATCGCGAATTCGCGCGGCGTGAGGCGCACCGCGTGGCCGTCGACGTGAACCGTGCAGTTGCGGCGATCGAGCCGGTATGCGCCGCATTCCAGCGTGTCGCTCGAATCGGCGCTCTGTAGTTGCACGCGGAACAATGCGAGGTGCACACGCAGCATCACCTCGCGCGCATCGACGGGCGACAGCACGACGTCGTCCGCGCCCGCATCGAACAGCCGCGCGATGGCTTCGCGGTCGTGGCCCGCGCCGATCACGATCAGCGGCGCGCGGCGGTCGGCATAGCAGGCACGCCGCGCGAGCACCGGGCGCAGCGGATTGAGACCGGTGTCGGCGTCGATCAGGATCGCGCTGTATTCGTCGCGATAGATTGCGCGCGCGAAGGCGACGTCATCGGCGAACCGATGGCAGACCGCGCCGTCGGCTTCGAAACAACGGCAGATCAACCCGAACAGTGTTGCGCTTCTGGTCATCACTGCAAGTTTCATTTTTCCTCCGTGCGATACCGCTCGCCCGCGAGACTCACGGGCGAAAGGCGAACGTCATTCGTGGAACGGGTAGGCGGATGCGTTTGCGGTTTGGGCCGATTACGCAATTCGAATGACTCGACAGTAGAGGGAGCGGTCCATCAAGGATGTAACGTTTTGTTTCCTCACCGCGATTCAATCGCCTGATTGAAAAGCGGATCACGAAATTGCCATTTTTCGACTACCTGTTTCTCGTAGTTCACTCGGCGCAATAGACGTTTTTTGCCGCTTGCCGAAAAAATAATGACGGAGCAGGGCGCGTTAAACCTTACAGACGCGAAGCTGCGCGAAGCGCGGAAATCGCTTTTGCGACAGCCGTTTACGCGCGATCCTTACATTGATGTAATGTTCGTGTAAGGTTAGGGCGCGGTTTAGACGCCGGCCAATATTTAACCGCTGCGGTATTGGGGGCAAGCGACACGCGCGTCCATCGCTTGCAATCCGTAATACGCATTTATTTCCGCACGAGCGCCTGCTTAATTGCGCGTCTGCCGTTATTTACCGCTATGAGAATTGTTGAGCGTGTTTAATTACGGATTGCCTAATATGGGCTCGCCGCAGGTGAATCGTGCCTCGATCCGACTGGAGACTCGCCGTGCCGTATCTGCTCAACGCCTGGTATGTCGCCGCGCTGTCCAGCGAGGTCACGGCGGATGCGCCGCTGGCGCGCACGCTGCTCGACGAGCCCGTCGTGCTGTATCGCGTTGCCGGCGGACATGCGGTTGCGCTCGCGGATCGCTGCCCGCATCGCTTCGCGCCTTTGTCTCGCGGACGCGTGGTCGACGGTGCGCTCGAATGTCCGTATCACGGACTGCGTTTTGGCGCGGAAGGCCGCTGCGTGTTCAATCCGCACGGCGATGGCCGCGTGCCCGCGCGCGCTGAAGCGCGTCACTATCCGGTGCGCGAACGATACGGCGCGATCTGGCTATGGCCGGGCGATCCGCAACGCGCATCGGATACGCCGCTTCCCGCGTTCGACTATCTCGATCCGCAAGAGAACTTCACGAGCGAGCGCTATCTGCACACGCACGCGAACTATCAGTTGAGCGCGGACAATCTGCTCGACCTGAGCCACTTTCAGTACCTGCATCCGGAAACGCTCGGCAGCGAGCAGATGGCGAGCGGCGCGGTACGTGCGACGGTCGCGGGCAACACGGTGTCGGTGCGTCGCGAGATGAAGGGCGAATATCTGCGGCCGATGCTCACGCAGAGTTTCAATCTGCTCTATGGCGAGCGCGCCGACCGCGAACTCGACGTGCAATGGATACCGCCAGGGCTGCTCACGATCGTCGTGCGCATTTGCGAAAGCGGCTTGCCGGAGACGACGCGCGAAGCGGTTTCAGCGCACTGGCTCACCCCCGAAACCGCCGCGAGTTCGCATTATTTTTTCGCGTTCGGTTTGCCGCGCGCGATCGGCGAGCATGGCGCGGAGCTGGTGAGCCGCACGGCGCAAAGCCTGCTCGCGCCGTTTCGCGATGAGGACATTCCGATGCTCGAAGCGCAGCAACGCATGATCGGCGAACGCGATTTCTGGTCGCTGCGCCCGGCGATGCTGCCGATCGACGCGGGCGCGGTGCACGCGCGCCGCATCATGGAACGGCTGATCGCGGACGAAGCGCGGCAAGGTGTATCGACGGCGGGGGAGGTGTTGTAGTTGGGGGCTGCGGCCAGCAGCCAAAGCCATCGACAAAGCCTCCGCCCGTCGTTACATCGCGCCGCCTGGCGCGTCAGCGGCCGCTGTGCCCGTGCTTGCATGCGTCGGCACCACGCCACCAACTTCCAACGCAGCCGATTCACCCTCCGGTTCCGACACCGGCGTCCAGAACGTCAGGCTCTTGCCGATCCGGCTTTGCTCATGCGATGCCCGCAGTCCATATTTCCAGCCCTGCGAGCTGCTTCGCGCGACCTCACGCAAACCGAACAAGCCGAGCGGCCGCCACGCCGACGGGTCTTCGAACGCGCTCTGCATTTTCCGTTCGAGCGTGCGCAGCTTCGCCTCGATCAGCGCACGCTCCGCGCGGCTCAGCGTCCGCGTGGACGCATCATCTTCCAGACGCGAGCGCAACTGATTCGACAACGTCAGATACTGGTTCAGGCGCGGTACGCATTCATCCTTGATGACCCAGCGTTCGCCGAACGAAAACTCACCGGACGATTCCAACTGCGTCTGCTCGATCACCTGTTGCAGCCGTTGCGCGCCGATGCCGTGCACCCACGCCGGATTCGCGCGCACCGAGCGGGCCCAGTCGTCGGCGTTGCGGAACATGCGGTCCTGCATCGTGTATTCGGCGACGAGGCCGCGGTTATCGCGCATCGCGAAGACGAACGACGAGCGCCCAAACGGCGTGACGTCGACGGCCGCGCCGGCCAGCGTCTTCGGGGCAGGGCTGACCGATCCCACGTCGCCTAAGTCCAAGCCCGTGCTCAAACCGTCGTCGCGGAGCGCAATCGCACGCGGCGCGAACTGCGCGCCCGCGCTCGCTGTCAGCGAGCCCTGCACGGACGTCGCGCCGATCGTGCTGGCAAGCGCGCCGCTCTCCTTCAGATCGGCGGCGGAATAGAGCGTCACGCCCGAGCTCACGCCCGCATAAACGCCGACGCGATCCGGCGAACTCGCGCCCGGCACGTTCGCACGCGCGACGCCGCCGACGGTCAGCGGCGTCGCCGTGACCGACGTCGCGTTATTGCTTTGCGACGACAGCGAAATACGTTCGTTGTCCGCGATACCGGCGGCGAGAATCTGCATGAACTCGTCGGGTGTCTGTGCCTGTTCGGCTGCGTCCCAGTACGCGTTGACCATCTGCCGGCTGTCCTTGTGCCAGACCTCGGCCTCGTGCGCGGCGGTCGCGGGCGTGGGCGCGAGCCGCCGCGCGCGCAACACGACCGACTGCTCCCACGCAAGCGAGCCGCCGACGCCCGACGATGCCCAGCCGCCCGCCATGCCCGCGACGCCGGCCACATCGAGCGCCGCGCCGACGAAACCTTGCGCGCCCAGCGCGCCGTTCACGCGGCTGCGGTTGCCGAAGATCATCTGGCCGCCTTCGTACGCGGTGCCGATCGAATACATCGAATCGCGCCCGCCGAGTACCGTCACGATCGGTCCCGCGGAGACCAGCAGCTTCGCGGGCAAGTTGCCCCACGCGCTGGCGTCGAGCCCGAGCGCATTGCCGTCATACGATGTGAAGCCCGTGCCCGGCACGTTCTGCGCCATCAGCGCGAGATGCTGTTCGCGCAAGTTGCGCGTCGTGATCCGTTCGAGCGGCGCAATGCCGGGGTTGTCCAGCAGATCGTGCGCGGCCTGCAGATTGCGCTGCGTGGGCTCGGCGAGCGGGGCGTCGTCGGCGGCCATCGCGCTTGCATTGAACCAGCGTTCGAGCGTGGCAAGCGTGAAGCCGCCGTCCGTCATTTCATCGACGAAGCGTCGGCGCCGCTCGCGATCGTCGAACATGCGCAAGCAGCGCTCGACGTTGCGCTGCGCTCGCGGATCGCCTTGCCCACGCATTGCGGCGACGCGTGCGCGCGCGGCGTCCCACATCCGCCGCGCGTCGCGCCGGCCGATTTCGAACGATTCGGGCCGGCGCTTTTGCAACTCGCGAAGCCGCGCGTCGGATGGCACATCGGGGCGCGCATCGGTCCATGCCCGCAGGCGCTCCGCGTTCAGCGCATGCGTGAGCATCCGGCCGGGCGTGGCCGCGCGTGGCAACTGCTCGTTGCTGTAGTCGAGCAGCGCGGTGCGGGCGGCGATCAGCGCGGTGTCGTACCGTCCGCGCGTCGTGTCGAAGAACGGCGTGTCGGCGCCAAGCAGACTCGAGGCGCCGATCGGCGAGCGGTTCCTGCCGAACACGCGCGGCACGTCGTGTACCGCAAGCCCCACGCGCGCCTTCGCATGCGCGAAGCGCTGGGCGGGCGGTGCGCCGTCGATCGAACCGAGCGCCGCGTCCTTGCGCTGCTGCCGCTCTGCGCCGCGCTCAACCCACGTCGTGCCGCCGTCGAACAGCAATTGTGACGCGCGCTCCAGATCGGAGCCGGGGCCGCTTTCGTCGAAGCCCATTTGCCACAGACGGTAAGCCGTGATCGCTTCGATCTCGCACGCGCCGATGTCGTGGGCGTTGGTCTCGTTCGCGTCGACGGCGTCGGACGGCAGACGCCGCGCCGCATCGAGCGCGAGCATCGCGTGCCGGCCATACGGATCGTCGATGAACATGCGATACGTCGCGTCGTCGTTGAGATCGGTGGGCGTCGCGCCGAGGTCGGCGTCCATCGAACGCAGCTTGTGGCCGGCCTGCAAATAGACGACGAGCCGCGCGGCCGCGCTGTTGCCGCGCTCCGCATGCGGGGCGCTGTCGCCGAACTGCAAACGCAGCAGACCTTCGAGTGCGGCGCAACGCGCCTGCGCGAGGTTTTGCGCGCAGCGCCAGGTGCGGGGTTCCAGATCGGTTGCGTCGGGTGCGTTGGACTTGTCGGGTGGTGCATTACTGGCGATGTCTAGCGGCTGCTGCAAGCGTTCGAGAATTCGCGCGGCCAGCGCGGGATCGCCGCCGCTCGCCTCGGCGAGCGCCTCCGCGACCGGCACCACGCACTCCTGCGGCAGGCGTTCGACGGCCGGCGGCAACGACGCATCGCCACGCGCCGGCCGGGGTCTGCGCAGCGTGAGTCCGTCGAGCAGGCTATTGATGGCGGTCTGCCGCGCGTCCGCCACCTCCGGCGTGGCATCGGCTGGAATCGGGAAGAGCCGGTTCACGGCGATCACGGGCTGCATGAAGTGATCGTCGAGCGTTTGCGCCCATTCGCGGGCGGCCGCGTTGGCTTCGCGGTTACGCAGACGGCGCAGCGTCTGGCCGATCGCGCGCGGACTCATGAACTTCGGCACGGGCAGCGCGCCGCGCGTGGCGTCGTCGGCCAGGAAGGCGGCCGTGCGTCCGATCGACGCGTTCGCGAGTTGCGCGCCCTGTGCGCCGATCGCGATTGCCGCGCTGTCGAGCGATGCCGGTTCCTGCGCCGGCGCACGTTGCGGCGGACGGGGAAAGCGCGTATCGGCGGCTGGGTTGGCGACGCTGCCGGCTGCGGTGAGCGTCGATTCGAGCACGGTTACCGTGGTGTTTGACGCGCGGAAAATCCGCGTGACCGGATTGTGGCGCACGCGGTCGGACAGACGGGCGAGGCCGCTGAGCGGGGTCTGGGTGTCGGGGGTGGTGGGGTGGGTTTGTGGCTGCGGTTGCTGTTGTGATGAAGTCGCGGCGTTATCGCGGCTGGGTAGAAGAGAGGTCAGTGGCGGAAAGCGGAAGTTCATCGAGTCCTCCGAAGCATGCAGCGGCGCGGCGCGCGAGAAGCGGGAGTGTGGCGTCGGGCGTCGCGTGTGAGGCGGGCGCCGCGTTAGGCGCTATACGTCACGCGTTTCGTGCGAATTTGATGTGTCGTGTTTCGCCTCGTGCGTGACGCAAGACCCGACCACGCTATTGCGCAGCCGACGCCGCGCTCAACGGCGGCTCCGGCGCGGGCACCACTGCGGCGGGGTCGCTCGCGCGATAGAACAAATACGTCGCCGAATACGGCACGAAGAGCGACACGCCTTCCTGGTCGCAAGCCGGATTCGGCGGAAGCCCGCCAGAGGTCAGCACGCGCTGCACCGACGTCGTCCTCGCAAAGCGGCCTTCGCCTGTGCGCTCGCCGGCATTGAAGCGCGCGTCCATGCGTTGCCACGGCAGCGCGTCGGGCGTGACGGTCTGGTCGGCGGCGAGGCGTCCGATCATGTAGCTGCCGTCGTACGCGCTGAACATGCGGTTGGGCATCACCGTGCCGACGCTCTTGCGCGCCTGGTCGACGAGCGTGGCTTCCGTGCCTGTCGACGTCCACTGAAGCGCGCCGCCGCTTCGCCGGCAGCTCCACACTTCATCGCCGACCGCGCTCAACACGTCTTGAAGGACCTCCTGCGATCCGGCTCGCAGCGACAGCGGCAAGGTTTCGTTGGCAGGCGGGACGAGCTTCTGCTGCTGGGCGATCTTCAGTTGCATGGAACCGGGCGTCGGGTCGGCACACGCGGTGAGTAGACTCGCGAGCGCAAGTGCGACGAGCGCGCGGACGGCGACAGCAGGCGCATGCAACGCGGCCACGGGACAGAGCGCGGAAAGAGAATGTTTCGGCACGGCGATCTCGACGCAACGCAATGGCGGTAGTAGACATGAAGCGCGACGGATGCGCCGGCACGCTGCGAAGCGCCGGACGGATCTACGCAGAATCGACTTCTTGCGGCGACCTGCGCGAGATCGCCGCGATGCCGCGCAACGACGAAGCGTGCGCGCCGCCGCACGTCGCAACCCGCCGAACGAACTTGCGCAGAATCGCTTTCTATGTCGGCTCCCGCGAGAATGCCGCAACGCCATGCAAGTACCCGCGACAACCGCTAACGTCCACCCCGCACCCCGCCGCAACACCTCATCGTCCGCTTCGCTTTATTGCGCATCGTTGCGCGCGGCACACGGCAACTGCATCGCGCCGCGTTTACATTCAAGCGTGCCCGGCAACAACGCGCGCCAGGCCACCGCGTCGCTTCGCTAACAAGGAGTCGTCATGACGTATAGCGCATTTTCCACGCTGTCCTATCCGGCAGGCGGATATACGGGCGCGGCCGATCCTTCGTCGCTGTTCACGCGATCCATCACGACGCAACCGAACGCGTGGGGAAACGTCGGCGGCAACGTCGGCGCGAACTGGAATTCGCCAGGCGGCATGGGTGACAACGCGCTCGAACAACTCTTCCTGCAGTTCCTGTTGAGCATCACGAGTCCATCGCAGGAATCGTCGGGCATGCCGATGCCTTCCATGCCCTCCATGCCTTCGCTCCCGACGAGCAGCGGCGGCGTCACCCAAGCCAGCTATCGCAGTTCATCCGGCACGGGCGCGGTCAACGCGAACGGCGCCGTCGAGCGAGGCGACGCGAATGTGCGGCCGGCCGGCTCGGGCAATGCGGCGGGCGTCGCCCAGACGCAGTTGCACAAGTCGGCGGCCAGCATCATGGCGGACCAGGGTGTGCCGATGGACAAGGGCGTCGACACGACCGTGTGCTGCGCGAACTTCGCGTCGGCGTGTCTCGTGAAGTCCGGAAAGATCTCCGAGTCGCAGCACACGAATCTCGTGTCGACGCTTCACAGCGAATTGAAAGGCGACGGCTGGCGCACGGTGAGCCGCAACGAGGCGAAACCGGGCGACATCTGCATCGTCGGCGACGATGAGCACGTCGAGATCGTCGCGAGCAACGACAACGGCCGCATCACGTTGATCGGTTCGAACAATACGCAAGGCGGCAGCGGCCCGCAGGTGGTGTCGTACGACACCTATACGGGCAACCGGGGCGACGTGAAGTTCCTGTCCGAGTGACAACCCGATATGCGATGCAAGATGCGCGAGCCTCACGCGCATCGCGTTCAATCACGACCAGCCTAACGCTCAGCCTAACTAACGCTCGACCATCAACCGGTCATACCCATGAAACGAACCGTGCTGCTGCCGCGCCTGCCAACCAGGCGCGAGCCGCAAGTCCGGCATGCGCCGAGTCAACGCGCGCAATAGCGACTCCAGTTGCATCCGCGCGAGCGCCAGTCCCATGCAGCTATGCGGACCCGCGCCGAACGTCAGCGAACGTCCGGCCTCGCGTTCGAAGCGAATCTCATCGGGCGCGGCGAACACCGCCGGGTCGCGATTCGCGGCGCCGATGAGCGGCATCACGCGTTCGCCGCGACGAATCCGGCAGCCGTCGATCTCCACATCGTCCCATGCATAGCGAAACACGGACTGCACTGCGGGATCGTAGCGATACAGTTCGCGCACGGCTTGCGGCACGAGCGAAATGTCGTCCTTCAGCGCCTGCCACGCGCGCGGCTCGCGCAGCAGCGCGGCGACGCTATTGCCGATGGACAGCAGCGTCGTGCCGTATCCCGCGATAAACAGAAACAGGATATTGACGAGCATTTCGCGCCGGCCGATGCCGCCTTCCTGTTCGAGCCGCAGGAAGCGCGAGGCCGCATGATCGGGCGCGGCGTGAGGGTCGATCGCCCGCATGAACGATTCGACTTGCGCGAGGAAGGCTTCGGTGTGCATGGCCGCGAGCGCGTGTTCCGCGGCGGACATCGGCGCGCCGCTGATCAGTTGCCACGCGCCCGCCGACGCCTCCAGATAACTCGCGCCATGCGCATCGGGAAACCCGAGCAGACGGCAGATCGTGCGCACCGGCAACACGCTCGCGATGTTCGCGACCAGATCGAAACGCGGCAAGTGCTCGCATTGATCGACGAGGCGCGCGACTTCATCGTCGATAAACGCTTGCAGCGACACCAACGCCTTGCGTGAAAACAGCGGCCCGAGAAAGCGCCGCAGCCGTTCGTGCGCTTCGCCCGTTTGAAACACGACCATGCTGGCATAGCCGAGCGGATCGTCGAGCGGCTCGGTGCCAGGCGGCGGCCGCGCCGAAAAACGCGCGTCGTCGAGTATGCGCGTGACGAGCGCATGCGACGACGCGAGCCATACGCCGCTCGCGTCGCGGCACAGCGTCCGATGCGCGCGCAACCATCCATAGAGCGGATACGGATCGCCCGAACCCGTGCCGATGATCGACGGCAGCACGCTGTACGAGCCTGGGTCCGGGATCTCGCAGGTCATCGGCGGTTCGCCGTCAGCATGCGTGCGTGTATCGGTGAGCGGCACGTCGAACGTAAAAGTCACACGTTAAGAGTGTAATTACCCGGCAACTGTGCGGGCTGCTCAACCGTCAGCGGCTGAACCCGATTGTTCGGCGCGCTGTTCAGATTCAGATCGCCCGCGCCGATGTTCACCTGATCCGCTGCGAACTTGTACGTGCCGTCGCTCTGTTTCTCGCCTTCGACGAGGCCGCCGCTCATGATGAGGTCGAAAGGCGAGCGGCCGTTCGTCATCAGTTCGTTGACTTCCTTCTTGCCGTCGGCGGTGAAGCTCACGCTGCCGTCCGCGCCCACCGTGCCGACCGATTTGCCGTTCTTGTCGTAGAGATTGCCGGACGGATCTTCGAGCAGGCTCACTTCGCCGCCGGAGCGCGTCGAGAGTTTGATGGAGCGCAGCGGCGGATTGCCGTTCGACGGCGCGCCGGGATACTGACCGGTCGAGCCGGGGAACTGGCCGCCGCCGGGATACTGACTGCCGCCCGGATACTGGCCGCCCGTGATGCCGAGGTCGTTGAGCAACTGCTGGATGTCGGCGTCGATCTGCGCCTGGTTCGCGCCGCCGTTCTGCTGCCCGCCTGGGTACTGGAACGTCGGGCTCTGGTAGTACGCGGAGTTCACGTTATTGGTGGTCATGGTTCCTCTCACAAGGTTGATTCATGCGGATAACGAAGACTGATGAGGTCGCCAGACCGCGCCGACTTCAACACAGACAGACTATGGGAAGGGCATCGGCGTGCGCGGACGGATGCGAAGCGGGGTGTGAGCACGCGAAATCCGCGCGCCACAACCGCATGCTTCGCGATCACGCTCCGCGCTTCGTATGCGCGCGATAGCCACGCGCCGCGCGTCCGAGAATGCAGAGTGTCGCTCTCTGCCATTCGTTCGCCCAGGTACGTGCAATGAAAAACGATCCATGCAGTGTCGCGGTGCTGGGTGTGCTGCTGACGATCTTCTCCGTGGGACTGCGGCTCGGCGCGCACGCAGACCTCGAGGAACTGCTGCTCGTGTTGCGCCAGCTTCATCCGAACCCGGCGGTCGTCGACATCTGCGAGGTGAGGCTGCTCGTCAATTCGCGGCGCTGGATCGATGCGTTGCGTCTGTTGCGGCAGATCGACGAGCAGGGCTACGGTTCGCCCGTCGTCACCGCATTGCAGGCCTGGTGTCTGTACATGCTCGCCGATCGCGACTGGCGGCGTTGCGCGGCTGCGGTATTGCGCAGCGGCGATCCCACGGCGCTCGCGATCGTCGCGAAGTTTTTGAGCATCGGCGGGGACTCGATTGCCGCGCGCATTGCCGAAGCGTTAGGCAATGAATACACGTGACGATGCCCGCGATGAATTCCACGCCAAGTCGCCGCAATGCGCAAGCGATGTCGGCCAAGTCAGCGCCGTCATCGCGACGCGGCCCCGCTGCGCGCATTGCCCGCTTTCACGATGCGGTCGTAACGCGCCTGCAATTCCGCCGCACGACGTGTATCGCCGGCTTCGCTACAGCACACGATGAGACCGGTCAGCGCGCGCTCGCGGAACGCGCTGTCCGCACACGCGTTGGCCAGTTCGTAGACGGTTTCCCATGCGGCGATGGCCTGCGCGACCGGCGCATGCGCGAGTGGCAGCGTGCTCGCGAGGACCGCATGAACGCGCATCTCGTCCCGTCGACGCGGCGTGGCGCCGGCCTGCACGCCGGCGAGCACCGCACGGCTGCGCTGCAGATATTCGGGTTCGAGCGAAAGCCGCGTCCACAGCCAGGCCGATCCTTCGAGCAGCGAGATCGCCGTTTCGAAGCGTTCGCATTGCGTGCTCCATTCGAGCGACGCGCGCAGGTCTTCGAGATCGCTGATGTCGAGCGCGTCGATATGCGCGCGCTCGCCGCGCTTGCGATGCGCGTTCAGCCGCACGGGCAGGCCGGTTGCGAGCGCGAGCGCGGTGCGGTCGTATTCGCCGGCGTCGCGCAGCATGTCGCGCGCGAGATGGCGGACGGGTCGCCGGATATGCAGCATCCACTGTCCGCTGCTGTCGATTTCCTCGACGAGGCCCGCTTCGGTCAACGCGTCGAGCGCGGCGTCGGCGAGCGCGTCGCTGCGGATTGCGTCGTGCAGGGTGGCGGGCGTGCGTTCGTGCGTTTGCTCCGGCGTTCCGACGCCTGTGCTTGCGGCCATCGGCGGCTCGCAGGCGCCAAGCAGCCCGATGGCCGCGCAGCGCGGGAATTCGCCGGCGAACATCGAGAGGCGCAGCAAGTGCAGACGCGCGCGTCGGTCGAGCCGCGCGAAATGCAAGTCGAACGCGAGCGTGATCGGCGCCGAGCGCGAATGCGGAACACCGGGCGTTTCGATGCGTGGTCCGATGAGCGCATCGAGACATTGCGCGTAGCGGGCCAGTGCGCTTTCGAGCGGCTCGCCGGCGCGCATGTTCTGGTCGATGGTCGCCGCGGCGAGTTCGAGCGCGAGCGGCACGCCGGCGAGCAGTTGCGTGATGAGCACGGCGGCGTCGATGGCGGCTTGCGACATCGCCCCGCCGTCGAGCGCGGTCAGCAGCGCGTTGCCGCTGAGCGGACGCGGCGACGTTTGCTGGGACGTTTGCTGGGACGTTTGCTGCGAAACCCGTTGCCGCTCCCGCCGCGCGGACAGCGTCGCGAGCCGCGCGAACAGCAGACGCAGCGCGTCGTATTCCGGCGCGAGCGTCGCGTTCACGCGAGACTGTTCGGGCGTGCGCAACGGGCCGAGCGTGACGACTTCCTCGATGCACAAGCCAAGCGGCGCACTCGCGGTCACGATCGCACGCACGTTCGGTCCGGCCGCCAGCAACGCGTCGAGCGTGTGGGCCGCGAGCGCTCCGTCGCACTCATTGCAATCGACGACGAGCAGCACGTCGCGCGTGCGCACGCCGTCGAGCAAACGCGCGAGCGGCGTCTGTCCCGAACCCGCGGGCAGATGCAACGCAAGCGCGAACGCAGCGGCGAAACCGTCGTCGGGCGTGAGCGCCGACAGCGCCACCGGCACGACGCCGTCGCGAAAGCGCGCGGCGAGGCGGCGCGCCGCTTCGTGTGCGAGGCGCGCCTTGCCCGCACCGGTTGCGCCGACGAGCGTGATGAGCCGCGTGATCGATATGAGGCCGAGCACTTCCGAAAGCTCGGCATGCCGGCCGATGAACGGCGTGAGTTGCTGCTGCGTGCGGGCCGGGCTCGCCGCTGCGCCAAACGCGGGCTGCGCCGCGCGAGGCGCGGTCACGATCGGCGGCTCGCTCGGCAACTGCCAGCTCGGCGCGGGTGGAGCGGGCGGAGCGGGCGGAGTGGGCGAAGCGGAATCGCCAGGGCCGTTGGTCTGAACCTCGGCGGCAAAGCGATAGCCAAAACCCGGCACGGTGACGATCAGATCGCGATCGTCGCCGAGCGCGCGCCTCAACGCGGAAATCTGCGATTGAACCGTATTGACGTCGACGTTCAGCTCAGGCCAGCCGCGTCGCCCAAGCTCGGCCTGGGCGACAGGCCGGCCGCGCGCCTCGACGAGCGCGATCAGCAGTTCGAGCGCCCGCGCGCCGAGCTCGACCTCGAGACCATCGGCGACGAGCCGCGGCGGCTCCTGGGACAGCGTGAAGCGACTGAACGCCAGGATCGTTTCGTTCGGTCGTAATGACGGCATCGTGGATCTCCAGCGGATTCGGCGAGCCCGGTCGGCTGGGCGCCACCGCGTGCGGCGGATCAAATGCTCACCGGTCATGTCGATCGTGGCCGCGTGCGCAGAGGCGTTCTCGCGGCACGCGCGGTCGACGCCTTTTGACAATTTCGCCGGGCAATGGATTCGTCAGCTTATTGCGAGTTGCATGGTTCGGCAATAGGGTCCAGCGCGCGGGCCTGTCCACGTTCGGCAAGCATCGCGAATCTCAACAGTTCTCAAATCGGCCCGAACGCTCAGATTTGTTGAAGATGTGCGCCGCATATCTGCATAGATTAGGGGATGCGAACGATGGTGGCATTCGCAACGATCGGTTTGCAGCAGCATGCGTGCGGGTGAATCGAGCCGCGCGCATCAACGAGGAGTAGCGCAATGTTCCTGACGCTTTACTTTCCCCTGGCGGCGTCGTTGTCCGTGCAGGATCTGCCGGACGGGTTTCTCAACAAGATACGCGACGGCGATCTGCAACCGGCGGGCGCGCAGGCGAGCCGCTGGTCGGACCTCGCGCGCGGCGCCGCGGGCTCGCCCGACTTGCTGCGCCTGCATGCCGACATGCAGATGGCGCTCGGCATCTGCGACGAAGCCGAAGAACAGTATCGCCGCGCGCAGAAGGCGATCCGCTCGCCGCGTCAGGCGATCCGCGCGGCGTCGTGCCGCAACGCCGGCTGGCAGGCACTGTTTCGTCACCGGCTCGCGACCGCGCTGTCGTGCTTCGCACGGCTCGTCGACGAACCCGACGTCGACGCGGCGCAGCAGATCGAAGCGCGGTTCGGCATTGTCGGTGCGTTGCACGAACTCGGCCGTTCGCGCGATTCGGGCGACGCGCTCGACGAACTCGCGGCCGCAATCACCGATCCGTCGCTCGGGCACTGGCGCGAGATGATCGCCACGTTGCGCTTCGACGTCGCGGTGCAGCGCGAACTACGCGGCGCGACGCTGCTTTCCGATCACGCGTACTGGCAGTCGGGCCTCGGCGACCAGACGCTGCGCGGCGCGGGCACACCAGGCACACCCGGCGCATTCCGCTCGATGGCCTCCGCAAGCGACGAAGCCGATCTTCACGAAGTCGAGGCGTTGAACGTCTGCACGCCGCTCTTGCGCCAACGCGTCGATTATTTGCGTCAGTTGCGCGCGCTGGCGCGTGGCGAACGCGCGGCGCTCGACGGCATCACCGCGCATCTGAACTGGGCTCAGCAGCGCGGCTTCGGCGATTATCTGCGCACCACGCGGCTCGAAGTCGTGCTCGCCGCGCTCGCGTCCGACGCGCCGCAACTGGCCGAGATGCTGCTCGAGCCGCTGCATCGGATCGACCACGCGGCGTCGACGGGGCATCGGCAGCTCGAATATCTGTATGCGGTCGCGAAGACGCATCAGGCGCTCGGGCGCAGCCGCGAGGGCATGCTGTTTTTCGGCCGGTACGCGCTGATCGCCACGCAGTGCCTGCGCGACGATTCGCAGGTGCTCGTGTCGTATGCGGGCAAGGCCGCGCGCCAGGCGCCGCAACTGGACGACGTCGCCGCACGTTTGCCCGCGCGCTACCGGCGCGCTTATCGCTACTTGCAGGAAAACCTCGACCGGCGCGATCTGTCGGTGCGCGAAGTGGCGGCCGAAGTCGGCGTGACCGAGCGCGCGTTGCAAAGCGCGTTCAAGCATTCGCTAGGTCTTTCGCCGACCGAACTGATTCGCCGTCTGCGGATGGAGCGGATTCGCGCGGACCTTCTCGACGATTCGTTTAACGGCGAGCGCACGGTGCTGTTCACGGCCAACAAGTGGGGCGTGCAGAATCGTTCGACGCTGGTGAGCGGCTATCGCAAGCAGTTTCACGAGGCGCCTTCGGAGACGCTGGAGCGGTGACGCGGCGCGTGCTGTTCTAAACGGCGTGTCCGGCGCGTTCCGTTCTCAACACAAGTGGCCTTGAGAATCGCGCGCGCCGAACATGCTCGATCACGCGGTCAACACATACTGCAAGTCGGCGAGGCGGCTCGACATCTGCGGATCGCCTGGACGCTCGAACGTATTGCAGAACACAACGGTGGCGTCCTGCGCGGACTGTGTGCTTTTTATCGCGTCGATCGCGCCCGCTTGCGTGGTCTGCAATTCGTGCTTGAGGAAGCCGTAGTTGGCCTGTTCGCTCGACGGATCGAGGTGATTCGCCGAGCAATAGTCGAGGTAGTCCTGCTTGCGTGAGCCGGTCCATTGCGCGATGCCATAGCCCGATTGCATGTTCGAGTTCGGCGCGCCGATTGCGCCGCCCTGGTTGATGCCTGGGTTCATCCCGCCGCTCTCGTGCCACAGATTCGCGACGACGCCCGCGGCCTGGTTGCGGGTCAGGCCGAAGTCGCGTTGCAGATTGGTCATGAAGTACTGCGCGGTTTTTTTGGCTTCAGGCGTGCTGGCCGAACTGGATTGGCCCGAGCCGTCGCCGGCCGGCACGCCGCCTGTCGTCGATGTGCTTCTGTAGCTGGCGGGCGCGGCGCGAGTTGCCGTCGAAGGCCGCGAGGGCATGGAGGGCAGGGAAGGCATGGAGGGCAGGGAAGGCATCGAGGGCATGCCGGAGCCTGACGCGCCGCTATCGCTGAAAAGATCGGCGAGAATCTGCTCGATCTCGCGCGCGATGTTCTCATCGCTTGCGCTGCCCGTGCCGGAACCGCCGGGCCCGAGCTGATGAATGAGCTGGTCTAGACGTTTGAGTTCGGCGGCATCGATCATGGTGGCCTCGCTCGGAAGGTAAGGGACGAGATCGGTTGAGCATGCAGGATCGAGCCAACTGTAGCAGCGGCGAATTTTCGTTTGATGCGCGGTTCGGAAGTTGACGCCGCTAAAGCGAAGCGGCGAGGCAGCGAGGCAGCGAGCCACGGCAGCTACAAGCTAAAGCTTCGACCGTTTCCCCAGCCCGAGCTTTTCCATGCCCTCGTGAGCGTCGATCACGATCGTCGCGATTTCGCCGACGGTCACGCGCAATTCGGTCGCGCGAGAACGCATGTGCTCATACGCTTCGTTCTCGCTTAGCCGATGCGCGTCGATCAGAATGCGCATGGCCCGCTCGATATGTCGGCGCGCCTTGATCGCCTCCTCGAGCTTGCCGATCTTCGCGTGCAGCCGCTGCTGATAACCCGACGAAGCGCGCGCCAGCACGAGTGTGCTCAGCACACCGGTCGAGCGATACGGCTTCGTGATGACGCCGTGCGCCTGCGTATCGAGCAGCATCTTCAACGCAGTCGGGTTCTCGTAGTCGGACAGCGCAATCAGCGTGGCTTGCGTGTCGGCGGCGCTCCAGTTGCCCGCGTTCCTGATTTCGGGGCCCACCAGAAAAAAGATCACGTCGGCATCCGTGGGTAAATGCGCGGGCAGCGGCCAGATCGCGCGAACCGGGCAGCCGATGCGCCGCAACTGCTCTTCGAGCACGCTGCGGTCGTCGCCGGGCGGATGAATCACCACCACGCGCAGCGTGCGCAGATCGTCGAAGATGCGGCGCGCGCCTGCGTTCATACCGGCTCTCCGTCGAGCCAGAATTCGGCGAACCCGTAGGAAGTCAGATAAGGATCGGGTTTGACCGGTTGACGGCCTTCCCACACGATGTCGAATGCGCCGTCAGGCCGGCACACCGCAATGCGCGGCGTGAGGATCGCGTGATTGTTCGCGCGGTCGATTCGCAGCGAGCCTTCGGGCGAATCGAATTCGACCTCGTAGACCGCGTCGACCAGTTTCGCCGTATCGAGGCTGCGCGTGCGTGCCAATGCGAGCGCAAACAGATGCACCTGGTTGTAGGCCATCTCCGACCACATGCTCGCGGGCTGGTCGCCAAAGCGCGCTCGCCACGATTCGAGAAAGCGCTGGTTGCCCGGCAGCTTCAGCGTGTTTACGTAGCTCGCGGAAATGATGTGGTTGCCGCACAGTTCAGGACCGATCATCCGCGTTTCGCCCTCGGTCATCGTCAAGCTTGCAATCGGGATGCGTGCAGGATCGATTCCGTGCTCGCGATAGAGCTTGTAAAACGCACGCGCGCCCCGGCCAATCAGCGTCGAAAATACCACGTCGGGCTCGACTGCCCGGATCTGCTCGATGACGTCCTGCAGCACCGCGGGCTCGGCGTCGCTCGGCAGATAGACTTCTTCGACAATCTCGCCGCCATGCTGCTCGACCATGTCGCGCATGATGCGGTTCGATTCTCGTGGATAAATGTAGTCGGCGCCAACCAGAAAAAAACGCCGGCCATGATTGCGCAACAGGTAGGCCGCCAGTTGCATGCTGTTCTGGTTCGGCACCGCGCCGGTATAGATCACGTTCGGCGAGTATTCGAATCCTTCGTAGATCGAGCAATACCAGAGCAGCGCGTTATAGCGTTCGATGACCGGCAACACCGCCTTGCGGCTCGACGAAGTCGAACAGCCGAAAATGACCGTGACCTCGTCCTCCTGCAACATGCGCGACGCGAGCCGGCGATATTCGTCGGGATCGCTTTTCGCATCGTACACGACGGGGTCGAGCAGACGACCGTCCACGCCGCCTGCCGCGTTGACTTCCTCAATTGCAAGGACGGTGCCGAAGAAATGCTCCGACTCCGTAGCCGCCGTCACGCCCGTGCGCGAGAACAGCACGCCGACGCGCCAGCCCGTTTCGGCGGACAGCGGTTTCGCGGGCTGTTGCCGGTTCGTCTCCATCGTCTCCATCGTCTCCATTCAGTGTTCTCCTCGCTGCGCTGCGCGTTGCGTTCGGTTAGACCGCGGCGCGTTGGCTAACTGTTGTTCCCGCACTTGCGATGATTGCCTGCTCGACGAACCCTGCGGCGGCGAGGCAGCGCGCATCGTCTAACGGCCGGCCGATCACCTGCACGCCGATGGGCGCGCCGCGCGCGCCGCTGAGGCCCGGCACATTCACACACGGACAGCCGAGCAGCGTCCAGTTGCGATTGAACGCCGGGTCGCCGGTCGACGCAAGTCCGTCGGGCGCTTCGTCGGGCGCGCTCGGTGTGAGCAGCGCCGTGACGCCGTCGAACAGTTCGGCGAGCCTGGCTTTCGCGCGAGCCATCGACGCACACGCGTTCGCATACGCCGCGGCATCGACATTCGATGCGCGCGCGAGAAACGCAAACAGCACCGGCGACAGTTGCGCGCGATGAGAATCGTACTCGAAGCCGAGCGTTTGCCACGCCTCATAGCTTTGAATCGTGTCGTGCGCGGCGATCAGTTCGGCCATCCATGAATCGAAGCGCAGCGGCCGAACGCGGCCGCCCGCGCGCTCGATCGCACGTATCGCTGTGTCGAGCACGTGGCTCGCATTCGCCGAAGGTTCGGTCCACGGATAAGTCTCGGGCACACCGAACACGGGCGGCTCCGCGTTTCGTTCGAGCGCGAGCGGACGTCCGCTTAAAACCTGCGCGAGATAGGCCACGTCGCGCACGCCGGCGGCAAAGAGGCCGACCGTATCGAACGACCACGAAAAGCATTTCATGCCGGCCGTCGGCAGCATGCCGAACGTCGGCTTGAAACCGGCGACGCCGCAAAACGAAGCGGGCCGTATCGTCGAGCCGCCCGTCTGCGAGCCGATCGCAAACGGCGCGATGCCGGCCGCGACGGCTGCGGCCGAACCCGGACGACGAACCGCCCGCCGTGCGGCCAGGGTCGCACGGATTGCGCGTGACGGTTGGCGCCATGTAAGCAAATTCGCTCGTCACCGTTTTGCCGACGAGCACCGCGCCGTTGCGCTTTAACAAGGTGACGATAGCCGCGTCCGACTTCGGCCGATGATCCGCGTAGATCGGCGAACCGTACGAAGTCACGAAGTCGTGCGTGTCGAAGATGTCCTTGACCACGACGGGCAGCCCGGCAAGCGGCCCTTGCGCGGCGGACGCGTTCGCGCGCGCAGTTTCGTGCGTGGCAACGGCGGTCATCGCGCGAAGTTCGGCGTCGACTTCCTCGATGCGCGCGAGCGATTCGAGCACGGCACGGCTGCTGCCTTCATGCGGATTCTGCGCGCCGCGCTCGAGCAGCGCATAAGCGGACTGCGGTCGATAAAACGATTGGGCAAGAGTCATGGCGTAAGTGCAGAGGAGAGTCAAACGCGCAAATGTTCGTAGATCGATTCGGCTGCCGCATCGTCCTTCCCGTTGCCTTCGTCGACGATCTCGCCTTGCTTGAGCACCGCGTAGCGGTCGGCGACCTTCAGCGCGAACGGCACGTTCTGTTCGATCAGCAAAAGCGTCGTGCCATGACGGCTGCGCTCCCATAACAGCGCATCGGCCAGCCGGTCGATCACCGAAGGTTGCAGACCCTCGGTGATTTCATCGAGCAGGATGATCGACGGGCGCATCATCAGCGCGCGCGCCACCAGCAGCATCTTCTGCTCGCCGCCCGACAGCGTGCCCGCGTACTGGCGCAAGCGGCTGCCGAACACCGGAAAAATCGGCTCGATTTCGGCGAAGCGCTCGTCGAACACGGAGACGTTCACGAGCCCGAGCCGCAGGTTGTCGCGGATGCTGAGATCCTGAAACAGCGCATGTTCCTGTGGCGCGTAGGCAATGCCGGCCCGCGCGATGCGATGCGGCGGCAGCCGCGTGATGTCCTGTCCATGCACATGCACCGCGCCGCTTTGCTTCGGCAGATAACCCATGATCGTTTTGAGCAGCGTGGTCTTGCCCATGCCGTTCTTGCCGAGCAGCGCGACGGCTTCGCCATTCGCGACGCTGAACGACAGCTTGCGCAGCACGACCGACGCCTTGTATCCGCTTGTCACATCCTTCAGATTCAACGCGAGCTGGCTCACGACGCCTCCCGTTGTGTTGCTGCGCCGGCGGCTGCATCGCCTTGCGCGGTGCCGGCATAAATGGTTCTGACGAGTTCCGAGTTGACCACTTCGTCGAAATTGCCTTGCATCACGATGCGCCCCTGATGCAGCACCACGATACGCGTGGCGATGCCCGCGACGAAATCCAGGTCGTGCTCGACCAGCAGGCAACACAGCTTGTACCGGTGAGCGAGCGTCGCAAGCACGTTGCCGATCTGCGTGCGCTCGGTTTTCGTGAGGCCCGCGGTCGGCTCGTCCAGCAGCACGATGCGCGGTTCGAGCGCGAGCACCATCGCGAGTTCGAGCGCCTGCTGTTCGCCGTGCGAGAGGTCTTTCGCGACGGCGCCGAGCTTGCGTTCGAGGTTCGTCGCGCGAATCACTTCGAGCGCATACGGCGGCAATGCGAGCGTGGCCGAGCGCCGCACGAGCGACGGCCGCTCGATCAGCGTGCCCGCAATGCGCAGACATTGCGCGACGGTCAGCGTTTCGAAGATGTTGGCGTTCTGAAACTTGCGGCCGAGGCCAAAGCGCACGCAACGGTCGGGCGGCAATTGCCGGATATCGTTGCCGCACAACATGACCGTGCCGGCCGAGCGTTCCGCGCCGTCGCTCATGCAGCGCATCAGCGTCGTCTTGCCCGCGCCGTTCGGACCGATGAGGCCGACGAGTTCACCCGCCTGCGCGTCGAGGTCGATGCCTTGCAGCACCTTCAGACTGCCGAAATGACGCGCGACGCCGCTCATGCGCAGCGCGGGCGCGGCGGCATGAAGCGCGTCGCCGTCGCGTACCGGCCGCTCGATCAGCTCCGGTTCGCGCGTCTCGCCCGCGAGATGGCGCAGCGGCTTCACGAGCAGCGGCACGAGACCTTGCGGCAACAACACGATCACCGCGACGAACGCGGCACCCAATATCAGTTGCCACGCGAACGGCATGATGCCGCTCAGATACGACGTGCCCACGTTGATCAGCAGCGCGCCGATCACCGGACCCCACAACGTGCCGCGTCCGCCGAGCGCGACCCAGATGATCAGTTGCGTGCCGAGCACGAAGCCGGTCAGTTCGGGCGCGACCACGCCGCTGAACGAGCCATAGCCGAAACCGGCGAGTCCCGCGACCGCGGCGGTCGCGACGAGCAGCCCGATCTTCACGAGCGACGTGTTGATGCCGAGATACAGGCAGCGCGATTCGTTGTCGCGAATCGCCGCGAGCACGCGCCCGCCGTCGCTGCGCACGAAGACCCACGCGAGTCCCACGACGACCGCGAGCGCCGCGCCTGCGATCCAGTACCACGCTTCGAGCGAGAGATCGAAGGTCTGATAGCCGGTCAGCCCCGAGCTCGATCCGGTCCACTCTCCGCCGGACAGCAGCAACTGACTCAGCACGATGGGCAGCACGAGCGACATGACCGTTGCGAAGAACGGCGAAGCGCCGCGATAGAACGACAGCCAGCCGAGCAGGGCGGCGACGCCGGCCGTCACGGCAAGCGTGGCCGCGAGCGCGAGCAGCACGTATGCCGTCGAAAAGCCGCCATGCGTGAACACCAGACCGGCTGCATACGCGCCGAGTCCGAAGAAGGCCGACTGGCCGAACGTCAGATAGCCGGTGTAGCCCCACAAAATATCGACCGTCACCGCGACGATCGAGAAGAAGAACGCCTGAATCAGCACGTTCAGCAGATACGAGCCGAACAGGAACGGTCCCGCTGCGATCAACAGAATGCCGAGCACGCCGATCATCGCAAGACCGCGCAACGATTTTTGCTGCGTACCTAAGCGCTTGCTGCCCGGCGACGAGTCGCGCCCGGCATGATCCAGCGACGCGTTGACTTTAGCCATGAGAGAACCCCCGCGGACGGATGCGCAGCGTGAGCGCGGCCAGCACGGCGATGGTCAGCCCGCCGAGCACCGGGCTCACGAAGGTGCTGACGAGCACCTGGCAGGCGCCGAATACGAAGCAGGTGACGAGCAGGCTCAGCATCGAATGCCCGGACACCATCACGAGCATGAAGGCACTGACGAGCCACGGCAGACCCATGTCGGGATCGACGCTCGATAACGGCGTGATGAGCACGCCGGCGAGCGAACCGAAGGCCGCGCCGAGGCTGAACGTGATAAAGCGGATACGTCCCGAGTGAATGCCGAGCCCGCGCGCGAGGTCTTCGTTCATGATGACCGCGCGTGTCTTCACGCCGAAGCGCGTGCCGGTCAGCAGCGCGGTCATGATCGCGCAGATGCCGAGCGCAACCGGAATCAGCACGAGGCGGTAGGCGGAATAGTCGGTGCCCGCAATCGACACCACGCCCTTGAGCGGCGTTTCGACGAACTGCACTTCGCGGCCGAACACCATCACGATGATTTGCCCGATCACGATGCCGAGGCCCCACGTCGCGAGAATCGCATCGAGCGGACGCTTGTACAGGGGCCGCACGATGATCAGCTCGACCAGCATGCCGACCACGATGCCGACGACGATCGCAAGCGGCACGCCGAGCCACGGGTTGAGCTTCAATTGCGTGACGACGAAGCTCGCGTAAGCGCCCATCGTCAGCAACGCGCCGTGCGCGAAGTTGACGATCTTCATCACGCCGAAGATCACCATCAGGCCGGCCGTCACGATGAACAGCACGGCTGTGGTGGTGAGAATGTCTAATGCGAGAACCATGGTTGTCTCCAGTCGCATCCGCACGGCGAGCCGCGCGCTCAGGCGGATGCCTTGTTGCCGGTAGCGCCTACTTGATGTTCGGGCACTGCGCGCCCGGATCGACGTCCGGGAAAGTCTGCAGGATCTTCACCGAGCCGTCCGACTGGATCTGGCCGAGACGCATCGCGAGCGGCGTATGCCGGCTCTTGACCATTTCGATCTGACCGCGCGGACCATCGAACGATACCTGATCGAGCGTCTTGATGACCTTGCCCGGATCGGCGGAACCGGCTTTTTCGACCGCGGCCTTGTAGAGGAAAAACGCCTCGTACTGCGGCTCGGAGAGTTCGTTCGGCGTCTTCATGTCCTTGCCGAAGCGCTTGTCCATCGACGCGAGAAACTTCTTGTTCGCCGAGGTATCGATACTCGTCAGATACGAGCCCGACATGTAGATGCCGGTCGCCACGTCGCCCATGCTTTTCGCGGTGCCTTCGTCGATCGCGAGATTGCCGTACGGCAGCGTGAGGCCCGAGCCCTTCAACTGTTTCGCGAGCGCGACGTTGGGCGCGCCGCCCGCGGTCGCGCTGATCAGCGCGTCGGGGTGCGCCGCGCGGATCTTCGAAAGGATCGGCGTCCAGTCGGTGCCGTCGGTCGGCAGATATTCCTCGCCGACGACCTTGCCGCCGTGCGCCTCGATGTACTTGCGCGTGAACTGCAGCATGCCGCGGCCAAACGCGTAGTCGTTGCCGACCAGATAGAAGGTCTTCGCGCTCTTCGCCTTCGCGAAGTAGTCGACCACCGGCGCGACCTGCTGCTCCGGCACCCAGCCGTTCACATACATCCACGGATTGCACGAGCGGCCTTCATAGAACGACGTGTAGATGAACGGCTTCTTGCCGCGCGCGACGATCGGCAGCGCGGCATTGCGCGCGGCGCTGGTTTCCATCGAGATGATCGCGTCGACGTTCTTCTGGAAGACGAGCGTGTCGTACGCCTTCTGCGCGCCGACCGCGCCGGAGGCGTCGTCGGCGATCTCGAGTTGCACCGGCCGGCCGAGAATGCCGCCCGTTGCGTTGATTTCATCGACGGCGAGTTGCGACGCCTGCACCACTGCGGGCGCGACCACGCTGTTCGCGCCGGACAGTCCGACCGCGACGCCGATGCGGATCGGCTCCGCGGCGAACACGTTCGCGCAGGTTCCCGCGCCGGCCATTGCCGCGACCGCGGCAACCAGGAAGAGTTTAGTGAACGGTCTCATGATGTCCTTCGCAGTGGTGGTGAGTAGAGTAGGGGAGTTGCACGAATACGGCATGCTTCATGTCTGAAAAGAAGGCCAGCGCGCGCCCAGCATCGGGTCGTACACGTCCGCGCGGCGATCGCGCAGGACGTGATTGAAAGCGTTCAGCGTGCGCGCGGCGCGAGTGCGTTTGACGTCGATCGTCGCGTAGAGCACTTCTTCGCGGTCGACGCTCGCGGGCCCCGCGAGCGGCCAGCCGTCGCCGCCCACGATCAGGCTCTGACCGATGAACAGTTGCCCGCGCTCGGTGCCGATGCGGTTCGCGCACGCGATCGCCATGCCGTTGCTGTGCGCGGCGGCCATCGTGAGTGTCGCCGCCATCGCCGAGCGGTCGTCGGGCTGCGAGGGCATCGGCACCCAGTTGGTCGGCACGCATACGATGTCCGCGCCTTGCATCGCCGCGAGCCGGTAGGTCTCCGGAAACCAGCCGTCGTAGCAGATCGCAATCGCAATGCGCCCGAGCGGTGTGCCGAACACGGGCACGCCGCGATCGCCCGGCTCGAAGAAGCGGTTTTCGTTATTCCACAGATGCAGCTTGCGATAAATACCGATGTGGCCGGAAGGACCGGTGAAGAGCGCCGAGTTATAAAGACGCTTGCCCGCGCGTTCGGCGATGCCGGTGACAATATGAACGCCGAGGCGCTGCGCGGTCTCGGCGAAGAGTTGGGACGTCTCGCCATCGGGCAAGCCTTCGGCAAGCGAGAACGCTTCGTCGCGGTCCGCGAACACGTAACCGGTCGTCGCCAGCTCGGGCAATACGACGAGCGATGCACCGTTACCCGCGGCGGTTTCCACATGCCGGATCAGCCGCGCCACGTTGGCGCGCTTGGCACCGATGTGCGGCTCCATCTGCACGCACGCGATGACGAGTTCCTCTGAGCCGGGCTTTGCGAGGTCGTAGTGCGACATTGCTGTTTTCGTCTCCCAAAACAAAAAGCCCCCTGACCAGCGTTGAAAACGCAAGGTTAGGGGGCTGCATAGCCTTCCATGTGTAGCACGGCAACGTTGCCGTGTGCCGCCACAAGATTCATGGCGACAGACTGGGAACGAATTTATGAAATCAAATTTCCCATGTCAAGCACTTAGGACGGTTATAGGGAAAGCACTTGTTTTGCTGCTTGCCGGTCGCCGTTTGCCATGCCGGCTTTACAGCAACTCCTGGTAGTACGGCGAATTCGGCGGCAGTGTCCCGCCCTGACGCCGCACGAACTGCTGCACGCCATGAGTCGCCGACGCCAGCGCGCCGCTCGCGAAGCCGCCCTCGAACGTCAGTTCCTCGCCGATCGCGATCGCACCGTCACTCATGCGCAGCAGCGCGGCATACAGCGTGCGCGTGTTGTCGAGCTGGTCCGGTCCGTCCATCTTGAACGCGCCCCACTGATGACGCTCCAGGCCCCAGTGCGTATACGCGATGCCCTCGCGGCTCTGCTCGACGACGTCGGCGAGATCCGCGAGCTTCTTATGCGACGGATTCTCCGGATCGCGCGAGGCCACGTTTCGAAGCGTCTGGATAAACAGGTCCATCTGCTCGCGGCCCGTCATGCCGGCGACTTTCGTCGAGTTGTCGCCGAGCGTATAGCTTGGATAAACCACGGCGCCGCCGTCGCGGGCAGGCACCACGTACGACTGCTGAAATAGTTCGTCCGCCTGAACATTGCCCGGCAGTTGGCGGTCTTCCAGCAGATCCGCGGCGATCTTCACGGCCATCTTGGTGGCGGGCACCACGCGAGCGTCCTTGACGGCAGCGGCGAAATCGTCCGGCAGCAGCGGCTCGGAACCTTCCTGCGGACCGGTCAGGCCAAGACGCACGGCCTCGCGCGGACCGCCGGCAAAAAATAGTTCGTCGTACTCGGCGGTTTTCGTTTCCTTGCTCGTCTTGTCGAGCCACGTCACCTGGTACTTTCCGTCCACCTTCTTGATGCTCGTAACTTCGGCGTTGAGCTGGATCGCGTTCTGCTCGGCAAGCGAAACGGCTCCTTCGGGCAAGTCGTCGCTATCTTCGATCACCTTGTAGAGCGGGGCATCGGCGCCGTCGACGAGCGCGACGTGATCCTCCAGACGCTCGTCCGCGAGAAAACGGAATTCCTCCAGAAAGCCCGTGCTGAAGTAGCCCGAATAGCCGCCCACGCCGATGCCCGTCGCGCCGAACGTGCGCCATTCGTCCTTGTTCCAGGTGATGCCTTTTTCCTTCAGCAGCTCTTTGAGGCCGGACTGGAACGTGTGGCTGTCGAATTTCTGCTTGGCGTCGTCGCAAAGCTCGCGAAAGCGCGCGGTATCGCCTGCGTCGCGGGCTTCGCGGATCGGCGCGAGCAGCGGCTCGGTCATCGAACGCATGACGTCTTCCGCGACCTTGCGCATCGTCGCGTTCTCCGGCGCCTCGCCGGGCTGCGCTTCATACACTTTGCCGCCGATAAGATACGACGTCTGCACCGAACTCGAATTCGGAAACGGCACATGCTCCAGGCCGTAGTGTTCGGCGAGGCTCCAGTAGAAGTTGCCGCGCGTCGTGTGAAAGCGCATGCCGCCCGGATGATAGGGCGTGGGATCGTCTTCCCAGCGTCCCGACGCAATCCGTCCGCCGATGTGATCCGCCTGTTCGAGCACGACCGGCTTCACGCCGATGCGGTTCAACGCGTCCGCCGCCATGATGCCGGCCGGGCCCGCACCGACCACGCAGACCTTGAGGTTCTCCGCGACGCCTTCTGGCAGCGTGCCCACCTGGCGGTTGTTGTCCCACCAGAAACCGGTGTAGTCGTACATGTGATCGAGCGGCATGGTCATGCGCAGATCGGTGAAGCGGTCCTTCAGAAGCGCTTTGAGATCGGCGTCGTCGCCTGCGGCTTGCATCGGCATGTCGAGCTTCTGACGCGCCTCCGGCGTGCACGAATTGAGCAGCCGCGCGGCGGTTTCGGGCTTCATGAAAACGGCCGTATGCTCGAGCCAGTCGCGAACCGGCGTGCGCGGCAGATCGTTCGAAGCCTGGCGCGCCGTATCGCCGAGAAGGTCCGCTTGCCGCGTGCCGAGCGCTTCGAGCACGTCGCCTTGCTCGGCTTCGCAGAGCGCGTGCCATTGCAGCGTCGTCTCTAAGTGCAGTTGCTCGCGCTTCGGTCCTTCCTCCATGCTGGCGAGCAGCGTCAGATTTTTACTGACCGCGGGGCCAAGCTTGTTGCGATCGCGCGGCCAGTCGCCCGCCGGCTCCTTGAAATAACGTCCGACCGTCTGCGGCGTCAGCCGCGGCAGCGCGCGTCCGAGCATCGAAAGCGAGCCATCGCGAGCGAGCGCGCCGCAGTTCTCCGGCGTCAGATAGTCGCGCATGGAGATCCTGGCGGGCCATTCTTTACTCTGCGCCGGCGCGGCTGTGTCGGTCTTCGATGCCGGCAGCGCCTGGCGCGGGCGTGCCGACGGCGCGGGCTCGCCGGAACCTTCGGGGCCTCGCGCTCTGGCAGTCGGAAGGCTGGGCGAGAGCGGTTGCGGTGTAGCCGACGGCGTGGCCGGCTCCTCGGCGGGAATTCCGCCGGGCGGCGGCAGGTGCGGGTTGTGGCCGGATGCGGAGGAACCTGGTTCGATCTGAGGCATGTCGTATTTCCCTGGTTAAGTTGTCTCTATGTCGTGACCGCGTGAACCGGATCGCTGTGCAGCGAGTGCGAGTGTTAGTGCGGGCACGGGCCGCCGGCGGCGTGCAATGGATGAAGGGCGAGCGGCAATGCATGCAGTGCGTCGAGGCGATAGAGCCGGTCAGCCGGATTCGGCGGCCGATGAGCGGTCGGCTTGCTGATCGCTTGCTAGTCGTCTGGTGCCTGCTTACTGCCGCTCATCGCGCGTCTGCGAGCACTTGGCAGCCGCACACACGCCGGCGACGGCAGCGTCGCTGCGCGAACGTTGATGCCGCTAGGAAAGGTACTATCGCGCGCGCCGTCCGCCCGCAGCGAAGCGAATCGCGTGACGGAGAAACGAACAGGGAAGGGAGAGTTGTCAGCGCTTGCAATGCGGGGCGATGCGCCAGAACGTATTAGTCATTCCGACGATGAGCGCATTAAACGCAACGCCAAAGGCTTGCGTGATCCAGGCCGCGACAAGATCAGCGTGGCGTTTCAGAGTGTCGGACTATTGCCGCGTCAGACGATGTTCGACACTACGGCATATGCGCTGAGTTGCAGGGCGAGAGTGAGCCGCAGGTCTATGCGACGAATCGCCCATAGGCCATATCCGCGATACACGCTCACGCTTTTTGCGTTTCACCCGGCAGCGCGAAATCGAACTGCGCGGCGAGCGCGATGCCATACGCGAAGAGGCGATGATCGCCGCCAAGCGCAGCCGTCGCCCGCGCTGCCGAGGTCAGCAACAGATTGCACGCGGCTCGCATCTTGTCGCTGGCGCCGAGGCGATCTTTCGGACCCGACAACGTCAACGCGCCCGCGAGTTCGCTGTTCGGCCCGAAGACCGGAACCGACACGGCGGCCGTGTCGGGGTCGCGCTCGCCGTAGGACAACGCCCACAATCTTTCGCGCACTGCATCGTGAGTGGCTCGGGACGGCTTTGAAAATGCGATGAGTATTTTCCCCGACGCGCCGCGATCGATCGGAAAACGCTCGCCTTCACGAATCGACACGCGCACCGAACGCGGCGGCTCGACGCGATGCAAGACCACGCGATATTCGCCCTGCCTGACGTAGAACGACGACGTCTCGCCCGAATCGTCCGAAAGCTGCCGCAATACCGGCTCGATCACCTCGCGGATGTGAAACGACTCCTGGAATATTTGCGCCAGCCGAAGCGGCTCGGGGCCGATCGAATAGTTACCGTCAAGCCTTCGGATAAAGCCGCCGCGTTCGAGCGAACTCAGCAATCGAAGAATCGTGCTTTTGTAGAAGCCCGTTCGCCGGGCAATTTCGGCGAGCGAAAGCGCGCGTTCGCCCGGCTGGAACACGCCGAGAATGGCGAAGGCCCGGTCTAGTGCTGCTACGCCACCTTTGTCTGCATCGTCCGCTTGCATCTGGAATACCGTTCTGTTGTGCAGACCATCGTAGGGGTTCGCCGAAGATGCGTCAACTTTCGTCGGCGTAACACATACAAGGGTAAACACTGTCCACGTCGTTCTGCATAGAAGAACGTTATTCTATAAAACGGACACGGCGAACGGGTTTACCCGCTTGATGCGCAATCACCGCGCTCCTATAGTTTTGTTTAACAGAACACCATTCTGTATAGCAGAACGATAAGGAGCATCTCTTGAATACGTCTCTCCCTTTACCGGTGATGATCAGTGAAGTCGGTCCGCGCGACGGCCTTCAGAGCATCCGAACCGTCATGCCCACCGACGCGAAGCTGCGCTGGATCTCCGCGCTCGCCGCAGCCGGGCTCAAGGAAATCGAAGTCGGCTCGTTCGTGCCCGCGAAGTTGCTGCCGCAAATGGCCGACATCCGCGAGGTCGTCGCGCACGCGCTGACGATCCCAGGACTGAACGTCGCGGTCCTCGCGCCGAACCTGCGCGGATGTCAGGCGGCATTCGAATCGGGCGTCCATAAAGTGACGTTGCCGGTGTCGGTGACGAACGAGCACTCGCTGGCCAACATCCGCAAGGCGACCGATCAGATGATCGAAGAGGTCCGGCAGATCGTCGCGTTGCGAGACGCTGAATTTCCCGGCATTGCAATCGAAGCCGGTGTGTCGGTTGCGTTTGGCTGCACGATTGCCGGCGCGGTCAGCGACGACGAGACGATCCGCATGTGCGCCGCGATGGCGGCGTGCGGCGTCGATGAAATCGGCCTGTCCGACACCAGCGGCTATGCGAATCCGGCCCAGGTTCGACGCCTGTTTCGCCGCCTGCAAACCGAGTTCGGCAGCAAGGCGGGCGGCGCGCATTTTCACAACACGCGCGGCCAGGGTCTCGCCAATGTGGTCGCGGCACTCGAAGTGGGCGTCACGACCATCGACTCCAGTCAGGCAGGTCTGGGCGGATGCCCCTATGCGCCAGGCGCGACCGGCAACATCGTCACCGAAGACCTCGCGTTCCTCCTCGAAGCGATGGGATACGACACCGGCATCGACATCGATGCGCTCGTTGCCGCGCGCTCGATCCTGGCCGACGCGCTCCCCGGCGAAGCCTTGTACGGACACGTGCAGGACGCCGGCTTGCCCAAGGGATTCACCTACGCGGACGGCCGCGGCCCAAGCGCCGTCCAGCCGGAAGCTTGCCTCAAAGGAGCCGCGCAATGAGCGATGCCAACAACAACCCGTCGCTGCCCTATAGCGGCGTGCGCGTGGTCGAGATGACCCACATGGTGATGGGCCCGACCTGCGGCATGGTGCTCGCGGACCTGGGTGCGGAGGTCATCAAGGTCGAGCCGATCGCCGGCGACAGCACGCGCGCGCTCCGCGGTTCGGGTGCGGGTTTCTTCAGCACCTTCAACCGCAACAAGAAAAGCATTGCCGTCGACGTTAAAGATCCGCGCGGGCTCGAAATCGTGCACAAGCTGCTGGGCGGCGCGGACATCTTCAGCGAGAACTTCAAGAGCGGAACGATGGACAAGCTCGGGCTCGGCTACGCCGCGCTGTCGAAGCTGAACCCGCGCCTCATCTACGTTTCGCACAAGGGCTTTTTGCCGGGGCCTTACGACCATCGCACGGCACTGGACGAAGTCGTGCAGATGATGGGCGGCCTCGCGTATATGACCGGACCCGAAGGGCGGCCGCTGCGCGCCGGCACGAGCGTGAACGACATCATGGGCGGCATGTTCGGCGCGATCGGTGCGATGGCCGCGCTCGCGCAGCGCGAACGCACGGGGCAGGGCCAGGAAGTGCAGAGTGCGCTGTTCGAGAACAACGTGTTTCTCGTCGCGCAGCACATGATGCAGTTCGCGGTGACCGGCCAAGGCCGCCGCGCCGATGCCGAATCGCCTGTCCGCATGGGCCGTGTACGACGTGTTCTCCGTGAAGGATGGCGAACAGATTTTCCTCGCCGTGGTATCGGACACACAGTGGGCGCTTTTCTGCGATGCGTTCGGTTTGCACGAGCTCAAAGTGGACGAACGGATCGCGACCAACAACCAGCGGGTTCAGGCGCGCGACTGGTTGTTGCCCCGGCTGCGCACGCACATGGAGGCGTTCAGCGCGGCGGAAATCAGCCGGATTTTCGACCGGATCGGCTTGCCTTATGCGCCGATCACGAAGCCCCAGGACCTGTTCGACGATCCGCATCTTCTCGCGACCGGCGGACTCGCCGACGTGACCTTGCCGCCCGACGCAAGCGGTGCGGGACAGCCGGTTACCACGCGAACGGCGTTGTTGCCGCTGACGCTTGCCGGCGAGCGGCTGCGCCTGCGCGCCGCGCCGCCAGCGCTTGGACAGAACACGCAGGCGCTGCTGTCGGAGCTTGGCTATACGGATGAGCACGTCAGGCAATTGACCGATGCCGGCGTTGTCCGCTGTCAGGAGTGGCAGGCCGGCGATCGCATCAGCCCATCTGCAAACGAGCTTGCCAGTGCCTGAAGCGGTTAGTGGTGAAAACCGCAAAGGCCGCAACCGCAAAAGTTAAAACCGCCAACGCATCAAACCGCCCGGCCGCGCCCATTCTCGCAGCGGCCCGGCGAAGTCATGGAGACGACGATGACCTCAATTTCCCCCGGCATGGCTGCCGACAGCGTGAACGACAGTTCGCTCGAACAGCAGGCGGTGCGCAAGGCGGCGTGGCGTTTTATTCCGCTGCTCGCGCTCGCGTACTTCTTCAATTATCTCGACCGTACGAGCGTCGGCTTCGCCGCTCTGACGATGAACAAGGAACTCGGACTGACGGCGACGCAGTTCGGCTGGGGCGCCGGCATCATGTTCGCGGGATATTGCATCTTCGAAGTCCCGAGCAACCTCGCGCTCTATCGCTTCGGCGCGCGACGGTGGCTCGCGCGGATCATGATCACGTGGGGCTTGATGGCCGCCGCCACCTCGGCCGCGGTCGGGCCCAACAGCTTCTACGCGATCCGGCTGCTGCTCGGCATCGGCGAAGCGGGCTTCTTTCCCGGCGTGATCTTTTTTCTGGCCGTGTGGTTTCCCGCTCAATACCGCACTCGCGTGCTGGCGTGGTTTACCGTCTCGACGCCGCTTTCATCGCTGATCGGCGCGCCGCTGTCGACCTGGCTTCTGCAACTGGATGGCGTGCTGGGTCTGGCCGGTTGGCGCTGGATGTTCATCATCGAAGGATTGCCCGCGTGTGTGCTCGGCTTCCTCGTGCTTAAGATGCTCGCGGATCGGCCGGCCGACGCCAAATGGTTGTCGCCGATAGAACGCGAAGCGCTGCAGGGTGCGTTCGATCGTGAAGCATCGTCGGGACGCAAGGAAAAGCACTTCGGCGCGGCGCTGAAGGACGTGCGCGTCTACATCCTCGCGATGATCTCGTTCGGCTTCACGATGGGCTCGTACGGCATCGGCATCTGGCTGCCGCAGATGCTCAAGGGACACGGCATGAGCGTGACGCAGACCGGCTGGCTCTCCGCGGTGCCTTACTTCTTCGCGACGATCGCGCTGCTGTGGTGGGCGAAACGCGTCGATCGGCGGGGCGGAGCGATTGCAAATCTCGCGGCGGGCCTCTTGATCGGCGCGGTGGCGCTCGGCGTATCGACGCACTTTCATCAACTCGGCCGGGCGCTGCTCGGCGTGACGCTGGCGCTCATCGGCACGATTGCCGGACGAACCATTTTCTACACACTGCCGGCCCGCTTTCTGTCGGGACAGGCAGCCGCGGGCGGCCTTGCGCTGATCAATTCGATCGGCGCATTGGGCGGCTTCGCCGGACCGTATCTCGTCGGCTATCTGAAGGACAGTTTCGGCACTTTCACGGCGGGAATGATGGGGCTTGCCATCGTGCTCGGCATCACGACGCTGCTGACGCTGTCGCTCTACGCATTCAATCGCGACCAATAAAAATGACCATGAACACAATCCGTTCACGAGGAAGACGCAACTTTCTCAGCGCTGCCGCGACATCGGTTGCGGCTTGCGCCATCGCACCCAGGCATGCGTTCGCCACAGAGGACACGCACAGCATGAAGACCACCAGCAACTATCTGCCGGTTCGCCCGGAATGGCTCGCGTCGGGCACCGAAGCCGCCATCGAGCCGGAGATGCCGATCATCGACGCGCATCATCACTTTTATGAACGTCCCGGTTGGATTTATCTGCTCGACGACTATCTCGCCGATGCACGCTCGGGGCATAACATCACGGCGTCCGTCTTCATGCAGGGACTGACGCGCTATCGTCAGAGCGGCCCCGAAGAGCTGCGCCCGGTGGGAGAAACGGAGTATGTCGCGAACGCCGTTGCCGCGTTGCCCGCCGGTTCGCCGCAGGTCGCAAAGGGCATTGTCGGTTACGCGGATCTTCGTCGCGGCGCGGCCGTGCAAAGCGTGCTCGACGCGCATATCGAGGCGGGCAAAGGGCGCTTTCGAGGCGTTCGGCACCTCGTGACGTGGGACGCCGATCAAACGCTGGTCAATCCGCTGTCCGCGGTTCCGCGCGGTCTGCTGCTCGATTTGAGCTATCGCGAAGGCGTCGCGCAACTGGCCGCACGCGGTCTTTCATACGATGCGTGGCTGTTCTTTCCGCAACTTCCCGAACTGTTCGATCTGGCGAAGACGTACCCCGACATGCCGATCATCATCAATCATTGCGGCGGGGTCGTGCGCATTGCGAGCTACGCGGACAAGCGCAAAGAGGTTTTCGACAACTGGTCGCGCTCGATGCGTCAACTGGCGCAACTGCCGAACGTCTATGTGAAGGTCGGCGGCCTTGGAATGCGGATCAACGGCTTCGACTTCGAGAAGGGCGAGCGTCCGCCGTCGTCGGTAGAACTGGCCGACGCCTGGAAACCGTGGATGCATACCTGCATCGAGGCGTTCGGTGTGAACCGCTGCATGTTCGAAAGCAATTTCCCCGTCGACAAAGGCTCGTATCCGTATAGCAACGGCTGGAATGCGTTCAAGCGCCTCACTGCGCATGCAAGCGCCGACGAACGCGCGGCACTGTTTCGCGGCACAGTCTCGCGCGTTTATCGGCTTGCTTGACGACGGTCGTTCTAACTCCGTTCACTACCGACGCCGGGCAAGAAGCGCAGCCGCGCCACCCGGCGCATCGCGATGCCAAAGCTATTTATTATCGCGACGCGCCTTGCGCCGCTCGGCGAACCGTTCGAAGGTCTGGACGACTTGCATGCAAACGGTAAGCACAAGAAAGATGCACAGCACGCGTACAACGGAGAACGCGTGCTTGATCCTCAGGGCCATCGGAATCGCTGTCAACGCCGTACTCCATAGAAAAAGCAAAGCGTACACGATCAAAACGACAGGCCGACGGTCACAGCTTCGTTGTAGAACGTTCACCGCCTGTTACGGCCATGCCTGCCAGGAGCAGCCGTTGCGCTGCGCGTCCCGGACCTTCCGACACAAGCATACGCTGCTCTCTTCGCCCCTGGCCGCCCGTTTGTAGAAGCGCTCCGGCGGTCTATCCGCTGTGAATGAACCGTGCTTATAACCATTCCAGCCGCTTCACCGCGAATCAATGGGTTGGACCCAGAATAAATCGAAAAATCCCCGCCAAGTAATAATATTATCTGAAAGTCAGTCTTACCGCTCCTTCCAAAACGCCATTTGCAAAACTTACCGCGCGATGTGTCCTTCCGCACGGAGCGATAACTTTTAGACTTTTATCGTCACGCAGGGTTTTGCGCATTGCATTTTTCGGCATTTAAAAGATGCGACGAGCCTGATTTTCCTTTTTGTTCCATCGCGGTTTGCGAAATCCGCGTTTGCAGAAGCAGTAGCCTTCCTTGTTTGCTTGTTGATCGACAGGCATCAATCCGAAAAAAGCTAAGTCTCGCGTTGATTAGCAACTCGAATTGCGTGTTCGCGTTAACTGGTATTAATCCATTGTATTGCTTCGCGTATTGCGGCCTGAACGGTGTTCGCTACGGGCAAAAAAGAACGCGGCGCCCTGAAATCGATTACCTGGCGACGCTTCACGCATGACTTCCAGTTGCGCAGATTAATTTTCGCATTTTGCGTTTTAAAACGGACGCAGGCTCCAGGACACCCGGTTAATTGGCGCATATCTGGACGGCGAGCAGGGCGAATAAGTTGGCAAATCGTTAATTGGCGTGGGAGCCCCATGAGAATCGTTCACGTTACCGAGGCATTCGGAGGAGGCGTTCTGTCGATGCTCACGGAGCTCTGCAACCGCGCGGCGTCAGTCGGCGCGCATGTCACGGTGCTTTACTCGACACGACCTGAAACGCCCAGGAATTTCGTCGAACTGTTCCACCCCAAGGTCGACCTCGTGCACGTGTCCATGTGCAGGGACGTGCATGTTCGCAAGGATTGGTCGAGCGTGTGGGAACTGGCGAGACACATGCGGCGCGTCGACCCGACGGTGATTCATCTTCACTCGTCGAAGGCCGGCGTATTAGGGCGGGCGGCCGCCAAAATTGCGACGCAGAACGCGAAGGTTCTCTACTCGCCGCACGGTCTTGCATTTTTGCGTCGCGACGTTTCTCGCACGAAGCAGCTTGCGTATCTGATGTTCGAACGCATGGCCGACCTGATGGGCGGAACAGTGGTCGCGTGTTCGCCGGGAGAGCTGCGCGAAATCGAAGAGAAGGTGCGAGTGAAGGACGCGGAACTGATAGAGAACGGCGTCGACATTAGCAGCATCCCATTGCGCCGAATTCGCGACGACGGAGATGTGGTCATCGGAATGAATGGCCGCGCGTCGTTTCAGAAACATCACGAGCTCTTCATCTCTCTCGCGAACACGTTGCACGACTCGACCACGCGCTTTGTGTGGATCGGCGGCAACCGAGAAGAGGTGCCCGATGCGAGTCAGGCGTCGGCGCTTACATGCAGTGGCTGGCTAACTCGTTCGCGCGCGCTGGCGTTGATGTCCGAGCTCGACATCTACGTGCAGACCTCGCGCTGGGAAGGCATGCCCGTGGCGCTCATCGAAGCGCAGGTCGCGGGCATCCCCGCGGTCGTGACGGACGTGGTCGGCAATCGCGACGTGGTCGTTCACGGCGTGACGGGATTCGTCGGGTCCGACGAAGAGATGCCGGGTTACGTGGAGCAGCTCCGCGGCAACCGGCAACTGAGAGAAAAGATGGGCGCGGCCGCAAGAGAACTCGCGATCGCCAAATTTTCGATGGACATCATCTTTCACAGATGGCTGAGCACTTACGAGTCCACCGCAGAAAAACGCAGCAAGGAAGTCATGGACACCCATTCGATCGGACCTTGCGATATCCAGCCTAACCCGGACAAGTCAGTGTAGTTCCGGCATTCGATCCGATCGACTAGTTGAGCGCACCAACGATTCAGAGAGACCCACTGTGTACAAAATTTTCTTGCTGCATCCGGGGCGGGCCAATTATCCCGAGCTTTTGGCATACCAGGACTACTACGCTGCGCGCGGTGTCGATGTGGTCGCCGGAACGCTGACCGACTACAAGGCGTTGGAGAACAAGGCCGACTTTCTGGTGTGGGCAATCATGGGGTTCTATCCGAAGCAACTGGCGTCGGACTTCGTCATTCACGACTACCGGTCGCTGTCCGTCGGCGGCTCGGCGGGACTAAAAGACATCGCAAAGCGCTATCTGAACGCGCGGCCCAATTTGCGGATCTTCCAGAACACGCGGCAGCAGAACATCATGAAGTTCAACGACGACGTGCCGTCAGTGATACTTCCAATGGGCGTTCCGAAATGGATCTTCGAGGTGCCGCAACAAGCACCCGATGCCGAAGATATCGCCGACTTCTGCTATATCGGCGACATGAGCTTCGAGCGGGGATTTCATCTCGTCATTGACGCGTTCCTTGAGAACTTCCGCGAAAGCGATGTTTCGCTATTGCTCGTAGGCAAACCCGAGCCGCGTCTTTACGAGCGATACGCCGGCAAGCGCGGGTTGGTGTTCGCGGGCCCGTTGCCGCAGCGCGAGGCGCTTGCACTTGTCGCGAAGTCGTCGATTGCGGTGTCGTACTTTCCGTACCACCGTCCGCATTGTTATCAGACGCCGACCAAATTGCTCGAGTATGCGGCGCTCGGAAAGAAGATCTTGTGCAATGACTCGCCGTCGAACGTCGCGTGTTGCGAGGATTTGCGGATCAACAGCATCATCACCGGCTCCTCCATCTTCGCCGGCATGACGATCGCCACCATGAAAACGGCGAAGCCCAATGAAAGGGCGAACTTCACGCAGCTTGCGTGGGACAGCGTGATCGAGAAGTCGAACATCAATAGCTATATTTCGCAAAAAATAAACTTGAGCCAATAAGAGTAACGCCGTCAGAGACAGAGAGTTCGTCGATCACCTGGCTGCCGGGTGTGAGAAACGGAGGTAGGGAAAAGTGAAACTGTTTATTTTGCATACGGGCAAGGCGAACTATCCCGAGGTCGCCGCATACACCGAGTACTTCCAGAAGAACGGCTATCTTGTCGACTCGGGGACGATGGCCGAATACAGAAAGATCTCCGACCCGCAGAACTATGTGCTCTGGTGCATCATGGGGTTCTATCCACGCAGACTGCCGTCGCGCTACGTGATTCACGACTATCGCTCGCTGTCGGTGGGTAGCTACATTGAGCTGAAAGACACTGCGAAGAAGCTACTGCAGCCGCGTCCGGATCTCCGGATTTTTCAGAACGAATCGATGCAGAAGGTCATGAACTTCGACGACAGTGTGGAAACCATCCTGTTGCCGATGGGCGTGCCTGACTGGATCTTCTCGTGCAGGGGAACCCGCAACGGGTCGCTGCCCGCAGGAACCTTTTGCTATATGGGTGAAATTACGCGGGAGCGGGGCGTCGATGAATTCCTCGCGGGTTTCGCCTCGGCGCGGCGCGGTTCTGAAACCCTGGTGCTTGTGGGTGCCGTCGAAAAGGAAATTGCCGACGCCTATCAGGGCGCGCCCGGCCTGATATTCACGGGAAAACTGCCGCAGCGCGACGCGCTCGATGTCGTGAAGAACTGCGAGTACGCCATTTCCACGATTCCTTACTCGCGCCCGTACAACGTGCAGACGCCGACGAAGCTCCTCGAGTATGCCGCGTTAGGCAAAAGGATCATTTGCAACGATTCGCCGTCGAACCTCACGGCCGCGGCCGAATTCGGAATACTGTGCAAGGTAACGGGGCGCGACATCTTTGCAGGAATCGGTCACCTGTCGGATGAGACCGTGCCAGCGAACGACCCTTCGGGTCTTACACACTTGCGGTGGAATAACGTGATCGCGTCATCGGGAATAGACCGCTGCCTGAACGCGGCGCTGCGCGTTCATTGAGTGTCGTGCGATCGCGGTTATCCGCGCGCCGGCTGGCCGGAATGCGAGCGGGCGCTCGCGGATCATAGAGGAGCGAGGCGCTTCCGACTCCCGCTCCGAACGCGATGAAAGCAGCAGATAGAGCATAAGCGGTGAGATCGGCGATAGGTGGCGGAGAAACGATCCATAGTCGGGTTCGAAGATCGCCTGGGTCGCAAGAAAGCTGACGATAAAACAGAAGCACAGCTTCCCGAAACGATCGGGCGCCGCCACTGCGCGTCTTCCCTGATACCGCGAGAACATCAACGCCAGCGTAAAAAACGTGCATATTCCGCCGATGGTCTGCGTCGCCACACCCGAGAGAATCAGCGGTAATGGCAGCAGGAATGTCCCGAGAATGAGCATGGCGTTCGTCACGTCCGAGACTATATTGCCACCCGGAATGATCTGTACGATAAGCGATCCCACCTCGTTCGGATATCTCGACTCGTTGACCATTTGGCGTGCGAAGTCCAGCGTTTCGCCGTATTGAATGCGGAAGTTGACGGCCACGCACGCGAACAGGACGACAGCCACGAACGCGAGAGACAGCGGCTTGCGCAGAACGGCGGGCCCGAAGTAGAGCAATAGCGCCGGCGCCAATGTAATCGCCCAGTAGGTACGAAAGAAAACGGCGATCAGCGCGACGCAAGCGGTGAATATGACAACGATGAACCGCGAGTCCTTGCACTGCAGAATCACGAGAACCGCCAGCGAGATGACGATCTCCTTCGACGGCATGCCGATGTAAACCGTTTGTGCAACGAGCCAGAAGCAGGCGAGCAGGAACTCCGTGCCGGTCAGGGACGTCACGCCCGAACGCCAGATCGCGAGCACCAGTCCGACGGTGGACGCGAAGAATCCGATCAGGGATATTCCCGCCGTACCCGCGCCGAGCCACCGCAAAGTCCATGCGAGGTTGTCGAAGGAGTCGCCGAACGCTTCGAAGCGGCTAACCGTCACCATGCGTTCGAGGATAACCTGCTCGTCGAGCAGGAACTTGGCCGGCAGCACCGTTTCATGCGCGACGGCAACGAAGCAAAGAAGCGCGAGCAGCAGCACCCAGATTGTCGCCGACACACCGGGACTCGCGCTCGGCCCGATCAGCCCAGGTACTTTGACAATGCGCACGTTCATCCCCTTAGATTGCGACTGAATCCCGCGGCTTGATGCTCATGCCGCCTTTCGCCACGTTCACCGAATAGTAGATTCCGATGCATGCCACCAGCGTTCCCATAAAACTGAGAAGCAGCACAACGGACATGAAGTCGAGCCTGAAGAAGCTTTTGAAAGAGAAAATGACGAAAATGCTGGCGGCGCTCATCAGTTGAATCATCAGATCGAACTTCTGCTGCCTGAAGACGATAAAAACCTGTGCAAGCGAACCGAACACGGCCATTGTCAGGAAGTACGGCGAAAACAGCAGGTAGACTTCCATCGACTGCTGCCACAGATCTCCCATCTTGAAGTTGATGATGAGCGCGAGACCGAGATAGCCGGCGGCAATGAGAACCACGCTCAACGGCATCAAAACCAGCGAGAACGATGTCGCCGGATTTCTGCCGCTGCGCACGTCCGCTCCTCTTTCCACCAGATCGATCAGGTCCCGGCGAAATACAGCCCCGAGACTCTGCGACAGAAGCGACGCGGGGAAATAGCCGACGCGATAGGCGAGAGCAAACACGCCCGCGTCGTGCGGGGCGAAAGCGAGCGGCATCAGGATCGCGATTGAGTAGATCACGACCGAATTAAGCGACGTTGTCGGCAGAGAGAACTTGGCGTAATCCAATTGCAGCCGGGAGAACTTCAGGCACTCCGACGAAAGCATCGGTCGGGAAGCAAAAAGATAGCCGACCAATGGGACGACGGCCGAAGCAAAAAACACGAAGCTATATACCGCGAAGATATCCGGGCCGCTCCACGGGTGTCTCGCTGCCATCATCAGTGCAATAAATGCGACCGCGAATGCAACATTGGGAAATGCACGCTGCACGGCAATGCTCAGGTACTTGCGCTCGCTCGCCAGTGCGGAAGACAGTGCCTGCTGCAGGAATACGCCGGTCGCGAGCACCACGACGGTCAAGTACTTCTGCTGGCCAGTGACCACCGCGACGGCGGCGAGCAGCAGAGCGATCGCTGTGGCGACGCAGCTCGAACTCACCAGCGCCTGAACGGCGAGCTTCTTATCCGCTGCCATGCAGGCCACTTCGAGCCGCAAGCCCAGCACGGAACCGGCGAACAGGCCAATCGCATTCAACTGACTGAAGTAACCGAGCTCGCTCGGCCCGCAGAACTTGCCGATCAGGATGACCGCAATGAAGTTCGCGGCCTGGCTAAGGACAACGCCCGCGATACTAACCACCGAATGCTTTACATTGACGATCATCTTCTATTTGGAGTTCGGTTTGGGCAAAGCCGTCCGGGTCATGCCGCATCGGCCGAAAAGGCTTTTTGCGGCATACCGTTGGACGCCGGTCAACTATTGGATTTGGAGTCGCTCGAGGCAGTCGCGTACTGATACGACAGATACCGGTTTCGCCCCGCATGCGAACCGAGGCTGTAGCGATAGGCCGCGGGATGAAAGGCGTTGAAGATCACGCCTTTGACTTCCACGTTCGCATGCCTGAGTTGCTTGACGGACTCGCGCACTTCATCGACCGAAGTCGTGCCGAAGCGCGTGGCAAGGAACACGGTGCCGCAACGGTGCGCGACTACCGCCGCATCGGATACCGCGAGAACGGGCGGCGTATCGATCAACACCATGTCGTAACTGTCGCCGACCGATTCGAGAAGACGCGCCATTGCGTCGCCCATTAGAAGTTCTGCGGGGTCGGACGGCGTAGTACCGTTGGGGAGGAAGTCGAGTCCGGGCGCGACGTTACGCTGCAGAGCCTCGTCCAGCGTGGCATTCGACGTCAAAACGTCCGCGAGCCCTGGTTGAGATTCCTTGCCGAAATAGTCATTCAAATGACCTCTGCGCAAATCGGCGTCGATCAGCAGCACACGCTTGCCGGAGCCGGTCATCACGGCCGCGAGATTCGCGCATAGAAACGATTTGCCGATCTGTTCGCTCGGACCGGTGAGCAGCACGCGATTGTTGCCCGCTTCCAGCATTGAAAGCTGCAGCACGATACGCAAACTGCGCAGACTCTCGACCGACGGGTCTCCGGGAGAATGCGACGCCAGCAACAACAAGCCCTCGCTGCGTTCTGGCGAATCATGCTCGAGCGTTGCTTGTGTGCGCGACACCGGCACAGTCGCATACACGGTCAGACCGGTTTCCTGCTCGATGTCCTGAGGGTTCGTCACGCCGCCGCGCAGTATGTGGCGCATGAAAGTTGCGGCTATCCCCAGAAAGAGGCCGAGTACCGCGGACGCTGCGATCAGCAGCGGCTTATTCGGCTTGATGGGCTCCTTCGGTACGAGCGAACGGTCAAGCAGGCGCACGGTGCCGACTTTGCCGGCGCGCACGAGCTTCAACTGCTGCATGTTGTTGAGCATGCCGACGTAGAGATCGTTATTGACGCGCACATCGCGCATCAGGCGCAACGATTCCTGTTCGAGTTCGGGCAGTGAAGTCATTCGCTGCGAGACCGCGGCTTCTTTAGCGCTCAGCGAGGCAAGCTGTTGGTCGACGGCACGAACCGACGGATGCTCGCTCGTGAAAAGTGCAGTCAGCTCCGAGCGCTTCTGCTTGAGTGCCAGCGCGCTCGCCTGCAATTCGACGCTTTCGCGCAAATACGTCTTGCCTTCCTCGCTGATGTCGAATGTGCCGCGCTTGATTCGCAATGCGTTGTAGTTGCGCTCGGATTCTTCAAGCTCGCTCTTCAGTTGCGGCAGTAGATCGCTGAGAAACGCGAGCGACTTTTCAGCCTCAGCAGCCTTGCGCGCGATATTTGCCGCGACGTACTCATCGCCGATATTGTTCAGGATCTTCGCGGTCAGTTGACGGTCCGTGCCTGTCAGTGACGCGCCGATGATGCCGCTCTGCTTGCCTTTTTCAACAATGAACAGCTTGTCTTGCAGGTTTTCCAGCGTCTTCAGTCGCGCGTTGCGTACGAGCACGAATTCGGTGCCGGGATTCGCATTGAGTGCTTGCACGCGCAGCGTTATCTTGCCGGTGCTCTCATTAGAAACGATCGTCTCGCCGACGCGTCCGTAGATCGGCGCATCGAGCTGCTTCTGGTCGACAACATAGCGGTCTCCGCCAAGCGAGGTCAGCTTGAAGTCATCGCCTTCGAGATCCTCGGGGACATCGAACGTCCCGACATCGATCGATTCATTGCCCCACGCAAAGCCGCCGACTCCGAGCAGGCCGGGCTGAGACAGGCTTTTGTTCCAGCGCGCGATCCAATTGCCGATTAGCGGAAAGCGTTTCGGCTCGGCGCTTATGTAGAGTCTGAGATTGTCGACTGCATTTCCCACGACCATGCGCGAGCGCAGTACTTCAATCTGGGCGGTGGTTTCTGTTTTAACGTCGAACAGACTAGACACGTCGCCTAGCAGACTTTTGGTGTTGGTGGGGCTCTCCTGTTCAACCTGCAGGAGAATATCCGACTGATAAACGGGCGGCGCGAGAAAGCTGTACGCGACACCGATTGCCAGCACCATGCTCGTAATGGCGAGTACAAGCCACCGGTTCGCGAGGACGACGTCGACGTAACGCACCAGATTCACGTCATTCTGGCCGGAGCCGGCAGCCTGCGATTTTGGAGAAAACTCGTTCATAGGGAACCCATCATCGAAGAGGTTTAACCGACTGCCCGCACACACATTGATGCGCAGCCGCCGATGCCAGCGAAGTTCCGTTGCCGGATGCTATTGGTCTGCTTACCGCGCGTAAGCGCCGCGGCTCATTGCTTTCCGCTCGGGTCAAGGAGCGTCGTTCGAACCCGTGGAAATGCCGATCAGACGCCTCTTTCTTGCCTCGATAAAACATGGCGGCAAACAAGGCTCATACGTTGTCGGAATGCTGCGACTCGTCACACTCGCTTCGTGCCTGAATGAAGCCGGGTCGCATGTAGAACGGTGTGAAGGCGGCGCACTGCGTGACGCGCACCGGTCAGCACTGCCAGAGTCTGCGGTGCCATTTTCGACGCGTATGTTCGCGAGCGCACAAGTTCTATTGGATCATTTGCGCTGCGTTTTCTAGCGATCGTATTCGCAAAAAGCAAAGCCGTTACGCGAAAGTCGGCGCACACGGCGCGTTTGTGGTTAACCGTACGTTCGCACCTTATCGGCAACGGTATAAGGAAGCGCACAACACGTGCTGTACTTCGTGATCTCAAGAGGTGACATGAAGCCGAAGCAACTAATGCGCACGATCTTTACGCACGCCATTCTTGTAAGCGGCTTGCCCGCGCTCACACGCTTGCTGCTATGGCGAGACCGGGTTGCTGTACTTCTTTATCACGATCCCGATCCTGCCACACTGGATTCACATCTTGCGTATCTGAAGCGGTATTGCGATTTTGTTCCGATGTCCGAAGTAAATAAACCGGGTAAGGGTCGCCGGCGCGCAGCACTGACATTCGACGATGGCCACGTCGGAAACGCGGCACTGTTGCCGATTTTCATCAAGCATGGCGTTCGTCCGACTATTTATATTTGCAGCAGTATCGTGGCGCACGAGCGCACTCACTGGTGGCTGACACCCGGCGCGCAGCATGCGGGAGTCAAGCGTCTGATCAAGCTCCCCAATTCGCAAAGGCTCGAGGAGTTAGCGCGGCGCGGATTTCAACAGGACGTGCGCAGCGACGAAGCACCGGTCAGCGGACTAAGCAGAGAGCAGATAGAAGCCATGCTGCCGTACGTGGACTTTCAATCGCACACGCGCTTTCATCCGACGCTCACACGCCTCGACGATCAGGAATGTATCGACGAACTCGCGCAATCGAAGCGTGAGGTTGAGCAGTTGACCGGCTCACCTTGCGAACACTTCGCTTACCCGTATGGCCGATATGGATCGCGCGAGGTGGCGATGCTCAAGGCGACCGGATACAAAACCGGGCGCACTACGGCAGTGGGCTGGAACGACGAAAGAAGCGATCCGTTTCGCCTGAGCGCATTCGATATCGAAGACGATTCCTCATTACCGTGGTTTGCCGCGCAAATGACGGGCGTGCCGCTCGCCTGGCGGCTTCTACCTTTGGGCACGGTCAAGTCGATACTGATCAGAACGCTGAACTTTGCTCGCCTTGGCAAGCCGCAGACGAATGCCGGTTAATTAAGCGGTAAGTCGCAACGGCCAACAGTTGTACTCCAACTTGCTGGAAAAATTGTGAGTGAACAAAGGCGCAACTTCCTGACGAAGATAACTACGACCGCGGGCGCGGCAGTGGCGGGGTACTTTTCGGCCAATCCGGCAACTGCGTCGAATGCAGTCAATGTACGCGGGCCGAATGGCGAAGCAAGCGTGCTGGACTTCATGTCAGCCGAGGCACGCGCTGACGCACGCTCCGGCGCGCCGTCGCTCGATCATAGCGCCGCGATACAAGCGGCTTTCAGCAGCGGCGCCGCAGTAGTGAATGTGCCAGGCGGGTACGTGTTCAAGCTGACGAAGCCGCTCAAGATAGAGAAGACGATTCGGGTGATGGGCGGCGGCGAGTTGCGCTTTACCGCAGGCATCGCGAATGCGGCGGCGATCACGGTGACTGCTCCTGGCTGCGAATTCGACGGAGTCTATCTGACGAACCCGAACATGCTTCAGTCGAATAGCGGGGCGCGAAACGTCGGCATCATGTTTCGCGCAAGTCTGGGTTCCGTGACGCGCTCGACCATTCGCTATTTTCAGAATGGCATCCAGGTTGAATCGACCGGTGAGTACCACGACTTCATCATCGCGAACAACCGGGTTATCGACTGTATCGGCGCCGGCGGCGGGCCCACGCAAAAATCCACGTATGGCGAGGATCGCGGCGACGGTATCACGGTGTGGGGTTGCGCGGCGACGATCACCGGCAATCTCGTGACGGCGAAGGCGGGCCAGGACTGCCGCATCGGTATACACATGGAAGGGCTGGCGAACTACCATGCCGACTCTTTCCCACTTCAGGACAACATGTGTACGGTGGTCGGCAACGTCGTGCGAGGTCCGTTTCGGCGAAGCATCGTCACGGAAAACGTCAACAACTCGACCATCACAGGCAACACCTGCGAAGGCGCAAAGTGGTGGGGCATCGCTATCGTCCGATCGCTGGCATGCTCGGTCACAGGCAACACGGTGATATTCGACCGCGCGGCAACGGACGGCACCGGCTCCGCATGGGACCCGATTCACGCCGGCATTGCCGTGTATGGCGGAGCGGTGCAATGCGTGATATCGGGCAATACCATCGATCTCACGCGCGGTCACGCGAGAGCCGCAATCTGCTTGCTGGGCTCGGACGTGGATGACGCGGTCGCGGTGGAGCAGCGGGCGGCGACAAACGGCACGGCTCGCGCCACGCTTGCATCTGCAAATCCGGCCGTGCAACTTGGGCAGCTCATCACCGGGCCAGGCGTGCCGTCAGCGACGTTCGTTGTGAGTGTTGCGGGGACTGCGCTGCTCGCAAGCAATCCGATAGGCGCCGGCTCGCCGCTACTGACTTTCAAGTGGCATGAGCGCGGGCAGGGCACCGCTGTCACCAATAACAGTGTGCTGTGCAATGCCGCGGATGGCGCAATGGGCATTTTCGCGCAGTATCAGGATTCGCCGTCGATTCTCGGCAATAACCTGCGCTACATGGGCGCGCATGGAATCCATTGCATGGACGTGTCCGATCCCGTGATCAACGGCAATACCGTACTCGGTCAGCAAAGCGCGAAGCACGGCATCTATCTCGAGGCGAGCGCGACGGGCGCCGTGGTAGTCGGCAATGTCGTCGAAGGTTTCAACGGGCCGGGCGGAAGCGGCATTGCGGCGGCAAATCGCATCGGCGGCGTTGTGTCGGCGAATCTCGTGCGCCGGTGCGAGACCGGCATGAATCTGTCCGGCTGCACCGACATGTCGGTCACAGGAAACAGTGCGATGAGCTGCGGCACGGGCTATTCGCAGGCTCGCGGTTCGGGAATGCTGCTCGCGAGCAATGCCAGCGCGGGTTAAAAAAACAGCATCGCGGCACGCGAATTAATAGAGATCGCCGCAGTGCTTTCGCATTGCCCAGATCTTTCATTTCGCCCACGCGCTGACTTGCCGCGCGCGTATGCGCTTCGCGTCATCAAACACTGCGAAGTGTGGGGTACTAAACAAACCGAAGCCGCGATCTTCGCATACGATCGTTTGCCGTCGGCGTTAATCGCTACCTCCAATACGTGACCGGTTTTCCGCCCCCCGAAACCGAAGCAACGTAGTGATCGCCGACTTCCCCAAAGAGCTTTTGCGGAGGACGACACCTTGTTTGATCCGAAAGCTCTCATGCGCGCTAAAGCCGGCGAGTCCATCCCGCTTGAAAGATCGTCGCGTCGCGTCTTCCTGCGCGATATCGCATCGCTTGCTATCGCGGCGGCGCCTTTGCCGTCATATGCACAGCATGGAACTTCGGGTCTCGTCACGCCGCCTGTTCGTCTCGACGATACGCGGCTGGTCGATCAGGCCGGCACCGAGCGATTGCTCAACAGCTTGTTGCTAGGCGGCGTGACTGCGCTTCAAACCATCTATACCGGATGCAGTTCCGTATGTCCTTTGCAAGGGGCGCTGTTCAGCGCGGTCCAGGAGCGGTTGCCACAAATACGTGGGCGTTATCCGGTTCGATTGCTGTCGATAGGAATCGATCCGCTCTCCGACTCGCCATCCGCGTTGCATGCGTGGCTCAAGCGCTTTCAGGCGGGCCCTGCATGGACTGCGGCGACACCCACATTGCGCGACATCGACGGCATGCGTATGGCGCTTGCAGGCAGCCGCCTGCCGCTCGGCAATATTGCGGATCACGCAACCCAGATCTACTGCTTCGATGCCAACGCGCGATTGCGCTGGCGCAGCGCGGATCTTCCGCGTGCAGATGAAATTTGCAATGCGCTGAGCGCATTGGGGCGCGCGTAGTACAACCTTCACTGGAGCAGAAACCGTGGCGCCAATTCCGTTTGTCAGATTCTTCTCGCGCTATGCCGGCAAGTGCATGAATGCATTTTTCGTCGCTGCACTGGCGTTGACGCTTGCCATGTTTGCCGGACGCGTAGAAGCGCAAACGGTAGGGTCGATAGCGCTCGGCGGCAATGTGTGCGCGGACGTCGACTCTGCATCGACCACTCCCGGCGCCTCGGTGATCTCCTGGGGCTGCTCGGGCGGCGCCAATCAGCAGTGGCGGCCTGTACCTATCGGGTCGCAATTCCATTTCGTTAATCAGAACAGCGGCCTGTGCATGGATGTGAACGCGGAGAGCAAGGCTGCGGGCGCCGCGATCATCCAGTGGTCGTGCAACGGTCAGACGAACCAGACCTTCACCGCGAAGCCGCAAGGCAACGGCTACGCGATAGTGGCTGCGCATAGCGGCTTGTGTCTGGCCGCGCAGAGTCTCACTGGATGGGGTCAGCAAATCCGCCAGCAGACATGCAATGGCAGCGCGCTGCAGACCTGGCAGTTGAGCGGTCTGAATGTGAAGACGTTGCCGTCCAAATGGTCGGGGCCTTTCGGCGTGCCGATGGTTCCCGCAGCGGCAGCCAATCTTCCCGATGGCAACGTGCTGGTGTGGTCCTCCGATATGCTGCTCGATTTCACCTCGGGTGAAATCACGCCGGGAAAGACCTACACCGCAGTCTTCAACCCAACCACAGGGACCAACAAGCAGGTACTGGTCAGCAATACCGGGCACGACATGTTCTGTCCAGGCATCGCGAATCTGCCTGACGGCCGCTTGCTGGTCAACGGCGGATCGAGCAGTTCGAAGACGAGTATCTACACGCCGTCGACGGGTCAATGGACGTCAAGCAACCTGATGAAAATCCCGCGCGGCTATCAGGGCACCGTCACGTTGAGCAACGGCAGCGTGTTCACGCTGGGCGGCTCGTGGAATGGCGGGGAGGGCGGCAAGAACGGCGAGACGTGGACATCGGGCGTGGGTTGGCAAATCAACGGCGCGATACTCGCCGACTACATATTGACGCAGGACGCGGCGGGCATATTCCGCGCCGATAACCACGCGTGGTTGTTCGCGGTGGCCAACGGACGCGTTTTCCACGCGGGGCCGAGCCAGGCCATGCACTGGTTCGACACCGCGGGTAACGGCAATGTGACCGATGCGGGCAAGCGCGCGAACGATACCGATGCGATGAACGGCAACGCGGTCATGTACGACATCGGGAAGATCCTCGCGGTCGGCGGGGCGCCGAGTTATGAGCAGTCGAATGCGACTTCGAATGCGACGCTCATCGATATCAGCACCGGTACGGCGACCGCGACCGCGCTGCCTCCGATGAGCTATACGCGGGCATTCAGCAGCAGCGTCGTGTTGCCGAACGGACAGGTCGTCGTGGTGGGCGGCCAGGCGTTCGCACAGCCTTTCTCGGACGACACCGCGGTGCTGACTCCCGAGTTGTGGGACCCGACGACGAAGGTCTTTTCGCAACTCGCGCCGCAGGCCGTGCCGCGGACTTATCACAGCGTTGCGCTCCTATTGCCGGACGGCCGAGTGCTCAGCGGCGGCGGCGGTTTGTGCGGTGGTTGTGCGACCAACCATACGGACATCGAAATACTCACACCGCCGTATCTGCTCAATGCGGATGGTTCGGCGGCCACGCGGCCGACGCTCAGCAACGTACCGGCCGACGCGCAACTCGGCACGTCCATCGCGGTGAAAGCCACTACTGGCGTGAAGGCGTTCGCGCTGATGCGTTTGTCGTCCAACACACATGCAGTGAACAACGAGCAGCGACGCGTGCCGTTGAGTTTCACGATCGGTACGGCCGGCGAATTCATCCTGAAGATTCCCGCCGATCCTGGTGTTGTGATTCCCGGCTACTACATGCTGTTCGCGTTGAACACGAACGGCGTGCCGAGCGTGTCACGCACGTTGCGCCTCCACTGATGACGACGTCGACAACCTCGCGCCTCGCGGCTCGCTGGACGGTTTGCCTGGCGCTACTTGGCGCTGCGCTTTTTGCGCATGCTGAAGAGCGCTGCAAACCGGACGATCTTGGGTGCGCGATTTTCACCGGGCAACGTCCGGCAGCGGCGCATCTGCGCGACGACAATCAAGCGCTGCCGGAATGGACGACGCGATGCATCAATTGCCACACGCGGACGGAGCCGGCGCCCAGCTTTGCGCCGCCGCTGACACGCGGCTACTTGCTTGACGCAAAGAGCCGCCGAGGCGGGCCGCCGAGTCAGTATGACCCGGTGGCGTTCTGTCGAGCCATCGAGGACGGCATCGATCCGGCAAGCGTGCTGCTGCGTAAGTCGATGCCTCATTTCCAGTTGTCGCGTGCCGAGTGTGCGGCGCTTTGGCGGTTTGTTACTGGGCCTTGATGGTGAGGCGGTGAAGCGGCTGGTGTGGCATTGGGGGGGAAACGCGACATTTCAATTTAGCTGGCACATGCGATTTGTTGATAATTTATATTATGTCAACTTACGTACTAGCCAAGTACAGCGCGATAGTTGGATGCCAGAGTATCCATTGGCCACCATACAAACAGCGGCTTTAGCGGCGTTACCAAGCACAACGCCATCAACGCCAGAGACGCCAAAAGTTCGCGCCGAGAAACATGCGCCAAAATATTCCCCACCCCGTTTTTCTGTCGCCGGTTTGTAGTGACGACTTTTCCTATTCCGCGAACACTTCCTGCAAGGTACGCAGGGTGTCCAACATCGTGTTATCGGCAATCGCGCCTTCCTTCTTTACCAGTCGTACCTTGTCTACCGCGCGAATCTGATCCAGCAAAATCAACCCCTGTTTCCGTTTGAACGTCACAGGTATGCGAAACGGCGCAGGGCGCCCTTTCGAAGTCATCGGTGCAACGATGACCGTTCGCAGATGGTCGTGCATCTCAGGCGGCGATACCACTACACAGGGCCGCGTTTTTTGAATCTCGCTACCTAGCGTCGGATCGAGCGCAACGAGCCAGACTTCGCCGCGCACTACCATGCAAGCTCCGCATCGTCGGCGTTGCCAAACTCACCCATCACCAGCGCGTCGTCACCGCTCTCAGCAAGCGCCTTGCTCGCCTCAGCCCAGCCTTCGCGAGCCTTATGGCGGGGGCGACGCAGCACGATCGCGTCGTTTTCGACTTCCATTTCCACTTCGTTCTCCAATCCCAACTGCGCAAGGACGGGCTTTGGAATCAGCACGCCCTGCGAATTACCCATCTTGCGAATCGTCGTTTTCATAAGCTCACCGTAAGTACAATGTTATGCCGTCGAGCGGATCGCGTCAACACAATGTTATTACGTTGGCCGCTGCTTGTCACTCAGCCCTGAAGTCCTTCACCGCGGTCCCTCAACGTAGGTAGGGAACGGTTAGAGCGAACCTTCGCAGTCAGCTTTTTTCGCCCGAGGGAAGAAGGAGCGACGCCGGCGCCCACCCCGGCTTGCCGGCGCGCCGGAGGGCGGCACCTCGCCGGTCGCTGCGGCCTGACGCTGCTGTATACCGTACAGATAACAGTATCCACTCGGCCCAGTGCCCTTGGACGCAGCCCGTCCGATGGGACCAGATGGCGAGCGGATCTCCGCACAGCCCACAGAGAAGAAATGACAATGACCTTGGATGACCTGAAACAACTGGGAATCGTCGTCGGCGAAATTGCCGATGCAGAGTTAGGAAAACAATTTGTCGCTTGTGTCGGCAAGGTAACTCGCGGCGGTATCAAATCCGACGACCGGCAACACTGGATGGACGCCACGCCCCTGCAAGCGGCAATGCGTTGCTACGAAGAGTCGGACGTGCTGGAGTAGAACGTCCGGAGCCGGTTGGTGACACGCGTGGGCACGATGGCCTGGAAGCACTCCCGCTTGGGCCGCCCGAGCAGCCGGCGATTGTAGCTGCGCTTCTGATCGCCCTCTTGTCGTCCACAACGCGCAGGCAGTCACCCGGTGGTGAGGAAGGGCGAACTCGGCCCCTCCCCGTTAAGCGCTGCTCGTCGCCATGCAGTGCGGTGATGCAAAACGCGCCGAACACTTTCTCAGTTGTCCGTGAGCATCGTCTGCCGGCCGGCATGGCGGCGGTCCATCCGCCAGTTACTGCCACGCCCGGACGCTGCCCGATCATCGAAACCGTCGGCGACGAACAATCTCTGCCAGGCCTTCTGGCGCCCCTGAACCCCGGGCAATCCGTCGCGGCCGCCCTGCTCCGCCGCCGTCCATCTTGCGCCCGTTGTAGAAGATCGCTAATTCTGCTAGCCGTGGCCATAGGCGCTAATAGTGTCCGTTAATTCTGCTAGCGTGGCATACACGAATACGATGCCGGTCAGCACCGCCCGATCGGGTGTCGGTTTGCGGCCCGCAAACTGGCGATTGCGTGGTGCTCGCGCAGGTAGCAGTGGCTCGATCAGCGACCACAATCTGTTGAAGTTCGCAAATTCCACTAATGATGTCCGTTGGGGTGTTGATTTGCACGGAATCCGCCCCCCTTGGGTCAGGATTCCGTGCAAATCAACACCATATAAGCCCAAAGACGCGTACTACGTCGTTGTCCCCCATGGTCGGTCAATGGCGCCGATGGTGGCCTTTCCGATCGACCTCTTCGCTCACTGTTCGGACTCGCAATCGACAAAGCACGCCATTGATCTCCACTCTCAAGGTGAATGGGATATCGCGTCGCCACCGCTCTTCCGGCTGTCCCGGTCTGGCGCGTCCGAAGAGTGCAGGTCCAGAAGCTGATGAATCGCCCCAGTCAGCCAACCTGCTGGGCTGCGTTCAACAAAGACAGGCATTGCAGTACGCGTCGTGACAGATTCGCCGCATCCTGGACCGTAGCGCAGACGTGACCTGGTAGAGCCCTCGATTACGTCCGGCTAAGCGTTCGATACAGTTCGTTTGCACGATTCAGATGCGCGCGCATTGCTTCAGCCGCACCGTCGCCATCATGTTTCGCGATCGCATCGACGATTCGCTGGTGCTCCGACAACGTCAACTCTTCTGCGCCCGGCGCGCGCACGAGCGGCCGGTAGTATTCGCCCGCCCAGCGAAACAGCGATTCGACAATCGACGGGAAAATCGGATTGCCACTGATCAGCGCAATCTCGCGATGAAACGCCATATCGCGCTCGATAAACTCCTCGAGATTGACCATGGAAGCGCGGTGCCGCGCCACGCTGAGTTGCAGGCGAGCCACGTCCTCTTCGGTCGCGCGCTCCGCCGCCATGCGCGCGGTGCCCGTCTCGAGAAAGACCCGCGCCTCTTTCAGGTGAGCCAGCATGTCGGGATGACTGCGCAGCAGGTGCATCGCGCCGCCGGCGATCTGCGCAATCAGCCGGTCGGCCGTGGGAACAACGACCCTCGCACGCTCCCCATGCACGATCTCGACGATGCCGGAGCGCTCCAGCGTTTGCAGCGCCTCGCGGATGGCGGGCCGGCCCACGCCGTAGATTTCCATCAACTCCCGTTCAGACGGAAGCTGCGCGCCGGGCGCGATTTCGCCCGAACGGATTCGCTCCATAAGCCGGTCGACAACTTCCTGATACAGCTTTCGGCGCTGAATGATCTCAGCCATGACATATCCGCGTAAAACCAAGTGGTGTAATGACCTTACCACGGACACGCCGCCGGATGGAAGGGCGCGGGGGCCGTCGCCACCTATGACCTGACAAGACCGGTGGCGTGCGGCGCGACCGCTCGCTGGTTCAACGCGCGCCGCACGTTACGCCCCCGCCAGCCGCCCTTCCCTGACCATGCCGAAGAACGCTGCATCGCCGATCTGGCCGCCTTTCAGCACGATTTGCAGACCATCGCGCCGTGGCTCGGCGGACCACGCGCGGCACAGCGGCGCGCCAGGGACGAGCCCCGCCATGACGCTCAGCGCATCGATGCCGAGCACGCTCGCCACTTCCCCTGAACTGTCGCCACCGGCGACGACCACGCGCGTCAGCTCGACGCTATCGAGCAGCCGCCGCATCACCTCGGCCAATGCGCGCCCGACTTTGCGCGCCGCATCGTGCCGCGCAAATCCCGCAGCGGACGCAATGGCGTCGAAGCCGGTTACCGCCGGGTCGTGCGGCCCTTCGGCGCTATGCACGATCACGCTGATGCCGCGAGTCAACGCCTGCGTGGCTGCCGTCACGACGCGTTCGATTTCGGCGGCTCCGTCGCGCGAATCGAGCGCCCGAGGCAGATCGAGGCGCTCGGTGTGAAAACCGTGTGCGCGCGCCCAGCCGATTTGCGCGGCCGTCACCGGGGAGCAACTGCCGCTGACGGCCGCGATCGCCTGGACGGGATCGGCGGCCGGTAGCGAGGGCGTCGGCGGCAACAACCCACGCGCGCGCCAGTGCGCCGCCAGCGCGTATTGCAGACCCGACGACGACGCCGTGAAAATCCCTTCGCAACGCTGCTCCCAAACCAGACGGCCCGCCTCGGCCAGGGTCTCTTCGTCGAGCACGTCGATCAGGACGACCGGCGTGTCGGGCGCGCACAGCGCTCGCACTCGCGTCGCGACATCGGCGCCGCGCAGTTCAAGCATGTCGATCAGTTCGATGCGCCGCGCCGTTTGCCTCGCGAGATGCAGGCGAAGATCGGCCTCGTTCATCGGCGTGACGGGATGCCGCGACATGGTCGGATGCCGGTCGAGCCGGTAGCCGACACCATCCACGGCGGCGAACAGGTTGCCGAACATCTGATAACGCTTCAGGCGCGGCGCGCCGATCACCATCGGCGACCAGTTGCCGGGCATATGCCTGACGCCGATGTCGATTGCGCGGCCGATCGATCCGACCTCGGGAGACGAATCGAACGTCGAGCAGACCTTGTATTGCAGGATCGGTGCGCCGAGCGCGGCAAGGCTCGCGTAAACATCCGGAAGCTCGTCGTCCATCCATGCGCTGGAGCGTCCACGCGAAGAACCCGCCATGCCCACGCAGCGCACTTCTGGAAAACGCGCCAGCAACTCGGGCGAAGGCTTTTGCAGACACAGCACGGTTGGCACGCCGGCGGCTTGCATGGCTTCCATCGCGTCCGTCGAGCCCGTGAAGTCGTCGCCGTAATAGGCGAGCAGCAGCCCGGCAGGCCACGCTGTCGCGTTCGTCCCGTTCGTCGGCTCCGCCGGCTCTGTCCCGTTCATTTCCAGAACTCCAGCGCGGCGTTCAATGCCGGATGTCTTGCGGCATGCTGCTTGAGCGGCACGCCTTCGACGGCGGCGACCCACGCCTCGCGTAACGCCTCGACGCCCGCTGCCACGCCGCCGGGATGACCGAAGATACCGCCACCGGCCGTGTGAATCAGGTCCGCACAGCCGATCGCGGCGTACGTGTCCGCGGCCTGCAAGCCGGTCTGCCCTGAACTGAACACCGGCATCGCGGACATCGGCGCTTCGCGCATCACCGGCGCGAGCACCGCGCGCGCGGCGGCGATCACGCTGTCGTCGGGCTCGCTGAACTTGTTGCGCAGTCCGTTCACATGCAGATGGTCGGCACCCGCGAGACGCCAGATCATTTGCCACGGCGCGTAGTCCCAGCCAAGCTCGGGGCAGCGCGACAGATAACCCCAGCCGGCGCGATGCGCGTGAATCGGCAATTGCGCGTGCCGCCGCAGTTCATGCATGCCGACCAGACCGATCGAGTTGAGCACCGCCATCACACATGTGCCGCCCTCGGCCAGCACGAGATCATGACGACGACGCATCTGATCCAGGTCGCCCGTCACGTTGAACGCGACCATCGCCTTTTTGCCGGTGCGATCCGCTTCCGCATTGACCACACGCATCACGGCCCGCACCCGTTCGTCGAACGGACAGTGCGGACCGTCGGCCTGCAATTCATCGTCCTTGATGAAGTCGATGCCGCCCGCGACGAGTTCGCGCACCTGCTGCGCCGTCTCCACGGGCGACAACCCGACGCTCGGTTTGATGATCGTGCCGATCAACGGACCGTGCGCCACACCGCTCAGCCGCCGCGTGCCTTCGATACCGAACGCGGGCCCCGGATACGCCGAAGCGAACGACGGCGGCAACGTCAGCCCGGTTAGACGCAAACCCGACACCTGCCGCAGCTCGAACAGATTGCCCGCGATGGTCGACATCAGATTCGGCAGGGACGCACCGAGGTTCTCGATCGGCCACGACAGTTCGAGCGTGCAGCGGCTATACCGCTCCGACACGATTCCGCCAGCCAGACTCGGCCTGCCGACCGTTTCCAGCACCGTGAGATGCTCGACGCGCGCGCCCGAGCGAGCCTTCAATTCCGGCGTTTCGTTCGGCAGCGCGACAAAGGTGCCGCTCGACTGCTCGCCGGCAATCACGTCGGCAGCACGTTGTGGATCGTCGCCGGTTTCGAGCCAGTAAGTCGCGTGAATACGTTCGCTCACGATATCAATCCCTGTTTGGAAATCGGAAAGAAGGCGCACATCGCCCTATCACGTGATCCGGCGGATGCTCTCGGCGATTTCCGCGCGATCGAACACGTTCTTCCAGTCGTCGCGCATCAGCCGCGGCTTGCCGAATTCGATCGCCTTGTTGCACGCATCGGAGAACGCGCCGGGAATTTCGTTGAAGATCACCGCGCTCAGGATGTTCATGTGCCCGAGCAGAAAGTCGCGCGCGGCCTCTTTCGGCACGCCCCGCTTCACGGTCTCGTCCATCGCTTCGCGCATCACGTAGAGCAGCGTCGCGCAAATCGTTTCCGACAGGCCGGGTTCGAGCAGCGCCATCTGGTCGACGCTCAAACGATACGAGCGAAGAATCGGCGCGTAGATCACTTTGGCCACGTCTTCACCGAGGTCGAACGCTTCTTCCGGTCCTTGCATCAGCGCGCTGGTGATCGACTGCTTCGCGTACGCGCCACCGAAGAAATCGCGCCGCGCTTTCGGATCGTCATCGTTATTGAAAATGATTGGATGACACGGGTGCGCGACGAAATATGTCAGATCGGGCCGCTCAGGCAGATGGCCTGCGAACGGCGCCGCGGCGTCGAGCGTCATCACCATCGTGCCCGCCGGCAGCTTCGGCGCGATCTCGTGACTGAGCTTGCCGATCAGTGTGTCGGGCACGGCGAGGATCACCACCTGTGCGCCGTCGAGCGCGGCATCGGTCGACACGCAGTCGACGTTCAGTTCTTCCTTGAGACGCTTTTGCCCCGCCTCGCTCACCTCGACATGCGCGACGCGATAGTCGGACTTCAGCAGATTGCTGGTGAGGCGAAAGCCCATCTTTCCGCCGGCGCCGAACAGTGCGATTTTCTCTTTCATGGTGTGAGCTCCTTGCATGGATTCATCGAAATTCGTGGCGATCAGCTCGAATGCGATTGCGGCTCGAGCGTGACGGGCGCGATGCCGTCACCGGGTTTTGGCAGGCGCGCGCTGCTGCAGAACGCGAAGGCCAGTCCCGCGCTCATCAGCATCAGCACACCGACGACGAACATCGGCGCGTGATATGATCCCGTCGCATCCTTCACGGCGCCCGTGACGTACGGCGCCATGAAGCCGGCGAGATTGCCAATGGTGTTGATCAGCGCGATGCCCGCCGCAGCCGCGGCGCCGGAGAGAAAGCGCGCGGGCAGCGCCCAGAAGTTCGGCAGCGCGGAAAAGATCGCGCAGGCGGTGACGGTAATCACGGCGACGGTCGCCACAGGCGATTGCATGTACAGCGCGAGGGGAATGCTCGCCGCGCCGATCAGTGCCGGCACGCCGATGTGCCATGCACGCACGCCATGCTTCGTCGCGTTGCGGCTCCACAGATACAGCGCGAGCGCGGCGGGCAGATACGGGATCGCGGTGATCAAGCCCTTCTGGAACACGTTGAAGTGCGTGCCGAACTGGCCTTCAAAGCCGCCGATGATCGTCGGCAGAAAGAAAGCGAGCGCATAGAGTCCGTAGATCAGGCCGAAGTACATCAACGCGAACATCCATACGCGGCCGCTTCTGAGCGCGGCTCGCGCATGCATCGAGTGCTGTGTCGACGCATTGGCGCGGGCGAGTTCTTCCGCTTCGAGTTCGGCGGTGAGCCAGGCTTTCTCGGCCGCGGTTAGCCAGCGCGCCTGCGACGGCCAGTCGGCGAGATAGAACCATGCCGCCACGCCGATCACGATCGCGGGCACCGCGACACCGAAGAACATCACGCGCCAGCCGGCAAGTCCGAAGAGGCCATGCGCTTCGATCAGCAACGCGGCAACGGGTGCGCCGATTACGATCGTCAGCGGCTGCGCGAGATAGAAGAGCGCGAGGATGTGGCTGCGATAGCGCGACGGCACCCACATGCTGAGGAACAGAATCGCGCCCGGGAAAAAGCCCGCCTCCGTCACGCCGAGCAGGAAACGCAGCGTGTACAGGCCGGGAATACTGCTGACCCACGTGAACAGCAACGCGACGATGCCCCACGACACCATGATGCGAGCGAGCCAACGGCGCGCGCCGAACTTATGCAACGCGAGATTGCTCGGAATCTCCAGCACGATGTAACCGATGAAAAACACGCCGGCCGCGAGACCGAACTGCGCGGCGCTCAGGCCGAGGTCCTTCGTCATGCCGTTCGGACCGGCAAACGAGATCGCCGTGCGGTCGAGAAAATTGATGAAGAACATCAGCGCCACGAACGGCACAAGGCGAATCGATACCTTGCGTATGGCCGATCGCTCGACCTGATTCACGGGTACGGTTTGCATCTCACATCCTCCAATCAGGTCGCCTCGACACATCACTCATGTGATGTACTGGTGTGATGATTAGACCATGATGCTTAAAGTGCGGACAGTGGGGTATTCACGGAGCGGTTTATGAGTGGCGGGCGGCGGAGATGGGCCGTCCGAAAGGCGTCAGCCCGACAGCTATCTGCACGCAGGCGAAGGGCTTGAGGGACACGGCGCCGTGCCCGGGGCTCAGACAGTCCACCGGGATTTGCCCGCCTCGCGCCGCTTCGAACGACGATTCATCGAGCGTCGAAACGCTCCTGTCGCCCACCACCTCGCCGCCGGCGAACCTCAGGCGGACCGTGCATGGATCAGGCGTGAGGTTGGCGACGACCAGGCGCAGGCGTCCCTTCGCGTCGCGCGCGCCAAAACACGCCACCTCGCGAGGATTTGCCGTGCCGCACTGCAATCGGTCCATACCGGCCATCCGCGCGATCGCGGCCGCGACATGAAACATCGGATAGCGCGCCGGACCGGACGCGGGGTCGATCAGGCCGCGCGGCCCCGTTAGCGCGCCGAGGGTCAGGCATTCGAGCGCCGCGCCTTCGAGCGCCTTTGCATAACCGGCCAGCCACGCCGCGCCAAACAGACCGCGCTGACGCGGGTCGTCGCCGGCCATCGCCACACGCTCGCCTTGCGGATTCGGCATCACGCGCGAACCATACGGGTTCTGCCGCATGCCGATCGATACCGGCCCGATCGCATACGGCCGCGCGCCAATCAACGCGCGACAGGAACGCGTGATGTGGGGAATCGCCTCGAGCGTTTGCATCACGCTGCGGTCGTCGGCTGCGTGAACGATGGGACAGGTTGCGTGCGTGACCCAATCGACCAACTCGAGCGGCGGCCGCTTTCGATTGAGTTCCGTGAAGTAACTCAGCATGCCGCCGCCCAGACGCAGGCCGGGAAACGCGCGGCGTGCGGCGCGGTAGACCTCGTCGAGTGGCGGGCATGGCGGGCTGATGCTCCCCGGCGGGTTCGACTGCCGGTGCACGGACGGACTGACAACGATGCCGGTCAACTCGAGGCCGGCTTCCCGAATCCGCGCCGCGATCCGTTGCAATTCGTGTTCGGGCGCATTCACCCCAGGCAGCGCGCATTCGAGCACGGCCGGGATCGCGGCGCGCCGCTGCAACTGCGCGAACCGCACGAGTTCCGCCGCACCATGACCGGCGACGGGATCGAAGTGCAGCGTCAGGCGCTGCGGCGCAAGTTCGGCCAGCAATGACAGATTGGCAAGCGTCGCGTCGATCTCGTCGGGCGCGATCGTCACGCCGAGATCAGGCATCGGCTCGTTCATGCCATGCAAGTCGATCAGTATTTCGCTATGCCGACTTTCGCCATGCTGCCGCGGCAGTGCCGCTACCTCGTTCAATTGGCGCGGCGCACCGTCGACTTCGATACATACTGACTGCTCGCCCGTCCAGCCCGTTTCGATCGTATACGGCCACGGCAGTTCGAGCGGACGCGAGTAAGTCTTGAACGATGCGTCCGACCAGTTGCGCTGGTCTTCCATCTCGAACACATCGCCCGTGAACGCGCAGCGCACCGTTTCGCCGGATGCAAGCGCATGCTCGATTGTGCGGATACGCGTGAACGGTTGCCACGGATCGATCAACGCAGGAAACGACGATACTTCGATCGTGCCGTCATCGTGCTCCACGCGCGCCGCCGCACCGGCGACGCCCTCGATCGGATGGAGAACCACGAAGCCGCAGCGCGCCGCGACGAAATCCGTTTGCGCCGTCGCCTGAGCGCTGCATTCGAACGCACCGTCCGCATCGCATTCGATCAGGACCGTGTAGGTCAGAACATGGCCGTCGGGATTCGCGCAGCGCGCGGCGTATGAGATGCGAAAGCCTCGCGCATGCGAGTCGAGTTCGACGTCGCGAATGTCCGGCCGGCAAGTGCCCCAATCCCGGTCGCGCACCAGCCAGCTGATCGCGCGAATCACTTCGGTGCCGCCGTAGCGAATATGGCGCAACGCACCGTCGATGAAAAGCGCCGACCACGGGCCGGCCGTCAGCGTCTGCCCCCGTGGCTCGATCTGCGAGGTGCCGTAGTAAATGTTGGCGGGCGAGGCGTCACGGCTATTCATCGCCGCACCGCACCGGAAGAAGTGGACGTGACCGCAGGCGCTTCCGCGTCAAGCGATTTCAACTCGACCGTGCGGCCTTCACGCGCGGAGAGATACGTTGCTTCGACGAGCGCAAGCGTCTTCAGGTTGTCGCGGCCGCTCGTCTGCGGCTCGCCTCCATTGCGAAGGCACGCGATCCAGTGGCGCTGGATATTCACCACGCTGGCCTGGATCGCCTCCCACGGCACGCTTGCCCACGCCAACGGCGGCGGCGCCGCTGTTGCGGTGCGCGTGCCGTCGCGGTTGTGAATCTCCAGCCGGTAGTCCGCCGACAGCCGCAGCGTGCCCTCAGCGCCGTCCACTTCGACCAGCGTCTGCGGAAACAGCTCGTGTGCCTGACGCGACGCGTAGCTGCAATCCACCACGCTCGTCACGCCGCTTTCATGTGTGAGCAGAATGGTCGCAACGTCTTCACCGGCAATCGCGGAATTCACGCGCGAGGTCGCCGCGGCAAGACGCGTCACGTCGCCGAACAGAAAGCGCGCGATGTCGAGAATATGAATGCCGAGGTCTTCCACAATGAAACGTTCGTTTCGCGCGAGATACGGCTGCTCGCTGAATACGTCGAACGCTGAACGAAACGACACGCGGCCCCAGAACGGCGTGCCGATCGCACCGTCATGCAGCGCGCGTCCCACGGCCTGAATCGCCGGCTGCCAGCGAAAGTTCTCATGGACCATCAGCGGCACGCCGGCCCGCTCGCAAGCGGCGACCATTGCGCGCGCATCGGCGAGCGTCAGTGCGAACGGCTTCTGGCAGATCGCCGCGACGCCCGCTTGCGCGGCCAGCTCGACAAGCGAACGATGACTCGGCGCAGTCGTGGCGATGTCGACGAAATCCAGTTGCTCGGCGCTTAGCATCGCCGCTGCATCCCTGTACAGACGCTCGATACCGAACGCCTGCCCTGCCGCCTTCAACCGCTCGCTATCGGCATCGCACAGCGCGACGATCTCCGCGCCGTCGATGTCCCGCCATGCGTGCAGATGATTGCGCGAGAAGAAGCCGCATCCGATCAACGCACCTTTGAAGCGTTTCACCGTTGTGGTCGTTGTGGTCGTTGCGCTGATTGCCTGCATTGCGTCCGTCGCACTCATCGCTCACGCTCCTGTCGCCGCCTGTTTCTGCAACGCGAAGCGCTGCTGCACCCGCCGCTGGATCTGATCGACCACCACCGCCGCGACGATCACGACACCCTTGATAACCGTCTGCCAGAAGGAGCTGACGCCCATCATCACGAGTCCGTCGGACAGAATGCCGATCACGAACGCGCCGATAATCGTGCCGCCGATCTTGCCGCGTCCGCCCGACATCGATGTTCCGCCCAGTACGGCCGCGGCGATCGCGTTGAGTTCGAAAGTCTCGCCGCTCAACGGATGCGACGCGACCAGTTCCGACGAAATGATCAGCCCGACAATCGCCGCGCAAAACCCCGAAAACATATAGACGAACATCTTCACGCGATTCACGCGCACGCCGGAGAGCTGCGCCGCGCGCTCGTTGCTGCCGATCGCATAGATCTGCCGCCCCAGCGGCGTGCGGGCCGCGAGATAGGCCGCGAATGCACCGACCACGACGAGCAGCCAGATCGTGAGAGGAATGCCGAGAATGGACGAACTGCCGAGAATCGGAAAGCCTGTGGTGCCGAAATCCGGATTGCCGGTCAGGTTGGGAAACGTCTCGCCGCCCGACGATAACAGCGCCGCGCCCCGCGCGATATACAGCGTGCCCAGCGTGGCGATGAACGGCGCGACGTTGAGCCGCGTGATCAGCAGGCCGTTCACCGCGCCGACCGCGACGCCCGAGAGCAGCGCGACGCCGATCACCTCGGGCACGCTCAGATAGAGCGTGTAGCTGCTGCCAAGTGGAATCCCGTTGAGAATCAGCCCGCCCGCGATCATCCCTGACAGGCCGACGATCGAGCCGACCGACAGGTCGATGCCGCCCGCCACGATGACGAAGGTCATGCCGATCGCGAGAAACGCGTTGAGCGCAACGTGACGCGACATGATCAGCAGGTTCTCGATGCTCAGAAAGTTGTGCGCCGCGAACGAAAAGAAAATGACGACGGCAAAGAGCGCGATGAACGTGCGCAGCTTGAGCAGGAGTAAAAGCGGCGCTTCACCGAGGTTCGCGCCGGGCGCGGCGCTTTTGATCGCTACGGTCATGAAAAGGTCTCCAATCGTCCAGTCAGGCCTGCGTCTTTGGGTTACATCCCTGGTTGCATCGATTCTGGTCAGGCGGCGGCGCGTTGTCCGGTTCCGCGCGTGTCGACGCGGTGTCCGATCGCCGATGCGGCAACGAGCGCGTCCTGCGTGGCTTCGTTTGCATCGAATTCCGCCGTGATGCGCCCGTTCGACATCACCAGAATGCGATCGGACAGCGCCATCACTTCTTCCAGGTCGGACGTGACGAACAGAATGCCGAGTCCCTTGACGGCGAGATCGCGCATCACCTTGAAGATGTCCGCCTTCGCACCGACGTCGATGCCGCGGCTCGGCTCGTCCATCAGCAACACCTTCGGCGCCGTCATCAACGCCCGCGCGATGACGACCTTCTGCTGATTGCCGCCGGAGAGCGAACTCACAGGCAGATGCGAGTCGGCCACCTTGATCGCCAGATCGCGGATGAAACGCGTGACGGCGTTCTGCTCGCGCTGCCGCTCGATATGAAAGCCCCGCGCGAAATCGGCGAGGCTCGACAGCGTCATGTTGCTGCCGATCGACAGGATGGGCAGCAACGCATCGGCCTTGCGGTCTTCGGGGATCAGCGCGAGGCCTTGCGCCACGCGCTTTGCAACCGGCTTGCCGTTCAGCGGCTTGCCGTCGAGCACGACGTCGCCCGTTGCATGCGGATGGCAGCCGAGAATGCATTCGAACAGTTCGGAGCGCCCCGCTCCCATCAGCCCGTAAATGCCGACGATCTCGCCCGCATGCAGCGACAGCGACACGTGGTCTACGAGCAGGCCGGCTCCCTTGCGCGGCAGCGATACGTCATGCACGCGCAGCACTTCGGTGCCGCGTTCGTGTCCGATGGGGCGTGAAAAATCCTTCGTCTCGCGGCCGACCATCTGCCGCACGATCCACGGCACGTCCACCTCGTTCATCGGCTGATGGCCGGTGATGCGGCCATCGCGCAACACGGTGATGTAGTCGCCGACACGGATCAGCTCTTCGAGCCGGTGCGAGATATAAACAATCGCGACGCCATGCGACTTCAGATCCGCGATCACCTGAAACAGCACATCGACCTCGGCTGCGCTCAGTGCGGAGGTGGGCTCATCGAGAATCAGAATGCGCGCGTCGTGCGCCAGCGCCTTGGCGATTTCAACGAGCTGCTGCTGACCGATGCGTAGATCCTCGACCAGCGTATCCGGGCTGACGTCGAGTTCGAGGCGCTTGAGCAACTCGCTCACCTTGCGGCGCTGCGCGCCGGCATCGATGTCGATGCGCCCACGCGTGATTTCATGCGCGATGAAGACGTTCTCCGCGATCGACAGATTCGGGAACAGGTTGAGTTCCTGAAACACGATGCCGATGCCGTGACGCAGCGCGTCCGAACTGCTCGCGAGCTGAACGGGCTGGCCGTCGAGAAGCAGCCGCCCCGTGCTGGGCTGCTCCGCACCGGCGATGATTTTCATCATCGTCGACTTGCCCGCGCCGTTTTCTCCCACAAGCACGTTGACCGCGCCGCGCCGCACGGTGAAGCTCGCCTCCTTCAATGCGACCGTGCCGGGATACACCTTCGTCACCGCCTCGACCTGAAGGACGACATCGTTCTCCACGAGGGCCGCGCTCATGGCTTGCTCCCGAGCGCGAGAGCCAGCGGCACCACTTCCGGCTGGTCGCTCGCGCCGTCGTAGGAGAACGCGCCTGTCACCGTGATCGGCTGCCCTTTCAGGTCGTTGCGCGGCAACGGCTTCATCACATGTGCCGCCGCGTAGGCATTGAGCGCGGTTCCGAATCGGGCGTATTCGATCTGATTGCGAAAATCCGCGAACGAGACGAAGTCGAGCGAATCGCGCAGAGTCGTTCCCAACACCGTCGGGCCGATGTCGACGATCACGTCTGCCTTGCCGTCGCCGTCCGTATCGACGCCCACCGTGCCCTGACTCGAGTCCGTATCGACCGACACAATGGTGCCCCGCACCCTGGTCGGGAAATTCCAGGGCGCGCTGTCGTCCTTGCCCCGGTAGCCATATTTTTTGCCGGCCGCGTCGGGATCGGCCTTGATGGCGTCCAGCAGCACCTTGATATCGGTCGCGCGCTTCTCGACGCTGGGCACCACTTTCGTGCTCCACATGGAGGCGACCATCGCGTTCGGATCGTAGCCCGCCGACGCGTACGCATCGCGCGGTCCTTTGGACGCCTGAGGATCGTGCTTGACGAGTTTGCAGCCGAACAGCATACCGCTCGCGACCAGCAGAATGACCGCGTAAACAGAAGCTCTCATGAATGTCCTCATTCCACGCCAGAGGAAAACCCGGGGACGTACGCCCCGGGCGACAGACACGCTTTAGCGCAGGGCGAACATGTCGAGCTTGCCGGCGTTCGCCTTGGTAATCAGCGAGCAGTTGATCAACTGCTTTTCGGGCTTGCCGGTCGAACCGGTCTTCATGTATTTATCGGCTTGCTCGACCGCTTCCGTCGCGGCCAGCGCCGCCGGTTGCAGAACGGTCGCGCGGATGTCGTTGCGCATGATCGCATCGCGCACGTCGTTGCTGCCGTCGAAACCGACGACGATGACGTCGCTGCGCTTGGCCGCCTTCAATGCCGCGGAGGCTCCCATCGCCATCGTATCGTTGCCCGCGATCACGCCTTTGATGTCCGGGTGACTCTGCAAAATGGTCTCCATGACGCGATACGCTTCCGTCTGACTCCAGTTCGCCGACTGCCTCTCGACCATCTTCATGTTCGGGAACTGGTCGATCACGTCGTGATAGCCCTTCGAACGGATACCGGCGTTGATATCGGCTTCACGCCCAACGAGTTCGACGTAGTTGCCCTTCTCGCCGAGCGCCTTGACGAACGCGCGGCCGCCAAGCTGCGCGCCCTGGTAGTTGTTCGACACGATTTGCGAAACCGCGATACCCGTCGCGTTGATTTCGCGATCGATCAGGAAAGACGGAATGCCCGCCGCCTTCGCCTTACGCACCGCCGCGATCGATGCCTCGGAACCGGCGTTGTCGAGAATGATCGCCTTGGCGCCGCGGGCGATTGCGGTGTCGACGAGGTTGGACTGCTTGTTCGCGTCGTCGTCATGCACCAGCACGATCGTGTCGTAGCCGAGCGCTTTGGCGCGCGCATTGGCGGTGTCCGCTTCGGCCTTGAAAAATGGATTGTCGTGCGATGGGGTAATGATGGCGATCAGGTTGGCCGCCTGTGCGGTGCCCGTCGCGGTAAAGAGGGTAAGCGTGGCTGCGGCGAGCGCGACCCAGCGTTTTGAGGCCTTCATCGTTTGTCTCCTTGTCAACGTGTGTGCACTGCAAAACCAGTTGCGGGCGATGCGTTCTTTTTATTTTTGCGCTCGTCACTTATGCCGTCATGATGTCATCATACCAGCTACGTTTGGCCATGGAAGAGCGATCTCGCCAGGGTTTTCGCTACTCAGAGCGGTCCCAGACATGTTGGGATCCTTTCCTTGCGTTGCCACTTTGCAGGTCGATGCAGCGCATAGGTTCATTGCTGGCATGACTGCGCCCTGAAGGCAAAAAGCGACAAAAGATGCGACCGTCTGATCCGGACCAACATGTGGACCTGCGCCGAAATGCCGTGTGTGAAGGGGATGATCGGAGCGAAGAGACACGTCCAGCAGCGCGGGCATGGCTGCATCCATCCGACAGCCGTTTGCAGCTGAAAAAGGTCAACGTCCGACGGTTCGTCAATGCCGAAGAATGCCACTTAAGTCCCATATCGAGCCGGGTCATGGGCGAGCGAAACGAGGAAGATTATCTTTGCAGGCGTTGCGCGACGCGCTTTTGGCGACCGGCGGTGCGGCCCATATTGACTGCGGTGATACGAATTCCGTTCATCGGCCTTAGCGATCCGTCACCGCTCGATGCAGGTGCGACTGTTCAATCGCTTTGCCGACATTCGTCGCTCGATAGCGGTGAATGTCGGCGTCCCCAGCGACGTTTCCTTAATCGTCGAAATGAATTCGCTCAGCATGCTCGGCAACAAGTTGTAGAGAGCCCGTGGCACGATCACCTGCCGCAGCGTCGTCATGTAGCCGAGTCCGAGCGCGCGTGCCGCTTCGAATTGCCCGAGAGGAATCGCCTCAATGCCGGAGCGGATGACTTCGGAGAGGTACGCGGCCTGATAACGATCAGCGCGCAGATGAGTGTCACTACACCCGAGACGGTCACGTGCGTGAGCGTCGGCCAGGCCAACGGATTGACGCGGCGATCTGCCTCCCTGGACCTATCACGATGCGGGGGGCAGGAGCTTCCGGTCTATGAAATACTGCTGCGCGTTGCAAAATGCGTCACGGGTATCAACGGCCGTATCGACCCCCGCTTTGCGAAGCTTGATCGTGCTGACGAAAGCAATCGGGCCCGCAGGCGCGCCGTATGCAAACGCAAAGTCGGCATGCTTATCGCCTTGCCCGACGAACGGCTGGATTCTGAACTGCTGCGCGCCGTCGCTATTGAAGGAACGCGTGCACTGCCGGAGTTCGATCGCGGGCGCTTTTAGGCAAATGGCCTGCCATCGAGCGCATCCATGCCGCCGCGTCGGTCTGTTGCCGTTACCGGTCTCATCGCGCCGCGAATACCGACACCCCGCCATTGACGAACCTGTTCGCTGCGCAACCCGGACAGCCCGCAGGCGATGTCGCTGAAGAATACGGAACGAAGATGAGACCGGTCGCCGGGTCGATCGCTACCGAGTGCGCGTTGTTGCCCGTGTTCAGGCGGGTAACAACACGGCGGTTGCCTGCGTCCACGATAGTCAGCACCGGCGTGCATGGCGAGGCGGCCGAGCAGGCGCCGTTGGTCGATGCATTGCCAGAAGACGTCCAGCGGCTCGCTGCGTTGTAGTACCGGTTGGTGGGCGCATCGTATTCGAGTTGATCGCCGCCGCCAGCGTTGAGAGACGCCACAAGCGCGCCGTTCGAACGGTTCAGTATCTGCATCAGTAAGGGAGCGCCAGTCGTCCCTTCCCTGCACCCCACCGCAATATCGCTTCCGGGTCCAAGTGCCAGCCCCGTAGGATCACAATTGCCTTCGGAGTACATCGCGACGCCCGCAAGGGTCGTATAGTTCTGCGTACCACCGTTCGGTATGGCGCGAATCGCCGCACCTGGCAATTTCACCAGCTCGCCATGAGGATTCGCCGTGCTTCCGTCGACGTTCACATAGAAGTTGTCGCCGGCAGCGTCGTACCGGCAGGCTTCGAGGCCCGCGGTGGGTTGGCCTGCGCTATCGGTGAACGTCACTTTGGCGATAACGGTCTGCGTGGCCGTGTTGATGAATGTAGCGAACGGGGGCGTCTCTTCCGGGCTTGAAATCATGAAGATGCCGTGCACGGAATCCACGCAACCTTCGTCTGCGCGCACACCCGTTGCGCTGACCGTGATCTTGCTCGTTACGACGCCCGCCGATGGATCGACCACTTTGACGGAGTTCACGTCACCCGCATAGATGAGATTGCCGACCGGAGTTGCGCCGTCTGGACCGGCCTGCGAATTCGGTCCGGGACCGAGGCCAGTGAACGCGAGCGGCCCGCTTCCCTGGATGAGCTTGACGAAGGCTTTCGACGGTATGTCGATCTGATCCAGCGATGCGTTGTTCCTGTCAGTGAAGTAGTACCGGCTACCCAGGACGACGCCGATATCGAATGAGAAGTTCACGCCCGCCTTGACGTTGGGTACGGATATGTCCGACACATGGTGCGGTCCGCCATTGTTGAGATCATCCCCGCCACAGCCTGCAATCGCGATAGCCGCTGACGCGACCAATGCATTGGCCCACATGTACTTCCGCATCGCATACCTCCCATTGTCGTCGTCGGATTACGTCTGACCAGGCGCGCACCACGAAAATAATGGACGCTGCTACAGCTTAGGCATTCCGTTGCATAGCGGTCCTTATCGTTTTCCCAGGTAGTAGATGGGCATGCTTCAGATTCTCTTAAGGTTCAAAGGCGGGAGTACCCGTGATCGTCGCTAAAGCGACGTCCTCGACTTACACTTTGGAAACAAGCTGCATGTGTTCTGCAAGCTTGGGCTCACTCGCACATACTGTCTCCAGCCAGACGGCCGGCCTTCGTTTCAGGCAATCCCCGCACCGAGGCCAAGTTGCGTCACACGCGAGCGAGCATCGTTCCGCGGCATCGACGGTGACCGCAGCGGCACGCATACTGGGCCCGCACTGCGGCTGAAGCGCGGCCCTCCGTCGTGAGCCCATATGCGATAAACAGCTCGTCGCCGGCTTTGATATTCGACACTGCCTGAATGTAGACCCTTCCGTCGGACTCGACCGCCTCACAGTTGGCGACGCAAGCATGGTTAAGCCAGCGCGCACTGTTGCCGCCAAGCGAACCGTCAATGACCCGCCCATCGGAAAGACCAAAGAGGAACGTATGGCCCGCCTCCCCGAATCGACGATGGCGGCTTACGGCATGCTTCCAGGCCATGACCGTACCGGTGTATTCGAGGATGAGTTCGCCAGCGCGCAGCGCTCTCAGCGCAAACACGCCGCGGCCATGGACGCTCGAGCGACGGACAGAAATTCTTCTCATCGTTGATTGATCGTGTGTGAAGGACTATCGACGCATTCTGGAGAGCCACGGCCGCTCGGCCGGCGACGATGCCATCGCGCCTCACGGTCGTAGACAAATCTTTCTCATGAAGCTCTCTAAGTCGGTAAGCGTACATCATCGGTTGCGTCATGTGCGTACGCGCCTCATCACGCCGACACAACATGTTCGACTCAGGAATTCGCCTTGCTGCTGCAGTCGCGAATAGCTCGCTCGTCGCCGCCGACTCGTGAGGATGCGGGCCAGGCGTTGTTCACAAGTGACTGGCAGAACGACTCACTGCGAATGTCGCCCGGCAACGCGACCGCCTTGCGTCCCGGCAACAACTGGGTGGCCTCGACATCCTGGTCAACAACGCGGGTCGCCAGCAAAGTCACGATTCGATCCTCGACATCACGACCGAGCAGTTCGACTGGACATTGCGCACCAACCTGTACGCGATGTTCTGGATTACAAAGGCCGCGATTCCGCACATGCCGCCGGGCTCCGCCATCATCAACACCAGTTCGGTGAACGCGTACGAGCCGTCCGCGATCCTGCTCGATTACGCGCTGACAAAAGCGGGAATTGCGAACTTCACGAAAGGCTCGCGAAGCAGATGATCAAGCGAGGCATTCGCGTCAACGCCGTGGCACCCGGTCCGTTCTGCACAGCGCTGCAGGTCACCGGCGGACAGACGCCCGAAAACGTGCAGAAGTTCGGCGAGCAGGTGCCGATGGGTCGCCCTGGGCAGCCCACCGAAATTGCACCGCTTTACATGGAGGTCGCATCCGCGCAGGCGAGCTACGTGACCGGGCAGGTGTTCGGCGCGTCAGGTGGTGCGGGCAATCCCTAGAAGCCGTAGCGGTAACACATTGGCTCGCTTCCTTGCTGACATGACTGCGAGCGCCGGAAGCATCAGCGCAACGACCGTGCGCCACACGCGCTCTTTACTACGGTCCGAGTTGCGTCCCCATCGCGGCGGGCGAAGCGCAAAAGTGGCCGATTCGTGTATCGCACGCGCGAATTGACATCGGGTCCCACGCCACCGACACTAGCCAACTCCTTTCACGGTGTGACCATTGGGATGGACTTCGAGATATCCGACTTGCGCGCCTTTGTCGCTACAGCCGACCTGGGGAGCTTTCGCGCCGCAGCGGACACGCTGCATCTTTCGGCATCAGCGCTATCGCGTCGAATAGAAAAGCTGGAAGAGGCACTAGGCGTCAGGCTTTTCGAGCGAACCACGCGCAAGATGGATTTGACCATCGTCGGCCGCGGATTTCTGGAGCGCGCGTATCGGATCCTCAACGAGGTCGACAACTCGATGCTCGAATTCGACGATCTCGCCCGCAAGATGACGGGCGAACTCACCATTGCGTGCGTGCCTTCGGCTGTACGCTATTTCCTTCCGGAAGCCATTGCGGCCTATCATCAACGCTATCCGGGCATCCGGCTGCGTCTGATCGACGAGCCGTCGTCGATGGTTTTTCTCGCTGTCGCGCGGGGTGAAGCTGATTTCGGGCTAACTTACGTCGGGACACACGAGCCCGATATCGAGTTCACGCCGCTCCTCGACGACCCGTTCGTTCTCGCCTGCCCGCGCAGTCATCCGCTCGCGAAACGCAAAGCTGTCACCTGGGCGGAACTCGCCAACCTCGACTATCTGGCGATCGCACAAGGCAGCGGCAATCGCGCGGTGATAGATGAGGCGCTGGCGGGCGTCGCTGAGCGCCCGAAATGGTTCTGCGAAGTGCGCCATGTGCCCGCTCTCGTGAGCCTGATCGAAGCAGGACTTGGCGTGGGCGTCGTGCCTCGTCTGGCCATGCCTCGCGGGCCACACAAGGTGCTCGCCAGCGTGGCGCTCACCGATCCGCCTATCCGGCGCACACTCGGCGTACTCCAGCGTCGCGGACGCGGCTTGTCTTCCGCCGGACGCTTCTTCCTCCAGTTGCTGACGGAGATGCGCGCATCCGATGCGTTGCAATAGCTTCGCGGCTATCCGGTAGTTTGAATCGATTCGTGCATACGACGCACCAATTGCACGGAAATATGCGTTTGTCACGTGGGTCGCCTTTCCCCGATCATTTGCAAAAAGGAAGCGCTGTCTGTCGCAGCCACCTGATTCGCACTGCTTTTTGATCGAAGGAGACACCCTGTCCATGACGCACCCCACCTCAACGCACGGCATCGTCAGCAAGGCGCAACTGACCGAGCTGACCATCGAAGCACTCTGTGCGCTCGGCCTGAATCGCGCCGACGCTACCGACACCGCCACCATCCTCGTGCTCGCCGACCTGTTTGGCTTGCGCACTCACGGCACGAGTCGAATCGAATCATACGGCTCTCGCCTGCGCATCGGTGGCATCAATCCCACGCCGTCGATCACCGCGCAACAGGTCGGTCCCGCGCTTCACCGACTCGATGGCGACAACGGCATCGGTCCGCTCGTCGGCTATCGCGCGCTCGATCTGGCGATGACGGCGGCGCGCAAACACGGCATCGCGTGCGTGTTCGTTCGGGGCAGCAATCATTTCGGCCCGGTGTCGCCCTATTCGTACCTCGCCGCCAGGCAGGGATTCGCCAGTATCATCGGCAGCAATGCGACGACGACCATCGCGCCGTGGGGGGGCACCGATGCGCGCCTCGGAAACAGTCCCGTCGGCTTCGGCGTTCCGGATCCGGACGGCCATCCGTTCATTCTGGACATGGCGATCAGCGTTGCGGCCCGGGCAAAGATTCGAAACGCGCTCAAGCGCGGTGAACCGATTCCCAGCGATTGGGCGACCGACGCCCAAGGCAAGCCGACCACTGACCCCAAAGCAGCGCTCGACGGCTTCCTGCTGCCGATTGGCGGCCACAAGGGCTACGGCCTCGCGCTGGTCGTTGACCTGTTCGCTGGACTGCTTTCCGGCGCGGCCTATCTGACGCACGTGAAGTCCTGGGAAGACGACCCTGAGCAACCGCAAAATCTCGGCCACTTCTTCATCCTGATCGATACGACCAGGCTCGGCAGTACCGAGTGGCTCGCGAAGCATATGGCCGACTATGCGGCAATCCTGCACGGCTCAAGGCCTGCCGATCCGGATGCGCCCGTGATCGTGCCCGGCGAGATCGAACTCGGCCGTCTGGAACGCCAGATGGCCGAAGGCATCGATATCGGTGCGGCACAACTCGCGATGCTGGAAGCGACCGCACGTCCGCAGCACTGAAGGCCTATTTATCTGCGTAACCCACAACGCCCATACCGCCTCGACCCGCGGCGCGCCGGCGAACAGAAAAGCGACAGGCCGGGCGGCCCAACGGGCGCCCGGCGGTCAAGCACATAGCAAGCTTGAAGGAGACAACAGGTGACAAACATCCGATGGCGCATCGTCCTGCTGCTGTTCATCGCAGGCTTCATCAATTATCTCGACCGCTCGGCGCTGTCCGTCGCCGCGCCCGCCGTCATGCGGGAACTGCATATGTCGCCCGGCAGCCTCGGGCTGTTGTTTTCGACCTTCTTCATCGGCTACGCGGCATTCAATTTCATAGGCGGATGGGCGGCGGACCGCTGGGGCGGCAAGCGCGTCTTTTCAGGCGCAGTCCTGATGTGGTCGTTGCTATGCGGCGCGACCGGCCTCGCCTCCGGCTTTGGGTCGCTGCTGGCAGTGCGCACCTTGTTCGGCATGGCCGAGGGTCCGCTTGCGACAACGATCAACAAGCTCGTGAACAACTGGTTCCCGCATAAGGAATCGGCGACTGCATTCGGCTTTGCGAATTGCGGTCTGCCCTTGGGTGGCGCGGTTGCGGGGCCGGTAGTCGGTCTGCTGACTGCGACTTACGGCTGGCGCGTCGCCTTCGCGGCAATCGCTTGTTTGGGATTGCTCTGGCTGATCTTCTGGCAGTTCATGGCGACGGACAAGCCGCATCAGCATCCGCGCGTATCCGACGACGAGCGTCGGCTTATCGAATCCGACCGCAGCGTCCCGGAAGATCCTTCGGACGTGCAGCGCCTCGGCTTCTACCTCAAGCAGCCGGCCATTCTAGCGGCGATGATTTCGTACTTTGGCTACAGCTACATCCTCTTCTTCTTTCTGACATGGTTTCCGAGCTTTCTGATGATGGACCGTCATTTGAGCCTCAAGAGTATGAGTCTCGCGACGGTACTGCCGTGGTTGCTAGGGTTCATCGGTTATGGCTTGAGCGGTGTGCTGTCGGACTTTATTTTTCGCCGCACGGGCAATGCGTTGCGTGCCCGTAAACGGGTACTGATCGTATGCCTCGGGACTGCGGGAGTTTGCGTTACGCTGGCCGGCGCCGTGACCACGACAGCCAGCGCGCTGCTGCTGATGGCCATTGCCGTGTTCGCGCTATATCTCAGCGGTAGCACCTACTGGGCGCTGATTCAGGACACGATCCCCGGTCCGAGGCTCGGCAGCGTCGGCGGATGCGTGCACGCCATCGCAAACTGCGCAGGGATCGTCGGGCCGGCTGCAACCGGATTTCTCGTCGAGCAAAGTCATACCTTCTTCAGCGCGTTCGTCCTCGCCGGCGGCATTGCGCTTGCCAGCGTGCTCGCCGTGGCAATACTGCTGCGACCGCGTTCGTCGACGAAGCTAAAGTCGAGCAACGCGCGGGTCTGCGGCTGAACACTCATGCTCATCCACGAATTCCAACCTTCTAACACTCTCACCATGAAACCCGACCTATCCGTCATTCGCGCGTTCGCACCTACCGGCAAGCTGCGCGCATCGATCAATCTTGGCAACCCGATTCTCGCGGGCAAGGACACGTCAGGCGCACCGACCGGTGTTTCGGTCGACCTCGCGCGGGCCTTGGCCGCAACCCTCGGGGCGGAGCTCGAACTCATGGTTTGCAATTCGGCGGGCAAGTCTGTCCAGGTGGTCAGCGAGGAACGAGCGGACGTCGGCTTCTTCGCCGTCGACCCACGACGAGGAGAAACCATCGCGTTCACCGAGCCATACGTTTTGATCGAAGGCTACTACCTGGTCCGCGACGCTTCGCCGATTCGCTGCAACGAGGACGTCGATCAGCGCGCCGTCCGCGTGGCCGTCGGCGAGGGAAGCGCTTATGACCTGTTCCTGACTCGCGAGCTCAAGCATGCGCAAATCGTACGCGCGCCGACGTCCCCGACAGTCGTCCAAACCTTCCTGGACCAGGGCCTCGAAGTCGCGGCTGGCGTCAAGCAACAACTCGAGGCAGACGAACGTCAAGCAGGTGGCCTGCGTTTGCTCGATAAGCGATTCATGGTGATCCGTCAGGCAATGGGTTTGCCGAAGAGCCGTGGACCAGCGGCAGCAGATGCATTGAGGGCTTTCGTCGAGGAAGCGAAGGCGTCCGGGCTCGTCGCGCAGTCACTCGCACGCCACGAGATCATCGGCGCGTCAATTGCGCCTGCTGCATAACGGAAGCCACGCAGCAGCCGACCGCCCTCACTTACACATCCGAACCTTCTATCGCGCGGCAGTGAAGTGCACGGCGGTCAACATAACCTGGTAGACGTTGCGTGGGTATCGATCCCGACGGTTCAGAGCCCGCGGCTCGCGTCCGTGTCAGAGGCCCGCGCCAGTGCTTGCGTGTCGATATATTCCCGGATATTCGCCAGCTTGCCATTCCGAACGGTAATGGCGAATACCCAGTCGTCCTTGAACGTCCTGTTCGTCGCTTTGATTTTCCCCGTAGCGACGCCGACGACCAGAACCCGGTCTCCCTGCGCCACGAATTCGGGAGGCTTTGGATAGGTCAGTTCCAGCTCCTCTGAAGCCTTCTGAAGCACTTTCGCCAACCCCGCGTGCCCGCAGTGCGGGCCCGCATCGGGGCATTCCGCAGTTTCCTCCATCGGGCTTACTCGACGTCTGCCGATAGGCGCGGAGGCATTCATGTGCCCGATAGCGGTGCGCGCGGAACCGATACTCGTGGATGTCTAACGTCCGCAAAGGTCATGAAAAATCTAGATGTCTCAGACTCGCTGGTCATCCGGCTGTTGACAACGGTTCTTAGCAACGATTGTCATTGCGCCGGCTTTGCTTGCATATCTTCGATGCGGAGTTCGGATCTCCGCTGCTGGAGGCAACCGCACCCGCGGCTCTACTTTTCAGCAATCCCGTCGTCCGGCGTTGCGAATGCGGTGTATCGATGCTCATGCCGCCGACAATCAGAACGATTAAGGGCTCGGAAACAGCATCCGCAGCGCAGCCCGGGCGAACGGACGTCGGTGGCTCAAAAATGGTTGACGATCGACAATAGCGTTGGGCTGGAAGAGTTCAAGCGGACGCATGGAACACGGGCACTTGGGGAAATCTACAAATTTATGCAATTGCTGTCTAAAGGAACAATTTTTTGCCCAAACCGTCGTGGGAAAATTGTTCTTGAGAGCGCCCGAGCCTTTGTTTAAGGCCCGCTGGTCAGGAACAAATTTCTGCAAACCGGCGACATACCTAGGGCACTTTGGCTCGCTCACTATCCACCGGTCTCTTCTCCGCCCACCTGCCCCCTGACGACTTGCGACATCACGCGTGCACGATCGATTTCCAGCGCGGTCTTCGCGTCGACGCGCCCGAACAGATCGAGCAGCGGCGCGACGAGGCCCGTCCAGCCGGTTTGGTGACTGGCTCCGAGGCCCGCGCCGTTGTCACCGTGGAAGTACTCGTAAAATAGAATCAGGTCGCGCCAGTGAGGATCGTTCTGGAATTTTTCCGTTCCCCCGTAGACCGGTCGTTTGCCTTCCGCATTGCGCAGAAACGTGCCGGTCAGACGACGAACAATCTCCTGCGCCACTTCGAAGAGCGTCATCTGCTGCCCGGAGCCGGTGGGGCATTCGACCTTGAAGTCATCGCCGAAAAAACTGTACAGGTTCACCAGCGCGCGGACGATCAGCAGGTTGACCGGCATCCACACCGGTCCGCGCCAGTTGGAATTGCCGCCGAACATGCCGGTATTCGATTCGGCCGGCAGGTATTGCACTTTGTACTCCTGTCCGCCGACGTTGATCACATAAGGATGTTCCAGGTGATACAGGGAGAGCGAACGGATGCCGTGCGGCCCGAGGAATTCGTTCTCGTCGAGCATATAGCGCAGCACCCGTTCCAGCTTGCGCCTGTTCAGAATGGACAGCAGCCTGCGCTGGTTATAGCCGATGAAGCCCGTGTCGGTCGGGGCAATCTGCGCGATCAATTCGGGGTAGCGTTTGCGAAACTGCGCGATCAGCGCGGCGAGCCTGGGCATGCGCTCGAGAGAGTGCGCCTCGAACACCGTGGACGCGCACAACGGCAGCAGCCCGACCAGCGACCTGATCTTCAGCCGCGTCGTCTTGCCGTCGGGCAGGCGCAGCAGATCATAGAAAAAGCCGTCCTGCTCGTCCCACATCTCGTCTTCGTGTTCGCCGCGTCGGTCCATCGCATAGGCGATCCACATGAAATGCTGAACGAACTTGAAGGCGACCTCCTCGTAGAGCGGGTCGTACTCGGTCAGATTGATCGCCATCTCCAGCATGGTCTGGCAGTAAAACGCCATCCATGCGGTGCCGTCCGCCTGTTCTAGCGCCCCGCCCGTCGGCAGTTCCGCGCTGCGGTCGAACACGCCGATGTTGTCGAGACCGAGAAAGCCGCCGGCGAATACGTTGCGGCCCGAGGGGTCCTTGCGATTGACCCACCAGTTGAAGTTGAGCATCAGCCCCTGAAACGAGCGCTCCAGGAAACGCGGGTCGGCTCGTCCCAGTTCTTTCTCATACTTGTACAGCCACAGCGTGGCGGCGGCGTGCACCGGCGGATTCACATCGCTGAAATTCCACTCGTAGGCGGGAATTTGCCCGCTCGGGTGCACGTACAGGCTGCGCAGCATCAGCAGCAACTGCTCCTTCGCAAAGTCGAAATCGACCTGCGCCAGCGCGATCGTGTGAAAGGCCAGGTCCCAGGCCGCGTACCACGGGTACTCCCACTTGTCCGGCATCGAGATCACGTCGGCGTTCAACATGTGAAACCACTCGGTATTGCGCACATCGCGCCGCGCGGAGTCGAGCAACGGATGGCTGCCATGCTCGCGCAGCCACAGTTCGAGATCGAAGTAATAGTACTGCTTGCCCCAGAGCATGCCTGCCAACGCCTGACGATGCACCCGGCGCTGGTCTTCGGACAGCGATCTGGGCGTAATGCGCTCGTAGAACTCGTTGGCATCGGCGAGGCGGCTATCGAAGATCTGCTCGAAGCCGCCGAAGGCGTCGTCGAGTCTGGATGGCGCAAGGCGCAAGCGGATGGTCGCGCTGCCGCCGCCAGGCACCTCGCAGCAGTAATGGGCCGCTGCCTTGGTTCCGGTTCTCTCCGGATTCACGGCGTCGCGCTGTCCCGAGACAACGTACTCATGGAACGCATCCTTGACATAGCGCGACGCGTTGGACTGATCCCACAGGCGCTGCGTATTGCTTTCGTTTTCGGTGAAAAGCGTCTCTGGTGCGCCTTCGCAGTGAAGCCAGTATTCGCCCAGATCGTGGTGCGCGGCCCGGATGACGCCAGCGCCCGCATCCTGCACGGACGGCTTGCGCTCGTCCTCGCCCCATGACCATGTATTGCGGAACCAGAGTGTCGGCAGAACGCGTAACGGTGCGGTCTCGGGCCCGCGGTTGTGCACGGTAATCCGCACGAGGATATCTTCCGGAGCGGCCTTCGCGTATTCCACGAATACGTCGAAATAGCGGTCATCGTCGAAGATGCCGGTGTCCAGCAGTTCGTATTCCATCTCCTCGCGCGATCTTTGGCGATTCGTCTGGACGAGATCCCGGTACGGATATTCGCGCTGAGGATATTTATAAAGGTACTTCATGTACGAATGCGTGGGCGTGCTGTCGACATAGAAGTAATACTCCTTCACGTCCTCGCCATGATTGCCCTCACTGTTGGTGAGGCCGAACAGGCGCTCCTTCAAGATGGCGTCCTGCCCGTTCCATAGCGCCAGCGCAAAACACAGCCGCTGCTGATCGTCACACAATCCGCCTAGCCCGTCCTCGCCCCATCTGTAGGCGCGTGAACGCGCATGGTCATGGGTGAAGTAGTTCCACGCATCGCCGTTGTCACTGTAGTCCTCACGCACCGTGCCCCACTGCCGCTCGCTGACGTAGGGCCCCCACTTCTTCCACGGCACGTTCGCCTCGCGCGCATCGTTCAGGCGTGCTTGTTCGGCTACATCCACGATTGCAGGGCCCATGTTTTCCTCCGGTACAGGTGAGCCGCGATGTGCTGGTCGTGATGAAACAGAACAGCCAGACCGCTGCTGCTCACGCTACAACCTTCGAACCACCGCCGCCATTGGACCTTAGTCCCATGCGCTCCGAGGAAACCGACGGTAAGCGGCCTTCGTCGAACTGGTCCAGATGCCTGCGCGTAGGTGCGGCTGCGAAGCGCGACGGGCACCTGGTGACACCGCCTGTCGTCGCCCACTCAGCCGCCAACTCAGCCGCCTCCGAAGGCACTGGTATACTCACCTGTTCCGCATATCGATACCGCGAACGGCCGGCTCCATACCGCGGCCTGTCCCGGCGTGAACAAATGAGTCACGTCAGAATCGCATCCCCAAAACGCAACCATCGAAGGCCCGATTTTCCATATCGAGTTCCCTATCGTTGACGCATTACTCGGAGGAGTCAAAGAAATGGACCTCAGAAGTATTTTGAAAAGATCCAGCCTCAAGGGACTCCTTTATTCGCTTGTCAAACCGCGGACCGTCCAATGTACGGGACGACCCATAGTCGACGGATACTTTCCCGATTTCGCCGGCAAAGGACGCGTCACGCTCGGAGAGAATTGTTGCTTTCGCTCGTTTCGTCTTCGGCAGCAATTCACGGTGCTCCAGGATGCCGTACTCGAAGTCGGCGACAACGCACTCTTCAACGACGGTGTCGTTTTATGCGCCGCGAAATCGATCAAGATCGGCCACTCCGTGAAGGTCGCGGACATGGTCTATATCTACGACACGCACTTTCATCAGGTATGTCCGGATGAACCGCTAACCGAGGCATCGGTTTCAATCGGCAACAACGTGTGGATCGGTGCGAACTCGATGGTTCTGGCAGGCGCTTCTATCGGCGACCACAGTGTCATTGCGGCCGGATCGATTGTCACCGGCGCAATTCCTCCCAGGAGCCTCGCCGGCGGCATACCGGCACGCGTGATCAAGACATTCGAAGCGCCTGATGACTGGGTCCGCAGCTAGACTGACGTGGCGCCGCTGCGGCTTTCACAGCGCGGCTTTCACAGGCTCAACACGATGCGCCCCGACGTGCCCGCGTCGACGGCACGGTAAGCCGCGACGGCATCGTCGAGTGCATACGTTCTGGCGATCGCGGGCGGCTGATAACTGCCCTCCTCGAACCCAGCGCGCAAGTCTTCGAGAATCCTGGCGGCCGCGGTGAGGTCTCGCTTGAGCGAATCGACGCCCATTAGCCGGCTTTCATTGTGATAAAAATCGGCCAGGTCAAAGCTCACCTGACGACGATCCGTCGCCGAGATTTCGATCAGACGTCCACGCAATGCGAGCATTTTGACGGCCGTTTCGAACATCGAGCCGCCCACCGTATCGAACACGACGGATGCGCCGCCATCGCTCGCTGCACGCAACTGCGCGACGGTATCGCCGAGGCTGTCGACGGCGGCATCGACATGCGGGTTCATGCGCGCGCCTCGCGTCACGCCAATCACTTTCGCACCAATGCGCCGCGCGATCTGCGCCGCCGCGCCGCCTACGCCGCCCAGCCCGATGATCGCCACCGTGTCCGCGTTCGTGACCTGCGCCGCTTCGACTATCGCGCACCACGCGGTCACGAAGTTGACGCCGATCGCCGCCGCCTGTTCGTGCGACAGGTTGCCCGGCTTGCGACAAAGGCTCGCGACGGGCACCGCGATCTGCTCGACGTGTGTGCCGTCATAGGTAAAGCCGGCATCGCCCGAGCCCCACACTTCCACGCCGAGCCATTCCTGCGGGCCGTCGATCACGATGCCCGAGTAGTCGCGCCCCGGCGTGCGCGGCAGCGTCGTCTGGCTCATTCGGCCGGCGACATTCTTTACGTCGCTCGGATTGATGGATGCCGCCCGCACCTGAACAATTGCGGTGTCTGCACCGGCCGAGGGCGCCGGAACTTCGTCGACGAACAAGACGTCCGGCTGACCGAACTGCGCAAATCTAAGTGCCTTCATGATGACGGGAACGCTCCGATGGATGAGATGCCGTCAATGATGCATCAACGCGGCGGCAACGCCCCAAAAAATCGCTCGACCAGATCCGGTTTGTCGAGCTGAGCGATCCACCACTCCAACGCGCGGCCCATTTTGTCTTCGCGCCACGCGAGATAGCAATTTGTATATTCACGCACGCCCGCGACGCGTCGCGTCACGAGCTTGCCTTCGCTTATCGGGCCTTCCGCCACGCGATCGGGCAACATGCCGACAGCGATACCTTCGCACAGCGCTTCGACCTTGGCTGCGAGCGTGGGCACCACGATCACGCTCTGTCCGTCGTGCCTTGCGACCGATTGAGGCTGCAATTGCCGGGACGTGTCGCTTATCACGACTCCCCTGTATCGTGCGATTGCCGCGCTTTCCAGCGGCTGTGGCAAATCGGCAAGCGGATGGTCGGGCGCAACGACGAACACATGGCGAAGCGTGCCGATCGGCCGGGCTGCAATATTCGATGCATGCGGCGGCTCGCCGAATGCGCCCACCGCGAGATCGGCGCGCTGCGTCACCAGCGCGTCCCATACGCCGCCAAGCACTTCGGTGGAAAGGCGCAACTGCGTCACCATTCCAAGGTCATAAAAAGCACGAACATGCGGCCACAACGAAGCGGACGGCAGAATCGCATCCAGACATATTCGCAACTCGCTTTCCCAGCCGCTCTGTATGCCCTTCGTTTTCGCTTCGAGATGCCGGGCGGCTGCCAGGAGCTGACGCCCTTCATCGATAAGAAAGCGCCCTGCCTCCGTGAGCTTCGCCCGTCTGCCGCTGCGGTCGAAAAGCTCGACCTGCATGTCGCTTTCCAGTTTTTGCACGAGGTACGTTAGCGACGAAGGAACGCGATGCAACGTTTCCGCAGCTTCAGCGAACGTGCCCGTACGGTCGATCGCGTCCAGCACCTCCAGAACTTCAAACGAAATGCTTATCGGCATAGGTATTCATGTGCTCAAGGTCTTGCAGGTAATGTGCAGCCGAATGTCGAGCGCGTTCGTCGCATGCTGCGGGGGCATAAGGTTCGTATCAATACGCGGTCTTTGTCAAGGAAGGCCGTTCAAGCGGGCAAGCAGAATCCATTCGCATACCGGTAATGCATGCGATGCCAGCGCGGTTAAACTGCGGACTCCAGCGCCGCTTTTCCGCGATGCATTGCAATCACTATCACAACACTCAACGGAATTTGCGTCCCATGCGTGTACTACTGGTTGAAGACGACGACCTGATCGGCTGCGGGGTCGAAGCGGGTCTACGTCAGGCGGGTTTCACGGTCGACTGGGCGCGCGACGGCCATAAAGCCGGCCTCGCGCTCGACACCACGAGCTACGCGCTCGTCGTACTCGATCTCGGCCTGCCGCGCGTGTCCGGCATGGATCTGCTCAAGCGAATCCGCGACGCCGGCAACGACGTGCCGGTGCTTGTGCTGACGGCACGCGGCACGGTGGTGGACCGCGTGAGCGGTCTGGAGGCCGGCGCGGACGATTACCTCGGCAAGCCCTTCGACCTCACGGAACTGACGGCCCGTTGCCGCGCCTTGCTGCGCCGCGCGCAGGGCCGCAGCGTCGAGCTGATCCGCTATGGCGATCTCACGGTGAACCCCGCGGCGCAAACGGCCCAGCTTGCCGGCACGCGGGTGCCGCTCACGTCGCGCGAATGGGCAATCCTGCTGCAATTGCTGACCAACCAGGGCATTCCGCAGTCGCGTTCGCGGCTCGAAGAAAGCCTGTATGGCTGGCAGCAGGAAATCGAAAGCAATGCAATCGAGGTGCACATCTCGAACCTTCGCAGAAAGCTTGGCGCAAAGCTCATACGAACCGTGCGCAATATCGGCTACGTGGTGGAGAAAGAGTAAATGAGCGCATCCATTCGCAGGCGGCTCATGCTGCTCGTGCTCGGCAGCATCGCGGCGGTCTGGGCGATTGCGCTTGCGTCGAGTTATCGTGAGGCAACGCACGAAGTCGGCGAATGGGAAGAAGCGCGCCTCGCGGAAGTCGCGCAGGTGCTCGCGCTTCTCGATCGGGCCAACCTCGCCACGCTTGCCAACGCGCACATCGACGTGCGCGAGGAAGAAAGAGGCGGCGCGACCAGTGCGAGCGAGAACGACGACGACGACTCGCTGCCGCGCGACGCGCTCTTTCAGGTGCGCGCGCGCGACGGCGACGTGATTGCCGGCAGCCCTGCCCTGCGCGCGCTCGGTGCATGGGACCTGCCGCTGCCGGCGGTCACGGGCACGCAAGACGTCGTGCTGGACGGTCAGACGTATCACTCGTTCACGCTGCGCGGCACGGCGCTCGGCCACACGGTCCGCGTATTCGAGCAGGCCAATACGCGCAGCGATCTGGTCAGCGGAGTGGCGAGCCGTATCGCGCGCCCTGCCCTGATTGCGCTGCCGGTCCTCGCGTTGCTCGTGTGGTTCAGCATCGGCTGGAGCCTTGCGCCGCTGCGCGTGCTGTCGGATGCAATCCGCTCGCGACATATCAACCGCCTCGAGCCTGTCGAAATCGGCGACGCGCCGACCGAGGTGCGCCCGCTCGTCGACGCGCTCAATCTACTGCTCTCGCGTCTGCACCATTCGCTCGAACGTGAACGCGCGTTTACCGCCGACGCCGCTCACGAACTGAAGACGCCGCTTGCCGCCATCAAAGTCCAGGCACAGGTTGCGCTAGCCGAGCCGGACCCGGCGCGGCAGCGACTCGCGATGGAGCGCGTCGTGCAAGGCGTGGATCGCAGCGCGCGGCTCGCCGAGCAGTTGCTGCTGCTCGCACGTCTGGACATGCATGAAAAACTGTCGAAGGCACCGCTCGCGCCTGGTGCGCTCGCCAAGGATGCCGTGCTGGCGAACGCCGGCAACCTGCAGCAAAAAAACATGCGCGCGATGCTCGACTGCGACATGCAGGCCAAGATCGATGCGGAGCCCGTGCTGATCGGTATCCTGTTCGACAATTTGGTGGACAACGCAATCAAGTACGGCAGCGAGGGCGGCAACATCGAAATTTCGGTCAAGCGCGCGCACGAGCCGCTCGATAATCGCGTTGTCGTGACTGTGCGCGACGACGGCCCCGGTGTGGCCTCGGCAGATGTCGCGCGTCTGACCAGCCGGTTTTTTCGCGCCACCGGCAACCAGGCGACCGGCAGCGGTCTTGGCCTCTCGATTGTCGCGCGCATTGCCGAACACTTTGGCGCGACCGTGCGCTTCGGGCCCGGCTTTGAGAGCCGCGGACTCGCCGTCGAAGTATCGTTTCCCGCCTCTGGCGCCGCGCCTGACGAGCGACTGAAGCCCGCGGCTTAGCGGCGGTTGGTATCGCAGGCGACGCGGGTATCGGGCACGCGCAGAAGTACGGAGCTACTTTCCGCTACTAGATGCCAGGCATCATCTGATACGGCTCGGTGTGATCTTCCACACGCTTGACGCCGGGTATGTTCTGCGCCGCGACGCGAACGGCATCCACGGCGTCGGCCGGCTGGAAAACGCCCCATAGATGCACGACGCCGTCTGTCACCACGATATTGCGGCCGGCAAAGCCCCATCTGCGCCCCGCCAGTTCACCCATGAGGACCGCGCGGATTTCGGCGTCCGAGAGCGTGGCGTCCGACACCGGTTCATCGGGCACGCTCGCGAGCGCCTGGACGAGATTGGCACGACTCACGATGCCGACCACCTGTCCCCGTTCCGTCACAGGCACGCGTTTGATGTGCCGTGCTTCGAGAATGCTCGCAACTTCGCCAAGCGGCGTGTCAGGCTGCACGGTCACCACATCGGTCGTCATCACATCGCTCACCTTGGCCGCATGCGTCTTGACGTAATCGCGCGCCTCATGCCTCGCGGACCAGAAATCGAGCCACGACGCGCGCCTGGTCTCGTCGGTTCCGATCTCGCTGCGGCGAAGCAGATCGCCTTCGCTGATGATGCCGACGATGCTGCCGTCCGTATCCAGCACTGGCGCGCCGCTGATGCCGTTATCGACAAACATCTTGGCGACCTGACGAATGGTCATGTCGGGCGTGGCTGAGACAACGGTGTGGGTCATGACATCGGATGCGCGCATGGTAAGCCTCCTGAAGGTTGGGCGTTGAATCAAGGGGCAACGCGGCAAACCCCTGTGCTATTCAAGGTTAGGCGTGTGCGGCACCGTTCTGTTTGACGTGGATCATGTCGGCGAGGCTCGAATGCCGGCAGACGATTCAACGAGCCTTTACGCCACTTCGATGATGACCTTCAACGCATGCGATCGGGCCGCATCGCCGAAAGTCTCGTAGGCTTTCAGTACATCGTCGAGCTTGAAGCGATGCGTGATCAGGCTCGCGGCGTCGAGCCGGCCGGCGCGCACGGTCTTCAGCAGCATCGGCGTACTGACCGTATCGACGAGACGCGTCGTGATCGAGATGTTGCGATCCCACAGCGACTCCAGATGCAGATCCGCCTTCACGCCATGCACGCCCACGTTGGCGATGACGCCGCCAGGCGCCACCAGCGCCTGGCATAGCTCGAAAGTCTCGGGCACGCCCACGGCCTCGATCACGCAATCCGCGCCCGTTCCGGCGGTGAGCTTCATGACCTTTGCCACCGGATCGTCGACGCCGCTATCGACGCACGCCGTCGCCCCGAAGCGCGACGCCACTTCCAGACGGTAAGGGTCGCGGTCGATCATCACTATCTGCGCCGGCGAATAGAACTGCGCGGTAAGCAGCGACGCGAGCCCGATCGGCCCCGCGCCGACAATCGCCACCGTGCTTCCCGGTTCAACCTTGCCGTTCAGAACACCGCATTCAAAGCCGGTCGGCAGGATGTCGGAAAGCATCACTAGCGCCTCTTCATCCGCACCTTGGGGAATGCGGTACAGGCTTGTTTCGGCGTGAGGAATGCGCACGTATTCCGCTTGCGTGCCGTCGATCCTGTTGCCAAGAATCCATCCGCCCGTCGCGCAGTGCGAGTACATTCCGCGTCGGCAGTAGTCGCACTTGCCACACGACGAAATGCACGAGATGAGCACCGGGTCGCCCTCTTTCAGCGTGCTGACGGCAGCGCCAACCTGATAGACGATTCCCACTCCTTCATGGCCGAGAATGCGGCCGGGCTCGCAGGTGGGGACATCGCCCTTCAGGATATGCAGGTCGGTGCCGCAGATCGTCGTGCGTGTCACCTTGACGATGGCGTCGGTGGGCGACGCGAGTTGCGGCATCGGCCGCTCGTCGAGTGATTTTTGCCCGGCGCCGTGATAAACCAGTGCTTTCACGAGATGACTCCAATGATCAGAGAGACGAGCGGCCGGATTGTGTCAAAGCGGCGCCTCGCGCTTTGCGTCAGTGGGCTCGCGAACCAGCAGAACGGGGCACGTCGCATGGCGGACGAAACGCTCGGCAACGCTGCCGATCACCATGCGCCGCAATCCGCGCCGTCCGTGAGTGCCCATCACGACAAGGTCCGCGCCGCTCCACTGAACGAAGCGCAGCAACGTGCCGGCGATGTCTTCGGCGATGCCCCGCGTTTCCACGATCTCCGTGTCGCCCACGACGTCCATCTCGCGCATCTGTTTCTGTGCGCCATCGAGCAGCATGGTTCCGACCTGCCGCGCGGCGCCGCTCAGAAGATGCGGATCGCAAGCGCCTGCGTAGGTGAACGCCGCCGACTGATCGAGCACGTAGACGGCCGTCAACCTGCCGCGCGAGAGCTTCGTCAACTGAATCGCTTCGCTCAGCGCGCGCTTGGCTGCGTCGCTGCCGTCGAGTGCCACCACGATGTGTGCGTACATGTTTGCCTCCGCCCGATCTGCACGTTTCCGTCGACCGTTGCGGCAGCGAAAGCCACCTGGAGCAGCGAGTCGATGAGAGAATCATGAGCGCGTATCCGCATCTGACGATTGACCTGCGTCAATGAGGTCGCAGGGCCGCGCACGGTGCGCATCGTTTGATTTAGTGCAACGCTCACGACGAAACGATTGCCAACGGCTGGCGCGAAGGCGTGCCCGCCTATGGGCTCGTCAAAACGGGCATTGGCATATTGAATGGATTGATGATGAGGAGACAGCGTCAGAGCAGGGTCTGGCCGCTGGTGGTGGCAATGCTTGGGGGCAATGCTCGGAGCGCCGCTGATGTGAACAAGCGGCCGGTACGCAGTCTGGCGATCACGAGTTGCCGTCGCGTGCGGAATTGAGCAGCCACACGAAGCACGCAACGCCGCCGACCACACCGGCAATGCCATAACGAAAAAATGACGGCTCGTCGAACAGCAAGCCCCGGATCGACACCCCTATGCCCGCGAGCGCCACAAAAACGGCGATTGCTGAAAATAAGATCCTGCCGTCCGAGCTAGTCATGATGTCCTCCAACGCGATGATTAAAGTCGTAACGACATCATCGGTCAGAAGACGTGGGCGCTCTTGATCGAGGTCAAGCGTACGAGCCGCGATGGTGCGACGCATTGCGCTCTGTCTTCGACGGCTGCAAATTAACGGCTAAATCCAGGCGGATTCCCGCTCACAGAAATCCGCCGCGCCGCTTCAGAACGAATGGCGCATCCCGATACGCACATCAGCCTGCGTGCTGGTCGACGACGGCGTGAAGCTATAGCCGATCACCGCATTCACACCATCCGATGCGCGCAGATAATCGCCCGAGATGTACACGTCCGTACGTTTGGACAACAGGTAGTGAAGCCCGAGCGAGCCCTGATTCCAGTGGTTTCCTTCAAACCGCGTGTGCTGATAGCCACCGTAGAGCATCAACGCCGGCGTGAACGTATACGAAGCGCCGCCTTCATAAACCTGCATATGCGAGGTCTGACCAAGGCCCTTGATCGTCGTGTAAGTGAAGTTGCCGCTCAGCATCACATTGCCGATCGTATAAGCGGCGCCGATTGCAAACGCGCCCTGCCTGTCGACCGGAAATGAAGTCGAGGTATACAGATCTGTAACCGCGCCGGTTGCAGGATCGACGGAAACGGTCGGCCTGCCGAGGAAAGTATGCGTGCCGATCATCGCGTACGGATCGAACGCATAGATGCCGAACGGGTTGTTCAACTGCGTATAGGCGGCGCCCATGTTGAACGGACCGTGCTCATAGCGCGCGCCCACGCTCCATGCGCTTTTCTGATGGAAGTCGCCGGCCGTATTGCCGAACGAGTACATGCCGCCGAAAGAAAAGCCGGATATATCGGCGGAGAGAAATTTGATCGAGTTAGGCAGCCGGTCGCCGTTCATCCGGTCGAAGTCGCCCTGGTGAATCGCGTAACCGCTTGCCCACGCGGATATGTTGTACAGGTACGCGAATTCTTCGGTCATGTCGAGCTGGTTACCAAACGACAAGGTGCCCCAGTTGTTCTTCAGACCGACATACGCCTGGCGTCCGAACTCAGCGCCACCGAATCCAAGTTGTCCATTGCCTACGTGGAAACCCGACTCGAGTACGAATACCGCCTGCAAGCCGCCGCCGAGATCTTCGACGCCCTTGAAGCCGATCCGGTTGCCATACGAAATGCCGTCGTCGAACTTAACCTGGTGGGAACCACCGGCGTTGTTCACGTACGTAATGCCGGCGTCCAGAATGCCGTACAGCGTGACGCTGCTTTGTGCATGGACAGCCGTTGGCGCACATACCGCACTTGCTGCAATAGCGAGTCCCGAAAGACTGACGGCATTTCTCTTCTTCATCTAATTCTCCCCTGCTCTATGCCTGCACAATTCGTTGGATAAAGCGATCCCTGCCGCGCGGCTTTCAGGCGTGCGTCATTTCTCGCATGACGGGCAGTTCGAAACCGGTTGAGACCGGTCGATAAGACCTGGCTGCTATTTGTTGAGCATTAAAATTCCGCCAGGCCGGCATCGACGAGTCAAGAATACGGGTCCAGATTTACGGCGAATCGATTGGATGCGACATGAATCTGTCGCCTCGCGACCTGGCGATTGCAATGGCCTTTGTTATTTCACACCGAGCGCCGTTTGCACGGCTTGCAATCCATTGGCGCCGTTCGCGGTGCTCACGCCGTCGAGCCACGATTTGAGCAGATCGGGATGACGCTTGAGTGCTTCGGTTGCGGCCACATCGACACTGGTTTTCTTTTCCAGTACTTCGGTAATCACGCCGTTTTCCAGGTCGACGTTAAACGTAAGCTGCCTGAAAAGACGGCCGACATTCGGACACTGCTCCGCATAGCCGCTGCGCGCAACGGTGTTCACGGTGGCGCCGCCGTAGTTCGGACCAAAGTACTTGTCGCCTCCGTCCAGATACGACAGTTTGAACTTCGTATTCATCACATGCGGCTCCCACGCAAGAAAGACGATCCACTTCTTCTCGCGCACGGCCCGCTCCACTTGTGTGAGCATGCCCGTCTCACTCGATTCCACGACTTTCCAGCTATCGAGTCCGAACGCCTTGTCATCCACCATTTTCTTGATGTTCTGGTTGGCCGGCGCGCCCGGTTCAATGCCGTATATCTTGCTGTCGAACTTGTCGGCATTCTTCGCGAGATCCGCGAACGAATGGACGCCGGCCGCCGCCACATAGTCGGGCACGGCAAGCGTGAACTTCGCATTGCTCAGGTTCGGATGCACGACCACGATCGACTTTTCTTCTTCGAAAGGTTTGACGACCGGCGCCTGCGCGGGCATCCAGTTGCCGAGGAATACGTCGATTTGCCCTTTTTTCAGGCCCTGATACGTAATCGGCACCGACAGGTTCGCGACCTTCTGCTTATAGCCGAGCGCCTTCAGCACGACGCCGGTCATCGCATTCGTTGCGTCGATGTCGGTCCATCCCGGCCCCGCCATGTTGACCTGCATGCACGATTGCGGCTCGGCGGCCGACGCAAAGCTCGCCGCCGCGCATAGCAGCGCAACGCCGGACATGGCCTGTTTGAATAGCTTGTTCATCATCGCGGCTTCCTGTGGGTGGGTGAATCGTTAGCGTGGAGCGTCGGGCGTAGCGGTGCAAGACAAGTGGGACAACTCAGTGCGCGACTGCGGGAAAACGCGCCATCGCCTCCAGCGTATCGAGGTCGATGTGGTTGCGCATATAGCGCTGGCTTGCATCGACGAGCGGTTGCCAGTCCCATGAAGCAACGGTGCCTTGCGTGGTCGCGGCGAAATGAAAACGGCGACGACGCTGGCTCTGCAGCACTTCCTGATGCAGCGCGGCGAGATTCCAGCGAGCGGCAATTTCTTTGCGGAATGCTTCGACCTGAGCGGCGTACTCCGCGTTGAATGCGAGATTCGCGCGCTCCAGCGGATCGGCCTGCACGTCATAGAGCTGATCCGGATCGACCGGCGTGTGAATGAACTTGAAGCGCCCGCGCCGAAGCATCACGATCGGTGCAATTGCACCTTCAGCGAGGTACTCGCCGATCGCTTCATCATGACCGCCCCGCTCTCCCAGAAGATGCGGCATGAGACTATGTCCGTCGAGCGAATCGGGCCACGCCGCAGGTGGTTCGCCACGCGCGAGTTCGACAAGCGTGGGCAGCAGATCGAGATGCGATACCGAAGCACTCACACGATGCGCGTCGAATTGCTGCGGCGCATGCACGACCAGCGGCACGCGGCAGCCGCCTTCGAAGAACGTCATCTTGTACCAGAGCCCGCGCTCGCCGAGCATTTCGCCGTGGTCGGAAGTGACGACAATGATCGTATCGTTCGCGAGCCCGGCCTCTTCCAATGCTTCGAGAATCGCGCCGAACTGATCGTCGACATAGGAAATTGCGCCGTAATACGCACGCCGTGCGTTGCGAATCTGCTGCCCGGTCGGCGGCGTGCGATCGGTTTCGCAAACGTGACGCAGGCGCTTCGAATGCGGATCGGCTTCGTCGAATGAATCGCGGTGCGTGGGCATGTCGATCTCTTCGTCCTGGTACATGTCCCAGTACTTCTGCGGAATGGCATACGGATCGTGTGGATGCGTCAGCGAGGCGACCATGCAGAACGGCCGCGCATCTTTACCCGCATGACGTTCGCGCGCGATGTCGAAGAGCTTCTGGCGCGTGGTGAACGTCACTTCGTCGTCGAAATCGAGCTGGTTGGTGCGCACGCAAGGGCCGGCGTCGATCACGGAACTCATGTTGTGATACCACGTAGGGCGCGCTTCGAAGTCGTCCCAATTCGGTGTCCAGCCAAAGTCGGCGGGATAAATGTCGGTAGTGAGGCGCTCTTCGAAACCGTGCAATTGATCGGCGCCGCAGAAATGCATCTTGCCGGAGAGAATCGTGCGATAGCCTTCCGCGCGCAGATAATGCGCGAATGTCAGCGTTTGCGACGGAAATTCTGCTGCGTTGTCGTAAGCGCCAATTGCCGACGGCAGCTTTCCGGAGAGAAACGAGAAACGCGACGGCGCGCATAACGGGCTCGCGCAGTACGCGGAATCGAAAACCACGCCCTGCTTTGCCAGACGATCGAGGTTGGGTGTTCGGGTGAGCGGGTGGCCGTACGCGGAGAGCGCGAACGGAGTCATCTGGTCGGCCATCAGAATAAGAATATTCTTTTTGCTGTCAAGCATTGGAGCGCGCCTCGAATAAAATCATGAATGTCAGTGCAAGTACCTGTGCCGGTGCATCTGCAACAACAGCCGCATTTGAGCGGCGCTCTTGGAGCGCGTGCGGCATCAACATCACTATTGCCGTTCAATTCGGCGCTGTGAAGACGGCAATTCGTTATGTGCCTATAAGGGGGCGTTATGTCGAGGCAGGATCGCTTGCCGCCAATGCAGGCATTGACGATGTTCGAATCCGCCGCGCGGCTCGCGAGCTTTACGGCAGCCGCGCGCGAGTTGGGCTCCACGCAGCCGGCAGTAAGCCAGCGCATCGTGCAACTGGAAGAAACGCTGGGCGCGCCGCTTTTCGAGCGCGGTCATCGTGGCGTGCGGCTCACGGAAGACGGCGAGCGCCTTTTTGAAGCCGTGCGTCATGCGCTCGACACGATCCGCGTTGCCACCGCCGAAATCCGCGCGCGCCGCACGCCGCAAACGCTTACGCTATCCACCGACTTCGGCTTCGCAACCTATTGGCTCATGCCGCGGCTTTCGCAATTCAAGGCGCTCATGCCCGATGTCGATGTCAAGATCATTACGTCGCAAAGCGTATTCGATCCATCGCACGATCAGGCCGATGTGGCGATTGCATTCGGCGACGAACATGCGGACTGGAATGCACGCAGCGTGGTCAAACTTTTTCCCGAGCGTGTGACGCCGGTGTGCAGTCCGGCGTTTTTCGCGGCGCATCCGCCGCTCACGTCGCCCTCCGAACTGCTCACGCTGCCGCTGCTTCATCTTGAACCCACGCAGCCGGCGCGCTGGCTGTCATGGGCCGACTGGTTCGCGGCGCACGGTCTTGTCGCGCCTGCCGCGCATCGCGGCATCACGTTCAACAGCTTCACGCTCGTCGCCCATGCGGCGATCATGGGCCAGGGCGTGGCACTCGGCTGGGCGCCGCTCATCGACGAATTGCTTGCAACGGGGCAACTCGTCGAACTGTTCGATGCGCCGGTGGTCACCGAGCGCGGCTATATGCTGGTCACGCAGCGTGCGGCCACGCCGGCGGTCGACGCTTTCCGCCAATGGCTGCTCGGCGAATGCGGGCTCGACCCGGAATGAGGCTCTGACGCTCCCGTTCCATTGCCACGGCGATTCGCTTCTATCCGCCGCGCGCACGGATTTGCTCTACTGCGACGATGCATGCCGCGTCCGCGGCATGAGCCTATCGTCTATGTGGAGAGCGCATGTCCGCCGATTCCCGTCCAGATCAACTGGTTCTCACCGTTGCGTGTCCGAGCGCCGCGGGCCAGGTTGCCGCCGTTGTCGGCTTTCTCGACCGGCATCATTGTTATATCGACGAACTCACCGTTTTCGACGACGATCTCAGCGAACGCTTCTTCGTGCGCTGCGTCTTTCACGGCGTGAACAGCAACGAGACGCTGAATATCTCGGCGCTCAAACGCGAATTCGAGTCTATTGCCGAGCGCTTTCATATGCAGTGGGCGATGCATGATGTCGGCACGCGACCCAAGGTTCTGATCATGGTGTCGAAGCTCGAGCACTGTCTTGCCGACCTGCTGTTCCGCTGGCGAATGGGCGAACTGAAAATGGACATTGTCGGTATCGGCTCGAATCATCGCGATTTCGAACCGCTCGCGCAGCAACACGGATTGCCGTTTCATCATCTACCCATTACGGCGGATACCAAGCCGCAACAGGAAGCGCGTCTGCTGGATCTGTTCGAGACTTCCGGCGCCGAACTGATGATTCTTGCGCGCTATATGCAGATTCTTTCGGGCGAGACGAGCCGTGCGCTCGCCGGGCGCGCGATCAACATTCACCACTCGTTTTTGCCTGGGTTCAAGGGCGCGAAACCCTATCACCAGGCGCATGCGCGCGGCGTCAAACTGATCGGTGCAACGGCGCACTTCGTGACCGACGATCTCGACGAAGGTCCGATCATCGAGCAAGTGGTCGAACGTGTCGATCATTCGTATAGTCCGGACAGGCTGCTCGCCACGGGCCGCGACGTCGAGTGCATTACGCTTGCTCGCGCAGTGAAAGCGTTTATCGAGCGGCGCGTGTTTATCAATGGCGATAGAACGGTCGTTCTGCAATAACATCACAGCACAAAAAAACGCCGCTTCTGGAAAAGAAGCGGCGTTTCGTCGTATCGCTTAACCGGCAATAGAGTGGATTACTTCACCCAGCTATCCACCCGATCGCTATGCGCGCCGATCCACGCATCGGCTGCGGCGGTCGGCTTCTCGCCGTTTTGCGTCGCGAGCATCACGCTGTCGATCTCGCCCGGCTTCCACTGGAACTTCTTCAGGAACGCAACCACCTGCGGCGCCTTCTTTTCCAGTTCCGGGTTCACGACGCTATCGACGTGCTCCGCTTCGCCGAATACCTTCTTCGGATCTTCGAGGAATTTCAGCTTGTACTTCGCGAACATCCAGTGCGGTTTCCAGCCGGTCACGATGATCGGCTTGCTCGCCGCTTCCGAACGCGCGAGTTCCGCGGTCATTGCGCTGCCCGAGCTGGGCATCAGCTTGTAATCGAGTCCATACGCCTTGATGGCCTCGCTGGTTTTCTGCATCACGCCCGCGCCGGCGTCGATACCGACGATACGCGAGCCGAATTCCGCTTTCTTCGCTTCCAGATCACCGACCGTTTTCACGTCGAGATTGTCCGGCACGATCAGACCGATCTTCGCGTCGTTAAAGTTCGGCCCGAGGTCGACCACCTTCTCCTTGAAGTTGTTCCAGTACGCGCCATGCGTAACCGGCAGCCACGCGGACAGCGTCGCGTCGAGATCGCCGCGCGCCACGCCTTGCCACATCACGCCGGCCGCGACCGGCACGAGTTGAACCTGATAGCCGAGACGTTTCTCGATCACGCGTGCAGCGACGTTGGACGTCGCCACGCTGTCGTCCCAGCCTTCCACGTAGCCGATTTTGATGGTCGGCTTCGTATCCGCCGAAACGCTCACGCTGCTTGCTGCCAGCGCCGCGCTCAGGGTGCTCAACACCAATATCTTTCTGATCAGTCTCATCGCCGTTCTCCCGTTCACTTCCACAAACAACCCAATGAGCATTTAGAATCGCCAGCCAGAATTGCCCAGTAACGTTGTTTTGCGACACGCAGTTGTCCGCATGCGACCTGGTTAATGGGCTTGCCCGGCCACTGGCGGCAACTGCTTTTCCTGGCGCGCGCGCCAGTCACTTTTCGACGACGAGATCGGTGAGCGGCTTGCTGCAGCACAGCAGCACCATACCCTGATCGATTTCGCGCTGACGAATGCCGCCCGCGTGCTTCATCGCGACCTCGCCGGATACGAGTTTTACCTTGCAGGTTCCGCACATACCCTGGGTACACGATGCGGGCAGGCGCACGCCCGCTTTTTTTGCAGCGTCCAATACATGTTGGCCGCTGCCGCATTCGATCTCGCGATTGCTCTTCGTGAAGCTCACTTTATAGCGCGTTTCGATTTCGGTTCCGATTTCCGGCGCCGCGGGAGCCGGCTCGAAAGCCGACGCCTCTTGCCGCGCTTCTGCAAAGCTCTCCACAGCAACCGCTTCAGTCGCGGTCTGCAATACATCGCCGACGTGAGCGGTCGTCAATTGCGCGGCGACCTCGCTGACCGTTTCGAACGAAAAGCTCTCTTCATGATAATGACGGCGATCGAAACCGCCCTCGTCCAGAAGATTGCGCACCGCCTGCATATACGGCGCGGGGCCGCAGGTAAAGATCTCGCGCTCGAGAAAATCAGGCGCGATCAGCTTGAGCAGCGGTAAGGTCAAAAAGCCCGTCACGCCAGGCCAATTCGTGCGCGCGCCTAAGCGTTCGCACACAAACGCGGTGCGAAAATGCGCGTGATTCGACGCAATCAGGTCGAGTTCGCGCGCGAAGATGATGTCGTCCGGCGTGCGAGCGCTGTGCACAAACACAATGTCGCTGTCCTCGCCGAGTTCGTGATGCGCTCGGCTCATCGACATCAACGGCGTAATGCCGGAACCCGCCGACAGAAACAGGAATTTGCGCGCGGGATGGCGGGCGCACGTGAATTCGCCGGCCGGCCCAAGCACGCGAACCTCGCCGCCCACTTGCAGATTGTCGTGCAGCCAGTTCGACACCTTGCCGCCCGGCACGCGCTTCACCGTGATGGAGATGGTATGCGGCCGCGTCGGCGGCGACGAAATCGTATAACAGCGGTTAATCGATTCGCCGTCTATATCGAGTTCGAGCGTGATGAATTGCCCCGGCTCGAACACGAACGCCCGTTCATTCGGCGCGCGGAAGAAAAAGCTCTTCACGTCATGCGTTTCCTGACGGACGTGGCAGCACACCAGCGTGTCGTCGACGTCGCTGTTCCAGCGCGCCGGCAGCGCGTCCCAGAAGCGCGGCTGCGTAACACGGCTTGCACGGCTTGTTGCAGGGTCTGTGGCCGGCTCACCGCCTGGCTGAAACGCCGCCTGATCGCGCATCATTGTTTTCTCCCGCTCCTGGTTGCGCTCGGCGCTCAGCGCACGAAGGACACGACGTTCTCGCCATGCGCAAGCGGCGTGGCATCGTGGGTTTGCGGTGCATTGCTGTAATCCGCGATGCGGCCGATATACCACTCGCAGAACTTCTCGACGAGACCTTCGGTGAACGGCGAATAAGGACCCGGCTCGTACGCGCTGCTCGATGCGCCGCGCTGCGAGTATTCGACGAGCGCACGGTCCTGATCGTTGGTCGCGCGCCAGACTGCCGTGAGGTTGTTCACGTCATAGTCGATGCCTTCGCGTGCGTCCTTGTGCACGAGCCATTTCGTGCGCACGAGCGTCTTGCCGGCCGAAAGCGGAATCACCGAAAAGCTCACGATATGATCGCTCATGAAGTGATGCCACGAATTAGGTTGCGTCCAGAAAGAAAGCCCGCCGAGATCCGCCTGCTCGAAGCCGCCCAGCAGTTTCTTCGACGCCACTTTTGCGTCGAGCGTCTGCGATTCGCCGTCGCGATCGAGCGGCAGGCGCTGCGTGCGAAAACCGGTCACGAGATCCGCGAGCCGTTCGATTTCCGCCGACGGCAGTTTCATCGCTTCCCATTGCGCGGTGCGCCGTGCAACGGTCTCTTCGAATGCGGCCATGCCTTCTTCGTTGGCCGGCGAGCGTTGATAGCCGAAGCCATATTCGTAAAGCGAAATGGTGAGTTCGGGATGGTTCGCGACGCAGTGATAGCACTCGCGATTGTTTTCCATCGTCAACTTCCAGTTGCCTTCCTCGATAATTGTCGATCGATGCCGCGATCTTGCAGCCGGCCAGTTCGTGCGGCAGCAGATACGGCTCCATTGCAGCGCGCATCACCGAAAAGTCCGCGGGCGGATTCTCAGCGAGGCAGATGAAGATGAGTCCCGCGAGGTTCTCGACATGAACCTTCTTCAGGCTGTGCTTGCAACGGTCGAACTGGTCGCCCATATGCTCGGCGAACATCAAATCGCCGTTCAGGTTGTACGTCCAGCTGTGATACGGGCACACAATGTTGCCAAGCGAGCCCTTGTCGGTATTGCACAGGCGCGAGCCGCGATGACGGCATACGTTATGAAACGCCCTCACCTGCATGTCGTCGTCGCGAACGATCAGGATGGAATCATGACCGATCTCCACCGTGATGTAGTCGCCCGGTTCGGGCACGTCCGGCTCGACTGCGACCTGAATCCAGTGCTGGCGAAAGATCGCTTCCATGTCGAGCGCGAAGATGTCCTCGCTCGTATAGAACGGCGCTTCCAGCGTGTGATTCTTTTTGCGGCGTTCGATCATTGCGCGAACGTCTGCGGAAACTTTCATTGTGTGCTCCGTTGCGTGTCACGTCTGGCGCCGCGCCAGGCCCTCCTGGCCGCTGGTTCGCCTGAACCGGAAATCAGTAATCCACGAGTTGATGCTCGCGCAAATACGCGAGAATCACTTGTGCTTTTTCGACGGAACTCCCTTCAATTACGACGCTTCCGCCGCGGCTTTCCGTCGTGGTTGCCGAAAGCATGCGGGCATGGCCGGAACGCTTTTCAGCGGCGGCCAGGCGCACGGGTTTGGCGGTTGCGGGGCGGATCGTCCAGGCGGGTTCTGTGGTGGCATTGCTCGCGGCTGTTCCCGCGCCTGCCGTACTCGCAACCGGACGAATCGTGCCTTCGCGCAGTCGTGCGTATGCATACGTCGGCGTCGCATTCGCCATCGGATGCACCGCGATCAACGCAGGCAATTGAACTTCGACACGTCGACGCAAACCCTTCGGCATGAATTGGCGAACCTGCGCGCAACCGTCGTTCAACGTCACGTCGACGGCCGCGCCGACGAGCGGAATATTCAGCGCATTGGCGACGCGATACGGCAGCATGCCGCTGTCGAATGCGCCTTCCGCGCGCGTTCCGGTCAATACCAGATCGTAGCCATGCAAACGCGCGGCGAGCGGCGCGGAAGCATCCGCTTGCGCGTCGTCCCCAACTGCGGGAACCGCAAGCACTTCCACCGAGCGCGCACCGAGCGCCAGATATTCCTGCAACGCGGGATTCGCTGCGTCGCCTGCATGCAGCACATCGAGCGTGGCGTTGTGCTGCTTCACTAGCGACAACGCGAGCGTGAGTGCGGCTGCGTCGTTGCGGCTGTAACGCGCAACGCCGCTTACCGGATGCCGGCCCACCGAAACGAGTACGGCGATTTTCATGCAAGCGCTCCTTCCGCAACGGCCTTCGAATTGAGTAACGCCGCGCCGGTGCCGCGCGCCGAACGCGCTGCAGCCGCGGCATCGTTGAGCGCCGCAATGGTTTCCTGCGCGTCCGCGATCACGGTCAGATTCGCGCGCTTGGCAATCGGCGCGCTCGCGTCGAGATTCACGGCGATCACATGACGGCAATCCTTGATGCCTTGCAAATGCTGCACGGCGCCCGAGATGCCGAACGCGATATACACGCTCGCTTCGACCGTCTTGCCCGTTGCGCCGATCTGCTTGTCGCGCGTGAACTTGCCGTCGTCGACGGCCACGCGGCTTGCACCGATCGCCGCGCCCAGCGTGGCCGCGAGACGCTCGAACGCCGGCACGTCGCTCACGCCGTTGCCCGCGGACACGATGAAGTCCGCCTCTTCCAATGCAAGTTGCGCCGCGTCCATTTCCTCGATGCCGAGATCGCGCACCGTGCCTTTCGCGCTGGCCGACTCGCCATCGAAGCGCCACACCACTCGCTCGCCCGCGCCGACGAACGGCAACTTCGGATCGACCGCATTCGCTGCGAGCAGAACCACTTCGGGCAACGCGCGCGAAGCCAACGCGGTATTCGCATGCACATACGCGGCCACGTGCGAGGCGTCGATTTCGACCACATGCGTCGCGACGCTCGCATTCGCCGCGGCTGCATAGCGGCGGCCGAGATCGCCGTCGCCGGTCGCGTTGTCGGGCAGGAACACATGCACGGGCGCATACGCCGCGACGCACGCCGCAAGCGCATTCAGTTCATCGACGGGCGCGAACTTGCGTCTATCGAACATGGGCAATTCGATCAGCTTGTCGGCGCCGAGCGCCGCAGCGTCGCCGGTGAACTCGCCGAATACCAGCAGCACGACTTCTGTCGATGCATCCGCAACCAATGCAGCGGCGGCGAGTGTCTGGCGCGCATGCTCGTCAAGCGCACCGCGGTCCGCGTGCGCGGCGACCAGCATCGTGTGCGAAGGCGCCGCTGTCGTGCGGCGCGGCTTCGGCTGTTCGCGATGTGCGCCGCTCGCGGCCGTGAAATCCAGCGCACCGGCCACACCGATAGCGCCCAACGTAATGCGCCGAAGTCCGTCAGCCGTGATCGTAAACGGCCGGCGCGGATCGATTCGTTTGATTGTGTTCATCGCGTTACTCCAGCGCCGCTGCAACCAGTTCGGCGACGTCCAGCACTTCGGGACGCGGACCGACCACGCCTTCGAGCATCGCCGTGCAATTCGGGCAACCCACGGCGACGATGTTTGCGCCGATGCCGCGTGCGTCGTCGATGCGAATGTCGGGAATGCGCCGCTTGCCCGGAATGTCCGTCAACGGTGCACCGCCGCCGCCACCGCAGCAACGTCCACGCATGCCGTTGCGCTCCATTTCGACGACCTTGATGCCGATGCTCTTCAACACGCGGCGCGGCGCTTCCGTTTCGCCGTTATAGCGGCCGAGATAACACGGATCGTGATACGTGATCTTGCTATCCGCGTAAGCGGCGGCGGCACGCGGCGACAGCTTGCCGCTCGCGATGAGTTCGTCGATCAGCGCAGTGTGATGCTGGACCTCGTAAAAGCCGCCCAGCGCGCGATATTCGTTGCGCAGGCTGTGCAGCACGTGAGGGTCCGCGGTCACGATCTTGCCGAACGAATACTGCGAAAGCGTGCCGATCAATTTGCTCGCGAGTTGCTGGAAGGTGGCTTCGTCGCCGAGACGCCGGGCTGTATCGCCGGTATCCGTTTCCACTCCGCCCAGCACCGCATAGTCGATGCCCGCGCGGTTCAGCACCTTGACGAGCGCGCGCAGCGTGCGTTGATAGCGCATGTCGAACGCGCCTTCTCCTGCGATCAAGAGCACATCCACGCGACGTCCGGGCTGCGCGACCTGCACCTGAAGATCGACGGCCCAGTCGTAACGCGCGCCGATGTCGTAACCATTCGCGCTGCCGGTCTCACGCAGATTCGCGAGCGTGATCGGACCTTTGCCGGGCACCGTGCCTTCGACGAGCGTCTGATTGCGGCGCATGTCCACGATTGCGTCGACATGCTCGATCAGCATCGGGCACTCCTGCACGCAAGCGCGGCAGGTCGTGCATGACCACAGCGTTTCCGCTTCGATGAGACTGGAAATCAAGGGCTTTTGTGGTGCGCCGCCGTGCTTGCCGACCGGAATGCCGGGCGTCGGGCTGCCCGCGTATTCCGCGTCGGTGCCACCGACCATGCCCGTGACCAGATCCTGAATCAGCTTCTTCGGATTAAGCGGCTGGCCGGCGGCGAACGCGGGACATGCCGCTTCGCACTTGCCGCACTGCACGCACGCATCGAAACTGAGCAACTGGTTCCAGCGAAATTCAACCGGCTTGCCCACGCCATATTCTTTCGCGTCGAGCAGCGGCACTTTCAATGCGGTGGGCGGCACGACATCCTTCGAGTTACGCTCGGCAAAGCGCTCCTGACGCGGATGAAAAGCCAGATGCAAAAGACCCGCGAGCGCATGTTTCATCGGACCGCCGCGCGCCGCACCGAACGTCATCGTGAAGGCGCCCACCGCGATCAGCAGCGCGACGATGATGGCGAGCGCGCCCGACATCGCCGAAGCCGGCAGCGCGACGAACAGCACGAGGCCGAGCGCGAACGAGCCGAGCAGCAGCGGCAAGTGATCCCACGGTCCACGCGAAAGCCGCGCGGGCACCGCCTTCGCACCATGACGGCGGCGCCACACGAACACGGCGCCGACCAGCATCACGAGCGCGGCCAGAAAGATCAGCTTGTCGAGCCACGGCGAGTAGATCGCGAGACCGTAGTTGACGAACACGAGCGCCATCGCGAGGATCGCACCGCCCGCGGTCGCGACATGCGTCTTTGCAATGTACGGATCGCGCGCGACCACATGATGCAGGTCGACGAAGTAGCGCTTTGGAATGGACAGCAGATTGGCCCAGCCGTACGCGCCCGCCGCCGTCGCGCGGCCCTCGCGCCAATACGCGGCGCGCTTCGCGAGCGCGAACGCCAGACCCGCCATCGACAACCACAACAGCACGGTGATGACAGACACGGGGCTCATCGTCAGAAATCCTTGCAAAGGCGCAGCGCGTCGTAAATCGCGCCGTGAATGTTGTGCATGGAGATGCAGTCGCCGACGCGGAACAGCAGAAAGCGGCCATTGCCGAGTTCTTCGGAAAGCGACGGCTGCGGCTCGGATGCGAAGAGCTTATGCACGTCCACCTGGCCGCGATTCACCGACTCGGGCTTGAGCTTCCAGTACAACTCGTCGTTCGGCGTGCTGCCGTTTTCGATCACCACCTGATCGACCGCGCGCTCTTCCTGCTCCTCGGTGTACTCGTTGCGAAGCACGGCGATCTTCTTGCCGTCTTCTTCGTACACCTTGTCGAGCCAGTAATTCGGCGTGTGAACCACGCCTTGCGCATAGAGACGGCGATAGAAAATCGGGAACGTGGTGCCGCCTACGTCGTCGGCGACTTTCACGTCGGGCGTGACGATCTCCACATTCGAGCCGCGGCTCGAGATGAAATCGGCCACGCCTGCGCCGGCATGTGTGCTGACGCCGTCATACACGAGTACATTCTTGCCCGGCTCGACCTTGCCCGAGAGCACGTCCCACGAACTGACAGCGAGACCTTCGTCGACACCCCATGCCGCGACTTGCGACGTGAACGACGAACCGCCCGTAGCCAGCACGATGATGTCCGGCTTCTCGGCCATGATGGTCTTTTCGTCGGCGGCAACACCGAGACGGCGGTCCACGCCAAGCCGTTTCGTCTCCATGTCGAACCAGCGGACGATGCCCGCCATCTGCTCGCGCTGCGGCGCCTTGGCCGCGAGCATGATCTGGCCGCCCACGTAGTCGTTCTTTTCGAACAGCACGACGTCATGACCACGCGACTTCGCGACGCGAGCGGCTTCGAGTCCGGCAGGACCGGCGCCGACCACGACAACCTTGCGCTTCGGCCCGCTCGTGCGTGTAATTACGTGCGGCATCGTCGCTTCACGCGATGTCGCAGCGTTCTGCACACACAGCACGTCGAGCCCGTTGTACTGGCGGTCGATGCAATAGTTCGCGCCGACGCATTGCTTGATCTCGTCTTCGCGGCCATCGCGAATCTTGATGACCATATGCGGGTCGGCAATTTGCGCGCGCGTCATGCCGACGAGATCGACCATGCCGCTTGCGAGCAAACGCTCGGCCTGACCTGCGTCGCGAATACTTTGCGCGTGCATGACCGGAATCTTGACGACCGACTTGATGCCGGCTGCGAGATGCACGAACGGCTCGGGCGGCAGCGCCATCGGCGGCATGCAGTTCGCGAGCGTGTTGTGCGTGTCCGCGCCCGAACCGATCACGCCGAGATAATCGATGAGGCCGCTTTCGCTCATGGCCTGCGCGATCTCTTTCAACTGCTCGTGATCGAGCCCGTCTTCATGAAACTCGTCGCCGCACATGCGCAAGCCGACGCAGAAATCGGGGCCGACTGCTTCGCGCACGGCTTTCAACACTTCGACGCCGAAACGCAGGCGGTTTTCGAGCGAGCCGCCCCATTCGTCAGTACGGAAATTGGTTCGCGGGCTCCAGAACTGGTCGATCAGATGCTGGTGCGCCGCCGAGATTTCGACACCGTCCATGCCCGCGTCTTTCACACGCTTAGCGGCCGCGGCGAAGTCGGTGATAATGCGGCGAATCTCTTCCACTTCGATGATCTTCGCGTTGCCCCGATGTACCGGCTCGCGCACGCCGGACGGCGACATCAGATGCGGCCAGTGCTCGCCGTGAAATGCCGAGCGACGGCCCATATGCGTGGCCTGGATCATGATCTTCGCGCCGTGCGCATGCATGGCTTCGGCGAGGCGCGACAACGGATCGATGATCTTGTCGGTCGACAGATTCACCGACTTCCACCAGCCTTGAGGACTGTCGATCGACACCGGGCTCGAACCGCCGCACACGGCGAGGCCGACACCACCCTTGGCCTTTTCTTCGTAGTAGCGGATATAACGGTCGCCAGGCAGGCCGCCCGGCTCCGCATACACCTCCGCATGCGCAGTGCTCACGATGCGGTTGCGCAAGGTCAGCTTGTTCAGCGTGAGAGGCTTGAAAAGGTTCGGGTAACGCATCGCGATCGACCTCGGAATGATATGGCTGGTGGTGCTGTGCCGTACGCGTTATGCAGCGAGCGGCGAGACTTCGAATACGCAATGCTCGTGGCCTTCTGCTGCGCAGCGCGCTTCGCGCGATTGCGAAGGCGGTCCCTTACGCGACGAATCGGGCGCGGTGTCGTTGACCCAATCCATTGCGCCCGCGAACCAGCCGGCGAACATGTAGCAGAGCTTGCCGACCTTGCCCGGCTGCGCCAGCACGAACGACGAATGGTGCAACTCGATACGCGCATGCGAAGTTGACGGGTCGGCTTCGGTAATCGAGAAGATGCCCCAGCCGCGCTGCGAAAGCCGCTTCAGGTAATGCTCGAATACGGCCATGCCGGCAATGCCGTGCTGTTTGGCTTCCTTGTCGCACCAGAAGTACGCGGACTTGTAGCCGGCCTTGTAGAGAATCTCCGCATACGTGTCGATGCCGAGCGCTTCTTCCACCGCGGTGTGATTGTTCGTGAAGAAATGGCGCGGCACGTAGAGCATCGGCAGCGCGTCGGTGGTCCAGACGCCGGTGTTCGGATCGACGTCGATAGGCAGTTGGGGTTGCATGTGGGACTCCGCTTTTTATAGGGTGATTTCGTTGATTGAATGAGGCGGAAGATCAGACCTTCCACACTTCGCCGAATACCCGCACCCAGTTCTCGCCCATGATCTTCTTGATGCGCGTTTCGCTCCAGCCGGCACGTTCCATCGCGGCGGTCAGATTCGGAAACTCGCCGATCGTACGAATGCCTTCCGGGTTCACGACCTTGCCGAAGTTCGTCAACTGGCGATAACGGCCCTTGTCGTGCGTGATCCAGTCGAAGAACTCGGTGCTGTAGCCTTGCGTGAAGTCCGTGCCGATGCCGACCTGATCTTCGCCGATCAGATTCACTACGTATTCGATTGCTTCGATATAGTCTTCGACGGTCGCGTCGGCACCACGCTTGAGGAACGGTGCGAACATCGTCACGCCGACAAAACCACCTGCATCTGCAATCTCTTTCAGTTGCTCATCGCTCTTGTTGCGCGGGTGCTCTTTCAATCCCGACGGGCAGCAATGCGAGTAGCACACCGGCTTTTTAGAAGCCGCAATCGCTTCCGAAGAAGTCTTGCCGCCCACATGCGAGAGATCGACCATGATGCCGACGCGGTTCATCTCCTGAATCACTTCTCGGCCATAACCCGAGAGGCCGCCGTCGCGTTCATAGCAACCGGTGCCGACGAGGTTCTGCGTGTTGTAGCAAAGCTGCACCACGTTCACGCCGAGATCCTTGAATGCCTCGATATAGCCGAGGTTGTCTTCGAATGCGTGCGCGTTCTGGAAGCCAAAAATAATGCCGGTCTTGTTCTCTTTCTTCGCGCGGAAGATGTCGTCGGTCGTGCGCACGAGCGTCAGGATCTCGCCGTATTCGCGAATCTGCTGCTTCATTTCGGCGATGTTGTCGACCGTCTTCTGAAAGCTCTCCCACACCGACACCGTGCAGTTCACCGCGGTCACGCCGCCCTTGCGCATATCCTCGAACACCGAGCGCTCGAACTTCGAAATGTTCAAACCGTCGATGATGATGCTGTTTTCGTGCAGATTGCTCATCGTTTGCTCCAGGCGTTCTCAGTAGATGGGGAAGCGCTCGCACAGCGCGAAGATCTCGCGGCGCACGCGTTGTTCGGTGGCGGCATGGCCTTCGGGGCGATCGCGCAGCGAGTCGAGTACTTCGACAATCAAACGGCCCACGTCGCGGAACTCGTTCACGCCGAAGCCGCGCGTGGTGCCGGCCGGCGTGCCGAGGCGAACTCCCGAGGTGATGGTCGGCTTTTCCGTGTCGAACGGAATGCCGTTCTTGTTGCACGTAATGCCGGCGCGCTCCAGCGCCTGCTCGACCTGATTGCCTTTGAGACCCTTCGGGCGCAAGTCGACCAGCAACAGATGGTTGTCCGTGCCGCCCGTCACGAGATCGACGCCGCCTGCCTTCAGTACTTCGCCGAGCGCCTGCGCATTCGCGAGAACGCTGTCGATATAAGTCTTGAAGCCTGGTTGCAGCGCCTCGCCAAACGCGACCGCCTTGCCGGCGATCACATGCATCAGCGGGCCGCCTTGCAGGCCGGGGAACACGGCGGAGTTGATCTTCTTCGCGATATCTTCGTCATTCGTCAGCACAAAGCCGCCGCGCGGGCCGCGCAAGGTCTTGTGCGTCGTCGACGTAACCACGTGCGCATGTTCGACCGGATTCGCATGACGTCCCGCCGCGATCACGCCTGCGATGTGCGCCATATCGACCATCAGCTTCGCGCCGACGCTGTCGGCGATCGCACGCAGCCGCTTGAAATCCAGCGCGCGCGGATAAGCGGAGAAGCCGGCGATCAGCAGCGCGGGTTTATGCTGCTGCGCGAGTTCCTCGATCTGCTCGTAATCGATCAGGAGCGTGTCGCGATTCACGCCGTACTGGACCGCGTTAAACCACTTGCCCGAAAGCGCCGGCTTGGCGCCGTGCGTGAGGTGGCCGCCTGCATCGAGCGACATGCCGAGCACTGTGTCGCCTGGCTTCACCAGCGCGAGCATCACCGCGCCGTTGGCCTGGGCGCCCGAATGCGGCTGCACGTTGGCGAACTTCGCGTTGAACAGTTGCTTGATGCGATCGAGTGCAAGCGTCTCGATCTCGTCGACATATTCGCAACCGCCGTAGTAACGCTTGCCCGGATAACCTTCCGCATACTTGTTGGTCAGCACCGAGCCTTGCGCTTCGAGCACCGCGCGCGACACGATGTTTTCCGACGCGATCAGCTCGACTTGCGACTGCTGACGCTCGAGCTCTTTCAAAATTGCGCCGCGCACCGCCGCATCGCGCGTGCTCAGCGGTTCTTCGAAGAAAGGATTCGGGTTCGACATGGAAGGTCCGTGGGGTCATTGACGTTAGGCGCCGGAAGCGTTGGTGGGCCTTCGTTTCTGCCCTGCCGCCGCCGGATTGCGTACGTCTATTCTTGACGCTTGCATCGCGCGTCAATTTATGAATTCAGACGCGTTCTTTGCCTTTTCCGCCATAGGCGACCTTTTTCGACAAGTCGCCTCTGCGGATCCCTTGGTTCATACCGCCGGCGGATCATCGCGCCGATGCCGAACGGTCGTTCGCTGGCGACGCGATGCTGCACTGCGGCTGAACGCAGTGCGCGTTTGCGGTGCGGTTCGCGATGGCCGCCGCGCGCTTCTGGTGCCGTTTCTTATCTGTTTGATGGGCAAGCATAGGCAACCGAGGGTTTAGCCTGATGGCATGGTAGTTGCGCTCGTCCTCAAAATTACATAAGTCGCAGTTCCCCACAGCGACGCGGCACTATAGATTCGAAGGAATCATTCCTCATCATGTCCACCGATCGCACGGCGTCACTGTCGCATTTCGCCTTCATGCCCGTCCCGAACTTCACGATGATCGCATTCACCAACGCGATCGAAGTGCTGCGCATGGCGAATTACCTGACAGGGCAAACGCTTTACCGCTGGTCGATCGTGAGTCCCGAAGGCGGGCCGGTGACTGCAAGCAATGGGTTGTCGGTCGATACGGGTCCGGTCGAATGCGTCGGCCAGCCGGATATCGTGTTCGTGATCGGCGGCATCGACGTGCAGCGCGCGACCACGCCTGCGCATCTGTCGGCATTGCGCCGCTTCGCGCGCATGGGTTGCGTGCTCGGGAGCCTGTGCACCGGAACGTATGCGCTCGCGCGCGCCGGACTATTAGCGGGCTATGCGTGCGCGATTCATTGGGAGAACATGTCGGCGCTCAAGGAAGAGTTTCCCGACACGCGCTTTCTGAAAGAACTCTTCGTGATAGATCGCGATCGCGTGACCTGCACCGGCGGCGTTGCGCCGCTCGATATGATGCTTAACCTGATTGCGCCGCGTGTGGGCACTGCACGCGTCACGCAGATCGCCGAGCAGTTCATCGTCGAGCATGTGCGCGATACCAGCGCGCAACAGAAGATGCCGCTCGTCGCGCGGCTCGGCTCGGCCAACAAGTCGCTCTTCGAAGTGATCTCGCTGATGGAGAACAACATCGAAGAGCCGCTATCGCGCGAGGAACTCGCGCGGCTTGCCGGCATGTCGCAACGGCAATTGCAACGCCTCTTCCGCGAGCATCTCGGGATGACCCCGACGCATTACTATCTGACGCTGCGTTTGCGGCGCGCGCGCGAACTGCTGCTGCAAACCGACATGTCGATCATGAACATCACGATGGCGTGCGGCTTCCAGTCGGCCTGCCACTTTTCGAAGAGCTATCGCGATGCATTCGGCACCGCGCCTACGCGCGAGCGTCGCAAGCAGGCACCGTCGCTTTCTTCGCCGCCGGTGATGGCGGCCTGAGAAGCGCCTCAGCACTCCCCAAGGTTTATACCGCCTTTGATCGCTTCACGCGGATTAATGCCTTAGTCCGCGTGCCGAATCCGCGCTTACGTCGGCCGGTTGCGCGCCCCACGTCGCCCGCAGATAGTTCGCGAGTTGCGCCAGTTCGTCGTCGCTCAACTTGCTCGCGAAGCCGGGCATGGCCTGCATGCGTTCGAGTCCGGGGAAGCTTTGTTCGGCGATGCCATCAAGCATCGACACGATCAGATTGTGCGGATTGCTTTGACGGACGGTGGAGTTTCCACGCATCGGTACGGCTACGTGAGGCACGCCTTCTCCATCCGCGCCATGACAGCCTGCGCATAGAGACAGATAGAGGCGGCGGCCCGGCGCGAATTGAGTAGCATCGACCGCCTGAGCTTGCACCCGCACCGGCTCACTCGGACGATCACCGAGCAGGTACGTCGAAACCGCGCGCAGATCGTCCGGCGTCATGTACTGACTGCTCAGATGCACGACGGAATGCATCTCGCCAAACGCCGAGCCTTGCGACGCGATGCCCGTTGCGAGATACGTCGTGAGATCGGCCGCGGACCATCCGCGCTCGGCGAGCCCTTGCGGTGTGAGGCTCGGCGCGATGACCCGGCCAAGCGTGCCGCCTGCAAAGGGCGCGGTGAGGTCGAGTTGCCCGAAGCGGCCGCGCGGCGTATGGCATTCGGTACAGTGTCCGAGCGCGTTCACGACATAACGTCCGCGATTCCAGTCCGCCGAATGACCCCGCGATGCATCGGGCAACGTGTCTTCGAGAAACAGCATTTTCCAGAAGCGCACGGCGAAACGCACATTGAACGGGAACGACAGATCGGCCTCGCGGCTTACGACGGCCGCCGGCTTTTGCGACATCAGGTATGCGTAGATCGCGTCGCTATCCTCGCGAGACATCTGGCGATACGACGTGTACGGCATCGCCGGATACAGTTGGCCATTGGGCGACTTGCCGTCGTGGAGCGCAGTGTAGAACTCGTCGGCGCTCCATTGTCCGATGCCACGCTGCTTATCCGGCGTGATGTTCGATCCATAGAACGTACCGAACGGCGAGACCAGCTTCACGCCTCCTGCGAATTGCGCGCTATCGGGCGACGTATGGCATGCCGCGCAGTCCGCCGCTTTGGCAAGATAACGACCGCGGGCGATCAAGGCGGCGTCGTGCGCATCTTGTGTAGTCGCGGTGCGCTGGGCGGCAGCATCAGGTGCGTTGCCGCAGGCTGTCAACATCGCCGCGGCGAGTGTCACCAACGCCGCGCGAAACAACGAAAAAGTACTCTTGTGGGAAATCATCTTTAGACGTTCCTCACCAGTCCGGCTGTGTTCAGTACGAGGTCCTTCACCGCTTCGTAATAGCGTACGTAGCCCGTGCAGCGGCAAATATGCGCGTTGAGCGCCTCGGTGATCGTCTCCTCGACCTTGCTGCGTTCAATGGGCTGACGCTTGAGGCGCTCGATCAGCACCGTCGTCGCGTTGACGAATCCCGGCGTGCAATATCCGCACTGAAAGCTGAAGTGTTCGAGAAACTTCTGCTGGACCGGCGAGAGTGCGACAGGCTTGCCGCTCTCGTCACACGTCGCGTGAGCTTCGACCGTGCGGATTTTTTTGCCGTCGAAAAAGCTCGCGCCGGTAATGCACGATCGCACTTCTTCACTGCTGCCATCGGCGTTATCGAGAATGACGACGCATGCGTGGCACACGCCCTGGCCGCACCCCAGGCGCGAGCCTGTCAGCCCGAGGTACTCATGCAGAAAGTCGATCAGCATGAGCTGCTCCGGTACGCGGATCAGCCCGACGGATCGGCCATTGACCGTCATCGACACAGGTTGCATGGCGTAACGCGTCAGAGGCTTTTCGGCAACGCTTGCGATTGCGGAGGCTACTTCTGTGGAATCGGATATGGGCAGTGTCATACGAGCACCTCCTGAATTTTTTGTTGCGTAACGGGAAGGTCGCGGAAACGATGTCCAACCGCATGCGCAATGCCGTTCACGATGGCGCCGACGACCGGAATCATCACCACTTCGGCAATGCCTTTTGGCGGGTCGGTTTCTGTTAGCGGAGGCAGTACTTCACTCGTCTGGCTCCATACGGCAACGTCCGTCGAACGTGGCAAACGATAGCGGTTGAAATTCCATGTGCCGTTGCCGGGGCCGTCTTCGTAGAGCGGCAAATACTCATGCAGCGCATGGCCGATGCCCATCGCAAGACCGCCTTGCAACTGGCCCGAAACCAGTTGAGGCGACAACTGGTTGCCGCATTCGAGAATGGAGTGATGCGTCAATACTTCGACCTCGCCGCTCGACTCGTTCACTGCAAGTTCGACGAGCGTGCCGACCGCGCTGTAGTACGTGACCATTGCGTTATTGCGCTGCACGGGCGGAATGAACACGCGCTTTCGGTCGAGCACACGGTAGCTATTGAGCGTCGTCGCGGACTTCGGACCGTTCGGCATTGCGCCGTTGCCGTAGCGAAGCGACAGTCCGTCGATTGGCAAGCGCTCTATCTTGCCGCCGACTTCGAACTCGGCCTCGGTCCATTGCCAGCGATTGAATACATGCACGGTGGCGCCCGTCACGAGTCCGAGTTCGTGCGCCTTTTTCGCAATCTGCTCGAACGGCAATGCTTCCAGTCCATCCGCCGACAGCTTGCCGTTCACCCAGCGCGCGTCTTCTATGCGCACGACAAGCGATGCGGCCTGGCCGCCGCCCGCGCCGCTCGACCAGATCGACATTGCCGCCGGCCATAAGCCGTGCACAAAAAGAACGCGCGCTGCTTCGCGAGTACTGTGCGTGAAGTAATAGGCAGAGTTAGTCGCACTCGACGGCGACATAAAGTCCGGCGACCAACGCGGATTCCTCGAAAGGCGATCCTGATCCGCCTGCGACATCAGGTAAGGATCGCCGCTCGTGATTACCGGAAGATCGGGCCAGTCCGCCAACGCGAAATGCACGGTCGACGCCGGCACGCCGAGCCATTTCGCCACGGCAATGGCTTGCGATGTCGACATACCCGTGCCGATTTCCGAGCCCGAATGATGCAGCGTGATCTTGCCGTCTTCACTCATCTCGACTTTGGCGAAAGAACATTCGGCGCCTGTGCCGAAGTCTTTTTGCACGCACGCGAAGCCCACGCCATAGCGTTTGCCGGGATGCTCCGCTTCGTACTTCGCTTTCTTCTGCGCGCGGTTCTTCCACAATGGATGCGACTTTGCCTTTTGCAGAACTTCATCGACGCGAACAGCGCCAGCCGGTATTGCGCCCTGCGTATTCTTCATTCCCGACCGCAATGCGTTCGTGAGACGGAAATCGATTGGGTCGAGCTTCAGTTGTTCGGCGATTTCGTCGATCATCATCTCGGTTGCGGCCATGCTTTGCAGCGTGCCGTAGCCGCGCGCAGAGCCGGCATCGACTGCGCGCGACGCAATGGCGGTTGCAGTGAGATCGCTCTTCGGAAAGTAGTAGATCGATTGCGCGGCGGTCGCACCGACCATCGCCACAGACGGCGAGAAGTTCATGCGCCCGCCGCCATTCGCTTCGAGATCGCCTTTGAACGACTGAAGCAGTCCCGTCTTTCTGTCGACAGCAATGCGGTACTTCATGTTGAACGCATGGCGTTTGAGCGCGCTTTGAAACTGCTCGTAGCGATCGTTAGCGAGGCGCACCGGTCGGCCATCGCCATACATCGCAGCGACAAGACCATAGAACGGCATGTTGTAGTGATCTTTCGATCCATAACCGACCGTGTAGCATGGGTGAAGGAACACACTCTTCACCGCAAAGCGGCACTTCGCGACCATTTCCGCCACGCTTTGAGCCACTTCGGCAGGGCCTTGCGTGGGCACGATCATGTGAAGCGCGTGCGAGTCGGCGTCATACCAACAGTTCGCATTGTCCGGCTCGAGTGCGGCGGTATCGATCGACTGCGTGCTGTAGTCGCGCTCCATCACCAGCCAGTCCGCAGGCGGATGTGCGAGTTCTTCGGCGATGCCGTCTGCGAAGAAAATGCCTTGTTCGCCGAGCGATCCGCGCTCGACGCCATCCGGCCATACCGGTTGATGCTTGCGCATCGAGCCGGGAAACAACGGCGCGTTCTTCAGGCTTGAAAAGACGTCGTCGTCATACGGAGTCTTGCCGCCCACACGAACGAACCGGAACGTGCCCCACGGATCACGTTCGAGCGGTCCCGTCTGCTGGCCGTACTGGATGACGTCGTCGCGGAACTTGAGATAGTCCTTCGCGAGGCGAAAGCGCGCGAAGTCGTGGAAGATCAGAATTGCAACGGCATGGCCGAGATAAGCAGGCGTGTTGCTCTTCGGCAGAAGCATGTCGCTGCCGTAGAACGCGGGAAATTGCAGACCGTCGCGCGTGAGGTCGTCGGCGGTCACGAGGCGGTCCGGCATCAGGTCGTCGCCCAGTCCCGCGAGATTGAAGCCTTCGTACAGGCAGTCTGCACGCGTCGCGCGCAGGATCATCGCGTGTGATTGCTGCTGCGGCCAATGCGGCATATCCGATGCACGCATATCGCGAGCGAACACTTTTTCACCCTTGACCTTGGCGATGCCGTCGATGCGGAATTTGGGCTGGCCGCTCGCCGGGTCCCAATTGACCGGCGTCAGTATGCGTTCTTCGAACAACGCGGCAAAGGCACGCCCACCGACGGGCGCGAGATACACGGAAATGCCGGCGATGACGCTGGCCTTCAGAAAGCTACGGCGTGGAAGGCCGGCCATCTACTACTCCTGAAATATATGACTGCGCGCGTCGATCGAGCCGGCAAAGTTGCCCGCAGCGTTTAGGGGGCCGAATTATGGCACTGGCCCATGGGGTTATATGTTGATATTTGCAAAATATCGGCGTTGGACGTAAAGCGTTGTCAGCTTGCAGTGAGCTGGACGGCCGTCATCGAGAACGGAGACGCGATGGCGTGAATCGGAAGAGTCCTATTTCAGGTTCCGCTCTGGTTGTGCATCGTTGCGGTCCCGATGACACCCGTTTCCACTTTGAGAATGAAAAAGAAAACGTTGATGCAGATGAGCAGGCTCTGGTTCGTTGGGGGAAGCCTTGTGGCTCACCTTGCGTATGCGCAGGACCATTCAGGCATTGCAGAGCCGACGTTGCCCCTCGAAGTCACGCCGACTGTCGATATGCCCACGGCTGTCACCGCGGCGCCGAGACGAATGCTGCACCATTGGTCTCGCGTCGGCGCGTTGAGCGATGACCAGAAAAGTATGGGCGAAATGCTGGCGGAACACCCGGAACTGCAGACGCATTCGCATTCGACGTACTACTCGTGGTCGCTTCAGGTTGGGGAACGTGCACGGCTGCAGCCGCCGGGTAGTGAGTTTTCGCATTAGGGGGCGGCGGGTGTGGCGCTGCCGGGGGATGTGCAGCGCGCTGCAATGCTTCGGGCGAAGTGGGTTCCATCCTACCGATATTCGTCGATTTCGATCGTTCCGCGTATTGCTTCGATTATTGAGCGGATGTCGTCGGGTACGTCGGGCACGCGGTTTCCGGAGGGGTTAAACCAGAAGCAGGAGAACCCAACCCTCGCACCGTTCTGTTGCGCGATCTCCTTCAAACCCTCGCGGGGCAAACCAAGGCGCGCTATGAGATACCGCAAATGCGGTTCCAGCAGATCGCTTTCCACCGCCGATTCGCTGCTTACTCCCCACAGGCCCGTTTTCCCCAAAGCTTTACTGGACTTTCCGGAAGGAAGGGCAAATGACTTTCCTTTGACGATCGCGGTGTCAGGGGCTATCTGAAAGTACTGCGTCCAGAATTCCGGTGATACGGCGTCTCCGGTTATCAGGAAAGACGCGTAGGCTCCGGCGTCCGCGCTCGCATTTGATGTTGAAGACTGGTTATGGTGCATAGTCGTGAATGCTGTCCTCAAATATTTTCCCGTTGAATTCCACGTTGCCATTGTCGTGAAAGATGCTGTTATCCGCTGGTCCAAGACGGTTGGCATCTTTGAACTTGTGGAGCATAGTCCCGAACGTTTTGTAGTCGTAGCCAAGCATCTTCGCCGCATAGCGTGGATTATTCGTACTAGCCGCCAGTTCCTCTGTGTCGCCGCTCACCGGATCCGGCGCGTAATCGAACGGCTGCGCATCGCCAAGCGGCGTAGCGGTTTCGGTTAAATCGCTCGCGGCGTCGACCAATGACGAAGGAGCAGCATTCGCATACCGAGCCGTAACCGCATTCGCCCGGTCCACAATGTCGTTATAGCGGTCAATGTATGCCGTCGCGGCATCGTAGGACATTCCGCAATCGTTCATTAACGAGCTGCGGAAGCTCGGGACCCTCTCCGGCTTAGGCACCGGATTTCCCACCGCGCCTCCCGTCCGCGATTGCTCGGCAATCAGCACAACACTCTCGCCACGGATCATCGACTGCAACGTCTCTACGACCTCAACGTCAGCGCCATTCTTTGCCAACCGCTCGTGCCAATAGAAATTCGTCCCGAGAAACGCGCGGACCCGCCGAACGAGCGCCGCGTCTTTAGCCCACACATCGGCATATGCGCGTTGTGAGAACTTCTTGCCCTCTTCAACCGCCTCTTTCTGCTCGGTAGAAAGAAAGATACGCCCACTTCCATAGTCATCCTTACGGTACATCACCCACCGTTGAAACGAATCCGTCTTCAGTTCGGTTCCACCCATCGCGAGCCTCGTCGCTTATGACGGCGTAACCCTGGCAGATCGCCCGACACCCATGTTTTTGGGATCGCTCGCCACAAGCAAAAAACGCGTTGAACGTGACCACGTTCAACGCGTTTCCTTACTACAGGCTTCTAACTTCGTCCGAAGCTCAAGCCGCCTTCAACAGCCCATGCGGATCGATCACGAACTTGCGCGGCGCACCGCCGTCGAACTGGCGATAACCGTCCGGCGCCTGATCGAGCGACACCACCGTCACGTTCACGATGTCCGCAATCGGCAGACGGTCCCAAAGAATCGCCTGCATCAGATTGTGGTTGTACTTCATCACCGGCGTCTGGCCCGTGTGGAACGAATGCGACTTCGCCCAGCCGAGCCCGAAGCGGATGCTCAGACTCCCCTTGCGCGCGGCAGCGTCCGCGGCGCCCGGATCGTCGGTGACATAGAGCCCCGGAATACCGATCGCCCCCGCAGCCCTCGTGATTTCCATCAGCGAGTTCAGCACAGTGGCGGGTGCTTCCTCGTGCGAGCCGCTGCTGCCGTGGCCGTGCGCCTCGAAGCCCACGCAGTCCACCGCGCAATCCACTTCCGGCTTACCCAGAATCTGCTCGATCTGTTCGCCGAGCGTCGCATCCTTCGACAGATCGACGGTCTCGAATCCCATCTTGCGAGCATGCGCAAGGCGCTCCTCGTTCATGTCGCCGACGATCGTGCACGCCGCGCCCAACAGACGCGCCGACGCAGCCGCCGCCATGCCCACCGGCCCGGCGCCTGCGATATAAACCGTCGCGCCCGGCTTCACGCCTGCCATGACCGCGCCGTGATAACCGGTCGGCAGAATGTCGGACAGGCACGTCAGGTCGCGAATCTTCGACATCGCCTGCGCGCGGTCGGGAAACTTCAGCAGATTGAAGTCGGCATACGGCACCATCACGTACTCGGCCTGGCCGCCGATCCAGCCGCCCATATCCACGTATCCATAAGCGCCGCCCGCACGCGACGGGTTCACGTTCAGGCACACGCCGGTATGCTGCGACTTGCAGGTCGGACACCGTCCGCATGCCACGTTGAACGGCACGGAGACGAGATCGCCGACGCTCAGCGTCTCGACGTCGCGGCCGACCTCAATCACTTCGCCGGTAATCTCGTGGCCGAGCACGAGGCCGACTTCCGCGGTCGTGCGGCCCCGCACCATGTGCTGGTCGGAGCCGCAAATATTCGTGCTGACCACCTTCAGAATCACACCGTGACCGATCGCACGGCCGCGTGGGTCGACCATCTTCGGATAGTCGATCGATTGCACTTCAACCTTGCCCTGCCCCAGATAGACGACGCCGCGATTGCTGCTCATTGAATGTCTCCATGTCTTGTGAGCGGTGCGCGGCCTATGCGCCGCACGCCGTTCAACGAGCGTAGCGCCCGCCGCGGCCAACCACCTGCACCGAACCCGACACGAGTTTGGCCGAAACCGACATGGCCCTTCTTCGCAGGTTTTTATTGATTGACCGTTCAATATAAAAAAACTACCATGCGTCGATCGAACCTGCGGGCGAGGTGCCGGCAGCGAACCGTCTGATCTTTACAGTCACGCCATGCCCAAGCTCGGAATGCGCGAAATTCGCCGCGCGCAGTTGATCGACGCGACGCTGCTCACCATCGACCAGACCGGCCTCGCGGGCGCCACGCTCGCGTCGGTCGCGCAGCGCGCGAGCACTTCCACCGGCATCGTGAGCCACTATTTCGGCGACAAGGACGGTCTTCTCGAAGCCACCATGCGCCATGTGTTGCGCGATTTGTGGCAGGCCACGTCGCGTCGTCGTCGCGCGGCAAAAACAGACCCGCGCTCGAAACTGCGTGCGGTCGTCGCCGCCAATTTCGATGCCGAGCAAACCAGCGCGCCCGTCATGAAGACCTGGCTTGCGTTCTGGTCCGAGAGCATGCACAAGCCGCAATTGCGGCGTCTGCAGTATGTCAACACGCGCCGTTTGAACTCCAATCTGTGCGCGGATTTTTCGAAAGCCCTGCCGCGTGCGGCGGCGCGGCGCGCGGCCAGCGGTCTCGCGGCATTGATCGACGGATTGTGGCTGCGTGGCGCCTTGTCGGGCGAACCGTTCGACACGAAAGCGGCGCTGCGCGTCGCCAACGAATACATCGACCTGGTCCTGGCGGCGCGCGAATAGCGCGCAGCAGCCGGCGACATCTCTACAAAGGAGCACATGATGGCGGTATTCGCAATGCAACGTCTGTACATTGGCGGCGCTTACGTCGACGCGACCAGCGGTGAAACCTTCGACACCGTCGACCCCGCCACCGGCGAAACGCTCGCGACCGTGCAGCAGGCGAGTGCCGCGGACGTCGATCGCGCAGTGCAGTCCGCGCGCGACGGTCAGCGCGAGTGGGCCGCGCTCACGGCAATGCAGCGCTCGCGCATCCTGCGCCGCGCGGTCGAGATTCTGCGCGAGCGCAACGACGAACTCGCGCTGCTCGAAACGCGCGACACCGGCAAGCCGATCGCGGAAACGCAGGCGGTGGACATCGTGACCGGCGCGGACGTCATCGAGTATTACGCGGGACTCGCGACCGCTATCGAAGGGCAGCAGATTCCGCTGCGGCCGTCGTCGTTCGTGTACACGCGGCGCGAACCGCTCGGCGTTTGCGCGGGCATCGGCGCATGGAATTATCCGATTCAGATTGCGTGCTGGAAGTCCGCGCCCGCGCTTGCCGCAGGCAATGCGATGATATTCAAGCCGAGCGAGGTCACGCCGCTTACTGCGTTGAAACTCGCGGAAATCTACACCGAAGCCGGCGTGCCGCCTGGCGTGTTCAACGTCGTGCAAGGCGACGGCCGCGTAGGCGCGATGCTGGCCGCGCATCCGGACATCGAAAAGATTTCGTTCACGGGCGGAGTGGAAACGGGCAAGAAGGTGATGTCGATGGCGGGCGCGTCGTCGTTGAAAGAAGTGACGATGGAACTCGGCGGCAAGTCCCCGTTGCTCGTGTTCGACGACGCGAATCTCGAACGCGCCGCCGACATCGCGATGAGCGCCAACTTCTTCAGCTCGGGCCAGGTCTGCACGAACGGCACGCGCGTGTTCGTGCAGCGCAATGTGATCGAGCGCTTCGAGGCATTGCTGCTCGAACGCGTGAAGCGTATTCGCGTCGGTGCGCCGACCGGGGCGTCCACCAACTTTGGCCCGCTCGTGAGCGCCGCGCAATTGCAAAAGGTGCTCGGCTATATAGAAAGCGGTGTTAAGGAAGGCGCGCGTTTGATCGCGGGCGGCAAGCGTTTGACAGAAAATCATTATGCGCAAGGTCAATACGTAGAGCCAACTATCTTCACCGGTTGCCACGACGACATGCGAATCGTGCGTGAGGAAATCTTCGGGCCGGTCATGAGCATTCTCGTATTCGACGAAGAAGACGAAGCCATCGAGCGCGCGAATCGCACCGCGTATGGCCTCGCCGCCGGCGTCGTCACGGAAAACCTGGCGCGTGCGCATCGGGTGATTCATCGGCTGGAAGCAGGCATTTGCTGGATCAACACGTGGGGCGAGTCGCCCGCCGAAATGCCCGTGGGCGGCTATAAGCAATCCGGCGTGGGCCGCGAAAACGGCATCACGACACTCGAGCACTACACGCGCATCAAGTCCGTGCAGGTCGAGCTGGGCCCTTATCAACCGGTGTTCTGAGAGCGCTGCCATGAGTTCCAACGAATACGATTACATCATCGTCGGCGCGGGTTCGGCGGGCAACGTGCTGGCCTCGCGTCTCACGGAAGACGCCGACGTCACTGTGCTGCTGCTCGAAGCGGGCGGTCCCGATTACCGCTTCGATTTCCGCACGCAGATGCCCGCCGCCCTCGCCTATCCGCTGCAAGGGCGCCGCTATAACTGGGCGTACGAGACCGACCCCGAGCCGCATATGGACAACCGCCGCATGGAATGCGGACGCGGCAAGGGACTCGGCGGGTCGTCGCTGATCAACGGCATGTGCTATATCCGCGGCAACGCGCTCGATTACGACGGCTGGGCTCAGCGCCCAGGCCTCGAAAACTGGACGTATCTCGACTGCCTGCCGTACTTCCGCAAGGCGGAAACGCGCGACGTAGGCCCGAACGCCTATCACGGCGGCGACGGTCCGGTGCATGTGACCACCAGCAAGCCCGGCAACAATCCGCTGTTCGCGGCGATGGTCGAAGCCGGCGTGCAGGCCGGCTTTCCGCGCACCGACGATCTGAACGGCTATCAGCAGGAAGGCTTCGGCCCGATGGATCGCACAGTCACGCCCAAAGGCCGGCGCGCGAGCACGGCGCGCGGCTATCTGGACCGCGCGAAGGCGCGTTCGAACCTGACCATCGTCACGCACGGGCTGACCGATCGCGTGCTGTTCTCCGGCAAGCGCGCGGTCGGCGTCGCGTATCTGCAGCATGGCGCGGCCGTCAACGCGCATGCGCGCCGCGAAGTGCTAGTCTGCAGCGGCGCGATTGCATCGCCGCAATTGCTGCAACGCTCCGGCGTGGGCCGGTCGACGTGGCTGCGCGAACTGGACATTCCGCTCGTCCACGACTTGCCGGGCGTCGGCGAAAATTTGCAGGACCATCTGGAGATGTATATCCAGTACGAATGCAAGGAGCCCGTCTCGCTCTACCCCGCATTGCAATGGTGGAATCAGCCTGCTATTGGGCTCGAATGGATGGTGAACGGCACCGGCATCGGCGCGAGCAATCAGTTCGAAGCGGGCGGCTTTATCCGTACACGCGACGACGACTTGTGGCCCAACATCCAGTATCACTTTCTGCCGGTCGCGATCAACTACAACGGCTCGAACGCGATCAAGATGCATGGCTTTCAGGCACATGTCGGTTCGATGCGTTCGCCAAGCCGCGGACGCGTGAAGCTCACGTCGCGCGATCCGGCGGCGCATCCGAGCATCCTATTCAACTACATGGCCGATCCGCTCGACTGGCGCGAGTTCCGCGACGGCATTCGCATCACACGCGAGATCATGCGGCAGCCGGCGCTGGAGCGTTATCGCGGACGCGAGCTGAATCCCGGCGCCGAGCTGACTACCGACGCGCAACTCGACGCTTTCGTGCGGGCACGCGCCGAGACGGCGTTTCATCCTTCGTGCTCGTGCAAGATGGGCTACGACGACATGGCCGTGGTGGACAACGAAGGACGCGTGCATGGCATGGAGGGGCTGCGCGTGGTCGATGCGTCGATCATGCCGCTTATCACCACGGGCAATCTGAACGCGCCGACCATCATGCTGGCCGAGAAGATCGCCGACCGGATTCGTGGACGCGAGGCATTGGCGCGCGTGGACACGCCCTACTTCGTCGCGAACGGTGCGCCCTTCAGAAAGCGCGAACGTGTGACCGTTTAGCGCATTGCGTCAGCCGCCCGATTCTGTTTGCGAATCATGAGGCCGTCAGGCGGTCACGCATCTCGTTCTTGACTTCCTCCTACCCAACATCCAGATTAGATCAGGAGTATTGAAAGCTCTCTGAGGACTCGTTGTCAGCAGATGGATGTTGTTGGCAAACCGCTAGCGTAGGCCCGGAGGCAAGATGAAATGGTTAGCATGGCTGTTGCCGTTAAGCATAGGTGCGCAGGCATATGCACAATCGAACGAAGCAGGCGCGACTAGTCCCGCGAGAAACGACGCAACGACACAGACCAGGCAGGTAAACCAGCAGATCGGGAGTTACCTGAATCTCGCAGACAAACGGGATTTCGAGGATGCAGGACGCGGCTTCATATCGTCCCTGCCGCAACCAGTTCTGACCACCGCGTCGGGCCGTACGGTGGTCGACCTCACACGCTGAGCTTTCCTGCGTCCCGGAACCGAAGCTCCGCCAACGGTCAATCCAAGCCTGTGGCGTCAGGAGCAGATACTGACGATGAACGGCCTGTTCAAGGTGGTCGACGGCATCTATCAGGTGCGCAATATCGACCTGGCCAACATCACGTTTATTCGAGGGGCGACCGGCTGGATCGTAGTCGATACCGGAAGTTCAGCCGAGACAGCGAAGGCAGCGTTGGAACTGGTCAATGAAAAGGTCGAACGCCGGCCGGTTAGCGCCGTCATCATCACGCATAGCCACGTCGACCATTTCAGCGGCATCAGAGGCGTGGTCGACGAAAAAGACGTGGCCTCGGGCAAGGTTCCATTGATCGCGCCGGAAGGCTTCATGGAAGAAGCAATCAGCGAGAACATTTTCGCTGGAAACGCAATGAGCCGCCGCGCGTCGTACATGTACGGCGATCTTCTCGAGAAAGACCCGAAAGGTACGGTCGGCAGCGGCCTCGGCCTCGTCAATGCGACCGGCACGCTCACGCTGCTTCAACCGAACCGCCTCATCAAGAAGACGGGCGAGAAGCTGACGGTGGACGGCGTCGACGTCGTCTTTCAGATGGCGCCAGGCACCGAAGCGCCCGCCGAGATGCTGTTCTACTTCCCGCAGTTCAAGGCGCTCGATCTCGCCGAAGACGCGAATCATTCGTTGCATAACATTCTGACGCTCAGAGGCGCGAAGGCGAGAAGCGCGCAGAAGTGGGCTGCGGCGCTCGATCAAACCATTGCCATGTTCGGCAACGACGCTCAAGTGTCTTTCGGAAGCCACCATTGGCCGCAGTGGGGAAATGAACGCGTCGTCGAGCATTTGTCGAAACAGCGGGACCTGTACAAGTACATCAACGATCAGACACTGCGCATGGCCAACGAAGGCTTGACCATGCATGAAATCGCCGAACAGTTCGTGCTTCCCGATTCGCTCGCCAAGGAATTTTATAACCGTGGCTATTACGGCAATCTGAAACACGACGTCAGATCGACTTATCAACTCTACCTGGGATGGTGGGATGCCAATCCCGCGAACCTCGATCCGCTTCCACCCACCGAAGAAGCGAAGAAATACGTCGAGCTTATCGGCGCCGACAAGATCATGGCGAACGCGCGTGACGCCTATAGCAAAGGCGAGTACCGATGGGTCGCCACCATCACCAACAAGCTGGTATTCGCGCAACCTGATAATCAGGCCGCGCGGCGTCTCGAAGCCGATGCACTTGAACAGTTGGGCTATCAGTCGGAATCGGGCACCGTCCGCAATGTTTATCTGAGCGGCGCTCACGAGTTGCGCGGTGGCGTGAAGAAGATGGCCGGCGTGAACACGGCGGCACCCGACATCATCACGGCCATGTCGCCGGAAATGTTCCTCGACTTCCTGGCGATCCACCTGAACGGCCCGCGCGCGGCCAATAAAAACTATGCGTTCAATCTGATCCTCCCCGACGTGAAGAAGCAATTTGCGCTTACCGTGCGCAACGGTGTGATGAACTATGTGGAAGGCCGTCCATTGGAGCATGCCGACGGAACGATCACGTTCGACAAGTCGACCCTGGACGACATCGCGCTCGGCAATGTGAAGCTGCAGCAATTGTCCGAGACGGGTAAGGTGAAGTTCGACGGCGATAAAGCGAAGTTCCGGGAAATGCTCGGAATGTTCGATAAGTTCGATTACTGGTTTTCTATCGCGGAACCGTAAGCATTTTCCAACGGCGCGATTACGGTTGCGAGGAGACCGTATTGCGCTCACCGCGAACTGCAACTGCACGCCCTCAGTTTTTCTTGACCCTCGCATAAGTTATCGTCGATTGTCAGCGCTTTGCCAAAGCGGGATAGTGCTGCGTCTGGACACCCGCCGATAACCGTTCGAGGAAGCATTGCACATGAAGCTAAAAGCCGTGAGCCTGATGGTCACCCTGCTGTTTGCGCTGGGCGCACCTGCGCAGGCAAGCCGCGCGGCAAGCGAAGGCGAAGCCGAACGCCAGGTGAAATCCGTAGTGGACTCCGCAATCGAGCCGCTAATCGCGAAACATCATGTGCCCGGGATGGCGGTCGGAATCGTCGCCAATGGCAAAACCTACGTCTTCGACTACGGCATGGCATCGGCGGAAACCGGCAAGCCGGTCACGCAGCGCACGCTCTTTGAAATCGGCTCCGTGAGCAAGACATTCACCGCGACGCTCGCCGAATATGCGCAGTTGAACGGCCATCTGAGGCTATCGGACCCGACGCAAACATACTTGCCGTCCTTGCGAGGCAGCGCATTCGGCAAGGTTAGCCTGCTGAATCTCGCCACGCACACGCCCGGCGGTCTGCCGCTCCAGGTGCCCGACGAGATCCACGACAACGCGCAGTTGTTGCAGTACTTCAGCACATGGAAACCGGCCTACGCGCCGGTCACGTATCGTACCTACGCGAATCCGGGGATCGGCACGCTCGGTCTGATCACGGCGAAAAGCATGAATCAGGACTTTGCGTCGCTGATGGAGCAGCGCCTGTTTCCGGCGCTCGGCATGACGAGCAGCTACATCCATGTTCCGCCGACGAAAATGTCCGACTACGCGCAGGGCTACACGAAGGACGGCGCGCCGATCCGCATGAAAGGCGGCGTGCTCGCCGACGAAGCGTACGGCGTGAGGACCACCGCCGCCGACATGCTGCGTTTCGTGCAAGCGAACATGAATCTGATCGACGTCGACAGCCAGCTTCAGCGCGCGATCACGGCGACACACACGGGCTACTTCAAGGCCGGCGTGCTGACGCAGGACCTGATATGGGAGCAGTACGCGTATCCCGTCACGTTGACGACCTTGCACGAAGGCAATGCGCCCGCGATGGCCACCACGGCGACGCCGGTCATCGCAATCGAGCCGCCCTTGCTGCCGCAGCAGAATGTGTGGATCAACAAAACCGGTTCGACGAATGGGTTCGGCACCTACGTTGCCTTCATTCCGCAGAAACACGTCGGCGTCGTTTTGCTTGCCAACAGGAATTTCCCGATCGAGGACCGCGTGAGCGCTGCGTATCGGATCGTGTCGGCACTGGTGGCGAGCAAACAGTAAGCGCCGATGCCCGGTTAGCTGTGAAGAGCGCAGCCGACAACGACTGCGCTCTTCGCGGGTGGGTCGTCAATCGCGCACCGGACTCAGCACGCCGTGCGCGTCGGTCTCCACCGCTTCCGAGACGAGCGTCTCCAGCGCGAGTCCGCGTGTTTCGATGCCGAGTATCCACACAGCCGCGGCCGCGATCACGAAACACATTGCGCCGAGCGAGAACACGCCGCCCTGTCCGAACATCGGCAGCACGACGCCGACCACGTACGGCCCGATCAGCGAGCCCACGCGGCCGATTGCCGACGCGAAACCGGAGCCCGTCGCGCGCGCGCCGGTGCCGTACAGTTCCGGCGTGTACGTGTAGAGCACCGCCCACATCGCGAACAGGAAAAACTGCATCGCGAGACCGGCGCAAATCAGCAGCGTGGGCGTTTGCGCGTGCAGCGCGGTTTGTCCATAGACGTAGGCCATCACCGCACTGCCCGCGAGCGACGCGATACATGTCGGCTTGCGTCCCCAACGCTCGACCAGCCACGCCGCGCAGATAAATCCGGGAATGCCGCCGAGCGAAATCAGCACCGTATACAGCACCGACTTCGTCACCGCGAAGCCCGCCTGCTGCATCAACGCGCCGAGCCACGAAGTCAATCCGTAAAAGCCGAGCAGCGCAAAGAACCACAACGTCCACACCATGATCGTGCGACGCCGGTAAGCCGCGCTCCAGATCTCGCGAAACGCGCCCGCGCCTTTGGCGGCCACCGGTTCGACCAGCATGACCGGCTCGCGCAAACGGCTCAGACCGGCGGCCTTCATCACCTTGACCTCGATGTCGGCGAGAATTTTATCGGCCTCGCCGTGACGTCCGCGATGTTCGAGCCAACGCGGCGACTCGGGCACGACACGGCGCACGATCAGCACAAACACGGCCGGAATCGCGAGCAACGCGAACTCCGTGCGCCAGCCATAGGCGGGCAGCACGAAGTACGACACCACGCCCGCCGTGATGAAACCGAGCGGCCAGAAGCCGTCCATCAACGCAATCAGGCGTCCGCGCGACGAAGCGGGAACGAATTCCGACAGCAGCGTTTGCGCGATCGGAAACTCCATGCCCATGCCGAAGCCGAGCAGCACGCGATAGAAAATCAGCGCTTCGACGCTTTGCGCCGTCGAACAGAGATACGATGCGAGGCCCCACAGCACCATGCTCCACTGAAAAACCGGCCGGCGTCCGAAGCGATCGGCCAGCAGTCCCGCCACGGCCGCACCGCCCACCATGCCGAAGAAGCTCGCACTCGCGACGAGCCCCGCGGTTGCCGTCGACAAGCCGAATTCGGTCTTGATCGAACCGAGCACGAAGGTCATCGTGCCGAGATCGACGGAATCGAAGAAGAACGCAATCGCGATGATGATGAAGATGGTCCGGTGATAACCGGAGAACGGCAGCCGTTCGAGTCGCGCGGCGGCAGTTGCGCGAGGCTGAGAAACGGTAGGCATGGCATCCCCTGAATGATGCGGCGACGGCCGCGAGTGATGTTTCGAGCAGCGTTTTCAGTAGACGCCGACATAAATCGGCCACATAGAAGAAATACGTCATCCGGATGGAACAAGGGCGTCGTGAGGACGTTGTGTTAAGTTGATCGCCTCCTTTTTTTCTTGCGGATTTTTTTACGCGAAGGCACGGTCCTGACGTTGCCTCCTGACGTTGGCTCCGATTGCGGCGCGCGCGATTTTCTAGGGACAATGGCTGTTCGGACTGGGCACTGATTCGGGTAACGACTTGACGACCGCATTCACCAGACAAGTGGCATCCACGAGGTTTTCGCCGCCGCGCATCGGCTCGAAAACGGTCCGGCGCGCCGACCTGCTCACGCATCTCGAGCGCATGCGGCACGCCACGCTTGCGCTCGTCACCGGGAGCGCGGGCTACGGCAAGACCACCCTCCTCGCCCAATGGCGCGAGCGATGCGTGAAGGCGGGCGCGGACGTCGCGTGGTTATCGCTGAGCGCGGACGAAGCCGATTGGTCGCTCGCCGCCGCGGCGCGGCGCGTTCACCTGTCGCAACCCGCGTTGACGCGCAGCATTCAGGCGCTCGAGGCGCAAGCCGGCTTGCCGCTGTGCGAGCGAGGCCCGCGCGGCGTCAAACTGAACGCCGCGGGGCAGATGGTGGCCGAACGGGCAAGGCGCATTCTGTTCGAGACCAACAGCCTCGCCCGCGATCTGGTTCTTCTACAGCAGCATGAAGTGGGGAGTGTGGACTTCGGGCTTGGGCCGCTGCCGGCCGCGATCATGCTGCCGGAGGTGCTCTGCACGCTCAATCGCGATTGGCCTGGGCTGCGCGTGAACGCGGAAGTCAATGAAGGAGAAGCGCTGGTCGAATCGCTGCGCACGGAGCGGCTCGACTTCGTCGTGGTCGAACATCGTTACGCCCCGCTCTCCGCGGAACTGAAAATTCACCGCTTGCCTGTCGAGCCTGCCGGCTGTTTCGTTCGTCCGCAGCATCCGTTGCTGGCGGGCGAGATGACAGTGGAACGTCTGCGGCAAGCCGCGCTCGCTTGTGTGCGCGCGCCGCATAGTGCGCAGCAAAGGATGCGTGAGGTTCTCGGTTGTCTGCCGGGCGAGAACCTGCGCTTTCAGGTCGTCACCAACGATTTTCATGCGCTGGTTCACGTCACGCGTCGCTCGGATCTCGTCCTGCTGTCGCCGACGCGCGCGGTGCAGAACGAATTGCAGACAGGCAGCCTCGTGCAGTTGACCGCACCGGCGATATTCAACCTTTCCGCGCAATTTGCCGTGGTCAGCCTGACGCAGCGCGCGCTGTCGCCGTCCGCGCAGCGGGCGATTGTCGCGATCGAGGCCGCGAGCGGTTCGACAGCAAGCGCGTCATTTCCAGAGCAGCCCGCGTAGGCTCGATGAGCCCACTCGCGGGCACGTCTTACGATGTCAAAGACAACGCGGTGCGTGGTCAGTGCCCGGTAACAGCGCGGCCAACACATCACAACGCCGAATCGAAAGCCAACGCCTACGAACGCATGCGCGCCCGCGCCGCGCCCGCAATGCGCGCGAGCGTCTCCGCACTCAAACGCGCGGCGACTTTCCGCACATAGTCATGATGCCGCGCCTGCAACGGCGCGCCGAGTTGCTGCGCGAGCAGATAGCGGATCAGCGCAATGCGCCGGTGCCGCAGCAGCATGCTTTGATCGAGCAGCGCGAGCGCGGCATCGGCATCGCCTTGGTGGCACGCGCGCTCGGTGAGTCGCGCGGTGACGACACGGGTCGACGTCATGTGAGTCCCGCAACGGGAAAACCGCGAGCGGCGCGTGAGAGCAGCGCTCGCGGCGTGACGGCGGTCACGACATCAGCGGCTCGGCTGCGTCGAGCATGATCTTCACGAAGTAATCCGCGAAGCTGCGGCGCACGACGATGTCGAAGCTGTCCGCGCCGGTCGGCACGAGCGTGATCGACGCCTTGAAATAATGGCTTTGCGCGCACTGCCCTTCGCCGAACAGCTTCGGATGAAGATCGAGCGGACAGCCGCGCGACAGCACTTCACGCGTACGCGTGCCGCTGATTTCGAGCACCGTATAACCACTGCCGATGTCCACCGCCGACGCGAATACCCCTGCAAACGCAGTGCCGAGCGCCGCTTGCAACGGCGCGGTGCGCGTCGCGTCGTGCGTCATCGCCGAGCGCACGAGCCACTCGTCCGGGCCGAGCCACAGCATGTCGTAGCCGTTGCCGCGCGCGATCGTGTTGGGTGTCTCCGGCGGCTTGCAGCCGAGCACCTGTTCGACTGCCTGCACGAACGCGGCGTCGCGCGTATCGCCGCGCACATTCACGAGCTGAAGAAACGGCCGCTCGGTCAGCCTGAATGCCGCGGTCGCCGAAGCCTGATGCTTCTTCAGGAGCGCATCCACGCCCACGAGCGGCGACTCCTGCCACACGCCGGTCTGCTTGCCGACGGCGCGATCCACCACCGACGCCGCCGTTTTCGTTTCATTCCACATGTTGACGCGCTCCTTCGCTGTCGTAGAACACCGAACTGGTGATCTTCGCTGCAATCTGTTTGCCGCTCGAAAGCGGGACCGTGACCGTTTCGCCGATCTTGTCGAGGCCGCCCTTCACGACCGCCATCGCGATCGAGCGCTTCAGGATCGGGCTGTAATAGCTCGACGTGACGTGTCCGAGCATCGGCGCGGTCTCGCCCTGGAACGGCCCCGCGACGATCTGCGAGCCTTCGGGTATCACGAACGACGGATCGTCCGCGAGCAGTCCGACAAGTTGCTTGCGCCCCGCCTTCGCCGTGTCCGAACGCGTGAGCGAACGCTTGCCGAGAAAGTCCTTCGACTTCGCGACGAGCCCGCCCATGCCGACGTCATGCGGCGTCATCGAACCGTCGGTATCCTGACCGACGATGATGTAGCCCTTCTCCGCGCGCAACACGTGCATCGTTTCCGTGCCGTACGGCGTGATGTCGAATTCGGCGCCCGCGGCCATCAACGCTTCCCACACCGCGCGTCCGACGTTCGCCGGCACGTTCACTTCATACGCGAGTTCGCCCGAGAAGCTGATGCGCATCACGCGCGACGCCGCGCCCGCGACCGTGCCTTCGCGATAGCTCATGAACGGAAACGCCGCGTTCGCGAAGTCGATGTCGTGGCAAACCTTTTGCAAGACCTTGCGGCTATTCGGGCCGACCACGGCGAAGGTCGCCCAGTGATCCGTGACCGACGCGAGGCGCACGCGCATGTCGGGCCATTCCGTTTGCAGCCAGCGTTCGAGCCAGGTGAGCACGCGCGCGGCGCCGCCGGTCGTGGTCGTCATCATGTAGTGCCGGTCGGCGAGGCGCACGGTCACGCCGTCGTCGAAGATCATGCCGTTTTCGTCGAGCATCAGACCGTAGCGGCACTTGCCGACTTCGAGCTTGCTCCACGGATTCGTATAGACCCAGTTCAGCAGCTTCGCCGAATCGGGGCCCTGAATGTCGATCTTGCCGAGCGTGGACGCATCGAGAATGCCGACGCTCGTGCGCACCGCGAGCGATTCGCGCGCGACGGCCGCATGCAGGTCTTCACCCTTCTTCGGGAAGTACCAGGGGCGCTTCCAGTTGCCGACGTCCTCGAATTCCGCGCCGTTTTCGACGTGCCATTCGTGCACCGCCGTCTTGCGCACGGGATCGAGAAACTCGCCGAGCTCGCGCCCTGCGAAGGTGCCGAACGTGACCGGCGTGTAGTTCGGGCGGAACGTCGTCGTGCCGGTTTCCGGAATCGTCTTGCCGAGCGCCTGCGCGAGAATCGCCATGCCGTTGATGTTGCCGAGCTTGCCCTGATCGGTGCCGAAGCCCATCGCGGTATAACGCTTCACGTGTTCGACCGACTCGAAGCCTTCGCGCGCGGCAAGGAAAATATCCGCGGCCGATACGTCGTTCTGGAAGTCGACGAACTGCTTCGGCCCACGCGTGGCGAGTTCGCGTCCGCCGACGAGCCACAGCGGCTGCATCTTCGCTTCGGTGATCTCGGCGACCTGCACGGTGTTCGGCCGCTTGACGATATAGCCCGCCGCGCGCGCCGCTTCGACGCCGGCATCGACGGCGAAACGAATGCCCTGGCCCAGCGTGAAGTCGCCATTGCAGGCGCCCACGCTTGTTTCCGGCTGCATCACCTTGCCGGGCACGAAGCAGGCTTTGTCGTCATGCCAATGCGCCTTGCCGCCCGATTGCGCGAACAGATGCAGCACAGGGCTCCAGCCGCCCGACATCGCGAGCAGATCGCACGGCAACTCGCCTTGCTTGGCGCCGACCTGACCGTTCGCGTACGAAGCGACATCGACGGAAGCCACGCGCAATTTGCCGTGCGCCGCGGTGATCACCGCACCGCTGATCACTTTCACGCCGTAGCGGCGTGCGAGTGCAGGCAGCGTGCCTTTCGATTCGCCCGCGCGTGGGTCGATCACCGTGACTTGCGCGCCGGCTGCTTTCAGATCGAGCGCGCATTGATAGCCGTCGTCGTTGTTCGTAAACACGATCGCGTCGCGGCCCGGCAGCACGGCGTAGCGATGCAGATACGTCGACACCGCCGACGCGAGCATCACGCCAGGCAGATCGTTGTTGCCGAACACGATGGGACGCTCATGCGCGCCGGTTGCGAGAATCACGCGTTTCGCGCGGATTTTCCACATCAGTTCGCGCGTGCCCTTGCGTTGCGACACCGGCAGATGATCGGTCAGACGCTGCGTGACCGTCACGAGATTGTGGTCCTGATAGCCGAACGCGGTGCTGCGCGACAGAATCTTCACGCCGGGCATTTGCCGCAATTCGTCTTCGATCTTGTGAACCCATTGCAAAGCCGGCTTGCCGTCGATCTCCGCGCGGCACGACAGCAGCGAGCCGCCGAGTTCCGGCTGATCGTCGACCAATGTCACGCGCGCGCCCGACAGCGCCGCCGCATGCGCGGCCGCGAGACCCGTTGGCCCGCCGCCGACCACCAGCACGTCGCAATGCGCGAAGCACTTGTCGTAGCGATCGGCGTCGAGTTGCTCCGGCGCCTTGCCGAGACCCGCCGCGTCGCGAATCACTTCTTCGTACTTCGGCCAGAACTTGCGCGGCCACATGAAGGTCTTGTAGTAGAAGCCCGCCGGAATAAAGCGCGCGATCTTCTGATTGACCGCCATGCGATCCTTCTCGATGCTCGGCTTCGCGTTCACGCTATTCGCGACGAGCCCCTGATACAGCTCGACTTCAGTGGCACGCGCATTCGGCACCGTGTACGCGCCCGTTTCGAGTTGCACGACGGCATTCGGCTCTTCCACGCCGGCGGTCACGATGCCGCGCGGCCGGTGATACTTCCAGCTACGCGCGACGAAATGCAAGCCGTTCGCGAGCAACGCGGAAGCAAGCGTGTCGCCCTGATAGCCCTGATACTGGCGTCCGTTGAAGGTGAACGTGAGCGGCAATGCGCGGTTGATGCGCCCGCCATTCGGGAGTCGGTCTTTCTGGCTCATTGCGTCTTGCCCTCTTGTGCGTTGCCGTCGTTGCTGTCCATCTTCAGCAGCGGACGGTCGAACGTTTCGTAGCCCTGAATCTCATAGCTCACCGTGTCGCGCTGCGCCTTGAACCAGCGGCGGCAGCCTTGCGCATGCATCCATTGCTCGCGATGCACGCCGCGCGAATTCTTGCGCATGAACAGGTAGTCGCCCCATTCCTTGTCGGTGAGTTTTTCGGTGTCGAGCGGACGCATGATGTCCGCTTCGCCGCCGCAGGAAAATTCGGTTTCGGCGCGTGGCCCGCACCAGGGGCATTCGATCAGCAGCATGGTTGTCTCTCTATCTGGCTCAAGTGCGTGAGTGCCTGAGTGCGTTAGTGGGCGACGGCGGCGGCGCCGTGTTCGTCGATAAGATGGCCCGTATAGAAGCGGTCCAGCGAGAACGGCGCATTCAGTTCATGCGGCTCGTCTTTCGCGATGGTGTGCGCGTACGCCCAGCCCGAACCCGGCGTCGCCTTGAAGCCGCCCGTGCCCCAGCCGCAATTGAAGTAAAGGCCCTTTACGTCGGTCTTGCTGATAATCGGGCAGGCGTCCGGCGACACATCGACAATGCCGCCCCACTGACGATTCATCCGCACGCGCGAGAACACCGGGAACATTTCGACGATGGCTTCGAGCGTCCCTTCGATAATCTGGAAACTGCCGCGCTGACCGAAGCCCGTGTACTGATCGACGCCCGCACCGATCACCAGATCGCCCTTGTCGGACTGGCTGATATACGCGTGCACCGCGTTCGACATCACGACCGTATTCACCACCGGCTTGATCGGTTCCGAGACGAGCGCCTGCAACGGATGGCTTTCGAGCGGCAAGCGAACGCCGGCCATGTCCGCGAGCGTCGACGTATTGCCCGCGGCCACGATCGCGACTTTCTTCGCCTTGATGAAACCCTTCGTGGTGTCCACGCCCGTCACCTGGCTGCCGTTACGGCGAATGCCCGTGACCTGGCAGTTCTGCACGATGTCGACGCCGGCCTGATCCGCGCCGCGTGCGAAGCCCCAGGCCACCGCATCGTGACGCGCGACGCCGCCGCGCCGCTGAATCGACGCACCGAGCACCGGATAGCGGCTATTCAGATTGATGGTCGGCTCGATTTCCTTGATCTGCGCGGGCGTGAGGAATTCGGCATCGACGCCGTTCAGCCGGTTCGCATTCACACGGCGCTCGGTGTCGCGCACGTCCTGCAGCGTATGCGCGAGATTCATCACGCCGCGCTGGCTGAACATCACGTTGTAGTTCAGATCCTGCGAGAGTCCTTCCCACAGTTTCATGGCCTTTTCGTAAAGCGCGGCCGACTCGTCCCACAGATAATTCGAGCGCACGATGGTCGTATTGCGCGCCGTATTGCCGCCGCCGATCCAGCCTTTTTCGAGCACGGCGACATTGCGCACGCCGTGTTCCTTCGCGAGGTAATAGGCCGTGGCCAGACCATGCCCGCCGCCGCCGACGATCACCACGTCGTACTCGCGTTTGGGCTCGGGACTCTTCCACTGTCGTTCCCAGTTCTCGTGATACGACATCCCGTTGCGCAATAGGCTGAATATCGAATAGCGGCTCATCATTGATCCTTGTGGGTACTGTCGGTGCTTGCTGCCTGATGCTTCATGGAATATGCAATGCTTGCTTCAACATTCGATGACGTTCACGGCCAAGCCGCCGCGCGACGTCTCCTTGTATTTCGTCTTCATGTCCGCGCCGGTTTCGCGCATCGTCTTGATGACGTTATCGAGCGACACGTAGTGCTGGCCGTCGCCCTTCATCGCCATGCGCGCGGCGTTGAGCGCCTTGATCGCGCCCATTGCATTGCGTTCGATGCACGGAATCTGCACGAGTCCGCCGACTGGATCGCAGGTCATGCCGAGGTTGTGTTCCATGCCGATTTCCGCTGCGTTTTCCACTTGCGTCGGCGTGCCGCCCATCACGGCGGCGAGCGCCGCGGCGGCCATCGAACAGGCCACGCCGACTTCGCCCTGGCAGCCCACTTCGGCGCCCGAGATCGACGCGGTTTCCTTGTAGATGATGCCGATAGCGGCAGCGGTCAGCAGGAAGTCGACGATGCCCTCGTCGTTCGATGCATGCATGAACTTCACGTAGTAGTGCAGCACGGCGGGAATCACGCCGGCTGCGCCATTGGTCGGCGCGGTCACGACGCGGCCGCCCGCGGCGTTTTCTTCGTTGACGGCCATTGCGTAGAGATTGACCCAGTCGAGCATGGAAAGCGGATCGCGCAGCGACTCTTCCGAACGCGAGCGCAATTGTGCGCAGAGGTCGGCGGCGCGGCGCTTCACATGCATCGGTCCGGGCAATTCGCCGCGCACCTTGCAGCCGCGTTCGACGCAAGCCGACATCGCGCGCCAGATCGCTAGCAGGCCGTCGCGCACTTCCTGTTCCGGGCGCGCCGCGCATTCGTTTTTCAGCGTGATTTGCGCGATCGACAGGCCGGTTTCGCGGCACACGCGCATCAGATCATCGCCGGTACGAAACGGATGCGGCACTTCCGCGCCGGCGCGCACGCCGTTCACGCGATCGCCTTCGCGATTCACCACGAAGCCGCCGCCAATCGAGTAATACTCTTTTTCGACGAGCAGTTGCCCGTTTTCGTCGAATGCCTGAAAGCGCATGCCGTTCGGATGCACGATGCTCGAACCGGGCGCGCCCGGCATCAGCTTGCGGAAAAAGCCGATGTGTTCCCGCTCGTCGAATTTCACCGTGTGCTTGCCGAGCAACGCAAGCTGCTTCGTCTCGCGGATGGCCTGCAAACGCGGCTCGATCGTGTCGGGGTCGATCAGTTCCGGCAGGTTGCCTTCGAGTCCGAGCAACACCGCCTTGTCCGTGCCGTGCCCCTTGCCGGTCGCGCCGAGCGAGCCGAACAGCTCGACCTTCACGCGGCGCACGAAGGCGAGCAGATTGGCATCTTCGATATGCGACGCGAAGCGGCAAGCAGCGATCATCGGCCCGACCGTGTGCGAGCTTGAGGGACCGATGCCGATCTTGAAGAGATCGAAGACGCTGACGTTCATGGCGTTCCTTGTGCGTTGCAATGCCGGTTTGGCGGGATATCCGTTGAAACAGGCCCTATTGCACCGCACGTCAAATTGAACCGATAGAATAAAAACGGCATGACAGTGGGATAGTGGCGTCAAGCGCCTTGCGCGCCAAGCGTCGCGGCGTATTTACGAAGGCTTCTGACGTATTTTCGACAGGCGCTGCATTGGCGCTGCATTGGCGCTGCATTGGCGCTGCATTGGCCCGGCCCGATGGCGATTGCCGTTGCCGCTTCGGCCGCATTACGATGCATGCCGCGCCGCATCGCGGTGCTATGCTTGGCTCAACTCTTCTTTCGCTCCGGCTGCATTGCATGAACTCCGCTGAACCGCTTCCCCTTCAATCTATCGACGGTGCGCCGAAGCAGCGCATCCGCTTCGGCATTATTCTTCTGCCGAACTTCACGCTGACGGCGTTCTCGGGTTTCGTCGACCTGCTGCGTCTGTCCGCGGACGAGGGCGACTTCAGTAAACCCGTGCGTTGCTCGTGGAGCGTGATAGGGGAAACCCTTGCTCCGGTGCGCGCGAGCTGCGGCATCCAGATCACGCCGTGGGAAACGTTCGACGGCGCCGAGCCATTCGATTACGTGGTCGTGGTGGGCGGCCTGCTGCATTCGGGACCGGCTGCGAGCGACGCGACACTCGCCTTCATTCGACGCGCTGCCGCGGCCGATGCCACGCTCGTCGGCATGTGCACCGGCGTGTTCTCGCTAATGCGCGCGGGCGTGCTCGACGGCTATCGGATTTGCGTGAGCTGGTTTCACTACTGGGACTTCATCGAGCGATTTCCGTCGGTCAATGAAGAGGCGCTGGTGGCGGACCGGCTGTTCGTGATCGATCGGCGGCGTATTACGTGTTCGGGCGGACGCGCGTCCATCGACGTGGCCGCAGCCATTCTGTTGCGCCACTTCGAAACGGCGACGGTGCAGAAGGCGCTGCGCATTCTGCTCGTCGACGACATGCAAAAAGGCAACGCGCCGCAGCCGCATCCGCCGGGACTTGCGCCTGCCGCGCATCCGAAGGTTAAGCGTGCGATTCTGCTGATGGAACAGCACGTGGGGCGTTCGTTATCGCTCGACGAACTGGCGCGCAAGCTGGACTTGTCGCCGCGTCAATTGGAGCGGCTTTTCAAGGCGCAAACCGGCAAGGCGCCGCAGGCTTACGCGAAGCAGGTGCGGTTGCGCACGGCTGCGTGGTTGTTGACGAGTTCGGACAAAACGGTGGCTGACATTGCTTCGAGTTGCGGCTTTTCCGATGCGTCGCATCTGGGACGCGAATTTCGCAAGCAGTTCGGTTTGCCGCCGATGATGTACCGCGAGCAGCGCGGCACGGCGGCGGAAGCGGAAGGTAGCGGTGATTATGATGAGACGTTTCCGGGGCGGGCGCAGGCGATTTGAGGTATTGGATCGAAGCGTCCAATTCGAAATCTCGATTTGAGGCCCTTATTCATGGCCTCAAATCGCGCAGCACCAATTTTCGCGCCGCATACCTAACGCGGCGCGAAACTCCCGCTTCACTTCCCCGCCACAAACGCCTTAACCGCCGGCAACCCATCCTTACCATCAAACGTCTTCACCCCTGCAAGCCACTGATCCAGCACCGCCGGATTCGCCTTCAGCCACTCGCGCGCGGCTTTATTCGGATCGACCTTGTTCATGATCGGCATCATCACGTGGTTCTCGATGTCGGTCGTGAAATGCAGATTCGACACCAGCTTCGCGACGTTCGGGCAACGCGTCGCATAGTCGGTCGGCGTCACCGTCATCACTTTTGCTTCGCCGTAATTCGGACCGAACACGTCGTCGCCACCGGACAGATAATCGATCTTCATCTGAACGTTCATCGGGTGCGGTTCCCAGCCGAGAAACACAATCGGTTTCTTGTCGCGAATCGAGCGGTTCACTTCGACCAGCATGCCCGCCTCGCTCGACTCCACGAGCTTGAACTTGCCGAGCCCATACTGATTGCTGTCGATCATCTTCTTGATGAGCGCATTGCCGTCGTTACCCGGCTCGATGCCGTAGATCTTGCCGCCGAGCTTGTCGTAATTCTTCGCGATGTCGGCGAACGACTTGATGCCCGCCTGATACGCGTAATCCGGCACCGCCAGCGTGTACTTCGCGCCGGTCAGGTTGGGTGTGGGCAGCACATTCACCTGGCCGGCTTTCTTGAACGGATCGATCATCGGGTCCATCGTCGGCGACCAGTAGCCGAGGAACACGTCGATCTGTTTGCTCTTCACGCCGGCAAACGTGATCGGCACCGAAGCGATCGTTTTGGTCGGCTTGTAGCCGAGTCCCTCGAGCACCGTCGATGCAAGCCCGGTCGTCGCCGCAATGTCGGACCAGCCGACGTCGGCAAAGCGCACGTCGCGGCACGCGGCAGGTTCGGCGGCAATAGCGGAAGTGACGGACGACACAGACAGCGCGCACAACGACGCAGCCCACAAACGTTTCATGGCGGTTCCTCAGGGTCTCAGGGTGATGAATGCTTGACTGCTCTTTATGCCGACAGCCGCCGCTCCACGCTCGGCGCATGACCGAATTGCGCGCGATACGCCTTGCTGAAATGGCACGGCGAATGGAACCCGCAGACCGCCGTCACGCGCGCGATCGACGCGTCGGTGTTACGCAGCAGTTCACGCGCGCGGCGCAGGCGCAGCGTCAGGTAATAGTGCGTCGGCGATACGCTCAGGAACATCTTGAACATGCGCTGCAAGTGACGCTGCGACAAACGCACGAGCCGCGCGAGTTCGTCGAGCGACAGAGGCTCTTCGATGTTGGCCTCCATCAGCCGCACGACTTCGATCAGTTCGGCGCGCGTGAAGCCGACGCGCGCATCGACGGGAATGTGCTGGTAGTCGGTCGAGCCGCGAATCCTTTCGACGATGAACTGCTCGGACACCTGCGCCGCCACCGAGTGACCAAGACGCATGCCGACCAGGTTCAGCATCAGATCGAGCGGCGCCGTGCCGCCCGTGCACGTCATGCGGTCGCGGTCGATCACGAACAGCTCGTCGGCGAAACGCACATGCGGGAAGCTCTTGTGCAGCGGCGACATGTCTTCCCAATGCACGGTGCAGCGATAACCGTCGAGCAGACCCGCCGCGAGCAACGCATACGGTCCGGTGCAGATGCCGCCGAGCGGAATGCCTTGCGCGGCCACGTCGCGCAGCAGCGCGATCACCGTGTCGTCCACGTAATCGCGCACGTGCCATCCGGCGCAGACGATCAGCACATCGGGCATGCCGGCCTGTTCGAGCGTGGTGGTCGGCTTGACGGTGATGCCGTTGCTGGCCCGCGCCGGCTCGCCGTCCGGTGTAATGACCGACCATCTGTAGTGCTCCGCGCGGCCAACATAGTTAGCCATCCGTAGCACTTCGACCGCGCTCGTGAACGCGATCATCGAAAAATTCGGCAGCGTCAGGAAGCCGACGTGCGCGAGTCGGGAAAGCGGCGACCCGGACGGGGCTTCTATCGGAGTGATCGCGTCGCGCTTCATGGGCGGCTCAGCTATGCTGCGCCGCCGGCGCCCGGCGCACCTTCATCAGATTGCGCACACCCGAAAGCAGCGGCGCGCGTGCCATGCCGGGCGAGCGGCCGAAGCTCTCCGTGATGCGGTCGAGAATGATCGCGAGCATCACGACCGAGAGTCCGCTCTCGAAACCGAGCCCGATGTCGAGCCGCTGAATGCTGGCGAGCACGTCGTTGCCGAGACCGCCTGCGCCGACCATTGACGCGATGATCACCATCGACAACGCCATCATGATGGTCTGGTTCACGCCCGTCATGATCGACGGCAGCGCGTTCGGAAACTGCACCTTGTAGAGCAACTGCCACGGCGTGCAACCGAACGCCTGTCCCGCTTCCACAATTTCGCGGTTCACGTGCTTGATGCCGAGCGACGTGAGACGCACTGCGGGCGGCATCGCAAAGATCACGGTGGACAGAATGCCGGGCACGCGGCCAAGACCGAACAGCATCGCGGCCGGAATCAGATAGACGAACGCGGGCATGGTCTGCATCAGATCGAGCACGGGGCGCACCATCATCTCGACGGTGCGGCTCTTCGCGGTCCAGATGCCGAGCGGCACGCCGAGCACGAGGCTAATGAAGGTGGACGACAGCGTGAGGCCGAGCGTGATGACCATCTGATCCCAGAAGCCGGTGCCGTAGATCAGCAGCATCGCGAGCAACGTGAAGAGCGCGAAACGCCAGCCCACCCGCCACAAACCGATGCCGACGAAAAACGCCATCAGCGCCCACATGGGCACCGCTTGCAGACCGTGTTCGACGATCGCCGCAAAGCTCTCGATGACCTTGCCGATGGAATCGAAAGTCTTTGCGTCGTGGTCGAGCAGATAGTGAACGCCGTGATCGACCCAGGCGCCAAGTGGAATGATTTCAGACATGGGAACCTCGATGGCGCGTGAGAACGTGCAGCACGTTCGTCTTGTTGACCGAACCACAGTAGGAGCCGTCTGCTTCGACGACCGGCAGGGGCGCGCGGCTCGCGACGACGCGCTGGACCACATCGTCGAGCGGCGTCGTGCGTCGGATGCACTCGACGTAGTTCAGCTTCGCGGACGCGTTGCCCGTTTCGTCGCGGCACACGAAGCCGCGAATCTTGCGCTCGCTGTCGAGCACGAAAGCGTAATCGGCGCTGCCGTTCAGCGTGGCGGCCACGCTCGACACGTCGATCTGCGGCGAGTGCGCATGCATCAGCGGCACAGCGTCGGTCTGCATCAGATCGCCGGCCGTCAGATAGCGGCTCGTGTCGATGCCTTCGAAGAACGCGCGCACGTAATCGTCGGCGGGATTGGTGATGATCTCCTGCGGCGTGCCGATCTGCACGACCTTGCCGCCTTCCATGATGGCGATGCGTGTGCCGATGCGCATCGCTTCCTCGAGATCGTGCGAGACGAACAGAATCGTGCGCTGCTGCTCGCGTTGCAGATCGAGCAGCACGTTCTGCATTTCCTTGCGCTTGAGCGGATCGAGCGCGGAGAACGCTTCGTCCATGATCATCAGCGACGGGTTCACGGCCAGCGCCCGCGCGAGACCCACGCGCTGCTGCATGCCGCCCGAGAGTTGCGCGGGCAGCTTCTGCGCGAACGGCGCGAGGCCGACCTGCTCGAGCACCGCCATCGCGCGCGCTTCGCGTTCCTTGCGGCCGATGCCCGCCACCTCGAGCCCGAACGCCGCGTTCGAGAGCACCGTGCGTTGCGGCATCAGCGCGAAGGACTGGAACACCATGCTCATGTCCTTGCGGCGCAGCGCGGTCAGTTCGCCGCGCGGCACGCTGGCGACATCGCGCCCGTCGATCAGCACCTTGCCTGCCGACGGCTCGACGAGCCGGTTGATCAGGCGAATCAGCGTCGACTTGCCGGAGCCGGACAGGCCCATGAGCACGAAGATCTCGCCTTCCTTGACCTCGAACGATACGTTGTGAACGCCGACGATCTGACCGGTGCGCGCGAACACTTCTTCTTTCGTCGCGCCTCCTGCCAGCATGCCGAGCGCCTGTTTCGGGTTGGTGCCGAACACCTTGCACAGCCCTTCGACCACGACCTTGGGGGAATTCATTGAATGCTCTCCTATGTGGGCCGGAGTTGGTGCAAAGCACTTACTCTGGTCCCATGCAAAGCTGTCGGGCAGAGTCGGTGCTTTAGCACCTTACTCTGGTCCCATGCAAAGCTGTCGGGCAGAGTTGGTGCTTTAGCACCTTACTCTGGTCCCATGCAAAGCTGTGGCGGACGTCCGTCCGCGCTGTGCATACATAGTTGCCAGAAAAAAGTGCGACTAGCCGACTATTTGCGACAACCACATGTGGAAATACGACACCTATGTCGCGTGGTTGCTGTCGCGCCAGCGTGGAAGCCTTGCTGCGCAAGGGTTTGACGCATATCGACGAAGTGCGCCGAAGATGTCGTTCCAAGCCAAATGAAGGCTTTTTTGGAGCAAAAAAACGGCGAGGAAATACGAAATGCGGGGGTGTCGCGGCGCAACAGACGTTGGTGGTCAACGCCAACTCGCGTCGGGAATCGTCTGGCGAAACGCAGATGACACGCGAAACGCCAGGAGACAACGCGTCCGCTAAGGGCTCTCAACGAGCGGCGAGCCATTGCAGCAGCCGCCTGCGAAGGCTGCCGATGTCAGCGCCTTATCATGCGTTTTTACGCGTGCAGCACGAGCATCGCGCCGCACGACTGCAATGATTGCGGATGAGGACCTACTGGCTCGCGCCCGTACCGATGCCCGCTTTTTTCTGCGCCTTCTGCAGATCGTCCGGATAGTTGGGGTCGTTGCGCGACGGCTGATAGCCCGCATCCTCGAGCTTCTTCAACTCGGCATTCTTCTTTGCGCGAGCCTGTTTGCGTGCCGCTTTGCGCTCCGCCTTGGTCGGCTTGGCGGTGCTGCTCGCGCCGGTCGCGCCGGTCGCGCCAGGTTGGGCGGTCTGCGCGTTCGTGTCGGTCGTGGTTTGCGCGGCGGCAAGCGGCATGCCGCCTGCTACCAGCGCGGATACGGCGAGGCCGAGCATCATCTGTTTGATGGCAATGGGCTTCATGGCTAACTCCTCTCAAGTTGGCAATTGCATTCAGTTTGCTCAGAACGCATCGTTCACTGCCGCGGATACCGCGCGATGATGCCATGCACGGCCGCAGTCAGAGCTTAATGCCAAACCGCATCGCGCGTGTGGTTGCCAGCACCTCGGCAGTTCGCGCCACGGCCAGTTTTTTTCTGCATGAGCGCGCGTGCTGAGCTATTGTTTAAGCGCGCCGGGAGCGCCGCCGCGGCACGCTTGAACAAAACAGGACGCTCCCAGTGAGAAGAAAACCGCTCACAGGCGTGTGTTTTTTTGCATGCAACGAAGCGACATTAACTTTTCCAGGATGGAGAAAACGTGAAAACAGTCAATCTTTTAAAGGCGCTCGGCATTGCATTGTGCGTCGCCACGGCGTCGAGCGCGTATGCGCAAGCGAGCGATGCGGCAATGGCCGACACGACCGCATCGTCGACTGCGCGCACAAAAGCGGTGAAAAAGACGGACCGCAAGCTCGGCCTCGACGTGCGCAAGGCGTTGTCCAAGGCACAAGGCTTCGACGTGTCGAACGTATACGTTCGGGCTCGCGGCGGCGCGGTTACGCTGACCGGATCGGTGCCTGACGGCGCGCAGATTCCGCAGGCCGAGGACGTGGCGAAGAATGTCGCCGGTGTGAAATCGGTGTCCAACAAGCTGACCGTGGCCACGCCGAACGGCGGAGGTTGAACGCCCGGCTTCACATGATCAACGGCGTCCTGCCGGATTGCATCGGACGACGAAGGGTTGCGCCTCGCACTGCTTTACGCGCATACGGCGCTACCCTTTGTCCCGGTATGTGAATCACAAGTCCAACGGCGCGCCGCTCACACGCGCCCCGCATGCGACGACCTCGCATAGCGCGCGAGCATCCACACCGCGGCTGCACCGGCAGCGAGCATGACGGTTTGCCGCGGATGCATCGACGCCTGCGTGTACAGGCTCGACTCCAGCACCCTGCGCTTCTGTCCCGAACGCTCGCGCAACGCGCCGTCGTCGCCATGATTGCCGTCCGGCGTGCGCGGCGGTTCCTGCGTACGTTGCGAAGCAATGCCGATGCGGCTCATCACACGGTCGTACAGATTCGGCGCGCGACGAGCGAACGTCACCATCGCCGCCGATGCGCCGCCCACATACAGATCGCGAACCGGCGTGCACGCCGCATGCAGGATCGCCTTGGCGACGATGTCCGGTGCATAGACGGGCGGCGGCAACTTCGGCTGCACGTCGAGATGATTGCGCGCGTGCTCGACGAACTGCGTATGAATGCCCGATGGTTTAATCAGCGTGACGGAAACTGGCGCGCGCTCTTCGATCAACTCCATGCGCAGCGTGTCGGTGTATCCCTTCACTGCATGTTTGGACGCAACGTAAGCGGCTTGCAGCGGCAATGCAATATCGGATAGCTCGCTTCCCAGGTTGATGAGCGCACCGCCGCGCTGCTTCAGGTGCGCAAGCGCGATCATCGATCCCTGCACGACGCCCCAGAAGTTGGTCTCGAACAACTCCTTCTGCTCGTCGATGGGGACATCGGCGCAGCGTCCGAAAATCGAGCCGCCCGCGTTGTTCACCCATGTGTCGAATCCGCCGAAGCGCGCGATGGCCTTGTCCGCGGCGGCCTGCAATTGCGCCTGGTTGCTCACGTCGGCGACCGCGTATTCAACCAGCGCCCCCTGATCGCCGAGTTGGGTGGCGAGCGTGCGGAGCGCTTCCTCGTCGCGCGCGATCAGCATCAGGCGCGCTCCCCTGCTGGCGGCAAGACGCGCGGTCGCAAGACCGATGCCGCTCGTCGCGCCGGTAATGACGATGACCTGCTGGGAGACGGGTTTGAGCTTCACTGTCATGGCAAAGTCCTCGAAAGAAGTAACGAATGGCGGCAGCTAACCGTGGAGACGGCGCACTGCGCGAGCCGGGTTCGCGTGTTGCAGCATCTGGCGTGCCGACTCGTGTTGCTCGAGCAAATCCCGCGCGCGGCGCCCCGCTCCCGCCAATTGCCGCGCGGCTCGCGGCACAGCATGACAGCAGACCGTCAGGAAGCGTTATGCAAATGAATGGCGATCGAGAGCCAGCGTAATATGCGCGCCCTTAAATCTTAATCATCGAATGCTTCAATGCGCGCAGCCTGTCGGGGCTGCCGCGCGCACGTCGACAGGCACAGCACCATTTCCAATAAACAAGATCTTCAGCGGACTCCACACGTGCATCAATGGAAGCGCTGAACGGCGAAGTCGAATCTGGAGCCTGTCACATGTTGCGCAGAACCCTGTTACCCATCCCGTTTGCCGCGTTGCTGACGCTCGCCGCGTGCAGCGATCACAGCGTCAATTCGACCGCGTCGTCGACGCCGGCTTCGTCGCCGGCGCCCACGGTGACCGCGCAGGACGCCGTGGCGACCGCGACGCCGATCAAGCACGTCGTCGTGATCTTCGGCGAGAACGTGTCGTTCGATCACTACTTCGCCACTTATCCGCAAGCGGCGAATCCCGTGGGCGAGCCGCAGTTCACGGCAGCCGCGGGCACACCGGCGGTCAACAACCTCGCGAACAACAATCTGATCGCGACGAATCCGAATGCGCTTTCCACGTCGCCGAATACGGCGGGCCGCACGGTCGGTGCCGTGACGATTGCCGGTCTCGGCCTTCCCGCCGCGGATCTGCTGCCGTTTCGCCTCGACCGCTCGCAGGCGAACACGTCGAGCCAGAACCACGCGTACGCCGCGGAACAGCTCGCGTACAACAACGGCGCGATGGACTCGTTCCCGCTCTTCACGGCCGCCGGTTCCACCATCGCCGGCAGCACGGGCGCATTCGCGACCAAGGGCCAGGTGCTCGGCTATTTCGACGGCAACACAGTCACGGCGCTATGGAACTACGCGCAGCACTTCGCGATGAACCAGAACGCGTACACCGACACGTATGGTCCGTCGACACCGGGCGCGCTCGCAGTCGTGTCCGGACAGAACAACGGTGTGATCGTTGCGGGCGGCACGTCGGGCAACGCGATTCCGGATTCGGCCGGCGGCTTCACGATGGTCGGCGACCTGGATCCCACGGGCGACGTCTGCACCCTCGCGGCGAACAGCGCCGTGACGGGCACGATGTCGTCGAACAACAAGAATATCGGCGACCTGCTCAACGCGAAGAACATCACGTGGGGCGGCTTCATGGGCGGCTTCAATCTGCAGACGGTCAACGCAAACGGCACCACCGGTTGCGCGCGCTCGACGTTCTCGCAGGTGCTCAACGCGACGAAGACCGACTACGTGCAGCACCATGCGTGGTTCCAGTACTACGCGAGCACGGCGAACCTCGCGCATACGCGTCCTTCGTCGACGGCTGTGATCGGTGCGACCGATCCGCTGGATAACACGGCAACGCCGGTTCATCACCAGTACGACACCGATGATTTCTTTGCCGCGGTGAAGGCGGGCAACTACCCGTCGGTCAGCTTCCTGAAGGCGCCGGCTGTCGAGGACGGCCATCCGGGCAACTCGGACCCGATCGACGAACAGGCATTCGTCACGAAGGTCGTCAACTTCCTGCAACAGCAGCCTGACTGGAAGAACACGGCCGTGATCATCGCCTATGACGATTCGGACGGCTGGTACGACCATCGCTACAAGGCGCCGACGAGTTCGTCGTTCGACTCGACGACCGCGCAATCGGCGGGCGGCAAGACCGTGGCGGGCAGCGACAACCTGAGCGCGGCGGGCCAATGCACGGCAGCCGGCGCGGTGCAGCCGCAAGGCGTGAACGGCGGCGCGGTGAACGGCCGTTGCGGTCCGGGCACGCGCACGCCGTTTGTCGTGGTGTCGCCGTGGGCGAAGGCTAATTTCGTCGACGACACGGCGATCACGCAGGCATCGGTCGTGAAGTTCATCGAAGACAACTGGCTGGGTGGCCAGCGCATTGGTGGCGGTTCATTCGATGCGACCGCGGGCAGCATCATGAACATGTTCGACTTCGCGGGGTCGGGCAACAATCCGCCGTTGTATCTCGATCAGAACCTCGGCACGAAGCTCGCGACCGCGCCGGCAATCTGAGCGTAAGCGTGAGCCTGGGTTGCGCGTGAACCTTGCCGTCTTTCGACGGCCGCGCGCAACTCATCGCACAAGCGTAATCAGGCGTCGAGCCAGCCCCTGCATGCTGGCTCGATTCGCTTTTTTCATCGTATACGAAGCACTATTCGTCATCATCGCCATGAACCGATCTTCAGACGCCGCCCTGCCGCCGACCCTTCCCGCCGGCGGCGAACCGGGTCCCATTGTCACGCGCCGCTCGCTGCTGAAACTCGCGGCATGGGGCGCTGTGTGCAGCGTGATTGCGGCCGTTGCGCTTGGCGCGTATGCACTGGTTTATCCCGAGCGCATGCCGGCTGCTGTCGGCGCAATCGTTGAAGACATCACCGGTGCGAATCCGCAACCCGTGCATCTAATGCGACCGGCTCGCGCGCCGTTGAGCGCCGTCGCACTGCTCGGCAAGCAGATTTTCTTCGACCCGTCGCTGTCGGCTTCGGGCACGCAATCCTGCGCGTCGTGCCACTCGCCAAAGAATTCCTATTCGCCGGACAACGCATTTCCGGTTCAGCTCGGTGGCGCGCATATGAATGAAGCGGGTTATCGTCCGCCGCCGTCGCTCACTTATCTGTATCGGCAGGCGCCGTTCAGCATTGGCCCCGATCAGGGCGACACCGACGCGCCCGTCGATCTCACGCAACTCGCTTCGCAAGCCGCCGGCGTGCAGCGCGCACAGAAGACCGCCCTCGCCGCGCCCGCCGCTCCGGCGATGGTGCCGCAAGGCGGACTCTTCTGGGACGGCCGCGCCGATACTTTGCAGGACCAGGCAATTGGCCCGCTGACGAATCCAGTGGAAATGGCCAACAAGACGCCGGAAGACGTCGCGCACAAGCTGCTACAGACAAAGTACATCGATCAGTTCAAACAGATCTTCGGGCCGGCGATTGCTGCGAACCCGAGCCTGCTGATCTCCGAGGCGATGTTCGCAGTGGGCCGCTATCAGATCGAAGATCCGTCGTTTCACGCATTCACCAGCAAGTACGATTATTGGCTCGAAGGCAAAGCGCGGCTCACGCATGCCGAACTGCACGGCCTGCAATTGTTCAACGATAAAGACAAGGCCAACTGCGCGGGCTGCCATTTGAGTCAGCCGACCAGGGACGGCCTGCCGCCCGTGTTCACCGACACGCAATATGAAGCGCTTGGCGTGCCGCGCAATCCCGCCATTCCCGCGAACAGGGACCCGAAGTTCTTCGATATGGGGGTATGTGGGCCGTTTCGTGATGATCTCGCGAAACAGACGCAATACTGCGGCATGTTCCTCACGCCGACGCTGCGCAATGTCGCGAACCGCAGGGTGTTTTTCCACAATGGCGTCTATCACGACCTGAAGCAGGTGATGGACTTCTACAATCTGCGTAACACGTCGCCGGAAAAAATCTATCCGCGCGATGCATCGGGCCACGTGCAGAAGTACAACGATTTGCCCGCGCAATATCACGCGAACGTGGATGTTTCCGACGCGCCTTTCGACCGCAAACCGGGCGACCAGCCCGCGATGAGCGAGGAGGACATTCAGGACATCATCGCGTTTATGAAGACGCTGAGCGATGGCTATCGCGAGGGCGGCTCGTGAATGAGGCTGCGCAGCGCCTCGCGGGCCGTTGAGGTATTCTTGCCGGTTCCGCGACCTCTTGCCCTACTCCAACCGATGGCCGATTTCCCCTTCGACGCCGTACTCTTCGATTGCGACGGCGTGCTCGTCGATTCAGAACCGATTACGAACCGCGTGCTCACCGAAATGCTCGGCGAATTAGGCTGGCAATTGAGCATCGAAGAGACCATGCGGATTTTCGTCGGCAAGGCCGTGAAGGATGAAGCGCCGTTGATCGAAGCGCGGACCGGCGTGGCGATCACCACCGACTGGCTAATGCAATTCCGCGCGCGCCGCAACGCAGCGCTCGATAAAGAACTGGCCGCCATTCCGGGCGCTGTCACAGCGGTTCGCGCTATTCATGCAGCGTTGAATGGACGCATTGCCGTTGCGTCCGGCGCGGACCGCGTGAAAGTCGAATTGCAATTGACGAAGGCGGGCATTCTAGAGTGCTTCGAGGGCCGCATCTTTAGCGGTCACGAAACGCCCCGCAGCAAGCCATTTCCCGATGTTTATCTGGCAGCGGCGGCGGCGCTGAACGTGGACCCGGCGCGCTGCGCGATCGTCGAAGATACGGTGACAGGCGCGACTGCCGGCGTCGCGGCGGGCGCGACGGTGTTCGGCTACTGCCCGAATGAATTCGGGCACAGCAGCGCAGCCGCGTTGCGCGCGGCGGGCGTCGTGCAGGTGTTTCGGGACATGAGCGACTTGCCCGGCTTGCTTGCCGCGTGGCGCGGCAAGGCGTGAATCGGGCTACTCGAACGCTGCGTCAATCGGCACGCGGTATCCCACCGCGAGGCGATTGGTTTCGTTAGCCATGCCAACTACTGCAAGCAGTTCGCCGAACATCTCGTCGGTCATACCCGCACGGCGAGCGGCGGCCGTGTGACTCGCAACGCAATAACCGCAGTTGTTCGTCACGCTCACGGCCACGTAGAGCAACTCTTTCATTAACGGATCGAGCGCGCCGGGCTTCATCACGTCTTTCAGAGTGTCCCATGTGCGCGCGAGAGTCGGCGGATGCTGCGCGATGTACTTCCAGAAGTTGTTGACGTCGTCGACCTGACGCGTCTCCTTGATATCGTCGTACACGGCTTTGACTTCGGGTGACGCTGCGGAATACTCCACGGCTTTCTGCTGACTCATGGGCTCTCCTGTGTTTGACTGCATGAAAAGTGCGATTCGTGCTCGGTTCGGCAGATGCGACATATGCGGCCTATGCCGCATATTGCGTCTGCGTCCGCGTCTATTGTGCGCGCATTTTGCCGAACAGGAATCGACTATTCCGGCCTTACACTACCCTATCACCCTGGCGTGCGCGTCACCGCAACAACCGCCGCCGGCGCCGCTGCTTGCAGGTGTTCGACGCCATCGCGACGCGTCGGCTCAGGACGCATCGAGCGCTCCGATTGCGCCAGCAGCGTACCGACCGACGGATCGATTGCATCGGTGAAAGGCTTCGGATCCAGTCCGATTGCAAGCACCAGCAACGCCATTGCGCCGAGCAATACGAACTCGCGCTTACCGAGATCTTTCAATCCCGCGACTCGCGCATTTGCGATCGCGCCGAAAATCACGCGCTTGTACATCCACAACGTGTAAGCCGCGCTCAGAATCAGCGTGGACGCCGCCATTGCGCCGATCCAGAAGTTAAAGCGAATCGCGCCCATCAGCACCATGAATTCGCCGACAAAACCGGAAGTACCCGGCAGACCGATATTCGCCATCGAGAACAACATCACAAAAGCAGCGAAACGCGGCATCGTATTCGCAACGCCGCCGTACTCGTCAATGGCGGCAGTTTTCGTGCGATCGTAAAGCATGCCTGTGCACAACAACATCGCGCCGGACACCACGCCATACGACAACATCTGCACAATCGCGCCGGCCTGACCGATGCGGTTGAACACGAAAAGACCCAGCGTAACGAGTCCCATATGGGCCACCGTCGAATACGCGAGCAGTCGGCGCATGTCGGTCTGCACGAGCGCGAGAAGGCTTGCGTAGATCACGGCGACGAGCGAGAGCGTGATCATCATCGGCGCGAAAAAGTGGCTGGCCTGCGGTGCGATCGGCAATGCGAAGCGCAGCAGGCCATAGCCGCCGAGTTTCAGCATGCCGATCATCACCGCCGCGCCGGTGGGGCCGTCGAGGTGCACGTCGGGCAACCACGTATGCAGCGGCCACATCGGCACTTTCACGCCGAATGCCGCGAGAAAGCCGAGGAAAATGAGTACTTGCGGCATCGTGCCAAGCCGCGTTTCGCGCCACAACGCGAGATCGAAACTATGCGTCTCGCTGTACAGATACAGCATCGACATCAGCATCATCAGCGAGCCGAGGAACGACACGAAAAAAAACTTCACTGCGGCATACGAGCGATTGGAATGTCCCCATGTGCCGATCAACAGATAGAGCGGAATCAACGTGGCTTCGAACGAGACAAAGAACATCATGCCGTCGAGCGACGTGAATACGCCCTGCATAAAGCCGGACAACATCAGAAAGGCGCCGAAGTACTGCGCGGTTCGCTCGGTGATCGACTCCCATGAAGCGACCACGATGATGATCGTCGTCAGCGCGGTCAAGGCGACGAGCCACAGCGAAATACCGTCGACGCCGACGTGCCACGCGATGTCGAATGTCGGCGACCATCGGAAGTTCTCGACAAATTGCATCGACGTGACGTCATTGCGGAAGTTCGCGACCAGCGGAATCACCGGCACGAAACCCGCGACGGCGCCGATCAACGCGAGCCAGCGCGTGCGGCCGCGTGCGGCGTCGGAGCCCGCGCGCAGAAGCACCAGGCCGGCGACGATAGGGATCCAGATAAGTAGACTAAGAAGAGGCAATGGCATGTGCTCTATCGAAACTTGGAGTACAAAACGTCGCCGCAATGCTTTCTATTTGGAAAGTATTGAAGCGAAAATGTAGGCTTCTATTGATCGGACTCGCGTGAATCGGCAGTGCCGGAGTTCACGTTTACCCGCAGTCGAATGACAAGGGTGGAAGGTTACCAAGATAAGAATAATTTTGCATCGCAACAATGCGCGAATGCCGTAGACAATGGATTGTTGCGCCCGTGGCCTCTTGCGCAACGAATTAAAATGTGCGTTTGCACAATCCCACGAAACCTGGTGGCGACGTCGCGCAGTTGCTGAAGGAAGCGGACTTTTGCCGGCTCTTTGGGAGAACTTTTTTGGGTCCGCTCAAGGCGCCGCACGCAAGGCACTCGCGGTACTCGTCGTACGGCATTCCCCGATTGCTCTTTTTCGGCGTGTAGCGGAGAGCTTTTTTATAAAGCGCGAAAGATTTTTGTTCTGTCGCGCGCCCGAAAGAAGGCGCGAGCGTCAGCCAACTTTCGCGCAAGGCGCCGCGCGACACTAATAAGCCGATGCGCCGACGCACCTTACAGAAGCCGAATATACTCAGCGATCAACAGTACTTTGCGGACCATGCATGCAGTTTCGTGACGAAGATGCGATTCCCGCGCTCGAGTGCCGCGGGCTGAGCAAGAAGTACGGCAGCGGTCGAGTCGTACTCGCCAATCTGGATTTCATGCTCGCGCCCGGCGAATTCGTTGCGATCATGGGCGACTCGGGCGTCGGCAAATCGACGCTGCTCAATCTGATCGCCGGCCTCGATCAGGCGGACAGCGGCGAGGTGATGATCGGCGGTGCTGCCGTTTCGCGTCTGGATGACAATGCCGCGACGCGTTTGCGTCGTCAGAAACTCGGCTTTGTCTTTCAGGCCTTTCACGTGCTGCCACATCTGACGCTAGCGCAGAACGTCGCATTGCCGCTGCTGTTAAATGAACTGCCCGTTTCCGCCGCGCTCGACATGCTCGCGACAGTCGGGCTCGAAGGCCGTGGCGACGATTTTCCGCGGCAACTGTCGGGCGGCGAACTGCAACGCGTTGCCATCGCGCGCGCCCTCGTGCATCGCCCTACTTTGATCCTCGCCGACGAGCCGACGGGCAACCTCGACCCCGACACAGCGCATGGCGTGCTCGCGTTATTTCGCGCGCAAAGCAAGGCGACCGGCGCGGCAACGATGATGGTCACACACTCGCAGGCCGCGGCCGCGATTGCCGATCGCATTCTGATTCTCAGCGACGGCGCCTTGCATCCCGCATCGCAAGCACAGGCGCGTTCAGGCGCGGAATACGGCTCGCAACCTGCAGCGCGTTCAGTCGATGACGCCCGCTGATTCGTACCGCCCCGCGCGCACGCGCGGGCATCGCACTCTCGCGCGCTGGCTGCTCGGCGCCGAATGGCGCAGTCATCGCGGACGGGCACTCGTTGCAATTGCAACGATCGCGCTCGGCGTGGCGCTTGGCTATGCAGTGCAACTCATCAACAGTGCAGCCTTCAACGAGTTCTCCGCTGCGGCGCGCAGTCTTTCGGGCCAGGCAGATTTGCAAGTACGCGGCGCACAACCTTTATTCGACGAGTCAATTTATCCGCGCGTGGCCACAAGAGCGGGCGTCGCGCTCGCGAGCCCCGTACTGGCGCTCGACGTCAGCGTGCATGAATATAACGCCGCGTTGCCCGTGCTCGGCATCGACGTGTTCAGGGCGAGCCGCATTGCGCCGGATCTGATCGGCGTTCCGTCAGCCGCGCAGCCGCTCGACACGCTCGCCTCCGACGCCGTGTTTCTCTCCACCGCCGCGCAGCAATGGCTGCATGTGAAGACGGGCGACCAGATCGTGCTGCAAAACGGCACCGCGCTCGTGCATTTGCGCGTGGCCGGCGGCATCGCCAGAACACGGCCAGGACAACGGCTCGCCATCATGGATATTGCGGCCGTTCAGTGGAAATTCGGCAAGGTCGGCAAACTGTCGCGCATCGACGTGCAGCTCAAACGTGGCGTCGACCGCGAGCGCTTCAAGCGCGATCTGCAGAAAGAGCTAGGTAGCCAATGGATCATTGCGGAAACGCGCGACGTCGAAAGCCGCACTGACAGGCTCTCGCGTGCCTATCGAATCAACATGAACGTGCTCGCGCTCGTCGCGCTTTTTACCGGCGCGTTTCTCGTCTTTTCGACGCAGGCGTTGAGTGTCGTGCGTCGTCGCGCGCAGTTCGCGATGTTGCGCGTGCTCGGGCTGACACGCGGCCAGCTATTGCGTCAGATTCTCTTCGAGGGCGCGCTGCTCGGCTTGCTCGGTTCGCTATGCGGCCTTGCGCTGGGTTATGCGCTTGCTGCGGGCGCGTTGCGCTTTTTTGGCAGCGATCTCGGTGGCGGCTATTTTCCCGGCGTGCAACCGCAGGTCGGCTTCGAACCGCTTGCAAGCGCACTCTTTTTGACGCTCGGCATCGCGGTGGCTGTTCTCGGCAGTCTCGCGCCGGCACTCGAAGCGGCACGCGCACGGCCCGCGTCGGCACTGAAGGCAGGCGCCGAAGAAGGCGCGCTCGCGCGGCTCGCCACGCCGTGGCCTGCATTGCTATGCCTGCTGATCGCGGCGCTGCTGACGCAAGCGCCGCCCTGGTTCGACGCGCCCATTGGCGGTTATGTGGCCGTCGCGTTGTTACTTATCGGCGGCATTGCATTGATGCCGCGCGTGACCGCCCTTGTGTTCGGTGCAACGAGTCGCGGTTTGGCTGCGCGGCCGCGCAGCGGCGTCGCGAGTACGCTTGCGCTCGCACGCCTTGCAAATGCGCCGGGTCATGCGTCGATTGCAATGGGCGGCGTGTTGTCGAGCTTCGCGCTGATCGTGGCGATGGCGATCATGGTCGCGAGCTTTCGCGTGTCCGTCGAAGACTGGCTCGTGCATCTGCTATCGGCCGATCTCTATGTACGGGTCGCACAGAACGGCGACACCGGCGGCCTCAGCGCCGATGAGCAGCGCCGGCTTGCAAGCGTCCCAGGCGTTGCGAGAGCGGCCTTTACGCGCGCGTCGCATATCACACTCGACCCCGCGCGCCCCGACATCGCGATACTTGCCCGCGAAATCGATGTGGCCGATCCCGGCGCGAATCTGCAAATGACGGGACCTGTACTCGGTATTCGTGATCTGCACGGCGACGAAACACCTGTTTGGGTATCCGAAGCAATGATCGATCTATACGGCTATAAGCTCGGACAGCGTGTTCACTTGCCGATTGGCGAGCGCGGACACGCGTTCGTCGTGGCCGGCGTGTGGCGCGACTATGTGCGGCAAAGCGGTGCGATACAGATACGGCTCGCCGATTATCGGCGCCTCACCACCGACATGAGTGCGACCGATGTCGCGGTAAGCGTCGAACGAGGCGCGAGCGTCGAAAGCGTAATAGCCGGATTGCGCGCACTACCTTTCGGCGCGATGTTGCAGATCGCGCAGCCCGGCGACATTCGTGCGCGCACGCTCGTGATTTTCGACCGGAGCTTTGCGGTCACCTATCTTCTCGAGGCGGTCGCGATTGTTATCGGCTTGTTCGGTGTGGCCGCAACGTTCTCCGCACAGACGCTCGCGCGCGCTCGTGAGTTCGGCATGCTGCGGCATGTCGGTGTAACGCGCTCGCAGATCCTCGCAGTACTCGCACTCGAGGGCGGTCTGCTCACGGCATGCGGCATTGCAATGGGCTTCGTTCTCGGGTTTGCGATCAGCCTGATTCTTGTATTCGTCGTCAATCCGCAATCGTTTCATTGGAGCATGTCGCTGCATGTTCCGTGGATTATTCTCGGCACCGTTGCACTGGTGATGCTGGCGTCGTCGTGCTCGACGGCCGTGCTCGCGGGACGCGGCGCGGTTTCCGTCGATGCGCTGCGCGCCGTCAAGGAGGACTGGTGATGCGAACGCGGCTGCGCTTCTCGTCGACGTGCGGACTCGTGCGGCGCGCGGCGGTTCTTCGCCTTGCGGTTGAGATCAGGCTTCGCATTGCGCGGTTTTGGCGTGTACGTCCGCGAGTTTCTGTCTTGTTCCTTTCTACCGTACTCACTGTTTCGCCAGCATTCGGCGCAGCGCCGGAGTTTGCCGTCGTCACGAAAGAACGTCCCATCGTGCTGCCGATGGACACTGGCGCTCACGCCGATTTTCGCACCGAGTGGTGGTACGCGACGGGCTGGCTCAACACGCCGGACAACAAGCCGCTTGGTTTCCAGATCACTTTCTTCCGGTCCGCAACGGGCCACGATGCCGCGGACCCGAGTACTTTTGCGCCTTCTCAATTGATCATTGCGCACGCGGCGCTGAGTGATCCGGCACTGGGTCATCTCGTGCACGATCAACGGATTGCGCGCCAGGGGTTCGGGCTTGCGTATGCGAAGCCCGCCAACACCGACGTGAAGCTCGATGCATGGAAAATCGTCCGTGCCGCGGATGGCCGCTACGAGGTCGCCGTCGATGCGGGCGAATTCACGTTGCATCTCACGCTGACACCGACACAGGCACCGTTGATTCAAGGCGAGCGCGGCTACTCCCGCAAGGGCCCGCGACCGGAACAGGCGAGCTACTACTACAGCGAGCCGCAACTGCGTGTGTCGGGCAGCGTGACAAGGCCCGTCACTGGAGGCGGTTCATCGCAAGCTGCCACTGCGGTAACGGGCATTGCGTGGCTCGATCACGAATGGTCGAGCACCCTGCTCGATGCGAATGCAGTGGGATGGGACTGGTTGGGCGCTAATCTGTTCGACGGATCGGCTTTAATGGCCTTCAAGGTACGCAGCCGCGACGGACACGCTATTTGGGCGCACGCTGCAATGCGCGATCGTGATGGACATGTCACGACTTTCGCCCCGAACGAGGTCGAGTTCACGCCGCGCCGCACGTGGCGTTCACCGCGCACTAACACGCCGTATCCGGTCGCGATGACGGTGAGGACCGGCGCGCTGACATGGCAGCTCGATCCGCTGATGGACGATCAGGAACTGGACTCGCGGCAGTCCACCGGCGCGGTGTACTGGGAAGGCGCGGCGCGGGTGAGCCGCGATGGTACTGAGCTCGGGCGGGCGTATCTGGAACTGACCGGCTATGCGGGCGCTCTGCGCATGGGCGGGCCGTGACGGCGCGCCGCATTTTGCCGCCCTTTGTTCCGCCCCTTGTTCCGCCGTGTAAACGCAGAAACCCCACCTTTGCGGGGTGGGGTTTCTGACACTGCTGGGGAGCCTGACGATTACCTACTTTCACACGGGTAATCCGCACTATCATCGGCGTGGAGTCGTTTCACGGTCCTGTTCGGGATGGGAAGGGGTGGGACCGACTCGCTATGGTCATCAGGCATGACTTGTTGTCGTGTCGCCTGTGGGGGCGGCACAACCAATCGGGAAGAAGTAGCTTCTGGTGATGCTCACCAGGTGTAGCGGGCTGTGCTGTTTCTGGCACAACACTGATCACTCAACCGTGTGCGGTCTGCATAAGACCCTGCGCGTTGCGCAGGGTGGGGCATCCATAAGTGCTGAAGCACTAACGGCTGCCGACACACACCTGTTATAGGATCAAGCCTTACGGGCAATTAGTATCAGTTAGCTGAACGCATTACTGCGCTTACACACCTGACCTATCAACGTCCTGGTCTTGAACGACCCTTCAAGGGGCTTAAAGCCCCGGGGATATCTCATCTTAAGGCGAGTTTCCCGCTTAGATGCTTTCAGCGGTTATCTCTTCCGAACATAGCTACCCGGCGATGCCACTGGCGTGACAACCGGTACACCAGAGGTTCGTCCACTCCGGTCCTCTCGTACTAGGAGCAGCCCCCTTCAAATATCCAGCGCCCACGGCAGATAGGGACCAAACTGTCTCACGACGTTTTAAACCCAGCTCACGTACCTCTTTAAATGGCGAACAGCCATACCCTTGGGACCGGCTACAGCCCCAGGATGAGATGAGCCGACATCGAGGTGCCAAACACCGCCGTCGATATGAACTCTTGGGCGGTATCAGCCTGTTATCCCCAGAGTACCTTTTATCCGTTGAGCGATGGCCCTTCCATACAGAACCACCGGATCACTATGACCTGCTTTCGCACCTGCTCGACTTGTCGGTCTCGCAGTTAAGCACGCTTATGCCATTGCACTATCAGCACGATTTCCGACCGTACCTAGCGTACCTTCGTACTCCTCCGTTACACTTTGGGAGGAGACCGCCCCAGTCAAACTGCCTACCATGCACTGTCCCCGATCCGGATTCACGGACCAGGGTTAGAACCTCAAACAGATCAGGGTGGTATTTCAAGGATGGCTCCACGCAAACTGGCGTTCACGCTTCACAGCCTCCCACCTATCCTACACAGACCGGTTCAAAGTCCAATGCAAAGCTACAGTAAAGGTTCATGGGGTCTTTCCGTCTAGCCGCGGGGAGATTGCATCATCACAAACACTTCAACTTCGCTGAGTCTCGGGAGGAGACAGTGTGGCCATCGTTACGCCATTCGTGCAGGTCGGAACTTACCCGACAAGGAATTTCGCTACCTTAGGACCGTTATAGTTACGGCCGCCGTTTACCGGGACTTCAATCAGGAGCTTGCACCCCATCATTTAATCTTCCGGCACCGGGCAGGCGTCACACCCTATACGTCCACTTTCGTGTTTGCAGAGTGCTGTGTTTTTATTAAACAGTCGCAGCCACCAGTTTATTGCAACCCCTTCACCCTTCTGGCGCAGGCCAGTCAGGCTACAGGGGCGTACCTTATCCCGAAGTTACGGTACCAATTTGCCGAGTTCCTTCTCCCGAGTTCTCTCAAGCGCCTTAGAATACTCATCTCGCCCACCTGTGTCGGTTTGCGGTACGGTCACTGTTGAACTGAAGCTTAGAGGCTTTTCCTGGAACCACTTCCGATTGCTTCGTCGCCTAAACGACTGGCCTCGCACCCTTGAATTCCGCGCCCGGATTTGCCAAAGCGCCTTCTCCAATGCAAGGACCGGGACTTCCAACACCCGGACAACCTTCCGCGATCCGTCCCCCCATCGCATTCAACACTGGTGCAGGAATATTAACCTGCTTCCCATCAGCTACGCATTTCTGCCTCGCCTTAGGGGCCGACTCACCCTACGCCGATGAACGTTGCGTAGGAAACCTTGGGCTTACGGCGAGGGGGCCTTTCACCCCCTTTATCGCTACTCATGTCAGCATTCGCACTTCCGATACCTCCAGCACACTTTCCAGTGCACCTTCGCAGGCTTACGGAACGCTCTCCTACCATGCACATAAATGTGCATCCGCAGCTTCGGTATATGGCTTAGCCCCGTTACATCTTCCGCGCAGGACGACTCGATCAGTGAGCTATTACGCTTTCTTTAAAGGATGGCTGCTTCTAAGCCAACCTCCTGACTGTTTTAGCCTTCCCACTTCGTTTCCCACTTAGCCATATTTGGGGACCTTAGCTGGCGGTCTGGGTTGTTTCCCTCTTGACACCGGACGTTAGCACCCGATGTCTGTCTCCCGTGATTGCACTCTTCGGTATTCGGAGTTTGCTATGGCGTAGTAATCCGCAATGGACCCCACAACCATGACAGTGCTCTACCCCCGAAGGTGATACACGAGGCACTACCTAAATAGTTTTCGGAGAGAACCAGCTATTTCCAGGTTTGTTTAGCCTTTCACCCCTATCCACAGCTCATCCCCTAACTTTTCAACGTTAGTGGGTTCGGACCTCCAGTACGTGTTACCGCACCTTCATCCTGGCCATGGATAGATCACCTGGTTTCGGGTCTACACCCAGCGACTGAACGCCCTGTTCGGACTCGCTTTCGCTACGCCTGCCCTAATCGGTTAAGCTTGCCACTGAATGTAAGTCGCTGACCCATTATACAAAAGGTACGCCGTCACCCTCTTGCGAAGGCTCCGACTGTTTGTATGCATGCGGTTTCAGGATCTGTTTCACTCCCCTCCCGGGGTTCTTTTCGCCTTTCCCTCACGGTACTGGTTCACTATCGGTCGATCACGAGTATTTAGCCTTGGAGGATGGTCCCCCCATCTTCAGACAGGATTTCACGTGTCCCGCCCTACTTGTCGTACACCTAGTTCTTCCTCGCTGTTTTCGTCTACAGGGCTATCACCTGCTATGGCGGCACTTTCCAGAGCCTTCGACTAACAATGAAGATAAAGAGTACAGGCTGGTCCCATTTCGCTCGCCACTACTCTGGGAATCTCGGTTGATTTCTTTTCCTGCGGTTACTTAGATGTTTCAGTTCACCGCGTTCGCTTCACATGGCCTATGTATTCAGCCACGGATACCTCAAAAGAGGTGGGTTTCCCCATTCGGACATCTACGGATCAAAGCTCGTTTGCCAGCTCCCCGTAGCTTTTCGCAGGCTACCGCGTCCTTCATCGCCTGTGATCGCCAAGGCATCCACCACATGCACTTGTTCGCTTGACCCTATAACGGGTGTGTCTTCTCGGCCAGTGTTAGTGCTTTAGCACTTACTCTGGCCCGATCCCCGAAGGGGACCAGCGATCCGATCACTCGCTACAGGTTGAGTATTCGTGTTGCGCCGTATTCCAAGAGCAATCTTTCGATTACCTTTAAAATACATCGATACAATCACAACCCTGATTCACCTACTCGCACACCCATCTCTAAGTATGCTTTCGTGAATCTCTTTACTACTTCTTCCTGATTGTTAAAGAACGACAGCCGATACAAAGCTCTGCTTCATATCACTTGCTGACTGGCTCAATCGCCAATGCACAACGCTCTGCCTGTTTCACAGAACGCTACGCATTGAGGATTGGTGGAGGATGACGGGATCGAACCGACGACCCCCTGCTTGCAAAGCAGGTGCTCTCCCAGCTGAGCTAATCCCCCAAGTCACTGCACAGCAGCACCAGAGGTTTCAGTCCATCAGCTCACCAGACATGACATGGTGGGTCTGGATGGATTCGAACCATCGACCCCCGCCTTATCAAGACGGTGCTCTAACCGACTGAGCTACAGACCCCTGAGTCTGTCTGCGTTTCTTCACTACAGCCGATAAGCGTGAGCGCTCAACGTTTGACACGTTCAGCTCTGGAAAGGAGGTGATCCAGCCGCACCTTCCGATACGGCTACCTTGTTACGACTTCACCCCAGTCATGAATCCTACCGTGGTGACCGTCCTCCTTGCGGTTAGACTAGCCACTTCTGGTAAAACCCACTCCCATGGTGTGACGGGCGGTGTGTACAAGACCCGGGAACGTATTCACCGCGGCATGCTGATCCGCGATTACTAGCGATTCCAGCTTCACGCACTCGAGTTGCAGAGTGCGATCCGGACTACGATCGGTTTTCTGGGATTGGCTCCACCTCGCGGCTTGGCGACCCTCTGTTCCGACCATTGTATGACGTGTGAAGCCCTACCCATAAGGGCCATGAGGACTTGACGTCATCCCCACCTTCCTCCGGTTTGTCACCGGCAGTCTCCCTGGAGTGCTCTTGCGTAGCAACTAGGGACAAGGGTTGCGCTCGTTGCGGGACTTAACCCAACATCTCACGACACGAGCTGACGACAGCCATGCAGCACCTGTGTTACGGCTCCCTTTCGGGCACATCCACCTCTCAGCGGACTTCCGTACATGTCAAGGGTAGGTAAGGTTTTTCGCGTTGCATCGAATTAATCCACATCATCCACCGCTTGTGCGGGTCCCCGTCAATTCCTTTGAGTTTTAATCTTGCGACCGTACTCCCCAGGCGGTCAACTTCACGCGTTAGCTACGTTACCAAGCCAATGAAGGCCCGACAACCAGTTGACATCGTTTAGGGCGTGGACTACCAGGGTATCTAATCCTGTTTGCTCCCCACGCTTTCGTGCATGAGCGTCAGTATTGGCCCAGGGGGCTGCCTTCGCCATCGGTATTCCTCCACATCTCTACGCATTTCACTGCTACACGTGGAATTCTACCCCCCTCTGCCATACTCTAGCCCGCCAGTCACAAATGCAGTTCCCAGGTTAAGCCCGGGGATTTCACATCTGTCTTAGCGAACCGCCTGCGCACGCTTTACGCCCAGTAATTCCGATTAACGCTTGCACCCTACGTATTACCGCGGCTGCTGGCACGTAGTTAGCCGGTGCTTATTCTTCCGGTACCGTCATCCCGCCCGGATATTAGCCAGGCGGTTTTCTTTCCGGACAAAAGTGCTTTACAACCCGAAGGCCTTCTTCACACACGCGGCATTGCTGGATCAGGCTTGCGCCCATTGTCCAAAATTCCCCACTGCTGCCTCCCGTAGGAGTCTGGGCCGTGTCTCAGTCCCAGTGTGGCTGGTCGTCCTCTCAGACCAGCTACAGATCGTCGCCTTGGTAGGCCTTTACCCCACCAACTAGCTAATCTGCCATCGGCCGCCCCTGTAGCGCGAGGTCCCGAAGGATCCCCCGCTTTCCTCCGCAGAGCGTATGCGGTATTAATCCGGCTTTCGCCGGGCTATCCCCCACTACAGGACACGTTCCGATGTATTACTCACCCGTTCGCCACTCGCCACCAGGATTGCTCCCGTGCTGCCGTTCGACTTGCATGTGTAAGGCATGCCGCCAGCGTTCAATCTGAGCCAGGATCAAACTCTTCAGTTCAAACCTGTTACTGTTTTCGGGCTCTTTCGAACCCGGTCGCTCACTCAACGTACTGACGAAGTGTCTAACCATCTCTCGATGACCAAACCTTCCTTTCATTACTGTGTGAGACTTGATACTTTCGCTTTTCGCCCAGCTCCGGAGTTAAACCCCGCAACCCGGCGCGCGTCGCGCATCAAGCGCCCACACTTATCGGCTGTTAGTTTTTAAAGATCATTCGCTCAGAAGCTCTGCTTTCTTCGCGTCCGTCATCAAACGGGAGGCGAATTATGCGATGCGGTCCGCACCCCGTCAACCCCTTCTCTGCAATTATTTTCGAAAAGTTCAGAAGTGCAAGAAAAAGCGGCAACAAGCCGCACTCTTCTCCGGCGAATAGAATAGTTAGTTATCCAATGAAAATATTTGTCACTGAATAGCAGCCTGGTCGTCGGCAGATCTTCTCGCCCTTCAGCCGATCAGTTCTTCCGGCGTCAGGTGCCGCGCGCCCCAGGCGGTAGCCAGTCTCTCGCAGCGGCCAAGCCGTATCGTGCCCTGCTCGAAGTCGACGAATACGATCTCGTCCGCGTGAGGAGGCCGTGCCGCCTTATCCGTTGTGCGGCCGTCGGTGAGAATCCACAGCCAGCGCTGCTGCGCGGGCTTGCGCTGCGCGCTGCGCTCCAGCAATTGCGTGGCGCATCGAACGCCCGCTGCGAACGGCGTACCGCCGCCACCGCCGACCGGCTCGAGCCATCGCTCGTTCCACCATCGCGGCACGGCGGGACCGAAACGCAGATCCGCGCCCGCTCCGCCGAAGCAGACCAGCGCAGCCTCCGCACGCATCGCGCTCGCGCGGTCGAACAGCGCAATCAGCAAACCCTTGGCAAGCGCGAGACGCTCTCCGGCCAGCATCGAGCCCGAACAGTCCAGCACGAAGCAGTGCAGCACACCGCCGCGCGGTACATCACGCATGAAGCGCAGATCTTCGGCACTCAGCGTGCGCCGCCGTTGTTTCCCGATCGCGGCGAATGTCTGCGGCCATGCGATACGCCGGCTCGAATTACCACGCATCTCAAGACGCGCATCGCCACGCGAACGCAAGACCGCATCTGCCTTTTGCCGCCATCGAAATCCGCTGTCCAACTCAGCGGCGGCGCCCTTCCGATGGCTCAGCGTTTTTTTACGTTGAGCGGGATAACGCCTTTGACGTGCGTCGTCGCGGCCGGCTGCGGTGGCAGATAACCCCAATCGCCTTCGCCGCCAGCGGCCTCGTCTAGCGAAGGTGAAGACGAAGGCGAAGACGAATGCGCAGTCGAGCCCCGCTGCGAATCACGCGAGGACTCCATTTCGCTATCCCGCGCACTACTCGCAGACGACGCTCCCCGCTCACGCCGCCGATGCATCAGCACCGCATCCGCGACCCGCTCCACATGCTGCGGCGTCACCGCATCCGCGAGTTCGAACGCTGCGAGCGCACGCGCCGCGCGAAGCATCACGAGATCGGCGCGCAAGCCATCCACGGCAGCGTCGATACACAACGCACTGACGTGCGCGTGCACTGCGTCGTCGAAAGAAAGCTGCGGCAGCGCCTCGCGCGCCGCATGAATCCGCTCGACGTACTGCGCCTGCTCTTGCGCATAAGCCGCACGAAAACCAGCAGCATCCAGATCGAACGCGAGCCGTGCCTTCACGATCTGCTCACGCACGCGCGGCTCGAAACAGTTTTGCAACTCCACCATCAGGCCAAAACGGTCGATCAATTGCGGCCGCAATTCGCCCTCTTCAGGATTCATCGTGCCGATCAGCACGAAGCTCGCCTCATGACTATGCGATACGCCATCGCGTTCGACGGTATTCACGCCGCTCGCCGCCGCATCGAGCAACGCATCGACGAGCGCATCGGGCAGCAGATTCACTTCGTCCACATACAGCACGCCGCGATGCGCCTTCGCGAGCAGCCCAGGCGAGAAGCGCACGGAGCCGTCGCGCAGCACCGTTTCGATATCGAGCGTGCCGATCAGACGATCCTCGCTTGCGCCAAGCGGCAAGTTCACGAGTTGCCCTTCCGGCAGCAACTCGGCGAGCGCACGCGCGGCCGTCGATTTCGCCGTGCCGCGCGGCCCGCTGACCAACACGCCGCCGATGCCCGGATCGATCGCCGCGAGCAGCAATGCCTGCTGCAACGCGGGCTGTCCGATCAACGCGGCAAACGGAAACGCGGGCCTTTTCTGCGGCGCGCCGTCGCGTGCATCGTGCGTGGCTGCATTCATGATTGCATTCCTTCGATCTGCTGTTCGCTCGCGAGCAGATGCTGTTCGACCTGCGCGCGATAGTCGCCAGGCGTCTGCCACAAACCGCGCTGCATCGCTTCGAGCAGACGCTCGCAAATCGAATGCAGCGCATGCGGATTGTGCTGTTGCAAGAACTCGCGCGTGTCGCGATCGTTCAGATAAGCATCGGCGACGAGCGCATATTGATGATCCGCGACCACGCGCGCGGTCGCGTCATAGCCGTAGAGATAATCGACAGTAGCCGCGATTTCGGAAGCGCCCTTATAACCGTGGCGCTTTACACCGTCGATCCATTTTGGGTTGACCACGCGCGAGCGGATCACGCGCGCGATTTCCTCATGAAGCGTGCGAACGCGCGGCGCGGCCAGATTGCTGTGATCGGCGTGATAGACACTCGGCTGATTGCCCGCGAGATGCCGCACGGCCGCCACCATGCCGCCCTGAAACTGATAGTAGTCGTTCGAATCCAGCAGATCGTGTTCGCGGTTGTCCTGATTCTGCAAGACGACATCCATTGCGGCGAGGCGTGCGCCGAACGCCTGACGCGCCTCTTCGCCCGCACTTTTCTGCGTGTACGCATAACCGCCCCACGCCTGATACGCGTTCGCGAGGTCCGCGTCGGTCTGCCATTGCTGCGAGTCGATCATGTCCTGCAAGCCCGCACCATACGCGCCGGGCCGCGCGCTGAACACGCGCCAGCCGGCGCGCTTGCGCGCTTCGGCGGCGTCCATGCCGCGCGCGATCAACGCATCGCGTTCACGCAGAACACGCGCGCGAATCGGATTGAGCTCCGCGGGTTCGTCGAGTTCGGCGACGGCCTGCACCGCCGCATCGAACAGGTGCATCACGTTGGCGAAAGCGTCGCGGAAAAACCCGGATACGCGCAACGTGACGTCGATACGCGGACGGTCGAACGCTTCGATCGGCATGATCTCGAAGTCGGTCACGCGATGGCTGCCCGGCGCCCACTTCGGCCGCACGCCGAGCAGCGCAAGCGCCTGCGCGACGTCGTCGCCGCCGGTACGCATGGTCGCGGTGCCCCATACGGAAAGACCGATCGCGCGCGGATAATCGCCGTGTTCCTGCAGATGCCGCTCGATCAATTGCTGAGCCGACTTGAGCCCGAGCGACCAGGCGGCTTGCGTGGGAACCGCGCGCGTGTCGACCGAATAAAAGTTGCGCCCTGTGGGAAGCACATCGGGCCGCCCACGCGATGGCGAACCGCTCGGCCCCGGCGGCACGAAACGCCCTTCGAGACCGCGCTTCAGATGCAGCATCTCCTGGGGGCCGCATGCGTCGAGCCGCGGCAGCACGTCGTCGCGCAAACGTTCGAGTACGCGTGATGCTTGCGGCAGGCTGACTTCGGCAAACGAGTTTGAAGCGTCGCCTTGCTCCTCGCACATTGCTCGAAGCATGTCGGCTGCGAGCAGTTCCAGACGCTCGCGCGTATCGCCGCAATGCCGCCACGGCGCGTCGCTCACGCGTTGCAGAACATCGGGGCGCGGACCCGTCCATGCGGCGGACCAATCGACGGACAACGGATCGAAGAACCGATCGATGTTCAGATCGCGCGCCAACGCATCGATCAAACCTGCGTTGCCGCCTTGCCCATCGCCGACGGGAAAGCGCCCCAGCGCGAGCAACGTATCGCGCCGTTGCACGCCGTGCGGCGATTGACCGAACGTGTGCAACCCGTCGCGAATCTGCGCCTCTTTCAATTCGCAGAGCCACGCATCGACGCGCGTCAACAGCACATCTTCATCGTCCTCGCCGTTCGGCTCCGACAGGCTCAGCTCTTCATGCAGCCTATGTTCTACGATGGTCGCGAGAATCGTGCGCCGCAACAGCTTCGAGCGGCGCGGATCGACCATCAATGCTTCATAGTATTCATCGACCTGGCGCTCGAGATCCTGCAGCGGCCCATAGCTTTCCGCGCGCGTGAGCGGCGGCATCAGGTGATCGACGATCACCGCCTGCGCACGGCGTTTCGCCTGGCTGCCCTCGCCTGGATCGTTGACGATGAACGGATACAGATGCGGCATCGGCCCGAGAATCAGATCGGGCCAACAGGTATCGCTCAATGCGACGCTCTTGCCCGGCAGCCATTCCAGGTTGCCATGCTTGCCGACATGCACGATTGCGTCGATGCCGAACTGATGACGCAGCCAGAAATAGAACGCCAGGTACGCATGCGGCGGCACCAGCTCGGCGTCGTGATAGCTCGCGTAATCGCCCTGGTCACGTGAACGCGACGGCTGAATGCCGACGAACACATGACCGCAGCGCCAGCCCGAAATCATGAAACGGCCGCGCCGCACGGTCGGGTCCTGGTCCGGCGAGCCCCAACGCGCGTTCAGCGCATCGCGCGTCTGAGCAGGCAGCGCATTGAAATGCGCGAGGTAGTCGCCAAGCGCAAAGCTTTGCAAAGCGGGCCGCAGATCGCGCACGACGGGATCGTTCGTCACGCCTTCGGTCAGCTTCTTCAGCAGCGCGTCGCCGTTTTCTGGCACGTCGGCCACGCGATAACCTTCGTCGCGCAGCATCGACAGAATGCCGACCACCGACGCCGGCGTGTCGAGCCCGACGCCATTGCCGATGCGTCCCTCGCTCATCGGATAGTTCGCGAGAATCAGCGCGAGCTTCTTCTCGGCGTTGTCGAGCGAACGCAGCCGGCACCAGCGGCGGCTCAGTTCAGCGAGAAAACGCACGCGCTCGAGATCCGGCTGATAGCGGACCACGTCGACTTCCGTATGCGGACAACGATAGGCGAGTCCCTTGAAACTGATCGCGCGCGTGATGATGCGGCCGTCCACTTCCGGCAGCGCGATATGCATCGCGATGTCGCGCGAATTGAGACCCTGGTTGTCCTTCACCCAGTCGTCGCGATTGCCGCCGCTCAGGATCACTTGCAGCACCGGCGCATCGCCTGCGAGCGCGAGCGGCTCTGGATCGTCGATCGCAGACGCGGCGAACGCAGTGGTGTTGAGCACGAGTGCGGCGTCATGTTGCGCGCACAACGACTGCACGACTTCGCGGCTCATCGCATCTTTTAGCGACGTGATCGCGATCGGCAGCGGGTTCATGCCTTCTGATTCGAGCGCGTCGATCAGCGCATCGAACACCGCGGTATTGGCCGCCTGAAGATGCGCCTTGTAGAACAGAATCGCGGCAACGGGCGCGGCATGCCGCCAGCGCGCCTGCCAGTCGGCGATAGTCGGCGTATCGCATGCGGGATGGTAGAGCGACGCGGCAGGCAACGCGCGCGGCGGCGCCGGTTCGCGTCCCCATCCTAAAGCGCGATGCGCGATGCAGCGCAGGAACGCCTCGGCGTTTTGCGGCCCGCCTTCGCGCAGATAGCGCCACAGTTGATGGCATAGATCCGCATCGGCGGTACTACGTGCGAGCAGGTTCGGATCTTCCTGGAGATCGCCGGAAAACATCGCGAGCGTCTGCTGTTTGCGCTCCGCAAGCGCGACCACCTGCTCGATGCCGTATGGCCAGTACGCCTCGCCGCCAAGATGATCGACCACGACGACGCGCGCATGTTGCAACACGTCTTCGACGTAAAAGTCCACGGAGGCAGGCTGCCGCAGATACGTGACATTCGCGAGGCGCACGCTCGGAAAGCCGTCGCCGAGACGGGGAAACACGCTCGCGAGCAACGACAGCGTCGTATCCGCGGAACTCAGAATGACGATGTCCGCGGGCCGCTGATCAATGCGGATCACGCCTTGCGTATCGTCGACGAAACCGCCCGGCGTGGTGCGCAGCAGATGCATGTGTCTATACCTGCTTACGTCTGTTGCGCGGCGACAGCGGCTGCGACGCCGAGCGCGGCGTCGAACGCGCGTTGCAGCGCAGCCTGGTCGAGGTCTTCACCGATCAGCACGAAGCGGCTTTCGGCGCCTTCGCCTAGTTCTTCCAGTTCACCTTGCTGCCAGCGTCGATCGAAATAACTATCGAAGCGCCGGCCCACGCCTTGAACGACGAGCCGCATCGGCGCGCCCGGCAACGCCGCGAAACCCTTCACGCGATAAATCGTGTTGTTTTCCACGAGTCCTTGCAGCGCGGCGATCACCGCTTCACGCGACTGTGCCTTTGCATTCACGACCACCGAATCGAACTCATCGTGATGATGATTGGCGTCGTCGGCCGAACCGTGGTGATCGTGGCGCAAGTGAATCGTTTCCTCCGACGCCGCTTCAAGCCCGAACAACGCATGCAGATCGAGCTCGCCTTTATGCGCGCGCACGATCTTCACCTGCGGCGGAATTTCGGCGCGAATCACGGCTTCGACCGCGTTCTGGCCTGCTTCGTCGAGCAGATCGGTCTTGTTCAGAATCACCAGATCCGCAGCCGACAACTGATCCTCGAACAATTCGTGCAGCGGCGACTCATGGTCGAGATTCGGATCGGCCTTGCGTTGCGCGTCGACGGCAAGCGGGTTTTCGGCGAATTGGCCGCTTGCCGCAGCGGGTCCATCGACGAGGGTAATCACCGCATCCACCGTGAAACTGTTCTTGATCTGCGGCCAGTTGAACGCCTGCACGAGCGGCTTCGGCAACGCGAGCCCCGACGTTTCGATCAGCACATGGTCGATCTGCTCGCGGCGCTCGACGAGCTTTTCCATCACCGGAAAGAACTCTTCCTGGACCGTGCAGCACAGGCAACCGTTCGCCAGTTCATACAATTGGCCTTCGGTCTCGACGCCGTTTTCATCGCAACCAATGCCGCAACCTTTGAGGATTTCGCCGTCTATGCCGAGCTCGCCGAACTCGTTGACGATCACCGCAATGCGCTTGCCGCCCGCATTCCGAAGAATGTGCCGCAGCAACGTGGTCTTGCCGCTGCCGAGAAAGCCCGTGACGATGGTGACGGGAATCTTGCGCATCTGAACTTGCATGGTGAGTCCATCCGTGAGAGTTGCATCTGCTGGCCGGCCGAATCACACGCTTTCGCGCATGACGTCGCATCGCAAAACGCGGGAACGCACGACGGCCTTGCCGCTACACCAGGGAAACGCAGAATACGGGTATGAGGTCATGAGCGCAGCGCCGCTTCCCCGCGGCGTTCGCCCTTCGTGTTCCGGCCGGTATCCGGGCTGGCGAAAGCGCCGCTTCCCCTTCCCGGACGAGTGATTTCTCGCCCAGTGGTGATATGCCGACGCGGCCTTGCGCGTGGACATCGAAGCCGGCTCCGCGGCGCCATGCAAACCGCCATGACGTCGCTTTTCGCTTACCGTTGCGGGGGCAGCACAGGTTGACCCGATCCATGCGAGGCGGGCGCCCTGTTTCCCGTTTAACTGCATGCGCACGAGCGCGCACACGAGCACCAGAAGTGCGTGCGAGTGTAGGCCGCGCGCCTTGCGCCGTCAAGAAAACGCAAGCCCGGCGCGCTTATCGGACGGGCTTGCCGTGTGCTATCGTATGCGCGCGTCTGGTGCCCGCACATGCGCTCGCGTGTGCAGTTAAACGGGAAACAGGCAGCGCGCTTGCGCTCAACCTGTGCTGTCCCCGCAACGGTAAGCGACCGGCGGCGCGATTATTTTTTGCGCCGCACATGCGTTTTCAGTGCCACTGTCCAGCACATTCGAATGAATGTGGGCGGGAAGGCAAAGCGCGTGAGGCCGCCAGCCCGGATACCGGCCAGACGCGGAGGCGGCCGTGCGTTCTCAACGTCACGCCGCCGGCCGCCGGAATCCGCGAGGGACGGATGTGAAGGCGCTCAAGCACGACTTAGGGAAGCGGTCTGCAATCCGCGTTTGCTGTCGTGCGCGAATGCACAGTTTCGAATGACTTCAATCTCCATCACATTGCGTGTATGTCGACGCTGCGCGATTGCATGTGCGCCGACGCGGCGCATGCCGCGATGAAACGCGCATGGCTGATCGGCGCAGGCCCCGGCGACGTCGAACTGATGACGCTGAAGGCAACCCGCGCGCTCGCGCAAGCCGACGTGATACTCGTCGACGATCTGGTGAACCCCGACGTGCTGCAATTTGCGCGCGCCGATGCGTGCATCGTGTATGTCGGCAAGCGCGGCGGTCATCCGTCGACGCCGCAACACGGCATCGTCGAACAAATGCTCGCGCATCTGAACGAAGGGCGCAGCGTCGCGCGACTCAAAGGCGGCGATCCCTTCGTGTTCGGCAGAGGCGGCGAAGAGCAACAGGCACTGCATGCCGCGGGCGTCGATGTCGAAATCGTCAGCGGCATCACGGCCGGCATTGCGGCGCCGGCGGCCATCGGCATTCCGGTCACGCACCGCGATCATGCGCAAGGCGTCGTGTTCGTGACCGGCCACGGCGCGGGCACGAGCGAGCCGGATTGGGCCGCGCTCGCCGCCACGCGCATGACGCTCGTCATCTATATGGGCATGCGGCGGCTAAACGACATCGTCGGCGCGTTGCTGGCAGCGGGCATGTCGGCACAGACTCCGTGTGCCGCGATCGAATCCGCAACGCGCCCCGAGCAGCGGCATGCGCTCGCGACACTCGGTGATTTCGCCGATGCCGTCGCGCGCGCGGGACTCGGCTCGCCCGCAATCGTGGTGATCGGCGGCGTGGCGTCGCTGGCGAAGGATGTCCGATGAAAACGCTTAGCGTGGGCATCGGTTGCCGCTTGCAGACGTCGGCGGAAGAAATCGAAAACGCTGTGCGCGCAGCGCTCGGCTCGCATGCGTTCGAAGACATCGCGGCCGTCGCCTCGATCGAGACAAAAGCGCAAGAACCCGGCTTGCTCGCGTTCTGCGCGCGCCACGGGTTGCCGCTGCAATTCTTCACTCGTGCGCAGATCGCCGCGCTGCATGTCGCCGAGCCCTCGGCGGCCGCGCGCGAGCATCTCGGCGTCGACGGCGTCTGCGAACCTTGTGCGTTGCTTGGCGCGTCGATCCACGCTGCTGCTCAAACGCCCTATCTCGTCGCTCGCAAAACCGTCCACGCGGACGTCACCGTGGCGATTGCATCGACCGAACACGCGCTGCCGCGCAGCGCCACCTTCACTGACCAGGACCTTCCATGAAGACCGATCCCGAATCGCATCAACGCATGACCGAACGCCGGCGCGAAGGCCACGAAAAGAAGCAGGCCAACGCGACCGTCGAAAAGGGTCTGCTGATCGTCAACACCGGCACCGGCAAAGGCAAGACGACCGCTGCGTTCGGCATGGCCGTGCGCGTGCTCGGCCACGGCATGCGTCTTGGCGTCGTGCAGTTCATCAAGGGCGCGCTGCATACGTCGGAGCGCGACTTTCTCGGCGCCATCGCCAACTGCGATTTCGTCACGATGGGCGACGGCTACACCTGGAACACGCAGAACCGCGACGCCGACATCGCGACCGCGCGCAAGGGCTGGGACGAAGCGCGCCGGATGATCGAAAGCGGCGACTATCAGATGGTGATCCTCGACGAGCTGAACACCGTGCTCAAGTACGAGTACCTGCCGCTCGACGAAGTGCTGTCCGTGATCGCCGCGCGTCCAGAGATGCTTCATGTGGTCGTGACGGGCCGTCATGCGCCCGAGGCGCTGATCGAAGCCGCCGACCTCGTCACCGAAATGCGCATCGTCAAGCATCCGTATCGCGAGCAAGGCGTGAAAGCGCAGCGCGGCGTGGAGTTCTGAACGTGCCCGCCTGCCCCGCGCTCTTCATCAGCGCGCCCGCGTCGGGCCAGGGCAAGACCACGATCACCGCGGGTCTTGCGCGCTACCATCGGCGGCTCGGGCGGCGCGTGCGTGTCTTCAAGACCGGGCCCGACTTTCTCGATCCGATGATTCTGGCGCACGCGAGCGGCGCGCCGGTGTTGTCGCTCGATCTGTGGATGGTCGGTCAGGACGCGTGCCGCAATCTGCTTGCCGAGGCGGCGGCCGAAGCCGATCTGATCCTGATCGAAGGCGTGATGGGTCTGTTCGACGGCACACCGAGCAGCGCCGATCTCGCGAGCGCTTTCGGGGTGCCCGTGCTCGCCGTCATTTCTGCGAAGGCGATGGCGCAGACCTTCGGCGCGGTCGCGTTCGGGCTCGCGAATTTCAGGCCGCACGTGCCGTTTCATGGCGTGCTCGCTAACCGCGTCGGCTCGGCGCGTCACGCGCAGATGCTGCAAGAAGCGTTGCCACCGACGCTGCGCTGGTGCGGCCACCTCGCAGCAAGCGATGAAATCGAATTGCCCGACCGTCACCTCGGCTTGCATCAAGCGGCCGAAATCGACGACCTCGACGCGCGCCTCGAACGCGCCGCCGATGCGCTCGCCGATACGGCGTTAGCCGACCTGCCGCCCGCCGTCGAATTCGGCGCGCCCACGCCGCTGGCGCTGCCGCCGCTTCTGCAAGGCAAGGAGATCGCCATTGCGCGCGACGCAGCGTTCTCGTTCATCTATCCGGCCAACGTCACGCTGCTGGAAGCACTCGGCGCGCGCGTGCAATACTTCTCGCCGCTCGCCGACGAGCCGTTGCCCGCGGGCACGGACGCTGTGTATCTGCCCGGCGGCTACCCCGAACTGCACGCGGCGGCGCTCGCCGCCAACATGCGCAGCGCCGCTGCGGTCCGCGCGCATGTGGCAAACGGCAAACCGCTCGTCGCCGAATGCGGCGGCATGCTGTATCTGCTCGATCGACTCACCGACACGCAAGGCGTCAGCACGCCGATGCTCGGCCTGCTGCCCGGCCACGCGACGATGCAAACGCGTTTCACCGCGCTCGGCATGCAGCAGATCGACAGCCTGCATGGCGTGATGACCGGTCACACGTTTCACTACTCGAAGGTGAGCACCGCGTTAGTGCCGCTGCGCTCGGCCACGCGGCCTCAAGGCGATGCGCCCGGCGAGGCGCTATATCGCGCCGGCTCCATCGTCGCAACTTATATGCACGCTTACTGGCCCTCCAACCCGGCTTTCGCGGCCGCTCTCTTCAATGGCCAAGCCTTTTAACGACGCCGACCGCGATGCGGTCTATCGCGCGATCCACGAACGCCGCGACATGCGCCATTTCGTGCGCGATCCCGTCGATGCCGCCGTGTTGCAGCGTCTCCTCGACGCCGCGCATCACGCGCCGAGCGTCGGCTTCATGCAGCCGTGGCGGATCGCGCGCATCACCGATCCCGCGTTGCGCGCCGCGCTGCATGCAACCGTCGAAAGCGAACGGCTTGCCACCGCCGACGCGCTCGGCAAACGCCGCGAAGAGTTCATGAAGCTGAAAGTGGAAGGCATGCTGGAATGCGGCGAGCTGCTCGTGATGGCGCTGATGGACGGCCGCGAGCGGCACGTTTTCGGCCGACGCACGTTGCCGGAGATGGATCTCGCGTCAGTCGCGTGCGCGATCCAGAACATGTGGCTCGCCGCGCGCGCGGAAGGCCTCGGCATGGGCTGGGTGTCGCTCTTCGACGTCGATGCGGTACGCCGGCTTCTGCATATGCCCGAAGGCGCGCGGCCGGTCGCGATACTGTGTCTTGGGCACGTCGACCGGTTCTATAGCGAGCCGATGCTGCAGACCGAGCGTTGGGCGGATCGCATGCCGCTCGCCGATTGTGTGTTCGAAAACCGCTGGCCTGAGAACCTCTAAGCGCAGCAGCGGCGTTACTTTTCAAGCGGCTCGACGGACACGACATCCGGCACGCCGCGCGCTTTATCCATGCGCAATTTGACGCGCCAGTCGGCCGGTGCGTCGAAGGGAAATTGAGCCAGCGCGCTTTTGATCAGCGACGGCGTCGCGCGCAGCGGATCGGCGTCGCGATCCGTGCTGGCCGCGCTCACTTTGTAGATCTCGCGTCCGCTCGCGCGCTCGAAAAAACGCAGCGTCAGCGTATGCCTATACGCACGTGCCCCGAACAGCGAGAACGGTGCGCCGCTCTGCGGACCGCAATCGCCGGCCGTGCAGTCGCTGCGATCCACGCCGATTTCGGCGGGACGCGTTTCGTATCCGACTGACAGCACGTAGTGCGCGGGACGGTCAGCGGTATCGGCAAAGCCCTGCTTCGCCAGCTCGTCTCGCAGTTGGGTTTCGATCTGCGCGTGGTCGCTCTGCGCACCCTGCGCGCCCTGCGTCGGCATGCGCGCGAAGCTATAGGTCCGCTCGCCTGGCAGTGCAGTTGCAGGCGTGGCGGTATGCACGTCGGCGTGCATGCCGGTGCAGCCGGCGAGAGTCGCCGCCGTGAGCAGCGCGCCGATAAGGATCGCATTCAGCCCTTTCACCGCTTTCACCGCTTTCACCGTTCTCTCCTCGCTTCGATAGGTTGCGTGCTCACACGCCATGAAGAGGCCTCGTGGGCAACTCCGATTGTTCGTCGTCCAGTGCCGGCAGGCGGATCGTTACCGCCGTGCCGCGGCCAGGCGCGCTCACGACCTCGACATCGCCGCCGTGGCGGGTGACGACTGTCTTCACGAAGGCCATGCCGAGCCCCGCGCCGCCCACGTCGGGCCGCTCGGTTTCATGGAATCGCCTGAAGCGCTCGAACAAGCCGGCCTGCTGTTCCTCTGGAATGCCATAACCCTCGTCGCGGATCGTGCACGACACGCCGGCAGACTTCACATACGACAGCTCGCAGGCGATGCGCGTATCCGATGGACTATATTTGACCGCGTTGTTGAGGATGTTGACGAGCGCGCGCGTCATCAGCGAACGGTCCGCGCAGATCCAGTGGCCGTCGTTGTCGTTCTCGTCGCGGCCGCTGCGGCCTGTCGCGCTGTCCGTTCCCGTATCGAGCGCGATGCGCTTCGCGTGCGCCTGCGGCCAGACTTCGTCGCTCGCGTCGATCATCAGCTCGGCGAGATTCACCGGCTCCAGCATGTAGGTTTGCGATTCGGCGCGCGCGAGCTGCACGAAGTCATCGGCGAGCGTCAGCGCGCGTTGCGCATAACGTTCGATGCGCTCGAGCACGCCGCGCGCGAGCGCCGGCGTCTCGCGTGCGCGCTCCATTTCGACGAGCGCGAGAATCGACGCCTGCGGCGAACGCATGTCGTGCGACAGCAGCCGCAGCGCGTCTTCGCGTTGACGCTCGGCTGCGTGCAGCGCCGACACGTCGACGAGACCCGCGATCCAGCCGGTCGTCTCGCCTTGCGCGTTGGTGCAGTTTGCATAGCGCAGCAGATGATCGCGTTCGTCGGCGTCTCGCACCTCGACGCCCTGCGCCATCAGCGCGGCGAATTCGCTGCGCGCGGGATCGAGCAGCGCGGGCCAGTGTGCGCGCGCGAAGAGCGTTTGGTCGGCGTCCGACGCCGCGCCGCTGTCGATCGCTTTGACGAGCGTCAGCCCGCCGAGCACGGCCTGCATCGCGCGTCCTTCCGGCATGGGCGCGCCGAGCCGCGCGAAATGCGCCTTGGCGGCATGATTGGCGATCAGCACGATGCCGCGCACGTCGCTGACGAGAATCGGCTCCGGCACGCTGTTCAGGCTGTCCCACACGAAGCGCTTCATGTCCTGCACGCGTTGCGCGGCTTGCGCCATCAGCGCCATATGCTGCTCCAGCACGTCGCCGCCGAATTCGCGGCGGCGTTGCGGCGTCTGCGGAGTCTGCGGCAGCAGATGCGGTTCGTCGGCGAGGCGCTGCAGTTCCTTGCGCAGATAGGCCATCGTCATTTCCAGGCGCCGCCAGTTCCAGATCGGATAAACGACGACCACGCCGATGATCGCCGGCACCGGCGACAGCCACAGCCGCGCGCCGTAGAGCAGCACGGCGCTGCCCGTCAGCGCGATCACGCACAGCGCGCCCGTGAGCAGCAACGAGCGGCGCGGCGACAACACCAGGAAACCGGCCAGCAATGCGGCAAGCGAGACCAGCGACACCGCGAACAGCAACCATCGCGCGGCCGGCAGGACCTGGCGACCGGTCAGCAGCGTATCGAGCACGTTCGCATGAATGTAGACGCCGGGCAGCGGCCCCAACTCGCCGGACACCGGCGTCGCGAACCGGTCGTAAAGGCCCGATGCGGTCACGCCGATTACGACGATGCGGCCACGCAGTTTATCCACGGGGACGTCGCCGGCAAGCACGCTCGCGAAGCTCAGCTTCGCATAGCGCTGCGCGTTGCGGCTGAATGGGATGAGGAAGCGGCCGTCGGTGGATGCGTCTTGGTTTGCGTCTTGGTTTGCGTCTTGGTTTGCGTCGGGGTTTGCGTCGGGGTTTGCGTCGGGGTTTGCGTCGTTGCTTGCGTCGCCGCGCGCTGCGCTCGCCTGGTTCATCGGCTGCGGATTCAGCACAAACGCGCCCCGCTGCGCCGCCCTTGCGACCGTCACCATCAATTGCGGCCAGCGCGCGTCGGCGTCGCCTTCGAACTGGGCGACGCTGCGCACGATGCCGTCGCTGTCCACCTCGAGGTTGATATGCCCGAGGCCGGCCGCGGCGCGCGCAAGCGGCGCGACCGGCTCGACGACCACGCGCGGCGCGTCGCGCCCCGCATCTTCGAGCAGCACCGGCAGATAAGTCGGGACTCAGCGCGATCGCGCGGGCAAGCGCGGCGTCGTCGGCATTGGGTTCTGTGAAGAGCACGTCGTAGACGACGGCGGCAGGCTTCGCTCTCGCGATCTGCTCGAGCAGCTTTGCATGAACGCTGCGCGGCCACGGCCAGCGACCGAGTTCCGCGACGCTTTCATTGTCGATTTCAAGCACGACGATGTCGGGCAGCACCGGTTGCGCGCGCCAGCTCAGCAAGTGGTCGTACACCAGGTGATCGACGCTCGCGCTCATGCGTCCGATCGAACAGAGCAGGATCACGATGAGGCCGAGGCTCCCGATCGCCGCCCATTCGATCAGAAAACGCCGACCCGCGCGCCGTCCGAGACGGGCGCGCGGGTCGAGGCTCAGGCGCGTAGATGTGTTCAGCAAGGCGTGCGCGTAGGGTCTGTTGGGCGTGCGAGTCCGGGAGCGTATCGCATGCGGCTCCGTGAATCTACCAGCGAATCCGCCACCGAAGCGATCACCAATCCGCCAACGTCAGCGCGCGAGCGTGAACGAGCGGACCGCGCTCGTCGTCTCGTAGAAGCGGCCGTTGTCGAACTGCTCGGCGACGATCGTCCAGTAATAGACGCCCGGCGGCAGATCGCTCACCACCAGTTGACCCTCCGTCAGATCGGCGCGATCGACGATCGGATGACGCAGATCCGCTGTCGTCGCCATGACGAAGCGAAAGCGCGTTTCGCCCGACGCCGGCGCGCGGCTCACGAACCAGCGGAACTCGTACTCGTGACTGCCGGCGCGCGGCGCGGCGGACGCCGTCAGTCCGAACTGACGCCGCTCGAAGCCATACACCTGCGGCAAACCTTCGAGCCCGTTTGCGTCGATGGCGGCGATGCGCAAGAAATACGTGCCGTCGGCGAGATCGCCAAAGTCCGCGTGCGGCGTGCTCACGCGCAGGTCGCGAATCAGGTCGAGCTGGTCGGCGTCGCGCGAAATCTGCACGCGATAGGCCGCGGCCTTGCGCGCCGTCTCAGCGGAGCCACCGGCGGCGGCCGGTATCAGATCGAAGGCCACCGTCTTGCCGTCCTGCACGCGGGCCGGTTGAACAAGCGCGGGCGCGGCGAGCAGTTCGACTGCTTCGCCTGGCGCGCCGCCGGCTCGCGTGACGCTGCCAAAGCGCGCCGCCAGCAGTTGCGCCGACGCCTGCAACGGCAGGCCGGGTGCAGGCGCACGTGACAGAGCCGAATCGGGATCGACGCCGACCGCGCCATCCAGCACTTCGACGGCGGTGGTTTGCGCGTCGCCGTCGTAAGCGACCCGGAAGTGCGTGCCGCGCACGCCCGCGACCACCGACGGCGAGCGGATCTGAAAGCGGTCGTCTTTCTTCGTCGCGTGCGTGACCTCGCTTTCGACACGCCCACGGCGCAGCTCGAGTTGCCGGTCGCCCGCGCCCGTCAGTGCGGTTCGCCGCAGCTTGCCGATGTCGAGCATCGCGTCGTCGGTCAACGTCACGTGCGAGCCGTCGGACAGTTCCAGCGTGACGAAGCCGTTGGTTCCGGTGCGGATGCGGTCGCCTTCGCCGAGCATCTCGCCCGCCGCAAGCGGCACATACGGCCCCTTGCCGAACGCATGTTCGGCGGGGCCGCTCGTCGCAATCACGCGCGCGGTTTCCGGGTCCTGTTTCAGTTTGTCGGCGGGCAGGCGCAGCGCGACGCCGGCGTGCATGCGGCGCGGCGCGGGCACGTGGTTCAGGCGGCTTAACACCGCCCAGTCGCCGCCGTCGATCAGATAGCGGCTCGCGATTTCATATAGCGTGTCGCCTTCGCGCGTCACGTAGGAGACATAGGCGGGCGGCGCGGCTTTCGCGCGCTGCCTGGGCGCGCGCGAAGACTGCGCGTGCGCGTCAGGCGGTGCGAAACAGGCAATCGCGAGCATGCCGGCTGCCGCGAGCCACGCGCTCGCGCGGCGGCTCGCCGACGCTGCACCGCCGCGCCCCGCCGCGGCAAGGTCGACGGCAAGATCGACGGCAAACGTCACGCCTGCCCCGCTTCCCGACGGTCGGCCGCGGCCGGCGCGTCGCTCGCGGATTCGAGCCGTTCGAGCCGGTAGCCATAGCCGTAAATCGGCGTCAAACGATAGCCGTGTTCGGGGCGCAGACCGAGCTTGCTGCGCAGCATCGAGACGTGCGTGTCCATCGTGCGCGACGGGATGTCGGTCGCCTGCTTCCAGATGACGTCGAGAATATGCGCGCGCGACAGCGGCCGGCTCAGATGCTGGAACAGCAGCAGCGCGAGCTCGAACTCCTTCTGCGTGACCGCGACCTTCGTGCCGCGCACCACCACATGCTTCGCGTGCAGGTCGAATTCGAACTCGCCGAACACTTCTTTCGCCGACGGCGGCTTCAGATGATAGGCGCGCCGCAGCAGCGAACCGACGCGCGCAAGCAGCACCGCGCCGGAGACCGGCTTGACGACGTAGTCGTCGGCGCCCGTATTCAGAATCGACGTGATGTCGCTTTCATGGCCGCGGCTCGTCATGAACAGAACGGGCAACCGCTCCGACAGACTTTCCCGCACCCAGCGCAGGACATCTTCGCCGGACATGTCAGGCACGTTCCAGTCGAGCACCAGCAGATCGAAGGTCTGGCGCCGCAACTGCCGCACCAGTTCGCGACCCTGGCCATAGGCATGACAGACATGGCCCGCCGCCGACAGCGTTTGGCAAACTAGATCGGCCTGCGCCGAATCGTCATCCAGGACAGCAATTCTCATAAAACCCCGCAACGCGACTTACGTTTGTTCGTCATCTATAACTGGGGCCAGCGCACGAGCACCGTCAACCGGTGCCGCAAACCGGCGGATCGGCCGGGATGCCGGTGCTCGCTGGCACCGACGATCCGGCTTTCCACTCATTTCGAAGTTTCTTCCACTTTCTTTCAACTAATGGTCCTTCGCCTCGCGCCCCGTAAAGCTGTTGCCGCCCCGTCTCAAAATTTGTGCGCATTTTCTTTGATTTAGGAGCGGCGATTATCAAAACCGGCGATAATCATAATCGAAAAAACGCGCGTTTATGCTCGCATCATTAAACTCGCCGCAGCGGCGGCCTTTGCATTGCATCGCCCTTTCGAGCAACGCTTTGGCACCGCTTTGGTACCGTTTTGGGAGCCGCCTGCATGCCGCAAAATGCCGCCGAATGCCGCTCGGTGCGGGCTTGCGCGCCGCTCCGACGTTTTTCGTTTTTGCCTCTCAGGTGCTGCCGATTAGCGCTTCGCCCACTGGGCTCGCTATTGGATTAGTTGGTCTCTCTCGCGCGGTGCTGGCCCCGCCGCCTTGCTTTTCAAACCGCGGCCGGGAACAGAAAACAGCGCGGAAACAGCGATTTGACATTCGTGAGTCAGTATAGGAACTGTCTCAAAATAAATCGTTTAAGCTTTGTCAAATCCACCAGGCGTTGCGGGCGCCACCGCTTATGGCCGCTGTTGCACGCAATTAGCCCGCGTGCAACTCCACCACTCCGCGCGCCTCCCGGCTCAAACGACGCACCGCCTGAGGCGGCTGCCCGATCGTGCGCAGGAACGCGCGCCTCATCCGCTCGCGGTCCGTAAAGCCCACTTCGTCCGCGATCACATCCAGCGACAGGCGGCCCTTTTCCAGCATCAGCCGCGCGGCTTCGACGCGCAAATGCTCGACCGCTTTCGCGGGCGACTGCCCCGTCTCGGCACTGAACGCGCGGCTGAACTGGCGCGGGCTGAGTCCCGCCACCTCGGCAAGTTCTTCGACGGTCAATGCGTTGCGCAGATTGGCGTTCGCGTGATCGATCGCCTTCTGGATCTTGTCGGACTTCGGGTCGAGGTCGAGCAAGGTCGAGAACTGTGACTGCCCGCCCGCGCGCCGGTGGTACACCACGAGCTTGCGCGCGACCGTGCGCGACACGTCCTGGCCGTGGTCCTTCTCGATCATCGCGAGCGCCATGTCGATGGTGGCCGTCATGCCCGCGGACGTCCAGATCGGCCCGTCGACGATAAAAATCTGATCTTCCTCGACGGCGATCTTCGGAAAGCGGCGCTGCAGATCGTTCGCGAACCGCCAATGCGTGGTGGCGCGCCGGCCGTCGAGCGCGCCCGCTTCGGCAAGCACGAACGCGCCTGTGCAGGGCGCTGCGATCCGCCGCGATGTTTCGAGCGAGCGTCTGACGAACGCGGTCAGCGCGGGCGACCGGAGGTCGATGTCGACGCCGGAGCCGAACATCACGGTATCGAACGTGGCGTCGCCGAAAGGCTGCGTCTCTACCCGAATCCCCGCCGACGACGGCACGAGCCCGCCCGTCTCCGACAAGAGCGTTATGTCGTACGCCGGCTCTTCAAGCACGCCGTTGGCCAGTTCGAACGCCGTGACGGCCGCAAACCCCATCAGATAGAAGTTCGGAAAAACCACAAAACCGATCGTGTGCATGCGCGGCTCCAGCCATGTCCTGAATTGATGGTATATACGACATTTGAGACGCGGTCAACGAAGGCTATGCTTGGCCTATGCATCGCGCCGGCCGTCCGGCGCAGACAGGACCGCATCGCCGCGCCAGGGCCGCGCGGCCGTGCATCGGAACGCAACAGGCTGGCTAAAAAGTAGAGAACCTTCACATGGACCGTCGATTACTGATACTCGCGCTCGGCATGTTCGCCATGGGCACCGACAACTTCGTGGTCGCCGGCATTCTCCCCGGCGTGGCGGCCTCGCTGCATACCTCGGTCGGCGCGGCCGGCCTGATGGTGACGTTTTATGCGCTGACCTACGCGATCGCCGCGCCGGTGATGGCGGCCGTCGCCGGCGCATGGCCGCGCAAGCCGCTGCTGGTCGGCGCGCTGAGCGTTTTCGTCGTCGGCAACGCGATCAGCGCGATGGCCACCGACCTGCACTGGGTGCTGTTCGCCCGCGCGCTCGCGGGCTTCGGCGCCGCGCTCTTTTCGCCTACTGCGTTGGGCGTCGCCTCCGCGCTCGCGTCGCCCGAAAAGCGCGGCCGCGCGCTCGCCACGGTGACGGCGGGCCTGACGGGCGCGACCGCGCTCGGTTCGCCCATCGGCACGTTTATCGGCGGATTCGGCACCTGGAGAACGACGCTGTGGTTCGTGACGCTGCTCGGTCTCGTCGCGATGATCGGCGTGTGGACGATGCTGCCCTCCGTCGCGCAGCCGCAGCCGATCAAATTGCGCGACCGGCTCACGCCGGTCCGCGACACGCGCGTCGCGCTCACGCTGCTCACATCGCTGTTCGCGTTCGGCGGCTTCCTGATGGTCTACACCTACGCAGGCGTCGTGCTCAATCGCGTGACGCACGGCGACGAGCGCATGCTCGCGGGCCTGTTCCTGGTGTGGGGCGTGGCGGCGACGGTGGGGAATCTGCTGGCCGGACGCCTCGTCGACAAGTTCGCGAGCCGCCACATCATCAACGCGATGCTGTGCATTGCCGCGATCAACTTCTGCGCGCTGCCGTGGACTTCGGCGCACGTCGCAAGCGCTGTCATTGCGCTGATCGTCTGGGGTCTCTGCGGATGGGGGCTCATCGTTCCGCAGCAGCACCGGCTCGTGCAAGTCTCGCCGCAGGTCGCGCCGTTGCTGCTCGCGCTGAACAACACGGCCACGTATATCGGGCTCGCGTGTTCGGGCGTGCTCGGCGGCATCGTGCTGCAGTCGACGGGCGGGCGTTATCTGAGCGTCGTGGCCGCCGCGCTGATTGCGCTCGCGTTGATCCTCGCCGAGGCGGCGTATCGGCGGATCGAGCGGCCGCAAGCGGCGCATCGCGCGGCGCCCCGTCGCGAGACCGAGGCGGCGTGAGCGTGGCAACAGTGGTTCGTTTGCGTCGATAATCGCGATTTTCCGCTCATGCGGGATAGCCCGCGCGGATCGCTGCGCAATCGAATCGAGGAACGCATGGACCGCTTGACTGGCATGGCCGTTTTCGTCGCCGCCGTCGACGAAGGCAGTTTCGCGGCGGCAGCGCGCCGCTTTGGCCTATCGGCTGCGATGGCCGGCAAGTACGTCAGCGCGATGGAAGCGCAATTGAACGCGCGGCTGCTTCAGCGCAGCACGCGCCGCTTGAGCCTGACCGATGTCGGCCACGCGTATTACGAGCGATGCAAGCGCATTCTCGACGCTTATGACGAAGCCAACCGCGAAGCCAGCGACGCGCACGGCACCGCGCGCGGTGTGCTCAGAGTCGCCGCGCCGGTCACGTTCGGAGCGATGCACCTGGGCGAAGTGCTCGCGCGATACATGGAGCAATTCCCGCACGTCAACGTTGAAGTTTCGCTGTCGGACCGTTACGTCGATCTGCTTGAAAGCGGTGTCGACGTCGCCGTGCGGATCGGTCGCCTGCGTGACTCCGCGCTGATCGCGCGGCGGCTCGCGCCCTGCCGCATGGTGATCTGCGCGTCGCCGGACTACATTGCACGCAACGGCATGCCGCGCAGCCCCGACGACTTGCGGCAAGCGCCGCGGCTCACGTTCAGCGAAGCGGTGTCCGTCGGCGACTGGACGCTCTTCGACAGCGAACGACGCGCGCACGTAATCGACGGGCCCTGCCGGCTCGCCGCCAACAATACGCAGATGCTGCTTGCAGCCGCGCTCGCCGGTGCGGGCGTCGTCTACGGACCGACGTTCGTATTCGGCGAGCAGATCGCATGCGGAAAGCTGGTCGAACTGCTGCCCGAGTACCAGGCGTCCGAGCTCGCGATCCAGGCGGTCTATCCGAGTGCGCGCCATCTGCCGCTGAAGGTGCGCCACTTCCTCGACTACCTCGCGGCTGCTTTCGGCGACGAGCCGCCGTGGGATCGCTTCAGGCAAGCACCGCCGGCACGCGCGAATCCGCGCCGCTCGCTCGCTACGAAGCGCCCAGTTCGCCAACGAACTGCCGGATGATCGCCGCAAGCGCTGACGGCGCTTCGAGTGGCGACAGATGTCCGGTGCCCGCCAGCACTTGCAGACGCGAGCCGGCAATTCGCGGCAGCAACTCCGCGCGCAACGTGTCCACGCGATCGACCTGATCGAGTTCGCCGGCCACCACGAGCACGGGCACGTTGATCGAGCTGACCTCGTGCGTGATGTCCTCGAGCATCGCGGCGTTCGGCCAGGCTGCTCTCGCTTGCGGCGCACCACGCAGGCTGTCGGCAATCACCTGCTCGCGCAGCGCCGGCGCGAGTGGATTCGCGCTCAGCACGTTATCCAGCACCCATTCGATCGATTCACGCGAGTCGTACGCCGCCGCCATCGCGGCGCGCTGCTCGTCGGGAAGCACCATCGGCGAAGGCGGCGACGGCGCGACGAGCACGACGCCCTGCAGTCCTTCGGGCCTGCGCGACGCGACCAGTTGCGCGACCTTGCCGCCCATCGAGTGCCCGACGAGCACATAGCGCGAGAGCTTAAGTACTTCGATGACATCGTGCGCATCGTTGGCCAGATCCGCGATCGTATAGCCTTGCTCCGGCGCCGCGGAATTGCCCCATCCGCGATGGTCGACGGCAATGCTCCTCTGCGCGCTCGACAGTTCGCCCACAACCGCGTCCCACGTGCGCGACGATCCGCCCCAGTAGTGCAGAAACACGAGTGCCGGTTCGCCGCTGCCCCGCTCTCTGACATGAATCGTTGTTGCCCTCGTCCGGATATCCATAGCAATGCTCCTTGCCAATGCTCGTTGCGCGTAAGTGAACGGTGCGGGCTTGCCTGCAACCGTGGCCACATTGTGGATGTCGTCGAGCCATCCGATAAGCGCTGTTCTTCTTTATACGGTCGATCGCCGCGCGATCGGATCGGACGTGAAGCGAACGCCGGCGCAAGGCGTCGCGCGCAAAAAAACGGCATCGTCCCGCATGAGACGATGCCGCTCAAAAAACACCACACGCTCGCGGGGGCTACCACACGAGTGCTCAAAAAATAGCTGCTAAGAAAGTCTTCCTCAAGATGAAAGAAGTACTTTTGTAACGACGCAGGCGGTAGTTATTACGCACGCCGTAATAGCTGTGCGCCCGCAAGCAGTGCTGCATGCGGCGTCAAAAAACTTACGACCAAAGACCCGCAAAACAGCGCGTTTTACACAAGCGATGATTTGTTACAGTCCGGCCTCGCCGATGACGCCCAGGAAGACCGGCGGCCGTCACCCATACGTAAGCCCGCTGAAACCAACTGGCAGGCATGAGCAACGCGTCACATCAGACCGGCTGATCCATGCAGCGACGCGTGCCGTCGGCCCCGCGCACCGGCGCGATGTGTTCGAGCGTGACCTGTGCATGGCCTGCCGCGCGAACGCCGAGCGCTTCCGCGGCGGCATACGAAAGATCGATGATGCGACCGCGCGCGAACGGCCCGCGGTCGTTGATGCGCACCACCACCGAGCGCGGCCGGCCGTGCGCCGTCACACGCACGCAAGCGCCTAGCGGCAACGTGCGATGCGCCGCCGTCAACGCATGCATGTTGTAGCGTTCGCCGCTCGCGGTTCGGCGTCCGTCGAAGAGCTTGCCGTACCACGAAGCGAAGCCCGTCTGCTGAAAGCCCTTGCCGCAGGCGCAGGCCGGCACGATGGGCGAATCGTCGGCGCTGGACTGAGTGTCGGTGTCTGCATCGGCGTCGGCATCGGCGTTCGCGTCTGCGTCCGCGTGCGGCTGCCGGTGCGCGTGCGGCTGCGGGGCCGACGCGAGCGGCACGCCGGCAGCGTCCGCACCGACGCCGTCGCTATGTTTCGAGCGCGATCCGCCCGCGCCTCGCAGCGTGTGAATGGCCGGGGCGTCGAAACCCGACGGGCTTACGCCCGCGTCGGGTTGCGCGCAGCCAGCCAGCACGAGCGCGGCGCCTAACAATGCAAGCGCCGATGAAAGGCGGCCTGTCGAACAACTGCGGAAATCAGAGATCATGAGCGTTGTCGCGCGCGCCGCGCTGCGTGAACAGCGTCGCGCGTCGTGTGCGGTCTGGTGGGTTCGGGGAAACAAACGCCGGCTTAATGGCGCTTGGGAAGGTAGGCGAGCGGATCGACGGGTTTGCCGTCCTTGCGCACTTCGAAATGCACGGACGCATCGCCGGCGGCGTCCGCGGAAACTTCCGCAATGGCCTGCCCTTTCTTGACGGGTGCGCCTTCCTTGACGAGCAGCGCGCGGTTGTTGCCGTAAGCGGTCAACAAATGCGAGTCGTGCTTGACGATGATGAGCTGGCCATAACCCGCGATGCCGCCGCCCGCATAGACGACGCGGCCGCTCGCCGCGGCTTTGACCTGTTCGCCGGCGCGCGTGGCGATCGTCACGCCCTTGGTCTTGCCGGCCACGAACGGCTCGCTGACCGCGCCGCTGACGGGCCAGGCAAGCCGCGCTTTGGCGTCGGCGGCGGTGGTCAATGCCGCATCCGTGCGCTTATCCGCTGTTGCGGCCGCGCGCTGATCCGTTGCGGCCGCAACGTTCTGCGTTGCCGCGGGCGGAGCGACGCGCAATATCTGCCCGGCGCGCAGCGAGCCATCCGCGGAAAGACGATTCCATTGGGCGATCGCCGACGCGTCGCGGCCGAAGTCGTGCGCAATGGCCGTCAGCGTATCGCCCGGATTCACGCGATAAAACCCCGCGGGCACGGTCGGCGGATTCAACGCGGCCGACGCATTGCCGGCCGTCCAGGCCGAGATCGGATCGTAGGACGAACTGACCGGCGCTTCGAGCAACGGCGTGCTCGGCGAAAGCAGCGAGCAGCCGCTCAGCGCGCCGGCCAATGACCATGCGAGCAGCTTCAGAACGCGCGGCGCTGCGCATCGGGGCAAACAGATTTTCATTAACGTATGAGAAGAGATCGTGATCTTGCCGAGCGGCGTTTCAGCGCTCGCGTTTTTGTGTGTGCGCTAATGCAACCATGCAATCATGCAAATCGGCGTCGCGGCCGGATGGCGCTCTTCATGCCGATGTGAAGCGAATGCGGGCGAATGCGGCGATGCGGGCCGATGCGCTCGCACCGGCCCGCTTCTTCGCAGACTCGCTAACCGACGGAAAAATTACGGCTTGGCAGGCGCTGCTTCGTCGGCTACGGGCGCGCTGTTGTCGTCGCCCTGTGCCGTCGATGCCGCGTGCTTGTGTGCATGCTTATGCGCGTGCTTGTGCGCGTGCTTGTGCTGCTTCGTCGCGTGATGATGCGGGGCTACCGGCTCGCCTTCGTGCGTTGCGGCCGAAGCTGCATGCATCGGAGCCGCTTGCGGCGCGGAAGCAGCTGCGGGCGCGGAGGCTTGCGCGAAAGCGGCGATCGAGAACAGACCAGCGACGGCGGCGGCGAGAAGTTGCTTGTTCATGACGGTGTTTTCCTTAACGTATGCGTTGACTGACCGATTAATGGTCGCGTGTTCAACGAGTGCGAAAAGAAACCGTTGACGGCATCAGGTCAAACTCAGCAATCCTTGACGATTTGTGACGCCTTTGAACAGTAGCGAGTCAGATGTGACGAGATTTGAATACGATCAAAAGGCGGGCTTTACAGCGGCACGGCGTTTTTGAAAGACGCGCGGTTGTGATCGACACGCACGGTCGTTGCGACCGCGCGCGTCACTTCGAGCCTTCCAGCTCGGGCATCGGCGCAAAGAGCGCGTCGAGGTCGTCGTCGGAGAATTTGGCGGCGCCCGCGGCGTCTTCCGAGAGAATGCTGTCGGCGAGGCCCGCCTTCTGCTCCTGCAATTCCACGATCTTTTCTTCGATGCTGCCTGCCGCGATCAGCTTGTAGACGAACACAGGCTTGTCCTGACCGAGCCGATGCGCGCGGTCGGTGGCCTGATTCTCGGCGGCCGGATTCCACCAGGGGTCGTAGTGAATCACCGTGTCGGCGGCGGTCAGGTTCAGACCCACGCCGCCCGCCTTCAGGCTGATCAGGAACAACGGCACTTCGCCTTGCTGAAAACGCTGCACGGGCGTGACGCGGTCGGTCGTGTCGCCCGTCAGGATCACGTAGGGAATCGCGGCTTCGTCGAGCGCTTGCGCGATCAGCGACAACATGCCGGTGAACTGCGAGAACAGCAGAACGCGGCGGCCCTCGTCGATCAGTTCGGGCAGCATCGAGAGCAACAGATCGAGCTTGGCGGAACGCACACCCTTCTCTGTTTTATCGGAAGCCCGTGCCGTATGAGCGCTCGAACCTTCGCTAACTTCGCCGACGTTCTGAGCAGTCCGCAGCGTGCGCACGAGACGCGGATCGCAACACACCTGCCGCAACTTCAGCAGCGCATCGAGCACGATGATGTGGCTGCGCGCGAGGCCCTGCGCGCTCACCGCGGCGCGCACCTTTTCCTGCATCGCCGTGCGCACCGTTTCGTACAGATCGCGCTGCGCGCCTTCGAGATCGACGGAACATACAATCGTCGTCTTGGCCGGCAGTTCTTTCGCGACCTCGTCCTTGCGACGCCGCAGCATGAATGGCCGGATGCGGCGCGCTAGCAGCGAGCGGCGCACGCCGTCGTTATTCTTTTCGATCGGATTGCGCCAGCGGCGCGTGAAGTCCTTCTGGCTGCCGAGAAATCCGGGCAGCAGAAAATCGAACTGCGACCACAATTCGCCGAGGTGATTCTCGAGCGGCGTGCCGGTCAGACACAGACGATGGCGCGCGCTCAACCCACGGATCGCCTGCGCGGCTTTCGTCGTGGCGTTCTTCACGTACTGCGCTTCGTCGAGAATCAGCAGGTGATATTGATGCTCGGCGAGCACCTTCTGATCGCGCCACAACAACGCGTACGTCGTCAGAATCAGTTCGTGTTCGCCGATCTGCTCGAAGCGCTCCTTGCGCTGCGGGCCGTTGAGCACCAGCACTTTCAGCTCGGGTGCAAAGCGTCGCGCTTCCTCGCGCCAGTTGTGCACGAGTGTGGTCGGCACGACGATCAGCGCGGGCTTGTCGAGCCGTCCGGCCTCTTTCTCCGCGAGAATGTGCGCGAGCGTCTGCACGGTTTTGCCGAGACCCATGTCGTCGGCGAGCACACCGGCAAGACCTTGCTCGCGCAGATACTGCATCCAGTTCAGGCCCTGCTGCTGATAAACGCGCAATTGCGCGCGCAACGCCGTGGGCACCGGCACCTCGCGCAAACGCGGACCGGCTTGCAGACGCTCGGCGAGCTGGCGGATCGAATCGTCGCCACGGAATTGCCAGCGGCCCGTGTCGCTCAACGCCTGCAGGCGGCCTGCGTCGACGGACGGCACGCGCAGCGGCGCGCCATCGGCGAGCGTCCCGCCGAGCGAATCGAACAGATCGACCAGCACACGCACCACCGGTTTGAGCCGGTCGGCGCGCAGCCGCAAGCGCTTATTCTCTTCGGTCTTGAGCTCGATCGGCTCGTCGTCGGCGATGGCTTCGAGCGCGCCGCCAAGCCAGCGCCGGTCGCGCCGGAACAGATCGGCGAGCAGCGGTTCGAGCCGCACGTTGCGCTCGCCGATGCGAATGCCCATTTCCAGATCGAACCAGCCGTCGCCGGCCTGATGCGCGGTGCCGTCGATTGCATCGATCTCGATCACGTTGTAGCGGAACTCGGGCGCCATCGTCACACGCCAGCCCTTGCTGACGAGTTCGGGCACCGCGTCGTTGACGAACGCGGACCACGCTTCGGCATCGGGCAAGCCGAGCATCGTGTCGGGTAACAGGCGCGACGCGAATACGCGGCTCGTGGGCACCTTCTGCAACCCGGTCTTGCGCAGTTCGAGCAGGCGCTTTTTCTCGGCGTCGTAGCGGCGGCGAATATGGATGACGTCGCCGCCCGGCATCGGCACGAGCGTGACGCTGCTGTCCACGTTGATGCTGACGCCGTCGTAGTCGAAGCTCACGCCGGCCAGTTCGACGGCCTGGCTTTTGGCGACGTTGCCCGCCTTGCCAGGCTTGCTGGTCTTTGCAGCGGACGGCAGCGCGTGGCTGTTCAGCGTAAGCACGGGCACGGGCTCCACGTCGATCACGCGAATCGCCGATGTGTCGTGGGTGGGCGGCAACGGCAACTCGGGCGCGACTTCGCGCAGCACGGACGCGACGAGCGGCGCTTCGGCCAGCGAGATCGGCGGCATCGCGAGGTAATCGGGCAATTGCTGGAACGGCAGCGACGAGCGCACGATGCCCGCCTCCCGCGCGTCGCCATCCACGTACCAGACGGGCTCGGTCGGCAGCACCATGCTCGCGCGCGGCTCGGTGCGCAGCACGGGACGCAGACGCTGGTCGGCAAGCGGTTCCCATTCGATGCGCCCCGGCCGGTCGGCGGCGCGCGCGAGCGGCGTCGGCGCGTCATCGCCGGGCGCGAGCTTGAAGTCGAAGAAGAGGCGCCCGGTGGCGATCAGCTTTTGCAGCATTTCCGCGCCGCTCGTGCCGCGCAGAATAAATTGCCCGAAGTCTTCGCGCGAACGGCCAAGCCACAGGCCGCGCAGAATCGACAGATCTTCGTCCGACACGAACCTGGGTTGCTTGAGCAGCGCCGATTCCACATTGCCCCACGTCTCGCCGACCTCGACGATGCGGCCATCCGCATCGCAGCGCGCGCGATACAGCACCACCTCGTGGCGCATGTGGAAGTCGGACCAGTTGAGCCGGTAGGCGAGCGTTTCGGTGCGGGCGGCAGCCGTTTTCTGAGCGGCGGCATCGGCGGCTTCAGCGCGCGCACGGAAGCGTTCGAGCCAGCTCACGAGTTCCGGGCGCACGCCCTGCGGCGGACCGAAGCGTTCCACCGACGCACGTTGCGTCACGAGCGGCGCGCTGTCGCTGCGCTCATCGTCGTCGACGCGAGTGATGTGGTCCATCTCGTCGTGATACTCGAGCTCGGCAAGCAGCAGCGCGGCCACATGCTTGCAATTGCGGCCGACCGGACAACTGCAATCGCTCTGCGCCCACGGCGTGCCGCCGTCCGTGCGAAAGCGCACGCGGGTTCGGTAGGGCTCGGGCTGGCTGCCCTGCACGTCGCCCGTCAGTGTGGCTCCGTGCCATTGCATGTTGGTGACAGGGCCGACCGCGCGCGCCTTGGCGACGGTGTGATCACCGAGCCACTCTGCAATCCGTTCGCGATCAAAGAAAACTGACGACATCAGCGTGCATCCTCTTCAAGCCGGCGAAGGCAAGCGGCGCGATGGAATCGATTCGGCGGACGGTGCGTTGTCTACCGCCACGATTTTTCGAAGCGTTGCTTGCCAGTGATAACCGGCCATTTTACGCGTTGGCGGGATTTGGCTGTGCGAGGTGGCGCTCGTGGGGATGGGTTGTGGGCGGGGATTGTTATTGGCTCGCGATGCAAGCGGCAACGCGCGACGCGCACCAATTTGGACAGCGGCGCTTATTCGCCGAGTGGGTCGTCGCTGCCCAAGGCGCTGTCTATCTGGCGGCGCGCATCGTCGAGCGCCGCGCCGATTGCGGCCGCGCCGCGAAAACGCGAGCGGCTCTGGCGCGGCGCAGTCCACTCGCCGTTGTCCGGTTGACCGCCGTCGTCACGTTGTATTCGCGTGGTCACCGTCGAGCCGCCTGCGGGATCGTCTTCCGCGAGAACGGTCACCGTGAAACCGCGATGAGTGTGCACTTCCTGCATCCGACTGCTCCTTCCGATCGGTGAGCCGAGGTAAGACCGGCCGCACTTCTCGAGCATTAAAGGTTGGACGGATTGCCCGGATCGACCTTGCCTTTCTCGATGTTGTCCGTCTGGTCGCCGAGCTCTTTACGGTTATCGCCGGTCGTAATCTGCGCCTCGCCCTTCGCCTTGCGGCCCTCGTTTCCGGTGATCGAGCCAACGCCCTTGTTCACGAAGCCTTTGAGCTCTTCCTTGATTCCTTCACGCTGATCCTTGTTCATCTTCGTTCCTCCGGTAAAAAATCCGCCTCTTAAAGCGGTTTGGGCCAGCGCGCAACCTATGGAGGTTGTCTTGCGTTAGGCGCCATCGTTCGTCACCGGAGGCGAGCAAACCCCGTACCCGCTTCCCGCAATGCGACACGGCAATCGGATCGATTGTAAAAATCTTTTGGAATAAGCACGCGGCGCCCGTGTTTGCCCCCATGTAGACCAAAGCCGAACCGATAATCGACCGATAATCGAAGTCAACCGAGAACCGATCCGGCTTGTCGTTATCACTGTCCCGCTGGCTAACTCATGGTCCAGCAAATTTTAAATTTATTTAGGAGTTCCTACCATGTCGAAACTGTTCGTTGCTCTTGCACTCGCCGCTGCCACGCTTGGCGCTCCCGTTCTCAGTTTTGCTCAGTCGAGCGCCCCGCTGACGCGCGCAGAAGTTCGGGCGGATCTTGTTCGCGTCGAGCAGGCCGGCTATAACCCGAGCCGAGGCGATGACGTCAACTACCCGGCTGATGTCCAGGCGGCAGAAGCCAGGATCGCCGCACAGAACGACAGGCAATTGACTACGCAAGCTGTCGGCGGTGTCGCGCAGCGTGGCACTTCCGCTGCGGGCACACGGCTTCAGACGGCGATGAGCTCCGGCTGCGTCGGCCCGGTTAGCTACTGCAATATCTACTCCGGCAGTTAAGTGGCCCTGCTCAACGACTCCGTCGTGCATTGACACGCGATATCGTTTAGCGTCGCCCGCTCTTCAAATCAAACCTTTTTCGTTGGAGTTTCAAAGTGAAGATTTTTCCTTTCGCAGTATCGACCTTGACCTTGGCCGCCAGTCTTTTGGGATCCGCTGGCGCAATGGCGCAAACCACGCAACCCGCTACGGCGCCGATCAAGAACATCGTTCTGGTTCATGGCGCGTGGGTCGACGGCTCGGGGTGGAAGCCGGTCTACGACATCCTCACCAAAGACGGTTATCACGTCACGATGGTGCAGGAGCCGCTGACGTCGCTCGACGACGACGTGGCCGCCGCGAAACGCGTCATCGATCTGCAGGATGGCCCCACCATTCTGGTCGCGCATAGCTACGGCGGCTCGGTTATCACCGAGGCGGGCGTCGATCCGAAAGTGGCCGGCCTGGTGTACGTGGCGGCGCATGCACCGGCAGTCGGCGAAGACGAAAGCGACCTCGGCAAGCAGATGCCCAGCTATACGTCGAAGCAGGCAGGCGCAATCAAAAAAACCGACGACGGCTACACCTATCTGAATCCCGCCGACTTCGCGAAGGATTTCGCGGCGGATCTGCCGCTGAAGGAAGCCGAGTTCGAGTCGCGCTCGCAGATCCTGACGGCCGCGAAAGTTTTCTCCGCGCCGATGAAAGTGGCCGCGTGGACCATGAAGCCGAGTTGGGGTATCGTCGCGGCCGACGACAAGATCATCAATCCGGATCTCGAACGCTTCTATTACCAGCGCGCGCATAGCCATACCACCGTGTTGGCGGGTGCAAGCCATTCGGTGTACGAGTCGCGCCCGAAGGAAGTGGCCGCGGTGATTGAAGACGCAGCAAAGCATGCGCAGCAGTAATGCATCTGGCGGCGCATGGATACGCTGCGCGTTATTCGACGCGCGCAGAAGTGGCTCGAACGCGATTCAGCTTTTGCATATGAATGGCACCTCGATGGTGCGGAGTCGACATCACAGCAAAAGCACGATCGCGTTCATCGCCAGAGAGGATAGACATGCCGCGCATCACGTTCGCATGACGCGATCGTTCTCTCTCGCGAAAGGGGCCACAGTCGCACCAAAATTCCGCATTGCTAAACGGTAGCGACTAACCTACGCTTCCTAACACTTCATGTAAGCGGAGGCTCGACGGCCATCCGTTTCTCTACTGAGGACCCGGCATGAACTGTGATCCAATCGATACGGCCGTGGTCTTCATCGACCCCCAGAACGACGTGCTGAGCCCGACGGGAAAGAATTGGGGTGCGGTGGGTGCGAGCGTCACGGAAAACAGAACCGTCGAAAACATGTTGAGGATCTTCAAGGCCGCAAAAGCCGCGAAGATCAATGTATTCATATCTCCGCATTACTTCTTTCCGACCGATCGCGCGTGGAAGTTCAACGGTCCGCTCGAAGCGGACGAGTTCGCAACCGGTACGTTCGCGCGAGAAGGCGCTCTGAACCTTCAGGGATTCGAAAGCTCGGGCGCGGATTGGCTGGCTGAGTTCAAGCCTTACATTGATGACGGCCAGACCATCGTCGTGAGTCCGCACAAGGTCTTCGGTCCGCAAACTAATGACCTTGTACTGCAATTGCGCAAACGTCACATGAGCAAAGTCGTGCTCGGCGGCATGCTCGCCAACATGTGCGTGGAAGCGCATTTGCGCGACCTGCTCGAGCAGGGCTTTGAAGTGTCGGTCGTAGCCGATGCGACCGCGGGGCCACGTCATCCCGTCTGGGGTGATGGCTATAAAGCGGCCATGATCAACTATGCGTTTCTCGCGCACGCGGTGGTATCCACTGACGACGTCGTCGCCGCAATGACTTGATCCAGGTGTCGGCGTCCGAACTTCCTCGCTTCACATGCCTTTCTTGCAGCGTATTTCTGTAGCTCTCACACAGTGCTGAGCCGCGGCTCGACATCCTCGAGCAAAGAAGGTGATCGCGGACCGGCCATCCGAACAAGGAGCATCGCAATGGCCAGTCCAGCCTCGAGTACTTCGTCTGCTGCCGAGCGCACCGGTCCTACCGTTCCCGTCACCTATCATCGAACCGCGGTGGTGGATGGATTGAAGATCTTCTACCGACAGGCCGGACCGCTCGACGCTCCCGTTGTGCTGCTATTGCATGGTTTTCCAACTTCGTCGCATATGTTCAGGAACCTGATTCCTGCACTCGCCGACCGCTATCACGTGATTGCACCGGACTACCCCGGCTATGGTCAGAGCGACATGCCGGATCGTGCCGAATTCGCCTACACGTTCGACCGCTACGCTGAATTAGTGGACAGCCTGCTCGATCAGCTCGGCGCGGATCGGTACACGATGTATGTCATGGACTATGGCGCGCCCGTCGGCTGGCGGCTTGCTCTGAAGCATCCGGATCGCGTGGCAGGTTTAATCGTCCAGAACGGAAACGCCTATGACGAGGGCCTCAAGGCATTCTGGGACCCCATCAAGGCGTATTGGGCCGACGGCTCGGACGCGAGCCGCAAAGCATTGCTGCCGCTGCTCACGCTCGAGACGACCATCTTTCAATATACCGATGGCGTGTCCGACCGCACGCGTATTTCTCCGGACAACTGGATCCATGACCAGGCGCTGCTCGATCGCCCCGGCAATAACGACATCCAGCTCGACCTGTTCTATGACTACCGGACCAATCTGCCTCTTTACCCGAAGGTGCAGGCGTATTTCCGTGAGTTCAAGCCGCCGATGCTGATTGTCTGGGGCAAGAACGACGTCATCTTTCCGGCGGATGGCGCGTATCCGTACAAAGAGGATTTGCCGCACATCGAGACGCATCTGCTCGACACGGGTCATTTCGCGCTCGAAGACAAGGCGGACGAGATGGTGCCGCTGATACGCGACTTCCTCGCCCGAAAGATCGACTCAAGAACGTAATTGAGGCTTGCATGGCTCAACTGCTATCGGTGAATGTCGGGCTTCCGCGCGACATCGACTGGAATGGCCGCACTGTCCACACCGGGATCTGGAAGAACCCGGTGCCGGGTCGCCGTTGGGCCAGGCGGCTGAATCTCGATGGAGACGGCCAAGGCGATCTCGCTGGACACGGCGGTGAGCAGCGAGCCGTCTTCGTCTACCAGATGGAATCGTATCGTTATTGGCAGGAGCAGTTGAAACGATCCGATCTCGTCTACGGCCAGTTCGGCGAGAACTTCACGATCGAGGGAATGCCCGACTCTGCGGTGTGCATCGGCGACCGTTATCGGATCGGCGACGCACTGTTCGAGGTCAGTCAGCCACGGGTCACCTGCTACCGCGTCGGCATTCGAATGAACGAGCCGCGGATGCCCGCTTTGCTGACATCCAGCGGACGGCCCGGCTTCTACTTGCGCGTCCTGCAAGAAGGCGAAGTCGGCGCGGGCGACGAGATCGTAAAGGTCGGAGAGGCAACGGAGCGGATGACAGTCGCAGAGGTCAACGCGCTCCTCTATTCGCCCGATCATCCGCGCGATCGACTCGAACGCGCATTGCGGATCGAGGCGCTTTCGCCGGGATGGCGCTCTTCGTTCGAGGCGTTACTGCAAAGCCGCATGAGCGGCGAGGCGAGCGGCAGCGCGGGCGGTAACGCGGGCCTCGCGCCCGCAGCGGCGACGCATCCGGCTCCGCCCGGGTTTCGACCGCTCAGAGTGGCGGCCATCGAGCCGGAGTCCGCGGACGTCCTCTCTCTCACGTTGACGAGCGCGGACGGCCAGCCGCTCCGACCCGCTCTGCCCGGCCAGTATGTGGTGCTGCGTCTTCAAAGGACCGTCGACGGCCCGCCGCTTTTTCGCAGCTATTCGCTCTCGGGTGCTGCATCGACGGAACGCTATCGAATCAGCCCGAAGATCGAGCCGAATGGCGCGGCTGGAAACTATCTGAGGGAGCATGTGCGTGTCGGCGATGCGCTCGATGTCAGCTCGCCGCGCGGGAGCTTCACTCTGCAGGAAGGACTGCGGCCCGTTGTGCTCGTCAGCGCGGGAATCGGCGCGACGCCTCTTCTGGCAATGCTCCACGCGCTGTCGACGGCCCGCTCGACGCGGCAGGTCTTGTGGATGCATGCCGCCCGCGACGCGCAGCACCATCCATTCGCCGCCGAAGCGCGCCGCCTGGTGCTGTCGCTGGCTCACGGCCGCAGTCACGTCCGTTACAGCAGGCCCGGCTTGGGCGACCGGATGGGCGAGGATTTCGACGCGACCGGTCGCCTGTCGCGAGCGGTCCTGGACGAGGTCGGCGTCCCGCGAGACGCGGACTTCTATCTCTGCGGACCGACTGTCTTCATGGCGGATATGAAAGAGGCACTCGCGGCCTTCGGCGTGCCGCCCGAACGGACTCACGTCGAAATCTTCAACGGCGGGGAGTCGATGACGCCTGGCATCGCCGGCGTACCCACGCGAGTTCCACATCTGCCTGAAGACGCTGTGAACACCGGTCCGCTGGTATCGTTCGCGCGCAGTGGCATCGCCGCGCACTGGAACGCGTCGGCCTATCAGAGCATTCTCGAACTCGCCGAGGCATGTGACGTGCCCGTCCGTTGGTCGTGCCGCAGCGGCGTCTGTCACAACTGCGAGAGCGGGTTGATCTCGGGGTCCGTCGTGTATGAGCCCAATCCGCTGGATTCACCTGCGGGAGGGAACGTGCTGATTTGCTGCGCGAGGCCGCATGGTGATGTGGTGATCGATATTTGAGTGGCGTGGGTGTGCCATATCGACGTATAGCCCTACCCCTTATTAAACACGTTCGCCACCCGCGACATGGATTTCGCTGCCAGCACGAGCAGAGCGCTGGTTGGACTGTAGTCGACGTTGTACATCAGGTCGATAAAGTAGAACATGGATAGTGCGATGAGCGGGTGGTACATCGCGCGGCTTATCAGGCGTTTCATCGGCATCTCACGCTGTCTCTTTTGCACGAACCGATAAGCCACTGTGCCTAAACCGATCTGCGCAAGTCTGGTGGCGCGCCAGGATTCCGGAACCGGTGGAAGGTTTGGCTGCGAACGACGGATGACCTTGAAATGTCACGTCCCATCCTGTGACGGACTTTGCCTCGCGCAGGCCGTTGCCGTCCTGCCCGTGCGTCGACATTTTTTGCCCGATCGTCCAGGTGTTGCCGACGCTTCGCGTGCGCGCTGCAGCGCGTCCAGGGAGATTGTCCGGTCCTACTGAAAAAGCGCGCCGTTTGTTGCACGCAGTTCATCCACACACATCAGGCTGCGCTCGCCACGTTGCAGTGGATGTCCGTCAACGCCGTCCGTCAATCAAGGGGACCACGATGCGCAAGCTGTTCTTCACGACAGGATCGCCCTTCGCTCGTGCCGTCCGTATCGTGCTTGTCGAGAAGGGACTCGATTTTGAGCGCGAGGAGACCTTCACGACACCCAGCGTCGAAGAGCGTGCAAAGGTCGCGCCGACGCTTCAGGTTCCTACGCTGGTTGACGGCAACCTGACGCTTTGGGATTCCGCTGTGATCATCGATTACCTCATGTCCACGTATCCAGGCGCGCCTGCGCCCCCAGGCATGGAGCCCCTGGCGTCCGACTATGTGCGCGCGACGGAAAGCTGGCACGACAAGCTCGTTCTCGCGACGTTACAGACGTTCGGCGTATCGACGACGATGGTGTCGCAGTTGCAGTGGTCCGGCGTCAGGCATGAAGAAAATGTTCACGCCGCGCGATGTGCGATGCGCAACCAGTATCTTCTCGACTGGTTCGAGACCCAGCTTGTCGGCGCTGACGGCGCTTTCGTCCCCGGTGTCATTTCGGCTCAGGACATCCTGCTCACCTGTGTTTGTCAGTTCATCGAAACGCGCCCATTGCGATTGTCTTGGCGCTCCCCTGCCCGACCCAGGCTTGCGTCGTTGGTCGCTCGAATGGAAAAACGACCTTCTGTGCAACAGGAAGCGGCACTCTGGTGGGAGCCGGGGGTGACATACGCGACTGCTGCCGAAGTGGAATGGGCAAAACATAAAACCATTCGTGACGGGCTGAGCTTCAGCGAATGGACGTCGCAGTCGGCAAGTTAAGGGTTGCCGACAAACTGCCTGATGTTGTCCAGCACCGGTTGCTGGTCGCCCGCGAAGACCCAGTGATCCGCACCGTCGAGCCCGACGAAGCGCGCCTGCGCGATGTGACTGGCGAGATGCCGGCCGGCGCCGATGCGAACGGCGCGGTCGCCCTCGCGATGCAGCACCAGAGTCGGAACGGAAATTCGGCCGAGGAGTGGCCGCACATCCATATCGCGCAACGCCTCGAGTACGCCCTTGATGGCTCCGGGGCTCGACGCGGCCCGCAGCAACCCGGCCCACCAGGCTCTCGCCTGCGGATCGCCGGCGAGGCTCGGCGCGAATGTTTCGATACCGGCAGGACCACCCCAGCCGGCGACGAGCTGCCGCAGCCACGTGTCGTACTGGCTGGCCTGCAGCGCGTGCGGATAGTCGGGCGTCGCGCTGCCCTTCGCCAACGAGCCGAAGAGAACGAGGCCGGCGACACGGTCGGAGTGTTCAGCGGCAAATTTGATGCATGCCGGTCCGCCCTCGGACGCGCCGAACAACACGACCCGGCGGCTGCCGGCGGCATCAAGCACGGTGCCGATGTCCTGCGCGGTCGCGTGGACGCTGGGGTTGAAACCGACCCGGTCGGAAAGCCCGATGCCGCGACGATCGAGCAGGATAAGACGGCCCATCTCAGTGAGCGCGGACAGGAACGCCCGGCACAGGGGCTCCTCCCAGACCCGTTCGACGTGGGACACGAAACCGGGCACCAGCAGAACATCAATGCGGCCGGCACCATAGGTCTGGAACGCGAGATGGACGCCGTCACCGCTGACATAGCGCGTCGACGGCGGGTGCTCGACAGGTAAGCTTGCGTCGGCATCGAGCAGCGCGCGGGTCGCGGATTCGGGCGCCACATTGAGCTCGTCGCGAAGGCGCTGCGTGAGCGCCGCGAGGTGCCGCTGAGCGGTGAGCCGGTCTCCGGCGAGCAGCAGGTTGCGGATGAGTTGCCGCCCGTACACTTCGCTAAGCGGATCGAGCTCCACAAGACGGCCGGCATGGGCGGCCGCGCTTGCATAGTCACCCGCCGCATTCCTGTCGTGCACCACTCGCTCGAGCGCCTGGATTGCCCGGCCTCGCAGCGCCTCCCGGCGAAAAAAAGCCCACTCGTCGAACTGCGGACAGTCGCCGGGCGAAAAGCCTTCGAGAAAGTCGCCGGAATAATGGCGGCAGGCCCACTCGAATTCGCTGCGGTCGCAGGCTTGCTCGAACAGTTGGGAATCCAGTTGCAGGCTGACTGCTGATGACCATCGAACCGTCGACCGGTCGATGGAGAGAACGTCGTCGCCAAGCGTGAGCTGCAGGCGATGCAACAGACGCCTCAACCGCGCCCGCACAACTTCTTCGCGGCCTTCGGGCCACAACATCGTGGCGAGGACTTCACGCCCGACTGCTCCCGTCGCTTCGGCCAGGTAGACCAGCAGCGCCACGCCCTTGCGCAAGGGCAGCGGGCACAGCCGGTCATCCCGACGGATCTCCGGAAATCCAAGCGTGTGCACGCTGAACAGAGGCATGACGGGACGATCCTCGATGACGGCGTCCGGGGGACGCTCAGGGGACGAGGCAATCCTAGCATTGCCAGCAGGCGATGGTCGCTCGACTCATCGCGACGGATTGAACTGGAGGATTGCCATGAAGAATCTGGGCGAGCATGCGATCGTGATCGGCGCCAGCATGGGTGGGCTTTTGGCCGCCCGCGTGCTGTCGGATTTCTATACCCGGGTTACCTTGCTCGAACGCGATGCGTTTCCGGCAGCCCACACGCCGCGCAAGGGCGTGCCACAGGGTCGTCATACGCATGGTCTGCTTGCGCGCGGCAGCGCGATACTCGAGGAATTCTTCGCGGGATACAACGCCGAGGTCGTCGCGCAAAGCGGCGGCCTGATCGGCGATGTCGCCAACGATGTGATCTGGATAGGTCACAACGTGAGGCTTGCTAACGCGAGGAGCGACCTGACCGGTCTGCTTGCGAGCCGTCCCGTGCTCGAAGGCCATCTACGCCGACGGCTGCTGCGATTGCCGAACGTGCGCGCCATAGAGAGTTGCGCTGTGACTGGCCTTGCCACCGACCCCGTTCGCAAGAGCGTCACCGGTGTGCGCACATGTATCGACGGCAAGCCGGAGCAGACTCTCAGCGCGGACCTCATGGTCGATGCGACTGGCCGCGGCTCATCCAGTGCGGCGTGGCTTGAAGCGCTCGGCTACCCGCCTCCCGCCAATGAGAAGGTGGAGATCGGCATCTGCTACATGACCCGTACCTATCGGCGTCGGCCGACTGATCTTGACGGCAAGCACGGTATTGTTGTCGCCGGTAGTGCGCCGAACTGGCGCAATGGCGTGATGCTCGCGCAGGAAAACGACAGCTGGATCGTGAGTGCCGGCGGTTTTCTTGGCGACGACGCACCGGACGACGACCAGGGCTTTCTCGCGTATCTGGCGACGCTGCCGACCATGGAGATTCACGACGTTGTCGCAAGAGCGGAACCGCTAACCGGTTACACGCAGTACCGATACGCCTCCAGCCTGCGCCGGCGGTACGAGAAGCTTGCACGGTTCCCCGGGAACTACCTCGTTTTCGGTGATGCCATCTGCAGCTTCAATCCGGTCTACGGCCAGGGCATGACGGTCGCGGCGGAGGAAGCGCTGGCGCTGCAGCAGTGCCTGCGCGCGGGCTCGAACGATCTTGCGCGCCGGTTCTTCCGGTCGGCCGCGAAGATCGTCGACATTCCGTGGGACATTGCGGTGGGCAACGACCTGCGTCATCCACACGTCAAGGGCGCGCGTCCGCCGATGCTGCGTTTCATCAACTGGTACATCGGCAAGCTTCACGTCGCGGCGACGCGCGACAGCACGCTGGCGACGGCGTTTCTAAAGGTCGTCAACCTGATGATGCCGCCGTCGTCGCTGCTTAGCCCTGCGATCGCGAGGCGGGTTTGGTGGGGGAACCGGAGGTGTGGGGTATCGGCTGGCTCGCGTGCGATTGAGACGGCGAGGGGGAATGGTGCGTCGTTATGATTTGGGCGTGGCGCGGTTGGGCGGTGCAGGGGTCTAACACGCGCCCGCCGCGAATGGTGTCATGGTCATCGGATTGTCGAAAGCGGAAGACGAATGCCCCTTCTATCGACCCGGGCGTTCAAGTGAATCGTCATCGGATTTTTTCTCCGCGCCAGATTTGAAATGCTCATCAGGCTGTGGCCACCATCCAGGCTTCATAAATCCGGATATAAGCAGAGCGGCCAGTACCGGCGCCCGCTTTTCGTTCGACTGGCGGGTTGGTTCTCGACCGCCTGATCGACTGAGGAGATCGCCTGCAAACTCGCAGCGGCTTTGGATCATGCAGCGTCGTTGCGTTGCGCAGTGGTACAAGCATGCTGATCTAGGCGCAATCGTCGCCGGATTGCCACGTGCTAATATCCTCGCGCAGCATATAAAAAAGCAATCCTCGGGGGCTAGATGACTATTGTGTGGATTTTGGGGATTGGCGGCGCTTGTGACCGTCACCGGCCTTATCGGAAGCGGCACAAACGGCATTGCACTGGTTTGCGCGATTATCTTTTTCCCCGCCGCAATCGCGCTTTACTTTTCGCCGGCGTTCGCTGCAGCGCACCGGAAACACCCGAACCGGGTGGCCATCTTTGTTCTGAACCTCCTGCTTGGCTGGACAGTGCTTGGATGGGTGGGCGCCCTCGTCTGGGCCCATACCGGCGTTGAGGGAGCGGCCACGCCCTTGGCTCCTGAAGTTCCATCCTCTTGGACGAACGTCGATGGCGGCAGTGTCCTCGCCGACATAGCGGCGAACAGACCGGTTGCTACTGCTTTTTCTCTAAACGCTTCGGCGCAGGCCGCAGCCGCAGGAGCTACAGCGCGGGAACTGAAGAAATGTCCTTTCTGTGCGGAAGACATCAGGGCAGAAGCCATAAAGTGTAAACACTGCGGCTCTGACCTTTCCGCCAGCGGGCATGTGGCCTCTACGTGATAGCCGCCTTGCCGCCCCGACAAAACCGGGACATCGCGCACAACATGAACCAGAGCTTTTTGCACATTAGGCGGGCCGTTGCCGAATTTGAGGATCGATCCGTGATCTACGCCTTTAGATTTGGCAACGGAAGAACAAAGGTCGGCCTTTCGCGCAGTATCCTTTCTCGCGCAAGGAACTATCATCTGCACGGCGCTAACGATCTCGAGCACGTGACACTGGTGACGATTGCGGACGAGTGGCTACGCGAAGCTGAGTACATAGCCCACGAACGCTATCGTGCGGAGACGAAAAGAGTCCACGATCGCGAAACGTTCGAATCGTTAAGCGCAGAGAGAGATGTAGAGATCCTAGGGGAGATAGGTCGCAACTTCGACGACCTTTGTATTCTCCGCTCCACGATGCCGCTTACGGATGCCAAAGCGAACCTCTGCAACGTTCATACGACGTCTCCGAGTGATGAGGATAAGCCCGCATTCCCTCCTGCCCGGAAGTTTCGACGCCGAGGTCATGCCCCTGAACTGGTCTACAAGATGACTGACGATGAGCGGCGGGCCTACTTGCGAACGATCAAGTATCCGTCGTCCCGAAGGTCGTAGGCAAAATATCCGGGTGACTCCGACGCCAAGACATAACGTAGCCGCCGTATTGCTGCTGAACTCACTTCTCATTGCGCACATCCGATTAAAGGAAAGTCGAAGGACCGTTCGGGGTCACCTCCGTCCTCCCAACTCACGCACTTCCCGTTGCCGCGCGGGCAGGCAAGCGGCTTACGAATCCGCATCACGAGTCCAGGTTGTCGAACCAGTCAGGTTCAAGCAACGGAAACCGTCGGCCGAATTCGTTGAACAGCCCTTGACCTCAAAACGAGTCGCGATCTAACCCATTCGAGATACCAGCACGGCCCTACGCTTCCCCACCCGCCGGCACCCCCACAACCACCTCCACCCCCGCCGCCGCCAGCAATTGCCCAAGCGCCGGCGCCGGCGCCTCATCAGTCACCAGCACGTCGACGCAATCCGCGCCGAACGCGTGCAGCAGCGCGCTATGGCCGAACTTCGCGTGATCCGCGGCGACCACGCGGCGCTCGGCCTGCGCGAACGCCGCCAGCGAAAACGCGACGTCTGCCGGCAGTGCATCCATGAAATGCCCGCGCATGTCGATCGCGGTCACCGATACGATCGCGTAGCGCACGTGGAACTGGCGCAAGAAAGCCTGCACGCTGTCGCCGACCGCGGCGGCGTCGTCGGCCCGCACTTCGCCGCCCGCGATGAACACGCGGTTGCCGTTGTGCGGCGCGAGCAGCCGGGCCACTTCGATCGAGTTCGTGACGACCGTCAGCCGCGAACGCGCCACTAAGGCCCGCGCGATGTGCACGCAGGTGCTGCCGCCGTCGAGAATCAGCGAATCGCCGTCGCTCACCAGTTCGGCGATGCGCGCGCCGATGGCCCGCTTGCCCGCGAGGCTCGCGGCCATGCGCCGCTCGAACGGCGGCTCGTCGAGGCGCTCGGGCAGCGTGATGCCGCCGTGAACCTTCAGCAGCAGACCCTGCGCGATCAACGGCTTGATATTGCGGCGGATGGTTTCGTCGGACACCTCGAATCGCGCGGCAAGTGCGGTGATCGTGCAGGTGCGCTGCTCGCGGACGAGCCGCAGGATTTCAGCCTGGCGTTGGGTCGAGAGCATGGAGTCGGGCGGATGAAGGGTGCGGTGAGTTTAGCAAAACGACGGGCTGATGTGGGATTTCCAACATATTTCCACAGTCGGCTGCAGCCCCCCTAGTTCACGGCGTGCGAGACGCCGGAGCGACGCCCGACGCCTACCGCAGCGTTCACAGCCGAATATGCAAGCGGCTTCGCCGCAGCCTTCGCTGCATCTTTGCCAGCCGCCGTCCCAACGCCCTTCCCAACGCCCTTCCCAGCCATTTTCCCAACCGACCTTGCAGCCGTCTTCGCTGCTGTCCCGTGCGGAAGATAACTCGCCCTCAGACTGATCCGAGCGCACGTCGATCGCTCACCTACCGCCAAAATACGACCACCACATGACACCACCAAACCACCACACAGCCTCGCGTCTCACGTTGCATTCCGTGCACTTATACGGCAATCTACGCACACCAACGCCACCAACAACCACACATGTCCACACCCCTCCCCCCACAAACCCGCGTCGTCATCATCGGCGGCGGCATTATCGGCTGCTCGGTCGCCTACCACCTGACCAGGCTCGGCTGGGCCGACGTCATCCTCCTCGAACAAGGCCAGCTCTCTTGCGGAACGACGTGGCACGCCGCCGGCCTCGTCGGCCAGTTGCGCGCGCAGGAAAGCATGACGAAGCTGATCCGCTATTCGACCGCGCTTTACGCCGAACTCGAAGCGGACACCGGTCTTGCCACCGGCTGGAAGCAATGCGGCTCGCTGTCGGTGGCCCGCACGGCCGAGCGGATGACGCAACTCAAGCGCACCGCCGCCGTGGCCCGCGCGTACGGCGTCACGTGCGAGGTGATCGGCGCGCGCGAAGCCGGCGACCTGTGGCCGGTCATGCGCACCGACGACCTGCTCGGCGCCGTCTGGCTGCCGGGCGACGGCAAGGCCAACCCAACCGATCTCACGCAGGCGCTCGCCCGCGGCGCTCGCATGCGCGGCGCGCGCATCGTCGAAAACACCCGCGTCACGGCGATCCACGCGCGCGACGCGCACGGCTCTCGCGAAGCAACCGGCGTCGCGTGGCGCAACAAGGACGGCGACGAAGGCTCGATTAGCGCGGACATCGTCGTGAATTGCGCGGGCCAGTGGGCCAAGGCCGTGGGCCGACTGTGCGGCGTCACGGTGCCGCTGCACTCGGCGGAGCACTACTACATCGTCACGGATCGCATCGAGGGCGTGCACCCCGATCTGCCGGTCATGCGCGATCCCGACGGCTTCATCTATTTCAAGGAGGAAGTGGGCGGCCTCGTGATGGGCGGTTTCGAGCCCGACGCCAAACCGTGGGGCATGAACGGCATTCCCGAGAACTTCGAATTCCAGCTTCTACCCGACGACTGGAATCAGTTCGAAATCCTGATGACTAACGCGCTGCAACGCGTGCCCGCGCTCGAAACCGCACAGGTCCGCCAGTTCTATAACGGACCCGAATCGTTCACGCCCGACAACAACTTCATGCTCGGCGAAGCGCCTGAATTACGGCGCTTTTTCGTCGGCGCGGGCTTTAACTCGATGGGCATCGCTTCGGCGGGCGGCGCGGGCATGGCGTTGGCCGAATGGATCGTCGCGGGCGAGCCGACCATGGATTTGTGGCCCGTCGATATTCGCCGCTTCGCGCGCTTTAACGGCAACGACGCGTGGCTGCACGATCGCGTGAAGGAGACGCTCGGCCTGCACTACGCGATGCCGTGGCCGAATCGCGAACTGGACAGCGCGCGGCCGCTGCGCCGCTCGCCGCTGTACGCGCTGCTGCGCGAGGACGGCGCGTGCTTCGGCAGCAAGATGGGTTGGGAGCGCGCCAACTTTTTCGCGCCGACGCCCGGCGAAGCACGCGTCGACTACACCTTCGGTCAGCCGGACTGGCTGCGTGCAAGCGGCGCCGAACACCGCGCCTGCCGCGAAGGCGTGGCGCTTTTCGACATGACGTCGTTTTCGAAATTCCTGGTCAAAGGACGCGACGCGCAAAGCGTGCTGCAAAGCCTCGTCACGAACGACGTCGACGTACCGCCCGGCACGGCCGTCTATACCGGCATGCTCAACGAACGCGGCAATTACGAATCGGACTTCACGCTCACGCGCATCGCCGCGGACCAGTACCTGCTCGTCACCGGCACCGCGCAAACCACGCGCGACTTCGACATGATCGAGAGAGCGATTCCGCGCGACAAACATTGCGTGCTCGTCGACGTGACCAGCCAATATGCGGTGCTCGCCGTGATGGGCCCGCGCTCGCGCGAACTGCTGCAAAGCGTATCGAAAGCGGACTGGCGCAACGAAGCGTTCGCGTTCGGCCAAAGCCGCGAAGTCGACATCGGCTATGCGACGGTACGCGCAACGCGCCTCACCTACGTCGGCGAACTGGGCTGGGAACTGTACGTGCCGGTCGAATTCGCCGTCGGCGTGTACGAGGCGTTGCGCGAAGCGGGCAAAGCGTTTGGCCTCGCGAATGCAGGCTATTACGCGATCGATTCGCTGCGGATCGAGAAAGGCTACCGCGCATGGGGCCGCGAACTCACGCCGGACACGAATCCGTTCGAAGCCGGGCTCGCGTTCGCGTGCAAGCTCGACAAGGAGATTCCGTTTCGCGGCCGCGACGCCCTGCTGAAACTGCGCGACGAGCCGCTGCGCCGCCGCATGGTCGTGCTGAGCGCGGACGGCGCCGCGGATCGCATGCTATGGGGCGGCGAAGCGATTTTGCGCGACGGCAAGCCAGTCGGCTTCGTGAGCTCGGCGGCGTTCGGCCACACGCTCGGCTGCCCGGTCGCGATGGGCTACGTGAACAATCCCGATGGCGCAGCCGACGCCGCGTATCTGACGAGCGGCGCCTACGCAATCGACGTGGCCGGCGAATCGCTGCCGGCCACGCTTCACCTGAAGGCGCCGTACGACCCGCGCGGCGAACGCGTGCGCGCGTAGCCAGGCGTTCGTCCGCGAGCCGCGCCGCTCCTCGGCGCGCGCCGCGGTTCAATTCATGCTGTCCGTCGACGCGCTTTCGCTTGCCATGCGGCTTGCCGCCGCTTCGGCGGCGAGCGCCAGCTTGTGCTGCTCGACCTGATGCGCGAACACGGGGCTGACATCCGGGTACGATGCGTCGGTCACGTAGTCGAGGCCGTTCTGTTGTGCCTCGATCAGTTCCTGGTAGACCTGGGCGCGCGTTTTTCCTTCCGCGAAAACATTCGACGATGCGGCAAGGACGACGACGGACAATGCGGCGAAAGCGATCTTCTTCATGATGAACTCCGGTGAGTTGTGTGCGGGTTTGCATCAGGGAGAACCACGCTTTGCCGGCTTTTATTCCTCGGCGCGGCGCAAGTAAAAAACATTTCCGCGCGACGGAATAAAGCGCGCCGCGAACCGGTTTGCCCGGGTCTGGACGATGCCTCGCTCACGCGGTAAAAGAACTTCTGAAAGACGCCGCGCGAGCGGAATAAACCGGCGTACAACCGTGTTTGCACCTCAACAGCCGAACCCCGGCCGGAGAACTTGCATCATGAAACCGACCGACGCCCCCGCCGATTCACCGCTTTCCGAAGCCGACGTTCAAGCCTACGCCGACGGCACGCTGTCGCCGGCGCGCGCCGCGTTTTTGCGCGACTATCTGGGCCGCGATCCGGCGGAAGCCCGCCGCGTCGCCTTTTACGGCTCGCTGAACGAGCAGATTCAGCGTTCGTTTCAGACCGCCGACGAACCCGCGTCCACGGCGTTCAAAGCCCGGCGCGGCGCGCGCGGCCGCTGGCGCAACGTTGCCGGCAAGCCGCGTGTGCGCAAGGCGGTCAGAGCGCTGGTCGCCGTCGTCATCGCGTGTGCGGCGGTGAGCGGCTGGTTTGCGGCGACTCAGGTGACGCAGCAGGCGCTCAACAATGCCGCCGTGATGGCGCTGGCGGAAACGGTGGCCGCTCCTTATCCGGCGGCATCGCCGACTCGCCGGGAGCCGTCCGCGCCCGACCTCGAGGCGATCGGGCTGCGGCTTGTCGATGAGCGCGTGCTGTCGCTCGGCCTGTTGCAGCGCGCCACCGCATTCGTCTACCTAAACGGCGACAACCAGCCGGTGATCCTGCTGTCGACGCTCGCCCTGCTCGCGCCTGCGCAGCCGCAGTGGTCCGCGCGCCGCATCGGCGATGTGCGTCTGTTGACGTGGACCGCGCAGCGGCAACGCTTCGTGGTCGCGGGCGACGCGCGCACGCACGGCCTGATGCGCGCCGCCGACGTCATGACGATGCCATGAGCGCCCACGCAGTCGTACACGCGCGATGACTCGCCGCATCGACGGGAATAGAATCCGCTCACGCGTGTTCGCCCTACAACCGCCCTACAACACGAGCGACGCTCCGACGCAGCGCCGCGCTTCCTGCCCACGAGAGGCCCCATGACCGGGATCAAGAATGGATGTCCGTGACGAGTTGATGGAACACGTGCCGCGCCTGCGGCGCTACGCGCGGGCGCTGATCAACAATCGCGACCTCGCGGACGATCTGGTGCAGGACACGCTGGAACGCGCGCTCGGCCGCACCGGCATGTTCCAGCCCGGCACCGACCTGCGTGCGTGGCTTTTCACGATCATGCACAACGTGTTCGCCAATCAGGCACGCAAGGCATCGTCGCGCGCGGTCCATGTGGCGGTCGACGACGAAAGCGTCCACGAAGCCGAGTTCGCCGTGCCGGCGCCTCAGACGCGCTCGCTGGAAATGCGCGATCTCGACTACGCGTTGCAGCGTCTGCCGGTCGACCAGCGCGAAGTGGTGCTGCTCGTCGGCCTCGAGGAAATGAGCTATGCCGACGTCGCGCTCGCGCTGAACGTGCCCATCGGCACGGTCATGTCGCGGCTTTCGCGCGGACGCGAACGGCTTCGGGCATTGATGGCGGGCAGCCAGCCCGGTGCGAAATTACAGGTGGTGCGATGAGCGACCAACATACCCCGATCACTGAAGAAGAGCTGCATGCTTACGTGGACGGCACGCTGTCCGACGAACGGCGCGCCGACGTCGAGCGCGCGCTCGAACAGAATCCCGAACTGGCCGCGCGCATCAGCGATTATTTTTCGCTGAACAGCCTGTTCCACGATCGCTACGACCGCGTGTTGAACGAACCCGTGCCGAAGCGCTTGCAGCCGGCCGCGCCGCCGCATTCGCGCCGCTCGCGCATCGCCGCCAACTGGCCGCAATTCGCGGGGATGGCGGCGGCGCTGGTGATGGGCGTCGGCATCGGCGTCGGCACGCATATGGGGCAGGACGCGATGCAGTCGGTGGCGGGCTTCTCCGTGGGTTCGTCGACGGGTTCTTCCAATACGCGCCCGGTGAGCGCGGACCGAGCCGAGGTCTTCGCCCGCCAGGCCGCGGTTGCGCACGTCGTGTATATGCCGGAGGTCGACCGCCCTACCGACATGAGCGCCGATCACGAGCAGGATTTCGTGCAGTGGCTCGCGAACCGTCTCGGCACCAACGTCCATCCGCCGATGCTCGCGAAGCAAGGCTTCTCGCTCTCCGGCGGGCGCCTGCTGCCCGGCCCGGACGGCCAGATGGCCCAGTTCATGTATCGCGGACCGAAGGGCGAACGGGTGACGCTGTGCATCTCGCGCCGCCAGGTGAATGCGAACACCACGGCGTTCAAGCTGTACCAGGACGGACCCGTCAACGTGTTCTACTGGGTCGACGGCGATTTCGGCTATGCGGTGTCAGGCGGCATCGACCGCAAGCAGTTGCTGCAGCTTTCGCATGACGTGTACGCACAATTGACCGGCGCGACGCAGACGGATTGATGCGCCTGCGCTGGTGAACCACCGCGCACGTCAGCGCGCGGCCGACTTCACCAGTTCGCGCGGCGTCACGCCGAGCAGCCGCCCGATCCAGTGCGCCATGTGGCTCTGGTGCGAGAAGCCGGCCTCCAGTGCAATCTGGCTCGCGGAGAGCCGGCCTTGCAGCAGCATCGTTCGCGCGCGTTCGACGCGCCGCTGCACCACGTACTGATGCACCGGCACGCCGAGCGTCGCGCGAAACAGCACCTTGAAATGCGGCACGCTCAGATCCGCCTGCGCCGCGAGTTCGCTCAGCGTGAGACGGCGGTCGAGATGCGCTTCGATGAAGTCCGTCACGCGCGCCGCCGTTCTCGGAGCGAGCGTGCGCTCCTTGCCGTCGAGCGACGGCGCCCCGCCGATCAACCGCACCACCATCGCCGTGCACAGGCTTTCGGCGTATAGCGGATCGGACGCGTCGTCGGCTTCCAGTTCGGCGCGCAACGCCCACGCGAGATGCTGGAAGCGCGCATCGCGCATCTGGAATTGCGGGCGAATCTGCGCGTCGCTTGCCTTGACTGCCAGTTGCTCCGCTGTCTTGCGCGCGAATTCCTCGCCGATCCAGACGCTGAAAATCGTGCAGGCCGATTCGTCGCTCCATTGGCCGTCGAGTCCCGCGGGAATCACGTCGGCGTCGCCGTGCGCCTGAATGCGCGAGTGCGGCTTCTCGTTGCAAAGACAATGCGCTCTGACCGGCCCGCCCACATGCACGCCGACCCGATGATGCTTGAGCGCCGGTATTCGGTGCAAACCCGCCGACACGTTGACCAGCTCCGCGCCGAAGCCTTGCCAGCCGAGCGTTTTGCTCGAGCGCAGCGCGGTGCGCGAGCCGCTGTGCGCGGGCGGAATCTGAGTCGGGACAGGTATGACGGCGTTCATCGTTTGTCTCGCGGATGGCAGTCGATCTGCGGGCATTGTGCCGGGTTTTTCGCGGCTTCGCTCGATGGACGGCCATCGTCAAACGACCATCCGAATCTGTTCATCTGCATCCAGGCATGCGCGTTTTTTGCGGCACGCTTCCTTATGATCGGGCCATGACGATCCAATAAGGAGCCTTACGTGTTCGTGATTTTTGGAGCAGGCGGCAAGGTGGGTAACGCAAGCGCGGCTGCGTTGCGGCGCGCGGGCTGCGACGTGCGTGCCGTGGTCCGCAACGCCGCGCAGGCCGCGCCGCTCATCGACCCGGGTTGTGAGGTGGCGATCGCCGATCTGCACGATCCTGCGTCCGTAGCGCGCGCCATCGACGGCGCGCACGCGGTGCAGATGCTGTGTCCGGTGCCGCGCGATCACGACGACCCGGCGAGCGCGATGCGCCGCATGATCGACGCGAGTGTCGACGCGTTGCGCGCGAATCCGCCGCAACATGTGCTCGCGCTTTCGGATTACGGCGCCGAGCACGCGAGCGGGACGGGCATCACCACGCTGTTCCACTACCTGGAGACGCGGCTCGGCACGCTCGACACTCGCCTGACGTTTCTGCGCGCCGCCGAACATATGCACAACTGGGGCGCGCGTGCTGCCGGTCGCACTGGCGAAGGGCGTGCTGCCGAGCCTGCATCATCCGCTGGACAAGCGCTTTCCTACCGTGGCCGCGGAGGATGTCGGCGCGCTGGCGGCTCAACTGCTGATGGACGGCAAACCGCCACGGCATTCGCCGCGCGTGGTGAGCATCGAAAGCGAACAGCGGGTGAGCGTGATCGACGTCGCGCGCACGATTGCCGATCTCGCCGGCCGCACAGTCACCGCCCACGCGGTGCCGCGCGAGCAATGGGCCGCGATGCTCGCCGGAGCCGGTCTCGGCGACGGACACGCGCGGCTGATCGTCGATCTCTACGACGCGCATAACGCCGGCCGCATCGACGTGCAAGACGGCGTCGGCGAACGGCGTTTCGGTCCGACGACGCTGACGCAGGCGTTAGCGGCAATCGTGCCGCGCGGCGCAGCGCTTAGCGCCTGACGGGAGGATCGATATGTCGACCTGTGTTCTACGGCATGCAACGAGCAAGCGACGCGTGAATACGAGCCGCCTGCTCGCCGTCGCGTTGGCGCTGGCGGGGCTGATCGGCTGGCGCGCGATTCGCGATCTCCTTGCCGCGATTCCCGATAGCAACGACGACTTCGGCTTGTTTTAGCGCCGAAGTAATGACCTCAGCCCGCGAACGACTGTCCGCACCGCGCGGGCGCTTGCGCATTGCATCGCGCCGCGACACCACGCCCCACGTCTTAAAACTCGCGCAACCCTCAGCACTGGATTAAACTTTGGCGGCTCGTTCGGCCGCCGCGCTCAAAGTTTGGTTCACCGAACGACTTATCGGCTAAATCTTTCTCCCCTATTGCCGTTAACGAGGTGAAAGGTTCTTAAGTTTGCGTCGGGTGCATGGAAGTCATAAATTCAAGACGGTGGGCGCCGCGGGGCCGGAACAGGTGGATCGCCGCAGCCGCGGCACTCGGTGCCGCCGCGATCATCAGAGCGATCCTGCATCCGCTGCTCGGGCCGTTCATGCCCGGCACTGCTTTTCTGATCGCCGCGGTGCTCGTCGAGTACTACTGCGGCCTCGCGCCCGCGTTATGCGTGATGCTGCTCGGGCTTTGCCTTGCCGATTATCTTTTCGTGCCGCCGTACGGCCACATCGACGTGATCGACGCGTCGGACCTACATCTGCTGATCTCGTACCCTCTGCTCACGATTCTCATCATCAGCCTCGTTGAACGTTTGCGGCGCGCGCAGTATCGCGCCGAACTGCTTGCGGCCGTCGCGCAGTCGCGCTACGAAATGCTGCTGCGCCACGACAACGAGCGGCTGCTTGCCCGCCGGGCTACCGATGAAATGCACCGCATGCTGCGTCATATCGCGCAGTACAACCGCTCGCTGATTCTCATCAAGGCGCTCGATCCGGCCAACAGCTTGCCGCCTGGCAGCTTCGTGGCGGCGGCCGCCACGGCAACGCCCAATGCCCTCGTCGACGACGCATCGTTGCACGCGGGCATCGCCTATTGCGCGAAGCATGCGCAAGTGCACGAGGAGGATCTCGCGCACGTGCGCGTCCATCTGACGCCGGGCCATCACCGTATGCGTTTTCTCTCCGGCGCCCGCGACGACTGGCGGCCGGTCGAATGCGTGTGCGATCGCTTCACCACGTCGTCCGGTGAATTCCTGGTTTTGCGCGCGGATGACTGACATGAACGCCACGCCATTTTCAGGCATTGAGGGCAGCGATCACGCGGTCCTGCTGCTGCATGGTCTGTCGAGCTCGCCGCTCGAATTGCGCTTTCTCGCCCGGCTGCTTGCGGACGAAGGTTTTGCCACGCATACGCCGGAATTGCCCGGCTACAGCGCAGGCACCGGACATCAGCCGATGGAGCAATGGATCAGCGCGGCCGTCGCCGAGTTCGACCGGCTCGCCGCACGGCATCGGCACGTCTCGATCTGCGGTCTCTCGATGGGCGCGACGCTCGCGGCCGCGGTTGCGCACGAGCGGCCCGCCGCCCGCGCGTTGCTGCTGCTGTCGATCACGCTCAATTACGACGGCTGGGCGATTCCCTGGTATCGCTTTTTGCTGGACTACGTGTATTACACGCCGCTGCGCTCGCGTTATCGCTATCGCGAGCAGGAACCCTACGGGCTGCGCAACGAGGCGTTGCGCTCGAAGATCGCGCGCGCCATGCAGAAGAACGACATCAGCGAAGTCGGACCGGCGTTCATCGGCTTGCCGGCGCTGCACGAGGCCGGCCGCCTGGCGGGCTCGGTAAAGAAGAAGCTCAAGGGCATCGGCACCGATTGCCTGATTATTCACGCCATCGACGACGAAACCTCGAGCCCGCATAACGCGCGATTCGTCGGGACCACCATCGGCGCGTCATTCTTGCGAACCATCTGGCTCGACGACTCCTATCACATGATCACGTCCGACAACGAACGCGAAGTCGTGGCGCGCGAATGCGCCCTCTTCCTGCGCGAAAGCGTGGCCGCCACCGTGTCGAGCCATAACCCGGCGCCCGTGGTTTCTCGCGCGCTCGCACGCCGCCTGCGGCAACTGGCGACTGTGGCGAGGAAAGCATGAAGCGCACATTCGTGCTCAAGGCGGCAGCGTGCGGCTTTGCAGTGGCAGCTTGTGCCGGCGCGGCTCACGCCGACGAACCGCAAGCAGCAAGCGACTGGAAAATATCGGTCGGGCCGGGCTTGTATGTGTTTCCAAAGTACCCAGGCTCTTCGCAGATCCAGGTGCTGCCGTTTCCCGTTCAGGACATTTCATGGAAGGACCGTGTGTTCTCCCAAGGTCCGGATGTGCTGGGCGTCAATGCGCTCGCGGGCGAGAACTATCATGCCGGGGCCTCGCTGAGTTTCGATTTCCAGTCGCGAAAGAGCTCCGACGATGCGCGGCTCAAAGGCTTGCCCGATGTGCACGTGGGACCGAAGCTGCGGCTTTTTGCGGACTATACGTGGTGGGCTTTCACGGGCTCGGCGGCGGTCTACAGGGACATCGCCGGAACCGGGCAAGGCCTGACCGCGATGGCGGATCTCTTCGTATCCGCGCCGCTCGGCAAATTGCTGCTGTCCGCAGGGCCTGGCGTAACATGGGCGAACGCGACATACACGCAGACCTTCTTCGGCGTGAATGCGCAGGAAAGCGCCGCGTCGGGCCTGCCTCAATATGCGACGCATTCGGGCTTGCGCGACGTGCACTTCAACGTCAACGCGCTTTATAAATTCGACGCGCACTGGTCGGCGAACGTCGCGGCTGTCGTCGGGCGTCTGCAAAAGTCCGCCGCCGGCAGCCCGATCACCGAGCGGCGTCTCGATCTGAACGGCATGGCTTCGGTGTTGTATCGGTTCTAGCGCACCGTTCGTTAGTGTTGTTCGACCTGCCAGCGCAGCACAGGATGCGTTGCGCCCGCAGGCATCGTCCACGCCCCGTTGCTGCTGAAGTCCCACCCGGCGAAGCTCGCGGGATCGCTCATCTGCGCAGTCGTCAATCCGTTCGACGGCGGCAGATTGCCGCCGCTCGTCGCCACGCCCGTCGTCTCGGCGTTCCAGTACACGTTGCTGCCAAGCCCCGAGCAATAGGCGCAGACCCCGCCTACCTGGCGCAAGCTGTACGCGGAGACCTTGCCGGTTGCAAACGACTCCGTGACCGTGCCGCTGTTGATATTCACGAGTCCCCCGGACGAGCCGCGCGACTCGTTGGCCGACACATTGCCGGTCGCATACGACTGGGTGATCGTTCCTGTGTTGTTAAACACGAGGCCGCCGCCACCCGAATCGGCGACGACATCGGCACTGCTGCCCGAACGCGCGATGGTTCCCGAGTTATCGCCGACCAGTCCGCCGATCGACGCGCCTGCACCATTGGTCGGCGCCGAGATTCCGCCGGAGGTGAACGTATTGACGATCAGGCCGTGGTTACTGCCGGCCAGAATCCCGATGGACCTGAACGACGGCGCGTAGATATGCGAGTTCGCGTTGATGTTCACGTCGCGCACCACGGCGTTTGCGGCGATATCGCTGAACACCGCATCGGAGTCGGGCGAGATGTTCAACACCGTGTGCCACATGCCGTCGAACTGCCCGGAAAACGACGTATGGTCGGTAAAGCCCAACGTCTTGAACGCATAGCCGTTTGCGTCGATGTCCTTGCCTAGCGCGTAGTTGCCGGCCATGTCGTTGGCTATGTTCTGCAGATCCTGCGCCGAATTCACGAGCTTATAGCCGGTGACCTGCGTGAGCAGGCCGCTGTACGCGGGTGCGCTCCACGCGCTATTGCTCAGCACGACGCCGGGCGTATAGCTGCCGTTCATGTCGTAAAGCGCGCTGACGGTGCCGGTACTCGAAGACCAGTCGATCGTGCCGTTATTGGCGACGCTGCCGCCGTTGTCGATGCCGCCCGCGTCCGCGCGCAGCGTCAGCGCGCCGCCGCCCTGGTTGCCGAGCGTCGCGCCCGAGGCGACCGAAACACTATGCGCCGCGTTGAGCGCGAGCGATGCGCCGCCGGTCCATTGAATGCTCTGCGCGACGTCGATATCGCCGCTCTGGCCCGCCGCGCCTGTCGTCGTCATGTTGATCGACGTGCCCGCGCTGAGGCTGCGGGCAAAGGCGCGCGACGCGCCGTCATCGAACGTGTATGCGGGCAGCGTAACGTTCCATTGCCCTGCGGTGACTTTCGTGAGATCGCCCCAGAAGGTCAGCAGTCCCGTCGTGGTATCGACGATGCCGCCGGTTCCATCGGCGCGCTGCGCGCCGACGTTGCCCGCGAGAATCACTTGGCCCGCGGTGCCCGCCACCAGCCACACATGTCCGTCGCGCGTCGCGGTGCCGGTTGCGCGCACCGCATCGTTGCGGCCGGCGAGCGCATAGATGTTGCCGTCCACGGCTTGCAGGTTCACCTGCGCGGCTTCGATTGCGCCGGTGTTGACGATCGCGCCGCCGCTTGCGGTCTGCACGAACATCTGCTGCCCGCTCGACGAGTCCTGCAGCAGCACCTTGCTGCCCACAGCGATTTCAGCCGTGCCTTGCGGCGCGCTGATCGTGCCGTAGTTGTCGACTTCCTTCGCGGCGATGAGCAGCACATCGCCGTTCGTCGAGCCGATGTGGCCGAGGTTGACCACACGCTGATCCGACTGGCCGGAGAACGTCAGCGCTCCGCCGTTCATGAACGACGCGTTGTCGGTGTCGAGTGTCGAAGCAACGAAGCGGCCGCCTGTCGTGACCACGCCTTGCGGCCCGACCACGACGCCTTGCGGATTGATCAGATAGACGCTGCCGGTCGCGTTGAGCTTGCCGAGAATCGACGATGGCGATCCGCCTGTCACACGGTTTAGCGTCGCACCGGAACCGTTGTTGAAGACGACCGTGTTGTTGCCGCCGATCGAAAAGCTGTTCCAGTTGACGACGCCGCGCGTCGAACCCGGTTGCGTGACGGTCAGCGTATTGCCGGCGCCGGCAATCGAACCGCTGCCGCTCACATAGGCTCCGCCTTGCGGCAAGGTGCCTTGCGCAAGCACCGGGGCCGCGCACGACATGCCGATGAACAACGCGAAGACAGACAGTGAGATAGAGACAGGGACGGCGGGCAGGTTGCCCGAGGCGCGCGGCGGGCGCATGGAGAACATATCGCGTGACATACTTTCCCCTCTTTTATACAAGCGGAATGGCATGCCACTCTGCCGGGGCCTTTGCCTCTGTTTTCAGGGCGTGGCCAATGCAGCATAGGCCATAAATTGTGCTCTTAACTAACAGGAACTCTCAGCGTTTTGTGCCTTGATGCCTGCGTTTTGTGCCGACTCCGAATCCGTCGACCGCGTGCACACGCACCGCGGCCCCTGCACGGTTCGTTCGCTCACTGCACGACACACTCGAATGAAGCAGCCTGATTCACGTCGCCGCCCTGATAACGCGGCCATTTCGGATAATCGCATAGCGGCCGCGTGCGACCGGGAACGCCGGCGGTGTCGGTAGTCACCTGCGCGACCGGAGCCTTGCCTCTTTCGACCCATTGCTGAAGCGCCGACAGCGAATCCCAGGTGGCGTTAAACGTACTGCTTGCCGCATGGCCCATTCCGGGAATCTCATAGAAGCGCACGAACGACTCGACCTGGCGAACGCCGAATTGCGCTTGCAGCCGCCGATAATATTGCTCCGTTGCACGCGTGCTGACCAGTACATCGGATAATCCATGAACGAGCAGCAGCTTCCCGCCACGTTCCTTGAACGCAGCAATGTCGGTGCTTGCGTCGAGTTGCGAACTGAGCTCGCTGATACGGTTCGCCCATACGCCCGGCTGCTCCGGATCGAGCGATAGCGAATTGAAGTTCGGGTCGCGCGTGACCGAGTACTTGATCCACTGATCGGTCAGCACGCTGACATACGGTGCCGTCAAAGGCATCGGATTGGCCGGCTGTGAGGTGCCGAATGCGAGGAACGTAACCACAGGCTCGACGGGAGAACTGCGCGTGACGATGCCGAGGTCGGCGCCCCATACGTTGTAGCCAGGATATTGAGTCTCGCCGCTCGCGAGCCGGAAGCGAAAGTGGGTGGACGTATTGATTGCTTTCAGCGCTTCGATTTGTGCGTCCGACAGGCAATTGTCGCCGGTGTCCACGCCTTTCGCGCAGCGCAACGGAGCACCGTTGAGCGTCGCAATAGACGGATCGAATCGCGCGTTGCATTGCTGCTGATCGCTGATCAGGCCGTCGGCGACGCCGTCGAGCGCGTCGCATGCCTCAATCGCCGCGTCGTACAGTGCCTGCCGTTTGCCGACGGAAAGATAAGCGCCCGGTTTCGCCAGCGCGCGGTTCATGCGTTGACCGCCGAGTAGCGCCGCTGCGTCGTCCCATGCGGGATACCATGCGATTGCACCGTCCCAATCCGACGGCCAGCGCTGGATTGCCGTGACGGCTTCACGCCCGCCCGTGGAGCCGCCTGCGAAATAGGCCTTGCGTGGCAAATGCGCATAGCGGGCCTTGATGATCGCGAGCGCTGCGTCGTGCGTTTTCTTTAATGCGTCGCCGCCGAAATTTCTAACCGCTTCGTCGTTCAGGCCAAAACGTCCGTCCTGCGAGGCGAGCGCGTTCGCCTGATGACCCGAGTCGCTTGCGAACGTTGCATAGCCGCGGCCAAGCGGTACGGGTTGGTCGACCGGGCCATTGGGCACGTTGCCGGCCACATTCGGAATGGTCCCGTCAAAACCACCGCCGCCCAACATGACGACTTTGTCGTTCCATTGTGCGGGCAACGCGACCTTGAATTGAATGTCGGGCGCGGATCGGTCGAGTGGCGAGATCTTGCCGGTGACCTCGCAGTATTCCGGAAGCGCGGTTGCTCCGCTTCCGCTCGCTGCGACTGGCTTTACGGCGGTGACGGCCGCTCCCGAGGTCGGCAAGCCTATTTCCGAAGCCGGCACGATAAAGCCTTGCAGCCGCTCGCAAGCGGCCACGTGGCCGGCGGGCAGAGTCGCAGCTATGCCGGATGCGGGAATCGCCGATGTAATCAAAAGCGCGGCAACGAGCGCGGCAGGGAGCGCGACGGCGCGCGCGACTTTCAAATTGCGAAGGTGAACTCGAATCATGATGTCTCCGTTATGACCGACTTTTCCGCAACGCGAATGCCGCGCGCTGCTTGCACGTTGTGCCGCTACAGCGTCATGCCGCCAGACGCTTCGATAACAGCGCCGTTGATATAACTCGCTTCGTCGCTCGCGAGAAAGGCGTAGATGTTCGCGATTTCCTCGGGCTTGCCCAGGCGCCGCAACGGCACCTGGTTTCTCATCTTCTCGAGTACTTCGCCGGGTACGGTCGCGAGAATCGGCGTGTCGATAAAGCCCGGCGCGACAGCATTCACGCGGATGCCTTTAGGGCCGAGTTCACGGCTCCATGTTTTCGTGAATCCGATGACGCCGAACTTGGACGCCGCGTAGTTCGTCTGCCCGTAATTGCCGTAGATTCCGACGACCGAACTCGCATTGAGAATCACGCCGGCCTGCTGGCCGATCATGCAGTCGAGCACGGCTTGAGTGGCGTGAAAAACGCCGCGCAGATTGACATCCATGACGTCTTCGAATTGCTCGGCCGTCATGTTTTGCAGGCGCGCATCACGCGTAATGCCTGCGTTGTTCACCAGCACGTCGATGCGCTTGAAGCGCTCCTGCACGCTGGCCGCCATATCCTGAACGGCCTCACGATCGGCCACGTTGACGGTGAAGCCCACCGCTTGCGCGCCCGCCTCACGGCACGCGCCGACCACCGATGTCACCGCATTGGCATTCACGTCGCATACCGCGACGCTCGCGCCTTCGCGTGCGAATTTGAGTGCCGTCGCCGCGCCGATTCCCTGGCCCGCGCCTGTGACGATTGCGACCTTACCGTTGAGTCTCATTGGATCTGCGTCCCTGAGTAGTGAGTTGTTTTGATGTGGGTATGCCGTCAAAGATATTCGACGTTGCCATCCACGCTGATGGCTTGCCCCGTGACGTTGTAGCCCGCCGGCGATGCGAGGAATAACGCCATCGCGGCAATGTCGTCGACGGTCACCATCCGGCGCAGCGAAATCTTTTTCAGGTACTGCTCTTTCATTTCGTCGAACGACACGCCCGTCGACTCGGCTCGCGCGGCGATCACCCTGTCCATTCGCTCGCCTTGCACGACGCCTGGCAGAACGGCGTTCACGCGAATGTTCTCGGGCCCAAGCTCGACTGCCAGCGACTTCACCAGTCCGACAATCGCCCATTTGGTCGCGGCGTATGGCGTGCGAAACGCGTACCCGAGCCGCCCCGCCACCGACGACATTGCAATGATCGCCGGGCAATCCGATGTCTCTTTCAGCAGCGGTACGGCCTTATGCAGGAAGTAGTACTGGCTGTTGAGATTCGTCGAAATGGTTCGTTCCCAGTCGTGCGGTTGAATGGATTCGACGTCGCCCGTCGGACCCGCGATGCCCGCGTTGTTGATAAGAACATCGAGTCCGCCGAGCCTCGCGCGCGCGTCGTCGATAACCTGGTCGACCTGCTCGCGATTTTGCCACATCCGCGACGCCGGTGTAGAGCTTTGGGTTCCTCTGCTTGGCTTTTTCAACTGCCGAGCCGTCGACGTCGCAGATATAGACCTGTGCGTCTGCTTGAACAAATGCATCGGCAATGGCTGCTCCAATTCCCGCGGCTGCGCCGGAGATAAGTACGCGCAGACCGGGCCTCGGTTTGAGAAGCTCGAAAGTATTCATGTGTCGCACCAACAAATAAAACCGAATGGGGAATAAAGCCGTTTCCGGGCTTATACGCTTTCATGGCGATGCCGGCATTCAGCTTTTGGATGTGTTGAGTTGCGCGCCCTTGGCCGTCGCCGGGATCGGACGATCCGCAGCCCGGATGGCTTTCGCAAGAAGCGGCACGAGACACAGGCCGAGCACCGATGCGACGACCACGACGTTAAAGCCCGAGTCGCTTCTGCCGGTTATCGTCTCGGCCAGCCCGAAAAGATAAGGTCCGACAAAGCCACCCAACAAGCCGATCGTATTGATGAAAGCAAGTCCGGCCGCAGCCTGCACGCCTTGCAATCGCTTCATCGCCACGGCCCAGTACGAAGGCAGAATGCCGCCCGCGAAAAAGCCGGTGATGCCAAGCAGCGTGATTTGTGCCGCCTGATTTTTCGTCGCGATAAACGCGCAAGCGGTGATAACCACGCCCGCAGTCAGCACACCCAGGAAGCCGCAGTCATTGCTTATCCGGCGGTGAATGCGCGGCAGCGTGAGCACGCCAAGCAGAAAGCCAATGCCGACACTACTCGACAGTAAGCCGACGAGAAGCGGCGACTTAACATGCATCTGTCCGACAATCGACGGAGTGAAAAAGTACAGGCCCACGAACGCTACCTGATTCAGAAAGTAAATCAGTGCAATGAGTACCGTGGTCGGACGTTTCAGTGCGGCGATCCAGTGCGCTGACGTGAGTTCGGCGTGACCGTGCGTGTCGATGACCGCGTTATCCTCGAGCGCCTGTGCTTCCTCTGGAGTGAGCCACTTCACCTCGGTGGGCCGGTTCGGCAGCTTGAAAAAGAGGATGATGCCGACCACGATGGTGGGCAGACCTTCCAGCAGAAACATCCACTGCCATCCGTGCAGACCGCCGATTCCGCCCAGTTGCATCAGCCCCGCACCGAGCGGATTGCCGATAATGAGCGCAATGGAAGGAGCGGTATAAATCCAGCCCACGGCGACCGCCCGGTCCTTAGGCGCGAACCACAGCGTCACCATGTACATCAAGGCCGGAAAAAGCCCTGCTTCCGCGACCCCAAGCAATACCCGCAGAACGTAGAAGGACAGTTCGCCTTGCACAAACATCATCGCCGTGGATAACGCTCCCCAGGTGACGGCAATACGCGCAATCCAGGCCCGCGGACCGACGCGGTGCGCCGCCAGATTACTGGGCACTTCGAGAAGCGCATAACCGATAAAGAAGATGCCGGCGCCCAGCCCGTAGGCCGCCGCACTAATGCCGAGATCGGCCGCGAGTGCGCTCTTGGCCAGCGCAACATTCGTGCGGTCGATAAACGACATGAAGTAGATCGCGCACATTAACGGAAGGAGCCTCGCCATCGCCTTGCGAGTCGCTCGCCAGTGCGTGTCGCCGAGGCGGGGGTCAATAGTAGCTGCAGTCATGATGTCTCCGGAAATTGTCCTGCCTGTTTTTTCTTGTGTTGCGCGCCGGGCGATTGCCAACCGGCGCTGCAGGATAAAAAGTACTTCGGCTTGCGAGCCTTTTGCGCGCAATGCCATCTGCTTAATGCTCAATGCTCAATGCTCAATGCTCAATGCTTAAAGCGAGACGCTTTCGCGCCCTTTCAGTCCGAGCATCGCGCGGGCATCGGCCGGTGTCGCGATTTCGAAAGAAAGCTCTTCGAGGATTCTGCGAATCTTGCGGACCTGCTCGGCATTCGATCGCGCTTTCACGCCACGCGACAGGTAGACGCTGTCTTCGAGACCGACGCGAACATTGCCGCCCATGATCGCGCCCATCGTCACGAGCGACATTTGATGACGGCCGGCGCCAAGAACGGAGAATTGATAGTTCTCACGTCCGAATAGACGGTCGGCGGTGGAACGCATCAATGCAAGGTTCTCTGGATCAGGACCGATGCCGCCGAGAATGCCGAACACGGACTGAATAAAAAACGGCGGCTTGACTAGTCCGATGTCGATGAAGTACGCGAGGTTATACAAATGCCCGACGTCGTAGCATTCGAATTCGAAACGCGTGCCGTAGTCATGAAACTCGGTGAGGATGTTCTTGATATCGCGGAACGTGTTCCGGAAGATCATGTCCTCCATGCCTTCGACGTATTCCTTCTCCCAATCGAATCGCCAGGAAGAGATTCGGGCCGCGACCGGATGCAGCGAGAAGTTCATCGAGCCCATGTTCAGCGAGCACATCTCGGGTCTGGCGACGCGTGCGTAGGCCAAACGCTCGTCGAGCGTCATGCGCGTGCTGCCGCCAGTGGAGATGTTGATGACCGCGTCGGTCTGCGCGGCAATCGCGGGCACGAACTGGCGGAACACTTCGGGCGCAGGCGTTGGCCGTCCGTCTTGCGGATTGCGTGCATGCAGATGAAGAATCGCGGCGCCGGCCTCGGCGGCCTCGAGTGCTTGAGTCTTGATGTCATCGGGCGTGAGCGGCAGATATTCCGACATCGACGGCACATGCGCCGAGCCTGTCACTGCGCACGTAATGATGACTTTACTGGTCGAATTTCCCATTTCAATACCTATCGTGTTGCGGCTGATGCAGAGTACTCGGAAGCCGGGGCGAATGCGGCCGCTGACGCAATGACGCGCGTCAGGCCGATTGCCACGAGCGCCAAAGGCGCGAGATCACGGGGATGGTGGATTTGCATGCTTGTCTCCAACAGGTTTGCGAGTCGCACAACTGCAATGCGGACCCGTCTCTTGTCCCATTGATAGTAGTGAGATACGATTCAGTATGTAAGGTCAATTTCGGACAAGCTGATGTCCCACGAGGACATCCACGGGAGGCACGGTGTCGGCGAAATTTCCGCTGTTGAACGAGCGCATCTACGCGCCGTACAAGATCGCGGCGCTGGTGGAAGTACTCGCGGAGCAAGGCATTGCCCCCGAACAGAGCCTCAAGGGAAGCGGCGTCGAGCCTGACCAGATCTATGACGCGTCGGTCATGACCTCGGTGCGGCAATACGCGATGGTATGCAGAAACGCCGTCAGTCTTTCATCCGATCCAAGTACTCCTTTCAAAACGGGAGCACGTCTTCATCTCGCCGCCTATGGCATGTACGGCTATGCGCTGATGTCGTGCCTTTCGTTGCGCGACTACTTCCGGCTCGGCGTCAAATACCATCGGCTCGCCACGCCGACTATCACGATCGAGTGGACCGAAAATCCCGATACTTCGGTGTGGACTTTTCCCGACGCCTTTTCTTCGAATTTGCCGCACGACGTCCAGCAGTTTCTTCTCGAACAGCAGTACACGCAGCACGTCACGCATCTTCAGGACGTTGCGGGAAGAAGCTGCCCGCCGGTACTTGCGCGCTTCTCTTATCCCGCGCCGGAGCATGCCGCGATATACGGCGAGTACCTGGGTTGCCCATGCGAGTTCGACGCCGACGAATGCCAGTTGATCTACGACAGCGCCATACTCGAAGTTAAGCCGCACCTGGCACATCGGCATTCGGCTGCGCTTTTGCAGGAGACGTGCGACAGATTGATCGGGCAAGCGAAAACATCATCGGGTGCATCCGGCGAGGTGTATCAGCTTTTAATGCGCAAGCCCGGCGTTTTTCCGAGCATGGAAACCGTGGCCGAAGCACTCAAAATGACGAGCCGAACGTTGAGGCGCCGACTCGAATCGGAAGGCACGTCGTTCGTCGCAATTGTCGATGACGTCCGCTGCTCGCTCGCCACCGAGTACCTGAAAACCACCAAGCTCAGCACCGACGATGTCGCGATGCTGGTCGGCTTTAGCGACACCGCTAACTTCCGCAGAGCAATAAAGCGCTGGACCGGCAAGGGACCTGGCGAGATTCGCGACGAGTCATGAGTCGCTTTATGGCTGTTTTTATAGTGGCTTTGTAGTTCTTTTCAAAGGTTTCATTCTGTCTTCTCTTCGACTTTCGGCTTCTGCGGCAATTGCACCGCCGATTCCCATCGCATCGAACGACACGCGGAGCACGGTTCGGTCGGCCGGTTCTCGGTATCGACGGTCGCGCCGCAACTCCAGCATGCGAAGTAGCCGTCGGCGCCGATCGCATCGAGAAGCGAGCACTCCATGTCTGGTCGAACCGTCAAGCCGGGGCGTTCGTGCTTTCTCCACACGAGGCTAATAGAACCGGACGACTCCAGATAAACGCGGCGCAACTGTCCCAGATGCGCGACGTTTGCAGCACGAAGTTCCGACGCGAGCATTTCGCGGGACACCTCGCTGGTCTTGAGTTCGTCGAGAAGAATTCTGCCGTCTTTTACGAGCATGGTCACGTCGCCTTCCTGCGCTACCTGAAATTTGCGCCACCGCAGGCCGGCTCTCGAACTCATGCGCTGAAGCGCGACGACGGTAAATAGCACGATAGCCGCCGGCAAAATGCCTTGCGACGACACCTGAATAGGAACGCCAATCGCGGCGCCCAGCATGAGAATCACCGCGAGTTCAGTAATGCTCAACTGTGCGGCAACACGCTTGCCCATCATGCGCATTGCCACTAGCAGCAGCACATAGACAAGCGCCGCGCGGACCACCACTTCCAATAAGAACGCCCAGGGTCCGTCGCCGATCAGGATTCGCTGAACGAGCTGCATCAAACCTCCACTTCCCTGACTGCACATGTCCATTCAGTCGAGCCGCAGTTCTCGCATCGCAAATTGTCTGTGTGTTCCTTTTCAATCGTGTTGCCGCAATGACGACATGCCGACCAGCCTGGCAAGTGGCCTTCTTCCTGCAGTTCCTTGTCGATTGCCGGCAGCACGGAGAGGCCCGGCTTCGACGGTCTCGCGGGAATGAACGAGAAAGAACCCGAGGGCTCCATATAGAGCCGGCTAATCTGTCCGAGGTGTTGCCAGCCCTTGATCCGCATTGCTTCGAATACTTTTTCGCGCGGCATCGCGGCACGCGCCAACTCGTCCATTTCGAGCCGGCCTTCGCTGACGAGCAGCGTGACGTCGGTTGAAATAAGTGTTTCCAGCCGCCGGTGTGTGGTGCCGAGCCGGGCAATGAGACGCTGCAATACGATTGCGACGAGTGCAATCACCAGCGGCGGCAGCATCCCCCGGTTCGACGCCTGCAACGGCACGCCGATGGCCGCCGCGAGTGTGACCACAATTGAAATCTCGAACAATGTGTATTGAGCCGCCACGCGGCGCCCGAGCAGACGCATTGCGATGACGAGCAGTACATAGGTCACGCCGGTTCGCAGCAGTACTTCAAGCAGGAACAGCGATGACGTGTTCCCGAAAAGAAAGCGGTGCCAATCCGTAAGGCTGAAGGGATGGTTTTCCACGACGGTATGCGCAGCAGTGGCCTGGTGGGACACGTAGCGCATGGCGCATGCCTGAAGACCGCGCAAGGCAATTCAGGCACTTTCCATCTGCGAGAGCGCCGCTTCGGCCACTCGTCGCCCATTGTTCCAGTGCTCGTCGATGGCGGTCTTGCCGAACTGCGAGTCCTTGAAGTGCGCCTCGCATTGCGAGCGCTCGTAATCCACCGGCACGATGCGTACATTGTCCGGCTGCGCAAGCGCCGCTGCATTGATCAGTTGCGGGTCGCTCTGCCGCTTTTCGCCGTCGATGCACTCGAGCGCGTACGCAAGCAAAGACTTCAAACGTTGCGATTCCTCACGCGTTTCGTTGAAGAACGCCGCTCTGCTTGCGTGCTGAATGTTCTTGAGGCGAATGTCCACGTCGACGAGATTGTCCGCAAGCGGGCCATCGCAACTCCATAAGTCGGCGCGCAAAATGGTGGTGCTCACACCAGGCGATGCGCTCGCCAGCAGATGGCGCACGGGCGCGCCGGTCACGAGCGAACCATCCCAGTACCAGGCGCCGTCTATTTCGACGGCTGGAAACCACGGCGGCAGCGCGCCCGACGCCATGATCATGGCGCCATTGAGTCCGTCGTCGTGATTGACGAAGTAGCGCGCCGCGCCCGTCGCCACGTTCGCAGCCACCACACTGACCTGGACGGGGCTGCGATTGAGCAGTTCGAAGTCGCATAGGTTCGACAGCGTGCGGACGAGTGGTTGTGTGTCGAATACGCTCGCATCGCCCGGATTGCCTGTGCCTGCGACCCACGGAATATCCACGCGCCGCACGAAGAACCCCGGCAACCCGAATTGCAGCGCGTACGTTTGGTCGGCTTCGGCGAGCATGCGTCTCACCGTTCGATGTTCGAGCGCGCCGCGCGGCGGCCATAGTTGCAACGCGTGCTCGCGCAGCGCGGAGCCGGGCACCGACACGCTATTCCAGAAGGTTTTGAGCCGCTCTATCCTGCGCGACGGCTCGTTGCCGAAATACAGCGCCGCATTGATGGCGCCAATCGACGACCCGCTGCAGGCGTCGATTTCGACACCCGCGTCGTGCAACGCTTCGAGCACGCCGGCCTGGAACGCGCCAAATGCGCCGCCGCCTTGCAATGCAAGTGCAATCCGGTGAGCAGGCTTTTTATGTGCAATCGTCGATGGCGGCATGCGGCTCCTCGTCTTCTCCGCACGCAAAGCGGATCAGGATAAAGAAAGCATGCAGCGCCGCAACGCGCGTTCCTGCCGCTCGCGCCGGACTGCGGCCGCAAAAGTACCGCGCGCGCAAGATCGAGCCAAGCGCCGTTCAGTGCTGACCCGCGTTCAGCACCATCCAGATTTGCCGGGCCTCTGGCCCCGCAAGAATTCGCGCAAAGACCGCGCGACATCGGCTGCACGTGTAGTGCTCTTCGCGGCGCGTCTCTTCCACTGAACCGACGCCGTTGAGCGTCAGGTCCGAGTGCGGAGGCTCAGCCGCCGGTTTGCCATACAGTTCCGCGCATTGCGCGCAAGGTTGAATCCAAAGGTCCATGTGTCGGTCGTCGGTACTTTTTCTGTTCGAGGCAAGCGCTTAGTCCTCAAACGGATTGCCGCTGCTTTTCGCCTCAGTACTGAGATTGTATTCCGCACGCACCGCCTTGAGGACCGCTTCCACGTCGCGCTCGAACCCGACCACATTGCCGAAGTGAGTCATGTTCCAGTTGCAGCCTGTCTTGTCGACTTCCTGCAATTGCGGCCGCGGCACGCGAATCTTCACGCCGTCCTCGACGATTTCCTGCAACCGATGGATTCGCCGGCTGACCTCCTGCTGAAGCTGCGAGGCATTGAGCGTCTTGCGTATCATCCAGGTCCCCTTCCGTTTATTCGCGCCAGTCTAGCGCAACCGACGCGCGCCGCGACGTGGCGCCGGAATGGAAAGCTGGACCTGATGAGTGTTGGTATCGGACGAGTAAAACGATGCGAGCTGTCTGGGCAGACCCAACATCGATTTGCCGTTACGCTCCCGCCCTTCCCATGGAATGCCCGCCCACTCTGGCTCGGCGGGCGGTGAGCATAAGCGCATCGTTGTCGGCACAGTAGTTGCAAATGTTAGCCGCATCACCAGGAGACAGTCATGATGCGGCTCTTTGCAAACTCATTCCGAGCGAACGCGGCCTATAAAAACGGAATCGTCGTGATCGGCGCATGCGCGGTCATCGCAATCTGCGTAACCGGACTTGCGGCACTTACAGGCATGCTGCCGGAATCGGAATCGGTCGCCGTCACCGTGACTGCCATGCCGTTGGTGGACCTGCAGACTGCGCTGTCGCGCGACATCGTCAGCCCATGACCTAACGCGCGGCCGTGACGCCGCCCGGCTCCGCGTAGTCTTCGGCGTCGATGTCGTAGCCCGACGGCTCCCAGCGGATCACCAGCAGCACGAGCAACGACGTCAGCGGCGCGATGGCGATCAACCAGAAGACCTTCGTGCCAAACGCGGCAGCCAGCACCGGAAAAAGAAACAGCGAGACCGTCGACGCCGAACGCACCAGCGTCTGGTTAAAACCGACGCCGATTCCCCGCAGCGAGGTCGGATAGCTCAGCGACGCATAAGTCATCGAATGCGAGCCGGGTCCGAAACCTTGTCCGAACAGATAGCCGCCGAGCAGCAGAATCGCGACCACCACGAGCGCACCGCTGCCCGGTTTGCCGATCAGCGCGAGTCCGATCAGCGACGCGAATTGCAGCGCGTGCCCGAGCACAGTCATTTTCCACGCGCCGACGGTCGGCGCGGTGCGCACGCCGATCAGCCCGCCGACGAACGCAAATGCGAGATTCAGCGCGAGCGCCGCGACAATCGTCGTCAGCGGCCCCTGCTGGAAGAAACTCGTGATGATCACCGGCAAGCCGAAGATGATCGCGTTATAGCCGAATGACGAAGCACTGCCGATCACCGCGGCAAGAATCGTCCGGCGACGGTAAGTGGCGTTGAACAGAACCCCGTAATTGCGCCACGATGCCGCGCGCGGCGCCTTCTGCGGCGTCGCGCTTCGTTCGACTACTGTGTCGATGCCGTAAGAGCGCTTCAGGATGCGCGCGGCCTCTTCGAGATCGCCCTGATTCGCGGCCCAAACAGGCGACTCGCTGATATAACGGCTACGCACGAGAATGATCGCGATGGCCGGCACCGCGCCGAATGCGAGCGTCAAACGCCATAGCCAGCCCAGTTGATGCTCGGGCAGAATCGCGTACAACCCAAGAATCAGCAGATAGCAGGTGCTCGTGGCCGCATACCATGCGGGGCACCACGCAGCGACGCTCGCCGCCTTGTTGCCCTTGCCCGCCACCCGCGAGAACTCGGCGAGAAACGCCATCGCCACCGGCAGATCGAGCCCCACGCCGAAGCCCATCAAAAAGCGCGCGCCGCCGAGCACCCACGCATTCGGCGCGAGGCCGGCCGCGATCGCCGCGACCACGAAGAACAGCATGTCGGCCATGAACACGCGATAACGGCCGATGCGATCGGTCAGATACCCGCCGAACAGCGCGCCGAGAATCGCGCCGAACGTGATGGCCGACGACACGAATCCCACCTGAACCGGCGACAACGAAAACTGGCGCGCGATGTCCTTGATCCCGTAAGCGAGCGAGGTCAGATCGTAAGCATCGAGAAAGACACCGCCCAGTGCAATCGCAATCACGATCCGCGCATTACTGCCTTTCGCGGCGCCTGCGCTGACGATGCGTGACACGTCGTGCGCATTGCGAATGACCGCGCGACGCGCCGCGTTGCCGGCAGACGTTTGCGGATCGGCTTCGGTGGAGGGAAAAGCAACAGTGGACATGATCTCGCGTTCGTATGAATGGCTGAAGCGTCGCATGGTAGCCATGCAATCCATGCGGGCAAAACGACGAATTTAACTATGCAAATCGGGAATTGCGCACTTGCATGCGGCTCGTGCCGCATGACGGCATTCAGTCACGCGATTCGAACTGCCGCAGATTTTCTTATCAGCAATGATTGGTTGGATTCGACGGCACGCGAATCTAACGTGTAGTGCCAGGTCTCTGCCCGCCAGAGCATTCGCACTTCTTTTCCCTTCCATCGACCGGTATTGCCGCATGCGCTATTTCCGTCTGCTGAAATCTTTCTTCGCCGTGGCGACGTTGTCGCTCGCCGCGGTTCACGCCTATGCCGACAAGCCGGCGGTAATTCGCATCGGCGTCGCGCAACAGGGTAATGGCGATCCGCCTACGTTTGGTGGATCGCCCGCAGCCACCGTGCAATTGCAGCAGTCGCTCGAAAAAGAATTTGCCGCCGACGGCATCAAGGTCGAATGGCTGTTCTTCAAGGGAGCCGGCCCCGCCGTCAACGAAGCGATCGCCAACAACGCGCTCGACTTCGCCTATCAGGGCGATTTGCCCTCGGTACTCGGCCGCGCCAACGGTTTGAAGACGCGCCTGCTGCTCGCCTCGGGCGTCCGCGTCGGCATCAAGATCGCTGTGCCGACGGATTCGGACATTCGTTCGATTAAAGACCTGAAAGGCCGGCGCGTGTCGATCTTTCGCGGCACCAATCTGCAGCTCGTCGCGGACAATGCGCTCGCCGCCAATCAGCTCGATGAGCGCGATCTTCGCGTGATCAATCTCGATTCCGCGAGTTCGCTGGCGGCGCTGGCATCCAAGGGGATCGACGCGTCGGTCAACGATTACCACCTGTACAAGCTGCGCGATCAAGGCCTCGCGAAGATCGTCTACGAATCGCAGAACGATGGACCGCAATTCACGCGTCAGGCGCATCTGCTCGTGCTCGACGACTTCGATCGCGCGCATCCCGATGTCGTGCAACGGGTCGTCAACGTGCTCGTCAAAGGCGCGCAATGGTCGTCCGATGAAGCGAACCGCGATGCGCTCTTCAAGCTGTGGTCCAAGAGCGGCGTGCCGTATGCGTCATGGCAGGCGGAGTTCGCGAATCAAACACTCAAAGACCGCAACTCGCCGTTGATCGACCCGTTCATCGTCGCGCGCTACAAGGCCGTCGCGGCCGATGCGCTGAAACTCAAGCTGATCCGTCAGCCCGTCGAAGTCGATAACTGGTTCGAGACCAAGTATCTCGACAACGCATTGCGCACGCAGAAACTCGACCATTACTGGACACGCTACGACGCCGCCGGCAAGCCGCTCGGCTAACACGGGAGCGATCACGATGAGCGAAACCGCACTTGATGCCGGCAACGAACGGTTCGGCCACGACGCAGCGGCGCGCGAGTTGTCCGCGGCGCCGCCACATCGCAATGCGCGGCTGCGCGCGCTTGCCTGGCGCCTTGCACCGTGGGTCTTGCCGGCCGTGCTGCTCGCCTTATGGGCGACGGGTTGCGAGCGCGGCTGGATCGCACCGCAGATCTTGCCGCCGCCCGAGCGCGTGTTCGACACCTTCGTCGAACTGGCGAGAAGCGGCGATCTCGCAAGCAATACGTTGATCAGTTTGCAACGTGTGCTGGTCGGCTTCGCTGCGGGCACGCTGCTCGGCTTCGCGCTCGGCGCGGCGCTCGGTCTGTCCCGCACTTTCGAAGCGTATGTGTTGCCGAGCTTCAATGCGCTCGTGCAGATTCCGGTGCTCGGCTGGCTGCCGTTTCTGTTGCTGCTCGTCGGCGTCGGCGAGCCGCTCAAATACATTCTGATCGCGCATGCCGCGCTCGTTCCGGTGACGTTGAGCACGCTGCAAGGGTTTCGCCAGACGCCCGCATCGCTCGATGAAGTCGCGCGTGTCTTTGCGTACAAGCGCTGGCAACGGATCGTCTATCTGGTCGTGCCCGCCGCCGTGCCCACGCTCGCGACAGGCGTACGGCTCGCGTTCACCAAAGCCTGGCTCGCACTAGTGGTGGTCGAACTGGTCGCGTCTTCGGAAGGGCTCGGCTATCTGATCGTCTACGGCCGGCAACTGTTTCAACTCGATCTGGTGATGGCGTCGGTCGTCGTAGTCGGCGCTATCGGTTACGCAATGAATCGTTCGCTCGACGCACTCGAAGCGCGCTTGCGGCGCGGTCAACCGTCGGCGTTTCGCGAGTAATGACGAGTAGTGACGACCCATTGCCGGGCCGCATCGCGTCGCATCGCCCATGAGGTATTCACGATGAGTCTTGCTGTCTTTAAACGGTCCGCCGAAGCATCTAAGCAGTCGACGAAGACGTTGTCGTGCGACTGCGGCGACAACGTGCCCGCCGCCTTCGCACGCGCCGCGCGACCACGCAAGCCACTGATCGCACGCGTCGACTGGCGCGGCGCCGTCTTGCCGATTGCGGCCATTGCAATCTGGTGGGCGATCTCCGAAGCGCACGTCGTCAAGAGCGGCTTGCTCGTCAGCCCCGCGCAGGTGCTGGCCACCGCCTGGCAGCAAATCGTCAGCGGCGCGCTGTTCAAGGCGCTTTCCGCGTCGCTCGCGCGTGAAGCAAGCGGTTTCGTGATCGGCACGCTAGGCGGCCTGCTGCTCGGCAGCGCGCTCGGCTTCTCGCGGCTCGCCACGCGCATGATCGGCCCGAGCTTCGACACGTTCAAGCAGATTTCGCTGTTCGCGTGGATTCCGTTGATTTCCGTGTGGTTCGGTCTCGGCGATGCAGCGAAGGTCGTGTTCCTCTCGCTCGCTGCGTTGCTGCCGGTCGCCGCGCATACGTGTGACGGCATTCATGCGGTGCCGCGCGCGTACATCGAAGTCGCGCGCGCTTTTCGCTATTCGCGCTGGCAACTGATCCGCGCAGTCATTCTGCCGGCCGCGCTGCCGTCGATTTTCACGGGCCTCTATCTCGCGCTGATCTATTCGTGGCTCGCGACGCTGGGCGCGGAATATCTGCTCGTGGCAGGCAGCGGAATCGGCAATACGCTGATCGACGGCAGCGAGCAGTTCCGCATGGATCTGGTGCTGTTCGGCGTGGTCGTGGTCGGCGTGACCGGCTGGGCGCTGAACGCATTGGCGCGCGCGGTCGAACGGGCGATGTTTGCGCGCCGTTCGGAGGCGGCCGCCCGATGAACACGCCACACATTGCATTGCACACCGAGGTCCGCACATGACGTCTTCCACGCTGTCCGACAGCATCGACATTCTTCACGTCAGCAAGCGCTATGCGCGGCAAGACGGTACGCCGCTCGCGGTTCTCGACGACATCAGCCTGCGGGTACGCCCCGGCGAATTCGTCAGCGTGCTCGGATCGAGCGGTTGCGGTAAATCGACGTTGCTGCGGTTGATCGCGGGACTCGACACCGATTACAACGGCGAGATTGTCGTCGCCGGAGACAAGGTGCGCGACACGTCGCTCGAGCGCGGCATCGTGTTTCAGGATCATCGACTGTTTCCGTGGCTCACGGCGTCGCAAAACGTCCTGGCCGCGTTGCGCAATGCGCCGCTATCGGCGAAACAGAAGCGCGATGCGGTCGCGCAGCACATCGCGCTCGTCGGCCTGAACGGTTTCGAGCATGCGTATCCGCATCAGTTGTCGGGCGGCATGGCGCAGCGTGTGGCGATCGCGCGCGGACTCGTGAACCGGCCACGCGTGCTTCTGCTCGATGAGCCGTTCAGTGCGCTCGACGCGCTCACGCGCGGCCGTTTGCAAGACGAGTTGCAACGCATCTGGGAACACGAAGGCATCACGATGATTCTTGTCACGCACGACGTGGACGAAGCGCTTTATCTCGGCGATCGGGTCGTCACGATGGCGCCGCGGCCGGGCCGGATCAAACGGATCGTGGATGTCGCGCTGCCTCGTCCGCGCGACCGCAACGATCCCCGCTTCATTCGTTTGCGCGAGGAAGTGCTGGCCGATTTCGCCGGGCACGACGGAGAGCGTGGCGAGGACGATACGCCGCACGGCGGCACGCGCATTCCGGTAGTCAATCCGCCGATCACCGAATGGCGGCTCGCGTGGTGACACCCGCGGCATTCCCACACCTGGATCATTCACGGAGATCACGATGAGCGGTGAAAATCGCCACAAGCGGCAAATCAAACTGGGCGCTTTCCTGATGGAGACGGGCCACCATATCGCCGCATGGCGGCATCCGGATGCGCACGCGGGCGGCGGCCTCGACTTCGCGCACTATGCGGAACTCGCACGGATCGCCGAGCGCGCGAAATTCGACGCGGTGTTTTTCGCCGACAGCGTGAGCGTGCGCGACACGAATCTGCCCTCGCTATCGCGCACCGCGCGCGCCGATCATTTCGAACCGTTGACGTTGCTCTCCGCGCTTTCGGTCGTGACGAAAAACATCGGCCTGATCGCCACGGTCTCCACCACGTTTAACGAGCCGTATAACGTCGCCCGCAAATTCGCGTCGCTCGATCATCTGAGCGGCGGGCGCTCGGGCTGGAACCTCGTCACATCGAGCACCGAATCGGAGGCGCTCAATTTCAGTTTCGAGCGCCATCCGGATCACGCCGTCCGCTATGAGCGCGCGCGCGAGTTCTACGACGTGGTCGCCGGCCTGTGGGATAGCTGGGAAGACGACGCGTTTGTCCGCGACAAGGACAGCGGCGTCTATTTCGACCCCGACAAACTGCACGTGCTCGGTCACGCGGGCAAGCACTTCAAGGTGCGTGGACCGTTGAACGTCGCGCGTTCGCCGCAAGGATGGCCGGTCGTCGTGCAGGCCGGCGCATCGGAAGCCGGGCGCGAGCTCGCCGCGCAAACCGCCGAGGTGATCTTCGTCGCGCATCAGACGCTCGAGGAAGCGCAGTCGTTCTATCGCGACATCAAAGGCCGCCTCGCGAAGTATGGCCGTGCGCCGGATCATCTGAAGATCATGCCTGGCATTTTTCCGATCATCGGCCGCACGCAGGAAGAGGCCGACGCGAAATTCACCGCGCTGCAGGACCTGATTCATCCGACCGTCGGGCTGTCGCTGTTGTCGAACATGTCGGGCGGCGTGGACCTGTCGCACTATCCCGTCGACGGCCCCCTGCCCGAGCTGCCCGAAACGAACGGCGGCAAGAGCCGTCAACGCCTGCTGTTCGATCTCGCGCGGCGCGAGAACCTGACGATCCGCGATCTCTATCTGCGCATTGCCGGCGCACGCGGACACCAGCAGGTGGTCGGCACGCCGCAAAGCATCGCGGATCAGTTGCAGCAATGGTTCGAGGAAGAAGGCGCCGACGGCTTCAACATCATGTCGCCGTGGTTGCCGGGCGGCCTGACGGAGTTCGCCGAACACGTCGTGCCGGAACTGCAACGGCGTGGACTTTTCCGCACCGAATACGAGGGGCGCACGCTGCGCGAGAACCTCGGACTGCCGCGGCCTGCAAACCGCTATACCAACCTCACAAAACAGGTGCCCGCGGTCGCGGGATATTGACGCAACCTGTTCTCTTTTCCAGGAGCCTCGCATGAGCGCAGCCGCATTGCAGGACACGCAGTCGATTCAGGTGAACCCGCTTTCCGCGCACATCGGCGCGGAAATTCATGGTGTCGATCTCACGCAAAAACTCGATGCGCGGCAAGTCGCGGAAATTCGCGCGGCGCTTCTTAGATGGCGCGTCGTGTTCTTTCGCGAGCAGTTTCTGACGCACGAGCAGCACATCGCTTTCTCGGCGCAGTTCGGCGAGCTGACGGTGGGGCATCCCGTGTTCGGCCACGTCGACGGTCATGCGGAAATCTACTCGATCTCGAAGTATCGCCAGGCAACGCGTTTCGAAGGGCAAACGCTGCTGCGTCCGTGGACTGGCTGGCACACCGACGTGACGGCCGCCGTCAATCCGCCTTGGGCGTCGATCCTGCGCGGCGTGACGATTCCGCCGTATGGCGGCGACACGCAGTGGACCAACCTCGTGGCTGCGTATCAGAAGCTCTCCGCGCCGTTGCGCGCGTTCGTCGACGGTCTGCGCGGCCTTCACCGCTTTGCGCCGCCCGCCGGCGCAAGCGGAACGGAAGCATTCGTCAAAGCCGTCGAGCAACGCATTCTCGTGACCGAGCATCCGCTCGTGAGAGTGCATCCGGAAACCGGCGAGCGCGCGCTCTATGTGAGCCCGAGCTTCCTGAAGTCGATCGTCGGCGTGACGCCGCGCGAGAGCCAGGCGCTGCTCGAACTGCTCTGGGAACATGTGACGCGGCCGGAGTTCACCGTGCGCTTCAAATGGGAAGCAGGCAGCGTCGCGTTCTGGGACAACCGCGCGACGGCTCACCTCGCGCCCTCCGATATTTTCGATCTCGAGTTCGACCGGCAGTTGTACCGCACGACGCTGGTCGGCGATGTGCCGGTCGGGCCGGACGGTACGCCTTCGGTGGCGATTGAAGGCTCGCCGGTGAGCGCTGCGGCCGCGGTCGCGTTGAACTGAGTGCGATGCCGAGCCGAGGCGACGCGAGGAAAGACGATGCGCTCAGAGGTCGCGCGTGCGCGGAATCACGACCGCCTGGCCATGCAGTTTGCCTTGCTCATCGAGAAGCTGCCACAGCGTGGCTTCCTCGATCATGAAGCGCCGGCCTGACTGTGTCACGCGCACGCCCTTGTAGCCCGCTTCATAACCGAGCCGCTCCACGCGTGCAAGGAACTGCTGCCGCTCCTCGCGATTCGGGGCTTCTGCCGAGAGCCGGGACGGCAGCCTGGTGATTTCGTCCCAGCTATATTCGAAGCGGCGCTGCGCCGCCTTGTTGCCATAGATAAAGACCGGATCGGGATCGGTGTTGTGCGCAAGCACGGCGAACGGCGCGTGCTCGTAAAGCCATTCGGCGGCGTCGGCGGCAGACATGGGCTGCGGCACCAGCGGGACGCCGAGCAAGCGGGTGTAACTATCGCTGAGAAGCTGGTAGAAAGCGGGATCGCGGTGGAGTGGGGTCATCCAGGGCATCGTTACGGAGATCGGGGTCTCTGGGCAATGAAAGGCGTCTACGATACAGCATGCCCGTCACGTCCGTCATGCCGGCGAGCGCCCCGCTCGGCAATTGAAACTCATCATCAAGCCCACACCATCAGTGCACGCATGCGGTGCGATTCCGGCATGCGCCGGTGCGCGCAATCACCGGAACGGGGCGCAAACGCACTGTGACATCGCCAGATACGGCGATTTCCGCGTGGCACGCTTCTCGCTCTAAAAGGAGCGCAAGGAGCCGGCGCCTCATCCGGTTCAACACAATCTGGAAATGGACGGCTAGGGTTCCGGCCTGCTTCACGCAGGCGCTGGTCCGAGAGCTGTCGACCTCAGGCGAGGTTACACGGCGGGACAAAAGCCCGGGAGAGAACGCGATGTTTTGCGCTGCTCCCTGCCGTCGCTAACCGTCCCTTCCGAGGTCAACCTCATGCGCAAGCTCGTACGCTTTCTCGGCATCGCCGCCGTCTCCCTCGCCGCTTTCGCTTCCACCTCCGCCTCCGCCGCGGGCCGCACCGACTTCAAGGTTTGCTGGACCATCTACGCCGGCTGGATGCCGTGGGGCCAGGCGAAGACTCAGGGCATCGTCTCCAAGTGGGCCAGGAAGTACGGCATCAATGTCGATGTCGTGCAACTGAACGACTACGTCGAATCCATCAACCAGTACACCGCCGGCAAGTTCGACGGCTGCGCGATGACCAACATGGATGCGCTGACCATTCCGGCCTCGGGCGGCGTGGACTCGACGGCGCTGATCGTCAGCGACTACTCGAACGGCAACGATGGCGTGCTCATCAAGGGCAAGGGCAAGCAGATCGCCGACCTGAAGGGCAAGCAGATCAACCTCGTGCAGTTCTCCGTCTCGCACTACCTGCTGGCACGCGCGCTCGAAAGCGCGCATATGAGCGAGCGCGACCTCAAGGTGGTGAACACGTCCGACGCCGACATCTCCGGCGCATTCGCAACGCCTGCCGTGCAGAACACGGTGACGTGGAACCCGATGCTCGCGGACCTGAAGGCGCAGCCGAACGTCACCGAAGTCTTCGACTCGAGCAAGATCCCCGGCGAAATCATGGACATGATGGTCGTCAACACGAAGACGCTGCACGACAACCCCGCACTCGGCAAAGCGCTGACAGGCGCATGGTTTGAAATGGTCGCGCTGATGCACGCGAACAACGCTGACAGCAGCGCCGCGCTCACCGCAATGGCCAAGGCTTCGGGCACCGACCTCGCGGGCTTCAAGGGCCAACTGTCGACCACCGCCCTCTTCTACACGCCGAAAGCCGCACTCGATTTTGTCACCAGCCCCGAGATGCCGAAGATCATGACGCGCGTCGCCAGGTTCTCGTTCGATCATGGCCTGCTCGGCCAGGATGCGAAAAGCGCGGACGTGGTCGGCATGGCGTTCGACAAAGGCGTCGTGATCGGCAACAAGAGCAACGTGAAGCTGCGCTTCGATCCGACCTACGTCGAAATGGCCGCGGCCGGCAAGCTGTAAGCGAGACATTCACGCATTCGACAAGGCGGCCATTCATGCGACTCATCAATCGACATCCCAGCCGAAGCGGCGGCCTCATGCTGCTGGTGATGCCGTTCATCGTGCTGATTGCGGTGTATTTCACGGGGTCGTCGATGCGGCTTGCAGTCAATCCCGACGACAAGCTGCTGCCCGCCGCGACGCAGATGAGCGAAGCCATCAAGCAAGCCGCTTTCACCGAAGACAAACGCACGGGCGAATACCTGCTGTGGGCCGACACGGTTTCGAGCTTGCGGCGGCTCGGTATCGGCCTCCTGGTGAGTGCCGTGATTGCACTGGCAGCCGCCATCGCGACCGGCTCGTTTCCGCTCGTCAGCGCGACGTTTTCGCCGTTCATCACGGTCGTTTCGATGATCCCGCCGCTCGCCGTGCTGCCGATTCTCTTCATCGTGTTCGGGCTCGACGAGTTGTCGAAGGTGGTGCTGATCGTGGTCGGCATTACGCCGATGATCATTCGCGATCTGCATTCGCGCGCCCGCGAAATTCCGGCCGAATTGTGGGTCAAGGCGCAAACGCTCGGCGCCAATAGCTGGACGTTGATTCTGCGTCTCGTGCTGCCGCAGTTGCTGCCGCGTCTGCTGGTGGCGATCCGTCTGTCGCTCGGTGCGGCGTGGCTTTTTCTGATCGCGGCGGAAGCGATCGCGTCGACCGACGGCCTCGGCTACCGCATTTTCCTCGTGCGCCGCTACCTCGCGATGGACCTGATCCTGCCTTACGTCGCGTGGATCACGCTGCTCGCGTGGCTGATCGACGAGTGCCTGCGCCGCGTGACGCAGTGGTCGTTTCCCTGGTTCGGAGGCGCACGATGATCGAAGTCCGCAACGTGTGGAAGGAATACGGCGATCAGGTCGTGCTCGAACGATTGAACCTGCGTATCGAAGCGGGCGAGTTCTGTTCGCTGGTCGGCGCGTCGGGTTGCGGCAAGTCGACGTTCCTGCGGCTTCTGCTCGGCCAGGAGCGCGCGACGCGCGGCGACATTCTGCTCGACGGTCAACCGTTGCCCGCAGAGCCCGACGCGCATCGCGGCGTGGTGTTTCAGCGCTATTCGGTATTCGATCACCTCACGGTGCTTCGCAACGTGATGCTTGGGCTCGAGCTGCCGCGCGCGACATTCACCGGCCGGCTGTTCGGCGCGCAACGGCGTGCCGCGCGTGACGAGGCCGCGGCGATGCTCGACCGCGTCGGCCTCGGCGCGGCGTTGGACAAGTATCCGCAGCAACTGTCGGGCGGCATGCAGCAGCGCCTCGCGATCGCGCAGGCGCTGATGATGAAGCCGCGCGTGTTGCTGCTCGATGAACCGTTCGGCGCGCTCGATCCCGGCATCCGCAAGGACATGCATGACTTGCTGCTGAGCCTGTGGCGCGAATCGAAGCTCACCGTCTTCATGGTCACGCACGATCTGAAGGAAGGCTTCACGCTCGGCAGCCGCGTGCTGGTATTCGACAAGGTTCGCGTCGATCCGCAGGCGCCCGGTGCCTACGGCGCGCGCATCACCTACAACATTCCGCTCGACCACAGCCGCGATTCGGCCTCGTCCCTCCATATGGCTCAGGCCGTGGTGGAAGGTGCATCGCGTGTCGAAGCGGTCTCAGCCTGACAGGAATCTCAACATCATGGATCTGCTACTCGAAGAAACCGTCCCCGGCGGCGGGCATGCATCGCTGATCGTCAAGCGCGGCCAGTCGTTGCGCGTGACCGATCTGCGCGGCGGCGCGAACGTCAGCGTGTTGCTGTTCAATGCAACGGAGAAAAGCGAACGGCTCAACCTGCCCGATACGCTGAAGTGCCAGCACACGGCGAAGCTCACGGCCGGCCATTGCCTGTACTCCGACATGGGCCGCGTGCTCGCCGCCATCGTGGCGGATACGTGCGGCTGGCACGACAGCATCGGCGGCGTATCGAATGCGGACGAAGTGCAGGAACGCTATGGCGTGGGCCGCTATCAGGAACGACGCAATGCGTTCTATCGAAACGGCGCCGACAACCTGCTCGTCGAAATGGGCAAGTGGGGACTCGGCATTCAGGACCTGCTGATGACGCTCAATCTGTTCAGCCGCGTCGACGTGACGGATGCGGGCGCGCTCGACTTCGTAGCGGGCAATTCGAAGGCCGGCGACTACGTCGATCTCTATGCGCCGATGAACACGCTCGTCGTGCTCACCGCGATCCAGCATCCGCTCGACCCGAATCCGGAATACGCGCCGAAGCCGGTCAAGCTCGAGTTGAGCCGCGCCGAGCCAGGCGTCGCCGAAATTTGCCGAACCGCCTGCGAGGAAAACGTGCGCGGCTTCATCAATACCGATCGTTTCTTTCTTTGAGCGGAGCGCGACACCATGACAACGACGCTGACCGTCAGCGATAAACGCCCCGAACACGCGGTCTTTCGCGAGACACTCGCGGCTGGCGAGCCGTGGCTTCACGAACTCAAAGCCGGGCAGACGCTGCGCATTCTCGATCTGGAAGGCAATCAGGCCGTCGATACGCTGTTCTACAGTCTCGCCGATCCGCGCGAGCGCTTCGATCCGCAACGCACGCTGCGTCGGCAGAAAAGCCTTTATCTGACGACCGGCACCGTGCTGTATTCGAACCTGGGCAATCCGCTGCTGACGATCGTCGCCGATACCTGCGGCCGTCACGACACGCTCGGCGGAGCGTGCGCGCAGGAAAGCAACACCGTGCGTTACGCGCTCGAAAAGCGCTACATGCATAGCTGCCGCGATAACTACCTGCGCGCGTGCGCGCACGACGGACGTTTGTCGAAGCAGGACATCGGCGCGAACATCAACCTCTTCATGAACGTTCCGGTGACGTCCGAAGGCGGCCTCACATTCGAGGACGGCATTTCGGCGCCAGGCAAGTACGTCGAATTGCGCGCGGAAATGGACGTGATCGTGCTGATCTCCAACTGCCCGCAGTTGAACAATCCGTGCAACGCCTACAACCCGACTCCCGCGGAGCTGCTGATATGGAACTGACGCGTGTTCGCCACTGGCTTTACTACGTCATGCTGGTTCGCTCGGGACGATGCTGTCGCTGCACGCGCGAGCAACTGACTCGAGCGGATCGATAAAGCCTCTTTGAAGCCGGTCTCTGCCGCGGACGACCGCGGCATGCATTCCCACGTGGCGGGACGGCCCGCCCACGAATCAAGCTCCCTTCATGTTCGAGAAAATCCTGATCGCGAATCGCGGCGCGATTGCGTGCCGCATCCTTAGAACGCTGCGCGAACTTCAAGTAACGGGTGTCGCGGTTTATGCCGAAGCGGATCGCGCGAGCCGTCATGTGAGCGAGGCGCCTATTGCGCATGGTCTCGGCGACGGACCAGCAGCGGCGACCTACCTCGATGTGCAAAAGATTCTCGAGATCGCCCGCCGCGAGAACGTTCAGGCGATTCATCCGGGCTATGGTTTCCTGTCGGAGAACGCGAGCTTCGGCGAAGCGTGCGAAGCGGCAGGCATCGCGTTTATCGGACCGACGCCCGCGCAATTGCGGGCATTCGGCCTCAAGCACACGGCTCGCGCGATCGCGGCGGAACAAGGCGTGCCGATGCTCGAAGGCACGGGCCTGCTCGACGATCTTGCGGCGGCGCTCGATGCAGCGGCATCGATCGGCTATCCGGTGATGCTGAAAAGCACGGCGGGCGGCGGTGGTATCGGCATGCGGGTGTGCTGGAACGTCGACGAACTGACCGCGCATTTCGACGTGGTCAAACGGCTCGGCCAGAACAATTTCAGCGACGCCGGCGTGTTCCTCGAAAAGTATATCGAGCGGGCGCGGCATCTCGAAGTGCAGGTCTTCGGCGACGGGCACGGCGATGCGATTGCGCTCGGCGTGCGCGATTGCTCGGTGCAGCGGCGCAACCAGAAAGTACTCGAGGAAACGCCGGCGCCGTGTTTGCCGGACGGCATGCCGGCCGCATTGTGCGACGCCGCGGTGAAGCTCGCCAAAGCGGTGAGTTATCGCTCGGCCGGTACGGTCGAATTCGTCTACGACAGCGCCGCGCAGCGCTTCTACTTTCTCGAAGTGAACACGCGCCTGCAAGTCGAGCATGGTGTGACCGAACAGGTCTGGGGCGTCGATCTCGTACGCTGGATGATCGAACTCGCTGCGGGCACGCTCGCGCCGCTGCAAGAACTCGCAGCGGGACTGAAGCCGCAAGGACACGCTATTCAGGCGCGTCTTTATGCGGAGGACCCAGGCCGCGATTTCAAGCCGAGCCCCGGCCTATTGACCGACGTCGCGTTTCCAACCGCCGACGGTCGCGCGCTGCGCATCGATACATGGATCGAAGCGGGTTGCGAAGTACCACCCTACTTCGATCCGATGCTGGCGAAGCTGATCGCGTGGTCGCCGACGCGCGACGAGGCACGACGCGCGCTCGGTCAGGCATTGCAGAACACGCGCATCTATGGCGTCGAAACGAATCGCGACTATCTCCGGCAGATTCTCGACGATCATCCGTTCGCGTCGGGCGAACCTTGGACGCGCTGCCTCGAAGGCCTTCACTATCGCGCGACCACCGTCGAAGTCGTGAGCGGCGGCACGCAGACGACCGTGCAGGATCATCCGGGACGTCTTGGCTATTGGGCAGTCGGCATTCCGCCTTCGGGTCCGATGGATGACCGCGCGCTGCGGCTCGGCAACCGGCTGCTCGGCAATGCGGCAGACGCAGCCGCGCTCGAACTCACCATGAGCGGCCCGACGTTGCGCTTCAACACGGATGCCGTCGTGGCGGTGACGGGCGCGCATCTGTCCGTATCGCTCGACGACATCGAGCAGCCGTTGAACACCACGCTGTTCGTTCGCGCGGGTTCGACGCTCGCGCTCGGCACGATCCGCGGCGCCGGCGCACGTGCGTATCTGTGCGTGCGCGGCGGCTTCGATGTCGCGATGTATCTCGGCAGCCGCAGCACGTTCACGCTCGGCCAGTTCGGCGGACATGGCGGGCGAGCGTTGCGGGCGGGCGACGTGCTGCATCTTCACGCGTTGCGCGACGACAATGCGGGCGTTGCGCTTGCCAATGTTCCGAAGCTGGAAACCGTGCGGACGCTGCGCGTGATTTATGGTCCGCATGGCGCGCCGGAGTATTTCACGCCGCGTTATATGGAACGGTTCTTCGACACCGAATGGGAAATTCATTTCAATTCGAGCCGTACCGGCGTGCGTCTGATCGGACCGAAGCCCGAGTGGGCGCGCGAGGACGGCGGCGAGGCCGGGCTGCATCCGTCGAACATTCACGATAATCCGTATGCGGTGGGCGCCGTCGATTTCACCGGCGACATGCCCGTGATTCTCGGTCCCGATGGTCCGAGTCTTGGCGGCTTCGTTTGTCCGGTGACGATTATCGAGGCGGACTTGTGGCAAATCGGTCAGTTGAAAGCCGGTGACAAAGTGCGCTTCGTACCCGTTCATATCGATGAAGCGCGCGAGGCGGCACAACAACGTCTGCGTGAATTGCAGACGCTCGAATTCGATGCGAAGCCGGTTGCTATCGCGAACGCAGCACCGCTCGTATCGCCGATCGTGCTCGATACCGGCGCGGATCGCGAACGGCTCGTCGCGCGAGTATCCGGCGACACGCATCTGCTGCTCGAAATCGGTCCCGCAGAACTCGACCTCGTATTGCGTTTTCGCGGTCACGCGTTGATGCAGTCACTCGAAGCGATGGCATTGCCCGGCGTGATCGATCTGACGCCCGGCATCCGCTCGCTGCAGATTCACTATCAACCTGAACGCTTGCCGTTGCAGCAGTTGCTCGCGATCGTCGAGCGTGCATGGCAGCATGTTCTGTTGCAGAAGGACTTGCGCGCGCCGTCACGCATCGTGCATCTTCCGCTGTCCTGGGACGATCCCGCGTGCCGGCTCGCCATCGACAAATACATGACGACGGTGCGCAAGGACGCGCCGTGGTGTCCGAGCAATCTGGAGTTTATCCGCCGCATCAACGACCTCGATTCGATCGACGCCGTGAAGCAGATCGTCTTCGATGCGAGTTATCTTGTGATGGGACTCGGCGATGTCTATCTCGGCGCGCCGGTCGCGACGCCGCTCGATCCGCGTCATCGGCTGGTGACGACCAAGTACAACCCGGCGCGTACGTGGACGGCCGAGAACTCGGTGGGCATCGGCGGCGCGTATCTCTGCGTGTATGGCATGGAAGGGCCTGGCGGCTATCAGTTCGTCGGCCGCACGTTGCAGATGTGGAATCGCTATCGCGACGTTGCCGAGTTCGCGGGGCGCCCGTACCTGCTGCGCTTTTTCGATCAGATCCGTTTCTACGAAGTCACTGCCGACGAGTTGCAGCGCATCCGCGCGGACTTTCCGCTGGGGCGTTATCCGCTGAAGATCGAAGAGACTGAACTGTCGCTGGCGGATTATCAAACGTTTCTCACGCGCGAATCGGCCGGCATCGAGCAATTCCGCGTGCGTCAGCAAGCGGCGTTTCAGGCCGAGCGCGAACGATGGCGCGAAGCGGGATCGGCGGAGGAAAGTTTCGAGCCGCCTGTCGCTGACGATGCGGAACTCGCGCCGCTGAAAGACGGCGACATCGCCGTGGACAGCGAGATCGCGGGCAGCCTTTGGCAAGTGCGCGTGAGTTCCGGCGATACGGTTGAGGCCGGCGACGTGCTGCTCGTCATCGAGTCGATGAAGATGGAGATCTCCGTGTGCGCGCCGTGCGCGGGCACCGTCGGCGAGATTTATGTGGCGCCTGGCTCCGCGGTGCGGGCGGGGCAACGCGTCGCGGTAATCGAACGCCTTTGAACCTTCCTGGAAAATTATCCATGTCTTCATTCGATTTGCGCCTCTCCACGCTGCGCGCCGCTTACCTTAACGGGACGATGACGCCGCGCAAGCTGATCGGCGAACTGCTGGCGAAAGCGGCTGCACTGAATCCCGAGTTTCATCTGTTCATCCACCTTCTGAGCGAGGCGGAAATCGCGCCATATCTGGAGTGGCTCGATACTCAGGATGTCGAATCATTGCCGCTCTACGGCATTCCGTTCGCGATCAAGGACAACATCGATCTCGCCGGTATTCCGACTACCGCAGCGTGCCCTGCTTTCTCCTATACGCCCGCCGAGTCGGCGACGCTCGTCGCGCAGTTGATCGCGCTCGGCGCCGTGCCGCTCGGCAAGACCAATCTCGACCAGTTCGCTACCGGCCTGAACGGCACGCGTTCGCCGTACGGCAAGTGCCGCAACAGCGTGCATCCCGAGTATCCGTCGGGTGGATCGAGCGCGGGGTCGGCGCTGGCCGTCGCGCTCGGCGTCGCGAGCTTCGCGCTCGGCACCGATACCGCCGGCTCGGGCCGCGTGCCGGCGGGCCTGAACAATCTCGTCGGACTCAAGGCGACCAAGGGTCTGCTATCGACAGCCGGCGTCGTGCCGGCTTGCCGCACGCTCGATTGCGTGACCTACTTCACGGCGACCGCGCGCGAAGCCAGCGAACTGCTCGCGCTCACCGCGCACGCCGATCCTCGCGACGCATACAGCCGCAGAAATCCGCAATGGAACGACGCGCGCGCGTTCGGCAAACTGACCACGTTCCGCTTCGGCGTGCCGTCGAAGCTCGAATTCGCGGGCTGCGCCGAAAGCCCGGCGTTGTTCGCGAAGGCCCGCGCGATGCTCGAAGCCGCGGGTGGCGAAGCCGTCGAAATCGACTTCGCGCCGTTCGTCGAAGCAGCGAATCTGCTTTATCAAGGGCCGTGGGTCGCGGAGCGCTACACCGTCGCGGGAGAGTTGATCGAGGCTAATCAAGAGGCTGTGTTACCGGTGATTCGCGACGTACTCGCGAAAGCGCCCGGTGCTACCGCGGTCGAGCTTTTTCGCGCGCAATATCGTCTGCAAGCGCTGAAGGTCACGTGCGACGCCGCGCTTGAATCCGTGGACTTCGTTCTCACGCCGACCTATCCGCGTCCCGTTACGTTAGCGGAACTGGAGCGCGACCCGATCGGACCGAACTCGCTGCTCGGCTACTACACGAACTTCATGAATCTGCTCGACTATGCAGCGGTGGCGACGCCGACCGCATTCATGAAAAATGGCTTGCCGTGGGGCGTGACCGTGTTCGGTCGTGCGTTCACGGATCAGTATCTGCTGAGCGTGGCGGACACGTTACAGCGAATGAGCGGAGTCGAATGCGTGGGAGGCAATGCGCCTGATGCGAGCAACGGGCGAGCAGCAGCGAAAGACCGCATACGCGTCGCGGTATGCGGCGCTCACATGCAGGGCCTGCCGCTCAATCGCGATCTGCTTCGTCGTGGCGCGCGCCTGGTGGAAGCGACGCAAACCGCTCCGCACTACCGCTTATCCGCACTGGCCGCCACGCCGGACGGCACGAGGCGGCCCGGCATGTGGCGAGTGCCCGATGGAGGCGCCGCGATCGCCGTCGAAGTATGGGAGATGCCGAGCCTGGAACTGGGCTCGTTCATCGCAACCATCCCGTCGCCGCTTGGGCTCGGCAAAGTCGAACTGGCGAACGGCACATGGGTGACAGGCTTTGTGTGCGAGCCTTATGGCGTGGAGTCCGCGGTCGACATCAGCGAGTTCGGCGGCTGGCGAGCATGGCTTGCCAGCGAGCGCAAATAATGCGCTTAAAGCACGCCCCGCGACGCCAGGTTGCGATACAGCGCGCGCACCCCGAAAGTCCACGGGGCGACCTCGGTACTCAGGCGCACGGTGTTGATTAGCGCACCGAGTTCCGGCGTCGAAATGGTCACCTTGTCGCCAAGGTGATGCGTGAAGCCGCCGCCCTTCGTGTCGCGGTCCTTGATAGGCGAAAACATCGTGCCGAGGAACAGCATGAAACCATCGGGATACTGGTGATGGCGCCCCCACGTCTGCGCGACGAGATCCTCGGGGTCGCGACTGATCTCGCTCATGTGGCTCACGCCCTCGAGGACAAAGCCATCGTCCGACCCTTCCACGCGCAGCGCAACGCTTGTCGCGCGGATCGAGTCGAGATCGAACGATTCGTCGAACAGACGCACGAAAGGACCAATCGAACAGGACGCGTTGTTGTCCTTGCATTTGCCCAGCAGCAGCGCCGAGCGGCCTTCAATGTCGCGCAGGTTGACGTCGTTGCCTAAGGTCGCGCCGACAATTTCTCCGCGGCTGTTGACCGCAAGAACGATCTCCGGCTCCGGGTTGTTCCAGTTCGACGCAGCCAGCAATCCGACGTCTGCACCGAAACCTACTGCGGACATCGGCTGCGATTTCGAAAATACTTCGGCATCCGGACCAATTCCGACTTCCATGTACTGGGACCATGCGCCGCGTCGTTCGAGTTCCGCCTTGAGCTTCATCGCTGCTTCCGAACCCGGCTTGATTTTCGACAAGTCGGTTCCGATGGTCGCGGCGATGGTTTGCCGCACTTCTTGCGCTTTGCTGGCGTCTCCGCCCGCCTGCTCTTCAATCACGCGCTCGATGAGGCTCACCGCGAACGTGACGCCGCATGCCTTGATGGCCTGCACGTCATTGGGCGCAAGCAGTCGCGGTGCGTGTTCCTGCACAGCGCCCAGGTTTGCTTCCACCAGCGTCTGAACAGAGCCGAGCGCTTCGCCCGCAACTGTCCGCGCAAACTGAACGACGTCTTCACGGTCGAACAGATCGGCCGTGGTCGGCGCGCTCGCGGTTATATCCAGCACTTCGCCGTTGCGGACCACGACGACCGACGGCCCTTCATACGTCGCGGTTTTGCGCCAGACGCGGCCGACAAGCAGCGCCCGCTCGACATCGTGCGGCAGATAGTTAGTAGCGAATCGTGAAGTCATGGTAGCGATTGTCTCCGTGTATGTTGGCAGATCATGTCGGCGCAACGTATCGCCGATTGAAGTCAGTGCCGATAGTTTAGTGGGAGTGCCGCGGGTTGCCGCGCTCTTCGATGACTTTCAGATAGAGCGTCGCGGGCTCAAGGCATCCGCCCGTGGACAACTGGCCGACGGTTTGCCGATATAGCTCTTGCCACGGGGTCTGCGCCGGCGGAATCGAGATGCTGACTGTCTCGCGGCGGCGTGCAAGCTCTTCGTCATCGACCAGCACGTTCACCGAACGCGCGTTCAGGTCGACACGCACGCGGTCGCCTGTTTGCAGCAGAGAGAGTCCGCCGCCCACGGCCGCCTCGGGCGACATGTTGAGGATCGAAGGACTTGCCGAGGTTCCGCTTTGCCGGCCGTCGCCCATCGTCGGAAGAGAGGTTATGCCCTGGCGCACGAGCGCAGCGGGAGGCGCCATGTTGACGACCTCGGCGCTGCCCGGATAACCCACGGTGCCCGCGCCGCGGATAACGAGAATGCAGTGCTGGTCGATCTCGAGCGACGGGTCGTTGATGCGCGCGTGGTAATCCTCGGGTCCCTCGAACACGATTGCCCTTGCTTCGAAGGCGTTTTCCGCACCGGGCTCGCTCAGATAGGTATTGCGGAAAGCATCGCCGACGACCGACATCTTCATGATCGCGCTGTCGAAGAAGTTGCCCGACAGCACGATAAAACCAGCGCCATGCTTGAGCGGCTCGTCCGTGCTCTTGATGACCTCGCGGTCCGGTTCGGCTGCACGGTCGGCGATAGCACCAACGAACTCGCCCGACACGGTCAAGCACTCACGATGCACGAGGCCAGCGCGGTCCAACTCGCGAAGCACTGCCGGAACGCCGCCCGCGCGATGGAAGCTCTCGCCGAGATACTCGCCCGCGGGCATGCAATTGACGATGAGCGGCACGTTTTCGCCGACGCGCTGCCAGTCGTCCAGACTCAGTTCGATACCCATATGACGGGCAATCGCGATCAGGTGCGGCGGACAATTACTCGACGCGCCCAGCGCCGACGCCACGACAATCGCGTTCTCGAATGCGGCCTTCGTCATGATCTTCGACGGCCGTACGTCGTCCCGCACGAGGTCGACGATACGCTTGCCGGTCGCATACGCCATCTGCCCTCGCTCCCTGTACGCTGCCGGGATGCTCGCGCAGCCAGGCAGCGACATGCCGAGCGCCTCGGCGAGACTGTTCATCGACAACGCCGTGCCCATCGTATTGCAATGACCAATGGACGGCGACGAGGCGGTGGTCAGTTCCATGAAGCCTTCGTAGTCGATCTCGCCCGCCGCGAGCAGATTGCGCGCGTGCCAGATGACCGTTCCCGACCCGACCCGTTTGCCGTGATGCCAGCCGTCGAGCATCGGGCCGCCCGACAACACGATGGCCGGCATATCGACCGTTGCGGCCGCCATCAGGCAAGCCGGCGTGGTCTTGTCGCAGCCCGTCGTCAGCACGACGCCATCCAGCGGGAAGCCGTGCAGGATTTCCACCAGACCGAGGTACGCGAGATTGCGGTCGAGCGCCGCCGTGGGACGGCGGCTCTGTTCCGCGAGCGGGTGAACCGGAAACTCCATCGGAATGCCGCCGGCGTCCCGAATGCCCGCCTTCGTGCGCGCCGCGAGTTCGATGTGGTGACGATTGCACGGCGCGAGATCGCTGCCTGTCTGCGCAATACCGATGATCGGCCGGCCCGACTGCAACTCCTCGCGCGTGAGGCCATAGTTCATGAAGCGCTCAACGTAAAGCGCGGTCATGTCCGCATTGGCGGGGTCGTCGAACCATTCCTGGCTGCGCAACCGCCTTGAATTGAGTTGAGTCATCGCTTGTACTCCTCGTTCGATGTCTTGACGATATGGTAGCCACTATCGCCGTGATTGCCGCTTGCCTCTAGCTTCGTCGCGATATTTTTCGCAGGCGTTGTTATCGGTAACATTTTTGGATGTTATCACGCTGCGCGGACGTCGTGCAGCAGAAAAGGCTACGCGCTTTCGCGTGCAATGACGGTGTAATCGATGGTTAATTTGCGGCGCTGCGGCACCGCTTGTGCGGTGACCGAACCGAGCGACGACAGCAGTAGCTTGCCGGTGCGTGAGCCGATGCCATAGGCGTCGACGGAGACCGTGGTAATGGTCGGATGACAGCAGACGGCAACTTCGAAATTGCCGAAGCCCGCCACGGCAATGTCCGTGGGAACGCTGAGGCCGCGGCGGTGGCATTGCATGATGGCGCCGAACGCCGACATGTCGCTCACGCACATGACGGCGTCGGTGTCGGGCCACTGTTCGAGAAGCGCGTCGAGCGCCGGACCGCCGTGGCTCATCGTGATAGGCGATTCGCCGAAGCGGATCACGCGAGGCTCGCCGAGACCTTGCGCTTTCATCTCCTGCTGATAGCCCTTCAGGCGCTCGAGACCGCGTCGATCGAGGTCGCTGGCGCCGGCCAGAAAACCTATCTTCCGGTAACCACGCTCCTTCAGATATCGGACCATCTCGCGCGCTGCGCGGGCGTTCGAAAAGCCCACTGCCATATCGATCGGATTGGCCGGCAAGTCCCACATTTCGACGACGGGTATGCGCGAGCGCTCGAGCAGTTGCCGTGTGCCTTCAGTGTGCTGCGAACCCGTCAGCGCGATGCAGCGAGGCTGGTATCGGAGCATCGAGCGAACCAGCCGCTCTTCGCGAACGAGGTCGTAGTCGGTGTCGCCTATCAGGAGTTGCAAGCCGTGTGGTTCGAGTGTGGCCGATAGTCCGCGCACCGTATCCGAGAAGTTGGAACTCGCCAGAGACGGCACCAGTACCGCGACAAACTCCGACCTGCCGGACGATAGCGCGCCTGCCGCGGCGTCGGCCACGTAGCCGAGTTTGTCGATTGCCTGCTGCACGCGCTCGCGGGTTGCCGGCGCGACGCTGTGCCCGGCGAGTACGCGCGACACCGTCATCTTCGAAACGCCCGCGATGCGCGCAACGTCGGACATGCGAGGCGGACTCGCTTGCGGGTCGCTGACGACACGGTCGTTGATGCGGGTAGTGCCCATCGGTCTCGGGGTTGAGTTGCCTGAATGTTGTTCGAATGTTGCCTGAATGCGCGAGTCGGCGGAATACGGCAGCACCGGCTGGCAGCGACTGAGCATGATACGACACTCGGTACAGGGCGCCTAAGTAGATTCCCCTGGCTTGCCGTTTTGGGCCGCATCGTGCTACCTTCGTTACCGATAACATTTTCGCCGTCGGCAACGTTTTGCCCCGATATGTTATCGGTAACATAAATTGCCACATGCGGCGAGCATGCATGAGCGGCACGACGTATCGGTGCATGACAACGAGATGCCGAAAGCGGTCTCCGCTTTAACGGGACCGTTCGAGACACACCAAAAAGGAGACAGTCCCATGCCAACCCTCACTCAGGCGGCAGCCGCGCCGGCGGTAGCCAACGAGGTCGAAGAACAGTTGTATCGCAAGGTCTTGAAGCGCATCCTGCCGTTGCTGCTTCTATGCTATGTCGTCGCGTATCTGGACCGTGTCAATGTCGGATTCGCGAAGCTGCAGATGCTCGACTCGCTCGGCTTCAGCGACGGCGTGTATGCCGTGGGCGCCAGCATTTTCTTCTGGGGCTATTTCTTCTTTGAAATGCCCAGCAATCTTCTTCTGCATCGCTACGGCGCGCGTTTCTGGATTGCACGCATCATGGTGACATGGGGCATCGTCTCCTCGTCACTCGCATTCATCTCCCCGCTTTCGCACTTTTTCCATGTCGAGACTTCGACGATGTTTTACACGCTCCGGTTTCTGCTCGGAGTATGCGAGGCCGGGTTCTTTTCCCGGCATCATCCTGTATATGAATTACTGGTTTCCCGCCAGGCGCCAAAGCGTGGCGATGTCTGGGTTCCTGATTGCCATTCCGGTCAGCCTGACGCTCGGCGGCATCGTCTCCGGCTGGTTGATGGAAAACACGCACGGTCTGCTCGGCATGGGAGGCTGGCAATGGATGCTTCTGCTCGAAGGCATTCCTTCTATTCTGGTCGCGTTCGTCGTGCTTTTCCGTATGGGCGACGGAATTCAATCGGCGACCTGGCTGACACAGTCCGAGAAGGCTTTGCTTCAAAGAAATCTCGAACAGGAAAGTGCTAAAAAGACCCACAGCGTTGGCGCTGCGCTGAAAAGCCCGCGCGTCTGGTTGCTGACGTTCATTCTTCTCACGTTCAATACCGGCTTTTACGGGTTGGCCTTCTGGCTGCCTTCTATCATCAAGGCTTCCGGTGTAAAGAGTACTTTGAACATTGGCCTGCTGACCGCCATTCCCTACCTTAGCGCCGTCGTGGCAATGCTTTGGAACGCATCGCACTCGCGCAAGACCGGGGAGCGCAGATTGCATGCGGCTATTCCTGCGTTCATCGGTGGCGTCGGTCTGATTTTGAGTGCGCTGTTTGCGAACAATGTTCCGGTGTCGATTGTGTTTCTGACGATTTCGACCTGCGCGATTCTCGGCCTGATGCCGATTTACTGGACCTTCCCAGGACAGATTCTTTCGGGCACCGCCGCTGCTGCGGGCATTGCGCTCATCAATTCGGTCGGCAACCTGTCCGGATTCACGGGCTCGATGATTACGAGCATCGCTAAAGATCTGACCGGCAATATCAACAATGGTACGTACGCGCTTGGTGCATGCCTGCTTGTCAGCTGCGTGCTTATTTTGTCGATTCCGAAGAGCATGCTGAACAAGGACCCGGTTCAAGACGCATGAGCGAATCGTCGCTGGCGCGATCGGGAGTCACATCTTGGTCACACCTATCTCAGACCGGAGTGAAGACGATCGCGCCATCGTTCTCGACTTGCGTGAAGGTGCGCAGGAATCGATAAGGTTGCCCGCCAATCAGCAGGTCGTTCCGGCCAGACTGCGTCGCTTCCAGTATCGAGCTCACCGCGGCGTTGCTGATTGAGCCGGAACGGGTCCATTCGTCGGCGGGCGCGCTCGCGTCGCCGATGTATAAGGCGCTCGAGTCGGAGCCCCGTCGCACGACGATGAAGCTGACGCCTTTGCTCAGCGCGAGTTCGAGGTATTCGCCAAGCGCCGCGAGCGCCTCAGGGCTCGATGATGGGGTCTCCGACTGATACGTGGTCATAATGCCGCCCGAGTTAGTTCGACTCAATGTCCCATGCTACCAGCAGCAGAGTGACAGATGGAATCAACCGCTTGCGAACCGGGTCGGGCGCGAGAGGATCGCACTTGATTTGGTGCTATCTCGCCGGGTGTCCGGCGCGTCCTTTGAGTGATTTTGCCGCAGCACGCGCGTGTCGCTCGACGTCCACGTCCCACGGCGCCGGCGACGGAAAAACTTCTTGCAAGAAAGCGATAAACGCCTTCACCGCAGGATTGCTCCGGCGACTCTCGGGCCATATCGCGTGAAGCTGAAACCGGTCGTACGCGTGCTCGAACAGCACGGGAACGAGTTCGCCGCGTCTGACGTAGGGGGCCGCGATATAGGTGGCCGAAATGCCGATGCCGGCACCGGCTGCGAGCGCCGTGGCGATGGCATCGCTCAAGTCCATCGTCAGCCCTGACGGCGGCGACAACTCCAATAGCTTGTCTCCCATCCAGAACGGCCAGACGGCTGGCTGCCCCGTCGATTGATAGCGGAAGTTCACGCAATCGTGGCTCTGCAGGTCGCTCGGGTGCCGGGGCGTGCCGCGCGCCTTCAAATAATCCGGCGACGCAAACGCGCATATCCGATGCGGCGCGAGCCGGCGTGCGATCAGTCTCGTGTCGCCCGGATCGCCGACGCGAACCGCAACATCGATCCCCTCCTCGATCAGATCGACAATCCGGTCGCTCAGTCGAACGTCGACGTTCACCTTCGGAAAGCGCTTGCGAAATTGCGGCAACGCGGCAGCAAGAATGTGCACGCCAACGGGAAGCGACGTCGCCACCTTGAGCGTGCCGGCCGGCTCGGCGCGAGCCGCGGCCACAGCCTGCTCAATGTCTTCCGCTTCGCGCAGCAGACGTTGCGTCCTTTCGAGCAGATCGCGGCCCTCAGGGGTCAGCGTCAACGAGCGCGTTGTCCGGCTGAACAGCTTGAGCCCGAAGTGCTGCTCGAGCCGTTGCACGCTTTTGCTGATCGCGGACGGCGAAACCGCCAGCGAACGTGCGGCAGCCGTATAGCTGCCGAGCGACGCGGCGCGCGCAAACGCCATGAGCCCGGTGAGTCGTTCGATTTGTTCCATGGTGGCACTATTAAAGCGATGTCCGGCCCAATTATCAAGCTGCACGTCGTCAATTAACCTTCTTTCCAACGACGCCAACGGGCGTTCATCCCTGGAGAAGAAAATGAATCACGCAGTGCAGGCAAGCAACGCGGCGCAACTCGCGGACAAGACGGTGCTGGTTTTCGGCGGCACTTCGGGTATCGGGCTCGAGGCCGCGATTCAGGCCAAGCAGGCAGGCGCGCAGGTCATCGTTGTGGGCCGCAACGCGGTTGCCGCCGAACAGGCGGCGAAAGACCACGGTTTCGCGGGATGGCGCGCTGCGGATGTCACCGACGCCGATTCGCTCCAACGCGCCGTGAAGGACATACCTCGCGTCGACCATCTGGTGCTGCTGGCCGGCACATTCGTCGCGGGCAAGGTGCGCGACGCCGAGGTGGCCTATCTGCGTCAGGCGTTCGAGGAGCGTATCTGGGCCGCGGTTCATGTGATTCGCGCATTGGGCGATCGCCTGAGCAAGGACGGCTCGATCACGCTGATCTCCGGCAGCCTCGCGGATCGTCCGAACGCTTATGGGACTGCGGTACTCGGCGCGGCGTCGGCGGCAATGGAGGCGCTCGCTCGCGGTCTTGCCCTCGAGTTGGCGCCGGTTCGCGTCAATGCGCTGTCACCGGGACCGATCGACACACCCATCTTTCACAAGGCGCTGGGCGAGGCCCGCGACGGCTTTGTGGAAGGACTCAAGCAGACTCTGCCGCTGCACCGCTTGGGCACTGCCGCCGAGGCGGGTGCAGGCGTGGTGTTCCTGATGACCAATGGCTTCATGAACGGCGTCACGCTGAATCTGGATGGCGGCGCCCGGCTGGTTTGAATCAAGAAAGCCTGCGCAGCGGCGGCTCGCGCGCTATAAGGAACCCGGGAGCATGAGCGCAACGCATCACGCGCCCGCTCGCAACCTCGCCCGCCCGCGCGGCGCGGCATTGCGCGACGGCGGCACGACTTCCGCCAGCAATTCGTCGTGCAAGCCGCGCAACACCTCGACGAACGCCGACGCGAGCCGCTCCCGCGGCCGATGCGGCGGAAACAGCAAATAGGTCTGAAAACGCGTAGCCGGCACAAACGGCCGGATCGCAATATCAGGTCCGGCATAGTCCCGCGCGACGATAGGATGCGCGAGCGTCACGCCCATGCCATGACGGACCATCTCGCAGCACATCGCGGTGTACTGCGCCTCGATGGCGAGCACGCGCTGCACGCCCGCGCGCAGAAACACCTCGTCCATCAAGGCTCGCGTGCCGTCGCCGTGGCAGAGCGATATGAACGACTCGCCCTCCAGGTCCTCCGGCTTGATGCCGCGCTTTGCAGCGAGCCGATGCGCCGCCGGCATCACGCAAACGGCCGCCACGTCCGATAGCTGCTCGACCTCGCAATCCGACGCCTCGCTCACGTAGACCGCCACGCCGAGATCGCAGAACTGCGATGCCGTCCAATGATTGACCGTCGCCGACGTATTGACGTGCAGCGACACCGTCACATCGGGAAACAGCTCGACGAAACGTTTGATCGCATGCGGCACGAGCGTCATGCCCGCCGACGGCATCGCCGCGATCCGCAAGCGCCCGCTGCCGAGATTGCGAATCTGCGCGGCCGCATTCGCCAGTCCCTGCAAGCCCACGAAAGCGCGTTCGACCTCGCGGAAAAAAGCCTCGCCCTCGCTAGTGGGAATCAGGCGCACGCCGCTGCGCTGAAATAGCTGCAGGCCCGTATCGCGCTCCAGTTGCGCAATCAGACGGCTCACGTTCGGTTGCGACGTGAAGAGCGCCTTGGCTGCGGCGGTCATCGACCCCGACACCATCACCGCGCGAAACGCCTCGATGTGCTTGAGATTCATGCGTATTTCCCCCAGGAGACGGTCTGCCTATCCATATCATCCATGTATGGATAGGTATTTTATTCGTATTGGACGACATAGCCAGCCGGCGCGACACTGCATTTCAGCGACGGGCAGCGAAGCCCGCCCCACACATACCGGAACTGGAGATCGTCGTCATGAAAAGAGCGTTGCATCGCCGTCTGTCCGCCCCCGCCCTTGCGGCCGTTTCGCTCGCCGTCAGCCTCTCCGCGCCGCTCATCGCGCAGGCCGAGACCACGCTGTATGTCGCCAACGTCGGCGGGTCGAACGAACAGCTCTATCGGCAGAAAATCATTCCGCCGTTCGAGAAGGCGCACAACGTGAAGATTGTGTACGTCGCGGGCAATTCCAGCGACACGCTCGCGAAGCTCCAGGCGCAGAAGGGTCATCAGCAGATCAACGTCGCCGTGATGGACGACGGCCCGATGTACCAGGCGATGCAGCTCAACCTGTGCGCGAAGCTCGACGACGCGCCCGTGATGAAGGACGTCTACCCGCTCGCGAAGCTGGGGCCGTCGGCGATCGGCGTCGGCATGGTGGCGACGGGCATCGGCTATAACGAGGAAGCCTTCAAGAAGGCCGGCTTGCCGCCGCCCGACTCGTGGAAGTCGCTTACCGACAGCCACATCAAGGGCAAGCTCGGCGTGCCGCCGATCACCAACACGTACGGCCTGCACACGCTCGTGATGCTCGCGCGCCTCTCGGGCGGCGGCGAGAAAAATATCGACCCCGGCTTCACCGCGATGACGAAGCAGGTCGCGCCCAACGTGCTGTCCTGGGCGCCGACGCCTGGCGAGATGGACGGCCAGATGCAATCCGGCGACGTGATCCTCGCGCCGTACGGCAGCGGCCGCGCGGTCGCGTTGCAGAACACCGGCTTTCCGCTGAAATTCATCTACCCGAAAGAAGGCGCGGTCGCGTTGCAGGTGGCCGCGTGCGTGGTCGCTGAAAACGCGCAGCCGCAGTTGTCGCAGCAATTCGTGCAGTACCTGTTGACGCCGGAAGTGCAGGTGTTGCAGGCGCAAGGCATCGGACTCGGCCCGGTCAACAAGACCGTGAAGCTGACGCCCGAGATTGCTGCACGCGTGCCCTACGGTCCCGATCAGATCTCGAAGCTGACCGCGATGGACTGGACCACGATCAACCAGCATCGCACGGAATGGACGGAGCGCTGGAACCGTTCGGTCGAGCGCTGAACATCTTCGGCACTGGCAGATTCCTCGCGCGGCGCGCGATCTGATGAAGGAGCGAGGCGCATGGCCTTTCTGACTCTGCAAGGCATTTCGAAACGCTACGGCGATTTCACGGCGATCGAGCACATCGATCTGGACGTCGAACGCGGCGAGCTGCTTGCGCTGCTCGGCCCGTCCGGCTGCGGCAAGACGACGACGCTGCAGATGGTCGCCGGTTTCGTCTCGCCGACCACAGGCCGCATTCTGCTCGATGGCCGCGACATCACGAACGAGCGCCCGGAGAAGCGCGGCATCGGCGTAGTGTTTCAAAGCTACGCGCTGTTTCCGCATATGACGGTGGCGGGCAACGTCGGCTTCGGGCTCGAGATGCGCAAGGTCAGGCGCAAGGAACGCGAAGAGCGCGTTGCCGAAGCGCTGTCTCTCGTGCGGCTGAAAGGTCTTGGGCATCGCTATCCGAAGGAACTGTCGGGCGGCCAGCGTCAGCGCGTGGCGATTGCGCGCGCCATCGCGATGGAACCCGAACTGCTGCTGCTCGATGAGCCGATGTCGAACCTCGACGCCAAGCTGCGCGAGGAGATGCACATCGAACTGCGCGCGATCCAGAAGCGTCTCGGCATCACGACGATTCTCGTCACGCACGATCAGGTCGAGGCGATGACGATGAGCGATCGCATCGCGATGATGCATCGCGGTGTGATCGCGCAACTGAGCACGCCGTACGACGCGTATGAGCGCCCCGCCACGCCGTTCACATCGACGTTTCTCGGCCGCACCAACGCATTGGCCGGCGAAGTGTTGCGGCGCAATCCGCGTTGCGCCGAAGTGGATGTCGCGGGCACGACGCTGCATGTTCCGCACGAAGGCCGGCACGTCGACGGCGCCGTGCATGTCTATATCCGCCCCGAAAAAGTCCATCTCGCCAACGGCGATGCACGCGTGCGCGGCCGTATCGCGACGCGTGTTTTCGTCGGCAATCAATGGCTGCTCGAAGTCGAGACGGAGCTCGGCAAGCTGCGCGTCGCGCAACCGAATCACGGCGCGCCGCCGCCCGAGGAAGGCGACGAAGTCGGCCTCGCATGGACCGACGACGACCTGCGCGTACTGACGCAAGACCGGCCGGAGGGCGCTCATGGCCACGCTTGACGACGACCGCCCAGGCGCCGCGCCGTGGCTGCTGTCGGGGCCGGCGCTGCTGCTTTTCATCGGTCTCTTACTGGTGCCGCTGCTGCTCACGCTGATGTTGTCGTTCCGCGTGTTCAGCGACACGGCCGGCGTCACCTCCGCTTATACGCTCACGAATTACTGGGAGGTCGTGAGCGATCCGTACTACGGCACGATCTTCCTGCGCACCGCCGGTCTCGCCTTCGCGGTCACGCTTCTGTCGATCGTGCTCGGCGTGCCGGAAACCATCGTGCTCGCGCGGATGAAGCGTCCGTGGCAATCGCTGTGTCTGCTCGTCGTGCTCGGGCCTCTGCTTATTTCGGTGGTGGTGCGCACGCTCGGCTGGCAGATACTGCTTGGCAACAACGGCGTGCTCAACAACGCGTTGCAGTCGCTGCATATCACCGACGAACCTATCCGCCTCGTCTTCACGATGACCGGCATGATCATCGCACTCACGCATGTACTGGTGCCGTTCATGGTGATGTCCGTGTGGGCGACGATGCAAAAGCTCGACCCGCAAATCGAATGGGCCGGACGTTCGCTCGGCGGCTCGCCGTTCGCGGTGTTTCGCCGCGTGGTGCTGCCGCAGATCATGCCGGGCGTGCTGTCGGGTTCGATCATCGTGTTCGCGCTGTCGGCGTCGGCGTTCGCCACGCCCGCGCTGATCGGCGGGCGGCGCCTCAAAGTGGTCGCGACCGCCGCCTACGACGAGTTCCTCGGCACGCTGAACTGGCCGCTCGGCGCGAGTATCGCCGTGTTGCTGCTGATTGCCAACGTGGCGATCGTGATGGGCTGCAGCCGCCTCGCCGAACGCCGCTTCCGGCATATCTTCGATTGAGCGAAGGAGAGCGATCATGAAACAGAACGGCATTCTCGGGCTCGTCTACAACGCGTTCTTCCTCACCTTCATTCTCGCGCCGCTCGTCGTCGTGATGCTCGTCGCGTTCACCGACAAGGGCTTTATTTCGATGCCCTTCGATGGCGCGTCGCTGCGCTGGTTCCGCGCGATCATCGAGAACGGCGACATCGTCTCGGCGTTCTGGCTGTCGGTGCGGCTCGCGTTTGCCGCGGCGACCATCGGCGTGCTGCTCGCGGTGCCCGCGGCGCTCGCCATCGCGCGTTATCGCTTTCCGGGCCGCGCTGCGCTGACCAGCTTTTTCCTCTCGCCGATGATGATTCCGGCCGTCGTGCTCGGCATCGCGTTCCTGCGTTTTCTTTCGCTGCTGCATCTGTCGGGCTCGTTCTGGTCTCTCGTTTGTGCGCACGTGGTCATCGTGCTGCCGTATGCGCTGCGTCTCGCGCTGTCGTCGGCGGTCGGGCTCGATCGCGATGCGCAACGCGCCGCGCTGTCGTGTGGCGCGAGCCGCTTCACCGCGTTTCGCCGCGTCGTGCTGCCGATGATCCGCACGGGCGTCGCGGGCGGCTGGGTGCTGTCGTTCATCCAGAGTTTCGACGAACTGACGATGACCATCTTCGTCGCGACGCCCGGCACGACCACGCTGCCCGTCGCCATGTACAACCAGATCGCGCAGACGATCGATCCGCTCGTCGCTTCGGTGTCGGCGGTGCTGATTGTCGGCACGGTCCTGCTGATGGTCCTGCTTGACCGCATGGTCGGACTCGACCGCATTCTGATCGGAGAAGCTCGATGACATTGACAAGCACCGCCGCGAGTGCCGATAAGCTCGCGGACGTGGTAGTCGTAGGCGGCGGCCTCGTCGGTTCGGCCGTCGCTTACGGGCTCGCCCGCGAAGGCGCGCGCGTCACCGTGCTCGACGAGGACGACGGCGGCTTTCGCGCCTCGCGCGGCAATTTCGGCCTCGTCTGGATTCAGGGCAAGGGCTACGGCCTGTCGCCCTACGCACGCTGGTCGCGAAGCTCAGCGACGCGCTGGCCGCAACTCGCGCAAGCGCTGCAACAGGAGAGCGGCATCGACGTCGCGTTGAAGCAGCCAGGCGGCTTCCACTTCTGCTTTAACGACGACGAACTCGCCGAGCGCGAAAAACGTCTGTCGACGCTGCGAGCCGAGCTAGGCGATTACCCGTATCAGATGCTCGATGCCGCCGAAGTTCGCGCGCGCATTCCGCAAGTCGGGCCCGCGGTGATCGGCGCGAGCTACACGCCGATGGACGGCCACGTGAACCCGCTCAAGCTGCTGCGCGCGCTGCACACGGCGATGCAGGCACGCGGCGTGAAGCTCGTCTCCGGCGAGCGCGCGGCGCGCATCGAAGCTCAAGGACACGGCTTTGTCGTGCATGGAAAACGCGGCACGTATCGCGCTGCAAAGGTCGTGCTCGCCGCAGGACTCGGCAATCGCACGCTCGCGCCGTTCGTGGGACTTCATGCACCGGTTGCGCCGAATCGCGGGCAAGTGCTGGTGAGCGAGCGCGTCGCGCCGTTTCTCCACTATCCGACGCTCAACGTGCGCCAGACCGACGAAGGCAGCGTGCAGTTCGGCGATTCGATGGAAGAAGTCGGCTTCGACGATTTCACCACGACGCACGTGCTCGCCGACATTGCCCGGCGCGGCGTGCGCGCTTTTCCGATGCTGCAACACGTGCGGCTCGTGCGCATGTGGGCGGCGCTGCGCGTCTATAGCCCTGACGGCTTTCCGATCTACGACCAGTCCGAAGCGCATCCGGGCGCGTTCGTCGTTACGTGCCATAGCGGCGTGACGCTCGCGGCCGCGCATGCGCTGCGCGTCGCGCCGTGGATCATGGGCGCGGCCATGCCCGACGAGTTGCCCACCTTCTCCGCGCAACGCTTCGAGCACGCGAGAGAACTGATTTCCGCACACTGAATCCGACATGACTACTCAATCGACTCACACACCGGCTCACACGCTCTTCAAGGTGCTGCCCGGCGCTGAAGGCGCGGCCGTCACCAACGTCGCCATCTGGTTCAACGATCAGCCGCTTACCGTGCCCGGTGGTCGTTCAGTGGCCGCGGCCCTGCTCGCGGCAGGCGTATCGCGTTTTCGCGCGACGCCGGTTTCCGGCGCACCGCGCGCGCCGTTCTGCATGATGGGCGCGTGCTTCGATTGTCTTGTCGAGATCGACGGCGTGCCGAGCAGCCAGGCCTGCATGGTCGAAGTCAAGGCGGGCATGCGTATCCGCTCGCAGGAAGGCGCGCGCGATCTGCCGCCCGTGAGCTTCGCCGACGCACCGATGGAGAACGCACATGGCCGCTGATTTCGCTTCCGAGTTCGCTTCCGAATTCGCTTCCGAAGCCGTCGACGTCGTCGTGGTCGGCGCCGGTCCTGCCGGCATGAGCGCGGCCACGCGCGCGGCGCGCGCCGGCCTCAAGACTGTGTTGATCGACGAACAGGACGCCGTGGGCGGCCAGATTTATCGCGCGATCGGCCGCGCCGATGCGCGCCGCAAGGAGATTCTCGGCCCCGACTACGCAGCGGGCGCGGCGCTTGCCGAGGCCTTCGCCGCCTCCGGCGCGCGTCATCTGACTAACGCGACGGTGTGGCAGGTCACGCGCGAGCGCGGCGTCAATTATCTGAAGGACGGCAAGATCGGCAGCTTCGACGCGCAGCGCGTGATTCTCGCAAGCGGCGCATTGGAACGGCCCTTCCCGATTCCGGGCTGGACGCTGCCCGGCGTGCTGACGGCGGGCGCGGCGCAGATTCTGTTGAAGAGCGCGGGCGAAGTGCCCGCCGCGCCGCCCGTGCTCGCAGGCTGCGGACCGCTGCTGTATCTGCTCGGCTGGCAGTATGTGCGTGCGGGCGTGCCGATCCGCGCGCTCGTCGATACCACGCGTCATGAAGACCGTTGGCGCGCGAAACGTCACATGTTCGCCGCGCTGCGCGCATGGCCGTTTCTCAGCAAGGGCCTGCAATTGATTCGCACGTTGCGCGACGCGGGCGTGCCGATCTTCGAGGCCGCCGACGATCTGCGCGTCGAGGGGCGCATCGGTGAAGATAATGTGGAGCGTGCCGCCGCGCTGCACTTCACGAGCCACGGTAAAGCGCATCGTATTGAAGCCGATGTGATCCTGCTGCATCAGGGCGTGGTGCCGAACACGCAGTTCACGCAGGCGCTGCGCGCGGCGCATCGCTGGGACAACGCTCAACTGTGCTTCACGCCGAAGGTCGACGCATGGGGCGAGCTCGACGTGCCGGGCATCTTCATCGCGGGCGATGGCGCGGGCATCGGCGGCGCGCAGGCGGCCGCATTGCAGGGCACGCTCGCGGGCCTCGCGGTGGCCGCGCAACTCGGCGCGCTGACCGCGGCGACACGCGACGCCGAAGCCGTCGAACATCGCCGCGCGCTCGCCGGTGTGATGCGCATTCGGCCGTTTCTCGACAGCCTGTACCGTCCGCGCGACATCAACCGCATTCCGCGCGACGAGACCGTCGTGTGCCGGTGCGAGGAAGTGACCGCGGGGGAATTGCGCCAGTTCGTCGAACTCGGCTGCGTCGGACCGAATCAGGCGAAGTCGTTCGGACGCTGCGGCATGGGACCGTGCCAGGGACGCATGTGCGGTCTTACGGTGACCGAAGTAATCGCCGATGCGCGCCGCGTCTCGCCGGCCGAAGTCGGCTATTACCGCATCCGTCCGCCGATCAAGCCGCTCACGCTCGGAGAACTCGCCGGTGAATGACACGACCGTCACGCAGGAAGCCGATGTGCTCGTGGTGGGCGGCGGGCTGCACGGCACGAGCAGCGCGTTTCATCTGGCGCGTCGCGGCGCGAAGGTGATCGTGCTGGAAGCCGATTATGTCGCGCGTCATTCGTCGGGGGTCAACGCGGGCGGCGTGCGGACGCTGGGCCGTCCGCTGCCTGAGATTCCGCTTGCGCTGATGTCGCGTGAAATCTGGCACGGCATGACCGATCTGCTCGGCGAAGACGGTGGGTTTGTCGCGTCCGGCCAGTTGAAGATCGCCGAAACCGACGACGAACTTCAGGTATGCCGCGAGCGAGTCGCGCTACTCGAATCGCGGGGCTTCACGCATGAAAAGGTCATTGACCGCGAGACCGTGCTCGAACTCGAACCGGCGCTTGCGCGGCATGTGACCGGCGGTATCTGGGTGGAGCGCGACGGCTACGCGTTGCCTTATCGGACCACGACGGCTTTCCGGCTCGCCGCACAGCGCCTTGGCGCGCGTTTTCTCGAAGGCACCGCCGTGCGCCGCATCGAACAACGCGGCACGCGCTGGCTCGCGCACACGCCGCGCGGCACGTTCAGCGCGGAGAAACTGCTCGTCACCGCAGGCGCGTGGTCCGGCGAACTGGCCAAGCAGGTGGGCGAGCCCGTGCCCGTTCATCCCGAAGGTCTGATGCTGATGGTCACGCATCGCGTCGCGCCCTTCTGCCGCGCAACGCTCGGCGCAACCGGCAGGCCGCTGTCCTTCAAGCAGTTCGACAACGGCACGGTCGTGATCGGCGGAAAACTGATCGGCATTGCCGATCTGGCGAATCGTCACGGCGAAGTCGATTTCGTGCGGCTCGTGCGCAGCGCCCGAACCGTGACCGACCTGTTTCCGCATCTGCGCAATCTCGGCGTGAATCGCGCATGGGCCGGCGTCGAAGCATTCACCGAAGACGAACTACCGGTGATTTCCGCGAGCCGCGAGGCGTCGAATCTGTATTACTCGTTCGGCTATTGCGGCAGCGGTTTTCAGTTGGGACCGGGTTGCGGCAAGCTCGTGTCCGAACTGATGCTCGACGGCACGCCGAGCCTTTCGCTCGACGCGTTCGCGATCGATCGTTTCGAGCGCAACGCGGCGCCCTCTCACGCCGGCGCCGCGCAACTCGCGACGCATTAAGCGGTTCTGTTTTTTGTTCCGTCGTGCGCGCTTCGCGAGCACGCGCGGCGGCTTCGTTCGACCTCAACCTGAGAAACTGTCATGACCGATATTGTTCGTATCGAAACCAATCAACGTATGAGCCGCGTCGTGAAGGCTGCCGGCCTCGTGTTTATCGGCGGCCAGACTTCCGCGGATCATGCGCCCGACGTGAAGATTCAGACCGCCAAAGTGCTGGAGAAAATCGACGGCTTCCTGGAGAAGGCCGGCATCGACAAGACGCGGCTCGTTTCCGCGCAAGTCTGGCTCGCGGATATTTCGCGCGACTTCGCCGGCATGAACGAGGTCTGGGACGCGTGGGTTCCGCAAGGCTGCGCGCCGACCCGTGCGACGGTGCAGGCCAAACTTGCCGCGCCGGAGCTGCTGGTCGAAATTGCTGTTGTCGCGCTTGGCTGAGGCAACGCGGTAGGGGAAACGTGGGAGCGGCCGCGGTGTCGGGCAAGCGCTGAGATAGGAGCTGTGCGGATCACGGCCACGCGTTTAGCAATGCAATGCGCGTGGCCGCTGCGACTTTCCCGCGACGCGCCGCTATTTGAACTTGACGAGATCCTTGAAGATCAGTTCAGCCCACGTATTGCCCTTGGCCTGCACGAGCGAGCCGCCATTCTTGAGCGGTCCGAGCGCGATCGGCGCGAAACCGAGTTGTTCGGCCAGAGCCGCGACCGGTGCCACCGCCTTTTCGTCATCGCTCGACAGAAACACGACGCGGCTGCCGCCGTTCACGTTCGGATCAGACGCAAGAACTCCAGCGGGCAGATGGTTAAAGCCCTTTACGAACCGGGCGCCGGTGAACGCTTTGGCGATAACCGCGGACGACGGCTGACCGTCTAGTTCCTCAACGGGAACACCGAAAGCGTTGGTCGCGTCGATGATCGTCTTGCCCTGCCAGTTCGGGATCAGCTTCGCGACTTCGCGATGTTCCCAGAACGGAATGGCCAGGAAGATGATGTCGGACGCGATGGCGTCTTGCAGCGTCTTCGGGACAACGGTGGGGCCGATCGCTCTTGCCTGCTGCGTCAGGCTCTCGGGCGAGCGCCGGCTGGCGACGGTCACTTCGATGTTCTTTCTTGCAAACGCTCGGGCGAGCGCCTGGCCTACCGCGCCAAAGCCAATAATCGAATAGCTCATGCGAAAACTCCATTCAATATGATAAGGAATCCGGATTTATGGAAGTACTTGGACCACCTTCATCAAGTCGATAGCTACTTCTACACGTGTATCGGCGCGATCTCAGATAGCCGACGTGCCGCCGTCGACATACAACTCCACGCCATTCACGAAGCTCGAATCGTCTGAAGCGAGAAACAGCGCAACCGTCGCGATTTCCTCGGGACGACCCATCTTCCCGCGCGGCACCAGCGATTCGAACTGCCGCTTCGTCTCTTCGTCGAAGACTTGTTCCTGAATCGGCGTGGCGATCTGCCCCGGGCTCAGCACGTTCACGCGGATATTCCTGCCCTTCAGTTCGTTGAGCCAGCCACGTGCGAACGCGAGCAGCGCCGCCTTGCTCGCCGCATACACGCTGAAACCAGGGAAACCTTTGATCGACGCAATCGATCCGGTCATGAAGATCGATCCGCCGTCGTTGAAGAGCGGCAACGCCTTTTGAACCGTGAACAGCGTGCCGCGCGCATTCAGGTCGAAGGCCGCATCGAAGTGCTGCTCGGTAATCTGACCCAGCGGCAGCGCTTCGCCCGTGCCGGCGCTTGCGTACAGGATGTCGATCTTGCCCTTCTCCCGCTTGACTGTATCGAACAGGCGGTCGAGGTCGTCGAGATTGGCCGCGTCGCCGCGCACGCCGGTCACGTTGCGGCCAATCTGCTTGACGGCCTCGTCGAGCGCCTCTTGCCTGCGGCCCGTGATGAACACATACGCGCCTTCTTCAACGAACCGCTTCGCGCTCGCCAGCGCCATGCCGCTCGAACCGCCCGTGATGACTGCAACCTTACCGTCTAGCTTTCCCATGACTTCTCCTTTCGTGGTGTCGGGCAGCGCCGCTATTCCCATTTGAACAAAAGCGCTGTATCTTATGGATCACTGATCCACATCCTGAGTCAAATATATGGATCACTGATCCACTTGTCAAGAAAATCATGCGAGCCGACGCCAGAAAGAACTACAGCCATCTACTTGAAGTCGCGCGCGACGTCATCAGCGAACATGGTGCCGATGCGTCCATGCGAGATATCGCGCGCCGCGCCGACGTCGGGCTGGCAACCGTGCTGCGCCATTTCCCGACGCGAGAAGCGTTGTTCGAGGCGTTGCTGCGCGAGCATCTGGACGCGCTGACGCAAAAGGCGGCCGAACTCGAAGCGTCGAGTCCACCTGACGAAGCGCTCGTGTCCTGGTTTCGCGAAGGCGTCGCATTCGTCCATAGCTATAACGGCGTTGTCGCGTTGATGGCGAGCGCCCACGCGGACCCTGAGTCCGCGCTTTACGCTTCATGCGCAGCGGTGCACTCGGCGGGCGAGCGGCTATTGCTCCGCGCTCAGGCCGAGGGAACCGCGCGCGCCGATATGAACGGTGTCGACCTGTTCGCGCTGATGTCGGCACTCGGCTGGGTCGTCGACCAGCCGTCGTTCGCGCCACGCGCCGATTATCTCTTCGACTTTATCGCGGGCGCGATGCTGACGAACCGGTCGAGCAAGGATGTGAAGAAGGCAACGTGAGATTCGTCGCAAGCTTCTTAGAGGTACGTGCGTTGACGCGCTGCAAATGCCAATACGGCAATTGCATATCGATAGAAATTGGAACGGCGCACGCGTGCGGCCTTTAACATAGGCATCCTTCCTGTTCCGTCCTCGGGGTTACTCGCGCAATGTCCCAACCTCTCCGCTTCGGCGTCTGGGCGCTCGTACATGGCAGCCGTGCGGCGCTGCAGGACCCCGCGGAACCCTACGACGCTTCATGGGCGCGCAACAAGGCGCTCGTGCTGGAAGCCGAGCGTCTCGGCTACGATTCGGTGCTCGTCGCGCAGCACACCATCAATCCGCACGATCCTTCGCTCGATCAGCTCGAGGCGTGGACGGCATCGGCTGCATTGGCGGCACTGACTTCACGCATCGAGATCATCGCCGCGATCAAGCCGTATCTGTACCATCCGGCCGTGCTCGCGAAAATGGCGCAGCAGATCGAGCACATCAGCGGCGGACGCTTCGCAATCAATCTCGTGAACGCATGGAATCGCCCCGAGCTTGAGCGCGCCGGCATCGGCTTTGCGGAACACGACGAACGCTACGCGTACGGCCGCGAATGGATCACCGTCGTCGATGCGTTGCTGCGCGGTGAAGCGCTCACGCATCGCGGCGACAACTTCCGTATCGACGACTATCAGTTGCGTCCGGCCGATCCGTTCCGCGCGCGGCCGCGCATCTATGTCGGCGGCGAGTCGGAGCCTGCGCGTTCGCTGGTGGCCGCGCATGGCGATGTGTGGTTCATCAACGGACAGCCGCATGACGACGTGGCGGCTCTTATCGCCGATGTCTCCGCGCGCCCCCGTCCGGCCGGCCACGATGCGTTGCGCTTCGGCCTGTCGGCGTTCGTGATTGCACGCGAGACGCAGTCCGGGGCCGACGCTCATCTCGAGCACCTGTTCGCGCTGGCCGAACTCGACAAGCCGCTACGGGAACGGCAAAAAGCCAACATCGATCCCAACGCGGTGATGCATCAGACCTTCGCGCGCTCGGCGCGCGTCGGATCGAACGGCGGCACGGCTGCGGGCCTTGTCGGCGATTACGATACGGTCGCGCGGCGCATTGCGGAGTTCCATCGCGCCGGCATCGAACTGTTCATGCTGCAGTTCCAGCCTTTCGAAGCCGACATGGCCCGTTTCGCCGAGGAAGTCATGCCGCGCGTTCGCCGCCTGCTGGACTGAACACAACGCCACCGCCGAAAGTCAAACGCCCGCCCGTCATGTCACGTCGTGGCACGCGCGCGGGCGCTTTCATGCACGCCTAGAAAAACGCACCGGTAGGCGGCAACTGACCGGTCAGCAAATTCTGTCCAAGCAAACGCTCCTTATAGAGCCGCGGATTGTGCGAGGCGATGACCTTGATGTTGCGCCAGTGCCGGTCGAGCGCACCGATACGCGAGACGACCGAGCCCGAGCCGAGATCGATCAGCCAGCTTGCGATCTGCGGCGCGAGGTCGTCGATCACGACCTTGGCTTCGGACGCTGCAAAGGTGGCAGCGAGCGTGGCCTCGTATTCGCCGTCCATGCCGTAAGCGTCGCAGGCGCGCTGCAAGGCAGCGACAGCGCGATCGGCGGTTGCTTCGACGCTCGCCGTATACGCACGGATTCGACCGAGTTGCGACTGAAGCACGGCTTCGTCGGCGGGATGCTCGGCTTCGCCGTGATAGAAGTTGCGGCCGCGCGTGCGCAGCACGTCGACGGCGTCCAGCGCAACGCGGCGCACGATACCCGCAATGCAATTGGTCAGATAGACCTGATGGAACGTGAATCCCCACGGCGCGGCGTGTTCGGACGCCGGCGGATCGAGCGGATAAAGATGCGCCGCCGGCACGGTGACGTCGCGAAAGCGGGCCGTGCCCGAGCCGGTCAGCCGCTGGCCGAAACCTTGCCAGTCGTCGTCGTTGCTGACGCCTGCGCTTCGCTCAAGCACATATTGCACGGTTCGCCCCGCGCGGCTCTCCACCGCGAGGCCGACGAACGCGTCGTTGTACAGATTGCCCGTCGCGTACACCTTCTCTCCCGAGCCGACGTACAGGTCGCGCGAAGCGTCCCATTCGAGCCGGCTCAACACTTGAGTCGGACGCGCGCCGGCCGCCTTCACATCGCTTTCGGTAAAGCTCAGGCCGACGGTTTTTTTCTGCGCGCTCAGTGCGAGGACGTGTGCATGGAACGGATGATCGCGCTTCCTGAGCGCCGTTTCCACCTGCCACAGATGATTGCGGAATGCATGCGCGATGTTCGAATCCGCGGCGGCCACGTCGCGGGCTACGACCAACAATTCGCTGAGCGACACGCCATGCCCTCCTCTATCGGACGGCAGACGCAACGCGCCGAAGCCGATCGCTTTGAGTCTCGCGATCTCGTCGTGCGGCAGACGATGCTCCCGTTCGCGCGCCGCGGCAGTCGCGGCGATGGCGGCAATAATCTCCGCGAAGCCGAGCGTCACGCTCAGCGGCGAAATCCACTGCGTGGGCCCCGCTTCCTTGATGCTGCTGGTGTCAGTCATGCGCTCGCCCGTGTTCAAACTCTGATGCTGTAGTCCGCGACCTTGATGCGCGAGTTGATGATCTTGCGCTCCGCGAGCCAGTCGGCGGCGCGCTGAAACTGCGCGATGAAGGCGGCGTCGTCTGCCTCGTGGAACTGGTTCACGCGCTTGAGGCCGGCGAGATAGTCGCGCACCTGATCCGGATACTTGCCCTCGCGCTGCACGAGCTGCTCCGCTTCGACGGAGTGCGACGACTGCCATGTCCCTTCAACGTAATACGCATCGATGACCGCGCGGATCAGTTCGGAGTTCTCTTCGGTGAACTTGCGGCGCGTGACCAGCGAGCTATAGTCGATCAGGAAATCCAGGTCGCGGCCTTCGTTGAATATGTCCTTCGCGTCGTTCGAGAAGCGCGCGATGTCCACGCCCGGCGACCACATCGACCAGGCGTCGACCCGGCCTTGCGCGAACGCCGGTGCGGCGTCGGGCGGATTCAGATAGACGAACTGCACCTTGTCCCGGTCGATGCGATGTTTCTCCAGCGCGGCGATAAGCAGAAATTCGCCGAGTCCGGAGCGGTTGACGGCGACCTTGCGGCCCGCAAGATCCGCAATCGAGTTGATGCCGCTCGACTTCTTCGCGATGATGGAAGTGGAGCGCGGCGAATAGATATCGAACGCATTGAAGACGATGGGCGAGCCGGCGAGCATTGCGGCGAGCGCGGGCGTCGTCGATCCCCAGAAACCGAAGTCCGCGCTGCCGCCGACCACGGCCTGAATCGACGGCGCATGGTTCGGGAACGGCCCGATCCATTCGACCTTGATGCCTTTGGCCGCGAGCGTCTTTTCGAACACGCCCGCGCTGTTTGGCGATGTCGGGCAGGCTGCCGTAGCCCCAGCCGATTCGTACGGTGTCCGTATTACGTGTGAGCTTGCGCGGTTCGGCTGCCTGCGCCGGAACGAGGCCGCCCACGGCAGCGCCGGCCAGCAGGCCGCCCGCCGCGCGCAGCAACTGGCGGCGGCTCAGCAATGAATCATTCATCCTTTGAGATCCTTCGGTTTGACGGGAAACGGGTCAATGAGACTGAACGCCCAGCTCTTCGAGCAGAATGGACCGCAGCGTGCCGGCGTGGTCTTTGGGGCGGAACGAGGCCGCGATGCGGCCTGCGCGCATGACGATGATCCTGTCTGCAAGGGTCAGCGCTTCGTCGACATCGTGAGTGACGATCAGCACGCCTGGCTGGTGGAGCGCGACAAGCTCTTTGACGAGTCCGTGCATCTTGATGCGGGTCAGCGCGTCGAGCGCCGCGAACGGTTCATCGAGCAGCAGCAGCGCGGGATCGGGAACAAGCGCGCGTGCCAGCGCCACGCGCTGAGCCTGGCCGCCCGAGAGGTTGCGCGGCCAGTCGTCCTCACGGCCGGCGAGTCCGACTTCGGCGAGCGCGCGCGCGGCGCCGTCGCGGCCAATCGTCCTTTCGTGACCGAGCGCGACGTTCTCCCACAGCGGCGCCCACGGCAAAAGGCGAGGTTCCTGGAACACGACGGACGGACGTTCCGGCGCGCGGATCGTCCCCGCGTCCGGCTGATCGAGTCCGGCCAACGCGCGCAGCAGCGTCGTCTTGCCGCAACCGCTTTCACCCAGCAGCGCGACGAATTCGCCCTTCTGGATGTCGAGGTCGAGCGAGTCGATCACGACGCGGCTGCCATAGCGCCGCTTTAGTCCACGGACGGAAACGGCCAATGCTTGAGTACCGATGCGTTCGCGTTCGCGTTCGTGTGAAGGCGCTGCCGCAGCGCGATCGCGAGATGGAGCGGTAGGCTGATTCACTTGCGCGCTCCTTTCGTGTAGTTCGCGTGCCACGAGAGGAAGCGGCCTTCGAGCAGACGCACCAGCGCGTCCGCGACGACGCCGATGATCGCGTAAATGATCATCGTGAGGATGATGACGTTCGTATTGAGGAATTCGCGTGCATCCATCGCGAGGAAGCCAATGCCCTTCGTCGTTGCGAGCGTTTCGGCGATGACCAGCGCGAGCCACGCATGCGCGAGCGCGTAGCGCACGCCCGTGAGAATGGACGGCATCGCGCCCGGAAGAATGATCCGCCGCACGATCGCGGCCCGCTCGAGTCCGACCACGCGGCCAAGCTCCATGAGCTTCGGATCGATCTGGCGAATGCCGAGCATCGTGTTGATGTAAATCGGAAAGAGCACCGCGAGCGCCACCAGGAAAATCTTCGCGACTTCGCCGACGCCGAACCACACGATCACGAGCGGCAGCATGGCGAGGAACGGAACTGCACGCACCATCTGAACGGAGCGGTCGAGAAGCGCCTGTGCAAGCGGCGAAAAGCCGACGATGACGCCAAGCGCGAGGCCGAGCGTTCCGCCGATCACGAACCCGCCCGCGGCGCGCAGCAGCGACACACCGAGATGAACGAAAAGATCGCCGTTACGTGCCAGGTTGAGGGCGGTTTCAAGCACGCTGCTCGGAGCAGGCAGCACTTGCGGCGCAATGAATCCGGCGCGTGCAGCGGTTTCCCACAGCAGCACGACGACCGCGGGAATTATCCACGAGAGCCAGATGTACAGCGTCGCTTGAGAAACGCCTACGCGGGACGGTTGCGCGGCGACATAGCTGTTGCGGATGGAAGTCAGGTCGGCCATGCGGCGGGAGACGTCATGAGTCATCGGGAAGGAGTGTGGAGATACATCCCGCAGCCTAAGTAAAAACTTTGCTGTTCTCCAACGAATCAATCCTTCTAACGATATGCGCTGCGTATGCAATGTGCACCGGCATGCCGTTATAACGACGAATTCCGCCCGTATTGCGTCACCCTCCCATGCGATGTTGTGTACTTTGAAAATATAACGACGTGTTTAGCACTGCGCCGCCATAGCAAAGCATCCAATATTGTTAGTCGTTTTCTCCTCTTCAGAAGCCGGCGGGCTACAGACGCCTGCGTAACCATCTCGCCACGCTGAGACCGCCCAGCATCATCCCGGCCGTAAGCGGCGGCGCTGCGCGAACCACGCTTGCCTCAGGCCATTCGGAAATCATCGGCTCGCCATCACGCGCTACCAGTCTCGAGATCCACTTGCGCGCGCTGAGCGGCAACGGAGGCGCGACTTGCCCAAACACGTTATGCAACTGATCGCTCGCATGCGGAAACGAGCCTAGCGCGATGGCCTCTTTACGTGACGGCGAACCTATCACCTGGCTCGTCACGACGGCCGCCCCGCGCGCCAAGCCGTCCATACAATCCAGTATGTCGATTTCAGCCGCCGTCAGCACAGCCAGCACATCGTCGACATAAGCGTTGATGACATCCTGTTGGATTTTCAGGCCCCATTCCAGCGCCTGCGGATTGTCGCGAGTGAGAAGCTTCGGAAAAACAGAGCCGTCGTCTGCCCGCGTGTATCCGGTCGTCGTGCCATGATCCGCCGCGCACAAGGCTTCGAAAATGGGCGCGCGAATCAGCGGCCTGATAGGCTCTCCCACGGACTCGCTGAGATAGTCATCGAGGCTGCCGCAGTTTTCCGGACGATGATAGAGGCCAAAGTAAAAGCCCGAGAGGCGTCGGTCGAAGCCTGCTTCCCGGCTGCATGCAACCTTTGCCAGCGAGCGCTGCAAATTTGCGCGCCATCCAATATCGACGACACCGACGTTACCGTCCGCGAAGAATGCGTGCTGCTCCAGATAGTCGAGCAGTAGCCGTCGCGCAGAAGAAGCGGACGCGTTGATCAGATCGCGAACCTGATCGTCTGTCTGGATGTACCGGATCAACTGCTCTACTTCAGCGCGACTCATCGCGGCATGCGGGGAGCGAATACCAAGACGTTCCTGCAAACCGGCGATGGCCGTGTGATTGATATCCAGATCGAATTTCCTGAACACGTCCGCGAGCGAATTGCCTGCCTTGAAACCGAAATGACTCAGGTCGCCTTCCGATATGTCCAGAACAGCAGGCAAGTGAAGCGATTGCCGCGACACGTGCAGATACCGCAAATCGATCGGCAAGTCGTATGCGCTTACTATCTTTTTCGCAATCGATAAAAGTATCTGGCCGTCACGCGCGAGGAAGAACAATCGATCGACTTTCCTGCGTCTCGCCTCTGTGAGAATCCACACGACAAACGCGAGCAGCAACGGACCCACGAAGCCAGCCGATACCTCTGCGAGCGTCTCGTCGTGGTCGCTGACGGGCTTGACGCGCAGCCGCGCCGTGCGCGCGCTTCCCGACAGAGCAGACCCAAGCAGCGGCGGCTCGATCGCGGCCTTGTCGAGTTCGCGCTCGAGCCGTCCGGGCGCCGTCTTGAAGAACGGCGCGGCACGACCGCCTACGCGCCATACCTGGAATACATCGGAGAATACGTTGTCTCCGACGTGCAGGTGTTTGACTCCACTGCCTTTCGCATCCGAAAAGAGAGTCCCACTCCTCTTGGTACGACGGTTCTCGCATGAAATGAACAACTGCCCCGGCTGCACGCGCACGCCGCAACCGCTGAGCATGCTTTCCAGATCCGATCGTGAAAAGTAGATATCCGAAATAATTGCCGTTCTTCCCAATGCCGACAAGCGATTGAATATCTCGACCATGCCGGTTATGGGACGTAACAAGCGCTTTTCGAGCGCGACTTCGATGGCCTGCGCCGCACACAGGAATTCGCGTGGCAAATCCACCGACTCTGCGATCTCCGCATAAATGTTGTCGAGCGTCACTTCACGCTCGACACGGGCCTTGCGTGCCCTCCACTCCGCCGATTGCCTGATCGCCATCCATTCGCCCGGCTCGACGACAGAACCAAATTCGCGTTGCAGCCGATATCCCGCCACGAGGAACAGATCGGAGGGTCGCCGCAAGGGCCTTGTTATTAAAGTGTCGAACGCATCGAAAGAGACGAGGCCGTCGCCGGTCCAGATTCGCTGTGCATCCAGGTCGTGTAGTGGATTCATCCCCGCAAAAAGTTGCTGGATGCCAGCTGATACAAATCGTTGGTTGATGACGCGTTCGAGAAGGAGGTTCGTCGCATTCATCGGTGCCTTCCGCCTTAAAAGAGAGGGACTACTTTCGACCGCGCCGAGTTTGTCTGCTCGCTCGCCCGGCATGGGTCTTCCGCACGCCGGTTCAACACTAACGATCTAAAAAACGCGCGCCGTCAGCCATGACTCATCAACCATGACTCATCGTCAACGCAAGCGGTTAAAGCTACCCGGTCGCAGATCACGACGATCTCCGCGCCATATGACGGCTCGATCACCAGCAGATTCCAATCCCCACTGGCGATGCTCGTCTCGTACCTCGTCATGGAGGGCGAACCAAGGCGGACCTCGGTGCCATCGAGTGAATTTGCCCAGTTGACTTTCGCCGCCAGTTCACCCTCCGCGAATCGATGCCACGAAGATAGCAATACCCTCGACACCACGTTGTGACGAATGATGTCTGCCGCCCTCAGCGCATGTATTCCTTCGCAGGTTATTGCTCGCACGTTGTCGCCCCTCAGCGCGAACGTCGTGCGTAATTCGGACCTGGCGCGATCATGTGTCACGGACAGTAGCTCCGCGTCATGAAAGCTGCGCGCCACGTCTTTCGTCAGTAATTCGTCTTTCATAGCGATCCTCAAAGCCTTGAGGTGTTCACGGTGTAAAGCACGGCCGGGTTCTGTGACGCGCCTCGCTCCTATAAGTGCGTCGCTCGTGCTTCGCTAACAACACGAACTCCTTTTTTAGCGGTGTGATTGCGAGCTAACGGGTTGCAAATATAACGGACTGCGTAATCAGCAATAGGCGAATATGGAACGAGACAAAGACTGGAAAGCGCGAGCGTCCCGAGCTTTTTCTTCAGGCTCCAGAACGGATTTGCCACGATCGCATGGAGATAAGCATGCGAATGTTTTAACATCCAGCGCCAGCGGGCCGTCAGCGGCGCGTTGTAGACACTCGCGCAGAAATACGCCCTTTCAAGCGCGAAATCGTGAAAGTCCCGTGGCAACTGCATGCCCAGGCGGCGCGATGCTATTTCGCGCAGAGTCGCCCACCGCGACGTGAATGCTTTAGGCGCCCTGTCGGTCTGCTCCGAATTAGCAAACGTAGCGCCTCGCGCTCCGCAATACACGCGGTAACCGCCGAGCGACTTTGGAATGCTCAATACTGTTCCAACCAGAGCCGCCCCGTAAATCGCGTAGAAATCCGCGCCATACCGGCTCTTGGCCGTCTCTGGTACGGGGAAGATTTTTCGCAACGCACTGACGCTATACGCGTTGCCGGACGCAGGCGGTGACGGGTACAGCCATCCGTCGAGCAGAGGTTTCAAACAGTCGCCGTCGGCTAACGAGTGAGGTACATAAACTCCCGTACATTTGCTGGTGCAGTCGATCACATCCAGCCGGAACTGCACCTTTGCCACGTTTTCTCTCTCGAAGCTCTGCATCACTTCGGTCACTGCGCCGGGATAGAGTACGTCGTCCGAATCGAGAAACAGAACATAGCCCGTCTTGAGCCGCTGAAGCGCCAGGTTGTAGGCAGAGACCTGCCCGCCGTTGTCCTTGAAAATAGTCGTTATGCGCGTGGCGTAGGCTTGCATGATGGCGCGCGATCCATCCGTCGATCCGTCGTCGATGACGATGACGTGTGTATTCATGTAGTCCTGCGCGAGCGCGGAATCTATTGCCTGTGCCAGATACTCTTCATAGTTGTAGTTGCAGATCACAACGTTCATTTCTTTCATGGTGACTTCCCGGCAAGAGCTCAAGGCGATCTGACCGACCGGATACGTTCAAACGAATCGGCGCCGGATGAGCGATCTTGCAATGTTCATGGGGGCGAGCAACGTGACGATGCTCCATCCCGCAATCAGGCAACGAAACGCGGCTCGCTCGAAGTTCGGGCGAAAGGGAATGGACAATGCGTCGCGCAGGGCGCGCAATCGGCTGTCGCCGGGCAGCGGATGTTTTTCCGGTGTCAGCCGCAAAGAAGCAACTCGCAATTGAAGCAAATGCGGTGCGCAGAACAGCGTGCTAATCGGCGGTGGCGGCCTGCCGGTCATGGCGCAGGCTTTGCACGCGGCATGGTGTCGCTTGAGCGCGCGCGCAATCTCGCGGCCGAAGTTATTCGTGTTCGCGCTCATCGCGCTATCGTTCTCGCCATGCATGCGATAGAGCACCAAAGGCGCGGGAATCGTCTCGACGTCGCCCATATAGGGAGCCATCGCGATGCATGTCGAATCCGTGAACGAATCGCAACTCGCGTCCAGTGGAAAGATCTTTCTGAGGAAGCTGCGCGCCCACGCATTTCCCGAACCGGGCGGCGTGGGATACTCCGACGTCCTGTATGCCCACTGACGGATCGCCTCCGGCGAGAGTCCCGGCGGGACCTTTGGAATCACGTTTCGAATCTTCGGAATGGCGTTGTCATTGTGTATGGGACGCCCGTGTGCGTCGACTCGCTCCATCAATACCTGCACTTTGGTGAGGCCGGTGCGCCACACCGAGGCGATCGAGCGCAGTGCGCCGGGCACCAGAACGTCGTCCGCATCGAGGAAGATAACGACGTCGCCCGAACTCTTCGCGAAGCCCATGTTGTTCGCTTCACGCTGACCACCGTTCTCCTTGAAGATGGCCGTAATCGCTTCGCCAAACGAGTCAATGACTTCCGCGGAGTTATCGGTCGAGCCGTCGTCGACGACGATGACTTCGACGTGCGGCCAATCCTGCGTCAGCGCGCTTTCCACCGCTTGCCGGAGAAAGCGACCGTAGTTGTAGTTGGCGATCACGACCGAGAAGAACAGCTCGGAATGGTTCGCTGGACATTCGCTGTATCGAACTCTCATCGACTACCTCCAGCCCGCCTGGATGAATACATCCTGAACACATCCGTTTTGCGAAGCCGCTCACGGTACGCTTTTTCGTTGATTCAGCCGCCGGCCCGGACGGTAGGTTGCGTTACTTCGCCCGAGCCGGATTCGCGCACCCTGCCCTCGCGCAGCAACAGAGTGCCTGGCGATATTCAAGTTATGCGTTCATATAATCAGTGCAGTCGGCGCGGCCTAAAGTCGAGTAGTAATGTCGCGAATCGCTGAATCGTCGATAATATCGTCGTACGAAATAATCGTATTTAGTCGTCCGTAGATGCGCTTATTCGCACTGCGCTACTTTTCGCACAATCGCTTCGCAGAATGGGAACAGGTTATGCAGACTGCTCTCTGCACTACGCGGAAGGCGGCGGCTGTTTCGTCGATTGCAGGATGCACGCTGTAAAAAGCCGAGCTGATCGAAGACGTGCCGTTGCCGCCGTAATCGGCCAGTCGTTTATGAATCGAGCGATACGCGTTTCGCGTACATTGGGACGGCGCGGCTAAATTTCGCGCTTCGAGAATAGCGGCTAGAAACGTTACGGCTGCGCCACCTTTCGGACCGCGCTGGTCGCTGCATTCAGCAAGCGGCCATCGTCGTGCCTCAATGTCTGCTTCTTGATTACGCGTCCCGTCTTGCGGTCCACCAGTACCGAGTGCTTCTCGCCCGGAGCAAACAGATTGGCCTCGCCCCATTGACGCAACATCACAATGACAGGGAAAAGCGCTTCGCCCTTCTTTGTCAGGACGTATTCCTGGTGTCCGGAACCATCCGACGCTGGCACAACCTCGAACACCCCGCCTTCAACGAGCATCTTGAGGCGGTCGGCCAGAATATTGCGGGCGATGCCCAGGCTGGAAACGAACTCACCGAACCGGCTCACGCCGTCGAAGGCGTCTCTAACTATCAGCAGTGCCCACCTGTCTCCCACGATGTCAATCGCCCGGCCAACCGGGCACGATAAATCAACAAGACTTCTCTGTCTGGCCATCTGGCGCTCCTCGATCCCAATGCGAACGTCCGAGCCCGACCGACATTACCGACGGTCGCACGTAAGCTCAATCGTAAGTTGCATTTTAAAACAACTGTCCCTACACTCTTCGTAGTTGCAATTTGAAACTACACAAACCGACTTTTCCATGAGCACGTCCTGTACCCCCGAAGTGCAGCATGATCCGCCCACTGACTCAATAGAGCGCAAAGAAATGCCCACGGGCCTCGTCGCCCTGATGTCGGTGTGTTGTGCGGTGAGCGTTGCCAACGTCTACTACGCCCAGCCGTTGCTCGACGCCATCTCCCACGACTTCCATATTTCTCATTCCGATGTGGGTGGCGTCATAACAGCGACTCAAGTGGGCTGCGCGCTTTCGCTGATGTTTGTCGTGCCGCTCGGCGACCTGCTCAACCGCAAGCGGCTTATCGTCTGCCAGCTGGTTTTGCTCGCCATCGCGTGCGTAGCCGTGGCTCTATCAGGATCGCAGCATGCGTTGCTCGCTGGAATGATTGGCGTCGGATTGCTCGGCACGGCAATGACGCAGGTTCTGATCGCATGCGCAGCCGCACTTGCCAACGAAAGCGAGCGCGGCAGAGTAGTCGGCACGGCACAGGGCGGTGTTGTCGTTGGCTTGCTGATGGCTCGATCGCTCGCCGGCGTCGTGGCAGATGTGGCTGGCTGGCGAGCCGTCTACCTCGTGTCTGCAATTTTCGCTGTCGGCATGCTGATTGTGCTTCTTCTCTTTCTACCGACTCCGCGGCCGTCCCGAGTGCAATTGAGCTACGCCGGCCTGCTGCGTTCGATGATCGAACTCCTGCTGCGTGAGCGCGTACTGCAGGTACGAGGTTTCCTTGGTCTTCTCATGTTCGCAGCATTCAGCATTTTCTGGAGTGCACTTGTTCTACCGCTAAGTGCGCCGCCTCATGCAATGTCACATACGGGCATCGGTGCATTCGGTCTGGTCGGGGCACTCGGCGCGATGGCGGCGGCACGTGCCGGGAGCTTGACCGACCGGGGCCACGGTCAGACCACAACGTGCGTCGCGCTAGTTCTTCTCTGCGCGTCATGGCTACCGATCTCGCTTATCGATAAGTCAGTGATCCTATTGATTGTTGGCATCATACTTCTTGACATAGGCGGGCAAGCGATACACGTCGTCAACCAGAGCATGATATTCAGCACGCGTCCCGAGGCGCATGCCCGCCTGGTCGGCTGCTACATGCTTTTTTATTCCGCTGGAAGCGGCTTGGGCGCGATATCGTCGACGGTGATTTATTCGCGTGCAGGGTGGCCAGGCGTTTGCGCACTAGGTTTCGTCGTCAGCATGACTGCATTCGCATTCTGGGCAGCGACGGTCCGGCATGCCGGGAGATAAATGCCGCTTGCCGGAACGTCTGTGCCCGTTCCTGTCGAAGCCGGACTGTCGCGGCCTTCGCGACTCGTCGCGAAGGCTCCTGCCCGGCGAAGTACTCGTCAGCCGTGTGGCGGAACCGCCTCGGGATCCATCCACATCACTTCCCAGATATGACCGTCCGGATCCTCGAAACTGCGACCATACATGAAGCCGAAATCCTGCACAGGCGTAGGGTCTGCCTTGCCGCCCGCCTTACTCGCCTTTTCGACAAGGCTGGATACCTGCTCGCGATCATCCGCAGACAGACAGAGCAGCACCTGCGCGTCGGTGTGCGCATCGACAATCCGCTTGCTGGTGAACTGGCGCCACTTGTCGTGTGTGAGAAGCATCGCGAAAATGGTATCGGAGAGCACCATGCACGCTGCGGTATCGTCACTGAATGCGGGATTATTGACCGCGCCAACTGCCGCGTAGAAGGCTTTCGACCGCTCCAGGTCCGTCACTGGCAGGTTAACGAAGATCATCTTGGTCATCATTTTTCCTTTGAGATCTAGCCGCGGCAGGATTGCCGCCACCATACATACCGACGAATGACATGGAGAAGAATCGACGAAAGCCGCGAAGAAATTTTTGAACGCGCAACGCGCACTCGGAAATAGCATGTCTGCTTTCGACGGTCTCGCGGATTAGGCCGACGTTGGTTCGACCTCTTACCCCGGCAATAAGCCGACTGCCCTGTAAGTGCCGATCAAGGTGTCGAACAAGGCAATGTCCGCCCGCCCGCGCGCCATCAACTGAGCTCCCGCGACTGCGGCGTAAATCGCGCACGCGCGTTCGCGGCTCCCCTCGCCGGTGACGACGCCAGACGCCTCCAGCGACCGACGGAGCCAGGCCACGTTGACGTCAGCGAAGGCCTGCACTTCCTTTTTGACCGCTTCAGGCAGATCGTCGTATTCCGCGGCCATAAAGCTGCTCAGGCACATGCGGTTGTCGCACTCCAAAGACCGGCGAAACGTCTCCGGGTATCGACGCAAACTGACGAGCGGATCGCCTGATGCCGCCGAGAGTTCTTCCAGCGCAGCGGCCGCGTCCTCGTAGTAGCGTCGCGCGACTGCCGCCGCGAGGTCCGCCTTGCTCGCGAAGTGATGGTAAATGCTGGCAGCTTTAATGCCGACATCCTGCGCCAGGTCCCGAATATTGAGCCCGGTATAGCCGTGCGCCTGCGCCATTCTTGTCGCAGCAGCAAGGATGCGGTCCCCTGAGCCGGTGACGGCTGCAATGGTCACGACGGTCTCCTCAAAAGTTGTTGACCTGACGCATTGTATCGCCTAAAGTTGCCCCTAACAAACGTTAGGTAGGCAACCCACATGTCGCATCGCAAGAGCGGCATTTTTTTGATAATCGTTGCCTAACTACTGTTAGGTAGTCTCATCAGTTTTGACTCAATCCGTCCCACAAGCGCCAGGGAAAAACCATGACCTCCGAACTCCTTTACCTCGATGCCACCCGACTGGCCGAACTGATCCGCACACGCGAAGTCTCGCCCGTCGAGGTCGTGAAGGCACACCTTGACCGCATCGACGCGGTCGATCCGAAAATCAATGCGATCGTGACGGTCGCGGACGATGCGCTGGAAGCCGCCAGGGCCGCCGAAACGGCAGTGCTGTCGGGCAAGGCGTTGGGGCCGCTGCACGGAGTGCCCTTCACCGCAAAAGATTCGATCGACACGGCGGGCGTGGCTACGCAACGTGGCTCGCCCATCTTTAAAGGACGCGTTCCTGACGCCGACGCAACTAGCGTGGCCCGGCTGAAAAATGCAGGCGGCATCCTTCTCGCAAAAACGAACTTGCCCGAATTCTCGTACTGGATCGAAAGCGACAATCTGCTCAGTGGCCGATCGAATAATCCGTGGGATCTGGAGCGCACTCCGGGCGGCTCCAGCGGCGGCGAATCGGCGGCCATCGCAGCGGGTATGTCGCCGCTGGGGCTCGGCACCGATCTGGCGATCTCTGTGCGCGGACCCGCTGCGCAGACAGGCATCGTGTCGCTAAAGGCGACTCACGGACGCGTGCCCATGACAGGGATCTGGCCGCGCGCCCCACGCCGCTTCTGGCACGTGGGTCCGATGGCTCGCAGCATCCGCGACCTGGCGCTCGCGTTCTCGCAGTTGTCCGGTCCCGATGGGCACGACGCTTTTGCAAGCAGTACCGTCCCGTTCGATGCCGGCGTGGGCCGCTCACCAGACCGTCCGCTGCGAGTGGGCTGGATGGTTGAACCGGGCTTCGGGCCCGTCGATCCGCAAGTCGCGGCAACGGTGCAGGCGGCGGCGGAAGCGCTCAAAAGTTTGGGGCTAGTGGTGGAGCCTGTACGCATTCCTGCCCTCGAGCGTGACTTCGCTCTCGACGTATTCAACCGCCTGCACGTCATGGAAATGAAGCCGGCCTTTGCGGAAGTGACAGCAGGCCGCGCTGAGGACGAACTCTACAAGATGGCCAAGACGATGCTGGCGCTGCCCGACACTTCGATGAGGGACTACATCGACGCTGAACAGGCGGCCGAGCGTCTGCGAGACGGATACGCCGAATACTTCCGGAATTACGACGCGCTGATTACGCATGTGCTTCCGATCCCGGCTCACAAGCACGGCGTGGACACGTTCTCGATCAACGGCCACACAGTGGATGCCACCTATCTGCAGGGCGCAACTGTGCCGTTGAACGTCACGGGCTTGCCTGGCATCTCGATGCGCTTCGGCACGAGCAAGGAGGGCCTGCCGATCAACGTACAGATTGTCGGGAGTTGGCAGGCTGAGTCAACCATTCTTCACGTGGCGTCACTGCTCGAATCGGTCAGCCCTGTGCGCGATCTACATCCGCATATTTGAGCCTTCAGCTCTGCGCAAACCGACCATCGCCGCCCTGGATCAAGCGATCAAAGCGGCAAAAGTTTAGACTTCGCATCTGGCCGCAAACATGTACGACGCGCTCGACGGCCCGCAGCAGATCGAGAAATCGGCCTCGCCGATTTGCCTGCCTGAAGCGCGTTCGCCGATGTGCTAAAACCTGCGTGGTCGCTCAACGAACTACTGCTCAAACTGCGGCGCGGCATGGGGCCAACCCGCACTAACTACACTGACTATTGAAACGGGACGATGATGACGATGTCAGAAAATCCAACGATCGCCCTGGTTGGGCCGGGAGCAATCGGCACGACCGTAGCGGCGGCGCTTCATGAAGTCGGACGCACGCCGGCCATTTTCGGCCGCTCGGCGCACGAACAGCTGGAACTGCGCTTCGACGGCGGCCGCATCGCGGTGCCGGGACCTGTGCGCACCAATCCGGCCGAAGTCGACAACACGTTCGACCTGGTTTTTGTCGCGGTGAAGTCAACGCAAATCGACGCAACAGCGCCGTGGCTCTCCGCGTTGTGCAACAAGAACACCGTGGTCTGCGTGCTGCAAAACGGCGTCGAACAGAAAGCGCTTGTCGCGCCGCATGTGCCCGGCAGCCCAGTCTTACCCTCGGTGGTTTGGTTTCCTGCTCAACGCGAACCGGACGCCTCTGTCTGGCTACGCGGCAAAGCTCGCATTACGTTGCCGGACACGCCGGAAACCAGCCTTGTCCTTGCGGCATTGAGTGGCACACGGTGTTCGGTCGACGTAGCAGCCGATTTCACATCCGTCGCGTGGCGCAAGCTTTTGCAAAATGCTGTCGCAGGTTTAATGGTTCTGGCGGGCCGCCGTGCCGGCATGTACTCACGAGCCGATATCGCCGGCCTGGCTCTCGCCTACTTGCAGGAATGTCTCGAGGTTGCCCGTGCGGAAGGCGCGACACTCGGCGACGAAGTCCCGCAAGAAATCGTCGATGCATTTCGTGGTTATCCGGCCGACCTGGGCACTTCGATCCTCGCCGACCGGGAGGCTGGCCGCCCGCTCGAATGGGACAGCCGCAACGGCGTCGTGCAGCGACGTGCCCGGTCTCACGGTATCGCCACACCGATCAGCGATCTGGTCGTGCCGCTCCTCGCGGCCGCGAGCGACGGACCGGGCTAATACTTCCACGAAGGATGTGACGGCGCGACGCGCCCACTCTCGGACTCATCCGCCAAACAGGTTGTGCCGGATCTGCTTCAAATGTCCGGTCAGCAATTCGCACGCGAGGTCGGCGTCGCGGTCGCGCAGCGCATCGACGATCGCGCGATGCTGCGCCTCATACTCGGCGCGCCGCTCGGCCGTCAGCGACTTGCGTTTGAGCCGGCCCCACTCGCCCTGCTCGCGCACTTCGTTGGTCAGTTCGAGCACGCGCAGAAAAAAGCTGTTGTGCGTGGCCAGCGCGAATGTCTTATGCAATTCGCCGTCCCACTTCTCGAACTCTTCGATGCTCTGCGCGGCTTCGGAACGCTCGATGCATTCGACCATCCGCGCGAAATCGGCCGCGGTCGCATAACGCACGATCAAGCCGGGCATCAGCGGTTCGATCAGCAAACGCGCTTCCATCAGCTCGGCGGGACTGGTCTGCACGACCTCTTGTGAGCTATGCATGACCTGCGCGTTCTGCGCTTCCACACGCACCGCCGCTGCGGCGACGTCCTTCTGCGGCAGCACGAAAGTGCCGCTTCCCACCACCTGCGTGATGAACCCGCGCCCCTTCAGATCGGCCAGCACGCGCCGCACCGCCCCGCGTGACGCGCCGAATTCCTCGCTCAATTCGCGCTCGGCGGGAAGCTTGACGCCCTCTCGCAAACGCCCGGTGCGGATGGCCTCTTCCAGATAGCTCGCAAGCGCACGCGCGCCCTCCGCTCTCACAGAAATCTTGCCGGTCTCAACGTCGCCCATGACTTTCTTCCTTGCCGGTGAAGCCTCTTGCATAGAACCAATTGGTACTTACTTTTGGTTAACCCTGGTTGGTTGTGGTCGCATTTGGTCCTACAGTGACACAAATTCTCACCAACTGGACCTAGATTAAAGGCTCGACATGAAATTGGCAAATTTGCTGGTAAACGGCGCGAAAACCGTTGCTGTGGTAGATCCAGAACGGCAACAGTATTGGCCCGTAGCGGAATTGAGCGACGGCTTTCGCGGCGATATGATCCAATTGGTACATGACTATTCGTCGATCAGGAGCGCGCTGGTGCCGAAGCACGACGGCCGACCCTTGAGCGGCGTCACGGTTCTGGCGCCGATCGACCAGCCGCGTCGCAACATCTTCTGCGTGGGCAAGAACTATCACGACCATGCGGAAGAGTTCAGCAAATCCGGCTTCGACAAAAGCGCCCAGGCCGGCGAACACATTCCCGAAGCACCGGTCGTCTTCACCAAACCCGCGACGACGGTGATCGGCCCAGGCGACAAGATTCCGCGTCACGCCGCAGTCACGCAGCAACTCGACTACGAGGTTGAGATCGGCGTGGTGATCGGCAAAGCGGGCCGCGGTATTCGCAAGCAGGATGCACTCGCGCACGTGTTCGGCTACACGCTGATCAACGACATGACCGCGCGCGATCTGCAAAAGCTGCATCGCCAATGGTTCCTCGGCAAATCGCTCGACGGCTTTTGCCCGATGGGCCCGTATCTCGTCACCGCCGACGAACTCGACGCCAACGACATCGACGTGCGCTGCTGGGTCAACGGCGAGCTGCGTCAATCGTCGAACTCGCGGCATCTGATTTTCGACATCCCCACGCTGATCGAAACCATTTCGGCCGGCATCGAACTGCAACCGGGCGACGTGATTGCAACCGGCACGCCGGCGGGCGTCGGCATCGGTTTCAATCCGCCGCGCTTCCTGCAATCCGGCGACGTCGTGCGGATGGAAATTCCGCGCGTCGGCGTCCTTGAAAACGAGGTGGCATAAATGGCAACAACTCTGGTCCAGGGTCTTTACATCGAAACGCAAGGCGACGGCGCGCCCGTCGTGTGCATTCACGGTCTCGGCGGCTCGTCGAATAACTGGACGCCGGTGCTCGGCGCATTCGAAGGCAAGCGGGTAATTCGCATCGACCTTCCTGGCAGCGCGCGCTCGGAACTGCCGGCGCAGAAGCTGTCGATCGACGGCTACGTGGACGTGATCGCCGCCGCGCTGCGCGAGATGAAGATCGAACAGGCGGACGTGGTCGCGCATTCAATGGGCACCATCGTCGCGCAGCATCTTGCGATCAGACATCCGCAACTGGTGAAAAGCCTCGCGCTGTTCGGGCCGCTGCTCGCGCCGCCCGATGCCGGCCGCGAGGGCATGCGTCAGCGCGCGGCGCTCGCACGCGACAAGGGCGTCGCGGGCTTGCAGGAAATCGCCGATGCGATCGTCAAAGGCGCGACGAGCGACGAGACCAAGGCTCAGCGCCCCGTCACCCTCGCGCTGGTGCGCGAGAGCGTGATGCGCCAGTCGCCGGAAGGCTACGCGCAAAGCTGCGAAGCGTTGGCTGGCGCACAGGCCGCGCCGGTCGAACAGATCAAGGTGCCCACATTGCTCGTCACCGGCGATCAGGACGGCGTGGGCAAGCCCGAAGCCGTGCAGGCGATGGGCGAGCGCATCGCGGGCGCGAAGGTAGTCGTGCTGAGCGGCTGCGGACACTGGACGACGTTCGAAAAGCCCGCGGAATCGCAGGCTCAATTGCAGGCGTTCTACAGCGCCGCCCGCTGATAAAGAAGTGACCGACAAGGCCCAAGCGGGTGATACGTCTTTAGCGAAACATAACCCTTAGGGCGAGATGCGCGCCAGTCGCAGTCCGCCCGCCTGGAGGAGACACATGAGCTCGATCGTATTCACGAACGTAACGGTTTTCGATGGCAGCGGCGCGCAACCCTTCAAAGGCGAAGTGCTCGTCGAAGGTCAACGCATCGCCAAGGTAGGACGCGAAGGCGAGCCGGTCAGCGCGCCGCACGCGCAACGCATCGACGGCAAGGGCGCGTTCCTGATGCCCGGCATGACGGAGGCGCACACGCATTTCTCATGGAACGATCAGCCTTCGTTGTCGGCGATTCAGTTCATGCCGCCGGAAGAACACATGCTGTGGTGCGTGCGCGTCGCCAAACGCTATCTGGAGATGGGCTGGACTTCGGCGCTCGGCGCGGCGGCCGCGAAGCCGCGGCTCGATGTCGTGCTACGCAACGCGGTCAACGCAGGCGAATTCCCCGGCCCGCGTTATCTGGCCGGCAGCCAGGAGATCACGATACTCGGCGGCCTCGCCGACAACACCCTGCCGCACATGCCGTTCAAGGAACTGAACTTCGGCGCGGTGGTAAGCGGTCCCGAAGAGATGCGCGCCACCACGCGCATGTTCGTCAAGTACGGGGTCGATCATCTGAAGATCAATCTGTCCGGCGAGTACATTGCCGGGATTTCGGCGGAATCGTCGCCATTCTCGGAAGAAGAAATCGCCATGCTCGCCGCCGAGGCCAAACGCGCAGGCAAGCGCGTCGCCGCGCATGCGCGTTCGAGCGAGTCGGTCAAGCAATGCGTGCGTCACGGACTGGAACTGATCTTCCACGCAAGCTTCGCGGACGAAGAAGCGCTCGACATGCTCGAAGCGAACAAGGACAAGCACTTCGTCGCGCCGGGAATCGGCTGGCTGATCAGCACGCTGTATCACGCGGAACCGTGGGGCATCAGCGAAGCGGCCGCCACGCAAATGGGCTATAAACGCGAGCTCGAAACCGCGGCGATCACGCTGCAGAAGATGCACAAGCGCGGCATCCGCATCCTGCCCGGCGGCGACTACGGCTTCGCATGGATGCCGCACGGCACGAATGCGCGGGACCTCGAATACTTCGTGAAGTACATCGGCATGACGCCGATGGAAGTGCTGTTGGCGGCCACCCGATATGGCGGTGAACTGATGATGCGGCCGCATGAACTCGGCCAGATTCGCGAGGGATATCTGGCTGACATCCTGCTCGTCAATGGCGATCCGCTGAAGGACCTGGCCGTGCTGCAGGACCCGCAAAAAATCACGCTCGTGATGAAGGACGGCGAGATCTTCAAGACCTCGCACGACGTCGTACCGCCGCGCGGCGAACTGCATGCGGGCGCGCCGTTGCCGGCCGATGCCGGCGTCGCGCAGACGACTCACGCGCCGGTTCACTGAGCGGCGCGGACTTCGGCGCGGCGGCGGGCCCATCAAAACAGCAACCCCTGTTCACGGGACGGGAGACAGCATGAAATCGCTTGCTCTGCTCGCCGCTTGCGCGGCGAGCTTCGTGTGCGCGTCGGCCTGGGCCGCCGCGCCGGATATCGGTTTATCGAACGGTTATTTCGGAACCGAATGGCGCAACCAGATGGTCGACGGCGCGAAGGAACAGTTTCAGACCTACAAGTCCAAGGGTCTCGCGGGCAATCTCGTGATCCAGCAATCGGGGACGAATACGGGCCAGCAGATCCAGGACATGCGCAACATGATCCGCCAGAAAACCGGCGCGATCATGGTCGACGCGAATTCGGCCACCGCGCTAAACGGCGTGATTTCCGAAGCGCAGCGTAGCAAGATTCCTGTTGTTTCGTTCGATCAGGCCGTGTCGAACAAATACGCGGTGAACGTCACCGTCGATCACTACAAGTGGGGGCAGCGCTACGCCGAGTGGATCGTGCAGCAATTGAACGGCAAGGGTAACGTCGTGGTCCTCGACGGCATTCCCGGTCATCCGGCAGCCGAAGCGCGCAAGAAAGCGGCGCTCGACACCTTCGCGAAGTATCCCGGCATCAAGGTCGTGTGGTCCGGTTATGGCGAATGGGACGAAGCGAAGGCGCAGGCGGTGATGGCAACGGTGATCGCCGCGCAACCGAAAATCGACGCGGTCTTTACCGAAGACGCGATGGCGCTCGGCGTGCTGCGTGCGTTCGAGAACGCGAACCGGCGCGTCGCGGTGATGACCGGCGAAGCGCAGAAAGGCTTCCTCCAGGAATGGAAGAAGCAGCGCGACGCGGGCAATCCGATGAAGGTGTTCGTGCAGGTGAATCCGCCCGACATCAGCCGGACCGCGCTCGGCATCGCAGTGCGGCTCGCGCAGGGCCACAAGCTCAAGCCGCTGCCGGACAACACCTACTACTTCCCGATCACGAAGACGGTCACCGCCGACACGCTCGACGCCACGCTTGCGTCGATGAACGGCAAGCCCGATAGCTATTTTCTGGGGCAATGGCTGAGCGAGCCGGAGCTCGACGCGCTCTTCACGCCCTGACGGAACGCGCATGCCTTTACTGACTGCCACAGGAATCACGCGGCGCTATGGCGGCGTGGTCGCGCTCGATAACGTCAGCATCGAAGTGAATGCCGGTGAAGTGCTCGGTTTGCTCGGCGCGAACGGCTCCGGCAAGTCGACGCTGTCGAGCATTCTTGCCGGCGACAATCGGCCCGACGCGGGCACGCTTTCGCTCGACTCGCATCGTCTGCCGCCCGGCGAGCCGCGTGCGGCTCGCGCGGCGGGCATTGCGATCGCGCATCAGCATCCGGGGCTCGCACCCGATCTGCCGGTCTGGGAGAACGTGTTTCTCGGCGCGGAAATGTGCCGGCGTGGGCGCTTTCTCAATCGCACGGCGGCAAGGCGGCGCGCGGCGCAGTTGCTCTCGAGCCTGCGTGCCGGCTGGAACCTGGACCTTCCCGCGGGGCAACTCTCTGTCGCGGATCAGCAGCTCGTTGAAATAGCCAAGGCGCTGGCGCTCGAACCGCGCGTGCTGATCTTCGACGAACCGACGGCTGCGCTCGCCGCCGCCGAAGTCGAGAGCCTGATGCGCGTGATCCGCGCACTGGCCGCGCGCGGCACAGCGATCGTGTTCATCTCGCATCGAATGGCGGAAATTCAGGCGCTGTGCGATCGCGTGATGGTGTTGTGCAACGGAAGGCATGCCGGCGAAATTCCGGTGCAAGGCAAGCTCGACGAAGCGCGCGTGCTTGCGTGGATGGGCGGCGCCGCTGACGTGGATATGCACGGTGAAAGTGCGGCCGCTCGCCGGCATTCGCAACACAGTCCGCGCATGAGTGCCGTGATTACAGCTAGCGCGCCCAACGACATCAGCCCTATCGCGTTGAGCGCGCGTGGCCTGCGCGCCGGCGCCCGCCTGCGCGGCGTGGAGTTCGAATTGCGGCAAGGCGAAATACTCGGCGTGGCCGGACTGCAAGGACACGGCCAGGAAGAATTGCTCGATGCGCTCGCCGGATATCGCAAGCTCGATGATGGCGAGATAACGCTCGACGGTGCACCGATCGCTGTCCGCTCGCCGCGTGAGATGATCGACGCGGGCGTGTGTCTGGTGCCGAACGATCGGCATCGGCAGGGACTGTGGCTCGATCATTCGGTCGAGTTCAATCTCGCGCAAGTGGCGGCCAATTTTCAGCGCGAGCCGTGGCGTTTGCGAAGTGCTTCCATTCGCCAGTTGGTCGATTTTGCCGTGAAGCGTCTGCGGATCAAGACGTCCGACGCGCGACAACCGGTGCGTGCGCTGTCGGGCGGCAATCAGCAAAAGGTCGTGATAGGCCGCTGGCTCGATCGCCGAATCAAGGTGCTGCTGCTGAGCGATCCGACCAAGGGCGTCGATGTGATCGCGCGCAAGGAGATCTACGAAGCGATCGGCGCGCTGACCGAAGCGGGCGCGGCCGCGATCGTCTACGCATCCGACACCGATGAACTGCTCGCCGTTTGCGACCGCCTGATCGTGATGTACGAAGGCCGCGTGGTCGCGCAACTCGAAGGACCCGACATGAACGAAGCCCGCGTCACGAGCGCGCTGTTCGGCAGGAGCGCCGCATGAAAGCCGGCCTGACCGAACGACTTCAGCCTGCGCGCGAGCAGCCCGTCCACGGTTTGCGTCAATGCATTCACGCGATCACGTCACGCAACAGCAGTGCGTTGCCGGGCGTCGCGATGCTGCTGATCGTGCTGGCCTGCAATGCGTTTCTTCAGCCCGATTTCTTCAGCGCCGATTCGCTGTCGAGCAACCTGCAAAACGCGGCGCCCGTGATTCTCGTCTGCATGGCGCAGGCGGTGATCGTGCTGCTCGGCGAGCTGGATCTTTCAGTGGGGTCCGGGATCTCGCTGATCAATTGCGTGCTCGCCGCGGTGCCGTCGCTCACCGGCTGGGGCACGGCGGCGACCTGCGTCGCGGCGCTTGTCATCGCGGTTGCGGCGGGTGTCTGCAACGGCTTGCTGGTCGGCTACCTGCGGCAAAGCGCGCTGATCGCGACGTTCGCCACCGGCGCGATCTGGTTCGGCGGCGCCCTGCTGCTGATGCCGCAGCCCGGCGGCGCAGTGCCGGAAATACTCGGCGAGTGGTTTGCGATGCGCGTCGGCGTGTTTCCGCTTGCGGCCATTCCGGTGCTCGCGGCGTGCGCGTTGTGGGCGCTGCTGCAACGTCATCGCTTCGGACGCCGATTGATCGCGACCGGCAGTTCGGCGGATGCGGTGTTCAAGTCCGGCGTCGATACGCGGCTTGTCAAGCTGCTCGGCTATGTGCTCGCGTGGCTGTTCGTGTTCGGCGCGGCGCTTTGCATCTCCGCGCAAACCTCGTCGGGCGATGCGCGCCTCGGCTTGCCGTACACGTTGAATTCGGTGGCAGCGGTCGTGATCGGCGGGATTTCGCTCGCGGGCGGACGCGGCTCGATGCTCGGCGCGATCTGCGGCGCGCTGGTGCTCGTGCTGATCGGCAACGTCGTCTACTTCGCGGGCATTCCGAGCAACTATCAGGAAGTGTTCAAGGGCGCGGTGATTCTGCTCGCGCTCGGTTGCACTTTCATCGGCGCGAGGAAACCGGCATGAGCGCGACGCTGACTTCCCGGCGCATGTTGCTGCTGGTGCTCGTCGTTCTCGTGATGGTCGGCGGACAGTGGGCGGTGCCCGGCTTTACGAACGCGGACCAGTTGGGCAACCAGTTGAAGATTGCCACTTTCCTCGGCCTCTTCGGCATCTCGCAGACGCTCGCGATGATGGCCGGCGGCCAGGGGCTCGACCTCTCGGTCGGCGCGGTCGCGACGTTGGGCGGGATCATCGGCGCGGCGGTGATCAATGTGGGGCCAGCGGGTTTGCCCGTTGGCTTGCCGCTCGCGTTTTTTGCGGCGGCGTTGTGCGGCGCGGTGGTCGGTGTGATCAACGGTTGCGGGATCACGGTGTTCAAAGTGCCGCCGCTGGTGATGACGCTCGCAATGGCGAGTCTGGTCGACGGCGGTTTCATCGTGTGGTCGTCGCTCATGCATGTGAATACCGCGGCCAGTGCGACGCTCGTTGCGCTCGCCGGACGTAGCGTGGCAGGCGTACCGACCGTCGCCGTGTTGTGGCTCGTCGCCGGCACTGCGGTCTGGTGGTTTCTGGATCGCTCCGCATGGGGACGCCGCCTGATGGCGACCGGCGCGAATCCCACCGCCGCCCTGCTCACCGGCACTCGCGTGCGAGCGGTGCGCATCGCGGCTTATACGGCGAGCGCGATGATTGCCGCGCTGACCGGCGTGCTGCTGGTGGGCTACGTCGGCCAGGCGTTTCTCGGACTCGGCAGCGGCTATGTGCTGACGAGTGTCGTGGTGGCGGTGATCGGCGGCGTCTCGCTGGGCGGCGGACGCGGCGATTACATCGCGGTGGCGATTGCCGCGCTGTTCATCACCGCGCTGACCAGTTTGCTGACCGCGCTGCAGATCGGCGAGGCCGGACGTCAGTGCATCTTCGGCGCAACGCTGATCGTGTTTCTGACGATGAACGGCTGGTCGGTCGGACGTCGGGCGATGGCGGCTTGATGCGGGCATCGTCCTGCGGGCGATGCAGCGGTTTTCTACGGCCAATACCACATCCATCACCGCGGCGTTTGGAGAAACCGGCGCACACATTTAAGGCACGTAGGGTCGCTCACAACCATTCACCGAACCAGGCCGCGCCGCAGCCGAAACCAGGACTAAAAAGCGCGCGAAAAAAAACCCGCCGGGTGGAGTGGCCGGCGAGCCCTTAGATCCAAACCTCGGTGACAAGTCCGGAGAGTTCGGAAGGATAACGAACTAGGGTGACTGGATCAACCGCTTGGTCCTGCCACTACGCTCCCCTTGTTATGAAACGGTCAACGAGACAGCGCGCGCTATCCTGTCGACGACGCTTGCCGCCCCCGACGCTGCGGAAAGCCCGCGTCACGCGATCGGGCCTTGCCCCTTGGGCGCAACGCTCAATCCCTTCGACTCATGCCTTCGCGAACTGCAGACCGCCGAAATTCTGGATCGTCGGAATCTCGACCTTCGTGTACGTGTCGATCTGCGTGACCGGTGCGACGACGATAGCAGGGCTGGCGAAGCCGCCGCCATAGGCAGCATTGAAGTTGCCGAAGTTGAAGTTGCTGCCGCCGCGTACAGCGCACAGGGCCTTGGCGGAGAGGTGTTCGGTATGGGCGATGTCTTTGATGGTGAGCGAGGTCATGGTAGGTCTCCTGGAGCTGTTTCTCTGTTTCGGTTTGGAAGTACGGTCGGCGTGCCGTCAGGGAGAGCGCTGCTCTCCCTGACGCTTAACTCACGCCTTGGCGAACTGGAAGCCGCCGAAGTTCTGGATCGTCGGGATCTCGACCTTCGTGTACGTGTCGGTCTGCGTGACCGGTGCCACGACGACGCCCGGGCTGGCGAAGCCGCCGCCATAAGCAGCATTGAGGTTGCCGGCGTTGTAGTTGCTGCCGCCGCGTACAGCGGACAGAGCCTTGGCGGACAGGTCTTCGGTGCGGGCGATGTCTTTGATGGTCAGTGAGGTCATGGTAAGTCTCCTGGAGCTGTTTCTTTGTTTCGGGTTGGAAGTACGTTTGGCGAGCTAGGGGGAGAGCGCCGCTCTCCCCGGCGCTTAACTCACGCCTTCGCGAACTGGAAGCCGCCGAAATTCTGGATCGTCGGGATCTCGACCTTCGTGTACGTGTCGGTCTGCGTGACCGGTGCCGCGACGACGCCCGGGCTGGCGAAGCCGCCGCCATAAGCAGCGTTGAGGTTGCCGAGGTTGTAGTTGCTGCCGCCGCGTACAGCGGACAGAGCCTTGGCGGACAGGTCTTCGGTGTGGGCGATGTCTTTGATGGTGAGCGAGGTCATGGTAAGTCTCCTGAGATGTTTCTCTGTTTCGGGTTTGGAAGTACGGTTCGGCAAGCAAAGGGAGAGCGCCGCTCTCCCCGGCGCTTAACTCACGCCTTGGCGAACTGCAGGCCGCCGAAGTTCATGATCGTCGGGATCTCGACCTTCGTGTACGTGTCGGTCTGCGTGACCGGTGCCACGACGACGCCGGGGCTGGCGAAGCCGCCGCCATAAGCAGCATTGAGGTTGCCCAGGTTGTAGTTGCTGCCGCCGCGTACAGCGGACAGAGCTTTGGCGGACAGGTCTTCGGTATGGGCGATGTCTTTGATGGTCAGTGAGGTCATGGTAAGTCTCCTGAGATGTCTCTGTTTCGGGTTTGGAAGGTACAGTCGGCGTGCCGCCGGGGAGAGCGCCGCTCTCCCCGGCGCTTAACTCACGCCTTGGCGAACTGCAGGCCGCCGAAGTTCATGATCGTCGGGATCTCGACCTTCGTGTGCGTGTCGGTCTGCGTGACCGGTGCGACGACGACGCCCGGGCTGGCGAAGCCGCCGCCATAAGCGGCATTGACGTTGCCGACGTTGTAGTTGCTGCCGCCGCGTACAGCGGACAGAGCCTTGGCGGACAGGTCTTCGGAATGGGCGATGTCTTTGATGATCAGCGAGGTCATGGTAAATCTCCTGTGAGGGTCTTCAGTCTGGAAGGAAGAGCACTATTCGTTGCGCTCACAGGGGTATTTGCACAGGGTATGCCAGGCTTAATCGCGCAAGGCGGATATAGGCATCCAAGCCGCTGAAAACAAAGGGGAATTAAAAATTTACCAGCAGGCTTTTCAAGCGCTTTCGGTATGCGACGGGGAGAAAGGTGTCGTGCCGTAGCAAACAGGTTTTTGAGGACTGTCTGCGTTGCGAAAACAGCGGCGGGGTTTTGGTAATTCGCGACGCACCCGGTGGTGTGCGCATATCGTTCGTGCGACGTGACACGGCGCGCTTGCCGTCTTGCTTATTCCTTGCTCTCAGGAAACATACATCCGCCATTGCGGATCAGCGCCTTCACATCTTCGCTCACCTGCATGGGGTTTCGATTTAATCGGGCAACGAACTCCTTGCAGCGCCGCACGTACGACTTCGAATCGTGCTTCGCGCTCCAAACGACTATGTTAAGCACGACGGGAATGAGGTCCAGGCCCTTCTCGGTCAGCGTGTAAAAGTCCTTCCGCCTGTCGTCGGCACTGGGTGCCCTCGAGAGAATTCCTTGCTCCTCAAGAAACGCAAGGCGCGAAGCAAGGACATTGGTCGCGATTCCCTCCTCCGATCTCAGGAACTCGCCATACGTCTTCTTGCCGGCAAAGACGATGTCGCGAATGATCAGGAGCGACCACCGGTCGCCGAAAACCTCCACGCCGTAGTTCACTGCGCAATGGGACCGAATGTCTTCTTTAGATGTCGTCTTCATGGATGTCGTCTTCATCGCTCGATATTAACATCGCTTGCATAACGCAAGTAATTTGCGCCGTTTACTTGTTTTTTGCAAGCAATGTGTTTAGCATGGTTGTTCGGGAGTACGAGCAGCACCCAACAAACCAGGAGGCTGCATATGAGCACTATCAGCATCATCGGCACAGGCGGCATGGCCGCAGCGATCGGCGGCCTCGCCGCGAAGGCGGGCCACACCGTCGAGGTGACGAGTCGCGACGCCGTCAAGGTGCGGACGCTCGCCGCGCAGATCGGAGCCGGCGCGACGACAGGCGCGTTCGGCGCCGCCCCGGCCGGGGACATTGTCATCCTGGCGGTTCCCTACTCCGCCGTTCTCGACGTGGTGAAGCAGTACGGCGAAGGGCTGGCAGGCAAGGTTCTTGTCGACATCACGAATCCGGTCGCCTCCGATCACACGAGCTTCGTGACCCCTGGAGACAGTTTCGGCGCGAAGGAGATCACTAAGGCCGCCCCTGCCGATGCGAAAGTCGTCAAGGCGTTCAACACCCAGTTCTCCCACGTCCTCGCGGCCGGTCCCGTCCCGGGCCACGCATTGGATGTGTTCATCGCCGGAGACGACGCGCACGCGAAGGCACGCGTCTCGGCGTTCATCGAGAGCCTCGGACTGCGTCCAATGGATACCGGGCCATTGCCAATGGCTAGGTCACTGGAGCACGCGTGCCTGCTGTCGCTGGGCCTCCTCGCCCACTCGGTCAAGCACACGAACTTCTCAATCGGCGTCAGCCTTCCCGGCTGAGTGCACCGGTATCACCGCTTCCCGCATCACATTACTGATAAGGAACATTCACATGCAGGTTTTCGTCACCGGCGGGACCGGCCATTCCGGCCCGTACATCATCTCCGACCTCATCGCCGCAGGCCATCAGGTCACAGCCCTCGCTCGTTCGGACAAGGCGGCGGCTGCGGTGTCCGCACTTGGCGCGAAGCCGCGTCTCGGTAGCCTCGAGGATCTCGACGGCCTTAAAGAAGCGGCCGCCGCCGCCGACGGCGTCATCCATGTCGCGCACCGGCAAGACCTGATTCCGGTCGGCGGGATCAACGCCGTGGCCGATGCGGAGCTTCAGATCATGCTCGCATATGGCGAGGCGCTGGCCGGAACCGGAAAGCCGCTGGTCTCATCGGGAAGCATCGGCTCGCCCGGCTGGGACAACCTGGGCCGGCCGGCCACCGAGGAGGATCCGCCTCTTCCCGGCGGCGATCCCTACAGGAACACCTTGCGGGTCCGTAACATCGTGGAAACTACCGTAATCGGACTCGCGGAAAAAGGCGTGCGGTCTTCAGTCGTTCGGATTCCTGAAATCATGCACAGCGCGACCGATAATGCCGGCTTCCTTCCGCTGCTAATCGGGCTGGCGAAGGAAAAGGGTGTCGTCGGTTACCCCGGAGACGGTGCGAACAGGTGGGCCGCCGTGCACACGCGCGACGTCGCCACCGTGTTCCGCCTGGCGCTTGAGAAAGGCGCCGCCGGCAGAAGCTGGCACGCGGTTGCAGAGGGGAGCATTGCGTACCGCGAGATCGCCGAGGCCATCGGCAGTCGCTTGAATCTGCCCGCCGTACCCATTCCCGCGGACGTGCTGATGCTGCCTGGGTACTTCGGATTCCTTGCAAATCTGGTCACACTGGATACACCGGCGTCGAATGCGATCACGCGCGAGACGCTCGGCTGGACACCAACGCAGCCCGGCCTGTTTGCCGATATGGACAATGGTCACTACTTCCCTGCCGGCTGAGTTGAGCGGACGGCAAGAACTCGCCCATCGCGCCGAGCCCGTCACGGAGTAGCAGGAAGGTGACGCAAGTGGCTCGGCGCACACGGAAAACATCATGGGCGAAGCCTCGTACAGATCACGGGCATACCCCAACTCAGAAGGATATTTGACATGAGCACGATTAGCATCATTGGCGCAGGAACCATGGCCACGGCCGTCGCCGGCCGTATCGCCAAGGCAGGACATACCGTCGAGGTCCTGAACCGCGACCCAGCCAAAGCGCGGGCGCTGGCCGATAAGCTCTCAGCGGGAGTGACCACGGGGACTTACGCCGCCGCGCCGACAGGCGATATCGTCATCCTCGCCGTGCCGTACGGCAGTGCGGCGGCGGTCGTCGCCGATTACGGAAACGCGCTCGAAGGCAAGGTGATCATCGACATCACCAATCCGGTCGCCCCGGACCTTTCCGGCCTCGTCACCCCGCACGGCAGTTCCGGCGCGCAGGAGATCGCCAAGGGTCTTCCCGCCACCGCACACGTCGTAAAGGCGTTCAACACCGTCTTTGGCCACGTACTGGCCAAAAACGGACGCCTCGACGCGTTCATCGCAGCCGACGATGCACAGGCCAAGGCGCGCGTCTCGACCTTGATCGAGAGTCTCGGACTGCGTCAGTTGGATGTGGGTGGCCTGCACATGGCCGCGACGCTCGAGGCGCTCGGTCTGATGATGATCGGCCTCGCGAAAAACGGCGCCGGCACATGGGATATCGCGTTGAACGTCGAGATTGGCTGAATCACCGGCGCGACGTCCTCCGGCGGCTTTTCGGCCACATGAAACAGAAACGGAGAATTTCAATGAGCACGCAAGAGAATGTCCAGATTGTGAAGGATTTTTTTGCAGCAATGGGCCGCGGCGATAAGCAGGGCCTGCTCGCGATTTCCGCCGAAGACATAGAGTGGATCATTCCGGGCGAGTGGCCACTGGCCGGCACCCATCGCGGACACGCGGGGTTGGCAGATTTGCTTGAGAAGGCTTCCGACACGGTTGAAACGTCATACCCAGCCCCTTTCGAATTCGTCGCGCAGGGCGACCGGGTTCTGGTCGTCGGCTTCGCCACGGGCAGAGTCAAAGCGACGAACAGGACGTTCGACGACGATTGGGTCTTCGCCATTACCGTTCGAAATGGCAAGGTGACGAACATCCGCGAGTACATCGACACACTTGCACTGGCACGGGCCTGCGATCTTTGAAGCTGAAGGTCCCGCAGCTTGCGACATGCCCGCCCGCCGCGAATCCGGACCCGGCGCTCATGGCGCCGTAGATGGCGTCCTATCGACAAGCGTGCGGCGCCCCACCTCCAGGATCTCGTCGGCGAAGGCGGGATCGGCGCTCACGACCGCACGCGACAACACGAGTGCGCCGACCATCTGACTGAACGCCGCAATGGCATCGTGACGGCTCTGCTTCGCCGTTGCGCCTTCCGCGGAAATCATGGCTTCAAGCCGGCGGAGATACGCCGCCAGGCCGCGCGTGTAGGACGCGCGCGCCGCGTCGCTCATACGGGGCACGTCGCCCGCGAACCCGGACAGCGGACAGCCGGCCTCGATGTTGCCGCGGTGCCGCGTCGACAGGTAGCGCGCCGCCTGCTTTGCCAGGCTCCCGGCGTTCGGCGAATCTGCATAGTCTTCCATCGCCTTTTCCATCACCGCGGCGACCAGCGCGTCTTTCGACTTGAAATGGTTGTAGAAGCCGCCCTGTGTAAAACCGGCTTCCTTCATCAACTCCGCGAGCCCCACAGCGTCGACCCCGCGCGCGCGGAACAGCCGCTCGGCGGCCGCGACGATCGCGCTGCGGTTCTCGGCGGCCTGCTGTCGTGACACACCCATCGATTCCTCCTTTGTTCAGGCGATCGCATCGATTAATAAACACAATGTCGATCACCATTGACACGCCCGTGTTGCGTCGACACAATGCGTCTTAAGACGATGGCGATCGACATTGAGATAAGTTTAGCCGACTTTGGCCCATGACGCGAAGCGACGCGGGACAAGGTGCAAACGGCAATGTGGGTCATGCCGTCTTTGATGCCGATGTTTCATCCGATTGTTTTCACCCGATTTCTTGCGCCCGGCGAGCCCGCGCGCCGGCGATCAACCCCAGGAAAGGATGCGTCATGAAAATCGAAGGTTCTGTTGTTTTGGTGACGGGCGCGAACCGCGGGCTTGGCCTCGAGTTCGCGAGACAGGCGCTCGAACGAGGCGCGCGCAAGGTCTATGCGGGCGCGCGCGATCCGGCCAGCGTGACGCTGCCGGGCGTCGTGCCTCTCAAGCTGGACGTGACTGATCCGGCGGCTGTGGCCGCTGCCGCGGAAGCCGCGCGCGACGTCACGCTGCTGATCAACAACGCGGGCATTGCGCGGTTCAGCAGCCTGACCGACGACGGCGCGCTCGACGTGTTGCGCGATCACTTCGAAACCAACGTCTTCGGGATGCTCGCGATGTCGCGCGCGTTCGCGGGCCACCTCGCCGGCAACGGCGGCGGCGCGATTCTGAACGTGCTGTCGGTCGCGAGCTGGATCAACCGGCCGATCCTTTCCGGCTACGGCGTGTCGAAGTCGGCCGCGTGGGCGGTGACCAACGGCCTGCGTCATTCGCTGCGCGAGCAGCGCACACAGGTTGTCGGGCTGCATGCCGGCTTCATCGACACCGATCTGACGCGCGGGCTTGAAGTGCCGAAGGCGACACCGGCCGACGTCGTGCGTCAGGCATTCGACGCGATCGAGGCCGGCGCGGAGGAAGTGTCCACCGACGAGTTCACGCGAGAGGTGAAAGCCGCGCTGTCCGCGGGCGTCTATCTGAACGAGCCGGCTCCTCGCTGACGGCGTCGCGGCGTTCACCCGAAACCGAGCGCGGCTATCAACCCGCGCTCAGTTCCTGCTGCCGCCGCAATCGCGCATCTTCCTCAAGACGCGTCTCTTCGAGTTCCTGAAGCACGCCATCGAGATCCACCGGTCGCGTGTCGACTTCGATGCGGCCGGTCAGTTCGATATCGACATGCAGCTGCCCCGATTCGAACAGCGTCCAGATCTCCGCGCCATAACTCGCGGTGAGAATTTGCGGCGCAAACCGTCCGAAGTATGCGGCCAGGTTGTCGACGTCCCGCTTGAGCATCGAGGCGGCTTCGTTGTTGCCGGCGGCGTCGACGGCCTGCGGCAGATCGATGATCACCGGGCCGTCCGCTGCGAGCAGGATGTTGTATTCCGACAGATCGCCGTGAATCATGCCTGCGCAGAGCATGCGGACAACCTGGTTCAGCAGCAGCGCGTGCAGTTCGAGGGCGCGGGCTTCGGTCATATCGACGTCGTTAAGCCGCGGCGCGACGTCGCCCATCTCGTCGATCACCAGCTCCATCAGCAACACGCCGTCGGTGCAAATATAGGGTTGCGGCACGCGCACGCCTGCCGCGGCGAGCCGGAACAGTGCGTCGACTTCAGCGTTCTGCCATGACGCTTCCTGCATCTGACGGCCGTAGCGCGTGCCTTTTTCCATCGCCCGCGCCTGCCGGCTGTTCTTGACCTTGCGGCCGTCCCGATACGACGCGGCTTGCCGAAAGCTTCGCTGCTTCGCGTCCTTGTAGACCTTTGCGCAACGCGTCGATTCGCCGCTGCGCACGACGTAGACCGTTGCCTCCTTGCCGCTCATCAACTGGCCGATGACTTCGTCGATGAGCCCTTCTTCGAGAAGCGGGGCAAGCCGTTTAGGTATTTTCATGCGACCGCCGACTGCAGCTCGACGAACGTGGATTCCGCACGAGTGGAGGGTGAATGGACCGGGCCGATGAAACGCGCAGCCGGTGCCGCTGCGCGCAAGCTTACTGCTGTGGGGATGAATTGAGTCATGCCGGATTATACGGGGGCCGCGGATAAGCCGATTTAAATTCCCCGGCGACTGCTCCTTCGACCCTGCTGCTTCCCCCGCCGCGCCTTTATGTATCTCAACGTATCCACGTCCGACAGCGATACGCACGCTTACAAACAACCGACTTCCGGACACAAGCGAGATACGTCCGTCCGCTCAAATACGCCCATCGCGAGCAAACACCGCTCCGCAAACTGAAGGTGGTGCATATGCAGCATAAGTGGAACGAACCCGTTGAATCCGACCGCACCGCGCGTGAAGTGCCGAGCAGACAGATCGCGCGCAGTTGTTTGCTGACGCGCGCCCGGCAGATCTCCCGTTTCCTCACTTCGATCTACGACGACGCGTTGCGCCCGTTCGGCATTGTTGCTTCGCAGTTCTCATTGCTCGTGATGATCGCGGAGTTCGGGCCGATGAGCCGCTCGGATCTGGGCCGACGCAATTATCACGAGCGCTCGACGCTGACACGGAACCTGCAACCGCTGATCGCCCAGGGCTGGGTTGCCGAAGGCGCGCCAGGCAGCGATGGTCGCAGCCGCCCTCTTTCGCTCACGCACGAAGGCAACGCGCTGCTCACGAATGCCGCTAACGCGTGGGCCGCGGCGCAGAGCCACGCGACGCGCGTCCTCGGCGAGGGCGGCGCACATGGCCTCATGAATATCGCGCAGCAATTGCCGCCGCGCATCGTTTGAAGTTTTTCGGTCGATGTTGCATGTGCAAGATCGACCAACGCCTCGCACCCTTCCCCGCATCAAGGAGTTCGTCATGAAAGTTGTCAAAGCCGCCGCCGTCCAGTTCAGTCCGGTGCTTTATAGCCGTGAAGCCACCGTCGCGAAAGTGGTGCAGAAGATCCACGAACTGGGCCTGAAAGGCGTGCAGTTCGCCACTTTTCCCGAAACGGTCGTGCCTTATTACCCTTACTTTGCGGCAGTCCAGACCGGCATCGAACTTCTTTCGGGATCCGAACATTTGCGTCTGCTCGAGCAGGCTGTGACTGTGCCGTCCGCTGCGACTGACGCGATCGGCAAGGCCGCGCGAGAGGCAGGCATGGTCGTGTCGATTGGCGTCAATGAGCGCGATGGCGGCACGCTGTACAACACACAATTGCTCTTCGATGCTGACGGTACGCTGATCCAGCGCCGCCGCAAGATCACGCCGACGCATTTCGAACGCATGATCTGGGGCCAGGGAGATGGCTCGGGCTTGCGTGCAGTCGACAGCGCCGTCGGCCGCATCGGCCAGCTCGCATGCTTCGAACACAACAACCCGCTCGCCCGCTACGCAATGATCGCCGACGGCGAGCAGATCCATTCGGCGATGTACCCCGGCTCTGCCTTTGGCGAGGGGTTTGCGCAGCGCATGGAAATCAATATCCGCCAGCATGCGCTCGAGTCCGGCGCATTCGTCGTCAACGCGACGGCATGGCTCGACGCCGACCAGCAGGCGCAGATCATGAAGGACACCGGTTGTGGAATCGGTCCGATCTCGGGTGGCTGCTTCACCACCATCGTCTCGCCTGACGGCATGTTGATGGCCGAACCGCTCCGCTCGGGAGAAGGCGAGGTGATCGTCGATCTCGACTTCGCGCAAATCGACCGCCGCAAGATGCTGATGGACGCGGCCGGCCACTACAACCGCCCCGAATTACTCAGTCTGATGATTGACCGCACGCCGACCGCGCATGTTCACGAACGCGCTCCGCACTCGTTGCCTGTCAGTGACAAGGCTGACGACGATGTGCGCACGCAGGCGGCCGCTGTTGCAGGTTCGCGCTGACCAGAGGATGCTGGTTCGCAAATTTCAAATGATGTGTGTATTCGTGAGGCCGCACGCCGCCGACTTCACCGCAACACAACACGCTGATCAAGCAGGAGACAATCTCATGTCACAAGACACGCCCCAATCCTCATCCCGCCGCCACTTCGTCAGTGCGGCCGCCGCAGCCCTGGCTGCCGGTTCGCTCAGCCGGCTTGCTTTCGCGGACACCAGCCCGGCAATCGGCAGGATCACCGAACCCGCGAACGGCGACAAGTCCGCAATTCGCCCGTTTCGCGTTGAAGTGCCCGAGGCACAACTCGTCGACATGCGCCGCCGTATCAAGGCGACCCGCTGGCCTGATCGCGAGACCGTGCCCGACGAGTCACAAGGCATTCAGCTCGCCATGATTCAGACGCTTGCGCAATACTGGTCGACCGGCTACGACTGGCGCAAATGCGAAGCACGGCTCAATTCGTATCCGCAGTTCATCACGGAGATCGACGGGCTCGATATTCATTTCCTTCATATCCGCTCGAAGCACGAGAACGCAATGCCGCTGATCGTGACGCACGGCTGGCCCGGCTCGATCATCGAACAGTTCAAGATCATCGACCCGCTCGTCAATCCGACTGCGTACGGCGCACCGGCTTCGGATGCATTCCACCTCGTGATTCCGTCGTTGCCCGGCTACGGCTTTTCGGCACGGCCCACAACGACCGGCTGGGGTCCGGAGCGCACCGCCCGTGCGTGGGTCACGTTGATGAAAAGGCTCGGCTACGAGCGCTTTGCATCGCAGGGCGGCGATCTTGGCGGCATCGTCACCAACATCATGGCGAAACAGGCGCCGCCCGAACTGATCGGCATTCATGTGAACTTCCCGGCGGCCGTTCCGGCTGAGATCCTCAAATCGCTGGCGGCCGGCGATCCGATACCTCAAGGCTTATCGGACGAGGAGAAGCACGCTTATGACCAGTTGAGCGCGAACTTCAAGAAGAAGCGGGGCTACGCGGTCGAAATGGGCACGCGGCCACAGACGCTCTATGGACTTGCCGACTCGCCCGTTGCGCTGGCGTCCTGGCTGCTGGATCACGGCGATGGCTACGGCCAGCCCGCAGCGGCGCTGAGCGCGGCCGTGCTCGGGCATCCCGTCAATGGACATTCCGCAGGCGCGCTGACGCGGGACGACATTCTCGACGACATCACGCTTTACTGGATCACCAATACAGGTGTGTCGGCTTCGCGGTTCTACTGGGAGTCGCACGCGAATTTCTTCCTTGCGGCCGACGTCAACGTGCCTGCCGCAGTGAGCGCTTTTCCGGGAGAAAACTACCAGGCGCCGAAGAGCTGGACCGAAAAGGCCTATCACAATCTGATGTACTTCAACAAACCCGAAACCGGCGGGCACTTCGCGGCATGGGAAGAACCGATCATCTTCGCGAATGAAGTGCGAGCGGGGTTAAGGCCATTGCGTGCGTAAAGCGCGAAACGCTCCGACCCGCATGCGTTGGAGCACTCATTGCAGGAGAGTCACCATGTATTTTTCAGCATCATCAGCGCCCGCGCGGCGCACGCTTGCTGCGTTTGTCGCAGCCTCTTTGGGCCTTACGCTAGCGACGGCTTTCAGCTCTGCGTACGCGGTTCCAACACCGGATGTACTTCCGGCAACACAGCATGCAAGCGTCCAGGACGAGTCCATCCGTCCGTTTGCACCGGTTCATGTGCCGCAGGTCGCGATCGACGACCTGCGCAGGCGTATCGCCGCCACGCAATGGCCGGAAAAAGAGACCGTGGCGGACTCGTCACAGGGCGTGCAGCTTGAGACGATGCAGAAACTCGCGCGCTATTGGGCAACGGATTACGACTGGCGTAAAGCGGAAGGGGCGCTCAATGCGTTACCGCAATTCGTGACGACCATTGACGGCGTGGACATCCATTTCATCCATGTTCGATCGAAGAACCCGAATGCGCTTCCATTGATCATCAATCATGGCTGGCCCGGCTCGGTGCTGGAACAGGTCAAGCTCATCGGGCCACTGACCGACCCCGTCGCGTATGGCGGAAAAGCCGACGATTCGTTTGACGTCGTCATCCCGTCGATGCCCGGCTACGGTTTCTCCGGCAAGCCGACGACGACCGGCTGGGGTCCCGAACACATGGCGCGCGCGTGGGCCGAGTTGATGCGCCGTCTCGGCTATCAGCATTACGTCGCTCAAGGCGGGGACTGGGGTGCGTTCGTCGTCGATCAAATGGGCTTGCAGGCACCTCCGGGGCTGCTCGGCATCCACACCAACATGCCCGCGACAGTTCCTGCGGACATAGACGAGGCGCTAAGAATCGGCGCCCCGGCGCCAGCCGGTATGTCAGCGGATGAGAAACGCGCCTACGGGCAGCTCGCCCAAACGTTCAAGCAAGTGGACTACGCCCGCTTGATGGGCTCGCGCCCGCAGACGCTCTACGGCATTGACGATTCACCCGTCGGCCTGGCGGCCTGGCTACTCGATCACAACGACGCCAATGCTCAACCCGCCGCGGCAGTCGCTGCAGCGCTGAACCGGAGTGCGAGCGCAACAGGCGAACTGACGCGCGACGAAGTTCTCGACAACATCACGCTGTATTGGCTGACTAATACGGGCGTGTCTGCGTCGCGTCTCTATTGGGAATATAAGGGTGGATTCTTCAACGCAAAAGGCGTCAAGGTTCCAGTCGCCGTCAGCGTATTCCCCGGCGAGCAATATCAGGCGCCGCGTAGCTGGACCGAGAAGGCCTACCCTCACCTCATCTATTACCATCAGGCCGAGAAAGGAGGCCATTTTGCAGCGTGGGAGCAGCCGACGATATTTGCTCAGGAACTGAGGGCGGCTTTCCGGTCGCTACGGTAAGTGGCGTGCCCTCTCCCGCCGTCCGCACTCGCCGTCATCAATCCAGTTCAGCCGTGCCGATGCCCCGGATCATTGCAGGTGCACGCGTAATTCGAGTCGTTCCAAGCGTTTCCAAGAATGATGCTGCAAAAGTTCTTGCGACGGAAACCGGGGTCCTTCAACGCAAGCACGTCGTCGTTGACCGTACCGAATGTCGAGTCCGGCCGGTGCTTCATGCCCTCGTTAAAGGCGTTGATAATCTGCTCCTTGAAGTTCTCCCCGCGAGGGTGAGCCGCCACCACCACCTTGCGCTGTTCCTCGGTGAACTCGTCATACGCGAAGCCCAGCACGTCCATCTCGACGCCTGCCGTCACGAGTTGAACCACTGGCTTCTTGAACGGCGGAATACCCGGTGTGGTATGCAGCGCGATCGCGTCCCACACGAGCTCGACCTCGCCTTCGGGAATGCCGTGCCCCTGAAGGAAGCTGCGTGCCGCATTTGCGCTGTCGACCTCGAAGCGGTTCTGCGATCCGCGAAACTGTTCGCTAAGACCCATGTCATGGAACATTGCGCCTATATACAGAAGCTCGGGGTCATACTTCAACCGCTTGCGCTCGCCGGCGAGAGCGCCGAAAAGAAATACGCGAGTGGAGTGATGGAAAAGCAGGTCCGACTCTGTGTCGCGAACCAGTTGAGTGGCTGCGCGTGCCATTGCGCTGTCGGGAATCTTGATTCCTGCAATCGTCGTCATGTTCGTTGCTCCAATGTGTGCGTAGTTGCCGCGCATTCCGGGCGGCTTGAGATAGCTACGTTGAGAAGGAAAGCCCGCACCCAAAGTATCGGAGTGCGGCAAGCAACTTTCAATTCGATCGATGCCTGGAACACAGCCAACCAGACGGCGTTTTCTGCCAACTGCGGCGCCTACGACCGCGTAGGTTATCCTGCGCATACCGACGACAGACACCATCGCCATGAACCTTAGGGCTCTACAGTGCTTCGTGATTCTTGCAGAGGAGCTCAACTTCAGCCGCGCCGCGGAGCGCTTGCATATCGCGCAGCCCGCGCTCAGCCAGCAGATCCGTTCACTCGAAGACCGGCTCGGCACGCAGCTCGTCGATCGCGCGAGGCGTCCGCTCGCGCTCACAGAAGCCGGCCACTATCTTTGCACCGAGGCTCGCCAGATACTCGGCGCATTGGAGCAGGCCGGCCTCGCGACGCAGGAAATCGGCGTGGGCCGGCGCGGCTGGCTCAGCGTCGGCTTCACGCGCTCGGCGATGTACAGCATCTTGCCGCCCGCGCTCAAGGCATTTCATCACGCGTATCCGCAAGTGGAATTGAAGCTCTTCGAGATGCTCACCGAAGAACAGACCGATGCCTTGCGCGACATGCGCATTCATATCGGCATCGGCCGGCAGCCGCTGGCCATCGACGGTTGCACGTCATATCCGCTGCTGCGCGAACGGGTCATGGTCGCACTGGAGCCCGGTCATCCGCTCGCCGCGCAGAAGAAAGTCAAAATCGCCGATCTCGCGGATACGCCGTTGATCCTTTATCCGAAGCATCAGAATGCGCAGTTCAAGCGCTCGGTTCTATCGTTGTATCGGGACGCCGGTCTGACGCCGCTCGTCGCTCATCAGGCGTATGAAATCCAGACCGCTATCGCGCTCGTGGCGGCCGGACTCGGCGTCACCTTCATCGGCGAATCCGTCGCGCGGCTCGGCCGCAGCGACGTCGTGTATCGCCATCTGACCGGGCCCGGTTCAACGCATCGCTCGACGCTCGCCGCAACTTTTCGTACAGACGACGCTTCACCCCATTTGCGTGCATTCCTCGCCTGTCTGCCGCCGCCAATTGCGGACGCAGCACTATAAGCAAAAACCTATAGAAGCATAAGCAACCCGTCTTGGACTCATCACCGCCGCGTTCTTATCATTGATTCCACACATGACAAGAACGCAGGGACGGCAACTTCGCCGTCGCCGCAAGGTAGGAGACAGGATGAATCCGATCGACGAAGCCGCCACCATGCGAAAGGTCTATGGGCGCCTGATGCCCCTGCTTTTCGCCATGATGTTTTTCAACTATCTGGACCGGATCAACATCGGATTCGCCGCGCTGGATATGAACAAGCAGCTCGGCTTCAGCCCCGCTGTGTTCGGATTTGCAGGCAGCATTTTCTTTGTCGGCTACATGCTGCTCGAAGTGCCGAGCAACCTGCTGTTACATCGCGTCGGCGCACGCCGCTGGATCGCGCGCATTCTTCTGACATGGGGCGCTGTGGCCGCGGTCACCGCGTTCGTCTTCAACGACACGAGCTTCTACGTGCTGCGTTTTCTGCTCGGCGTGATGGAAGCGGGCTTCCTGCCGGGCGTCGCGGTCTATCTGACGAAATGGTTTCCTGTACGTTACCGGGCGCGCGCCGTGGGCGGCTACATCATTGCCGGTTCTTTTTCGGCGGTGCTGGGCGGTCCCATTTCCACCGCGCTGATGACTTACGCGGACGGCGTTCTCGGCCTGCACGGCTGGCAGTGGATGTTCATTCTGGAAGGCGTGCCGGCGATGCTGCTCGGCCTTCTCACACTGCGCATCATGACCGAGCGCCCCGCCGACGCCGCCTGGCTTTCCGCCGATGAAAAACGCTGGCTCGAATCGACGCTCGCCGCCGAGCGCGAGGCCTTGGGAGGCAACACGCATTTTCCGCTGCTGCGCGTGGCGGCCGACATCCGCGTGTGGAGTCTTGCATGCCTGTTCGGCTGCGCGCTGGTCGGCATTTATGGATTGTTCCTGTGGCTGCCGCAGATCGTCAAAAGCCTTGGACATCTAACTAATCTCGAAGTCGGTTTTCTGTCCGCCGCGCCGCCGTTGCTCGGCGTACTCGGGACTTTCCTGATTAGCCGCAGTTCCGATCGTACCGGCGATCGCAAGAAAACACCTCGCTTTCGTCTATGGCATGAGTGCACTTGCCATTGCCGGCAGCGCGTATGCGCCTAACCCCGTCATCGCCTATGTGCTGTTGTGCATCACGGGCCTGTTCATCTACGCGGGCAATCCGCTGTTCTGGAGCCTGGCGTCATCGTTCAGAACGGGAGCCGCGGGCGCCGCGACGATCGCGCTCATCAACACCATCGCGCAATTCGGCGGGCTCGTAGGGCCGTGGAGCATCGGACTCGTGCGCAGCGCGACCGGCAACTTCAAGCTTGCGCTGCTGACCATTGCCGCGTTCCTTCTTGTATCGACGATCATCGCGCTCGTGATGCGAGTCACGGCATCGGACGACGAAACCGCCTCGCTCACCGCCGGCGATGCCGCGCCGCGTGCTTGACGAATAACCCTTGCGACAACCAGAACGAAGGTACTTGCAGACATGATCATCGATTGTCACGGGCATTACACGACCTCGCCGCCGCAGCATGAAGCATGGCGCATACAGCAGATCGCCGCGCTAAAGGACGGTCACATGCCACCGGCACGCCCCAACATTAGCGACGACGAAATCCGCGAAAGCATCGAAACGGGCCAACTGCGCATTCAACGCGAGCGCGGAACGGACCTCACGATTTTTTCGCCACGCGCCGCAGGCATGGGTCACCATCTGGCCACCGCCGAAGCGAACGCGCACTGGTCGCGCGAATGCAACGACCTCGTGCATCGCGTGTGTTCGCTGTTTCCGCGCAATTTCGTCGGCGTATGCCAGTTGCCGCAAGCGCCGGGCGTGCCGCCCGCGAACTGTATCGACGAATTGCGGCGCTGTGTCGAAGAACTCGGCTTTATCGGCTGCAATCTGAATCCCGATCCATCCGGCGGACACTGGTCCGGACTGCCGCTCACGGATCGTTCGTGGTATCCGCTTTATGAAGCGATGGTGGAACTGGACGTGCCCGCGATGATCCACGTGTCGTCATCGTGCAATCCGAATTTCCACGCGACGGGCGCGCATTACATCAACGGCGACACGTCCGTGTTCATGCAGTTGCTCACCGGCGATCTGTTCGCCGACTTTCCCACCTTGCGCTTCGTCATTCCGCACGGCGGCGGAGCAGTGCCCTATCACTGGGGACGTTACCGCGGTCTCGCGCAGGACATGAAGCGTCCGCTGCTGCGCGACTATCTGCTGAACAACGTGTTCTTCGATACGTGCGTGTATCACCAGCCGGGCGCGGAATTGCTCGCGAAAGTCATTCCGGTAGAGAACATTCTGTTCGCGTCGGAAACGATAGGCGCGGTGCAAGGCATTGATCCGGAAACCGGCCACTATTACGACGATACGCGCCGCTACATCGATGCAATCGGTTGGCTCAGCGACGCGGACCGGCAACGTATCTACGAAGACAATGCGCGAGCGGTGTACCCGCGGCTTTCGCGTCAACTCGATCGACAATTCGCGGCGCAAGGAGCGATTGCATGAACCCAATAGGATGGCGGGAATTTGAGTCCGCACCGCAGGCTCGGCCCGCGACGCTCGACGCATTGCGCGAGCTCGCGGTCTCGCTGCTCAGCGACAACATGGCGCGAGCGAGCGGCATGATCGGACTGCGGCCGTATCATCGGCCGAAGCCTCTCGCGGGCACGGCGGTGACCGTGCATACGCGGCCCGGCGATAACCTCGCGATTCATCGCGCGTTCGATTTTTGCCGGCCCGGCGACGTGCTGGTGATCGACGGCGCGGGCGACCTTACGCAGGCGCTGATGGGCGAGATCATGGCGAGCTTCGCGCAAAGCCTCGGCGTCGAAGGACTCGTGATCGACGGCGCAATCCGCGATGTCGGCGCGTTGCGTCAGCGCGATTTTCCGGTGTATGCGCGCGGCGTCACGCATCGTGGTCCGTACAAGAACGGCCCTGGCGAAATCAATGTGCCTGTCACGGTAGGCGGCATGGTGGTCCGTCCAGGCGATATCATTGTCGGCGATGAAGACGGCCTGCTCGCAATCGCGCCCGCCGATGTCGACGCCGTTGTCGAAGGCGCGCGCCGGCAACATGCGAAAGAAACGGCCGCCTTGAAGTCGATTGCGGAAGGCAATTTCGACCGCTCGTGGGTGGCCCCGCAACGCGACAGGATGATGAACACCTGAATGTGAGCCTCATGGCGCAATATCTGAACGCTGCAACGCTTCTTGAACTCGCGCGCGCCGCGGAAGCACGCGCAAGCGCGCCCTGCCCGTGCATGAAGACGCCGCTCGACGGCTGGCAATCGCAACCGCTGTCACTCGATGAAACGCAGTTCGGGGAAATCGGTACGCTTTCTACTGAAGACTATATAGAGCCGACCTTCAGCGAGTATCTCCCCGGCAAGACGACCTACTGGTCCGTCGATGCGCCTATTGCACCACGCTACTTTCCATACAACCGCTGCGCGGTATGGGAATGCAAGTTATGCGGACGTCTCTATCTGCACTACACGGAAGGCGGCGGCTATTTCGTCGATCGCAGGATTCGCGCTGTAAAAGCCGGGCTGGTTGAAGACGTGCCGCTGGAGTCTTAATCGGCCAGGCACTCACCAGCCGCCAAACTCATAACTGCTATGCATCCCTCGCAATGTGCAGCGCAAACGGCAACCGCATAATGCCGTGACGCAACGCTCACATTGAAGCCGCGTTTGTCCCGCGAACCGGCAACGAGGAACCCCAATCCATGTCTGACAATGCAAATGCAAATGCCGTTGCACAACCGCGCAATGGCGGACGCATTCTCGTCGATGCGCTCGCGCGCAACGGCGTCGATACCGTCTATTGCGTTCCCGGCGAAAGCTATCTGCCGGTGCTCGACGCGCTGCACGACGCGCATGGCATCCGCGTGATCACGACGCGCCATGAAGGCGCAGCGTCGAACATGGCCGATGCATACGGCAAGATCACCGGCCGCCCCGGCATCTGCTTCGTCACGCGCGGCCCCGGCGCCACGCACGCGAGCAACGGCGTGCACACGGCCAGTGAAGACTCCACGCCGATGATCCTGTTCATCGGCCAGGTGGAACGGGACTTCATGGGCCGCGGCGCATTCCAGGAAGTCGACTACCGCCAGATGTTCGGCGGGATTGCCAAGTGGGTCACGGAAATCGACAGCACCGAACGCATTCCCGAGATTCTCGCGAAGGCATTCAGCATCGCGATGTCGGGGCGCCGCGGTCCAGTGGTGATCGCGCTGCCCGAAGACGTGCTGTTCGGATCGGCAACCGTAGCCGATGCCCCCGCGGCACGTGTCGTCGAGGCGGCGCCCACGGCGCACGCGCTGAGTGAACTGCGCGCGCTACTCGAACGCGCGTCGCGGCCGCTCGCGATCGTCGGCGGCACCGGTTGGGATGCCGACGCAACCGCCGCGTTCGGACGCTTCGTCGTATCGAACGATCTACCCGTCGCCGCCTCGTTCCGCCGCCAGGACCTCTTCGATAATCGCGATCCGCACTATGTCGGCCAGCTCGGCCTCGGCGTATCGCCGAAGCTCGCCGAACGCGCGCGCACCGCCGACCTGTTGATCGTGGTCGGCTCGCGGCTCGCGGAGACGACGTCGTCGGGCTATACGTTGTTCGAAAGCCCGACGCCCGCGCAGATGATGATTCATGTGCATCCCGATCCGGAGGAACTCGGCCGCGTCTACCAGGCGCGCTTGCCGATCAACGCCGGCCTGCGCGAGTTCGCGCTCGCGCTGGATAGCGTCGCGCCGGTCAGCTCGCATGCGTGGGCGCAATGGACGAAGGACGCGCGCGCCGACTACGTGGCTCATTCGACGCCGCCCGCGCCATCGCCGGAAATTGCGGGTGTGGATCTCGCGCATGTGGTCGGCCACCTGAACGAAGTGCTGCCCGACGACGCCGTCATTTCGAACGGCGCGGGCAACTACACGGTCTGGGTGCACCGCTACTACCGCTACAGGATGCCCGCGACCGAGCTCGCTCCCACGAACGGCGCAATGGGCTACGGCTTTCCCGCCGCCATTGCCGCCAAGCTGCGGGATCCGCAACGCAGCGTGGTCTGCTTCGCCGGCGACGGCTGTTTCATGATGTACCCGCAGGAGCTCGCCACCGCCGTACAGTTCGGCGCGCCGCTTATCGTCATCGTCGTCAACAACGGGATGCTCGGCACGATTCGCATGCACCAGGAACGCGAGTATCCGGGCCGCGTCTCGGTGACCCAGCTCGCGAATCCGGATTTCGTCGCGCTAGCCAAAGCGTTCGGCGCACACGCGGAGCGCGTCGAACGTACCGAGGATTTCCCCGCTGCGTTCGAGCGCGCGCAACAGGCCGGCGTCGCGGCGCTGATCGAACTGCGCACCGATCCGCGGCAGATCACGCCGGTTAGCCGTCTGAGTGCATGAGCGTGGCCGCGTGCAACGTCGTATTCGGCCACGTGCCGTCGCTGACGAGATCCGCGGCAAGATCGCGGATCATCTGCGCGACGTTCCATACGCCTTCCGGCATCACGCGGTTTTGCGGCCACGCGATGGCGACTTCCCGCTGCACGACGGGGTCCGTCAACGGAAAACATTTCACCGTGCCCGATGCCACTTCGTCGACGACGGCGGCTGCGGGCAGCGCAGTCGCGCCGCATCGTTCGATCACGAGGCGCTTCGTGATGGATATCGAGCCATCGCATTCGAGGGCGATCATAGGCGCAAAGCCGTGCCGCGCCGCAAGCGATTCCACGAGCACGCGCAGTCCGTGATGCGTGCTCGGCAGAATCAACGGAACGCCGGCGAGCCCGCTGACCGCAAACGGCCCGTCGGGCACCGGCGATGCGGCGGGCGTCACGAGGCACACCTGCTCCGACAGCAGCGCATCGAACTGGCTTGTGCCCGGATGCTCGGGCACGTACATGATCGCGAGATCGATCTCGCCGTCGTTCAGCAAGCCGAGAAGATGAGTCGCGAGTCCTTCGACGAAACGCACTCGCGTGGCCGGATAGCGCGCCTTCAGACGATGGCCGAGACTGCCGAACATCATGCGCGCGATGGTGGGCTGCGCGGCAACGGCGAGCGTGGCCGGCCCGCGCGCGGCGCTGTCCTGCATCGCGACGCGAGCTTCGTCGAGCGTCTTTTCCATCGCGAGCGCGTAACCGAGGAGTTGTTCACCACGCGCGGTGAGCCCGACTCCGCGGCCGCTACGGCGAAAGAGCCGCACGCCGAGCTCCGCTTCGAGCATGCCGATACGCCGGCTGACGGTCGACTGATTCGCGCCCAGCTCCATCGCGGTGCGCGAGATGCTGCCGGTTTTCGCGACGCGCGCGAACAGGGCGAGATCGTCTGAGTTCATGGACGCGGAGTAGTTAGCCGGAATAGTTAGCCGTACTGCGCGAGTGCGTCGTACCGTTCACCGCGTTACAAACGCTATGCTCACAGGAGACGGCACGCTCGCCGATTGCCCGGTCTGCGACAGCATGCCAGAAGCATTGTCGATAGCGAGCACGTTCACTGTGCCGCTGCGCTGATTCGCGACCAGCATCCACTTTCCGGACGAATCGATCGCGAATGCCCACGGCTTCTCACCGCCCGACGAAATGCGCTGAACCAGCGACAGTTCGCCGGAGGCCGCATCGACGCGATAGACCGCGAGCAGATTCTCCGCGCGATTTTCGGCGTACACGAAGCGTCCGTCGCCGCTGACCGCGATTTCCGCTCCGCTCGGCGTGCCCTTGAAGTTTTCGCCGCTGACCGGCAACGACTGCCGCAACGTCAAGCGCCCTTGCGGTGCGTCCCAACGAAACACCAGCACCTGCGCGGACAATTCGCTGATCACATAGACAAACTGACCGTTCGCGCCGAATGCGATATGACGCGGCCCGCTGCCCGGCGGCGCAGCGAACGATCGCGGAGGAGTGGCGTCGTCGGCCACGAGCGCGTGCGCCGCGCGGTCAAAGCCGTAAACGAACACGCGATCGGCGCCGAGGTCGGGAACAAGTGCATACCGCCCCGAGGGATCGACTGCCGCGCTATGCGCATGCGCGCTTGCCTGCCTGCGGTTCGGGCCCGAACCGGTCTCCTTAACCGTGCTGACGACCGCGCCCAGGCTTCCATCGTCATTGACCGCGATGCTCGATACCGAACCGCCGCCGTAGTTCGCAGCGAGCAACGTCATCGACGGGATGTCCAGGTACAGGTTCGTGGCGCCGCTGCCTCTCGTCGCAACCTCGTTGATCCTGGCGAGCGCGCCGTTCGAGCGATTCACCGCGTAGGCGATCACGCGCCCTTCTTTCGTGTTGTCGTCGTCGACCGCGTAGAGCACCGGCAAAGCCGGATGCGCGGCGACCCATGTGGAGCGCGGCCCCTCGGCGACCTTGCCGATCGTCGTGAGGCGGCCCGTGGACGTATCGAAGCGCATGGCGTGAATCTGGCGGTCCTGCGTGCCGATGTAGACGAGTTCCGTGCGCGCGTCTTGCGACGATGTACCCGCACTGCTGCACGCACTCAATGCCGCCGCGAGCGACATCAGTACAGCGAGCGCGCCGGTTTTAACGTATCGCGTACGCGTGATTCTTGTTAAAGGCTGGGTCATGGGCGACAAATCTGGAGACCTGAATGAACTAGAGATGTTTCCAGACTATTCGATTCACCGCGGTGCGTCCCTGCATAAAAGCACGATTCGCCGGCATTTTTCGCTGCACGCGCTGCGTTGTCCAGGCGCTTACTGCGACGAAGCCTTGCGATGAGGCTGCTGCCGCGCGGCCGCACGAAACTGGCTGGGCGCCTGACCGACTTCCCTGCGAAAGAAGCGCGTGAAATACGCGGCATCGGCGAAACCGAGGCCAAAAGCAATCTGCTCCACCGACATGTCGCCGAAAATCAGATTGCGCTTCGCCTCCGTAATGATGCGGGCGTGGATCATCTTGGTGGGGCTTTGCTCAGTCGCCGACGCGCACGCTGCACGCAGTTGCACGAGAGACACCGCCATCATCGATGCATAGTCCTGCAGCGGCAGATTCTCGCGGAAGTGTTCATCGATCAGCTTGCGAAAACGTTCGACGAGCCGAATGTCGTTGCGAGTCGAGCTTTCGTGCGCCGCATCGAGGCGCGCCTCGCGAACCAGCTTGAGCAAAAGCATGGTGAGCAGCGCTTCGGTGCCGACCACATGGCCGGTCGCATCCGATTCCACTTCTTCCTTCAGGCTGTGGATCAAGCTGCAGAACTCCATTCCCGCTTCTGCGGAATGGGCAAGCGGAATCACGCGCGGCGCAGCCCACAGTGCGATGAATTCGTGAAGCCTGGCGTTCACCTGCGCCAGATAGGCGACCTCGATCGTGACGACCCAGCGGTCGGCATCGACTTCATAGTCGAGACCATGCACGCACTCGGTCGGCAACAGCAATGCGCACGGCCCTTCGAACGGCACGCTGCTGCCTTCCAGATTCATCACGCCGCGCCCATTGCGCACGAATATCACTTGCCCGTAGGCCGGATGTGCGTGAGGCTCGGTTCGCCAGCGGCCTCGTTCGGTGACATGTCCAACATGCACGAACCAGTCCCGTTCTTCAGGGCGCTCAACGTACAGACGAACCTTCGGAACAGTTGTCAGCTTCGCCTTGGAACCGGACCGCGTTTGATACTTTGCCGACGCACTGTTTGTCATAAAGTCTCCTTGGCCGCTACGGATTCACGCGCCTATTGATTCACGCGCCCACTATCAGCATTCCGGTTTCGCGAGCCATCGGGCAACGCGATGCGGATAACCGCATGCTGCTCGTGGCGTATGGCGAGTGGAACCGCGAAGTGCGTGAGAAGATGGACGCGGCACGAATTGCGGTGCGCATGCGCGAGTTTGCAGCAGCGCTAACAGCGGAAAAAACCCACGAGAGCGCCGTAGATTTTTGCATATCTTCGAACAGCACGCGCCCTGCTATTTACCCGAACGCGCAGCGCGGCGGCGATCAGAATCGATGCACCATGCCGATAATCGCGCCGCGCGTGTCGGCGCCCGGTGCGACGGCAAGGCCCGTATAACCGGTGCCGTTGAGCGTGAAGCGCGCCTGATTGCGGTTCTGGATGAAGCCCGCGGAGCCGTACAGCGTCGTGCGTTTCGACAGTGAATAGGCGTACGTCAGACCGACCTGCTGCGCATTATTGCCCTGCCCGGTCCGGTCATGCGCATAGCCATACATGACTGAAAACTGCGCGGCCGGACTGAATGCATAAGAACCGGATGCCTCATACACATCGCGTTTGATACTGTTATCGGTCTGGTGTTCGGTGTGGTACGCCAGATAGAACCGCGCGGCCCCTACAGCGACAGACGCCCCCGCGTTGAACAGTTTGAGTGTGGACGTTCCCGCGGCGTTTGCCGCCTGCTCGTAGCCTGCGGCGATGCGAAAAGGTCCGTTCTCGTAGCGAAGCGCCGCGTTATAGAACTGGAATCCGTTGGTCGGCTTCGTGGTGGAATCGCGCATTGCCACCATGAACTGCGCGCTCAGGCCGTACACCGTCGGCGTGAAATAAGAAATCGCGTTGTTCACGCGCACGGTCAGGCTGTTGAAGTTATTCATTGGCGAGCCAATGCTCATGACCGCCACAGGGTCGAGCTCGGGGTTGATAAAGATGTACTGAGGCGTGTTTTGCAGGCCAAAGCGCGTCTCGCCGAATGCGCCGGATAGACCGACCCACGCCTGCCGGTTAAAAGCGGCGGCCGAATTTGAAGCCGCGCCTGTCACGCCGGAGAAGCCCTGCTCCAACTGGAAATTGACGTGCAGACCACCACCTATGTCTTCACTGCCCTTCAAGCCATACCGGCTTGCGAACAGTCCACCGGACACCGCGCGAAGAACCGTTCCCGCAGCGGAATTCCGGTATTCGATGCCGTTGTCGATAACCCCGTACAGCGTGACCGACGACTGCGCGTATGCAGAATTGAAAGCGCATGCCGATGCAATCACGGATAAACCCATGATGGTCTTTTTCATTTCGTCTCCTGTTTATAGTTTGTTTGTGCGAGTCTGATCCCGGCCGCCAGGGTCGCTACGGCCGCTACGGTCGCTGTGCGCTATCAAGCGTATTGAATGAGCGGTGGCGCGTCCCTACACAAAAGTCAGTTTCACTGGCATTTTTTGGGTAGTACTGGCTCGAGCGAAAGCACCTCGTCGACCTCGTTGATTTTTGGCGCCCATTCGCGGCGAAGCAGAATGACGGTGCTCGCCGCGCCCATTAACAGGAAGATAAAAATCGCCATCATCGGCAGTTCGTAGCTTCCGCCAACGTGCAGAAGCCAGCCCGAAAGACTCGCCGATACGCCTCCCGCCAGGCTGGTCGCGACCTGCTGTAGCCCGGTGTTCAAGCCGACGGCCTGAGTTGGAATCAACGTCAGTTTGCACAGCGCGAGATTGTTCGCCGTGACGAGCCCCAGCAGCGACAGCGACGCTACGTTCCAGAAGAGCGCCATGTCCGCCGTACGCGCATAGGCGCCGAGCAGAACCGTCGTGCCGCCGATAAAACCCGCCACGATAAAGCATTTGCGCACGAACACGGCGTCGTGTCCGCGCGCGATTATTCTGTCTGCGGCGAACCCCGCGAGCGCCGCCACGACCGCGATCCCCGCAAAGCTAAAAAACGTATAAACGCCCGACTTCTCCAGCGAAAGCCCGCGCTGTTCCACCAGATAGGCAGGCATCCATGTCATGCAGTAGAACGCGAAGTAGCTGTAGCAGAAATTGTTGACGAGCCCGCCCCATACAACAGGGCTCGCCAGCAGATTACGGAGCGGCACCGAAGCGGCCCGATGCATGGCCGCCGCGAGTTCATCGCGCGACGGGTAATCGTTTCGCACCATCAGCAGCCAGGGCAGCAACCAGATGAGTCCGACGAGTCCTGTTGCAATGAACATCAGTTGCCACGAATATCCGACGATCATCCACGCCCCGATAGGCGCACCGAGTGCGGGCCCCATCTTGCCGCCAATCGAAAAGATGCCTAATGCAGTGCCTTTCTGCGTTTCCGCGAAGTTGTTCGCGAGGTAGCGATAGGTGGCCGGCACCACCACCGCTTCCGCAACGCCGATAAGCAGACGCATCACGATCAGCGCCGACAATGTCGTCACCATGCCGGTGGCCGCGGCTGCCAGACACCACAGCAGGAAGCACACGGAATACGGCCACTTCACGCCATAGCGATCGACGAGCCAGCCCATCGGCATCTGAAACAGGCCATAAGACCAGAAGACGGCGGAATTGAGCCAGCCGCGCTCGATGCTCGTCAGCGCAAAATGCCGGACAAAGCTTTTGTCCGCGAGCGCAGCGGAAAGGCTCGTGCGATCGACAAAAGAAATCAGCAGACCTAGCGCGAGAAGCACGAGGATGCCCCAGGGGTTTTCAGCGCCCGCGCGTCTGTGCGTCAACTGATTCGTCTCCATGCTCACAGCGTCGGAATGTATAGCGGCATCGCTTCTTCCCACAGCGTATCCGTGATCGGCCGCTGATTGCTGCCGTCCGCATTCATCACCCAGTTCTGGCCGTCGGGCTGGAAGCTGTTGTCGTAGAGCGCGAGTTCGTCGCGAAAGCCGTACGTTCCCGAGCTATATGCGATGCGGCCGTCCCACGTCCATACGGCGTGCCCCTGATTCGAGCCGTCGGTCGTGAGCCGTGTGAGGCCCGTGCCGTCCGGTCGGATCGTGAACACGTCGTAGTTGAACCGGTTTGGATTCGTGGCGTCGATCTGCTTGCGCGTGAACACGATCCTGCTGCCGTCCGGCGACCAGCCCGGCAGATTGTCGGCGCCGCTCGTCAACACAGTCGTGCTGCGCGTGGCCAGGTCGAGAATGCGCAGCCCCTGAACCGCGTCGCTCCATACGCGGTACACGAGTTTCTTGCCGTCCGGCGAGTAGCTCGGAAAGCCCGAATTGATGGAGCCGTCTGTCAATGCTTCAGCCTGGCCGTTCATGCTGCCATCGGCCCTGATACGCATGATCTGCGCGGGGCCGGTACTGCGCGTGAAAAACCAGTTGCCCACGCCGAAAGCGACCCACTGCCGATCGGGCGACCATGCCGGTTGAAATGCGCCGGCGAGACCCTGAGCGATGGCAGCGGGGTCGAGGCCGCTCGTCGCCGGATCGTAAATGCGCGTGTAACCGGACAGATTGGGATTCGCAACGGCAATCGACGAATTAATTGCCTTCTCCGTATAAACGAGCTTCGCGCGATCCCTCGACAATTGCGGGAATACATCCAGATACGTGTACTTCCATGCGGGGTCGAAACTGAAGAGCGGCGTGCCATTGGCGCGTGCGGGACTAAACGCGACTTTTTCGTAGACCAGCTTCGTGCCGTCGGGCGAATAACGCGGCGAGCGGATACCCGTATTGGCTGTCGAGTGGAAAGTACCTGCCGTTGTATAAAGCCCTTCGGTCGAGCCGCCCTTGACGTGATACGCGACGGTGGCCGCATTCAGATATTGCGGAAAGACCTTGAAGCCCGCCGTGGAGGTGAGCGTCGTTCGCGAAAGGCTCGTTATATCCACAGACACCAGTTGCGAGTTCACCGAGTTGATCGACTCGGGACGGTGCGCGCCCCATGTCGATTCCACCGGCGTTTCATAGAACACCACGCGCTTGCCATCCGGCGACCACGACGGCGAACCCTCGTCATAGCCGGAAACGCCGGCAATTTTCTTCCAGCCGGAACCGTCTGGCCGGACAATATAGATGCTGCTTTCCTGCGTGCGCTCCCAGCCCGTCGGCAGATTGTGGCCGCGCCAGTCGGAGCCGGTATCCGAAGACAACGCAAGCCATTTGCCGTCCGGCGACCATGACGGCCTGAAGTAACCATGCGGGCGCGTCGGATCGAAACCGAGCGAGCCCGTCACGTTGTTCAATGCGCTCGTCGATAGGTTCAGCGTCCACACGTTGGTCGTGCCGAAGCCGTCGTTGCCGCGGCGCGACGAGACGAACGCGATCACGTTCGGGTCCGTCGGCGAGAAGACGGCCGCATCGTCGACCGCAATGTGATCGGTTAGCCGCTCGAGACCGGTGCCGTCCACTTTCACGCGATACAGGTTCGATTGACCAGCGCCGTCGCGCTCGGACGTGAACACAACCCACTGGCCGTCTTTCGAAAAGGACGCGTGATAGTCGAAGCCGGTACTCGGAATGAGCTTGTGTTCGCCAGTACCGTCGGCATTCGATATGTACAACTCTGAACTGACGGGGCCGACCCGGTTCAGGAACAGGGTTCCTTTCGGCGCCGTGCCCGCGGTGCCCGCAACGGCAACCGAAACCGAAGCGGAAACCGAGACAGCCCCGATGGCGATGCACGCGAGAAGCTTCTTTAAGGACGAAGTGAGATACACAGCGAATGCCTCCATGAGTTTTATGATCAAGCGGTTTTATTTCCTCGATACCTCCGTTCGCTCCTGCTTTCCGGGCACGATTCAGCCGAGGCTGCCGGTCACGTCGTCGAACAGTTCATCCACCGAAAGCCGATGCGGAATGATCTTCTGATCGAGCGCCCAGTCGATTGCCAACTGGATACCCTTGCGGTTCTCCTCGAGTCCGATAGGCGGAAACACTGCCGGCACACCGCCTTCGGTCTGAGCGCGGCTCTCCACGATCATCCGGTACAGTTCGCGCACAATGTCCGGACGCTTCTTCGAAATGTCCTCGTGCACGACGAACATGTGGTTGATAGGCACCACGCCTTCGCGCGCGAACCAGTCTTTGGCCGCGGCCTGCGCGTTGGGCACGAGCGTGCGTACGCGTTCGTCTTTGGGCATGTCCTCGCCGAGCAGCGCGGCGGCGAGTTCGCCGTCCAGCATCATCTGCGGGATCGACGAACCGGCGGGCAAACGTTCGCAGTTATTCGGATCGCGGTACTCGGCGAGATGGCCGTCGCCGAGCGTCATCCACGTGACCTTGTCGAGATCGACGCCATATTCGTGGCGCAAAATGCCGCGAATCCACAGCGCGGTGGTTTGCGTATAAGTGCGAACGCCGACTTTCCTGCCTTCTATGTCCTTCGGATCGAGCTGGCCGAACTCGATGTTGTAGCCCGCGCAGTGATGCTGGAAGCGCCCCGAAATCGGCGTCGGCAACAACACATAGGGCTTGCCGTAAGCCTTGGCCTGCAGGAAGGTGACGATCGCGAGTTCGCCGGCGTCGAACGCGTTCTCGCGCACCATCGCCTTGAAGCCGTTGTGCGCCGGCGTGGGCCCGCAGTAGTCGAGCTTGACGAGGTCCGAGGCGACGCGTCCTTCCTTCATCGCCTTCGTGACCGGATAAGTGGCCAGATTCGTGCGTAAGACGGGCACGTCCGCGGACCGCTCGGTAAACGTCGTTGTCATTGCGCTTCTTTCCTGTGCTTGAATGAATCCGGTTCAATACCCCGCCATCTCGCGCGCCATGCCGACCACGCCATAGCTGCGCAACGGCGCCGACATCAGAAAGCGATATCCCTCTTCGAGCAGGCGTTTGTGGTTCTTCGCGTTCACGTGCGGATTGCCGACCACCACGTTGTGCTTGCGGCACGTTTCTACAATCTTGCGCATTGCGTCGACGACCACCGGGTGCTCATAGTCGCGGGGATAGCCGAGCTCCTGGCTCAGGTCGCCCTCGCCGATCAGAATGAAGCCGATGCCCGGCACGTTCGACAGAATGTCGTCGAGGTTTTCGATCGCCTCGGTGCTCTCGCACATCAGCCCGACGAGAATTTCTCCTTGCGGCGCGAGCGGCCACACGTCGGCCTTGCGGTAGTAGTCGGCCATGCTCAAACCCCAGTAACGCGCCGCGTTGGCCGGGCCGTCGCCGCGCACGCCCTTCGGCTCATACAAGGGCGCGCTTTTAGGCCGCGCATACCGGCACGACGCGACTGCGTTGTATGCCTGCTCGACTGTCGCCACATGCGGCCAGATCACGCCGTAAGCGCCGCGGTCGAGCACCTGCTTCGCGAACGCCTGATTCATTTCGGCGCCGTTGGCGGGAATGCGCGCGATCGGCGTCACACGCGGCGCTACCGAGCCCGACTCGGCGATCTGCTTGCGGCTGAGCATGTACTGCAACGCGTCGCCGAGCGCGGTCACGTCGTACGGGTTGTGCTCCATTTCGAAGACGATGCCGTCGTACGGCGCATCGCTCATCTCGATGGCGGTCTGCTTGTCGAGCTTCGAGAACGCGGCAAAAGCGGGCTTGCCGGATTCGAATGCGCGGATGATGCTGTTGAGTCGCGTGTCGCTCATGGTCTTTATCTCAGGATGAAAAGGGGCAGGCGTGGATGCATGAACTTGAGTTGGGCGTGGCTCATTCGTCGGCCTTCCAGTACATGAAGCCCATGCCTTCGCCGGTGCCGGCCGGCGTACGCCAGCACGGCACATAGTCGACGAGCGTCATGCTGGCGCGCGTTTCCTGCACGGCCTTCATCACGCTGACGTAAAGCTTGATTTCGGAGGTGCCCGACTGATACGAACGGTTGTCCACCGCGGCGAGACCTTCGTAGTCGTAGTCGGCGAGCATCTTCATGATGCGGCGGTCGAATTCCTCGTCGTTGACGAAATGCGAGAGACCGCCGGATGCAAAGATGCCGACTCGCACATCCTCCGGCCACGCGTCGATCGCGTCGCGCAGTACCGCTCCGAACTCGATGCAGCGCGACATGGACGGCTGCGTCGGCGGATAAAAGCAGTTCATGATGATCGGCACATGCGGCGGCGGTTCGTCGCCCATGATCTGGTGATAGACGAAGCTGTACGCATGCGGCACGACCGGATACGCCGGCAATGGCTTCATCCACACGTTGTCGGGCCACGCGAACAGATCGGTGAGATCGAAGCCTTCGCGCTGGAAGTGTCCGATCAGATAACTCGCCAGCTTTGGATGACACTGGTGCGTGACGTGGTGGTCCGGTGCATAAACGGAGCGCTGCGGCGGGCCGTTATGCACTTGCTCGCCGCTGTAGATGGCGATGGACGGCGAGCAGTGCGTAAAGATCTCTTTCTGATCCTTGCCGAGAATGATCGCGACGTCGATGTTCGCGTCGCGATACGCGGCGGCCATGACGTCGAGCGCGGCGCGGCAGCGCGCGGCGCGCGCGGTGCGCTCCTCGAGCGTCAGGAACTTCTCGAACGCCGCTTCGCGATGCGCTTCCAGCTCCGCATAAGTCCAGGTCCGATTGCGATACCACAGCTCCGGATTGCTACGGTCGCGCTCACCGTTCTTTAGCCAGTCCTCCGGTGCCTGACCCAGCATGCCGCTATGCGGCACTGCCATCCCGAATACAATCTTCGCCATGTAAGGTTTCTCAGTGAATTAGTGTTTCAACATTGGTCTCGACGGCGTCGGCGTGCGTGCTACGCCTCGCGCAGCGCAGGCTGCATTTCCGTGACCTTCGGCGCCCATTCGGGGCGATAAAGAATCGCCGTGGCGAGCGCTCCAATCGCGAGGAAGACGAGGATCACCATCATCGGCAGGTCATAGCTTCCGCTCACATGCAGCAGCCATCCGGACAGGCTCGCCGTCACGCCGCCCGCGAGACTCGTCGCGACCTGCTGTACGCCCGTGACGAGTCCGATCGCCTGCTTCGGAATCAGGGAGAGCCGCGACAGCACCAGGTTGTTCGCCGTCACGAGGCCAAGCAGCGAGAGCGACAGCACATTCCAGAAGAGCGCCATGTCGAGCGTCTGCGCATACGCGCCGAGCAGCACCGTGCACCCGCCGACAAAGCCGGTGATGGTGAACACCTTGCGCACGAGAATCGCGTTGTGCCCTCTTGCGATGATCCGGTCCGCCGCCCATCCCGCGAGCGCCGCGACGATCGCGATGCCGGCAAAGCTGAAGAAAGTGAAAAGCCCCGACTTGGACAGCGACAGGTGACGCTGCTCGACCAGATACGCGGGCATCCACGTCATGCAGTAAAACGTGAAATAGCCGTAGCAGAAGTTGGTGATCAAACCGCCCCACACCACCGGGCTCGACACGATGCTGCCGAGACTCACCATGCGCGCGCGCCGGTTCGCCGCCGCGAGTTGCGCCTTGTCCGGCAGATCGTTGCGCGCGAGCAGCAGCCAGGGCGCGAGCCAGATAAGCCCGACGAGGCCCGTGGCGACGAACATCACCTGCCACGAATAGTGGACGATGAACCATGCGCCGACCGGCGCGCCCAATGCCGGGCCGAACTTGTTGCCCATCGCCAGCAGCCCGACCGCGAGACCGTTCTGGCTCTCGTCGAAGTTATTGCGAATCCAGCGGTAGCTCGCCGGAATCACAATCGCCTCGGCCATCCCGATGACAAGACGCATCACGACGAGGCTCGCGAGCGCCGTGACCGCGCCCATCATCGCGGTGGCGACGCACCACAACGCGAAGCTGATCGCATACGGCCACTTCACGCCGTAACGGTCGGCGACCCAGCCCATCGGAATCTGGAACGCGCCGTACGACCAGAAGAACGCCGCGTTGATCCAGCCGCGATCCACATTGGTGAGCGCGAAGTGCCGGATGAAGTTCGCGTCGGCGAGCGTCGACGAAATGCTGGTGCGGGTCGACGAACGAAATCAACACGCCGAGCGCAAGGAGTGCGAGCACCGCCCACCGGCTCACGCCTGCCTGTCGTTCAGATCTGCTTGTCTCCATCTTCTGTTTTCTCGTTGGTTTGTGTGAGGCTTGCTCAGGCCAAGGCGGGATACAGCCGCCGTGCGGTGTCGCCGAAGATCCACGCGCGATCCGCTTCGCTCAGGCAGGCGAGGCCGGCTTGCGCGGTCGCGAGAATGTCGGCGAGCGTGCCCGGCGAGGTCGGATAGTTCGAACCCCACGCGAGCCGCTGCGCGCCGAATGCGTCGACGACACGCGGGAAAAAAGTTTCGGCGCTCGCCTGGTCCTTTTTCACATCGCCGAAAATGCGCGGCGTGAGCTTCAGGTAGATGTTCGGCAGCTCCGCCAGATCGAAGAGGCTCTGCGCTTTTGCATACGGCGCACCGTCGGCGACTTCGGGACGCGCCAGATGGTCGAGCACGATCCGCACGTTCGGAAAGCGCCGCGCGAGCGCCGTGACTTGCGGCAAACCGATCGGCCCGGTCTGGATGCACATCGGCAGCCCGAGTTCGCCGCACAGTTCCCACGCGGGAAACGAGCGCGGGTCGTCGAGTTCGCTTGGATCGAAGTCCTTCGTGCTGCCGCCCGTGAAGAGGCGCAGGCCCGCGAGGCCGCGCTCTGCCCAGCCGCGAATGACTTGCGGCGCATCGGCCTGCAATACGTCCACGGAACCGACGGCCACGAGACGCTCCGCGTATTTCGCGCAGCCGTCCACCACGTAGCTGTTGTCGAAGCCATACGTCGTCGACGAATGGACCACGGCGGCTCTCGCGACGCCGGCTTCGTCCATTGCCGCGATCAGCGTCTCGACCGTCGTGGGCCGCTCTTTCGACCAGTCCGAGCGCTTGCCGAACAACGGCGCCGGCGGGTAGCGGCTTTCGTCGTCGGAAATGATGTGCGGGTGAATATCAACGATTGAAAATGTCATGAGTGTCTCTGTGCTTTTCTGTGTGCCTGTCTATGTGCATGCTTATGTGCGTGCTCAGGTGCGCGATGTGTTGAGTTGCAGCGGCTCGCGCCGGCATCACTTGCCGCGAGCCTTCAGGCGCGCGTCGAGACGCGGATAGACGCGCCGCGCATTGCCTTCGAAGATCTTGTAGCGGTCTTCGTCCGAGAGCGCCGGGCAGGCGTCGATATAGCGCTTCGTGTCGTCGAAGTACTGGCCGGTGGACGGGTCCTTGCCGCGCACTGCGCCGATCATTTCGGAGCCGAACAGCACGTTGTCGGCCGGCACGACCTTGGTCAGCAATTCGACGCCCGGCTGGTGATACACGCACGAATCGAAGAAGATGTTCTCGAGCAGCCCTTCCAGCGGACGCTCGCGCATTTCCAGCGACATGCCGCGATAACGTCCCCAGTGGTAGGGCACGGCGCCGCCGCCGTGCGGAATCACGAGGCGCAGCGTCGGGAAGTCCTTGAACAGATCCGACTGAAGCAGTTGCATGAAGACAGACGTATCCGCGTTCAGGTAATGCGCGCCCGTGCCGTGAAAACACGGATTGCACGATGCGGCGACGTGGATCATCGCGGGCACGTCGAGATCGACCAGCGCTTCATAGAGCGGATACCATTCGCGGTCGCTCATCGGTTTGCCGGTCCAGTAGCCGCCGCTCGGATCGGGATTCAGATTGCAGCCGACAAAGCCCAGTTGCTCGACGCAGCGGCGCAACTCGGGAACCGAGTTGGCCGGCGCCGCGCCCGGCGACTGCGGCAACTGGCACACCGGCGCGAAATTGTCGGGGTACAGTTCCGTCACGCGATACACGAGGTCGTTCGACACTTCGGCCCATTCGAGGCTCGTCCGCTCGTTGCCCAGGTGGTGGCTCATCAGACCGGCAATCGGCGAGAACAGCGTGAGGTCGCTGCCGCGCTCGCGCTGCAGTTTCAGTTGCCCGTTGCCGATGGCCTCGCGAATCTGGTCGTCGGTGACATAAGCGTCGGCGCGCGACGGCGCGTTAGCGGGATCGTTCGCGAATTCGACCTGCTTTGCGCGCCAGTTGCGAAATGATGCGGGTACGGTCGTGAAGTGACCGTGGCAATCGATAATCATGTTTTCTCTCTAACTTGCGTGCGCTCAGCGTGCGAGCGGATCGACGAACAGCTCGTCGATGGACATGCGCCGCGGCGTGAGGCCCTGCCTGAACGCCGTCGCTTCGAGCGCCTGAATCGTCTTGAGGTTTTCGGCGAGACCGTAAGGCAGCGGGTCATGTCCGACGATCTTGCGCAACTCGATGTATTTCCTGTCGCTCGCGCTCGTGGCTTCGCCGGCATCGAGCCGCGCGAGCCATTCCTGCTTCGCCTGCGCGAAGGCATCGAATAGCGAGCGCGCGATCCACGGGTGCTCGGCCAGCACCGAATCCTTGACGACGATCGTGCCGTGCATCGGATAGACGCCGGTGCGCGCGTAGTACTCCGTTTCGAGCTCGGCCGCGTTCGGCAGCAGGTCGGGATAGTCGGCCTCGACTTCCTGCCAGCCGCCCGTCGGCGCGCCGGTGCGGCCGATGCCCGCGGCAGCCGCAAAGCCCGCCGCCAGTTCGCCCTTCTCCATCATTTCGGATAGCGAACTGTTGGCCGGCGCGTGAACCACATTCGGCGGCAGCTTCAGTTGCGTTACGTGCTCTTCGTCGTCGACAACCCAGGTCACTTTCGACGAATCGAGCCCGAATTCGTCGATCAGCACCTGGCGCGTCCACACGCCGGTCGTCACCGAATAGGCGCGCACGCCGACCTTCTTGCCTTCGAGGTCCTTAGGCGTCTTGATGCCTGCGTCCGGGCGCACGAGCAGCCCGCCGTGGTGAAAGCGCCGCACGACGAACACCGGAAGCGCGACAAAAGGCGCGCCATAAGCGCGGGCGATGATGTAAGTGGTCGGCGCAAGTTCGCAGACATCGAACTCGACATCGCGGACCATCCGGCGAAACGCGCCGATCTGCGGCTTGACCGTGATGAATTCCGCGTCTACGCCTTCAATGGGAATGGAACCGTCACGGATGGCCGAGGTGTGCGGGTGCTCAGCAATTGCAATCTTGAGCGGGACTTTCCTTGTCAACTTCCTCTCCTTGGGAGTATTCGCCGCCGGCACCGGCGGAACACACCGGCGCCGGGCGCATCGTTTCGACGGACCCAGCATATTTGAGTAAGAGGCTCGCGTCCCTACACAAAAGTCACTTTCAATGGCACTTTTTTTGTCAGCGCGCGAGCGTCGATCGGCATTTGAAAAGTGCCGGTGAAACTGGATTTTGTGCAGGGACGTACGCGCGGCGATCCCCTATTCTGCGTTCTCGCTTTTCGCGGCACACCAAAAGAAACAGTCCCGGAGACAGAATGAAGAAGCTGGCCTATTCGCTATTGGCCGTTGCATCGGCATGTGCATTTAACGGCGCTTATGCGCAGTCGTCGGTGACGCTTTATGGCGTTGTCGATAACGGCATCGAATATCAGAACGGCGGTGCGGGAGGCGCGGTACGCGCGGTATCGAGCGGACTCTTCGCGACCGTGTATGGGCTGATGGGTCACGAAGACATTGGCGGCGGCGTGCACGTCAACTTCCAGCTCGAGCAGGGCTTCTCAGGCGTGACCGGTGCGGCGACCGACCCGACCGCGTCGTTCAACCGGCTTGCGTGGATCGGCGTATCGGGGCGTTTCGGCGAATTGCGCTTTGGGCGGCAGAAGAAGCCCGAATATCTGTTCCTGAACGGCGAAGTAGACCCCACCGCGGTCAAAAGCTTCGCATCGCCGATCAACAACTTTACCGACGCGTCCGTGCGCGCGAGCAACGCAATCGCGTACTTTCTGCCGGACTTCCGCGGGCTGACGGTCCAGGGCATGGTCTCGCTGCGCGATCAGACAACGAGCCCGTCCAACGGGCTGCGTTTCTATAACGTGGTCGCGCGCTATGTGCACGGGCCTTTTCATGTGGGGGCCGGCTATGAGTCGTCGGCGAATGCGACGGGAACGTCCGTGCAAAAAATCTTCCGCGCGGCGGCGTCTTATCGGCTCGGCGCCGCGCGCTTCTATCTGGCGTATCAAACGGAGCGTCAGAGCGATCACACCGAGAAGCGCGACATCTACGAAGCTTCGGGCACCTATCTATTCAATCCATTCAACCGCTTTTCGGTGATGTACGGTTATGCGCACGACCGCACGAGCCAGGGCAACAACGCGCAGCAGGTCGGACTGATCTACGAATACTATCTGTCGAAGTCGACGATCCTGTACACCGCTGCGGGGCTGATCCAGAACCGCCATCAGGCGCAATACACGCTCGACGGCACGCAGTATTCGGGCATCGCGGTTGAACCCGGCGCTTATGCGCGCGGTGCTATCGTCGGAATGACGCATAAGTTCTGACGGCGGCGAACAGCTTGCCGATCTGCATGATGAACCGCGTGGCCAGTAACCGGCTTATAGCGGCGAGATTCCGCCGACGCCCGTCTTGCAGCCGACCTCGGTCGAACATTCGCCTGAGAGAAAACGCGCATCGGGCGCGTCGGACAACGAATCGTGGCGGTCCGTCGTCAAGTGGCTGCGTCGCCAACTGGCGGGCGGCAAGCCGAATTCCCGCTTGAATGCGCGATTGAACGCCGCCTCCGACTCATAGCCCACCCTCTCCGCAATAGCCGTAAGTGACTGCGCTCCGTCACGTAACGCCTGTGCCGCAATTTGCAGACGCCAGCGCGCCAGATATTGCATCGGTGGCTGGCCGAGCAATTGAGTAAAGCGCTGTGCCAGCGCCGAACGCGAGAGGCCCGCTTTGCGGGCAAGTTCATCGACTGTCCAACCATGCGCCGGTTGCGCGTGCATTAACGCGAGCGATCGTCCCACGAAGCGATCGCTGACGCCGGCCAGCCATCCTTTGCGGTCCGCAGGCAGCGAATCGACACAACGCCGTACCGCCTCCACGAAAAGCAGTTCGGACAAACGTCCGAGTACGATCGCACTGCCTACGCGCAATTCGGCTGCTTCGAGAGCCGCGAGTTTCAACGACGACTCCAGCCACGCGGATCTCGCGTCGTTGCGCATGTCGATCTTGAACATACGAGGCAATGCCGATAGCACCGGATTGGTCAGCGTATCGTCGCAGGCGAGGAAGCCGCAAATGAGCCGCGTTTTCGCGCCGCCTCCGCCGTAGCTCAACCTGATGACGTCGCCCGGCGCGGTTTCCAGATACTGCGACAGCATCTGGTGAGAGGGCGCCGGTTCGAGTTCGACCGAACTGCCCATTAGATGCGCTTCGCCCTGCGGCACGACGAGAAGTTCTCCGGCATCGACGCAGATAGCGGAAGACGGGTCGTCGACGAGCCGTGCCCGACAGCTTCCTTCTGTGATGAGGTGATAGGAGACGATGCGCTCCGCGCGCGGCAAAAACGATACGCACAACTCCCGCGTCGCCTCGCCGAAAACACACCACGGTGCAGTGAAGTCGGCGCTTAGATACACCGCTCCGCTCAGATGCACGAGGCGAAGTACGTCGGAAAGAGCATCCATGACGTCGTCCATCAGTTTCGGCGTCCTGCGCAAAATATCTGGACGACCGGTCATTCACCGATATGGCTTGCGTCCCGATACTAGCACTCACGCGAATCCGCAACAACGAACGGTAGAGCGCCGCCTTCCACCATCAGGAGAACGACATGAGTAACGCAGAGACTTATCGCGGTCAATGCTTTTGCGGCACCGTGCAATTCACGGTAAGCGGGGAGCCTGCGGGTATGGGCTATTGCCATTGTGAGTCGTGCCGAAGCTGGTCGGGAGCGCCCGTCAATGCGTTCACGCTGTGGAAGCCCGAGGCGCTGCACGTTACTCGCGGCGCCGATGATATTGGCACTTACAACAAGACAGCCCATAGCTACCGCAAGTGGTGCAAGTCATGCGGCGGCCATCTGTTTACCGAACATCCCGGGCTCGAACTGATCGACGTCTACGCCGCAGTCATCGCCGACTTCCCCTATGAACCCGGTGTGCACGTTCATTACCCGGAGTCGCGCCTTCGAATGAAAGACGGTCTGCCCAAGCAGAAGGATCTGCCGGGGGAAATGGGCGGCTCGGGCATCAGCGTTGCCGAATAGCCATTGCATCTCGCGGTTCTGGTTTGATTCGCCCGATCGTCGCGCGGGCTTTTTCGCAGTGCAAGTTCGCGGCGTCATCTGAATGGCAGCGACTCTGAGTATTGACTCATCGCTGCCCCGGTTCTCAGGAGTCGTTTATGTCCGCAGTCGATTCTTCTTTTTTACCCGTCGCAGACTTCGCTGCCGTCAAGATCCGTCAACAGGCCGCGTGGTCGACCGGCAATTATGCTGTCGTCGGCACGACGCTGCAGATCGTCGGAGAAGCTCTATGCGAAGCGCTTGACCTGCGCGCCGGCTCGCGCGTGCTCGACGTTGCAGCAGGCAACGGCAATGCAACGTTGGCTGCCGCGCGCCGCTGGTGCGATGTCACCTCCACGGATTACGTCGCCTCACTGCTGGACGCCGGCCGTGCCCGCGCACAAGCAGAAGGTCTATCCGTCGAGTTTCAGGAAGCGGACGCGGAAGCGCTGCCCTACGCTGACGCCTCGTTCGATATCGTGATGTCGACGTTCGGTGTGATGTTCACTCCGGACCAGGCGAAGGCAGCGGCTGAACTGGCTCGTGTGTGCAAGCCGGGCGGCCGCATCGGCCTCGCGAACTGGACGCCGGATAGCTTCATCGGCCAGGTGTTCAAGACAATTGCCATGCACATTCCGCCACCTGCGGGCGTGGCGTCACCGGCGCTGTGGGGAACGAAGGCGCGGCTGGAAACACTGTTCGAAGGAAAAACCCGGAAGATCGTCGCAAACAGCCGCCACTTCACGTTCCGTTACCGCTCGCCCGAACATTTCGTGGAAGTTTTCCGCACGTTTTATGGGCCGGTGAACAAGGCATTTGGCGCACTCGCGGGCGAACGGCAAGCGGCGCTTCTCGGCGATCTGATGACATTGATAAAAAGCCGCAACCGGTCCGGCGACGCGACGCTCGTGCTGCCGAGCGAATACCTCGAAGTGGTGATTGAACGATCATGAACGGCGTTGGGCGCAGCGCCGCCGTCCTGCACGGATTCGCGTCGCGCCTGTGGTCGCTGTTGGATCTTTCCGCTTAGCGCCGCACCATTGCAAGTTGCTGCTTTGCCGCGCCTTCGTGCGCGGCAAAGCCAATCCATTTCCTCATGCCACGCGTGTCCAAACGCAGCTCACTCCGACCACCCCGACAGCCGTCGGGCGAAGTCAGTCCCCTTGCGTCAGTCCAGAAGAATCAGTTAAGACGTTTGGGTTCGCCATCGTCCGCATACCAGTCGATGGTTTTGCCGCTCGTATTGATCGTCACCGCGCGCGGCTCGCTGAACTGATCGAACGATTCGACACCCGTCTCGCGCCCCACGCCGCTGTTCTTGAAACCGCCCCACGGCGACGCCGGATCGAGCCGGTGATGATCGTTGACCCACACCATGCCGAATTCGAGCTTGCTCGCCACGCGATGCGCCCGCGCGACGTCCTGCGTCCACACGGAAGCGGCGAGACCGAACTGCGTGTCGTTGGCGATGCGGATCGCGTCCGCCTCATCGTCGAACGGCATCACGACGGTGACCGGCCCGAACACCTCGTCCTGACCGATCTCCGAACGCGGATCGACGTCATACAGCACAGTCGGCTCGATGAAAAAGCCCTGCTTCAGGCTGGACGGCACGCCGCCGCCCGTCAGCACCTTCGCGCCCGCTGCCTTCGCACGCTCCAGCATCGCCAGAATGCGCTGACGCGAGCGCTCGGAAATCACCGGCCCGAGTTGCGTCTTCACATCGGCGGGATCGCCTACGCGAATGGCCGCCGCTTTCGCGCGGAAGCGTTCGAGAAACTCCGCATGGATCGACTTGTGCACCAGAATCCGCGCGCCGCACACGCAGGTTTGTCCCGCGCCGATGAAGGCCGCGAACGCTGCGCCGTTCACCGCTCGCTCCATGTCGAAATCGTCGAACAGAATCACGGCGCCCTTGCCGCCGAGTTCGAGCGTCGTCAACGCGAAGCTGCGCGCCGCGGCTTCGCCAATCGAGCGGCCGACTTCAGTGCCGCCCGTGAAAACGACCTTGCGGATCAGCGGATGCCGCGCAAGCGCCGCGCCCGCTTCGCGCCCTTCGCCGTTCACGACGTTCACGACGCCCTTCGGCACGCCGGCTTCATCCAGTAGACGCACGAGGCGCACGGTGGTCAGCGGCGTCTGCTCGGACGCCTTGATGACGACGCTATTGCCGGTCGCGAGCGCGGGCGCAAGACTCTTCGACAGAATCATCAGCGGATGATTGAACGACGTCATCAACGCGACGACGCCGAGCGGCACGCGCTGCGTGTAGCACAGGTACGGCCCTTCGACCGGAATCACGTCGCTGCGGCGCGTCAGCGCAAGCGCGGCGAAATAGCGGTAGAACTGCGGCAGACGCGAAATCTGCGCGCGTGTCTCCGAGATCGGCCGGCCGTTGTTCAACGTTTCGAGCCGATAAAACTGTTCGAGGTCCGCTTCGAACAGATCGGCGAAACGATTCAGCACGCGCGCGCGTTGCTGGATCGGCATATCGCGCCACGCGCCGCTTTCGAACGCGCGATGGCCCGCGTGCACCGCGCGATCCACATCCTGCTCCGACGCGGCCGCGAGCGCGCCAATCACTTCACCGGTCGCCGGATTGACGATATCGAGCGTGCGGCCGGTGTCGGCGTCCGTCCATGCGCCGTCGATGAAAAGCTGTGCATCGAGATGGGTCTGGTTCACTGTGTCCATAGAGATCGATTCCAGGTGGTTCACTTCAGAGGCGATGCATGCGCATCGGTGCGCAGCGCATCGGGTGTCTGTGGGTCGGCGGGTTGCAGGTCTTCGAGACGCTGGCCGGTCGGCTCGACGCCGAGCCACGCGACGACGACGATCTGAATCGCGAGCAGGCCGATCATCAGTGCGAGTACGCCGACAATGCCGTGCCGCGCGTACAGCGCGATGACGATAAACGGCGTCACGATCGTCGCGCCGCGGCCCAGCGTGTTGCAGACGCCCGATGCGCGCAGCCGGACTTCGGTCGGAAAGAGTTCGGGTATGTAGATGGCGAACAGCAGCGCGACCAGCACGTAGATCGGAATGGTCAGCAACAGGCCGACGAGGGGCAGCAGCAGCGGATTCGAGACGAACGGATAGATCGCGCCGAACACGATCGCCGCGAGCGACGCGCCGATGATGGTCGGCTTGCGGCCCCACGAGTCCGCCGTCAATGCGCCGATTGCGGAGCCGATTGGCGCGCCGAGCGACATGACCAGCGCGAAGCCGAACGACTTCGCGATGCTGAAACCCTGATGCACGAAGAACGTCGGCAGCCAGGTAACGAAGCCGTACAGCAGCGTATTGATGACGACGAGCGTCACGCAGCCGACGATCATCCGTTGCAGCATCGCGCCGCTGAACAGCGAGCCGAACGACAGCGCAGCCGCAGCCTGGCTCGGCGTTTTCGCAACGGCTGGCGGCGGCAGCGGTTGGCCGCCGTGCGCTTGCGCGACTTCGTCTTCGATGCGTCGCAGGATCGCGTCCGCCTCCGCGTGACGGCCGACCGAGTCGAGCCAGCGCGGCGACTCGGGCAGCGACTTGCGCGCATACCAGACGCCCAGCGCGCCGAAGCCGCCGAGAACAAACATCGCGCGCCAGCCGAACGCCGGAATCAGCGCGAGGCCGATGAGCCCCGCGACCGGCAACCCGGACACGACGAACACAGCCATCAGTCCTTGTAGCTTGCCGCGCTTTTGCGGCGGCACGAATTCGGTCAAGGTCGAATAGCCGACGACGTTTTCCGCGCCGAGGCCCAAGCCCATCACGAAGCGGCACGCAATCAGCATGCTCATGTTCGGTGCGAGCGCCGCGCCGAGCGAGGCGAGTCCGAACACTGCAAGATTCGCCTGATACGTGAAGCGGCGGCCGAAGCGGTCGCCGAGAAAACCGGTGCCGAGCGAACCGAGCATCATGCCGAGAAAAGTCAGCGACACGAAAATCGCGTTCTGGCCGATTGTCGAGAACCCGGTTTTCAGCGTGGCGCCGAGCACCGTCGACGCGACGTAGATGTCGAAGCCGTCGAAGAACATGCCGATGCCGATCAGCCACATGATGCGCCGATGAAATCCCGACATCGGCAAACGGTCGAGCCGCGGGCCTGCGTTAACGTTCATGTCTGTCTGTCTCCTGTCGACGGGAGTTAGTGCTTCAGCACTTACTCCCGTCCCATGCAAAGCTGTCGACGGGAGTTAGCGCTTTAGCTGTCGGCCCGAGTTAGTGCTTCAGCACTTACTCGGGTCCCATGCAAAGCACTTACTCCCGTTCCATGCAAAGCTGTCCCAGGCAAGGTGCTTGCCGCCGGCGTTCGCGCAAACACGAGCCGTCCCGCGATAAAGTTCGCGCTCGCCGTCTATGAACTTCGATGGCAAAACCTGCGCTCAGCGCCCCTGCATCAGCCGCAGGCTCGCGACGGTCAGCATGTCGGTCGCGCTGCGGAAGTTCTGTTCGGTCGTGCATTCCTCGGCCGCCAAAAAGAATGCCTTGCACTGGCGCACGCCCGCATCGTCGAGCGCGAGAATGCGCTCGGTGAGCGCGTCCGCGTCGCTGCGCAGCATTGCTGGCTCGCAGACCTTCGTGATCAACCCCGCCTGCAACGCGGCCGCGGGCGTCAACGCGTCGCCCAACAGGACCATCGGAAACAGCGCCTTCGGCAAAGCGTAGCGGCCCGCGTACGCCATGATCGCGGCAGGCGGCAAACCCTTGCGCATCTCGGGAAACGCGAGCGTCGCGCGCGACGAGACCAGCGTGAAGTCGCACAGAATCGCCAGTCCGAAGCCGAAGCCGTGTGCATCGCCCTGCACTTCCGCGATCGCAATCATCGACGTGCCGCGCACGAGCCGCTTCAGTTCGATCAGCCGCGCGACTTCCGAACGGATCGACACCGCATCGCGCGCGGCGCGCTCGCGTCCCGTGCAGAAAACGTCGCCGCTCGCACGGATGCGCAGCACGCGCGCGGTCGGCTCGGCTGCCTCGCTGCGCAACGTCGCTGTCATCGCGTCGAACATCGGGCCGGAAATCTCGTTACCCGCGTCCGGGCGATTCAGCGTGAAGCTCAGCACGTCGCCCGCTCGCTCGATCAAAACCGGCTGCGGCAATGGACTGCGATCCATGACATCTCCTGTTGTATAATCTGTATACAGCGTATTCACATGATGACGAGGTGTCAATGCCTTCCAGCAAAACAGTGGTCAAGACTGCCGGCGCCGCCGCGCACAAGCGCGCGAAAGAGCCTCATGCAGGCGCGCATTCGCTAGACAAGATCGCGATCAAATATCACTCGCGCCTGCGCACGGTGCATGCATCGAGCGACTCATTGAGCGAGGGTGTGGTGGTGCCCGCGTTGCGCGAGGCGATCGTCGAGGGGCGTGCTCGCGCCGGGCAGCCGCCTTTCGGAAGTGCAGGTCGCGAAGCAGTTGAACGTAAGCCGCACTCCGATGCGCGAGGCGTTCGCGCAACTGGAACGCGAGGGACTGGTGACGGTCCTGCCGCGCGTCGGCGCGTACGTGCGCGCCGTGACGCTGCGCGATGTCGAGGAGATTTACACGGTGCGCGCGGCGCTCGAATGTCTTGCCGTGCAACTCGCGTCGGAGCGCATCACGGCGCTCGGCACCGCGCAATTCGACGACGTGATCGAAGCAATGCGAGCGAGCGTCGATGCCGACGATCCGGCGAGTTACGTCGATGCGCTAGATCGCTTCTACACACTCGTGATGACGATCGCCGACAACCGCACGCTACAGGACAGTCACGCAGCTTTGATCGGACCTGTGCGGCGCCTGCGACGCATTGCGATGGCGCGCGGCGGCCGCATGCTCGCGTCGTTCAGGCAGGCGGTCAAGATTCGCGACGCCATTGTGAACCGCTCGCCGAACGTGCAGGACCTGATGCGCGAACAGTTGGCCGGCGCGTGCCGTGCGGCGCTCGACGTGTTAAACGACGCAAATGAATAATCGAGGAAACGAGTCATGATCAATACGCAAACCGCCCGCATTCTTTCCCGCTACAAGAGCTGGGCCGACACGGTGCTTTTCGACGCCACCGGTGCCCTCGCGCCGGAGGAAGTCGTCAAGACGCGGCAGACGTTGTTCAAAACGATGATCGGCACGCTGAATCACAACTATGTGGTCGATCTGATCTGGAAGGCGCATCTCGAACGCAAGGAGCACGGCTTCACGACGCGCAGCGTGGTGCTGCACGCCGAGCTGAACGACTTGCGTCGCGCGCAACAGGACGTGAACGCATGGTTCGAACGTTGGGCCGATGCACAAAGCGATGCGTCGCTGGCTGAAGAGTTGACGTTCGCGTTCATCTCCGGCGAGCGTTCGACGATGTCGCGCGGCGCGATGTTCATGCATCTCGTGAACCACGCTTCGTATCATCGCGGGTGGGTCTGCGAAATGTTCTTCGAGGTTCCCGCGAGACCGCCGACCACCGACCTGCCTGTTTTTATCGCGGCCCACCCGGAGTCCGGTTTCTCGCGCGCTTAGCCGCTAGCAGTCGTGTCGACATGGCTACCGGTATTTATGAAAAACAACACTCTCACAGGTATTGCGGGGCGCTGTGTATCCTTCGGGGAAGTCGGCGGGCGAACCAGGGTTCATCTTGTGCTCGTAGTGGCGCCCCTTGATCATGCCGCGACTGCCCGCTAACGGATATCTGGGAGAGGCAAATGACTGACAGCAGTTGGGACCGAGTCCCAATCGATTCGCAAAGCATCGATGCGCCACTGTCGCGTGCGGCGGTGTTTCTCACCTTGACGGTCGCCGAGGGTCGCGAGGCGCTACAGGTCGTCGCCGGCGTCCTGGACGGTCTCGACGATCTGATCAAGACGGTCGGCTTTCGCGATCTCAACGGCCGGCTGTCGTGCATCACGGCCCTGGGGTCGGCGCTGTGGGACCGTTTTCAGACAGGCAAGCGCCCGAAGGAGCTGCGCCCCTTCACGCCGATCGAGGGTCCAACGCACACGGCACCGGCCACGCCCGGCGATCTCTTCTTCCATATCCGGGCCGAGCGCGAGGATCTCTGCTTTGAATTCGAACGCCTGCTGATGGACCAACTGGGCGATAGCGTGACGCTGGCCGACGAGGTTGCGGGCTTTCGCTACTTCGACTCGCGCGACCTGCTTGGTTTCGTCGATGGCACAGCCAACCCGACCGGTCGCGAGATAGGCTCGTCAACGCTGGTCGGCAGTGAGGATCAGGAGTTCGCCGGCGGCAGCTACGTGGTAGTGCAAAAGTATCTGCATCAAATGCAGCCGTGGGCTCGGCTTCCCAGGAATGAGCAGGAACAGATCATCGGCCGGGAGATCGTCAGCAACGTGGAATTGCCCGACGCGGCGAGCGGCCAGAAGTCGCACAAGACCCTCGCCACGATTGTGGACGACGACGGCACCGAGCACGATATCCTGCGTGACAACATGCCCTTCGGCCGCCCCGGCCACGGCGAATATGGGACCTACTTCATCGGCTACTCCAGGCATCTTTGGGTGACGCAAAAGATGCTGGAGCGCATGTTCCTCGGCGATCCGCCGGGCATGCACGACCGCCTGCTCGATTTCTCGACTGCGCACACCGGCGCGGTGTTCTTCGCTCCGGCGCCGCGCACGCTCAGTGCCCTGTTGCAAGCGGTGTAGGTGGAACGCCCCGATCAGAACCCGGCGGCCAGTCCATCGCGCCGGGTGTCGCTCGCGGCGACATAACCGCGTTCGGGATCGTTGCGGTCGAGCTTCCAGATGTACTGGCCGGAGCCGAAATCCATATACGGATCGTCGACCGATTTGATCGTATGGCCGAGCCCCTGGAGCGCGCGCACCGTGTCCACATCGAGCGTCGCTTCGACGTCGACCGAGAAGTCGCGGTTGACCTTCCAGCGCGGGGCGTCGCAGGCGGCCTGCGGTTGCTGGCCGTAGTCGAGCATGCGCACGATCGATTGCAGATGCCCTTGCGGCTGCATATCGCCGCCCATCACGCCGAAGCTCATCACCGCTTCCTGTGTGCCGTCCACCTGCTGCGTGAGGAACGCGGGGATGATCGTATGGAACGGCCGCTTGCCGCCCTCGACCACGTTCGCCGACTTCGGATCCATTGAGAACCCGTAGCCGCGGTTCTGCAGCGAAATGCCCGAGTCCGGCACCACGATGCCCGAGCCGAAGCCCATGTAGTTCGACTGGATGAAGCTGACCATCATGCCGCGCTCGTCCGCCACCGACATGTAGATCGTGCCGCCCGCCTTCGGCATGCCGAAGTCGAATTGCGTGGCACGCTTGCGGTCGATCAGCTTCGCGCGCGACTTCAGGTACGCGTCGTCGAGCATCTGTTCCGGCGTGACCTCCATCGAGCGCGGGTCGGCGACGTACTGGTAGACGTCGGCGAACGCGAGCTTCATGGCTTCGATCTGCAGGTGCTGCGATTCGATGCCGTCGACCGGCAGCGAGCCCAGGTCGAACTGTTCGAGAATGCCGAGCGCGATCAGCGCGGCAATGCCCTGCCCGTTCGGCGGAATCTCGTGCACCGTGTGGCCGCGATAGTCCTTGCTGATCGGCTCGACCCAGTCGACACGGTAGTTGCGCAAGTCGTCCATCGTGAGCGCGCCGCCGCCCTGGCGCGAGAACGCGGCGATCTGTTCGGCGATCTCGCCTTCGTAGTAAGCGCGCGGCCCCTGCTCCGCCAGCTTGCGCAGCGTCTTCGCGTGACCGGGAAAGCGCACCAGTTCGCTGACTTCCGGCGCGCGGCCGCGCGGCATGAACGTGTCGGCGAAACCCGGCTGATCGCTGAGCTCAGGCACGGCCGCCGCCCACTTGTACGCAACCACGCTCGCTACCGCATGACCCCGTTCGGCGATCTCGATCGCCGGCTCCATCAGGTCGGCGAACGGCAGCGTGCCGAACTTCTGATGCAACGCCTCCCAGCCGGCGATGACGCCCGGCACCGTCACGGCATCCCAGCCGCGCTTGGGATGCTTCGCGAGACCGTTTTCCTCGCCGTACTTACGCTTGAAGTAATCGACGTTCCATGCCGCCGGCGAGACGCCGGACGCATTCAGGCCATGCAGCTTCTTGCCGTCCCAGACGAGCGCGAACGCGTCGCTGCCGAGGCCGTTGGAGACCGGCTCGACGAGCGTGATCGCCGCCGCTGCGGCAATCGCCGCATCGATGGCATTGCCGCCTTTCCACAACATGCGCAAGCCGGCTTGCGCGGCAAGCGGATGAGACGTCGAAACGATGTTGCGCGCGAACACGGGCAAGCGCGGTGTCGGATACGGGTTTTGCCAATTGAAACGTGTCATTGAAAACTCAAACGAAAGTGATGAGAGGGCCAGTCGGCCGATGAAAGCGGTGACGGAATCCGGTCACGACTCGCGCGGATCGAGCGCATCGCGCAGACCGTCGCCAAGCAGGTTGAAACCGAGCACGGCCAGGAAGATCGCGATGCCGGGGAAAATCGACATCCACGGCGCCTGGCTGACAAAGTCCTTCGCGGTGTTGAGCATCGAACCCCACGACGGCGACGGCGGCAACTGGCCGAGCCCGAGGAACGACAGACTCGCTTCGGCGATGATCGCGGTCGCGATCGTCAGGCTGGCCTGCACGATGATCGGCGGCAGCACGTTAGGCAGAATGTACCGCACAATGATCCGTGCGTGGCCGAGGCCGATTGCCCGCGCGCCTTCCACGTAGTCCTCCGCCTTCACGGTGATCGCCTGGCCGCGCGTGAGCCGGACGAAGCGCGGCATCGCGGAGATGCCGATCGCGGCCATCGCGTTGGTCAGGCTCGGTCCAAGGAACGCGGCGAGCGCGATGGCGAGGATCAGGAACGGAATCGACAGCAACGCATCGGCGATTCGCGAGATCACGCCGTCGACGAGCTTGCCGAAATAGCCGGCCAGCAAGCCGAGCGGCACGCCGATCGCGACCGCGATGCAGACCGACACGACGCCCGCCAGCAACGACGCACGCGCGCCCCACAGCAGACGGCTCAGCACGTCGCGGCCGAGTTCGTCGGTGCCGAACCAGTGCGCGGCCGAAGGCGCCTGGCGCACGGTCATGAAGCTGGCCTGCACCGGGTCGTAATGCGACAGCCAGGGCGCGAAGACCGCCATGACGACGATCAGCAGCACGAGCGCCGCGCCGAACACGGCGGCGCGATTGCGCATGAATTTCACCAGTCCGCGGCGCTCGCGGCGCGGCAGTACGGTCGTCTGCGACGCAGCGGCCGAGGCATGAACGGGGGCGGCGGGAGTAGCCATCAGCTGCGTCTCAGTCGGGGATTGAGGAGGACGTACAACACGTCGGCGCACAGGTTCACGACGATGAAGCACAGCGCGGTGACGAGCACCACGCCCTGCACGACCGCATAGTCGCGATTGAACACGGCGTCCACGATGAGCTTGCCGAAGCCGGGGATCGTGAAAACCTGTTCGGTCAGCACCGCACCCGCGAGCAGTTCGCCGAACAGCAGCGCGAGCACGGTGACGATCGGAACCAGCGCGTTGCGAAAGGCGTGCTTGACGACGACGGTGCCGCGCAGCAGCCCTTTGGCACGCGCGGTCCGGATATAGTCGGTGCGCAGTACGCTCAGCATCGCGCTGCGCGTGTGACGCATCAATTGCGCGCCGAGCGAAGCGCCGAGCACGAACGCGGGCATCAGCATGGTCTTGATGCTGAGCCAGAAGTCTTCGGTCGGCGACACATAGCCGGACGACGGCAACAGATGCCAGCGCACCGACACGATGAAGATCAGCATGATGCCGAGCCAGAAGTTCGGGATCGACATGCCGGACAGCGCGAACACGTTCGCTCCGTAATCGAGCGCGCCGCCGCGGCTCGCGGCGGAGATGACGCCCGCCGGAATGCCGATACCGATCGCGAAGATCATCGCCATCGCCGCGAGTTGCAGTGTGACCGGCAGCTTCTGCGCGATCAGCGACGTCACCGGCACGTCGGTGCGCAGCGACGCGCCGAGATCGCCACGCACGACGTCACGGACCCACAGCGCGTACTGCGTCGGCACCGGCTCGTCGAGGTGGTACTTGACGCGCAGCGACGCGATCAACTGCGGGTCCTGGTCTTCCCCGGCCATCGCCGTCACGGGGTCGCCCGGCAGCAGCTTCTGCAGGCCGAAGATCAGCATCGACACCAGAATCAGCGTCGGAATGGCGACCAGCACGCGATTTGCAATGATCCGCAGCATGACCGCTCAGCCCTTGATACTGACGCCGCGCAGGCGGACCAGGCCGTCGGGATACGGCGTGAAGCCTTGCACCTTCTTCGACAGCTCGAATGGCCACGGCTGGTTATAGACATAGACGATCGGATCGTCGTCGGCGAGCAGCTTCGACGCCGCTTCGTAGTCGGTTTTACGTTCCGCGGTGGTCAGCTTCACGCGCGCGGCGTCGAGCAGGCGGTCGACTTCGGGGTTGCAGTAATGCGCGTAATTGAGGTTGCCGGAGCACGTGTTGAACTGATGCAGATTGCCGTCCGGATCGACGCGGCCCGACCAGCCGAGGTACATCGCCTCGAAGTCGCCGCTGTGGGCGGCGTTGAGTTCGGTCGCGTAGTCGGTCGGCCGCAGCTTGAGATTGAAGCCAGCTTCGCTGACCATCGCCTGCATCATCTGCACGATCTGGCTCGACACCGTGTTGTTCGGATAAGTGAACTCGATGTCGACATGCTCGTGGCCCGCCGCCTTCAGCAACGCCTTCGCCTTCGCGATGTCGCGATGCGACATCGGCAGCGACGCGTTGTAGTACGGGCTCGACTTCGGCACCGCCTGATTCGCCGGCGCGAAGATGCCCGCGCCGATCACCTGGTTGATCGCGTCGCGGTCGATCGCGAGCTCGAATGCCTGCCGCACGCGCTTGTCTTTGAGCACCGCGTTGCTGCGCTTGCCGTGGCCGATATTGAACGTCACGTAGTAGTAGCCGAAGCCGCTGACCGGCGCGAACCTGAAGTTCGTGTCGCTCTTCGCCGACGCGACATCGGACGGCGCGAGGCGCTCGAGCATGTCGAGCGAACCCGAGCGCAGATTGGCGAGGCGCACGGTGCTGTCCGGAATCGGCAGGAATACGACGCGCTGGATCGGGTATTTGTCGGCGTCCCAGTAGCCGGCGAATTTCTCGAGTACGACGCGATCGTTCTGCACGCGCTGAACGAACTTGTACGGACCCGAACACACCGGATGCGCGGCGACGCCGGCCGGATCGGCGAGCGTCTTCGGCGCGAGCATCATGCCGGCGCGGTCGGTCAGCGTCGCGAGCAGCGCGGCGTCGGGCTGCTTCAGCACGATGGCAACCGTGTAGTCGTCGATGACGTCGACGTGATCGACCGACGCCAGTTCGCTCTTGCGGTTGCTCGTCTGCAGCGTGCGGTCGCGGTCGAGGTTCGCCTTGACGGCGGCCGCGTTGAACGGCTCGTCGTTCTGGAACTTCACGCCTTTACGCAGCTTGAATGTCAGCGTCTTGCCGTCGGCACTCGTCGTCCACGAGGTTGCCAGCATCGGTACGATCTTCTGGTCGGGCGTGATATCGACGAGCGCGTTGCACAGCGACGCAAACACGATCCGGTCGACGAGCTGCACGCTGCGTGCGGGGTCGAGCGAACCGATGTCGTCCTGCAAGCCGATCCGTATTGTCTGACCGGTCTGGGCCATCGCGGCGCCGGCGCCAAGTGCGAGCGCCGCGGCAATCAACATTCTTCGCATGAGCATTTTCCCTTTGTATTCCGATTCATCAAACGGTGTGGTGAAGAGCCTGGCGGCGCGGCGCGCGTCCCGCTTGTTCGCTCGAATTTCATCGCGGCCACCGGCTCAGTCGCCCGCGGAAGCTAGCGCCGTCTGGCGCTCGCGGTAGATCGCGAGCCGCTCGATCAATTTCGGACTGACGCTCGTGGCCAGCGGTGCGCCGCTGCCGGCGTTCTGGATCTCGCGCCAGAAGTGGCACGCGACCTGCCGTCCGTCCTCGAGCCGTTCGCTGACTGGCCGCACTTCGGCGCAATGCGGCTTCGCATGCGGACAGCGCGTATGGAAACGGCAACCCGAAGGCGGCGCGGTCGGACTCGGCAGATCGCCGGATAACGCGGGCTTCGCACGCCGCTCGTGCGGGCTGCTCGCCGGAATCGCGCGCAGCAGTGCTTGCGTGTACGGATGCAGCGGCGCGTCGAACAGTGCATCGACATCGGCCAGTTCGACGATCTCGCCGAGATACATCACGGCGACGCGGTCGCTCATATGGCGGATCACCGCAAGGTCGTGTGCAACCATGATCAGCGTGAGGCCGAGGTCCTGCTTGAGCGTCTCCAGAAGATTGATCACCTGCGCTTGCACCGAGACGTCGAGCGCCGACACCGGCTCGTCGCCGACGATCAGCTTCGGCTCACCGGCCAATGCGCGCGCGATGCCGATCCGTTGCCGCTGGCCGCCGGAGAATTCGTGCGGGTAACGGTTCGCGTAGGCCGGCTGCAGGCCGACCGTGCGCAGCAGGTGAGCGACGCGCTCACGGTGCCCGGCGCTGTCGGGCGCGAGCCCGTGCAGCGCGATCGGCTCGCCGACGATCTTGCCGATCGTCATGCCCGGATTCAGCGACGCAAACGGGTCCTGAAAGATGATCTGCATTTCGCGGCGCAACCGCCGCAGCGGCGCGCCTTGCTCATGCGTGATGTCCTTGCCTTGATAGAAGACGCGGCCGTCCGTCGAATCGATCAGACGGAGCAGCAGGCGGCCGAGCGTGGACTTGCCGCAGCCCGATTCGCCGACGATCGCGAAGGTCTCGCCCGCCTGCACCGCGAACGACACCTCGTTGACTGCATAGACCGTTGGCGTGCGCATGAAGAGCTGCCGCGTACCGCCAAAATGCTTCGTCAGCGAGCGCGCCTCGATGATCGGCGCCGGCGAATGAGAAGCCGGCTGCGAGGCCGGCTGTGCGTGCGGCGTCGGTGCGTGCGGGGTCGGTTCAGTGGGCGTCGTCATGCCATTTCCTCACGCAATACCGGCGCGGCGACCTGTTCGACCGGAGCGAGCCAGCACGCAACGCGATGCACGCCGGCGATCACCTTATCAGGCGGCGCGGCGTCAATGCAGCGTTGTTCGGCGAACGGGCAGCGCGGCGCGAAGCGGCAGCCGTGCGGCATCAACTCGGGCGACGGCACCGAACCGCGGATCGTCGCAAGCGCGCCTTCCCGCTTGCCGACCGAAGGAATCGCGCCCATCAGGCCGATCGTGTACGGATGTTGCGGGTCGTCGAACAGATCGGCGACGGTGCCGTATTCGACGATGCGTCCCGCGTACATCACCGCCACGTGGTCGGCGACTTCCGCGACGACGCCGAGGTCGTGCGTGATCAACACCATCGCGGTGCCGGTCTCGGCTTGCAGATTCTTCACGAGCGCCAGCACCTGCGCCTGGATGGTCACGTCGAGCGCGGTTGTCGGCTCGTCGGCGATCAACAGGCGCGGGCGATTCGCGAGCGCCATCGCGATCATCACGCGTTGGCGCATGCCGCCGGAAAGCTGATGCGGGTACGCATCGAGCCGGGTTTCCGGCGCCGGAATCCGCACCAGCCGCAGCATCTCGAGCGCCTCTTCGCGCGCTTGCCGGCGCTCCACATTGCGATGCCGGCGGATACTTTCGCCGATCTGCTCGCCGACCGTGAACGCCGGATTCAGCGACGTCATCGGCTCCTGAAAGATCATCGACAGCCGGTTGCCGCGAATATCGGCCAGTTCGCGCTCGGACAGCGCGAACAGGTCCTTGCCTTCGAAGTGCGCGGTGCCGGCGACGCGTTGCGCAGGCGGACTCGCGAGGAGCCCCATCAGTGCGAGCGACGTGACGCTCTTGCCGCAGCCCGATTCGCCGACGATGCATAGCGTCTCGCCAGTGCCGACCGAGAACGACATGTCGTCGACGAGGTTGGGCGCGTCGGCGTCGCGCGAAAACTTTAACGAAAAGCCGCGAACCTCGAGAACCGGTCGGCGGGCGTCATCGGTCACGCTGGGAAACTCCATATCGTGCTGCTAGTCCTGTTCAAGGCTGTCTCGCGGCGATTATGTGGTGCGCTTTACGACAGAAAATATTAATATTTCTTACCCGTACTTAACTTTTTCTTGAGGATGAACGATGCCCACGCTGCGCATGCTGAGAACCTTTCGGGCAGTCGCGCGCACCGGATCATTCGCGGCAGCGGCCGACAGCGTCGCGCTGACCCAGGCGGCGGTCAGCTTGCAGATGCGCGGGCTCGAACAGGCGCTCGGCCGCCAGTTATTCGACCGCAGCGGCCGGCAGATCGCACTGAGCCGCGACGGGCAAGATATCTGGCCGAAGGTCGAGCAGATTTTCGACCTGCTGGCCGAACTCGAGGCGACGCCGGCGGATTCGATGGTCGGGCCGGTGACCATCGGCGCGGTGGTGTCGGTGATCGGCGCGCTCTCGCTGGTCATCGCGCGTCTGAAGGCCGCGCATCCGCAACTGGATGTGCGGCTGCTGTCGTCGCGCTCCGACGAACTGGCGCGGACAGTCGAGGCGGGTGAGGTCGATATCGCGGCAGTCGTCGCGCATGCCGACACCACCCTGCCCGACACGCTGAAGTGGACGACGCTCTACACGGAGCCGCTGATGCTGGTGGTCAGCCGCGAAATCGGCGACAACGATCCGCGGCGGATTCTGCGCAGCTATCCCTTTCTGCGCTTCGACCGGCGCGTGCGCACCGGGCGCGTCGTCGAGCATGCGCTGCAAACAGCCGGCGTGACGGTCAACGAATATCTCGAACTCAATTCGATCGAAACGATCGTCGCGCTGGTGCGCGAAAATGTCGGCGTCGCAGTGTTGCCGCTTCTGCATCGCGGCAACTGGCAAAACGATCCGTTACTGCGAGTGCTGCCGATTTCAGATCCGCCGGTGCTGCGCACAGTCGGCATGATCCAGCGCGCGTCATATGGCCGGCCCGGCATCACGCAGGCGATTATCGATACGCTGCACAGCGACTGAGCGGCCGGACATGGCGTGTGCGCTGTTCTGTTCTATGACTCAATCGATCCGCAGCGGATAGTCAATTCAGCCATGGAAATCACGCGCAAATAATTTCCCACCACTGAAATAAACCCGTTCGCCTTCCCGTTCATTCAGCGTTGTGATCTTTGGACGGAACAAGGAGTGCGGCCATGAAGTCTCTACTCGCAGCGTTCACCGTCGTAGCGTGCGGCGCGGCTATCGCGACACTCGCGTCGTGCGGCGGCAGTTCCAGCTCGAACAGTTCCGGGCCGCCTTTGCAGTCGTCGTTCACCGCAACGGCGCTCGTCTCGGATGGCGCCGTGTCGGCGGCGCACACGGACCCCAATCTGAAGAATGCCTGGGGCGTGGCCTTCAATCCGAAAGGCTTCGTCTGGGTCGCCGACAACGGAACCAACCTCGCGACACTCTATGACGGCAACGGCGTGCCGCAATCGCTGGTCGTCACGATCCCCAATGGTACGAATGGAACAGCGTCGCCGACCGGCATCGTATTCAACGGCACGCAAAGCTTCAACGTGACGCGAAACGGCAAGACGGGCGTCGCCGCGTTTATCTTCGTGGGAGAAGGCGGCACCGTCACCGCGTGGGCGCCCGCCGTTGGGCCGACGAATGCGTTTGTCATGTACGACGACGGCACCGGCGCCGCCGTGTACAAGGGCCTCGCTCTCGCGCCGAACAACGGCAACAACTTTCTCTACGCCACCGATTTCCATAACGGCAAGATTGACGTCTTCGACACCAACTTTGCCAAAGTCGCCATGCCCGGCGCCTTTGCGGATCCATCCATTCCTGCCGGCTTCGCGCCGTTCGGCATCCAGTTGATCGGATTGAATCTGTTCGTCACCTACGCGAAGCAGGATGCCGACAAACATGACGACGTCGCGGGAGCAGGACTCGGTATGGTCGACGTATTCGACACGGCGGGCAATCTCAAGCAGCGCTTTGCAACGGGCGGCGCGCTGAATGCGCCGTGGGGTATTGCGCAAGCGCCGGGCAATTTCGGCTCATTGAGCGGCGCGGTGCTGATCGGCAATTTCGGCGACGGCACGATCAACGCGTTCAACGCATCGAGCGGCCAGTCGATGGGCGCCATCAGGAGTTCGAACGGCAAGGCGATCGTCGAGCCGGGTTTGTGGGGCATCGCGTTCGGCAACGGGCTCGACAATCAGCCTGCCACTACCCTCTTCTTCGCTGCGGGGCCCAATGACGAAGCGGACGGCGTCTATGGAAGAATCGATCTGAATCCGGCATCGACCTCGGGTTCCGCCACGGGAACGAGTACAGGCACGAGTTCGAGCGGCGGCGCCAGCATCGGCATGTAGGTTGTGGGCAATCGTGCGGCCGCTAAGGTGGAACGAGCGGCCGTATTGCTTTGAGCACCGCGAGCGCCCGAGAATCGTACAGCGGCCTGTCGGCCATCACCCTGCGGACAAAGGAACTGCTGAGCGGGAAGTAGTTCTCTTCAGGAGAGAAGGTCGCTCGTCGGGAACGAGCGACCGGCAAGTCGAAGCCTCCAAAAAAGCGGCCGCAAGCGTCTGGCGGCGGCCGTTCGCCTACCTGGTTCAGGCGTCGCGCTCAATTCTCGAACTGCCGAATCGTCGCGTTGTACGCACGTGTGGCCATCTCCTCGAGCGGCAGCTTTCGCTCGACTTCCGACAATATTTCCACGCCCCACGGCCCGTCAAAGCCCGTCGCCTGGACTGCCTTGATGAAGCCCTGCACGTCGAGTACGCCTTCACCAGGCAGACGGCGTTTGTGGCAGGTGTCCATCCACAGCGGCTCGATTGCGTAACGGTCCGCGTCGTCGAGTTCGATGCCCTTGATAAATTCCGGCTTGATTGTGGCGATTTCCTTGAAGTCCACATTGCCGCGGCTCAGGTGCCAGATGTCGAGCAGCAGACCCGCGTTCTTCCTGTTCGCGCCTTCGACGATGGCCTTGCCGGTTTCAATCGTGCGTACGTTGCTGAACGGCATGATTTCCAGCATCACTTGCGTACCACGCTTCTGGGCATCGTCAGCCAGCTTGCCGAATTCATCGACCATCAGCGGAATGTTTGCGGTTTCTTCGCCAATGCCTGGACCGACCTTCACGATGCGCGCACGAAGTTCTTCCGCAGCCTTCAGGTAGTAGTACCGCATGCTGTCCGACGTGCGGCGGCGCTCGCCGGTTTGACACCAGTCGACCAGAAACTCGAACTCGACGTGCTTCATGCCGTTGGCTTCGAGGATTCGGCGCATTTCCGGGAAGCCGATCTTGTCGGCCGTTGCATAGATATCCGAATGAATCAGGCCGATGCCGTCCCAGCCCGCTTTTGCTGCCGCTTCAACGCGATCCTTGAAGCTGAATGGACTGATTTCCGTCGGGCCAAACGGAAAGACGTCGCCCGACAGGGTGAAGTAAGCAGCAACAAGTTCGACTTTAGATCTGGACATGAAAACCCTCATTAAGAAAGCAGCGACCGACCCGACGGGCGTCGCTAGAAAACCATGCCCCGAACTATCGCGTAGAAACGGCAGCGGATAAACAACCCTCGAATCGTCTCACCGTAGAGTTTGAATCTACACGCTGGCGTTTTGCGGATTGCTGGGCGTGTCGCGGCCCGCAAAAGCGGCGCGCAGCGTCATTCTTCGAAAGCCGCGTGGTTATCGCCGTCTGCAAGTCGCAATTTTTCCAGTGAGCGGAAATAACTTTTCGTTCTGTCGCATTTTTCTTTCCCATACCAAGCCGTACTGTGCCTTCTCGAGAACATTAAAACCCGGCTCACCTATCTCAGGGGCCATCAGGAGACACAGCATGAACATCCGCAAATCCGTTATTTCTTGCCTTGCTGTCAGCGCTATCGCCACCGCTTTCAGCAGTGGCGCCCAAGCCGCCGACCAACCCCGCGTCGCATTGCTTATGCCGACGCAGAGCGTCGAGTACTGGGCGCTCTATGTCAAAGGCTTCGAAAAGGAGGCCGCGGCGCAAGGCATCAAGCTCGACGTGAAGGTCACCAACTACGACCCGAATGAGCAGGCAACCCAGGTCGACCAGACGCTCGCGCAGAAGCCTGATGTCATCGTCCTCGTGCCGGTTGATTCGAGCGCAATGGTCCCGTCGATTCGCAAGATAGACCAGGCAAAAATCCCGCTCGTCATTTCCAACTCGATGCCCGACCAGAAGTACTCCCGGTACTGGAAAGTCTTCACTGGGCCGAACGACATCAGCAACGGCGACGTCGCGGCGAAGACGATGATTCAAGGCTTCAAGGAGAAGGGATACGGCGATAAAGGCAAGGTCATCGTCATTAACGGCCCGATGGGCACGCCTCCGCAAGTCCAGCGCTATCAGGGCTTCGTCGATGGCCTCAAGAAGAATGCGCCGGGCATTGAAGTAGTTGGCTCGCAGCCGGCCGACTGGGATGCGGTGAAGGCGGAAGCCGCCGCGTCGGCGCTCTTCACGCAGTTCAAAGACGTGAAAGGCATCTACACCGAGAACGATTCACAACTTCGCGGCGTGGTGACCGCCGCACAACGGCTCGGCCTCGACCCTTCGAAGCTCGTGATTGTCGGACACGGTTGCGACTCCGGCGCGGTGGAAGCTATCTCGGCCGGAAAGGCGTATGCCACGGTCGAGCAATCTCCCTTCGACGACGGCGCTTACGCCGCGAAGGCCGCGAAGCAACTCGCCACCGGCAAAGCCCCGCAAGCCGTGCAGTACCTGCCGAACCCGGCGGCCACCAAAGCCACGTTGAACGTCTGCTATTCCCAGAAAAAGTAAGTCACGCGACGGCTACCCAGTTGCTGCGCAGCCAATAGGACGCAACGCGACCCTGCGGGGTCGCTTTCGCTTAAGCACGGAGACACGAATGAGACGAGAGATTGGCGTTGCCGTGATTGGAACTGGCTTTATGGGAAAAGCGCACGCGCTGGCGTACAGAGCGGTGCCGAATGCTTTTCCTGGGTCTTTGATCCCGCGGATGGTGGCCGTCGCCGATGTCAGCGAGGCTGGAGCAAGGCAAGCGGCCGAGCAGTTTGGCTTCGAGCGTGCGACGAATGACTGGCGGTCACTCCTCGAAGACCGCGATATTCAAGTCGTCTCAATCACGACGCCATGCAGCTTGCACCGAGAGATGGCATTGGCAGCGATCGCCGCCGGCAAGCATGTGCATTGCGAGAAGCCTATTGCGCCATGCGCTTCCGATGCTCACGACATGATGAAGGCGGCCGAGTCCGCGAACGTCGTCACGCAAGTCGGCTACAACTACATCAAGAATCCCCTTCTCAAACTGGCGCGGGAGATGATCGCGTCCGGCGAACTGGGCGATATCACGAGCTTTCGCGGCATCCATGCGGAAGACTACATGGCCGACCCTGAGATTCCCTATAGCTGGCGAGTCGACCCTCAAAACGGTGCTGGCGCGCTGGCGGAAATCGGCAACCACATCGTCGGAATGTCACGCTTCCTTCTTGGTCCTATCACCCATGTGAACGCGCAACTCGAGACCGTCAATAAGTCGCGCCCAGTGTCGCCTGGTTCGCTCGAGCGCCTGGAGGTCAAGGTCGACGACATTGCCAGATTGATGGTGACCTTTGACCGCGGGTGTTCGGGCTCGATCGAAGCAAACTGGACCGCGACTGGCCGCAAGATGCAACTCGAGTTCGAGATTTATGGAACAAAGGGTGCATTGTGCTTTTCCCAGGAGCGCTTGAACGAGCTCCGCTATTTCAAGGCCGGCGGCGACGTACGGACATCGGGATTCACTCGAATCGAAGCCGGACCCGCACATCGTCCCTACGAAAACTTCACGGTGGCGGGCGGCCACCAATTAGGCTTCAACGATTTGAAAACCATAGAGATGGCCGAATTCATCGCCGCAATCGAACATGGAACGCCTACGTTCCCGGACTTTCGGGAAGCGTGGGAAATCCAACGGATTGTCGACGCCGCCATCCGGTCTTCGGCCGAGGCACGGAGAGTCTCTCTGTAACCAACCGCGTTTCTGTACGACTGCAGCCGGACGCCGATATTTCCGGTGGCTGGAAATATCATTTCGCGGCCACGCATTTTTCTTTCCTCGGCGAACGAATAACCTGTGTTTAACGATAACGAAGCCGCTAAAGCGAGTTTCGGATGGAGACGACATGCATTCCTGCGCACGCAGCGATTCTTTGCCAATTCCTCTCCTCCTGAACTCACAGCAGCGGCATCGCTGATGCGGCAGCGCCCACGGCATGCCTGCGCTTCAGTCTCGATGCAAGGCTTCGTTATTCGACATGTATGCGTCACGAAGCGTGAGCAATCACGCGTATGAGCAAGGTGACGGTGACGGGCATCGACCCGTAGCAGCGGACGACCGAAGAGTGTCCGCGTATGGAGGAAGACAATGCTGCAAGACGCTAAAACACGCGGCGAGACGCTCGCCACTCAGAGTCTGCTGTGCGCTCGCAATCTGACCAAACACTATGGTGGCGTGAAGGCGCTCACCGGCGTCAGCCTCGAGCTGGCACCTGGTGAGATTCACGCGCTATGTGGCGAGAACGGTGCAGGCAAAAGCACGTTTATCAAAATTCTTGGTGGCCTGGTGCAGCCGGACGACGGTGAAATTACCATCGACGGACATCAACTTAAGCTGGGGCATCGCACCGACCCGAGACTTATCTCCATCGTTCACCAGGAGCTGGCTATCGTCCCGACGCTGTCGGTGCTCGATAACATTCTTCTCGGTGGAGCGAACCAGAGCGCAATCTACCGTCGCAGCCAATACCGGGACTCCGTCCGTGAGCATCTGGATTCGGTCGGACTGTCGCATATCAAGCTCGACGCGCCTGCGTCGCGACTGAGCCTCGCCGAATGCCAACTCGTCGAAATCGCCCGGGGCATGTCGCGTCAAGCGAAGGTCCTGCTGCTGGACGAACCCACCGCGACCTTGTCGGATGCGGAGATTGTTCGGGTCTTCGATGTCGCGCGCAAACTGCGTGACCAGGGGACCGCGATGATTTTCGTCAGTCATCGACTCGACGAAGTGTTTGCGCTCACAGACCGGGTAACGGTCTTCCGCAATGGACAGCATGTGCTCACGCAGCGCACCGCGGATATGACGACCGCAGAGGTGGTCAAGGCAATGATTGGTCGCGAGCTGGTGCACAGCAAGGTCATGCCGCCGGAGAAACGCGCCAATGTGGCGCCGCGTCTTTCGATTTCCAACCTGACGGTCGCGGACAAGGTCAAGGAACTGTCAGTCGACGTCGCGCCGGGCGAAATCCTCGCCGTGGTCGGCCAGTTGGGTTCGGGAGCGGAAGTCCTCGTTGAAGCCCTTGCCGGCCTGCGCGGTGATATTTCCAGTGCGGTGAAAGTGGACGGCCAAACCGTCAAGCTCGACAGCATTCGCAACTCGCTGCGAGCGGGAATCGCGTACGTGGCAGAAGACCGCGCTGACAAAGGCGTTTTCCTGGATGCGCCAATTGCCATCAATATCACTGCGTCCGTTATGGCGAAGTTCACCCGAGCGGGAATCATGCGAAGCGCAGGGGAACAGGAAGAGGCACGACGCCTGGCCTCGATGTTCACCATCGACCCGAGGCGTCTTCCGCACGAAGTGTCGACGCTTAGCGGCGGCAACCAGCAGAAGGTCTCTCTCGCGAAGGCAGTAGCACTAGCTCCACGTCTGTTGCTTCTGAACGAGCCTACTCGGGGCGTCGATATTGGCGCGCGCAGCGAAATTTACGCCACGCTGCGCAAGATGGCGGACGAAGGCCTGGCGATCGTCTTCTATTCGACTGACCTTGAAGAAATCCTGGAGCTCGCGGATACGGTTCTCACTGTCTTCAGAGGCCGGATGGTCCGTCATAAGCCGCGCTTCGAGATAAACGGCGACACGCTCCTGCACGACATCGTGGCAGGCGACGGCGATGCATCTCATGGCCATGTCTCTTTCCGGAACCAGACTGCGGAGGTGGGTAATGCATAAGACAGCTCTTGAGCCTACCGTGCAGGTATCGACGACTGCGCTACGACGTTGGGCCGCAGCATTGTTCGGCACGACGAGTATTCACGCTGCGTCGATTCGCATCGCTACCCTTGTACTTATCGTAGTGGCTGCGGCTATCGTTCCGCACTTCACCGAGTTCGGAAACATGCAGTCTCTGATGTACTCGGTGGCCGCAGTCGGCATTGGCGCTATCGGGATGGCGCTAGTGACCCTCAGCGGAAATCTCTTCATGCTTTCGATGGGCGCAACAGCGGCCGTCTCCACTGTGATGTTCGCTGCGCTCATTCATCTGGGTCTCGGCGCAGCGCTGCTGCTTGTCGTGTTGAGCGGCCTTTTGATTGGGGCTCTCCAGGGTGGAATCATCGCATTGGGCAGAGCGAATCCCATCATCACCACGATTGCCACCTCGTCAATCATCATTGGTGCTGGCGTTATCTACACCGGCGGGCTTACCGTCATCGGAAAAGGCGACGCGACCTGGCTCGGTCAAGGACGGTTATTTGGCTGGCTGCCGAATCAGATCCTGGTGCTGGCTATCTTTGCGGCCATCGCAAGCTTCATTCTGCAAAAGTCACGTATCGGGCGGGAAATTCGACTGATTGGTATGCGAGCCGAAGTTGCGCGCATCGCAGGGCTTCGGTTGATGACGGCAACGCTCGTTTGCTATGGATTCGCGGGCGCCGCAGCGGCGCTTGCCGGCTCGTTGATTGCATCGTCGTCGGCGCAAGGCAACCTGACCTACGGCATTGACCTGGACTTCAACGCAATTGCTGCCGTGCTCGTCGGCGGAATCTCGATTCGAGGCGGACGCGGACAAATCTCCGACGCGGTAACCGGCGCCATTTTCCTCGCCGTTATCAGCAACATCCTTCTGGTCAGCGGTGTGAGTTACGAGTACCAGTTGGTAGCGAAGGGCATCGTCGTTCTCGCGGCAGTCGTGTTCGGCGCGTTGCTTGCCCGGCTCGGTCCGGGACGGAAATAACAGGAGATTTGAAAATGGAACAGTCTCAACGACTTCTCAATCTGGCCATTCGCCTCGTACTGCTCGTGGGAATGCCTATTGTCTTCGGCCTCTGCGTCGACCACTATTTTTCGCAGGCGAACCTCTACGCAATCTTCCAGGCGTTTGCATTCCTCGGCATCATCGCGCTCGGTCTTTCGGTCACGATGATTGCGGGCGAGTTCGATCTGAGCGTCGCTGCAATCTCGACAGTTGCCGGCCTCATCACGGTGAAGTTCGGTGGCGATAGTGCGATGCTCGGCATGCTGTACGCAATCATCTTTGGCGTGGTGGTCGGCATCGCTAACGCGGCGCTGCTGCCGTGGCTCGGTGTCTCTTCGCTGGTGACGACAGTCGGCTCCATGATGTTCCTTACCGGCATCGGTTACTGGATTGCGGGCGGCCGCGTGCTGAGCTACGCCAACCTCGATGTCAGCGACTTCCTTGACCAGAACATTGCTGCAATCTTTTCCCCCCGTAGCCTCATCACAATCGCCTGCTTTGTCGCCGTATCGCTGTTCTTGCGTTACACCACCCTCGGGCGCGACATCTACGCATCGGGTGGGCATCGGAAGGCGGCAATTCAGAGTGGCGCGCGTGTGGGTAAGGCACTGACGGTCGGCTTCGTCATCTCCGGCGGACTGTCGGCACTGGGCGGCGGCCTTCTCTCGCTGAGCCTCGCGACTGCGTCCGCAACGATGGGAAGCAATATCCTGCTTCAGGCGGCTTCAGCGGCGATTGTTGGCGGTGTCGCGTTGGGTGGAGGTATCGGTTCGCCGCTCGGCGTGGCAATGGGTGTTCTGATTCTTACTGTGCTGAACAATGGGCTCGGCCTGTTGAGCGCTACGTCTACGCAGATTCTTCTCGTCAACGGCCTTTTGCTTCTGATTGTGGTTTTGCTCGATGGGCGCCTCGGTGCAGTGCTGGCGTCGCCGCTCGAGCGATTTATTGCATTTCGCCGAGTGCATTGAAGGCCGGCATTTCAGGTCGCAAACGTCATCCAACGTTCTTCGAGATTCAGGCTTCTGACGCGCTCCATGAGGAAGTCCGTGAAAACTCTGATTTTCGCGGGCTGGTAACGTCGGCTTTGATAAGCGAGGTTGATGGTCAGACGTGGCAATTGCCAATCGTCGAGCACTGGCACGAGACGGCCAGACACGATGTCGTCGTGAATGATGTAAAGCGGTTGGACAACAATCCCTAGCCCTGCCCGCCCGGCCGCGACGATGACCTGGCCTTCGTTGGAGTCGAGCGCGCTTGTAATGGCGATATTGCGTTCTTCCGTTCCCCGACGCAGATGAAGCAGATAGGGGTCAACGGCAAGGTTATAGACGAGCATGTTGTGCTGCGCGAGGTCCTCGGGGTTCTGGGGACGACCGTGCGCGGAGAGGTACGCCGGCGACGCCGCCAGCACTCGCCTGGTCTCAGCAAGGCGTCGTATGGTGATGCCGGAGTCTCCCTCGTGCTCCCTGGTGCGAATGGCGATGTCTATCCCGGCTTCGATGAAGTTCTGGTACTGATTCGCCGCGACTATCTGAACCGACAGGTTGGGATAGCGCGTGAGGAACTCCGGCAGCGCGGGTGCAATATGCATCATTGCGAATGAGACGGAACTGGTCACGCGCAGTACACCGCGCGGGCTCACTGCCTCTTCGGAAGCAATCGAGTCGGCTTCGGACAGTTCGGAAATAACCGCAGTGCAGCGACGATGATATTCACGGCCGGCGTCAGTGAGCCACATGCGGCGGGTCGTCCGCTCTATCAACCGTGCGCCGAGGCGCTCTTCCAGCGAGCTCAGCGTTCGACTGGCCGCAGCGTTCGACATGTCGAGCTGCTCGGCCGCCTTCGACAGGCTGCCCAGATCGGCAGTGAGCACAAACAACTGCAATTGCGTCCAGCGGTCCATCGCCTGCCCTCTTCCCATTCAGGTGAAACATTCAGGTGAAAAAATCGGAAGGGATTCTTCCACCCCTTCCGGGCCCAATATGCCGTAGACGGGAGCATTGATAAACCGACTCAAGGTATCCGGTTTGTAGAATCGACTTCTACAATGAAAGAGCGTTGACGTGCGCGCTTGCAGGTCCGCCGCAAGCTGCAATGCGCGCTTAGCCGATTCTTCCGGGATAAGGAAATGTCATTTCACTTCGAGGCATTTTATTTACGCGGATGACCCATTACCTTTCGTTTAAGACGCCTTGAGCGCACAACGGAGACACGCACGATGCGCAACATCAACGAAGACACCATCACTCAGGCCGTTATCGCCTCGCTCGCGGAGTGCAAGGACGCGAGACTCAGGACCGTCATGACGAGCCTGGTTCAACATCTTCACGCTTTCGCCCGCGACGTTCATCTCACTGAGGACGAGTGGTTTAAAGCCATCAGGTTTCTGACGGAAGTAGGTCATATCACCGACGACAAACGGCAGGAATTCATTCTGCTGTCGGACACGCTTGGCCTTTCAATGCTGGTCATGTCGCAGAACAATCGCAAACCATCGAATTGCACGGAAGCAACCGTGTTCGGGCCGTTCTACGTAGAGGGAGCGCCTCTCTACAACAACGGCGACGACATTTCGAATGGTGCGAAAGGTGCGCCTTGTTATGTGAAGGGGCAGGTTCGCGGCGCCAGAGGCGAAAGCATCGCGAACGCCCAGATTGACGTTTGGCAGTCGGACGAAGACGGTTTCTACGATGTCCAGAACCTCGACGAGGCAGGCAACGCCGTCCATCGCTGTCGCGGCCGACTGAACGCAGATGCTGAAGGGTATTTCAACTTCCGCTCGATTCTTGCCGAGGCATATCCCATCCCGCACGACGGACCCGTTGGCCGCATGCTGGCCGCTGTCGGTCGTCATCCGTGGCGACCAGCGCACCTGCACTTCATGATTGAAGCGCCTGGCTACGAGACGCTCATTACGCATGTGTTTCGTGATGGCGACCAGTATCTCGACTCGGACGTCGTGTTCGGCGTGCGCTCATCGCTGATTGCCGATTGGAAGCGTCATGAGCCAGGTGTAGCGCCGGACGGCCGCGAAATGACAGTGCCGTGGTACTCGCTTGAATACGACTTCGTGCTCAACCCGTCGGAGGCACACGCATGATTCGGCACATCGTCATGTGGCGTGTCAAAGGCGACTCGCCTGCAGAGCGGCTAGCTGCGTCCAACCTCGTTAAGACCAGTTTCGAAGGCTTGCGCGGCTGTATCCCCGGCATGCGGCACCTCGAAGTCGGACTTGACTCTAGCCAGGTCGATTACGCGTGCGACGCCGTTCTCATCACCGAGTTCGACTCGCAGGAAGCGTTGGAAGCCTATGCGTCTCACCCCGAACATCTGCGCGTTCGTCACGAACTCGGCGACCTTCGCACTGCACGGTTCCAGGTTGATTACCAGTTGGAAGCGGGGTTGAGTTTCGAGAGTACAGCGGAGTTATCCAATGCAAAAGCGTGAGTTCGTTTATCAGGCGCGTGCCGGTCGAGTTGTCTTTGGCCCAGGCAGTTTGCAGCACCTCGAGCGCGAAGTACTTCAACTGGGTTCGGAGCGAGCACTCATTCTGTGCAGCCCGGAGCAAAAAGAGACCGGTGAAGCCATCGCTGCGCGCCTGGGCGCGCGAGCCGCCGCTGTGTTCGACCGCGCGGTCATGCACGTGCCGCTCGAGTTGGCCAAGGAAGCTCGCGCACTGGCAAGAGAGCTGAACGCCGATTGCGCCATTGCCGTTGGAGGCGGCTCGACGATAGGTTTAGGCAAGGCAATCGCGCTCGAATCGGACTTGCCGATTCTCGCCGTGCCGACGACTTATGCAGGCAGCGAAATGACGCCTATCTATGGCATCACCGATGCGGGCCTGAAGAAGACCGGAACGGACCTGCGCGTGTTGCCTAAGACAGTGATCTACGATGCGGACCTGACGATGTCGCTTCCTGTCGCGCTATCGATCACGAGCGGCATCAACGCAATTGCCCATGCCGCTGAAGCGCTCTACTCGCGTGACGAGAACCCCGTGACGAGTTTGATGGCGGAAGAAGGCATCGCTGCTCTGGCGCGTGCTTTACCGCTTATCGTGGCCAACTCGCACAACGTGGAAGCTCGCGCTGAAGCACAGTACGGTGCCTGGCTCTGCGGAACGGTGTTGGGCAGCGTGGGCATGGCGCTTCATCATAAGTTGTGTCACACGCTCGGCGGAAGTTTCAACCTGCCGCACGCTCAGACACACACCATCGTTCTCCCACATGCGCTTGCGTATAACCGGCAAGCCGCTCCAAACGCGATGCAACGGATAGCCCGCGCTCTAGGTTCGCAAGACGCGGCATTGGGTGTCTATGAGCTCGCTAAACGCTGCGGTGCGCCGCTTGCGTTGAAAGACATCGGGATGTCCGCCGAAGATGTGTCGAAGGCCGCCGATATAGCCAGCTCGAACCCCTACTGGAATCCGCGTGAAATCGAGCGAGACGCGCTGCTTGCGCTTCTGCAGGATGCCTTCGATGGCGTCGCACCGCGCGGCGCAACAACAACTCAATCAGAGTAAGGAGACGAAAATGAACTTCACAGTCTACTGTCTTGATCATCCGAATATGGTCGAGCGTCGCCTTGAGAACTATGACGCGCACAAGGCCCATTTACAGACAGCACCTGTAAAGACACTCATCTCCGGGCCGCTGACGAAAGCTGACGGCCAGACGATGATTGGCAGCTTCTTTCTCTATGAAGCCGATGGCATTGAAGAGATTCAAAAATTCGTAGAAGCCGACCCGTTCAACAAAGCCGGAATTTGGGACGCGGTCGATATCAGGCCTTTCATCAAGCGGGTCGACAACCGCTAAGTCCGTCGTATCACGGCGCTGTTTGAAAGCGAATGGAAATGGCATCGAGTTCCTGAACGCTCGCAAACTACAGAACATTGAATGGAGACATCATGCAGACAGGCCTCGAAGGGAGAATCGTGCTCATCACGGGCGGAGCCCAGGGTATCGGACGCTCGACCGCTTTGGGTTTCGCACGTGAAGGCGCACGTCTTTGCATCATCGACATCGACGCGCATGCGCTGAAGGAAACCGAGTCGGAATTGCGCGCGCTCGGCACTGACGTCACGACTGCGCAGGCAGATTTATCCACGGCCGATGGCGTGAAAAGCGGCATCGACGCGGCCCTTAAGCCGCACAACGGGCAGGTGGACATTCTCGTGAACAACGTCGGCGCGGGGAAGGTCCGTACGTTCGAAGAACTCTCGGACGAGGAATGGGACTTCACGATGAGCCTTAATTTCATGAGCTATGTCCGGACGTGTCGATACCTGCTGCCGGTACTGCGTGCTCGCGAGAACTCGGTGATTATCAACAACGCGTCGGACCTCGCCCGCCAGCCCGAACCTGTTCCGATTGATTACTCCGCATCCAAGGCGGCTGTACTCGCTCTGACAAAAGGTCTCGCGCGAGCCGAAGCTCCGAGAATTCGCGTGAACGCGGTTGCACCGGGTCCGGTCTGGACGCCGTTCTGGACGAAAGACGGGGGATTCGCCGACACGATGGGCAAGTTTCATGGCATGGCTCCGAAAGACGCGGTCGAGCATGAGTTGTCTCTGCGCCAGTTGCCGTTAAAGCGGCTGGGCCAGCCGGATGAAGTGGCCAACGTGATTGTTTTCATGGCTTCCGACCTCGCGTCGTTCGTCACCTCTGCCGTCTGGGGTGTCGATGGCGGCAGTATCCGCAGCCTGATTTGAAGGCCGCATTGTTCCGGGGACCCGCGTATGTCTGCTTACGACCATGTGGTTGCAGCGAAGGTATCGCAGAGAGAACGCGCATTTCTTGTCGAGGCGCTGGAGTTGTTGATGCGTGAGCGCTCAAACGCGCTTCGCATCGCGACGGATGTAGCAAAAGCGCGTGGAGACCGAGTGCCGGAAGTCCAGGAGTTTGGTCTTGACGACATCCTGCGGCTTAGCCGACAGATCGCTGTATCGGCGCTTACCGAAATCAAGAGTGAATAGCCGGGGCGCTTCACGCGCCGACGAAATATAGGAGACTCAGATGTTGCGTATCGCTGTTCTCGGTGCCGGACGCATCGGAAAAATTCACGCGGCCAATGTTGCCGCAGACCGTCGAGTGAAGCTCGTCGTTGTGGCCGACCCGAACAAGCAAGCGGTTGAGGCGCTCGCCGCAGAACTCGGTTGCGACTCGTCTGTGGATTGCAAGTCCGTAGTCGATCGGGAAGATGTCGACGCCATCATCGTCGGCACACCGACAGATACACATATCGACCTGACGCTGCAGGCCGTCCGGCTGGGCAAGCCGGTACTCTGCGAGAAACCCATCGACCTCGACATAGACCGGGCGCTCGCCGCGGTCGAAGAAATCGAGCGTCTTAACGGGCGCGTGATGCTCGCCTTCAATCGACGCTTCGACCCGGATGCAATGCGGCTCAAGCAGGCTATCGACGAAGGCGAAGTCGGCGATGTTCGCCAGGTCGTCATCACGAGTCGCGATCCCGGCCTCGCGCCGCGAGAGTATCTGCAGCACTCGGGCGGAATCTTCCGTGACATGACGATTCACGATTTCGACACTGCTCGCTGGCTGCTCGGCGAAGAACCGGTCGAAGTGATGGCAATGGGCAACCGCCTGGTCGACCCGGGTCTGGAAGAGCTTCCGGACTACGACAGTGTGATGGTGCTGCTGCGGACGGCGTCGGGCAAGCAGTGTCACATCAACGGTTCACGCCAGGCCGTGTATGGCTTCGACCAACGGGTCGAAGTCTTTGGTTCGAAAGGGATGGTTTTGAATGAAAACCACAGGCCGTCGAGCCTGCGCCGGTGGACGAGCGACAGGACCGAAGCGCGCGAGCCGCTGCTCAATTTCTTTCTTGAGCGGCACGCCGATTCATACAAGGTCGAACTGGACCGCTTCCTGACGGCGCTCGAAAACAACGCACCGATGCCTGCAACGCCTCGGGACGGTATTCGCGCGCTGCGAATTGCGAACTGCGCCCTTGAGGCGGCCAACACAGGCTGCGCGGTCAAGATTTAATCGGGACCGTTGGCCGTTGACTTCCGCGTTGCAGGTTGACAGTGCTCGCGTTCGTGCCCTATAGGTGGAATCAAACTCGTCAACGGGGCATGACATGGCGCAGGTCGACACATTCAGCGGGATATTGATATTCGTCACCGCAGCGAAGTCGCGCAGCTTCACCGACGCAGCCGAAGAACTCGGGCTGACCAAGTCGGCCGTCGGTAAAGCAATCGCAAAGCTCGAAGACCGGCTCGGCGCGCAGCTATTCCATCGCACGACGAGAAGCATCTCGCTCACGGCCGACGGCGACGCCTATTTTGCGGCATGCGCTTCTGCACTCGACGAAATCAGCACAGCGGAAACCGCGCTTGGCCCGGGAAACCAGCGGCCAGTCGGTCGCTTGCGGATCGACATGCCGGCAGCTTTCGGCCGACGCATTCTCGTTCCAATTCTGCTGGACATTGGTCGAAAGCATCCTGACCTGCAGTTCACGATGACGTTCTCGGACCATCTCATTGACCCGATTGAGGAAGGCGTTGACCTTGTGATTCGATTCGGCGAACTCGAAAGCTCGAGTGGTCTCGTTGCGCGTCGTCTGACCAGCCAACGGATGGTGATTGCGGCATCGCCTGACTATCTTGCGCAGCGCGGCACTCCGGGCACGCTTGAAGATCTGAAGAATCACTCATGCATTGTCGGCCATCGCCGTGGTCAGCCGCTTTCATGGCGCGTGAATGTCGATGGCGAGGTCTCCCGGATTTCGCCGCCTGCAACCCATCAAATCAGCGACGGCGACTCGATCGTGGAGGCCGCGCTCGCGGGCCTGGGACTTTGCCAGATGCCAATGTCTCTGCTGCGACCTCATCTGGAGTCGGGCATGTTGATATCAGTTCTCGAAGACGTTTCGAGTGAGTTCATCGACGTGCACGCGGTCTGGCCGAAGGTGGCGCATCTACGCTCCAAAGTCCGCCATGTGGTCGACACTTTTGTCGAGCTGGCCGAACAGGGCAGACTGGATTGAACCTGCCGGTTTGTTAATCGTTTTCGCTGCGAAATCACCCTTTGCAAGCGCCAGCCGCACGATAGAAGACGCGGTCATCGCGGTGTACTATCGTATCCGCAGGGCAGATGCGGTGCGGCGTCTGGGCACGTGTTCAACAGCGGTTGATCGACCGCGATGAAGCCCTTGGGGAACAGCATGAGGCGCTTGCTGGTGGCATTGGAGTGCGTGTGTGCGCTGTCGGTTGCCGCAGCGCAAGGTATGCCGCTCGTGCCAGCGCCCGGGACCACTGTCGCGGCCAGGGACTATCTGGCCGCAGCGGAGCGCGTCGTCGATGCGGCGGCGCAACCCGCCGCACCCTGGAACGGGCCGCGGAGCGGTCCGCGCGCCCAGGCCCGGCAGACGCGTCGCCATCGTTGCCGAGGATTTGCGCAACGGCGGCATCATTGGCGTGGTCGACGGTGTGCTCGAGGCGGCCAAGGTCATCGGCTGGAACGTAAGAATATTCGACTCGGGCGGCACGCCCGACCTGCGGCTAAAGATGCTTGCGAACGCGCTGGCAAGTGGCCCGGACGGTCTCATCATCGTCGGCAGCGACGCACGCGCCCTGCTGTCCGGCCTGCAGCCGTTTGCCGAACGCGACATTCCTATCGTCGGCTGGCATGTCGCCGCCCAGGCCGGACCGGTGCCGGGCACGCCCGTGGCGATGAACGTGGCGACCGATCCACTCGAGGTCGCGCGCGTGACTGCGCTCGCGGCCATCGTGCAGTCCGGCGGGCAAGCGCAAGTCGTCATCTTCACCGACTCCAATTTCCGGATTGCGCGAAGCAAGGCAGACGAAATGGCCGCTGTTGTGCGTGCGTGCAGCGGCTGTACCCTGCTTGAAGTGCGCGACGTGGCGATCTCGCGCAGCCAGGACCTGATGCCGCGCACGACACGCGCGTTGCTCGCACGTTTTGGCGAGCGCTGGACGTATGCGCTGGCCGTCAACGACATCTATTTCGACTACGCCGCGCCCGTACTGACGCAGGCCGGGATTCCAACCACCGCGATGGCCATGCTGTCGGCCGGCGACGGCAGCGAGTCCGCCTTCCTGCGGATCCGGACGGGCAGCTTCCAGACCGGCACCGTGGCCGAACCACTGAATCTGCATGGCTGGCAGTTGGTAGATGAAATGAACCGGCTGTTCGCCGGTGCAGGCGTCACGGGTTACGTCTTCCCCGTGCACCTCGTGACGGCGAACAATGTCGCCGCGGACGGCGGCGATCGTCTGATCTATGACCCGGCCAACGGTTATCGTGACGTCTATCGCCGCATCTGGCAACGCCCGTGAAAGCTCCTCTGCCCCGCTCGCTCACCGCGCAATTCACCTTCGTGGTTTCCTGCCTCGCGGCGCTCGTCGTCGCGGTCGGCGCCACGACCCTGTACTCATTGGCCGGCTCTGCCCACGCAATTCGTCAGTTGGCCGAAGAGCGGCTGGCTCGCCAGGAGGATGCACAAGACCTGGCGCAGCAAACCCTGATCATCGAGCGCCTCGCGCTACAGCTCTCGCGTGACGATACCGTCGACGCGGTGCGCGAGACGCATCGGCGTGTGCTCGAACAACTGGTGTCGTTCGATCGCTCGGTGGACCGCCTGGCCTCCGCGACCACCAGCGACAACCTGGGCGTCGACGCGCTGACGCTGCATCGGTCGAGCCAGCGTTTTCGCAACACGGTCAATATCGAGGCCCAGTTGCGCGAGACCGCGCTCGGCGCCGACACGATGTCGCAGGCCGTGCCTCGGCCTGGCGCGTCATTGGCCAGCCTCGACGACGATCTTCGCCGCCAGGCCGACGCCTTGGCGGCCGCAGCCCGCGATCAGTCTGACTATTTCACGCGAGATTATCGGAAAGCCGTTCAAGGCCTCGCCGACGATGTAAACCGCACCCGCATGTGGGTGGCCGGCGAGGTGGCGGTGAGCCTGCTGCTTACCTGGCTGATCGCCCATGCATTCCTCGGTCGTCACGTCGTGGCGCGGCTGCGCCGGGTCAGCCACTTCCTGCGTCACGGTGATGTCGGCGGCGTCCAGGCAGGCGTGCCCGTTCATGGCGGCGACGAGATTGCCGACATGGCGCGCGCCGTCGAGCAGTTCCTGAAGGATCGGCGCCAGCGTCGGCAGGCCGAGGATGCGCTCAAGGAACTCAACGCCGGACTCGAGGCGCGCGTTGCGGAGCGCACGGCTGAACTCAGTGCTGCGCTCGCGGGTCAGACGGCGGAAATCGTCGAACGACAGCGTGCCGAGCAGGTTGCGCGAGCGAGCGAACACTTCCTGGACAGCATTGTCGAGAACATCCCCGACACGATTTTCGTAAAGGATGCGGCGACGCTGCGCTTCGTGCGCATCAACAAGGCGGGCGAGCAATTGCTCGGCTACGGGCGCGAACAGATCATCGGCAAGTCCGTGCATGACATGTTTCCGGCGCAAGAGGCAGAATTTTTCGCGCTGAAGGATCGTGACGTGCTGAAGTCGCATCAGATGGTCGACGTGCCCGAGGAGCCGGTCGAAACCGTTCACGGGCAGCGTCTGCTGCACACGATGAAGATCCCCATCGTCGACGAGCGCGGCGAGCCGCAGTTTCTGCTCGGCATCTCGCGCGACATAACCGGGCAACGGCGAGCCGAAGAGGAATTGCGGCGCTATCGCGAACACCTCGAGGACATGATCCGCGAGCGAACGGCCGAACTGGCCGTCGCGAAGGAGCGCGCCGATGCGGCCAATCAGGCCAAGGGCGCCTTTCTCGCGCACATGAGCCATGAACTGCGTACGCCGTTGAACGGAATTCTGGGCTACGCGCAGATACTGAAGCGCGATAAGAACCTGGACCGACGCCACGTCGATGGAATCACGGTGATCCAGCGCAGCGGCGAACATCTGCTTGCAATCATCAACGACATTCTGGACATGGCAAAGATGGAGGCCGGAAAGGCGGAGCTCACTTTGTCCGACGTTCCGCTCGAGGGGTTTATCTACTTCATCGCCGAGACGATCCGGGTTAAGGCAATGGAAAAGGGCTTGGCCTTCGCGTGCGAGCTGGCGCCCAATCTTCCTGCGGCTGTGCGAGTCGATGAAAAACGGCTGCGCCAGGTGCTGCTCAACCTGCTCTCCAACGCAATCAAATTCACGGAGACGGGCAGCGTGCGCCTGCGCGTCGGGTGGATGCCGCCCGCGCGGTTGTCTTTCGAAGTGCGGGACACGGGCATTGGTATACACGAAGCGCGTCTGGGGGCAATCTTCCGGCCGTTCGAGCAGGTAAGCGATGCCCGGCACCAGATAGGAGGCACCGGGCTGGGCCTCACTATCAGCCGGCAGCTCTTGCGCCTGATGGGCGGCGAGATCCGCGTCGACAGCCGCCACGGCGCGGGCAGCGCGTTTTCCTTCGAGTTGAACGTGCAGGTAGTGGCGCATCAGTCAGTTGCCATTCCGCCCGAGCAAGCGGTCAGCGGTTACAAGGGACCGCGCAAGCTGATTCTCGTCGTGGATGACGTCGCGGTAAACCGTGCTGTGGCGATCGATATGCTCGGTCAGCTCGGATTCGACGCGGTCGGGGCCATCAACGGATTCGAAGCATTGGAAAAAGCGCAAGCGCTACAGCCGGCGCTCATCCTGATGGATGTGGTCATGCCAGAGATGGACGGACTTGAAGCGACGCGGCAGCTTCGCTCGATTTCCGAGTTCGCCGATCGGCCCATCATTGCCGTATCCGCCGGCGCCTCGGGGAGCGACGCCGCGAAAAGTCTGGCGGCCGGTGCAAACGCGTTTCTGCCAAAGCCAATCGACTTCAGCGCGCTGCTGTCGCAGATCCAGATGCTTCTTTCGATCGAGTGGATCTACGAAGTTCCGCGGACGCAAGCCGCCGCTCCGTCGATGGAAAGCTTCATCATGCCGCCGCCAGGGGAACTTGAAGCGCTGCACCACCTGGCGCGACTCGGCGACATGCGTGCCATCGCGCAACACGCCACGCAGGTTGCCGGGCTTGACGAGCGATATCGTCCGTTCGCCGATCACCTTTGCCAGTTGGCGAAGGACTACCAGTCGAAGGCAATCCTAAGTTTCGTCGACCGATGTCTGGAAAGGAGGAGCGTGCCGTGATTGTGGGCAGATCACCACCGCGCCCCCCTTACAACGTCAACTGGAACGAACGCGCAAGAATGCCCGGCAATTGCATGCCGCCCGTCGCCCGCTCGCCCCACGTGCCGTCGCTGAGCAGCAATTCCGCTTGCGCGCCAAGCTCCTCGAGCTCGCTGCCGAGCAGCCGATACAGGCTGTCGTCAAAGCGCATCGCGTCGAGCGGCGCGACGATCTGCCCGTCCTCGACCCAGAACGTCGCGAATCGCGTCATGCCGGTGAGGCGGCAATTCATGCGGTCCGAAAAGTTCACGTACCACAAGTTGCCGACATAGAGACCCGTGCCGATCCGGGCGAGAACGTCGTGATCCGCGAGACCGCCGGCCTGCATTGCAAGCGACGTTGGCGCTTCTTCAGCAAGCGCGCCGTTCGGCGTCAAGCCGTATTCGCGTGCGCTTCTTGCGTTGGTCAGCGTGCCGGCGCTGCGCCCCGCGTCGATGAGCGCGACCCGCTCACGCAGATAACCGTCTTCGTTGAAGGCCGGCGCGATGCCCAGCTCCAGTTCCTCGGCTATCGAGACGCGCGGGTCAAGCGCGACTTCGCCCACGTGCAGCTTGTATAACTCGCTGCGCGAACTGGCCTGCGCGCGCGCCGAGAAGCCGCGCCATGCCGTTACACCCAGCAGCTCCGCGAGCGCGGCCGGCGCGAGCCACGCGCGATACGCGCCCGGCGCGAGCACACGCGGTGCGCGAGCGAGCACCGCGAGCCGCCCGGCGGCCTGCTCGACTTTCGCCGCAAAAACGGCATCGCTCCAGTCGTCGCCGGCATAAGTGGTCTTGATCGCGCGGCCGCTCGGGTCGTACAGCGACCAGCTAAAATTGAAGTTGTCCACTTCGTACCAGCCGCGGCTGCCGTGCGTCGATGCAAAGCCGCGCACGATCGTGCCGCCCGCGTAGAAGCCCACGAAATCGAGGCCGCGCGCGCATTCTCCGACGATGCGCGACAAGCCGTGCGGGTCGGGCAACTTGCCCGAACGCCGCGTCGTGCGCTGCCATGCGGACGTATCGACGAGCAGATGCGGATCGTCGGCGGCATCGCGCAGCGCTTGCCGCAACATCGCCAGCGCGGCGCTCACTTCGTCGATGTCCTGCTGCAAATCGCCGCAGACCGTCAACGTGGAATACGCCTGGCGCGCGCCGTCGATCAGCCGCAAAGTCAGCTTGCCTTGCGACACGGTGCCGCTCTGGCGCACCTTGCCCGCGTTGAAGCGGATGAAGTCCGACTGCTCGCCCGGCGAACGAGCTCAGCGCGGTTTCGCCGCCTTGCTGAAGGCGCTCGATAGCGTCGGCAAGCGACGTGAAGTGCCCCTGCCAGTCGACCAGTTGCCCGGCGCGCGTCGACATGAAGTGGTTCATCATGCGCCTCCGAACACGTCGACGTTGCTGAACACGCAAGCCGGCGACGCATGCCCCACGCGAATGACCTGCGCCGGCTCGCCCTTGCCGCACATCGGCGTGCCAAACACCTCGCGCGTGTCGGCGTTGCCCACGGCGCTCAGGCTGCGCCAGAAATTCGCGGAGATGCCGCGATAGTTCGGCTGCTTGACGATCTGCGTGAGCTTGCCGTTCTCGATCAGCTGCCCGAATTCGCAGCCGAACTGGAACTTGTTGCGATGGTCGTCGATCGACCATGAGGTGTTCGTTCGCATCAGAATGCCGTGTTCAATGTTGCCGATCATCTCGTCGAGCGAACTGTCGCCGGGCTCGATATTCAGGTTCGCCATGCGGTCGATGGGCGGCCGGTTCCAGTTCGACGCACGCGAATTCGCGACGCCCGGCATGCCCGCGCGTTGCTGCGACAGCGCGCCGCCGAGCGGCCGCTCCAGCACGCCGTTGCGGATCAGATATTCCTTGCGCGCTTCGGTGCCGTCGTCGTCGAATGCATAGGACGCGGCTTCCTCGCGCAGTTCAGGATCGAAGGTCACGTTCAGCAGTTCGGACCCGTAGCGATATGAGCCGAACATGTCGGGCTTGACGAAACTCCAGCCCGCGAAGTTGCGCTCGTCGCCGAGAATGCGGTCAAGTTCCAGCGGATGCCCAATCGACTCGTGAATCTGCAACATCATCTGGTCGGGCATCAGCAGCAGATCGCGCTTGCCCGATGGGCAGTTGGGCGCGGCCAGCAATTGCAATGCTTCCGTGGCGACGCGCGGACCTGCGCCGTCGAAGCCGAAACGCGCCAGCACGTCCATGCCGCCCTGCGCAAGCGTGCCGTAATTGCCGCCGAGCGTGCGAACCTGCGTGTCGCCGTCCGCATGCGCGGCCACGCTGAGTTGCGGCATCACGAAGCGAAAGCGCTGATCGATCCGCACGCCGTCGCCGGTCATATAGAACTGATCGGTATGCGTGATCTGCACCGCCGCCACGCGTTCGACGATGCGCGAATCAAGCTTCGCAGCCGCGCATTCCGCGCTCAGGCGGTCGATCCATTCCGCGCGGCCCGGCAGCGCGTGCTGTGCATTCGGCGACACATATTCGCCGCTGACCGACGGCCGCGCCACCTCGCGATGATCGATCAACGACAATGCCGCACTCGCCTCGGCACGCGCGCTTGCGAGATCGAGCGCATGCTGAAGGCCCGCCGCCGACAGGTTGGCCGTCGCCGCATAACCGGCCCCCGCCCCGACCCACGCGATCAGCATCGCACCCCGATCGCGCACGGTGCGCAGCGGCTGCGCGACGTCGTTGCGGACTTCGTGATCGTCGATCCGCTCATCGACAATGCGCAGCGACCAGAATCCGGCGCGGCTCGTCAGTGAACGGGCGGCTTGCACCCAGCGTTCGTCAATCATTCAGGCTCCGTAGGTTTGGCGTGGGCTCAGGCAGTGGCGACAGCAGCGACGAGGCCAGCAGCGAGCGCGTGTAGGGATGCGACGGCGCGCGCAGCACGTCGAGCGTGTCGCCGCTCTCCACGACGCGCCCCGACTTCATCACGATCACGCGATGCGCGACGGCCCGCATAACCGCCAGGTCGTGCGTGATGAGAAGGTAGCTCAGCTTGCGCGTGTTCTGTAAATGTACCAGCAGCGCGAGCACCTGTTGCTGGATCGACACGTCGAGCGCGCTCGTCGGTTCATCGAGCACCAGCAGTTCCGGCTCGACTGCAAGTGCGCGCGCGATGGCGATCCGCTGACGCTGCCCGCCCGAAAATTCATGCGGGTAACGCGGCATGGCATCAGCGGGGAGCCCCACTTCGTCCAGCAGACTGGCGACTCGCGCGCGCCGCGCTTTCGCGTCGATCTCCGGGCGATGCACGGCGAGCCCTTCACCGACGATCTGCTCGACCGTCATGCGCGGCGACAGCGAACCGAACGGGTCCTGAAAGACGACCTGCATGCGCGAATACAAGGCCCGCCGGGAACTTGCGGATCTCAGCGTGGACAGCGGCATGCCGTCGATATGAACATGACCCGCGGCCGCGCGCTGCAAGCCCAGTACGGTGGCTGCGAGCGTCGACTTGCCCGAGCCCGATTCGCCGGCAATGCCGAGCGTTTCGCCGCGCCGCAAGCTGAGATCGACGTCATGCACCGCGCGAAATGTCGAGCGTCGGACCAGCGAGCGCCAGCCCTTCGCGGGCGTGCTGTAGTCGACGCACAAGCCTTGCACTTCGAGCAGACGGCGCGCGCCTTTGCCTAGCGGCGCAATCGAACGGCGCGGCTCGCTGTCGAGCAGGCGCCTGGTGTAGGGATGCTGCGGATCGCCGAACAGTGCCTCCGTCGTATTGGTTTCGACGAGCACGCCCTTCTCCATGACCGCGACGCGCTGCGCAAAGCGTCTGACGAGATTCAGGTCGTGTGTGATCAGCAGCACGGCCATGCCGCGCTCGGCGGCTTCCTGTTCCTGAAGCTCGATCAGCAGATCGACGATCTGCTGGCGCACGGTCACGTCGAGCGCGGTCGTGGGCTCGTCGGCGAGAAGCAGACGCGGACGGCATGCGAGCGCCATCGCGATCATCGCGCGCTGACGCTGGCCGCCCGACAACTGATGCGGAAAACTGTCGATGCGCCGCTCGGGCTCGGGAATGCCCGTGCGTCTGAGCAGTTCGATGCCGCGCGCCCGCGCCGCGTTGGGCCGCACGCCCTCGTGCAGACGCACGCTTTCGGCAATCTGCTTGCCGATCGTGAAGAGCGGATTGAGCGCGGTCATCGGTTCCTGAAACACCATCGCCACGTCCGCCCCGCGCACGCCGCGCATCTCCTGCTCGGTCTTGCGCAACAGGTCGTCGCCGTCGAGCAGAATGCGCCCGCCGAGTTCCGCATGATCGACGAGCCGCAGGATGGACAGCGCGGTGACGCTCTTGCCCGAACCCGATTCGCCGACCAGCGCGACGCGCTCGCCGCGCGCGATAGACAGGCTCAGATCGCGAACCGCTAGCCTATCGCCGAAACGCGCCGAAAAGCCCTCGATTTCGAGCAAGGGCCGCTCGTTTGCAGTGCGGTTCATCGCGGCGCTCCACCGAATGCCGAGCCGCGCGAACGCGTGTCGAGCGCATTGCGCAACGCGTCGCCGATAAACGTCAGCAGCAGCAGCGTGACAACCAGCGCGGCAAATGCCGACACCGAAATCCACCATGCGTCGAGATTGTTCTTGCCCTCCTGCAACAATTCGCCGAGGCTCGGCGTCGGCGGCGGCACACCGAGCCCGAGGAAATCGAGACTCGTGAGCGACAGGATCGCGGCGCTCATGCGGAACGGCAGAAACGTGATAACCGGCGTGAGACTGTTCGGCAACACGTGACGCCAGATGATCTGCGAGTTCGACAGACCCATCGTGCGGGCGGCTTTCACGTAGTCGAGCGAACGGTTGCGCAGGAATTCCGCGCGCACATAATCGGACAGCACGAGCCAGCCGAACATCGACAGAAGAATGAACAGCAGCCATAGCGTCGGCTCGAAGATCGACGCGAAGATGATGAGCAGATAGAGGTCGGGCATCGAGCTCCAGATCTCGATCAGGCGCTGGCCGATCAGATCGGTGCGGCCGCCGTAGAAGCCCTGTATCGCGCCCGCTGCGACGCCGATCAGCACGCCCGAGACCGTCAGCGCGAGCGCCATCAGCACCGACAGCCTGAAGCCGTATAGCAGGCGCGCAAGCACGTCGCGTCCGTATTGATCGGTGCCTAGCCAGTTCGACGCGGTGGGCGGCGCGGGATACGGATGCGCGGCGAAATAGTCGATGGTGTCGTAGCGGAAATGGTTCGGCGGATAGATCGCGAAGTTGCCGTTCGACTGAAGCCGCGAGCGGATATACGGATCGAGGTAATTGGCGCGTGCCGGAAAGTCGCCGCCGAAGAGCGTCTCCGGATAGTCCTTCACGATCGGAAAATAGTAATGGCCGTCGTAGCGCACCACGAGCGGCCGGTCGTTCGACAGCACTTCGCCCAGAAGGCTCACGACAAACAGCGACATGAAGATCACGAGGCTCCAGTAGCCCAGACGCTGCCGCCTGAAGCGCAGCCACGTCCGCCGCCACGGAGAAGTCACGGCTCGGCGCGTCGCGCCGGGTACATCATCGGTCCAGCCGGTTGAACTGGATGCGCGGGTCGACGAGGACATAGCAGACGTCAGCAATGAGTTTGGTTACGAGAGCGATCAGCGTGAAGAGGAACAGCGAACCCAGCACGACCGGATAATCGCGGCGAATCACGGAATCGTAGGAAAGCTGGCCCATGCCGTCGAGCGAGAACAATGTTTCGATCAGCAGGTTGCCGTTCAGAAATGCGCCGACGAAGGCCGCGGGCAAACCGGTCAACAGCGGGATGGCGGCGTTGCGCAGCACGTGTTTCCACAGCACGTCGCGCTCGGAGGCGCCCTTCGCGCGCGCGGTCAGCACGTACTGCCGGCCGATCTCCTCGAGGAACGTGTTCTTCGTGAGGATCGTGACGATTGCAAAATTGCCGACCACCGATGCCGTGACCGGCAGCACGATATGCCATAGGTAGTCGAGCAGCTTGCCGAACAGGCTGAGTTCGCCGAAGTCGTCCGATGTGAGTCCGCGCATCGGAAACACCTGCCAGAAAGTGCCGCCGCCGAACAGCATCAGCAGCAGAACGCCGAGCACGAAGCCGGGGATCGCATAGCCCGCGAGCACGAGCACGCTCGTCGCCGTGTCGAACCGCGAGCCGTTGCGCACGGCCTTGGCGATGCCGAGCGGCACCGAGACCAGATACGTGAGAAGCACCGTCCATAGCCCGAGCGTGATCGACACGGGCAGCTTCGAGCGGATCACGTCCCATACTCGCGCATGCTGGTAGTACGACTGTCCGAGATCGAAGCTCGCATAGTGTTCGAGCATCAGCCCATAGCGTTCGAGGGGCGGCTTGTCGAAGCCGAACTCTTTCCTGATCTGCGCGATCTGCTGCGGGTCGACGCCCTGACTGCCGTGATATCCGCCGCCGCCCGCGCCCGCCTCTCCGCCACGGCCGGCGCCGTGGCGGAGTTGCGTCATCACCTGCTCGACCGGCCCACCCGGCACGAACTGCGTGACGACGAACGTGAGCGTGACGACGCCAAGGAGCGTCGGCACCATCAACAACAATCGTCTGAGAATGTAGGCAAGCATGCTGCTCCTCGATTCCTCGATCCCTCGATAACGGCTAGTGAGCCGCGGATGTGACGGTCGCCGTAGCCGCGTCGCCGCGCGGGCGTCTTGCGAACCAGTAGCTGATCACCCAGTCCTCGTATCCATACGACGCCGGCACGACGTTGGGGAACCCGAGCGTCGTCTTGTAGCCGATGCGCGCCCCCGGCGCGTAGTACTCGGGCACGAGGTAATACGAGTTGATCAGCACACGGTCCAGCGCGCGGGTCGCCGCCTGCAGGTCGTCGAGCGTGGTCGCGGCGAGCGCCGCGCGAATCAGCGAATCGACCGCGGGCGAGCGAATGCCAGAATAGTTTTCCGAGCCCACCTGCGAAGCCGCCGCGCTGCCGAAGCGCCGTTCCAGTTCCACGCCCGGAATCGTCACCGGCGGATAGATGTACGTGGTCATATCGAACTGGAAGTTGTCGATCCGCTTCTGATACAACGCACTGTCGATCTCGCGCAAATGCGCGTCTATGCCGAGATTCGCGAGCGCCTGCATGTACGGCAAAATCAGACGGTCCATGCCCGGCTGATCGTCGATGATCTCGATCGTCATCGGCGTGCCGTGCTGATCGCGCAGCGCGCCGTCGCGATAGTGCCAGCCGGCTTGAGCAAGCAGATCGCGGGCGACGCGCAGATTGCCGCGCAGCGAGTTCGGCGGCAACGTGTTGGGCGGCGGCAGCATGGACCCGAACACTTCGGGCGGCAGACTCGCGCGGAACGGTTCGAGCAGCGCGAGTTCCTTCGGTCCCGGCATGCCGGTCGCGCCAAACGGACTCGCATCGAAATAGCTTTTCGTGCGCCTGTACTGGCCGTAAAACATCATGCGGTTCATCCAGTCGTAGTCGAACGCGAGCGTCAGCGCGTGGCGCACGCGCACGTCCTGGAACATCGGCTTGCGCAGATTCATCAGCATGCCCTGCATCTGCGCGGGGCCGTCCGCGAAATCGCCCTTCTTCAGCAGGCCGTTCGCGAAGTTCTTGCCCACGTACTTGCGCGCCCATTGCGTCGCGCTGTATTCGACGATCGCGTCGGCGTCGCCCGCCTTGAACGCCTCCAGTTGCGTGTAATGGTCGCGATACAGCTTGAACGTGATGTTCGCGAAGCGGTACATGCCGCGCCGCGACGGCAGGTCCGCCGCCCAGTAGGCAGGGTTGCGCCGGTAGGTGATTTCCTTGTCGTTCTTGCGCGACTCGACGAGATACGGGCCGCTCGAGATCGGCGGCTCGTTCGCGATCTGATCGAACGGCGGACGCGTGCCGTCAGCGCGCATCCCCCATTTCGGCGAGAACACCGGCAAGTCGCCGGCGATCAGCGGCGCATCGCGTTCGGCGTGCCGGAAGTCGAAGCGCACCGTCGCGCGATCGATAACCACCGCGCGCCTGATCACCGCGAACTGCGCGTTGAACATCGGCGAGGCGCGCGGGCTCGTCAACGTGTCGAACGAATATTTGACATCGGCTGCCGTGACCGGATCGCCGTTCGAAAAGCGCGCGGCCGGGTCGATGTGAAACGTCGCGGACGAGAGGTCGGGCGCGACTTCGACATCGTTCGCGATCAACGGATACTCCGACGCGAGTTCGTCCCAGCTTCGCTGCATCAGCGTGTCGAACATCAGATGCAGCACGTCCGGCGCGGGCGCGCCGCGCACGAGGAACGGATTCATCGAATCGTAGCTTTGCAATTCGTTGTAGTTCTGAAAATTCAGTGTGCCGTCCGTGCGCGCCGTGGGATCGGCGTAGTCGAAATGCGTGAAATTCGCGGCGTATTTCGGCTCGTCGTATTGCGATATGGAGGGCTTCGCGTGCGCGCCCGCGCACAGCACACCGAACGCAAGGCTCAGGCCGACAGCGCGCGGCCAGCGAAACTTCACAGGTGTCATCTGTTTCAAATGCCAGAGGTCGCGCGCCGCTTGCGAGCCGGCGCGCGATACATCGAACCGGCGCGACGATGATGATGCTCATCGCGCACGCCGCTGCTTCAATGCTGATGCCGCGTTACTCGTCGTCGGCCGGCGTGGTCTTGAACGAGAACGCCACTTCGCCGACGTACGGCTCGGCATTCTTCTCGCACCGGTACGCCTTCCCCGCAGTGACGACCGCCTCGTTGAAGACCGAGGTCGGCGGCGTCACGCGCACGATCTTGACGTCGCTCACGCTGCCGTCCGGGCTAATCGACAGATGCGCGATCACGGTCGCCGAGATACCGTCTTGCAGCGCGCGGCGCGGAATCTGCGGCTGCACCGCCTGACAGTGACCGCGTCCGTCGACCACGCCGTGCAACGCGGGCGGCGCCACCGGCGCGGGCGGAGCCGCGGGCGCCGTAGCGGGACCTGGCGTTGCATTGGCGGTGGCGAGCGCAGGCGCATTCGCGCTCGGATTCGCAGCGGGCGCGATGTTGGCGGGCTTAGGCGTCGCGGACGGCAACGCAGGCGGCGGCTTCGCCACCGGCAACGGCCTGGGCTGCTGCGGTTTGGGCGGCGGCTTCACCGGCGTCGGCGCGGGCGGCGGTTCGAGCTTCTTCACCTCGGGCGGCGGCGGAGGCGGTGGCGGCGGCATGGTCACCTGCATGACTTCGCGCGCGGGCGGCGGCTCCTGTTTGAAGCTCACGTGCGAGAGCCCCGCGACGATCAGCAGTTCGACGACGAGCGCGATCGCGAGCGCTGTCTTCATGGACATGCGGCCATGATGCGCCGGATTGGACGACGCCCATAGCGCGCCGTTCAGACGGCTTTGCGGGTCTTTCATGTCGAGTACCGGAGAGCTCATGTCGTCGGGTTCGTTGCCAGTGCAACCGAGCTGATGCCCGCCGCGCGCACCAGATCCATGACCTTGACGATGTTCTTGTAGCTCGTGCCTTCGTCGCCCGCGATCGCCACGTCGACCTTCTTCGAATCGTGCACGAGCCCTTGCAGGTGCGCGGTCAGTTCTGTCGGCGTGACCGGCTTTGCGTCGAGATAGATTTCGTCGGTCTTGGTAACGCCGATGGACACCTTCACCGTCTGCTGCAACTGCTCCGCCGTGCTCGATTGCGGCAGGTCGAGTTTGATGCCCGCGCCCTGGATCATCTTCAGCGTGGCCAGCATGAAGAACACCAGCAGGAACATCATGATGTCGATCATCGGAATGATCTCGATGCGCGCCTTCTCTTCCGCGCCCAGGTAATGGCTGCGATGGTTACGCATGATCGTTCTCCTTAGCGCGCATTCAGGCGGCGAACCGCGACACGAGCAGCGACTTGATCAGATCGAACTGATTCACCGTCATGCGGATGCGCTTGTTGAAGTAGTTCAGAAAGATCACGCAGACAATCGCGATGGTCAGGCCACAGGCGGTGGCCGTCAGCGCATGGCCGATGCCGCCCGTCACGCCGTTGGGGTTCGCGGTGCCGCTCGTGCCGAGCACGTTGAACGACTCCACCATGCCGATGATCGTGCCCAGCAGACCGAGCAGCGGGCCGAGCGTGACCGCCGTGTCGAGAATCCACAGGTTGCGGTCGAGCCGCGGCATCTGGAACATGATGGTTTCCTCGAGTTCGCGCTCGACCACCGCTTCCGGTTTGCCCCGCACTTTCAGCGCGCTTTTGACGAGTTCCCCTTGCACGGTCTGTCCGTAATGTTCGGCGACCTTTTGCGCGTCGGACAGGTTGGCCGGCTCGACCATCTTGAGATCGTGTTCGAGCGTCTTGCCTGCCTTGACCGCTCGCGAGAAAAACATGAAGCGCTCGACGATGATCGAGATGCCGAGCAGGAAGATGAAGGCCAGAAGCGGAATCAGGCCCATCGATTGAACCGAATAGTTGATAAGGGTATTGAGCACGAAAAACTCCGGTTACGTCTTTAACAAAGTTGAGCCGCCTCGGTCCGAAGACCTGAGCCGAGGCGGCGACCGACCAGACTAGACAGACTGCGTTTCTAAAACAGACATCGCGCGGCCTAGAAGCGATACGTCGCGCCGACCTGGAAGAAGCGGCCAATGTTGGTGTAAAGCGACTGGTCGTAGCCGGTGATATCCGGCGTGGCCTGCCACTCCACGTCGAACGGCGGCTTGCGATCGAAGATGTTGTTGATGCCGCCGTAGATGGTCCAGTGCTTGAAGCCGCGATACGTGGCCATCAGGTTGAACTGGCTATACGACGCGACAGACAAGGTGCCGCCGTCGCCGAACTCGTCCGCCACCGCGTTGGTGTACGGGCCGGTGTATTGCCAGGTGAGCGTCGTCGTGAACTTGCGGTAGTCCCAACTCAGGCTCGTATTGCCCTTCCAGCGCGGATTGCTCGCACCGAACGGTTGCAGCAGCGCGAGATTGTTGCCGGCGAAATCCTGAGTGGGCGCGCCCGGACTATTGAGCTTGAAGTGCCACACATAGGCCCAGTCGCCCGCGAGCGTGAAGGTGCCGTACTTCGTGCCGACCGACTTGCGGAAGTTCATGTCGAAGCCGTCGGTGTCGAGCGAGCCAAGATTGACGAACTGTTCCTTGATGTACGCTACCGTGCCGTCCGCATTGCGAATCACCGTCGACGGATCGTTCGCGTTGATCACCGCGTTCGGGTCGTTGGTGCCGATCACTCCGTCGATATGGATCTTGTAGAACGCCGCGCCGATATCCGTCGACGAGTCCGGCGATAGCTGGAAGCCGATGTTGTAGTTCTTGGTCCGCTCGGGCCCGAGGTTCGGATTGCCGTTCACCTGTTCGGTCGTGAAGTGCTTGGTCGGCACGCCGCTCGGGTCGTTCGGGTCCACCAGATTCTGGTGCGCGAGATAGGTCGCCTGCGAATTTTCGACGAGCGTCGGCGCACGGAAACCACGGCTGTACGACGCGAATGTCGTGAGCGCCTGCACCGGCTGAAAGCGCAGCGCGAAGCTCGGCGAAAACGCGCCGCCAAAGTCGCTGTAGTGGTCGTAACGGCCGGCCTGCGTGAACGTCAGGTTGCGGATGATCGGAATGTCGATCTGGTAGTAGACCGCGGCCACGTTGCGCTCGCCGTCGACCGTCTGCACGTTGGCCGGCGCGGTGATGCCGAGCGCGCTGTAGGTGCGCGAATTGATCAGCGAGCTCTCGTGACGGAACTCCGTGCCGAAGCCGACGCCCACAGGCCCGCCCGGCAAGTTGAAGAGATTGCCCGTGGAGGTTTTGGCCGTCACGCTGTCGAGCTTGGAGATGGCCTGCTCGTAGTCGTTCTGGAACACGCCGTTCAATCCGTTAGGCGTGGCCGCCGGATTCGAGAAATCATAAACGCCGTTCTGCAAGATGTTTTCGACACCCGCCACGTTCAGGGCATTCCTGTACGTCGTGTCGACCGTGCTTTGCGAATGGCCGTAGTCCGCGGACCAGTCCCAGTCGCCGAACTTCTGCGTGGTGAACGAGCCCTTCACGCCGGTCGTCGCGCGCCAGAATGTGGACACCGTATCGGCTGAAACCGTATTCGGGAACGTGTAATTGATTTGCGCCGGCGCGCCGAACGGGTTGTACGGATTGCTTCCCGGGACGGTTCGCGACAGCGGCAACGCGGAGCCGGTCGCCGGATTGAACGCGTTGGTCGTGCTTGCAAGCACGGCCGGACCTTCGTTCTGCACCGTTTCGTTTCGGCTCACCCACAAGTCCGCGTAGGCCTGCACGTCGTCGTTAATTTTGAAGGTGCCGTGCACCTTCGCATTCAGACGCGTGGTGGACGGCACCAGCGATGTCGCGCTGGCGGGGTTGCTCTTGCACGTCGCGCCGCCGTTTGCCGAGACGCTGCCGGGCGGGCATGGGCTGAGCGCGGTCTGGGTGCCGTCGGGTGCTGTCCAGTAAGACTGCTGATTGGGGCCGAGCGGGCCTGCCAGGCCGCCGGGGAACTGGCTGAAGTCCTGATTGGCCGTCATCGACCGGTCCGCCAGCGACGATCCGCTGTCGCGGTAGTAGCTTGCCGCGGCCGTCACGTTAAAGCGATCCGCGTTCAGATCGCCGAAGCCGCCGAGCACGCCGAAGTTGCCCTGGGCATCGCCAGGATGCTGCGCCTTGCCGAGCTGGCCGTCTATCTGCAGGCCCTGGAAGTTCTTCTTCGTGATGATGTTGACCACGCCCGCAATCGCGTCCGAGCCGTACACAGACACGGCGCCGGTCTTCACGATATCGATGTGATCCACCATGTTGAGCGGAATCGAATTGACGTCGAAGAAGGTGTCCGTGAAGTTGACCGCCTTGCCGTAATTCGCGACGCGCTGGCCGTCGACCAGGACCAGTGTGTACTTCTCACTCAAGCCGCGCAGCGCGATGCCGCCGCCACCTTGCGCGGAGCTGTTCATGGTCGTTTGGCCCCAGCTGCTGCCCGAATTCGCCGACGTGCCGCGCAGGAAATCGGCCACCGTCGTATAACCGCTTTGCTCGATTTCCTTGGGCGTGATGGTCTGCACTTCCGTGTTGCCGACCTTGTCCGACGTGCGAATCAGCGAACCGGTGACTTCCACGCGCTGCATCTTCGTGACGTTACCCGTGTCCGTCGCGGCCGGCGCGGCCGGCGCGGCTTCCGACGTCGTGGCGGCTGCGGTACTACCGGTCGGGGCCGGTTGGCTTTGTGCAAACGCGGGTGCGGCAATCGCCGCTGACAGCGCAAGTTCTGCCCAAAGCATTTTTCTGATGGCCAACGCCAATGCCCTTTGTTTCATTTTCCCCTTCTCACTTGTCAGTAAGACCACACCTGTTGTGCAAAGAAAAGTCTTATGGACTTCTCCGCCTTTTTTACAACGCCCACGCACCACGCTTTACCGGATATGCCCCGCATGTGTGCAAATACGTCCAAAACGGATAAATCTGATCAGGTGCACTTTTGTTAAATCAGAGATCAGCCATCTATTCAATGGCTTTAAATATGGATGCCTAACTAAATAACAAAATGAAAGGTATTTTCTTTCTGGAACATTTCAGGTTCGATAAAAATTCGAAGCGTTGGGCATTCGACTTTTTCGCATCGCCTGTATCACTTGCGCAGCCGGTAACTAGTACGGATGCCTAAGTTTGCCTCTCCCCGCCTCCGGTCAGCAGGACTCGCCCCCCGGTTCGCGCGCCGCGGCTTGCCGGTGGGTTCGTCAGCCTATCGAAAGGTTTGCGGACACCTGGCTACTATCTTCGTTGCGCAGCCAGGAACGCCTGCATGCGCATGGCGGCCCTTGCCTTGGGTGGGATGAAACATAGCAAGCCAGAAACGCAGAGTCAAAATTTGTTTGATATATACAAATCTTGTTTGATGCCTTTTTGGCCAGGCTTCATCTGGTGTATGGACGCCGCACAGTGTCTCGTCCGACGTGTCCCATACGACGCGAACCCGGCCACGACTTTCGAGCGCGAGCGAAAGCGGCGTCCGAATACCGGAACGCTGACTTTTGCTCAGGCGGGAAAAGCGTGGAGATAGAAACTCACGGATCTCACGGCCGCGCGCTGCGTGTTACCAAAGCGCTCAATGGACAGGGACAATAACAAATCAAAATCGGTCGTCAAACTTTTTTTGATGCCGTTGTTTCAAACTTGCACCGCACCTGTCATTAGATGGATCGTTCTAGGGCTTTCGAATTTTCCGGTGCTTTTCACTGCCTGTGAAGGGTGAGCTATCGCCACGAGACTGAGCGCAATGCGAGTGGCAGATAGACGGTGCGCTTGCTTGTTGCGATGCAATGGTGGGGCGCTAGTCGTTGGTGCCGGCTCAGGTTCGAGCAGCCGTTTAGAGCAACGCCCGCGTGGCTTGAGACCATCCCTTCGCAAATCATTCGTAGTCCGATGGGCTTTAAATCCACAAGCCAATCCTTCTGTACCGGCAAGACGCCTTGACGCCCGGCGGAAATACACTTCACGTGGCTCGAAATCGAGCAACCATGACTACACCTGATCAGACCCTGGCTGCGCGTTAGCTGGCTAAGATGCGCATCCTTGCATGGTAAAAACTTTGTAATCCACTATTCTTTATATGGGCGGACCGACAGCTGTCAGGGCTGTTCCAGCTGAGGAGTTAATAAATTGATCACTAACTTATTGCGCCGCTCATCGTGGGCGAGCTTGCTATTAGTTCTGCTATTGAGCAGCGCTCCTCACGCCTATCCTGCCTCCGGGCAAAAAGAACCGCCGGTGCGTGCCGCGCGAGTTCAGCCTGAAACCGCCTCACAAGCCGAGGCTCGCGCGATTCTCATGAAAATGGCGCAGTTCCTTGGCGGGACGCAGAACTTTCGTGTCGGTGTGCGCAGCGGCTACGACGCGGAGCAGCCGTCTGGGCAAAAAATCGAATTCGGCGAATACCGCACCGTTACGTTGAGCCGGCCGGATCGCATGCGAGTAGAAACCGAGCGCAGCGATGGCGCAAAAACACTAGTTGTCCTGACTGGAAAAGAGATCGTTCTGGTCGATCTCGCCAGCAAAGTCTATGCGACTGCGCCGCAACCAGGTGCGCTGGACCAGAGCATCGTGTATTTCGTCAAGGATCTCGGCATGCGCCTGCCGCTCGCTGCGCTGCTGTTGAACCGGTTGCCAGAAGAATTGCAAACCAGGGTAGGTTCGGTGGACTATGTCGAGAAGACGAGTATCTACGGAACTGCGTCCCATCATCTGGCCGCGCGTACCGACACGGTGGATTTTCAGGTGTGGGTAGCCGATGGCGACAAGCCCCTGCTGCAGCGGATCGTACTGACTTACAAGAAGGCTGTAGGCCAGCCCCAGTTCTGGGCGGATTTTATCGACTGGAATCTCGCGCCCCAACTTAACGATGCGACCTTCTCGGCACAGGTGCCCGAGGGCCTGCAGAAAGTCGCGTTCGCAGCGCAACTCCCGCGTGCGTCGCACACGGCTCGCCAGTCGTCTGCGAAGAAGGGAGCCAAATAATGAAAACAGGACCGTGGGACCGTGCCATTGCGGCGTTGTTCGCCGCAGTGCTCACGTTGGGGCTGATCAACCAGGTCGATGCACGAGGCGAGCGAGGTGGTGGCGCCCGTGGCGGTGGCAGCGAAGGTGGCTTTTCGCGTGGCGGGGCAGCGTCGGCTGGGGGCCTCTCTTCCGGCGGCTCGACCGCTGTGCAAGGCGGTTCACGATCTCGCGGCGGACAGCAGGCAACGGCCCAACAACGGCAGACCTCTCGCCAGGCTACAGCGACCTCGACTTCAAGTGCGAATCAGAGCGCGCGTCAGAGTTCAGCGAGTTCGATGCAGGCAACCTCCAGCCAGAACCAGGCGAACCGCCAGCAGAGCGCGAGCCAGAACCAGTCCCAGCGCCAGGCTGCGTCGAGCCAGAACCAGGGTGCACGTCAATCCACCGCTAAGGAGATGCAGAACACGCGGGCTAACACCGTGAGCAACGTGCAGAACAACTACCATGGCGATTGCAACAACTGCTCCAACTCGGATTGGGACGGCGGCTCTGCGGCAGTCGGATTTGTGGCCGGGGCAATGGTGGTTGGTGCGACCGCTGCCGCAACCGCACCGCCGCCCGCAACCGCTGCGGTTGTCGCAGCGCCTGCGCCTGTCGCGCCGCCGTGCAACGTCGCACCAATCGCCGTTAACGAGGTGCCGTACTATAAGTGCGGCGCGACGTGGTTCGCGACGGGGTATGGCAGCGGCGGCGTGGTGTACACACAAGTTCCGCCACCGCCTGGATATTGATCGCGGTCGCCTCTCGCACGGCTGGGGGTTGAGCATCGCTTGGGTCCTGCTGACTCTCGAATGTCAGCACGAAAGCCACCGTTTAGACGTCCGGCAATGCATCGATCTCTGCGCGAAGCGCATCGACTACATCCGTCCAATCGCCTCTCGTGGTTTGCCGGAACAACCGCGCGTTTGCGTACCACGGACTATCGCTTCTATCGAGTTGCCATCTCCAGTCCGGCATGAACGGCAGAGCGATCCAGACGGGTTTTCCAAGCGCCCCGGCCAGGTGCGCCACGGCTGTGTCGACGCTGACTACCAGGTCGAGCCGGGCGATCAGCGCAGCGGTTTCGGCAAAGCTGGTTAGCCGTCCTGACACATCGCGTAGCGCCCCGCTTTGCTCAAGTTGTGCGAGGCACGCCCGATCGCTATCGCGCACATCCGGTTGCAACGCGAAGAATTCCGCGTCGGTTTCGAATACCGGCTTTAGTTGCTCAAGCGGAATCGATCGATTGTGATCGTTCAGATGCGTACAGCTTCCCGACCACACAATCCCAATCCGCGGCCGTCGTCTGGAGACCGGCAACAACTCGTCCCATTGACGGACAAGCTCTTCGTCGGCCTGCAGATAGGGACCGGATAGCGCGGGACCGGGTGTACCCACCTTGAGCGCAAACGGCAGACTCATGGTTGGAATGTGATAGTCAAAATGCTTTACCTGGTCGGTCTCGCCGATAACTTCCGCTGCGCCAGGATAATGTCGGAGGAGCGGTAACAACGCGTCCTGGACACGCAGCACGACATGCGCGCCGGCCGCACTTAGCTGATCCACGAAGCGTACGAATTGCAGCGTGTCGCCGAACCCTTGCTCATGATGAACGAGCACTGTCTTGCCGCCTATCGGTTGCGCGCCAGTCCATAGCGAATGCTGCGGAAATCCGTGGTCGCCCGTGCCATCGCGCCAGCGCCATTCGTACTCGCGCCAGCCGTGTTCGAATTCGCCCAGCAGTAAATTGGTCTGTGCTCGATTCGTGCGTGCGCCGGCGTCGTTCGGATCGATCGAAAGCGCCTTCCTGAATTGAAGCAACGCCTCATCAAAGCGCCGGAGATCTCGCAAGGCGACCCCGAGGTTAACGTATGCGCGCACGAACCGCGGCTTGAGCGCGATGGCCTGCCGGTAGGCATCGAGCTCGTCGTCATAGCGCCCCATCGTGCCTAGCAGCGTTCCCCGGTTGTAGTGTGCTTCGGCTAGTTGCGGATGGACCTTGCAAAGATGCACGAACACCTCGAGTGCCCGCTGCGATTGGCCAAGCTCTATCAGCGACACCGCCACACCATGCAACGCGGCGGCATCGTTGCGACACTGCGCCAGGCAGCGTTCGAGCAGCGCTATAGCAGCATCGCGGCGCTGCGCCAGCCGACAAACCTGCGCGGCGAACTTCAGTTGATGCCACGAGAGTGACGCACGCTCCGATGCCTGGATCAGATAGTCCGCGGCGCGTGCATGATCGCCCTGCTGGGCGGCGATATAGCCAAGGCCTGTGAGCGCCTCGCCGTGGTCGGGAGCGGTCTTCAGAATGCCGTGAAGCAGGCTTGCCGCATCGTCGAGCCGACCGGCCTGCAAGTTCGCCTGCGCGGCGGCGAGAATGTGTTCAGTATCGTGACTCATTACGCTGGGCACCAGGCAAGTGCGATCTGTCCAAAGATCGTAGAGGCCCATTGTACGGAATCGCGTCTAGCGGGTCTTACGAGCGATGCTTCCGGTTGGTTACCGCCAGATTCAGCGGAGATTCATCCGGTCCGCCACCGCTTCTAGATGTCGAGCTTGCTGACCTTCGTGCCTTCAAAGCTGAGGTTGGCCATCAGGCCGGAGTTCGTGACCACGAAACCGACGATCGGCGAACTGGTCGTTGCAGTGTCGAGCGAACCGTTGGCGCCAGTCTTGGCCACCGCGACGGAGCCATCCACGCCGGCTGTCCAGCCCTTGTCGGTGGTGCGGAATTTGTCGAGCGCGTCCTGCGTCATGAACATGAGTATCACCGCCTTGGACTGGGCGCCGATCTGCAAGCCAAATGAGGCGGTACTGGTCTTGTAATACCCGACGGACGCGCCTCGCTCGCGAAGCGCGCCTTCGCCGTATTCGCCACCGACCACCACGCCTGCCGCGAACACGGACGGAAAGACAAGAATCCCCTTGGCGTTGCCGGCCTGCGCCTGAGCACCCGGCGTCGAACTGTATAGCTTCTTGAGGGCGCCATCGACGCCGTCGTCGATTTCATTGCGCTTATTGGCCGCTTCCGTCGGATTCGAGGTCGTGCCACACGCGGCGAGCGAGCTGGCTAGTGCGATTGCGCTAACCGAAAAAAAAGTGCGACGGTTCATGAGCGTTCCCTTATTGAAGTGCGCCAGATTTGCGCCTGGAAACAGATGAGATTGCGATTCGTATCCGCCACGCGACGGAGTAACGCGGCAACACCGCACATGAACGATAGGCCTCGCGCACGCGGGCAGGTATAGGACCTTGGTCCGATGCGTCGCGACCTCGTTAGCCTCGCTTCGCGTAGTCAATAGCGCACGCTGCTACTGGGTCTTCACCTCGTTCTCTAAAGTCCGATTGTTCTCGAATGCCGAGACGCTTTCAAGCGTGGTTTCGCAAATGGTCGTCAACGCCTCGTGCGTGAGATAGGCCTGATGCCCCGTCACAATTACGTTGGGGAACGACACGAGTCGCTGAAAGACATCGTCGGTGATGATTTCGCTCGATAGATCGCGAAAGAAGAGATTGCTCTCCTGTTCGTACACGTCTATTCCAAGGCCGCCAAGCTGCCCGGTCTTCAACGCGTCGATGGCAGCCTCGGTGTCGAGCAGGCCCCCGCGGCTGGTATTGATGAGTATCGCGCCTCGCTTCGCGCGTGCGAGCGTCTGCGGGTTGATCACGTGGTGTGTCGCCGGTGTAAGCGGACAATGCAGCGAAATAACGTCGGCCTGCTCCCCTATCTCGCCGGGCTTCGCATAGCTCAGGCCGAGCGCCTGAAATTCCGCCGACGGTTGCGGATCGAAACCGATCACCCTGCAGCCGAAGCCGAGCATGATCTTTGCGAACACGCAGCCGATCTTGCCGGTGCCGATCACCGCAACCGTCTTGCCGCAAAGGTCGAAGCCAGTCAGCCCGTCAAGCGAGAAATTCGAGTCACGCGTGCGATTGTAGGCACGGTGGACCTTTCGGTTGATTGCGAGCAGAAGCGCTACGGCATGTTCCGCCACGGAGTTCGGCGAATACGTCACCACGCGCACCACCTTCATGCCGAGCCCGGCGGCGGCGGCGAGATCGACGTTGTTAAAGCCCGTGCAGCGCAGAGCCAGCAGACGCGTCCCACCCCTGTGCAGCGCGCCGAGTACTTCCGCGTCCGCCTTGTCGTTGACGAAGATGCAGACGGCGCCGTAGCCGGCGGCGAGGCCGGCGGTATCCGTATCCAGCAACACGTCGAAGTAATGCAGCTTGTGCGCACCGTTGCGATTCGCTCCGTCGAGATACCGGCGTTCATAGCGCGTCGAACTAAATACCGCTACTTCCATGATCGACTCCTTCAGTGTCCGGATTGAACGTCCGTCCTCGTGCGGCGCAGCTTTGTCTAGCCGGCCGCAATCGCTATGGCAAGCTGCACGAAAAGCACCTTGAGGATGGTCATCGACGGGAAAATCATTGCGTACATGATGTCGGGCTGATCCGTCGGCGCAACGCGGTTCGCGAAGGCGAGAATCGCGGGGTTGCCGGTTGCACCGCAAATCACGCCCACCGATGTATCGAAAGACAGCTTGAAAACCCAGAGGCAGCATATCGCCGTGACGCCGACGAGCACGAGCAAAGTTATCGCGCCATAAAGCAGCAGCAGCGGCCCCGCGGTCCCGACGGTCGTGACGAACTTGGGTCCGCAAGCGATGCCCACTTGCGCGAGGAAGATGGTGAGTCCGAGGTTGCGAAGGACAAGGTTCGCGGAAAGCGGCATCGTCCATACGAACGGTCCGTTGCGGCGCGCCTTGCCAAGGCACAGCGCGACCAGCAGCAACGCCGCCAGACCCAGACTGAACGCACCGAGACCCGGAAAGCGCAGCGGGATCGCGCCGACCAGCAGTCCCGCAGCCGCGCCTATGCCCAAGGAAATGAAACTGAGATCGGCCGTGCTCTTGATCGAATCGCCGAAGAATGCGCGCACGGCCACCTGATGCGCGCGGTTCACGAGCAGGCCGACCCGATCGCCCGCTTCGAGAACGAGCTCCGGCGTGGACAGCAGATCCGTATCGCCGCGCCGCACATGCGCAACCGCGCAGTTCACACCGTCCGGGAAACGCAGACTGCCAAGCGGCATGCCGACCACCGACGGATTCGAAGCGAACACGCGCATGTAGTCCAGGTCTTCCCGGTGACTCGCGATGCGTCCCGGCTGCAACTCCCCGCACAGCGTCGTCGCCTCCTCGAGCAGGCGCGCGTCGGTGGCCGTGACAAGAAGGACGTCGTCGGCGCGCAGAATGAGATCGTCGGTGGGGAGCTGGTTGCGATGCGCGCGCCGCACGGCCGCGATGGCTACGCCAGCAGGCAGCCGTGTCAGAAGTTCCGGCAACCGCAGACCAAAGAGACGCTCATTGCGCAGCGCGATTTCCGCAGTCTCGAGCAACTTCGCGGGCGGCTTGCGTATCCTGGCTTTGAGCGCCACGTTGAGCGCATAGATAAATAGAATCGGCCCGGCCACGCCGAACGGATAGGCAACGCTATAGGCCACGGCGGCATCGCTGCTGTTCATCGACGCGATCGCAACCTGAAGGCTCGCCGTGCTCGTGCCGCTCCCTGCGAACATGCCGAGAGAATCGGCGAGCGTAATGCCAAAGCGGATGAACGCGCACGCTGCGAGGCCTGACGCAATGACGCCGATACATGCGGCGAGATTGGCCTTTAGGCCCTCGCGGCTCGTCAGTCCACGAAAGAACTGTGCGCCGTACTGAATGCCGATGCCATACAGAAACATCAACAGACCCAGCGTGCCCAGCAACGCTGGCGGCGTGGCTTTTGGCGCGAACGCGCCAAGCGCCAGTCCAACGAACAGTACTGCCCCGGAGCCCAGCGCCACGCCTTTCACATTGATTTCGCCGATCAGGTAGCCAACCGCGATCGTCAAAAACAGCGCAAAGAGCGGCTGAGCTTCGACGAAGGTTCTGACTGCGTCCATGACGCCCCCTCAGGTTGTACAAGGCAATGCAGCAATGCAGCAATATGGAAGTCGCTTTGCCGCCGACGGTCTTGCACCACTGCACCAATTCATCTCGATTCAAGTACGACCACACTGCGCGATTCGACGCGGCAGATACCGCGCTCGACGCGGGCCGTTTCAATGTTCGAAACGACTTTCGACGGCAGTTCCGCAGCCGTATCGACGAACCGCCGCCAGTTCGCGTCGTCGAGCGCGGGAAGCTCAACATCGCGCCCGTCTGCGTTCATGTTGAAGATGACGTGCAACATGGGCTCGTCGAGCGCCTGTGCCGCGAGCGTGAACGCGACGAGGCGAGCCTGCGGGTCTCCCCATGAGGGCGCTCCGAGCCGTTCCCCGTGCCACGCCACATCGGGATGCGTTTGGCCATGCTCCGTACCGCCCGTGAAGAACCGGCGACGACGCAGGCTCGGGTGACGCTTGCGCAGCGCAATCATCTCGCGCACGAAACGCAGCATGTCAAGCGAGTCATCGGAGAAGCGCCAGTCCGTCCACGACAGTTCGTTGTCCTGGCAGTAAGCGTTGTTGTTGCCGCGCTGGGTACGCAGGATTTCATCGCCGGCGAGAAGCATGGGTACACCCTGGCTTAGCAGCAGGATCGCAATGAAGTTGCGCCCCTGCCGCAAACGCAGACGGACGATCGACGGATCGTTTGAGTCGCCTTCCTCGCCGCAATTCCACGAGAGGTTATCGTTGCTGCCATCGCGGTTGTCGTCGCCGTTGGCCTGGTTGCGCTTCGCGTCGTAGCTGACGAGATCGCGCAGCGTGAAGCCGTCGTGGCAGGTGACGAAGTTGATGCTGTTCACTGGCAATCTGCCGTCCGCCTGGTAAAGATCAGCGCTCCCAGCGAGACACGTGCACATCTGGCCGATCATTCCAGGATCGCCGCGCACGAAGCGCCGGATCACGTCACGGTAACGCCCGTTCCACTCGGCCCACGCCATGCCCGGAAACGCGCCGACGTGATACAGCCCCGCCGCGTCCCAGGCCTCCGCGATCAGCGGCACGCGCGCGAGTACCGGGGAAGCTTCCATTGCCCACGGCAACGGCGGCGTACCTAGCAATGCACCGCCCTCGCCGCGCGTGAATACGCTCGCGAGGTCAAAACGAAAACCGTCCACGCCGAATTCCCGAACCCAGTACTCGAGACAACGCAGGATGAACGCCGACACCAGCGGATGATTGCAGTTGACCGTATTGCCGCAGCCTGTGTAGTCGAGATAACGTCCTCCTTGCGCCGGATCGACGTGATAGAAGACTTCGTTGGCGAGCACCTTGAAATTGATCACCCGGGCCGCTCGCGCCCGCTTCCGCCGTGTGATTGAACACCACGTCCAGCAGCACCTGGATCCCGGCCGCGTGCATCGCATCGATGAACGCACGGAACTCCTGCGGCGCGCGCCCAGGTTCGACGCTATAGCCAGGATGCGGAGAGTAGAAGCTATGCGTGCTGTAGCCCCAGTAATTGACGAGGCCGATCGCTGCAGCCGGTGCAGGCACGTCCTGCTCATCGAAAGCCATCACCGGCAGCAACTCCACGTGCGTGATGCCCAAATCCTTCAGATAGGGGATTTTCTCGATCAGCCCCGAGAAGGTTCCGGGATGTTGAACGCCGCTCGACGAATCGCGCGTGAATCCACCTACATGCAGCTCGTAGATGATCGCGTCATCGAGTGTGCGCACGCTCACGTCTTCGCGTTCGCCCAGCGGTTCGGTGACGATGGCTCGCAGCGAAGCATGCTCTCGCTCCCGTACAGCGGCAGCGGGCTGGCGGCGCCATCGCCGATCGCTGACCGCGCGCGCGCCGGGATCGAGCAACTCAAAACGGCTGCTGGCTTCGTCATCCAGTTGCGGAACACCATGACGGCCGTATGCACGCCACGTGTAGCAGCATTGCTCCGGAAGGTCTTCTATCAACACATGCCAGAAATAGAATGTGCGGTTTGTTTCGGGCGTTAGTCCGACGATCTGGAACGGTGCGATGCTATCCGGCGAAGCGTAAAGCAGCAGTTCCAGGCGAGCCGCGTGCCGGCAGAAAATACAGAAATTTACGCCGCCCGGCACGACCGACGCACCAGGCGGAAATCGTGAGCCGGGCCGCGCTACATAAGTACGCTGGCTATCGACGTTAGCGCTGCTCAAGGTCGATCCTCACTGCACGAGCGTTCCATATGCGCTCGCAATACTCACCTATCGCACGATCGGACGAGAACTTGCCCGATCGCGCCGTATTCATAATCGACATTCGCGTCCACCGCCTTGCGTCCTGCCACGCGTCGCTCACACGTTGCTGACACGCGACGTAATCCGCGAAATCGGCCAGCACGAGGAACGGGTCGAATTGCAGCAGACTGTCGACAAGCGGCCTGAATACATTCGGGTCGCCCCGCGAGAAGCGCCCTTGCGCGATCTGCGAAAACACATCGCTCAGTTCGTCGTTAGACTTCACATAGTCGGAAGGACGATAGCCGTCGCGCTTGGCCTCTTCGACCTGTTGCGCGGTCAAGCCGAACAGGAAGAAGTTGTCGGCGCCCGCTTCTTCACGGATCTCCACATTCGCGCCATCGAGCGTGCCGATGGTCAGCGCGCCGTTCATCATGAACTTCATGTTGCCCGTGCCGGATGCCTCCTTGCCCGCGGTTGAAATCTGCTCCGAGAGGTCCGCGGCGGGATACACCCAATGCCCGTTTTTCACGTTGAAGTCAGGATAGAACACGACTTTCAGCCGACCGTCGATTACCGGATCGTCATTGACGACTTCCGCAATGCCCGTAATCAGGCGGATCATCAGCTTGGCCATCGCGTAGCCCGGCGCCGCCTTGCCGCCAAAGATGAAGCAGCGCGGCGCGATGTCGAGCCCCGGATCGCGGCATAGCCTCCGATACAGACTGATTATGTATAACGCGTTCAGATGTTGGCGTTTGTACTCGTGGATGCGTTTGACCTGGACGTCGAATAGCGCGTTCGGGTCGACGTCGATACCTGTTGCGTCAGCGATACGCGCCGCCAGCGCCGCCTTGTTGTCGAAGCGCATTGCACGCCACGCCTCGTGAAAGCCGTCATCGTCGGCATGCGCGGCAAGCGCGTCGAGCTCGGTCAGGTCGGCTCGCCACTTCGCGCCGATAGTCCTGTCGAGAAGACCCGCGAGCCCCGGATTGCTCAACATGAGAAAGCGGCGCGGCGTCACGCCGTTCGTCACGTTGAGAAAGCGTTGTGGATACATCTCCGCAAAATCACGCAGCACCGTCTGGCGCAAAAGATCGGAGTGCAATGCCGCGACTCCGTTGACCGCATGCGCGCCCACCGTGGCGAGATGCGCCATGCGCACCTTCTTGTCGCCGCGTTCGTCGATCAGCGACATGCGCGTCGCGCGCGCGTCGTCGGCGGGAAAAGCACACCGCACGCTGTCGAGAAAACGGTGATTGATTTCATAAATGATTTCGAGCTGGCGCGGCAGCAGGCTCTGAAAGAGCGGCAGACTCCACGTTTCAAGCGCCTCGGGCAACAGCGTGTGATTGGTGTATGCAAGAGTGCGCTGGGTGATATCCCACGCCGCATCCCAGGAAAGTCCGTGCACGTCCAGCAGCAGACGCATCAACTCGGCAACGGCGATTGATGGATGTGTATCGTTGAGTTGCGCGGCAAACAGGTCAGGAAAGTGTTCGATCGATGTGTTCTTCAATGCCGCTAGCCGCAACATATCCTGCAGCGAACACGAAACAAAAAAATACTGCTGCGCAAGCCGCAGACGCTTGCCCGCCTCGGGCTCGTCGTTCGGATAGAGAACCTTGGACAAGGTTTCAGAAACCACTTTCTCCTGCACAGCCTCGTAGTATTCGCCGGCGTTGAAATCCTGGAAGTCGAACGACTCGACCGCTTCGCTCTTCCACAGCCGAAGTACATTGCAGGTATCGACACGATAGCCCTGCACCGGCAGGTCGCAGGCAACGCCCTTCACTTGCCGCGCCGGTATCCAGTTCACGCGGAGGCGGCCTTCAGCGTCGGTCTGCTGTTGCGTGTATCCGCCGAAGCCGATGTAGTAACTCACATCCGGCCGTACGATTTCCCAGGGATTGCCGTTCTGCAGCCACTTGTCTGTCACCTCCACCTGCCAGCCGTCGCGGATAACCTGATCGAAGATGCCGAACTCGTAGTGGATGCCATAACCGATCGCCGGTATTTCCAGCGTGGAAAGCGAGTCCATGTAGCACGCGGCAAGGCGTCCGAGGCCGCCGTTGCCAAGTCCGGGTTCTTCCTCGATCGCAAGCAGCGCGTCGACATCCTGCCCCAGCGCATGCATCGCCTCGCGCGCTTCGTCTCCCATGTCGAGATTGAGCAGGTTATTGCCAAGCTGTGGGCCGATCAGAAACTCCGCGGACAGATAACAGGCGACCTTGACGTTTTGTGCGGCGTAGACTTTCGTCGACGCGGCCCAGCGCGCGAGCATCCGATCGCGCACACTGAAGGCAAGCGCCATGTACCAGTCGTGCGGGCTTGCAATGTCCGGATAGCGTCCTACCCGGCAAATCAGATTCCTGACTACGTCGTTCTGGAACGCGTAGCCGCTCACGTCGTGAGTGGCGCCTTGCGTATTCAAAGCCGCTTCCGCTACGGAAACCTCGTTCATGGTCTCGGCCCTCGCATTTCACGCCGGGGCGGGATCGGCCCCGGCTCCCGTTGGATCGCGCAACGCAGGTTCTATGCTCCGGACGGTCAATACGGCCACACCCATTCCGACAACTCCGGATTATCCGTACCGTGCTCATGCGCGTAATTCATGTTGAGGATGATCGCGTTCCTCATGTCTTCTCTTAGATGTGCGGTTCTGCCCTGCAGGCGCGGCACACGATCGAGCACGTCCAGCACCAGATTGAAGCGGTCGACCTTGTTGAGTATCGCCAGTTCGAGCGGCGTATTGATGTTGCCCTTCTCCGTGTAGCCGCGAACGTGCAGATTCTCGTGATTGCGGAATCGATACGCAAGCTTGTGAATCAGCCACGGGTAGCCGTGAAAATTGAATATCACGGGCTTGTCGACGGTAAACAGGCTGTCGAATTCGCGCTCCGTCGAGCCGTGCGGATGCTCTGTCACCGGCTGCATTTTGAACAGATCGACTACATTCACGAAGCGCAGTTTCAACTCGGGCAGACGCTCACGCAAAATGGCCGTTGCTGCGAGCGCTTCCTGCGTGGCAACGTCGCCGCATGAAGCCATCACCGCGTCGGGCTCCATGTCTTCGTCATTGCTCGCGCGCCGCCAAAGACCCATGCCTTTCGCGCAATGCACGACCCGCTTCGTCGATAGTCGTGAATTGCAGGTGCTTCTGCTTGTCGGCGACGATCACATTGATGCAGTCGGTCGAGCGCAGGCACTGATCCGCCACGACGAGCAGCGTATTGGCGTCCGGCGGCAAATAAACCCGTGTGACCGAGGGACTCTTGTTAGTCACGAGGTCGATGAAGCCGGGGTCCTGATGCGAGAAGCCGTTGTGATCCTGACGCCATACCGTCGACGAAAGCAGGATATTTTCAGAGGCCACCGAAGCCCGCCACGGCACATGGTTCTTGCATACGTCCAGCCATTTCGCGTGCTGGTTGAACATCGAGTCCACCACGTGCGCGAACGCTTCATACGTGTGAAAGAAGCCGTGGCGGCCGGAAAGCAGATAGCCTTCGAGCCACCCCATCAGCGTGTGCTCCGAGAGCATCTCCATCACGCGGCCGTCGCGCGACAGTTCGCCGCCGTCGTCGTCTTCGGGCAGCATGTCTGCCATCCACGCTTTCTTGCTGACTTCGTAAATCGACTGAAGCCGGTTCGACGCGGTCTCGTCGGGGCCGAAGACGCGGAAGGTGTCCATGTTGCAACGCATGGTGTCACGCAGAAACTGGCCGAGCGGCTGCGTGTTTTCGCGCAGCACATTGCCGGCGCGTGAAACTTCGACCGCGTAGTCGCGAAAGTCCGGCAGCTTCAGATCGCGGCGCAACAATCCGCCGTTTGCATGCGGGTTCGCGCTCATGCGGCGCGGGCCTTGCGGCGCAAGCTCGCGCAGTTCCGTAAGCAACCTTCCGGAGTCATCGAACAATTCGCCGGGCCTGTAGCCGCGCATCCAGCTTTCGAGCAGGTCGAGGTTCGCGGGGTTTCCCCTTACATCCGAGAACGGCACCTGGTGCGAACGCCATGACCCCTCGACCTTATGGCCGTTAATTTCCTTCGGCCCCGTCCAGCCCTTGGGCGTGCGCAACACGATCATCGGCCAGCGTGGACGCTCGGCATTGCCATCCGCGCGCGCTCTTTCGTGAATCGAGCGGATGTCGGCGATCACAGTATCGAGCGTGCCGGCCATTGTCTGATGCATCTGCGACGGGTCGGACCCTTCGACGAAATACGGCATATAGCCGTAGCCTTCGAGTAACGCCGCGAGTTCTCCGTGGCTGATGCGCGAGAGGATCGTCGGATTGGCGATCTTGTAGCCGTTCAGGTTCAGAATTGGCAGTACGGTGCCGTCGCGCGCGGGATTGATGAACTTGTTCGAATGCCACGCGGTCGCAAGCGGACCTGTCTCGGCCTCACCATCGCCGACCACGCAGGCCACGATCAGAGCAGGGTTGTCGAGCGCAGCGCCATAAGCGTGCGACAGGCTGTAACCGAGTTCACCGCCCTCATGAATAGAGCCGGGCGTTTCGGGCGTCACATGCGAGCCGATATGTCCCGGAAACGAGAACTGCTTGAAGAACTTCTGCATGCCTTCGGCGTCCTCGCTTTTGTCCGGGTAGACCTCCGAATAGGTGCCTTCGAGATAGGCTGGGCCGAGTACGCCAGGCGCGCCGTGCCCAGGCCCGGCCATGAAAATCATGTCCAGGTCGTCGCGCTTGATCACGCGATTCAGATGCGCCCAGACGAACGAAAGCGCGGGACTTGCGCCCCAGTGCCCAAGCAGACGGTGCTTTACATGATCGACTTTGAGGGGTTCGCGCAAAAGCGGGTTGTCCTTGAGGTAAATCATGCCGACCGAGAGGTAATTGCACGCGCGCCACCAGGCGTCGATCAGCCTTAGTTCGTCGTTGGAGAGCGCGGTTGGGTACGAGGAGTCCGATGCTCGATCGCTGCTCATGCTGGTGTCTCCTGTGCGTGCAGCCTCGGCCCCAACAAACAGGCGAGCGGCTCTACACAATAGAGATAAACGCCGGACAGGCGACAGGCAATAGGACCTTAGGCCGATGTTGGCGGGCAGCCAACCTGCTCCATTACGCCGTCGGCCGCCTGCCCGCCGCCGGGCCGGCAGCAACCAGCGGTTCGCGTGTAGGACCATGGTCCAATTGCCACAGTCGGGCGCTGCCTTCAGCATTCGAACCGTTGGCAAGTCGCGCCTCGTTGGTCCCGCTTTTCAATGTCGAGGTCCATCTCATGGACGGAGCAAAGCAGTTTTCACGCAGTCGGGACATCAATGCAAAGGTTGCCCGCATTTTGACGAAACGCAGCGCGGTCGCACACGAGCATCTGACAGAACGCGTGCGCACCGCGTCAGGTGTCGATCGCGACACTGCAGCCGCGCCGACCACGCGTGCGCCAACGCCTTGGGACACATGGTCTTACGGGCTCGACATCATTCAGCGGTCGGTCATGTTTCTCGATACGCTGCGTGAGCGCGGGACTGCGTATCGCGAGCGGGCCCGGCAGGATCCGAAACCCGTGTTGCACTTCGACTACGAGTCTGTTCTCGACGGTCGCCAGTTCGAAAGACCCGTCAACTACGCGCTGCTAAAAATCAAGCCTTCCGAAGGCGTGATCGTGGACCCGCGCAAGCGCCCTTACCTCATCATCGATCCGCGCGCCGGCCATGGCCCGGGCATTGGAGGCTTCAAGGACGACTCACAAGCCGGTGTCGCGCTGCGCGGGGGACATCCGGTGTACTTTCTCATCTTCTTTCCCGATCCAGAACCGGGCCAGACATTGCTCGACGTGTGCGCCGCCGAGCAGCAGTTCGTGAAGCGGTTGCGCACGCTACACCCCGACAGCCCGAAACCCGCGCTCGTCGGTAATTGCCAGGGCGGGTGGGCGGCGATGATGATCGCGGCGTCAGACCCGGACGACACCGGCCCGATCGTCATCAATGGCGCGCCGATGTCCTACTGGAGCGGTGCGTGGAGCGAAGGCCAGGGCGATAACCCGATGCGCTACGCCGGCGGCATACTCGGAGGCTCGTGGCTCGCGTCATTTGCCGCGGATCTCGGAGCCGGAAAATTCGACGGCGCTCATCTGGTGCAGAACTTCGAGAGCCTTAATCCGGCGAATACGCTGTGGGACAAGTACTATCACCTCTTTCATAACGTCGATACCGAACCGCCCCGCTTTCTCGACTTCGAACGCTGGTGGGGCGATTACTATCTGATGAACCGCGAGGAAATCGAGTGGATCACGCACAACCTGTTCATCGGAAACAAGCTCTGGTCTGGCGATGTGAGAGGATCAAGCGGCAAGGCATTCGATCTGCGCGAGATCCGCTCGCCGATCATTCTGTTTGCGTCGCTTGGCGATAACATCACGCCGCCGCAACAGGCATTTAACTGGGTGGCGGATCTGTACGGCAGCACCGAGGAGATCAAGGCCCGCGGCCAGGTGATCGTCGGACTCATGCATCAGGACATCGGCCATCTCGGCATCTTTGTATCGGGCAAAGTGGCAAAGAAGGAACACACGCAGATCGTCTCAGTGCTGGAAGCCATCGAATCTTTTGCGCCCGGCCTCTACGGAATGTCGATCACCGAACGGAAAGACGCAAACGGCGAAACCGAATACGAGGTCGAGTTTCGAGAACATCGGCTCGAAGAAATCGCGGCGCATTTCAACCGCTTCGAGCGCGAGGACGAAAAGCCGTTCGAAGCCGTCGCACAACTTTCCGAGTTCAACCAGCGTGCGTACGAACTGTTCGCCCAGCCGATCGTGCAGGCCATGTCGAACGAAACGACCGCGCGGCTGTTTCGCGAATTTCACCCATTGCGTTTGCAGCGCTGGGCGTTCTCGGATCTTAATCCCTGGCTCGCGTGGCTGCCGTCCGCGGCGAGCGCGGTGAAGAATCATCGCCAGCCCGCGGAAGCAGACAACCCGTGGCGCGCGATCGAGCAAAGCGGCTCGCAAATGATCAGCGCATCGCTCGATTACTATCGGGAGATGCGCGATGCAGGTACGGAGGCAACATTCTTCACGATCTACGGCAACCTGTTCTCGCTCTATCTCGCTGACGCTAAACCTGCGGCAGAAAGCGGGGCCAAAAGCGGGACCGGGCCCGACAGTGATCCTCGCGATTTGCCGTTCGTCAAGGAAGCGCTCGCGTCGATCCGCGAAGGGGGCTACACGGAAGCAATCGCACGCGCGGCCGCCCTGCTCTCGCGCAAAGGCGAGCCATTGCCGCTTTCGCGGCTCGTCACGCGCAAGGAACTGGCTCAGGCGTACGCGAGCTATCTTCCGGATCTGCCTGCCGATCAGTGGCGGCGAATTCGCGGTGAGCAGGAAATCATCGTCAGCTTCGAGCAGGATGAGGCGATTGCCACGTTGCCGGTACTTGTCGCCGACAGGAAAGATCGGGCGCGTTTCATTACGCTGCTAGACGAATTGTTGAAAGACGAACGCGTACAAAGCACCGGTCCGACTGAAGCGCAGCGGGCCATGTTCGATCGCATTCGCCAGGCACTCACGGCGAAGCCCACGCCGGGCCGCTCCGTTGCTGCGCTCGCGCGGCCATAGTCCGCCAGCCAGATGCACACGGTCCTGTTTTGCATGGAGCCTCAATGGAAGCGAAGCACAGCAAGTACCAACGACTCATCGAGCACTGCAAAAGCTTGCCGCCGATGAAAACGGCGGTCGCGCATCCGTGCGATGCGAGCTCGCTCGAGGGCGCTGTCGAAGCGGCGCGGCTGGGGCTCATCGCGCCGATACTCGTGGGGCCGGTCGAGCGTATCGAAGCCGCAGCCGCGCTGGCCGGCGTTGCGATCGCCGGCTTTGCGCTCGTCGATGCCCCGCACAGCCACGCCGCGGCAGCCGCCGCAGTGCAACTCGTGCGCGAAGGCAAGGCAGAAGCCCTGATGAAAGGCAGCCTGCATACGGACGAACTGATGGGCGCGGTGGTGAGCCGCGAGTCGGGGCTGCGTACCGAACGGCGTATCAGCCACTGCTTTGTCATGGACGTCCCGCTGCTCGAGCAGGCGCTGATCGTCACCGACGCCGCGATCAATATCGCGCCCACACTCGACGTGAAGATGGACATCTTGCAGAACGCGATCGACCTGGGTCACGCGTTGCAATTCGAGCAAGTACGCGTCGCGATTCTGTCAGCGATGGAAACCGTGAATCCGAAACTGCCTTCCACGATCGAAGCCGCCGCGCTCTGCAAAATGGTCGATCGACGTCAGGTGACGGGAGCGTTGGTAGACGGTCCGCTTGCACTGGACAACGCGATCAGTGTCGAAGCGGCCCGGATCAAGCAGATCGATTCGCAGGTGGCGGGCCGCGCCAACGTGCTGATGGTGCCCGACCTGGAAGCCGGCAACATGCTCGCGAAGAGCCTGTCGTTTCTCGCTGGTGCGGATGCGGCGGGTATCGTGCTGGGCGCCCGTGTGCCGATCGTGCTAACCAGCCGCGCCGACAGCTTGCTGACGCGCCTCGCCTCATGCGCAGTGGCGGCCCTCGTGGCAGACGCCAGGCGCACGAGCGACAAGGTGTTGAGGTAACGCCATGCCGGATGTCATTCTGGTACTGAACGCCGGTTCGTCCAGCATCAAGTTCCGCGCCTTCGGCGTAGACGGTGCGACGATGCATCTCGTGCTGCGCGGTCAGGTCGACGGTCTCGGCACGGCGCCACGCTTTATCGCCGTAGACAGCGACGGCAACACGACAACCCGCGACTGGGACGCCGATCCAACGCTCGGACACGAGGGCGCAATCGAGCATATCGGCGGCTTCCTGCGAAGCTACGGCGGAGGATATCGTCTGATCGCCGTCGGCCATCGTGTCGTACACGGCGGTCAGATGTACTCGGGCCCGGTGACGGTGACGCCCGCCGTTCTCGACGAACTGGACAAGCTGGTGCCGCTCGCACCGCTGCATCAGCCGCACAACCTGAGTCCGATACGCATCATCGCGCGAACTCGGCCCGATATCCCGCAGGTAGCCTGCTTCGATACGGCGTTTCATCGCTTGACACCCGAGGTCGCGCAGGCTTATGCGCTACCCTCGGCGATCACGGAAAGAGGCGTGCGCCGTTATGGCTTTCACGGCCTCTCCTATGAGTACATTGCGAGCGTGCTGCCTCGGATCGCACCGGCCGCGGCAGCAGGCCGATGCGTCGTAGCCCATCTCGGCAACGGCGCCAGCATGTGCGCGATGGTGGGCGGCAAGAGCGTCGCGAGCACGATGGGCTTCACCGCCGTCGATGGCCTCCCGATGGGCACACGCTGCGGCAATCTGGACCCGGGCGTAATTCTCTATCTGATCGATGCACTGAAGATGGACAAGCAGGACATCGAAGATCTGGTCTACCGGCAGTCGGGCCTGCTTGGCGTGTCCGGTATTTCGAGCGACATGCGCGCACTGCTCGCGAGCGATGCGCCACGCGCCCGTTTCGCAGTCGATATCTACACGTACAGGATCGCCCGTGAACTCGGCTCGCTAGCGGCCGCGATGCACGGCATCGACGCGCTCGTTCTCACAGCCGGCGTGGGGGAAAACGCCAGCGCGATTCGCGAGCGCATTGTGCGCGACGCCGCATGGCTCGGACTGGAACTCGACCCTGCGGCAAACGAGTCGGGCGGCCCCTGCATCAGCGCTGCGTCGAGCAAGGTATCCGTCTGGGTCATCCCGACCAATGAAGAACTCATGATAGGGCAACACACACTCGCGGCGATCCATGCCGCCGCCTCATAGAGCGAACGTACGCCCGACCGGACCCGAAGGATACCTCCATGACATCCGCCCCGCCGCAGCCGATCCTGAGTGGCGCGAAAGCGCTGGTCACAGGCATTGCCAACGAATATTCGATCGCGTACGGATGTGCGAAAGCGTTTCGCGAGCTGGGCGCGGACCTCGCGATTACCTATGCCAACGAGAAAACAAGGCCCTATGTAGAGCCGCTTGCAACGGCCCTCGGTGCATCGATCTTCGAGCCGCTCGATGCTTCGAGCCCGGGCGAGCTTGCGGCCGTGTTCGAGCGAATCGACAGGGAATGGGGCAACCTCGATATTCTCGTCCATTCGATCGCGTGGGCGCCCAAAAATGATCTGCAAGGACAGTTGATCGACAGTTCGAGCGAAGGCTTCGCGAGTGCAATGGACATTTCGTGCCACTCGTTCGTGCGCATGGCCCGCCTTGCCGCGCCTTTGATGAAAAACGGCGGCACCATGCTCACCATGAGCTATCACGGCGCAAACAGGGTAGTGCCTTCGTACAACATGATGGGACCCGTCAAGGCCGCACTGGAAGCCTGCGCCCGTTACCTTGCATATGAACTCGGCCCGAAGGGAATCCGCGTTCACGCCATTTCACCGGGGCCGCTCAAGACGAGAGCCGCATCTGGCCTGAAAGACTTCGATCTGCTACTTACGGAAGCTGCGCAACGCGCGCCGCTGGGCGAGCTGGTCGACATCATGGATGTTGGGTTTACCTGCGCCTTTCTGGCGACGCCCTACGCCCGGCGCCTGTCCGGAGAGACGCTGTATATCGACGGCGGCGTCAACATCATGGCCTGACCGCGTATCGATTCCACTAAGGGAGCACTTTATGGCTGATCTCTGGATGGGAAACGTTGAAGACAATACTTCGGATGACGAAATCAATGATTTCCTTATCAAATACGGCTTTCCGCCATTCGATCGGATCCACCGCTACCACGGAACGGGAGCGCGGCCCGCGATCGTGCTCACCTTCGACGGCACGTCGCCGGATGCGTTGCGCAATCTGCAGGCCCGAGTCCACAACATGTTCTGGAAGAGCCGGCCCATTGTCGTTCAGGTCATGCCGGAGCGCGCCGACAGGTCGTAGAAGGTAAGCGGAACGGTATGTGACTGGTCCTGGACCCCTTGCTTGCCGACCCAGGTTACCGACGGCGACGGGATCAGTTACGTCGGGAACGGCGACTCGTAGTCCTTGCACTTTGCCCGAGGTATCAGCGAGCCGCACGCCGCGCCGCGCGGTCGAGCCGCCGCCGGCCTCTTTCTCAGTAGCCGTCACCTCCGGCACGTTTGCGCCTCATCTCGGCCCACTCGATTAACGCCTGCATCGACGGCCCGAGCGCATATCCCATATCGCAAAGTTCGTACTCTACCTTCGGCGGCACTTGGGGATACACCGTTCGCCGCACGATGCCGTCTTTCTCCAGCTGCTTGAGCTGCTGAATCAGCATTTTCTGGTTGATGCCGTCAATCAGCTTCTCCAGATCGGAGAAACGCAGCGGGCCTTTTGCGGCAAACAACTGGCAAATGATGACGATCTTCCACTTGCCCTCCAGAACCCGGAGGGCCTCTGTCGTCGCCTCGGCCCATTCAAGCCGCTTCTTGGGATCTTCGCAGTTCCATTCACGCTCTTCAGACACAAACACCTCGGTACGCTACTTACTTTTTAGTCGGTACTTATCATTACAACATAAGCCAGCTAAAGTGGGCGCCACGTGCAATATCGAGGATACAGCTATGAAAATCGGGATCGTCGGAACAGGAAACATTGGCGCGTCTCTCGCCCGCAAGTTGAGCGCGGCAGGCCATGAAGTCCGCGTCGCGAACTCTCGCGGGGCGGATGGTGTTCGACAGTTCGCCGACGAGATCGGCGGGCAAGCCGTGGATGTTCGCGGCGCGGTCGAGGGCGCGCAAGTCATCATCCTGTCGATTCCGCTGCCCGCCATACAGGCGCTTCCTGCGGATTTGTTTGGTTCCGTAGCGGCTGACGCGATCGTCGTCGACACCGGCAACTACTACCCGGACATGCGCGACCCGCACATTCCGGAAATCGACGAAGGAATGCCCGAAAGCGTGTGGGTATCCCGACAGATCGGGCGCCCTGTCATCAAGGCATTCAACAACGTGCTGGCCTACACGCTCGCAGAACTGGGTCAGCCGGAGGGGACGCCTGGCCGCCTCGCCGTCGCCGTGGCGGGGGATGACCTGCGCTCCAGGGAAATCGTGATGGAGCTGGTGAATCAGACGGGCTTCGATCCGGTCGACGCGGGTTCGCTCGCAGAATCCTGGCGCCAGCAGCCATCAACTCCTGCGTATTGCTGCGACTACGACGCGGATGCCATGCGCAAGGCGCTGGCTGCGGCCGCTCCTGGAATTGCGCCCAGGATACGCGACCGGCTGCCGGAGGTTTTCGCCAGCCTCGGCCCGAATCCCACCCACGCCGATATTGTCGCGGCAAACCGTGCAACCAACATCGTTGCAGGCAAACCAGCGTCGTGAGCGGGCTAGTTGTAGCGCCGCGCTTCATCTAACGCCTCAAGCTACGGTAGCTTCGCGCTGATACCGCGACACCGGCCGCCGCAGGCCCAGGTTCTCGCGCAACGTCGCACCTTCGTATTCCGTGCGGAAGAGGCCTCTGCGCCGCAATTCCGGCAATACCAGTCGGATGAAGTCGTCGAGGCCGTCCGGCAACAGCGCCGGCATTACGTTGAAGCCGTCTGCACCATAGTTGACGAAGCGTTCCTCGAGCGCATCGGCGATATGCTTCGGGGTACCGATTAGTTGCCAATGCCCGCGTGCGCCGGCGACGCGCAGATACAAATCGCGGATCGTCAATTTCTCGCGCCGCGCCAGTTCGAGCGTCAACGACTGCCGGCTCTTGCTTGCATTGGTCTCAGGCAATTCGGGAATCGGCCCGTCGAGCGGATAGCCCGACAGATCGAAGCCGCCCGTGAGCCCGGACACCAATGCAAGTCCGACCGCCGGATCGATCAGCGCCTGTAGCGCGGCGAACTTGTCCTGCGCTTCCTGCTCGGTCGCGCCGACAATCGGCATCACGCCGGGCATGATCTTCAGATCGTCCGGGTCGCGTCCGTACTGCGCGAGGCGGCCCTTCACGTCCGCGTAGAACGCAACGGCGTCGTCCAGCGTTTGCTGCGCGGTGAAGATCACTTCGGCGGTACGCGCTGCGAGCGCCTTGCCTGCTTCCGAGGAACCCGCCTGCACGACGACCGGCCTGCCCTGAGGCGAGCGTTCGACATTCAGCGGCCCGCGCACGTTGAAGAATTCGCCGCGATGGTCGAGCACATGACGCTTTGCCGGATCGAAATAACGCCCGGCTGCTTTGTCTCGCACGAACGCGCCTTCATCCCAGCTGTCCCACAGCCCCTCGACCACTTCCGCAAACTCCACCGCGCGCTCGTAGCGGCGCGCGTGAGCGAGATGTTCGTCGAAGCCAAAGTTCTTCGCCTCGTGTGCATTCGACGACGTGACGAGGTTCCAGCCCGCTCGCCCGCCGCTAATGTGATCGAGCGACGCAAACTTGCGGGCAATGTGATACGGCTCGTTGAAGGTCGTCGACGCCGTGCCGACAAGGCCGATTCGCTCGGTGACAGCAGCCAATGCCGAGAGCAAGGTGAGCGGCTCGAACTGCGCGACGTAGCTGTGCGCTGTGCGGCTCAGGAAGTCGACGTTGTCGCCACGCGTTCCCGAGCCGTCCGCGAGGAAGACCAGATCGAACCTTGCTGCTTCGGCGGCTTGCGCAAGCCGGACGTAGTGCCGAAAGTCGCGTCCCGCATCCGCGTGACTCCCCGGATGACGCCACGCGGCGATGTGATGCCCGGTCGGATAGAGAAACGCGCCGAGGTGCAGTTGTCCTTTTCGTTGGCTCATGTGTGTGCGAAGTGTGCTTCGGATGGCGAGCGCGCGATGCTGCCGGTCGCGCGCGCCAGCGCTGTGCGTTGGCAGGATGCGCGAGACCGGCATGCACGGCGCGTTCAGGTCGGATCGGCAGCCAGGCGATTCAGCGTTCGATATACAGGTCGGCGAAATTGCCGCGTATGCCCTCGCCGCCCGGCGCATAGTTCTTCACTTTCCTCGACGAAATCGTGATATTCGGATTTGCACCGAACTCGACGGACGGAATATCGTCGTGCACGATCTGCTGAAACTGCATGAAGAGCTGGCGGCGCTGGGCATCGTCGGTAGCGACGGAGGCTGCCTCGAGCAATCGGTCTACTTCCGGATTGGAGTAGTGCGCGGCGTTCGAGAACGGCAGACCGATCTTGAAGTTCTTCGACCAGAACACTCGCTGAACTCCGACGGTCGGATCGAAGGTGTTCGAAAGCGCTTCTAGCGTGATGTCGAATGCGCGATCGGTGTACGCCCGCTTCACGTACGTGGCGAAGTCGTAACTTTCGATCTCGCCGTCGATCCCGATTCGCGCCAGCGATTGCCGGACGAAATCCGCCGCACGCGGGTCCTGGAACGGGTTGTACAGCAGCCGCAAGCCGAAGCGCTTGCCATCGGGTCCGCGCTTATAACCCGCTGCATCGAGGGCCGCGTTCGCCTGCGCGACGTCGTACGGAAAGTAGTGAATGTCGGCGTTGTGATACTTCGCGTTCGCCGTACCGATCGCGGCGGCCGACACCTGACCATATCCATACCAGACCACACGGTTCAGCGCATTGACGTCGAGCGCCTGCGAGATCGCCTTGCGGACCGCCTTGTCTTTCAGAACGGGCGTATCCAGGTTGAAAATCAACTGCTGATGATTGCTGTTGTACGCCCAGTTCGTCGTATCGACATTGAAGTTCGGCAGCGCGCTAAAGCGCTTCACATCCGATAGCGGGATGGCCTGGTCGCCGAGATTGGCAGCGCCCGACTCCAACGCCGCAGCGCGCGCCGCGCCGTCCGGCAAAAAACGCACAACGATCCTGTCGACGTAAGGCTTCGGCTTGTCCCAATAGTCGGGGTTGCGTTCGAGCACGATGTTGCTGCCGTGCACGAACGACTTGAATACAAACGGACCCGTGCCGACCGGGGCGCTGTTGTATGGGCTCGCCGCGATGTCGGTGCCCTCGTACAGGTGCCTCGGAATGATCGGCGACTCGGTGCCCGCGAGCGCCGTCAACAGAAACGGCGCGGGCCTGGAAAGCTCGATGACTGCGGTGTAAGGGTCCGGCGTTTTCACGTCGGTCACGTTGGCAAACGTGCTTCGCCCACGCGGATGCACCTGCTTTAACGTCAGGATCGAAAAGGCAACGTCGGCGGACGTGAAGGGCTTGCCGTCATGCCACTTCACACCGCGACGCAGATTGAACCGGTATTGCAGTCCGTCCGTGCTGACTACCCAGGAAGTGGCGAGCAGCGGCTTCGGGTTGAGGTTCCTGTCATACGTCAGAAGGCCCTCCACCACCTTGGGGCCGATCTCCGCATTGCCCCCGGCCGTCGTAGTGAGAGGAACAATGGAAGCCGGCTCGGGCGTCACGAGCCAGGTCAGCGTTCCACCGTGGTCGGGCGCGGCGCTCGCGCCCGCAGGCACGATCCCGATGAATGCGCTCGCCAGTAGCGCGACGAGCCGGATCGCGCGTGCCCTGTGTGTCGGTTTCATTGTGGTCCTCTTGTTGTCTTTTCGTTGTCGTTGTTGTCGCTTTGTTGTCGTTTCATTGGGCTGGCGCGGCTGCGTGCTGCGGCGCTATTGGGTCCGACTCTCGCGCCTTGAGCCGGTTGGACTTGAGATCCGGATCGTTGCGCGCGGCTTCGCGTTTCGCAAGCCAGGCAGCGCGCTTTTGCACGAGATACTCGTTGAGCGTCGTCATGTATGAGCGGTTGAAATGATGGGTGACTGGACAAGGCTAATACGCTGCACAGCATAGCCAGCCACTCCACATGAGCGAACCAAGCGATTCTTCTTTGCTTACGCTTTTGCGTTATTTCCCGCGCTGCCCAATTGCATGAGCAGATAAGGATAGAAATTATTGTTCGTTGTCCGATGTGTTGAGTTGCCGGTAAGTTTTGATGGCTCCGGTGCGCCTGCCCGAATGCGACGCCCGACCCTGAACTTCGTCTGTCACAGCATCGGATATGTCCGTCATGACCGGTTTTTTCGCGCCATTGGCGCTCATCCGCAACACCGACCGGGTCCACACGGTGCATGACCCGGTGCGCTGGAAGTACGCGGCGATCGGCGACTTCTATCCGAATGGTGTGCGGCCGCCCGCGACCGGCAAAACCTGACGCGCTGCGCCCAGGCATGCGCTTAGGCTGCATCGCCGTTGATCGCGCCGCCATCCGGCCGAAGAGCGAGACCTGACACGCGCCACGCCGAACCGAACCGCCACGTTCTCTACACCGATTATCGCCATGACCGACACCCTTCTCGCCGCCGCACCGCAAGCATTAGGACAAGCGCCGGATGCCACGCCTTTCGTGCCGGTGCGCTCGCCCGCCGACTTCCCTGCCAGTCCCGTTGCACGCGCGCTCGAACAGCCGCTGCTGCTCGGGCTCTTCCTGCCAATTCAGGCGGGCGGCTGGAGCGCGTCGACGCTGCCGCGCACCACCGACTGGAACTTCGACTACAACCTCGCGCTGGTGCAGAGAGCCGAGAGCCTCGGTTTCGATCTCGTCTTCGCACTCTCGCAGTGGCTCCCGAAAGGCGGTTACGGCGGCGTGTTCAACGGCGAGGCGCTCGACTCCTTCATGTCACTCGCGGCCATGACCGCGTGCACCGAAAAAATCATCCTGGTCGCAACCAGCCATGTGCTGTACGGGCCGTGGCATCCGCTGCATTTCGCGAAGTTCTGCGCGACGCTCGATCACATTTCGAAGGGACGCTGGGGCATCAATGTGGTCACCGGGCATCGGGCCGTCGAACACGAGATGTTCGGCTGGCATCGCATCGAGCACGATCGCCGCTATGAGCTGGCGAGCGAGTTCCTCGACGCCGTGCAACAGCTATGGGCACAGCCCGATAACTTCAGCTTTGCGCCGCCTTTGTCGAGCTGGAGGCTCGACAAGGCGTTCGTCACGCCGAAGCCGCAATACGGCCGCCCGTTGCTCGTCAATGCGACCGGCTCCGATGCGGGGATCGAGTTCGCCGCCCGCTATTCCGACGTGGTGTTCATCACGAGTCCCGCGGGCTCGGAGATCGAAGCCGCGCTCGCCGCCTTGCCCGCGCACACGGCGCGTGTGAAGGCCACTGCGGCGAAATATGGCCGCAAGATCCGCACGCTGATCAATCCCATGGTGATTTGCCGCGAAACGGCTGCCGAAGCGCTGGCCTATCGCGACGCGATCGTCGCGCATGGCGACGAAGGCAGCTTCCATCGCTTCGAGAGCGACGCGCACGCCTGGCGTGGCAATTCCGAACAGCGCAATCAGGCAGCCGCGCGCGCGGTGGGCGGCAACATTTCGATAGTCGGCTCGCCGCAGCAAATCGCCGATTACATCGTGCGGCTTCACCGGGCCGGTATCGACGGCGTGCAACTGAGCTTTTTCGATTTTCAGCCGGACCTCGAATTCTTTGGCGCACACGTGTTGCCGTTATTGCGCGAAGCCGGTCTGCGCTACTGATCCCGGACCCATCCCCCACTTTCTCTTTACTTCATGGCGAGACGCATGAGCCGACTCTGGTACACCCGCTGCCCCGCTCCGACTCCATTCGGCATTGCCGCACAGAAGGGCTGGCGTGGTGCTCTGGCGCGACGCGATGCAACGGCTTCGGCTTCCGTCTGAGGCGCCGCCATTCCGCTGCCATTGCGCTGCCATTGCGCTGCTATTCATCTCCTCTTTCTATCGAACCGTAAGATGCTTGCTCTCATCTCGCAGGCGGCGCCGCGTCGTCGCGGCACCTCGTTGTTGCTCAGCGCGCTAGGACTCGGCACCGCCCTGCTGATCTCGCTCTCGTCTTCATACGCAAGCGCGCAGACGCCTGTGCGCGGCGGCACCCTGAACTTCGTCGTCACGCCCGAGCCGACCGCGCTGGTGGATCTCGCCACGACCGCGACCAACGTGCTGAAGGTCAGCGCGAAAGTCGTCGAAGGACTGCTCGAATACGACTTCTCGTTGCAGCCGAAGCCGTCGCTTGCAACTTCATGGGACATCAGCGACGACAGCCGCAAGTATGTGTTCCATCTGCGGCACGGCGTGAAATGGCATGACGGCCAGCCGTTCACCTCCGCCGACGTCGCCTATTCGCTGCAGACACTGCGGCAGGTGCATCCGCGCGCCAAGACCACCTTCGCGAATGTGACCGCCATTACGACGCCCGATCCGTACACGGTCGTCATCACGCTGTCGAAGCCCGCGCCGTATCTGATCAAGGCGTTCTCTTCGTCGGAGACGCCGATCGTGCCGAGGCATCTGTACGAAGGCAGCGACCCGCTGACGAATCCCGCCAACAACGCGCCGATCGGCACGGGGCCATTCCGCTTCGTCAAATGGGTGCGCGGCAGCTACATCGAATACGCCCGCAACGACGACTACTGGGACAAAGGCAAGCCGTTCCTGGACAAGATTGTCGTCAAGATCATTACCGATCCTGTGGCGCGCACCGTCGCCTTCGAAGACGGCTCGATCGATCTGAGCGGCGACACGCCGGTGCCGCTGTCCGACCTCGCGCGGCTGAAGAACAGCCCGAAGCTCGCACTCGACTCGCGCGGCTACGAGTTCCAGGCCGGCGTCACCCGCATCGAATTCAATCTGGACAATCCGGTACTGAAGAACTTGCAGGTTCGCCAGGCGATTGCATCGGCGATCGACCGTGAAGTGATCCGCAAAGTGATTTTCTACGGCTACGCCACGCCGCTTGCCAGCCCGATCATTCCGTCGAGTCCTTACTACGATCCCGCGCCCGCGCCGTATCCGTATGACGTGGAGCGCGCCAACGCGCTCCTCGATGCAGCCGGCTTTCCACGCAAGGCCGACGGCACACGCTTCGCGCTGAGGGTCGATCCGTTGCCGATCGGCGAGTTGCCCGCTCGCACCGCTGCCTACGTGAAGTCGGCGCTCGCCAGAGTCGGCATTGCGGTCACCGTGCGCAGCCAGGACCTACCCGCGTATCTGAAGCGGATCTACACCGACCGCGACTTCGATTTTTCGATCAACGGCATGAGCAATCTGTTCGATCCGGTGGTCGGCGTCGCGCGCCTCTACACGACCGGCAACTTCCGGCGCGGCGTGCCGTTCACGAACGGCTCGCACTACAGCAATCCGCAGATCGATCGACTGTTCGCACAGGCGGCCGAAGAAACGGACGAGGCGAAGCGCAAGCAACTGTTCTCGCAGATCCAGCAGATTCTGGAGCGCGACCTGCCCGACCTGAATCTCGTCGCTCCGCGATATCTCACCGTGTATTCACGCGCGGTTCACAACCATACGACTGGCCCGGACGGGGTCTCGGCAAGTTTCGCCGACGTCTGGCTGCAACGTTGAAACGATCCCCACTCACTCTGACGGAACTGTACTCACATGGAATATAGACAACTCGGCCGCAGCGGCATCAAGGTTTCCGCACTCACGCTCGGCACGATGATGTTCGGCGGCCCGACCGACGAAGCGACCTCCGCGCGCATCGTCGGAGAGGCGCTGGAGCAAGGCGTCAATTCGATCGACACCGCGGACGTCTACGGCAAGGGAGAATCGGAGCGCGTAGTGGGCCGCGCGATCGCCGCGCAGCGCGAGCGCTGGGTGCTCGCCACCAAATTCGCCAACCCGCTCGACGAACGCGACGTGAACGCCCGAGGCGCGTCGCGCAAACACATCCAACGCGCAGTCGAAGCGAGCCTCACGCGCCTCGGCACCGACTATATCGACGTGCTGTACCTGCATCGCGAGGATCATTGGACGCCCGTGGAAGAATCCGTGCGTGCGCTCAACGATCTGATCCGCGCCGGCAAGCTGCGCTACTACGGGCTGTCGAATCATCGGGCGTGGAAGATCGCGGAATTCGCGCATACGGCGCAGGCCCTCGGGCTCGACGCGCCTGTCGCGAGTCAGCCGCTCTACAACATCGCCAACCGCCAGGCCGAAGCCGAACAGCTGACGGCGGCGCACCGCTACGGTCTCGGCGTGATTTCGTACAGTCCGCTCGCCCGTGGCGTGCTGACCGGTAAGTACGAACCCGGCGCGGCCCCTCGCGCCGACACGCGCGCGGGCCGCAGCGACAGGCGTCTGCATCAGACCGAGTGGCGGCCGGAATCCATCGAACTGGCCCGCCGAGTCGGTGAGCATGCGCAGGCGCGCGGACTGTCGGCGGGTCAATTCGCGCTTGCGTGGGTGCTCAATAGCCGCTACATCAGCTCGACCATTGCCGGACCGCGCACCGAGGCGCAGTGGCAGGACTATTTACCCGCGCTCGCCTACCGCTTAAGCGCGGAAGACGAAGCATTCGTCGATTCGCTCGTTACCACGGGCCATCCATCGACGCCGGGTTTCAACGATCCGGGGCATCCGTTCTTCGGGCGCCTCGTTCGTCATGGCGACACAACGTAAGACGGCAACCGGATTCGAGTGGACATGACCGGGCACGACGTGATCGCCGATCAAGCCGGCATCGAGCTCGTTCCGTTGGAATCGACACGGGCGCCAGTGATTCGAGGCACCCGCCTCACGCGGCCCGCGCGTCCTCGGACTTGCGGCCCGGTACTGCGTCGAGCAACGTGCGGGTGTACGGATGCTGCGGCGCACGCCAGATCTCGCGATGGTCGCCGCTTTCGACAATCCGTCCGGCCTGCATCACATGCACCCGGTCGGCGATATAGCGCACCACCGACAGATCGTGCGAGATGAACAGATACGCAAGTCCGAGATCGCGTTTCAGGTCGACGAGGAGGTTGAGAACCTGCGCCTGAATCGACACGTCGAGCGCGGACACCGGTTCGTCGCAGATCAGAAGATCGGGCTCCAGCACGAGCGCGCGTGCAATGCCGATGCGTTGCCGCTGGCCACCGGAAAACTCATGCGGAAAGCGCTGCTGCGCGCTGCCCGGCAAGCCCACTCGGTCGAGTATTGCCGCAATGCGCGTGCGGCGTCGCCGTGCATCGCTCACACCATTGACCACCAGAACGGTGTCGAGGATTTCGCCGACAGTACGCCGCGGATTGAGCGACGCATACGGGTCCTGAAACACCATCTGCACGTGGCGGCGCAAAGGCCGCAACTCGCGCTCGCGAAGCGGCACGAGATCGGTGCCCCGTAAGCGGATCTGGCCGCCCGAGGCCGGCACGAGCCGCAGAATGGCTTTCGACAGCGTCGACTTTCCACAACCCGACTCGCCGACCAGACCCACCGTTTCGCCGGGTGCGATCTGGAGGGACACGCCATCCACTGCACGCAGCATCGTCTTGCCATGACGCTGCGGATAGTCGATCCGGACGTCGTGCAACGAGAGCAACGGCGCGTCGACGCTTGCGGCGTTGTCCGCCTCCCGCCGCGCGTCGTCTTCGCTCGAGTACGGCGCGCGCGGGATCACCGAAAAGGCTGCGCTGCCGTCGTCCGATCGAACATGACGGATCTCCGGCAATTTCCAGCCGCGATAGTGCAGATCGTCGACGAGATTCAACGACGCGCCAAGCAATCCGCGCGTGTAGGCATGTTCGGGCCGCGCGAAGAGTTGCGAAGTGGCCGCCTGCTCCACCACCCGGCCCGCCAGCATGACCGCGACGCGATCGGCGTGTTGTGCGACCACGCCCAGATCGTGCGTGATCAGCAGCAACGACATGGACAGTTCGCGTTTCAGGCCGTCCAGCAGTTCGAGAATGCGCGCCTGGATCGTGACGTCGAGCGCGGTAGTCGGTTCGTCCGCAATCAGCAGGCGCGGCCGGCATGCCACGGCCATTGCTATCATCACGCGCTGCCGTTGGCCGCCGGAAAGCTCGTGCGGATAGTCGAACACGCGCCGTTGCGGCTCGGGAATGCGCACAAGGTCGAGTAACTCCACGGCCCTCTTCCATGCCGCGGTTTTAGACAGGTTCTCGTGCTGACGCAATGTTTCGACGATCTGTGCGCCGATCGACAGAACCGGATTGAGCGAAGTCATCGGCTCCTGAAAGATCATGGAGATCTGCTGGCCGCGCACAGCGCGTATCTCTGAGGCGGACAGATCGAGCAGATCGCGGCCATCGAAACGCACGCTGCCGCTCACACGCCCCGGGCTGGGCACGAGGCGCATCAGCGATAGCGCGGTGGCCGACTTGCCGCAACCCGACTCGCCCACCAACGCGAGCGTCTCGCCCCGGGCAACCTCAAAACCGATTCCACGTACCGCTTCGTGCGCGCCGAAGCTGACGCGCAAATCGCGTACTTCGAGCAGGTTGTCGGCTTTGCTCACGCCTTGCGTCCTCGCGTTCATGGTCAGGTACGCTCCCGCAAACGCGGATTCAACGCGTCGTTCAGGCCGTCCCCGAGGAGGTTCAACGCCAACACGGCGACGACGATCGCGGTGCCCGGAACCGCCGTCAAATACCACGCCGTTCGCAACGAATCGCGCCCCGCGCCGATCATGGCGCCCCAGCTCACGACATTCGGATCGCCCATGCCGAGAAACGACAGCGACGACTCGATCAGGATCGCGCTCGCCACCATCACCGAAGCGGTCACGATCACCGGCGGCAGTGCGTTGGGCAAAATCTCGCCGAATATGATGCGCGCGTTGCCGAAGCCCTGAGTGCGCGCCGCCAGTACGAAATCGGCCTCGCGCAGCGTGCGAAACTCGGCGCGCACGATTCGCGCAACAGTAGGCCACGACGCGACGCCGATAGCGAGCGCAATCACCTCCACACTCGGCCGGCCAATCGCAACGATCACGATCACCAGCAGGAACGAAGGAATAGTCTGGAACAGCTCGGTTACACGAACCAGCACGTTGTCGACCAGACCGCCGAAGAAGCCGCCCACGGCGCCCACCAGCGTACCGATGAGCAGCCCGATACCAGCCGCCGACGCTCCGATCAGAAGCGACACGCGCGTACCGTGAGCAATGCCCGCCGCCACGTCGCGACCAAGGGAATCGGTGCCGAGCCAGTATTGCGGATCGCTGCCCGGCCATTCGAAAGGCGCGGCGACCATGTCGAGCGGATCGCCGGGAAACAGATGCGGTGCGGCGAGCGCCAGCACGATGAAGGCAGCGAGCAGGACAAGACCGCTCAACGCCGACGGATTGCCGGCGAGCGTGCGCAGCACGCCGCGTCCGCTGCGCCGTGACAATCCGGCCGCAGCGATCCGCTCACGGCGCTGGCCGAACAGCGCACCGGCCAGTTGACGCCGCCATGAAGACGATCCGGCAGACTGCTTCGGCGTCGTCGAAATGATATTGGAGGATTCGGAAGCCATTGCGTCTCTCAGGTGAATAACGGTTCTGCGACAGCGAACAGATTCAAAGGCAGCCTGCTTAGGCGATACGCGGATCGAGCCAGGCCTGCAGCAGGTCCACCAGCACGTTAGCGATAATCACCAGCAGCGAAGACAGCAGCAATACGCCGAGCAGCACGCTGAAATCGCGCGCCATCACCGCATCGAGGGCGAGACGGCCAAGGCCTGGCCAACTGAACACAGTCTCAGTGACCGCCGCGCCACCGAGCAACGTGCCGAAGTGAATGCCGACCATGGTCGTCAGCGGCATCAGTGCATTGCGCAGCACGTGACGCACCGTGACACGCCACGGGTGCAGTCCCTTGGCCTGCGCGGTGCGGACGAAATCCTGGCGCTGCACTTCGAGCATCGCCGCGCGCGTGAGCCGCGCGTAGATTGCAATGAAGAACGTCGACAGCGTCGCGGCAGGAAGCAACACGTGTTTTGCCGCATCGGCGAACCAGGCAAAGCCATGCAACTGGACGCCGAGCGTTACGTTCCCGCCGCTCGGCAGCCAGCCGAGGTGCACCGAAAACAGCACGATGGCGAGCAGTCCGATCCAGAATCCAGGCGTCGAATAGAACAGTAATGCCAGCACCGACAGCACACGATCCGGCCACCGGCCTACCCAATGCGCCATGACGGCGCCGAGCGTGACGCCGACCGCGATCGCGAACGTCAACGCCACGCCCATCAGCAGCAGCGTATTGGGCAGGCGTGACAGGATCAACTGCATGACGGGCGCGTCGTAGCGCGGCGAATAGCCGAGGCTGAAGTGCGCAAGATGAGTCAGATACGACCACAACTGATGCAGCACCGGCTGGTCGAGCCCAAACTTCGCACGCAGTACCTGCATCGTCTCCGCCGTCGCCGAGCCGGATTCGCCGGCGAGCACATCGGCGGCGTCGCCGGGCATCAGCTTCAGCAGGAAGAAGTTGAAGATCACGATGCCGATCACGGTCGGCAACACCTGCCACGCTGTCCGCCGCGCGACCGCTCCGAAACGCACACTCCGGCTCATGCTGGATCTCCTGTCACGCGCTGAGAAAGACATCCGCAAGATTGCCCTCGAGGCCCTGCGCGGAAACGGTGTGGTTGCGCACGCGCCGGTTCGCCAGCGTGATCATGCGCGGCGCCACGAGGTTCAGAATGGGCAGATCGCGATACACGATCTGCTGAAACTCCTGATAGAGCGCGACGCGCTTGCCTTCGTCGGTCTCGACGGACGCGCTTTCCAGCAGCCGGTCCACCTCGGCGTTGCTGTAATGCGGCGCATTGGAGAACGGCACGCCCGGGCGGATGTTTTTCGACCAGTACAGACGCTGCACACCGACGCTCGGATCGAACAGCGTATTCACGCCGATACTCGTGAAATCGAACTGACGGTCTGCATAAACGCGTTTCAGGAACGCGGGAAGATCCTGTGAACGCACCGTCACGTCGATACCGACGCGCGCCAATGCGGACTTCACGTAGTCAGCCTGACGGCGATACATATCGCCATAAGGCAGGAAGTCGTGCGTCAGCCGGAAGCGCACGCCGTCCTTGCGCGGATAGCCCGCCGCGTCGAGCAGTTGCTCCGCCTTTGCAATGTCGAACGCATAGGGCGAGAGCTTTGCGTCGTGATAGGGCGATCCCGGTGTGATCGGCGTCGGCGAGATGTCCGCGTAGCCATACGCGATCGTGCGCTGCACGACCTGCGGATTGATCGCATGGGCAATGGCCTGGCGAACTTTGAGGTCCCTGAGGATGGGATGATCGAGATTGAAGTCGATCTCCGACAATGGCTCGAGAAACCGGTAGCCGCGCGTCTCGGTGACGAGTTGCGGCAATTGCGAGAGGCGCGGCAGATCGGTCAACGGCACGGGGTTTTCGCCGCCCAGGTCGAGTGCGCCGGTTTCGAAAGCCGCCGAGCGCGCCGCCGCGTCCGGAATCACCTTGAACACCAGTGCGTCGATATACGGCTTGCCGGCATCCCAGTAGTCCGGATTGCGTTCATAGACGATGCTGGCGCCGCGTGTCCATGACTTGAAGCGGAACGGCCCTGTGCCGATCGGCGCGCTGTTGTGCGGGTTCGTCAACGGATCGCCGCTCGCGTACAGATGCCTGGGCACGATGGGAGATTCGCCTGCGGACAGCGCCTTCAGCAGGAACGGTGCGGGCTTCGACAATTCGATGATCGCGGTGCGGGCATCCGGCGTGACGACGCGTGTCACATTGGCGAAGGTGCTGCGACCGCGTGGGTGCACCGCCTTGAGCAGCTCGATTGAAAACGCAACGTCTGCCGACGTAAAGGGCTGACCGTCGTGCCATTTCACGTTCTGACGCAACGTGAAGCTGTATTGAAGACCGTCGCGACTCACTGCCCACGCAGTCGCAAGTTGCGGCTTCGGTCGCAGATCGAAGTCGTAAGCCAGCAGGCCTTCGAGTACCTTCGAACTGGCGACGAGCGCGGGGCCGGTCGTCTGAAAGATCGAGACGAGGACCGGCGGCTCAGGGTTGATCAGCATGTTCAACGTGCCGCCCCTTCTCGGCGCGACGTTGCCGCTCTGCGCGAGTGCCCATGCAGGCATGCCGGCTGACAGCGTTGCGGCCGTCGAGATCAGAAACTCGCGTCGGTTAAGTCCCGCCATTTGATGCAGATCCTTTTTGTCGATGCGCTGCCTCCGGTTCGAGGGCCTATTCCATCGCCGGCCATGCAGCAACGCACACGATAAAGCCGCTGCCGCGCCAAAAGAACCAACGGTTGCGCATAAGCAAAGCACGACACCGACGATAGAACCAGGCGCGCCTCCGGGAGTTTTCTCATCTGCGCGGCGACTTCTGTCGTTAACGCTTCCCCTTTTTTCGACCGCACAAAGCAAGGCGGGCGCGGCGACCACCTGGTCATCCGCGCCCGCATTTCAACGCCGTTGTATTCAATGCACCTTGGGAAAACCGTGACGTTCTGCGAGCAGGTCCAGAATGCGGCGAGTATCGGTCACGAAGCGCTTGTCGCCCAGCACCTGTGCATCGGCAGGCGCGGGTTGTTCGTCGCCGAAAATCAGCACAGGCAGCCCCTGGTGGTCAGCGTCGAGCGCCGCGACCACTTCAGCGCGCGGACGCGCAAACGCCACCCTGCGAATGTCGAGGCGCGCGTTGCGCGGCGCATCGCTCGCGAGCAGTCCTTCAATGGGCGCGCCCGCCGGACAGATGAAGCGCTCGCCCGGGTACTTCGGGTCGGTGAAGCCCGGTTCCAGCAATAGCAGCAAGTCTCGTCGGCTCATGGTGTTCCGTGACGGCAAGTGGATAAAAACGAGGCACGGCCGCGCTAGAACACGCGACCTTCGGTGAGATGCGTTGTCACGCCGTTCAATTCGTGGTCGCCGATCACTCGCGCTTTGTGAAGCAGCGGATTGTGGCTGAATATGGTGCGTAGATTGCGCCAGTGGCGATCGAAGTTGTGTGAGCGCGCAGTCGCCGACGCACCACCGATTTCGAACAGCCGCTCGGCCGTATGCAGCGCGAGTTTGCTGACGACGAGCTGGGTCTTCGCGGTTGCAAGCGCGCCTTCCAGCACCAGTTCTTCGGCGTTCGCCGCGCCGTTGCGGATCGCATTCGCCGAGCGGTCGAGCGTGCGCGCATTCTGCTGCACGAGCGCGTCGATCGAGTGGCTGTGCGCCGCAATGTCGCCCACCACCTGCTGCACGAAGCCATCTTCGCGTGAAGACGGAGCGGGACTGTGAAGCACCGGACGGCCATGCTGCACGACGTAGCGCCGCGCGTCGGCGAGGATATTCCGCACAATTCCCGCAGCGACGGCAACGAGATGCAACTGTCGCAACGCACCACCGTGCCGACCTGGGAGAGTCCCGTAACCGCGTGCGGAGATCTCGTGCGCAAAGACCTGCACATTGTCGAGCAGAAGACTGCCGCTCGCCGTCATGCGCTGTCCCATGCCATCCCAATCGTCGACGACCTGAAGGCCTTCACGCGATACCGGCACAATGAACGATACGTTTTCGCCGTTCTCGTCCTGCACGTTGATACGCGCATAGTCCGCGAACGCCGTACCGGTCGAGTAATACTTCTTGCCGGTCACGCGGAAATGCTCGCCGTCGCGCACGAGCCTCGTGACAATTTCGCCGGGCCGCGATGTGCCCAGTTCCGTCGATGCGCCGCCGAAAATCGCGCCTTGCCTTACCCGTTCGATCTGCGTGTCGTTGAACGACGAACGCGGCGACAGCAACAGTTGCTCAGTCTGATCGTAGTGAATCCGTAGAGCGTGCGCGACGTTCGACTCGTGAGCTGCCAAAGTACTCACGACATGAAAGAGATCTTCGAGCGATCCGCCAAGGCCGCCCCACTCGACTGGAAATCGCAGCACACCCAGCCCCGATGCACGAAATAGCGCGAAGCGGTCCAGCGGCAATTCGCGCCGCAATTCGCGCCCGGCCGCATCTTCTCCGATTGCCTGCGCGAGCGCGGGCAATGCTGCAAGCGCACTTTCGAGTTTCGAGCGTTTAATGGTGTCCTGAGACGCCTGCATAGACTGGTTTCCTTTTGCTACCGCACACATCTTGAGATGGCCACGGCGGAAGGCCGCGCCACCATCGTTGACGAATTCACGCCGTATACGTGGGTTCGACGCAGCAGTATAGGTGTGCAGCTTTCGAGACAGAACCAGCGAATCAAGCTATGAATATGCGCGATTCCGAAATGCGAATCGCCGATAAGGATTGGTGAATTTGTTATTGGAGTGGCAGGCATCGAGTGCGTACTCGATGCCGGTCAGCGAGCGAGGCGCTCGACTCCATCATGTAGCCGCACCACTGCCGATTGCGAGTAGCGCGGCTTACCCGCGTCGCGGATGGTCAAGAAAGAAGCGAAGCATTTCCGCACTTGCGTCCGGCCCGGCAGGGTCCGTGTAACTGCCTCCTGCGTTCCCGCCTGCCCATGCGTGCCCGGCGCCATGAATGGTCCAGAGTTCTGCGTCGATGCTATCGGCGGAATGCAGTCGGCAGACAGTGCAGGCGCGCCGGCCCTGGTAGATCCGGTGCCCTTCGCTAGGGTCGTCAGGCCGTGCATCGAAGCCGTGCAGAAGCCGGGTGGCATTCGCGATGTTGACTGTGGCATCGGCGTCACCGTGAAAGACGATGATGGGCCGTTTCGGTGACAAGCGCTCATTTTCTGGCGTGTGCCGTGCCCCACGCGGACGTTTGCCCCCTTTCATCGCCGCCAGCGCCGAGGGCAGATCGTGCGCGCACCCTGCCGGAAGACCGGAATGAACGCCGGCCGCGGCGTACAGTTCGGGGTATTCGGCGATCATGATCGCCGCCATTGCGCCCCCCGCAGACATGCCCGCGACATACACGCGCGTGGGATCGACGCTGTGAGTAGAGATGATTTCGCGCGTGATGCCAGCAATCAACGACGGCTCCCCGCGATCGCGCTGCTGATCGTCCGGTTTGAACCAGTTCCAGCACTTTGACGGATTCGCCTGCGGCGGTTGCACCGGATAAGCAACGAGAAACCGATGCCGGTCGGCAAGCGCATTCATTTGTGTGCCTGCTGCGAAGTCGTCGGCGTCCTGCGTGCATCCGTGCAGCATCACCAGCAATGGCAACGGTTCGCCCACGGCCCCCGCTGGCACATACAGCCGATACTGACGGCGACCGGCGGCATTCGCATACGCATGCGTGCCGAAATATCCGCGGTCTTCCACGTCAATGCAGTCTTCTCGTGCGCCACGCGCGGCAGTCTCACTTACGTTTGCAGGAGCGAAATCCGCGGACACTGGGCCGTTTTCTCGTCGTGCCGAGTTATTCGGTGTGCCGATGTCGCCACGCAGCGCGCGTTGTATCGCTTCTGTCGCTTCTGCAACGCCGCGTGTACGCAGCAAGGTCATCGCATCGTGCATCGAGTTCAAAAAGCCTTCATTGAGTTTCATTAATTTCCCACTTTCTGATGTTGGCTTCGGCCTCAGGCGGCTAGAGAATTCTGCCGGCGAGCGCCGCCTTGACGGCAGGCGAAGCGTGAAAGGCACCCAGCACGACGACGCTTTCGATAGTCGCCAGCGCGAGTTCCGGGGAAACGTCGGCAGCAATGCTGGCCAACCCAAGGACCTGAATATTCAGACGCTCGTGCGCGGCCTGGAGCGCCTCCAGATCTTGCCTGGAAAAACGCTGGAGCCCGAGCACCAGCGAACGACGCGCAACCGTTTCCCGCACGACCCCCGCATGCAGCGCGAGCTGGTTGCGGATTGCCGTTCGGATCAGGTCCGTCCGGTTCGAATAAAAGCCTTCCTCGACGAGCAGATCGATCTGCCCGAGGTCGACGGGGCCGAGGTTGATCGTGATTTTTTCCGACTCGCCGCCTGCCGGACGCGGCGTTACGACAGCAGACTGCTTTTTCATTTTTCCATCCGTCCACCATCCAATGGGATGGTTATACGCGGGTTTGCCGGAGGGCGCAACGCATAAAAAGCGGGCCAGAGGCGATGGGCGCGACGTCGTTGTGCACCGGAGGGCGAAGGGTTTGCCGGGGGAAATAACAGCAGCCGGTACGGCGGCATGGCTACCGCGTGAGCGTGAGGTGTGGCCCGCCGCCTGCAGCCGGCGAGCACGCGAGATGGCTCTGGCCCGAGCACCAGAAAGTCGAAGCCGCCCCTCGGATTCGGACGGCACGGTTCATTGCGGCAGACCGTAGGGGCGTCGGCCCGTCGGCTCTGCGGTCCGCCGTTGCACGCCTATTCCTGGTGACAATGCACCTTGAAGTGTCTCAGCATGGCGGGCCCGAACGCGTTGCTAATGGCCACATCGGCCGCATCACGACCATATGCCATCAGAATGCGCCCAATGCGCGGTGCGTTGTTGCGAGGGTCGAACGTCTGCCAGCTACCTCCCACGTAGGCCTGAAACCAGCCCGCGAAATCCATCGGCGCCTCTACCGGCGGCAGGCCAATGTCGCTGATATAGCCGGTGCAGTAGCGCGCCGGAATATTCATTGCACGGCATAGCGTGACGCCGAGATGCGCAAAGTCCCGGCAGACGCCTGTGCGTTCGCGGTACACATCGACTGCGGTTTTGGTCGCTCGCGCGTGTCCGTAGTCAAACCGGATATGCCGGTGCACGAAATCGCAGATTGCGAGAACCGTCTCGCGGCCCGGCGGACACTGCCCAAAGATTTTCCACGCAACATCGACCAGCAGATCGGTTTCGCAGTAGCGACTGCCCAGCAGGAAAACCAGCGTCTCGTCGGGCAACTGTTCAACCGGATCGCGCCGACCGTCGATAGGCCGCGTTTCCATCGACTCCGGCACGTTCAGCAGCGCCGTCGTGCTCAGTCCAATCCGGCCGGCGGGCGCGACGATCCGGCTGCACAGGTTGCCGTAGCCATCGCGATACTGCCTGATCGGCACCGGCGGATCGGTAACAAGCACGTCCGCCACAAGAATATCCTTCGCATGCGAAGAATGCGTGTTCAACATCAGCATCATCGGCGTCGGTCCTGGACACTCGAACGACAGCTCATATCCGACGCGAAGCTTCATCAGAGCTCCTGGTTTAACTGATCGTTGGGAGGTGCTGCGGCAGGCATTCCAAAGTGGTGGGGATGTCTGCAATAACATCATCCCACGATGCGGGGCGCTTCGCCCTGCATCAAAAACAATCGCATGCCGGTGTTGCCGGTTGGGCAGCACTTTATGAAGAATCGCCACCTATCGCCACCTCGCCGCGGCTAATCGGATGTTTGCCTGCCGGGATGCTCCCCGGCAGTCAGTCTTTGCCAGACGCCGGACGATCACACCATATTGCGCTCGGGGGCGTCCCGCGTCTGACCGGGTGATTCTCCGACCACCCGATTCCTTCCCGCTCGCTTCGCTGCATAGAGCAGGTGATCGGCGCGCGCCAGCAGCGCCCTCAAGTCCTCACCGGGCCGGTAGCGCGCGATGCCAGCACTGGTCGTGACGCGAAGCGTAGCCTCGATCTCATCGAAGCGCGAAGACTCCAGCACAGTGCGTAAGCGCTCGGCGATCTCATACGCGAATTTGTCGTCAGCACCGGGCAGCAGAAGCACGAACTCCTCGCCGCCGATGCGCGCGACCACATCTTTCTCGCGCACCGCGGCGCGCAGGATTGCGGCGAACTGGCGCAGCACCGCATCGCCGGCCGCATGCCCGTAACGGTCATTGATGGACTTGAAGTTGTCGATGTCGAAAGCGATCAGTGTGAGCGGATAGCTTCGCCGGTCCGCGACGCGCCGGCCCGCCAGGCGTTCAAACGCGCGTCGGTTCAACGTTTCGGTGAGCGAATCGAGATCGCGTTCGAGAGTCAGCCGGTCGATTACGTCCGACATCGCGGCGGCCAGCAGCACGAGCCCCAAGACAGCGCCCATCAGGGCGAGCGACAACTGTAGCAAGACCCAGAAAATGGTTCGCGCGAATGGCGCAGTGCTATGCGGCAAGGGTTGGATCGTGGTGAGCGACGTTCTGATGAAAAAGCTGACGCCGAAGATCAGCAGCAACCCAGAGGAGAACGTGGTTGATGATGCGGCCATTGCAGTGTTTCCTGAAACGGATCGCGGTAAACAACATCAACAGCCCGGCGCTGAAATTCAGAATGTAGATACGCACCAGCAGGTTCGGCGTCACGAAGGAGAAGTAATACATGCCGGCCAGCACCAGCACGAACATCAGAGCATGCGTCACCAGTCGCAGGTGGAGCCCGGCCCTGCGCATCACACCTTCCGCCAACAGTTGAATGCTCAACGCATAAAACGTTGCCGATACAAGAGCGTTCAATTGCCATTCATCCGGCAGGTGGCAGATCTGCACGGCCGAGCCGAGTGCAAAAGCAGCAAACGAAGCGGCAAGAAGGCGCAGATAACGCAGTCGTCGATCATAGAACCATGCACACGCAAAACCGAATGCAAAGACGGCGGTGATGCCTGGAATGATCAATTGAATAAGTTGATTGGGCGTTATCTGAACGGACATCTAGCTCGTTCTCCGCTGCCGGCTACGACACCGACGTGCCTACGAGTTCGCGTTGCGAGGTCCCATTCTAAAGGCGCTGCAACCGTCGGGAGAACGTGCAGATGCGAAGACAGCCGTTGGTCTTCCGGTTGACTTCTGCGTGCCCCTCCGGCAAACGACATGGCTGGCCATTCACCGGGCTCGACTTGCCGCATGCGGCTATCGACCGGTCACTTCTAGCGATACGTCCACGATTTCCGGCTCGTAGACGCTTGCAAGCGCAGTCCGGGGAATCCGGTTATGTGATCGCCGCCCGGCAGCCTCGCCGCGGCGCGTGCATCGAAGGGCGTTCTTCCTCCGGCGTAGGACTCGCAGCTCCGCCCTATTCGTTCTCGTCGAAGTAATGCCCAAACTTCAACTGCTTCGTGCGGATATAGCGCTCGTTTTCCTCGCGCATCGGAATCGCGAGCGCGACGCGTTCGCACACCGGAATGCCGTGCTTGGACAGCGTGTCGAACTTCTCGGGATTGTTGCTCATCAGCCGGACCGAGGTGACTTTCAGCGTGCGTAAAATGCCCGCCGCCGAATCGTATTCGCGTGAGTCGTCCGGTAGGCCAAGATCGAGATTGGCCTCGACCGTGTCGCGCCCCTGCTCCTGCAGCGCATAAGCGCGAATCTTGTTCGAGAGGCCAATGCCGCGGCCTTCGTGGCCGCGCAGATAAAGCAGCACGCCGCAGCCTTCGGCGGCGATATAGCGCAGCGCGAGATCGAGTTGCTCGCCGCAATCGCAGCGATATGAGCCGAGCACGTCGCCCGTCAGGCATTCGGAGTGCAAACGGGTCAGCACCGACGACCTGTTCGCGACGTCGCCCATCACGAGCGCAAGATGTTCGGCGCCGCTGTCGACCACGCGAAACACATAAGAGGTGAACGTGCCGTAGCGCGTGGGAAGCGTGGCGGTGGCGTCGAGAACGACGCATTCGCCGTTGATTGCGCCGTCTGCCGCAGGCGACGGATCGTGAGACGTGAGCATGGCGTTAGACAGTGGTGCTGGACATGAACCCGATGAAACCGGGGATAAGGTACGGACAGGAGTTTACCGCTAATCGGCGCACCGCACCCGGATGCCCATGCATGGCGCACGGTTCTTGCACCACCAGAGCGCAAGCGCGAGACGCAACGCGCAATACGCTTCACGCGATCGCAAAGCGCGCGCAAAAGCGCGCGGCCGCCGCGCGCTACATGAATTGCGTGCGTTGCGCGCTCCAGGTATTCCCGGACACACTCGCTGGCGCGTCGCGCCTATACTGGAATCGCCTGTCACCGACAGCCCGCCGCGCCGGCGTGCTGCACTGCTGCACTGCGAAAGGGAGCCGCTCCATGACAACCGTTGCACAGCTGCTAAAAACCAAACCAAACACGACCGTTTATACGATCGGAGCCGACGACTCCGTCTATGAAGCGATCAGGCTGATGGCTGACAAAGGCATCGGCGCACTGGTCGTGACGGACGGCGACAGCATCGCGGGAATCATCACCGAGCGCGACTACGCGCGCAAGGTCGTGCTGATGGACAGGTCGTCGAAGGCCACGCCGGTACGCGAGATCATGAGCAAGGCGGTGCGCTTCGTGCGCCCGGATCAAACCACCGACGACTGCATGGCGCTCATGACCGAGCGGCGCATGCGCCACTTGCCGGTGATCGAAAACGACAGGCTCATCGGCATGGTGTCGATCGGCGACCTCGTGAAGAACATCATCGCCGAGCAGCAGTTCACTATCCAGCAGCTCGAGTTCTACATCCACGGCGAGCGTCCCTGACGGGCCACGCCTCTTGCCTACCCGCCGGTTTTAGCCGCAAAAAAAGCCCAATCGCTGAACGGTTGGGCGAAGCTACCTTGCGGCAGCGGAGGTTCCTCGATTCTGGTCAGCCCATTTGAACCAGGGGCTATAGGGATCGTGTGTCTAGCGCCTGCTTCTGCAAGCGCCAAAGTGCGCTCACGTATGCGTGCTGGGCGAACTGAGATCCGCATCGCTAGCTGCGGCGCGCCGCTTTTATCGCGGCGCGCTCGCTGCTATCGCAGATGACATTTCTACTGCCACCAGCGCAAACCAGCTACGAACTCAACTTCCCAACTTAATTGCCGAAATACACCGACTTCGCGCCGGTCATCGACTCACGCACGCCGCCCGATTGCGACGAGCCGCTCGTCGTGCCGCCATAGCCGCTCGTGTCCGCGACCGGCAACTGCGTTTGCGCGACTGCCGGGTTTTGCTCCTGCACGCGACGTTCCGCGGCCTGGATGTCGGCCGGATAGTACGGGTCGTTGCTGACCGACGGGTTGTAACCCGCGCGCTCCAACTGAATCAGTTCGTTGCGCACTTCGGCGCGCGTGACCGGTTGCTGGCTCGACTGCGCGAACGACGCGACCGGAGCGGCGAGAACGGCTGCAATGGCGACTGCCTTGATAAGCGATTTCATGATTATTACCTCCAGACCTGGTTTTATTTGCCGCGCTTGCCACACCATGTGGAAGCGAGTGATTCCAGTCTAGTCATCGATTCACCAAGGGAAAACACCTATTTGTGAGATACATAATTGTCGTCACTGAAAAAGTGCGGCGAAGTTTCCGGCGATAGCAATGCGCGGCGCATCGACCGCGTAATAATTGGGCAGCGCGTAGCCGCGTGTAGCCTTCGCTTTGGAACAAGCGCGCCGACGTGCAGACCTTGCCGCAACGGCTTTGCACGCGGTCAGATTTGCGGACCGTCGCCGAGGTCCGCGTGCGGCGCAACCAGCAGCTTGCGCGGTCCGCTCACGAACGCGCTGCCGGGCTCGAAAAAGCGCAACGGCCGATGCATCTCGCGCGACAGGCCAATGCGCGTCGTCACGCCGACCGGCACGTCGCCTGTCTCGATGACGCCGATCCACAAATCGCGGCCGGTGCACAAATCGCGGCCGTCGAACGATTGTCCGATGCCGAGCGCCACAGTCAGCCGGCCGGGCCCGCGCGCGAGATCGCGCAGCGGCACGCCGGGACGGCGCGCTTCCATCAGCGGCAGACCTTCGAGCGGCTCGATCGCGCGGATCAGAATGCCGGCGCCTACGTCCTCCGCTTCGGCGGACATGTTGAGCATGTACGAGAGACCGTAGGTGAGCCGGACGTACGCATAGCCGGGCGCGAGGAACATCGAGCCGTTGTGCGGACGCCGTCCGATAAACGCATGGCTCGTCGAATCGCCCACCGGATACGCCTCCGTCTCGACGATGCGGCCGCTCATGCGCCCTTCCGGCACGTCGTGAACGAGATACTTGCCGATCATGAAGCGCGCGAGTTGCGTCGCGCCGACGGGCAAATCGTCACGCGACAAGGGGATGATGGGAAGCGACGGTTTGCGCATGCATTGGGCCTTTGTCTTTGCGTCGGTTTTGGCGTCGAGTTTTGCGTCGGAGGGTGCATCAGTGGGTGCGTTCATTTATGCCCCGATTCGCGCATGTTGCGCAAGCGCCGGGGCGCACGCACCATCTCAGAGCGCCAGACTATGCAGTCACACATCGCGGCCCATCGTCGCGAGCGTTGTAGCGACGCCTCACTTCCAGGCAGCGGCAGCCTCATTCTGGAACCAATTGGAGTATCGTGTCTTTCGGCCCGCAGTGCGCCTCGCCGGCCGCGCGCTTCGGCCGCATCCGCAGCATCCAGCAGTCTCTGTCAACCTGAAGCATCCGCAAGACCCGCAGCAACGTCCTTTCCGTTCCATTGCGCTTTACCGTAGTCCAGCACACGTTCCCGCAAGGGGACGAATTATTCACGACAAGGAGAAATTCGCATGAAAGCATCCACGGCAATGAAGATGGTCGGCGGCGCGCTGATCGTACTGGCATCGCTCAACGCATCCGCGCAAAGCAGCGACGCGGCGGCCGCACCGGCAGCGGCGGCATCATCGTCGGCGACAACCGGCAAGCAGGCCAAGGCCGCCAACCGCGCGCTCGGGCGCAAGGTGCGCAGCGCGCTCGCCAAGACCAAGGGCGTCAGCGTCGCGAACATCAACGTCCGTGCACGCGGCGGCGCTGTGACGCTGGCCGGCACGGTGCCGGACCAGTCGCAAGTCGACCTCGCCACGCAAGCGGCGCAAGGCGTGGCAGGCGTGACGTCGGTCAAGAACGCACTGACGGTTCGGCCGGTCGGGCAGTAAGGCTCGGGCCGGCGCGTGATCGCGCCGGCAGTCGCATGGTCGGATGCCCACGTCCGGTTGCAAGGACGTTGGCATCCGCCAGACCTGAAGCCTCGATTGCATCGCCCGCGTGTTTAGAATCGCATGCTGTTCCGCGGGCCGGGAACACTCACAGAAGTCACAGAAATCACCGAAGTCACAGACCAACCAGCCGATGACCATGTCTGCAACCGTCTTGCCCCGCTGGACTCTGGCCGTGCCGTTCGTCGCGTGGATCGTGCTCGGCGCGTCCTACGCGTTGCCGGGCAACGGGCTGCTGCTCGCGCTGGTGGGCATCGCGCTGTGCGCGGCGGTATTCGCGGCCGTGCATCACGCGGAAGTGGTCGCGCATCAGGTCGGCGAACCCTTCGGCACGCTGGTGCTCGCGATCGCGGTGACCGTGATCGAAGTCGCGCTGATCGTGTCGGTCATGCTGACAGCCGGTCCCGAGAAAGCGGGCCTCGCGCGCGATACGGTGTTCGCCGCCGTCATGATCGTATGCAACGGAATCGTCGGGATGTGCCTGCTGGTGGGCGGCATTCGCCATCGCGAGCAGGATTTTCAGATTCGCGGCGCGGCTGCGGCGCTCGCGGTGCTCGCGTCGTTATCGGTGCTGACGCTCGTCATGCCCAACTACACGACGACCAACGTCGGCCCCATGCTGTCGTCGTCGCAACTGGCGTTCGCGGGCGTGTCGTCGCTCGTGTTGTACGGCGTGTTCGTGTTCGTGCAGACGGTGCGGCATCGCGACTATTTTCTCGCCGACGTGTCCGACGAAGACGTGCATGCCGCGCCGCCTGGCGCACGGCTCGCGCTGACGAGCGGCGGCTTGCTGCTGGTGTGCCTCGTCGCCGTCGTGCTGCTCGCCAAAGTGCTGTCGCCGGTTGTCGAGACGGCCGTTGAAAACGCGGGCGCACCGGCGGCGGTGGTCGGCATCGTGATCGCCGCGCTGGTGCTGCTGCCCGAAGGTCTCGCCGCGGTGCGCGCGGCGCGCGCCGACCGCTTGCAGAACAGCCTGAATCTCGCGCTCGGCTCGGCGCTCGCCAGCATCGGCTTGACGATTCCGACGGTGGCCGCCGTGTTTCTGACGACGGGGCAACCGCTCGTGCTCGGCATCAACGGCAAGGAAACGGTATTGTTGGTGCTCACGCTGCTGGTCAGCACGCTGACGATCAGCACCGGCCGCACGACGATCCTGCAAGGCGCCGTGCATCTGTCGCTGTTCGCCGCCTACCTGTTTTTATCGTTCGCGCCCTGACACACGCCGTCGCGCGACGGCGCCCTCGCCTACTCTTCCCAATGCGCCGCGATCCAGTCGCGAAACAGACTCAGCTTGTGCTGATGCGCGACTGAATCCGGATAGACGAAGTAGTAGCGCCAGCCGGTCTTCAGCACCGTATCGAACGGCCGCACGAGACGCCGCGCGGCTACATCTTCGTCGATCAGCGCGAGGTCGCTGATCGCCACGCCGAAGCCTTGCAACGCCGCGTTGGTCGCCATGTCGAGCGTGTCGAAGCTCGGGCCGTGCTCTGCGTCGATCGCGCGCGCGTCGGCCGGGTCCGCCTCGGCGACCCTCGCGAGCCACATCTTCCAGTCGCGATGATCGCGCGTCGGATGCAACAGCGTATGGCGCGCGAGATCCGCGACCGATGCCAGCGGCTTGTCCTTCAGCAGATCGGGCGCGCAAACGGGCGTTAGACGCTCCTCGAAGAGCGGCACGGATTGCACGTCCGCACCCGGCGACGAACCGTAAATGATCGCCGCGTCGAACGGCTCGAGCTGGAAGTCGACGTCGTGCTGCCACGTCGTGGTGATCTGCACATGCAGCTCGGGATACTCGGTCTGAAAGCGCATGATCTTCGGCAGCATCCAGCGCATCACGCAGGTCGGCACCTTCAGCGCGAGGTCGGTGCGCTGCCGCGTGAGCCGCAGCGAAATCTCTTCGATACGCGCAAAGCTTTCCTTGACCGCGGGCAGCAGCAACTCGCCTTCGGCGGTGAGCGTGAGGCCCTTCGCGTGACGCTTGAACAGCGGAAACTTGTAGTAGTCCTCGAGCGCGATGATCTGCCGGCTCACCGCGCCCTGCGTGAGACACAGATGATCGGCCGCGCGCGTGAAGCTGCGATGGCGCGCGACGGTTTCGAAAATTTGCAGCGCGTTGAGCGGCGGAAGACGTCGCATCGACATATCGGGATCAGAAAAAGTCATTGAGGCGGCGCGGCGAACTGCTGTCCGGCCACGCCTTCCAACCCCACAGGATACGCGATCGCGCGTCGCGCCACGAGTTGCGGCGGACCCTGGCTGCATGCACTGCGCTCATACGTCCAACGATTCATCGCGCCGCGCGCGTCGCCGCGCAACTGCCGGCGGGCGATGCGGCGAGCATGAGCTTACGTCATGGCCTCCATGCGCATATTTCGTTTGTTGAGGGATTTTGGCAAACCTAGAGTCCACTTCATCCTTCCACCTCATCCATCTCACTCCAATAAGCGTTTTTCGACAGAGGACACACCATGAACCAGCACCAGCCCATTCAATCGACCGCCCGCCGCGCGTTCGCCACGCTCGCCGCGGCCCTCGCGTTCACCGCCGCGGGCGCGCTCAGCGCGTTCTCGCCCGCCGCGCATGCCGATGCGCTCGACAACATCGCGAAGACGGGCACGGTGCGCATCGGCGTGTTCATGGACTATCCGCCGTTCGGCTCGATCGGTCCGGACATGAAGCCGATGGGCTACGACATCGACGTCGCCAATCTGATCGGCCGGGCGCTTAACGCCAAGGTCGAACTCGTGCAGGTGACGGGCGACAACCGCATGGCCTATCTCGCGGACCACAAGACCGACATGCTGCTGTCGGTCGGCCAGACGCCGGAACGCGAGAAGGTGATCGACTTCTCGAAGCCCTACGCGCCGTATTACCTCGCCGTGTTCGGCCCCAAAGCGCTGCCCGTGAAGAACGCCGCCGACCTCGCCGGCAAGTCGATTTCAGTCGCGCGCGGCACGCTGGAAGACCTGAGCGTGACGAAAATCGCGCCGCCCAGCGCGAACATCAAACGTTTCGACGATCCCAACGGAGCAATTTCGGCGTTTATTTCTGGTCAGGTACAGTTGATGGTGGTCGGCAACGACGTCGGCGCCACGATTCTCGCGCGTCATCCCGCGAACGATCCCGAGCAGAAGTTTTCGTTGTTCAGCTCGCCGGATCACGTCGGTTTGAACAAGAACGAGCCGCGTCTGAAGCAGAAAGTCGACGAAACCATCGCTAAGGCTCGCAGCGACGGCACCATGAACGCGATCTCGCAGAAATGGCTGCGCACGCCGCTGCCCGCCGATCTCTGAATTTACCGCCCGGAGTTTGACCTCACGATGAGCGCCACGCCATGACCTATGCGTTCGATTTCAGCGGCTTCGGCCTTTATGCGGGCATGCTCGCGCGCGGCGTCGCGGTCACCCTGGGGCTGACCGCGATCTCGACGTTGCTCGGCGCGCTCGTCGGCATCGCCGGCGCGAGCGTCGCGGTGGCCGGGCCGAAGTGGGCGCGCTGGGTCGTGGCGAGCTATGTCGAACTGATCCGCAATACGCCGTTCATCGTGCAACTGTTTTTTGTGTTCTTCGGCCTGCCGACGCTCGGCATTCATATCGACGAAATGCAGGCCGCGATTCTCGCGATGACAGTGAACCTCGGCGCCTATGCGATCGAGATCGTGCGCGCGGGCATCGATTCGATCTCGCGCGGCCAGGTACAGGCGGCGCAGGCGCTCGGCCTGCATGGACGCCAGGTGTTTCGCTATATCGTGCTGCCGCAGGCGCTCGCCAATGTGTTCCCCGCGCTGCTGAGCCAGGTGCTGATCGTGATGCTCGGCTCGGCGGTCGTGTCGCAAATCTCCGTGCCGGACCTCACGTACGCGGCCAACTTTGTCCAGTCGCGCAACTTCCGCTCGTTCGAGAGCTACCTGATCATCACCGCGACGTATCTGCTGCTGTCAATCGTGCTGCGGCAAATCCTCAACCGGTTCGGACGCGGTCTGTTCGCGGGGCGCGCGGCGCGCGGCTCGGACAGCGCGCCTCGCGCCTGGCGCAGCCGCCTGATGTGGCGCGCCGCCCGCACTGTACCGACGGAGCGTTGATCATGGTCGAATTCACGCTGTGGGACATCGCCCGTAATCTGCTGCTCGCCGCGCGCTGGACCGTGCTGCTCTCGCTGATCGCTTTCGTCGGCGGCGGCGTCTTCGGATTGATCCTGCTCCCGATGCGCGTGTCGCCGATCGCCTGGCTGCGCCGCATCGTCGTGCTGTATGTGGAAGTGTTCCAGGGCACGCCGCTGCTGATGCAACTGTTTCTCGCGTTCTTCGGCTTGCCGCTGGTGGGCGTGGACGTGTCGCCGTGGGTCGCGGCGACCGTCACGTTGACGCTGTACACGAGCGCGTATCTGGTCGACATCTGGCGTGGCTGCGTGGAAGCGGTGCCGCGCGGTCAATGGGCTGCGGGCGCGAGTCTCGGCATGACGTTCGCGCAGCAATTGCGCTATATCGTCTGGCCGCAAGCGCTCAAAATCGCAGTCGCGCCGACGGTCGGTTTTCTCGTGCAGGTGGTCAAGAGCACGGCGCTCGCGTCGATCATCGGCTTCACGGAATTGACGAAGACCGGCACGATGATCACGAACGCGGCGTTCCGGCCGTTCCCAATCTACGGCATGGTGGCCATGATCTACTTCGCGATGTGTTTTCCGTTGACGTGGTATGCGCGTGTGCTCGAAAAGCGCAACAAGGTTGGTCAACACCGTTAGCCGCGTCTTTGCAAGCGACACAACAAAAAGCGTCAACCGCCGAAAGACGGTTGACGCTTTTTTCATGCTCGGCCGGTTTGAGTAACTACTGCTAGCGGGCCGCTTGAGTCGACTTGCGCAGCTTCGTCACATCGGCTGCGGTCACGGCCGGCGCGCCGTTGTTCCAGCCGGCGCGCACGAACGTCAACACGTCGGCGATCTGCTGGTCGGTCAGCACCGGCGCGTACTTCGGCATCGGATACGGCGCGGGAATGCCGCCGATCACCAGATCTTCGGTGCCGTTCAGCGTCACGTTAATGAGCGACGACGCGTCCTTCTCCAGCACGTTCGGATTGCCGGCCAGCGGCGCGAGCATCGGCGCGAAACCGCGTCCGTCGACGCCGTGACAATGCATGCAATACGCGGTGTAGACGCGCGCGCCGGCGTCGTTCGCGGGACGGTTCAGCGACACCTTCGTCGCCTGCGGATCGTACGTGTAAGGCGGCGCGCCGTTGCCGCCCGCCGGCGGCAGCGATTTCAGATACGTCGTCATGGCCGCGATGTCGGTATCGTTCAACGCCTGCGTGCTGTTGTTGATCACGCTCGTCATCGAGCCGAACGCCGTGGCGTGACGATTCGCGCCGGTCTTCAGGAACGCCTGCAAGTCCTGATCGTTCCAGCGTCCCAGGCCGACGTTATGCTCGCCGGTCAGGTTGGTCGCGAACCAGCCGTCGAGCAGGCTGCCGGTGAGAAACGCGCTGCCGCTTTCGTCGAGCGCCTTCTCCTGGAACGCGATGCCGCGCGGCGTGTGACACGAGCCGCAGTGGCCGAGCCCCTGGATCAGATACGCGCCGCGATTCCATGCGACGTCCTTGCCCGGCTTGTTCTGATACACGCCTTTCTCGAGGAATACCATGTTCCAGAGCTTCAACGGCCAGCGCATGTTCATCGGCCATGCGATGTCGGCCTCGCGATTCGCCTGCTGCACTGGCGTCACGCCGCTCATGAAGTACGCGTACAGCGCCTTCATGTCGTCGTCGTTGACCTTGGCATACGACGGATACGGCATCGCCGGATACAGGTTGTGCCCGTCTTTCGCGACGCCTTCGCGCATCGCCCGCGCAAAGTCCTGCTCCGTATAGCCGCCGATGCCGGTTTGGGAGTCCGGCGTGATGTTGGTCGTGTAGATCTGACCCATCGGCGTGTTCATCGGCAGGCCGCCCGCGAACGGCTTGCCCTTCGGCGCCGTGTGGCAGGCGGCGCAGTCGCCGGCCTTCGCGAGATAAGCGCCGCGCTGCACGAGCGCGGGATCGAAAGCGGATGATGTTGCCGCTGCTGCCGCCGATGCCTGCATCAGCAACGGCAGCGCCACGCTCAGTGCCGCGCCGAAACCCTTGAGTATGTTTTTCATGTCGGGCTCCCGTTAAGCGGTTTGCAACTGGCTGCCGACCGGCAAATGCCGCAGCCGCTTGCCGGTGGCCGCGAAGATCGCGTTGGTCAGCGCCGGCGCGAGCGCCGCCGTGCCAGGCTCGCCGATGCCGCCGGGCGCCTCGCTGCTCTTCACGATATGCACGTCGATAGGCGGCGTCTGGTCGATACGCAGCATCCGGTAGTCGGTGAAGTTGTTCTGCTGCACGCGGCCGTCCTTGATCGTGATCTCGCTGTAGAGCGCGCCCGTAATGCCGAAGATGATGCCGCCCTGCACCTGCGCCTCCACCGTGTTCGGATTGACGACCATGCCGCAATCGACCGCGCAAACCACGCGCTTGACCGCCACCTCGCCCTGCTCCACGGCGACATCGACGATGATCGCAAAGTAGCTGCCGAACGCATGCATGACCGACACGCCGCGCCCTTGCCCCTTCGGCACCGCGCTGCCCCAGTCGGCCGCCTGCGCCGCGACGTTGAGCACGTTCAGCGCGCGCGGCGTCTTGCCGAGCAGATCGCGCCGGTATTTGACGGGATCGACCTTCGCCTCGGCCGCGAGTTCGTCGATGAAACTCTCCACCACGAACGTGCTGCGGGTGGGACCGACGCCGCGCCAGAACGCGGTGGGAATAGCGTGCGGTTCCTGGCGCACGTAGTCGACGAGCTGGTTCGGCAAGTCGTACGGCAGGTCCGACGCGACCTCGACCGCGTCGGGGTCGAGCCCGTTCTTGAACGCGGGCGGCGCGAAACGCGCGAGGATCGACGAGCCGACGATGCGGTGCTGCCACGCGAGCGGCTTGCCGTTCGCGTCGAGACCGGCGGAGATCTTGTCGTAGTAGTACGGGCGGTACATGTCGTGCTGGATGTCTTCTTCGCGCGTCCACAGCACCTTCACGGGTGTCGACACCTGCTTCGCGATCTTCACTGCCTGCGTGACCATGTCGAATTCGAGCCGCCGCCCGAAGCCGCCGCCGATCAGATGGTTATGCACGATGATCTTGTCGGCGGGCAAGCCGGTGACGGCCATCGCCGCGTCGCGCACGCGCGTCGGCACCTGCGAGCCAAGCCAGACTTCGCAACTGTCCGCGCGCACGTGCACCGTGCAATTGATCGGCTCCATCGTCGCGTGCGCGAGAAACGGCTGCTGGTAGATCGCATCGACGCGCGTCTTCGCGTTCGAAAACGCGTGCACCACGTCGCCGTCCTTGCGCGCGACCGCGCCATTGCGTTGCGACGCGTTGGCCAGATCGTCGACGATCTGCTTCATCGACAACTTCGCGTCCGCGCCTTCGTTCCACTTGATGTCGAGCGCCTGCAACCCGCGTTTGGCGGCCCACGTGTGATCGCCGATCACGGCCACCGCGTTGTCGATCTTCACCACCTGACGCACGCCGGGAATCTTCTTCGCGTTGGTATCGTCGACGCTCGCCAGCGTGCCGCCGAACACCGGACAGTTCGCGATGGCCGCGTAGACCATGTCGGGCACGCGCACGTCGAGGCCGAACATCGCGGTGCCGTCCACTTTCTCCGGCGAATCGAGCCGCTTGACCGCCGTGCCGATGATCTTGAAGTCTTTCGGGTTCTTCAGCGGCACGTTCTGCGGCGCGGGCAGTTTGGCAGCCGCCTCGACCAGTTGACCATAGCCGATGCTGCGATTGCTCGCCGCGTGGATGACCTGGCCGGCCTGCGCATGACAGCTCGCGGCGTCGACCTGCCATTGCTGCGCGGCCGCGCTCACGAGCAGCGTGCGCGCGGTCGCGCCGGCGCGGCGCATCGGCTCCCATGCATAGCGGATCGACGTCGAACCGCCGGTGAGCTGGCCGCCGAGCAGCGGGTCGGTGAAAAGCTTTTCGTCCGGCGGCGCGTGGTCGAGCGTGACCGTGTCGAGCGGCACTTCGAGTTCTTCTGCAATCAGCATCGGAATCGACGTGTACACGCCCTGGCCCATCTCGACCTTTGGAATCACCAGCGTGACCTTGCCTGCCGTGTCGATCTGGATGAACGCGTTCGGTGCGAACACGCCGTTCTGCGGCGCTTCGTTTGCGTCGCCGCCGATCACCGACTTGCCGCTCTTCTGATCCTGACTGACGGCCGGCAGGCTGAAGCCGAGCAGCAGACCGCCGCCCGCCGCCGCGCCGACGCTCACGCCGAACTTGAGGAACGTGCGGCGCGACACGCCGCGCGCTTCATCGGCTTCGGCTTGCGGGCGCTTCGCGCCTTTGTATGCATCGAGCAATCCCTGGGACATGTCAGACTCCCTTCGCCGCGTGCTTGATCGCCGCGCGAATGCGGTTGTAGGTGCCGCAGCGGCAGATGTTGCCGGCCATCGCGGCGTCGATGTCCGCATCGCTCGGATTGGGATTGCTTGCGATCAGCGAGGCCGCCGACATCACCTGCCCCGACTGGCAATAACCGCATTGCACGACGTCCAGTTGACGCCATGCCTGCTGCACTTTCTGGCCGGCCGGCGTGTTGCCGACTGCTTCGATCGTCGTGATCTTCTTGTCGCCGACAGCCGCCGCGGGCAACACGCACGAACGCACCGCCACGCCGTCGAGATGAACCGTGCACGCGCCGCATTGAGCGATGCCGCAACCGAACTTCGTCCCGGTCAGGCCGACGAGATCGCGCAGGACCCACAACAGAGGCATGTCAGGCGGCGCATCGACGGTATGCGTTTCGCCGTTGATATTGAACGTTGTCATGAGCGGTTCCTTGTCGAGTTATGTTTTATCAGCCTGTTTAGAACGGGACGCCGATCAAAACGCAACGACTTGCCGCGTTTATTCGAGAGCCCGGACTAATGCGCAATGCCGATGCGCGGCTTCGCCAATGCGTCGCCGCACGACTTCGGACCAGGCATTGCGCGAGTGTGCTGTGAGGGTCCGGCGATTGTAGCCGTGCATTAAGAAATTCGCCTGCACCCCGGCATGCGCCGTTGCGAAGGCGCCGAAGGCGGTTCGTCGCCCGCAATTTTGCTAGCATGACGCGACTGCACTGACTATCTGACTATCCGAAGGAGACGCATCATGAACGACCCGCAATGCACCCAATTCCTCTCGGACATCCGCAAGCCGCTGCTCGCGCTGCATAAGGCGATACTCGATCACGAACGCGCGGCCTATGAAAAAGAATTCGGCCCGGTCACGCCGGCGGCTTTTCTGCAGGTGCTGATCAACGGTTCCGGGTTTCGCTGGCTGACGCCGCTGTCCACCATCATTGCGAACGTGGACGAGATACTCGACGACAAGGAAGCCGATGCCGCCGACCGGCTCGCCGCGGTCGAAGCCGTCACCGGTCTCTTTTCCGCCGATCAGCCGAACAACAGTTTTCTGCCGCGTTATCTGCCGCTGCTGCAGGCCGACCCGGGCATCCTGCATCTGCATGGCCAGGTCTCGCAGGTGTTGCGCGGGGCGCAGACGAAGTAGGTCTGAGTCGAGCGCGCTGCGTTTGGGCTCCCGGATTTCCTCACCGTTAAATGTGGGTGAGCTTGCGGAGTTTGGGGCGGTGAGGCGTCGCGGTTTAGGCGCGACCTTCATTGTTGTATAGAGGATTACCAGGCTTTCTTCAACGTACGCGTGGAAAATCGCTGTATTTGAAGGTGATTCGTGCGCGATTCGCAAGGATCATCGACGCTGTGTGTTCGAACGAGCATGCGGCCTGAGTGCAGCGAAGCATGGCATCGGCTGAATTGCCTGGTTTTGCTGAACAAATCAATGGTGAGCTTTTGCGGGAAGTGCTTGCGCGTTCCATTGTCCTTGGTGCGTCCTGCAGCCAATCACAAGCCCTGTTAAGGTAAGCGGACCTCGTCACCACCGATCACCGCCATGACCGACTGGCCGCTTCCCGAGACCTACACGTTCCGCGATCAAACCGTGCGCTTCAATGTGACGGGCACCGGGCCACCGCTCGTACTCGTGCACGGCACGCCGTTCTCATCGTACGTGTGGCATCGCATCGCGCCGCATCTGGCGCAGATTCGCACGGTGCACTATTACGATCTGCTCGGCTACGGTCAGTCGGAGATGCGTGACGGCCAGGACGTGTCGCTTGGCGTCCAGAACGCCTTGCTCGCGGAGTTGCTCGCGCATTGGCAATTGAAGAGCCCGGATGTAATCGCGCATGACTTCGGCGGAGCGACTTCGTTGCGCGCGCATCTTATCGACGGCTGCGACTATCGCAGCCTGACGCTGATCGATCCGGTCGCGCTGGCGCCGTGGGGCTCGCCGTTCGTGCAGCATGTGCGCCGTCACGGCGATGCGTTCGCCGGTTTGCCGCCGTATATTCACGAAGCCGTAGTGAACGGCTATGTGCGCGGCGCGATTGCACGCGACATCACGGATGAAGAACTCGCGCCGTACGTCACGCCGTGGCTCGGCGCGACGGGACAAGCCGCGTTCTACCGGCAGATCGCGCAAATGGATCAGCGCTATACCGATGAAGTCGAATCGCGCTATCCGCAAATGCGTTGTCCGACGCAGATTCTGTGGGGCGAAGAGGATCAGTGGATTCCGCTCGAGCGCGGCCGGCGTCTGGCCGCGCTGATTCCTCACGCGCGCTTTCAGGCGGTGCCGCGCGCGGGCCATTTGATGCAGGAAGACGCGCCCGAGGCGATCGTCGCGGCGGCGCTGCGGTGGCTCGACTGAGGCCACCCACAGCACAGCCGCGCGCTGCGTTTAGCCGCGTCCTTGCGGCAGATACGGCATCGGATCGACCGGTTTGCCGTCGCGGCGCAACTCGAAACCGACCGACACGCGCGAGTTGTTTTCGTCGCCCATCTCGGCGATCTGCTGGCCCTGTCGAACGATCTCGCCGGTTTTGACCAGTAGCTTGCGGTTATGCGAGTACGCGGTCAGGAAGTCCTTGTTGTGCTGCACGATGATCAGACTGCCGTAGCTGTTCAGGCCCGTGCCGGCATACATGACTTTGCCGTCGGCGGCCGCGCGAACCGGATCGCCCGCCTTGCCGCCAATCTCGATGCCGCGCGTCTCGCCCGGCTGGAAGGCTTCGACGACCCGGCCGCCCGCGGGCCATGCCAACGACAAGCCGTTTGCATGACGCATGCTTTGTTGCGCGACTTCGCGGGCTTCGGCGGCGCTGGGACCGGGCGAAGGCTGCGCGATAGCTGCCGATGGCGCCGACGCCTGCGCGCCAGACGCACTCGACGCCGCCGCAGCTTTTGCCGCAGCCGCATTAGCCGCATTAACCGCCTGCACGGTCTCCGGCGATGCGACGCGCAACACCTGGCCGTTCTTCAATCGCGACGACGCCTTCAGGCCGTTCCATGCCTGCAACTGCTTGACGCTGCAATGATGGCTCTGCGCGATGCGCGCGAGCGTGTCGCCGCGCTTCACCCGATAAACGAGCGGCGGCGCCTTTTTGAGGGGCGCAGCCAGAGGCGTGTCGCCCGAAGCGGCCGCACTCGCCGACGCGGACGTCCCCGCCGTGCCTTGCAGATTCGCCGCGCCTGCCGCGGACACACCCGAAGCGGCTGCTGCGCCGGTCTGCGCGCCCGGCTGCCCGACGCCGGCGCAACCGCTCATCGCGAGCGCGAGCCAGGCGCCGGCGATGCCTGCCATCACTGCTCTATCGAAACCCTTTCCCATCATGTTCGGCTCCTGCTTGTTCTGTAGGCGGGCCGGACGCCGCCTTGCCGCCTGCACGCGCGCGTCGCGCTGACGCGCCGCCGTTCGCATCGCGGCCTGGCGAGCGTGCTGGCACCCTCACCGTTGTATTGCCGGCTGGCCTTGTTCGTTGCATCGCTCCGTACGTCGAATCTTCGCGCGGGCGACGGCGGATTCCGGCGCTTACACAGCCACTTTTCCGCGGACGGCCAGACTACGATTAAATTTCCAGCCGGATTGTAAAGTGCGATTAACAGAAAACGCGTGCGCCACACAGTCTGATACAAACGTTACCAACAGCGTCTGCGTGTCTCGTTGTGCGCACAACCACGCGGCAAAACCGGGCCGCATGGGCAGTGCCATCGACGCCATCTGCTTAACGGCACGCCCGCGCGAGAACTTGAATTGCCGGTTCGAAAAACGCGATGGTGCTTGCGCGGAGCGCGCGGCGAGCCGCTAGCTGTAGTAATGCCCCGCGTATGACACATAGCCCACGGGGTGATGAGTAAAGTGGAGCACGGGCAGTACAGGGTTGGAGTTGTCGTCGGTGGGATAGGCGCTTGCCTCGGGGATGTATTCGCCCTGCGCCTCGATGGGCTGCCCGGCTTGGAGTCCGGGGATCTCCTCGGCAAGCCCTTCGTTGTCGCCGAACCGCACCGCAATGAACACCTCGGTGCCGACGAGGTTCTGCGTGCCGCCTTCGAACTTCAACACCTTGTCGATCTTCACAATCAGGTGCTGATGATTTGCGCCGTGGTGGTTGTCCGGGCTCGCGAACACCTTCGTGATCGTGCCTTGCACGCAGGCAAGCGGCGCACCGAGCGAATGAACATAGCGATGATGAGGAAGGATCTGCGTCGCGCGATTGCTCATGAAATCTCCGTGGAAGAAGCCAGGCTGAGACGGCGGAAGAACAGGCGCATGCGGGCCTGCTGCGCGATCCGTTTGAGCGGCTCGACGGGCGGGAGTTCAGGGCGCGTGCCGATGCGATTGCAGCGGCCAACCTCTACGCGCGCACAACCGTCAGGCCCAGCGCTTCGAAAGGCGCGGTAAGTGTCTCGGCCGTGCCGCGTTCCACCACGATCGTGCTCGCCGCCGATACGTCCGCGATCCGGTACGCCGACGCCGCATTGAGTTTCTCCGCCGATGCGAGCACCACCGTCTCCGCCGCGTGCTCCGCGAGCGCGCGCTTCACGTACGCTTCCTCGATGTCGCCGGTGCTGAGGCCGGCTTGCGGATGCACCCCCGTCACGCCCATGAAGTACAGATCGGCGCGGATATGGCTGAGCGCTTCGATGGCGGCCGCGCCGACATTGACCATCGAATGCCTGAAAAGCCGGCCGCCGATCATCACCACTTCCAGTTGCGCATGCCCGGCGAGTTCGACGGCGATGCTCGGGCTATGCGTGACGATCGTCGCACGCAAGTCACGCGGAAGGTGTCGCGCGAGTTGGACAGCAGTCGTGCCGCCGTCGACGAACGCGATTTGCCCCGGCGCGATCATGCCCGCCGCGGCGCGCCCGATCGCCGCCTTCGACGCCGATTCGATCCGCTCGCGCCCGGCGAGATCCACCGCTGCCGGCGACGCCGGCAAAGCGCCGCCGTGCACGCGCTGGAGCTGCCCTTCCGTCGCGAGTTCGCGCAGATCGCGGCGGATGGTGTCCTCGGACACGTCGAACTCCGCGCTAAGCGTCTTGGCGACGACCTGCCCGTCGCGCCTGAGCGCCTCGAGGATCAACTGTTTTCTCTGCGATGTAAGCACGCTCGTCTCCGGCAGACGAATCGCGCGATCCGTCCGTTGCACGAAATTCCTTGTTTTTGCACGATACTGCACTATACCATGATTCGCGTGTCGGCCTAACCACTACCAACCAATCAAAGGTGCGAGCCATGAATGAGACCGCGGAACGAGTACGAATCGTGGACGTGAAGGTGCTCTCCGACGACTGGTATGTGCTGAAAAAGACCACCTTCGACTATCGCCGCGCCGACGGCTCCTGGCAGCGCCAAAGCCGCGAAACCTACGACCGCGGCAACGGCGCGACCTTGCTTCTGTACGAGCCGCGCCGGCGCATGGTTGTGCTGACGCGGCAGTTCCGCTTGCCAGCGTTCGTCAACGGTCATCACGGCATGTTGATCGAGACACCCGCCGGTCTGCTCGAGTCCGCTTCCCCCGAGGAGCGGATTCGGGCCGAAGTCGAGGAAGAAACCGGTTATCGCGTCCATGAAGTGCGCAAAGTGTTCGAAGCCTTCATGAGCCCCGGTTCGGTCACGGAGAAACTGCATTTTTTCGTCGCCGAATACGATGCGCTCGCGCGGGTCGGCGCAGGCGGCGGTCTTGAACACGAAGGCGAAGATATCGAGGTCTTGGAATTGCCGATCCGACAAGCGCTTGCGATGGTCGAGCGCGGCGAGATCGTCGACGGCAAGACGATCATGCTGTTGCAGTACGCACAGCTGAACCTGTTCGACGCTTGATCGCGTCGGGTCACGTCGCGCCACACTCGCTTTAGGAATTTTCCCAAGCCCGATTAGGAAACGGACGATAGGTTGAGGAACGCAAAAAAAATATTCTTACGTTGCTTTGACGTTGACCGGCGGCGCGCCACGCTCCCGCCGGAAAACTCAAACGGAACCCTTCCCTTCAGAATATTTTTGCTTCGTCAACCTGCATTCCGGGCGATGAAGAAGTCGAGGCTCAACGTGGATTCTCTTACATCGGCCAACCGCTTCATGGGCGGTTTTTTCTTTGGCGCTGTCGTCGCTACCGCGATCATGGTCGTGCTCTGCGTCAGCGGCGAATTTGTGCCTCTCATGGCGAAGCTGTATGCGATCCAGCAAGTGATTGCAACAGCGGTCATTTCAGTGCTCGTCGCCGGCACCAAGCCGCTTCTGTATAAAACCGTCTGGCGCGAGCGCCGCTGCAGTTTCATTCTCGACGAAGACTTGAGCGCGACGCTTCGCGGCAGAAGCTTTGGTATTCCCGCCGGCGTGATGGTCGGCATTCTGGTTCAAAACGTTTTGATGAATTGAACGCAGTTCAGGCACCCGGCATGAAACTCTAGAATTTATGCCGGATCGCAGCGCGCACCACAACCTGTTTCGACGTCGATGACGGCGCTTGCGCGCCTGGTATAAACGCCTCATCGAGTATCGAATACGTCGAGTCGCCAGTCACTTGCTGGTATTCACCCTGAATGTAGACGTCGGTCCGCTTGGACAGGTTGTAATCCGCCATCAGTCCAAATGAGTGGATTTTCGGTTTGACGCCGCCACTCGACGCATCGAAGTTTTCTATCGTGTAGACATATTGCGCGCCGACAAACAGCATCGGCGAGATCTGATACTTGCCGTTCAGTTCGAAGTTCTGATATTTCAACGAGTTCAGCAATACGCCGGGCGGCACGAGTGGTGTAATGCCGAGATAACCGTTGCCGGTCGGATTCAAATAGCTCGATTTGCTATACGCGAAACCCGCCGTGGCCGGACCGAAGTTATAAGTAATGCCGCCGCCGAACACGCGCATGCGGGCCGCGATAAAGCTTGCGTCGTTAGCCGTAATCGCACCATTCGCACCATTGCCCGGATTATTGGCCTGCAAATACGCGGCGCTCACCAGCAAGCCGCCATACGCATACTGCCCGCCCACGCTATAGGCGCGGTTATTGCCGAAATTCGTATCGTTGCTAAAGCTGTACGTGCCGCCGAATTGAAAGCCGCTAATCGACGGGCTTGTGTATTTCACGGTGTTGTCGAGCCGAAACGAGTTATCGGTATTGTCGTTATCGTAGGGATGCGAGAAAAGCGAGCCGGCCCAATTGCCATTCGCCGTGGTTTGCGCCAGATAATCGACCACTGAATCGTATTGCCGCCCGAACGTCAATACGCCATAGCGCTCCGCGCTCAAGCCCACAAAAGCCTGTCGCCCGAACATCCGGCCGCCCTGATTCAGGCGCCCCGAACTGACGTCGAAACCATTTTCGAGCTGGAAAATGGCTTTGAGGCCGCCGCCCAGTTCTTCCGCGCCCTTCAAGCCCCAGCGGCTGCCTTGCGCGTAGCCGCTTGCCAGCTCGTACACATGTCCTCGGCCCGCGTTGTTCGTGTAGTTGATGCCTTCGTCGAGTACGCCGTACAGCGTGACGCTCGTCTGCGCCGAAGCCGGCGTGCTAAAGGCGGCGGACACAGCGGTGGAAACGGCCAGCGCGAACACTTGCTTGTTCATGACGATCCCCCTGCACTCGAGTAATCGGCCTAACTCGATCTGACGCGTTCTTCTTGACCCTACGACAACGCGCTTCTTCAAGTCCGACGCGCTTACGGGAAATCCTCACACGCCGGAACGCGTCCGTCCATTGGGTGTCGCCTGGATGTGTCGAAACGTTGCGAAATCTCCACTGTCTTTAAACGTCCATTCCGCCGAGGCTCCGCCAGCACTGCGTTTGCAATGTGCGCTGCCAAGCAGACTTGTCACAGAAAGAAATATAATTGCCGACTTTCGCGGCACCGAGGCGGAACTCCGCCGTGCTGTCAGGGTCATTTTTACTGCTTCATGCAAGCGCGTGCGCGCGCCGGCTTTGAGGCAGGTCCGTTACGGCGGCAACGCGCGGTTCAGCGCAGCAACGCCGCTGCAGCAACAGCATCAACCCACTATTCCAAAGCCTTGTGAGACGCCCGTCGCGCTAAAGAGCGCGCCGTCGCACGGGGCTGCTTTCGGCATAAAAACAATGCAAGCTTCGCAATCGCGTTTAATCGAGCTCGACTTTTTCCGAGGACTCGTTCTGCTGATCATCGTGGTGGACCACATCGGCGGAAGCATCTTGTCGCGCGTCACGCTGCATGCGTACGCGCTGTGCGACGCCGCGGAGGTGTTCGTGTTTCTCGGCGGCTTCGCAACCGCGACGGCCTACGCGGCGCTCGCGGAGCGGCGTAGCGAATCGATCGCGCGCAACCGCTTCCTGCGGCGCTCGCTGGAAATCTACCGCGCCTTTCTCGTGACCGCCGGGCTTATGCTGCTCGTGAGCGCGGTCCTGAACGCGTTCAACGTCGAGGCGCCGAATCTCGCGATCACCGATCTCGACGACCTGATGGACACGCCCGTCGCCGCCTTGCGCGATATCCTGCTGTTCCGCCGTCAGCCTTATCTCGCCTCCGTGCTGCCGATGTACGCCTTCTTCGCGCTGCTCGTGCCGATGATCCTGCCGCTCGCGCGCAGCAAACCGTGGCTGCTGCTCGCGGGCAGCGTCGCGCTGTGGGCCGGCGCGCCGGCCATCAACGCGTATCTGCCCGCCGCGCCGGACATGCACTGGGACTTCAACCCGTTCGCCTGGCAGTTGCTGTTCGTGCTCGGCGCGCTCGTGCGTTGCGAGCCGGTCTATCAGCGCGTGAGTCAGCACCGTCTCGGCTGGCTGGTGACGCTCGCGGCCTGCTGCGTGGCGGCGGTCGCGGCGTACTACAAGCTCTTTGTCGAAGTCGAGCCGCTCGATCCGAGTTTCAAACAGAATCTGTCCTACTTGCGCGCGGTCAATTTCCTCGCGATCGCGTGGCTCGTGGCCAAGCTGATCGAGGCGGGCTGGGCAAGAAAGCTCGCGCAGTCTCTGCCGCTGATTGGGCTCATCGGGCGCAAGGGCCTGCTGTGCTTTATCGCCGGCGCGGTGATCTCGCTCGTGGTGGACTCGGTGCTGTATGCCGCCACCGACGGTTACCTGAACTATCCGCTAGGCTTGCTCGCCGACGCGTGCGCGATCACGGCGCTCGTTGCCGTCGCGTGTGGGACGGAGCCGCTCAAGCGGCTCGTGATGCGCATGGTAGGCACGCGGCTTCGGACGTCGCCGTAACATGTGTGGGTCAGCTCTGAGCTTTGAGCTATGACTCAGCGTTGGCCGCCGTCCGCCGTGACTGTTTCCACCTCGACATGCGCCTATTCCTACACCTTGCGCTGACTGTTCTGTGCGCCGCGTGCGGCACTTCGTCGTTCGCCAGCACGGTGACGACCCGCAGCTTCCATTCGTCCGCGCTCGGACGCGATTGGTCCTACACGCTTTATCTGCCGACCGGTTATCGCCCCGACGCCGCGCGCATTCCGGTGATCTATCTCCTGCACGGCAACAACGGCGATGCCAACGACTGGATCAGCCGCGGCCATCTGCAAAGCACCGTCGACGCGCTCATCGAACATCGCGATATTCCGCCGCTCGCCGTCGTGATGCCGCAAGGCGGCACCGACTGGTACGTGGACCGCAAGGAAAAAATGGAGACGGCGTTCTTCGACGATCTGCTGCCCGAAATCGAAACGCACTACGCGGTGTCGACGCAGCGCGCGGGGCGCATGATCGGCGGCGTGTCGATGGGCGGCTTCGGCGCACTGCGCTACGTGATGACGCAGCCCGAGCGCTTTTGCGGCGCGCTGCTGCTGAGCCCGGCCATCTACGCCGACGAACCGCCGCGCGGTTCGGCCGCGCGCCGCGTCGGCGTGTTCGGCGAACGTCAGTTCGATCCGCGGATCTGGCACGAGCTGAACTACCCGGCGCAGTGGGAGCGCTATATGAGCCGGCCGTATCGCGTGCCGGTCTTTATCGCTGCCGGCGACGACGACCTCGCGATCCAGGCCGATGCATCACTGCTTTATACGCAGCTTCGCCTGGCGGGCAATCCGGCGGCGCTGCGCATTATCGACGGCGGCCATACGTGGGACGTGTGGAGCGCCCTGCTGCCCGGCGCGCTGAAATACACGCTCGGTTGCACGAGGCTGCCGGCGCAGGAACATCCGTCGAACCAGCGGCCTTGAATCAGTAAAGCACTCGCGAAAATCGCGAATCGGACGACACCCGGCCGGGCTATTGCACGAGGTCGGTCCACAGCACCATCAAGACCGTCATCAGCGCAGGGCCGATAAAAAGGCCGAGCAGCCCGAAGGTCTCCGCGCCGCCCAGAATGCCGAACAGCACGAGCAGAAACGGCAGTCGCGTGGAATTCCCGATCAACACCGGCCGCACGAAATGCTCGGCGACGAAGACCACGATCGACCCGAACACCAGAAGACCGATCGCGCTCGCGACCGATCCCTGCGAGAACAGCCACAACGCGGCGAGGCTGAAGGTTATCGGCGCGCAGAACGGCAACATCGCGGCGATCGCGGTGATCAGCGCGAGCAGCGCGACGTGCGGCAAGCCCGTCACGAAATAGGCGACGCCGAGCAACGCGCCCTCGCCGAGTCCGACCACGACCAGCCCCGACACGGTGCCCCGCACAGCCGTGGCCATCCGCTGGACGAGTTGCGCGCCGTCTTCGCCGAAACCGCGTTGCAGACCTCTCGCCAATGCGCCCGACAGACGCGGCCCCGCCTGGAAGATCACGAACAGCGTCACGAGCATGAACGCGAACACGGTGACCGCATGCACGGCGCGCGCCCCGAAATGGCGGCCAAGCGTGACGACCGTCGTGCTGTGCAAGCCCTTCATCGCCGCGGAGTCGCGCAACGGCGGCGTCAGATAGGCTTGCCACCACGCCTCGGCCTGGTGCGCGCCGAACGGCAAACGGTGGATGAAGTCCGGCATCGCGATGCCGTTCTCCTGCGCGGCCTTGAACCAGTCGGTGAGGTCATGCGCTTCGCGCAACGCCTGCGCGATGCCCACGCCCACTGGCAACACCACCAGCAACGCGATCGCCAGTGTCAGCACGGCAGCAATCAGCGTGGTGCGCCCGGTCAGCCAGCGGCTGCCTTCGACCTTGCGCAGAAGCGGCCATAGCGCGATCGCCAGCACGGCGGCCCAGCCGACCACCGGAAGAAAGTCGCGCACGACCCACAACGCGAGCAGCACGAGCCCGATGTACAGCGCGAGCGAAGCAGCCCTCTGTTTTTTGACGCGCTCGGGCGTCAACAGCGACTGCGTCGGATGCGACGAGCGCGGCGGGTGCGTCGATCTGGACGGGCCGACGGGGGGACGTGAATTCATGTGGTTCGTGTGTGGATGCCGGTATGTGCGCGAGCCGACCCGAAAAAAGCAGACCCGCTAAACTGCGGGACGCGCTCGCCCAATAAACAACGACATCTTAATGGAAGCGCGCAGAGCCCTCGCGGCCTGCTTTGGCTGTCTCGCCAGCTACAACACTGCGTTGCAAAAAGCGCTCTTATCTCATTTTTGGGCGACACGCCCTTCGCCAAGCCCCGCCAATTCAAGTGCCGTCGAAAGTCAAGTCGGATTGTTGCTAATTGGGGAACAGTGTTTCAACGTAGACACAATGGCTCTGCAGCCGTTGGGGGACTAAATTCGGGCACACCACAAATTCGGAGCCGACGATGATGACCCTGGAGTCCATCCCCCTTGACGGTACTAACGGCATACGCATCGAGATCCTCGAGCGCTCCGACACCACGCTGGTGATCCGCTGGGTCGAGCCCGGACGATGTCATTACGGCGAGCAGCGGTGGCGTCGCAGGTCGGCGCATACGTCGGGAACCTGCGCGGTATCGCGCCGCAAGATTCGCCGCGGCGATGCCGTCTTCAAGCCGGCCGAGCGCCCGGCGCCGTCGAATGCCTCCGCGATGATCTGCGCGGAAATTCTCGGCGCGCTGCCCGCCGAAGCCTGATTTCGCCGTCAATCCTGCCCACGCGCGCCCTCGCGCGTGCCGTCACGCGTGCCCTGCACCTGCCCTGCGCCTGCCCGCTCGCGCTGACTCCGCCATCGAGTCCCTAACGCCGCCGCACGCATAAAAACCGCCCCGATTGCGGCCCTTCGTCGCGTGCGTTAAGGTGGACCTGCTTGCGTCAAATCACCCTGCCGGCCCGACGCCCGGCGGTAAAGTGACGCGCATCTCCACCCATCGCGCCGTGCGCGGCACGGCGCCGTTTGAGGGCACACCATGGCAGAAGACACGCCGCACACGTCGACCCGGCCGGAGACTCGCGCAGCCAGCGCGCCCCCTGCTCCGCTCATCGCTCCCCAGCAGTTTTCCACCGACGTCCTGCTCGAGAAATACGCCAAAGGCGACGAGCAATCCGCCGACGACGTCTTCAAGCGCGTCGCCCGCGGCGTCGCCGAGGCGGAACCGGAAGCGCTGCGCGAATCGGTCGAGGCGCTCTTCGTCGACAATCTGCGGCACGGTGCGCTCGGCGCGGGCCGCATCATGAGCGCGGCGGGCACCGGCATTGCCGCCACGCTGATCAACTGTTTCGTGCAGCCGGTCGGCGACGCGATTCAGGGCGTCGACGAACAAGGGCTGCCGGGCATCTACGTCGCGCTGCTGCAAGCCGCGGAAACCATGCGGCGCGGCGGCGGCGTCGGCTACAACTTCTCGGCGATCCGGCCGAAGGGCGCGCGGGTTCACACCACGAGTTCGTCGGCGTCCGGTCCGTGCAGTTATATGGATGTGTTCGACGCGTCGTGCCGCACGGTGGAAAGCGCCGGCTCGCGGCGCGGCGCGCAGATGGCCGTGCTCGACTGCAATCATCCCGACCTGCTCGAATTCATCGAGGCCAAACATTCGAAGGGACGCTGGAACAACTTCAACGTGTCCGTCGGCGTGACCGACGAATTCATGCGCGCCGTCGAAGAAGACCAGCCGTGGCAACTCGTGCATCGCGCGGAACCGTCGCCGGCGCTGCGTGCGGCCGGCGACGTGCGGCAACGCGACGACGGCCTGTGGGTCTACAGCGAGCGGCCGGCGCGCGAGATCTGGGACCGCATCATGCGCTCCACGTACGACGTCGCGGAACCGGGCATCGTGTTCATCTCGCGCATGAACGAGGACAACAACCTGCGTGCCGTCGAAACGATTCGCGCGACCAATCCGTGCGGCGAACAGCCGTTGCCGGCTTACGGTTGCTGCAATCTCGGGCCGCTCAATCTGACGCGTTTCGTGATCGACCCGTTCGCGCAACTCAAAGGCCGCGAGCCTTCGTTCGATTGGGACGGCCTCGCTCGACGCACGCGCACGCAAGTGCGCTTTCTCGACAACGTACTCGACGTCACGCTGTGGCCGCTGCCGCAGCAATACGACGAATCGCGAGCAAAACGCCGCATCGGCGTGGGCTTTACGGGTCTCGGCGATACGCTCGTGATGCTCGGGCTGCGCTACAACTCGCAGGAAGGCCGCGACTTCGCGGTGCGCATTGCGCGGCTGATGCGCGACGAGGCGTATCGCGCGTCGGTGGAACTCGCGAAGGAGCGCGGCGCGTTTGCGCTTTTCGATGCCGCGCGCTACCTGGAAGCCGGCACCTTCGCGTCGCGGCTGCCCGACGACATCAAGGAAGCGATTCGCCGCGACGGCATCCGCAACAGCCATCTTCTGTCGATCGCGCCGACCGGCACCGTGAGCCTCGCGTTCGCGGACAACGCGTCGAACGGCATCGAGCCGGCCTTCTCGTGGACCTACACGCGCATGAAGGTGATGGCCGACGGCGGCCGCGAATCGTTCGATGTCGAAGATTACGCGTACCGGCTTTATCGCGAGTTCGGCGGCGATGTGACCAGGCTTCCCGACTACTTCGTCAGCGCGCTGGAGATGTCCGCACGCGATCATCTGGACATGATGGCGGCGGTGCAGCCTTATGTGGACACGTCGATCTCGAAGACCGTCAACGTGCCCGCCGACTATCCGTTCGAAGCGTTCGAAAGCCTCTATTTCGATGCATGGAAAAGCGGCCTGAAAGGTCTCGCGACTTATCGCCCGAACGAAACGCTCGGCGCCGTGCTGAGCGTGAGTCCGGCGCAAGCCGACGACACGCTCGCAGAAAGCGACCTCGATCCACTGCGAATCGCGATCGATCATCGGCCGAAAGGCGAATTGCCGGCGATCATCGAAAAGGTCGAGTACCTGACGCAAGCCGGCAAAAAATCGCTGTACGTGGCGGTGTCGTTCATTGAAGTGACCGGCCGTCTCGGCGGTGAAGACGTGACGATCGAGCGGCCCATCGAGTTCTTCATTCCGACCGGTCAGCGCGACGAATCGCAGCAATGGATCACGGCGACCATGCGTTCGCTGTCGCTCGCCGCGCGTGGCGGTTTCGTCGCGCGTAATCTGCAGGACATGCGCAAGGTCTCGTGGGATCGCGGGCAAGTGCGGCTTGGCGAAGTGCAGCGTCTGGACGGTCATCGCACGCCGCGCTGGCACGATTCGGAAGTGGCCGCGCTCGCGTTTGCGATCCAGCAGATTCTGCATCGCCGCGGTTTTCTCGACGCCGAGGGCAATCAGGTTCCATCGCGTCTGCTCGCACGTTTGCCGCGCGGACAGATGAAAGCGGAAACGGCGCTGTCCGCGGACTTCGGCATCCGTCCCGCTCCCGCCGACGCGCACACAGCGGAATTGACGCAGCCCGGCGTGATGCCGGGATTGCATACGATGCTCGGTCGCAAATGCGGATCGTGCGGCGCGAACGCCGTGATCCGCAAGGACGGATGCGACTTCTGCACGGCCTGCGGCGAAGTGGGAGCGTGCGGGTGAATTAGCGTTAGCGGGTCTCTCGCCCCGCTATTGCACCTGTCGAAAGTGCTGACACTGGAAAGCTGGTTGTTTTTTAGACCGATGCGCAACCAGCCGTAGAATAGCCGCACTTTCCGCGACGAGACTCTCATGCTGGATATTTCGCCAGGCGTTACCAAGCCCGCTAACGACGATTCGAAAATGTTCGATCTCGCGCCCGTCTCGCTGTGGGTCGAGGACTTTAGCGGCGTGCGCGATCTGTTCGATACCTGGCGCGCCGAGGGCGTGAGCGATCTGCGCGCGTACTTCGCCAAAGCGCCCGAACAGGTCGCCGAATGCGCGCGCAGCATTCGCGTGGTGAAGGTCAATCAGAAGACGCTGACGCAGTTCGAGGCCGCGGACTTCGACACGCTCAACGGCAATCTCGCCGCTGTGTTCCGCGACGACATGCTCAAGACGCATCTCGAGGAACTCTGCCAGTTGTGGGCCGGGCAATCGCATTTCACGAGCCAGACGGTCAATTACACGCTCGCTGGACGGCGACTCGATGTGCTGCTCAAAGGCTCTATTCTGCCGGGCCACGAAGAACGCTGGGACCGCGTGCTGGTGTCGGTGGAAGACATCACCGAACTGGAAAGCGCGCGGCATCGTATGACGCTCGCCGAGGAATACGCGCGCGGTCTCTTCGAACATTCTCCGGTGTCGCTATGGGTCGAAGACTTCAGCGCGGTCAAGCAACTGCTCGATCAGGCGCGCGCGGCAGGCATTAGCGATTTTCGCGTGTTCACCGACGTGCACCCTGAGTTCGTCGAGCGCTGCATGCAGGAGATTCACGTACTCGACGTGAACCAGCACACGCTCGAGATGTTCGCCGCGCCCGATAAAAAAACGCTGCTCGCGCATCTGCCCGATGTGTTCCGCGACGACATGCGTCCGCATTTCCGCGAGCAGTTGCTCGACCTGTGGGAAGGCAACCTGTTCCAGCAGCGCGAAGTGCTCAACTATTCGCTCGACGGCAACGAGGTGCATGTGCACCTGCAATTTTCGGTGCTGCCGGGGCACGAGAACAACTGGGACCTGGTGCTGGTCGCATTGACCGACATCACCGCCCGCAAGAAGGCTGAGGCGTACCTGGAGTTTCTCGGCAAACACGACGTGCTGACGAAGCTGCGCAACCGCTCGTTCTATGTCGACGAATTGAATCGGCTCGAACGCAAGGGGCCGTGGCCTGTCACGATCATCATCGCCGATCTGAATGGGCTGAAGCGCGTGAACGATCAGCTCGGCCACGCCGCCGGCGATGCGCTGCTGCGCCGTGCGGGCGAAGTGCTGGCCAAAGCGATGGAGCCGCCGTTTCAGGCCGCGCGCATCGGCGGCGACGAATTCGCGATTCTGATGCCGGGCACCGACGAGCGCGGCGGCGCGGCGATGATCGATGCGGTCGGCAAACTCGTCGAAATGAACAACCAGTTCTATCCGGGTTCGCCGCTCAGCTTTTCGATGGGCATGGCGACGTGCCAACGCGGCGACCGTCTTGAAGCCGGCGTGCAGCGCGCCGATCTGCAGATGTACGACGAAAAGCGCTCGCATTACGCCAATCAGGCGGATGCGAAAATTAGCGGTGGTTAATGAACGCGAAGCGCTTTCTCTACACCGCCGTCACATAACGCGCAACGGGCTTCACGATGCGCGGCGGCGGTGAGTCGTAAATTGCGCGCATGCGCTTCACTTCGTCGACAGGACTCAGGCCGAAAAGACGCTTGAATTCGCGGCTGAATTGCGACGCGCTTTCATAACCGACTCTTGCGGCCGCGGCGCCCGCGTTTAAACCATCCTGCACCATCAGCAAACGCGCGTGATGCAAACGCGTGGTCTTCACGTATTGCATCGGCGAGGTCGCCGTGACGGCCTTGAATTGCGCGTGAAAAACCGCGAGGCTCATGCCGGCTTCGGCGGCGAGCGTATCGACGTCGAGCGCGCCATGATAGTCGGCATGAATGCGGCGCAGCGCCTTGGCAACGCGTCCAAAATGATTCTGATGCGTAAGCGCCGCGCGAATCGCATCGCCCTGCTCGCCGGTCAACACGCGATAGCAGATCTCCCGCACGATGCCCGGCGCGAGAATGCGCGCGTCGAGCGGCGACACCAACGCGTCCAGCAGACGCTGCACCGCGTTGCTCAATGCCGGATCGAGCGGCGTCGAATAAATGCCGAGCGGTTCGTTGCGCGCCGCGCCCTGCGTTTCGTTGAGCGCCATCAGCAACTCGGCAACCATCGTCAGATCGACTCGAATGGAGATGCCGAGGAACGGCTCGTCCGGGGTCGCCTCAGTCTCGCATTCGAACGGCAGCGGCACGGACAGCACGAGGTACTGCTGCGCGTCGTACTGGAACACCTGGTCGCCGAGATAGCCGCGCTTGCGCCCCTGGCACACGATCACAATGCTCGGCTCGTACATCACCGGCATGCGCGGCAACGGACTATTCGCGCGCATCAGATTGACGCCTTCAAGACTCGAGCGCGTCATGCCCGGCTTGGGCGCGAGTGCGTCGAACACTTCGATCAGGCGTTGCTGCGCAGCATGAGCGGCGTGCGCGAGTGGAAATTCGGCGGAAGACAACGACGGTTGCGATAGGTGCGGCGACATGACGAAATAGTGACGTACAAGAGAATAGTGCTTGAAATTTAGCATCAAACTGCCTGGCGCGCTTCGCCCCAGGAGTTTTAGGCAAATCTTCAAGACATTCAGGTATTCACTGGCTCGCCGTCGGCTTCTACTATGGGAACCCTGTCGGATGAGCTTTGCTGCGCGACGTTTGTTGGACGACCTTCATTCGCGCTTTCATCACGCGCCGCGACCCGAACCGTGCGGTTAGGCGCATGCGCGACATGCGTTGTCCGTTGCCGATTGCCATTACCGTCGCCCGTCGCGGATTGCCCATTGCCGGCGCCTTCTGACATCACCCATCTTTTGCTGGAGAACTACCCATGAGCACGACTTATGCCTATGCCGCGACCGACGCCAGCGCGCCGCTCGCCCCGTTCGAAATCCAGCGCCGCGAACTGCGCGCTCATGATGTGCAAATGGAAGTGCTGTTTTGCGGCGTGTGCCATTCCGACCTGCATCAGGCTCGCAACGAATGGAAGAACACGATGTATCCGGTGGTGCCGGGTCATGAAATCGTCGGCCGTGTGACCGCGGTGGGCCCGGACGTGACAAAGTACAAGGCGGGCGATCTGGTGGGCGTCGGCTGCCTCGTCGATTCGTGCCGGACCTGCGCGAGCTGCGCGGAAGGCCTCGAGCAGTACTGCGAGAACGGCTTTGTCGGCACGTATAACGGCGTGGACCGCGTCGACGGTCAAGTGACCTACGGCGGTTATTCGACGCAACTCGTCGTCGACGAGGAATTCACGCTGCGTGTGCCGCAAAACCTCGACCCTGCCGGCGTCGCTCCGTTGCTGTGCGCGGGCATCACCACGTACTCACCGCTGCGCACGTGGGGCGCGGGTCCTGGCAAGAAGGTCGGCATTGTCGGCCTGGGCGGCCTCGGCCACATGGGCGTGAAGCTGGCGCGCGCAATGGGCGCACATGTGGTGCTGTTCACGACATCGCCGTCGAAGATCGAGGACGCCAAGCGGCTTGGCGCGCACGAGGTGGTGATTTCGAAGAACGCCGAAGAGCTGGAAGCGCATGCGAACAGCTTCGATCTGATCGTGAATACGGTGGCTGCGCCGCACGACCTGAATCCGTTCTTGAACCTGCTAAAGCGTGATGGAACGATGACGCTGGTGGGCGCGCCCGAGCACGATCATCCGTCGCCGCAAGTGTTCAACCTGATTTTCAAGCGCCGCCGGCTGGCCGGTTCGCTGATCGGCGGGATTGCCGAAACGCAGGAGATGCTGGATTTCTGCGGCGAGCATGGAATTACTTCGGATGTCGAAATTATTCCGATGCAGAAGATTAATGATGCTTATGAGCGGATGTTGAAGAGTGATGTGAAGTATCGGTTTGTTGTTGATCTGGATTCCATGCGGAAGTGATTTTGGTTTTTTTTGCCGTGCGGCTGGGGGCTTTTTTGGGTGAGCCCTTGGCCTTTCCTTGAATTCATAGTGGTCTATTTGCGTTGCCCCTGTGCGGGGCGGCACCTACTTTCTTTGCGGCGGCAAAGAAAGTAGGTGCCGCCCCGCACAGGGGCAACGCAAATAGACCACAACGAATTCAAGAAAAGGCCAAAAACAAAAGGCCAAAAACAAAAGCCGAAAAAACCCAACCAAAAAAAGCCCCGCCGCAGGCAAAAAACCCAACCCCGAGAGGCCCAAATGCTAGACCGAATAACAGCAATGCGCACCTTCCTAAGAATCGTGGACACGAACAGCTTCACCCGCGCAGCGGAATCCCTGAACATTCCGCGCGCGACAGCGACCACCATTGTCCAGAACCTGGAAGCCCTACTCGGCACGCAACTGCTCGCACGCACCACTCGGCGCATCAGCGTGACGCCCGAAGGCGCCGCCTACTACGAACGTTGCGCGCAAATCCTCGCGGACATCGACGAGATGGAAGCCAGCATCCGTCACGCCACCGATAACCTCACAGGCCGCCTGCGCATCGAAATGCCGGGCTCGGTGGCGAGCGCAATCGTGCTGCCCGCTCTCGACGACTTCCACGCGCGCTATCCGAATCTCGATCTCGCCATCGGCGTCAGCAACCGCACCGTCGATCTGGTTGCCGAAGGAATCGATTGCAGCATCCAGCTCGGCGAACTGCCCGATTCGAATCTGGTCGCGCGACAACTCGGCACGCTCGAACATGTGACCTGCGCGAGTCCCGACTATCTCGCGCGTTACGGCACGCCGACCGACCTCGACGATTTGCGCGGACATGTGGCTGTCAATTGCATGTCGCCAAATAGCGGCCGCGAAGTGGCGTTCGATTTCGAAGTCGACGGCGAAGCGCAAAGCGTCAAGGTGAACGGCTTTATCAAAGTGAGCGACGAGCAGGCGTATCTCACCTGCGGACTGCAAGGCCATGGGCTCATTCAACCCGCGCGAATTGCCGCGCAACCGTACCTCGACTCAGGACAATTGCGCGAAGTACTGCCGCAATGGAAACCCGTGCCGATGCCGGTTTCGGTCGCTTATCTGAAGAATCGCCGTGTGTCGCCGCGCGTGCGTGCTTTCGTCGACTGGCTTGCGGAGCTGTTCGAAAAGACCGAGCACGTCGATCAGGATCTCTCGCGCGTGCGCCAGTTGTTGCGCGGCCTGCATCCCGCCTGAAGCGGATTCGATGCAGGCTCGCAGCACGTTCAACGCATCAATCAATCGATCAGCCCGGCACCGGCACTGGCCGCGTCAGCAAGTCCACATAGAAATTGAAGAAGTTCTGATTGTCGAAGCGCTTGATGATCGTCATCTTCTGCAGACCAGCCGGCGGCGAACTCGTATAGCCGGTCGCTTTTCCATCATTGGCGCCGAAGCTCATATCGACATCGACCCACTCGTCGACCGTTTGCGTCGCGAACGAAGGATGCATCAAATAGCCGAGAGTCAGCGTGTCCCAGATGTTCGTGGTGTAGTTCGGGTTCGTCTCGAAACCGTTCTTGCCGTCGAAGCCATAACCGTTCAACGTCTTGAACAACTGCGTAATGATGGTCTGCTTCGACGGGTCATGCGCGATCCGGTCATAGAGCGCCTTATCCATCTTCACGGTGTCGGTCACATCGAGCGGAACGACAACCTGCTTGATCGGCAGACGCAACACCTCTTTCGCGGCTTGCGGATCGAACCACCAGTTGAACTCGGCGGTCGGCGTCGTATTGCCCGGCACGTCGATCGCGCCGCCCATATAAATGATCTGCTTGATCAACGGCACGATCTCGGGATGCCGACGCGCGGCAAGCGCGATGTTCGTCAACGGTCCGATCGCAAGAATCGTCACCTCGCCGGGATTCTGCTTCACCGAGTCGACGATGAAATCCACCGCGCTTTTGCTTTGCACTTTCGTATGCGTTGCGAAGCCGTCAGGCGGCGCGACGAGGTCGCTATCGGACTTCGGTTCGGGTGTTCCCCACGCGCCGAGATAACCGTCGCCACCGGGGAATTGGGCCATTTCAGCCTGGATCGTGGCGAAATCGTGCGACAACGCATAGTTTGCACCGGCATAAACGCCGATCTGCTTTTCGACGCCTAGCCGTTCGACGGATTTCAATGCATCGGCGACGCCCTGCTTCAACCACTGATTGCCCGACACGACCGTAATGCCGAGTACTTTCAACGATCCCTGCGCCTGCAATTGCGCGGCCATGACGCCAAGCTGGCCGTCGTCGCTCAGCGTGTTGTAGTCGCTGTCGATAATGACTTTCGGGGGATTGGTTGCGTTCAGATTGTCGCCGCCGCAAGCCGCGATTGCGAGAGCAGTCACGACGCTTGCTACATAGCTCAATGCCACGAGAAACCGCTTCATTGATGTCTCCTGTTCTATCGCATCGGTGTGCGACTAAGGAGAGTCATCATAAACGCAACGGCGGCCAAATCAAACATGCGTCAAACGTGTGCGTCGACGAGGCTCGCAAACAACACGAGCCTCACGATCCGTCTTTCGAGTAAACCGCCCGCGCGGCGAACGTCAGGGCTGACGCGCTTGCGGCGTCGAGCCGGGGCATGCGGGGTCTTTGCCCCAATGACCATCGCACACACGCCAGCGGCACAACTGGTCCTGGAAAAAGCCTCGCTGCCCACATTCTTTGACGCGCTCGGCGAGCTTCGCATTGCCGGGCGCAGCCGAGGTTGCTACCTTCGTCGCCGAATTATTGGCGCTTGTCTTGCTATCGGCGGGCTTGGTGCGTGCGACGAGCGCGGCCAATAGATCGGCATCCGAATCATCTTTCGACGCTGCGTCCGGCTTTGCTTTCTTCGATTGCGCGGCGGCAGTCGTCGTACTCGAACGATGACTGCTCGCACTTGCCGTGGCACTTTCTTTCTTGCCGTGCGCGCCGGCTTCGTGCTTGCTCTTGCTCGCGATTGCCGGACTCTTGTCGTGCTTCGCCGTCGATGCAACGTGCGCCGACGAGGCCGAAGCACCGGAAGCAACCGAAGCAACCGGCACGGAAGCGCCGCTCGGCTCCGCACCATCGGCCAACGCGCGCGACAGACGGCTTTCCGCGGCGCCCGCCGATGCAGACGACGCAGTTGCCGCTTTACTGTCACTGTCATCGGCGATGATCGTCGCGGCTTGCGACGAAGCAGGCGCCGGCGCTTGCGCATTCGCGGCGACCTGCACCGCGCCGTTCACCGCCGATGCCGGCACCGCCGCCTTGCCGACGTTCACCGCGCTCGCCGGCGCGGCCGCAGCCAGTGACTCGTTTTGCCCGCGTTGCTGCATGTGCCACGCGCCCCAACCGCCCGCCGCTATCACGAGCAATGCGACAAGCGCAAGCGGCGTTCGGGACCGGCGTGGTTTATCGGCAGGCGGCGCGACGCGGCCTTCCAGATTCGCGAGAATTCGCGAACCATTGCCGTCGGCGCCTTTAGCCTTATCGGATAACAGGCTTGGCGGGGCTTTGGAATTTGAATTTTCCGGCGCACTCATTCACTGTCTCATTGAATCCTGGATTATTTCGCCGTGATAATACCGCTCCGGCTCCTCTCCGAGCAGGCCTGATTCTAAGAGCAAGCATTACAAAATACAATTGTTTCCAATTTCCGGGGTCTCCATTGATTGCCGTAGTACTTCTTGCCTATTTCGCCGTCGCAGTGCTCATCGCCGCAATGCTGCTTTTGCCGGCGGTGCGCGCTTCTTTATTAGGCGCCGCGCAGACAATTCACGGCCGGGTTATGCGCGGGGCATCGCGCCGTGCATCGCATGCGCGCGGTCAATTAGCACGCTCGGCAAGAATTTCGCAATCTACCGTAGTGGATATGAAAAAATTACTGGCGCGCCGGCGCTTGCTGATTTTTACCACCACAGGTATTCTTGCGACGCCGCCATTGGTGGCATTGGGATTACGGGGTCGTCAGTTATTCCAATTCGACGAAACCGCGCGGGTGCCGGATGAGAAAATTGCCGCATTATTGAACGGCGAACAGCTCGTGCCCCCGCCGCCCGCTGCCGCCGGAGGTATTCGCCACGCGGGAAGTCGAGCAGATCCGGCCAGCGCTAAAAGACGCAAGCCGCGACTGGAATTTGCTCGATGCGGATTTCCGAACCCGTCTATTGCTCGTCTACAAAATCATGCACGAGCAGTACGGCTACGAAATGGCCCTGCTGGAAGGTTATCGCAGTCCGGAGCGGCAAAACCGGCTCGCGCAAATTGGGAGCAATGTCACCAATGCCGCTGCGTTTCAAAGCTATCACCAATACGGCCTCGCGGCGGACAATGCGTTTCTGCGCGACGGCAAGCTCGTCATTTCAGAAAAAGATCCCTGGGCCATGCGAGGCTATCAGTTATATGGACAAACAGCCGAGCAGGTCGGCCTGACATGGGGCGGCCGCTGGAAAATGATGGATCTCGGGCACGTTGAATATCACAAACCCGGCTTCGTTCTCGGGCGGGGTCATTAAGCGCGGCGGCACAAGAGGTTGGAAAATGGGGCGTTCAATCAATATTTCTGGCAAAAAGCGGCAATACCAACCGCAATCCGGCATACAGCGTCGCATTCGTCCGCCCGCTTTTGCAGCGCCGGCAATCGCGGATTTAACAATTCGGCCGTTTTACCGTTCCGCGTGAATCGGCTTTCGATTTCTTTCGCTCCATTTTCAAACGCCGCACGCGCGTGATGCCGTTTGCCACAGCACGCGCCACAACACATATCACCAAGACCTGAACGGCTTATGCGACGCTTTCTCAACGTGTTGACCCATCCACGCACGCTCTCGATCATCGGCCTGCTCGCGCTCGCTGCTGTGTTGTTCGTCGGCGCCGATACCTTGCAGATCGACCTGATGTGGCCGGCCATCGCGCTCGGCGCGGTCGTCGCGTTATGGCTGCTGGTATGGGCGGTGCGCCGCCTGCGCGCGCGTCGCGCGAATAACAAACTCGGCGAAATGCTCGAGCAGCAGGCTGAAAAACAAAGCGTCGAAGCCGGACCCGCGCCTACGCCGGCGCGTCAGGCGGAACTCGACGTACTGCGCACGCGCCTCGTCGATGCAGTGAAGACGATCAAGACTTCGAAGATCGGCCAGGTGTCGGGCGGCTCCGCGTTGTATGAGTTGCCGTGGTACATCGTGATCGGCAACCCCGCAGCGGGCAAGAGCAGCGCCGTGCTCAATTCGGGCTTGCAATTCCCCTTCGCCGACAAGAACAGCGCGGTGATTCACGGCATTGGCGGCACGCGCAATTGCGACTGGTTCTTCACAACGGAAGGCATTCTGCTCGACACAGCAGGCCGCTATTCGGTGCATGAGGAAGACCGCACCGAATGGCTCGGTTTTCTCGGCCTGCTCAAGCGCTTCAGGCCCAAAGCGCCGATCAACGGCATCATCGTGACCGCGAGCATCGCGGAACTCACCAGCAGCAAGCCCGAGTTTGCGATCAATCTCGCGAAGAACCTGCGCCAGCGCGTGCAGGAATTGACCGAGAAGCTGGAAGTCTTTGCGCCCGTCTACGTGATGTTCACGAAGGCCGATCTGATTACCGGCTTCACCGAGTTCTTCAGCGGCAGCGAGCGTCACGAATACGACCGCGTATGGGGCGCCACCCTGCCCTACGAGCCGGACGAGAAGCGCGACGTGGTGGGCCTTTTCGATGAACATTTCGAGGAACTCTACGACGGCCTGAAAGAAATCAGCGTCGCGCAGATGTCGATCAACCGCGGCAACAAGCTCTCGCCAGGTCAACTGAGTTTCCCGCTCGAGTTCTCGACAATCAAGCCCGCACTCCGCGCATTTCTCGCCACGCTGTTTGAAACGAACCCGTTCCAGTACAAGCCGATTTTCCGCGGCTTCTATTTCACGAGCGCATTGCAGGAAGGCGAAACCAATAGCGCCGCGGCCACGCGCATCGCGAACCGCTTCGGTTTGAGCGCGGACAGCATGCCGAAACCGCACAGCGCGTTTTCGAAGAACGGCTTCTTCCTGCGCGATCTGTTTTCCAAAGTCATCTTCGCCGACCGGCAAACGGTCAGGCAATTCGCCAGTCCCGCGAAAACGCGTATGCGTTACGCGACCTTCTTCGGCTTTGTCGCGGTCCTCGCGCTCGCGTTGGGCGGCTGGACGTGGTCGACCATTAACAATCAGCAACTCGCGGAGAACGTCAAAGCCGATCTGGACAACGTCGTGCGTTTGCAGCAGAACCGCAACGATCTGCAATCGCGCCTGCAGGCCATGGATGTTCTCGAAGACCGCATCGACCAGCTCGAACAGTTCCGCCGCGATAAGCCGCTCGCTGTGTCGTTCGGTCTTTATCAGGGCGATCGTCTGGAGCAGCGTCTTCTCACCGAGTACTACAACGGCGTGCGCCAGATCCTGCTCGATCCGGTTTCGCAGAACCTCGCGTCGTTCCTGAAGGACGTCAACGCGCATCCCGATCAGCTCACGCCGCTCAATCGCACGCCGGATGCAGCCGCGATTCCGGTCTCCGCGCACAACGCAATGGCGGCGAATAGCCAGGGCGGACTCTACAGCGACGCATCGCCGACCAATGTGGAAGACGCGTACAACGCGCTCAAGACGTATCTGATGCTAAGCGACAAGCGTCATGTGGAAACGGCGCATCTGACGGATCAGGTGGCGCGCTTCTGGCGCGGCTGGCTCGAAACGAATCGCGGCAACATGCCTCGCGACGAGATGATCCGCAGCGCCGAGCGCATGATTACTTTCTACCTGGCGCGCGTATCCGACGACGACTGGCCGATGATCGACCAGAACCTCGGCCTCGTCGATCAAACGCGTGAGAACCTGCGCCGTGTCGTGCGCGGCATGCCGGCGCGTCAGCGTGTTTATGAAGAGATCAAGGCACGTGCGTCGACCCGCTTCGCGCCGATGACGATCGCGCGCATCGTCGGTGAAAACAATACCGCGCTGGTGGCGGGCAGCTATGCAATTCCCGGCACGTTCACGCGCGAAGCGTGGTTCCAGTATGTGCAGCCCGCGATCCGCGAGGCCGCAACAAAAGAACTGCAAGCAAAGGACTGGGTGCTCAATACCTCCGCGCACGACGACCTGACGCTCGAAGGCAGTCCCGAACAGATACAGAAAGCACTGGTCACGATGTACAAGACCGACTATGCAATGCACTGGCAGAAGATCATGCAAGGCATTGCGGTGCAGAGCTTCGGCAGCTTCGGTCAGGCAGTGGATGCCATGAACCGTCTCGGCGATCCGCAAGATTCGCCGATTCGCAAAGTACTCGAAACCGCGTATGACCAGACCTCGTGGGATAACCCGTCGCTCTTCAATGCAAACCTGAAGCGCGCGCAAAGCGGCGTGACGAGCTGGTTCAAGCAATGGTTCTCGCGCGCGCCGACGGGTCAGTTGAATGCGAACATCGACATTAACGGCAATCCGGTCGAAATGCCGATGGGCCCGATCGGCCAGGAGTTCTCGGCGCTCGGCCGCATGGTTCAGACCGGCGATAACGGCTCGATGCTGAAGGGCTATATGGACACGCTGTCGAAAGTCCGTACGCGCTTTAACGTGATCAAGAATCAGGGCGATCCTGGACCGGGCGCGCGTCAGCTCATGCAGCAGACGCTCGACGGCAGCGGCTCCGAACTTGCCGATTCGCTGAAGTACGTCGATGAGCAGATGCTGACGGGCCTCACCGATTCGCAACGCAAAGCCCTGCGTCCGCTGCTCGTGCGTCCGCTGATGGCCGCGTATGCGGTCGTGATCCAGCCGGCCAGCGTCGAAGTCAACAAGGTGTGGAACGCGCAGGTGTACCAGACGTTCCAGAACTCGCTCGCCAACAAATATCCCTTTGCCGGCGATGCGAAAGTCGAAGCGGGCGCCGGTGAAATCGCGCAGGTGTTCGGACCGGACGGCTCGATTGCGAAGTTCGTCGGCACCACGCTCGGACCGCTTGCAGTGCGCCGCGGCGACACCCTCACCGCTCGCACGTGGGGCGACATGGGCCTTGCGCTCACGCCTGACTTCACCAGCGGATTCGCGCGCTGGGTCGCGCCGCTGGCGGGCGGCGCAGCGGGCGCGTCGGCAGGCCAGGGCTCCGCGGAACCGCAGACCGTGTTCCAGATCCTGCCGCAACCGAGCAGCGGCACGACCGAGTACACGCTTGCGATCGACGGTCAGCAGATGCGCTATCGCAACACGCCGCCGCAATGGACCAACTTCGTGTGGCCGAATCCGTCGGGCTCGCCAGGCGCGACGTTGAATGCCACGACTTTCGACGGCCGCACGCTGCAGCTCGTCAACGAGCCGGGCCGCTACGGTCTTGAGAAGCTGATCAATTCGGCGCAGCGCAAGCGCCGGCCTGACGGCACGTTCGACCTGTCGTGGACGCAAGGCAACATCACGGTGGCGGTCAGCATGCGCATCATCAGCACGTCGCAAGCATCGGGCGGCAGCAGCGACGCGCCGCAGCAGCAGAGCCTGCGCGGCTTGCGGTTGCCTTCGTCGGTGGCCGACGTCAGCGCGGCGGCGAATTCGGTCACGGCCACGGCCGCGAACGCAACGCCCGCGGCAACGGCGGCAACAGCGGCAACAGCGGCGCGACCGGCGACGACCGCGGTTTCGAACACAGGAGGTGCGCAATGACGCAGACCGTGCAGGCGCAAATCGCGTACTTCGGCAAGATTCCGTCGCGCGGCGACTTCGTGAAAAGCGCGCATAACCCGCAGTTGCTTGCGACGCTCGACCGCTGGATCGCCGAAGCAATGGAACTGCTCACCGACGACCCGCGCTGGAAGATCGTCTACGAAAACGCGAAGCCGATGCATTTCGCGTTTCTCGGTTCGCGCAGCAAGCTCGCGATTGCGGGGCACATGGTCGCGAGTCACGATCAGTCGTCGCGACGCTTTCCATTTCTTGCCGCGACCGCGCTCGAAGTCGAAAAGCCGCTCACGTTCCTCGCGCACAGTCCGCTTGCGTTCGCGCGTTTGTGGTCGCGCGTGTCGGCGCAAATGAAACCATTGCTTGGCGTGAGCGAGCCGGCCGGCGCATTGCAGGCGCTCGGCGAAACGCAGGTGCCGATCGAAATCGGCGGCGGTCCGGGCAATCCGCATGACGGCACGTTCAACGACTTCGTCGAACATCAGACGCTCGCCGGACTCGAACAGATGCTGCTCGCAAGCGGGCATCCGGTGCGCTTGCGCGGCGCGATGCTCGCGCTCGGTTCGCTGCTGCGCCCCGTGATGCAAAGCGGTTCGTCGCATCTCGAACGCGGGCTCACGCTGCCGTTGCCGAACGATCCGTTCTATCGCAGCCTCGTCGCCGCATTCTGGCTCGAACTGATCGCGCCGTTCGTCGCGCAAGCGGATTTCGAACTGGCTATTTTTATCGGCACGATCGCGGAGCGCGAGCGGCTCATCATCGGCTTTAACGGTGCGTCCGCGAAAACGCTGCACAGTGTGGTCGATCCGCAAGCATACGCAGCCCATAACATCGATATCGACGACCCCGAGTGGATCGACGAACACGCACAGAACGATCATGGCATCAGCAAGCTCGTCAGTTACCTCGACCAACCGCAACTGTCCTTGCGCGTCAGCATCGACACGTTCCGCGAAGCCTTCACGGGAGCGTGACGCGATGACTTATTCACGCACCGCGATCGGCGCGCTGCTCGCGAGCCTGCTGGTTAGCGGCCTGTTCAGCACGCTCGCTCACGCCGACAACGACGGCCCCGCACGCGTCACGCCGGTCGACAACAGCGGCATTTCGATTCGCACGACGGCGCTCCCCTCGCCTTCGTCCACTACGGCAGGCAGTGCGGGTCCCGCAGTGAATACGGCGGGCCTCGCAAGCGGCACGACCGGCGCCGGCACCGGCGCGGTCACGGCTTCGCCTCCGCCCGCGAACGCGGCGCCGGGCCAGGTCGTGGTCGGCGGAAAAGTACCGGACGAGGCGACCAAAGCCGCGGTGCTCGCGCGTCTTCGCGACACGTATGGCTCGGCCAACGTAGTGGATCAGATCGAAGTCGCCGACGTCGCGACGCCGCCGAACTGGTCCGCCAATGTACAAAAACTGATTGGCCCGCAACTCAAGCAGATCAGTAAAGGACAGTTGAAGATAGACGGCACGCAGATCGACGTGAAAGGCGAGGTGCGCAACGAGTCGCAGCGTCAGCAACTCGCAAGCGACATGGCGAATGCGCTGAATCCGACGTATACGATCAAGAACGGCCTGCGCGTCAGTGCATCCGAACAGGGCCTGCTTGATCAGACGCTAGCGAATCGCACGATCGAATTCGAAACCGGCAGTGCAACGCTCACGCCGCAAGGCCGCGCGATTCTCGATCAGATGGCGGCAGCAATGCTGAAGATGGCGACGAAGACTGTCGCGATCATCGGTCACACTGACAACTCGGGTAATCGCACGTCGAATATCGCGCTGAGCCAGGCACGCGCCGATGCCGTGAAGGGCTATCTCGTCGCCAAGGGCATTCCGCCGCAACAAATGAGCACCACTGGAGTCGGACCCGATCAGCCGATTGCATCGAACGATACGGCCGACGGACGCGCACGCAACCGGCGCATCGAGTTCCGCGCCGGATCTTAAGCAGATTACTGCGTGCTTGCTGCAAAGGCACGCATGAAGCATGAAAAAAGCCTGGCCTGGGTTCTCTCGACCCAGGCCAGGCTTTTTAATTTCGACGCGGACATCTAGCTGTTTTCTTCAGGCTTCACACCCAGCAACTCACGAATGTGCGCGAGCGAGCCGTCGTCTTTCACCACCGTCGACAGCCATTGATGCAACGGCATGTCCGCCGCTTCCGCAGCCTTCTCGGCAAAGTACGCAGCCGGATTGTGCGGCTCCGTACTGCGAAAGAAACGGGCCACCGCGCGCAACTGCGCGACGGCTTGCGCGCGGCTCTGGATTCCTGCGACTGCGTGGGTCGGCGTGGTCGTCAACACAGGTTCCTCGCGTTGCGGTGAGGTCTTGAAAGTGGGCTCGGCGCGTTCGTGTTCGTGCGCGTGTTCATGACTTGCCGAAGCACTCGATCCACTACCGGGCGTCTGCTGCGCTTGTGCGGTCACACCGAGTTCGCGCGCAAAGCGTTCGGCGAGACGATAGACGCTTTCATAGGCGTCTTTCGCCTGACGGAAACTTGGCGCAAAGTCCGCAGCGCGACGATCCAGTTCCTGTTCGAGCGCGAGCATCGCCGTTTCGAACGCCTTGAGATCGGCCAGCAACGTCGAATAGAACGCGGGCGGCGTCGCACGTTTCGACGCGTCGATCTGCTCGATGGACGGCTTGCCGCGCGCGATGTCGTCGGCATGATCGGGATCGCGCTTTACCGCTTGCGCGACATGCGTGGCGACGTCCCAATCGATCGTGCTGTACGCATTCCCTTGCGACGACGTGAGCGGCATTGCACGCAGCAGATCGCCGGTTCGCCCGACTAGCCACACGACATTGCCAAGGCGATATTCGGTGTCGTCGCCTTCGGGCAGCGGATGAACGGTGTCCCAGTACTTCTCGCACAGCGCCGTGAGCAGCGTGTAGCCCTGCGTGAGACCGCCCACGCCTTCTTCAATCGCGAGCGCTTCGGTGAGCCACACGGCAAGGCGCAAGTCTTTCGTTTGCGTCTGCAGTAACGCACTGGAGCGCTCGATCACCAGCGGCCAGTCGGCCTCCTTGATTTCGGTGACCCATTCGCCCTGGTCGAGCGACGGGTCTTCGAAACGCCGGGCGTGCTGGATTGCATCGAAGTCGGCGGAGAACAGAAGATCTTCGCCACAGGGCGCGGCTTCACTGATTGGAGCAAGCAGCGTATTCAGATCGATCGGCATGGCATGGAGCTTTCAAGTTTCATTCATCAAACCGCTTATACGACGGCGTATTCGAACTCGCCCGCCTCGGTCGCACGCACCGAAATGCGCTCGATGGCCGCGCCGTTGGCAATGCGCTCGAGTACCTGCTGCGCGACTTCGGGCAGCAGCGTGCCGTTCAGAATATGGTCGACATTGCGCGCGCCCGAATCGACTTCGGTGCAGCGCGCGAGCACCGCATCGACCAGCGACTCGTCCCACTCGAACACCGCCTTGTGATTCGATTCGATGCGGCGGCGAATTCTTTCCAGCTTCAACTCGATGATTTCAGCGAGCACGTCGTCGGAAATCGGATAGTACGGCACTACTTTCATGCGGCCGAGAAACGCCGGCTTAAACGCTTTATACAGTTGCGGACGCAAGGTTTCCGCGAGTGCGTCGGCGTCGGGCAACTCGTCGGCACTTTTATTCAGGCAAGCCTGCATGACCGCTTGCGAACCTACATTCGACGTGAGAATGATGAGCGTATTGCGGAAGTCGATCTCGCGGCCTTCGGTGTCGTCCATCGTGCCCTTGTCGAATACCTGGAAGAACATTTCGAGTACATCGGGATGCGCCTTTTCGACTTCATCGAGAAGCACCACCGAATACGGAGTGCGGCGCACCGCTTCCGTGAGTACGCCGCCCTCGCCATAACCGACGTAACCGGGCGGCGAGCCTTTCAGCCCCGAGACGCTATGCGCTTCCTGATACTCGCTCATGTTGATCGTCACCATCTTGCGCTCGCCGCCGTACAACACATCGGCGAGTGCGAGCGCCGTTTCGGTCTTGCCGACACCCGAAGGCCCGACGAACATGAACACACCGCGCGGCTTATTCGGATCTTCGAGATTCGCGCTGGCCGTGCGCACTCGCTGCGCGATGGCTTCAAGCGCATGATCCTGACCGATCACGCGCGCGGCAAGGAGCGGCTGCAGATTCAGCACCGTCTGGATCTCATCCTTCACCATGCGGCCCAGCGGAATGCCCGTCCACGACGCAACGATTTCGGCGACGACGTGTCCGTCCACCTGCAACGGCACCATCGGCTGAGTACCTTGCAATGCATGCAATTCGGCCACGCGCAGCGCGAGCGTTTCGCGCGCTTGCGCCGCTTTCTGCGCCTGCTCCGCGTCCGCACTGCTCACGCGAGCCGCGTCGATGTCCGAACGCAAGCCGACGATCTCGGTCACCAGCGCACGCTCCTTGTCGTAGCGCGCTTCGTCGGCGGCGAGATGCTTCAGATCTTCTTCGCGCAGTTCGCGCAATTGCGCGAGCCGTTCGTCGTGCTGCGCGCCGCTCGCGACCTCGCGTTCGAGTGCGGCGATTTCCGCGTCGATGCGTTCGAGGCGCTTTTTCGTATCGTCGATTGCGGCCGGTGTAGAACTATGCGCGAGCGCCACTTTCGCGCAAGCGGTGTCGAGCACGCTGATCGCCTTGTCGGGCAATTGCCGCCCGCTAATATAGCGATGCGACAGGCGCACCGCTTCCGTGATCGCGTCATCGAGCACGCGCACATTGAAGTGCTTTTCCATTAGCGACGCCATGCCGCGCAACATCGCCGCGGCAAGCGCTTCGCTCGGCTCTTCGATCTTCACGACCTGAAAGCGGCGCGCGAGCGCCGCGTCTTTCTCGAAGTACTTCTTGTACTCGCTCCATGTCGTCGCCGCGATGGTGCGCAATTCGCCACGCGCCAATGCGGGCTTCAGAAGATTGGCCGCATCGTTCTGCCCGGCCTGGCCGCCCGCGCCGATGATCGTGTGCGCTTCGTCGATGAAGAGAATGATCGGATGCGGGCTCTTCTTCACTTCGTCGATCACGTTCTTCAGGCGGTTCTCGAATTCGCCCTTCACACTTGCGCCCGCTTGCAAGAGGCCCATGTCGAGCACATGCAGTGCGACGCCTTTGAGCGGCGCGGGCACGTCGGCGGCGGCAATGCGCAGCGCGAGTCCTTCGACCACGGCCGTCTTGCCGACGCCCGCCTCGCCCGTCATGATCGGATTGTTCTGGCGGCGCCGCATCAGAATGTCGATAGTCTGGCGAATCTCGCCTTCGCGTCCGATCACCGGATCGATCTTGCCTTCACGCGCGCGCTGCGTGAGATTGCTGGTGTACGTATCGAGTGCGGGCGTTTTTGACGGAGCGCCAGGCACTGATTCGGAACCCGCTATATCGCTCGTACTGTGTTCCGTGTTTTGCGCGTCATTAGCGCGCTCGACTTCGCGCGAGCCCGCGGTCAACTCGTCGAAGTTATGCTTCAACTCGGTCACAGGCACATCGCGCAGCAGCGGCGACATGCGTTCCGCGAATTGCGCGAGATCGGGCGCACTCAGCAACGCAAGCAGCAAATGCCCGGAACGGATGCGCCCAATCTGCGAATCGAGCGATGCGATCAACCACGCCTGCTCGAGCAGATCGATCAGATGCTTGGAGAACACCGGCGTGCGCGTATTGCCGTTTTTCAGGCGCTGCAATTCGCGCTCGATGTCCGCGCGCAACGCATGCGGATCGATTCTGCTCGCACGCAGAACGAGCGCAACATCGCTTGCCGACTCGTCCAGCAGCGCAAGCAGCAGATGCTCGAGGTCGACCTCGTAATGACCGCGCGCGAGACAGTTGTTCGCCGCCAGCAACGCTGCTTGCCGGCAGGTCGGATTGAGTTTCGCGATCAGGGTGTTGAGGGACGTGCTCATGTCGTGCGATCCGTTCAGGTTCTATCGTTATGGTCAGTGAATCACATGCAGTTCGTAGCGGGCATCAGCGCGATCGCGGTCGGCATCGCGCGTGCAGAGGAATGCGTCCCAGCCGAGGCGCGCCCCGTTGCTCAGCAGCGCCGGTCCGACCGCCTCGCGGCGCAGTACCAGCGACACTTCGTACTCCAGCGTAATACCGGCAAGCAGCGTCAGCATGCGTTCGAGTGCAACGGCGCGATCCGCCCCCGGCAGAAAGGCTTCGTAATCGGCCTTGCCAAGCGGGCCGATCACGAGCCGCGCCCGCATGTCGCGCTGCCAGACGCGCTCGCCCGCCAGCGCAGTGGCGCCGAGCGTCGCGTTGACGCTGCCCAGCACCGTCAATTGATCGCGCGGTACGTCGTACCACTTGCCGACAAACTGTTCGACGCGCACAGGAACCTTGAAGTAGTCCGACAGCGTGCGTTGTAAATAAGCTGCCGACACCGGTCTGTGCCGCGCGGGCAATGCGTAACCGGCAATCGCTTCGTCGAATAGCGCGCCGTCGCCGCTTTGCAGGCTGCTGCGCGTGTCGTTGTCGGCCACGCCCGCAAGCGCGAGCAGCAACGGCAAATAGCGCTCGTCGCGATCCAGTTCGTAATGAAACGGCAAACGGTACTTCTTCCACGCCGCATAAAAGAGCGCGGTGGCGCGATTTGAAAACACATCGAAGAACTCGCGCGCGGCACGGTCTCGCTTGATCTGCTCTCGCGCGATGATCTGCTCGGTGTAATGCAGCGGCAACGCACCTTGCCCGCCGAGCAAACCGAAAAACGCGGGGGTTATGTCGACTTTATCCAGTGAGCCCGCCTCGAGCGCCGTGGTGCGCTGCGCTTTTTCTTTTAGCGGCAAGCCTTCGTCGTCGTAGGATTGCGCGCCGTGAATTTCGCTCGGCGGAAACGACAGCGATAGCGAATTGCGAAAGGAAATGCGCTGCGCGACGATGTCGCCGGAACGCCCGACTGTAGATGGCGATTGCTGTGCGAACCACTTCTCGAGCAGACGCACCGCCTGAAAAAATTCAAAGCGGTGCGGCTCGTCGAGAAACTGCTCGACTACGCCAGGATCGATTCGCCGCTGCGCGGTTTGCATCGCAAGATCTCCTCGCCCGTGCGCTTCGACACGACGACCAGTTGCACAAAGCTGTTCAGATGCACGTACAGCCCGAAGAATGTGTCGATCACCCGCACGAACGACGCGAGACTCGTGCCGACGAAATGTTCTTCGTCGATCGTCAGGCGAATTTCTATGCCGCGCACGAAAGTGGCGAACGGTTTGCCCGGCAGCCATTGCACGGCTGCGCGCTGCTCGATTCCGACGAGCCCGTCGATATGCCGCGCCGATACTGCCGTGCGCCGCAAATCGTAGAGCACCAGCATTTCCTTCAACGCGGAAAGACCGCTATTCGCGAGCGACACGTGATTCAGCGCGAGATGCGAAATGAGCCGCCAGTGCGCCGCGCGCCCACGTTCGAAACGCACAGTCGGCGTGGGCCGGCGCAGCATCGTAATGTTGCCGGTCAGCGAGCCGCCTTCGAGAAACAGATCGCCGCCTTCCAGACCCACCGCGAGACCGGCGGGCAAATCGCGATTCGTACACGTCAGGTCGAGACTCAGCGTGTCGGTTTGCGGCGCGGCCGGTTCAAAGTCGATATCGACAATGGAGATTTCCGTCTCATAGCCGGGGCTTTTTTGCGCGACCCAATCGTTGCGCCGTGCGAACCAGTAGTGTCCGGCGCGGGCCGCTTCGCCGTGATGCAGCGAATAGAACGGGCGGAATTCAGTCACCGATTCCTGATGCGCCTGTTGCCTGACGAGCTTCACCGAATCGATCGAATAGACTTCGTAAGCGAATGCGCGGCGCGCTTCGGCGATCACCGGATAGGAGATCGCCTGATGATTCACGCGAATGGGTTCGCCGTGCTGTTCGAACAGATTGACCACCGGCGTGCAAAAGAGCCGCAGGTGATGTGCGGACAACGCATCGAGAAGCCGCGCGACATGCGAATCGCTGCGTACTTCCTTGAGCACGACGTGTAGTGTCAGACGCTGGCAGCGGCCTGCCGCACGCGTCATTGCCGCGAGATCGAAGTCGGCGAAATTGAATTTTTCCGGGAACGCAAAGTACTCGGTGAGAAGCCGGTAAGCCGGGTGCGATTTGGCGGGATAGTCGATTAGCGCGTCGTCTTCGTCAAAGCCTGCTTGCGCGAGCGGCGACGTGCGCATTGGCGTCCATGCGCCGCGCCGGTCCGCTTCGACATACGTGGCCATCGCATTGACGAACAGGCAATCCGCGAGCGCCGCAATGAACGACTGCTCGCCGTGCAGATGCGCGCGCAAGGTACTGACTTTCAATGCGGACAGATCGAGTTGCGCAGCGGTCGATTCGAAAGTGATCGACACAATGGCGGTTGCATTGCCGGGCAATACCGTCGCGCTCGGCGCCATGGCCACTGACGTGTACTTTGCCTCCGAAATGCGAACCGGCGCGAGCGTGACGTCGTACGCGGTACGGAAACGGCATTGCACGCCGCGAATGGGCCGCGATTTGAGTTCCGTGCCGCGCTCTATCGTAACGGGCTCGGTCAGATGACTCAGCGCTGCGGACGTGCCCAGTTGCGCGATCGAGCATGAAGGAAATGGCCGCAGATAGTGCGGATACAACACTTCCAGCAGCGCTTCGGTGAACTCGGGGTAATCGTCGTCGAGCTTCTTGTTGATGCGCGCGCCGAGCAATGCGAACGATTCGATCATCCGCTCGACGTGCGGATCTTCGCAATGCTCGCCGGACATCGCCAGACGCGCCGCGATCTTCGGATAGCGCTCCGCGAAATCGCGCGAATAGCGCCGCAGAAATGACAGTTCGCGCTCGTAATACGGCAGCAATTCTTCCATCGATCTATCCCCGAACCCGAACCCTCTACGCCTGAACTAACGCCGCCGTTGCGCGTCGCGGCGGCGCTCAGGCGGTATTGAAGCCAAGCGTATTAAACAAAACAGCGTCTACAGTTTCGCGCGTGCGCGCGTCACCGAGTATTGCAATGTGGACGGCTGCAACATCGCATCGAAACTGACCGGTTCTTCTGCCGGATGAACGACCAGCAACGCCTGAATCGCGAAATAAAGCGCGTTGGTCGATTGTTCGTTCAGTTCGAGTGTGACCGATACCTGCTGCAAGCGCGGCTCATGCCGTGCAATGGCCTGCTGAATCGATTTGCAAATGAACGTGCGGTCATAGTGACTCGCGAGACTCAAACCCGCGAAGTCGTTCAGACCATAGGTCAGCACCGAGCGCTGACATTCGGGCAAGGCCGCGAGTTCATGCTCGGTCAGCGCAATTCGCGTGTTGAGAATCGCCTCGACGTCGCGCGCGACGGTGGCCTTCAGTTCCTCCAACGACAATTGCCGCATCGCCGGTGAAGCCGGCAGATGCGGTTCGTCGTCGAACAGCTTGTCGAGAAAGCTGGGCTCGAAGCGTTTCATCGGCGTCCGAAGAAGCGGTTCATGACAGGCGCACGCCGCGCGCGCCAACCTTTTCAGGCAATGCGCGCCGCGGCGTGCGCCCGTGCATTACACCGCGTACGTCTTGTCGTTCTTCGTCAGGCTCCACGCGCCTTGCGCATTGCCGCCCTGATTGCCGCCGATCTTCTGCTGCGTGTACTTCCACTGCACCGCGGCGTACTTCAGCGAGAACTGCTCGCTCGGCAATCCTTCGCCGACGACGCTCGGCGTCACGCTCGAAATGATCACGTACTTCAGCTTTACTTCCAGGTACTTGATGCGATTGCCTTCGCCGTCCGAACGCATGAAGTCGATGGTGACTTCGTCGAACGTCGTGCCGCCCGATGCGTGCTGATAAATCAGCGGGCTCACCACGTCGATGTCTTTCGTGAACTGCATGTCGGCGTGTTCGCAACGCTCGGACGTATGACCGCCCGCCGTCGAAGCCGTCGCCGAACGCGGTTGCGTGATGGAGTGGCTCCACGAATCGATCTCGATCCAGCCAGCGTGATCTTTATCGGCAGACTCGCCTTTGATCGCCGGATTGCCGAATTTTAAATAGATGTCCTTCATAACTCATCGACTCCCCAAAGAGGTGGTTTTAACAGCTACCCCGGGCGGCCCGCCCGGGTATTCTGACTTCGTTTATGAATTGGCCGGTTTCGGCAGATCGGCGACGAGCCGCAAGGAAATGGACAATTCGTCGAGCTGGAAATGTGGGCGCAGGAACGCCACGGACCGATAAACACCCGGCTTGCCAGGAATCTCCGAGACCTGGATCGATGCTTCACGCAGCGGGAACTGCGCTTTCTGCTCCTGAGTTGCGTTGTCATCCAGCAGCACGTACTGCGAGATCCAGCGGTTCAGGAAAACTTCCACGTTCTGCGCCGATGCAAAACTGCCGATCTTGTCGCGCATCATCGCCTTTAGGTAATGCGCGACGCGCGATACCGAGAAGATGTACTGCAATTGCGCAGAGAGAACCGCATTGGCGTTCGCGCTGTCGGTGCTGTATTTCTTGGGTTTCTGCACCGATTGCGCAGCGAAGAACGCGGCATAGTCGGAGTTCTTGCAATGCACGAGCGGAATAAAACCGAGGTCGCTCAGTTCTTTTTCGCGGCGGTCCGTAATGGCGATTTCGGTCGGGCACTTCAGCGCGATTTCGCCGTCGTCGGTCTTGAACGTGTGCGTCGGCAGATCTTCGACAAGACCGCCGCCTTCCACGCCGCGAATGGCGGCGCACCAGCCGAAGTCGTCGAATGCAGCAGTAAGGCGTGCGGCGAATGCCCATGCCGCGTTACACCACAGGTACTTGCTGTGATCCGTGCCGTCCACGTCCTCGACGAAATTGAAGCCTTCCGCGGTGGCGCCGTCTTTCGGATTGAACGGCAAGCGGCCGAGAAAACGCGGCAGCGTGAGGCCGACGTAGCGCGAGTCTTCCGAGTCGCGGAACGACTTCCATTTTGCGTATTCGACGGTATCGAATACCTTGCCGAGATCGCGCGGCTTGCCGAGATCGGCAAACGTTTCAAGGCCGAGCAATTCAGGCGACGCCGATGCGATAAACGGCGCATGCGCGGCTGCCGCAACATGCGACATCTGCTCGATGAAGTACACGTCTTCCGGCTGACGCGTGACTTCGAAGTCGCCGATGATCGCGCCGAACGGCGAGCCGCCGAACGTGCCGAACTCTTCTTCGTAAATCTTCTTGAAGAGCGCGCTCTGGTCGAACTCAATCGCGGTCTTGAAGTCGCGCACGAGGTCGCGCTTGGGCGCATGCAGCGCCTTGATCTTGACCGTCGAACCGGTGTTGCTCTCCTTGCACAGATAGTCGAGCCCGCGCCACGTGCTTTCCATGCGCTGGAATTCCGGCGCGTGCATCACCGCGCTCAATTGCGCGGAAATGAGCCGGTCGAGTTCGGCAACGCGCGCGTCGATCGTGGCCGACAGATTGTCGGAGACCACCACCGTGCCGTCGAGCACCTCGCGCACGAGTTCGCCGATCAGGTCTTTCGCGCGCGCATGCTCGGAATCGGACTTCGCCACGCGGCTTTTCTCGACGATCTCGTCGAGCAGCGTGGATTCCGTACCGCTTTGCGCGGTAGCGAGTTGGGCTGCCGCCGTTTGCTGGTTCATCTCACACCCCGTGCTTATTCGCCTTGCTTGTCTTGATCCGGCGCGCCGCCGTCCCGGTTCGCCGCATTGCTCTGGTCTTTCGCCAGCGTCTGCAACTGCTGCGTGTTGTTCAATACTTCGGACAGCAGATCTTCGAGCTTGTCGTTGCCGGCCAGCTTGTTGCGCAGATCGGCGAGCTTCGAACGCGCTTCGAGCAGACGCCGCAGCGGGTCGATTTGCGCAACCACTTCGTCCGGACTGAAATCGGCCATCGACTTGAAGCGCAGATCGACTGCGAATTTGCCGCCGGCTTCGCTCAGGCGGTTCTCGACCTGAAACGCCGCGCGCGGCTCGATCGCCTTCATCACGTCGTCGAAATTATCGCGGTCGATACTGACGAACTTGCGATCGCGCAGCTTGGGCTGCTCGACTTCGGACTGCCCCGCCAGATCGGCCACCACGCCGACGACGAACGGCAGCTCCTTGACTTCGATCGCATCGCCGCGCTCCACCTCATAGGTGAGCTGCACGCGGGGCGGCCGCACTTTCTGCAAGCGTTTCTGTATGCTTTCTTTCTTCGCCATCGTCGGCTCCCGAATGCTGATGGTGAGGCGTGAAGATCAGCGCAGCGCGCTGAACGGATCTGACGCGCCGCCGCTTTGCGCGGCCTTGGCGGGCGCTGCGGGCGCCGCAGGTGCGGGAGTGGGAGCGGCAGGAGCAGCCGGCGTGGCGGCAGGGGCCGCGGCGCTGGTGGTTGCTTCCGGCGCTTCCACGGCCTTGCTCTTCGTGACGCGGCGAATCACGCGCTTTTTCTTCTGAGCCTGCTTGTCGTTCGGGTCGGGCGGGAACAGCGTTGCCTCGCCGAGCGTGTCGCGCAACTGCTTGGCGAGCGCCTGCGCGTCCGACTTCGCATCGCCTGCGAGCGACGCGTCCTGACGCAACTCGCCCAGCGATTGCGTGGCGACGCGCAGGCCCGCGACGGCCAGCACGCTCTTTGCCTGACGATCCGTCTGGTCGCGCTGCAACGCTTCTTGCGCGGCGACGATAGCCTGCCCGTAATGACCTTGTGCGAACTGGATCTGCGCAATGCGCGACCACGGTTCTTCGCGCGTCGGATCGGATTTTGAAAGCTGCTGATAAAGCGCGATAGCGCGATCCTGATCGCCGCCTTTCGCCACTGTATCCGCGTCCGCGAGTTGCTTATTAAAAGCCTCCGGTGTGGTTGCCGCGTTGTTGCCCTGTGTCGCGCAACCGGCCATCACGCCGCAAGCCAACACTACCCCAGATAGTTTTACTAACAGACGGTCATTCATCGTTTTTCACCGACGTGCGATTTTTTAATTCAAGGGAGAAACCGGAGTTTTGCTTTGCTTCAAGTGCGCGGGTATAGTACAGGCCAAATTTCGATAATTCAACTTTCATGTGAAGAAGCATTGCACGAAAAAAATACGCATGGATCTTTAAAACCAGGCGAGCAGAAATTGTTTCCTGGCGCAATAGTAGCAGCTCGCGCCTCGGCAAAAATTTCCACTGGCAGACCGAAAGATGCGCTCGGCATGGGCATTACATGCGCGTTGCATCGAGCGGCAGTAGAGCGGCAGTAAACGGCAGAAAGCGGCATTAGTTGCTGAAATCGCGCCGGAATGATTTCGTTATTGATGTTTAGACGGGGGACGGCGGCAGCCGGTCGATGTATATGAATTCGCGTCTTGTTCGCCATGCATCGCTATTGATTACTCACGCCGCCTTATGCGCCCTTCTGGGCGGTTGCGCCGCGGGCGTGACGGTGCTCGGAGCCGCTGCCAACGCGGCTTTGCAGGCAAGCGGCCTCGGTAAGCCGGAACTGCCGGACGCGCAGAAACCGCCGCGCAATGTCGCGCTCACGTTATATGCGGCGCCCAATCTGAATGCCGCGAATGACAAACGGCCTTTGGCGCTGGTCGTGCGTCTTTACGCTTTGAAAGATCCGACTTCATTCCAGCAGGCGCCATTCGACGCATTTACCGATGTCGGCAAGGAAAAGACCACTCTCGGCGGCGATCTGCTCAGCGTGCGCGAAGTGACGCTAATCCCCGGCCAACGTTACGTTGTTACCGAAAAGGTGTCGCGTGAAGCGCAGGCATTGGGTATCGTCGCGCTATTCCGCGATCCGGCCATGCAGCGTTGGAAATTCGCCTTCGACCCGGCGAAGTCGGAGAAATCCGGCATAATGGTCGGCCTGCATAACTGTGCAATGACCGTGACCAACGGCACAGTGATCCCGCCGGAACAGGGATTGCCCGCACAGCCGCTGAATATGCTTTCTTCGGTTAGCTGCGGTTAAAGATGCCGGACCATTGCGATTTAACATTTTCTAGAGAATTAACAATGCAACGCCCGAATCGGGTTATTCCGGGCGCGCCGCACGCTGAACCCATATAACAGGTTTGACATGAGTTATTCCGCAAAAGTGCTCTGGGGAGAAGGCCTGTTTCTGAGGCCGCAGCATTTTCAGCGTCAGGACGCCTATCACGAGGCGCGCCTCTTCGAGTCGATCCAGGCCATCCAGCCGTACAACTGGGGCGTGCGCTCCGCGCGCTTCGATCGCGACGCGCTCGGCAGCAACGTGCTGCGCGTGAGCGAACTGTCGCTGGTGTTTCCCGACGGCGCGCTCTACTCCGCGCCGCAAGCGGACGACCTGCCGCCGCCCATCGCGCTCGACACGTTGCCCGACGGCATCAACGAATTCACGTTCTATCTCGCGCTGCATCCGCTGCGCGAGACAGGCGCCAACTATTCGCAGGACAGCAGCGCGGGCTTCGTCGCGCGGTACGTGAGCGAGCAGACGCCCGTCGCCGATCATTTCACCGACGCCGCCGAAGCCGACATTACGTTCCTCAAGACGAGCGTCAAGTTGATCGCTCATAGCGAGCCGCGCGATCAGTTGTTGTCGGTGCCGCTCGTGCGCGTGCGCCGCACGGCGACGTCGGGCTTCGAGATCGACGACAGCTTCGTGCCGCCGTGTCTCGCCATCGACGCGTCGCCGGTTCTGCATCAGCGGCTGCGCCAATTGATCGACGCGTTGCAGGCGAAGGTCAACGCGCTCTATGGTTTTCACCGCGAGCCGACCAAGAACATCATCGAGTTCCGTTCGGGCGACATCGCGTCGTTCTGGCTGCTGCACACGGCGAGCGCGGCGTTCGCTTCGCTTGCGCATCTGTATCAGCATTCGGCGCTGCATCCCGAGCGGCTCTTTCAGGAACTGCTGCGCCTCGCCGGCCAGTTGATGACGTTCTCGAAGGGCTATGCGCTATCCGATCTGCCGGCCTATCGTCACGACGATCCGGGCCCCGGCTTCGCGCGGCTCGACACGATCCTGCGCGATCTGCTCGAAACGGTGATCTCCACGCGCTACTTCGCGATCGCGCTCGAAGAAGTGCGTCCGTCGTTTCATGCGGGCCGGCTCGATTCCGGCAAGATCGACGACAAGACGATGTTCTACATTGCCGTGTCCGCCGACATGCCGACGGCCGAGCTCGTCGAAGCGGTGCCCGCACGCTTCAAGGTCGGCGCTCCCGACGACGTCGACAAGCTCGTGCTCTCGGCCATGCCGGGCGTGCGGCTCGTCTACACGCCGCAAGTGCCGCCCGCCATTCCCGTGCGACCCGGCGCGTGCTACTTCTCGTTCGAGCCGCGCGGCGGACTGTACGAACGCATGCTGCAGGCGCAATCGGCAATGATCTATGCGCCGTCGGGCATCAACGATCTTCAACTTGAACTGATCGCGGTCACATCATGAGCTACGCGCCTTCACTCTTCGGCGGCAGCACGCCTGCCGCGACGCCCGCACCGGCGGCCGAGCCGAGCTATCAGGTCCGCTCGCTGCTCGACCTGCTGTACGACGGCTTCTTCATGCTGTTTCTTTTGAAGAACGGCCGCGAGCCGGGCGACGCGCATGAGTTCAGTCAGCGTATCCAGCAGTTTCTCGGCGACTTTGAGCGTGGCGCGAAGAAGCTGAACGCATCGGCGGAAGATGTGTACGCATCGAAGTTTGCGTTCTGTGCGGCGATCGACGAGTCGGTGCTGTCGTCCAGCTTCAGCATCCGCACCGAATGGGAACGGCGGCCGCTGCAACTGGTGCTGTTCGGCGAGCAGCTCGCGGGCGAGAAGTTCTTCCAGTATCTCGAGGAATGCCGGGCGCAAGGCGCGGCGCGGCTGCAATCGCTGGAAGTGTTCCATATGTGCCTGCTGCTCGGTTTCCAGGGCAAGTATCTGCTCGAAGGACCGGAGAAGCTCGCGTATCTGACCGCGCGCATCGGCGATGAAATCGCGCATATGAAGGGCAAGCGCGCACCGTTCGCGCCGCATTGGCCGCTGCCCGATCAGGTCGCGCATCGTCTGAAGCGTGAAGTGCCGTTGTGGTCGATCGGCGCGGTTTTCGCGCTGGTTGGGTTGCTTGCGTATCTCGGCTTGAATACCTATCTGCGTGATCAGACGTTGCGCACGTTGGCGCCGTATTCGCAGGTGGTCAAGCTCGGGCCGCAATCGGCCACGCTGACGATTTCGCTGCCGTAACCCGGCAACGCGATAACGCGACGCGTCGCTGGACAAAAAAATGGCCTGCATCGCGCAGGCCATTTTTCATTGCGCTCAAGAAGCCGGCAATGACAATTGCCGGCCGCTCGCATGCGCTTAACTTACTGCGACTCCTCCGCCCAAACAGCATTCTCACGCGCCATCAGCGCCGTCGACGCAGCCGGCCCGAACGTGCCCGCCGTATAGTTGCGCGGCCGCTCGCCGGACTTCGCCCATCCTTCGAGAATCGGCTCGGCCCAGGCCCACGCGGCTTCGAGTTCGTCGCGGCGCATGAAGTGCGTGAGGCGTCCGCGAATTACGTCGATCAGCAAACGCTCGTAGGCTTCCGCGCGGCGCTCGCTGAACGCCTGCTGCAAATCGAGGTTCAGATTCACCGGCAGCATATGCATGCCGCTGCCCGGTTCCTTCGCGAGCACCTGAAGCTGGATCGACTCTTCCGGCTGCAACTGGATCACGAGACGGTTGCCGTAGTTGCGCCCGCCGCTCGGAATGATGGAGAACGGCAAGTCGGAGAATTCGATGACGATCTCCGACACCTTCTTCTGCATGCGTTTGCCGGTGCGCAGGAAAAACGGCACGTTGGCCCAGCGCCAGTTGTTGATATGCGCGCGCAACGCGACGAAGGTCTCGGCGCGGCTGCCGGCCGGCACATTCTCTTCCTGGAGGTAGCCCTTCACCGCCTCGCCGTCGACCGCGCCGGCCGTGTACTGGCCGCGCACGGTATCACGGGCGATGTCCTCTGGCGTCATGGGCCGCAGCGAACGCAGCACCTTGAGCTTTTCGTCGCGGACCGCATCGGGATCGAGCGACACGGGCGGCTCCATTGCAACGATGCACAGCAGTTGCAGCAGGTGGTTCTGCACCATGTCGCGCAGCGCGCCGGTCTTGTCGTAGAAGCCGGCGCGGCTGCCCACGCCGACCGTTTCCGCGACCGTGATCTGCACGCGCTTGATGTACGGCGCCTGCCACAGCGGCCCGAAAATCGGATTGCCGAAGCGCAGCACCATCAGGTTCTGCACCGTTTCCTTGCCGAGATAATGGTCGATCCGGTAGATCTGCGCTTCGTTGAAATGCTTGCCGACCGCGGTGTTGATCTCCTGCGCGGACGCGAGATCGTGACCGAGCGGCTTTTCGAGCACGACACGCGACTGGTCGTCCACGAGTTCCGCCGCCGAGAGGTTCTCGCAAATGTTCATGAACAGATCCGGCGACGTCGCCAGATAAAAGACGCGGCGCACGCCGTCGCGCGACGCTTCCCTCAGGCGCAGATAGTCGTCGGCCGAATCGACGTCCATGCGCACGTATTCGAACAGCGCGAGGAATTTGTCCCACGCGGCGGCATCGAACGCTTTCTTTTCGATGAAGGGCTTGGCCTTCTGCTCCATGAACTCGGCGATGTATTCCTCGCGCGACCAGGGTTTGCGCCCGATCGTGAGAATGCGCGTCTCGGGCGGCAAATTGCAATGCAGATGCGCCATGTACAGCGCGGGCAGCAGCTTGCGAAACGACAGGTCGCCGGTGCCGCCGAAGATGATCATGTCGAGCGGAAGCTCGGGAGTCGCAGAAGCGTGTTGAGTCGTCATAGCGCGGTCGCAGCGTGGTGAGAAGGAAGGCGTCGTCGGATGCCGAAGAACCAGCGACAACCGCTGGCCCTGGGCAAAGGCGGAAGAAGCCGATGCTGGGCCTGACGGCACCCATCGGCACGTTTTTCCGGCAAACGCCTATGGTGCAACGTTTTGCGATTGTTTGCACGGCAACATGCGCCGCACGTTGGCGCAATATGCCAACGCGGGCGGCAAGGCGCTGTTTTTAAGGTGTTTTTCTGGCGCGAGCCTCTCGCTGTCGCTCGCTTATCCGCGCGACCAAGCCTCGCGCGCGACGCGGCAGGCCGCCAGATCCCACGCCGCACAGCCGACGCTTTTGAAAACGATCGGTGTTTGGGCAGGCGCCGGAGCAGACGTGTCCAGCACCGAAGCAATGCCGCGCACGCTGGCCCAATCCACGCCGGCCTGGATGAAATCGCCGGCCTCGTGTTTCGCGCCCGCCTCGTCGTCGACGAAAAGCGCGCTGCCCGCAATGGTGCGCGCGCCGATTTCCACCATCTCGGGCGTGAACGCGCCGACGCCGATCACGAGCCGCCCCGCGCGCGCCGCCTCGTCGTAAACCGGCTGACGGCTCGTGGTCAGCGCAATCACCGTGTCGATCGATTCCGGCAGCGCTGCGTCGGGCTGCGCAAGCGGCTGCAACTCCGACACCTTGCCGCGATGCGCGGCGCAAAACGCCTCGGCGCGCGCCGGCGCACTGCCCTTCACCCAGACGCGCGCCTCGGGATAGAGCTCGCCGATCGCTTGCAGATGATTGAGCGCCTGCGTGCCCGTGCCGATCAGCAGAAACTCGCGCGGCCTGGCCGCGGCAAAGGTGCCGACACCGAGCATCGACATGGCCGCCGTGCGGCGGCCGGTCACCGTCGGGCCGTCGAGGATGAAAAGCGTCTCGCCGGTGTCGGCGTCGAATGCCATCACCTGGCCGTGGATGGTCGGCAAGCCGCGCGGCCCGTTGCGCGGGCACACGTTGACCAGCTTGTGGATCGCGAGGTCCGGCGCGGTCGCGGGCATCGACAGCAGAACGCCGCCTTCGTTGAGCGGCACGACGAGGCGCTCGGGACTCGCTATGCGCCGCTGCGCGTAGTCGATGCTGGCGCGCTTTAACGCGTCGACGAGCGCGGCATACGGTGTGAGCCGCGCGGTCGCGTCGGCGTCGAAGATCTGCGTGGTCGGACGGGTCATGGGCGAGGTAGGTGGTCGCAGTCGGAATAACCGATTCTACGACGCGGGACAGCGTCGGCAGCGCATCACGGCATGCCGCGCCGATGCGCGACGCGCTTCCCCGCGCGTTGCGCACGCTGTTTCGCTCAAAGCGGATTTATTGCGCCGCGGTCGACTTCCCGTCGCTGTCGCCGGACTTCTTGCCGCCTTTGAACATCGCGCGGCAAGGCGGGCTCAGTTCGTCGACGTGTTGCTTCATGCAGGCCGTGATCTTCGCCTTGTTCGGAATCTCGGACGCGCAAAAGTGCATGGCGTCGCCGCGGCAGGCCTTGGCCTGCTCATCGTGGGCGGCGGCATGCGCCGCGCCGACGGTGCTGAGTGCGACAAGGCTCGCGGCGAGCAGGGCGTGAGTTTTCTTCATGTCGGGTCCTGTATCGCAGATGTCGATACGGACGGTCGAGCAGAAAACGGGCCTGATCGGCAGCGGCTTGCCGCCGCTCAGCGCCCCGGCCAACTAAGCGTCATCCCGCGTCCGGCGTAGAACCGCGTCATCGTCGCGAACGGCAGATAGACGTTCGCCTGCTGCGGCCCGATGCCCGAAGGATTGTGAAACCACACGCCGCCGGCATCGCGTCCGTGCAGCAAAACGAGGTGCCCGCCCTGGCGCTGGTTCGGCTCGTCGGGATAGCGGATCTCCGGGCTCACCGACACGATGGCGAGCGTGCGCGCATCGAGACGCGCGGCGATTTCCTCCATGGACGCCTGCGGCAACACGTCGACGCGTACGCCGAACGCCTCCTGCACCCATGCCGCAAACGGGCGATAGATCAGGCCGTCGACGCCGCCGTCATCCCGCATGCGATACACGCCGTGCCGCAACGCTTCGTCGAGCAGCGCGGCGCGCGGCGCGTGTTCGATACGCCAATAGTCGAGCGCGGATTCGAGGCACGTCAGCCCGCAAAGGCGTTTCGCCCAGAAACGGTAGCGCTGCGGGTCCGTGAAGCCGCTCGTCTGCCAGCCGGGATCGTCGCAAGGATCGGCTGCCCGCTCGACGATAGCGCGCACCCAGTCGGGGCTGCCCCACTGGGTGTAGTACGGAACTTCGGCGTGACGCAAAGTCGGTTCGTTCATGCTGACGTGATCGGAAGAATGCGGGCGGAGAAAATCGGCAGGCGCGCTCATAGCATGCTGCGAGGCCGCTGCATCGTGCCGTCGAAGAAACGCTGCAAACGGAACGCGGACAGATCGAGCGACGGCTGCCCGCTGTCGTTGATCTCCGCGAGCAGTTTGCCGACGATCGGGCCCATCGCGAAACCGTGCCCGCAAAAGCCGGTGGCAATGGTCAGACCGCTGACTTGCGGGGGCGCGTCGATGACCGGAATGCCGTCGGGCAGTACGTCGATCAGGCCGGCCCACGATTCGACGACCTGCGCGTCCTTCAACGCGGGAAAGAGCGCGCGCAGCTTCGCCAGCGCGCGCGGCGCGTGGCTCGTGTTCGGCTGCGGATGCGGATCGCGCGGATGCAGCACGCGCTCGCCAGGCGGCACGGCGCCCGGCAGTCGCTCACGCAAGTCGCGCAGACACGCGCCGTTCAGATGAAAGCTGAACTTCTCGCGCTGACTCCAGAGCTCCGGCACAAACCATTTGAGCGCACGGAAATGCCCGAGCGTCATGTCGACGTCGACCCGCATGTCGTCGGCGAGATTGATCGCCCCGTTCGCGCGCTGCCGCACGCCGAGCCCGTGGCCCCAGAAAGTCGACGCGCTCACATGCGGCAACGGATTCGTGCGCATGCAGGTGCCGCGCACCGCCTGCTGCGGCAGTTCGAGGCCCAGCGTCTTCAGCAGACGCCAACTGCTCGCGCCCGCGGCGCAAATGAAACGCGGCGTGCGGACCGTCCCGCGCTCGGTCACCACGCCTGCAATCGCACCGGCCGCGAGTTCCACGCCCAGTACGCCGCAGCCTTCGAAAAAAAGCGCGCCGGCTTGCGCGGCCCGCACCGCGAAAGCGGCGGCGGCGCGGCGCGGCTCGGCCTGGCCGTCGCTCGGCGTGTAGAGGCCGCCGAGCGCCGGGCCTTGCATGCCGGTCACCACCGCGTCGATCTGCTTGCGATCGAGCGTGCGCGTGTCGAGCCCGTGCTGCCGCGCCACGTCCATCCATTGCTGGAACGAGGTCCAGTCGTCCTCGTCGGTGGCGACATAGAGGCAACCGCCCTGACGCCACTCCAGATCGAAATCCAGTTCGCGCTCGAGGCTGGTCCACAGCGGAATGCTCGCCATCATCAGCGGAACTTCCGCCGATTCGCGGCCCTGCTGGCGCACGAAACCCCACGCTCGCGACGACTGCTGACCGGCAATGCGCGACTTGTCGAGCACGACCACCGACAGCCCGCGCCGCGTCAGATAGTAGGCCGCCGCGCAACCCATGATGCCGGCGCCGGCGATCACCACGTCGGCGTGGTGCGGAAACGGTTGGTCGGCGGAGGTGAAGCCGGCGTGCAGCGGATAGGTTGTCGTCATCGGGCAAGGAGGTTTTAAGCGCGGACATCATCTTCGCAGGACAGGCGGTTGCCTGCAACGCCGACCTGCGCAAAGCGCTGGAAAGCCCGTCCGCATTGGGTTTGGCGGACGGACGACGGAGCGGGAAAATTATCTGCCAGACGAATAAATGGCAAATATCCGTCTGGCAGATATTTTGCACGCATATTCGTCTCGCGAATATTTGCCAAATATCCGCGAGACGAATAAAATGCATTTATTCGCCAAACGGATATTTGACATGCTGCATCTCATTGCCACCCCGAATCAGATCGCCCAGTTGCTTGCCGCGAGCAGACGGCAGGCAGGTCTCACTCAGGCGGAAGCCGCCGCGCGGGTCGGCGTGAGCCAAAGCCGCATTTCCACCTGGGAAACCGACGCCGCCGCGCTGACCGTGGCTCAACTGCTCGCGCTATGCGGCGCCTACGGGCTGCAGTTACAAATGCGCGACAAGAACAAGCCGGAGTTTGAACCGGCGCCTCTGATCGAGTGGTGAGCATGACCCGCCCTACACATTCGCGCGCACTTTCCGTTTGGGCAAACGGCGAGCGCGTCGGCGTCTGGCGGATTCCGGCGCGTGGTCCAATGGAATTTTCCTACGACACAGCGTGGATCGCCTCGCCTGCCGGCAGGCCGTTGTCGCTCTCGCTGCCTTTCGCGCCCGGCAACCTGGCGCACAAAGGGCCGCGCGTCCTCAATTACTTCGACAACCTGCTGCCCGACAGCGAGGTCATCAGAAAGCGCATCGCGCAGCGCTATCAGACCGAGACGCTCGACGCCTTCGATCTGCTGCAAGCCATCGGCCGCGATTGCGTGGGCGCGGTGCAGTTGCTGCCCGAAGACGACGTGCCGGAGCACGTCGACCGGATCGAAGGTACGCCGCTCTCGGAGGCCGAAATCGAGACCATGCTGACGCGCACGGTGAGCACGCCCACGCTCGGCGCGGCGGACCAAAGCGACGACGATTTCCGCATCTCACTCGCCGGCGCGCAGGAAAAAACCGCGCTGCTGTGGCACGAAGGACAATGGAAACGGCCGCACGGCGCGACGCCCACCACGCATATTTTCAAGCTGCCGCTCGGACTCGTCGGCAACAAGCTGGCCGATCTCAGCACCTCGGTCGAGAACGAATGGCTGTGCCTGCGCATCCTGCGCGCCTACGGTTTGCCGGTCGCGAACACGGAAGTCGTGACGTTCGGCAAACAGCGCGTGCTGAGCGTCGAGCGCTTCGACCGGCAACTGCATTCGAGCGGGCAATGGCTGTTGCGCCTGCCGCAAGAGGATTTTTGCCAGGTGTACGGCGTGCCGTCGCATCGCAAGTATGAGAATGAAGGCGGTCCCGGCGTGCTCGACCTCGCGCGCGTTTTGCAGCAATCGGTCGCGGCCGCGCAGGACATCGAAACGCTGCTCGCCAGCCAGATTCTCTTCTGGATGCTCGCCGCGCCGGACGGCCACGCGAAGAACTTCAGCATTCGCCTGCTTGCGGGCGGCCAATACCGGCTGACGCCGCTTTACGACGTCATGTCGATCTGGCCCGTCGAAGGCAGCGGGCCGAACCAGTGGTCGTGGTTCAAGGCGCGCCTTGCGATGGGCATGTGGTCGCGCAGCAAGCACGACGCGTTTCGCGACGTGCAGCGGCGCCACTTCAACACGATGGCGCTCAAATGCTCGTACGGCGCGAGCGCCGAACCGCTGATCGAGCGCCTCATCGAACGGACGCCGAACGTGATCGACCAGGTCTCGGCGGATTTGCCGGAACGGTTCCCGGCCAGGGTTGCCGAGCGGATCTTCAAAGGACTGAGGAACTCGGCGGCCAAACTCGCCAAGATGCCGGTGAACTGACGCCGTTCGCAAGAGCCCTGGGTGGATATGGCCCGGTTTCATCGGTAAAATGGGATTATGCAAAGCGCATAACACAAAAAGCCGACCGCGATGTTTTTTGCGGTACATTTGCTGTCCCCCGCGTAGCTGCGTCGCGCCGTGTCCATGATGCATGGCCGCGTTACGCCTGCCGTATCGCCCACCACAGCCCTTTAAGACGGCGGATTCTCACGCAGTATGACCAACGAAACACACTCACCTGACTCCATCGCAGTCGCCGAGCGCGTGCGCGAGTTGATGAGCCGGCACGGAATCGGCAAGCGACAGCAAACCACAGAACTTTGCCGCATCCTCGATCTGAGCTTTTCGCAAGGGCACCGCAAGCTGCGCGGCAATAGCCCGTGGACGCTGTCGCAAATCAAGAAGGTCGCCGAGGTGTACGGCGAGCCCGCCGCGCAGCTGTTCGGCGCGCAGTCGCTCGACCCCGGCATGGTCGGCGCGATCGCGCAGGAAGCCGTGTTCTGCATCGGCGCGATCGAATTGCCGTGCACCGCCTGGGTGGGCGCGGCGCTGGAACCCGGCAGCCGCCCGGACTTCGTCGCCTACTCGAAGCTCGGCCAGTGGCGCGTCGCGCGGCACGACGGCGCGCTGTATCAAAGCGCGTACGAAGTCCACAAGATCGAGATCTATCCGCGCCGCGCCGAGACCGACAAGCCGACCATCGCCGTGGTCGACGACGATCACGCGAGCGCCGACAATCTGCGCGATTACCTCGAGCGCAGCGGCTTTGCCGCGGTGGCAATCTACGGACTCGCGGCCTTTGCCGAGCAACTGCAAACGCAGGTGTTCGACGGCATCGTGATCGACTGGCTGTTCGGCTCGCAAACCTCGGCGGCCGCGATTCGCGCGGTGCGGGCGTCGGAAAATCCTGACGCGCCGATCTTCGTTCTGACAGGCGAATTGCTGACCGGCAAGGCGAGCGAGTCGGAGATCAGCCAGGTGATCCGTAATTACGACGTCGCCTGCTATGAAAAGCCCGCGCGGATGGCGATTCTCGTCGCCGATCTGTCGAAACGGCTGAATCGGCCCTGAGGCAGTAGTCCTGCGCTTGGGCTTGCGGCCTAGGCTTAGGGGCGGCGCCTCACGCGGTATGCCGCGAAGCCAGCGCGCGCTGCAATGCGTTGCGCAGATCGCCGTAATGTACTGGCTTTAATAGCGCTTCAAAAAACGGCTGCGCGCCGTTCCTCTCTTCCTCCTGTTGTTCGCCGGGCTCCGGCGCATAAGCGCTGACCACGATCACCGGCACGCCTGACGACGGCCCGCCGCGCGCGGCCAGATCCGCGAGCAGCGCGTAGCCGTCGCGCCCCGGCATATGCAGATCGAGCAGCACGACATCGCAGCGGCGCGCGTCGAGCCACGCGAGCGCATCGTCGGCGTTGGCGACGGCGTGCGCGTCGTAGCCCATGTGCGCGACCATTTCGCTGAGCGACTCGCGAATCAGCCGGTTGTCGTCGACGATCAGCACGCCTGGCCGCGCGTCGCCCGGCTCCGTTTGCGCCGCGGCGTCGCGCGAAGGCGCTGGCGCGACCGGCGTGACTGGAATCGTCACGGTGAAAGTCGTGCCCTCGCCCACCACACGCTCGCGACTTCGACGGTGCCGCCAAAGAGCCGTACGAGTCCTTGCACGATAGTCAGGCCCATGCCCGCGCCTTCGAAGCGGCGTGTACGCGAGCCGTCCAGTTGCGTGAACTCCTCGAAAATCAGCGGGATTTGCGCCTGGGGAACGCCCGGCCCCGTGTCGCTGACCACGAAGCTCAATAGCGCCGGCCGCTGCATCAGCTTCACGCGCACCGTGCCGGTTTCCGTGTAGCGGATCGCGTTGGTCACCAGGTTGTTGACGATCTGACGAATGCGGTGCGGGTCGGAATCGACGAGACCCGTCACGCCGCTTGCCTCGCTTTCGAGCTTGAGGCCGCGCGAGGCCGCGGACATCGCATGTTCGTCGACGATCGACGCCAGCAACTCGCGTGGCTCGAAATGCTCGTGACGCAGCTCGAGCTTGCCGGCGCCGAGCCGTGCGTAATCGGTCAGGTCCTTCATCTGCGCTTCGAGATGCCGCGCCGCGGTTTCGAGCCGCTGAATCACCTTGCGGTCGGCTTCGGAGTGATAGTTGAAGCCGAGCAGTTCGATCGACGACACGATCGCATGCAACGGCGTGCGCAGCTCGTGACTGATCATGCCGAGAAACGCGTCTTTCGCGAGACTCGCCTCGCGCGCCGCGCGGCTCGCCTGGTGCTCGGCCTGAAGCGCCGCGTGCTGCTGATGCATGAGACGCGTGCGGCGCCGGCCGTTGACCACGAGCAGCAACGTGGCCGCCGCGGACAGCAGCAGCAGGATCATGCCGCCGGCAAACAGCAGCCGGCGCTTGTCGATGAAGTCGCGGTTCATCGCTTCACGGTCGGCGACATCGGCGAAACGGCGGCTCAGCGCGAGATCGTTGACTTCGTTCCAGTGCTGGCGCAATTGCGCGACGATGCGGTTGACGCCGCCCCGATCGGTCGGCAGCGCGGCGACGTCAGGCGCGAGACCGGCGAGCATGCGGTCGAGCGCGTGGATTTCATCCAGTTGCCGCTGCACCAGCGCGACCTGCGTGGTGAGCCGGCGCGTGGAGCCTTCCATCACATGCAGCTTGGATTGCAGCAACTGATAGCGCAACGTCAACCGCGGGTAATCGTCGTCAACGCCGGCCTGATACAGCAGCAACTGGTTTTCGAAGCGCGCGTAGGCGATCTGCAACTGCGCCGCGTCCCAGTAGAAGCCGTCGTAAGAGCCCGTCAGCGACTCGGTCGTGTCGGGATTGAGCAGGTTCGCGTAGAGCAGATAGCCGATCGCGCCGGCGGGCGCCGCAAGCGCGGTGAGCCAGATCAGCACATAAAAAAACCGGCGCCCAGGACGGCGCTTTATTTGACGATGAGTGCCTTGATCTGCCATACGAATTTCGAATCGCCCGAGGCGCCCGCGAGTTCATCGGGGAACGCATCGCGCGGGTAGATGAGAAACAGCGGACCGAAGTCGCTGATTTTTAGACGCCGGCCGTTGATGCTGTATGCCAATACGACGCCGTAGCGGTCGCAATCGGATACTGGCACCGTGTACGTATAGTCGTCGAGCGTGTGAATCTCGATCTGCGTGCCGTACGCGCCGACCGTCTTCAGAATATCCGCCAGCAGCGGTCCTGTGAAGCTCGAACGCGGCGTCCAGGTGGTCGAGGTCGTGATCGAACGAGCCGGCAGCGCCAGCAATTGCGCCTCGTCGAAGTGATAGGAACGGTGCGCGGCGTCGTTGGTCTTGCCGATTTTTCCCGTGACGTCGAGCGCGAGCGCCGTCGCGTCCGTCTGCGCCTGCACGCTCCACGCGGTCAGCGCGAGGATCAACCCCATTGCCCAGCGCACGCTCGCAGGCGCGCCGAATCCTCGTTGCACTGTTGCTGTCGCTTTGGTCATTTCTTTTTATCCGTAGCTGTTCTTTTGCGGCGCCGCCGCCCTCGCGGAACGCGGTGCCCCGGCTTGCCGTAACGCGCATCACCCCGACGCGCGATTGCCGAACGGCATGCATAATATGTCAAAATTCTTTGCAGGGAAAAAACGAAGGCTCGCTAAAGCGCCCTTCGCTAGCGCGTCGCGCCGCTGGGCGGCCGCCTTCTCACTCGCGTTAAGCGACTCAACGAGCGTTATGAACAAGCCGGTTTTGCCCCTCACGTACGAGCAACTCGATCACTGGATTGAATCGCTGCAGCCCGCGTTGCTCGCCGAAGGTCTTGCGATGGCAATCGGCATTCTGCGCGGCGGTGCGCCGCTCGCGCTGATGGTTTCGCATTCGGCCGGCGCGCCGGTTGCGTTTCTGCGCTACGACCGCGCGTCGCGCAAGGTCGCGTGGGACTCGACGCTGCCGATCCCGCCCGCCGGCTCCAAGGTGCTGTTGTGCGAGGACATTGCGGGGCGCGGTTTTACGCTCGTCGATTGCATCGCGTTCCTCGAGCAGCATGGCCTCGTCGTGAGGACGCTGACCGGCGCGGTCGACGACCTGAGCCGCACGCAGCCCGACTACGCGATCGACGCACGCGGCTACTTCGCGCTATTTCCGTGGGAACGCCAGGCCTACACGCAGCGTTATCGCGACGACTGGGCGCGCGTTGAAGCCGGCGAAGCGCCCGCGATGGCGGACGACCATCACTACGCAACCTACGCAATCGATCTCGACGGCATTCTGCTTCCCGATGTGCCGCTCGCGCGCTACGACGAAGACCTCGCTGCCGCGCTGCTCGAACGCGACGCGCTGCTGCCCTTCGAAGTGCTGCCTGGGATCGACCTGCAACGCGTTCGCACGATCATCACCGGCCGGCCGGAAACGGACCGCGCGCGTACCGAGGCCTGGCTCGAGCGGCATGGCTTCGACCATATGCAACTGGTGATGCGCGTGCCCGGCACGCACGACGAAAGCCCGGCCGGCGCGGCCGCGCACAAGGCGTCGGCGGCGCTCGCGGGCGGCGTCACGCACTTTGTGGAAAGCGATCCGGTGCAGGCCTTGCTGATCGCGCAACAAGCGCCGCTGTTGCGCGTGATCTGGTGGGACGCGCACACGCGCAGCGGTGTGCTGGTCGCCGCGCGCGCGTGGCCCGCGCTTGCCCATGAACTCGCGCAATAGCTAGTGCGCGCGTCAGGCTTCGCGCATCTCCCGTTCCTTGCCGTCCTTCGCGTCACGCAGATGCAGATGCCGCGCGGCACGCTGCGAAGCGACGATGATCAGCTTCATCGTTGCGCGCGTCGCGCCGACGAACAGCTTGCGCGCGATACGCTCATCGAATGTATCGAAGTCGACCTCAGTAAGGATCACGCACGGCGCCGCCTGACCCTTGAAGCGATAGATCGACTCGAACAGAACGTCCCCGTCACGATATTCCGGATTCCCAAACAAATCGTACTTGCCCGTGAAGCTGCGCAGCCGATGCGGGCCGAGATGATCCTGCGCGGTCATCGCGGAGCCCTCGCGTCCGCGAAACGACAGCACTGCGATGTCCTGCTTGCGAAAGCCGAGCGATAGCGCCTGCGTGATGGCGCGCTTGGTTGCCTCAATGGCGCCCCTCCGCCGCGTTCGCTTCGTCGTAGACGGACAGCGAGATGTCGGAGCCGTCGAACGGACTGCCTGACGCCAGCGCCGCCGCGCTCGACACCGAGCCGCCGACTACCTCGCGCACGTAATCGAGAATGTCGCGCGGGCTGCGGTAGTTGGTGGTTTCCTTCAGCGTCGTCCAGCCGGGCAAGGCGACCGGTTCGCGCATGTACAGATTCTGCAGCGGATCTTCGAGCCACCACCACGCGCCGCCGGGGCTCAGCAGACGTTCGAGCGCGGCGACCCACGGCTCCTGAAAGTCCTGCCCTTCGTCGACGATCAGCACGTCGAATTGCCAGCGCGCGTCGATTGGAGTTTCGGCGAACATCGCTTCGAGCTGATCGAACACCTGGCCCGATTGAAAATCGGGCTGACGGCCCGCATCGCGCGCGATCCAGTCGCACAGTTGATGATAGTTCGCGACCTTCGCCTCGGGCGGCGCGACGCGCGCGATGTGATCGGCGAGCGGCGCGGTTGAAGCACACATACAAAGGACGCTGGCTGCGCGCGACGGCGTCTTTCATCACCTGCACCGCGAGTTGCGTCTTGCCTGAGCCGGCCGTGCCGACCACGCGCAGCCGGAACGGCGAGAACTCGAGCCGCCGCGCCCACGTTGCAAGGCCGCCTGCGAGCCGCGTGACGAGCGTGCCGGCCTGACCGACGAGCGCGCTTGCGTCCGGCGTGAGCGCCAGTTCATCGGCGAGAAAGTGATGGATTTTCGACGCGCACGGAAGACGCGGCTCGTCTGCGGGCAGCGCTTCACGAATCACTGCGGCGAGGCGATCGCGCCGGGTTGCGTCGACGATCCGCGCGGGATTCACGCCCGCAATCGCCGCGTCCTTCACGATATGGTCCGGGCAATACAGCAGTTCCTCGATGAAATAGGTGCCCGCGCCGAACGCCGCGGTAAAGCGCCGGTGCAACCCTTCGATGGTATGCGCGAGCGCGATCGCCACGTTGCGCTCGGTTTGCAGATAGACCTTGACGAGCCCCTTCGGCGTTTCGCGCAGAAAGCCGGTTTTCTGCTCGACGATCATCACGCGTCCGGCGGGACTGACGATCACGAAGTCGGCCTCGCCGAACACCGAGAAGTTCTGGTTCAGACGCGTCCAGTGCACGCCGTGATAAACGGTGTAGTTTTCAGGCAGCGCCTTTTCGAGCAGCGCAAGGGTTTCGCGTTCGCGCGCCGCCGCGCCGGTGGCGGCGAGGCTCTTCCAGTCGTCGGGGACAATGCGGGCCATGCGGTGCCTCGTCGTTTTGCGGTGCGCTCATTGTACGCAACGCATCATGCCGTGCGCGGCGCACTCGCATGCAAAGCATGCGCATCGTGTATCGTTACTGGTTGAACGCCGCGCGAGGCGCGGCTTGCCAACTGTCGACAAAAAAGGATGACCGGATGATTACGATCTGGGGACGCGCGAATTCAGTCAACGTGCAAAAAGTTTTGTGGTGCTGCGATGAACTGGTGCTGCCGTACGAGCGCATCGACGCGGGCCTGCAGTTCGGGCGCAACAACGAACCCGCCTACCTTTCGATGAACCCGACGGGCAAGATTCCCACGCTGGTCGACGACGACTTCGTGCTGTGGGAATCGAACTCGATTCTGCGCTATCTGGTGCTGCAATACGGCGCCGCAAGTCCGCTCTATCCTGACGAGCCGAAATTGCGCGCGAGCATCGACCGCTGGCTGGACTGGTCGCTGTCCACGCTGCAACCGGCGGAGCGGCCGGTATTCTGGGCGCTTGTGCGCACGCCGCCGGAACAGCGCGACGCCGCGAAGCTCGCCGACGACGTACGCAACGTCACCGCGCTGTGGCACCTGCTGGACACGCATCTGCAAGGACGCTTTTTCCTCGAGAGCGACAAGTTCACGCTCGCCGACATCGTGATCGGCGCGTACGCGAAGCGGTGGTTCGGGCTGGATGGCGTCGAGCGTCCGCCGCTGCCCAATCTCGAGCGGTGGTATTCGCGCATCGCGACGCGTTCGGGCTTCAAGAAATACGTCGACTTTCCGTTGACGTGAGCTTCGACCGCGTTGCCTCGGCCAGGTGGGAACGTCCAGGGCCGGACGGCGATGCTATTTGCGCCCCGGCAGCAATAGCGCGTTGGCCTTTATAATCGACGCATGAAGAACGCCAAGCCCGCCGCGAACGCCGCCCATTCCGCCAGTCCCGCGAAAACGGAGAAACCCGCCGCTTCCGCCGACGCGCATGCTCATACGCACGCGCCGGCGCACACGCATGGCGAGTCACCCGAAGCGGCGCTCGCCCTTGCCGAGGAATATTGTCGCGAACGCGGGGAAAAGCTCACGCCGCTTCGCCGCAAAGTGCTCGAATTGCTGCTCAATTCGGGCCGCGCGACTAAAGCGTATTCGCTGCTCGACGAAATGCGCCAGATTCATCCGGGCTCGGCGCCGCCCACGGTTTATCGCGCGCTGGACTTTTTGCTGTCGGCGGGGCTCGTGCATCGCATCGAGTCCATCAACGCATTCACGGTCTGCCACGACCTGACGCAATGCCAGCACGGCATTCTCGTGGTCTGCCAGCAATGCGGCAACGTGACGGAACTGCATCAGCCGAAACTGCGCCAGGCGCTCATCGAGCAGATCGAAGACGCGGGTTACCGCGTCGCCAGCGACGAAATCGAATTGAAGGGATTGTGTTCCGCCTGCCAGGCGGCAGAGGCCGCCGCAGCGGTTTCTTCAAAGGCGGGAGCAACGGCGCCCGTCGCCGCGAAATAACGGCGGTTTGACTGTAACGGCGGCGCAAAGCGGTATCGGCTTCGCGCCGCATTTCGCCGCGGCGTTTGGAGTGCCGCCGGCCAGGGCGGCGTGCCAGGGCAGCGTGTTAATTCACCTACTCAACGCGCCGCACGCGCGCCAATCGCGTCGTGCAGCAGCGTCACCAGATCTTCCGGCAACGCAGGTTTCGTCATGAAATGCTGGAAACCCTCGCCGATACTTCGCAGACGGTAAGCGTCATCCGTATGGCCCGTCAGCGCAACCGCCACCGACGGCGCATGATCTCCGCGAATCTCGTGATCACGCAGACGCTGGATCAGGTAGAAGCCGTCCATGGCGGGAAGTTCGAGGTCGCATACGACCGCGTCGGGCAGCAGCCGGACGGCCGCTTCGACGCCCTCTTCGGCATCCGCCACTGCAACGACGTTTGCCCCTTCCGCTTCGAGTAGCAGGGTCAGCGACTCCCGGCTGTCCGGGTCGTCTTCTACGAGCACGATCGTGGCCTGATCGAGTCTCAATGCTCCGTTCATCTTCTGTTGTTGCTCTAAAAATCCGGTTAGGCCGTCAGGCTTGGCCAACGTGTCGCCCTGCTGACTATGCTGGTTTTGCTGCTTGCCGCCGTTTTGTGCGGCCGCGATGTTGCTGTTCATGGTTCCGACTCGATTTCAGGTGCCGAGTTGCAGGAAAGCGCACGATTGTAAACAAGGGTCCCTGCAACGCGCGCACCATAACGCGCCAAAATTGCACGCCAATGAAAAAACGGCTCCCGGAGTCCTTGCGAGGACAACCGGTGCCGGCACCCGATTCCCGCGACAGCGCGTGCGATGCTCCGCACGTAGCTCGCCGCCGCGGCTTCTTTTCGTCTTTCCGCAGATTTTTGTGCGACGCCCGCAGCCCCGTTGCGCAGCGTTCGCGTTCATCCCATCGGTAGCACGTTATGTGCCGCGCATCGGTGCAACGTAACGTGCGCGAACCGGTTGCGCGTTATCGCTTTTAATCAGCTCACTGAGCTTTCTTCGGACCAATCCCCTGGGTGAGCAGCGCGACCGCGTGGCGCGCGATCTCGTCACCGCCGACCTGGCGGCGCTTCGGATCGTTGCGCCACAGCTTCGACGTGGCGAGCGGCAGGACCGTCAGCCCGAGCAATGTGACGAACATCAACGACGGTTCGAGCGCCGCATTGAGAAGCCCCTCTTTCTGCCATCGTTCGATAGCGGCAAGCGACATCTTCTGGTTCGTGTCGCCGAAACGCTCGTGCATGCGCTGCCGCAACAAACCGCTGTCGCTGATAACTTCCCGCACCCATAACGACGGAAACCACGGATGCTCCACCGCCCCCCGCACCATCCGCTGCGCAAGCTGCGTGATGGCCGCGACGGGATCGTCGGCATGCTCCTGGAATGGCACGCCGAGACCCGCGCGCAACGGTCCGATACGTTCGTCGATCAGCACGTCGAGCAACTGCTCGCGCGTCTTGAAGTAGTAATGCATCATCGCCGGCGTGAAACCGGCCTCGCGGGCAATCTCGCCGAGCGTCGTATCGACGATGCCCTGGCGCGCGAACAGCTCGAGCGCCGCGTCGAGCAGACGGTCGCGCTGCTGTGCTCCGCGCGCCGCGCCCGAAGGCCGGCCAGGCCGTCGCGCGGCAACGTCTTGCGGCGCGGCTGCCGACGCCGCCGTCGCTGCCTTTGCCGCAGCACCGCGCGTAGCACCGCCCGCGGGGCCCGCACCGCGCGTCGCGCTCTTGCGCACCCTGGCCGCGCCCGCGCTACTCGCGCCCGCCTTCCCACTGCTCATCTTCTTGCCCACCGACGAAGTCCTTTTCATTGCTCTCGTGTTTGACGCGCGACCGGATGTCGCATATATTAATTTCTGCATTAATTAATTTCAATACGCCCCCATGCAAGAGTGCACTATCACACAACCCGAGCGCGTGCTGAACGCTGAGCCGCACGCCGGTTCGCGGCAAGACAGGCAGGCGGAAAATCAGGCGGACGCGCAAGCCGCCGGCCATCCGCCGATTCGCCTGCTGTTCCCCGCGCTGCTGCTCGTCATGCTGCTTGCGGCGCTCGACCAGACCATCGTGTCGACGGCGTTGCCGACCATCGTCGGCGAATTGGGCGGGCTCAATAACCTGTCGTGGGTCGTGACGGCTTACCTGCTCAGCTCGACTATCGTCGTGCCGCTCTACGGCAAGCTCGGCGATCTGTTCGGCCGCAAGATCGTGCTGCAAACCGCCATCGGACTCTTTCTCGTGGGCTCCGCGTTGTGCGGCATCGCTCAGGACATGACGCAGCTCATCGTGTTGCGCGCGTTGCAAGGACTCGGCGGCGGCGGCCTGCTCGTCGTGACGATGGCCGCTATCGCAGATGTGATTCCGCCGGCCGAGCGCGGCCGCTATCAAGGCGTGTTCGGTGGCGTGTTCGGTCTTGCAACCGTGGTCGGGCCGTTGCTCGGCGGCTTTCTCGTCGAACACCTCACATGGCGCTGGATTTTCTACATCAACCTGCCACTCGGCATTGTCGCGCTCGCGGTGATCGGCGCCGTGTTCAAGCCGCACGTGCGCCACGTCAAGCACACCATCGACTACATGGGCGCCGCGTTTCTCGCGGGCGCGCTGACCTGCATCATCCTCTTCACGAGCGAGGGCGGCACGACGTTGCCGTGGTCGTCGCCGGAACTCTGGTTCACGCTCGGGATGGGGCTCGTCGCGATCTGGGGTTTCATCCACGAGGAGCGCACCGCCGTCGAGCCGATCATGCCGCTCGAACTGTTCAGGCAGCGCACGTTCGTCGTGAGCAGTCTGATCGGTTTTATCGTCGGCGTGTCGATGTTCGGCGCCGTCACGTTCCTGCCGCTTTATCTGCAAGTGGTGAAGAACTCCACGCCGACAGAAGCCGGCATGCAAATGCTGCCGATGATGGGCGGCCTCTTCGTCATGTCGATGGTGACTGGCCGCACGATCAGCAAGATTGGCCGTTATCGCATGTTCCCGATTGCCGGCACGCTGCTGGTCTCAGTCGCGATGTTGCTGCTCGCGCGCTTGCAGATCGACACGCCGATTCATGTGATGTATCTCGACATGGGCATTCTCGGTTGCGGTCTCGGCATGGTGATGCAGGTGCTGATTCTCGCCGTGCAAAACACGGTCGAATTCAGGCATGTGGGCGTGGCCACATCGGGCGCGACGTTGTTTCGTTCGATCGGCGGCTCGGTCGGAGTCGCCGCGTTCGGCGCAGTGTTTTCGAACGGCCTTGCCGCGCGGCTCGAGAAGCTGATCCCACCGGACACCCAATTGCCCCACGCACTCGGACCCGCGGCGATTCACCAGTTGCCCGACGCATTGCGCGCCGACTATCTGCAGGCATTCGCAGGCGCGCTGCATATGGTGTATCTGTCAGCGGCGTGCGTGGTGCTGCTTGCGTTCGCATGCGCGTGGCTGCTGAAAGATCATCCGCTGCGCAAGCAGTAAGTAATCGCATTGCGCTTCTTCTCTGTCGGTCGCTTAATGCCAACGTTAGTTGCAAGCGCCCGAAATTCATCTTCGAGCGGCGCGCCAATAGCATAAAAAAAGCGGCGCGCGCTCGTCTTCCTCACATGCACGATCATTCGTCCTACCTGGTAATGTGCGGTAGCGCACATAACATAGGGTCGATCGTCCATTGACGCGCGTCTCGAAACGCCACATATTGAAAACGACGGCATGCAACGTTCTCTTCGTGCATGCCCGGACTCTCTGGCGCATGTAGATCGTGGTTTCCGCGGACGCCGACCCCGCCTCAAACGCGATCGGGAGCATGCCGTAACGGCATTGTTTTCCACAGGTGGAGCCATAGCATGTCCACTCAAACCTTAGCTGGCCATCAATTTCCGACGCCCTGCAACCGATGTGGCGGCGCCCTCTACCGGCAACTCGAACACTGCCCGTATTGCGGCGCTTTTCATCCGCTCGATGACGACGCGTCTACCCGCAGCGCGTTGCATGAAAGCAGGCCGAAAACGTTGAATACACTGAACATGTCGACGTTGCACGACAGCTTCACCGTGCCGACATTCAGCGAGCCCGACTTCCCTGGCGGCGCACTACATGCCGGATTGAATTTCGCGCCGGTGGCCAGTCTTCAAACGGCGCCTTCGCCGCTCGTCGCGCCGGATACTTCGTTGCTGCCCGTCACCGAAACTGGCGAGGTGGTGCAGCGCGCCGGTCTGCGTGTGCGGCACGTGGTGGTGGCGAGCGTGGCCGTTGTCGCCGCGGGCCTGGCGTATGTCGGCTATGCGCTATTGAGCGAGAGCCGCGACCTGCATGGCAACGGCGACCAGGCTTTGGAATCCGCGCAGGACGCGAGAACCGCGACGGGCACCATCGCACGGTATTCGCCGGATCAGGCGGCGAACACGAGTGTTGGCGCCGTGCCTGGCAAACCGATTAGCGCCGGCGCCATACGAAGCACCACGCAGGCGTTGCCGGCCGCCGTGCCGATCGCGATACCTTCAACGAAAGCGGCCACGCCGCAATTCCGCGATGCCGGCCAGGCGTTGCAGGCAGCGCGGACCGCATTCGCCGCGAACGATCTCAGCGCGGCGCAAGCCGCTCTCGCCGCGGTGCAATTGCTGCAACCGGACAGCAGCGAGGCGCAGACTCTCGCCGCGCGATTGAAGCCGTTGACGGCGCGCCGCGACGCTGCATTGCTCGCCGCGCAAATGTGCGCCGATCAGCAGTCGTGGCCCTGCGCGCGCGAGCATTCAGACGAGGCGCTCGCGCTGGACAGCGGCAGCGACGCCGCGAAAACGATCCTCGAGCGCGTGATCCGCGAAACGGGCTGGGCGCCGCTCAACTCGCAGACGGCGTCCAGTGCAAAAACCGTCCGTCAGACTACCAACTAATCAAACAGATATTTCGGATGCCGAATCGAACGGACGAGGTTGTGCCAACTGACCGATAGGTGCGAACCATGCTACATAAACTTTTGACGGGATGGCTCGGAGCGGCGTTGCTCCTCGCATCTTCGCTGATCAGTGCCGAACCCGCGCACTACAAGATCGTCACCGGCCCCGAACGGGGCACGTATATCCAGATCGGTCAGGACCTGTCGAAATGGGTCGCGCAACCCGTGGGCATCGACCTCGCCGTGGTCGCGTCCAAGGGCTCGGCCGAGAACGTGCAGCGCATGCGCTATGAGCCGGGGGTCAAGCTCGCGCTCGTGCAGTCCGACGTGTATCAGGCGTACATCGACATGGCCAACTCCGGCAATCCCGATGCCGGTACGGCGATTCGTCCGCTGCGTCTCATCATGCCGCTCTATGACGAAGAGATAAACGTCGTGGTGCGCGCGGATTCGCCGCTCAAAACGCTAGGCGACATCAAGGACAAAACCATCAGCGTCGGCCTGCTCGGCAGCGGCACCGCGCAGTCGGCGACCACGCTGTATCGCCTGATGTTCGGCCAGGCGATTCCCGAACAGAACGTCCAGCATCTGAGCAACGAGGACGCACTCGCCGCACTGATCGTGAAAAAAGTGGACGTCGCAATCATCGTCGTCGGGCAGCCCGCGAAACTGTTCAACGACATGAACCCGGAGCTGTTGCAGCAAATCCGTCTGCTAAAGGCCGATTCCGCCGCGCCGGAAACGACCCGCGCGAAGCAAACCTATTTCCCGGCGACGATCCGCGCAACCAGCTATCCGAACTGGCTGAAGGAAGACGTCCCGACGCTGACGGTCAAGGCTTTCCTCGTCACTTACGACTACGGCTTGCGCGATACCGTCGGCAACCTGAATCACTTTGCCGACTCGCTGTGCGCGAACTTCGATAACCTGCAGGAACACGGGCATCCGAAGTGGAAGCAGGTGAAGCTCGAGTTGCCGACGCTCGTACGCGGCTGGAAGTATTACCCGCCGGTCGAGAAGCATCTGCGTGCGTGCCTCGCCAACAGAACCGCGAGCGTCAACGCGGCGGCCGCCGCCGCGCAGGTCGCGCAAAAACCGCGCAGCACGTGTACGAACCAGGAGCGGTTGCTTTTGCTGTGCAAATGAATTGAATTGGGGGCGAGCAAACAGGCGCCCTCACGCACCGTCACGCCCGCTCGCGCTCGCCGCGCGTGGCCGCGCTTTCCATCGCCCGCTGCAAGGTTTCATACACTTTCGGCCGATTGCATTGCGATACGTTAAAGCGCAAATAGCCGCCAGCCGACTGCGAGACGCTAAACACATTGCCCGGCGCGAACACGACATTGGCGCCTAACGCATGACGCGCGACGTCGGCGGCGTCGAGCGAATCGGGCAGACGCGCCCAGACGAACATGCCCGCGCGCGGCCGCGTCCACACATCGAGGCCGGCGTAGCCGAGGCGGCGCATGGTCTCGCCCATCGAGTCCGCGAGCTTCGCGCGCATCGACTCGAGATGACGCCGGTACGTCCCATCCACCAGCAATCGATGCACGACGCTCGCCGTAAGCTGCCCGTTGCCGAACGTCGTGGCGAGCTTCAGGTCGATCAGCGGCTCGATCCACTCGCCGCGCGCAGCGATATAACCGCAACGCGCCGCCGCCGACAGGGTTTTCGAAAAGCTGCCGATCGACACGACGCGCGTGAGCCCGTCGAAGGCCGCGAGACGCGGCGCGGCTTCGTCTTCGAAGTCGGCGAAGATATCGTCCTCCACCACGATCAGATCGTGCTCGCCCGCGAGCTTGAGCAGCCGATGCGCGATCGCCGGCGCGAGCGTGGCGCCGGTCGGATTATGAATCGCGGAATTGGTCACATAAAGCCGCGGACGGTGCGTAATCAGCGCCCGCTCGAAGGCCGCGAGATCCGGCCCGGACGGCGTGTAAGGCACGCCGACGATACGCGCGCGATGCGCCCGCAGCAGCGCCTGAAAGTTGAAATAGCACGGGTCGTCGATCAACACCGTGTCGCCCGGTTCGAGCAAAAAGCGGCACACGAGGTCGAGCGCATGCGTGCCGCCGTCGGTCAGCACGATCTGCTCGGGCGGCGCGTCGACGCCGTGCTGCGCGAGCCGCCACGCGAGTTGCTGACGCAACGCGGGCAGACCGTACGGATTCGCGTAATCGGCGAGCGGCGACTGCGGATCGCGCGCTATCGCTCGCAACGCGCGGCGCACGCCGTCCTCGGGCAGCCACGACGCCGGCATCCAGCCGCAACCGGGCTTGAGCACCTTTGAGTCCGATTGCAACGACTGCCGCGTGAGCCACAGCGGATCGACCTCGCGATCGAGACGCGGCCCGAGATCGGCGAGCGCGAGCGGCGGCGCGTGGCCCGACACGAAAAATCCCGAGCCGCGCCGCGCGACGATCACGCCTTCGGCAACGAGCCGGTCATAGGCCTCGACCACCGTCGACTTCGACACGCCGAGCGCGTCCGTCATCACGCGGATCGACGGCACGCGTGCGCCTGGCATCAGCGAGCGGCTGGCAATGCGTTCACGCAGATTGTCCATGACGATGCCAACCCGCGTGCCTTGCGGCTTTTCGCCGTTGGCGTTCTGTCCACTATCGCCCATCTGTACTGCTCCTTCGTCGGTACAGTTTGCATGAATTGTACTGATCCGTAGCTTAACGTTTTCATGCCGGGAGCGGATGCTATAGGCTTCATTTCATTGCGCACGGACTTTTCGAATGGACAAGACGACGAACGGCTGGCTGAGCGGGTTCATAGGCGTGTTGATCTTCAGCGGCTCGCTGCCGGCCACGCGCATTGCCGTGCAAGGGCTCGACCCTGTGTTCCTGACGGTCGCGCGCGCAACCATTGCAGGCACGCTCGGTCTCGCGCTGCTGCTCCTCTTTCGCGAGGCGCGTCCCGCGCGCCGCGACGTGATTCCGCTCGTGGTCGTCGCGCTCGGCGTCGTGGTCGGCTTTCCGCTTTTGACCGCGCTTGCGCTGCGGCACGTCAGCTCGGCGCACGCAATCGTATTCGTCGGGTTGCTGCCGCTTGCCACCGCGATCTTCGGCGTGCTGCGCGGCGGCGAGCGTCCGCAAGCGGCGTTCTGGCTGTTTTCCGCGCTCGGCAGCGGCGCAGTGGTCGCGTTCGCGATGCGCCACGGCATCGACGCGTCTCCGGTAGGCGATGCACTGATGCTCGCGGCGATCGTCGCGTGCGGGCTCGGTTATGCGGAAGGCGCGCGGCTATCGCGGCACCTCGGCGGCTGGCAGGTCATTTCGTGGGCGCTGGTGCTGTCGCTTCCGCTGATGCTTCCGCTTGCTTGGTGGACCCGGCCCGCGTCGTTCGAGGGCGTCAGCCATGCGGCGCTGTGGGGCCTCGCGTACGTGTCGCTGTTCAGCATGCTGATCGGCTTCGTGTTCTGGTATCGCGGCCTCGCGCTTGGCGGCATCGCGGGAGTCGGCCAACTGCAATTGCTGCAGCCGTTCTTCGGACTGCTGCTCGCGGGGCTTCTGCTGCATGAACAGGTGCCGCCCTCGATGATCGCCGTGACCGTCGCGGTGGTTGCGTGCGTGGCCGGCGCGCGGCGCTTTTCGAAGGCGCCGCCTGCACGGCGCACGGCGTGAGCCGCGCGGTGTTCGCGTACTACGATTTTTGAACGGCTTTGAATTTGGCGGCGCGGCGGGCATAGTAAAACGTATCGTCGGAAGAACCGGCACGACAGGCCGTAAGCGCTATGCAAGGCCGCTCCTGGAATACGTTATGAGTACAACCCTCCCCGCCTCCGCTTCGGCATCGGCATCGGCATCGGCATCGGCATCGGCATCGGCATCGGCATCGGCATCGGCATCGGCATCGGCATCGGCATCGGCATCGGCATCGAGCGCCCCATTGATCCGCGACGCGACAGAAGCCGATCTGCCCGCGATCCAGGCCATTTACGCGCACCATGTATTGACCGGCGTCGCGTCGTTCGAGGAAGTCCCGCCTTCCGTCGACGAGTTGCGCGCGCGTCTCGCGTCCGTGCGCAACCACGGCTTGCCGTACATGGTCGCCGAGATCGACGGCGAAGTTGCGGGCTATTGCTACGCGACGCCGTACCGCCCGCGCGCCGCGTATCGCAACACCATCGAAGATTCGATCTACGTGAGCGACGCCTATCGCGGACGCGGCCTCGGCCGCGTGCTGCTGCAGGCGCTGATCGAACAATGCGAAGCCGGACCGTGGCGCCAGATGGTCGCCGTCATCGCGGACGGCGGCAGCGGCGGCTCGCTGTCGCTGCATCACCAACTGGGTTTTGAGCTGATCGGCACGTTGAAGGCAGTCGGTTTCAAACATGGCCGCTGGCTCGACAGCACGTTGATGCAAAGGACGTTGGGCGCGGGCGCCACGACGCCACCCGATCAGCAAACGTAGCCGGTTCGCCTTCCGCGCAGCGCGGTAAAATCGCGGGCATGCCAAAACCGCCTCCGTCACCCGCGCCCGACGCCCCGCAGCAGCCCGCCAACATGCCCGCGAGTGCCGCGCCGCGCAACGAATACACCGTCGACGAACTCGCGCGCGTGAGCGACACGACCGTGCGCAACGTGCGCGCGTATCAGGACCGCGGCCTTCTCGCGCCACCTGAGAAGCGCGGCCGGGTCGGCGTGTACGACGACACGCATGTGTCGCGTTTGAAGCTCATCAATCATCTGCTCGCGCGCGGCTACACGCTCGCGAACATCCAGGATCTGATCAAGGCCGTCGACGAAGGACACGATCTTCGCTCGATTCTCGGCCTCGAAACCGCGATCGGCGGACGCTGGTCGCGCGAGCATCCGCGGAAATATTCGTTGATCGAGTTGCTGCAGATGTTCGGCGACAAGGCTTCGCCGGCTGCGCTCGCGAAGGCGGTCGATCTCGGCTTGCTCGAACGCGACGGCCTCTCGTTCGTGTCGGCGAGCCCCACTGCGCTCGCAGCCGGGGCGACGCTCGCGAAAGAAGGCATTCCGCTCGCCGATCTGCTCGAGGCCGTCGGCGCGGTGCGTCCGCATTTCAGCGTGGTCGCGAAGGCCCTGGTGGATCTGGTCGTGCGTCAACTCGACCGCTACGATCCCGACGCGCTTCCGCCGCCCGCCGACGTGCCCGCGCTCGTCGACGCAATCTGGCGCGTGCGGCCGCTCGCGATGGTGCTCGTCGAAAGCGAGATGAATCGTGCGCTGGAAGAAGCGTCCGGCGATTATCTCGGCGATCGCGTCGCCGCGATCATGGCGAAGAAACTCGGCGAATCCGGCGCGAAGCCGAGCATCGCGCGCCCGACGGGCACAAAGAAAACGCGCAAACAGTAAGTCAGCCGATGCGCGAGCTTCGCGCCGCAACGACCATCGCGTCATTGCGCCACCGCCGTTTCACCACTTCCTAGAGTCGCGCGTCTAGCCGCCCTCTTGCATCGTCCGTCTCGACCTCCTATCGTTACATCACTCAATGTAACAGTTATGAGCGTAAAAGGGAGACGACGGGATGAACGCACGAATGCCCCACGACGCCGCGGCGGACCACGCGTCCGCGCCTGCCGAGACCGACATCGCCATTATCGGGACGGGTTTCGCGGGCCTCGGCATGGCGATCCGCTTGCGGCAATCGGGCTTGACCGATTTTCTCGTCGCGGAAAAAGCCGATTCGGTCGGCGGCACCTGGCGCGACAACCACTACCCCGGCTGTGCATGCGACGTGCAATCGCACGTGTACTCCTTTTCGTTCGCGCCGAATCCTCGCTGGTCGCGCATGTTCGCGCGGCAACCGGAAATCCGCGCGTACCTGGACGACTGTGTGCGGCGCTTTGGAGTCGAACGTCATCTGCGTTTCGGCCATGAACTGACGAGCGCCGTCTACGACGACACGCGCCGCCGCTGGCATCTGCGCTTTGCCAACGGACAGCAGTGGTCGGCGCGCGTGCTGATTTCGGCGATGGGCGGACTCTCGCGCGCGTCGACGCCGAACATTCCCGGCATCGAGACGTTCAAGGGCCGCGCGTTTCACTCGCAGCATTGGGACCACGGCTACCCGCTCGAAGGCAAACGCGTCGCCGTGATCGGCACGGGCGCGAGCGCGATCCAGTTCGTGCCGCAAATCGCGCCGCGCGTCGCGCATCTCGATCTGTTTCAGCGCACGCCGCCGTGGATCATGCCGAAGGCCGACCGCGCCGTGCGGCCCATCGAGCAGTGGCTTTTCAAACATCTGCCGTTCACGCAGAAGGTCATGCGCTCGGCGCTGTACTGCATGCTCGAATCGCGTGCGCTGGGGTTCGCGGTTCATCCGTCGCTGATGAAGACCGCGCAGAAAGTCGCCGAGCGGCATTTGCGCCGCCAGGTGCGCGACCCGCAATTACGCGCGACGCTCACGCCGGATTACACGATGGGCTGCAAGCGCATCCTCATTTCGAACGACTACTTCCCCGCCCTGTCGCGAGCAAACGTGTCGGTGACGACGAGCGCGATTGAGCGCATCGACGAAGACGCCGTCATCACGAGCGACGGTGTGCGTCATCCGGCCGACTGCCTGATCTTCGGCACCGGTTTTCAGGTCGCCGATCCGTTTGCCCGAGGCGTGGTGCGCGGACGCGGCGGCGTCGACATCGTCGATACATGGAGAGACGGCGCGCATGCGTACCTGGGTACGACATTGCCTGGCTATCCGAACTTTTTCATGATCGTGGGTCCGAACACCGGCCTCGGTCACAACTCGATGGTGTTCATGATCGAGTCGCAGGTCGAATACATTCTGCGTGCGTTGAAGGCGATGCAGAACGAAGGCGCAGCGGCGATCGAGGTGCGTCCGCACGTGGAGCGCGCGTACAACGAACAGATTCAGCAGCAGCTCGGCCGCGCGATCTGGTCGACGGGCGGCTGCAAGAGCTGGTATCTGGACCCGAGAACCGGGAAGAACACGACCCTGTGGCCTGGCTTCGCCTACAAGTTCCGCCGGGCCACCAGCACGTTCAGCATGGCCGATTACTTCGCCTATTCGCCCGCGCCTCAGAGCGTCAACGTGAACGTGAGCGCACATGCCGCTGCAACGCAAAGCGCGCATGTGCAAGGCACGGCATCGGCATCGGCATCGGCGGAAGCGACGTGAAATAGCAATAACGACAACGCACCTTCAGAGAGGACAGGAGATAAAACCAATGAAGCACTTCACCGACAAGGTCGCCGCGATCACCGGCGCGGGTTCGGGCATGGGCCGCTCGCTTGCGATTCGCCTCGCGCGCGAAGGTTGCCATCTCGCCCTCGCCGACCGCAACGCGACGAGCCTCGAGGAGACCGCTCGACTCGCACAGGCCGCAGCACCGCATATCGTGGGCGCGCCGCTTCTCATCACGACGGCCGTATTCGATGTGTCGGATCGCAACGCGATGTTCGCGTGGGCGGCGCAAACGGCTGCTGAGCATGGGCGCGTCAATCTGGTGTTCAACAACGCGGGCGTCGCGTTGTCGAGCACCATTGAAGGAATGGAGTACGCGGATCTCGAATGGATCGTCGGCATCAACTTCTGGGGTGTCGTGCACGGCACGAAGGCGTTTCTGCCTTATTTGAAGGCTTCCGGCGAAGGTCACATCGTCAATACGTCGAGCGTATTCGGTCTGTTTTCGCAACCCGGCATGAGCGGCTACAACGCGACCAAGTTCGCGGTGCGCGGCTTCACCGAAGCGCTGCGCCAGGAACTCGACCTGATGAAATGCGGCGTGTCGGCGACGTGTGTGCATCCGGGCGGCATCCGCACCGGCATCGCGCAGTCGAGCCGCATTGCGCCGAATATGGTCGGCTTCATGCTGGAAAACGAACAGCAAGGCAAGGACGACTTCGAGAAGTTCTTTATCACCACCGCCGACGAAGCCGCGCGCGTGATTCTGGACGGCGTGCGCAGGAACAAACGGCGTGTGCTGATCGGCCGCGATGCACGCGCCGCGGACTGGCTCGCGCGCACGCTGCCCGCCGCCTATCAGGCACTCGTCGTGCTGCAAACGCGGCGCATGAAGCGCATCGCGGAGAAACGCGCACGGCGCGCGGCGCAGCTCGCCGGCAGGCGCGCATGATGAAGCGCGCCGCTCGGGAATCGCAAAGCGTCATGAGGAATCACGAGGAATCACACGAATTCAAGGAGAAAAGGCCATGATGCCCGTTCGCCGCGACTTACGTTTCAATCTTCCGCCCGCGCGTGCCTGCGATTGGCATGCACAAGGCTCGCACGTCACGCACTTCTTCAACGCCCTTTCGCTGCTGTTTCCGGCTGGCGAGCGTTTTTTCATTGACAGCGTGCGCCACTATCGCGACGACATCGACGACCCCGTGTTGAAAAAGCAGGTGCTCGGCTTTATCGGCCAGGAAGCCATGCATACGCGCGAGCATGTCGAGTACAACGACCTGTTGCAACAGGCCGGCTTGCCCGCGCATAAACTCGACAAGCGGCTGTGGGCGATCCTCAACTTCGGCCGCAAGGTTCTGCCGCATTCGTATCAGTTGGCCGTCACCGTTTGCCTCGAGCATTACACGGCGATGCTTGCGGGTTTGCTGCTCGAGGACGCGACGCGCATCGACGGATCGGTTCAAGGCTATGCGCAGATGTGGACGTGGCATGCGCTCGAAGAGACCGAACACAAATCCGTTTCCTACGACGTATGGAACGCAGTGCTCAAGCCCGGCCTCGGCCGCTATCTGTTGCGCACGGGCGTCATGCTCGCCACGACGATCACGTTCTGGCTGATCGTGTTCGACTACCACGTGCGTCTGATCATCGCCGATCGAAAACGCGGCGGTCATGTGCGCGGCATGTGGCGCGTGCTGAAGTATCTTTATGGGCCACGTCATGGCGTTTTTCCGCGGATTGCCGGTGAATGGCTGAGTTTTTTCCGGCCAGGTTTCCATCCGTGGGACCACGATAATCGCGCGCAACTTGCGCGCATCGACGGCCTCGTCGCAGCAGTCGATGCCGCCAACGCAGCCGCGCCGAATACGCGCCGCTCAGCGCGCCGCGGCATGCAGGCGGCCGCGTGATACGCGACACGTTGTCGGTGGATGCCGGCGACGTGCGGCTCGCCGTCTACGTCAGCGGACCGCGAGAGGCGCCGCCCATCGTGCTCGTGCACGGCTATCCCGACTCGGCCACGGTGTGGGAACCGGTACGCGCGCAACTCGACGCGCGCTACCGCGTCATCAGCTACGACGTGCGCGGCGCAGGCGCGTCCGGCGCACCGGCCACGCGCAGCGGTTACCGTCTCGAACAGCTTGCCGCCGATCTCACGGCGGTCGTCGATGCGACCTGCGGTGCGCAGCCGTTTCACCTCGTCGGTCACGACTGGGGCTCGATTCAAAGCTGGGAAGCCGTCACCAGTCCGGAATTCAAAGGACGGATTGGGTCGTATACGTCCATCTCGGGGCCGTGCCTTGATCACGCGTCGGTGGACTTGCGCGGCGCGAACGCTGCAGACGAAAAACATAGGATGACAAAACAATTTCCGCGCGGCCGCATCCGGCAAATGATCAGGTCCTGGTACATCTTCTTCTTTCATCTGCCGTGGCTGCCGGAACTCGTATGGCGCCTTGGCGGCGCACGCATGTGGCCGCTGTGGCTGCGCATGACCGAGCGCGTGCGGGCGCCGCGCGACCCCGCGCAACTGCGCAACGCGATCAACGGCCTCGGTCTTTACCGCGCGAATTTCATCGACAAGCTGCTGCATCCGCGCGCGCGCCACGCTCACGCGCCGGTGCAGTTCATCGTGCCGCTACGCGATCGTTACGTCGGGCCAGAATTGTCACTCGGACAGGAAGCGTGGCTTGGTCCCTATGAGCGCATCGAGATTGACGCAGGCCATTGGGTTGTATTGCGCGAGCCGCAAGTGGTCGCCGCGCACATCGAACGCTTCGTTGCGCGGCACCTGTATCGACCGGTCGGCTCGGGTACATCGTCGTTCAACGCGCCGCTCAACGCGCCCTTCAACGCTCGCGCGGCAGGCGACTGAATAGCGTCGGATAGTCGATCACGAGCCCGTCGTCATCCACTTTCATATTCGCCGTGAAATCGCGGAAAATGCCTTCATAGCGATATTCGCGATTCAGCTCGATACACGAATACGCCTGCTCGACTCGCGTGACCTGAAGGTCCGGCGTCGAAATGTAGGCGACCTGCAGAGGCCGGCGCTCGCCTTGCGCGAGTTGCAACCGGCGAATCGGCAGCGTGTTGGTAAACGGCGTGGCTGCGATGTCGATGTCGATGCATCCTTCGATCGCGCTCAGCACGAGGCCGTGACCGTCGCGCCAATGGCCCTCGCCGTCGCCGTGCAACTCCAGTTCTCCCGCGCCGACAATCTTCAGCCAAGCATGACGCGTGCGCCATTGCACATCGCAACGCACTGTGTAGTGCAGCCCATAGCTCTTGCCATAGCGCTGGCCGACGACAACGCTTTCTACTTCGAAGCCGTCGTCGCGCGCATCGAAGGTCAAGTGTTCGATACCGTCGCCCTCTTGCGATGCCCACCGAAGTTCACGCATTGGATCGCCTCCTCGCGATGAAAACCGCGGCACGTGCCGCGTTTCGTATCGTAGCGCGAACGTCTTACTTTCGCCGATGCGCGAATCGCCGCATGATCCGAGGCGTTGCAAATAGCGACTATCAACGCGCCCGCATGCACGCAGCGGCAGCACTGCCCTATGCTCGCGTTTCACCTGTGTCCGCGACGTCGCCGCGATTCCAACGCTCATCGATCCACAACTCATGCACGCCGCCGCGACCGAAGCACACTCCGCAGCACTACGCACGCTGCTGCGCAGTCTTGGCCAGATCGTGCTGCAAGCGAACGCTTTTACGGGCGCATGTCTGCTGGCCGGCTGGCTGCTGTGGGACCCGCGTCTCGCGTGCGCGGCGCTGACCGGCGCGGTCGCGGCCAACGTGAGCGCGGTGCTGGCGGGCTATTCCGACGACGACCTGCACGCGGGACTTTACGGCTTCAACGGCGCGTTGGCCGGACTCGCCGCGTTCAGTTTCATCGCCGACAACGCGACCGCTGCCGCCGTCGCGATTCTCGCCGCAACAGGCACGGCCTGGCTGCTCGCACCGTGGTCGCGATGGCTGTGCTCGCGCGGCCTCTGCTATTTCTCGAGCCCGTGTCTGATCGTCACCTGGCTTTGGCTGCCGATGACCGCAAGCGCGCCGTCATCGTCGACGCTCGCAACGGCGCACGCGCACGCCGACCTCGCCGACGGCCTGCTCGCTGGTCTCGCGCAAACCGCGTTCGCTGGCGGAGCATCAGCCGGCGTGCTGGTGCTGATCGGCATCGCCGTGGCATCTCCGCGCCACGCGCTCTGCGCGCTGACGGGCGCGGCTCTCGCGAGCGCCGAACATCTGCTGCTGGGCGCGACGGCAAGCTCGTTTAACGCAGGCCTGCTAGGATTCAACGGCGCGCTCACCGCATTGGCGCTGACCGAATGCGGGCTTGTATGGATGCTCGGCGGCGTGACGCTCGCGGCGCTGCTGCAAGCGGGCGCTGCGAGCGTTGGCTTGCCCGTGCTGACCGCGCCGTTCGTCGCCGCAACGTGGGGCGTGCAATGGCTGAAGCAGCGTCGCGCGCTAATGCTCTACTCGTAGGCACTCCGTTACGCACCATCAGGAGAAACATATGTCGTTCGCTCATGTACCGAAGGGCCGCGTCGCGCAATCCGGGCCACGCTCCGAAGCGGAGCAGCAGACCCGCGTCGACCTCGCCGCCGCTTACCGGCTCGTCGCGCTCAACGGCTGGGACGATCTCATCTACACGCACATCTCCGCGAGCGTGCCGAACGAGCCGGGCCACTTCCTGATCAATCCGTTCGGCCTCGCATTCGATGAAGTGCGTGCGTCGAATCTCGTGAAGATCGACGTCGACGGCAATATCGTCGGTGCAAGCGAATACACAGTGAACGTGACGGGCTTCGCGATTCATGCCGCCGTGCACGCCGCACGCGCCGACGCTTTCTGCGTGATGCATCTGCACAATACGGCCGGCGTGGCCGTCTCCGCGCAGCCTGCGGGACTGCTGCCCGCGTCGCAACACGCGCTGCGTTTTTATCGCCAGCTTGCGTATCACGACTATGAAGGCCTGGCATTCACACCCGCTGAGAGCGAGCGCCTCGTCGAGCATCTCGCGGACAAGCCGGCCATGCTGCTGCGCAATCACGGCACGCTGACGGTCGGCCGCACGGTCGCCGAAGCGTACGTGCTGATGGCGACGTTGCTCAAGGCTTGCGAGATCCAGTTGCAGGCGCAGGCATGCGGCGCGCCGCTCGTCGTGCCCGACGATGCAATCGCCACTCGCACGGCCGAGCAGCTCTACGATGGCGGCGCAATCGAAGGAATACTTGAATGGCCCGCGCTGCTGCGCAAGCTCGACCGGCTCGATCCGAGCTATCGTGATTAGCGCTTAACGGGTACGCGGCGCAGTACGCCGATCGCTTTATCAACGGAGCCATATACATCATGCCCACGTTTCATATCGAACTGTTTGAAGGCCGCTCACTCGAGCAGAAGCGCCAATTCGTCGAAGCAATCACGAAAGCGACATGCGAGTCGCTCGGCGTCGAACCGAATTCGGTGGACATTATTCTCACCGACGTGAAGCGCGAAAATTGGGCGACGGGAGGACGCTTGTGGTCCGACAGCGAGAGTTGAATTGAACCGCTGCGCGCGCGGTGCGCGCAGCGGTTTTATTGCTCAGCGACGCATGAACAAAATGCGTCGCTGTGGCGGCGTAACAACACGCCGCCGCTACTCCAGAGCCATTAGAAGCGGTGAATGATGCCCACGCCGCCTGCAACCTGGCTGCGCGACGAAGACGGCGCGCTGTTCTGACCGTCGCCGATATCGGCCGTCGCGTTGATGATGCTCACGCCGTTGTTGCCGATCGTCTTGCCGTTCGCACGTTGATACGCTTCCACCGCATACAGACCCGTACGCTTGGAGAGGCTGTAGTACTGCGACAGGTTGAACTGGTGATAGCTGGCTGCGCTCGAAATGCCATTCGATTCCGTCGCACGCGTGTAGCTATAGCCGGCTGCCAGGTCGAGTGCGCCGATCGGCTTGAAGTGCACCACTGCGCCACCCGTGTTGAACGTCGCCTGATGACGGAAACCCGAGTTCACACCCGGAATGTATTGCACGTTCGAGTACGAGAACGACACGTCCCATTGCGAGCTGAACGCGTAGCCGCCGGTAACCGCAAAGCGCTGCTGAGCCTGCGCCGTGCGGTAACCGTTCGTGATGCCCGACAGACCCGGGCCGCTCGTCGCGCCGTTATTCGACGTAGTCGACTCGGGGCCCCACAGACCACCACCAGGCGTCGAGTTGTTGATGCGCTGGAAGCCCGCTGCGATACCGAACGGACCGTTCAGGTACTGCACTGCGGCGCTCCACGTCGAGCCGGCGTTGAAGCTGCCCGGCACGCCGCCCAACGAGTACGAACCGCTCACCGTCACACCGTACATCTTCGGCGACGTGTACACGAGGGAGTTATTCGCGCGATAGATCGTATCCAGCGAATCGAGATCGCCCGGGTGTGCGCCGTAAGCGCCCGTCAGCCACGTAGTCGGGCTATACGGCGACAGCAGCGTGTAGTACGACGTGTACTGACGGCCAGCCGTCAGCGTACCGTACGTGGGGTTCGTCACGCCGATCCAGGCCTGGCGGCTGAAGCCGAGGCCGTTCACGCTCTGCGCGCCGGTTGCGCTGTTAAAGCCCTGCTCCAACTGGAAAATGGCCTTCGTGCCGCCGCCAAGATCCTCGCTACCCTTCAGGCCGAAGCGGCTACCCGCCCAGATGCCGTTGTTCATCTTCACAACCGAGCGGCCGCCCGAATTCGAGCCGAGCGCCGCCGAGCTGCTTTGGTAGCCGATCCCTGTATCGACGATACCGTACAACGTCACGCTGCTCTGAGCGTGTGCGCCAAGGGCGAACAGGCCAAGGGCGGAGGTTGCTAGTGCCTTTTTCATTTATGCTCCTCTTTAAAAAATTGTTCTTGACTACCGGTCATTGTCTGAACCGCGCAACCGGTGAATCGGGATGTCCGGTCAGAAAACCGGGTGTCCATTAATCAGGCTCGGCAACCACGTGGAGAACATCGGGACGTACGTCACAATGTTAATGGCGCTGAAGATAGCGAGGTAATAAGGCCACGCCACCTTGGTAGTTTCCCCAATCGACACATTCCCAATCGCGCAGCCGATGAACTGCACTGAGCCGATCGGCGGATGCACGAGACCCAATGCGCAATTCAGCAGGATCATGATGCCGAACTGCACGGGGCCGACGCCGCTATGCATCGCCATCGGCAGGAACAGCGGCGTGGTGATCAGAATGTGCGCCGCCATATCGACAAACGTGCCGAGGAAGATCTGGATGATGTTGATGTACAGCAGCATCAACCAGGGAATGCTCGTTGCGCCGTCGAGCATGTGCTCGATTGCATCGGGGATCTCCAGATAAGCCATCTGGTAGCGCAGCATGTTCGATACGCCAATCAGAAGCAGCACGACGCCCGTCGTTTTCGCGGCTTTCGACAAGGCGAAAGAGAGCTTCTTCAGCGTCATCGTGCGATACACGACGACTGTCAGCACAAGCGAATAAGCGACTGCAATAGCGGCGGCTTCCGTCGCCGTAGCAATACCCTTTGCCACGCAGACCAGAATGATCGCGATGACCATCAGGCCCGGCAATGCGCCGAGGAACGTGCGCGCGACCGCGAGCCAGCCGGGGAAACGCTGCAGTCCGGTGGAACCGTCGGGACGGCGCGGATAGCCGTAGCGCACCGCTTGCCAGTACGCGGCGATCAGCACGAAGCCCATCACCCACAACACCGGCAAGAGACCCGAGAACAGCAGATCGCCGATCGACACGCCGCTCATCGGCACACCGTTCAGCGTTCCTGTAATGCCCTGCGCGGCGAACGCGTAGATGATCATGTTCGTCGACGTCGGCATCAGCGCGCCCGCCAGCGACGAATGCGTCGTGACATTGACGGCGTACGCGGCGCTATAGCCTTCGCGCTTCATCAATGGAATGATGACGCCGCCCATTGCCGACGTGTCCGCCGTGGGCGAACCCGAGACGCCGCCGAACAACGTGCACGCGACGACATTGGCCATGCCGAGGCCGCCGCGGAAATGACCGACAGTGGCTTGCGCAAAACGCAGGATGCGATCGGCAATCCCGCCGTGGAGCATCAGCTCGCCGGAGAAGATGAAGAACGGTACGGCGAGGAATGAAAACGCATTCATCCCCGAGACCATCGACTGCATGGCGGTGGCCGCGGGCAGTCCCTCGTACAGATACGTCAGCACGCACGAGAGTCCCAGCGCGAACGAAACAGGAACGCCGAGTACCAGAAAAACGATGAAACTGATAGAAAGGAGGGCAAGTTCCATGATTGTTCTATTTGTGTTTCTTTGCGAAAAGCGCGAGCAGGTTCTCGATTGAGAACGACGCGATGCAGACGCTGGCAATAACCGGGATCAGATAACGAAGCGCTTCCGGCAAACCCAGAATTGGAATGTGGTCATGCCGCGTGGTCTCTGCCATCTCCAGAGAGCCGAAGAAGATCGCCACGGCAAGCGCGATCAGGCACAAGTGCTGGAACACGTGCGCGATCAGTTGGCCTTTTACGGGCAGGCTCTTCACGAGCGAATCGAGCCCGATATGGCCGCCTTCGCGAACCTTGAGCGCGGCGCCGAACATCGCGATCACGATTACGAGCAATAGCGCGATGGGTTCGACGAAATCGGGCGCGTCGCTAAATACATAGCGCATCACGACGCCATAGATCACCAGCAGACTCAGCGCAGCAAGGCTGACGGAGGCGATGACGGTTAGCGTGCGAAAGAGAAAATCGTTTGGGCGTTTCATAAATCTCTTGATCCCATTCTTGCCTGCCGACATCAGCGGCGGCGGCATTCAGCATGCGGCATGCAGCGGGAAAGTCCGCAGCTTCCTGCAAGACTTTCCCGCTGCGTAAAACACCATGCGACTCTTACTTGATTGCCTGGATTTCGTCGACGAGCTGCTTCATTTGCGGGGTCTTTTCATACTTCGCCCACACCGGCTGCATCACCTTGACGAATGCCGCGCGATCGATCTGCGACGGTGCGACGATCTGCGCGCCGCCCTTCGTCACGGTCTTGCTTGCGTCGCTTTCGCGTGCGGTCCAAAGCTTCTGGTAGTACGGCACGGAATCAGCCGCGGCCTTCTTGATGATTTCCTGTTCTTGCGGCGAAAGCGTGTCCCAGATCTTCTTCGAGAAGACGAGAACTTCCGGCGTCATCGAGTGCTGGGTTTCCGAATAGACCGGCGCGACTTCGAAGTGCTTGGTCTCTTCGTACGACGGCAGATTGTTTTCCGCTGCATCGACGAGACCCGTCTTCAGGCCCGTATAGACTTCGGCGAACGGCATCGGCGTCGGCGTGCCGCCCATTGCCCTGATTTCGTCGACCATCAGATCGGACGGTTGCACGCGCACTTTCAGGCCCTTCATGTCGGCGGGCGTGCGAATCGGCTTCTTCGTGTAGATGGAGCGCGCGCCGCTTTCATAGAAAGTCAGTGCGATCATGCCCTTCGCCTTGAACGCGTCGAGAATCTTCTGGCCTTCCGGGCCGTACATCACCTTACGGAAATGGTCGATGTCGCGGAACAGGAACGGCAGCGACGGGATCATCGATTCAGGAACGATCTCGTTGAATGCCGCGCCGTTCGCGCGCGCCATGTCGAGCGCGCCGATGCGCACCTGATCGATCGTATCGTTCTCCGAACCAAGTGCGCTGTTGCCGAATACCTTCACCGAGTCCTTGCCGTCGGTTGCCTTCTTGATCTGCTCGCCCATGTACTTGACGGCCATGTTGGTCGGGTACGTGTCGCCATGCACGTCCGACACGCGGAACACGCGCGCCTGCGCCGACATGGCGCCGAAGGCCAGCACGGACGCGGCGACGATCAACGAAACACGGGAAGAGGCAAACTTCTTATTCATCGTGACATTCCTCAAAATTAGACATCCAATCGATGCAAAGAGCCGCTTGCAACAGCCGCTCGCGGACAGCCGGTAGCGAACTGCCGTAACGACGGCCAGTCTCGGATGTGACATGGTTTTGCTGCGTCTCCCGGCGCGGCGCCCGCGGTCTCCTGCGGTGGCGAACGCCCTGCCGTGCTGTCCGTGCAACGTCCCCGGCACAAAGATCAGCACTCCTGTCAGACAACTCGACTTCTTTTACTTCTGCTGCGTCGGCATGCCTGGGCGTGAACCTGTGAACCATCGCGCACGCCAAAGCCGCCACGTACCGTGCGATGCGCTGCTATCTCGAAAAGTACAGAAAGCAATCTGTTTGCGCTTATACGTTGTACGACGACATACGAAGTCTATAAAACGCAGTTTGAGTTGTACAGACGGTATTTACCCGAGGAAACGGGCATCCGGTAGAGATGACCTGAATACGCTGTCAGCATGGACACGCGCGGCAGCGGCGGGATTGGAGATCCACGCGAGCGGAGAAGGCCGGAACGCCGATTTTTCGTAAAACGACGACGCAAATCGTCGTATCGACGCCACAATGTTGTATGACGAGTGATGAATTAACGAGCGTGAAACAATAAGCGCCGGTCGCGTTGCCCGCGCCGGCGCTCTTTCCGACTGCTCTCTTTCGCTTACAGATCGCCGGCGAATTCCGGCTCTGGCAAGCCGCTGACGCCCGGACGCAGCGCGAAGAGATGCCCGTCGTGTTCGCTCGCGCCAGCCGCCGGGCGAATCGACGTGACGAACAGCGTGTCCAGGTCGCGGCCGCCGAATGCGCACATCGCGGGTTTGATCGCGGGCACGTTAATCTGCCGGTCGAGCTTGCCTTGCGGCGTGAAGCGCAGCAGCGCGCCCGCGTCATTTGAGCAGATCCAGTAGCAGCCGTCCGCATCCACCGCCGCGCCGTCGGGCCGCCCCACATAGTGGTTCAGGTCCGCGAACACGCGGCGGTTGCGCGGCTCGCCGGTTTCGACGTCGTAGTCGAAAGCCCATATCTGTCTGCGCAGCGGGTGCGAGTCCGACAGATACATCGTGCTGCCATCGGGCGACCAGCCGAGGCCGTTCTGCGTGATGAGTCCGTCCACGACCGGCGCCGACAGCACGCCGTCCGCGTCGAATCGGTAGAGCGCGCCGGCCGGGTTGGCGGCCGCCATATCCTGCACCATCGTGCCTGCCCAGAAACGGCCTTGCCGGTCGCAGCGGCCGTCGTTGAAACGCATGTCGCCGAACGGGAAGACCGGTGCGGCGAGCTTGCGCCCGCTGACCTTCACGGGCTCGGCTTGCGTCGCAAGAGGCGCCGAAGCGTCGCTCAGCGTCACCGCGAAAAGACCGGTCTCACAGCCCGCGAGCACGTTGCCGCGACAATCGAACGCGATGCACGCGACCTTCTCCGGCAACAGCCATTCAGACCGCTCGCCGCTTTCGAGTCGCAAGCGCACGATTTTTTGCGCCGGAATATCGACCCAGTAAAGCGCCTGTTCGGCCGCGCGCCATACCGGACTCTCGCCCACGGCAGCCGGCGCCGGCCCCGCCGCTTCGACGCGTTCGACCCGTTCGACGCGAGGATTGCCCGCCGCGCTCATCGCTTCGGCTCCATTGGCCCGGCCAGCACGAAGGGACCGCCTTGGAAGCGCTGCGTGGGATCGTCCAGATCGGCGGTCGGCGCGGTGACTGGAAACAGATGCTCGAACTGCACGGAACTGTCCTGCGGACGGAAACCGAGAAACGCCGCTTTGGTGTTATCGACCCACTTGGTGCGGTTATCCGACACGCCGTACACGATCGCGTGCCCGACGCGATTCGTGAACAGCGAACAGCGCACGAGTTCGATGAAGTCGCGATAGCTCAGATACGTGACGAGCATGCGCGGGTTCTTCGGCTGCTCGAACGACGAGCCGATCCGCAGACACACCGTCTCGAGCCCGAAGCGGTCGAAGTAATAGCGCGACAGCGATTCGCCGAAGCATTTCGTCACGCCATACAGGCTGTCGGGGCGCAACGGCGCATCCGTATCAAGCACTTCCGTCACAGGATGAAAACCGACCGCGTGATTCGAGCTTGCGTAGACGATGCGCTTCACGCCCTGCTTCTGCGCCGCCGAATACAGGTTGTAGAGACCGCGAATGTTCGCTTCGAGCAGATCCGCGAACGGCGCTTCGACGGAGATGCCGCCGAGGTGAATCACCGCGTCCACGCCTTCGAGCAGCGCGAGGACCGCGGCTTCGTCGGCGAGGTCGACGATCGACGCTTCTTCGTGCGCAGCCAGCTCGCCGAGCGGCGCGATGTCGGTCACACGCACCACGTCGGCCCACGCGGCCAGCGCGCCGCGCAATTGCTTGCCGAGATTGCCTGCCGCGCCGGTGAGCAGCAGGCGCCGAAACGGTTTTTTCGCGGATGTGCGGTCGGAATTCGAATCAGTCATGTCTTTTTGTTTGAGCCGTCTATGAGGCGAATGAAGCGAATAAGGCAAATGAAGCTAACGAAGCAGTGAAGCCACCACGTAAAACGAGCCGCGAATTTCGCGGCTCGCCAGATGCGGCACTCAGGTCACCGGCGCCGGATTGAACAGCGCCAGCGCATTATGCAGCTTCAGCTTCTCGGCGCAGGTCTTCTTGCGGCCGCTCGCGACGTCGAGCATGAAGCGGAACAGTTCCCAGCCCACCTCTTCGATCGTCGCCGTGCCGGTTGCGATGGTGCCCGCGTTGATGTCCATCAGGTCGTGCCAGCGGCGCGCCAGATCGGAACGCGTCGCGACCTTGATGACCGGCACTTCGGCGAGACTGTACGGCGTGCCGCGGCCCGTCGTGAAGACGTGCAGATTGATGCCGGCCGCCAGTTGAAGCGTGCCGCAGATAAAGTCGCTCGCCGGCGTCGCCGCATAAATCAGCCCTTTCTGGCGCACTTTCTCGCCCGGCGACAGCACGCCCGAAATCGCCGAGTTGCCTGACTTGATGATCGAGCCCATCGCCTTTTCGACGATGTTCGACAGCCCGCCCTTCTTGTTGCCCGGCGTGGTGTTCGCGCTGCGGTCCGCGCCGCCGCGCTTCAGATAATCGTCGTACCACTGCATCTCGCGGATGATCGCCTGCGCGACGTCCGCGTTCGCCGCGCGCGCCGTCAGTTGATCGACGCCGTCGCGCACTTCGGTCACTTCGGAGAACATCACGGTGGCGCCCGCGCGCACCAGCAGGTCGGTCGCGAAGCCCACGGCCGGATTCGCGGTGAGGCCGGAGAACGCGTCGCTGCCGCCGCATTGCACGCCGACCACGAGATCCGCGGCGGAACACGTCTCGCGACGCCGGTTGTTGAGCCGCTTCAGATGACCTTCCGCGGTCCTCATGATCGAATCGATCATCGACTGGAAGCCGACGTGCGATTCGTCCTGCAACACGACGACGTCGCCGTTCTCGTCGGCGCCAAGATCGCCGATATCCGCGATCTCGCTCGGGTTCTGCGCGGCGGCAATCGGAATAGTGCCGGGCGGCATCAGGCGCTCCGGCTGCAATTTCTCGCAACCGAGGCTCACCATCATCACCTCGCCGCCGAAGTTCGGATTCAGCGCGATGTTGCGCACCGTGCGGATCGGCACCATCGCGTCGGGCGCGTCGATCGCGACGCCGCAACCGTAGGTGTGGCCGAGGCCGACCACGTCGTCGACATTCGGGTACTTCGGCAACAACTCAGACTTGATGCGCACGACCGCGTGTTCGACCACATCCGCCACGCATTGCACTGTCGTGGTGATCGCCAGAATGTTGCGCGAGCCCACCGAGCCGTCCGCGTTGCGATAGCCCTCGAAGGTGTAGCCCTCGAGCGGCGGCATGTCCGGCGCCTTGATCGTCGCAATGGGCAAGTCTTCGAGTCCCGGCGGACTCGGCATGCGGATCACGTGCTCGTTGATCCAGCTTCCCTTGGGCAGCGCCTTCAGCGCATAGCCGATCACCACGTTATAGCGGATGACCTCGTCGCCCTCGGCCAGATCAGCCAGCGCGACTTTGTGGCCCTGCGGCACGCGCTCGCGCAGCACCAGGCCGTCGGGGAATACGGCGCCCTCACCCAGTCCGCCGTCGTTCACGACGATCGCGACATTGTCATTGGGGTGAACGCGAATGTAGAGCGGTGAAAGTTCCATTGCATCGATCCTTATGGCGATTTACGCCTTCTGCGCCAGCTTATTCATACGTCATCCTACAACATGCGAATCGCGTGGGATGTTCCGTATTTACCCTAACAGCACCATTATGCCGCGAAAACACCGTTGAGTTAGCCGAATTGTTGTTGTACGATGACGTATAAGAAATCTTCATTTCTATTGATCCAACCTACACCGACGCCTGGATACAGACATCATGACGACACCGCAGGAACTCAAGCAGATCGTTTCAGAAGGCCTCCTCTCCTTCCCGGTCACCGACTTCGACGCACAAGGCGAATTCCGCGCCGACACCTTCGCCGAGCGCCTCGAATGGCTCGCTCCGTACGGCGCTTCGGCGCTGTTCGTCGCCGGCGGCACGGGCGAGTTCTTCTCGCTGACGCACAACGACTATTCGAACGTCGTGCGCACCGCAGCCGAAGTCTGCAAGGGCAAGGTGCCGATCCTGGCCGGCGCGGGCGGCCCGACGCGCGTCGCCATCGAGTATGCGAAAGAAGCCGAACGCCACGGCGCAAACGGCATTCTGCTGATGCCGCACTACCTGACGGAAGCCTGCCAGGAAGGCATCGCCGCGCACGCCGAAGAAGTCTGCAAGTCGGTGCCGAACATGGGCGTGATCATTTACAACCGCGCCAATTCGAAGCTTAACGCCGACATGCTCGAGGGTCTCGCCGAGCGCTGCCCGAACCTGATCGGCTTCAAGGACGGCGTGGGCGAGATCGAAAACATGGTGACGATCCGCCGCCGTCTGGGCGACCGCTTCTCGTACCTCGGCGGCCTGCCGACCGCGGAAGTCTACGCCGCGGCCTACAAGGCGCTGGGCGTGCCGGTGTACTCGTCGGCGGTGTTCAACTTCATTCCGAAGACCGCGATGGACTTCTACCGCGCAATCGCCGCGGACGACCACGCGACCGTCGGCAAACTGATCGACGAATTCTTCCTGCCGTACCTGAAGATTCGCAACCGCCGCGCCGGGTACGCGGTGAGCATCGTCAAGGCGGGCGCGAAGCTCGTCGGCCACAGCGCCGGTCCGGTGCGTGCGCCGCTGACCGATCTGACCGAAGAAGAAATGGCGCAACTCGACGCGCTCATCAAGACGCTCGGCCCGCAGTAACGCAGCGCGCGTGGCCGGCGGATCGACTGCCGGCCGGCCACGCGGACAACTGCCGCAGATGAGAGCCGCATAGACGGCTGCGCAAGGAGCGCCCGGAGACGACCGCGTCGCCGGGCGTTTTTCGCACATGCGGTCGAGGCCACGAGCCCGCTCTCTTGTACAAGAATTAAGGAGATGACCATGGAAATGAGCCGCACGGCGAGTTCCGCCAACGTCGCAAAGCGCACCAAAGTCCGCTACGCGATCCTGCTTCTTATCTTTGTAATCACCACGTTCAATTACGCAGACCGCGCGACGCTGTCGGTCACCGGCTCGGCGATGCGCGCCGAATTCGGCTTCGACGCGATCCGCATGGGCTACATTTTCTCGGCGTTCAGCTGGGCTTACGTGGCCTCGCAATTGCCGGCCGGCTGGCTGCTCGACCGCTTCGGCGCACGGCGCGTGTACGCCGCGAGCATTTTCTTCTGGTCGCTCTTCACGCTGCTGCAAAGCTCGATCGGCTTGCTCGGCAGCGCGGCCGCCGCGGTGACGGGTCTCTTCGTGTTGCGTTTCGCGATGGGCGCGGCGGAATCGCCGGCCTTTCCGGCCAACGCCAAAGTCGTGGCGAGCTGGTTTCCGACCAAGGAACGCGGCACCGCATCGGCGATCTTCAACTCGGCGCAATACTTCGCGGCAGTGATCTTCACGCCGCTGATGGCCTGGCTCACGCACGCGTTCGGCTGGCACATGGTGTACGTCGTGATGGGCGTGGCCGGCTTGCTGCTCGCGCTCACCTGGCTCAAGGTGATGAAGCATCCCGCCGACCATCCGGGCGTGTCGGCTTCGGAACTGGAGTACATCGAACAGGGCGGCGGCGTGATCAACGGTCACCAGAAAACCGGTCCCGCCGACGTCGAAAAGGCCGGCGGCTGGTCGCTCGTGCGCCAGTTGCTGACGAACCGGATGCTGGTCGGCGTCTATCTCGCGCAGTACTGCATCAACGTGCTGACGTACTTCTTCCTGACCTGGTTTCCGATCTACCTCGTGCAGGCGCGTCACATGACGATTCTGCAGGCGGGCCTCGTCGCGTCGTTACCGGCGATCTGCGGATTTTCCGGCGGCGTGCTCGGCGGCATTCTGTCGGACTCGCTGATCCGGCGCGGCCATTCGCTGACCGTCGCGCGCAAGGTGCCGATTGTCGGCGGCATGCTGCTGTCGGTGTCGATCATCGGCTGCAACTACGTTTCGACCGACTGGATCGTCGTCGCCCTGATGTCGCTCGCGTTCTTCGGCAAGGGCATCGGCGCGCTCGGCTGGGCGGTGGTCGCCGACACGTCGCCGAAGGAAGCGCTCGGTTTGTCGGGCGGCATCTTCAACATGTTCGGCAACGTGGCCGGCATCGTCACGCCGATCGTGATCGGCTACCTGGTCGCGCAAAGCGGCTCGTTCAACGGCGCGCTGGTGTTCGTCGGCGCGAACGCGCTGCTGACGGTGTTCAGCTACCTCGTGATCGTGAAGGACATCAAGCGCGTGGAGCTGCGCCCGCGCTAAGCGCGGCGCGAATTACAGCGCCCGGCTTCGGGCCGCGGCCGCGCGCTGCGGCCCGGCCCTCACCTCCCGCTCAAATTGATCCGGCCTTTCTATAATCAGTCGTCAGACGACGGTATAATGGATCGCAGAAAGTATCTGCAACTATCTGATTCAAGGGGCGTTTTCGATGGCTACACCACTGGCATCCGCGGCACCGCCACGACGCGCTCGTAATCTCGCCGAGCTCGTCGTCAATTACGTCACCGAGCAGATCGCGTCCAACGCGCTGAAACCAGGCGACAAGCTGCCGACCGAATCGCAACTCATGGTCACGCTGAGCGTGAGCCGCACGGTCATTCGCGAGGCGATTTCGCGCCTGCAGGCGGGCAAGGTCATCGAGACGCGGCACGGCATCGGCAGCTTCGTGCTCGAGCCGCAGCGCGAAAAGCTCGGTATTGATATGGTGCCGGCCACCACGCTGCGCGACGTGTTGTGCATCCTCGAATTGCGTATCAGCCTCGAAACCGAATGTGCGGGTCTCGCGGCCCAGCGCGCCAAGCCCGAAGACCTCGCTCGCATGCGCGCCGCGCTCGACGCGATCGAAGCGACGCGCCATAACGGGCTCGACAGCGTCGAGGCCGACCTGCAGTTTCATATTTCGGTGGCGCGCGCCACGGGCAACCGCTATTTCGTCGACATCCTCACGCAAATGGGCAGCGCGCTGATTCCGCGTAACCGTCTCGATTCCGCGGGCATTGCGCGCGCCGAGCCGGACGCGTACCTGTCGCTCGTCAACCTCGAGCACGAGAGCATTCTCGAAGCGATCAGCCGCCACGACGCCGACGGCGCGCGCGCGGCCATGCGCATGCATCTGTCGAATAGCCGCGAACGGCTGCGTCGCGCGAACGAAACGTCCGAGGCGAATAGCTGAACACGCCGGTTTTTCCAGCGCCTAGACGTACGACTACGCGCCAACGGTAAAAAGAAAATGGCCGGGGAGTTCACCTCCCCGGCCATTTTTCATTCGATGCCGCCAATCAGGCGCGCTTAGCTACGCGTGATCTCGCCATCGCGGCGACGCCACAGATTCAGCGGATTGCTGTCAGCCAGCGCCTCGGGCAGCAGATCCGCCGGGAAATCCTGATAGCAGACCGGGCGCAGGAAGCGCTCGATCGCCGTCGTGCCGACCGAGGTCGCGCGGCTGTCCGAGGTCGCCGGGAACGGGCCGCCGTGGACCATCGCGTGGCAGACTTCGACGCCGGTCGGAAAGCCGTTGACCAGCAGACGCCCGGCCTTGCGCTCGAGAATCGGCACGAGCTTCTGGGCCGCGGGCACGTCGGCGGCGTCCATCTGGATCGTGGCCGTCAGTTGCCCGGCAAAGTGCTCGGCAACTTGCAGCAGCTCGGCTTCGTCCTTGCAACGCACGATCGTCGATGCCGGGCCGAACACCTCGTCCTCCAGCGCCGGCGTGGCGACGAACGTCTGCGCGTCAGTCACGAACAGTGCGGCGCGCGCCTGGTTCGGGCCCGTTACGTCGGCGCCGCGCGCCACCGTTTCGACGCCGGCGGTCTTGGCCAGCTTGCCCTCGCCTTCCGTGTAGGCGGAGTGGATGCCCGAAGTCAGCATGGTCTGCGCGGGCTTGGCGGCCAGGGCTTCAGAGGCGGTGGCGACGAAGCTCTTCAGCGCATCGCTGTCGACGGCAATCGCAAGGCCCGGGTTCGTGCAGAACTGGCCGGCGCCGAGTGCGAGCGAATCGACGAAGCCGCGCGCGATGTTCTCGGTGCGCTGCTTGAGCGCGTTCGACAGCAGAAACACCGGGTTGATGCTGCTCATTTCCGCGTAGACCGGAATCGGCTCGGGGCGCGCCGCCGCGACGCGCATCAGCGACAAGCCGCCCGCGCGCGAACCGGTGAAGCCGACCGCCTTGATCGCCGGATGCGCGACGAGCGCCTCGCCGACCGAGTTGCCTGCGCCGACGATCAGCGAGAACACGCCTTCCGGCAGGTCCATTTCCGCTGCGACGCGCTGGATCACACGGCCGACCATCTCCGAGGTCCCGAGGTGCGCGCGATGCGCTTTCACCACGACCGGGCAGCCGGCTGCGAGCGCCGCCGCCGTGTCGCCGCCGGCCACCGAGAACGCGAGCGGGAAATTGCTGGCGCCGAACACGGCAACCGGTCCCACCGGAATCCTTTGCATGCGCAGGTCGGAACGCGGCAGCGGCTTGCGATCCGGCAGCGGCGAATCGAGCGTCGCGGTAAGCCACTGGCCCGAGCGCACTACTTGCGCAAACAGCTTGAGCTGGCCGGTCGTGCGGCCGCGCTCGCCTTCCAGACGCGCCTTCGGCAAGCCGGATTCCTGCTGCGCGCGCTCGACGAGCGCATCGCCCAACGCCGTGATGCCGTCCGCGATACGTTCGAGGAACTCGGCGCGCACGCTGAGCGGCAGTTGGCGGTACGGATCGAATGCCTTGCCCGCCAGTTCGCAGGCGAGGTTGACGTCGCTAGCCGTGCCGCTGCCGAAAACCGGCTCGGCGATGTCCGTGCCGGTGGTGGGATTGAACGCGTGCAGCGCCTGTTCGGCGCCGCGCACGGCCTTGCGGCCGATCAGCATTTCGCCGGTGATCTGGCCGGTGACTTCGCTGGAATGGGACATGTCTCTCTTCCTTGTATTAGAGCGCTAGATATAAGTCATCCTACAACATACGGGCATGCTGATGCAACCGGAACCGCCTACTCGCACATGGGCTTTCAGCGTCATTCCGGGTTAACGTGACCGTTACAACGGCTGAATCGGGTGCTAATCTGGATATAGATATACGACGACCTATAACGTGCGGTTCAGCCATCGTCGGAACTTGACCCGATCCATTTGCCGTTCGAGGAATACGTTCATGCCAGCCGCGCCCTGCCAGCCTTATCAGTCTCTTCCCAACAGCTTCCGCCACGCCGTGCGCAGCGGTGAAACGCTGGTCGGCTGCTGGGCCTCGCTCGCGAGCCCGATTGTCGCCGAACTGCTCGGCGTGATCGGCTTCGACTGGTTGCTGCTCGACGCCGAACACGCGCCCAACGACGTCCTCACGCTGATCCCGCAACTGATGGCGCTCAAGGACAGCCGCAGCGCGCCGGTCGTGCGCCCGCCGGCCAACGAGAGCGTCGTCATCAAGCGGCTGCTGGACAGCGGCTTTTCCAACTTCCTCGTGCCGTTCGTCGATAACGCCGACGACGCGGCGCGCGCGGTCGCCGCCACCCGCTATCCGCCGCAAGGCGTTCGCGGCGTCTCGGTGGGCCACCGCGGCAACCGCTACGCGACGGTACCCGACTATTTTGACATTGCCAACGACAACGTCTGCGTCATCGTGCAGATAGAGAGCCGCCAGGCCGTGAACTCGATCGACGCGATTCTTGCCGTCGACGGCGTCGATGCGGTATTCGTCGGCCCATCCGACCTCGCGGCCGCGTACGGACATCTCGGCAACGCCGCGCATCCCGACGTGCAGCAGGCGATCGCCCATGTGTTCGAACGCGCGCAGGCCGCGGGCAAACCGAGCGGCATTCTTGCGCCGATGCAAGCCGACGCCGAACGCTATCTCGCGATGGGCTGCCGCGTCATCGCCGTGTGCGCCGACCTCGGGCTGTTGCGAAACGCCGCGCAGGCCGTCCATCAACACTTCATCAGGAAACCGGCCGGCCAGAGCTAAGCCACGCGCAGCGCAGGCACAAACCAGGCCGCCATGACATCTCTGGAGCATTCCATGCAAAAAGCAGGCTTTATCGGACTCGGCATCATGGGCAAGCCCATGGCCGCGAATCTTCTCAAGAACGGCGTCACGCTCGCCGCCTTCACGCGCAGCGGCGTGCCCGACGATCTCACCAAGGCCGGCGCACAGGCATGCGACAGCCCCGCCGCCGTCGCCGCGCAGGCCGACATCATCTTCATCATGGTGCCCGACACGCCGGACGTCGAGCGCGTACTGTTCGGCGAGAACGGACTGGCGAGCGCGTTGCATGCGGGTCAAACGGTGGTCGACATGAGTTCGATCTCGCCGATGGCCACCCGCGAGTTCGCCGCTCGCGTGCGCGAAACCGGCGCGGATTATCTCGATGCGCCGGTATCGGGCGGCGAAGTCGGCGCGAAGGCCGGGTCGCTCACCATCATGGTCGGCGGCGAGCAGGCCACCTTCGACAGCGTGAAGCCGCTGTTCGACATGATGGGCAAGAACGTCACGCTGATCGGCGCGGTCGGCGCGGGCCAGGTGTGCAAGGTCGCGAATCAGGTGATCGTCGCGGCCACGATCGAGGCGGTCGGCGAAGCGCTGCTGCTCGCGTCGAAAGCCGGCGTCGATCCGGCGCGCGTGCGCGAAGCGTTGATGGGCGGCTTCGCGTCGTCGCGCATTCTGGAAGTGCACGGCGAGCGCATGACGAAGCGCACCTTCGATCCGGGCTTTCGCATCGAACTGCATCAGAAGGATTTGAATCTCGCGCTGTCGACCGCGCAGACGCTCGGCGTTTCGTTGCCGAATACGGCCACCTGTCAGGCGCTTTTCAATGCGTGCGTCGCGCACGGCGGCAAGGCATGGGATCACTCGGCGATGGTGCGTGCGCTCGAAGTGCTCGCCAATCACGAGATCGGCCAGCAAACAACCTGATCCATCACGCGCGTTCCGCCGCGCCGCTTCGCCCGTTCGACGTCGATGAATGGGTAAAGCGGCGCGTGTTGCGTTCTGGGCCAGAACAAACCGACAAATTCCCTTCGTTTCTTTCAATCATTAAGGATGACTGACTTAACAAGAACAATCGCAATGAACGCCGTACTTTCGAGCATCGACGATTATTTACAACGCCCTGAAGGGCAAGGAGACATTCGTGGCGAGTCACTATAAAAACAGCGGCAAGCGGGCAGCATCAGTGAACGCGGCTCATGCCGAACCTTATTCACCTGGACGCCGGGCGTTCATGGTGTTCGCCGGCACCTCCGCGGGCGCGACGCTGCTCGGCGGCTTGTCCGCGTGCGGCGGCTCGGGCAGTTCGGGGCTCACACCCGAAGATCCGATCTGGGGCAGCTACGGCGCCGCGACGCAGATCGTCGCTTCACTCGCCGGCATCAAACAGTCGATGTTCCCGTCGCGCGACTTCGTCGTTACGCAATACGGCGCGCAGCCGTGCGCGGTGGTCGCGGCAACCAATCCGTACACAGGCTCGTCGTCGCCCGCGAGCCCCGGCTCCAACCAGACCAACGCGGCGTCTTCATTCGACTCGCGCCCGGCGTTCCTCGCCGCGATTCAGGCAGCCAACGCGGCGGGCGGCGGCCGCGTCGTTGTGCCGTCCGGCAACTGGTATTGCGCGGGTCCGATCGTGCTGCTCAGCAACGTCAATTTTCATTTGAGCGCCAATTGCACGATCTATTTCAGCCCGAATCCCGCGGACTATGCGAAGGACGGCCCGGTCAACTGCGGCGCGAACGGCAACCTGTTTTACAGCCGCTGGCAGGCGAACGATTGCCTGAACTTCGGCTCGCCCGTCTACGCGCGCAATCAGTCGAACATCGCGCTGACCGGCGAAGACGCGACCTCGGTGCTCAACGGTCAGGCGATGACGCCGTTCGCCGGCTCGGGCAACACCGCGACGTGCTGGTGGACCTTCAAGGGATCGAACGGGGCCTACGGTTGCGTGAGTTCGTCGACGCCCTCGCAGGTGTACAAGAATCCGAGCAACGTGGATCTGCGAACTGTTGCGCCCGGCATTTCCGACGCGCTCTACACACAGTTGACGAGTCCGACGACGCCCTGGCAAGAGGACCAGAACTACTTGCCCGCGCTCTCGGAAGCGGGCGTGCCGATTGCGAAGCGCATCTTTGGCCTCGGTCACTATCTGCGCCCATGCATGGTCGAGTTCATCGGCTGCACGAATGTGCTGATGGAAAACTACACCACGAACAACACGCCGTTCTGGCAGCATCATCCGACCGATTGCAAGAACGTCGTGATTCGCGGCGTGACGACCAACAGCATCGGTCCGAATAACGACGGCTTCGACCCCGACGCGTGCGACAACGTGCTGTGCGACGGCGTGACCTTCAACACGGGCGACGACTGCATCGCGATCAAGTCGGGCAAGGATCTCGATACGCAATACGGTCCCGCGCAAAATCACGTGATCCAGAACTGCACGATGAATAGCGGCCACGGCGGCATTACGCTCGGCAGCGAAATGGGCGGCGGCGTGCAGAACATTTACGCGCGCAATCTCCAGATGCTGAATCAGAACTGGGCGACCAATCCGCTCAATATCGCGATCCGTATCAAGACCAATATGAATCGCGGCGGCTTCGTGAAGAACTTCTACGTCGACAAGGTCACGTTGCCCAACGGCGTCGCGCTGAAAGGCGGCGGCTACGGCAGCGCGCTGCTCGCCGGCAGCCCGATCAACGGCACGGTGCCGCTTGGCGTGGTGACTGGGACTGCGGCCAATCCGTCCGCGGCTCAGGGCGGCCTGATTACATTCGACTGCGATTATCAGCCGGCCAACGACGCAATCAGAACGCGGCCGGCGGTCGTGCAGAACGTCAACATCTCGAACGTGCAGGCGAGCAACGTCACGCTCAACGGCGTCACGGCTTCGTGCTTTCAGGCGATCGTCGCGCAAGGCCCCGTCGCGTTCGACTACAACGGACCGACGCCCGCGCCGACCGTTCCGCCGATCACCGGCGTGACGATCTCGAACTGCAATCTCGGCACTGCCGTTTGCGCGGGACCGGCCAACGCCACCACGCCGGGGCCGATCTATGCGTACAACGTCAACGGCATTGCGTTGAAGAACGTCGTGATCGGAGGGACGACGTACAACACGAACGTGGTCGATCAGCGGTAAGCCGCGAACACGGCGGAGTTGCTGCTGCGCCGCGTTGTGAAAAAAAAACCGCTCGGGAGAGCGGTTTTTCTACGGTTTTTCTACGGTTTTTTCTTGCTAACAGCGCATGACGCGCTGAGCAAAATCAATCTTCCAGCAACGACAGATCGCGCACCGCGCCCTTGTCGGCCGACATCACCAGCTTCGCGTAAGCCTTGAGCGCCGCCGACACCCGGCGCGGACGCGCCTTCGCCGGCTTCCATCCCTTCGCGTTCTGCTCCTCGCGGCGGCTTGCCAGTTCCGCGTCGGACAGCAGCACGTCGATCGTGCGGTTCGGAATGTCGATGCGGATCTTGTCGCCGTCGCGCACGAGGCCGATCGCGCCGCCCGCCGCCGCTTCCGGCGAACAGTGGCCGATCGACAGCCCCGACGTGCCGCCCGAGAAGCGGCCGTCCGTCAGCAGCGCGCACGCTTTGCCGAGACCTTGCGACTTGATGTAGCTCGTCGGGTAAAGCATTTCCTGCATGCCCGGCCCGCCCTTCGGACCTTCGTAACGGACGATCACCACGTCGCCCGCCTTCACCTTGCCCGCGAGAATGTTCTCGACCGCTTCGTCCTGCGATTCGGTGACGTGCGCGGTGCCTTCGAACACCAGAATGCTTTCGTCGACGCCGGCGGTTTTCACCACGCAGCCGTCGAGCGCGATGTTGCCGGTCAGCACCGCAAGGCCGCCTTCCTTCGAGAACGCGTGCTCGTACGAACGGATGCAGCCTTCGGCGCGATCGAGATCGAGACTCGGCCAGCGCGTGTTCTGGCTGAACGCCACCTGCGTCGGAACGCCGGCCGGACCGGCCATGTAGAAAGTCCGGACCGCTTCGTCGTCAGTGCGAACGATGTCCCACTGATCGAGCGCGTCTTTCAGCGTCGGCGCGTGGACCGTGGGCACGTCGGTGTGCAGCTTGCCCGCGCGGTCCAGTTCGCCGAGGATCGCCATGATGCCGCCCGCGCGATGCACGTCTTCGATGTGGTACTTGTTGGTGTTGGGCGCAACCTTGCACAGTTGCGGAACGACGCGCGACAGGCGGTCGATGTCCGTCATCGTGAAGTCGATCTCGGCTTCGCGCGCGATGGCCAGCAAATGCAGAATCGTGTTGGTCGAGCCGCCCATCGCGATGTCGAGCGTCATCGCGTTTTCGAACGCCTTGAAGCCGACCGCGCGCGGCAGCACGCTCGCCTTTTCCTCTTCGTAATACTCGCGGGCCAGTCCGACGATGCGGCGGCCGGCGCGCTTGAAGAGCTGCTCGCGATCCGCGTGCGTGGCGACCACCGTGCCGTTGCCCGGCAACGAAAGACCGAGTGCCTCGGTGAGGCAGTTCATCGAATTGGCCGTGAACATGCCCGAGCACGAGCCGCACGTCGGACATGCGGAACGCTCGACTTCGGCGACGTCGGCGTCGGAATACGCCTTGTCGGCGGCGATCACCATTGCATCCACGAGATCGAGCTTCTTGAACTCGATGGTGCCGGTTTTGGGATTGGCGAGGCGCGTCTTGCCCGCTTCCATCGGGCCGCCCGACACGAAGATCACCGGAATGTTCAGGCGCATCGCGGCCATCAGCATGCCAGGCGTGATCTTGTCGCAGTTGGAGATGCACACCATCGCGTCGGCGCAGTGCGCGTTGACCATGTATTCCACCGAATCCGCGATGATGTCGCGGCTCGGCAGCGAATACAGCATGCCGTCGTGGCCCATCGCGATGCCGTCGTCGACGGCGATGGTGTTGAATTCCTTGGCGACGCCGCCGGCGGCCTCGATCTCGCGCGCGACGAGCTGGCCGAGGTCCTTCAGGTGCACATGGCCGGGCACGAACTGCGTGAACGAATTGACGACCGCGATGATCGGCTTCGAGAAGTCTTCGTCTTTCATGCCGGTGGCGCGCCACAGCGAGCGCGCGCCCGCCATGTTGCGGCCGGCGGTGGAGGTTTTGGAACGGTATGCGGGCATCGGTGGTCGTTGAATGAATATCGCTTGAAAGAAGCGGGCCAAGGGAGTGACGGCCCCTCGAGCGCCCGTGCGAACAACCTCGTGAGCCGCGCCGCGGGCAAAACGCGCAATTATCCCACAGGGTCCGGCGGTGTGCGGGTCGCAAGTGCGGCTGGGCGGCGTTCGCGGCGAGGCTTGCGGCGGTGTGCAACGGACTGACCCGTGAACGAAAACGGCGCCCGCAGGCGCCGCTTTGGCTGAACGTCAGCGCCGCGTGATGCCGGCGCGCACGCTTCGTCGAATGTGTTCGTCGAATCTTCGTCGAATATCTGCGTCGATTACTTGGCCGGCACCGCGCCATTCGCCTGCGACCAGCGCGGCTCAGGCGTCTTGTCCGCGCTCTTCGCGAGCAGGCACACCACGCCGGCCGCGATGATGTCGAACACCGCGAGCACCACGAAGAGCGGGCTGTAGCCGACCTGCGTCACGAGCACGCCGAACAGCGCCGTGAAAGCCGCCGCGCCGAGATAGCCGGCCATGCCGCCCATGCCGGTGGCCGTCGCGACTTCGTTCTTGCCGAACATATCCGACGTGATAGCGTACAGTGCGCCCGACAGCGTCTGGTGCGCAAAGCCGCCCACGCACAACAGCGCAACGGCCACATACGGACTCGCAACGAGGCCCACGCACGCCGGCCCGATCATGCACAGCGCGCCGACCACGAACACCATCTTGCGCGACGTGAACAGCGAAACCTTCGCGTACTTGTGAAACAGCGGGCTCAGATAGCCGCCGAGCACGCAGCCGATATCCGCGGCGAGAAACGGCATCCACGCATACAGCGCGATTTCCTTCAGGTTCATGTGACGCTCGGTCATCATGTAAAGCGGAATCCAGGCGTTGAAGGTCTGCCATGCCGGCTCGGACAAAATGCGCGGAATGCCGATCGCCCAGAAGTCGCGGCTCTTCATCATCGCGAACCAGTTGCGCTTGGGCGCGCCATCGTCGCTATGCTTCGCTTCCTGACCGCTCAGGATGTAGTCGCGCTCCGCGTCGCCGAGCAGCTTCTGCTTGCGCGGATGCTTGTACAGCACCATCCACACGGCGCTCCACACAATCCCCGCCACGCCGACGATCACGAACGCCAGTTGCCACTGCCCATGCAACAGCGCCCAGACCACGAGCGGCGGCGCGAGCAAGGCGCCGATCGACGAACCGATGTTGAACCAGCCGATCGCCACCGAACGCTCCTTGGCCGGAAACCATTCGCTGGTGGCTTTCACGCCGGCCGGAATGCCCGCCGCCTCGGCAATGCCGAGCAGGCCGCGGAAGAAAGCGAGGCTGCGCCATCCCGTCGACCACGCCGCCGCCGCACAGGCGAGCGACCAGGCCAGCGCGAACGCCGCGAAGCCGATCTTGGTGCCGACCGTATCGAGCAGAAAGCCCGCGACCGGCTGCATGAACGCATAGCAAAGCTGCCACGCGACTACGACGTGCGCGTATTGCTCAGTCGTGATGTGCAGGTCTTTCATCAGCGTCGGCGCGGCCACCGACAACGTATTGCGCGCCAGATAATTGATGATGAGCCCGGCTGCGACCAGACTGACCATCCACCAGCGGATGCCCTTGATCTTCATTGCTGCGTCTCCTGGTAATGCTTTAACTTGCTTCAGGCCGGCCGCGCCGCCGAAGCGCTGCCCGCGCCGGTGCCCGCGCCCGTGCCGGCGCCCTCTTCCTCACGCCGCGAATAGTCGATGCCGACAAAGCCGCCGCCCTGGAAGCGCTGGCCCAGCGCATCGAGCGGATTCGGACGGGCCAGGATTTCGTCGGCGTAGTCTTCGGCGTTCTGCTTCGGCGTGTAGCCGAGGCGCGCTGCGCCGCTGTTGTCCCACCAGCTACGCGTATTGGCCGACACGCCCCACACGGTGATGAAGCCGAGATCGTCGGCTTCGATGCAGCGGTCGAGGAAATGCATCAGGTCCGCGTGGCCGAACCAGGTGCTGAGATGGCGCGGCTCGGTCGGACGCTCGAGGCAACTGCCGATGCGCACACACACGCTCTCGATGCCGTGCTTGTCCCAGTACATCCGGGCGAGCGCTTCGCCCCAGACCTTGCTGAGGCCATAAAAACCGTCGGGGCGCAGTTCGCAGTCGAGGCTCAGACGCTCCGTCACCGGATACATGCCGATCGCGTGATTCGAGCTGGCGAACACGATGCGCTTCACGCCGTGACGCCGCGCGCCCTCGTACACCTCAACGAGACCGCGCAAATTGTTTTCGATGATCTCGGGCAGCGGACGCTCGACGCTCGTGCCGGCGAAGTGGATCAGTACATCGACGCCTTCCAGCAGCCGGTCGACGACCGCCGGATCGCGCAGGTCGCCGTGCATCACATCCTCGCCGTCGATGAGCGGCGTGAGCGGCTTCGAGCCGGCCGCCGAACGCAGCGGCGTGCCCCGCGCAATGAACGCGGCGCGCACGACCGAGCCAAGCTGGCCACCGGCGCCACTAAGGGCAATCTTCTTCATAGGGGTTCCTTTACTGCACCGGCTCGTGCGCGGGCTAGTTGTACGATAACGTACTATCAACGATGCGGAATCGGATTTCAACTAGGCATTTACCCGAGGTGTCGGCGTGCCTTTCGATACTTTCAGGCACTGAACGACAAGCCGCAGGCTTAATTTATGGTGCGATGTCGTATGACATTGAAAACAAACCGGCCGCACTCGACACTCACCGCGCCATTGGCCACCGCCGCAAAGCGCATCGCTCTCAACAAGCAGCCCTCGACATAACCCAACTCCCGCGCCCACCGTTTGCTGCGACGCGGTCGATTGCCGCACTCACGCCGCACCTGGCGCAAAACGCGCCCTCGCAAGCAATAAGAAAAAGCTGATACAGATCAGTCATTTGCCACGCGCGAACGGCAAAACCGCACAAAAGAACGCGGTTCTTTGACGCACGTCGCGCCGCAGCATAATTCGCCGCGTTGGCCTAATCTTCGGCCATCTGCGAAACGCAGTGCGCACCGACACCGGTCGACGCGCGTAGTCCGCAACGAGCGGCATCACGCCTTCACGATCATGAACTCCGCAATATCGGCATTCGACCTCGCCCGCATCCAGTTTGCGTTCACCGTTTCGTTTCACATCGTTTTTCCGGCGCTGAGCATCGGCCTCGCGAGTTTCATCGCCGTGCTCGAATGGCGCTGGCTCAAAACCGGCAAGACCTACTACAAGGACTTGTGCCTCTTCTGGTCGAAGATCTTCGCCGTCGCCTTCGGCATGGGCGTCGTCTCCGGCGTCGTGATGAGCTATCAGTTCGGCACCAACTGGTCCGGCTTCTCGAGTTTCGCCGGACCCGTCACCGGACCTTTGCTGATGTACGAGGTCATGACCGCGTTCTTTCTCGAAGCCGGCTTCCTCGGCATCATGCTGTTCGGCTGGCAGCGCGTGAGCCCGCGCGCGCATTTCGGCGCGACGCTGATGGTCGCGATCGGCACGCTCATCTCGACCTTCTGGATTCTCGCGTCGAATAGCTGGATGCAGACGCCGCAAGGCTTCGAGGTGGTGAACGGCCAGGTCGTGCCGCTCGACTGGTTCAAGATCATCTTCAACCCGTCGTTCCCGTACCGGCTCGCGCATATGGCGCTCGCGGCGTTCATCGTCGCGGGGCTCGTGGTCGCCGCGGTCGGCGCGTGGCATCTGCTGCGCGGACGGCGCGATCCGGCCGTCAAGAAAATGTTTTCGATGGCGCTCTGGCTGCTGCTGATTCTCACGCCGATCCAGGCGGTCGTCGGCGATCAGCATGGCTTGAACACGCGCGAATATCAGCCGGCGAAGATCGCGGCAATCGAAGGTTTGTGGGAAACCGAGAAAGGCGGCACCGCGCTGAACCTGTTCGGCATCCCCGACATGCAGGCGGAAACCACGCGCTATGCGGTGTCGATTCCGCACCTGGGCAGCCTGATCCTCACGCATAGCTGGGACGGCGAAATTCGCGGCCTCAAGGAATTCCCGCCGCAAGACCGGCCGAATTCGACCGTGGTGTTCTGGAGCTTTCGCATCATGGCCGGGCTCGGCATGCTGATGATCGCGATGTCGATTGCCGCATGGGTGCTGCGCCGCCGCGGCACGCTGTTCGAGTCGAAGTGGTTCCAGCGCGTCGCAGTGGCGATGGGTCCGAGCGGCTTCATCTCGCTGCTGGCCGGCTGGGTCACGACTGAAGTTGGCCGTCAGCCGTGGGTCGTGTACGGCGTGATGCGCACGTCGCAGGCCGTGTCGCCGCTCACCGCGCAGCAGGTCGGCATTTCGCTGATGGCCTTCGTGGTCGTGTATTTCCTCGTGTTCGGCACGGGCATTTACTACATGCTCAAGCTGATGCGCTCCGGCCCGGCGCTGCCCGGACAGATGCCGCACGACGCGCCTGCCCACACGCCGGACCAGACCGCGCGCCGCCCTTTCTCCGCCGCCGATCAGGCGATCGACGCCGCGTAACCCGATCTCTTCTCTTAGCCGAGTCACAAAATGGACGTAACCGTAGTGTGGGCCGCGATCATCGCGCTAGGTCTTTTCATGTATGTGGTGCTGGACGGCTTCGACCTCGGCATCGGCATCGTGTTTCCGTTTTTCCCCGACGAGAAAGAACGCGACCTGATGATGAACACCGTCGCGCCCGTCTGGGACGGCAACGAAACCTGGCTGGTGCTGGGCGGCGCCGCGCTCTTCGCCGTCTTTCCGATGGTGTATTCGACCGTGCTGTCCGCGCTTTATCTGCCGCTCATTTTCATGCTCGTGTGCCTGATCTTTCGCGGCGTGTCGTTCGAGATTCGCGCGAAGGCGAATCGCACGAAGCACCTGTGGGATCTCGCGTTCATCGGCGGCTCGGCGGGCGCGGCGTTTTTCCAGGGCGTCGCACTGGGCGCGTTTCTGCAAGGCATTCCGGTGATCGACGGCGCGTATGCCGGCGACGCCTTCGGCTGGCTTACGCCGTTCAGCCTGCTGGCGGGCCTCGGACTCGTCGTTACTTACGCGCTGCTCGGCTGCTGCTGGCTCGTCGCGAAGACGGAAGGCGATCTGCAGCGCCGCCTGCATCGCATGGTGTGGCCGCTGACGGTCGTGCTGCTCGGCTTCATCGCGATGGTGAGCCTGTGGACGCCGCTGCAGGACGCGAACATCGCGCAACGCTGGTTCGACGACGGCCTGTTCTACCGGCTGCTGCCCGTGCCGTTCATGGTCGCGGTCTGCGCGTTCTTCATGCGCCGCGCGGTGCGCGAGCGGCATGACAACATGCCGTTCGTGCTCGCGCTGCTGCTCGTGCTGCTCGGTTACGGCGGGCTGCTGGTGAGCCTGTGGCCGTATGCGATTCCGTCGAGCGTGACGTTGTGGGAAGCCGCCGCGCCGCGCTCGAGCCAGACCTTCACGCTGGTCGGCGCGGCGGTGATTCTGCCGATCATCGTCGCCTATACGACGATGGGTTACTGGGTTTTCCGCGGAAAGGTGCGTCATGGCGACCAACATCACTATCACTAGGATCAGATCCGCGCGCAGGCTGCCAGGCTGGCTCTGGTTCATCGCGCTCTGGTGCTTCGGCGTGGGCTCGGCGATGTCGCTCGGTTACGCGTTCAAGCTTCTGATGAATGCGACGCTGTTTGCCGTGAAATAGCCGCTCGCCGCGTGCGCGCGCGGGCAATTCGATCCATGCCGCATAAGCTTTTGCGTCCGCCCGGCGGCGCTTAAAAAACGGCGCGCGCGGCTCGTCTACCTAGCAAGCCGGGGCCGATGCGCGAGAGAGACCTGCCCGCACAGGGCACACAAAAAAACGTGGCGCCGGCGATGCCACAAGCAGAGAATGACCGGCGCGGCGAGCCGCAAGGCCGCCGCGTCAACCGATCGGCTTAGATCACGGGGTAGCCGGCAATGATGCGATTCACGACAATAGAAGTAAAACGGGGCCTGGCAACAGCGGTAGTCCACAACACGCAAGCTCGACTCGTGGAGACATCATGAAGTTTCTTGTGGCGGACGACCATGAACTGATCCGGCAAGGCGTCAAGGGAATGCTGCGCGGGCTGGATGCCGACGCCCAATTCGACGAAGCCGATACCTGGGAAACCCTCGCCGCAGCCGCGCGGCCCGACGCGGATCACGATCTCGCGATCGTCGATCTGCATATGCCGGGCATGAGCGGAGCGTCGTCGCTGGAAATGCTGTTGAAGGCGAATCCGGCGCTGCCGGTGGTCGTCCTTTCCGCCGAGGAGTCGCCAGACGAGATGCGCGCAGTGCTGGCCGCCGGCGCGCTCGGTTTCGTGCCGAAGCGGCAGCCCGCGAGCGTGATGCTGAAGGCGATCGAACTCGTGCTGTCCGGCGGCGCTTATGTGCCGATGGAAGCGCTGAGCCTGCTCGGCTCGCGCGATGCGCAACCGGCGCAGGCATGCGCGGAGCGCGCCGCCGCTTCGCCTCAACAGGTGGCGAGCACCGCAGCGGGCCAAAACCCAGGCACCGCGACGCTCACCGAGCCCATCGTGCAGCTTCAGCCGTTGCAGCCGCATCAGCAACACTTGCTGGAAAACCTGTCGCCGCGTCAGCAGGACATCATGCGGCTCGTGCATCGCGGCTGGACCAACAAGATGATCGCGCGCGAACTCGGCGTGGCCGAGGGCACGGTCAAGGTGCATCTGTCGGTGATCTTCCGGGCGCTCGGCGTGCACAACCGGTCGACGGCAATCGCCGTGATCAACGGCTGGCTTGAAGCGGGGAGAACGCTGTAGCGGGCGGCGGCGTTGGTCCTTTATCGATCTCCGCCTGCTGCCACAGCATGTCGAGCGTGCGCCGCAAGCGCGCCGCCGCCACCGGCTTGTGCAACACCGGAATGCCTTGTGCGGCGAGCGCCGCCAGTTCCGCCGACGCCATATCGCCCGTAATCAGCAGCATCACGACACCTTCGTGGCCCGAGCGCGCCAGTTCGCTGCGCACCGCCGTCAGCGCCTGCGCGCCCGTGCGGTGATTGGCCAACTGGTAATCGCAAAGCACCGCGTCGGGGACGAAACCTTCCTCGAGCGCGGCCAATGCGGCGGTTTCGTCGCGTACGCCCTGCACGATGCAGCCCCAGCGGCCGAGCAGGCTCGAAAGACCTTCGAGAATCGACGGCTCGTCGTCGATGCACAACACGCGGCGCCCTTGCGCCGTCGGTCCGCCCGTCACCGCCTCGTTCAGACTTGCGACGATGCCGCTCGCGTCGCCCGCCTGCACCGGAAAGCGGAACACCGAGCCGCGTCCCGGTGCCGAGCGCAACTGCAATTCGCCGCCCAGCATGCCGACGAGGCGCTTCACCGTCGGCAGGCCGAGGCCGTGCCCCTGGCGCGCGTCGCGCTGCGGATTTGCGACCTGATAGAACTCCTCGAAAATACGCTCGTGCTCCTGCTCCGGAATGCCGATGCCCGAATCGCGCACTTCGATATAGCCGCCATTGGTTCGCCCCGCGCGCCGGAAGCCGAGCCAGATCGCGCCTTCCTCGGTATAGCGGACCGCGTTCGACAGCAGATTGCTCAGCACGCGTTCGAGCAGCACGGGATCGTCGTGGACCACCATCGACGTCGGCGCGATCCGCAGCGCGAGCCCCTTCGCCGCCGCTTGCGGACGATACTGGCTGCCGACGCGCTCGAACAGTTCCGAGAGCCGGAAATGCAAGCGGATCACCTGCGTGACGCCGCTTTCGAGCCGCGCGAGATCGAGCACCTGGTTGAACAACTGGTTCAGCGCCTCGACGTTATGGACGATGTGCTCGGCGGTCTTCGCGTGCTGCGCGGGCGTCGCGGCCGAATCGTTGAGCGACGCCGCCAGCAGCCCGATGGCGTGCAACGGCTGGCGCAAATCATGGCTCGCCGCCGCGAAAAAGCGTGTTTTCGCGAGACTCGCCTCTTCGGCGACATGCTTTTGCGCCGCCAGCGATTCCGCCAGATACTGCTGATCGACGCGCGCCTGCACGACCTGCTGGAACAGTTTGCGGTAACTGAGCGCATACACGTTGATCGCGCAGAAGAAGAACGCGAGCACGATGGCAAGAATCGTGCGATCGAACGTATGCATGCCGAAATGCAGCACGATCGACGGAAACAGCAGAAAGGGAATCGCCGTGGCGAAGTTCAGCAGGTCGAAGCCGTTCGACATGAACACGCCCGCTGCGAGCGTGACGAGCATCACCGTATGCAGCAGCGGCAAGTCGCTCTGCGGACTCTGGAACGCAAACCAGATCGCGATGCCCGGTGCGCTGTACAGCAGCACGCCGCGCACCGCGTGCACGTTGATCCAGCCGCGCGGCGACAGCAGATGCGGATAGCGCCGATTGCAGATCCATAGCGCGAGACCCGCGCAGTTGGCGGCCGCATAGAAGCCGAAGCAGGCAATGAAAAGCGGCGGCGACGGTATCGCGGGCCAGTAAATGGCCACCAGCACGGCGATCGAAAACCAGTGCGAGAAGAAAGCGATCGGGTCTTGCGCGTACAGCACGCGCACCAGGTCTTCGTCGATTGCACGCTGGATCGGGTCAGCCCGCATCGCGCGGTCTCCTTGTCGGGCACGGCAAATTCGGTGAGGGGGCGCGAGAGCCTGGCGCTTGCACGGAGCGCGCTGCGGCGTGTTTGCGCAAGAGCTTGCACGGTTCTACTGCAATGCAGCGGGCGCGCGGCCGCCGCTTTCTTATCAGACGAATCAGGGGCGTGCTGCCGGATGGTTTACCCGGCAGTTTACCCATCAGCTAACACTTAATCCATATAGGCGAAGCCGCCGCCGACGACCATACTGGCCTCACTACCTGGCGCGGCCGCAACGATTCTCCCTTCGCCTTTCCCTGCATTCCGGGCTCGCCGCGCTTCTCGCCTTATCCTCGCCTAACCCTAATGGAGGCTTTCATGGGCGCAGTTCCGAGCCACGAGTTCGTCCGCAATCTCGACGACGCGATCCTGCCCGATCTGTGGCGCCGCCGCACGCAGTTGTCCGCCGACGAAATGGTGTCGATGGTCGAACTCGTCAAGCGGGCGTTGCGGACTTACCATCCGCTGGAACTGCAGGCACTCGGCGAAGATAAGGAAGAACTGGTTGCGCAGTTCATTTATTCCAAGGTACTGCGTCTTGCCCCCGGCCACACCGAAACGCATGCGTGCGCCGATAGCGCGCCGTCCAACGGCTACGCATTGTGCGCGTATTTCCGCCGCTATCTGATCGACTGCCTGCGCAGCGCGGGGCATCAACGCAATGTGTCGATGGAAACCGACGGCATGGCGCAGGAAATCGATCTGCACGCCCAGGCATTGGAAGACCCCGTGCAAAGCGTGCTGCTGCAATACGGGCTCGACGAACAACGGGTACGGCACGCGGCGCGCGCTTTTATCGAAAGTCTCGACGAGCCCGAACGGATCGTGCTGGCCGGCAGCCTCGGCTGGTGCTCGGAAGGCAAAGGCGGACTGTCGGCGGTTGCGGCTTCGCATCGGGTGCCCTCGTATCACTATCGCGCCGTCAAACTCGGCGTCACCATGAAAAAGACGGCCACTGCCGACGATTTTTCCAATACGAAGATCGGCCGCTGGCTCACGGACGTGCTCGGGATCGAGATCGACATCGACAATCGCAGTGCGATTCTGCTGGCGCTGAACCTGCTCGCGGCCGAGTCGATCGATAGCGAAATGAATGAAGCGGCCGCATGACAGGCTGCAGCATCGACACAAAAAGAACACGTAAAAAGCCGCATGAGCGGACTCAACAACAACGGGCTCAACAATAGTAATGGGGAAATGACTGAGGCACAGGGGACTCCTTTGGGCGCATCGCACAGATGCGCCTTTTTTTGTCGGCGCGCACCGCCTACGATAAAAAAGCCGCGGCAGCGCGCCGTCTTTCTTCCGACGCCCGGTTCCCTTCCCTGCACCGATTCCTGACGAGGTGGTCGCGTATGAACCGCTTATCGAGCGCCGTGACGGCGATGAAGTCGCATTACGAAGTGGTCGTGATCGGTTCCGGTTATGGCGGTGCGATCGCGGCGAGCCGCATGGCGCGCGCGGGCCGCAGCGTCTGCGTGCTCGAACGCGGACGCGAATTCATGGCCGGCGAATACCCGCGCACGCCGTTTCAGGGCGCGGAGCAGATCCAGTACAACACGCCGCTCGCGCAAATCGGCTCGCCGCGCTCGCGCTGCTCGAAGTGCATGTGAACGACGACGTCAACGCGGTGGTCGGCTGCGGGCTCGGCGGCACGTCGCTGATCAACGCGAACGTCGCGCTGAAAATCGATTCGCGCCTGTGGGACGACACACGCTGGCCCGCTGCGTTGCGCGGCGATCAGACCGGACGTGACAAGGGTTATCAACGCGCGTGGGACATGTTGCAACCTGCGCCGGTGCCGAGCCGCTTCCGCGAATTGCCGAAGCTGCTCGCGCTCGCCAAATCCGCCGAGGCGCTCGGCATGGGCGACCGCTTCAGCACGCCGCCGATAACCGTCACCTTCGAGGACCGCACGAACGCGGCCGGCGTCGCGCAAAAAGCCTGCACCGGATGCGGCGACTGCAACTCCGGCTGCAACTACGACGCGAAGAACTCGACGCACATGAACTATCTGCCCGACGCCGTCGCTCACGGCGCGCAGATTTTTACGGGCGCCGCGGTTCATTCGGTTGTGCGCAACGTCGATACGCAGAAGTGGCAGGTCGGCTATCAGTTCGTGCGCCTCGGGCGCGAAAGCTATGACGCGCCCGATCTGTTCGTTAGCGCCGACATCGTGATCGTATCGGCGGGAACGATCGGCTCGACCGCGTTGCTATTGCGTTCGCGCAATGAAGGCTTGAGCGTGTCGGACATGCTCGGCCGGCACTTCACCGGCAATGGCGACGTGCTCGCGTTCGCGTACAACACCAATGACACGATCAACGGCGTCGGCTGGGGCGCGCATGTGGACCGCGATATTCCGCCGGTCGGGCCGACCATCACGGGCCTGATCGATCATCGCAATACCGCGGACGTCAGGGACGGTTTCGTGATCGAGGAAGGCTCGCTCGCCGGGCCGGTGGGCGCCGCGCTCGTCGGCATGCTCGGTGCGGCCGCGCCGCTCGCGGGCGTGGACGTTTCGGGGCCGCGCACCGTGGACCAGCAACTCGAATACGACGCGCGCGTGGTCGAAGGCTTCCTGCACGGTCCGTATCGCGGCGCGCTCAATCACACGCAAAGCTATCTCGTGATGGCGCACGACGACGAGAGCGGCCAGATCAGCGTGAACGACAAAGGCCGGCCGCGCATCGCGTGGGAAAACGCCGGCAAGCAGCCGATTTACGAAACCGTCGAGCAGACGCTGAAGCAGGCGACGGCGCCGCTCGGCGGCAAATATCTGCGCGATCCGATTTCGAACGACATTTTCGGCAATCGAACGGTGACCGTGCATCCGCTCGGCGGCTGCGGGATGGGCGAGGATGCGGAGCGCGGCGTAGTCGATCACCTGGGCCGCGTTTTCAGCGGCACGACCGGCACCGGCGTGCATGACGGCCTCTACGTGATGGACGGCGCCGTCATGCCCATGTCGCTCGGCGTCAATCCGTTGTGGACCATCTCCGCGCTCGCCGAGCGCAATTGCGCGCTGCTTGCGGCGTCGCGCGGCTGGAGCATCGACTACGATTCGAAAGGCACCGCCGACACACCGCCCGCGCAAAAGATCGGCTTGCGCTTTACCGAAACGATGGTCGGCCATTACACGCCGACCGGCGCGAGCAAGGACGCCGCGAGCCCGATGGCGTTCACGCTGACGGTTGAATCCGACGACCTCGCGACAATGCTTAGCGATCCCAACCATATGGCAAAGACCGCCGGAACGCTAACCTGCCCCGCCCTTTCCTCGCAACCGATGACGATCACGGACGGCACCTTCAATCTGTTCGTGGCCGACCCGCAGGACGTGGACGAGCGCAACATGAACTATCGAATGACGCTCAACTCGGCGGAAGGCAAAACGTATTATCTGAGCGGGCAGAAGATCATCACGCGCACGTCGCCGCTCGAACTGTGGGAGCAAACGAACACGCTGTACGCGCAGATTTTCGCCGCGCCCCAAGCCGACGCGCCGCCGATCGGCAGCGCGACGCTCATCATCACGCCGGAAAATTTCCTCAAGCAGCAGCGCACGCTCGAAGTCACCAACGCACCCGATCTGAAGACACGTCTCGAATGGACGCTGAAGTTCGGCAAGTTCTTCGCGGGCGTGCTGTTCAGCGAATACGGCGGCGTGGCCGCGCCTTTGCAGTATCACGATCCCGCCGCGGAGCCGCGTATGAAGCGTGCGTTGCGCGCGCCCGCGCCGCAAATGTTCTTCTTCGATACGCCGGACGGTACGCGCTTGCGTCTCACGCGCTATGTCGACCCTGCGCGCAAGAATGCGCGCCCCGTGCTGCTGATTCACGGCTCCGGCGTGTCGAGCCGCATTTATTCGACGGATCTGATCGGCACCAATCTCGTCGAATATCTGTGCGCCGCGAACTACGACGTGTGGCTCGTCGATCTGCGCGTGAGCATCGAAATGCCGAGCGTGCTCGTGCCGACCAACGTCGATAAAGTCGCGCTCGAGGATATTCCCGCGGCCGTCGCAAAGATTCGCGAGGTGACGGGCGCGAGCGGCATCCAGGCGCTCGGTCACTGCATGGGCGGCCTCGCGTTGAGCATGTCGCTGATGGCGGGACTCGAAGGGGTGCGTTCAGCGGTGATTTCGCAGGTCGCCGTGCATCCGGTGCCCGGCACGCTCGCCAGAATCAAGGCGGGTCTGCACATTCCGGACATCATGCAGCATCTCGGCGTGACCGATCTGACCGCCTATACGAAGGACAAAAGGTGGCCGCACAATCTCTACGACGAAGCGCTGCGGCTCTATCCCGTCGATCATGACGAGGGCTGCGGCAACCCGATCTGCCATCGCGCGACCTTCATGTACGGTCTGCTATACGAGCACGCGCAGGTGAGCGAGACGCTTCATTCGAATCTGCAGGAACTGCTCGGCGTGCATGACGTCGGCGTGTTCAAGCATCTGGCCGCGATGGTGCGCGCCGGCAAGGTTGTCGACGCCGACGGAGACGACGTCTATCTGCGCGGCGCGCGCGGCATGAAGGGGCTTGCGGGCATGCGCATTCCGATCGGTTTCATTCATGGCGACTGCAATGAAACCTATGTGCCGCAAAGCACCGCGCTCACCTATGAGATGCTCGTCAACGCGTTTCCCGAGCAACCTTATGAGCGGCATCTGATTGCGGGCTATGGACACATCGACTGCATCTTCGGCAAGAACGCCGCGCGCGATGTTTATCCGACTATCGCGCGCTATCTGAACGCGCACTGAGTTCGCACTGAGTTCGCACTGAGTTCGCGCTCGCTAGAACAGCTTGCCCGGATTCAGGATGCCGTGCGGATCGAGCGCATGCTTGATCGCCCGCATCGCCGCGAGTTCGGCGGGCGAGCGCGAGATCGGCAGGAACTCGCGCTTGAGCAGACCAATGCCGTGTTCCGCCGACACCGAGCCGTGCAGCGGCCCGAGCATTTCATAAACGAACGCGTACACCGCGTGATGATCGACGCCGGGAATCGAATGGCCGTCCACCGTGACGTGCAGGTTCGAATCGCCGATATGGCCGAAAAAATACGATTCGTTTCCGGGCCAGCGTTCGTCGAGCGCCGCGCGGCAACGCTCGACAAAGTCGCCGATCACGCTGATCGGCAGGCTCACATCGAAGTTGATCGCGTCGAGCCGCACAGGAAATTCGGCCGTGCATTCGCGGATCGCCCACAACGCGCGCGCGTCGGCCACCGACTGCGCGATCACCGCGTCGCGGATCCCGCCTTCTTCGAGCGCGCCGGTCAGCGCCTGCGCAAAGCGCTCGCCGTCGTCACTCGAATCGAAGCTCGCGTGTTCGATCAACGCGTAGAGCGGATACGCGCCGTCGAACGGCGAACACGTGCCCGTCAGCTTGACGCCAAAATCGTAGAAGTCCGGCCACATGATTTCGAATGCGCCAATGTCGTTGCCAAAGCGCGTCGACAAACGTCGCAGCAGATTCACGGCGGCATCGTAGCCGTCGAGCGCGACGAGCGCCGTATGACGCGCGGCGCGCTGCGGATGAAGCCGCAACACCGCGCGCGTGATGACGCCAAGCGTGCCCTCCGAACCGATGAACCAGTGTTTCAGGTCGTAGCCGGTGTTGTTCTTGACCATCTTGCCGAGCGAACTTAGCACGTCGCCATTGGCGAGCACGACTTCGAGACCGAGCACCTGGTCACGCGCGGTGCCCGACTGAATCACGCGATTGCCGCCCGCGTTAGTCGCGAGATTGCCGCCGATCTGACACGAGCCGCGCGCGCCGAGATCGAGCGCGAGTTCGAAGCCCGCTTCGGCAGCGGCTTCCTGCGCGCTCTGCAATGTCGTTCCGGCGCGCACGGTCAGCGTGGCCGAAGCCGCATCGATTTCCTCGACGCCGTTCAGCCGTTCCAGCGACAACGCGATGTCCGTCGTGCGTGCAATCGCGCCGCCCGCAAGACCCGTCATGCCGCCTTGCGGCACCACAGGTTGATGCGCCGCGTGGCAAATGGCGAGCGCGCGCGAGACTTCGTCTGTGGTGCGCGGCAGCAGCAACGCTGCGGGACGCGTCGGATCGTGGCGCGTCCAGTCGGTCATCGCGCGTTCGCCGATCTGTTCGCCGACGCGCACCGCATCGTCGCCGAGCGCGGCACGCAGCGCGTCGAGCGTGGCGGCAAGCGGCGCCGTGCAGGGTTGCGGCTGCGTGTCGTGATTCATGTCGTGACTCGTGCCCTGACGCGGGTTATCGTTTTGTGTCATGCAGCGTTTCCTGGTTTTGCTTCTTCCGATAACCCATCGAATCGTTGATGCGCCCGAGAATGTAATCGCCCGCGGCCACCGGCTGATATTTGACGTCGTCCGCACTCGCGCCCAGTTCGCGCGGATCGACCATTGCGCCGTACGTCGGATCGTAGAACGTCGCGATCGAATAACGCTCGCGTCCCGAAGCATTGATCACGCGATGCAGCGTCGAACGAAAACGGTCGTTGGTCCAGCGCGCGAGCAGATCGCCGACGTTCACCACAAAGCTGCCTTCCACAGGAGGCGCATCGATCCAGGTATCGTTGGCAATTTCACGCACCTGCAATCCGCCCACCTGATCCTGCCATAGCAACGTGATGCAGCCGTAATCGGTATGCGGCGCGACGCCGAATTGATCTTCATCGGACTGTGGCGGCTGCGGCGGATAGTAGACCATTTGCGTGCGCTGCATCCGCTTCGTATAACGCGGCGCAAAAAAATGTTCGTCCACACCGAGGCTCACCGCGACCGCACGCAGCAGATCGGCGCCGCATGCGCCCACCGCTTCATAGTAGCCGTACAGCGCGGGACGCAACTCGGGCATGAAGTCGGGCCAATTGTTCGGGCCGCGCAGCGCCTGGCCCGCGAGCACATCGGGATCGTCCTCGGGCAACTCGAGTCCGATGCTGAAAAACTCCTTGTAATCGGGGCGTTTCGCCTGATACATGGTCGCGTCGCCAAGCGCATTGAAACCGCGATGCCGATGATTGACCGCCGCGCGCCGCTTCGTCTCCACCGGAAACGCGAAGAAGGTTCGCGCGGCCTGGGCGGCGGCGTCGATGGTCGCTTGCGGCACGCCGTGATTGACGATGTAGAAGAAGCCGATGGTCGTGCACGCGTCGCGGATTTCGCGCGCCACGCTTTGCAACGCATGCGGGTCGCCCGCGCGAACGCCGGCAAAGTCGATGAGCGGAATGCGGGTCACAGGCATCGCGTTACTCCGTGAGAACGTCCGACGAATTGCGGGGGCGCCATCGCCATTGCAGTGGTATATACCGCCAAAAGCGCACCCGCAAGTGAACTCGCGGCGCTGCGCGTAAGGGCTTTTCTCTACTCGCGCGTTTATTTATTTTGCGCGAAAACTGCGGTATATACTGCCTCGCATGACTTGCGCCGCGCCGATCTTTTGCGGCGCGTTTCGCGTCGCTCGTACGACCCGCGCTGTGCCCACTGGAGAATCTCATGAGCATCCTTGCAGGCTGGAAGTGTCGTCTGGTCATGTTGGCGTTGTGCGCGGCAAGCGTCAGCGCTTATGCGGAAGACCAGCTCGCCAAAGTGAAGAAAGCCGGCGAGCTCGTGGTCGGCACGGAGATGCAGTTCGCGCCTTTCGACTTCCTCGAAAACGGTCAGCAAGCGGGCTTTAACAAGGATCTGTTCGCCGAGGTCGGCAAGGAACTCGGCGTGAAGGTGCGTTTCATCGACCTGCCGTGGCCGAGCGTGTTGCCCGGTCTCGAAGCAGGCAAGTTCGATATGGTCGGCGGTCCGATCACCGTGACCAAGGCGCGCATGGAGCGCTACACGTACACGCTGCCCATCGCGGACGCCACCGACGCGCTGCTCAAGCGCGCGAACGATTCGGCGCTCAAGCAATCGTCGGATATTGCGGGTAAAACCGTGGGCGCGGGCAAGGGCTCGGCGCAACTCGACCAGTTGAAGGCGTACGTCGCCACCTTGCCGAAACCGCCTGAAATCCGCGAGTACGTCGACAACAATCAGGCTTATGCGGACCTCGCCGCCGGCCGCATTGCGGCGGTCGCAAACTCGATGACCAACATCGCGTATGTGGCGAAGCAGCGCCCCGAAACGTTTGCGGTGGTGCAACCGCCGTTCGGCGCGAAAGTGTACTTCGCATACTGCCTGCGCAAGGACGCGGACAGCAAGCCGCTCGCCGATGCCTTCAACGCGGCACTCGTGAAGATGCACGGCGACGGACGCCTCGCCGCGTTGCAGAAGAAATGGTTCGGCGTGGCGATGGATGCGCCGACTACGATGCCGACGCCGAATTATTGACGCGTGCCAGGCAGGCGCGATAAACGCACATTCACCGCACTATTGACCGCACATCAGCGAGGGCGACGCTCATGTTCAGCACGACCGTCTTCGTTCAGGGCATGCCGCTGTTGTTGCATGCGGCGCTCGCGACCATCGGCGTTTCGTTGACGGGGCTTTTCATCGGCTTCTTCGTCGCGGTCGGCGTATGCGCGGCGCGGCTCTCGCCGAATCGCGCCGCGCGCCGCTTCGGCGGCGCGTACGTGTTCTTCTTTCGCGGCGTGCCGATGCTCGTGCAACTGCTGCTCGTGTACTACCTGCTGCCGTTCGCGGGCATCAACGTATCGCCGCTCGTGGCCGCGATCAGCGCCGTGTCGCTGTGCTCCGCGTCGTATATCGCTGAAATTCTGCGCGGCGGTTTTCTCAGCATCCCGCCAGGTCATATCGAAGCCGCGCGCATGCTCGGCCTCTCGCCGTTCGACACGCTGCGGCGCATCCTCGTGCCGCAGGCATTCCGCCTGACGTTACCTTCGCTCGTCAACGAAATGGTGCTGCTGATCAAGGCTTCGTCGCTGATCTCGGTGGTCGGCGTCGCGGAGTTGACGCGCACCGCGCAGAACCTCGCGGCGAGCACCTACAGACCGCTCGAAGCGTACGTCGCCGCCGGCCTCATTTACTTCGTGATTTGCGGCGCGCTCGCACTCGTTGCGCATGCCGCCGAGTATCGGCTGAAGCACGCCTGATCGACCGGAGCCCATGCGATGCAACAGTTCGATCCCACCGTCATCACGCACAATCTTCAGCCGATTGCCGCGGGTCTCGCGACGACGCTCGGCACGTGGGCCGCGGGCGTCGTTATCGGCATGCTGATCGGCTTCGTGATCGCGGTGCTGCAACTCTTTTGCGGACGCTGGGTGCGCGCGCTGTTGCGTGTGTATATCGAGCTATTTCGCGGTACGCCGTTTCTCGTGCAACTGTTTCTGCTGTACTACGGCGGCCCGTCGTTCGGCCTCACGCTCGAACCGATGACAGCCGGCGTGCTCGGACTCGGCCTCTATGGCAGCGCCTATTTCGCGGAAGCGTTCCGCTCGGGATTCGAATCGGTGCCGCCGGGTCATCTCGAAGCCGCCTCGTGTCTCGGCTTGACGCGCATGCAAGCGGTGCTGCGCATCCAGATGCCGCAAATGCTGGTGCTGATCGTGCCCGCGCTCACGAATCTCATCATCGTGTTGAGCAAGGAGACCGCGGTGCTGTCGATCGTCACGGTGCCCGAGCTGACCTTCGTGCTGACGGGCATCGGCTCGGCGACCTTTGCTTTCGTCGAAACGCTGCTGATGCTCTGCGTGTGCTATCTCGCGCTCGTCGAACTGACTTCGCGCGCGGGCATGTGGGCCGAAGCCCGCATCGCCCGTTTCATGGCATAAAGGAAACGGACCACATCATGAACGCCATCGCCGACATGCCCTCTTCCGCGTCTACTGTCGCGCAGTCTCAACGCGGCGCACCGTTGATCGAGGTGCGCGATCTGCGCAAACTCTTCGGCGAAGTCGAAGTGCTGCGCGGTGTCGATCTCGAGATTGCGCGCTCGGAAGTGGTGTGCATCATCGGTCCTTCGGGCTCGGGAAAAAGCACGCTGCTGCGCTGCCTCGCCGCGCTCGAAACCTACGATCACGGGGACGTGCGCATCGAAGGCGAACTGCTCGGCTACAGCGAGCGCAACGGCAAGCGTGTGCGCGCGTCGCAAGCGGACATCAACCGCGTGCGGCGCAACGTCGGTATGGTGTTTCAGCAGTTCAATTTATGGCCGCACATGACGGCGCTCGGCAACGTGATGGAAGCACTATTGCGAGTGCAGCGCCTGTCGCACAACGAAGCGCGCCGCCGCGCGAATACGATGCTGGAAACCGTGGGCCTTTCGCACAAAGGCGACGCGTATCCGGCGAAGCTTTCGGGCGGTCAGCAGCAGCGCGTGGCAATCGCACGCGCGCTCGCGATGGAGCCGCACATCATGCTCTTCGACGAGCCCACGTCCGCGCTCGATCCCGAACTGGTCGGCGAGGTACTGCAAGTGATGAAGCAACTCGCGCGCGACGGCATGACGATGGCGGTCGTCACACACGAAATGGGTTTTGCCGCGCAGGTCGCGGACAAAGTCGTGTTCATCGACGAAGGACGCATCGCCGTGCAGGGCAAACCGCGCGAGGTCTTTCACGACGCCGGGCAACCGCGCTTGCGGCAGTTCCTGCAAAACTACTTCGACCGCAACGCTTTCTGGGCGCGCGGCCCCGACGACGCCGACGCTGAAGCGCTATGAGCGCGCGCACTGCGCCAAGCGCATTGCGCGAACCGTGAAAAGGGGCCGCCGATGTCCGCCATGCTTCGCAGCAAGCGTCACCATGCCGATGAGCGGCCGCTAGCCGACGCGGCTAAAAATGCGCGCGCCGCCGAACATGCGCCGGCTGCGCGCTACGAACAGGTCAAGCATCACATTCGCGGCATCATCGAATCGGGCGCGCGTCAGGCCGGCGAACGTCTTCCTTCCGAACTCGATCTCGTCGCGACGCTCGGCGTGTCGCGCATGACGGTGAATCGCGCGCTGCGCGAACTCGCGCACGAAGGGCTCGTCACTCGCGTATCGGGCGTGGGCACCTTCGTCGCACAAGCGAGGCCGCAATCCACGCTGCTGATGATCGCGCATATCGGCGACGAAATTCGTTCGCGCGGACACGAATACAGCTACCGTACCGTGCTTTTGCAACGCGAGACCGCATCCGCCGTGGTATCGAATGCGTTAGGCCTCGCGCCTGGCGCTTCGGTGTTTCATGTGATTTGCGTGCATCGCGAGAACGGTCTGCCGGTGCAGTTGGAGGATCGCTACGTGAACCCGATCATCGCGCCGGATTTTCTGCAACAGGATTTCTCGGCGATCAGGCCGTCGGAATATCTGTACGAAACGGTGCCCGCGCACGACGTCGAACATATTGTCGACGCCGGGCTGCCCACTCCCGCGGAAGCGGAACTGCTCGACATTCGCGCGGAAGAACCGTGCCTCACGCTCGTGCGCCGCACATGGACGAGCGGCGTGGCCGTCACCTTCGCGCGATTCGTGCACCCCGGATCACGTTACCGGCTCGGCTGCCGCTTCTCGCCGAATACGTCGCAACGGCAAGGCTGACGCGATGCAGCTTATAACGCCGCTTGCCGGCTAGACATTCCCCGCGAGATGAAAGCGCGACGCCGGGTGCCACAACTGCACCGACGTCGCGACATCGTCGCCGACCCACGTACGACGCCACAGCAACAGACACGGCTCGCCGATTTCCATCGACAGATGACGCCGCACATACGCGTCCGGCTTTTGCGCGTAGATGCGGAATTCCGCGCGCTGAATCGGCGCGAGGCGCACCATGTAGTGATTGGGCGTCTCGACGCTGAAGTCCTGTTGCAGATATTCGGGGAACACCTTCGGATTGACGTAGCGGTCCTCGTACTGGATCGGCTCGCCCTCCTCGCTATGGACGATGCACGAGTGAAACGCCGGGCCGCTCGTAAGGCCGAGCGCTTCGAGCGCGTGCGGATCGTCGCTCGGTTCGAGCGTCAGCACGCGCGCCGCATGACGATGACCGCGCGCGGCGATTTCGTCGGCGATATTGCGGATTTCCAGCACGGTCGATTCATAACGCTGCGGCGCGACGAACGTGCCTGAACCTTGCACCCGCGTCAGCACGCGTTCGGCGGTCAGCTCGCGCAGCGCGCGCGACACGGTCATACGCGCGACGCCAAACTCTTTCACCAGTTTCGGTTTCGGAAGGGATCAACCCGCCCGGCTTCCAGTCGCCCTCGCTGATGCGCCGGATCACATAACGCTTGATCTGTTCGTAGGCGGGCATGGCCTTCGCCGGAGTCTCCTTGCAAGCGGCGCGCTGAGAAGTGCCGCCGCTGTGCGCGCCTGGCTGCGCCGGCTGCCGGCCTTCTTTCTGATTATTCGTGACTGTGTTCACTCCGACCTCGTGAGTGGGGTGGGGGTCGTAGCCGTCGTACCGCTCGTACGTCCGCACGACGTCTCTGGCTCGCCGGCGGGTAAGCCCGCGCGCCAGCGGTTTTTGTGTCAGGCGACGCGTGCTGCGTTCAGTGGGCTGTTCATGCTGTTTATGTTGCTCCCGCTGTTCGCTGCCGCGGGAAATGTGGCCGCCGCGGCGAGGCTCGCAATCGATGCGCCTGCAACGAACTCCGCGCCCCCACCAGGTGTTATGTGGCGCGGCCTCATCTTACCCGGACTCGGCAACGGCGGCGGCGCCTCGCCGGCGATCATGCGGAATGCGACGCTCATGTCGTCGGCGAGAGGACGGTCGTCGCGATACGTCGGCACGATCTGCCGCACGCGTTGCCACAGCGCCTCGGTATGCGGCGCACGCGGCGCGTCGGTGGCTTGCAGATCGTAGGCTTGCGCGGCGGCCAGCAATTCGATGGCGACGATGCGCCCCGCGTTGTCGACGATCTCCAGCGCCTTCAGCGCGGCAGGCGTTGCGTGGCACAGGTGGTCTTCCTGCAAGCCCGACGTGATGCCGCCGTCGAGACTCGCGGGCAACGCAAGGCGCCGGTTCTGCGCGACCAGCGAGGCCGCCGTGTACTGCGCGATCATGAAGCCCGAGCAGGTGCCGCCAGGCTCGGCGAGAAACGCGGGCAAGCCGCTCACGAGCGGATTGACGAGGCGATCGAGCCGCCGTTCCGCCATCGCGGCGACCTGGGCGATGGCGGTGGCGAGGCTGTCCATCGCGAGCGCAATGGATGCGCCCACCGCATGCGCCTGCGAATACACGCGCGGCGCTTCGGGCGTGCCGGCGACGATCGGGTTGTCGGTGATCGACGCGAGTTCGCGATTGACCACGTCGGCGGTCGCGGTCAGCACGTCGCGCGCCGCGCCGTGCACGTGAGGAATGGTGCGCATCGAAAGCGGGTCTTGCGTGCGCTGCCCGACCACCGCCGCCAGAATGCCGCTGTCGGCGAGCGCCGTGCGCATGCGTTCGCCCACCAGGTTGAGCCCCGGCGACACGCGCAACGCAAGCGAGTCTTCGTCGAATGCAACGAGCTGGCCGCGCAGATTCTCGAAGCTCATGGCCGCGACCACATCGGTCCAATCGAGCAGCCGCACCGCGCGTGCGAGCGCCAGCGCCGCCAGTCCCGTCACGCAAGGCGTACCGTTGACGAGGCTAAGCCCCTCTTTCGCTTCGAGCACGAGCGGCTCGCGGCCGAGCAGACGCAGCGCGTCGCGGCCCGTCAAACGCTCGCCGCGATAGCGCACATGACCCTCGCCGATGCACACGAGCGCGATATGCGCCATATGACTCAGATAACCGACCGAGCCGAACGCGGGCACTTCGGGCAAGCAATCGGCGTTGAGCAAGGTCACGAGTTGATCGGCCACTTCAAGGCGAATGCCCGAGTGTCCATGCGCGAAGTTGTTGACCGCGGCGGCCATGATCGCGCGCGTTTCAGCCACGCCGAGCGGCGCGCCGACGCCGACCGCGTGGCTCATCAGAATGTTGCGCGACAGCGTGCGCTGCTCGCTTGGCGACACGATCACGTCGCACAACGCGCCGACTCCGGTATTCACGCCATACGCGCGAATGCCGCGCTCGACGATCTGCTCGACGAGCATGCGCGCCGCCGCGATGCGCGCGCGGGCGTCGGCGGAAAGTTCGAGCGGTTCGCCGGCGGCGACCGCCGCCACCTGGGTCCAGTCGAGAGGACGATCGGAACGGATCACGGCCATGATGTTGCCTTGCGCGATAACTTACGTGTGTGATGCGGATGCCGATGCAGCGACGTGCCGACGATGCGCCGCTCAGTTCGTCGTGCGGTCGTGGTGACTCGACACGAATTGCCGGAAGCGCTCGGACTTGCAGTCGACGAATACTTCGTCGGGCGTACCGTCCGCTTCCACTTGCCCTTGATGCAGGAACATCACGCGGTTCGACACGTGACGCGCAAAACCCATTTCATGCGTGACGACCAGCATCGTGCGGCCTTCCTCGGCAAGCGAGCGCATCACGCGCAACACTTCGCCGACGAGTTCGGGATCGAGCGCCGAAGTCGGTTCGTCGAACAGCATGACCTTCGGATGCATGGCGAGCGCGCGCGCAATCGCCACGCGTTGCTGCTGGCCACCCGACAGATGCGCCGGATAGTGGCCGCGCTTTTCCGCGAGACCGACTTTCGCAAGCAGCGCCTCCGCTTCTTCGACGGATTCCGCGCGGCTGCGCTTGAGTACGCGCATTGGTCCTTCGATCAGGTTTTCGAGCACCGTCATATGCGACCAGAGATTGAAGTTCTGGAACACCATGCCGAGTTGCGAGCGCACGCGATCCACCTGGCGGCGGTCGCTCGGTTGCAGCTTGCCGTCGCCGCGGCGTTTCATTTTCAGTTCTTCGCCGGCGAGCGCGACTGAGCCGTCGTCCGGTGTTTCGAGCAGATTCAGGCAGCGCAGAAACGTGCTTTTACCTGAGCCGCTCGCGCCGAGAATCGAAATCACGTCGCCTTGATGGGCGTCGAGCGAAATGCCTTTGAGCACGTGATGATCGCCGAACGATTTATGAATGTTCTTGACCGACAGTGCAACGGGTGCCGTAGCGTTCATGGAATTCTCCAGGTTCATCCGGAATGGCGGCGCTCAGGGCGCGGCGCGGCGTGCTTCAGTCGTGGCGGACACGGGACGGCTCGGCGCGGCAGACTTCGGCGCCGCGCGCAGATGCCGCGACAGACGCGTCTCAAGCATGCTGAGCGCGCGCACGATGACGAAGTTCAGGAACAGATAGATCAGCGCGGCGCAGATAAACACTTCCGTCGTGCGATACGTTTGCTGAATGATCTGCTGCGCGACGCCGGTCACTTCCCACACGGTGACGAGGCTCGCGAGAGCGGTCGATTTGACGAGCAGCACCGCTTCCGTCGAATACGCCGGCAAACACTGGCGTAATGCAATCGGGCCGATCACGCGGCGCAGCAGTGCGAAACCCGACAGGCCAATCGAATAACCCGCTTCGATCTGCCCAACGGGAACGGCCATCAGGCCGCCGCGAATGATCTCAGCGGTATAGCCCGCCGTGCACAGCGCAAGCGACAACACCGCGCACATATATGGCTCGCGCAGCACCGGCCACAGAAAGCTCTCGCGAATCACGCCGAACTGACCCATGCCGTAGTACACGAGGAACATCTGGATCAGGAGCGGCGAGCCGCGGAACACGAGAATATAAGCGCGTGCAAAACGATTCGGCAGCCAGTGCGGCGACACGCGCATCGTGACGATCACGAGCGAGAGCAGTCCGCCGAGAACCAGCGAGCAGAAGAAAAGCCCGAGCGTGGTCGGCACGGCCGCGAGCAATTGCCGGATCGTGTCGAGCAGAAAGTCGAAGTCGAAATTCATGATGCGGCCGCCGTCAGTTGCGCGCGAAGTTGCGCTTGAAGGACCGGCCCACGCGCGCCTCGGCGCGGTTGAAGACCCGGTTCGAGATGCTGGTCATCAGCAGATACAGCGCGCCGCCCACCACGAAGAACGTGAAGTATTGATGCGTGGAGCCGGCCGCCACCTGACTCGTGCGCAGCAGTTCGGCGAGACCCGTCACCGAGATCAGCGCGGAGTCCTTCAGGCTCAGTTGCCACACATTGCCGATGCCCGGCAACGCGAAACGCAGCACTTGCGGAATGAGGATGCGGCGCGCCATGGTCAGCGTCGGCATGCCGATGGAACGCGCCGCTTCGAGTTCGCCGCGCGACACCGCGAGCACCGCCGAGCGATACACCTCGGCCTGATACGCGCCGGAAATCATGCCGACAGCAAGCGCGCCGATCACAAACGGCGGCACGCCGACGAAGCCTTCCGCGCCGAACCACTGGCCGACCGTGGTCACGAGCGTCGAGCCGCCGAAATAGAACAGATAGATGACGAGCAGTTCGGGCACGCCGCGAAACACCGTCGTATAGGTTTCGCCGATCACGCGCAACACGCGCAGACGCGACAGCTTGGCCGCCGCGATCAACGCACCGAACACGGCGCCGACCGCGAGCGCGGCCAGCGTGAGCGCGACGGTCATCAACGCCGCGAGCAGCAATACGCCGCCCCAGCCTTCCGGCCCGAAGCCGAGCATCTGTATCAGAGCCATTGCCTACCTCTCATTCATGACGGCCGATGCAACAGCCGCACGAAACAGCCGCACGCACGAGCTCGCGCCCGCACGTGCCGCATTCGTTCGACGCCTCGTGAATCAGGGCGTCACGTCGGTCTTGAACCACTTGGCGGAGAGCTTCTTGACCGTGCCGTCGGCGAGCGCCGCGCTGATCGCGGTGTCGAATTTCGCCTTCAGGTCGGCGTCCTGCTTGCGGAACGCGAGGCCTTCGCCCGGGCCCCAGATCGGGCCGCCGATCTTCGGACCGGCCATCGAAATCGACGCGGTTTCTTTCTTGTCGACGTTCGCCGCGTAGTACGTGACGTCGTCGAACGATGCGTCGATGCGGCCGTTCGCCAGATCGAGATCGCGCTCGGGCGAAGTCTTGTACACGCGGATCGTGGCGATGTCCTTGAAGCCTTCGTTGATAAACTTCGTGTAGACGGTGCCGGACTGAATGCCGATCGTCTTGCCCTTCAACTGCTTGCGCAGCGCGTCGACAGTCGGCTGATCGGCTTTAGCATCGCCCGAGAGTTTGACGACGGCGGCGCCAGGCGGGGCCTTTGGCAGCACTTTGGTATCAGCGACGGCGAAGGTTGCGGGCGTGGCCGCATACGGCTTCGAGAACGCGATGATCTTCTCGCGCTCCGGCGTGATCGAGATGGCGTCCATCAGCACGTCGAACTTGCCTGCTTGCAGGCCCGGAATCATGCCGTCCCAGTCTTGCGCGACCAGGTTGCATTGCAGCTTGATGCGCTCGCAAAGATTGGCGACGAGTTCCGGTTCGAAGCCGCCGAGCTTGCCGCCGGGCAACGTCAGGTTCCACGGTGCGTAGCCGCCTTCGAGCGCGATCGTCACCGTCTTCCAGTCTTTGGCCTGCGCCGGTGCCGCGAAAATTGCCGCGGCGCCGAACACGGCGCCGATCAATGCTTTTGCTGCCGTCGTGCGTTTCACTTTCACGTCGAAACTCCTTGATGGGGGGAACCGTCGAGCCGAATGTCTACTGCCGCTGAATTTGTATAGACAAGTCTGCACGAGTCAAAAACCAGTCGCAAGGGGATTCATGCGAAATCGCGCGAATCATCGGGTAAGCCCCTAGGCGCCCTGACAGGACGGGGCTTCTACAGACATGATCGAAGAACGGCGAGCGCGCGACGAGATTAATTCATGCGCGCGTGTGGTGCGTTTTGTCTAGACAGGTTCATGCATGCGCCGCAAATGTGCGGCGGCTTTGCGCGTCTACCAGATGAGAGGAACGAAGCGAAAACGCACGCGCGTCATGTACTCCGTATAGCCGTCGAGTTGTTCGGCGAGCACACGCTCTTCGCGCACCGCGCGCCAGCCGAGCCCGATCGTCATGAGCGGAACGAACGCGAGACCCCACCATGAGCCGAGCAGCAACGGCGTGCCGACGAACAACAGCAGCGCCGCCGAATACATCGGATGACGCACGCGCGCGTAGGGACCGCTGTCGATCACCTTGTGACCGCGGCTCGACTGGATCTTCACGACGGGCGCCGCATAGCTGTTGGCTTCGAACACGAAGCGGCACATGAAAATGCAAAGCGCCACGCAAAGCGAGCCGAGGCTCACCAGCGCGACGGGCAGCGGCGCGGACCAGTGAAAGCGCATCGCGTCGAGTCCTATCACGATCAGCCAGCCGCACCACACGCACGCCACGCCGATCATGAAGAGCCGGTCCCAGCGGCTTTGCTGTTGCTGCACGAACGGCGCGAGGCGCTCGGCGAGCAGGCCGGGATCATGGCGTGCGAGCCACACGCCGATCCACAAGCTCAATACGCCGAGTTCGATCAGATACCACCACGCCGCCGGCCACGCGAGCGTGCCGGCCGCGCCGAACAGCAGCACGCCCATGCCCGCGAGCCACAGCACGGTCTGGACGACGAGGCGCGCAATCATGGCATGGCCTTGTGCCGCGCTCACGCCGAATCGGCCCGAGTGCGCACGCGCTCGAAAATATCTGCGATGTCGATGTCGCCGACATTCAGACCGAAGCGCTCGCGCAAACAGGCCGCGAGTTCGTCCGCGCTCGCAAGGCGCTGGTCGCCGATCAGGCTGCCGTCTGCCGCGCGTTCGTTCACCTGGTCGTTGAGCAGCGTGAGCCGCGTCCCGGACAACACGCGGCATACGATCAGATTGCTCGCGAAGATCGCTTCCGGCGACGTCGACGTGTACCAGTTCGACGTTTCATAATCGATCCACTCTACCGGATGCAAGTCGAAGCGATACGCGCGCGACCAGCTTTCATCGCGTGCCTGCACTTCGAGGTAGAGCGCGTCGCGCGACGCGTCCGCGAGCCGGAAGATGCCGAGGTCCGTGCGCTGCGCGAGACCTGGAGACAGCCGCAGCGGCGACGTCAGCGTGACGCTGCCGAGACCCACGTCCGCGATCCATGCTTCGTTATCCAGATCGATACGCAGCACCATGTGCGTGCGCGGCGTCACCGCGCCGGGCTCGCGGCCCCACAGCACGCGCCCTATCAGCGGCGTCACACGAAAGCCCAACTCCTGCAGCACATTCGCGAGCAGCGTGTTCTGTTCGAAGCAATAGCCGCCGCGATGATCGTCGACGAGCTTTGTTTCGACGGATTCGAGGTCGAGCTTCACCGCGCGGCGCGTGAGCGGATTCAGGTTTTCAAACGGAATGGCCCGTGGATGCAGACGGTGAATGGCCTGCAGCACCTCGAGCGTCGGCGCGCGCGGGCCCGCATAGCCGATGCGCGCGAAGTAGTTGTCGAGATTCAATGTGTGTGACATTGGTGATCCGTTCGTGGCTTATGGGGTGTTACTGCGCGCCTCACTGCGCGCTCATTGCCCGCCGAGCGCCGACCTCGCGATCGACGGCACGCTGATTCCCTGGCTCGACGCAAACTGTACCGCGGAACTGAGCGTGGACATCAGCGATTGCAATTGCCCCGGCGCCGACTGCGCGATATACGACGCGCTTTGCATCGTCTGCGGATTCATCCCGGCCTGCAACAGCGACGAAGGGTTCATCTGCCCGATGCTGCCGAGCCCCGACTGCATGCTCGAATACTGGGTCACGCCTTTGGCGAGCGACGATAACCCGTCGGTGAACGCCTGCTTGTTCACCGGCGTTTGCGATGCGCCGCTCGCACCGCCTGCGCGGCTCGCGAAAGCCTGCGTGAGCGTTTGCGACAGCGACTGCTGCGTGCTGCCGACCTGCGTCAACTGACTGACCGACGGCGTGCCACCACTGCTTAGCAAGCCGGCTGCCTGCTGCGCCTGGCCGGCCGCGCCGCTCAGACCCATCGCGGACGCAAGCGTGGACTGTCCGCTCAGCACTTGCTGGTTCGCGCCCACGTAGGTCTGCAACAACTGCGAGAGCCCGCCGGGAGATGCGGCGGCGCCGGCATCCGCGGAGCTGTCTCCGCCGCCAATGCCGAACTGCTTCAGATTCAGTTGTGCGTTCGCGGCGCCGCTTGCGAAAAGGCCAGCACTCGCCAGCAACGAAATCAGGAGGGTGCGCTTCTTCATCATGTAAGTCCTTGTAAGTGGGCTGCGGAAATCTCGTGCGGTTCGACAAACGCTGTCTCCGCGCGTTCGCGCGAATTCATCAATTTGTCAGCTTGCCGTGCGTCGGCCCGTCTCGTTGACGCACCCAGACTGCGTCGGTACGATCACGCCCATTCCGCAAGTCGCGCGAACCGATGCGTCGACGCACGCGTTAAACAGCCATTTAACCGCGCAAAAATGCCCGGCAGTCGATAACAACATTAAAGGCTTTCGATGAAGCTCGCATCCTCCCTTCGACGCGTTGCGCTGCTGCGTGCAGGCCGTGAGTTCGCACGGTCGAGCGGCGCGACCGGCCGGCGCCCGCGCCTTTTTTCGCTGCGCCACGCGGCGTTGTATGTCGCACTCGCCTGGGCTTCCGTTTCAGGCGCGGCAATGGCGCAAACGAGTTCGGACACGGTGCGCGACGCAAGCGAAGCGAGCGGCGCCGACGCAAACAAAACGCCGGCCAACGAAACCGGTCTCTGGAACCGCGACCAGCTATTCGGCGACATGGGCGGCTTGCGTCCGTGGCTCGGCCAATACGGCGTGACGTTCGCGCTCACGGAAACGAGCGAACTGCTCGGCAACCTGCGCGGCGGACTGGCGCGCGGCGTCGCGTACGACGGCCTCACGACCGCGACCGTGCAACTCGACACCGAAAAAGCCTTCGGCCTGCCAGGCGGCCAGTTCAACGTCAGCGCATTGCAGATTCACGGCCGCAATCTCAGCACCGACAAGCTGGGCACTTTGAACACCGCGAGCGGCATCGAAGCGGATGCCAGCACGCGCCTGTGGGAGCTGTGGTATCAGCAGTCGTTCCTGAACCAACGCGTCGACGTGAAAATCGGTCAGCAGAGTATCGATCAGGAATTCATCTCCAGCACGTACTCGGCGCTATTCATCAACACGATGTTCGGGTGGCCCGCACTGCCCTCGTACGACATGCCGTCGGGCGGCCCCGCGTATCCGCTTGCGGCGCTCGGCGTGCGCGTGCGCGGACAGATCACGCCTTCGTTGACGGCGCTCGCCGGCGTGTTCGACGGCGATCCGCTCGGCAACAACCCGAACAACCGCAGCGGCACCAACTTCAATCTGCATAAACGGGACGTTGTTCATCGGCGAGCTGCAGTATGCAATCAATCAACCGGCCGATAGCGACGCCGCCGCGGCGCCGGGCGCAACCCGAGGCGGCCTGCCGGGCACCTACAAGATCGGGCTCTGGTACAACAACGGCCCCTTCGCGGACCCGCGCTACGACAGCAACGGAGTGTCGCTCGCGAGTCCTGCGTCCACCGGGGTTGCGGCGAACCATCGCGGCGATTACAGCTTCTATGCGGTGGCCGACCAGACCATCTGGCGGCCGAATCCCGGCGAGGCACGCAGCCTCGGCATATTCGCGCGTGTCATGGGTGCGCCGGGCGACCGCAATCTCGTGAGCCTCGCGGCAAATCTCGGCGTCGTGCTGAAAGCGCCGTTCGCGGGCCGCGACAACGATAGCGCGGGCCTTGCGCTGACGTACATCAAGATCGGCAGCCACACGCGCGGAATCGATCAGGATAACCTGGCATTTAGCGGCGGCCCGTACGGCGTGCGCACCAGCGAAACCGCGCTCGAAGCGACCTACCAGTATCAGATCGCTCCCTGGTGGATGCTGCAGGCGGATGCGCAATACACGTTCAACGCGGGCGCCGGGCAAAATCCGAACGATCCGACGAAGCCGCTGCGCAACACGTTCGTCGTGGGTGTGCGGACGAATATCGCGTTCTGATGTTTTTGATGTTGCCCGCGCCGCCGTTGTCCGCGCCGCCGCGCGCGTGAACGGCGCTGCGCCGTGTCACGAACAGCCGCCGCTTACGCGCGCGGCTGCGCGCGCAGCGACAGATCCTGCACCATCTGCGCCGCCAGATAATCGCAAGTCGGCCGGTCCGACTTCGCGCTGCGCGCCACCACGATTTCGAGCGGCTCGATGTGCGGCAAGCCTTGCGCTTCGCCGAGAATGGCGAGCCGCGACGGCACGCTGCAGCGCGTCAGCGCAACCACCGACAAACCCGCGTCCACGGTGGCGACCAGGCCCATCAGGCTCGCGCTGCTGAAGGCCGCGCGGTAGCGAATCCGCGCGCCGTCGAGCGCGGCCAGCGTATGCTGACGCGCCACGCAGCCTGGCTCGTATAAGCCGACCGGCAATGGCGACGCCGCCAGCACCGGGGTATCGACGGAAGCGCCCACCCACACCATCGGCTCGCTGCGCACGAATTCGCCGCGCAGCTTGCGGTCGCGCGTAACGAAGGCAAGGTCGATCTTGTTGTCCGCCAGCATCGGCGCGAGCGACGTGCTCTGCGCGCAGACAATTTCAATTTCGACGTGCGGGTACAGGTTCGAAAAGCGCCGTAATACCGGCGACAGCAGCGACGACACGTAATCGTCCGGCGCACCGAGCACCACGCGGCCGGTCACCTCGGGCCGCACGATCGCGGACCACGCTTCTTCATGCAACGCGAGCACGCGCCTCGCATATTCGAGCAGCGTATTGCCGGGCCGCGTCAGCGAAAGATTGCGCGTGTTGCGCGCGAAAAGCGTCGTGCCGAGCATGGTTTCGAGCCGCTTGATCTGCATGCTGACGGCGGCCTGCGAGCGATGCACGGTCGTCGATGCCTTCGTGAAGCTGCCCGTATCCACGACTGCAACGAAGGTGCGCAGCAAATCGACGTCGAATTCCGGGTGCATAATTTATCAATGGCGCTTATGGAATTTCTCAATTTAATTCGTTTGTGCGTGGCCCGCAAGCGGCGCAATACTTCAATGCATCACCCAACGGAGATCTAACGGAGACGCGGCGCATGTCCCTCACCCAACGTCAACAAGGCGCGATCACACTGGCCGGCGGCGGGCTGCTGATGGGCACGCTCGGCGTGTTCGTCGAGGAAGCGCGGCTCGGCGCGCTGACACTGGTGTTTTTCCGCTGCCTGTTCGGCTTTCTGTCGCTGGCCGCATATTGCGCGTGGAAAGGCTACTTCACGCGCGCGCATTTCACGCGACGCACGCTCACGCTCGCGCTCATCTCCGGCGTATTGATGGTCACGCAGTGGGTCGGCTTTTTCGATGCGATCCATCGCACCAGCATTGCCGTCGCGACCGTGGTGTTTCATGTGCAGCCGTTCTGGGTCGTGCTGATCGGCGCGGCGCTCTTCAACGAACGGCTCGGCGCGGATCGGCTCGGCTGGATCGCGGCGGCCTTCGGCGGGCTCGTGCTCGCGTCGGGCGTGGCGGCCACGGAAAATCTGCAGGGCCATGCAAGCTACCTGATCGGCATCGGCGAGGCATTGGCCGGCTCGGTACTCTATGCCAGCGTCACGTTGATCGCCAAAGGGCTCGGCAATTTGCGCCCGCACCTGCTGACGCTGATGCAATGTGCGGTGGGCGTGGTGTGCCTGCCGTTCATCGCGCCGCTCGTTGCACCTTTCGACGCCACGCATATCGAGCCGATGCAATGGTTCTGGATTGTCGGCATGGGCGTGCTGCACACGGGGCTTTCGTACGTGCTGATCTATGGCGCGCTGCCGAAGCTGACCACGCCGATCATCGCGGTGCTGCTGTTCGTCTATCCGCTCACCGCTATTGCCGTCGATGCAATCGTGTACGGCCGCGCGCTTTCATTGGCGCAGTGGGCCGGCATGGCGCTGATCGTGATCGCGAGCCTCGGCGTGAATCTCGGCTGGCCGCTCTTTTCGTTGCTGGGTTCGCGCGGGCGCGCGCGGCGACAGGCCGAGTGAATGGCGCGCGTACGGCTGGCGATGTAGCTGGCCGCGCAGTACTCGCTCGGTACTCGCTCACTGGTCATAGTGAAACCGGCACGCGATCACATAGATCTTCCCATCTTTCGGCAGATACACGAGCCGATCGGCAAACGTGATGCGGCGCGACCAGAAACCGCTCAGGCTGCCGACGAGCGGCTCCGGTTTTCCCGTGCCGATAAACGGATCGCGCCGGCACTCCTCCAGCAACGCATTGATCTTGCGGACGACCTTGCGATCGGTCTCCTGCCAATACACGTAGTCGTCCCAGGCGTCGTCGGTAAACATAAAGATGCTGTCAGCCTTTGCGGCGTGTTCGTTGCGGCTTTTGTGTCGGTTCATCGGTCAGCAGTTCGCGCGGGGCCGCACCGCCGGCATTCAACTGGGCAATGGATCGCGCGAGCCGCTGGGCATTCTTCGACGAACTCAGCAGATACAAGGTCTCCTGCATCGCGTTGAAGTCTTCCAGCGACACCATCACCACGTTTTCGCCACTCTGTCTCGTGATGAGCATCGGTGCGTGGTCGCGGCAGACTTCATCCATTGCCTGCTTAAAGCCGGCTCGGGCCTCGCTGTAAGTAAGGACGTTCATGGGTTATCCGGCCTGCGAGGTTGCCCTCCGGCCACTCCTGTCAAAAGTTAGAAAACGCTTCCGCCGCCGTGCGGTTTGCCTGCCCTTGCGGTTGCGGGTCGGGCTGGCGATTTGCGGCTGCCGGTCGAAGCGTGGCGCAAAACAAAAGACTTGGGGCCACGGCGACCATTGTACAGACCGCTGTACAGCGCGGCAAACATCGAACCGCGGACGAACGCACCTTCTAACGAACAGCAGCATGCCTCTCCACGACCGCCTGCGCCAGTCGGCCGAATGGCCAGGGGCCACGCCGAGCGGCCCTTTCGTCTTGCTGGACGGTGCTTTGCGCTTGTCTGTGGCGCGAACAAAATCACAAGCAAACGAGCGACTAGCGCGAGCGCTGTCAGAGCGAGCGGCAAGCCCATCGCATGCACGCGAAAAGACGCCGCGACAATCAGAAAATTCACGCACTCACCGCTGACCGGTCCGAACGATGCCGCCCACGAAACGCCCGCGCCGCCCACGCAAAAAATCTCCGGGTTTGCCCGCGTTTAAATACCTAATTTTTGTATATAATATTTGAACCATGAGCGACACAACCACCGACCTTCTTCCCTTGGACACCCCCGCGCGCGCCCCGCTGCTGCGGGCGGCCGCACCGCGCGAAAGCACGTCCCGCGTGATCGCCGACGCGTTGCGCGAAGCGATTATCGACGGCACGCTGGCGCCCGGCGCGCCGCTGCGTCAGGACGCGATCGCGCGGCACTTCTCGGTCAGCGCGATCCCGGTGCGCGAGGCTTTGCGCCTGCTCGAAACCGAAGGCTGGGCGAAGGTCGCGGTGCACAAAGGCGCGACGGTCGCGCCGTTATCGGCGGATGAGGCGCGCGAAATCTACGAGATCCGTTCGGCGCTCGAGAGCCTTGCAATCGGACTCGCCATTCCGAAGCACACGGCCGCCACGCTGCGCGAATGCGCGGCGCTCGGCCGGGCGGCGGAGCGCGAGGCAGACCCGTCGCTCTACGTCGCGCGCAACGCGGCGTTTCACATGAGCCTGTATGCGCCGGCCGCGCGTCCGCAGCTCGAAGATCTGATTCGCGTACTGCATCGGCGGGGCGAGCGTTACTTGCGCCTGAAGTTCGGCTTGCCGTCCTACAAGGGCGAATCCGACGATGAACACACCGAATTGCTCGACGCCGTGCGGCGCCGCGACGTGCCGGCCGCCCAGGCGCTCGTCGTCGCGCATCTGCTCGGCACGGGCGAACTGCTGCACCGTTTCCTGACCGAACGCGCGCAGGCGGAAGCCGCGCTCGCAAGCCAACCCAAGCCGCGCGGCCGTCCGCCGCGCGCTACTACCGGGAGTTGATTGAGCCGATGAACGCACCCGCCGAAGCACCATCCGACGCACGTTCGTGGACCACGCGCCGCGACGAAAAAAAGCGCCGCCTCGCGGCCATCGCGCCGTGGCTCGAAGACGGCGTGCTGCCGTCCACGCGCATCGTCGATGCGCTCGAGACGCTGATCCAGCCCGGCGACCGCGTCGCGCTCGAAGGCGACAACCAGAAGCAGGCCGACTTCCTGTCGCGCTCGCTGGCCAAGGTCGATCCGCAGAAGCTTCACGATCTGCATCTGCTCATCTCGAGCATCAGTCGTCCTGAGCATCTGACGCTGTTCGAGCGCGGCATCGCACATAAAGTGGATTTTGCGTTTGCCGGCCCGCAAAGCCTGCGCGTCGCGCAACTGCTCGAAGACGGGCAACTGGAGATCGGCGCGATTTATACGTACGTCGAACTGTATGCGCGCATGTTCGTCGACCTCACGCCGCATGTCGCGCTGCTGTGCGCGGAAAAAGCCGACCGTCACGGCAATCTCTACACCGGTCCGAATACCGAGGACACGCCCACCATCGCCGAGGCCGCAGCGTTTCGTCATGGCATCGTGATCGTGCAGGTCAATGAGATCGTCGATGAACTGCCGCGCGTCGATATTCCCGGCTCGTGGGTCGACGTGGTCGTGGAGGCGGACCGCCCCTTTGCCGTCGAACCGCTGTTCACGCGCGATCCGCGCCATATCGGCGACCTCCAGGTGCTGACCGCGATGATGGTGATACGCGGCATCTACGCGCCGTACGGCGTGACGTCGCTGAACCACGGCATCGGCTTCGACACCGCGGCCATCGAACTGCTGCTGCCCACTTACGGCGAGTCGCTCGGCCTGAAGGGCAAGATCTGCCGCAACTGGACGCTCAATCCGCATCCCACGATGATTCCCGCGATCGAATCGGGCTGGGTCGACAGCATCCATTGCTTCGGCAGCGAGGTCGGCATGGAGGCGTATATCGAGGCGCGCCCCGACGTGTTCTTCACCGGCAGCGACGGCACGCTGCGCTCGAACCGCGTGCTGTGCCAATTGGCCGGGCAATATGGGGTCGATCTATTCATCGGCTCGACGCTGCAGATCGACGCGGACGCCAATTCGTCGACGGTCACGCGCGGCCGCCTCGCCGGCTTTGGCGGTGCGCCCAACATGGGTCACGATCCGCGCGGCCGGCGTCATTCGAGCGAAGCGTGGCTCAAGCTGCTGAAAGATCAGGGGCCCGTGTCGCGTGGTCAGAAGCTCGTCGTGCAACTGGCCGAGACGTACAAGAAAGGTGGCGAACCGACTTTCGTCGATGAACTCGACGCGGTCGCGGTCGGCGCGAAAAACGGCATGCCGATCGCGCCCGTCATGATCTATGGCGACGACGTGAGCCACGTCGTCACCGAGGAAGGCATCGCGCATCTGCACAAGGCCGAGGGCATCGACGAACGGCGCGCGGCGATTGCCGCGGTCGCCGGCGTGACGCCGATCGGCCTGCGCGCGAAGCCGGAAAAGACGGCGGAGTTGCGCCGGCGCGGCATCGTCGCGTATCCGGAAGATCTCGGCATTCGACGCGGCGAAGCGAAGCGTTCGCTGCTCGCGGCACGCAGCATCGACGATCTCGTCACCTGGTCGGGCGGTTTGTACGCGCCGCCGGCGCGCTTCAGGAGCTGGTGATGAGAGCCGCTGCTTTGTTGGAGCGCGAAGACGTGCCATGCGTGTCCGCGATAGAGATGCCCGAGCCGCTCGCGCGAGCGTGTGCCTGGACCGAGCGCGGGGACGCGCCGTATGGCCGAGCCACGCAAGCTCTGCATCCGGTCACGACAGCGGCCGCTGCTTTTGATGAGCGTGTCGCGAAGCGCGCACAAGACTCATGCCCTGACTCGCAACTTGCCCATTACGCCGTAACCGCGCTGATCGACGAAGCCGAGCTCACGCCGAAGCCCGCGCTCGTCGACCGGCGCGGCAGCGGCGCGCATCGCGATCTCGACCTCGCCATCATGCGACGCTCGGCGCACGCGCTCGAGCCGACCTTCGCCGCACTCGCGCGCACGGCGCGGCGGCGCGGCGAGCCGTCGGCGCTATTGCGCGCCGAACTCGCGCAGATCGGCCGCGCGGGCGAGCAGGACATGCTGCGCGCGACCGGCGGCAGCAACGCGCATCGCGGCGCGATATGGATCGTCGGGCTGCTGGTCGCGGGCGCGTCGTTCGCGGATGCCGCGCTCCGGCTCGACGCCTCGGCGATCTCCCGGCGTGCGGCGCAGATCGCCTGCTTCCCCGATCGCTTCGCAGCCGCCACCGACAGTCACGGCGAACGCGCGCGTCAACGCTATCAGGTCGGCGGCGCGCGCCGCGAGGCGCAGGAAGGCTTCCCGCATGTGATCGCCGTCGGCTTGCCGGCGCTGATCGCGGCACGCGAGCGCGGCATTGCCGAAGATGCCGCGCGCGTCGACGCCCTGCTCTCCATCATGGCCTCGCTCGACGACACCTGCCTGCTGCACCGCGCAGGCCTCGCAGGCTTGCATGCAGGCCAGCACGGCGCGCAGCGCGTGCTGCAAGCCGGCGGCAGTTCGACGCGCGCAGGCCGTGACGCGCTCGCCGCGCTCGAACGCGACTTGCTGTCGCTCAACGCATCGCCCGGCGGCGCAGCCGATCTGCTCGCCGCCACCCTTTTCCTCGACATGCTGGCGCATCACGACGTCAGCGGGAGCTGAGCCTCATGGAACATCTGACCTTCGACTATCCGGCGCAACGCGCCGTCACGGCCCGCGCGCACGTCGGCGTGGTGGGTTCGGGCGATCTGGAAGTGTTGCTCTCGCCCACCGATAATCCGAACGCGCTCGCTGCACATGTCGTCGTGCGCACGAGCGTCGACGGCTACAGCCATATCTGGAAAAGCGTGCTGGATCGCTTTTTCACCCGCTACGACGGCGCCGCGCAAATCGAAATCAATGACTTCGGCGCGACGCCTGGTGTGGTCGCATTGCGGCTCGCGGAAGCGGTCGAGGCCGCGGAACAGGGAGACGACGCATGAGCACGCCCGCGACTGTGCATGCCGCGCCGCTGCTGCGCGAAAGCTTTATCGAGCTGCCCGCGCGTGAGCGCGCCCGCGCGCTGCTCGACCCAGGCAGCTTCCGCGAACTGCTCGGCCCGTTCGACAGGATCGAATCGCCGTGGCTGCCGCTGCAAGGCGTCGTGTGCCAGGCCGACGACGGCTGCGTGATCGCGCGCGGCACGATCGACGGCGAGCCCGCTGTGATTGCCGCGATCGAGTCCGCGTTCCAGGGCGGCAGCATCGGCGAAGTGTCGGGCAGCAAGATCGCCGCCGCGCTCGAGATGGCGTTGCGCGATTGCGAGCGCGGCAAGATCGTACGGCCGGTCGTGCTGTTCGAAACCGGCGGCGTGCGGCTTCAGGAAGCCAATCTGGGCCTCGCCGTGATCACCGAGATGCAGGCGGCCATCGTCGCGCTGCGCCGGCATGTGCCGGTGGTCGGCGTGATCGCGGGCATGGTGGGCTGCTTCGGCGGCATGTCGCTGGCCGCAGCGTTGTGCTCGTATCTGGTCGTGACGAAGCAGGGACGGCTCGGCATGAACGGACCGGAAGTGATCGAGCAGGAAGCGGGCATCGACGAACTGGATGCGTCCGACCGGCGCCGCGTGTGGCAGTTGATCGGCGGCGAGCAGCGCGTGGCGAGTTCGCTCGCAGACCGGCTCGTGGACGACGACGCCGCGGACGTGCGCGCCGCCGTGCATGCCGCGTTCGTGCAAGGCGTGCCGGCCGCGCATCGCAGCGAACAGGTCGACACGTTCTTGCAGCGGCTCGCGCGGATCGATCCGGCGAGCGTCACGCCGGAGAGCATGCGCGAGGTCTATGCAGCCGAAGCGACCCAAGCGCCACAATCCCAGTCACGCAAGGAGCAAGCATGAGCGACACCTCACTGAGCCGCGGCGCGCGCTGGTTCCATGCGCTCGCCGGCGAATCCCGCAACGCGGCGCCCGTGTGGAGCGCCGACGCGCCGCTCGGCGGCGAAACCGCCCGCTTCATCACCGTCGTGCCCGACGCCGCCAACCGCTTTCCGCGCGCGACCGACAACGTCGTCGGACTCGAACAGGGCTGGCTGCTCGCGCGAGCCGTTCGCGAAGTGATCGCCGACGATGCGGCAAGCGCCACGCGTCGTCCGATCGTCGCGATCGTCGATGTGAAGAGCCAGGCGTACGGCTATCGCGAGGAAATGCTCGGCATTCATCTCGCGTGCGCCGCCGCGGTCGACGCGTATGCGTCCGCTCGCGATGCGGGGCATCCGGTGATTGCGCTGATCGTCGGACCGGCGATGTCGGGCGCGTTCCTCGCGCACGGTTATCAGGCCAATCGCATCGTCGCGCTCGACGCGCCCGGCACGATGGTTCACGCGATGGGCAAGGAAGCCGCCGCGCGCGTCACGCGCCGCACCGTCGAGGCGCTCGACGCGCTCGGCGAAACCATTGTGCCGATGTCCTACTCGATGGCCTCGTTCGCGAAGCTCGGGCTGCTCGATCAATTGATCGAAGGTATCGACGCCGACGCGCCGGACGCCGCGCAGATCGCGCGCGTGCAGCAGGTGTTGTGCGAACAGATCGGCAGTGCGCGCGTCGGCAGCCGCACGCTTGCGCGCCGGCTGGAATCCGCGGCGGCGCAGAAGAACCGCGCGGCGTCCATCGAAGTGCGGCGGCGTCTCGCCGAGCAATGGGATGCCGTGTAATGCCGGTCTGCGCCGCGCCGCCGTTTGCAAGCGAGGCCGCTGCGTCGTGCGACGAACGCTGGCGCGCGCATGACTTGCTGCGCTTGCGGCGCCTCGCTGCATTCGACGGCGAACCCGACTGGGTGCGCGATGCGTTCGAGCGCGCGCCGTATGCGGTCGTGCGGCGCGCGCTCGCCGCGCCCGGCTTCGTTGCGATTGGCTTGCGCGGCGCGCAGCGGTCTCAGCGGTACGGCACGTGGGCGGCATCGACGGATATTGTCGAAGCCGTTTCGCCCGAGGCGTTGGTGCGAAACGAGCCCGATGCAACGCGCGCCGCGTTGCCCGCGTTCGTCGCGTTCGCCCGGTTGCAACGGGATGCACAAAGCGCACTCAACGCGCTTGTCTGGGGCCCGACCGGCAGCGTTGGTTTCGAACTCGCCACGCAAACGGCAGCAGTCACGCAATCGAGCGATCTCGATCTATTGATTCGGACACCGGAACGATTGTCGCGTGAATGCGCGGCGGGCTTGCTGAGCTATCTGCAAACGCTCGCGCGCGAAACCGGCATTCGCATCGACGCGCAACTCGAGACACCAGCAGGCGGCGTCGCGCTCGCCGAGTGGGCCGCCGGCAAGCCACGCGTGATGGTGCGTCATGCAAGCGGTCCGCAACTGCTTGCCGATCCGTGGGTCTGCGTTCATCGGACGGAACTCTGATGCTCGCGCTGATCTTCCCAGGCCAGGGCGCGCAGAGCGACGGCTTTCTGCATCGGCTGCCGTCGCATCCCGCCGTGCGCGCAACACTCGATGAAGCGTCCAGCGTGCTAGGCGCCGACGTGCTCACACTCGACACGCCCGATGCGTTGCGCTCGACTGTTGCCGTGCAATGCGGACTGACCGTCGCAGGCGTGGCGATTGCGCGTGCCCTCGCAGATGAAGGAGTGACGCCGGACCTGAGCGCCGGTTTGTCGGTGGGCGCGTACCCGGCGGCGGTGAGCTGCGGCGCGCTCGCTTTCCCCGACGCTTTGAAGATGGTCCGCCGCCGCGCGGAACTGATGGAAGCGGCGTATCCATCGGGCTACGGTCTCGCGGCTGTTTCCGGCTTGACGGAGCATGAACTCGCCGCGCTCGCCGCACGGCACGCCGACGAAGGCGAGCCGCCCGTCTATATCGGCAACGTGAACGCGCCGCGCCAGATCGTGATGGCAGGGGCGAACACCGCGCTCGACAGTTTCATCCACCGCGCTCTGGATGCAGGCGCGCGCAAGGCGACGCGTCTTGCGGTCAGCGTTCCTTCGCATTGCGAACTGCTCACGCAAGCAAGCGACGAACTGAGCGCGTATGCGCGCACGATTCCGTTTCGCGCGCCGCAAAGCGTGTACATCGGCAATCGCGGCGGCCGTCCGCTGTATACAGCCGATGCGATTCGCGACGATCTCGCGACCAACATGCGCTACACGGTGCGCTGGTTCGACGCGCTCACCGTGATGCAGGAAATGGGCGCGCGCGTCGCGATCGAGGCACCGCCTGGGCAAGTGTTGACCGACATCGCGCGCGAGCACTATCCGGAGATGGCCGCGCTTGCAGCGAGCACGCTTCCGTTCGAACGGCTCGCTGCGACGGCGCGGCGGCGCCTCGAACGCGAGTAGCGAGCCGCGCTTCATGCAGCGCTTGATCTAGCGCTTCTCGATCAACTGCCGCCCCATCGCTTTCGCATACTGATCGCACGCATTGCGCGCGACGCGCGCGGCCGCCAGCACGCCGACGTCGGCGTCGTCGCGGTAGTACATCGCCACATTGATCGGCGGCGGCAGCGGGCGCACCTGCAAGTGCCCCAGTTCTCCGCTCGCGAGAAACGGCTCGACAAAAAGCGCGGGCACCGCCGCGATGCCATAGCCGTCGCGCAACAGCTTCACGATGACCGCAACGGAAGGCATGCACGTTACCTGCGTGTCCGCAAACGGCACGCCGGCGCGCCGCGCAAGCGTCTGCACGATAGCCTCGACGGCGATTTGCGGCGCGGTGCCGCGGCCGAACGTCAGCACCGGTTTACTCAACAGCGTGTCGGCATGCTTCGCGCGAGTCGCGGGGATGAGGTCGCTGCGCGCGATCCAGCGCACCGGATAACTCGCGAGTAGCGCGGATACGATCGACGTCTCCAGCTCTCCCACTTCTTCCACCTGAATCACCAGATCGAGTTCGCCCGCGCGCAGACGAGGGCCGAGCACCGCGCTTGAATCCACGGTCAAGTCCACGACGATGCGGTGGTACTCGAGGTTCAGCATGCGAATGTAGTCGGGCAGCCAGCTATGCACGACCGTTTCGATCACACCGAGGCGCAGACGCGTCGCCAATTGCGTTTCGTCCTGCGCGGCGAGTTGCAGCGAGCGCGTGGCCTGCACGACCGAGCGCGCGTGCGCGAGCAGACGCTCGCCGTTTGCCGTGAGCTTGAACTCGGGCGCGTCGCGCTCGATCAATTCGACGCCAAGCTCGGATTCCAGCGTTTTAATACGCAACGAAATCGCGGCGGGCGTGGCGTGCATCGCGGTCGCCGTCGCGCGAAAACTGCCGAGCCGCGCGAGCGTGAGAAACGTTTCGACGAAGCGGGTATTCATTGCATGAGGTCTCGCGATAACGAATGAGGCGCGAATGAGGTGCGAATGAGGCATACGATGATCGCCGGAAAACGGGTCGCGCCGCCGTTAAGTTTAAGTTAACGAATCGCAAGAAAAACTCGCTGGATCGATATTTTTGACGTTACTAATCTGGAACGCATCAGAAGGCCAGTCCCGTCAATTCCAGTCGAGCAGTTCATGCCCTACACGCCATCCGAGTTTCGTCAGCAAGTGCGCAGCGGTCGCCTGTCCGGTCCCACCGCGGGTTATTGCGGCGACTATGCGCAAGCCAATCTCGCCATTCTTCCGCAGCAATACGCTGGCGATTTCCTGCGTTTTTGCACGTTCAATCCGAAGGCGTGTCCGTTGCTCGGCATCGGCGAACCGGGCGCGTGGAGCGTGCCCGCACTCGGCGCGGATCTCGACATTCGCAACGACGTGCCGGCGTTCTATGTGTATCGCCACGGCGAACGCGCGGAGGAAGTGCGCAGCCTCGATGAACTGTGGCGCGACGACCTCGTGGTGTTCGCGATCGGCTGCTCGTTTTCATTCGAGGAAATGCTGCGGCGTGATGGCATCGGTCTGCGTCATATCGAACAGCAGGTCAATGTGCCGATGTATCGAACGCGCGAGCCCAATGTGCGCGCCGGCGTGTTCGGCGGCAATCGCGTTGTTTCCATGCGTCCGATGAAAGCCGCCGACGCCATCCGCGCGATTCAGATCACGAGCCGCTTTCCTGCTGTGCACGGCGCGCCGGTGCATATCGGCGATCCGTCGTTGATCGGCATTCGCGATCTGTCGCGGCCCGATTTCGGCGATGCGGTCGACGTGCGCGACGACGAACTGCCTGTGTTCTGGGCGTGCGGCGTCACACCGCAAGCCGCGATAGAAAGCGCGCGCTTGCCGTTTGCGATCGCGCACAAGCCGGGGCACATGCTCGTCACCGACATCCTCAACACCACGCTCGCCGTGATCTAGCGCGGCGCCATTTCATCCGCAAGCCGCGCGCGAAGACGCGGTCCATCACGACGACCGGAGTTCAAGCATGGAAACCAAAGCGCAGTTGACCGCGGACGCCGAGCGCTACGGCGCGTCCGACGCGGGGAAAGGCCCGTTCGCATGGTATCGGCGGATCTCCGCGGCCGAGAAGCGTGCGTTCTGGAGTTGCAAGATCGGCTACGTGCTCGACGCAATGGACACGCAGTTCCTGAGCTTCGTGATTCCGACGCTGATCGCGACGTGGGGCATCACGCGTGGCGACGCGGGACTGATCGGCACCGTCACGCTGCTGAGTTCCGCGGTGGGCGGATGGGCAGCGGGCGTACTGTCCGATCGTGTTGGACGAGTGAAGACCTTGCAGATCACGATCCTCTGGTTCGCCGTTTTCACGCTGGCGTGCGCGCTCGCGCAGAACTTCTCGCAGTTGCTGTGGGCGCGAGGATTGATGGGGCTCGGCTTCGGCGGCGAATGGACGGCAGGCGCCGTGCTGATCGGCGAAGTGATTCGCGCACGCGACCGCGGCAAGGCGGTCGGGCTCGTGCAGGCCGGATGGGCGATTGGCTGGGGCGTGTCGACGTTGCTCTTCATGGCCGTCTTCTCGCTCGTTCCGGCCGACTACGCGTGGCGCGTGCTGTTCGCGATCGGCATCGCGCCTGCGCCGTTCGTGATCTGGATTCGCCGCTTCGTCGAAGAACCGGAGGTGCATCGGCGGCAGAAAGAGGCGCAGGATGCGGCGCAGGCGCGTCCTGCGCTGCTCGATATTTTCCGCGGCGACATCGTCTGGACGACATTGCGCGCGTCCATTCTCGCGACGGGTGTGCAAGGCGGCTACTACGCGGTGACGACGTGGCTGCCGACGTATCTGAAGACGGAGCGGCACCTGAGCGTGATCGGCACCGGCAGTTATCTTGGCGTCGTGATCGTCGGATCGTATTGCGGGTATCTGACGGGTGCGTATGTGAGCGACCGTATTGGCCGCAAGCGCGCGTTCATTGCGTTCGCCCTCGCTTCGTGCGCGATTGCATCGATCTACACGCAGCTTCCGCTCGATAACTTCTCGATGCTCGTGCTCGGTTTTCCGCTCGGGTTCTGCGCGTCCGGTATTTTTTCAGGCATGGGTGCGTTCCTGACCGAACTGTTTCCTACGCGCATTCGCGGTTCGGGCCAGGGCTTTTGCTACAACTTCGGCCGCGCTGTCGGTGCGACCTTCCCGTTCCTGATCGGCTACGTGTCGCAAACGATGACGCTCGGCCACGCAATCGGCGCATTCGCGGCGGCGGCCTATGGAATCGTGATTCTCGCCGCGCTTACGCTGCCGGAAACGCGAGGCCGGGCGCTCGACGACTAAAAAAGCGCGCCCCTGCCACCCTCTTTAGTGCGAGGCTCAAGCCTGTTCGGGCGCGCGGCCTATCACATGCGAGTCGGTTGCTGCCGACGCTTCTCCATGCGCGCGTTCGCGTCCCGACGTGACGACCGCGCCGGTGCCGCCGGGACGCCGCACCGACTTCGCATGCCGTTCGATCAACCGCTGCAGCAGGCAGAAAGCGCACAGCAGCGCGCCGATCACGATGCGGGTCCACCAGGAACTGAGCGTGCCGTCGAACGTAATCAGCGTCTGGATGGTGCCCAGAATGCCGACGCCGAACAGCGATCCGACCACATAGCCGACGCCACCCGTCAGCAGCGTTCCGCCGATCACGGTCGCGGCAATCGCGTCGAGTTCCATGCCCTGCCCTTGCAAGCCGTAGCCGGACAGCACATAGAACGTGAACACCGCGCCACCGAGCGCCGAGCAGAAGCCGCTCAGTGCATACACGCCGATGCGCGTGTGCGCGACCGGCAAGCCCATCAACAGCGCGGAGCGGGCATTGCCGCCCACCGCGTATACGTTGCGGCCAAAGCGCGTGAAGTGCGCGATGAAAATCGCGCCGACGAGCGCGACGAACGCGATCAGCACGTTCGCGGTCACGGAGCCGACGCCGATGTCCAGACGGAAGGCGGAGATCGCGTGGAAAGTGGGATCGGTGATCGTGATCGACTGCGTGGTGATCAGGAAACACAAGCCGCGCGCGAAGAACATGCCGGCGAGCGTCACGATAAACGCCTGCAAACGAAAGAAGTGAATCAGCGCGCCCTGCACGGCGCCGAACACGGTGCCCATCAGAAGAACGATCGGCAGAATGATCCATACCGACAGATGCAGCCGCTCGGACAATACCGCTTCTACAATCGTAGTGAGCGCAACGACAGAACCGACAGACAGATCGATCCCGCCCGACACGATCACGAACGTCATGCCGATGGCGACAATCAGCAGGAACGCGTTATCCACCAGTAGATCGAGCAGCACCTGCCACGAGAAGAAGCCGGTGTACATGACCGAGCCGAAACCGAACAGCGCACAGAACAGCAGGATCGTAACCGCGATGGGCAAGGTGCGCGGATCGACGATATGCGCCCACGCTGCGAACAATCGTCTCATCGTGCCACCCCGCGTTGCTTGATGATCTGCATCCCGAACGAAACCGCGAGCGCTCGCGCAGCCGGCGACTGAATCACGCTCACCGCCAGCACGACCGCTGCCTTGACGACGAGCGTGGCTTCGGGCGGCACGCCGATCGAATACGTCGTGTACGTTAGCGTCTGAATGATCAGCGCCCCGAGCACCGTGCCTGCGAGACTAAAGCGGCCGCCGAGCAGCGACGTGCCGCCGAGCGTCACCGCGAGAATCGCGTCGAGCTCCAGGAGCAGGCCGGCGTTGTTGCCGTCGGCGCTGCGCACGTTCGAGCTGATGAGAATGCCCGCCATTGCCGCCGTCAATCCCGAGAATCCATACACCGCAAAAACCAGCGCTTTCGAGCGCAAGCCAACAAGGCGAGTCGCCACCGGATTCACACCGATGGCGCGGATAAAGAGCCCCAGCGCCGTTCCCTCGACGAGCGCCGCGGTGGCCAGCACAGCGAGCGTCGCAATCCACACCGAGCATGGCACGCCCAGCCAGTATCCGCCGCCGACAAACAGATAGCCCGGCGCGCCGATCGGAATGATTTGCCCTGCCGTCAGTAGTTGCGCGATGCCGCGGCCCGCGACCATCAGAATCAACGTTGCGATGATCGGCTGCATACCGACAAACGACACGAGCACGCCGTTCCACATGCCGCTCAGCACGCCGACGATCAACGCCGCGAGCAACGCCTGAGCGATCAGGCCGCCCGTCGGCACCGGTTGCGTGGCGAGGATCGTCGCGGCCGCCGCGCCTGCGATAGCCACTACTGCGCCGACCGAAATGTCGATGCCGCGCGTCGCGATGACGAGCGTCATGCCCGTTGCGACGAGCACGAGCGGAGCCGCACGATTCAGCACGTCGATTGGCGCGCCGAACAGATGGCCGTCGAGCATACGCAATGACAGAAAGTGCGGATTGACCCAGAGATTGAGCGCGCACAACAACGCCAACGTCACGCATGGCCAGATCAACGGACGCTCGACGCCGTCACGCGCGAGCCAGTTCGATAGCTTCATTCGCCGCTCCCCGCGATGAGTCGGTAGATATTGTCCTCATTCGATGCCGTGCCTCTGACTTCCGCAATTTTGCGGCGATCGCGCAGCACGGCTACCCGATGACTGACGCGCAGCACTTCACTGATCTCCGACGAAATGAACAGAATGCTCAGACCGTTCCCACACAGCGCGAGCAGGCGATCCATGATGTCGAATTTCGCGGCGACGTCGATGCCGCGTGTGGGCTCGTCGAGAATCAGCAGTTTCGGATCGGTCGCAAGCCAGCGCGCAAGCAGCGCTTTTTGCTGGTTGCCGCCGGACAGCAGACCGATAGGCTGCTCCGCGTCCGAAGCCTTGATGCCGAGCCGCTCGATCCACAGATCGGCCAGCTCGCGCGCGCGCTGACGGTTGATCTTGCGCCACCAGCCACGCCTCGCCTGCAACGCGAGAAGGATGTTCTCGCGGATCGACAGGTCGGCGACGATGCCCTCTTTCTTGCGATCTTCGGCGCAGTACGCAATGCCGTGGCGCACCGCATCGTGCGGGGATCGCAGGCGCACCGGCTTGCCATCCACGAGCATCGTGCCGCTGTCGGCACGGTCTGCGCCGAACAGCAGCCGCGCGGTTTCCGTGCGCCCCGAGCCGAGCAACCCGGCGAGTCCGAGTATCTGACCGCGCTGCACGTCGAGGTCGATTGGCTGCAAAGTGCCGCGTTTGCCGAGGCCGCGTAGTTCGATAAACGGCGGCGCGCTGTGATCGTCTTGCGTGTCGTCGCTGTGATCGCACGCTTCGTGAGCGGCTTCGCGCAGACGCTCGCTCATGCGCTCGTGACCGACCATCTTCGAGACGAGCAGATCGGCGGGCAAATCGCGCGCGAGATATTCCCCCTCGCGTTCGCCGTTGCGCATGACCGTGATGCGGTCGGAAATGGCATACGTCTGCTCGATGAAGTGCGTGACGAACAGTATGGCAATACCCGATTGCTTAAGATGCCGAAGTATTTTGAAGAGCTGCGCGACCTCGCTGTCGTCGAGGCTCGACGTGGGCTCGTCGAGGATCAGCACACGGGCATCGACGGAAAGCGCTCTGGCGATCGCCACCATCTGCTGGACCGCGATCGGATAAGCGTCGAGCGAGCGTGTGACGTCGAGCGTGATGTCGAGGCGCGCAAGCGCGGCTTGCGCGCGGCGCTTGATGTCGGGCCAGTCGATCGCGCCGAAGCGTCGCGGCTGCCGGCCCGCAAAAATGTTTTCCGCGACCGACAGGTTCGGGCACAGATTCACTTCCTGATAAAGCGTGCGCACGCCTGCCGCTTCGGCTTCCTGCGGCGACGCGAAGGCCACGACTTCGCCTGCGAGACGGATCGTGCCGGAGTCGGGCGCGAGGACGCCTGTCAGCACATTGATCAGCGTCGATTTGCCGGCGCCGTTCTGTCCCATCAACGTATGGACTTCGCCAGGGAAAAGCCGGAAATCGACGCCCTGCAGCGCCTTCACGCCAGGGAATGTCTTGGTGACGCCGGTTGTTTCGAGGATCGGCTCGTGCGCGTCGCCGTGGTCGGCGGACGCAGCGGCGGCGGACCTTGTCGTGCTCGTGGCCGGCGGTTTGGGTTCGGAAGCGGGATGCGTCATAGACCTCGCTCGAGCGGCGGTGCGTGGGTGGCTGGTGCCTGCGTGCCGTGGTGCCTGTGTGCCGTGGTGGCTTCATGAGGCACGTTTCGACATCGGGTGAAAAGAGACCGTCCGCTGCCCAAGCAATCGGACGGTCAGGCACCGCTGGAGAAACGTTACGTGCTGGTTTGGCTGTGTGCGTTTGCTGGTTGCGTTTGCTGCTTGTTGCTTGCTGCTGCGTTATTGGCCGCTGACGCAGCTTGCAAGCAAGTGTGTTTGCAAGGATGCCTAACTACCTTTTCCTAGTACTTTCGCGTCGGCAAGGTCTGCGCTGCGACGCTCATCGGGAACACGGTCTCTTCCGTCAGGATGCGCTTCGGCAAAGGTTTGCCGGCTACCACGTCCTTGACCGCCGACATCAGTTGCGGTCCGAGCAGCGGGCTGCACTCCACGTCGACATTCATCTTGCCTGCGGCCATGGCCTGGAAGCCACCCTTGGTTGCATCGAACGAAACGACCACGACGTCCTTGCCCGGATGCATGCCCGCCTCTTCCATCGCTTGGATCGCGCCGAGCGCCATGTCGTCGTTATGCGCATAAACCACGTTGATCTTGTTGCCGTAGCTCTTGATAAACGCTTCCATCACCTGCTTGCCGCCGGCCAAGGTGAAGTCGCCGCTTTGCGACGCAATGATCTTGAACTTCGGATCGCTCTTGATCACTTCGATGAGGCCGGCGTGCCGGTCATTCGCCGGCGCGGAGCCGACCGTTCCCTGCAATTCGGCGATGTTGACGGGACCCTGTGCGTCCTTATAGCGATCGGCGAGCCATTTGCCGCCGCGGCGTCCCTCTTCCAGGAAGTCGGAGCCGATCATCGTCACGTACAACGAGGTATCTTTGACGTCGATGTTGCGGTCCGTCAGGATCACCGGAATCTTCGCGGCCTTCGCCTCACGCAGCACCGGTTCCCAGCCGGACTCGACGACCGGCGAGAAGGCGATCACATCGACTTTTTGCGCGATATACGAGCGGATCGCCTTGATCTGGTTTTCCTGCTTTTGTTGCGCGTCGGAGAATTTGAGTTTGATCTTGGCGTCGGTTGCCGCGGATTTCACCGACTCCGTATTGGCGGTCCGCCATGCGCTTTCCGCACCGACTTGCGCGAAACCCAGCGTGATCTGTTTGTCCTGCGCGTGTGCGCCGGGGGTTGCCAGCGTCAGCGCGCCGACACCCGCGCACAGCGCGAGCGCACCCAACGCACGACATGCGGCGCGTCGTGTATTCGCCATGACTGTCTCCTGATCGTTGTTGTGTAGGCGATCCATCGAATCCGACCGGCCGTTGCGGCCGCCGCGATGCGTGGATCGTGATGTAGCGTAGTGTGCCGGGCGTTAACAGTCCAATCATATGATTCGCGGGAGCAATATCAATTTTGGTATAGACGGGGGGGTGGGGCTGTGCGGGTGTGCGCGGGTGTGCGCGGGTGTGCGCGGGTGTGCGCGGGTGTGCGCGGGTGTGCGCGGGTGTGCGCGGGTGTGTGCGGTAGTTGACGTGGTGGTTACGGCTTGGGGGTCGGCTGGTCGTTGCTGGTTTTTATGCGCTTACATTGGCGAGTCGAGCCGTGCGTCGCCTGGTTGGCAGGTCGCAGGGTGAAGTTGAGAAGGGTGGTTCGGGTGCTTCGAGTGCCTCCGGTGCATCGGGTGCATCGGGGCGGGGTCTGCGTTGGGTCGCGTTGCCTGGGGTCTGCCGTGGGTCTGCCGTGGGTCTGCCGGTGGGTCTGCCGGTGGGTCTGCCGTGGGTCTGCCGTGGGTCTGCCGTCGGTCTGCCGTCGGTCTGCCGTCGGTCTGCCGTGGGTCTGCCGTCGGTCTGCCGTGGGTCTGCCGTGGGTCTGCCGTCGGTCTGCCGTCGGTCTGCCGGTGGGTCTGCCGTGCGGTCTGCCGTGGGCGTCTGCGGCAAGTCTGCCCTGGGCCTGCCTGCGGCGGGTCCGGTCCCGGCGAAGAACTTTGCAGGCGCACATCGCCGCTGGATTTAGCCGCGCGACGGTCCGCCGGCCCGCGTATGAGGCGCAACCCACCGGAAAGTCAAATTAATGCGCTCGCCGACAACCCGTGGCTCTTTCGGCACCCGATGCCGCCATTCCGCCTGTGTCTTGCCCTTCATGACCAGCAAGCTGCCGCCTTTGAGCGAGAACGACTGGACGGCGCCGGTCTTGTTGTGCCGCAAGTCGAATGTGCGTGCCGCGCCCAAGCTCACCGATGCAATTACCGGTTCCGGTCCCAGTTCCGGCTCGCGGTCGGCATGCCAGCCCATGCTGTCCGCGCCGCTTCGGTAGCGGTTGAGCAGGACGCTGTTGAATCGGGCTCCGCAAGCCGCCTCAGCATCGGCCTTCAGTTCGGCGACGGCTGCTGTCCACGGCTGCGGTTCGTTACGGATACCGGAATAGACATACACAGCGTCGGCGTCGCCCTGCCATGCCGTCAGCCGCGGCAGCGCGACGCGACCGCCGGGCGTGCCCATGGTGTCCTGCCGCCATTCCACTCCGACGATGAGTCGCGCGAGGAACTGCTCGGCCGTTTCGGGCTCCAGCCAGTCGGGATACCAGTCGACGTCGGGAGCCGGAAGATCATCGAAAAGATCCGTCATGTTTGTGTGTGCGAGCGCAGCGCGGCGCGGCGGTAGAACGTTGGCTATTATGGCTGCAATGGCCGTTAGGAGTTTCGCGGCATCGTGGCGGCTTCACGGTAGTCTTGTCGCGGCTTTACTGCAGCTTCGTTGTGGTCTCTTGCCACTTCACCGCAGCTTCGTTGTGGCTTCGTCGCGCTACTGTCGCTGCTCGACTGCGGCCGCCTGTGGCTTCGGTTCCCGCCTGCTGGCGCTATTTAGTGCGCGTTGCGGATGCGTCTATGGCGCCGCCTGCCGAAACTTTCATTCCGCAGAGACTTCTTGCCGCCAACGCGCTTCCAGTATCGGTTCCTTCAGTGGACAACCATCATGACTCTTTCGGATCAAGCACTCGACCAACTTTTCCGCGAAGCGCGCACGCACAACGCCTGGCAGCCGAAACCCGTCGATGACGCGCTGCTCGGTCAACTTCTCGAACTCACGCTGCTCGGCCCCACATCGGCCAACTCGAGCCCGGGCCGTTTCGTCTTTGTGAAAAGCGCGGCGGCCAAGGAGAAGCTGCGGCCGGCATTGTCGGCCGGCAATGTCGATAAAACAATGGCGGCACCGGTTACGGCGATTGTCGCAATGGACATGGCGTTCTATGAGTATCTGCCTAAGCTTTTTCCGCACGCCGACGCTCGGAGCTGGTTCGCTGGTAACGACAAGGCGATCGCCGAGACCGCATTTCGCAACTCGACGCTGCAGGGCGGCTACCTGATTCTGGCGGCCCGCGCGCTCGGCCTCGACACTGGCCCAATGTCAGGCTTTGACGCGGCGAAATTGGACGAGGCGTTTTTCGCGGGCACGACAGTGAGGTCGAACTTCCTGGTCAACCTCGGCTACGGCGATGCGTCGACTCTGTTTCCGCGCAGCCCGCGCTTCAGCTTTGACGAAGCCGCGCGGATAGAGTGAAGCGCTGCTTTAGCTGAAGATCGCGATGTAGAACACCACGACGCCGATCACTGCGCCGACAAAGCAGAAATTCTCTTCTGTGCCGTCGCCATTCGAACGGAGCCACGCGCCGACCACGCCGAAAAGCCCCGCGATACCGAGCGCGACGCATAGCATGACGATGTAGAAGAGCGCGCTCTTGCCTAGTTCGGAGAAGTCGACATTGCGCACGCCGAGATACAAACCCAACGCCATCAACGATATGCCAACGAGAGGGAGCATGACATGGCTGCCCTCATATCCAACGTGATGCGCGCGGTGCGCAGAGTCCCCGTGATGAAAACGATGGCCTGATCCGAGCAGTTTCATGATCGCCTCCCGCCTCGCCGTTCTAGGCGATAACAACAATCGAGCCGGGCCGCTGTTTGGTCAGTCGATTTGGCAGCGGCTCTTGATGCCGACCGGCTCACTTCCAGAATACTCCACCCGCATCGGTAATTCAAAGCCCATTTAATTAGGGCTATCCGGGAACCTGCGGACCGTTTAGACACGCTGGGACCCTGGATTGAGCACGCCCGTTGCATGTCTCAACAGCACTGCTGCGCAGCAATACAAGCTGGCGTCGCTTTGCACGCTCAGTGTTTTTGCGGCCGTCTGCGCACGAGCGCGCATGCCGGTAGAATGGCCTTCGCCCTAGCCTTGGTCGCTCGCCGCGTCGCTACGGCAACTGGCCGCCGCCGTTCAGCTCATGCCCTCCGGCTCTTACCCGCCCTCACCTTCCCTATGCGCCGCTCATCGTTTCTTGTACGCCTCATCTTCATTGGCATTCTGCTGCACATCTATGTGGGTTTCCGCCTGATCCCCGACATGCCGGTGAGCATCACTGTCCGCTGGCTATCGGGGTTGTGGCTTGTGCTGTCCGTCTTTGTGATTCCGCTGGGCATGCTCGCGCGCACCATCGAACAGCAGCCGCTGGGCGATCGGCTAGCGTGGGTCGGCTTGCTGGCGATGGGTTTCTTCTCCTCGCTGCTCGTGCTGACGTTCGTGCGCGACCTGACCCTCGCCTCACTCATGACCGTGGACGCGATGCGGCCTGGCACGTTCCCTCTCGAACGTTGGCGAACCGGCACTGCGGCGGCTGTGCCATTGCTTGCATTACTGTCGACGCTGATCGGCCTCTTTAACGCTCGCCGTCGCGCAAGAGTCGTGACAATCGAGGTCCCGATCGACGACTTGCCCGCTGCCCTCGACGGCTTCACCATCGTTCAGATCAGCGACATTCATGTGGGCCCAACCATCAAACGGCGCTATGTCGACGCTATTGTCGACGCAGTGAATCGTCTGAAGCCTGACCTCATAGCCGTAACGGGCGATGTCGTAGACGGCAGCGTGCCGCAGTTGACTCACCACACACAGCCGCTCTCGCGGTTGACTGCGCGTCACGGCGCATACCTTGTTACAGGCAACCACGAGTACTACGCGGGAGCCAATGCATGGATCGACGAGTTCCGTCGGCTCGGACTCCACGTGCTACTGAACGAGCATGTGGTGGTCGAGCACGACGGCGCCCGCGCCATAATTGCCGGCGTGACCGACTATTCAGCCGGCCATCATGATCCCCTTCATCGCAGTGACCCAATGGCCGCAATCGCGGACGCACCAGGCGACGTGCTAATCAAGGTACTTCTCGCCCACCAGCCACGGTCCGCCGAAGCAGCCGCTGAAGCGGGCTTTACACTGCAGCTCTCAGGTCATACACACGGTGGTCAGTTCTTCCCGTGGAATTTTTTTGTGCGGTTTCAGCAACCGTTTACCGCCGGCCTCGCTCGCCTGAACGGGCTGTGGGTGTACACGAGTCGCGGCACCGGATATTGGGGACCGCCAAAACGGCTCGGCGCACCGTCAGAAATCACACGATTGCGCCTTGTGCCCGGCCAGCCAGACTAAGGCAGGAATCTAGCGCAGATGCCCGTGGCGATGAAAGGACTACGCCTTTTTAGCTTGGACGCCAGTCAATCGTTATAGGCGCAACATGAATATGCGCTTTACTGCACGGGCGCCACGGCGACACTGACTTGCGGCGCGAACGCGACCAACACCTGCATCCCCGGCGTTACATTGACGAGTTTTGCCGGGTCGCGGCCCTGAATGTGGAACACGGCTCCGTTCGGCCCTTTCAATGCCATGACACCGGACGCGTGGTCAATCGCCTGGACTTCTGCACTGACATTCTGTTCCGGCTTCGCTTGCCCGATCGACGCCGCAACAGCGGCCGCACCTTGTCCATCAGCACCGCGCGTAATGCTGATCACGGCATTGCGCATCATGCGGATATGGACTTTGCCGCCTTGAGCTATTCGCGCAAGATCTCGCGTATCCGTAATGTCGAACGACGCCTCGCCACCCTGCGGGTCGCGCACAGTCACTGAATGCCTTGCGTGGTCGACGGATTTCACCACGCCCTCGGCCTGCAACGTGCTGCTCCCTTCAAACGGCGCGGGCAGCCCTGCAGCAAACGACGCAAAGGAAGCTGCGGCGACGAACGCACCAGCAACGATCCCAAGAGCTTTACGTTTCATACATTCCTCATTGACGTGAACGGACTCGAACCGGCGCCGTGGTGCCAACCGGTATCGTGCGCCGAGGCTTAGAACGTTACCGCGCGCGCAGATCCGGGTGTTTCGGATAGTGTGTTTTTAATGATGGCGGACGTCAACGTTTGGACTCCGTATCGTCTTGTCGATTGGTCTGCATCGGCAACCGAAATTTCCCAGAGACGCCGGTACACGTTTGGTCTACAGTTGGCTTACAAGACATTGAGACAATGTTAATTCTGTATCCTGAATATGGACTGCCCAGGAAGCTTCGACTAAGCTCTGTCACCGCGCATTGTTCACTTAACTATGGAGTCTCGATTATGGAACACAGCATCATTGCATGGCTTATCATCGGCGCGATCGCAGGCTGGCTTGCTGGCGTGCTCGTTAAAGGTGGTGGGTTCGGGCTTATCGTCGACATCATCGTCGGGATCGTTGGCGCGTTCGTCGGCGGTTGGCTCGCCCGCGTGCTGCACATCTCGCTCGGGAGCGGCTGGATCGGTTCGATCATCACCGCAGTAATCGGCGCAGTCATTCTGCTGTTTATCATCCGGCTCGTCCGACGAGGCAGCTGAGTTCAGCGTGAGCCTCTCCGGCGTCAGCGGCAATGCCGCCGGCGTCGGTCTCGCGCTCTTTTCACCGGCCTTGCGCTTTTTGTAGCGGTCTCGAGCTTGCACCGCTTTGCGGCCGGTTACACCTTCCCTTCGCTGCGTCGGCAACATTGATTACTGCTTGCCGCAGCCGCCTATGCCAGCGTAAAGCAAGTTGCAGCCGATGCGGGTGGTCCTCCGCTCTCTGCGCATCTTGCAGCACTAACGACATATCTTCCGATATTGCTGATGCGCTCTGTCTTGAATATCGGGCATGACGCGTCTGCGCGGCGCGAGGTTTCGCAGTCGTCGTTGCGATTGAGTCGACGTCGCGTTAGTCATGTCGACGATGCAGAGCCTCCAGCACTAAGTTCAGAATGCGACTGCGTTCGCAAATGACTTCGTCGCAAACATGACGCGTCCCTTATTGCCTTAAAGATCGCGTCGCCCGCGGGGTGTCATTCATCTATGCGTGCCACTCGCACGTGTGGCTTCCGTCCGGTTCTATTGCGACCGGACAAAAGCCACTGAATGACTTGCGAACGATTGTTGAGCTCGTGTGGCGTAGCAGGAAGCGACGGCAGTGACGCTCGAGTTCGCTCAACACTAATGCGTAAAACGCAGCCGGGAAAAGTCTATCGACTCCGGATGGCGAGCTTAAGCTTGCCGACATGCTTGAGTTCAACGGTCTAAGGCGCGCCGCGCTTTTCCAATAGTTCTCGATGGCGCAAAGACGCACGTAGACGATGCACCTATGCTATATCCACCATCGTACTGATCCCCGGCTGGAATCGCTGCAAAAGTCGAGTGGAATTGCGCGAACGTGCAGTCCTGAATTTGTCACTTGCGGCACCGTATCACCGCTTTTGTGAAGCCTCATCGAGGCTGCAGTGCTTTGGGACTATCTGGCCGAGGCCGGCGATTCGCCTCGCGATAATACCGCTATGCAGCGTGGTAGCGGCATACAACCGATATTCACTGAGTTATGAACTCGCGGAAAATCGAAGTCATACTGACAAAGACTGGCGACTCGTGGGCGGCTAACGGCCGCATTCGGTTGGCTGGAGCTGAGTGGTTATGCCGGCGCTCTGCGCATGGGCGGGCGGTGACGGCGCCGTATTTTCCAGCGCCGT